>NZ_JAXLSA010000015.1:0-6642 GCF_046330795.1 Mycobacterium sp. | reverse complement strand
ATGGAGTATCCGGTGCTCACCGGCGTCTATCAGTACACCGCGATGGCGTTGGCCAAGACGTATACCGCGGTGACGAAAACTGTTGCGGCGGTTCCGGTTGTGGCCGAGGTGGTGATGTTCTTCGACATCGCCGCGGTCGGTCTGGCGTTGGCGTGGCTGGTGACGGTGTGGGCCGCCGCGGGCCTGTCCGGACGACGGGTGTGGGATGCCGCACTGGTGGCGGGCTCGCCGATCCTGATCTTCCAGGCGTTCACCAATTTCGACGCGCTGGCAACGGCTTTCGCGACGGCGGCCATGCTGGCGTGGGCGCGACGGCGGCCGGTGCTGGCCGGAGTGCTGATCGGCCTCGGCATTTCGGCCAAGCTGTATCCCCTCCTGCTGCTGGGGCCGTTGCTGGTACTGGGGCTGCGGACGAGTCGCCTCGGCGACTTCACCCGCACCGCGCTGGCCGCGGGACTGGCCTGGTTCGCGGTGAATCTGCCGGTCATGCTGATGTACCCACGTGGCTGGTCGGAGTTCTTCCGGCTCAATGCTCGCCGTGGCGACGACATGGATTCGCTGTACAACGTGATCAAGTCGTTCACCGGGTGGCGTGGCTTCGACCCGGACCTGGGTTTCTGGCAGCCGCCGACGGTGCTCAATTCGGTGGTTGCCGCGCTGTTCGTATTGTGTTGTGCGGCAATCGCCTACATTGCCCTCACGGCGCCGGTGCGGCCCCGGGTGGCGCAGCTGGCCTTCCTGGTGGTGGCCGCCTTCCTGTTGACCAACAAGGTGTGGAGCCCCCAGTTCTCCCTGTGGCTGGTGCCGCTGGCGGTGCTCGCCCTGCCGCACCGGAGGATCCTGTTGGCGTGGATGACGATCGATGCCCTGGTGTGGGTGCCGCGGATGCTCTATCTCTACGGGGAGCAGAACAAGGGGCTGCCCCAGCAGTGGTTCACCACCACGGTGCTGCTGCGTGACGTCGCGGTCATGATGCTGTGCGCACTGGTGATCCGCCAGATCTACCGGCCGGAGCTGGACCTAGTGCGCTGGCACGGCCGCGTCGACGACCCCGCCGGCGGGCCGTATGACGGGGCACCCGACCGTCCGGTCCGGTGGCTGCCGAACTGTTTGCGGCCCAAGCCGATTCCGCTGACCGGGCCGCCGACCGACCATGACTACGCGACGGCGGGCGCCGCGCCGTAGCGGGCGGTCAGGTCCGGCCGGCCGGCACGTGCCTTTCGAGGAAGTCGAGCTGATCACGCACGGCGCGCTCGAACCCGCCGCCGACGTAGATGTCGAAGTGTCCGAACGGGTAATGCTTGATCTCGCCGCGCGGTGCCTTGCGGGCGTGCCGTTCGGTGGCCCCGGCGGGCGCCACGGAGTCGGTGTCGCAGATGCAGAACAGGATGGGGCACTGGACCTTTCGCGCCGACCGCCCCGGGTTGTCGAGCGTGATGCGCAGGCCGACGCGGGCGGCGGCCTCGTTGCGGAACGCCATCCCCTCCGGCACCAGCCGCAAGAATCCGGGTCCGGCATCCGGTGCGGTCATCAGCGCCGCGCTGCGCGGCGGCCCGGCCAACGGCACCAGCACCGGCGGCTTGCCGCGAGCGGCGGCGGCCAGGTCGGCGACGATCCGGGGCAGCAATCTGGCGGTGGTCGCGGGACCGGTGGCAATGGCCGATGCGATCCCGTCGGTGAACGGGCATTGCGCGATGACGGCGGCGAGGCCGGGCAACCGGGCGCCCATCGCGATCACGTGCCCACCCCCGAACGACGAGCCCCACAGCACCACCCGCCGGCCGTCGACCTCGGGCAGCGAGCGTGCGTAGGCGACCGCCGCCGCCCAGTCGTCGCGCTGGAGTTCGATGTCGAGCAGCTGGCGCGGTTCCCCGTCACTGGCGCCGAAATGGCGGTAGTCGAACACCAGGCAGGCGTAGCCGGCGGCGCTGAACCGCTCGGCGAAGGCGTCCAGGCGCATCTCCTTGACCGCGCCCAGGCCGTGGCCCATGACGATCACCGGGGGTGGTTCGGGGCTGTCGGGCAGATACAGCCAGCCACGACAGGTCACCCCGCCGGAGCTGAACCGGATATCGCGTCGCTCGGACTGAATTGGCATGTCAAGTGTGCCTTCCTGTAACCTGGCCCGGTTGCCGACGCAGGCGACCCTCCTGCCACGGAACACGCCGTGGCCGCAACGACCATAGGAGGTGATGGGTTTCTAATGCGTCCATACGAAATCATGGTCATTCTCGACCCCACCCTTGACGAGCGCACCGTCGCCCCGTCCTTGGAGACGTTCCTGAACGTCGTCCGCAAGGATGGTGGCTCTGTCGACAAGGTCGACATCTGGGGCCGTCGCCGGCTGGCCTACGAGATCGCCAAGCACGCCGAGGGCATCTATGCCGTCATCGACGTCAAGGCTGCGCCCGCCACGGTGTCCGAGCTCGACCGTCAGCTGAGCCTGAACGAGTCGGTGCTGCGCACCAAGGTGATGCGGACCGACAAGCACTAGTCACAAGAGGACGTATGCCGTGTTTGTCGCTGGCCTTCCGTAGGCTCACCGGCAACACACTGCCAATCCCAGGAGGATGATCCCGTGGCTGCTGGTGACACCACCATCACCGTCGTCGGAAACCTGACCGCCGATCCCGAACTGCGGTTCACGCCGTCGGGTGCGGCGGTGGCCAACTTCACCGTCGCGTCCACCCCACGCATCTACGACCGTCAGAGCGGGGAGTGGAAGGACGGCGAGGCGCTGTTCCTGCGCTGCAACATCTGGCGGGAGGCGGCCGAGAACGTCGCCGAGAGCCTGACCCGCGGGGCACGCGTCATCGTCACCGGCCGGCTCAAGCAGCGTTCGTTCGAGACCCGCGAGGGTGAGAAGCGCACGGTGGTCGAGGTCGAGGTCGACGAGGTCGGACCCTCGCTGCGGTATGCGACGGCCAAGGTCAACAAGGCCAGCCGTGGCGGTGGCGGCGGGGGCGGCGGCGGTTCCCGCCCGGCTCCCAGCGGTGGCGGCGGCGGCAGCGCGCCGGCCGACGACCCCTGGGGCAGTGCGCCCGCATCGGGTTCCTTCGCCGGCGGCGACGACGAACCGCCCTTCTGATCCTGAACAATTCGTAGAAGTTAGAAAGAGATACACACATGGCCAAGGCCACCAAGCGGCGCCCCGCGCCCGAAAAGCCCGTCAAGACGCGCAAGTGCGTGTTCTGCTCCAAGAAGGGGCAGGACATCGACTACAAGGACACCGCACTGCTGCGCACCTACATCAGTGAGCGCGGCAAGATCCGCGCCCGTCGTGTCACCGGCAACTGCGTTCAGCACCAGCGGGACATCGCCGTGGCCGTGAAGAACGCTCGCGAGGTCGCTCTGCTGCCGTTCACGTCGAGCACCCGCTAGGAGATCTGGAAATGAAGCTCATCCTCACCGCCGAGGTGGACCACCTCGGCTCTGCCGGTGACACCGTCGAGGTCAAGGGCGGCTACGGCCGCAACTACCTGCTTCCGCGCGGGCTGGCCATCGTGGCCTCCCGTGGCGCGCAGCGTCAGGCCGACGACATCCGCCGCGCGCAGGAGTCCAAGTCCGTGCGCGATCTCGAGCACGCCAACGAGATCAAGACCGCGATCAGCGGCCTGGCCGTCTCGTTGCCGGTGAAGACGCATGACTCGGGCAAGCTGTTCGGCTCGGTCACCGCGGCCGACATCGTCGCGGCCATCAAGAAGGCCGGCGGCCCGAACCTCGACAAGCGCACGGTGCATCTGCCCAAGGCGCACATCAAGTCCGTCGGCAAGCACGCGGTCGAGGTGCGCCTGCACCCGAGCGTCAACGCCACGGTCTCGGTCGACGTAGTTAGTGAGTAAGTTGCCGAGTAGGTAGCGGCGCACCACAGCCGATCCAGACAACACCCCGGTGACGGCCCATTGCGGGCCACACCGGGGTGTTGCTGTCTGGCCTGGCGAACTGACTCGGCGGTCGGGTCCACAGCGAAGCTAACCGGTTGTTAACCCAGGCAACAGTCGGCCGCAATACAACACGCCCGGGATGGCAACCTCATTCGACACGCCGACGAGTTTCCCATCCACAGAAAATGCCCTGGTCTGTGGTGCGCTCAGCAGCGGAGATGTCAGAAACGTCGGCGGTGATCCACAAGTTTTCCCCATCCCCTCAACATGACCGGACACAGCTGTCCACACCCCATCCACAGGTTCATCAACAACCACGGTTTGCGTCCCGCTCAGCAACGTCTAGCGTCAACCCGGCGCAGTGCGGCGCGGCGGCCTCCCCGGGAGTTCTGTCGGAGGCCGCCCGTACTGTCCGGGGTGTGAAATCGAATAGGTGTTCGAGCTGGCACGGGAGGGAGGCTCGCCCCCACAATGGCCGTTGTTGACGACCTCGGGCACCCCGACAGGGAGGCGCCGCCCCCGGAGGATTTCGGCCGCCAGCCACCCCAGGACATGGCCGCGGAGCAGTCCGTGCTCGGCGGCATGCTGCTCTCCAAGGACGCCATCGCCGACGTGCTCGAGAAGCTGCGTCCGGGCGACTTCTACCGCCCGGCGCACCAGAATGTCTACGACGCCGTCCTGGATCTCTACGGGCGCGGTGAGCCCGCCGACGCCGTCACGGTGGCCGCCGAACTCGATCGCCGCGGGCTGCTCAAGCGCATCGGTGGCGCCCCCTATCTGCACACCCTGATCTCCACCGTGCCGACGGCCGCCAACGCCGGCTATTACGCCGGCATCGTGGCCGAGAAGGCGCTGCTGCGCCGTCTGGTGGAGGCGGGCACCCGGGTGGTGCAGTACGGCTACGCGGGCGCTGAGGGCGCCGATGTGGCCGAGGTGGTCGACCGGGCGCAGGCCGAGATCTACGAAGTGACCGACCGGCGGACCTCCGAGGACTTCGTGCCGCTCGAGGATCTGCTGCAGCCCACGATGGACGAGATCGACGCCATCGCCTCCAACGGCGGCATCTCACGCGGCGTACCCACCGGGTTCACCGAACTCGACGAGCTGACCAACGGGCTACACGCCGGGCAGATGATCATCGTGGCCGCACGCCCGGGTGTCGGCAAGGCGCTGGCGCTCGACACCCCGCTGCCGACGCCCACCGGCTGGACCACGATGGGCGACGTCGGCGTCGGCGAGCTGTTGCTCGACGGGACAGGCTTCCCGACCCGGGTCGTCGCCGCCACCGATGTGATGCTGGGCCGGCCGTGCTTCGAGATCGAGTTCTCCGACGGCACCGTGATCGTCGCCGACGAGCAGCACCAGTGGCCCACGGCCTACGGGGTGCGCACCACGTCGATGTTGCAGGCTGGTGCGGACACCATCGTCGGGCAGGTCGCTGCGGGCGCGGGTGGTGCCGCCACCTTGGCGCTGCCCCGGACCGCGTTGGGCGTCAACTGGATTCGCCGGGTCGCCACGGTTCCCGTGCGGTGCGTGCAGGTGGACAATCCCGAACACCTGTATCTGGCTGGCAGTGGCATGGTGCCCACCCACAACTCGACGCTGGGCCTGGACTTCATGCGGTCCTGCTCGATCAAGCACCAATTGGCCAGCGTGATCTTCTCGCTGGAAATGAGCAAGTCCGAGATCGTCATGCGACTGTTGTCGGCCGAGGCGAAGATCAAGCTGGCCGATATGCGATCGGGCCGCATGAGTGACGACGACTGGACCCGGCTGGCGCGGCGGATGAGCGAGATCAGCGAGGCGCCGCTGTTCATCGACGACTCGCCCAACCTGACCATGATGGAGATCCGCGCCAAGGCGCGCCGGTTGCACCAGAAGGCCGATCTGCGGCTCATCGTCGTCGACTACATGCAGCTGATGACGTCGGGCAAGAAGTTCGAATCGCGGCAGCAGGAAGTGTCGGAGTTCTCCCGCAGCCTCAAGCTGATGGCCAAGGAACTCGAGGTTCCCGTCGTTGCCATCTCTCAGCTCAACCGCGGTCCGGAGCAGCGAACCGACAAGAAGCCGATGGTCTCCGATCTGCGTGAGTCGGGCTGCCTGACGGCTTCGACGCGAATCCTGCGGGCCGACACCGGCGCCGAGGTGACATTCGGCGAGCTGATGGCCACCGGGGAGCGGCCGTTGGTGTGGTCGTTGGACGAGCGCAAGCGAATGGTCGCTCGCCCGATGACCAACGTCTTCTACAGCGGTCACAAGGAAGTCTTCAAGGTTCGATTGGCGTCCGGGCGCGAGGTCGAGGCCACCGCCAACCATCCGTTCATGACGCTGGACGGGTGGGTCCCGTTGGGCGAGTTGGCCGTTGGTGCCCGGGTTGCGGCCCCGCGCCGGGTTCCCGAACCGGTCCGGACCCAGCGGATGGCCGACGAAGAAATCATCCTGCTGGCACACATGATCGGCGACGGGTCGTGCGTGAAGCGTCAGCCCATTCGGTACGCGTCGATCGACGAGCAGAATCTGGCCGCGGTCACGACGGCCGCCGCGCACTTCGGCGTGACAGCGATCCGCGACGACTACGCCGCGGCGCGCGTGACCACGTTGCGCCTGCCGGCGCCGTACCGGTTGACCCACGGAAAGCGGAACCCGATCGCGGCGTGGCTGGACAGGCTAGGACTATTCGGGCTTCGCAGTTACGAGAAGTTCGTTCCGGCACAGGTTTTCGCGTTGCCGAACGATCAGGTGGCGTTGTTCTTGCGGC
>NZ_JAXLSA010000014.1:0-1548 GCF_046330795.1 Mycobacterium sp. | reverse complement strand
GGGCGTCACCGCCGCGGCCGCACCGCAGTTGCCGCAGAACGGCGCGGCCGGCACGTTCTGTTGGCAGGCCGGGCAGCACCTGGTGGCCACCTCGTCGTTCTGCTCTGTCATGTCGGAACTCACGCCAGCGCCGGGATGACCTCGCGCTCGAACAATTCGATGCCCGAACGGTCGTAGGCCGCCTCGGGGAAGTAACAGATGACGTACTCGCACCCGAGGTCGCGCAGTTTCGTCATCCGCTCGATCACCCGCTCGGGGGTGCCGGTCGCGTTGCCGGGATTGTCGTTCATCGCCATCATCGCCTCGGCGGCGGCGTCGCCGCAGATGCCGGCCAGCCGGTCCCGGATCCGCTGGGCGCGTGCGGCGAAGTCGGCGTCCGAGCTGCCGACGATCGCGTTGACGTTGGCCGACCGGACGATGGCGTCGTAGTCCGTCCCGACCTCCCGGCAGTGCTCGGCGAGGATCTCCGACTTGCGGGTGAACTCCTCGGGATCGGCGGAGAAGTTGGTGTACTGCGCGTACTTCGCCGCGATCTTGAGTGTCACCTTCTCCCCACCGCCGGCGATCCACAGCGGAATTCCGGCGGGCTGCAACGGTTTCGGGGCGACGATGGCGTCGTTCACCTGATACTGCTTGCCCTCGAAGGTCACCCGACCGTCGCGCCAGGCGTCGCGCATGATCTGCACACCCTCGTCGAGGCGGGCCAACCGCACCCCGGCCGACGGGAAGCCGTAGCCGTAGGCGCGCCACTCATGCTCGTACCAGCCGCCACCGATACCCATCTGGACCCTGCCGCCGGAGATCACGTCCGTTGTGGCGGCGATCTTCGCCAGGTACACCGGGTTGCGGTAGCTCATCGCGGTGCACATCTGTCCGAGCTTGACCCGGTCGGTGGTAGCGGCCAGCGCCGCCATCAGCGTCCACGCCTCGTGGGTGGCCTCATCGGTGGGCATCGGCACGGTGTGGAAATGGTCGTAGACCCACACCGAGTCCCACGCCCCGCGGTCGGCGTACAGCGCCAGGTCCCGCATTGTGGCCCAATGGTTTTCCACCGGGATGCCCACCAAATCCAGGCGCCAGCCCTGGGGAATGAAGAGTCCGAATCGCATGCGCTCGACTCTAGGCGGCGCCCATTTCTTGTCGGTGGAATGCGCAATAATCGAAAGCATGTTCGAACCCGAGGAGCTCTTCTTCATCGCGGAGGACACCGCCGAAACCCGGTCCCTGGTGGAACGGGTCCAGCGGTGGTCGCGCGTTGAGAACCGTGCCGCCGCGCGGCGGTTGGACGCCATCGCCGACGTATGGGAGACCCGGCTTCGGGAGTGCGGCGACCGGGAGGACTGGGTGATCGACGCCCATGCCTCGGTGACGGCGGAGGTGGCGGCGGCCCTGTGTGTGAGCCAGGGACGGGCGGGCAGCTACCTCAACTACGCGCGCGCCATGCGGGAGCGGTTGCCCCGGGTGGCCGAGGTGTTTCTCGCCGGTGAGGTCGATTTGCGGCTGTTCCAGACCATGGTCTATCGCACGGATCTCATCACCGATGCCGCT
>NZ_JAXLSA010000013.1:0-1548 GCF_046330795.1 Mycobacterium sp. | reverse complement strand
CCCGGCATCGGTGATGAGATCCGTGCGATAGACGATGGTCTGGAACAGCCGTAAATCGACCTCACCGGCGAGAAACGCCTCGGCCACCCGGGGCAACCGCTCCCGCATGGCGCGCGCGTAGTTGAGGTAGCTGCCCGCCCGTCCCTGGCTTACACACAGGGCCGCCGCCACCTCCGCCGTCACGGAGGCATGGGCGTCGATCACCCAGTCCTCCCGGTCGCCGCACTCCCGAAGCCGGGTCTCCCATACGTCGGCGATGGCGTCCAACCGCCGCGCGGCGGCACGGTTCTCGACGCGCGACCACCGCTGGACCCGTTCCACCAGGGACCGGGTTTCGGCGGTGTCCTCCGCGATGAAGAAGAGCTCCTCGGGTTCGAACATGCTTTCGATTATTGCGCATTCCGCCGACAAGAAATGGGCGCCGCCTAGAGTCGAGCGCATGCGATTCGGACTCTTCATTCCCCAGGGCTGGCGCCTGGATTTGGTGGGCATCCCGGTGGAAAACCATTGGGCCACAATGCGGGACCTAGCGCTGTACGCCGACCGCGGGGCGTGGGACTCGGTGTGGGTCTACGACCATTTCCACACCGTGCCGATGCCCACCGATGAGGCCACCCACGAGGCATGGACGCTGATGGCGGCACTGGCCGCTACCACCGACCGGGTCAAGCTCGGACAGATGTGCACCGCGATGAGCTACCGCAACCCGGTGTACCTGGCGAAGATCGCCGCCACCACGGACGTGATCTCCGGCGGCAGGGTCCAGATGGGCATCGGTGGCGGCTGGTACGAGCATGAGTGGCGCGCCTACGGCTACGGCTTCCCGTCGGCCGGTGTGCGGTTGGCCCGCCTCGACGAGGGTGTGCAGATCATGCGCGACGCCTGGCGCGACGGTCGGGTGACCTTCGAGGGCAAGCAGTATCAGGCGAACGACGCCATCGTCGCCCCGAAACCGTTGCAGCCCGCCGGAATTCCGCTGTGGATCGCCGGCGGTGGGGAGAAGGTGACACTCAAGATCGCGGCGAAATACGCGCAGTACACCAACTTCTCCGCAGATCCCGAGGAGTTCACCCGCAAGTCGGAGATCCTCGCCGAGCACTGCCGGGAGGTCGGGACGGACTACGACGCCATCGTTCGGTCGGCCAACGTCAACGCGATCGTCGGCAGCTCGGACGCCGACTTCGCCGCACGCGCCCAGCGGATCCGGGACCGGCTGGCCGGCATCTGCGGCGACGCGGCCGCCGACGCGATGATGGCGATGAACGACAACCCCGGCAACGCGACCGGCACCCCCGAGCGGGTGATCGAGCGGATGACGAAACTGCGCGACCTCGGGTGCGAGTACGTCATCTGTTACTTCCCCGAAGCGGCCTACGACCGTTCGGGCATCGAATTGTTCGAGCGCGAGGTCATCCCGGCGCTGGCGTGAGTTCCGACATGACAGAGCAGGACGACGAGGTGGCCACCAGGTGCTGCCCGGCCTGCCAACAGAACGTGCCGGCCGCGCCGTTCTGCGGCAACTGCGGTGCGGCCGCGGCGGTGACGCCG
>NZ_JAXLSA010000012.1:0-10078 GCF_046330795.1 Mycobacterium sp. | reverse complement strand
CCGCTGGCGGCCATCAGCGGCTACACCGAGCTGGCGCAGCGCCGCCGCGACGAGGTGCCCGACGAGGTCGCGCACGCGATGGGCCGGGTGTCCTCGGAGGCCGACCGGATGACGCACCTCGTCGAGGACCTTCTGCTGCTGGCCCGGCTGGACTCGGGTCGCCCCCTCGACCGCGGCGTCGTCGACCTGTCGCAACTGGCGGTCGACGCCCTGTCGGATGCCCACATCGCCGGTCCCGACCACGACTGGAACCTGGACGTGCCCGACGAGCCGGTGCTGGTCGACGGCGACGGCGCCCGGCTGCACCAGGTGTTGACCAATCTGCTGGCCAACGCCCGCGTCCACACTCCCCCGGACACCGCGGTGACCCTCGCGCTGAGCTCCGACGGCCGCAACGCGCATGTGCAGGTTTCCGACAACGGGCCGGGCATCCCGGCCGATCTGCAATCCGAGGTGTTCGAGCGGTTCGCGCGCGGTGATTCGTCGCGCTCCCGGCACAGTGGCAGTACGGGTCTCGGCCTGGCGATCGTGGCTGCGGTGCTCAAGGCACACCACGGCAGCATCGTGGTGCGCAGTACGCCCGGGGACACGGTGTTCACGGTGACACTGCCGCTCACAGCCGACGCATAGCCCGCGCTCATCGCACGACCACCGATGCGATGGACGCTGGACGGGTGACCCTTACCGTTTTTCGGCCCGCGGACGCCGCAGTGGCCACCGGGGAACCCAACCCGCGGCGCTCCGGTCGCGACACTGGGACCGCCGCGGCGCAATGCGTCTTGCTTGCTGTCACCGCCGCGCTGTACCTGTGGAACCTGGGTGCCAGTGGCTGGGCGAACAGCTTCTACGCCGCCGCGGTCCAGGCCGGATCCCAGAGCTGGACCGCGCTGCTGTTCGGTTCCAGCGACGCCGCCAATTCGATCACCGTCGACAAGACCCCGGGTGCGCTCTGGGTGATGGGTATCTCGGTGCGGCTCTTCGGGTTCAACGCATGGAGCATGCTGGTGCCGCAGGCCCTGATGGGTGTGGCGGCCGTCGCTGTGCTCTACGCCGCCGTGCGGCGGACGGCCGGACCGCACGCCGCGCTGCTCTCGGGCGCCATCCTGGCGCTGACCCCGGTGGCCGCGTTGATGTTCCGGTTCAACAATCCCGATGCGCTACTGGTGCTGGCACTGGTGTGCGCGGCCTACTGCGTGCTGCGGGGCCTCGAAAACTCCAGCAGCCCTTGGTGGTCGGCCGGAGCCGGAATCGCGCTCGGCACCGGCTTCCTGGCCAAGATGATGCAGGCCTTCCTGGTGGCACCGGTGTTCGCGCTGGTGTTCCTGGTCTGCGCGGACCTGCCGTTGCTCGCTCGGGTCCGCCGGATGGCCGCCGGTGCCGCGGCCCTGGTGTTCTCGGCGGGCTGGTATCTGGTTCTGGTGGCGCTGTGGCCGGCCGATAGCAGGCCGTACATCGGTGGCTCACAACATAATTCAATCCTCGAACTGGCCCTGGGTTATAACGGGCTGGGCCGGCTGACCGGCGACGAGGTCGGCGGCCTGGGCAACCTGAACCAGGACGTCGGATGGGACCGATTGCTCGGCTCCCAGATGGGCACTCACATCGGCTGGCTGCTGCCGGCCGCCGTGATCGTCCTGGCCGCCGGGCTGATCCTGACCGCACGCGCGCCGCGCACCGACACCGTGCGGGCGGCGCTGTTGCTCTGGGGCGGTTGGCTCGCCATCACCGCGGTGGTCTTCAGCTTCATGAACGGCATCATGCACCCGTACTACACGGTGGCACTGGCACCCGCGGTGGCCGCCGTCCTCGGAATCGGGACCACCCTGCTGTGGCGTCGCCGCAGTGACGTCCGCGCGGCCGTGACGCTCTCGGGTGCCGCCATCGTCACCGTGTTCCTCGGTTTCGTTCTGCTGCAAAGGAACTCCGAGTGGATGCCCTGGCTGCGGTGGACGGTGCTGGTGGCCGGGCTGGCCGCCGGGCTGCTGTTGCCATTCGTCGGGCGCCTGCATGAGCGGGCCGTCCCGATGCTTGCCGCGGCGGCGCTGACCGCCACCCTGGCCGGACCCGCCGCCTTCACGGTGGCCACCGCGGTCACCCCACACACCGGCGCCATCCCCTCGGTCGGGCCCGCCGCGGGGTTCGGCGGACCGCCGGGATTCCTGGACGCCGCCCGGCCCGGTGCCGAACTCACCGCGCTGCTGCAGACCGACGCCGGCGACTACACCTGGGCGGCCGCCACCGTGGGCTCCAACAACGCCGCCGGCTATCAATTGGCCACCGGCGCACCGGTGATGGCGCTCGGCGGGTTCAACGGCACCGACCCCGCTCCCACCCTCGCGCAGTTCCAGGCCGACGTGGCGGCCGGCCGGATCCACTACTTCGTGGACGCCACGATGATGGGCCCCCACGGGGACAACAGCGGCAGCGACGACGCCGCACGGATCGCCGACTGGGTGACGCTGAACTTCTCGAGCCGGACGGTGGGCTCCACGACCGTCTATGACCTGTCCGAATGATTCACAGCGACGGCATAGCAAAGACCAACGGTGGGCCAAACCGGCAGCCCGACGATGAAGTCATGACAATCGCACTCGAGCGGCCCTCGGCCGGAATTTCAGGAGATGCGGCGCGCATCGCCACGGACCGGGGAGTTCCGGTCCTGGACGTGGTGATTCCCGTGTACAACGAGCAGGCCGCGCTGGCCGATTCGGTGCGCCGGCTGCACCGCCATCTGAGCGAGCAGTTCCCGTTCACCTTCCGGATCACCATCGCCGACAACGCCAGTGTCGACGCCACACCGGCGATTGCAGCCGGGCTGGCCGATGAGTTCCCCGAGGTCCGGGTACGCAGGCTGGAGCAGAAGGGCCGCGGCCGTGCCCTGCACACGGTGTGGGAGAACTCCGACGCCCCGGTGCTGGCCTACATGGATGTCGACCTGTCCACCGATCTGGCCGCGCTGCTGCCGCTGGTTGCCCCGCTGATCTCCGGGCATTCCGACGTCGCGATCGGTACCCGGTTGTCCCGCGGCGCCCGAGTGGTGCGTGGGCCGAAGCGCGAGATCATCTCCCGCTGCTACAACCTGCTCCTGCAGTCGACCCTGGCGGCGCGTTTCTCCGACGCGCAGTGCGGGTTCAAGGCCATCCGCGCCGATGTCGCGCAGGCATTGCTGCCGCATGTCGCGGACACCGGATGGTTCTTCGACACCGAATTGCTGGTGCTGGCCGAACGGTCCGGGCTGCGGATCCATGAGGTACCGGTCGACTGGGTCGACGACCCGGACAGTCGCGTCGACATCGTCTCGACCGCGATCGCCGATCTCAAGGGCGTGGCCCGCCTGCTCAAGGGGTTCGGCTCCGGCGAGATCCCGGTGGGTGCCATCGCCGCGCAGTTCGCTGGCGGCCCGCAGGCCGCGGCTCCGAGAGCGCTTCTGCGCCAGGGGGTCTACTTCGCGACCGTCGGCCTGGTCAGCACCGTCGCCTACCTGGTGCTGTTCGTGGCGCTGCGCGGCCTGCTGGGCCCCCAGGGCGCCAACCTGATCGCGCTGCTGTTGACGGCCGTGGCGAACACCGCCGCCAACCGCCGGTTCACCTTCGGGGTCCGCGGTCGTGCCGGGGCGGCGCGACACCAGGTGGAGGGACTGTTCGTCTTCGCCATCGGCCTCGGGTTGACCAGTGGGTCGCTGGCCGCGCTGCATGCGGTCGCCGAACCGGGTCGGGCCGTCGAACTGATCGTCCTGATCGGCGCGAACCTCCTGGCCACCATCGTCCGATTCGTGCTGCTGCGCGGCTGGGTCTTCCACCCGCGCCGCAGTGCCGAAACCATCACCCGAGAGAGCTCCGCACAATGACGATCATGGAAGACCGTGCGACCAACGCCATCTGGGTCGCCACCGACGACCGTCCGACGCGACGCGCGTCGCTGCGGACCTGGCTCCTGGGCGCCGCCGAAGATCCGCGCTGGGAGCGGCCCGCGCTGGCGCTGCTGCTGATCGTCACCGCGGTGCTCTATCTGTGGCGACTGGGTTCGCTGGGCTGGGCCAACGAGTTCTATGCCGCCGCCGCGCAGGCCGGCACGCAGAGCTGGAAGGCCCTGCTGTTCGGTTCGCTGGATGCCGGCAACGCGATCACCGTCGACAAGCCGCCCGCCGCGATGTGGGTGATGGCACTGTCGGGCCGGCTGTTCGGCTTCAACTCGTGGAGCATGCTGGTGCCGCAGGCGTTGATGGGCGTACCCGCCGTCGCACTGCTGTACGCCGCGGTGCGGCGGACCGGTGGTCCGGGAGCCGGCCTGCTGGCGGGCACCGTATTGGCGCTGACCCCCGTGGCGGCGTTGATGTTCCGGTTCAACAACCCCGACGCACTGCTGGTGTTGCTGCTGGTCGCTGCGGCCTACTGCGTGGTGCGGGGATTGTCGAGCACGCACTCGACCCGGTGGATCGCGTTGGCGGGCACAGCAATCGGATTCGCGTTCCTGGCCAAGCTGCTCCAGGCGTTCCTGGTGCTGCCGGCCCTGGGTCTGGTGGTTCTGGTCGCGATGCCGGGAAGCGTCTGGAAGCGGCTGCGGGACTTGACCGTTGGCGTGGTCGCGATGGTGGTGTCGGCAGGCTGGTACGTCCTGCTGGTCCAGTTGTGGCCGGCCGGATCCCGGCCGTACATCGGCGGCTCGACCGACAACAGCCTGCTGGAGTTGGCGCTCGGTTACAACGGCCTGGGCCGGGTGCTCGGCGGTGACGGGAATCCGACCCGCGGGTCCGGCGGCGGCTCCGGTGGCCCCGGTGGCGGCGGACCCGGCGGGTCGATGTTCGGCGGCGAACCCGGCATCGGCCGGATGTTCAGCGACTCGATGGGCACCGAGATCTCCTGGCTGCTTCCGGCCGCGCTGCTCGGTCTGATCGCGGGGTTGTGGTTCACCCGCCGCGCGCCGCGCACCAGCCCGTCCCGGGCCGGTCTGCTGCTGTGGGGAGGCTGGACGGTGGTGACCATGGTGGTGTTCAGCTTCATGAAGGGCATCATGCACCCCTACTACACGATTGCCCTGGCGCCCGGTGTGGCCGCCACCGTAGCCATCACGACCTGCGAATTATGGCGCGGCAGAGCACATCTGGGTCCGCGAATCTGGCTGGGGCTGATGCTCGCCAGCACCGGCGTGTGGAGTTTCGTCCTGCTGGACCGCACACCGGCCTGGCAGCCGTGGTTGCGCTGGACGGTGCTCGTCGGCGCCATCGTGGTGGCCGCGGTGCTCATGGTGGGCGGCCGCCGACTCGGCCGGTACACCGCGGCGCTGGCGACCGCCGGCCTGTTGTTCGGACTCGGCGCCTCGGCGGCCTACACCGTCGAGACGGTGCTCAACGGCCACGGCGGTCCGATGCCGTCCTCGGGGCCGGCGCGTTCCGGCGACCACGGCTTCGGTGGCCCGGGCGGCATGAGCCAGCCCACTGCCGCGGTGGAGAAGCTGGTGACAGCGACCGACAATCGTTGGGCAGCAGCGACGGTCGGATCCCACCTGGCGGGCAGCCTGGAATTGTCCACGGGCACTTCGATCATGGCGATCGGCGGATTCAACGGCGGGGACAACTCGCCGACCCTGGAACAGTTCCAGCAGTACGTCCATGACGGGCAGATCCGTTACTTCCTGGCCGGTGACGGTAGGGGACCCGGCGGCCCCGGCGGGCACGACACGACCTCGTCGGGAAGTCAGATCACCGAATGGGTGCAGGACCACTTCGTCGCCCAGAACATCGACGGCACAACCATTTACGACCTACAAGGCTGAGCCGAGCGGGCCGATTCGCGCACCACCTCGTGCACGAAGCCGAGCTTGGCCACCACCGGTGCGGCAATCTCGAAGGGATACAGTGGCGGCTTCCCCATCGCGGTATTCACCCGGTTGAAGAACAGCGAGATCCACTTCCAGTCGTACAGCAGACGCTCGATGGGGGCGTCGTCGTAAAACTCGAGTGGCGCCACATCACGCGGCGCGGCGAACCGCACCCGGTCGGCGTGCAGCACCATGCCACCCTCGCGGGCGGTGTCGATGGTGTCGGTGATGTGCAGATAGTGGGCGAAGCACTCGGCGAAGTCCTCCCACGGGTGCATGGTGGCGTACTCGCTGATGAAGGATGACTGCCAACCCTCTGGTGCCCCGAACTTGTAGTGCCGGTCGATCTCGTCGGAATAGCTGATCTGCTCGTCGCCGAACAGTTCGCGGCATCGCCCGAGATAACGCTCGGCGCCGGGGCCCGTTTCCACCAGGATGTTCTGGTAGTAGTGCCCGATCTCGTGGCGAAAGTGTCCGAGCACGGTCCGGTACGGTTCGCCCAGACGGACCCGCAGCTGCTCCCGGTAGGCGTCCAGGGTCTCCACCACGTCGATGGTGATCACCCCGTTGGCGTGGCCGATGAGCACGTTCTCACCGGTGGAGTAGCTCGACAGGAGATCGAACGCCAGTCCGCCTTCGGTACGCCACCATGGCTCGATCGGCAGATTCAGATCGGCCAGCTGGTAGACCAACCGGCGCAGGGCGGCCACGGTCGTGGCCAGCTTCTCCCGGGCCAGGGTGTCGTCGGCGGCCGGCTCGTGCCTGATCAATGAGCCGGCCAGGCAGCGTCCGCGCGCGTAGGCGTCCTGATCCTCGGGCGCCAGCCAGTTGCAGTCGGTGGTGGCCTCCTGCGTACACCTGACCCAGCGCCGGCCGTCGATCGTTGCGGCATCACCGTCGATCAGCACCATCGACCTGCTGGGCAGGTGGAACCCGAGCCGGGCCTGGCAGGTCGGGCACCGGGGCGCCTCGAATGGGGTGAAGCCGTTGCACACCGGACAGGCGAACGCACGCATGGCCCTATGGTGGCACGGTCGAAACGTGTCGCAACGTCTACGGACTTCTGCGAATCTCTCGAGGGAGTGACATGCAACTGCTCCTGGTCCGGCACGCCCTGCCGCACCGCAGCGACCACGGTCAGGGTGCCGACCCCGAGTTGTCCGACGTCGGGCACGAACAGGCGGCGAGGCTGCCGGCCGCCCTGGCCCGATTCCCGCTGTCGCGCTTGGTCAGCAGCCCCCAGCGGCGCTCGGTGCAGACCGCCGAGCCGGTGGCCGCGGCCCTCGGTCTGCCGATCGACGTCGACGAACGCGTCGCCGAATACGATCGCGAGATGAGTGGCTACGTGCCGCTCGAGGACCTGCGGGTCGCGCATCCGCACCAGTGGGAGCGGATGGCGGCCGGACACCTGCCGCACGGCGTCGACGAAGCGGCGTTCCGCGCGCGGATCGCCGCGGGGCTGGCCGATGTGGTGACGGCCGCGGCGCACGACGAGACCGTCGCGCTGTTCAGCCACGGCGGGGTGATCAACGTGATCCTGCACGAGATCCTGGGCACCGAACGCGTGCTGTCGTTCCCCATCGACTACGCCTCGGTCACCCGCTTGCTGTACTCGCGCAGCGGCCGGGCCAGCGTCGTGGCCACCAACACCACCGAGCATGTGTGGGATCTGCTCCCGCGCAACCAGCGCTGAGGTAGACAGGCAGGGTGACTTCGCTCGAGGGCCTCGATCTGACCGCGCTCGATCGGCATCTCACGTCGGTCGGCATCCCGCGCAGCGGCGAGCTGCACGGCGAGTTCATCTCCGGCGGCCGCTCGAATCTGACGTTCCTGGTGTACGACGACGCCTCCAAGTGGGTGCTGCGCCGCCCGCCGCTGCACGGGTTGACGCCGTCGGCGCACGACATGGCGCGCGAGTACCGGGTGGTGGCCGCACTCGAGGACGGCCCGGTTCCGGTGGCGCGCGCAGTGACGATGCGAGACGACGACAGCGTGCTGGGCGCGCCGTTCCAGATGGTCGAGTACGTGCCGGGGCGAGTGGTGCGGCTGGCCGCCGAGCTGCCCGCGCTCGGCGGACCCGAGGTGATCAGCAAGTGCGTCGATGCGCTGATCAAGGTGCTGGCCGACCTGCACGCCGTGGATCCGGACGCGGTGGGCCTCGGTGACTTCGGCCGGCCCGACGGCTACCTCGAGCGCCAGGTGCGCCGCTGGGGTTCGCAGTGGGAGCTGGTCCGGTTGCCCGACGACCCTCGGGAGACCGACGTGCAACGGCTGCATTCGATTCTGGCGCAGTCGATTCCGGCGCAGAGCCGCACATCGATCGTGCACGGTGACTACCGCATCGACAACACCATCCTGGACGCCGAGGACGCCACCGTGGTGCGCGCCGTGCTCGACTGGGAGATGTCGACCCTGGGTGACCCGCTGTCGGACACCGCACTGATGTGTATCTATCGCGATCCCATTTTCGGCCTGGTGCACGCTGAGGCCGCCTGGGCTTCCGAAAAGATACCGACCGCCGACGAATTGGCGCACCGGTACTCGCTGGCGACCGGACAACCGTTGCGGCACTGGGACTTCTACATGGCCCTGGCCTGCTTCAAGCTGGCGATCATCGCCGCCGGCATCGACTACCGGTTTCGGTCGGGCAGCGGGGAGGCCGCGGCCGGGCAGGTGGGTCAGGCGGTCGCGCCGCTGATCGCGCAGGGGCTGTCGTACGTGGCCTGATACCTCAGCTGTTGAGCTTGAGGTTGTGCTTGGCCGCGCGCCGGAGCTGGAAGATCCGGACCGCGCCGACGGCCACCGTGATCAGTCCGCCGGCCACCGCGGCGAACAGGATCGCCACTCCCAGCGGGAGGCTCCAGTGCCAGCCGAGGAACTGGAACGCGGTGGACGCGGTGTTCTGTGCGATGAAGACCAACAGCACGATCAGGATCAGGAAGCCGAGGATCAGCGCCGTCCACAGGGCGGCGGCGCGGGTGAAACCCGTTCGGGAATCGGGCTCGAGCACGACCGGAGGGACATCTGACGGTAATGGCTCGGGTGCATCGGTGCTCATACCGCCATCTTTGCCGTTTCCGGAAAAGAAGCAAACACCCCACGCACGTGCCTGCCCGGTTAGTGTCAGAGCGATGACGCTGCTGCGAAACGGCACGCGGGCCTGGCCGGTGTTCCTGGCGTTGACGCTGCTGCTGGTGCCGGGGTGCGGCAGCGCGAATCCGCTCGGCGGCGGGGCCGTCTCCGGCGACCTGAAGTCCGTCGTGGTCGGCTCGGCGGACTTCCCGGAGTCGAAAATCCTCGCCGAGATCTACGCGCAGGCCCTGGAGGCCAACGGATTCACCGTCGGACGGCAGTTGGGTATCGGTAGCCGCGAGACGTACATCCCTGCGCTGCAAGACCATTCGATCGATCTGATCCCGGAGTACACGGGCAACCTGCTGAAGTACTTCGACCCCGGAGCCACCGTGACGCGCCCGCAGGACGTCGAGCTCGCGTTGTTGCGCGCACTGCCCGGCGATCTGTCGGTGCTCACCCCGTCCGAGGCCTCCGACACCGACACCGTGGCGGTCACCGCGGCGACGGCGGCGAAGTGGAACCTGACCTCGATCGCCGATCTCGCGGCCCACTCGGCCGAGGTCAAATTCGGCGGGCCCTCGGAATTCCTCAACCGCGCCGAAGGACTACCGGGTCTGAAGAAGATCTATGGACTGGACATTCCCGAGAAGAATTTCGTAGCGATCAGCGACGGCGGCGGGCCGGCGACGGTTCGCGCCCTGGCCGACGGCACCGTCACGGCCGCCGACCTGTTCTCCACCTCGCCGGCCATCCCGCAGAACAATTTCGTCGTGCTGGCCGATCCGAAGAACAACTTCCCGGCCGCCAACGTGGTGCCCGTCGTGAGTTCGCAGAAGAAGTCCACCGAACTCAAACGGGTGCTGGATGCCGTCTCGGCCAAGCTCACCACCGCCGACCTGATCGCCCTCAACGGCGCGGTGTCGGGCAACTCCGGGATCGATCCCGACGAGGCCGCCCGAAAGTGGTTGGCCGACCATGGTTTCTGAACAGGCCTCGACAAACCGATCGGAGGCGAAGTGATCACCTTTGGCGCGGTCACCAAGCGCTACCCGGACGGCACGGTTGCGGTCGACAACCTGAATCTGGACGTGCCCCGCGGCACGCTGGCGGTGTTCGTCGGACCGTCGGGCTGCGGGAAGACCACCGCGATGCGGATGATCAACCGGATGATCGACCCGACCTCGGG
>NZ_JAXLSA010000011.1:0-53340 GCF_046330795.1 Mycobacterium sp. | reverse complement strand
CGGCGTGTCGCTGTACAAACACGGACGCTCGCGAGAAAGAGAGAAGAGAAAGGGGAAAAGCTAGAAGCGGCCGCCGCCGTAGCTGCGGCTCGACGAGTTCGACGACCCGCCGTAGGACGTTGGCCGGCCCGGGCTGCGGCCCCCGCCCCAGCTGCCGCCATAGCCTCCACCGTATCCGCCGCCCCAGCCGCCGCCGAACCCGCCGCGCAGCACGTTGCCGATGATCACCCCACCGAGCACCGAACCGAAATCGGAATTGCGGGCGTACTGCGGCGCATAGCTGCGCTGGGCGGATTGCACGTCGCTGTTGGCCAGCGACTGTGCTTGTGCCGCAAGTGAAGCCGCGCCGTTGGCATGGGCCATCGCCTCGGTCGGGTCGGTGGTCTGCTTGGCCTGGGCGGCTTCCAGTTGCCGCTTGGCCTCGGCCAGCCGGGTGCGCGCCTCCGGGCCGATGCTGCCCCGCCGGGTGTCGATGTAGTCCGACACCGACTGCACCCGGGTCTGCGCCGTCGACAGTGCCTGGGCCAGCATGCGAGCCTGAGTCTCGTCCTCCTGGCGCTGGTGGGTGACGGCGGCCAGCACCCGGTCCAGTTCCGCGTCGGCCGCCGTCAGCCGCACGAAGGTGCCCAGCGGATCGCCGGTGCCGTTGGTGCGGGCGTCGTCGGCGGCCTTGGCGGCGACAGTGCGTGCCTTGGTCAGTTCGTCGGCGTGCGGGGTGCCCGGCTGGGCCAACTGCTGGGCGGCCTGATCGATGCCGGTCTGGATGTCGGCGATGCGATCCGGCAGGTCGGCGACCGCGCGGTTGATGTCGGTGGCCGCGCTGTCGACGGCGTCGAGCAGCGTCTGGGCCTGGCCGAGTGCGCCCTCGGTGGCGCGTACGGCGTCGACGAGCTGCGTCTGGTCGGTGGCCGGCTTGCTGATCAGGCCGCGTCCGGCGGTGATGCTCTCGTCGGCGAACGTCAGCCGCTGCCTGGCGGTATCCACGTTCCCCGACACCGAGGACAGCGCGGTGTCCGAGAACTGTTGGTGCAAACCGGCCAGCGTCTGCGCGGTGGGATCCAGCCGCGCCGACAGCGCCACCATCTGCTGGGTCAGTCCGTCGAGCCGGTCGGGTGCATTGATGACCAGGTCCCGTAACTCATGGAATGCCTTGTTCTGCGACTCGAGCTGTTGATCCGCCTTCCCGGCGGCCACCACCACGCTGGTCAGCAGGCGGCGCTGCTCGAGCGGCGGCTCCGGCGAAGCGTCGTCGAGGGTCTGCCGGACCGAGAATGCCTGGGCCAGCGCGGCTTTGGCATTCGCCACGGCGTCGGCGAAGGGCTTGGTGCGCTCGGCGCCGAACTCCTCGACCGCCAGCTGCAGTTCGCTCTCGGAGGTGCGCACCGCATTGTCGACGTCGACGACCATCTGCTTGGACAGCTCATCGAGCGCTTCCAGCGGCACCGACGCCAATGCCCGTTCGTCGGTGGGGTCCAGCCGTTTGGCCGCTTCGACATCGGCCCGGTGCCGGCGGCGGTGCCGCGAGCGCATCCACCACCACAGCAGCACCGCGAGCAGGACCAGCGCCGCGGCAGCGATCAGCACCGCCCTGCCGGAGATCTGCGTGCCGCCACCGGACGGGGGCTGGGCGTTGAGTCCGTTGGCCGCGTTGATGGCCGCGCCGGCCCAGTCGTCGTTGCGCAGGGCGGGCGTGATCTTGTCGCGCCGGACGCTGTCGATCAGCGACGAGGAGCCGCCCGTCATCGAGGGGTCGACGTTGAACGCGAACGAGCGGTCCTGCGTGGCGATGGCCAGCAGCGCATCGTCGGTGCCCAGATCGCTGAGCCGTTCGGTCTGCTTGGACCAGTCCAGCCAGCCGAGGTCGTCGAACGACTTGACGTAGACCACCCACAGTTTGATCCGCCGGTCGTTGAACAGTCTGTCGACGGCGGCCTGGACGTCACGCTGCTGCGAGCCGGACAGCACCCCGGCGTTGTCGGTGACCTGCTGTTGCACCCGGAACGGCGGCTCGGCGACGGCGGCCGGCGCCGAGAGCAGACCGGTGAGCAGGACGACGAGCAGCAGTGGCAGAAGCCGGACGACGTGCATGAAATGCAATCTAGTGGCTGCGACCGACACGGACCGTTGAATGGTCGGCGCACCCTGGCAGACTGGGGCCCGGTGATGAGCAACGAGCAGGGTGGGTACGGGCCGTTCGACCGGGAACGGCTCGTCGCCGAGGGGCCCAAGAGCGCCGGAATCCCCGGCTCGGACACCGAATTCCGCAGCGACTTCGCCCGGGACCGCGCGCGGGTGCTGCACTGTGCGGCGCTGCGCCGGCTGGCCGACAAGACGCAGGTGGTGGGTCCCCGGGAGAGCGACACCCCGCGGACCCGGCTGACGCACTCCCTCGAGGTCGCCCAGATCGGGCGGGGAATGGCCATCGGGTTGGGCTGCGATCCCGACCTGGTGGACCTGGCCGGTCTGGCGCACGACATCGGCCATCCGCCGTACGGGCACAACGGGGAACGGGCCCTCGACGAGATTGCGTTCGCCCATGGCGGGTTCGAGGGAAATGCCCAGAACTTTCGGATTCTGACCCGGCTGGAACCGAAAGTGATTGACGCCGAAGGTCGTTCGGACGGCCTCAACCTGACCCGCGCATCCCTGGACGCCGTCACCAAGTACCCGTGGCCCAGGGATCCCGGGCGCAGCGGCCCCAGCAAGTTCGGCTTCTACGACGACGACCTGCCTGCCGCGCAGTGGGTCCGCGCGGGTGCACGGTCGGCGTGGCCGTGCCTGGAGGCCCAGGTGATGGACTGGGCCGACGACGTCGCCTATTCCGTCCACGACGTCGAGGACGGCGTCATCTCCGGGCGCATCGACCTGCGGGTCCTGGCCGACGGCGACACCGCGGCGGCCGTCGCCAAGCTGGGTGGTTCCTCGCACGGCGCCGACTTCGACGACCTGCTGGCCGCCGCCGAGCGGCTCTCGCAGCTGCCGATCGTCGCCGCCGTGGGCAAGTACGACGGGACGCTGACCGCGTCGGCGGCGCTCAAGCGGCTCACCAGCGAACTGGTCGGCCGGTTCGCGAATGCCGCCGTCCGGGAGACGCGCACCGAGGCCGGGCCCGGGCCACACCGCCGCTACGGGGCGGACCTGGCGGTGCCGCCGATCGTGCGCGCCGAGGTGGCGGTCCTCAAGACGCTTGCGCTGCAGTTCATCATGTCCGATCCCACCCATCTGAACATCCAGGCCGAGCAGCGCGCCCGGATCCACGCCGTCGCCGAGGCGATGCTCGCCGGTGCGCCGGCCACGCTGGACCCGCGGTTCGCGCCCGAGTTCACGGCCGCCGCCGACGACGGGGCGCGGCTGCGGGTGGTGATCGATCAGATCGCGTCGTTCACCGAGACCCGTCTCGAGCGCTTCTACGCCACGCTGGACTGACTCCCGGGCACGTCGGCATCGAGTCAGCGTCCAGCGCGACGTTGTGCGAGTGGGCCTCGCCGTGAGCGCTGAGTCGATCAGACGGCCATCGGAAGAGAACCGTCGCGGCCCGTCCGTACACTGACCCGCATGGCTGGCCGCATCTCCGATCGCGACATCGCGGCCATCCGTGAGCGCACCCGCATCGAGGACGTCGTCGGCGACTACGTCCAGCTGCGGCGGGCCGGCGCGGATTCGCTGAAGGGGCTGTGCCCGTTCCACGACGAGAAATCGCCGTCGTTCCACGTCCGGCCCAACCACGGCCACTTCCACTGCTTCGGCTGCGGCGAGGGTGGCGATGTCTACGCGTTCGTCCAGAAGATCGAGCACATCAGCTTCGTCGAGGCTGTCGAACTGCTCGCCGACCGGATCGGCCACACCGTCACCTACAGCGGGGCGGCGGCCACCAATGTCCAGCGCGACCGCGGCAGCCGCAGCCGGCTCGTCGCCGCCAATGCCGCCGCCCAGGAGTTCTACGCCGCCGCGCTGGAGTCGCCGGAGGCCGCCCCGGCCCGGCAGTACCTGACCGAGCGCAACTTCGACGCAGCCGCAGCGCGGCTGTTCGGCTGCGGGTATGCCCCCTCGGGCTGGGACAATCTGACAAAACACCTGTTGCGCAAGGGATTCGAATACAAGGAACTCGAAGCGGCGGGGCTGTCCAAGCAGGGCAAGCGGGGGCCGATCGACCGGTTCATGCGCCGGTTGCTGTGGCCCATCCGCGGCTCGGCCGGAGAAGTGATCGGCTTCGGCGCGCGCCGCCTCTACGACGACGACCCGATGACCGCCAAGTACGTCAACACGCCCGAGACCACGCTTTACAAGAAGTCGAACGTGTTGTTCGGCATCGATCTGGCCAAGCGGGACATCGCCAAGGGGCATCAGGCCGTCGTCGTCGAGGGCTACACCGACGTCATGGCGATGCACCTGGCGGGCGTGACCACCGCGGTGGCCTCGTGCGGCACCGCATTCGGCGACGAGCACCTGTCGATGCTGCGCCGACTCATGATGGACGACAACTTCTTTCGCGGCGAGCTCATCTACGTGTTCGACGGCGACGCCGCCGGGCGGGCAGCAGCGCTGAAAGCCTTTGACGGCGAACAGAATCTGGCCGGTCAGTCGTTCGTAGCCGTCGCCGCCGACGGTATGGACCCGTGCGATCTTCGGCTCAGGCAGGGCGATACGGCGCTGCGCGATCTGGTGGCCCGACGCACGCCGTTGTTCGAATTCGCCATCCGCACAGCGCTTTCCGAGATCGACCTGGATACCGCCGAGGGCCGGGTCTCGGCATTGCGGCGCTGCGTGCCGATGGTCGCCAAGATCAAGGACCCGACGCTGCGCGACGAGTACGCCCGCCAGCTTGCGGGGTGGGTCGGCTGGGACGACGTCGGACAGGTGATCGCACGGGTTCGCGAGACCGCCAAGGGCGGCCGGGCCGACAACGGCCGGGGCCGGCCCCGGGCCGCGACGACGGCCGCCGCGGCGACGGGCCCGGCGGGGGAGACTCGTCGGCCGGACCCGCGTGATCCCACCCTCTGGCCGCAGCGAGAGGCGCTCAAGGCCGCGTTGCAGTACCCGGCGCTGGCGGGGCCGGTGTTCGACTCGCTGGCCGTCGAGGGCTTCACCCATCCGGGCTATGCGGCGGTGTGCGGGGCCATCGCGGCCGCCGGGGGAACCGCGAGCAGCCCGGGTGGCGCGCAGTGGATCGACGCGGTGCGCCAGCAGGGGCAGGCCGATGCGGGGCTGATCAACGAGCTCAGTGTCGAGTCCATCCGAATGGACGACGAGGAGAAGCTGCCGCGTTACATCGGCGGTGTGCTGGCCCGCCTACAAGAGGTATGGATCGGGCGGCAGATTGCCGAGGTCAAATCGAAGCTGCAGCGGATGTCGCCGGTGGAACAGGCCGACGAATACCACGCCGTCTTCGGCGACCTGATCGCCCTCGAGACCTACCGCAAGAGCCTGCTGCAGCAGGCCAGCGGCGATGATGTCGGGACATGACCACCGTTCAGCGGTTACCCTTGCAGCCATGGCATCCATGAAGCGGACCCGTCGCGCCGTCGCTGTCGGCGCGTTCCTGCTGGCCGCCGGGGCGGCTCCGCTGGTTTCGGCGCTGACCGAGACCGCCGTCACGCCGCAGGCCGGCCAGGGTCAGTGCCTGGCCTGGTTCGGGGCCCGGGACACCGGCAAATGCATCGGCTGGGCCAATACCAGTGCCCCGGCCTGGTCGGTGGGCACCAACGGCGTCTACATCAACCCGGCCCAGCCCGGGCAGTCGGTCCTGCCGCCGAGCCACCCCGGCTACGGGGGCTGACGGCTACCTGCGGCGTCCCCGGCTCCGCGCGGGGACCTGCGGCGTTTCCAGGATCGGCTCTACCACCACGGTCTCGTCGTCGATCTGGATCTCGGTCAATTCAACGATCCGGGGATCGGGCGACACCTTCTCGGCGATCTTGCGGCGCCCGGCGTCGATCACGGACTTGGTCGCGGGACTCTGCGTGATGGCCCGGGCGGTCGCGGCGATCTGCTCATAGCGTTCGCGGCCGGCCTTGGTGCCCAGCACGTAGCCGACCCCGAGCACGGTGAGGGCGCGTAACACTGATGGCCTCCTGGGCGGTCGAACCGGATCGTCGGGCTCCATCCTGCCTCACCGAGCTGGGTGCCGAAGCCCAGGCGCGGTGAGCAGGCGATTCCCGGGTAACCGGCCCGATGCGCTAGAGTCAACGCTCGGTCCGCGGGCACGTTTCGCGGCCGAGTGCATTCCCCTGTAGCTCAATTGGCAGAGCTCCCGACTGTTAATCGGGCGGTTATTGGTTCGAGTCCAATCGGGGGAGCCAGGTCACTGAGGTGCCGACGGCGGGAGAAGTTTCCGACGTTGCGGACACTCTCGGACCGCTTCGATGAGAGCCTTGGGCCGTGTCGGCCACCAAGCATGTCGTCCTGATTCATGGCAATTGGAGTCGTGGCGAACAGTTGGCGGGCGTTCGCGCCGCCTTCGAACAGCGCGGGTTCACCGCGCACACACCAACACTTCGCCATCACCAACTGCCGATCGACGACGGCGCGATGAAGATCGCGTCACTGAGCCTTCGGGACTACACCGACGATCTTGTCGGTTTGGTCAATTCCCTGGATTCCCCACCGCTCTTGGTCGGCCACTCGATGGGCGGCCTCCTCGCGCAGCTGGTCGCCGCACGGACGCACCATATGGGCCTGGTCGCTGCATGTCCCGCTCCAGCGGCAGGCATCAACGCTTCGACGCCTGCCAACAGACGCATGGCCCTGCCGTTCTTCTTCCGGCTCCGTCCCTGGGCCAAACCGGTACCGCCGCCTGAATACGACCGTTGTCGCGAGTGGATCGCCAACACGCAGACCGAGGAGACCGCGCGTGAGATTCACGATGGCCTGGTGTGCGAATCCGGTCGGGTGCAATGGGAGTTGCTGCTCGCGGTACTCAGGCTTTCCAAGTCCACCGTCGTCGACTACTCGGCGATCACAACCCCGGTACTGGCGATATGGGGCGAGTGCGATCACATCGTGCCGGCCGGAGCTGTACGTCAGGCCGCGACCCGGTATCGGCACGGTACTTCGGTCGAGATTGCCGGGTCCGACCACATGGTGTTCTCGGGCGCGGCCCTACCGGTGACGATGGGCCACATCGACGACTGGATGCTGAGAAACCGCCTGTTCTCGGTGTCGGGCGGGCCCTCGATGTGAACCCGCCATCATTCGTTCCCGTATCCGGAGGGCAGGATGCGCCACGGCGCACATGACCGAAGGTGCGAATCATGGCACGCAGATTCTTGGCGACCAGTGCGGTCGCCGGCATGGTCCTGATCGGCGTCGCGGGGTTGGCCAACGCCGAGCCGAACTCCGGTGATCCGAGTGCGCCGGCAACACCCACGACCACCACCACGAACGCCCCCTACCAGCGCCCCGGCTACTGACGTCGGCGATGAGTTCCCCGGCCCACCCCGGTCTTCATTGGTATACCGAAGCTGGATGGAGGCCACGTGAGCAGAACCAACCTGTCGATGTCGATCTCGGCCGACGGCTATGTCGCCGGTCCCGATCAGGGCGAGGACAACCCGCTGGGGGTCGGAGGCCCGCGGCTGCACCAGTGGCACCTGGGCCCGGCCGCGGATCACCCGGTCAATCGGCAGGTGGTCTCGGACATGATGGACGGGATGGGCGCCACGATCATGGGGCGCAACATGTTCGGCCCGATTCGCGGTGACTGGGGGGATTCGGATTGGCAGGGGTGGTGGGGCGACGAGCCGCCGTATCACTGCCCGGTGTTCGTCCTGACGCACCACCCGCACGAACCGATCGAGATGGCCGGCGGCACCACGTTCCATTTCGTCACCGACGGGATCGAATCGGCGTACGCCCGGGCGCAGACCGCCGCCGGCGACCGCGACATCTCGATCGCCGGCGGCGCATCATGTGCCCGGCAGGCGATTTCGGCAGGGCTGGTCGACGAGATCGATCTCCAGATCAGCCCGGTGATCCTGGGTACGGGTGAGCGCCTGTTCGACGGATTCGCGCCGGGGACTCCGAACCTGGAGCTGGTCCGCGTACTGGAAGCCCCGGGGGTCGCACACCTGCGCTACCGCGTCATCCGCTGAGTCAGCCCGCCCACACGTCCTCGACGTAGTGGTCGGAGGCCACCAGCGCTTCGAGCCAGACCTTCGCGGCGTCGTCGTCGGCACCGGTCCGGTCCCGGTAGATACCGAGGAACGCCTGCCGGACCGCGGGTGCCATTCGCGCGCCGTCACCGCAGATGAACACGTGGGTGTCCTTGGCCGGATCGCCGAGCAGGGCCCAGACCTCGTCGGCGTCGGCGGCAATCCGATCCTGCACGTAGCGGACGCCGTCCTGCGGGGCGCGGGAGAACGCCGGCCGCATTCGCACGATCCCGAGGCGTTCGCCCTCCGCGAACAGATCGCGGAAGATGTAGTCGACGTCGGGATCGCGAACGCCGAAGAAACACAACGCCGGCGCGAACGGCGCACCCGCGTCCTTGGCGGCCAGCCGATCGCCCAGGAAGCCGCAGAACGGCGCGACGCCGGTGCCCGCACTGACCAGGATCACGTTCTTCGCCGGCTCCGCGCCCGCCCGAAACGCCTGCCGGGCCGGGTCGACGCGGGCCCGGATCTGGGTGCCGGGGGCCACCCCGGCGAGATGATTGGAGGCGACGCCCTTGAACACGCCGCGGCCGGAGCGGGCCGGGGTGTCCAGCACGCTGACGATCAGGGCCACCTCGTGTGGCGAGCGCTTCGACGACGATCCGATCGAATAGTGCCGCGGCGTCATCGGTTCCAGCAATTCCAGGAGTTCGGCGCCAGTGATCGCGCAGGCGGGGAACTCCTGCAGGCATTCGATGACGCTGAGCGCGCACGGCTCTTCCGAGTCGGCGAGTTGTTGTAGCTGTTCCTTCTCCGGTGCGCAGGGATTGGAGTTGGCCAGCTTGCGTAACTGACTGTGCGTCACCGGTTTACGCAGTTCGACGAAATGGGTCAGCAGTTCGTGCACGCTGACCTCCCGGTCCAGGGCGATGAGCCGACGCGATGTGCGGCGCGGGTTGATCGACAGCCGCAGCTGCGGGTCGATCCCCAGGGCATCGGTCACCGCGTCGACCAGTTCGGGCGGGTTGTCCGCCAGCACGGTCAGGTGATCGCCGGTGGAGTACTCGATAGTGTCCGGCAGGCTCACGCGCACATACCTTTTGGCCTGCCCCGGCACGTTGACCAGTTCATCATTGAGCACCACGGTCATCGGCTCGACGTTGAATCGGGCGTCGATGGCCGCGGTCACCGGACCGAAGATCGGGTGCAGGTCGTAGAGGGGCTCGTCGTCGGCGGTCACCGGGGCTGCGTTCGGATCGCCGAAGTGCTCTGACAACGCCGCCCACAGCGCGGTGGTGAACTCCTCGAGAGTACCGGTGAGATCACCCGAGGTGTCGGCCGACGCGCGCGGAACCAACGCGGTGGCACCCAGTGCGGTCAACCGTTCATCGATCTCCTCGGGGATGGCCTGATAGGTGTCGGCCCAGTTGTGATCCCCGACGCCGAGCACGGCGAACAGCGGATTGCCCTGCAGGGCAGTACTTTCCGCAGTCAGCCAGGTCATGAAATCGCGCGCGTCGTCGGTCGGCTGGCCGTTGTACGACGACGCGACGATCAGGACGGCATCGGCGTCGGGTAGCCCACCGGCGGCCTGGTCCAGCGGTCCCACCGTCGCGGTGCAACCGATATCGGCCGCCTCCTCGGCGAGTTGTTTGGCCAGCGCCCGGCAGGTGCCCAGGTTCGAGCCGTGCAGCACGGCCAGAGTGGTGCCGGCCTTGATCGGGCTCACCGCGGCGGTGGTCGCCGGCTGGGCGGTCGGTGCCGGGGTCGCGCGACGGCGCTCGTCCGGGGTGCGCCGGACCAGGTCCAGCTGGAAGCCCACCGGCCGTCGACTGCCCGGGGTTTCCCAGTGCAGCACATAGTGTTTGGAGTCGATCAGGCGGTACCGGTGCACCAGTCGCGCGATCGCCATGGCCGCCTCGTGCAGGGCGAACTGGCGCCCGATGCAGGACCGCTCGCCGGTGCCGAACGGTTTGAACAATGCGGTGGAGCGCTCGGCGGCCCGGTCGGCGTCGAAGCGTCCCGGGTCGAACAACTCGACGTTGTCGCCCCACTGTGGTTGCCGGTGCAGCGCACCGGTCAGCACCGTCAGGGCCTCCCCGCGCTTGATCGGATATTTGCCGCCGATGACGGTGTCCTGCAACGCCATCCGGTCGAAGTTCAGCACCGGCGGGGATAGTCGCAGCGTCTCGCTGATCACCTGGCGCAGGTACGCCAGTCGGCCGATGTCGTCGTAGGTCGGCACGTAGTCATCGTCGGTTCCGAACACCTCGTCGACCTCGTCGCGGACGCGCGCGAGCACCGCGGGGTGGTGCACCAGGTTGTAGACCGTGGTGGGCATCAGTTCCGACGTGGTCAACTGCCCGGCGATCAGGAAGGTCATGATCTGGTTGCGGATGTTCTCGGTCTCGAGCAGTGGTGCACCGTCGGGACCCTGCCCGAGCATCACCGTCAACAGATCCTGGGACGTGCCGTCGGCGCGGTGCTCGGCGATCAGGTCGTCGAAGTAGGCGTGCAGGGTTGCCTTGTCGGCGTCGAATCCCGGTGTGGTGCCGTTGGTTACGGCCTCGATGAGCGCGGACATGAAGGTCTGCGGGATGGGGGCCAGGCCCTCGTGGTCGTACGAGTCGAAGTGGGCGCCGAACCCGGCCAGGCCCACGGTGTCCATTGCCAGCTTCTGCAGATCACCGGATACGTCGACGGGGTGGTGGCCCACCGCCGCATCCCAGCGGGCGATCAACTGCGCATTGATCTCGAGCATCGCGCCGTGGTAGTTGCGCAGACCGGCGTAGCTGAATCCGGGCAGCAGTACGTCGTGGGCCTTCTGCCAGTTCGGCTCGCCGTGGTACGCGGTGAACAACCCGTCGCCGGCCAACGCGCGAACCCGGGCCAGCGCTCCGGTCAGATTCTTGGCGAACCGAGTCTCATCGCAGAGTTCCTCGACCAGCTCCAGCGAGCACGCGTAGAGCTTCCGAAAGCCGCTGTGGTCGCCGTAGAACAGCGGCCCGTACAACTCGCCGAGCAGGTCCACGGGCAGTGCGTACGGCCGACCGGCCAGATCCGCCGCCGACGGAAGGCCGGCGACCGTGGGTACGTCGTCGAGCTCCGGGGGCAGCGACGGTGCGAACTCGGGCATGCGCGCAGCATAGGCGTCGCGCTACGGGACATGCGCCCGGTTGATCTACAGAGCAGATCGGGGTGTCGGCTCACACGCCGGCCGGCACCCGTCCGGCAGCCCCCATCTCGTGCCGCAGCGCGGTGAAGTCGGAGATCGTCTTGGTCGCCACGGTGGCCACGGGTCGGGCGTCGCGGCCGGTGGCCTCCCGCTTCGACACCATCACCACCGAATCGATGTAGGGCTGGATGGTGGTCGCGTTCTGCACCGTGGCCACGATGACGAGCTGGAAGCCGAACTTGCGGAACGCCTGCAGCGCCTGCTGGGCGAACTGCGGGTCGGACTTGGAGAACGCCTCGTCGAGCATCAGCTGCGCGAACACCGGTTTGTTGTCGCCGGATTCAGGCGATGCCAGGTTGAAGCTCAGCGCGCCGGCCAGGCAGAACGCCATCAGCTTCTCCTGCTCGCCGCCGGAGTTATCTCCCGCGTTGCTGTGGGTGCGGATCAGTTCGTCACTGTGCGCATCCCATTCGGCGCAGTCGAAGGTGAACCGGTTGCGCACATCCAGCGCGTCGCGTGTCCACGCCTTGTCCTCGGGTGCGGCCGACGCCAGCCGGTTGCGCAGCCGCAGGATGTCGGCGTACTGGTCCAGGATCGCCTGTTTGTCGCCCAGGCCCACCTCGGCGATCCGGCCGGAGATCTTGCGCACGATGTCGGTCAGCTCGGACACCGCCGTCAGCGCGCGCGGGGTGGCGCGCAGGGTCAGCCGGGTGCCGCGGTTGAATTCGACGGAACCCAGACCGGTGTTGACGCGGGCGATCTGGTCGCTGATGCGCCGGGTCTCCTGCTCGGCCACCCGGTGCAGGGTCAGGATGGCGTCGGGTGCCTGCTCGGTCACCAGTCGCATCATCCGCTCGTAGGCCTCGGGCAGCTCGCGTTCGTCGATGTGACGGCACAGCGCGACGTAATCGTGCACCCGCTCGTCGAACACCTCGCTGTCGTTGGGGATCGCGTCGGGGAACGCGGTGTCGAACGTGTTGAGGATGCGGGCCAGCTCATCGTAGGAGCGCCTGCGGTTTTCGCGCAGTTGCTCGCGTTCGCGGCGGATGGCGGCGAACAGCGCCTCGCGGTGCGGCTCGGGCCCGAGGACCTCGAGCGGTACCGGCAGCGCGGCCGCGTACCGGTGCAGCAGCTCGGTCAGCGGCTCGGAGACGAACGCCGGGGTCAGTCGTTCTTCGAGCTCGAGCAGTTGGGTGCGACGGCTGTCGAGATCGTCGCGGCGGGTCTGGATCGCTCCGCGGCGGGTCATCAGCGTCTGGATCTCCGACCAGCATTCCTCGGCGCGCGCCGACAGGGCCTCGATGTCGGGATGGTCGGCCAGCAGGATCTCGAACTGCTCGCGCAGCCGGTCGGCATGGTTGTCGGCGGTCTCGGAGTCGATCTGGTTCCACTGCGGAAACTGTTCGCAGATGGCCTTGTTCGCCGCGGCCCGGTCGCGCCACCGCTGCCGCTCGGCGGCGATGTCGTCGGCGGCCCGGCGGGCCTTCTGGTAGGCCTCCTCGGCGGCCGCGAGGTCGACGGTGAGGGCGTCGATCTTGTTGGTGACGTCGCCCTGGAAGATGTATTCGGATTGGCGCAGCGGTCGCCGGTCGTCCTTGACGGCCAGCCGGTCGGAATCCTTGTACAGGCCCGTGTCGGTGACGGCGCGGCGGAACCGGCTGAACACGTCGGGGGTGTCGACGCAGGTGTGGTCACCGGCGGCGGCGACGATATCGGCGGCCTCGGCCGCGCACGGATGCGTCGCGTCAACGACGAAGAGCTTGCCCGCCAACGTGTTCGGGTCCGCCTCGGTGGGTACGGCACCGACGAGGGCGGCGCGCACATGGTGCAGTTGCAGCCGTCCGCGCATGTCGGTCTCGTTGACGAAGCGCAATACGGCCGCGTAGTGCCGGTCGGGCGCCAGCAGCCGCAGCCCGACCCCCCGCAGCACCTTCTCGACGGCGACGCGCCACCGGCTGTGCTCGGGCCTCAGGTCCAGCAATTCGGCGACATACGGTAGTTCGGCGGCATCGAGTCCGACTGCAGCACAGATGAATTCGCGCATCGTAATCGCGGATTCGGGCAGCGCCGAGCCGACCTGTTCGACGCGCTTCAGTTCCTTGGTGGCCGCGTCGCGGGCCATCCGGGCCACCTTCTGGGTGTACTCGGCGTCGGTCGAGGTTTCCCGCCCGCGGTCCAGGCGGGCCAGCAGTTCGGTGGTCTGCGTCGTCAGTTCCTCGCGCAGGTTCCAGAATTCGTCGGCGGTGTCGGGGAATTCGATGTCGTGGGCGCCGAGCAGCATCTCGTAGGCCGCACGCCGGCGCGACACCTCCTCGGCCTGGGCCTCGGCGGCGGCCACCTGGGACTGCAGCGGACCGATGCTGGAACTGGATCCGCTGATCTGTGCGTTCAGCGAATCCGCTTCCGCCTTGGCCAGATTCAGCGCGCGGGTGACGTCCTCGTATTCGTTGCCGAGCTGATCGATGGTGTGGTCCAGCGACGTGATCTGCGCCGGGCACTGGGACAGCCGCACGTGGTCGGTGTATGCGCGCACCATGGGCGCGTCGACCAGGTCGATGATGCCCAGGTCGGAGGACTCCGAGGCGTAGCGCTGCTGGATCTTCTCGATGTCGCCGAGGATGGTGCGTTTGCGCTGCGCGACGGCCAGCAGTTCGCGCGCCTCCACCAGCGGGTCGATCTGCTTGAGCGCCTCGGGTAGCCGGGCCAGGCTCTCGGGTTCGTCGAGCATGAATTCGCGGACGAACTGCTCGAGGCCGCCGACGCTCTTGAGCGACTTGGCCTTGCCCAGCAGCTGCTGGGCGGCGTCGGAGGCGCGGATCCCGATGGTGGCGTAGAGCTGGGCCAGATACTGGGACTCCACCTTGGTGGTGAATCGCCAGTCGTCCTTGAACACCCCGGTGTCGAATCGGCCTGCGGCCCAACGGTTGCAGACTTCCTCGATATCGCGGTTACCGTCGGCCAGCACGAACCGGCTCGAGGAATCCGACCGGGAATCGCCGGTGAGCCACTTGAGCACCAGGCCGGTGACCGAGCGGCCGGTGTTGGACGTGTAGGTGACCGCGATGGCCGACCAGGCGGTGCCGTCGCCACGCAGGTACATCACCTTGCTGGTGGTGCCGTCGCTGCGCTGCCCCCAGGCGCCGCGGACGTACTTGTCGACGGTCCGCCGGCCGGCGCTGGACCCGGCCGCGGTGTTGTCGCCCGAGGCGTTGAAGTTGCGCCGGTTGAACGGCAGGAACCCGAGCGAGATCGCATCCAGCAGTGAGGATTTGCCACTTCCGGAGGCACCGGCGATCAGGGCCCCGCCGTCGCTGAACGGGATGTCGTGGTAGCCGTCGAAGACGCCCCAGTTGATGACCTGCAGGCGGGCGAGGTGGAACTGCTCAGTCATCTTCGTCCTCGAGTTCTTCGGAAGCTGCCCCGCCGTTCAGCAGCAGTTCGAACTGCTGCTGCAACTCCGTGATCACCGAGGCCGTCATCACCGCGGTGATCACCGGGCTGACGGTGTAGCTGTCCTCGTCGTCGCGGGTCCTGCGCAGGATGTCCAGCCCGGCCAGGCGGGCGATGGCCGCATCGATGCGGGTGGTGAAGGCCACCACGTCGCGGTCGACGCCGCCCGGCACGCCGGTGAACATGCCGTGCATCTCCTCACGGCTGATCACCACGTTCTGCCCACCGGAGGCACGCATCAGCTGGGCCAGGTGCAGCGCCAGGATCGAGTCGTAGGTGCCCAGCGGCTCACGCCGCAGAAGCTTGACGCCCCTGACGGATTCGTACCGGGCCTGCTCGACGAACGCGATGCCGCCGTTGTCGAAGACGCCCTCGACGACCCGCAGTTGCAGGTCCAGTTCGGAGAGTCGCACGCCGATCGGGCCGCGGTACTCGATCACCCAGCTGTACAGGTCGGCATCGGAGTCGGCGCTGATGTAACGCCGGGTCATCAGGTGCTGCAGCGCCCAGCAGGCGCGGTCGGGCAGTTCGCTGACATCGCCCTCGAAGCGGGGCCGCCGCGGCTGCGGGGTGCGCGCGCTCTGGTCGACGTGGGGGAGTGCGGACAGTGCGGCGATATCGACCGCGTCGGTGTCGGTCACTGGGCTCCTGCCAGGGTCGAGATCGGTTCGGTGAACATCAGACGGGGGACCTCCATCTCGCGGTCGCGCCCGTCGAGGGACTGGAAGCGCACGATCTGCGATTCCGCTGCGTCGGCCAGGCCCGGCTGCTTGAGAGCCCAGGACCACAGCACGATGACGTGACCCAGGTACGCCGAGTCCAGCAGGCCCACCGCGTCCGGCAGCGACAGCGGGCCGTCGACGATGGCGGTGTTGATCAGCTCCGACATCGCCGGCGCGTCGACCTGGGTGGTCAGTGCGGCGAAGCTGGCCAGGTCGACTTCGCCCTCCGCGGCTTGGGCCGGCTTCGGGTTCGACAGATCACCGATCCGGAAGCTCAGTGCCCCAACGGAACTGATGGTGTGGCGGGCCAGGGGCAGTTCGATGTCCAGCCGTGAATCGGTCAGCGACGACTTCAGCAGATTGCGGGCCGCGCCGATCGCGTCGCCCAGTTGGCGGGCCACCCCGCGGCTCTGCTCGAGGGTGCCGAACGCGGTGAAGCGTTTGACCCGCTGGGCGCAGCGCTGCTGGATGCGCTCGACCTCGTCGATCTGGTGGCCGACCAACTCGAAGAAGCCGGCCATCACGGTGCGCAGTGCCGGGTCCAGGGCGGGCAGCGCATCGGCGACGGCGAGGACATCGGCCTCGAACTCGGCCCGCTGGTCGGGATCGTTGATCATGCGCAGGAACGCGCGGTGCGAATCGCGGCCCTGCGAATCCCAGGCCGCCTGGTAGTCCTCGTACATCTGACGCTGCCGGTCGGCGTAGGCGGTGTTGCTGTCGATCGGTTCGTCCAGGGCGGCGGTGGCCTGTTCGATGAGGGTGCCGTACTGGCCGATGTCGGTGATCAACCGCTCCATCTGCAGGGCGATCGCGCGGGCCTCGTCGTAGGCGTCGGTCAGATCCGCATCGGGCCGCTGGAACCCGGCATGATTCTCGGAGTCCTCGAGCGCATCGAGTTCGGTTCGCAGGGCGGCGATCTCGGCCTCGATACCCGCACGGATGCGGTCGGGGTCGGTGCCGACCCGGATGGCGACCTGCTTGAGCCGGGATGCGATGCCGGTGATCGAACCGCCGGTGGCGATGGTGTCCTTGCGGCGCATGCCGCGCAGGAAGTCCAGGGCGCGCCGGGCCTCCTGGGTGAGATAGCACAGATTGCGTTCGTACCCGCTGCGGGTGTCGGCCACCCGGTGCAGCCAGCCCTGGCTGGCCCACGACTTGATCAGGGCGAGTCCGGATTGCCCGTCGGGGTGGCCGAGGCCGTCCAGGTCGCGTTCGAGCAGTACCACCAGCTCGGTCTCGGGGACGACACCGCCGGCCAGGTGACGCTCCATCAGGGTGGCGTAGAGGCCCAGGTTGTTGGCGGTCAGCAGCCGGACCGTGGGGGAGCCCTGGATCTCGCGATTGAGTTCGAGCAGCTCGGCAGCCGACAATGGTGTGTTGTCGTCCACCTGGCTCCTTCCTGTCGGTCTCTGGCCGGTCCAACTTAGGGCACGGTTCCGACAACCAGCGGTCGCCACGGTCGTGTCCGGGGGCGTGTCGTCGGGGCCGAGTCACAGGGGTCACAGGGGTTGCGCCTGCCACAGTGGTCACGGCGTCGGCGGCCCGCCGATGCGCTGCGCGCTGATTTCATCCGACAGCCATCGGTCGGCGCGTATCGGGTCTTGCTCGACTTCGCGGCTGGTCTGGATCGTGTCGCCACCGAGCGCGCCTGGGCCATGGATCACGCCAAGACGCTGGCTTCGGACCGCTTCGAAGAGGGCGCGGTCCTGGTCAACCTACTGATGAGCGACGGCGACATCGATGGCGCCTGGGACGCCGCCGAGCGTTACGGGGCAGGACTACGGTCGACGGCCGGCACTGATGAAGGCGCTGGACCGCAAGCGCCTCTGAGCGCCGCGGCGCGTGTAGAGAAACGTCACGCAAAACGCGCTTTCGCGTGCCAAGTCGACGCAAGCCGCGAAGGCGGGGCCTCAGGCCGGCAGGTGCTCCGGATGCAGCATCTCGGCGTAGCGCAGCTGCTCGGGGATGCCGAAGCCGTCGACCAGCAGCTCGGCATGGGGGCGCAGCCGTTTGCAGCGGTCGTTGATGCCGCGGGTGACGGCCTTGGCGCGTTCGGTCGACAGAAACCGGTGCTCGATGAACCAGGCCTTGTCGTCCTCCATCACACTCAGCGCGTACAGGTCGCAGACCATGCCGAGGATCTCGCGCGTCTCCTCGTCGGCGCAGGCGTCGATACCGGCGACGAACGCTTCCAGGATCACCCGGTCGATGTGCGCCTCGGCGGCGTGCAGCACGTGGTCCTGCACGGAGTTGAACGCCTCGAAGGCACTCATCTCCTTCGACTTGCCCTGCAGCCGGCGGGCCACCGAGGCGATCATGTACTCCTCGCGGTCCTCGAACATCTTGACCTGGGTGCCGCGGTTGAACAGCGATCCTTCCTCCTCGTTGTCCTGCCGGGTGTCGAGGATGGTCTGCATGATGGTCTGCGCCGCAGTGCGTTTGAGCACCCGCTCGCCGGCGAAGTTGGCCGCGAAGCGGACCCATTCGACCGGGCTCATCCCCTTGATGTCGTCGGCGTAGGCGGTCAGCAGCGCCTTGGCCACCAACTGGGTCAGTACCGTGTTGTCGCCCTCGAACGTGGTGAACACGTCGGTGTCGGCCTTCAGTGCGATCAACCGGTTCTCCGCGAGATAGCCTGCGCCGCCGCATGCTTCGCGCGCCACCTGGATGGCGCGGGTGGCGTGCCAGGTGTTGGCGACCTTCAGGCCCGCCGCCCGCGACTCCAGCTCGCGCTGCTCCTCGGGGTCGGGATCCTCGGCGGTCTGCAGGTCGTGGGTCTTGGCCACCAGTTCGTTCTGCGCGAACTGCAGCGCATAGGACTTGGCGATCAGCGGCAGCAGCCGGCGCTGGTGGGCCAGATAGTCCATGATGACGATCTCCTGACCGGTGTCCGGATCGTCGAACTGCTTGCGCTCCAACGCATATCGGGTGGCGATGTCCAGGGCGACGCGGGCGGCGGCACCGGCGCTGCCGCCGACGGTGACGCGACCGCGGATCAGCGTGCCGAGCATGGTGAAGAACCGGCGGCCGACGTTCTCGATCGGCGAGGAGTAGACCCCGTCCGCCGTGACGTCGCCGTACTTGTTGAGCAGGTTCTCCCGCGGTACCCGGACATGGTCGAACGTGATGCGGCCGTTGTCGACGCCGGGCAGCCCGCCCTTGTACTGGCAGTCGCCGGTGGTGACGCCCGGCAGGTCGTTGCCCTCGTCGTCGCGGATCGGCACCACCAGGCAGTGCACCCCGTGGTTCTCGCCGTCGGGGGTGATCAACTGCGCGAAAACCGCTGCGACACGGGCAGTCTGGGCCGCACCGCCGATGTAGTCCTTGCGCGACGACGGCGTGGGGGAGTCGACGACGAACTCCTGGGTGGCCGGGTCGTAGGTGGCCGTCGTCTCCAGGGACTGCACGTCGGAGCCGTGGCCGGTCTCCGTCATCGCGAAGCAGCCCAGCAGGTCCAGGTCGATGATCTTGCGCACGTAGGCCTCGTGGTGCCGCTCGGTGCCGAGGTTCTCGACGGCGCCGCCGAACAGGCCCCACTGCACGCCGGCTTTGACCATCAGCGACAGATCGCTCATCGCGAGCATCTCGATCTGGGTGACGGCCGCGCCGACATCGCCGTTGCCGCCGTGTTCCTTCTTGAACCCGTCCTCAGCGGCGCCGGCGGCGGCCATGATCTTGAGTTGCTCGCCGACCTTGGTCCGGGCGATGACGGTGTTAGGGGTGTAGTGCGGCTTGAAGACCTCGTTGGACAGCTCGGCGCGAACGCGGTTCTTCACGTCGCGAAAGCGTCCGTCGAGGGCGTTGCGCAGGTGTTCTGCGGTGGTGGTCATACCGCACGGTAGCCCGTTGCCGGATGAGGCAAACCTGAATTGGGCGGGGTCACAGCGCTGGAGAACAATCAGCCCATGACCGAGCTACTGGATCCGCACGAATTCGATCACACCCATGCCGACGTGAGCGGGGGCTGGTTGCGTGCCGCGACGTTCGGGGCGATGGACGGGCTGGTGACGAACACCGCGCTGATCGCTGGCGTCGGGGCGGCCGCAGGCGAGCACACCGTGCTGTTGTCCGGGGTGGCCGGCCTGGTGGCCGGCGCCTTTTCGATGGCGCTGGGCGAGTTCACCTCGGTCACCACGGCCAACGAACAGATCGACGCCGAGGTGAAGGTCGAACGCGCCGCCATCGAGCGCAACCCGGAGGCCGAGAAGGCCGAACTGGTCCGGATGCTGATGAAGAAGGGGCTGACCGAGGCGACCGCGCGCGACGCCGTCGAGGAGATCCACGCGGACGAGGACGAGGCCGTCGCGGTGCACCTGAGCAATGAGATCGGGATCCAGCCCGGCCATGAGCCCTCGCCGTGGGTGGCGGCCGGGTCGTCATTCCTGATGTTCGCGATCGGGGCCGTCATCCCGCTGATTCCGTACCTGCTGGGCCTTGGTTCGCTACCGGTCGGACTGATGTGCGGGGGTGTCGGTCTGCTGATCGCCGGCGCGCTGGCGGCGCACTTCACCAATCAGCCATGGTGGCTGGGGGCGTTGCGCCAGTTGCTGTTCGGTGCAATCGCCGTCGGGGCGACTTATCTCATCGGCGACCTGATCGGGGCGACGGTCTCGTAGCCGCCCGGTAGCGTCGAGCGGGTGGACCCGCATGCGCTGGAACCGACGAATCATGACCCGAGCCGGATCTTCGGCGAACCCTACGAGACGGGCGGGGTCACCATCATTCCGGTGGCGCGCACGGGCCGGAACCATGAGATGAGGCCCCTGGGCGTCTATGCGGTGCGCGACGACCAGGTCACCTGGCACGCGGCCGTCGATCACGAGCGCATCGCGCTGATCGGGGTGGCAACGGGGTTCTTCGCCGCGGTGCTGGGAACCATTGCCGTCATCCGCCGGCCGCCCTGGCCGGACCTGCGCCACGAGATCAGGTGAGGGCGCCGACCACCTCGTCCTGCATTTCCTCGACGGCCGTCTCGGGTTCGTCGACCCCAGCGAGATGCGGCCGGGTGGCCATCAGCACCACCGCGCCCAGGGCCACCGCGCCGGCGCCCACCCAGAACGGCAGGTGCACGCTGATCTGCTCGCCGAGCACACCGGCCAGCCACGGCGCCACGGCGGCGCCGGCGAACCGCAGGAAGCTGTAGGCCGCCGACGCCACGCCGCGTTCGACGGGAGCCGCTTTCATCACGGTCTCGGTGATCAGGGTGTTGTTGACGCCGCAGAACAGGCCGGCCACCACCACCGCGCTCGCCAGCACCGCGCGGTGGTCGGTCCCGACGGCCATCACCGCCAGCGTGGCCGTCATGCACAGCAGGTTGACGATCAGCGTCGGCAGGGTCCCGAACCGGCGTTGCAGTCGCGGGGCGACCACCACCGACGTGAACGCCAGGCACACGCCCCAGCCGAAGAAGATCAGGCCGATCCCGTGCGCTCCCATGTTCAGCGGGAACGGCGTGAACGCCAGCAGGGTGAAGAAGCCGAAGTTGTACAGCAGCGCGGTCACCGACACCCCGAGCAGGCCGCGGTGCCGCAGCGCGCGGAACGGATCGGCCAGCGTGGTGGCCTGCTGCGGGCGCGGGGTCTCCGGCAGCAGGAACGCCGTCACCGCCAGGGCCACCGTCATCAGTGCCGAGACGCCGAAGAACGGACCGCGCCAGGAGATCGATCCGAGCACGCCCCCGACCAGTGGCCCCACCGCGATGCCCAGGCCGAGTGCGGCTTCGTACAGGATGACCGCTTGTGCCACAGAGCCTTTCGCGGAGTTCACGATGGTTGCCAGGGCGGTAGCGATGAACAGCGCGTTGCCCAGGCCCCACAGCGCGCGCCAGCCGACGATGCCGGTGACCGTCGAGCTCATGCCGGCCAGGCCCGCGCCGACGATGATGATCGCCAACCCGAGCAGCAGTGTGCGCTTGGGACCGATGCGGCTCGACACCACGCCGGTCACCAGCATCGCCACGCCCATCACCGCCATGTAGGAGGTGAACAGCAGCGACACCTGCGACGGCGACGCGCCCAGGTTGTCGGCGATCGGCTTGAGGATCGGGTCGACGAGACCGATGCCCATGAAGGCGACGACGGAGGCGAAAGCGACGGCCCAGACGGCCTTTGATTGGCGCCACATAGCGCGAGTACTCCTCGGTTCAGGCGTTGGAGACGTTGTTCAGAAGGCGGCGCATGACGTCGATGGCAGCGCCGAGTGTCTCCCGGTCGGCGGCGTCGAGTTGTTCGATCGCCGGGTCGATGACGGCCGCGCGGTCGGCGCGAACCTGCGCCAGCGTGCGACGGCCGTCCTCGGTGATGGCGATGAGCACGGCACGCGCATCGCCGGGGTCGGCGGTCCGCGTGACCAGTCCGGCGTCCTCGAGGCGGCGGACCTGCGTGGTCATCGTCGGCTGCGAGCAGTTGTCCAGGGCGGCCAGATCGGAGATGCGGGCCTCGCCGCGGTCGTCGATGGTCGACAACAGGCGGGCCTGCGCCCACGGCAGGGGCATCCGGATCCGCTGGGTGGCCAACCGGTTGAGCCGGGAGACCACACTCAGCAGGTCCACGCCCAGGTCGGTTGCTGCAGCCATGTCCAACAGTTTACATAGGTTCACTATGCAGTCAACCGGGTAGGCCGAGCGTGCCGTCGAGTGCACGGCACCCCGGCTGCGGCTGGCAGAATCGTCTGATGACGTATGGGACCCCGGGCGTGCCGCGCCCCACCGGCCCCCTGCGTCCCTCCGAAATGGCGCAGGCCGCCGTCATGGCCGCGCTGTGCGCCGCCTGCGCGGTGATCGCCGTCGTCGTCCCGTTCGGCCAGGTGTTCTCGCTGCTGGGCACCGTCCCGATGGGCCTGCTGGCCTACCGCTACCGCATCCGGGTGCTGATCGCCGCGCTGGTGGCCGGCGGCATGATCACGTTCCTGGTCGCCGGGCTGGGCGGCTTCATGACGGTGGCGAACTGTGCCTACATCGGCGGCCTGACCGGCGTCATCAAACGCCGGGGCCGGGGCTGGCCCACCATGTTGTTCGCCTCGCTGATCGCCGGCGCCGCGTTCGGAGTGTTCGCCGTCGGCGCGCTGGGGCTGCTCTCGCGACTGCGGCACCTGATCTTCGAAACCATCACCGCCAATGTCGAGGGTTCGGCGCGCTTCGTCGAGTATCTGGCCGACTCGCTGCGCGGCGCCGGAATGGCGCAGCTGGCCGACCAGATGCACGTCTCGGCCGACCTGGTGCGCGACCTGACCGACACCGCCCTGCGGTTCTGGCCGCTGCTGGTGGGTGGCTACGCGATCTTCGCGATCATGGTGGTCTCGGTGATCGGCTTCTGGGCCCTGTCGATGGTGCTCGAGGCGCTGCGTGGCGTGCCGGACGTACACAAGCTCGAGACCCCGCCGCACGGTCCGGTCGGTCCGCTGCCGGTTCGTCTGCGCCACATCGGCTTTCGCTATCCGGGTGCCGACCACGACGCGCTGGCCCCGATGAGTATGGACATCGATCCCGGCGAGCACGTGGCGGTCGTCGGGGCCAACGGCTCCGGCAAGACCACCTTGATGCTGATCCTGGCGGGCCGGCCGCCGACCACCGGGACCGTGGATCGCCCCGGTGCCGTCGGCCTCGGTGAACTCGGCGGTACCGCGGTGGTGCTGCAGCACCCCGAGACGCAGGTGCTGGGCAGTCGCGTGGCCGACGACGTGGTGTGGGGCCTGCCGCAGGACCGGTCCGTCGACGTGAACCGACTGCTGGCCGAGGTGGGACTGGACGGCATGGGCGAGCGCGACACCGGCGGGCTGTCCGGCGGGGAGTTGCAGCGCTTGGCCATCGCCGGCGCGCTGGCGCGCGAACCCGCGCTGCTGATCGCCGACGAGGTCACCAGCATGGTCGACCAGGCCGGCCGCGACGCGCTGCGCGACGTCCTCGCGGGCCTGACCGACCGGCACGGCCTGGGCCTGGTGCAGATCACGCACTACGCCAACGAGGCCGAGGCCGCCGACCGCGTCGTCAACCTCTCCGATTCCGTCGACAACACATCCGGCATGGTGGATACCGCCGCGGCCCCGCGGGCCACCACCGAGCGATCCGCCGGCGCGACGATCATCGAGCTGGACCGCGTGGGCCACACCTACGCCGCGGGTACGCCGTGGGCCAAGACGGCGTTGCGCGACATCACATTTCGGGTGAGCGCCGGTGACGGCGTGCTCATTCACGGCGGTAACGGCTGCGGCAAGTCGACACTGGCGTGGATCATGGCCGGCCTGCTGAAGCCGTCGACCGGGACCTGTCTGGTCGGTGGGCTGCCCGCCGATCAGCAGGTCGGCACGGTCGCGGTCGCGTTCCAGGCCGCCCGCCTGCAGTTGCTGCGTCCCCGCGTCGACCTGGATGTGGCTGCGGCAGCGGGCTTTTCGCCGTACGACACCCCGCGGGTGGCGGCGGCGCTGGCCGCCGTCGGTCTGGACGCGGCGCTGGCCCGTCGCCGGATCGACCAGCTCTCCGGCGGGCAGATGCGCCGCGTGGTGCTGGCCGGGCTGCTGGCCCGCCGGCCCCGGGTGCTGATCCTCGACGAGCCGCTGGCCGGTCTGGATGTGGCCAGTCAACGCAACCTGGTGCGGCTGCTGGTCGATCTGCGCCGCGAGACCGGGCTGACGGTGGTGGTGATCTCGCACGATTTCGTGGGGCTCGAGGAATTGTGCCCGCGGATCGTGCATCTCGACGACGGGGTGCAGCGTCTCCACGCGCCCGAGTCGGCGTCGGCGGGGGAGTTGTCATGACCGCACCGGCCGGACCCGCGCCCCGCAACAAACAGCGTCGCCCGGTGGCGCTGCTGCGCGCGGTGCCGGGCCCGTCGCCCATCCACGACCTGTGGGCCGGCACCAAACTCATTGCCGTGTTCGTCATCTCGGTGTTGTTGACCTTCTACCCGGACTGGGTGGTACTGGCCATCCTGTCGGCGCTGATCCTGCTGACCGCCCGGCTGGCCCGGGTGCCGTTCGGTGCCCTGCCGTCGATCCCGTTGTGGTTCTGGGCGCTGATGGCGCTCGGCGGTATCACCGCGACCCTCGGTGGCGGGGAACCGATGGTCGACCTCGGCGGCTGGCACGTCGGCCTGGGTGGGCTACTGAGCTTCCTGCGGATCACGCTTGTGGCGCTGGTGCTCCTCGGCGTCTGCATGCTGGTCTCCTGGACCACCAACACCGCCGACATCGCGCCGGCGCTGGCGAAACTCGGTCGGCCGCTGAAGATCTTCCGGCTACCCGTCGACGATTGGGCGGCCACCGCGGCCCTGGCGTTGCGGTCGTTCCCGATGCTGCTGGACGAGTTCCGGGTGCTGCTCGCGGCCCGGCGGTTACGGCCCAAGCCGCATGTGTCGACCAACCGGGGCCGGCGCTGGTCGCACGAACTGGTCGACATGATGACCGCGGGGATCACCGTGGCGCTGCGTCGCGGCGACGAGATGGGCGACGCCATCACGGCGCGCGGCGGCACCGGCCAGATCGCGGCCGCGCCGTCCGGCCCGAAGCTGCGGGACTGGGTGGCGTTGTCCGTCGTGTTCGCGGTGTGCGCGGTGGCGCTGGGCCTGCAACTGACCGTCTTCGCCTGATCTGTTCAGCGTCCTCTGCGACGTCTACTCGAACTTCTTCGCAGCCACCGCGGAACAGATCGCTATTTCGGGTTGGCGGGTGGCAGGATCTGCAGGCCGTCGAGGATGGTCTTGCTGTCGCGCTGCCACACCGGATTGTCGGGGTCGGTGGTCTGCAGCACCACGGTGATGACGTAGGTGTTGTTCCCGGAGTTCAGCACCGCTTCGCGCATCACGCCGGGGTGCGGCCCGACCGACGGCGGGATGGTCGCGGTGTAGTGCATGGTCTGACCGGGAAAGCCGCACACGGTGTCCGGCGTGACCACCAGATCCGTGGCCCCGCCGGTCTTTTCGAGGCCGTCGCGTTCCTGCTTCAACGCCTTGCTCGCCTCGATGTTGCCCGGGAGCTTGTCGAGTGTGTAGACCGCGTTGGGGGTGAAGGCGTTCTTCATCAGTGACTTGTTGATGATGGCCAGGCGGGCCACCCCGGCGTCCATGCCCACGTAGCGTTCCCAGCCCTCGGGCACCGGGAGCTTCACGCGCGGTTCGCTGTCGTAGTTCGTGCCCGCATCCATCAGCGGTGCGTCGACCTTGGTGCAGGCGGCCTCGCCGGTGGGCCCCTGCGGCGCGTTCTTGCCGCAGCCGACAACGGCGAACAGGAGTACGGACGCGGTGGCGAGGAGGACCCGAAGCATGGCGTCATTAAACCGTGGCGCTCGTCCCGGCATAGGCTCGGCGACGTGATCACGCTCGACCGGCTGGTCAACGTCCTGGGCGGCTACGGCGTGGTGGCGCGCCTCGGTGCGGTGCCGCGGACGGCGGAGCTGCGCCGTGTCGTGATCCCCGAGCCGGGGGTCACGGGCGACGTCGTGCTGGCCATCGGCGCCGACTCGCCCGCGCAGGCGCTGGGCTGGGCGCGGGACGCCGGCGCGGTGGCCGCGATCGTGCGCATCGACGTGCCCGACGACGTCGATGACGTTGCGGTACTCACCGTCGACCCGGCGGTGCCGTGGAGTGAATTGGCCGCGGTGGTCTACGGACTCGTCCTCGAGGGTCGGGAGACGGAGTCCGGCCGCGGGCCGACGGACCTGTTCGCGCTCGCCGACAGCCTGGCCGCTGCGATCGGCGCCGCGGTGGTCATCGAGGGGCGGCGCGCGCAGGTGCTGGCCTACTCGCAGCTGGGCGACGACGCCGACGAAGCCCGGGTGCAGACCATCCTGGCCCGCCGCGCACCGGACGACGTGCGCGAATCATTGGAGCGCCGTGGGGTTTTCGCGCATCTGAACGCCTCGGATGAGCCGCTGTTCGTGCCGCCCGATCCGGCGTCGGGCTCGGTGGGCCGGATGGTGGTGGCCGCGCGGGTGGGCCGCGAACTGCTGGGGTCGGTGTGGGTGATCACCCCCACCGAGTTGCGCGGTCCGGCGCTGGCCGCGTTGCGCGACGGAGCCCGCACGGTGGCGCTGCACCTCCTGCGCTCGCGCGCCAGCGCCGACCTCGAACGGCAGGTCGAGTCCGAGGCGGTCCTACGTCTTCTGGACGGTGCGGCCGACGCGGTGACGGTCGCCAGCCGGCTCGGGCTGGCCGGCGGTCCGCTGCGGGTGATCGCCCTGCGCGCCCGTCTGCAGAGCGAACCGCACACCGCCCTGCTGGTGGTGTTCGAACGCGCGACATCCGGGTTCGGCTGGTCCCGCCCCGGCCGCACTGCGCTGGCCGGCAACACCGTCTACACCGTGTTGCCCTGCGACGACGCGGACGCGGCCCGGCGCTGGGTCGGGGCGCTGCGCGACGGGCTGCCGCGCGGCACCGCCGTCGTGGCCGGCATCAGCGGGCCGGCCGGCGCGGGGGAGTTGGCATCCGCGCGCCGGGAAGCCGACGAGTGCCTGGCGTTGCACGAGCTGGACCCCGACGCCGAGCCGCCGGCCTACGACGAGTCCTGGGACGACGTGCTGTTGCAGCGGCTGCGCACGGTCGCCGGTTCGGGCCGCGGGCCGTCGCGCGGTCCGATCGCGGAACTCCGGCGCCACGACCAGGCCTACGGAACGCCGTATGTCGCGACATTGCGGGCCTGGCTGGAGGCGCAGGGCGACCCGGTGCGCGCAGGAGCGTCGCTTGGTGTGCACGAGAACACCGTGCGCTATCGACTCCGCAAGATGGCCGAGCTCAGCTCGGTGGACCTCGCCGACGGCCGCAAACGGGTGGCCTTGATGATCGAACTGGCGGCATTGCCGTAATCCGACAATTTTCGATCCTCAGTTTGTCGGATTCCACAAACTAGGGCCTCGACGTCCCGGCCATGATGACGGGACCAGCTTCACTCCGGCTGTCAGGGGCGGTGCCAGCCCTCCAGCCCGCCCCTGACAGCAAGTCCTCCCGACAGGAGAACCACCATGGCCATCTGGTTGACGCCGGCCGCCTACGACCGCCTGCAGCAGGAACTCGACGCGCTGCGCCGCTACCTGGACACCTCGACCCAGGACGACCCGAACGCCATTGCCGTGCGCCGCGCCCAGCAGGGCCGCATCCAGCAGATCCACGAGATGCTCGTCGACGCCGTGGTCGGGGAGGATCCGCCCAATGACGGCGTGGCCGAACCGGGAATGGTCGTGACGGTGATGTTCGGCGACGGGGAGACGGAGACGTTCCTACTCGGGGCCCGCGAGGCCGACTACGGCGACATCGAGGTGTATTCGATCGCCTCCCCGCTGGGCGCGGCGATCAATGGCGCCCGTGCCGGGGAACGGCGCAACTACGAGCTGCCGACGGGATCGCTGCAGACCGTCACCGTCGTCGGTGCGGTGCCTTTCGGGTTGCACGCGGGCGCACGCACCTGATCCGACCGCTACGGTAGGGATCCGTGATCGCCGACGTGGATCCCGCCTTCCTCAGCCTGCCCCGTCATGAACTGGCCGACGCCGCGCTGTCCGCGGCACTGGCCGACGGGGCGCAGTACGCCGACCTGCGGGTGCACCGCATCGTCAACGAGATCATCCAGATCCGCGACGGCGAACTCGAGACCGCGGTCACCACCACGCAGGTCGGCCTGGCGGTGCGGGTGATCGTCGACGGTACCTGGGGGTTCGCCTCGCATGCCGAGTTGTCCGGCGAGGTGGCCGCCGATACCGCGCGGCGTGCCGTGCAGGTGGCCCGCACGTTGGCGCCACTGAACGCCGAACCCATCGCACTGGCCGACGAACCCGTCTACCGCGACGCCGCCTGGGTGTCCAGCTACCGGGTCGACCCGTTCGCCATCCCGACGTCCGACAAGATCGCGGTGCTCGACGAGTACAGCGGCCGGTTGCTCGCGGCCGACGGCGTGGATCACGTGACCAGCTCGCTGAACGCGGTCAAGGAGCAGGTGTTCTACGCCGACAGCTTCGGATCGTCGATCACCCAGCAGCGGGTGCGGATGCATCCGGTGTTCGACGCGGTGGCCGTCAACGCCGCCGAGGGCAGCTTCGAGTCGATGCGCACCCTGTGTCCGCCGATGGGACGCGGCTGGGAGGCGCTGGCCGGCGACGAGGTGTGGGACTGGTCCGCCGAGCTGCGGGACCTGCCCGAGCTGCTGGCCGAGAAGACCAAGGCACCCAGCGTTGTGGCCGGCCCCACCGACCTGGTGATCGACCCGACCAACCTGTGGCTGACCATCCACGAATCCATCGGGCACGCAACCGAATACGACCGTGCCATCGGCTACGAGGCGGCCTACGCCGGGACGTCGTTCGCGACGCCGGACAAGCTGGGGACGATGCGCTACGGCTCCCCGGTGATGAACGTGACCGCCGACCGGACCGTCGAATACGGCTTGGCCACAATCGGTTTCGACGACGAAGGGGTGGCTGCGCAGAGCTGGGACCTGGTGCGCGACGGAATATTCGTCGGCTATCAGCTGGACCGGGTGTTCGCACCCCGACTGGGGCAGGCTCGTTCGAACGGCTGCTCCTATGCCGATTCGCCGCATCACGTGCCGATCCAGCGGATGGCCAACGTGTCGTTGCAGCCCTCGCCGCAGGATATCTCCACGGCCGATCTGATCGCCCGCGTCGAGGACGGGATCTACATCGTCGGCGACAAGTCGTGGTCGATCGACATGCAGCGCTACAACTTCCAGTTCACCGGGCAGCGGTTCTTCCGGATCCGCGACGGCCGGCTGGACGGCCAGCTGCGCGATGTCGCCTACCAGGCGACGACGACCGACTTCTGGAATTCGATGGAGGCCGTGGGTGGCGCATCGACGTGGCGGCTGGGCGGGGCGTTCAACTGCGGCAAGGCGCAGCCCGGTCAGGTGGCCGCCGTCAGTCACGGCTGCCCGTCGGCGTTGTTCCGAAAGGTGAACGTGCTCAACACCCGTTCCGAGGGAGGCCGCTCGTGATCCCGGCACAGCAGGTCGTCGACCTGGTACTCGACGCGGCCGGTGGTGTGGAGACCATCGTGCTGGTCAGCGATCACGCCGAGGCGTCGTTGCGCTGGGCGGGCAACTCGATGACCACCAACGGGGTGTCCTTCAGCCGGTCGACAACGGTGATTTCCATTGTGCGCCAGGGTGATAGCGCGCACGTGGGATCGCTGGAGACCACCGAGGTGGACCCGGCGCTGCTGCCCGAACTGGTGGCAGCATCGCAGGCGGCCGCGCGGTCGGCCCCGGCGGCCCGCGACAACTTCGCGCTGCCCGTCGGCACCACCGGGCCCGACGAGTGGGACGGCCCGACCCCCGGCACCGGCGCGGAGGTGTTCGGTTCCCTGGCAACCGAATTGGCACGCGGCTTCCGCGGGCCGGATGCGCTGTACGGTTTCGCGCACCACACGGTGGAGACGATGTTCCTGGCCACGTCGACGGGTGTGCGGCGGCGCTGGGAGCAGCCGACCGGATCGGTGGAGATCAACGCCAAACGCGATGGGGCCAGTGCCTGGGCCGGGGTCAGTACGCCGTGGTTCGCCGAGGTGGACGCCGAGGCGCTGCTGGCCGAGCTGTCGACGCGGCTGGGCTGGGCGGCGCGCACCGTGGAACTGCCGGCCGGACGCTACGAGACGATCATGCCGCCGTCCACGGTGTCGGACATGATGATCTACCTGATGTGGACGATGGACGGCCGGGGCGCACAGGAGGGTCGCACCGCACTGTCGGCACCCGGTGGCGGAACGCGGGTGGGCGAGAAGCTGACCGACCTGGGTCTGACGCTGTACTCCGACCCCGGCGCCCCCGGTCTGGCGTGCGAACCGTTTGTGGCCGTGGGCAGTTCATCGGAGACCGTCTCGGTGTTCGACAACGGTCTCGATGTCGCGCGGGTCGACTGGATCCGTGATGGCGTCATCAACGCGCTGGCGTATCCGCGCGCCGCGGCGCGGGAGTTCGGGGTGCCGGTCGCGGTGCCGTGCTCGAACCTGCTGATGACCGGCGGATCGGCGTCGACCGCCGACATGGTCGCCGCCACCGAGCGCGGCCTGCTGCTGACCACCCTGTGGTACATCCGCGAGGTCGATCCGACGACGCTGCTGCTGACCGGCCTGACCCGCGACGGGGTGTACCTGGTCGAGGACGGCCGGGTCACCGGGGCGGTGAACAACTTCCGGTTCAACGAGTCGCCGCTGGATCTGCTGCGCCGGGCCACCGAGGCCGGGATCTCCGAGTCGACGCTGCCGCGCGAGTGGGGCGACTGGTTCAACCGGGCCGCCATGCCGACGTTGCGGATCCCGGACTTCCACATGTCGTCGGTCAGCCAGGCGCAGTAGTTCCGCCGCTGCCGGCGGACATCGTTCTGGCTCCTCGAGCGATATCGACCTCACGGTTGTCCATCTCGTCCAGATCTACGCGGTGGCAGCCCGGCCGTCGATCTCGCCGAGATCGACGCCACGGTCGCCAAGGTGGCGGGTACGCGGAATACCGCCGCCCTGATGTCGATCTCGCTCGAGCATCCGAGACGCTATGTCCTCTGAACCCGGGCGCATGCCCGCCACTGAGCGCGATAATCGGCCCATGATCGCCGAACTGGACCACCTGGTAGCGCTCTCCCCGCCGGACCTGGCCGCCCTCAACGCCGCGGTGCGTGAGGTCTGCCCAGCGACGATCGGGCTGCCGCCGCTGCCGGCCGATGGGTCCGGCGGCGCGGTGGATCCGATGGTCACCGAGTTCGCCGAGCAGTTCAGCGCCGACGTCACCGGCATCACCGCTGACCAGCGACTGGCGTTTGTGGATGCGTTGGGCGCCAAGGTGTTCGGGGGCACGGTACTGATCTTCGTTGCCGACTTCGCGCCGCGGATGCGGGCCGGGTTCGCCGCACTGGGTCAAGAGTGGCAGCCCGACCCGGTGTGGGATCACGAAACCGATCCGGCAGCCGCGCTGCTGGACGGCTTCGTGCCGGCCGTCGGCCGGATGCGCCACCTGGACCCGGTGACCTCGGAGATCGTCCGGCTGCGCGGCGCCCGCCAGCACAATTGCCGACTGTGCAAGTCGTTACGGGAGGGATCCGCGCTGGACGCCGGCGGGACCGAGGACCTCTACGACGCGATCGACGACTACGAGAACTCCGGGCTGTCCGAGCGGCACAGGGCAGCGCTGCGCTACGTCGACGCCCTGATCTGGACACCGTCGCGGGTCGACGGCGCCGACCTGCTGGCGAACTTCACGCAGGACGAGGCGGTCGAGCTGACCCTCGACGTCATGCGCAACGCGGCCAACAAGGTGGCCGTCGCCCTGGGTGCTGACGCCGCACGCGTCAGCGAGGGCACCGAACGCTACGCGCTGGGCGCCGACGGCAACCCCGTATACAGCTGAAGCACGTCGTCGACCTCGTCGGCGGTGGTGGACCAGGAACACACGAACCGCACCGTGGGTGCCAGTGGATCGGGCTTGTGCACCGAATAGTGCTGGGACAGTACGGCATACGCCTCGGGGGCCAGGTTGACGAACACCTCGTTGGCCTCGGTGGGCACGGCCAGCTCGACGCCGCGGTCCACCAGTCCGGCCGACAGTCGGGTCGCCATTTCGTTGGCGTGCGCGGCCAGCCGCAGCCACAGGCCGCCGTCGAACAGCGCGGCGAACTGCGCCGCGACGAAGCGGTGCTTGCTGGCCAGATGACCGATCTGCTTGTGCACGAAGCGAATTCCGTCAAACTCCGCCGGCCGACGGACCAGGATCGCGTCGCCGAACACTGCGCCGTTCTTGGTGCCGCCGACGGTGATGATGTCGGCGTCGCCGGTGGCCGTCAGCGGTTCGACGCCCAGCGCCGCGGTGGCGTTGGCGATCCGCGAGCCGTCGATGTGTACGAGCAGGCCGAGGTCGTGGGCGTGCGTGATGAACTCGGCGATGGCCCGTGGATTCCAGACCCGCCCGTTCTCGGTGGACTGGGTCAAGGTGACGATCCGTGGCTGGGAGTGATGCACGACTCCGCGGGCGGTGATCACCCGGTCGAGCTCGCCCGGGTCGATGATGCCGTCGCTGCTGGGCAGAGCGGTGAGGGTGGCGCCGGAGACGCGGACCACGCCGCCGGCCTCGTCGACGATGACGTGGGCGATGTCGCTGCACAGGATCTGTTCCCACGGCCGGACCGCGGCAGCCAGCGCGACGATATTGGCGCCGGTGCCGGTGAGCGCGAACAGCACGTCGGCATCGGGGGAGTCGAATGCGGCCCGCAGCGCGTCGGCCGCATGTGCGGTGACCGCGTCGTCGGCGTAGGACGGCATCGCACCGGTGTTCGCGGCGACAATTGCGTCGATGACCTGCGGATGTGCCGGGGCGGCGTTATCCGAGGCGAACGCGGACGAGGGGGCGATCATCCGGTTCAGCCAACCAGATTCTCTGGTCATTTGCTGTGAAAGATGAGACTATTGGGACTTCAGCGGGTACCGGGGGCCATGGTTACGAGGTTCGTCATGCGTGCAGGATCGGTTGCCGGTCGGGTTGGAACATTGGCGGTCGCGTTGGCCGTCGGCATCGTCGTCACGGGCGGGGTGGCCTCGGCCACCGAGGAGTCCGGCGACAGCGGGCCGTCGTCGGCGGGATCGTCGCAGTCGCAGTCTTCGGTCGGGACCGGCGGTGCCGAGACCGCCAAGACCGACAAGGCGGACCCTGCTCCTGCCAAGGACGAGGACTCCTCGGACCCGACCGCGGAGACGGATTCGCCGACGAAGGTGCCCACCAAGGAATCGGAATCGGCCGATCCCACGGCCGAGGTCACCGAGGAGCCGACGGAAGAGCCGGCCGAGAGCGAAGCGCCGGAGCCGACCGAGGCACCCGAGCCGTCCGAGGCGCCCGAGCCGTCCGGGGCACCCGAGCCGACGAAGACCGAGACCGTGACGCCGACGACGCCGCCGCGCGCCACGACGGAGAAGGTCACCGAGACGGCGACCGAGAAGGTCGCCGAAACGAGCGATCCGGCGCCGTCGCGCACCGTCGAGACCGTCACCGAGGTGGCGGCGAAGACCACCACCGATCCCGAGCCCACCACGGCGGCGCGCACCGAATCGGTCGCCGTCACCACCGTCACTACCCTGGCGAAGCCCAAGACATTATTGGACGGCGTCGTCGAGGCGGTCAGCACCGTCGTCGACGCGGTGTTCACCACGGTGCTCGGCTGGATCGGCGCCACCCCGAGCGTATCGGGCTGGACGGCGAACAATCCGCTGGCCGCCGCGGTGATCGCGTTCTTCGGTCTGGGTACGCGCCGCGAGACCGGCGTCGACGAGACCACTGTGGCCAGCCAAGAGGTTGGCACCACTTACGACATGGCGACCATGGCCGCCGCCATCGCCGCGCCCACCACCGTCAACCTGGGCTGGGTCACCGGCGTCAACAGCATCAACAACACGATGCAGCGGTTCGCCATCTACGGCACCGATCTCGGCATCATGTGGGACAACGGGTTGACCGGCAGCCAGCGGCAGATTCTGATGGCCTTCGGCGACACCTTCACCAATGCGGCCATGTCGTCGGGCTGGCGCAGCAATGTCCTGCTGCGCACCGCGGACAACGTCCTGTCCAACGGCATCAGCGTTCCCGACGGCATCCCGGATCTGCCCGGTATTCCGCTGGGCATGTACAGCGGCTCGCCGATGGATCCCGGTGTGCCGAACTACGCCCGGCAGATCATCGGCAAGTATCCCTACACCTGGTGGACGCAGGTGACCGTCATCCCCACGGGCGCGATCTCCGTCGCCGGCGCCGGGGTGAACGGGGCTACGCGGCAATACGTTTCGTTCATGTCGGTCAACAACTGGGGCTGGCCCGGATCGTGGACCACCAACTACAACGCGATCGCCTACTCCGATGACAACGGGCAGAACTGGACGCAGGTGCCGCAGTCGTCGGTCCGCTCGGGCGGGTGGATCAGCTCGACGGTGGCCTACAAGGCGGGCGACGAGAACTTCCAGATGGTCAGCTTCGTCAAGCCGCCGGACGGTTCGGCCGATGCGACCGCCGGCTACATCTACGCCTACGGCACCCCGTCGGGCCGCAACGGCACGGTCTACCTGTCGCGGGTGCAGTCGGCGCAGATCCTGGACGTCAGCAAGTACCAGTACTGGACCGGCAGCACGTGGGTGACGGGTACGCCGTCGGCGGCCAAGCCGGTGCTGCCGGGAATCAAGCAGAGCTTCTTCGGGCTGTTCAGCTGGACGACCAATGCGACGGCCGGTGAGCTGTCGGTGCAGTACAACACCTACCTGAACAAGTACGTCATGCTGTCGACCGACTCGTCCAACAACGTGGTCATGCGGACGGCGGATTCCCCGACGGGCACCTGGTCGGGGCCGACGACCCTGGTCACCTCGGCGCAGTACCCGGGCCTGTACGCGCCGATGATCCACCCGTGGTCCGGGACCTCTCTGCTGAAGACGACGTCCGGTGGGACTGACAACCCGGCGTATCTGTACTGGAACATGTCGATCTGGGGGAACTACAACGTGACCCTGATGCGGACGGATCTGTCGTCGATGCTGGTGTAGCTACCGCCGCGAGGAGCCACTTAGGTGACTTTTCGGCCGCTCCAGGGACAATAAGTGGCTCCTCGGCAGTCGCTGTCGAGATACGTCACGCAAAGCCCGGTTTCCCGTGCCATATGTCGACGGCCAGCGCCGGTTCACGGTCCGGCGAGCCCGCATGCGACCATGGGTGCCGCGTTCAGGCGCCGAGGGGCGGTAGCTCAGTTGGTTAGAGCCGGGGACTCATAATCCCTTGGTCGCGGGTTCGAGCCCCGCCCGCCCCACACGTTATTTCTGCAGCTCAGAGGCACTTTTTGCCGAGCCCGCCGGGGGTCGTTTTCGGCCCTCCGGACGGTTTTGTCGGTGGCTTGTCGTCAGTCAGCTGACTTAAGTTTCGGCCGGGGGTTGGTGGCAAACAACAGGCAAATCCGGCGTTGCCTCCCATGACGTGTCGCCTCACGCCGATACGGTGGCCGCATGCTCAATCACGTCTGTTGGCTGTGTAAGGCCACCACCGGCCACCAGCTGGTCGGTGACCCGAGATTTCTGGGACCAGAGACCGGTGCGCGTCCCGAACAGTTGGCATGTGCTGCATATGAATGTTCCGTTTGTGGCGGCATTTCGATAGCGCTGCTTCCGTTCCAGCATCCCGGAACCTTGCCGATGCGCCTCGACAAATTCCTAGAGACCGTCCGTGGTGAGGAGCTTCGCTGGCGACCCTCGGTCAAAGAGACACGGAGTTACCCAGACGTCCCGCAACACATAGCAGATGCTGCCACCGAAGCCTACGAATGTGATAGCTGTGAGCATTATCGAGGGGCGATCATGCTTGCTCGTGCGGTCATTGAAGCGACCGCGAAAGACCAAGGCATCGCCAAGGGCACGTTGCACGACAAGATCGAAGCGATGGCGACCAACGGGCTGATCCGAACGATGATCAAGGATGCCGCTCATGGCGTGCGAGAACTGGGTAACGAGATGGCGCACGGAGACTTTGTAGATCCGATTAGTGCCGAAGAGTCTGAACTGGTCATCCGCCTCATGGGCGAGATTCTGAACGATGTCTATCAGTCGCCTGCGGCTATCGCGCAAGCGCAACAGGCTGCACAAGCGAGACGCCACGGCGGCCAACCGTAAGGCGTCTTAACGCGAGCCGCGCAGCGTTGCCTGTTTCTCTTTGTCTGTTCACCCCCTCCCCAACCGCCGCCCTGAAACGGCGGCCTTGCCCGCGCGGAACGAAGGCACGAATCATGGTTGGTAGAGGCAGCGCAGCGTACACCTCGGCCACTGGGTGGAATGTGACCCACTTCATATTCCAGGGATAGGCAAATTGGCACCGGATGTCAGAAAGGCGAAATCGGCGCTGTTTGACAGGTGTCAAAAACGTATCACCGCACGTCCAGCCCGAATTTGGTACGGGAAATAGGTAACAAACTCGCGCCAGCAAACACTTAGGGCCTGTTTTGCCTGGTAGAGGCACATGACAGTTATCTGATCTGGCGCTACTGTGGCGACTGTGCCGCTGACCACGGCACCACGGGCAATGTCAGAGCCCGCATTCACGTCACGGCCCTTCGGGAGGCACGCGCGTGGGAATGCGAATGACGGGGCGTTACGTCAATGCCTGAGTACGCGGCACACGGGCGGAAACGACGGTTCACCTTCACCAACCGGTGATATTGGTGCCCGTTTCACTGAAAGGGACGTAATGTCCACCAAAGTACAAGCCAAACCCCTGTGTTGCTTGGGTTCGACAGCCCAGAAGAGCTGGCTGAGTTAACCCAACTGCTGAGCGAACAAGGGTCGCATCTGAATTTGCAGCCCGCACCAACCCCTCCTGACGACGATCTCCTGTGGTACGTCGTGGAAGAGGGCGAAGAGGCCGAAAGGGTAAGGGCGGCAGCTAGATTGATGGAAGCCGATCGACAGTAACACCCTTGCCACAACAGGTTTCGGACCGTTGAGCCGTTACGGCTTTACCGCTACGCGGTTCAACGGTTCGTTCCCGGCACCCCAAATTACCCAGCTGCTAACCCTGCGGCGGGAAGAAACAATGAAAGGTATTGCCATGTCTATAGATAACGACGACCTCTACGCGATGGTTGCTGAGGAACTTTCGCCACCGGCCTATCGCGTGTTCCGGGTCCTGAAGGAAAATTTCGACAGCGGCGGCAAAGGCTCAGATGTTGCGGGGATTGCTGTGCTTACCGGCCTCACAGAGGCCGAAGTCGAACAGGCAGCGGATGAGTTGGACGAGAAAGGCATTGTTCGGTACGAGGACAAGTGCAATTTCTGCGAGCTTGGCTTCTCAAACCCGAACGACTGGTACCTACACGAACTCCAATTTCACCCAAAGTCAATTGAGGTGACTTGCAGGCTTTGCGGAGCAAGGATCACTGGTGCGGACGAAATCGAAGCACACGGGCAAACGCAGCACCCGCAGCTATGGGCGGCACTGGAGAATATCGCACGCAGTCGACAGTGACTTCTCCCCTTCTGCCAGAACGGTTCTCGGGCATACTGCCCGAGTCGCAGTTCGATTCTGTGACTGGCACTAGCAGAACCGCGAAGCGGTGAGGCTTCACTGCGTCACGTTAAGGCGCTGCGTACCTTGACAACTGGATCCCCCCCGCCTTGCTTGCGAGTACCAACGACGGTGCAAAAGCGCCGGAGTAGCACACTGACCGCCAGGCGGTAAGTCTCGGAGAGACGAGCCTTGTGGCTAAATAGCACACTGACCGCCAGGCATGGCAGACCTGACGGCCAGTGTGGCGCTAGGGCGAACGGTTCTGAAGGTGAGAACCTTTAGGAGACAGCGAAGCTGTTGGGTGCTCCGCTATCTCTTAAGGCCCGCCCTAGCGCTTTTGAGGGCGCGGCGGGGAAAAGGCAATAAACCCGCGCTGCCCGGCTATCTCCCAACGCCAATTTGAGGCGAACAAGGCGGTGTGGTGCCCCGGTATCGCCCGCCCTCACACGGCGGCTTTCCCTGTAACCCAACCGGTTCCAGGCCGTCACCCCAACAGAACTCGCTGGGGCCGGTATCGCCGGTCTCGAGGTAGGCAAGGTTGCGCCTTAGCTGCGAGTCCCGTACGGACTCACTGTCACTAAGGCCTGACGTGTCGACTCCGGTGCTGCTCATCTTGCGAACGCCGTTCTGGCGTGAGCACTGTTCACAGCTGACGCTGTTCTCATCTTGCGAACGCCCCTTTCCTTACTCACCTAGAAAGGCAATGAGTTACCTAGGGATTGCCGGGGTCTCGTATTCGCCGCTGGCCTTGATTTGCGTCACGCAAGCCTGACCGCGACGGCGGACACCAACACCGAACGCGCGGGTAAAAAAGGCGTCCTGTAACGGGTACGGACCAACACCGGGAATGTTACGCAGACCTTGATATTGGCGCTGCGGGTGCTCCCGGAAGCCGATCACGTTGTCCTTGCTGTTGCTGCCGTAGGTGGCAACCACCGCAACGTATCCGGCGGGGATGAAGTCGCTGGAGATACACCAGGCCGGGCCATAGCTGCCGTCAACCTTGAGGCCGTTGTACGTTTCCGGCGCAACCTGTCCGACAATCGTTTCGGCCGTCAGGTATGCCGGTGCTCCGGCGCTGGGGATGAAGTCGTGCTTGGCCGCAACGCCACCGGTTGTCACACCGGCCCGGAAGCTGGCAACCACTTCGGCTTCGGCGGGGTTCATCAGCGCCAGCAGCCGCGAATTGGCTTCTGTTCCATAACCGTGCTGCGTGACGTGTTTGATGGCGTCCTCAAGATCACCGGGGTCAACTGTCACGGCGTTGCTGACCAGGAAATGCTGATGTGCCGTCTCGAAATCCTTGCCCAGATAGGCGGGCGGAACCATGGTGTCACCGTTGTAGAGACCGTAAACCGTATGGCCCCATTCGTTGGTGGCTGTAGTCGGGTCGAACAGCCGCTGCAAGATAGTGCCGGTGGTGAGGCGGTTGTCGGCCTCAAGGGCGTAGTTGGCAATTGCCCGCACCTGTTCGGCAGTGCTGTCCCGCAGGAACTTCCACGTCCACCGGCTGGCCTTGTCGTAGTCCTTGAACGTGTAGCCCATCAGTGAGTACTCCGAAGGAGGACGAAGCCCCTCCGGCTCTCCGAACTCGCTGGCCTCCTCAAAGCTGTCGACACTGCGGCTCTGCGGGATGGCGTCTGCGGTGTTGGTGGTGTTGAACGTCAGAAGGCTTGAAAGAGCTGAACGTTCGGCGTTCCACGCCTTGATGACGTCTGCCACTTCTGCCCAGATGACGTTAAGGTCAACGCCGTCTGCCGTGGTGTTAACCAGCACGTCGCCTTCGGTGGCAATACCGCCTTCTGCGCCGAAAGGCAAACGCGAAATGCCAAAGGGCGAAAAGTCAAGAGCCTCACCGCTAGCGCGGCTCAGCGGATCACTTGTAAACGTAGTCACAATGTCTTCCTTAGGTTTTCCGGCCTTGCATCCGGCCTCAGCTACAGGTGTAACCGGTGCATTACCTACCGGGCTAAGGGACTGAAGCCAAACCCGGCAGGTAATACCCGGTCGGCCTTTGCTGACTGCGCTAGCTCGGAAACCTCACCAGCGGTGAGATTTTGAGGTTCACCACCTAACGGTGGCTCACCGGCTCCGAACCGGTCAGATGCCTCAGGAAAACTTACACGGCGAACCGATGCCCGTAGGTCTTTAGGATACCCGACGCAAGGCCAGCCCGCGTTGCACCCCAACGGTTTTCGGCCCGCCAGCCCGCGCGGGGTCGGCTAAGCTGACGATGTGAACCCCTGGCGAAACCGGCACTGTGAGACTTTGCCGGCACACGCCGAAACTGATGTAGCACAGTGTGATTACTGCCCTGCAGGGCCAATGTGCTACTCCGGCACAGGGTGCCGTCGTTGGGCGGCTCTTGACGAAAACGCAATAGATGTTCCGATTCCCAACTGGGACTCCTGAAAGGAAAATGATGACAATCCTGAACGAAACGTGGCAGCGGATCGCTGAAGCCAACGCCGCTGCCGGTGTCGCCGATGATTGGACCGTGGCTGAACGGGACCAAATGGAAGCCTTGGCAGACGACCTGAACCGGGAACTTGAATGGGCTCCGATGGTTTACGCTTGGCGTACCAAGAACGGTTCGCAGCTTCAGTTTTGGTGTCAGCACTGCAAGGGGTATCACCACCACGGCAGGCACGTCACCGGCCAAGGTTACAGCCTGGACGGCAAGGCCGGTTCCGTACTGCCACTACGGCTGTGGAAGCGGTACGTCCGGAAGATCCAGTTCTGCAACTACAACCCCGACGCTCCGGGCGGGCGCGGCTTCTGCACCTGTCCAGCGGGTATCAGCGACGGCCACCGCGCTGCACACTGCTGGAAAGAGGACAGCGGCTACTACAGCCACGGCTACTTCCTGCACGAGGTAGAGCCGAATGACGAGCGGGCAACCGTTAGACCTAAGCGGCAAAACACCAAGCGGTGAAACCGCCCGAAGCACCTAGTGTGCCTTCATCTCTCAACGCCCGTATTGTGGCGCTACACCAACAGGGCTTAAGCACCGCTGCCATTTGGCAACGCCTACACGTACCGAGCGACTATGTACGTCTAGTGGTTTCTTGCGAACAAGCCCGCCAGCTGGCGGCACGGGTTGAGGCTTCTCGGCAAGCGCGGGCAGCGGCTCAACAAACCCTTCGGCGCACGAAAGCCGAACGTAAGAAGGCCAAAGCCCTAGCGCAACTACAGGAAGCCGAAGCCTTCCTTAAGCCGCTCTAGAAGCGGTAGCGGTTCTAGCGGCCTTTTCAGGCAGGGCTTCTACACTTTTTCGGCCGGGTGCATTGTTCGCCCCGGCACACTTCGGCAGCCAGTGGCCTTCTCAGCTAGGCGCACGGGGCATCCAGGGGCACCGGCCTGACGTTCGCCCGCCACCCGCCTGCTTGCTAACTTCACTTGTACCAAGCTCAGCACTTGCTAGCGACAGTGCAGCGCCCGTGGTGCCAACTACAGCCGCTATAGCTCTCACCTGGGAGTTGTAGCGGCTGTATTGCGTTTCGGGTAGTTCAGCGGCGGTAGCGGTGCTTACGTTCTAGGGCCGTGTTTGTGCGAAATGCCTTACTGCAGAGCCGGTTACGTCGCAGTGGAGTGTAATGCCGCTGTATTGCGTTGTGCCCCAGTATATTCCGAGGTGAGAAGGTGGACAACGGCGCGCGCATCGCGTAGAACTGAGGGGGCGGCGAGTTGGCCGCGCCGGACCGCCCGAGACCCCGGAAAGCGAAGGGAGAAAACGCTGATGCCAATGTTCGGAAGGTATTACACCGAAGCCGAAACAGTAGCGATAGCTCATGAACGCGGGCACGTAGATATCACCAGAAACAGCGTTCAAAAAGCTGCCTATGACGGCGATAGACCGTTAGTGCGAACCAAGATTGGCAACAAGGTCTATTACCTTGATGACGACATCGACAACTGGCTTACCGGTCGGATTCAAAGACTTGACGGCAGCCGCGTTTCCTCGGCAGAACGTAAGCGCGAGAAGGCGTTACGCCAGCTGGCTGAGGCCGAAGCGGTCCTCGCTGAACTGGAAACCGTCAGCAACTAAAGGAAGACCCCGACTCGCCGAATCTGAAGGGACAAAGCGAGCCGGGGCCTGGAAAGGAAATGATGAGCCATATTATGAGCGTCTCCGGGGGCCTTGTCCACCCGGAGACGCCGGAACCGGTTGTGCCAGTGGACAGCACGACTTGTGGGCCGAGTCCGCGCTGGGGGTCTGGGTTTGGTGGGGCTGTGGCGTTGGTCGGGGGTCCAAGAGCAGAAGAAGCTCGCGCCTTCGGCGCTCTCGAGTCCGCTTCACAGCCGTCGGCACAAGGGATGGCACAGTGAGCCTCAACAACCACCAACCCCGGAGGCTGCCGGTCCCCGATACCGTTCGGTTACAACGAAAGCGTCTCGCGAAGCTACACAACCGGTTTCTGCATTGGTTCTCCGAACACTACGACCTTGCGGCCATTGACGTTTCGTTGGCCGCCGCTGCCGTTGAACGGTTGGAAGGTGACCCGCTGTGGCTCATGCTGGTGGCAGGTTCGTCCACAGCCAAAACAGAAACCGTGTCGCAGTTCAAGACATGTGCGAACGTGCACGAGATTTCGACCCTCACGTCAGAGGCCGCGTTGTTGTCGGCCAGCAAAAAGGACGACCACGACCACGGTGCAACAGGCGGCTTGCTGCGACAAATCGGTGACCGGGGGTTGTTGATCATCAAAGACTTCACGTCCATCCTGTCAATGCACCCCAGCACCAGAGGTCCATTGTTGGCGGCGTTGCGCGAGATCTATGACGGGTATTGGGACCGGTACAAGGGCAGCGACGGCGGATCAAACCTGAGTTGGGCGGGCCGGATCACGCTGCTGGCCGCTGTGACAACCGCCTGGGACAAACACCACGCCGTCATCGCAGAGATGGGTGACCGGTTCGTGCTGCTGCGCATTGACTCCCGTGACGCCAACAGTCGGGAAGCGTTCGGGTTGAAAGCAATGGACAACATTGCCGCTGAATCCGAATACCGCCAAGAACTGCGGGCCTTGGTGAACGAGATCGTCTCCGCAGTCGACCCCACAGCAGCACCGACGCTCACCGAAACCGAGAGGGACCGGATCTTTCGTGCAGCCAACCTAGCTTCCTACGCACGCACTGCCGTTGACACTGACTACAAGGGCGAAGTGATTGACTCTCACGCGCCCGAAGGACCGGCGCGGCTCGCAAAGCAGCTCACACAACTGTTCCGGGGCTTGTATGTCGTCGGAGTGGACCGAACGTACGCACTGCAGTTGGTCATCCGGTGCGCTCGCGACTGCCTGCCGCCTCTGCGCCTGCAAGTGTTGGAGCACCTGGCAGACAATCCGAACTCGTTCACCAGCGATGTCCGCAAAGGAATCCAGAAGCCGCACGCAACAGTGGACCGGGTGATCCAGGCGCTCGTTGCTCTTGGCCTTGTCACACAACAGGAAGAGACCAACGACAGGGTGCAAACCGTCGCCAACAATGACAAGAAGAGATGGCGGTTCGCCGTTGCCCCGGATTGGGATGTGTCCGTTCTGCAGATCCCCGAGGCCCGACGCTCCGGGAATCACAGCGGGCCTGCGCCCCTGGCGCTCGCTCCGGGAATCACAGGGCAGGCACGCTCTCTATCTTCTCACTCTCCGACTGTGAAACCCGGAGCGGTGGTGACCTCGACAAATGCAGAAGGCGGCACGACAGGCCGCGAATTTTGAAGCAGCCGTTGAACCAAGCAGAAAGGTGCCAGAGTATGTCCAGCAACGAAGAGCCGGAAGTCATCGACGTAGAGGCCGTGGAAGTTGAAGACAGCGACGATCTTCCGGCGGTGATTGCCACACAGGCTGAGACCAAATCAAGGCCGAACGCCGAGGAAGCCTCATCGACTCATTCACACAAGGACAGCAGAACCCGGGCGCAGAAACGCCTCGAAGAAACTGACGAGCTTGGACGCACCTGGCGTGACAAGCGGCTTGAGGAGAACGAGACTCGAAGGTGCACAGCCCATCTGTCCGACGGCAGCGGAGAGCGTTGCCGAAAGTGGGCCATTCGCGGCGGCACCACATGTGCCACACACGGAAGCGGCACTAAGGCAGCAAAACTGGCCGCTCGCGAAAGACTCGACAACGCAGCCGACCGAATGGCCAAGGAACTGTTGAAGATTGCGCTGACAGCCGACAGTGAAAGTGTGGCTCTCGCCGCCGTCAGAGACGCACTGGACCGGACTATCGGCAAAGCGCCAACTACCGTCGAGATAGGCGCATCGAAGCCGTATGAGGCTGTCTTCGATGGCATCTCGGCCCTACCGCTGGACGGCACTTCCTTTGCGGAACCGAGCCTTCCCACCGAGACCGGACCAACTCAACCCACCCAACCGGACCCAACAACCCAACCGTGCCCCAGCGCGCGGACAAACGAGAAAGGCTCAGACCCGCAGCAGCCACATTGGCCAGCCGCACCGGTTCGGCACATCACCGGCGAGGACGCAATCAGGATCGCCAACGAAACCAACCGTGCCGCAGGCGTGTTTGAACAGAAGGCCATCGAAGGACCGCACAAACGATACCCCCGGCCCTAAGGAACGAAACCGGATGTAACAGTAGGAGAGTGGCGGTTTGCGGACAAGGCATATCAGGTCGGCTATAAGTAGTGGCTGAGGTGGATGTCGCCCGACACCCGCCACACCCACCACCAGGAGAGCAGGATGACGAGCACGAAAGCGATTGGCTACATACGGGTTTCGACCAACCGGCAAGCTGACAGCGGTTACGGTCTACAGGCACAACGTGAGCAGATTGTCAGGTTCTGCGATGACAACGGCCTGGAGCTGGTCGCGCTGATACCCGACGTCATGAGCGGCAAGCGCACCGATAAGCTGTACGGACGCATAGCCGCAATCCACGCCATTCGCACCGGTATGGCAAATGTACTGGTAGTCAACACCTTAGACCGCAGCAGCCGCAGCATGGCAGACGGCGCAAAGCTGATCGCTGACGCCAAGGCCGAAGGCTGGCGCATCGTGGGTTTGGACGGAACCGACAGTGACACAGTGTCGCAACTGACCGCTCACGCCAGACTGCTTGTAGCAGAGGAAGAACGTGAGCTGATCTCCAAGCGCACCAAGCAAGGTTTGGTAAAGGCCAGGCAGGCCGGAAAGCAGCTCGGCAAGCCCAGCACTATCGACCGAAAGGTAGTGCAACGCATCGTCGAACTGCGGCTGGCCGGCAAAGGCACCAAGGCAATCGCGAACTGTCTCACCGATTCTGGTGTTGCGGCACCCCAGGGCGGCAACTGGAGCTATAGCACCGTTCGCGACGTTCTGGCACGTGAGGGGCAGAAGTAAGATGGCACATATTCGCAAGAGGCCGTCCGGCAAGCTGGACAAGTTCGGCAACCCTGTAGTGCGGTATCAAGTGGTGTGGCTAGAGCCGGTGCGTGACGACTTCGGGGCTCCTACTGGCAAGCTCAAACAGACCTCGGAAACCTTTGCGACAGAACGCAAAGCTAAGGCACATGCCCGAAAGGTCGAGGAAGCGCTAGAACAGGCTTCCGGCATTGACCCATCTTCCGCTAAGGCCAAAGCCAATCGGACACTAGGGGAGTACGCCCGTCAGTACCTGGACAGCCTTGCCGGCCAAATCGACACCGAGACCATCCAGCGCTATGCCAACATCTACCGTCGCCACGTCGCCGCCGAGTTCGGTAGTAAACCAGTTGCGGCCATCACCGCTGCCCAGGTTGCTCAGTTTCGGGCCAAGCTTCTGGCACCGCACACCGAGCGGGATTATGTGACTCGGGGGACCGCCAGTGCTGCCACGGCCAAGAAGAAGCGCGCCACCGTCACCCGCAGCCCTAAGACGGTGAAGCACATTGTCGGAACGCTGAAGCGGATTCTTGATGTGGCGGTAGACGATCAGGCAATCCCAAGCAACCCGGTGGTGGCCAACCGCCGACACACTACTAAGCGTGCAACCCGCAGTGACGGGCGTGCACCGTTCAAGCACCGGCCCCTCGCAAGCAACGAAGTGGCTGCGATACATGACTGGATTGCGCGAACTCCTGCAAGGGGAGAGCAACCTAATTCTCCCCACGGCGGCAAGAGCAACCCCGTGTACGCGTTGGCGGTGCTGTTTTCGGCCTACACCGGCGTACGCGTGGCGGAACTGCAGGGTCTGCAGATTCGGGATTTGGTGCTGTCCGACATCGAGGGAACCGTAGGGTCCGTTCGTATTTGTCGCACCGCCAAAAAGTCGCGCCCTGTTGAGCCGTTCCATGACGGCGGTCCTGACAGCGACAGCGAAGAAGGCTCAGCGCCTACGGCCGAAGGAAAAGGGGACTCACCGCTTCAGTGGGTGGAGGGCACACCGAAGTCCGACGCCTCCACCGACCGGGTGATCCCGATTCCGTCCTGGCTGGCAGACGACATGCGGGACTACCTGACTCAGGTTCACCCGTTCTCAGGTCTCGGGAACGGTGAGCCGCACAGCGGCGAAAGCTCACCTCCTGCGAAGGCTCGCCGTATTGGTCACGCGCCGCTGTTTCCCGGTCGGCGAAACAACCGTGGCGGCAACACTCGCGGCGATGTGGAGCTGTTCGATTGGGCGAAGCCGGTTGCGGTAGACAATCTGTTCCACAGCTATTTTCAGCCCGCCTGCCAGGCCCTGGGTCTCGGGAGGGTCCGGTTCTACGATTTGCGCCACACTTTCGCAACGCTGGCGCTGTCCGCGGGAGAACACTACATGCAGGTCTCAAAGTGGCTGGGACACAGCAGCTTCGTGCTCACCTTGACCACTTACGCGGACTACATCCGCGAGGAAGACAACGCCGCCCCGAACCTCAAGCGGCCGGTAGTCAAGTCGGTAGAGAATGTAGTAGCGCTACACAAGAACGCATAACGCGGCTCCGCGCCTACTTGAGGGATTGTCGCTCCTTTGCAAGCATCCACAGGTACTTGTCGATATCGCGGATTGAGAAGGCATCTAGGCCATAGTGGGTTCTGAACTTCGTGATGGACCTATTCCAGACGGCATAATCAGCTTGCCAACGTTCACCCGGGGTGAAGCTGTCAAATTCCTCTCCCTGGCGGAGCAGCGTGTTCAGGGCGTTAGCGACTAGGGAGTCGTAGATTGGATACAAGTCTGGTCGGTGGAAGGCGCAGTATTTCGTTGCAAATGAGTAGTTGCGACGTGCCTTTCCTTTGATGGTGAAGGTTGCAATTTCTTCAATGAGGTCTGGATCGACTGCGGGTTCGGCAAGCTTCTTGTCGATGTCCAAATTGGCAATATGTGCTGCCACCTGCACGACTGCGAAGATATTGGTTGAATAGATACCGTTTAACGCCGCTAATTTGACGGCGACCTCGCCTACATCGTCGTTGCGGGGCATGACCTGAAATAGGGTCTTCAAAGCAGAATCGAGTTTCTCGTTGTTACCCTCATTCCACTTTGTAAGGTACTTCTGCACTTCGGTAGCAGAAGGTTGCTGGATTGGTGGAAGCGTGTCGCGGCGTGTCATGGAGTTGACCTTTCGTCAGGCGGAGTTTCTTTGATCAGACCAATGTCCCTCTGGAAGCGCTCGTGATCGCGTAGCCACTGCTGGTGCTCCTGCTCGCGCCTATCTCGCTCTTTGTCGGCCGGGTCGCTATAGGTCCAAATCCCTTTGCCTTCTTGGCCGTAGGTTTCGAGTGTGTCTGCAATGTCGTAAAGCGCCTTCTCGACGCTCTTACCCTTGTTCCGCTCGATCCGCATAATATTCCAGAACATGTTGGTGTCCAATGATATTGGGTTCCAGTAGCTTTCCTTCTCGGCTCCCACCATGTCGTCGAAATCCACCCGGCCTTCAAACTGGGTCTGCAATTTGGCGCCGTCCGGCGCTCCTTTTTCGTGCCTCGTCCGCCTTTCGTACGAATCCCAGAGGGTTCGCCACTCTTGGCCGGGGGCGAGGACCGCGATGTTCTCCGGTACGAAGGCGTGAGTTACTTCCTTGCCGTCCAGATTGTTCGTGAAGGGTGCAACCTCCAGCGGGGGCAGTGCTATTCGCACGTTGTATGCGGCGGTTTGGCCAAAGTTCTTTACTACCAAGTCGAAATAACCATGAATGTCGTTGAGCGCGATAAAGACAACAACATTCGGCTTCACTGTGTGTTTGCGATTTAGTTGAGCCTGTTCGGCGTCGTGCTTGAGCGTTTCCTGTGCCAGTTGCGCCTGTCTAATGAGGTCCTCATTGGCAAGACGAACCTGTGTGGCAAGTGCATCTTGGGCATGTTTGTCCTGCGCTAGCCGTGCCTTCTGTGCCTCAGTAACTTGGCGGCTTGCTTCGGTGACCTGTCGTTTGGCATATCGGCCTGCGACGAACACCGTCACCAGAGCGATGAGAGCTGTAGCCCACGTTCCGAGCGCCGACCAACCCTCGGGCGAGACGTGCTGTTGGAGCCAGTGGTACACAAACCCTCCCCGAACCTGAAGACCGCAGTGGGCGGCGCTTCTCCCTTGGACTGATTCTATCAAACAGGTGTTCGATTTGGCTCCAGCAATCTCCCCGGCGAACCGTCTTGTCGGTGGCTTGTCGTTGTGCCACCGACAACCCTCCGGCTTGCTGCGTTCTGGCTGCAGCCGCTGCAATGCCCCGATTTCAGATATTAGCGCTGTTAAAAGTACTCAAAAGAGCGGCTGAACCGAAATTCCGGAGCGATTCAGAGTTTGCTGAAACGGCTCACCAAGCGACTCATAATCCCTTGGTCGCGGGTTCGAGCCCCGCCCGCCCCACTTCAGTGCACCAGCACGTTGCGGAACTGCCAGGGATCGTCGGGGTCGACGTCGTCGGGGAACAGGTCGATCCGGTCGGTCAGCGGCGTCCAGTCGGTGAAGTGCCCTTCGACCGGCCCGAGGTAGGGCCGCTGCACCTCGAGGCACCGCGCGAAGTCCAGCTCATCGGCCTCGACGATCCCGGCGTTGGGATTTTCCAGCGCCCAGACCATGCCGGCCAGCACCGCGGAGGTCACCTGCAGCCCGGTGGCGTTCTGGTTCGGCGCCAGCAGTTTGGTCTCGTCGTTGGACAGCCGCGAGCCGTACCAGTAGGCGTTCTTGGCGTGCCCGTAGAGCAGCACGCCGAGTTCGTCGATGCCGTCGGTGATGTCGTCGACGTCGAGGATCACCCGGTGCTGCGGCGGCCGGCCGCCCAGCAGTTCGTGCCAGGACATCACGGCGTCATCGGCGGGGTGGTAGGCGTAGTGCACGGTCGGCCGGTACTCCGGCCGGCCGTCCTCGTCGAAGGACGTGAAGTAATCGGAGATCGACACGGATTCGTTGTGCGTGACGCAGAAGCCGTGCTGCGGACCGGGTGTCGGGCACCAGGTGCGGACCTTCGTGGCCGCGCCGGGCTGGGCCAGGAAGATGCCCGGAGCGCTGGGATCGGTATGCCGGTAGGCATTTTCGGGCATCCACCGCTCGTGGGTGCCCCAGCCCAGCTCGGCCGGCTGCAGCCCCTCGGACAAGAACCCGTCCACCGACCAGGTGTTCACGAACGTTCCGATGGGCCGCGGCGTCCGGGCGTGCTGGGTGTCTCGCTCGGCGATGTGAATACCCTTCACGCCGGCGTCGCGCATCAGCGCGGCCCACTGCGCACGGGTGCTCGGCACGGAGTACGACAGGCCGATCGCGTCGGCGACGTCCAGCAGGGCCTGCTTGGCGAACCACGACACCATACCCGGGTTCGCGCCGCACGCGGACACCGCCGTCACACCGCCGGGACGCTCCCGACGCTCGGCCAGAAGTGTCTGCCGCAGTGCATGATTGGTGCGTTCGGACATCGGCAGATCGGGATCGTCGTAGAGACCGGCCCACGGTTCGATGACGGTGTCGATGTAGAGCGCTCCGCGTTCGCGGGCCAGCCGCAGGATCTCGACGGAGGAGGTGTCCACCGACAGGTTCACCACGAAAGTGCCTGGCGTCAGCAGCGGTTCGAGCACCTCGGCGTAGTTGTCGTGGGTGAGGAACGCGTCGACGCGGGTGACGCCGGCCTCCTTGAGGACGGTGTCGTTGTCGTCGTTGGGGGCCAGGACGGTGATCCGTTCCGGCTCAATGTCGAAGTGCCGCAGGATCAGCGGCAGCGTGCCGCGGCCGATCGAACCGAAGCCGATCATCACGACGTTGTCGAGGTGCCCGTAGGTGCTCATTGCTCTTCTCCATTCGATGTGGTGGGGAGGTGGTAGGTCCGTAGCGGCTCGATCCCGTTGAATCCGACCGAGGAGTACGACGTGGTGTACGCGCCGGCCGACAGGATCTCGACGGGGTCGCCGGCCCGCAGGCCCGCGGGCAGCGGGTAGGGCGTGCGCTCGTAGAGGATGTCGAGGCTGTCGCAGGTGGGGCCGGCCAGTACGCACGGGACGTCATCGCCGTCGGCGCCGGGGCAGTGGATCCGGTAGCGGATGGCCTCCTCCTGCGTTTCGACGAGCCCGTTGAAGACCCCGATGTCGAGATAGACCCAGCGCCGGCCGTCGTCGGACGGCTTGTCCGTCGCCAGTACCACCTCGGCCCGGATCATCCCGGCGTCACCGACCAGGAACCGGCCGGGTTCGGTCATGACGTTCAGATCGGCCAGGTCGTAGCGGTGCAGCGCACCGCGAATGGCCTCGCCGTACGACACCAGGGGTGGGGTCGGCTGCGCGTGCCGGCTGGGCAGGCCGCCGCCGAGGTTGACGGCGACGAGGTCGTGGCCCTGGCGCTGCAGCATGTCGCGCAGTCGCCGGGTCGCGGCCAGCGGTGCGGCCCAGGCGTCGGGATCGTGCTGCTGGGATCCGACGTGGAAGCTGATGCCGACGCGATGCCCATGTGCGACTGCGCCATTCAGCAGCGCCGCCGCCGCCTCTTCGGTGGTGCCGAACTTGCGGCTCAGCGGCCAGTCCGCGCCGCCGCCCTCGGATGCCAGTCGCACCAGCAGCGTCGAGCGCGGCGCGTGCCGGATGAGCTTGTCGAGTTCCTCGGGGGCATCCACCGCGAAGGTACGGACGCCGGCGGCGTGGGCGGCCGCGATCGCCGATTCCTTCTTGATGGTGTTGCCGAACGAGAGCCGTTCCGGTGCGATACCGAGAGATTCGCACAGCGCGATCTCACCGATGCTCGCGACGTCGAAGCACGACCCCGCCGCGTCCAGCACGCGCAGCACCTCCGGCGCGGGATTTGCCTTGACCGCGTAGAAGATTCCGGCTTCGGGGATGGCGTGGCGCAGGGCGTCGTAGCGTTCACGCACGATGTCGAGATCCATCACCAGGTACGGCGTGGGCAGGTGGTCGTTCTCGTCGACGAACTGCCGCAACCGGTCGGTGGCGACGCGCGTGTACTCCATGGTGGTGGTCACGGCCGGACCTCCGCGTCGTGAGAATTCTGATGGACCATGACTCCCCGCCTCTCGAATCGTGCTCATTGGTACGTGTGTCCCACGATTGCGGAGCGGCGTGCGCGAAGCCTGCGTAGTGCGGTACTCGACTGAGCGATGCGGTTACCTCAAGAGCAGAAGAGGCCTCACGCTTCCGCGACAGCCCGCTCCCATGCTTCGCGTACGACATCGAGGGCTTCTCGAGCCGAGACGGTGAGCCGTGTTTGGCCTGCGAGTTGTGCGCTCCAGGCCGCGTCGGATGGTGGGTCGCGAAAGATGTAGGGCGCGGGGTACTTGTTGGTGGGTCCGAATTTTCGGAATAGCGCCGCGGAGGCTGCGTTGATCGCGCCAGCTGCGGCGAGGGCCCAGAGATCCCAGAGGTCGCGGGGTGCGCCTCGGTCGAACCACGTTGCGGTCTTGGACGCAGCGAACGCGGGAAGCGTCGGGACCAAGAGTTCGGCGGGTGGCGCATCGGTGTAGCGCTGCACCAATTGGCGTCGCTCCGTCGGCCATATGACACGTTCTCTGGGCGATAGGAGCTGAAGACGGACAGATGCGCCGTCAGCCGGGCGCAAGAGCACGGGAGCGGCTTCGGGGACGTCGCTCAAACCAGGTTCGATGGTCAGCCTGCCGTGGGTGCGGGACACCGAACGGGGGAGTACGCGATCGAGGTGGTTCGCGAGGTCCTTTCGACTGCCAACGGCGATGAGATCGATGTCCTCGCTCAGGCGTCCACCGGGCAGATGTGTGCGGGCGAGCGCCGTACCGCCGATGAAGTGGATCCGGTCACCGAATTGCTCGCTCAGAAAGGCGAGTACATGAGAAATGAGGTGGTCACGTTGGACCTGCTGGGTTGCAACACCGAATTGCGCTGCGATCGAATCGCGTTCGTCCTGGTTCACCGTTACTTGCTGACCCATGCTTCAGCGCGACGTAAGGATGCCAGCCGCCTCTGTTCGATGGCCAGCGATTCCAACCGATCCAAGTCGCTGCGTGCGTAAAGCGCGGAGATGGCTGCGGGAACTTCGGTTTCGGCATCGCCGAGGCCTGGTCGATGCGCGAGATCAAGGACGGTCTGTTCGGGAGTGGTGACCAAGACCGGTCCTAGTTCGGTAGGAATCCGCTCGGCGTCGATTCGCCGAGTGTCCCGTTTGACGAATCGCACGATTGCCGGCCGGTCGGACAACACGATCGGACGATGCTGGCTGGGCACCGCCACGACGGCAGCTGCCAGTGCCCGTGGAATGGAACCGTGCAGACGTGCGGCGCTCACGCCCATCACTACGATGTCGTCCGGGCCGTAGATCGATGATGCGATTCCGGCCGCGGCCGATTCGAGTCCCGGCTTCCACGTGCTGCCAACTGCGTCCGTCGGGACGATGACGTAGTAGCCGTCGGCGAGTCGATGTAGAAGCCCACGTTCGTGAAGTCGCGCGACCTCGGCTGCAGGATGGGCGTACGCGGCCCTGGCCTGCCCGGACCGGAACGTTCCCAGGGGCTTGCCGGCGAGGGTGGAGGGGACTGCCGTGCTGTGTTTACGCGCCATGTGCCTCCTTCAGTATGCAAATCATAGGTTATAAGCCTATGATTTGCATACTTAACCTCGACGATGAGTCCACAGTCTTCAATGGGTCTATTCCGGTACCGAGACAACCGAAGGAGAAACCATGGGCCTGATCCACATCGAGATGTTCGCGACGCTGGACCTGGTCGGTCAGGCGCCCGGCGGTCCCGACGAGGATCCGGTGGGATTCCCGTTCGGAGGCTGGCAGGCGCCCCTGATCGACGAGGTGTCCGGTGCACAGATCGGTGCCGCCTATGAGGGAACCGATGCCCTGCTGCTCGGGCGCCGCACCTACGAGATCTTCGCCGCGTACTGGCCGCACTACGACGGCGACGAGGACGACGACATCGCGACGCTGTTCAACAGTGTCCCGAAATACGTGGCTTCCCTTGGGCGGCCGGATCTTTCGTGGGCCGGCTCGAGCCAACTCGGCGCGGACCTGCCGACCGCGGTGCGCGAGATCCGCGATCGGCACGAGAACATCAAGGTGGTCGGCAGCCTGAACCTGGTGCAGACGTTGTTGCGCGAGAAGCTCTTCGACCGCCTGGACATCTGGGTGCATCCGGTGGTGCTCGGGGTCGGCAAGAAGGTGTTCGACGGCGGCGCGGTCCCGACCAGCCTCAACCTGCTCGACGCACCGGAGGCTAGTCCGAACGGCATCGTGCACCTGCGTTACGGCCTGGCCGAGGGCGAGCCGCAGACAGGGGATATGAGCGCTTGACGCCGCTACGCCAATTGCGGCGGCGGCGCCGGGGCCGGGGGACCCGCCATGGGCGCCGGCGGCGGGCCGGGGACGACGAAGCAGTTGGTCCCGCCGATTCCCATCACGTACACCGTGGTGCAGCGCTGGAAACTGCCGTCCGGGGCGATGGGCCCGTCGCAGTTGCCGCCGCCGTTGCCCCACATGTAGAACTCACCGCATTCGGCCAGCGCCGTGGGTGCCGCGGCGACGGCGCCGATGACCCCGGC
>NZ_JAXLSA010000010.1:0-74165 GCF_046330795.1 Mycobacterium sp. | reverse complement strand
CGAGGTGTGCTTTCCGACCTCGCCCACGCCCAGCGGGTCCACCGCGACGCTGGGCTGTGCCCCGGTGCTGGCCGCGTGCCGCCCCGACCCGGACGGGTTGTCGGCTGCGGACCGGTCCAGGGGATCGTCGCTATTCACTGGCCGTGCGCGCGTCGTTGCGCGCCGCTCGGGTGCGACGTCCACGCGACGGTCCCGATGGCCTCGAGGACTTCGGTGCGCCGAGCACGTACGACTTGACCAGATGGTTCCAGCTGCAAGTCCGGCATACCTCCACCACATGTACTGCGAATTCGTCGTAACGGGTTGCCAGCAGGACCAGCTCCTCGGCCGTTCGTGCCGACCCCGACACCGGACCCAGCGAATCGCCGAATACCCAGGACACCAGGGTCAGCTGCTCCTTGCGGCAGATCGGGCACATGATCGTGCTGGGCTTGCCGTGAAACTTGGCGGCGCGCAGCAGGTACGGGTTGGCGTCACAGACCTCCGTGACACCCGTGCGGCCGGAGTAGACCTCGGCCAGCAGTGAACGGCGCCGGAGCGCGTAATCCACCACCTGTCGCTGCAATCGCACGCAGACCAGAGTACGTCGGCGCACCGAGTGCCGAGGGTCGACCGGCCACTCCGGGTCCCGGTGCGTCGCCCCGAACGGCGTCCCACCTCTTACGATCATCGGGTGTCAACCCGTCAGACGCCCGGTACCCGGGCCAAGGACAGCGACCGCAACGACACCTGCGCGATCCTCGACAGCGCACTCGGCGACGGTCAGTTGTCCAATGAGGAGCACCGGCAGCGCGTCGCCGCGGCGACCAACGCCGCAACGCTCGGCGATCTGCAGGGCCTGGTGTCCGATCTACAGACCGCCAATGCGCCCGTGCAACTGCCCAATCTCAAGCCCCGCATCCCCGGGGCGTCCGGAGGCTGGGGCATCCGGGCGGCGATTGCCGGCGTCCTGGTGCTGCTCGGCATCGGGATCGGCTGGGGTCTGTACGGCAATACATCCTCACCCCTGAACTTCACTTCCGACCCGGGCGCCAAGTCGGACGGGATCGGTCCGGTGGTGCTGACCGCCCCGCGCCAGCTGCACTCGCTGGGCGGACTGACCGGGCTGTTCGAGCAGATGAAGCAGAAGTTCGGCGACACCAACGGCTATCGGATGGTCATCTACCCGGATTACGCCTCGCTCGACCGGCCCGATCCGGGCGAGGACCGGCGAGTGCTCAGTTACACCTACCGCGGCGGCTGGGATGACCCGAGCAGCACGTCGAAGTCCAGCGACGCGCGCATGGTCGATCTGGCCAAGTTCGATATGAAAGCCGTCATTGGGACGCTGCGCGGGGCGCCGGAGACGCTCGGGATCAAGCCGTCCGAGGTCACCAGCACATATCTGATCATCGATCCGTCGGGTGATCCGACCACTCCGGACGCCGTCGAGCTGTCGATCTATGTGTCCAGCGACTTCGGCAGCGGCAACCTCGAGCTCAATCCCGACGGCACGTCCAAGCGGATCAGCTACCCCTCCTGACCTGGGCATATTCGCGTCGGGCTGGTGCGAACGCGGCCATCAATTAGCGCCGAATATATCGGCGCGATACTATTGCGCGAGGTGTTGGACCGCCGTAACGAAGCAATGCGTCAAGGGAGGTGATTCGGATGCTGGAACTCGCGATCCTCGGGCTCCTCCTCGAATCACCGATGCATGGCTACGAGCTGCGGAAGCGGCTCACCGGCCTGTTGGGTGCCTTTCGGGCTTTCTCCTATGGCTCGTTGTATCCGGCGCTGCGCCGCATGCAGGCCGACGGTCTGATCGTCGAGGACGCCGCCCCCGTGGGCGTCGTTCCGCTGACCGGTACCAAGGTGCGCCGCGCCCGGCGTGTCTACCAGCTCACCGACACCGGCCGGCAACGTTTCACCGAGCTGGTCGCCGACACCGGACCCCAGAACTACACCGACGACGGCTTCGGCGTGCATCTCGCGTTCTTCAACCGGACCCCGGCCGAGGCCAGGATGCGGATCCTGGAAGGCCGCCGCCGCCAGGTCGAGGAACGCCGGGAAGGCCTGCGGGAAGCCATCGCCCGCGCCAGCAGCTCGTTCGATCGCTACACCAAGCAGCTGCACCAACTCGGCCTGGAATCCAGCGAGCGCGAAGTCAAATGGCTCAACGACCTGATCGCCGCCGAACGGGTCGCTCAGACCCACCCCGAACAGACCACCTAGAACGTCACCCCCTGATGAACACAGCACCACTGCAGTACCGGATATAAGGAGAACCCCATGAGTGAGAACACCGCGACTGACGTGCGGGTCGCCATTGTCGGCGTCGGTAACTGCGCGTCCTCGCTCGTCCAGGGCGTGCAGTACTACCAGGACGCCGACGAGAACTCGAACGTCCCGGGCCTGATGCACGTCAAGTTCGGTCCGTACCACGTGCGCGACGTGAAGTTCGTCGCCGCGTTCGACGTGGACGCCAAGAAGGTCGGCTTCGACCTGTCCGAGGCGATCTTCGCGTCGGAGAACAACACCATCAAGATCGCCGACGTGCCGCCGACCGACATCGTCGTGCAGCGCGGCCCCACCCTCGACGGCATCGGCAAGTACTACGCCGAGACCATCGAGATCTCCGACGCCGAGCCCGTCGACGTCGTGAAGGTGCTCAAGGACGCCAAGGTGGACGTGCTGGTCTCCTACCTGCCGGTGGGTTCGGACGACGCCGACAAGTTCTATGCGCAGTGCGCCATCGATGCCGGCGTCGCATTCGTCAACGCGCTGCCGGTCTTCATCGCCAGTGACCCGGTGTGGGCCAAGAAGTTCGAGGACGCCGGTGTTCCGATCGTCGGCGACGACATCAAGAGCCAGGTGGGCGCCACCATCACCCACCGTGTGATGGCCAAGCTCTTCGAGGACCGCGGCGTGACGCTGGACCGCACCTACCAGCTGAATGTCGGCGGCAACATGGACTTCAAGAACATGCTCGAGCGCGAGCGCCTGGAGTCCAAGAAGGTCTCCAAGACCCAGGCCGTCACCTCCAACCTGACCGGCTCGCTGGCCGGCAAGGTCGAGGACAAGAACGTTCACATCGGACCGTCCGACCACGTCGCGTGGCTGGACGACCGCAAGTGGGCCTACGTCCGCCTCGAGGGCCGCGCCTTCGGTGACGTGCCGCTGAATCTCGAGTACAAGCTCGAGGTCTGGGATTCGCCGAACTCGGCGGGCATCATCATCGACGCGGTGCGTGCCGCCAAGATCGCCAAGGACCGGGGCATCGGCGGACCGATCATCCCCGCCTCGGCCTACCTGATGAAGAGCCCGCCGGAGCAGCTGGCCGACGACGTTGCGCGGGTCGAGCTGGAGAAGTTCATCGCCGGCTGACGACGATGCGCCAACCCGGCTGATCATCTACGCCGAGACTGCGGTCAGCGCGAGATTCCCCATCGGGACTCGCACTGGCCGCAGTTTCGCGTTCAGGTCAACGGTTCGTAGACTAAGAGGTTCGCCCCGGCGTACTCGAACACGTTCGTGAGCAATGTGTCGAAGTACTCGCCGAGCGGTGACGGACCCGCCGGCCCCAGCGGCAGCACCACCGCGGTGGCCGGCTTGGTGGGTGTGGCGATCGAAATACTCTGGCCGGTGGTGCCGTAGACGCCGTTGTCGGTGGTTCCGCCGAAGAGGTCGTTCACCCAGCCCGCCGTGATGATCCCGGCCGCATCGATGTTCTCGCGCAGCGAGAACCCGGAGATCAGGTACTCCGAGAACTGGAGCAACCCGTTGCCGCCCTCCATGTAGTCGATGTGCGTGCCACCGACCAGACCCACACCGTTGAACGTGTTCGGACGAGCGGCCAGCAGCTTGTCCGCCATGTCCCCGCCGCGGTTCCACATGTAGCGCTGCGAGGAGATCAGATAGATCGGCCGGTAGTGCTTCCCGGTCAACTTGCCCAGCGCGTCGTTGACGGCGTGCGACCCGTTCGGCTCGACGCCGTCGAGCATCACGATCCCGACCAGGTTGTCCATTGCATCGTCGTCCGCCAGATAACCGGCCACTGCCGTGACCAGCGTGCCGCCGGCGGAATGGCCGACCAATGCGTAGGTGTCGGGCAGGGTGATCGCCGAACCCCATGCCGCACTGGCACTCTCGGTCAACGCGGTGCGCGACCCCTCGAAGAGTTTCGCCACCGCCCTCTGCAGGGTCGAGCCACCGACCCAGTCCGCGTTCGCATCGAAGAAGTTGGACGACAGCGATGGCGCCACCACGATGCTGTTGGTGCGTTCGGCCAGATGCGCGGCGGTGTAGCTGTACATCGGGCCACTGGCCATGAACCCGTGCTGCAGATAGATCAGATGCGTCGAACTGTCGATGACGTCCGGGAAGTACCAATCGGCTTCCACTTGCTCGCCGTTGCCGATCGGCAGGGTCAGCGACGACGTCCGGACGGTCACCGTGCTGCCGGCCGGCAGCATCGGAGGTCCGTCGACCAGGTGGATCAACCCCATCAGCAGGTTCATCACCAGTGAGCCGACGACGGTCAGCAGGGACGGCTGGTGCGCCCCGGCGGCAACCGCATCCGCGTCCGCCGCGACGGCGACCGTGGCCGCCACCGCCTCTTCCTGCACCGAATCCGGTTCGGCCGGAGCCGATTCCGTTCGGACGGACACCGTCTGCACGTTCGCCGTAGCGGGATCGGACGCCACGCGGGCGGAGGCGATCTGCTCATCGCTCGGCGTGCTCGGGGGATCGCTCTGGCGATCGGTGTCGCTCTCCGCGTTCTCGGTCTCGACCGACGGCGCCACCGCCGACTTCACTTCAGTGCCGGCGGTCGCATCGTGCGCCGTCTTGCGTGCCTCGGACACAATGTCCGGTGCCGCGGGTGAATCCTGGTCATCGACAACGACTTCGGGCACTTCGGCGGTGGGGTCCTCGGCCGCCGAAGTGTCCGGCACATCGGTGTCGGCCTGGTCCGTGTCGGCCTGGTCGGTATCTGCCTGTTCGGTATCTGCCTGTTCGGTATCTGCCTTGTCGGAGTCGGCGCGGTCCGCCGTCTCGGTGTCGGAGGTGGACGAATCCTTGGCCTCATCGACATCGCCCGCGGGTGTGGGCGTGCTCGACGGTTTGGTCGCCTGGGCCGGCGTGTCGGACACCCCGGTATCCGCCGACGTACCTGCGGCGGGTTCGGCGGCGGCACTCGCAGCACCGACCAGCAGTCCGGTTGTCACTGCAGCGATGGCGAATCCCGCCTCGGCCGCCGACCACCAACGTCGATCCCCCATGTCCGTCCTTCATTCGCGTTAATTAGATGAATCCGACTATGGGTATATTTTTAACCCACTCTCGGGCGGGGCACAAGACCGGGTTCCGGCATACTGGACCTCACCTGCGATTACCGGACGGACACCTTTGCCATCGCCTTCTCCACGCCGAGCCCGCGGCCGGCCGGCCGGTGGCGGGAACACCGCTGACCAGGCGAAGGAACTCCTACTGGATGCCGCCGAGCGGTTGATCCTGCTCCGCGGCTACCAAGCCTCGACCATGGAGCTCATCGCGCAGGAAGCCGGCTACTCGCGCGCGCTGATCTACCGGCAATTCCCCAACCGCCGACGCCTACTGGAAGCACTGGTCCAGCGCGTCACCAAACGCCACCACACCGCCATCCTCGAACGGCTGCCCGTTGATTCGACCCTGACAGAGTTGTTCGTCGAGGCCCTGGTGATCGTCGCAACCGAGCTGATCCACGACCCACTGCTCAAGACCATCTCCGAACAGACCGACGACGGCACCGTCGCGCACATGATTGCCGGTGACCCCCAACTGCCCGTCCTGGTCGCGACCATGATCGAGGGCTACAGCGGCCTGGTCCGCCCCGGCCTGGCGGCCTCCGACGTCGCCAAGTTCGTGGTTTCGACCGCGTTGAGCATGCTGCTGGGAGTCATCCCCGGCATCGACACCCCCGATGTCGCGAGGCGGTACCTGCGAACGTTCGTACTGCCGGCCATCTTGATCGATCCGCCGAACGCCGAGCTGGTGTTCACCCCGCCCGACCCACCGGTCCGGCGACGCCGAGTAGGGTCCGCGGAGTGAGCGCCACGGACTACTCCGACGACGAACTGGCAGCCCTCGACGAGTTCGCCCTGCTGCCGCAGAACGCCGAACAGGCCGGGTTCAACGGCCCGCTGCCCCCGGTACATCGGGTGGACCTCGGCGGGATCAGTGCCCTGCACTGGGGCCAAGGACCGGCCGAGGCACTGTTCCTGCACGGGGGCGGCCAGAACGCCCACACCTGGGACACCGTGATCCTCGGCCTCGGGCTGCCCTCGGTACTGGCCGTCGACCTGCCCGGGCACGGCCGCTCTGATTGGCGCGAGGACGGGGACTACGGACCGAAACTCAACGCGCAGACGCTCCGGCCGGTGCTGCACGAACTGGCCCCGCAACCCCGTCTGGTGGTCGGCATGTCGCTGGGCGGCCTGACCGCGCTGCGGCTGGCCACCACCGATCCGGCACTGGTACCCGAGCTGGTGCTGGTGGACGTCACGCCGTCGGCCCCCGAACGGCACGAACAGATGACCAAGGCCCAGCTCGGCGCGGTCGCGCTGGTGCAGGGCGACCGTACCTTCCCCACCTTTGCGGCCATGGTCGACGAAGCCGTCACCGCCTCACCACACCGCAGTCGGGAATCGTTGCGGCGCGGCGTTTTCCACAATGCCAAACAACTCGACGACGGCACCTGGGCCTGGCGTTACGACACGTTCCGCAAGGGCGACGGCTTCGAGGGCCTATGGGGTGACGTCCCCTCCATCACCATGCCCACCACGCTGGTGCGGGGCGCCAACTCGTTCTTCGTCAACGATGAGGACGCCGCGCAATTCGCCAGGGACGCACCAGGATTCCGGCGCACCATCATGGTGCCCGACTCCGGGCACTCGGTCCAGGGTGACCAGCCCGCTGTGCTGACCCAGATCCTGCGCGACATCCTGGACCAGAAATGAGCCGTCCGCTGCGCATCGGGGTCCAGCTCCAACCACAGCAGTGCGCCGACTACGGCCGCATCCGTGATGCGGTCCGCCGATGCGAGGACATCGGCGTCGACGTGGTGTTCAACTGGGACCACTTCTTCCCGCTGTACGGAGATCCCGACGGCGCCCACTTCGAATGCTGGACCATGTTGGGCGCCTGGGCCGAACAGACGTCCCGCGTGCAGATCGGCGCATTGGTGACGTGCAACTCGTATCGCAATCCCGAACTGCTCGCCGATATGGCCCGCACCGTTGATCACATCTCCGGCGGCCGGTTGATCCTTGGTATCGGCTCGGGCTGGAAGGACCGGGACTACCAGGAGTACGGGTACGAATTCGGCACGGCAGCAAGCCGTCTCGACGATCTGGCAGCCGCACTACCCCGGATCACGGCCCGGCTGGCGAAGTTGAACCCCGCGCCCACGCGGCACATCCCGATCCTGATCGGCGGTCAGGGCGAACGCAAGACCCTGCCCCTGGTGGCCCGGTATGCCGATATCTGGCACGGGTTCACCACGCCGCAAACCCTCCCCGGCAAGGCCGCCCTGCTGGACGGCTACTGCCGCGACCTGGGTCGGGACCCCGCCGCGGTCGAACGCTCTGCCGGGGTCGAGAACAACAGCGGGGTGGCCCGCGGCGAGGGCACGGCAGCCCTGCTGGGCAACGCCGAGTCGCTGGCAGCACAGGGTGTCACGCTCTTGACGATCGGCGCGAACGGGCCGGACTACGACCTGACCGCTGCGCAGGCGCTGTGCCGGTGGCGCGATCAACGCTCCGGGTGAGCACAACCCTTCACCAACGCGCCGCGCCCGGGTAGGTTTCGGCCAATGACCCGGTTGTGGCGGATTCTCGTTGCCGCGCTGTTGGTGACGCTGACGGCGCTCGCACTGGCTCCGGCGGCGGGCGCCGATCAGTGCGCCCCACCGGGCCCCGACAGCGCCAGTGCGTTGCCCACCAACCTGGCTGCGGCCGCCGGTGGTCCCGGATCGGACCGGTACACCACCGCGTCGGTCATCCCACTGGATCGCATCGACCGCAATGCGCTGGGCCTGGGTACCCCGGGCACCCTGACGGTCGGCACCCTCTCGGATGCGCCGCCCAGCATCTGTATCAACTCGGCCGGCCAGTTCACCGGCTTCGACAACGAACTGCTGCGCGCCATCGCCGCCAAACTCGGTCTGCAGGTCAATTTCGTGGGCACCGACTTCTCGGGGCTGCTGGCCCAGGTCGCGTCGCGCCGCTTCGACGTCGGCTCGTCGTCCATCACCACCACCGATGCCCGTCGGCGAACCGTCGGGTTCACCAACGGATACGACTTCGGCTACTTCTCACTGGTGGTCCCGTCCGGCTCGCCCATCGACAGCTTCTCGAAACTTGCTGCCGGCCAACGCATCGGGGTGGTGCAGGGCACCGTGCAGGAGGCCTACGTGGTGGACACCCTGCACCTGGACCCGGTGAAGTTCCCCGACTACAACACCGTCTACGCGAGCCTGAAGACCCGCCAGATCGACGCGTGGGTGGCGCCGTCACAACAAGCGGTGGGCACCGTGAAACCCGGTGACGCCACCGAGATCGTCGAAAACACGTTCAGCCTGGACAACTTCGTGGCGTATGCCGTGGCCCGGGAGAACAAGCCGCTGATCGACGCGCTGAACTCCGGTCTGGACGCGGTGATCGCCGACGGTACCTGGGCGCGGCTGTACTCCGACTGGGTGCCCCGTGCGCTGCCACCGGGTTGGAAACCGGGGTCCAAAGCGGTTGCCGCACCCCAGCTTCCGGACTTCGCCGCGATCAGCGCCACCCGCGGCACGCCGGAGGCCGGTGGTGCCACAACGCCGAAGTCCACCCTGGCGCAGCTGCGTGAATCCTTCTTCACCTGGGACCTGTACAGGAAGGCCATTCCCGACCTGTTCCGGACGGGCCTGCCCAATACGCTCATCCTCACCAGCGGCGCAGCCGTGATCGGCCTGCTGCTCGGACTGGCACTGGCCCTCTCGGGCATTTCCCGATCCCGTTGGTTGCGCTGGCCCGCAAGGGTTTACACCGACATCTTCCGCGGCCTTCCCGAAGTGGTGATCATCCTGCTGATCGGGCTCGGCTTCGGACCGGTGGTCGGCGGGCTGACGGGCAACAATCCCTTCCCGTTGGGCATCGCCGCACTGGGACTGATGGCCGCCGCCTACGTCGGGGAGATCCTGCGGTCCGGCATCCAGAGCGTCGAGCAGGGGCAGTTGGAGGCTTCGCGGGCACTGGGTTTCGGCTACGGGTCGGCAATGCGGCTGATCGTCGTCCCGCAAGGCATCCGGCGCGTGCTGCCCGCCCTGATGAACCAGTTCATCTCGCTGCTGAAGGCGTCGTCGCTGGTGTACTTCCTGGGCCTGATCGCGAGCCAGCGCGAACTGTTCCAGGTCGGCCGCGACCTCAACGCCCAGACCGGTAACCTCTCGCCGCTGGTGGCCGCCGGCCTGTTCTATCTGATGCTGACCATCCCGCTGACCCACCTGGTGAACTTCGTCGACACCCGGCTGCGCAAGGGCCGGACACCGCAGGACGAAGACCTCCTCGCCGAGGAGATGGTCTGATGACGACGACACCTTCCCCGGTCTCACTGGCGGCGAACGACATTCACCTGTCGCTCGGGCCGAATCCCGTTCTGCGCGGGGTCGACATCGACGTCCCCGCCGGCACCACCACCGCTGTGATCGGACCGTCCGGGTCGGGCAAGTCGACCCTCCTGCGGACACTCAACCGGCTGCACGAGCCCGACCGCGGTGACATCCTGCTCGACGGTCGCTCGGTGCTGCGCGACGACCCGAACCTCCTGCGGCGGCGCATCGGGATGGTCTTCCAGCAGTTCAATCTGTTCCCACACCGCTCGGTGCTCGACAATGTCGCGCTGGCGCCGCGCAAGCTCCTGAAACTGCCCGCCGAGGCCGCGCGGGAGGTGGCGCTGACCCAGCTGGACCGGGTTGGGCTGCGGCACAAGGCCGCCGCCCGTCCGGGCATGCTGTCCGGCGGTCAGCAGCAACGGGTGGCCATCGCGCGGGCACTGGCGATGTCCCCGCAGGTGATGTTCTTCGACGAAGCCACCTCGGCGCTGGACCCCGAATTGGTCAAGGGCGTACTGGCACTGATCGCCGAACTGGGCGCCGACGGAATGACCATGGTGGTGGTAACCCACGAGATGGGGTTCGCCCGGTCGGCGGCCGACGCGGTGGTGTTCATGGACCACGGCCGGGTGCTGGAGTCCGGGCCACCGGAGCGTCTCTTCGAGTCCGCCGAGACCGACCGCTTGCAGCGATTCCTCGACCAGGTGCTCTAGCCGAATACGCGTCGGCACCAATCCGCCACGACACGACGTGCGCGCAGAGCGTAACCATTAGACTGCCAAATCATGTCCGAAGCCGATGCCGGAGCAACGACTGCGCCCGAGGTGACCGAGCTCGCCGAGGGTCTGCAACGCACGTTGTCGAAGCTGTTCTCCGTGCTCCGGCGGGGCGAGGTCAATCGTGAGACCGCTGGCGAACTGACCCTGGCGCAGCTGTCCATCCTGGTGACCCTCCTCGATCAGGGACCGATCCGGATGACCGAACTGGCCGCCCACGAACGGGTCCGCACCCCCACCACGACGGTGGCCATCCGCAGGTTGGAGAAACTCGGTCTGGTCAAGCGCTCGCGGGATCCGTCGGATCTGCGCGCCGTTCTGGTGGAGATCACCCCGAAAGGTCACGCGCAGCACGCCGAGTCCCTCGCCGCACGCCGGGCCTCGCTGGCCAACATGCTGCGCCGGCTCAGTCCCGAGGACGTCGCCGTGCTCGAGGCGGCGCTGGGACCGCTGTCCCGGCTGGCCGGCGAGTAGGCATCCACCCCGCCGAAACCTACGTTTGGGCGGCGTCTACTCGCTCTTCTTCGCCCGTTCGTCCGTTTCGGCGTGGGTAACGGTGATGTCCGCTCGAAGTAGCGGTCAGCCCAGCCAGTCCAGCACCGCGGCCGCGGTCCACGACTGCTGCATGCTGCCCAGCGGCTCGCCGGTGAACGGTTCGTAGTACTCGGCGAACGTCCCGTCGCTGGCCTGCCGTAGGCCCTCACGGCGCAGCACCGCGGAACGTTCGGCCCAGCCGCGCCGTGCGAACGCCCACGAGAACAACCACGTCAGCACCGGCCAGACCGGTCCGCGCCAGTACTCGCGGCGCCGGAAGTCGCGGGACACCGGCGACGTCGACGGGATGAGTGGATACCTCAGATCCGGGTGACCGCTGAACCGCGGCCCCTCGAGTAATCGCAACAACGCCCGCTCCCGATCGTGCGGCAGTCCACCGCACAGCAGCGGTGCGAACTGCGCAACGGTTTCGGTGGCGATCCAGGATTCGGCGCGCACGTCGTAATCCCTTGCGGCGCCGGTTCTCTGGTCGGTGGTCTCGACCACGCCCGCCCGGAATCGGTCGGCCCAGCCGTAGAGTTCGCGGACGTCGGCGTGCGGACGCTTGTGATCCTCGCCGATCTCGGCCAGCACCTGACACGCCACCGAAAAGATCGCCGAGACGAAGACGTCCTCGACCACGAAGCTCATCACCTTCGGCAGCAGTCCGTCGTCGTAGCGGACGCCCTTCATCTCCTCGAGCAACCACAGATAGCGGTCGTACTCGGCGTCCGACGGACGCTGCGTCGCATCGGTGTTGATCTTGTTGTCCTCGCGCTGGTACTCCGGAACGGCACCGGGAATCACGTTGGCGTACGGGCCATCCCAGCGCGGCGAGTTGTCCATCCCGGATTCCCAGCCGTGGTACAGCGTGATCCGGCCACGGCCGTTCTGGTCACGCGCCTCGGCCAGCCAACGATGCCAGCTGACCAGATCGTCCCACCGATGATCCAGGAAGGCCTCGGCCACCGCCCGGGTGGACCGCCCCCGGCTGCGCGCGTGATCGAGAATGCGTTGCACGGCGATCGCGTGGACCGGCGGCTGGGTGATCCCGGAAGTGTGCCGGGTGCGCGGCGCGTGTGCGGCCAGCGCCGAACAGGCCCAGCGGGCCGGCCCCGGGAAGTACCCGTCGACGCCGTTGGCGAACACGATGTGCGGGATCATCCCGTTGCTCCACTGCGCCGAGAGCAGCGTGTCGAGTTCGACGACGGCCCGCTCGACGCTCAGCGGTGCCAGGCCCACCGCGACGAAGGCCGCGTCCCAGCTCCACATGTGCGGATACAACAATGGCGCCGCCGTCGTCATCGCGCCGAGGTCGTTGCCGCGCAGCAGGTAGGCGGCGCGAGCCGCCAGCTGGGTCGGCGTGAAGCTCGGGTCGGGCGCCATGGGTTCCATTTTGCGGCCCCGCCGGGCCGCACGCTCGACAACGACGCTCCGATACGGTTGCGGGCATGCCCACCGCCATGATCACCGGCGCCGGGGGTGGTCTCGGGGCCGCCATCGCCGACGCACTGGCCCCCACCCACACACTGTTCCTCGCGGGCCGGTCGTCGGCCCGGCTCGACACCGTCGCCGAACGCCTCGGTGCCACCACCTGGCCGGTGGATTTCGCCGACCTGGACGCCATCGCGGAGACCGTCGAACCGATCGTCGAACTCGACGCGCTGGTGCACAACGCCGGGGTCGCCTACCCGGGCCGGGTCGCCGAATCCAGCGTCGACGAATGGCGTGCCACCATGACGGTGAATGTGGTTGGCGCCGTTGCTCTTACGCTGGCACTCTTGCCGGCGCTGCGGGCCGCCGGCGGCCACGTGGTGTTCATCAACTCCGGCGCGGGCCGCACCCCGTCGCCGGGGCTGGCCTCGTACTCGGCCAGCAAGTTCGCCCTCCGCGGGTTCGCCGACTCACTGCGCGCCGACGAACCCGCCCTGCGCGTCACGACGGTCTACCCGGGCCGGATCGACACCGATATGCAGCGCGACCTGGTGGCCTACGAGGGCGGGGAGTACCGGCCCGAACGGTTCCTGCGGGCGCAGACGGTGGCGCAGTTCGTCGCCGATGCCGTGAACGCGCCCGCCGACGCCGACGTGCACGAGATCGTCGTCCGCCCCCGCTAGCAGCCCGGCTGGACGACGAGGTTGACCAACTTGCCGGGCACCACGATGACCTTCTTCGGCGTGGCCCCGTCCAGGAACGCCAGCACCTTCTCGTCGGCCAGCGCCGCCGTTTCGATGGCGTCCTTACCGGCGTCGGCCGCCACGGTGATCTTCCCGCGCAATTTGCCGTTGACCTGAACGGGAAACTCGACGGTGTCCTCGACGAGGTAACTCGGATCGGCCACCGGGAACGGTCCGTGCGCCAGCGAGGTGTCCCGGCCCAGCCGCTGCCACAGCTCCTCGGCCAGGTGCGGCGCCAGCGGGGCGAGCATCAGCACCAGCGGCTCGATCGCGGCGCGCGCAGTCACACCTTCCTTGGTGAGGTGGTTGGCGTACTCGATGAGCTTTGCGGCCGCGGTGTTGTTGCGCAGATTCGCGTAATCGTCGGACACGCCGTCGATCGCGCGGTGCAGCGCCTTGAGCGTCGCCTCGTCCGGGTCCTCGTCGGCGACCCGGGTCCCGCCGGTGGTCTCGTCGACCACCAGCCGCCAGACCCGCTGCAGGAACCGGTGGGCGCCGACGACGTCCTTGGTGGCCCACGGCCGCGACGCCTCCAGCGGGCCCATCGACATCTCGTACACCCGCAGCGTGTCCGCGCCGTACTCGTCGCAGATCTCGTCCGGTGAGATCGAATTCTTCAGGCTCTTGCCGATCTTGCCGAACTCCTGGCGCACTTCCTGATCGCCGAGATAGAACTTGCCGTCACGCTCGACCACCTCGGCCGCCGGAACATAGGCGCCGCGGGCGTCGGTGTAGGCGAACGCCTGGATGTAGCCCTGATTGATCAGCCGCCGGAAGGGCTCCTTCGAACTCACGTGGCCCAGGTCGTGCAGGACCTTGTGCCAGAACCGCGAATACAGCAGGTGCAGCACCGCGTGCTCCACACCGCCGACGTACAGGTCGACACCACCGGGGTCGGCGGGGCCGTGCTCGGCCGGCCGCGGACCCATCCAGTAGATCTCGTTCTCCTTGGCGCAGAACGCTTCCGCGTTGTGCGGATCGCAGTACCGCAACTCGTACCAGGACGAGGCCGCCCACTGCGGCATGACGTTGGTGTCGCGGGTGTAGGCCTGCAGACCGTCGCCCAGGTCGAGGTCGACGTGCACCCAGTCGACTGCCTTGCCCAGCGGCGGTGACGGCTCGCTGCCGGCGTCGTCCGGATCGAACGACACCGGGGCGTAGTCCGGCACGTCCGGAAGTTCCACCGGTAGCGCCGATTCGGGCAAACCGTGCGCACGGCCGTCGGCGTCGTACACGACCGGGAACGGCTCACCCCAGTAGCGCTGCCGGGCGAACAGCCAGTCCCGCAGCTTGTATTCGACACGTTCGGCTCCGCGGCCGTCGGCAACCAGGTGCTCGATGACGGTCTTCTTCGCATCGGCGATCGTCAGACCGTCGAGGTAACCGGAATTGACCAGTACGCCGTCGCCGCTGTAGGCGGCCTCCGAGATATCGCCGCCGGCAACCACTTCCACGATCGGTAGGCCGAACTCGGTGGCGAAGTCCCAGTCGCGCTGATCACCGCCCGGCACCGCCATGATGGCGCCCGTGCCGTAGCCGACCAGGACGTAATCGGCGATGAATATCGGTATCTGCCGGCCGTCGACCGGATTGGTGCAGTACCCGCCGAGGAACACCCCGGTCTTGGTCTTGTTCTCCTGGCGCTCCAGATCCGACTTTGCGGCGATCGAACGGCGGTAGGCCGAGACGGCCTCCCTGGGTGTGGCGGCGCCGTAGGTCCACCGGTCATCGGTTCCGGCGGGCCAGGCATCGGCGACCAGTTGGTCGACCAACGGGTGCTCCGGTGCGAGCACCAGGTAGGTCGCGCCGAACAACGTGTCAGGACGCGTGGTGAACACCTCGATATCCCCGACCGCCGGTACCGAGAAGAGGACCGCGGCGCCGGTGGATCGACCGATCCAGTTGCGCTGCATGGCCTTGACCTTGTCCGGCCAGTCCAGCAGCTCGAGGTCGTCGAGCAGGCGATCGGAATAGGTGGTGATCCGCATCATCCACTGCCGCAACCGCTTCCGGAACACCGGGAAGTTGCCGCGCTCACTGCGGCCATCGGAGGTGACCTCCTCGTTGGCCAGCACGGTCCCCAGGCCGGGACACCAGTTGACCACCGAGTCGGCCCGATAGACCAGGCGGTAACCGTCGATCACGTCGGCGCGCTGACCCCGGTCCAGCTGCGCCCACGGGGTACCGTCCAGAGTCCTTGCGCCGGAATCGAATTCCGCCACCAGTTCGGTGATGGGACGCGCCCGGCCGGCCTCGGCGTCGAACCACGCGTTGTAGATCTGCAGGAAGATCCACTGCGTCCACTTGTAGTAGTCGGCGTCGGTGGTGGCGAAGCTGCGGCGCGCGTCGTGGCCCAGGCCCAGCCGGGCCAGCTGACGCCGGAAGTTGACGATGTTGGCCTCGGTCCGGATCCGCGGATGCGTGCCCGTCTGGATGGCGTACTGCTCGGCGGGCAGACCGAAGGCATCGAAACCCAAGGCATGCAGCACGTTACGGCCCTGCATCCGGAAGAAGCGGGCGTAGACGTCGGTGGCGATATAGCCCAGCGGATGCCCGACGTGCAGCCCGTCGCCCGACGGGTACGGGAACATGTCCAGCACGAACATCTTGTCCGCCGGAACGGCCGCCCCATCCGCCGGCGCCAACGAGCCCACCGGGTTGGGCACGTTGAACGTGCCCAGGCTGGTCCAGTTCTCCTGCCAGGTCGCCTCGATGCGGCCCGCCGACTCCGCGGTGTACCGGAAGGCGGGTGCGTCGATGTCAGGACCTGTCTCACTCACGTCAGACAGGGTATAAGGGCACCCGCACGCAGTAGAAATGGCGACGTGCGTCACAGCGCCGTCACGCCAGGTCTCGGTTGCGTTTCGGAGCGGTCAGCGCTTGGTCCCAGCTCGATCCCAGGTCGCTCTCGGCCCCGGAATCCGCGGCCGGGCGGCGTTACTGTCGGCCTCTGACCATGGTGCGCACTGCGCGCCCCGGATCGCGTAGAAGGACAGGTCGATGTTCGACAGCAACCGTCGCTGGCGGGTATTGGCAGGCGGAGCCGCCGCAGGCATCGCCGGCGTGGTGGGCTTCGCGGGAGCCACCGCATCCGCCGACCCCGCCCCCGTGCAACCCGCGGTGCCTGCACCCGTCACCGTCACCGTCACCGTGGCACCGTCCGCGGTCGCCGCTGCCCCCGCCCCCGCCGCGGCACCGGCAGCGGGCGCATCCCCGGAGATTCCGACCATGGTGCCCAAGCCCGCGCCAGCCACCGTCGCAGCGGCGCCCGCGCCTCCGCTGCCCCCGCTGGTGCCTGCCGGCTCCGGCACCCTCAACGAGTTCTTCCGGGACAAGGGCGTCACGCTCGAACCGCAGAATCCGCGCGACTTCCGGGCGCTGAGCATCACCCTGCCGATGCCGACCGGGTGGTCACAGGTGCCCGACCCGAACGTCCCGGACGCGTTCGCGGTGATCGCCGACCGCAACGGCGGTGACGGCCTGTACACCTCGAACGCCCAGGTGGTGGTCTACAAGCTGGTCGGTGACTTCGATCCGCGCGAAGCGATCACCCACGGCTTCATCGACAGCCAGCAGCTGGCCGGCTGGCAGACCACCGACGGCTCGCTCAGCGAGGCCGGCGGATTCCCGTCGTCGGTCATCGAGGGCGCCTACCGCCAGAACGACATGGTGCTCAACACGTCCCGGCGGCACGTCATCGCGACCGTCGGCCCGGACCGCTACCTGGTGACGCTGTCGGTGACCACCGCCGCCAACCAGGCAGTGGCGGCCGCCCCGGCGACGGACGCGATCGTCAACGGGTTCCGGGTCGCCGCCCCCGCCGCACCGGTCGCCCCGGCAGCGGCCCCGGCGCCCGCCACTCCCGCTGTGCCGGTCGCTCCGGTGGCACCCGCAGCGCCGGCGCCGATCCCGGTCAATTAGTCCGGCGCCAGTCGTTCTCGTAGGCTGGCGCAATGCTGATCGCCGGAGTGCTGTGTCTGGTGGTCGCCGCGCTGCTGTCCGCCTCGGCTCTGGTCACCCTGCGCACCCGGGACCGTTCGGCGCAGGACCTGCGCTGGCAGGCCCGTCGCTCCCTGGTCCCGACGCAACTCGCCGCCGCCGCGATGCTGGCCGCGGGAGCCCTGCTCGCACTGATCGCCGGCGGGCACGCGCTGCCGCTGGTCCTGGTGGCCGCCGCCGGTGCGGTCGGCACAGTGGCCGTCGGCGCCTGGCAGGCCGGTCGGCATGCGGTGGAGCAGGCCGACGCCGCGCCCGCCTGTTCGGCCATCGCCGGGCCTCGCGGAGCCACACCGCTCGCCGAACCCGGCGACTGCGCGGGCAGTTGCGGCAGCTGCACACTCTCCTCCAATTGAGGGGTGGCCGACCTGCCCACTGACTTCCCGCCGCCGGAGACCGGCGCCGTGCCCATCAAGGACGTCGGCCGGCTGCTGCTGCGCTGTGCTGACCGCCCCGGCCTGGTCGCCGCGGTCAGCGCATTCCTGTCCCGCGCCGGCGCCAACATCATCTCGCTGGATCAGCACGCCACCGCGACCGCCGGCGGAGTCTTCGCGCAGCGTACGGTCTTCCACCTGCCGGGACTGCCCGCGGCCCGCGACGAGCTCGAGCGCGAGTTCGGCTCCGAGGTCGCCGAGCCCTTCGGGATGACGTTCCAGCTGACGGAGGCCGGCCGGCCCAAACGGGTGGCGATCATGGCATCCCGTGAGGACCACTGCCTGCTCGACCTGCTCTGGCGGAACCGGCGCGGCGAGCTGGATATGTCGGTGGTCATGGTGATCTCGAATCACGCCGAGTTGGCCGATCAGGTTCGCCCGTTCGGCGTGCCATACCTCCACGTGCCCGCCCACCGCGACATTCGTGCCGACGCGGAGACTCGGCAGCTCGAGATGCTGCGCGGAAACGTGGATCTGGTGGTACTCGCCCGGTACATGCAGATCCTCGGTCCAGACTTCATCACGCAGGTCGGCTGCCCGCTGATCAACATCCACCACTCGTTCCTGCCTGCGTTCGTCGGCGAGGCGCCGTATCGCAAGGCCAGGGAGCGCGGCGTCAAACTCGTCGGCGCCACCGCGCACTACGTCACCGAGGAGCTCGACGAGGGCCCGATCATCGAACAGGACGTCGTGCGCGTGGACCACCGGCACGGCGTCGACGACCTGCGCCGACTGGGCGCCGACGTCGAGCGCGTGGTGCTGGCGCGCGCGGTGCTCTGGCACTGCGAGGACCGCGTCGTGCGGTACGGCAACCAGACGATCGTTTTCTAGGTGCTGCTGGCCGGTCGTCAGTTCCGGCTGACGTCGATCGGGTGCGTCGCCAGCATCGACAGCGGCAACGGCTGTCGCCGCAGGATCCGGGCCCACAGGTCGATACGCTGCTCCACCAGAACGTCGGATGGCAACGCGGACAACACGATCCAGTCATCGCGCTCGATCTCACCCTCGAGCTGTCCGATGGTCCAGCCGGAGTAGCCGGCGAAGATCCGGACGCCCTCGAGCGCCGGAGCGACGGCATCGGGATCGGCGTCCAGGTCGACCATCACGATCCGGCCGGACACGTGCCGCAGTCCCGGAATGCCCTGCGGGTCGGTGCCGAATCGCAGCGACCCCAGACACAATGCGGCATCCCGCTTCACCGGGCCACCGATGAACATGGTCTTCGGCTTGGTGGCGAGTTTGGCCCACTGCGGGAGCACGTTGTAGACGGCCGTCTCACTGGGCCGGTTGAGCACCACGCCCAGGGTTCCGCCGTCGTTGTGCTCCACGACGTAGATGACGCTGCGCCGGAACGTCGGCTCCAGCAGGTCGGTGTTGGCCAGCAGCAGGGAGCCTGCCCGCACCCGGGGGGTCGCGGGCGCGATGAAGTCCTCCGGATCTTCGGGCTGCGCCACGGGATACATCATCGCATTCACCGGGCCAACCGTCACAGACCTCGCGGCCGAAGGTCGGCCCGTTTGTAGGCTCATTCGAGGGGATCGACGAACCAGGGGAACTGATCGTGGTTGACGCGGGCGCGGCCGGCGCGCTGTGGCGCGCGGTGCGGGCCCTGCCGATGTTCCGCCGCCTGCTCGCGCTGAGGATGGTCAGTCAGTTCGCCGACGGGCTCTTCCAGGCCGGGCTTGCGGGCGGGCTGCTGTTCAATCCCGAGCGCGGGGTGACCCCATGGGCCATCGCCGGATCGTTCGCAGTCCTCTTCCTGCCCTATTCGTTGCTCGGGCCGTTCGCCGGTGCCCTGTTGGACCGCTGGGATCGCCGCTGGGTGTTGGTGTGGGCCAACGCGGGCCGACTGCTGCTGGTGGTCGTGGTGGCCGTGCTGTTCGTCGTCGGCGCACCGGACATCCCGCTACTGTGCGGTGCGCTGCTGGCCAACGGGTTCGCCCGGTTCGTGGCCTCGGGCCTGTCGGCTGCGCTGCCCGACGTCGTCCCGCGCGCCGAGGTGGTCACGATGAACGCCGTGGCCACCGCCGCCGGTTCGGTGGCCGCGTTCCTGGGCGCCAACTTCATGCTGCTGGTCCGAATCATGTTCGGCGCCAACGACCTCGGTTCGGCCGTCGTCGTGGGTCTGGTGGCGGTTCCGGTGCTGACCGCACTGGCGCTGGCCACCCGGTTCCCGCCCGGCACGCTGGGCCCGGCCGACACCCGTCGCGCCATCCACGGCTCGGTGTTCTACGCGGTGTCCACCGGATGGCTGCACGGAGTGCACACGGTGGCCGCCCGGCCCACCGTGACCGCGACGCTGGCGGCTCTGGCGGCCCACCGAATGGTGTTCGGGATCAACACATTGCTGGTGCTGGTGCTCATGCGCCACGGCGCCACGCCCGGCAGCACCGGCCTGGGCCCCACAGCGCTGTTCGGGGGCGCCACGGCCGCCGGGATGTTCCTCGGCACGGTGTGCACGCCGCTGGTCGTGAACCGCTGGGGACGCTACGTGACGGCCACCGGGGCGCTGGTTGCCGCCGCGGTGGTGCAGATCGCCGGTGCCGGGTTAGTGCTGCCGATGCTCGTCGGGTGCGGCTTCCTCCTCGGTGTGGCGGGCCAGGTGATCAAGTTGTGCGCCGACAGCGCGATCCAGCTGGACGTCGACGACGCGCTGCGCGGCCAGGTTTTCGCCGTTCAGGATTCGCTGTTCTGGGTGGCGTTCATCGCGGCGATCACGCTGGCGGCCGCGGTGATACCCGCCGACGGCTACTCCCCCGCCCTGGCGGTCGCCGGGTCGGTCATCTACCTGGCCGGACTCGCCGTGCACGCCATTGCCGTCCGGGCGCCGCGGCGTCCGGAATAGGCTCTGCCGATGGCTTCCGCCGAACAGATCGTCGACGACCTGCGCGCCGAGAGTGACGCCCTGGACGGCCTCGTGGGGGCGCTGCCCGACGACGGTTGGGACCGGGCCACGCCGGCGCCGGGCTGGACCATCGCCCACCAGATCGCGCACCTGCTGTGGACGGACGAGGTGGCGCTGACTTCGATCACCGACGAGCCGGGGTTCTCCGATGTCCTGGCCGCTGCCGCGCAGAACCCGGCCGGCTTCGTGGACGACGCCGCCGATGAACTCGCCACACTCGCGCCTGAAGAACTGCTCGCGCGGTGGCGCGCGACCCGCGCCGCGCTGCACGACGCCCTGCGGTCGGTGCCGGCCGACCGCAAGCTGCTCTGGTTCGGTCCGCCGATGAGCGCCGCCTCGATGGCAACGGCCCGGCTCATGGAGACCTGGGCGCACGGACTCGACGTCGCCGACGCACTCGGGGTCACCCCGGCACCGACCGACCGGTTGCGTTCGATCGCCCATATCGGCGTGCGCACCCGCAACTTCGCGTTCACCATCCATGGCCTGACTCCACCCGCCGAAGAGTTTCACGTGAAACTGGTTGCGCCGAGCGGCGACTCGTGGTCCTGGGGGCCGGAGGACGCCGCGCAGCGGGTGACGGGGTCGGCCGCGGACTTCTGTGCGCTGGTCACCCAGCGTCGGCCGCCGGCCGCGCTCGACGTGGTTGCCGAGGGGCCCGATGCCAAACGCTGGCTGCGGATCGCGCAGGCCTTCGCGGGCCCGCCCGGCGTGGGCCGCTGAGCGCGCAGCGCGAGGGCGGAGCCACGCCGAACAACACGAGCGTGGGCCGCTGAGCGCGCAGCGCGAGGGCGGAGCCACGCCGAACAACACGAGCGTGGGCCGCTGAGCGCGCAGCGCGAGGGCCCCTGATCTGTTCAGCGCTGACTGCGCGGTCCACTCGAACAACGTGTCGGTGACGGCTGGACAGATACGGGGGCTACACCTGATGAGCGCTGTCGGCGGACCCGTCACTATCGGCGTCGACGAGCATGACGTCCCACTGCCCGTCCCCATCGGTGTCCACATATCCCGCGGACCCGTCGTCGGCGATCACCCGGTCGGCCAGTCCGTCACCATCGACATCGGTCAAGCGATCATCGGCGGCGCCATCGGCATCGAAATCGACCAACGGCCCGCCGACGTGGTCAGCGCCGTCCAGACCCTGCCAGTGCAATCCCGCGCCGGCGGCGCGCTGCACGGTGGCCGCAATCGCCCACGTGCCGCTCCCGTCGTCGGTGAACCACCGGCCGTCGTCGGCACCCACGTCCAGCACGGCGTGATCGGCCAGGCCGTCCCCGTCCAGATCGGCCAGCGCGTCGTCGCGCAGTCCGTCGCCGTCGAAGTCCAACCCGATGGCGTCCAGCAACCCGTCACCGTCGGTGTCCACATCCGGCGGTCCGGTCCACATCGTGGCGGTCCCGTCCTCTCCCAGGCAGTAGTCCATACCGGATCAGACGGTGCGGTCCGCCTTCGCGTTCCACCACGCCAGCAATTCGGCGCGCGCCTCTTCGGGATCCAGCGGCCCGCGTTCCAGCCGCAACTCCTTCAGATACTTCCAGGCCTCGCCCACCTGCGGTCCCGCCGGGATGCCGAGCAGTTCCATGATCTCGTTGCCGTCCAGATCGGGACGCACCCTGGCCAGGTCCTCGCGGGCGGCCAGGTCGGCGATCCGATTTTCCAGCTCGTCGTAGTTGGCCTGTAGCCGCGCCGCGCGCCGCTTGTTGCGGGTGGTGCAGTCGGCCCGCACCAGCTTGTGCAGCCGCGGCAACAGCGGCCCCGCATCCGTCACGTAGCGGCGCACCGCCGAATCGGTCCACCTGCCGTCGCCGTAGCCGTGGAACCGCAGGTGCAGATACACCAGCTGGGACACGTCGTCGACCATCTGCTTGGAGTACCTCAGTGTCCGCAACCGCTTGCGGGTCATCTTGGCGCCGACCACCTCGTGGTGGTGGAAGCTGACCCCGCCATCCGCCTCGTGCCGACGGGTCGCCGGTTTACCGATGTCGTGCAGCAGCGCGGCCCACCGCAGCACCAGATCGGGCGGATCCGCGCGATCCTCGAGGTCGATGGCCTGGCGTAGCACGGTCAGCGAATGCTGGTAGACGTCCTTGTGCTGGTGGTGCTCGTCGATCGCCATCTGCATCGCGCCGATCTCCGGGAGCACCTGTTCGCCCATGCCGGTCTGCACGACGAGGTCGACGCCGGCGACCGGGTCGGCGCCGAGCAATAGCTTGTCGAACTCGGCGGCGATGCGCTCGGCGGTGATGCGGGACAACTGCGGGGCCATCTCCTCGATCGCCGCACGGACCCGGGGAGAGACCGTGAAGCCGAGCTGCGAGACGAATCGGGCGGCCCGCAGCATCCGGAGCGGATCGTCACCGAAGGACACCTCCGGCGGGGACGGGGTGTCGAGCACGCCGTCGCGCAATGCCGCGAGCCCGCCCAGCGGATCGAGGAATTCGCCGGGTCCCCCGGCGGTGATCCGCACGGCCATCGCGTTGACCGTGAAGTCCCGGCGGATCAGGTCGTCCTCGAGGCGGTCGCCGAAGCGGACCTCCGGGTTGCGGGACACCTGATCGTAGGAATCGGCCCGGAACGTCGTGATCTCGACGCGCCGGCCGTCGCGGGCGGCGCCGACGGTGCCGAATTCGATGCCGGTATCCCACAGCGCGTCGGCCCAGGGCCGCACGATCCGCTGGATCGCGTCCGGGCGCGCATCGGTGGTGAAGTCGAGGTCCGGGCTCAGGCGACCCAGCAGCGCGTCGCGCACGCTGCCGCCGACCAGGTAGAGCTGATGCCCCGCGGATTCGAACAGGTTCCCGAGCGCCGCCAGCAGCTCAACCTGCCGATTCAGCGCGACCAGCGCCTGCGCCAGCAGCGGGGCGTCGAGCGCGGGATCACCGCCGGGACCGGATTCGGGCACGTTCTCGGAGACTAGTCGGGATGACGAGGCCGACGCGAATGCCGGCCCGGGCGCGCACCTCGGTACCGGCGAGTGCGCGACGGGGACGCCACGGTGAACAACTACTATCGCTGAGGTGTCCGACGGCGATCAGCCCAAACCTCGACGGCGCCGCGGGCGTCGCCGCGGGCGTCGCGCCGCCGGTCCGGCGACCAGTTCCGACGGCCCCGCCGCCGCGGCCCACGAACCCGGCACAGCGAGCGTCGCTCCCACTCCATCGCCCGCCGCCAGATCCGCGGGGACACCGAAGCCGCGTGGCCCGCGCGGGCCGCGTGAGCGGCTGCGGACCGTGCACGAGACGTCGGCGGGCGGGCTCGTCATCGACGGCCTCGACGGACCCCACGAGCACCAGGTGGCCGCCCTGATCGGCCGGGTGGACCGGCGCGGCCGGATGCTGTGGTCGCTGCCCAAGGGACACATCGAGCAGGGCGAGACCGCCGAGCAGACCGCCATCCGGGAAGTGGCCGAGGAGACCGGGATCCAGGGCACGGTGCTGGCCGCGCTGGGCAGCATCGACTACTGGTTCGTCACCGACGGCCGGCGGGTGCACAAGACCGTCCATCACTACCTGATGAGCTTCACCGGTGGCGTGCTCTCCGACGAGGATCTCGAGGTCACCGAGGTGGCCTGGGTTCCGTTGCGGGAGTTGGCATCCCGACTGGCCTACGCCGACGAACGGCGCCTGGCCGAGGTCGCCGGCGAACTGATCCGCACGCTGCAGACCCACGGGCCCGACGCGTTGCCCCCACTGCCCCGCACCACCCCCCGGCGGCGGCCGCAGACTCATTCGCACAGTCGCAACCATCGTCCCGACGGGCCCGCTTCCGGCCGGACGAACGGGTGCGGGCCCGCGTCGCCGAAGACACCGTGACCGCCGGACCGCACCGGACCGCACTGCGCGTCGCCGCGGTGATCGCGAGGGTCCTGCTGGTTGTGCTGGCCACGGTACTGCTGCTGCCGGTCGCAGTGCCCCGGGCGGGCGGCAGCGAACCCGGTACTCCCACGTTCCTGACGGTTCGCATCGACAGCGTGACCCCGGATCTGGTGACCACCGGCAGCGCGCCGGTGGTACGGGTGACCGGCACCATCGACAACGTCGGCGACCGGGTGGTGCGCGACATCGTCGCGCGGCTGGAGCACGCCCCGGCGATCCGCAGTTCCGCCCAGCTGCGTACGGATCTCGACGGCACCACCGAGCAGTTCGCCCCCGTCGCCGAATTCGTCAACGTGGCCGGCGAGCTGCAGCCCGGCCAGCATGCCGGGTTCACCTTCGCGTATCCGCTGAGCTCCGCGACCGAGCCGGCACTGGGGATCGACCGGCCGGGGGTGTATCCCCTGCTGGTGAACGTCAACGGCACCCCCGACTACGGCGAGGCCGCTCGCCTCGACGACGGCCGGTTCCTCCTGCCGGTTCTCGGGCTCCCCCCGGTTCCGGATTCCGGCACCGAAGCCGACACCGCGGCCCCCGACACCACCCGCCCGGTGCAGATGACGATGCTGTGGCCGCTGGCGGACCGGCCGCGGCTGGCTCCGGGTGTGCCCGGCGGCACCACCCCGGTGCGCCTGAGCGATGACACCCTGGCCATCGAACTGGCCGCCGGGGGCCGACTGGACAGTCTGCTCGGCGCCGCCGAATTCGCCACCAGCCCGGCCGCCGACCCCGACGGCGCGGTGGCCCGGGGCCTGTGCCTGGCCGTGGATCCCGACCTGCTGGTCACCGTCAATGCGATGACCGCGGGCTACGTCGTCCTCGACCCCGACCAGAACGGCGCGACCCGGCCGGGCGCGGGTCAGGACGCGGCCACCGCGTGGCTGAACCGGCTGCGGGCCCTGGCGGGCCGGATGTGCGTGACGGCCGCACCCTACGCCCAGGCCAGCCTCGGTGCCCTGCAGCGCATCGGCGACCCCCGGCTCACCGAGTTCACCATGAGTGGGTCGGCCGACGTGGTGCAACAGATCCTCGGTGTCCCTCCGGTGCTCGGTGCCACGTTGACCGGCGACGAACCGCTGACCGACAACATTGTCGATCTTCTTGGCGCACAAGGCAGTACGGTGGCCGTCGCGGCAGCCGAACCCGGTGACGATGACGGCGGGACCCCGGCGCTGGCACCGCGCCGGTTGTCCGCCACGGTGGTGGCCGCGCCGTTCGATCCGGCGGTGGGCGCCGCGCTGGCCGCCGCCGGCGACGATCCGGTGACGCCCTCCTATCTGGACAGCAGCCTGGTCGTCCCGCTGCACCATGACTCGCTGGCCGCGCGCCGCCAGAACGCCGTGTCGGCCATGGTCTGGCGCGCCCTCACACCGGATGCCGAGACTCGCCTGCAACTGCTGATGCCGCCGTTGGTGTGGGGACTGCAGCCCGCCGACGCCCAGAGCATCCTGGCCGCCTTCGCCTCGGCCATCCACACCGGTCTCGCGATACCGCGGCCGCTGCCGGCCGTGATCGCCGAGACCGCCGGTGACCCGCAGCCGCCGACGCCGCTCGACCGTGCCGCCGGGACCGACGCACCCGGCCGGTTCGACGACGAGGTGGTGGCCCGCGTGGCCGGCCAGATCCCGCGCGTGTGGGGACTGACCGCGGCGCTGACCACCAACCAGCAGACCGGGCTCACCGGGCCGCAGTACACCGCCCCGCTGCGGGAGGACATGCTGCGCGCACTCAGCCAGGCCGAGCCGGCCGACACCCGCAACGGGCTGGCGATCGCCCGCCTGGACCCGGTGGGCGCCACCATCGACGACCTGTTCAAGGCGGTCACCATCGTCAACCCCGGCGGCTCGTACACCCTGGCCACCGAGCACAGCCCGCTGCCGCTGGCGTTGCGCAACGACCTGGCGGTCCCCATCCGGGTCCGCCTCCAGGTGGATGCCCCGCCGGGCATGACGGTGGCCGATATCGGCGAGCAGGAGTTGCCCCCCGGATACCTGCCGGTGCGGGTGCCGATCGAGGTGCACTTCACGCAGCGGGTGGCCGTCGATGTCGGGCTGCGCACCCCGGAGGGGCTGGCCCTGGGTGACCCGGTGCGTCTGTCGGTGCACTCCAACGCCTACGGCCGGGTGCTGTTCTTCATCACCCTGGCCGCCGGCGCGGTGCTGGTGGCGTTGACCGGGCGACGGCTGTGGCACCGCTTCCGCGGCCAGCCCGACCCGGCCGATCTGAACTGGCCGGACCGGCGCGACCGATGACCCCGCCCAACCCGATGGCCGAGCCGCCGGAGACCGACGCCCGACCGGCCCGCGCGGAACTCTCCGACGCGGCCGTGGTTTCGCGGTCCTGGGGCATGGCGTTCGCCACCCTGATCAGCCGGATCACCGGCTTCATCCGCATCGTGCTGCTGGCCGCGATTCTCGGTGCGGCACTGTCCAGTTCGTTCACCGTGGCCAATCAGTTGCCGAATCTGGTTGCGGCGCTGGTGCTCGAGGCGACGTTCACCGCGATCTTCGTACCGGTGCTGGCGCGGGCCGAGCGCGACGACCCCGACGGCGGGACGGCCTTCGTCCGTCGGCTGGTCACCCTGGCGATCACGCTACTGGCGGTCACGACGGTGTTGTCGGTGGCCGCGGCGCCACTGCTGGTCCGGTTGATGCTCGGCGACGACCCGAAGGTCGACCAACCCCTGACGACGGCGTTCGCGTATCTGCTCCTGCCGCAGGTGATCTTCTACGGACTCTCGTCGGTGTTCATGGCGATCCTGAACAACCGCAACCACTTCGCCGCCCCCGCGTGGGCGCCGGTGGTCAACAACGTCGTCGCGATCGCCACGCTCGGGTTGTTCGTCCTGGTGCCCGGCGACCTTTCGACCGACCCGGTCCGGATGGGAACCGCGAAGCTGCTCGTCCTGGGGATCGGGACCACCCTGGGGGTCGTCGCGCAGACCGCGGTGCTGCTGATCGCGATCCGGCGGGAGAGGATCAGCCTGCGCCCGCTGTGGGGCATCGACGACCGGCTGAAGCGGTTCGGCGCAATGGCCGCGGCGATGGTGCTCTACGTGCTGATCAGTCAGTTCGGACTGGTGGTCGGCAACCAGATCGCCAGTGCGGCAGCCGCATCCGGCCCGGCGATCTACAACTACACGTGGCTGGTGCTGATGCTGCCGTTCGGCATGATCGGCGTCACGGTGCTCACGGTGGTGATGCCGCGGTTGAGCCGCAACGCCGCCGCCGAGGACACCCCCGCCGTGCTCGCCGACTTCTCGCTGGCGACGCGGCTGACCATGATCACCCTGATCCCGATCGTGGCCTTCATGACGGTGGGCGGTCCGGCCATCGGCAGCGCGCTGTTCGCGTATGGCAAGTTCGGCGAGGTCGACGCCAACTATCTCGGCATCTCGATCGCGTTGTCGTCGTTCACCCTGATTCCCTACGCCCTGGTGCTGCTGGAACTGCGGGTGTTCTACGCGCGGGAACAGCCCTGGATCCCGATCCTCATCGTCATCGCGATCACCACGGTGAAGATCGCCGCGTCGCTGGCGGCCCCGCACGTCACCGACAACCCCGAACTGGTGGCCGGGTATCTGGGCGCCGCGAATGGCCTCGGCTTCCTGGCCGGCGCGGTGCTCGGCTACTTCCTGTTGCGCCGTGCCCTGCGTCCGGACGGCGGGCAGCTGGTCGGCTTGGCGGTGGTGCGCACGGTCCTGGTGACCATGTTCGCGTCACTGCTGGCCAGTCTCGTCGGCTACGCCGCCGACCGTTTGCTCGGCCTCGACGGGCTGACGACCCGCTGGGGCGGCGCGGGTTCGCTGCTGCGGCTGGCCGTCCTGGGACTGATCATGCTGCCGATCGTCGCGGCGGTCATCGTGGCTGCCCGGGTCCCAGAGGCCCGCGCGGCCGTGGCGGCGATCCGGCGCCGACTCTCCCGCGGCCAACCGGTAGCACCTGTCGCACCCGTCACGCCGGACTCACCCACCACCGGCGCCCCGGTCACGTACCCTATGGCCAGGAAACTGCCGGTGAGCGCCGCCGGCCCGCCCATCGGGAAAGGACCGGAGGTGACCGACGAACCCTCGGGACTGCCGCGGACCACGCCGCCGGACGCCACCGTCCAGATCCCGCGGCCGGCCGACAACCCCACCGAGATCGTGACGGAGGTTCGTCGCCCCGCAGCACCGGCAGCCGAGGCCCTGATCCCCGGTACCACGGTGGCCAACGGCCGCTACCGCTTGCTGGTCTTCCACGGCGGCCCCCCGGGGCTGCAGTTCTGGCAGGCCCTCGATACCGCGCTCGACCGCCAGGTCGCGTTGACGTTCGTCGATCCCGACGGCACCATGACGCCGGACGCGGTCCGTGAAATCCTCTCCCGCACATCACAATTGAGTCGCATCGACCGTCCCGGCATCGCCCGGGTGCTCGACGTCGCCTCGTCGACCGAACGCGCCGGCGGCCTGGTGGTCTCCGAGTGGATCCGCGGGGGCTCGCTACGTGAGGTCGCGGAGACGGCGCCCTCACCCGTCGGTGGCGCCCGGGCCATCCAGTCGCTGGCCGCCGCCGCCGACGCGGCCCACCAGGACGGCATCGCGCTGTCGGTCGACCACCCCAGCCGGATCCGGGTGAGCATCGACGGGGACGTCGCGCTGGCGTTCCCGGCCACGCTGCCCGACGCCACCCCGGAGGACGACATCCGCGGGATCGGAGCGGCGCTGTATGCCCTGCTGGTCGACCGCTGGCCGCTGCGCGAGGCCGGCAACCCCAGCGGGATGCGGCCGGCCGATCTCGATGCCACCGGTCAGCCCGTCGAGCCGCGCACGGTCAACCGGAGTATTCCGTTCCAGATCTCGGCGGCGGCCGTCCGCTCGGTCCAGGACGGCGGCGGCATCCGGACCGCGCCCACCCTGCTCAACCTGCTGCAGCAGGCCACCGCGGTGGCCGACCGTACGGAGCAGATCGGCGCCGTCGGCAGCGCACCGCAGGCCGGTACCGCCGGCGCGCCCTCGCCCGCCCCGGAAACCGGGCCCGATGACGACGAGGCCCGCGCGCGCCGCCGCCGCACCCTGATGATCGGACTCGCGTCGGCCGGCGTGGTGCTGGTGGTGGCCCTGATCGTGCTCGCAACCGTGCTCAGCCGGATCTTCGGCGACGTCGGGGGCAGCATCGACGGCGATCAGCTGGGCCTCAACCCGACCACCAGCGCCAGCAACGCCGCCACCGGCTCCGTGGTGAAGCCGGTCAAGGCCACGGTGTTCTCGCCCGAGGGCGGCGCCGACGCACCCTCCCTGGCGGGATTGGCCATCGACGGCGACCCGGCCACCATGTGGCCGGTGGATACCTACACCGACCCGACACCCTTCCCGAACTTCAAGAACGGTGTGGGATTGATGCTCGACCTGCCGGAGCCGACGAAGGTCGGTTCGGTCGACGTCGGGGTGACCAGTACGGGCACCAAGATCCAGATCCGCGCGGCCGAGAGTTCCTCGCCGTCCACCCTCGAGGACACCACCGCGCTGACGCAGCCGACCGCGGTCCAGGCCGGGAACAACACCATCAAGGTCAACGCGACCGCACCCACCTCGCACCTGCTGGTGTGGATCTCCACCCTGGGCACCGTGGACGGCAAGAACCGCTCCGACATCACCGAGATCACCGTCCGCGCCGCCGGCTGACCGGTTATCCCCAGGGCCGGCGCCGGGTGAAGTGTCCGATGCGCGGCGGGTGGCTAACGTCCGCACGGTGGTCAGCACCGAACCCGCGATACCCCGTAGCGATGCGCAACTCCTCGACGCACACGTGGCCGGCGACCGTTACGCGTTCGCCGAGCTGTTCGGCCGGCACCGCGATCGGCTGGCGCGGGTGGCCCGGCGAACCTGCGCCCCCGAGGACGCCGCGGATGCCCTCCAGGACGCGATGCTGGCCGCGCACCGCTGCGCGCCGACGTTCCGGCACCAGTGTGCCGTCGGCAGCTGGCTGCACCGGATCGTCGTCAACGCGTGCGTGGATCGCTTGCGGCACAACAAGATCCACCACACATCGCCGCTGGAGGATTCGGCCCACCCGGCCGTGGATCACGGTGACCGGCTCGACGCCACGCTGATGGTCCACGCGGCCATGGCCCAACTTCCGGCCGGCCAGCGGGCCGCGCTGTACGCCGTCGAACTGCACGGGTATTCCATCGCCGACACCGCGACGTTGCTGGGCATACCCCAGGGCACCGTCAAGAGTCGCGCGGCGCGCGGCCGACAGCGGCTGGCGAGCTTGCTCGCGCCGACCCACAGCTGATCGGTCATGGCGCAGACTGTCCCGGTGAAGCATGCCGTCCGCCCACCGGCCGGGCCGCCGCGGGCACTGACGGTGCTGGGCGCAGTGGCGGCGGCCGTGGCCGCCGTCGTCGGAGCGCTGGCCCTGTGGCGGGCACCCGACGGTCCGGTGGGCTCCGGCCTCACCACGGCGCGCACGATCGCAACCAGCTCATCGGCCCCGGCGTTCCCGCTGGCGGCCGAGGAGCTCATCGCGCTGCTGGATCAGCGTCCGGAGCTGGGCCCGCTGGCCGATCCGGCCCGCCGGGCGTCGTGCCTGAGCGGCCTGGGTTACCCGGCCGCCACGCCGATCCTGGGCGCCCGGACGATCCGGTCCCCCGGCTCGCGGGAGGCGCTCGTGCTGGTGCTGGCTGACAGGCCCGGCGACCCCGGCCCGCTGACCGCCCTCGCCGTATCCCTGACATGCAGCGCCGCAGACACCGGCCTGCTGGGCGAGACGGCGGTTCCGGCGGTGCCGGGCCGCTGATCCAGGCCGTCCACGCACCGGGAACACTCGGGCCTACCCTTGTTGTTCATACCCGTGCCAGTACCTGCCAGAAAGGCCCGTATGTCCGACAGTCCCACCCCCGTTCAGGACGTCATCATCATCGGCTCCGGGCCGGCGGGATACACCGCCGCGGTCTACGCGGCCCGCGCCCAGCTGTCGCCGCTGGTGTTCGAGGGCACGTCGTTCGGCGGTGCGCTGATGACCACCACCGAGGTGGAGAACTACCCCGGCTTCCGAGAGGGCATCATGGGCCCGGCCCTGATGGAGGAGATGCGCGAACAGGCGTTGCGGTTCGGCGCCGACCTGCAGATGGAGGACGTCGAGTCGGTCTCTCTCGAGGGCCCGATCAAGACGGTCAGCACCGCCGGCGGTGAGACGCACCGGGCCCGCGCGGTGATCCTGGCGATGGGCGCCGCGGCGCGCTATCTCGGCGTCCCGGGCGAGGAGGAGTTGCTCGGCCGCGGCGTCAGCTCGTGTGCCACCTGCGACGGCTTCTTCTTCAAGGACCAGGACATCGCCGTCATCGGTGGCGGGGATTCCGCGATGGAGGAGGCCACCTTCCTGACCAAGTTCGCCCGCAGCGTCACCGTCGTGCACCGCCGCGACGAGTTCCGCGCGTCGCGAATCATGTTGGAGCGGGCCCGGACCAACGACAAGATCACCTTCGTGACCGATACCGATGTCCTCGCGGTCGAGGGCGACGGCACCGTCAGCGGCCTGCGGTTGCGCAACAAGGTCACCGGCGAGGAGTCGCTGCTCCCGGTGACGGGCATGTTCGTCGCGATCGGACACGACCCCCGTTCGGAACTGGTCCGCGGTGTCGTCGACCTCGACGACGAGGGCTACGTCCGGGTGCAGGGACGGTCCACCCACACGTCGATCGAAGGTGTGTTCGCCTGCGGGGACCTGGTCGACCACACCTACCGCCAGGCGATCACCGCCGCCGGCAGCGGCTGCGCGGCGGCCATCGATGCCGAGCGCTGGCTGGCCGAGGCCGCCCATCCCACCGACAGCACCGACACCGATCTGATAGGAGCCCCGCGATGAGTGCCAACGACGACAGCGCCACCCTCACCGTTTCCGACGACTCGTTCGCCGATGACGTGCTGGCCAGCTCGGAGCCCGTTCTCGTCGACTTCTGGGCCACCTGGTGCGGGCCGTGCCGGATGGTGGCCCCGGTCCTCGAGGAGATCGCCACCGAGAAGGCCGGCCAGTTGCGGGTGGCCAAGCTCGACGTGGACTCCAACCCGGCCACCGCCCAGAGCTTCGACGTCGTCTCGATCCCGACGATGATCCTGTTCAAGGACGGTCAGCCGGTGAAGCGGATCGTCGGCGCCAAGGGCAAGGCGGCGCTGCTGCGCGAGCTGGCCGACGTCATTTCCTGACCCGGCGGGGACAAAAGTTCCCACACGCGTGTCAGCCTGGTGTTTTCCTTAATCGGGCGCGGGTCTGAGAGAATGCACCAACGCCGCTGGACGCCGGCCATAGCCGCTCGGCGAACCTGCCGCCAGACTGTCAGCACCGGGAGTGAGGTTCTCTACGATGCCGATCCGGCACCACAGTGACGTCGGGGACATCGGCGACGCGTTGCGTCGCGGTGATCGCGGCTTCGCCGTCGCCGAGATCCGGACGGCGCTGGCCGCCCTCGGCCTGGTCGAGAACCCCGACGCCGATCTGACCACCGGCAAGCACGTGGCCCTGGACCTGTTCGACGCCGACCTCGATGATGCGGTTCGCGCATTCCAGCAGCAGCGGGGGCTCCTGGTCGACGGCATCGTCGGCGAGGCCACCTACCGCGCGCTCCGGGAGGCCTCCTACCGGCTGGGCGCGCGCACGCTCAACCATCAGTTCGGCGCCCCGATGTACGGCGACGACGTCGCCACGCTGCAGGCCCGGTTGCAGGATCTCGGTTTCTACACCTCGATGGTGGACGGCCACTTCGGCCTGCAGACGCACAACGCGCTGATGTCCTACCAGCGCGAGTACGGGCTGTCCGCCGACGGCATCTGCGGACCGGAGACGCTGCGCTCGCTGTACTTCCTGGGGTCCCGGGTCACCGGAGGTTCGCCGCATGCGATCCACGAAGAGGAACTCGTCCGCCGGTCCGGTCCGCGGTTGTCCGGCAAGCGCATCATCATCGATCCGGGCCGTGGCGGTCCCGACCACGGTCTGATCACCCCGGGTGAGAACGGCCTCGTCAGCGAAGCAGACCTGTTGTGGGACTTGGCAAGTCGGCTGGAGGGCCGGATGGCCGCCATCGGCATGGAGACGTTCCTGTCGCGTCCGGCCAACCGGGGGCCGTCCGACGTCGAGCGCGCCAACACCGCCAACGCGGTGGGTGCCGACCTGATGATCAGCCTGCGCTGCGACGCCCAGCCGTCCCCGTCGGCCAGTGGTGTGGCCTCCTTCTACTTCGGCAACGCCCACGGTTCGGTGTCCACCATCGGCCGCAACCTGGCGGATTTCATCCAGCGAGAAGTAGTGGCGCGCACCGGATTACGCGACTGCCGCACGCACGGCCGGACGTGGGACCTGCTCCGGCTGACGCGGATGCCCACCGTCCAGGTCGACGTCGGGTACATCACGAACCCGCACGACCGTTCGGTCCTGATCTCCCCCGCCAGCCGCGACGCCCTCGCCGAAGGAATTCTCGCAGCCGTCAAGCGGCTCTATTTGCTCGGCAAGAACGACCGTCCCACAGGCACTTTCACGTTCGCCGAACTGCTGGCGCACGAGCTCGCCGACGGCCAGGCCCGCTGACCCTCGTCAGCCGCCGGCCGGTTGCGCACTGATGGTGCTGCCCGCACCCACCGGCTGTTCGAGCTGACTGCTCTCCAGCAGTCGTTCGAGTGCGGCCTCGACCTCCGCCTTCCAGCCCAGCCCCTTCGTCAGCTCGAGTCGCAGCCGGGGGAAGTACGGATGTGGTGACACGACGACGAAGCCGACCTCCTGCAGGAAGTCGGCGGCGATCATGCACTGGTCGAAGGAGCAGTCCCCGAGGGCCTCGACCGCGGCCCGGACCGCCGGGTCGACGGCAGGCGCCTCGAGCAGGTCGTCGGCCAACGTCGTCCGACCGAACGCCTCGAGCGCGCGGACACCTCGGCGGATCAGCTCGGCGACCACCCGGGCGACGAGTTCGTGTTGCAGCCCATCGGTGGCCGGGTCGGATTCCACCCCCATCGAGGTGAGCAGCACCGCATCGGCGCTGACCGGTCCACTGGGAAATCTCAATGCACGCGGGACCGCGTGCGGCGGCGCGTACAGCACGTAGCCGACGCAGGCGGGATCCACGGGATTCCGGAAACTACCGCTCCCGCGGTCCTCCTCGGTGGCCTCGCCCGGTACGGCGGGTCCGGTGGTGGCGACCAATCCGCACGATCCCCACTCCAGCATCACCATCGAGAGCCAGGCTTCTTTTTCGAACTCAGGGTCGGCCAGGTGGTCATCACCGCCGACGGCGTCCGGGTCCACCTCCCAGAAGACGCACCGTCGGGCGTGCTTCGGCAGAAGGTCGAATCCCTCGAGCCGCAGCGGCGTGATACGAGCGGACACTAGCTTTCCCGGCCTCCATGCGGTGCGGTCAATCTCGAACAGCCCTTCAAGAATAGGAGACAACGCGCCGCGGCGACCACTAACGCGGACACCGGTCGGGCGACCATCCCGTCCAACTCGAATATCGTAGGGGCCCAACAGATCTCGCACTAGCGGCCGATCAGGGCCCGCCGCCGGGCACAGATTCGTCACTGTGACATAACGGCCCGGTGTCGGTGGATGCGTCGATTACCGGGGTCGGTCGTCCATCAGGCCGACAATGCGCTGCAGATCGTCCACCGAACCGAACTCGACGACGATCTTGCCCTTCCGCTTCCCCAGGCTCACGGTCACGCGGGTGTCATAGGCACTCGACAGCCGTTCCGCCACATCCTGGAGCCCGGGCATGTGGATCGGCTTGCGCCGCGGGGCCCCCGGCTTGGGGTCATCGGACCGGTTCGCCAGCGTGACGGCTTCTTCGGTTGCCCGCACCGACAGCCCTTCGGCAACGATCCGCGCCGCCAACTCCTCCTGCGCCTCCGCACCGCCGTCCAGCGACAGGAGTGCGCGCGCGTGCCCGGCCGAGAGCACCCCGGCCGCCACTCGACGCTGGACTGCGATCGGCAACCGCAGCAGGCGGATCATGTTGGAGATCAGAGGTCTCGATCGCCCGATCCGGGAGGCCAGTTCATCGTGGGTGACACCGAACTCGTCGAGCAGCTGCTGATAGGCGGCCGCCTCCTCCAACGGGTTCAGTTGTGCGCGGTGAATGTTCTCTAGGAGTGCATCGCGCAGGAGATTCTCGTCAGCGGTCTCCCGGACGATCGCCGGCACCGCCGGCAGCCCGACCTCCTGTGCGGCCCGCCACCGCCGCTCCCCCATGATGATCTGGTACCGGACCGGCGTGCTCCCCGGCACCGCCCGCACGACGATCGGCTGCATCAGCCCGAATTCCCGGATCGAATGCACGAGTTCGGCGAGCGCCTCCTCATCGAACACCTGACGGGGCTGTTTCGGATTGGGCTCGATCTGGGCGGGATCGATCTCCCGGTACACCGCCCCCATTTCCTCGGCCGTCCCAACGGGCACGGCCGGTGATCCGCCGAGGAGCACGTCGGCCGCGGCGTCACCGATCTTCGGACCCAGCGTCGCCGGGCTGGAGCCGTCGGCCGGACCCGTCGGAATCAACGACGCCAGGCCGCGGCCCAGACCGCCCTTGCGGCGCGAGGGCGCCCCATCCGAAGGAGTCATGCGTGTCCCTTTCCACCGCGGGCGGCACCCCGTTCGGCGATTTCCCGGCTGGCATCCAGGTAGCTCAACGCGCCCCGGGAGCCGGGGTCGTAATCGATGATGGTCATGCTGTAGCCCGGTGCCTCGGACACCTTCACGCTGCGCGGGATCACCGTCCGCAGCACCTTGTCGCCGAAGTAGCGACGGACCTCCTCGGCCACCTGGTCGGCCAGCTTGGTGCGGCCGTCGTACATGGTCAGGACCACGGTGGTGACATCCAGTCGCGGATTCAGGTGCGCCTTGACCATCTCGATGTTCTTCATCAACTGCGAGACGCCTTCCAGCGCGTAGTACTCGCACTGGATCGGAATGAGCACCTCGGGCGCAGCGACCAAGGCGTTGATGGTCAGCAGTCCCAGCGATGGCGGACAGTCGATGAACACGTAGTCGAAGTCCGAGCTGTCGAGTTCGGCCAGTGCATTGCGGAGCCGATTTTCCCGGGCCACCATGCTGACGAGTTCGATCTCGGCGCCGGCCAGGTCGATGGTCGCGGGCACGCAGAACAAACGCTCGTTGTGCGGGCTCTGCCGCAATGCTTCCGACAGCGGGATCTCACCGATCAGAACTTCGTACGACGAGGGGGTGCCGGAGAGCCGGTGCTCGATGCCCAGCGCGGTGCTGGCATTGCCCTGGGGGTCCAGGTCGATCACCAGAACCTTGAGCCCGTGCACCGCCAGCGCAGCCGCGAGGTTGACGGCGGTGGTCGTCTTGCCCACCCCACCTTTCTGGTTGGCGATGGTGAACACCCGCCGCTCGACCGGGCGGGGCAGCGTCCTGTTGGTGTGCAGCACTTGCATCGCGCGCTCGGCCGCGGCGCCGATCGGGGTATCTGGATCGTTCGGCCATCCCGACGCCGAATGCGATGTTTCACGTGAAACCGGGCGGGATCCCTCGTTCGCCGTCATCGCCCTCTCCCCCGTGATTTCTGTCCGGTCCGATCACTTCGACGAGCCACCACAACGGTCGCCGGCGGGGTCAAGAAGTCCACGCCACATTTCACCACTCGAACCTCGGACACGCCCAACGATCTCATTGCGTTCCGACTCTCCTCGACTTCAGCCTCGGCGCGCTCGCCCTTCAGCGCCAGCATCTCGCCCCCGGCCCGGAGCAACGGGAGCGACCATCGCGTCAACTTGTCCAGCGCGGCGACGGCCCGGGACGTGACCGCGTCGAACTCCTCCAACTCCGCCCGAACACTTCGGTCCTCGGCCCGACCACGCATCACCATGACATTGGACAACCCGAGTTCGTGCACCGCCTCTGCCAGGAAGGTGGTCCGGCGCAGCAGGGGTTCGATCAGGACAATCGACAGGTCAGGCCGGGCGATCGCCAGCGGGATCCCCGGCAGCCCGGCACCACTTCCGACATCTGCCACACGCGCACCCCCGGAGAGCAACTCGCCCACGGCGGCACTGTTGAGAATGTGCCGGTCCCAGAGCCGGTCGCGTTCGCGGGGACCCACCAGACCTCGCTCCACCCCGGCCGTCGCGAGCAGGTGCGCGTACGCGTATGCCGCGGGCAATCCCTCGCCGAATACGCCTACGGCGGCGGGCGGGGCCTCCGGGACGCCGTCATGTTTCACGTGAAACATCCCTCCGGCTTCCGGGGTCTGAATGGCGTTCAGAACTACACAGGTGTAACTCGCTCAGCCGGCCAGCACGACCACGCGGCGAGACGGCTCGACACCCTCGCTCTCACTGTGGACGCCGGACACGCCTGCCACCGCATCATGCACGATCTTGCGCTCGAACGGAGTCATCGGTGCGAGCTCTTCGCGCTCGCCCGACTCCAGGACCCGCTTGGCCACCTTCTCGCCGAGGGCCGACAGCTCCTCGCGGCGACGGCGACGCCAGTTCGCGATATCCAGCATCAGCCGACTGCGCTCGCCGGTCTTCTGATGCACGGCCAGCCGGGTCAGCTCCTGCAGCGCATCGAGCACCTCGCCCTTACGGCCCACCAGCTTCACCAGATCCTCGCCGCCGTCGATGCTGACCACTGCGCGGTTGCCCTCTACATCGAGGTCGATGTCACCGTCGAAGTCCAGCAGGTCGAGCAACTCCTCGAGGTAGTCCCCCGCGATCTCGCCCTCGGCAACCAGGCGCTCCTCCTGGTCCTCCGAGCCGCGTCCCGCCGAGGCCTCGGTGGCCTCGGTGGCCTCGGAGGCCCCTTCCGCCGACTCCCCCTGGGCGTCGGTCACGTCGAGCTCGATGTCAGCGTTCGTCATATCCGTCATGGTCTTCCCTGTCTCTCCGGTCTATCGATTGCGCTTCTTGGGCCGCGCGCCTGGCTGCGGCTTGTTGGACAGTGGAGGGGACGACGTCGTGTCGATCGCTTCGCCATCCACCCCCACACCGTTGCTCACGGGCTCGTCGGCGCCCGGCGCCGAATCAGTGGTCGAGGAAGCCGCGGAGTCCTGGACGCGCTTCTTCCCCTTCGTCGGCTTGGCGCCGGGTGCGGGCGCGTTGGCCGACCGCCGCTCCAGCGCTTCCTGCCGCTTGGCTTCCTCTTCCTTCTCGATCTTGCCGAACACATAGTGCTGCTGACCGAAGGTCCAGATGTTGTTGGCGAACCAGTACAGGATGATCGCCAGCGGAAGGAACGGGCCGCCGGCCACCACGCCGAACGGGAACACGTACAGCGCCAGCTTGTTCATGAGAGCGGTCTGCGGATTCGCCGCCGCCTCCGGGCTCTGTCTGGCGATGGATGCCCGGCTGTTGAAGTACGTCGCGATGCCCGCCAGGATCATCACCGGCAGCCCGACCGCGATGACCGCCGGCCGGCTGAAGACCTCGAAAGCGTCGAGGCCCCGGGTCTGCGTCATGGAAGCACCGATCGGTGCACCGAACAAGTGCGCACTCAGGAAGTTCTGTACGTCGGTGGCACTGAAGAAATAGTTGCCAATGGCCTTGTTCTCGTCCGCCGTCAGCTGCGGCTGACCGAAGCCACCCTGAGTCCTGTTGAACGACCGCAGCACGTGGTACAGACCGAGGAACACCGGGATCTGCGCCAGCATCGGCAGGCAGCCGAGGATCGGGTTGAACCCGTGCTCCTTCTGCAGCTTCTGCATCTCGAGCGCCATCCGCTGGCGGTCCTTGCCGTACTTCTTCTGCAAGGCCTTGATCTGTGGTTGCAGTTCCTGCATCTGCCGGGTGGTGCGGATCTGTCGCACGAACGGCTTGTAGAGGATCGCGCGGAGCGTGAAGACCAGGAACATCACCGACAGCGCCCAGGCGAAGAAGTTGGTCGGGCCGAGCAAGGACCCGAACAGCTTGTACCAGAGCCACATGATCCCGGAGACCGGGTAGTAGATGACGTCGAGGCTGAACCAATTAAACATAGGACTCGTTTCTGCCATCGATAACCGGGCGGTCGGGGACGGGATCCCATCCCCCCGCATGCCACGGGCCACACTTGGCCAGTCGGATCAGGGCGAGCCAGCCGCCCCGGACAAGACCGAACTCGGTGAGCGCGGAGACCGCATACTGACTGCACGTGGGAGTGAAACGGCACGTCGGTAATCGCAATGGCGACACCATGTTTCGATAGAGCTCGATCACATAGATCACACTTCTGACGGTACGGCTCATGGTCGGCTGCTCATCGCATCATGGGAGCGCCGGATTCCCGAACGCAGCTGCTGCTCGAGATGTGCGGAGATCGCGTGCCGGCTGCCCGGCAACGCCCGGATCACGATTCGCTCCCGAGGGTCCAGCTCGGCGAGCACCGATTTCGCGACGTGCCGTAGTCGGCGCGACACCCGATGGCGCTGCACGGCCGAACCGACTGTCTTCCCGACGACCAAGCCGATCCGGGGACCCGCCGGGTCCGCGTCGTCCCGCCGGAGATGTACAACGATGTCGGGCTGCACCGCCCGCACCCCTCGCCTGACCGTCGCACCGAATTCGGCCGATCGCGTCATGCGGTACTGCGCTGGAAGCACCGTCCGTGACTAGCTGTGAACAGCTCAGGCAGTCAGGGAGCGACGGCCCTTGCCACGGCGGGCCGACACGATGGCGCGTCCGGCGCGGGTGCGCATGCGCAACCGGAAGCCGTGCACACGTGCGCGACGACGGTTGTTCGGCTGGAAGGTCCGCTTGCCCTTGGCCACGGTGGTCTCTCCTCAATGCATCCGACCGCAGTTTCGATCCGCGCGTCCACACGGGTCGACACCGCGGCCCTTGGTAAGCTCTCGCGGGTAGCCGGCGCGTCATCCAGAAGTTCCTGGTTCGCGGCCGTGTCGCCGACGTTCGGGCGACTGTTCGAGGGTACTGACCTGCGTTCGCTGGGTCAAACTTCGCCCTGCTGCCCCTCCGGTCCCAACCGCCGGTACCCGTTCGATCCACCGGCCAAACATCACGCCCACAGAAAATTTGGCGGAATGTTGCAGAACGGTTGGCACCCCGAAATAAACCTGTTAACTTCTGCGAAAGCCGCTTCCACCGGAGCGTGCCAGACAACAGAGCGTCGGATTCGGGGTCATCCGGCTGTACTGGTTCTACTCGGGGGTGCCGTCGCCGGTACGCTCCAGTGCGAGGGCAGCTGTCCGTCCACAACTGTGGATAACTATGTGGACAGACTGTCATCGCCATTTTCACGTTGCCGGCCCAGAGGGGGAATTCGTCGTGACGGACGATCCCGGACAGACCTTTTCCGTGATGTGGGCCGATGTGGTGGCTGAACTCAACGGCGACCTCGAATCCGCCCACCTTTCCCACAACGGTGACAGCACTCTCCGGTCCTTGACCCCCCAACAGCGCGCCTGGTTGAACCTGGTCAAACCCCTGACCATCGTCGAGGGCTTTGCACTGCTGTCCGTGCCGAGCAGTTTCGTGCAGAACGAGATCGAACGGCACCTGCGGACCCAGATCACCGACGCCCTGAGCCGCCGGCTGGGGCAACGCGTCGAACTCGGCGTCCGCATTGCGCCCGCCACCGAGGACAATGCCCCGGAACCCGCGCCGGCCGATCCCCCCGACCAGGCCGACCTCGATTCCGAGGACGAGGTGGACGAGGACGGCGAAGCACTGGCCAGCGCGCACGAGAGCTGGCCCGGATACTTCACGGACCGCCGCATCGAGGACACCTCGACCTCCGAAGGCACCAGTCTCAACCGCCGCTATACCTTCGACACCTTCGTCATCGGGGCCTCGAACCGGTTCGCCCATGCCGCCGCACTCGCCATCGCCGAAGCGCCCGCCCGGGCCTACAACCCCTTGTTCATCTGGGGCGAATCCGGTCTGGGCAAGACACACCTGCTGCACGCCGCCGGGAACTACGCCCAGCGCCTGTTCCCCGGGATGCGGGTGAAGTACGTCTCCACCGAAGAATTCACCAACGACTTCATCAACTCGCTGCGCGACGACCGCAAGGTCGCCTTCAAACGCAGTTACCGCGATACCGATGTCCTGCTCGTCGACGACATTCAATTCATCGAGGGCAAGGAAGGTATCCAGGAGGAGTTCTTCCACACCTTCAATACCCTCCACAACGCCAACAAGCAGATCGTCATCTCATCGGATCGTCCACCCAAACAGTTGGCCACCCTCGAGGATCGGCTGCGTACCCGGTTCGAGTGGGGTCTGATCACCGACGTCCAGCCTCCCGAGCTCGAGACGCGCATTGCGATCCTGCGTAAGAAGGCGCAGATGGACCGCCTCGATGTACCCGACGATGTCCTCGAACTCATCGCCAGCAGCATCGAACGCAACATCCGTGAACTCGAGGGCGCCCTGATCCGCGTCACCGCGTTCGCATCGCTGAACAAGACACCGATCGACAAATCGCTGGCCGACATTGTGTTGCGCGACCTCATCGCCGATGCGAGCACCATGCAGATCAGCGCCGCGACCATCATGGCCGTCACCGCCGAGTATTTCGACACCACCGTCGAGGAGCTCCGCGGCCCCGGCAAGACCCGCGCCCTAGCACAGTCCCGCCAGATCGCCATGTACCTGTGCCGCGAACTCACCGATCTCTCCTTGCCCAAGATCGGTCAGGCATTCGGTCGCGACCACACCACCGTTATGTACGCGCAACGCAAGATCCTCAGCGAAATGGCCGAGCGGCGCGAGGTATTCGATCACGTGAAGGAACTCACCACACGGATCCGGCAGCGTTCCAAGCGCTGAACCACGCCGATCTCGAAAAAACTTCCGGCACAACGACATCACCTGTCACATCGCAACACTGTGCACCACCCTGTGCACAACATGCCCGACTATCCGGTGCCCGACCCCCAGGGCGTGCACAACCTCCGTTCCGTCCACAGCAACCCGAGTGCCACCGACCGGCCATCCCCCGTCCATACACACCAGCGCGATGCCCTGGACTGGGTCGACGGCAGTGATCCACAGGACTCACAGGGCCTATTACTGATACCGAATTTTCAACTCTCTTTCTTCTCTAGAAGAGGCTGTTGGGGACAAGCGCCATCCACACCACCGGTCCGTCGATTGGCGGTGCCGTCGAGCCGCTCCCGGTCGGGCTTTCAAGTTCGGGCCGAAAGCTCTACGGTGATTCAGCAACTGCGGTTACGGTCGGGGTGCCGCTGGACCCGTATCCGCTGGCAGATGCTTTCAAGCCGGCTCTTGCCGGGGGATGACGAAGGGACACCATGGCCGAAGCGACGACTGTTGGCCTGACCGATTTGAAATTCCGATTGGCGCGTGATGACTTCGCGGATGCGGTCGCCTGGGTCGCCAAGAATCTGCCGAGTCGCCCGACGGCGCCCGTACTGGCCGGTGTGCTGCTCACCGGAACGGACGAGGGTCTGACCATTTCGGGCTTCGACTATGAGGTTTCCTCGGAGGTCCAGGTGCCCGCCGAGATCGCCACCCCGGGAAGTGTTCTGGTTTCCGGCCGTCTGCTCTCCGATATCACGCGGGCCCTGCCGGCCAAACCGGTCGAGGTGAGTGTCGACGGCACCCGGGTGGCGTTGAACTGCGGTAGTGCGCGGTTCTCCCTGCCCACGATGGCAGTCGAGGACTATCCGGCGCTGCCGGCGCTGCCCGATGAGACGGGTGTTGTTTCCGCGGACCTTTTCGGAGAGGCCATCGGACAGGTTGCGGTTGCCGCCGGTAAGGACGACACGCTGCCGATGTTGACCGGTATCCGGGTCGAAATCGACGGTGAGACAGTCGTTTTGGCGGCAACTGACCGGTTCCGACTGGCGGTGCGTGAGCTGCGGTGGTCCACCAGCAGTAGCGGCCTGGAAGCAGCCGTGCTGGTGCCGGCCAAGACGCTGGCCGAGGCCGCGAAGACCGGAGCGGCCGGTACTGACGTCCACCTGGCTCTCGGTGCCGGGGAAGCCGTCGGCAAGGAGGGCCTACTGGGCATCCGCAGCGACGGCAAACGCAGCACCAGCCGGCTGCTGGACGCGGAGTTCCCCAAGTTTCGCCAGCTGCTCCCGGCCGAGCACACCGCGATGGCCACCATCGGTGTGGCCGAACTGACGGAGGCGATCAAGCGTGTCGCGCTGGTCGCCGACCGCGGCGCGCAGGTCCGGATGGAGTTCAGCGACAACGGTCTTCGGATCTCGGCCAGCGCGGACAACGTGGGTCGCGCGGAAGAGGACCTGCCGGTGGAGTTCGCCGGTGAGCCCTTGACCATCGCGTTCAATCCGAACTATCTGACCGACGGGCTGGGCTCATTGCATTCGGAGAAGGTGTCCTTCGGGTTCACCACTCCCAGCAAGCCGGCGGTGTTGCGGCCCGTGTTGGGGGACGAATCGCCCACCCCGGAGGGCAACGGTCCCTACCCCGCACTGGACACCGAATACGTCTATCTCCTGATGCCGGTCCGGCTGCCCGGCTGACCTCGGCGAAGGAACCGTCATGCAACTGGGCCTGGTGGGACTGGGCAAAATGGGCTTCAACATGCGCGAGCGGCTGCGTCGCGGTGGTCACGAAGTGATCGGGTACGACCCGCGTCCCGAAGTGAGCGATGTCGAGTCGTTGGCCGCCCTGGCCGCGGCCCTGCCGGCACCACGGGTGGTCTGGGTGATGGTGCCGTCCGGTCCGATCACGGACGACACCATCCGCGAGCTGGCCGATGTGCTGGGCCCGGGCGATCTGGTGATCGACGGGGGGAACTCCCGGTTCACCGAGGACGGACCGCACGCGAAGTTGTTGGCGGACAAGGGTATTGCGTTCATGGACGCGGGCGTATCCGGCGGCGTCTGGGGTCTCGAGGAAGGTTACGGATTGATGGTCGGCGGCGCCGACGCGGACGTCGCTCGCGCCATGCCGATCTTCGAGACCTTGCGGCCGCCGGGTGAGCCCGCGGACGGGTTCGTCCATGCCGGGCCGGTCGGGGCGGGCCATTACGCCAAGATGGTGCACAACGGCATCGAGTACGGACTGATGACAGCCTACGCGGAGGGCTATGAGCTGTTGGCGGCCGAGCCGTTGATCACCGATGTCCAAGCGGTCATCCAGGCCTGGACCAACGGGACAGTCGTGCGGTCCTGGTTGCAGCAACTGCTCGCCAAGGCGCTGAAGGAAGACCCGGGTCTGGCCGGCATCTCTGGTTACACCGACGATTCCGGTGAGGGCCGCTGGACCGTCGAGGAAGCGATCAATCACCGGGTCCCCACACCAGTGATCGCGGCGTCGCTGTTCGCCAGATTTGCTTCCAGACAAGAAGATTCGCCGACGATGAAGGCCGTTGCCGCGTTACGCAACCAGTTCGGCGGACACGCGGTCAAGCGGACTCCGCTCTCGGGCTGATCGGCGGTGTACGTCCGTAGGCTCGGACTGCGCGACTTCCGATCGTGGCAATCCGTCGACATCGACCTCGACCCGGGGGCGACGGTCTTCGTCGGGCGCAACGGTTTCGGCAAGACCAATCTGGTCGAAGCCCTGTGGTATTGCGCCACTTTGGGGTCACACCGGGTCGGTACCGACGCACCACTGATCAGATCCGGCGAGAGCAGAGCGGTCATCTCGACGATAGTGGTCAGTGAGGGCCGCGAACTGGCGATTGATCTGGAGGTGGTCGCCGGCCGGGCCAACAAGGCTCTGCTGAACCGCTCCCCGGTGCGCAGCACCCGCGAGATCCTCGGGGTGCTGCGGGCGGTGCTGTTCGCGCCGGAGGATCTGGCGCTGGTTCGGGGGGATCCCAGTGAGCGACGGCGGTACCTCGACGAACTGGCCACACTGCATCGGCCGCGGATCGCAGCCATTCGCGCCGATTATGAAAAAGTCGTCAAACAGCGCACCGCGCTGCTCAAAAGCGTTGCGGCGGCCCGATTTCGGGGCGACAACAGTGCCCTGGAAACCCTCGAGGTGTGGGACGGCCACCTGGCGGCACACGGTGCGCAGCTGATGGCGGCGCGACTGGAACTCGTCGAGATCCTGGCCCCGGAGGTGGAGAAGGCGTACGCAGTGCTGGCACCGGCGTCGCGGCCCGCGGCAATCCGGTATCGCAGCAGTGTCGACGAGATTCTTGGTACCTCGGCCGACGGCGCGGATCTCGAGGCGGCATTGCTCGAAGGTCTGGCGCGGCGGCGGTCCGCGGAGCTGGAACGCGGCCTCTGTCTGGTCGGTCCACATCGTGACGATCTGGAGTTGATCCTGGGCGATCAGCCGGCGAAAGGCTTTGCCAGCCACGGTGAATCGTGGTCGATGGCACTGGCGCTGCGGTTGGCGGCGTTCGAGTTGCTCAAGGCCGACGGAGCCACACCGGTACTACTTCTCGACGATGTGTTCGCTGAACTCGACACCGCGCGACGTGCCGCGCTGGCCGGGGTTGCGGAATCTGCCGAACAGGTCCTGATCACGGCGGCGGTTCCGGAGGACATCCCCGGGAACTGGGCGCCCAAGCGGATCACCATCGACATGGCCGACCGGTTGTCGGTGCTGGTGTCATGACCGGGTCGCACAATGAACCCATGGAACCCGAGGGAGACGGAGCGCCACCGGCCGGCCCGCCGGAACACCTTGCGGGGCTCGCCGGGATGGATCTGGTGCGGCGTGCGCTCGAGGAAGCCCGCGGTGCGGCGCGTGCGGAGGGCAAGGACGTCGGACGTGGACGCAGCTCTCCCCCGGTCGGCCGGGTACGCGGCGCCGGCCGTCGTCGACGCTGGTCGGGCCCCGGCCCGGACAGCCGCGACCCGCAACCGCTGAGCGCAGCCACCCGGGATCTGGCCAAGACCCGGGGCTGGAACAGGCGGGTATCCGAAGGCGCGGTCTTCGGGCAGTGGCCGAGTGTGGTCGGCGATCAGATCGCCGACCATGCGACCCCCACCGGATTGACCGACGGGGTGCTGAGCATCACCGCCGAATCGACGGCGTGGGCCACCCAGTTGCGGATGGTGCAGGCCCAGCTGCTCGCCAAGATCGCTGCGGCGGTCGGAGATGGCGTGGTGACAGCGCTGAAGATCACCGGTCCGGTGGGTCCGTCATGGCGGAAGGGGCCTCGGAGCGTCCCCGGGCGCGGACCGCGGGACACGTACGGCTGATTGACCCCGCATCCTATCGCCTCAGCGGCCCGAGAAGACTTCTTTTGGCCCCCTCGAACGTCGAAACATTCCTTTGGTCGAGAAATTCTGCGCACGGCGCAGTTAGCCGTGTAGAAACGCGGCCTCAGATCCAGTCCTGTCTCCCCTTCCCGGTAGACTGTGGACAAGACTCGCGGCGGTGCTGTACCGCCCGGCCCTTTTGATTCCGAGGAGACCTCCCCGACCGTGGCTGCCCAGAAGAAGCAAGAAGCGTATGGCGCTGATTCCATCAAGGTTCTCGAAGGGCTCGAAGCGGTTCGCAAGCGTCCGGGTATGTACATCGGTTCCACCGGTGAGCGCGGTCTGCACCACCTGATCTGGGAAGTCGTCGACAACGCGGTGGACGAGGCGATGGCCGGGTTCGCCGACCGGGTCACCGTACGACTGCTCGACGACGGCGGGGTCGAGGTCACCGACAACGGCCGCGGCATCCCGGTCGCGATGCACGCCACCGGTATCCCGACCGTCGACGTCGTGATGACGGTGCTGCACGCCGGCGGCAAGTTCGAGGAGGGCGCCTACAGTGTGTCCGGCGGTCTGCACGGCGTCGGCGTCTCCGTGGTCAACGCCTTGTCGACGCGGTTGGAAGCCGACATCCGCACCGATGGGTCGGAATGGTTCCAGACCTACGACAACTCCGTGCCGGGCACGCTGCGGCAGGGTGAGAGCACCAAGAAGACCGGCACCACCATCCGATTCTGGGCCGATCCGAACATCTTCGAGACCACCAATTACGACTTCGAGACCGTCGCGCGCCGGCTCCAGGAGATGGCGTTCCTCAACAAGGGCCTCACCATCGAGCTGACCGACGAACGGGTCACCCCGGAAGAGGTGGTGGACGAAGAGGTCAGCGACACCGCCGAAGCGCCCAAGACCGCCGAGGAGCAGGCCGCCGAGAAGGCCGGCCCACAAAAGGTCAAGCACCGGGTATTCCACTACCCCGGTGGACTGGTCGACTTCGTCAAGCACATCAATCGGACCAAGAGCCCGATCCAGCCCAGCGTCATCGATTTCGACGGCAAGGGCGAGGGTCATGAGGTCGAGATCGCGATGCAGTGGAACGGCGGCTACTCGGAGTCGGTGCACACCTTCGCGAACACCATCAACACCCACGAGGGCGGCACCCATGAGGAAGGTTTCCGGGCGGCACTCACATCGGTGGTGAACAAGTACGCCAAGGAGAAGAAGCTCCTCAAGGACAAGGACCCCAATCTCAGCGGCGAGGACATCCGCGAAGGGCTGGCCGCGGTCATCTCGGTGAAGGTCAGCGATCCGCAGTTCGAGGGCCAGACCAAGACCAAGCTGGGCAACACCGAGGTCAAGTCGTTTGTGCAGAAGATCTGCAACGAACAGATCAGCCACTGGTTCGAGGCCAATCCGGCCGAGGCCAAAACCGTTGTGAACAAAGCTGTTTCATCCGCTCAGGCGCGCGCGGCCGCGCGCAAGGCCCGCGATCTGGTGCGGCGCAAGAGCGCCACCGATATCGGCGGCCTGCCGGGCAAGCTGGCCGACTGCCGGTCCACCGACCCGAGCAAGTGCGAACTGTATGTGGTGGAGGGTGATTCGGCCGGCGGCTCGGCCAAGAGCGGCCGGGACTCGATGTTCCAGGCGATCCTGCCGCTACGCGGCAAGATCATCAACGTCGAGAAGGCGCGCATCGACCGGGTGCTGAAGAACACCGAAGTGCAGGCGATCATCACCGCGCTGGGCACCGGTATCCACGACGAATTCGACATCGCCAAGCTGCGTTACCACAAGATCGTCCTGATGGCCGACGCCGACGTGGACGGCCAGCACATCTCCACCCTGCTGCTGACGCTGCTGTTCCGCTTCATGCGGCCGCTGATCGAGCACGGCCATGTGTTCCTCGCCCAGCCGCCGCTGTACAAGCTGAAATGGCAACGCTCCGAACCGGAATTCGCCTACTCCGACCGCGAACGCGACGGTCTGCTGAAGGCCGGCCGCGAGGCCGGCAAGAAGATCAACACGGACGATGGCATCCAGCGCTACAAGGGTCTGGGCGAGATGGACGCGAAGGAGCTGTGGGAGACCACCATGGATCCCTCGGTGCGCGTGCTGCGCCAGATCACGCTCGACGACGCGGCCGCCGCCGACGAACTGTTCTCCATCCTGATGGGCGAGGACGTCGAGGCCCGCCGCAGCTTCATCACACGCAACGCCAAAGACGTTCGATTCCTTGATGTTTAAGTCGTTCAAGACGTTCGGCTCCACGACGATCAACCCGATTATGAGGGATTCATGACCGACACCATGCCGCCGGAGGGCGACTCGCACGACCGTATCGAACCGGTCGACATCCAGCAGGAGATGCAGAACAGCTACATCGACTACGCGATGAGCGTGATCGTGGGCCGCGCGTTGCCGGAGGTCCGCGACGGCCTCAAGCCGGTGCACCGCCGGGTGCTCTACGCGATGTACGACTCGGGTTTCCGGCCGGATCGCTCGCACGCGAAATCCGCACGGTCCGTTGCCGAGACGATGGGTAACTACCACCCCCACGGCGACGCCTCGATCTACGACACCCTGGTCCGGATGGCCCAGCCGTGGTCGCTGCGCTACCCACTGGTCGACGGGCAGGGCAACTTCGGCTCGCCGGGCAACGACCCGGCGGCCGCCATGAGATATACCGAGGCTCGGCTTACTCCGCTGGCGATGGAGATGCTCCGCGAAATCGATGAGGAGACAGTCGATTTCGCGCCGAACTACGACGGCCGGGTGCAGGAGCCGACGGTTCTGCCCAGCCGGTTCCCCAACCTGCTGGCCAACGGTTCGGGCGGCATCGCGGTCGGCATGGCCACCAACATCCCGCCGCACAACCTGCGCGAGCTGGCCGAGGCCGTCTACTGGTGCCTGGAGAACCACGAGGCCGATGAGGAGTCCACCCTCGAGGCCGTCATGGAGCGGGTCAAGGGACCCGACTTCCCCACGCACGGCCTCATCGTCGGGTCGGCCGGCATCCAGGATGCCTACAAGACGGGGCGCGGCTCGATCCGCATGCGCGGTGTCGTCGAGATCGAAGAGGACTCCAAAGGCCGTACCTCCCTGGTGATCACGGAGCTGCCGTACCAGGTCAACCACGACAACTTCATCACCTCGATCGCCGAGCAGGTGCGCGACGGCCGCCTCGGCGGCATCTCCAACATCGAGGATCAGTCCAGCGACCGGGTCGGCCTGCGCATCGTCGTCGAGCTCAAGCGCGATGCCGTGGCCAAGGTCGTCGTCAACAACCTCTACAAGCACACCCAGCTGCAGACCAGCTTCGGGGCCAACATGCTGTCCATCGTCGACGGGGTGCCGCGCACCCTGCGGCTGGACCAGATGATCCGTTACTACGTCGCGCATCAACTCGACGTCATCGTGCGGCGTACCACGTACCGGTTGCGCAAGGCCAACGAGCGGGCCCACATCCTGCGCGGTCTGGTGAAGGCACTCGACGCGCTCGACGAGGTGATCGCCCTGATCCGTGCCTCGGAGAGCGCCGACGTCGCGCGCGTCGGGTTGATGGAGTTGCTCGACGTCGACGAGATCCAGGCCCAGGCCATCCTCGACATGCAGCTGCGCCGCCTGGCGGCGCTGGAGCGGCAGCGCATCATCGACGATCTGGCCAAGATCGAACTCGAGATCGCCGACCTCGAGGACATCCTGGCCAAGCCGGAGCGGCAACGTGCCATCGTCCGGGACGAGCTCGCGGAGATCGCCGACAAGCACGGCGACGACCGACGGACCCGCATCATCGCCGCCGACGGCGACGTCACCGACGAGGACCTCATCCAGCGCGAGGACGTCGTCGTCACCATCACCGAGACCGGCTACGCCAAGCGCACCAAGACCGACCTGTACCGCAGCCAGAAGCGCGGCGGCAAGGGCGTGCAGGGCGCCGGCCTCAAGCAGGACGACATCGTCAACCATTTCTTCGTCTGCTCGACGCACGACTGGATCCTGTTCTTCACCACGCAGGGTCGGGTCTACCGGGCCAAGGCGTACGACCTGCCCGAGGCCTCGCGCACGGCGCGCGGCCAGCACGTTGCCAACCTGCTGGCATTCCAGCCCGAGGAACGCATCGCTCAGGTCATCCAGATCAAGAGCTACGAGGATGCGCCGTATCTGGTGCTGGCCACCCGCAACGGTCTGGTGAAGAAGTCGAAGCTGTCCGATTTCGACTCCAACCGTTCGGGCGGCATCGTCGCGGTCAACCTGCGCGACGGTGACGAACTGGTCGGCGCGGTGCTGTGCTCGGCCGAGGACGACCTGCTGTTGGTCAGCGCCAACGGTCAGTCGATCCGGTTCTCGGCCACCGATGAGGCGCTGCGGCCGATGGGTCGTGCCACCTCCGGTGTGCAGGGCATGCGGTTCAACGCCGACGATCGGCTGTTGTCCCTCAACGTGGTCCGCGAGGGCACCTATCTGCTGGTGGCGACCTCGGGCGGCTATGCCAAGCGCACCGACATCGAGGAGTACACGGTCCAGGGCCGCGGCGGCAAGGGCATCTTGACCATCCAGTACGACACCAAGCGTGGCCGGCTGGTGGGCGCCCTGATCGTCGACGAGGACAGCGAGCTGTATGCGATCACCTCCGGCGGGGGGGTGATTCGCACGGCGGCGCGACAGGTCCGCAAGGCGGGTCGTCAGACCAAGGGTGTGCGGCTGATGAATCTCGGCGAGGACAACACTCTGCTGGCAATCGCACGCAATGCCGACGAAGATGTCTCCGAGGACGGCGCGGATATCGAGGACGCCGCTCCCGACGCCGGTGACGAGTAGGCCGGGCGGGGCTGACGTGAGGAGCATGGGGTGAGTTCACCGAACGAGCCGGGCGAGGGCGCGACCGCGGCCACGACCGGGAGCGGGTCCGGCGAGACCACCGAGGCACCGCCGTGGCAGCGCGCGGCCGCGCGGGGTCCGCAGCCGGCGCCGCGCCCCGCCGAGACGACGGCTCGGATCGAAACCCGCCCGCCGGCCGCGGCGCCGCCCGCACCTCCGACGGCTCCGACGGCTCCGCCGGTGGCCACCACACCGGCACCCCCGGCGCCGTCGACCGGAGTGCCCGTGGAGGCTCGGGCCAGCCGCTACATCACCGGCACTGCCGCTCCGGCCGCCTTCCAGGCAACGAAACCAGTTGTGGCGGAGCCGGATCCGGCAGCCACCCGCGTCGAGGTGGCTCGACAGACGGACTACGCCAGCGAGCTGCCGGACCTGTCCGGTCCGTTGCCGCGCCCGCCCAAGCATCAGCCCGAAGTGGCCACCACGGCCCCGGACCGGGCGCCGGGCGCCGGGAGTCGGATCCAGGTCGGACCGCGCTCCAAGGGTGGCCCGGTGCGGGCCACCATGCAGATCCGGCGGGTGGATCCGTGGAGCGCACTGAAGGTGTCGGCGCTGCTGTCGGTGGCGTTGTTCTTCGTGTGGATGATCGCGGTGGCGTTCCTCTATCTGGTGCTCGGCGGCATGGGCGTGTGGAGCAAGCTCAACAGCAACGTCGGCGATCTGCTGACCAGCAACAGCGGCGGCGGTGAACTGGTTTCCGCCGGGTCCATCTTCGGTGGCGCGCTGCTGATCGGTCTGCTCAACATCGTCCTGCTCACCGCGATGGCCACCATCGGGGCGTTCGTGTACAACCTGAGCACCGACATCGTCGGTGGCGTCGAGGTCACCCTGGCCGACCGCGACTGAGCGGTTTGGGGGCTCGGCCCCTGGTGCGGTAATCTCGTCGCTCGGTCGTGCACGTGTACGGGCCTATAGCTCAGGCGGTTAGAGCGCTTCGCTGATAACGAAGAGGTCGGAGGTTCGAGTCCTCCTAGGCCCACGGTGAGCCTGTGAAGTCGACAGGCAGGAAGGTGCACCGTGAAGCGGGTTCTCGCGTTGCTGGTCGCCGTGGCGGCGGCGGTGACCGTGCACCGGTTGCGGCACCGCGAGGTGTGGCACTCAGCCGCCGACCACCCCCAGGGGCCTTAGCTCAGTTGGTAGAGCGCTGCCTTTGCAAGGCAGATGTCAGGAGTTCGAATCTCCTAGGCTCCACAAGTACTTTCCTCGTCTACGGTCGTACCGTGACGACCTGGTCCCCCGTCGACGGTGGACGTTCCTATCTGCGGGCGCTGCCGGTGCTGCAGGGCTCGGGCCCACCGGTCGACACCGAGACGGTGCCCGCCGATCCCGTGGCGTTGTTCGCGTCATGGTTGCAGGACGCGGTGACCGCTGGAGTTCCGGAACCGCATGCCATGACGCTGTCGACCGTCGATGCGAGAGGGCTGCCGCGCGCACGGATGTTGATCCTCAAAGCGGTCGACGAGCAAGGGTGGCACTTCGCGGTCAGCGCGGTCAGTCAGAAGGGCCGCGATCTCGCGGCCTGCCCGGCGGCGGCGCTGACCTTCTACTGGCCGGCACTGGTTCGTCAGGTGCGGATCACGGGTGCGGTCATCGAGGACGGAACCGCAGCCAGTGCCGAGGATTTCCGGGCCCGCCCGATCGGTTCACGGGCGATGGCGTTGACGCTGCGGCAGAGTCAGCCGTTGGTCGATCCCGCCGAGCTCGACGCCGAGATCGACAAGGCCCAGCGCAAACTCGACGAGGACCCCGGCCTGGTCCCGGACGAATGGAAGTCCTGTGCGGTGGCGCCCGGGGAGGTCGAATTCTGGCAGGGCTCCCCCGATCGGCGACATTGGCGGCTGAGCTATCAGCGCATCGAGAACGGCTGGGACCGTACCCGGTTGTGGCCGTAGGCGGCAGGTCGTCGACGCCGGCCTGCCGTGCACTCCGGGGTCAGGGCTTGGGTTCGACGGGAACGCTCGGCGGCAGCGGCGACGGCTCCGGGCGGCGCTGGGAACGCCGGATCGTGGAGAACAGCGCCGCTCCCCCGGCCAGCGTGGTCACCCCCGCGGCGGCGATCAGCAGACGCTTGCGCCGCGGGCCCCGGCCGCCCTTCGACTCGGCCAGCTCCTGCACGGCCTGTTTGACGTCAGCGAACTCGTGGGCCACCAGGCTCTTGGCATCGGCGAGCTCACGACGAAGTTCCTTGCGCGCCTGGCTCTTTCGGAACTGCTGGCGCAGGCCGCCGAACGTCGCGCCGACCGACTGCGCGACGAGCCCGAGCGTCCCGCGCGTGATGTCGACCGGACCGGCGGCAGTTCGGGAAAGGCCTCGGGTGAGCCGTCGTGCGGGGGTCAGCCGGATGTCGGTGTCGGTCTCCATGACTTCCTCTCTGGGGCCGGGGCGGCGTCCTTCACCCTGCCACCATCGCGGCGATCTTGTGGGCGAACGCGCCTGGGGCGGGGCCGGAGCACAGGGTGCATCGGACCCGTCGATGCGGAGATGGCACACTGGCTTCCCGTGACCACGAGCCCCATTCAGACCGGCACCGCGACACTGCACACCAACCGCGGCGACATCAAGATCGCGCTGTTCGGTAACCACGCCCCCAAGACCGTCGGGAACTTCACCGGCTTGGCCCAGGGCACCAAGGAGTATTCCGAACTGAATGCTTCGGGCAGCAACTCCGGACCCTTTTATGACGGCGCGGTCTTCCACCGCGTCATCGATGGATTCATGATCCAGGGCGGCGATCCGACCGGCACCGGTCGCGGCGGCCCGGGTTACCGATTCGCCGATGAGTTCCACCCGGAGCTGCAGTTCGACAAGCCGTACCTGCTGGCGATGGCCAATGCCGGCCCGGGTACCAACGGATCGCAGTTCTTCATCACGGTGGGCAAGACGCCGCATCTGAACCGGAAGCACACCATCTTCGGTGAGGTCGTCGACCCGGATTCGCAGCGGGTGGTCGACGCCATCGCCACCACCGCGGTGGACCGCAACGACCGTCCGGTCGAGCCGGTGGTCATCGAGTCGATCACCATCTCCTGACGCTGACGCCGAGCGTGCACAAAAGCACGGCTCGGCACGGCGTGTTGCGTACCGACGCGCACACTCGCGGGGGAAATGTGAGAGCTCGCGGGGAAATGTGAGGGTTCAGCCCGCGTAGCCGGCCGCGGTCAGCGCGTCGAGCACGTCCAGCGGGTCGGTACCCAGATCCCATCGGGTGAGCACGAACAGCCGGTCATCGGTGGTGTCGATCTCCAGCAGCCGCACCTTGCGGCCGATCCGGCGGATCTCGGTGATCCGGATGCGGGTGATGTCCGCCCGATGCAATGTGGTGGTGCGCAACGGCCCGCGAAGTGTCAGACCGTCGTGCGTGATCGCCAGTTTGGGCCGACCGCGCAGGGCGGTGATTGCAAACACGAGCAGCCCGACCGCGGCAACGCCGCACAGCACCCGGCCCGGCGGATCTGTGATTCCAGTCACACTGACGATTGCCAGGATCAGACCGAGTGCCGCGAATGCCAGGATGCCGCTCGTCCTCGGCTGCCAACGCGTTTGCTGTTGGGGATACATAGGCCCTCTTACCAAGGCTAATGCGGTTATCCACAGACGCTATCAACAATGGGGATGAATAACACGCGTGTGATTGCCCCGCCCGGAAGCTGGCGGCAAACTGTGACCAAGCCCTCACCCGGGCACGGCGCACCGCGTCGAAAGGTGTTAGTGCCAGCGCATGGTCAGCAACAACCCTGTGATCATGAAAGCAAACGCGATCGCGTAGTTCCACGGACCCAGGTCGCTCATCCAGGACAGCTCCGAGCCGGCCAGCTGGAAGACCAGCAGCCAGGCCAGCCCGACCAGCATCAAGCCGGTGAACAGAACGACGAACCACACACTCGAAGGACCGGCCTTGACCTTGACCGGGGTACGCGAAACCGGGTTGACGGTGAAGTCGTTCTTCTTGCGGACCTTCGACTTGGGCATGGCTACCTTCTGAGGGGATATCTTCGACAGACGGCTACGAGATTAACCCAGTCCAGCACCAAAGCCGGAATCCCCGGGAGGAGCGAATGGTCGGCACCAGCGACGCCGCGCGCTCGCCGTGGCGGTGGGGTGTCCCGGTGGTGTGCCTGCTGGCGGGCCTGCTGCTGGCGGCCACCCATGGTGTCTCCGGCGGCACCGAGATCCGCAGCAGCGACTCCCCCCGCCTGGTCGACATGGTCCGCGAGGCGCAGGCCGGAGTGGAGCGCCTCAATGCGCAACGTGATGCCCTGGCCGGACAGATCGACAACACCCACGGTCGGTCGTCGAACCTGGCGCTGGCCGCCATGCAGGCCCGGGCCGACGATCTGGCCGCCCGACTCGGCCCCGTGCGCGGTCCCGGCCTGGTCATCACCCTCACCGACGCGCAACGCGACGCCAACGGCCGCTTCCCCCGCGACGCGGCCCCCGACGATCTGGTGGTGCACCAGCAGGACGTCCAGGCCGTGCTCAACGCGCTGTGGAGCGCCGGTGCCGAGGCCGTCCAGATGCAGGACCAGCGGTTGATCGCCACGTCCGCGCCGCGCTGCGTCGGAAACACGCTGCTGCTCAACGGCCGCACCTACAGCCCGCCCTATACGGTGACGGCGATCGGTGACGTCGCTGCCATGCGGGCCGCACTGGCCGCCGCTCCCCTGGTGACGCTCTACAAGCAATATGTGGTCCGGTTCGGGCTGGGCTACACCGAGGATGCCCGCGACGATGTCCGGGTTGCCGGATACGACGAGCCGATTCGCATGCGCTACGCGCAGCCCGCCGGGCCGATCCCGTACTGAACCCACCCGGTAGCCTGGGCCGATGCGCGTCTTGGTCGTCGACAACTACGACAGCTTCGTGTTCAACCTGGTCCAGTATCTGGGGCAGTTGGGCGTGGCTGCCGAGGTCTGGCGCAACGACGACGACCGCTTGGCCGACCCCGAAGCGGTGGCGGGACAGTACGACGGGGTGCTGCTCTCCCCCGGCCCGGGCACGCCCGAACGGGCCGGCGCCACCATCCCGATGGTGCGGGCCAGTGCCGCGACGGGCACTCCCCTGCTCGGCGTGTGCCTGGGCCATCAGGCGATCGGGGTCGCTTTCGGTGCCACCGTCGATCGTGCCCCGGAATTGCTGCACGGCAAGACCAGCACCGTCTTCCACACGAATGTCGGAGTGCTGCACGGCCTTCCGGATCCATTCACCGCAACCCGGTATCACTCACTGACGATCCTGCCGGAGACCGTCCCGGCCGAGCTCGAGGTCACCGCGCGCACGCGCAGCGGCGTGATCATGGGTGTGCGGCACACCGAACTGCCCATCCACGGAGTCCAGTTCCATCCCGAGTCGATCCTCACCGAGGGTGGTCACCGGATGCTGGCCAACTGGCTGGCCGTGTGCGGTGCGGCACCCGACGAGAATCTGGTGCGCCGGCTGGAGAGCGAGATCGCTGATACCGTCCGCGCGGCTACTGGGCAAAAGCCAGCGTGATCGGTGCGTCGAAGTTGACCCCGCTGCCCGCCGCCGGGCTCTGCGTCACCACCGCCGCGCTGCGCTGACCGCTGTTCGGCACGTCGGCGCCCTTGATGAGCGATCCGGTCCAGCCCAGTGCCCGCAGATTGGGAAACGCGTCGTCCCAGAACTGGCCGGTCAGGTCCGGCATCGTGAACTGGTTGCCGCGGGACACCCGCAACTCCACGATGGTGTCCAGCGGAACGCTCTGACCGGTGGCCGGGTTGGTGCTCAGCACGGTGCCGGCTGGGCGGGGACTGTCGACGTCGACCTGCGTGACCTTGGTGAAGCCGTAGACCGTGAGGTTCTGCTGCGCCTGCGCCACTGTCTGACCCGTGACGTCGGGGACTTCCTTGCTCTCGGGGCCCGAACCGACGATGACGGTGATTTCGTTGGTGATCGCCGAGGTCTGGTTGGCCGGCGGACTGGTGCCCACCACCTTGTCCTTCTGCTCGGGCGTCGACGGCGCGTTCGATTGTTTGAACACGCTGAAACCGGCCGCCTTGAGCTTCTGCACCGCGTCGCCGTAACTCAGCGTGGCGACATCGGGGACCTCGCGCTGCTCGGGCCCGGTGGACACGTTCACCGTGATCTCCTCGCCGGCCTTCACCGAGGTGTTGGCGGCCGGGTCGGTGCCGATCACGTGATCCGGTGGCACCACGGAGTCCGGCTTCTGCAGGGTGTTGGTCCGGAACCCGTGATTCTGCAGCGTGGCCACCGCGTCGGCGGACACCTGACCCTTGACGTCGGGGACCTGCACCTGGCGCGTGCCGCCGCCGAAGGTGTTGATGGCGACCGTCACGGCAACGGTCAGGACCGCGAGCACGGCCAGCGCGGTCAGCCAGCGCGCCACCGACCACCCGGTTCGGCGGTCGTCGTACGGATTACCCTGGCGCGGAATCTGATCCGTGTCGGCCAGCCCCCGGCCGGAGTTGGCGGCCAGCAGTGAGGTGCGTTCGTCGTCGGTCAGGATCTTGGGCGCCTCGGGCGCCTCGCCGTTGTGGACGCGAACCAGATCGGCGCGCATCTCGGCGGCGGTCTGGTAGCGGTTGTCCGGGTTCTTCGCCAGCGCCTTGAGCACCACCGCGTCGAGCTCGGGCCCGATGGCGGGGTTGCGCTTGGATGGCGCGACGGGATCCTCGCGCACGTGCTGGTAGGCCACCGCCAGCGGTGAGTCGCCGACGAAAGGTGGTTCCCCGGTGAGGATTTCGTAGAGCACGCAGCCCAGCGAGTAGACGTCGGAGCGGGCGTCGACGGAGTCACCGCGGGCCTGCTCGGGGGAGAGGTACTGGGCGGTGCCGATGACGGCCGCGGTCTGGGTGACGCTGTGCGAATCCGCAAGTGCCCGTGCGATTCCGAAGTCCATCACCTTGACCGCGTTGTTCTTGCTGATCATGATGTTGGCGGGTTTGACGTCGCGGTGGATGATGCCGTGGTTGTGGCTGAAGTTCAGTGCCTGACAGGCGTCGGCGATGATCTCGATGGCCCGGCGCGTCGGGATCGGGCCGTCGGTGTGCACGATGTCGCGCAGTGTCACCCCGTCGACGTACTCCATCACGATGTAGGGCAGCGGCCCCGACGCGGTCTCGGCCTCACCGGTGTCGTACACCGCGACGATCGCCGGGTGGTTCAGGGCGGCGGCGTTCTGGGCCTCGCGGCGGAAGCGCAGGTAGAAGCTCGGGTCACGGGCCAGGTCGGCGCGCAGGATCTTCACCGCGACGTCGCGGTGCAGACGCGTGTCGCGGGCCTTGTGAACCTCCGACATCCCGCCGAAGCCGAGGATCTCCCCGAGTTCGTAACGGTCGGAGAGGTATTGGGGTGGATGAGGCTGCGTCATGTGGCTGTCTCACTGGGGCCGGGCGGAACGGAGATGATGTGCGGGGATACCCGCATTCGAGGCTGTTCTTCGGTCCAGTCGGTCGGCTGCGCCGGGGCCGGGCTGCCCGGGGGCGCCAGGGTGGTCTCGGTGACCGTCGACGGGGTCTGGTTCTGGTCGAGGTTGTCGTTGCGGGCGTTGATCACGATCAGCACCGCGATGATGATCGCGAGCGCGCCGAGGACGCCGGCGGCCCACAGCAGCGCGCGCTGACCGGGGGAGAACGTGCTGCGAGCCGGCGGGGGCCGGTGGGTGCCGGTCTGGCTGCGGGGCCGGGCGGGGGCAGCGGGCCGGGCCTCGGCGACGGGCCGGGCGGTGCCGGTCGACGGGATGGCCGCCGGTGCCGCGCGGCCGATGGCCGGCGTGTGGTTGGGCCGCGGTGGTCGGCGCTTGGCCCGCACGGCCCCGACGGCGTCGGCGAACGCTGCGCCGTTGCGGTAGCGCATGCTGGGGTTCTTGGACAGGGCAATCTCGATGAGTTCCCGGACCTCGGGTGGCACATCGGCGGGCAGCGGGGGCGGCGTCTCCTTGATGTGCTTCATCGCTACCGTCAGGGCACCGTCGCCGGTGAATGGCCGCTTGCCCGAAACTGCCTCGTAGCCAACAACTCCCAGCGAGTACACGTCGCTGGCCGCGGTGGCATCATGGCCCAGGGCCTGCTCGGGTGCGATGTACTGCGCGGTCCCCATCACCATTCCGGTCTGCGTCACCGGGGCGGCGTCGACGGCCTTGGCGATGCCGAAATCGGTGAGCTTGCATTGCCCGGTGGGGGTGATGAGGATGTTGCCGGGTTTGACGTCGCGGTGCACCAGACCCGCGGCATGCGCGACCTGCAGTGCGCGGGCGGTCTGCTCGAGCATGTCCAGGGTGTGCCGCAGCGACAGTCGCCCGGTGCGTTTGAGGACCGAGTTCAGGGGTTCGCCGTTGACGAGTTCCATCACCAGGTAGGCGGTGCGGCCCTCGCCGTCGATCTCCGTCTCGCCGTAGTCGTGCACGCCCGCGATACCCGGATGGTTCAGCATCGCGACGGTGCGAGCCTCGGCGCGGAAGCGTTCCACGAATTCCGGATCCGAGGAGTACTCGGCCTTGAGAACCTTCACGGCGACCCGCCGGCCCAGCCGGCTGTCGACCGCCTCCCACACCTGGCCCATGCCGCCGGTGGCGATCAGGCGCTGCAGGCGGTAGCGCCCGGACAGAGTCACGCCGACGCGGGGGCTCATCACGATCCTCCCTGTAGGGCCGCGGCGATCACAGCCCGCCCGATGGGGGCCGCGACCGCGCCGCCGGTGGCAGACAGTCGATCTCCGCCGTTCTCCACCAACACGGCGACCGCCACTTTCGGCGCCTGCGCGGGCGCGAATGCGATGTACCACGCATGCGGCGGGGTGTTGCGGGGATCGGTGCCGTGTTCAGCGGTACCGGTCTTGGATGCGATCTGCACGCCGGGGATCGCCCCTTTCTGCTGTGTGTTCTGCTCGGCGGCGACCATCAAATCTCTGAGTTTAGTCGCGACCTGCGGAGACACCGCACGACGTTGCTGGATCGGAATCGTGGTGGCCAGGTTGGCCAGGTCAGGTGCTTTGAGGCTGGACACCAGGAAGGGCCGCATCATCACGCCGTTGTTGGCGATGGTCGCGGCGATCAGCGCGTTCTGCAGGGGCGTCACCGAGACGTCCTTCTGGCCGATGCTCGACATCGCCACCGCGGCCCGGTCCGGGATGGGCCCGACGGTGGATTCGGAGACCTGCAGGGGGATGGGCTCGGGGTCGGAGTCGAAACCGAACGAGCCGGCGGCCGACCGCAACGCGTCGACCCCGAGACGCAGACCGAGTTCGACGAACGCGGTGTTGCAGGACCGGGCGAACGCCTCGCGCAGTGACGCCGTCGGTGCGGCGCCGCACGGGGTGCCGCCGTAGTTCTCCAGGGTGGCCGTGCTGTCCGGCAGGGGAATGGACGGCGCCGCCGTCAGCTGCTCGTCCTCGGTCAGGCCGTTCTGCAGGGCGGCGACGGTGGTGATGACCTTGAACGTCGAGCCCGGCGGGTACCGCTCGGAGATGGCGCGATTGGTCAACGGCGAGTTCGGGTCGTCGCGCAACTGCTGCCAGGCCGCCGACTGCGCGGACAGGTCGTGGGACGCCAGCAGGTTCGGGTCGAAGCCGGGGGACGACACCAGGGCCAGGATCCGGCCGGTGGACGGTTCGACGGCAACCACCGCGCCCTTGCAGGGACCGTCGGGGCAGCCCTGCTGCATGGCATCCCAGCCGGCCTGCTGGACCCGCGGCACGATGGTGGTGTCGACGTTGCCGCCGCGCGGGTCGCGCCCGGTGAAGAAATCGGCGAGCCGGCGTCCGAACAGCCGCTCGTCGGAGCCGTTGAGGATGGAGTCCTCGGCACGCTCGAGCCCGGTGCTCGAGTAGGTCAGCGAGTAGAAGCCCGTAACCGGCGCGTACACAAGGGGATTCGGATAGACCCGCAGGTACCGGAAGCGTCCGTTGGTGGAGACCGAGTTGGCCATCAATTGGCCGTCGGCGGTGATCTGGCCCCGCTGGCGGGAGTACTCGTCGAGCAGCACCCGCTGGTTGCGGGGATCGGCCCGCAGCCCGTCGGCCCGGAAGACCTGTGTGACAGTGGAATTGACGAGCAGGAGCACGATCAGTGCCATGACGGTGATCGAGATGCGCCGCAATGAGGTGTTCATACCCGGTCGATCACCTCGGTTCGCGCGACAGCGATCGGCTGCTGGGGGATGGGCCCGGTGACGATGGGCCGGCGGGCGGCGTGGCTGATCCGCACCAGCAGCGCCAGCAGGACGTAGTTGGCCAGCAGCGACGAGCCGCCGTAGGACAGCCACGGTGTGGTCAGGCCGGTCAGCGGGATCAGTTTGGTGACGCCGCCGACCACGATGAACAGCTGGATGGCCAGCGTGGACGCGAGCCCGGCGGCCAGCAGTTTGCCGAAGCTGTCGCGCACCGCGATCGCGGTGCGCAGGCCGCGGACGATGACGATGGTGTAGAGCATGAGAACGCCCGCGAGGCCGACCAGTCCGAGTTCTTCGCCGATGGCGGCGATGATGAAGTCGGTGGAGGCGGCCGGAACGTTGCCGGGTTGCCCATTGCCCAGGCCGGTGCCGAAGACCCCGCCCGTGGCGAAGCTGAACATCGACTGGACCATCTGGTAGCCGGCGCCGTCGGGGTCCGCGAAGGGGTCCAGCCAGGTCTGCACCCGAACCCGGACGTGACCGAAAAGGTGATATGCGACAACGGCTCCCGCGGCGAACAGGGCCAGGCCGATGACGACCCAGCTGAATCGCTCGGTGGCGATGTAGACCATCACCAGGAAGGACGCGTACAGCAGCAGCGAGGTGCCGAGGTCCTTCTCGAAGATCATCACGCCGACGGAGATGGCCCAGGCGGCCAGCAGCGGCGCGAGGTCGCGCGGCCGGGGCAGGTCCATGCCCAGCACGTGCGTGCCGGCGCTGGCGAACAGGTCGCGCTTGGACACCAGCACCGACGCGAAGAAGATCAGCAGCAGGATCTTGGAGAACTCGGCGGGCTGGATCGAGAAGCCGGGCAGGCGAATCCAGATCTTGGCCCCGCCGGCCTCGGAGAACCGGGACGGCAACAACGCCGGAACGGCGAGCAGGATCAGACCGGTCAGCCCGCACACGTAGCCGTAGCTGGACAGCTGCCGGTGATCCTTCAGCAGGACGACGACGGCGGTGAATGCGCCGACGCCGATCAGGGTCCACAGCGTCTGCTGCCCGGCGCTGGGGCCGTCATAGGGGAGCTGACCGCCGTTGGCGAGGTCGAGTCGGTGGATCATCACCAGGCCCAGGCCGTTGATGACGGCGATCACCGGCAGCAGCAGAGGGTCGGCGTAGGGCGCGTAGCGGCGGATGGCCAGGTGTGCGACGACGAACAGGGCCAGGAACGAACCGGTATAGCCGAGCAGATCCCAGGACAGGCCCTGCTCCTGGTTGATCTCGACGATCAGCAGGGCCACCACGGTGATGACCGTGGCGAAGCACAGCAGGAACAGTTCGGCGTTGCGCCGGTTCGGCAGCGGCGGGGTGAGCGCCACCGGCGACTGCGGTGCGGTGGTCATGATGCCCCCAGCCGCCGGCGGGTCATGCCGCCGCCCGGCAGTCGGTACCCGGTTTGGGCGGTGGCGCGGGCAGAGCGGTCACGGTGGGCGACGGGGTCGGCGGCGGAGCCGGGGTCGGCGGCGGAGCCGGGGTCGGCGAATCCTCTTGTCCGGGTTCTGTTCTGGGAGTGCTCGGGGGCGCCGGCGCCGGTGTAGGCGTGGGCGTGGGCGTTGGTGTTGGCGTAGCGGTGGGGCAGGGTGGCAGGAGCGAACTGTGGGCCAGTTCGCGAAGCTGCCCGATGGCGTCGTCGAGCGAACCGCCGGGCAGGCCCGCGGCCACCTGCGCGCGCTCCGACGGCCGCAGATCCTGCAGCTTCATCAGACGGCAGTCCAGGTTCTCCACCGGCTGGCCGTAACTGATCTGGGACAGCTCGTTGCGGTCGTTGAGGCAGCCCAGCAGATACGGGTTCTGCATGCGGATGCCCAGGATGGAGCCGGAGATGCCCCGCATGATCGACACGGTGCCGTCGTGCGCGGTGACGTAGTAGTTGTTGCGGATGATCTCGCGGCCAACGGCCAGCCCGGCCAGCAGGAACAGGCCGATCACCACGGCGGCGATGAGCATCCGGCGCCGCGACCGCGGTTTCTTGACCGCGATCTCCTGTTGTGGCACAACACGTTTGGCGGCCGCCGGTCGAGCCGAGATGGCCGAGGCCCGGCCTGCGGCGGTATTCGGGGGAGCCACGCTGTCGTCGTCGTGGCCGGACACCGCACCGGCGAGGATCGGTTGGGTCTGGCCGTAGTCGAAGTCGACGACGTCGGCGACGACGACCGTGACGTTGTCCGGGCCGCCGCCGCGCAGCGCCAATTCGATGAGCCGGTCGGCACTTTCGTCGACACCCTCGATCTGCAGGGCCTCGAGGATGGTCTCCTGGCTGACCGGATCGGACAGGCCGTCGGAACACAGTAGGTAGCGGTCTCCGGCCCGGGCCTCCCGCATGATCAGGGTGGGCTCCACCTCGTGGCCGGTCAGCGCGCGCATGATCAACGAGCGCTGCGGATGGCTGTGAGCTTCCTCGGCGGTGATGCGGCCCTCGTCGACGAGGGTCTGGACGAAGGTGTCGTCCTTGGTGATCTGGTTCAGTTCACCGTCGCGCAGCAGATAGCCACGCGAGTCGCCGATGTGGACCAGGCCGAGCCGGTTGCCCGCGAACAGGATTGCGGTCAGCGTGGTGCCCATGCCCTCGAGTTCGGGCTCGGCATCGACGTGGGCGGCGATGGCCGCGTTGCCCTGGTGCACCGCGTCGTCGAGTTTGGACAGCAGATCGCCGCCGGGCTCGTCGTCGTCGAGGTGGGCCAGGGCGGCGATCACGAGCTGGGAGGCCACCTCGCCGGCGGCGTGCCCGCCCATCCCGTCGGCCAGGGCCAGCAGCCGCGGACCGGCATAGACCGAGTCCTCGTTGTTGGCGCGCACCAGGCCGCGGTCACTGCGGGCGGAGTAGCGCAGTACGAGCGTCACGGGCGCAACTCGATCGCCGTCTTGCCGATGCGGACCGGCACCCCGATCGGAACTCGTACCGCCGTTGTCACCTTCGCCCTGTCGAGGTAGGTACCGTTCGTCGAGCCTAGATCTTCGACGTACCACTCCGACCCGCGTTGGGAGAGTCGTGCGTGCCGCGTCGAGGCGTAGTCGTCGGTGAGCACCAGCGTCGAATCGTCGGCCCGGCCGATCAGGACGGGCTGCGAGCCCAGCGTGATCCGGGTGCCGGCCAGGGAGCCCGCGGTGACGACGAGATACCTCGGCGTCGTGCGCCGCTGCCGGTTGGGCAGCAGTGTCCCGCGCAACGCCATGCCGCGGCGGACCATGACCGCTTCGGTGGGCGCGTAGATGTCGGTGCGCAGGATCCGCAGCACCGACCAGATGAACACCCACAACAGGAGGAGGAAGCCGGCACGGGACAGCTGCAGAACAAGTCCCTGCATCTGGCCGTCCTTCCCTTGATGTCGCCCTCGGTTCGCGGCGGCAACGTCACGATACTTTGGCGACCACCAGCGGTACGGGAAGCTCGCCTGGCTCCGCCCGGGTCGGACCGGCGGGATCAGTGGACCCGGACGACGATCTCCGAGTGGCCGAGCCGGATGACGTCCCCGTCGGCCAGCTGCCACTCCTGCACCGGCGCGTTGTTGACGGTGGTGCCGTTGGTGGAGTTCAGGTCGCTCAGGAGCGCCACCTGGCCGTCCCAACGGATCTCCAGGTGCCGCCGGGAGACGCCGGTGTCCGGCAGGCGGAACTGGGCGTCCTGGCCGCGACCCACCACGTTGGCGCCCTCGCGCAACTGGTAGGTCCGGCCGCTGCCGTCGTCGAGCTGCAGGGTGACCGCGGCGCCGCCGGCCGCGGGCCGGTAGTCGGTCTGGGCGCCCTGGCCGTAACCGCCGTAGCCCGCCGGGGCCTGGGACTGGCCATAATCGCCGTAGTCGGCGGGGGCCCGACCCGGCTCGCCGTAGCCGCCGGGGGCGCGACCGTAATCGGGCTGGCCGTAGTCGGGCTGGCCGTAGTCGGGCCGACCGTAGGACGGGGGAGCGTTGTAGCCCTGTTCCGGATAGCCCTGGTCCTGGTAGGACGGGCGGTACTCGTCGGGACGCGGGGCCGGCGGACGGCCGTAATCGCCATAGTCGCCCTGCGGCTGGCCCTGGGGAGCGCCGTAACCCTGCGGGGCGCCCTGGGGGGCATAGCCGCCGCGGTACTGCTGGTCGTACCCGGGCGGGGGACCGTAACCGGCCGGTGGCCGCTGCTCATAGGACTGCGGGTAGCCGCCCTGCTCGGGGTACGACGGCCGCGGGGGCTGGTTGTAGCCCTGGTCGTAGCCGCCCTGGGCGGCATACCGCGGATCGTCCTGCGGGCGCCCGTAGCGGTCGTCGTAGTACTCATCGGCGGGCCGGTCGGGCCGGTCCTGGCCGGGGCGGTAGGTCGGGTTGTCGCTCATCGCTGGTACTCCTGGTTCTGCGGCCAACGCCTGCTCTGATTGTGGGGGTGTCTGGGCGCCCGCGTCGGGGTTGACCACTCCGTGCGCGCGTACCTGGCCGGTGTGCAGGGCCGGTGACTGCTCGAATCGGACGACCACCTCACCATACGTTTGCCACCCACGCTCACCGACGTACGCGGTCAGATGTTTGGCAAATGTGTCCGATGTGAGATCGCGATCCGAAAGGACTTTCTGATAGTCGGAAACGCTGAGGGTAATGACATATTCGTTGGGAGCCAACCGGTGACCACCGGCCAGCGTCCGGACTTCGTCGTCGGCCTCGCGACGCAGCAGGTCCTCGACTTCCTCGGGGACGATCGAACCGCCGAACACGCGGGCGAAGGCGTCCTCGACGGTGGATTCCAGCTTGCGGTCGAACCGCTCCACCAGACCCATCTCACCGCCTACCTTCTGATTCCGCGCGCACGACACCTTCTCGAGGCCATGCGTCTACCGCGCCCCTGTGTTTGTTTCACCTGCATGTTATCGGGCGGGAGTACCCAGGCGGCACCGTGGTAACTCTGAGAATCGTGTTGTCGCAGGTCAGCGCGCTGATCTTGGGGGAGGGGCTGGTCCGGTTCCGGCGCCCGCGGTTTGGGATTCCCGCCGGGGTGCGTGATACGCTTCCGCGGTCATTCGGGCGAGTGGCGGAATGGCAGACGCGCTGGCTTCAGGTGCCAGTGTCCTTCGGGACGTGGGGGTTCAAGTCCCCCTTCGCCCACGTTTGTGCGGTTCTACGAACTGCAGGCATGAAGGTCACGAACTCGAAAGAGGTCGTGACCTTTGTGTTTGTGGGCGGATGTTCCAGGAATTGATCTCAGGAGGCGAGCGGGACCGGATGAACATCCGCGTCGCGTCGCGATCGACGGCGTCAGAGCCTCGGCATTGCGCGCGGCGCTCGTCGATGGTGAAAATAGCGGCCCTTCGACTGAATTCGACTTCGACGATTTCCTGGGCCGGATGCGCGTCAAAGAAATAGCGGAAGCAATGGATCTGGGCTCATCGTTGCCGGGGTGATCGTGGCGCTGCTCGGTGCCGGACATGTCCTGTCCTACGTGCTCGCCGTGCGGTCTTGGAACGTGTTCGATTTCGAGGCCGGCCAATGCATCACCAACACTGACTTCGAACAACGGCGCCTCACCGCCGAACCCGTCGACTGCGACCGCGCCGACGCCACCATGCAACTGGTCTCGCGAGGTGACGCCGAGGCCAGCTGCCCGGACGGCGAACGTGACGGCACTCTCTACCCGGTGATGACCAGCAAGACGCGCACGTTGTGCTTGATGTGGAATCTGCGTGAAGGGCAGTGCTACGCCTCGGCGCCTGGTGATGTCACCCGACCGACTGCACTGACCCCGCCGCCAACGCAACGGTCGCGTTCGGCGTCAATGGCCTGGGGGAGCCGCAGGTTGTCCCGCGGAGGGGCGCCGCACCAGCACCGGCGGCGGCCAGCGACGCGAACGTCGGCAGGGTGGCGGCCAGTGCCGCACCGAGCACCCACAACACCGGCCAGGACAGCCAGTGCAGGCCGGGCCCGGTCTGACGCGCCGCCCACACCGCCGCGCCGGCGGCGGCCAGCACTCCCGCCGCGGTGAACACGTCCGGCGAAAGCCTATGTGATACGGCGTAATCCACGACACCGTTGAGCCGGCGCGTGTACCAGGGTTTGAGCGCGTAGAGGCCTTTCACCAGGCGGTCAGCCGTCTTTGCTCAACGCGGGCGGTCTGTCGGGTCGACGATTGCTTGGCAGGGCCGAATACACGCGACCGCGAACCTTGACATGGTTAGTCCAGTACAAAGCTATGGCGACGAGCGTAAGTCCGACGCCGGTGCCGATGAACAGTCCCGCCTGCAAGTCGGGCAGTTCGGCAAGAAAGCAGAAGAGCGCGGCAAGAGTCGAGCATGTCCAATACACGCGGCGCTGGATCGAATCCGGAGACAATCGCGCGGATTTCCACAGGGGAAACCAGCCGCCGACGACGGCAAGTCCGATCAGCACCATTGCTACCAAGTTGAGTGCAGTAGCCACCGTCGTTCCTACCCCCCAGCGGCCGACTTCGACCGGTCGATCCGGCCACCAAATTCAGTGCCGAGCCATTCGCCGCCCTCGCCAGCCGCGTACGCCAAAACACCGACCGCGATGGCCGCGGTCACGGGGTTCGTGAACGAGCCCGCGAGCGCCACCGCCGCTCCTCCACCGCCCATCCCGCCGAGTACGTTACCCAACGCGCCACCGGCATCCCTATACCGGTTGGGGTTGTTAGGATCATTGAAGAAGTCACTTGCTGCTGAGATGAGTTGGATCGCGTCCCCGGCCGTGCCGCCATACCTGGCGAGCTTCTCGAGCACCTTGGCATCACCGGCTGACAGCAGGTCGGTGGGCAGCGCGTGTTTCCCCTGCGGTATCACATCCCCGTATGTCTCGGCCCCCTTGAGCCACGGCCCAGCTCCATTTGCCATGTCCGCCAAGACCTTCAACGCCCCGTCCCGGGACATCCCCGCACTGGTCAACGCGAAGTACGCCTGCTTGGTGGTGACCACCCGGCCGAACGACTCACCGTCGTTGAGCGCCTGGGTGGCCTGATCCGGGGACATCGGAGGAAAACCGAGTTGACCCGTCTCCAGTTGGCGCTGCAGTTCGAGCCGGCTTTGCGCCCGGGTGCGCCCGTCGCCACCGAAGATCGGGTCGCGGGGGAGCGGTCCGACGAAGTTGGCCATCCGGAAGTCGTCGAGGCGTTGGGATGCCAGTTCACGCGCCTCGGGTGTGACGTTCGGGTCGGTGGCCGGGGTGGTCGCGGTGGCGAAGTCCCGCAATCGTGCTGCCGCAGCGTCCTTTTCCGGAGTCCAGGGACCGGGGCCATTCACCAGGGCCTCGTCCTTGGCGCGCTGATTGGCGTTGTAGTGCTCCGGTGCGGTGCGGCCGCGTTCCTCGGGGCTGGCCTCGCCGTCTCCATCGACGTCCTCGATGCCGGCCGGGTCATAGCCGTGCTCGAGTCGTAGGTCGAACGCGATCCGTTCCATCTCGTCGGTGTACTGATCGCGGATCCGCTCGACGTCGGTATCCGCCTGCGCGGTGACCTCCACGGCCTGATCCAGAATCTTGGAGTAGTCCCGGTCGTCGGCGATGGCCTGACCGACCGCCCAGTCGAGCAATGCCAACTTGCCGTTGAGTTCGGCGACTTTCGACGCCGACTCCTTCTCCGCGGCCGCTAGCGTCGCCGCGAGGTCCATCAGGTCCGCGCCGATCGACGGCAGTTGTTCCTTCTGCACATGCAGACGCGTCGTCGCGCGCTGCACCTCGGCCGAGTCGTCGATGGGATGCTCGCCGTTCTCGCGGTTCCACGACTCATGGAAGCGCTCGCGGGCCTGCGCGAACTCGTTGAAGGTCTCGGTCGTACAGGCACCCGCGTCCCGGAAGGCGGTGGCCAATTCGGCGATCTGCCCCGGGTCGCCTCGCTGCAGCGTCTCGTCGGCCCGCCACGGGTCACCCACGGCCAACAGCATCCCAAGTGAGATGTGGGTCAGGTCTGGGTAGTCAGCCAAGCCACTTCTTTCAGTGCGTCGGTGTTGCGGCGTTCCATGTCGGAGAACGCGCTTGCCGCGGCATGGGCCTTGTCACCGAGTACACCGAGGCGCCGCTCCTGGTCCCGCAGCCGCGAGACGTGTTGGGAATGAGCGCCGGACAGAATTCCCTCGAAGTCGCCGGCGGCGGCAAACCCGCCAAACGTGCCGGGTGTCACGGTGTGACGGCCCAGCTTCCGTGCGCCCTCGTCAGCAAGGCCCGCCGCAGTGTAGGAACGGTTGGCGCCGGTATGCATCACCTCGACGTCGATCTCCACGGCTATCCCTTCGTAGCAAACTCTTGGGCCCGATCATAGCGGCGTTACGGGAGCTGTCAGTTCACCGATTCATCGCCGTCCATCAAGCGCGCGCGACGTCTGACCGGGCTGCCTCACCAGCAGCCCTTCTGCAGCGAACTTCAGCCCAATCCGCAAGTCCTCCAACGGGATGGGGTCGTCGGCCTCGATGTAGCGCAGGGTGGTGGCGACGGCCATGTTGAAGAACAGCCAGGCGTGCGAGCGGGGCGGAAGCTCGTCGCGGTACCGGTCGCGGTAGTGATTCGTGTGCACCGTGCCCATCGTCAGCAGCGTGGCGGGCAGCCCGGAGACGTCGTCGAACGTGCGGAAGTGCGCCGGGCGTTCGGCGAAGTAGCGAATGATCTTGCGGTGCTTGAACGTGTAGTCGATGAGCATGTCGATCGCGGCGTGCATCCCTGCCGCGGGTTCGGCCAGGGTGATGGTCCCCAACATGTCCTCGATCGCGGGGGCCTCCTCCACGGCGATCACCTTGATGGCGGCGTCGATGATCGCGTCCTTGTCGGCGAAGTACTGGTAGATCGAGCCCTTGCTGACGCCCGCCTTCTCGGCGATCGCATTGGTGGTCACCTGATCGGGTTCTACCCTGCGCAGCAGAGCGACCGTGGCGGCAACGATTTTCGCGACCATCTCGCGAGAGCGTTCCTGCTTCGGCGCCTTACGTTGCCCTGAACTGCGACTATCGGCGCTCATCGAGATTCTCCAATGCGACTTGAATGCGACCTGTGAGTCAGATTACGGTCGTCGACGCCAGCCCAACAAGAAGGTAGGCCAACGATGACTGCCACTGCGGACCGCGACACCGACCTCCCCGCCGAGTTCGACGTCGACGAAACCGGCGATCCGGAACTCATCCCCATGGACTCGCTCACGGCCGAGCACACCGGCCGGTGGACGTTCCTCATCCTCGACGGCGCGGCGTTCATGATGCAGGCCATGCACCCGGTGATCGGCGAGGTCACCGGCAAGTACTCCGCGGCCTTCCGGGGTGACCCGGCCGGCCGCGCGATCCGCTCGGTCGACTCGGTGCTGCGGTGGATCTACGGCGGCACCGAGGCTGTGGCCGAGGGCAACCGGGTGCGCGACCTGCACAAGCCTCTGAAGATGAAGAGTGAGCGCACCGGCAAGCAGATCAGCGCGCTGAATCCCGAGGCGTACCAATGGGTTATCGCCACCGGCTACATCGTCAACTCGCAGTCGGGCCGGCTCCTGATCGGCCGGGATTTCACCGACGCCGAGAAGGAGGAGCTGCTGCGGGACAATCTTCGGCTTGCGCGCCTGTTGCATGTTCCACTGCAGGGCTACCCGCGTACGCATGCGGAGTTCGAGGAGTACTTCGAGAAGATGGTGCCGACGCTGGAGGGCAACGCGCAGGCGCTGAGTCTGATCCATGATCTGAAGAGCGGGCGGGTGGACCTGCCGCCGGCGATCCCCGCTCCGCTGCGGCCCGCCGTGCGTCGGGCGATGCGCCCGTTCATGCGGTTCAACTACCTGTCCGTGGTCGGGCTGCTCGACCCGCGCCTGCGCGACAAGCTCGGGGTGAGTTGGAGCGCGCGCGAGCAGCGCGAACTCGAGCGCGCCTACGCCGTGGTCCGCACCGCGTACCGGGTGCTGCCCGACCGGTTGACCTACTTCCCACTGGCCTATCACGCCCGCAAGCATCATGAGTGCCTGGAGAAGATGACGCAGCGTCAGCAGAAGTCGTTCGCCTACCACCTGCCCGAGAACGCCGGCGCGTAGGCGGTCACGGCGCTGTGGATAACCGGCCGCCCGACCTCGGGGATCGCCGGTAGCCTTCGGTCATGGAATCCGGCGACCTCGAACCGCGCGTCTACGCCCTCGAACAGCAGGTGGGCGACCTCACCCGGCGGGTGCGGGCCAATGAACAGGATGCCGCCGCGGCACGCATCCTGGCCGGAGGCGCTGACCGCGAGGTCGGGGAGATCCGCGGCGAACTGCCTGGTTTCCGCAAGGCGACCACGGCCAGCTTCAATGCGCTCCGCCAAGATGTCGTTGATCTGCGGAACTACGTGGACGGTCGTTTCGACCAGGTCGACCGGGGTTTCGCCGATATGCGGGCCAAGTTCGATGTCGCGGCCGCGGGCCAGCAGCAGATCGTCGAGATGCTCCAGACGATCATGGACGACGACGGTCGATAAGACCCGGTAGCCTGCGAGCCAAATGGCATCCGGATTCTTCGCTCTACTCGATGACATCGCCGCACTGGCGAAGCTGGCCGCCGCGTCGATCGACGACCTGGGGGCAGCCGCGGGCAAGGCGACCGCCAAGGCGGCCGGTGTGGTGATCGACGACACCGCCGTCACTCCGCAGTACGTGCACGGCATCGCCGCGCATCGCGAACTGCCGATCGTCAAACGCATCGCGAAGGGATCGCTGCGCAACAAGCTGCTCTTCATCCTGCCCGCGGCGTTGTTGCTGAGTCAGTTCGCGCCGTGGTTGCTGACCCCGATCCTGATGCTCGGCGCGACGTACCTGTGTTACGAGGGCGCCGAGAAGGTGTGGGGCCGGTTCCTGGGCCATGAGGAGCACGCCGTCACCGTCGCCGAAGCACCCGACGCGGACGAGAAGCGCATCGAGGACAAGACGGTCGCCAGCGCGATCCGGACCGACTTCATCCTGTCCGCCGAGATCATGGTGATCGCCCTCAACGAGGTGGCCAGCCAGGCTTTCCTGCCGAGGCTGATCATTCTGGTCGTGGTCGCCCTGGTGATCACCGTCGCCGTTTACGGCGTGGTCGGTGGCATCGTGAAGATGGACGACGTCGGCCTGGTGCTGGCGCAGCGCCCGTCGGCGCTCTCGCAACGAGTGGGCCGCGCACTGGTGAACGGGATGCCCATGGTGCTTTCCGCACTGTCGACCATTGGCACGGTGGCGATGCTCTGGGTGGGCGGGCACATCCTGCTGGCGGGTACCGACACGCTCGGCTGGCACTGGCTCTACGGCCAGGTGCACCACCTCGAGCAGGCCGTGCATCACGCCACCGGCTCGTTCGGCGGGGTGTTGGGCTGGGTGGTGAACACCACCGCGTCGGCCATCCTCGGCCTGATCGTCGGCTCCGTCGTTCTCGCGATCGTGCACGTGTTGCCGATCGGGAAGAAGGACGCCCACGCATAGGGGCACGAACTGTCGGTGGCCGCGTTTACAATCGCACACATGTTCGACTGCCAGCTAGCGGAACCCTCCTCGGTGGGTGGGTTGTCGGATGCGGCGCTGGTCGATGCGATGGCCGTCGGAGCTGCGGTGGAGGCGGCCGCGGCGGGTCGGCGATTGGCGGTGATCGCCGAGTTCGCGGTCCGTCGCCTCGGTGGGGACGAGCGTGCTGATTGGGCGGCTGATGGTTGGGATGCGGCCAGTGTGGAGGTCGCTGCGGCCCTGGGCATCTCGCTGGGCCGGGCGAGCAACCAGATGGATCTCGGGTTGGCGTTGCGGACCCGGCTGCCGAAGGTGGCCGCGCTGTTGTGCGACGGCGTGATCTCGCTGCAGATCGCCCGGACCGCGGTCACGCGGACTTCGCTGATCGTGGATCGTGACGCCCTGGAGGTCGTGGACAGTCGGATCGCGACGGCCGCGGCGCAGTGGGGGCGGCTCTCGCAGGCCAAGTTGGAAGCGGCCGTGGATCTGTGGGTCAACGCGGTGGATCCGGCCGCGGTGCACCGGACCCGGGATCGGGCCCGCGAGCGTGATATTCGGATCGGCGACCCCGACAACGACAGCGACGGACTGACCGCGATCTGGGGCATGCTGTTGAAGGTCGACGGTGAGATCCTCGATGCCCGCCTGGCGGCGATGGCGGCCATGGTGTGCGGCCAGGATCCGCGGACGGTGGCCCAGCGCCGTTCCGATGCGTTGGGCGCGTTGGGTGCCGGGCACCTGCATTTGTCATGTGCCTGCGGGCGGGAGGAGTGCACCGCCGTGGTCGACGACGGGCGTGCCACCTCGGTCACCATCCACGTGCTGGCCGACGCCGAGGCGGTGTCCGCACCGGTCGACCCGCAGATTCACGGGGAGAAGCCACCCGCCGAGCCGATCGGTTTCGCCGAGGCCATCCACGAATACCACGAAAAGCACTGCAGCGCGGAGACACTTGCTCCGTCCGCGGCCACCGCGGAGGCTGCCACCCCTGAACCGGTCGAATCGCCGAAGCCGTCGGACCCCGGACGCTCGAAGCGGCGGAACTCGGCCGGCTACATCCCCGGCGGCCCGGTCATCCCGGCCGAACAACTGGCCGATCTGATCGCCCGCGGCGCCACCATCGACCACCTGAAGCCGCCCGCCGCGGAGTCACAGAAAGGCCATCGGCCAACCCCGTCGCTGGCCACCTGGATCCGCCATCGCGACCTGACCTGCCGCGCGCCGGGTTGTGACCGACCCGCCACCAGCGCCGACCTCGACCACACCAACCCCTGGCCCTACGGCCCCACCCATCCGTCCAACATCAAGGGATACTGTCGCAAGCATCACCTGGTCAAAACCTTCTGGCCGGGTTTCACCGACCGTCAAAAACC
>NZ_JAXLSA010000009.1:0-113761 GCF_046330795.1 Mycobacterium sp. | reverse complement strand
CCCTGCGCCTGGACCTGCCGGCAATGGCCCTGGCCGCTCTGCTGCTCTACGTGTTCGGCCGCGACGGCACCCTGACCGCGGTGGAGGGCGCGGTCCTGCTGGCCGCCGCCGTGATATACACCCTGCTGCTGATCCGGCAGACCCGGCGCGAAAACCCGTCCGTGGTGGCCGAATACGACGCCGAGTATCCGGCGCAGCGATCCGGCCCGGTGGCGTGGCAGGTGGTTCTGCTGGCCGCTGGACTGGCGGTGATCCTCGTCGGCGCGCACCTGTTGGTGCAGGGCGCCGTCGGGCTGGCCCGCGACCTCGGCGTGTCGGATGCCCTGATCGGTCTGACCGTCGTGGCGATCGGCACCAGTGCGCCCGAGCTGGCGACCACGATGGTCGCGACGTTCCGCGGCAACCGCGACATCGCGATCGGCAACCTGATCGGGTCGAGCACCTACAACGTGACCTTCATCCTGGGGACCTCGCTGCTGTTCGCCCGCGAACCCGTGGCGGTGGATCCGGAATTGATCACCGTCGACCTGCCGGTGATGGTGGCCGCCGCGCTGGTGTGCCTGCCCATCTTCCTGACCGGACGCCGGGTGACCCGCGTCGAGGGTGTCCTGATGGTGCTGGCCTACGCGGCCTACCTGGCCTACCTGATCATCGTGCGGGCCTGAGCCCGGTTACGCTGCTGGGCGTGCTGATCGTGATCGAAGGCCTCGACGGCGCGGGCAAGCGGACGCTGACCGACGGCCTGCGCAGCGCATTCGAGGCCGCCGGAAAGTCCGTCGCCACCTTGGCATTTCCCCGCTACGGCCAGTCGGTCCATGCCGATCTGGCCGCCGAGGCGCTGCACGGCCAGCACGGCGACCTGAGCGAATCGGTGTACGCGATGGCGCTGCTGTTCGCGCTGGACCGGGCCGGCGCGCGCGAGGACCTCGACCGGCTGCGGTCGGGTCATGACGTGGTGCTGCTGGACCGCTACGTGGCGTCCAACGCCGCCTACAGCGCCGCGCGGCTGAATCAGGGCGGCGACGGCGACGTGGTTTCCTGGGTGGGGGAGCTCGAGTTCGGCCGGTTCGGTCTGCCGAAGCCGGATCATCAACTGCTGCTTGATGTTTCGGTCGAACTTGCCGGGCAGCGGGCTCGGCAGCGCGCCGCCGACGATGCGGCCCGGACCCGCGACGCCTACGAGCGCGACGGGGGACTGCAGCAACGGACGGGTGCGGTGTACGCGCAGCTGGCCGCCGCCGGCTGGGCCGGACCGTGGCTGACGCTCGGGCCGGACACGGTTCCCGCCGACGTCGCGGCGAGCCTGTCGCCCTGACCCGATCTGTTCAGCCCCGGCTGCGAAAAAGTTCGAGTAACCGTCGCGGTGAGCGCTGAACAGATGCAAAAAGAGGCTCCGCGCGGGTGTGGCAGCCCGAAAATGTCGCAATCGAGTGACACCATGGACGCCATGAGGCAACGGATCCTTGTCGTCGATGACGACGCTTCACTGGCCGAGATGCTCACGATCGTGCTCCGCAACGAGGGCTTCGACACGGCCGTGGTCGGCGACGGCACCCAGGCGCTCACCGCGGTCCGGGAGCTGCGCCCCGATCTGGTGCTGCTGGATCTGATGCTGCCCGGCATGAACGGCATCGACGTCTGCCGGGTGCTGCGCGCCGACTCGGGCGTCCCGATCGTCATGCTCACCGCCAAGACCGACACCGTCGACGTCGTCCTGGGTCTCGAGTCCGGCGCCGACGACTACGTCATGAAGCCGTTCAAGCCGAAGGAACTGGTGGCCCGTGTGCGCGCCCGGCTGCGCCGCAACGACGACGAGCCCGCCGAGATGCTCTCGATCGCCGACATCGACATCGACGTGCCCGCCCACAAGGTCACCCGCGGCGGAGAACAGATCTCACTCACCCCGCTGGAATTCGACCTGCTGGTCGCGCTGGCACGCAAACCGCGCCAGGTGTTTACTCGGGATGTGCTGCTCGAACAGGTGTGGGGCTACCGTCATCCCGCCGACACCCGGCTGGTGAACGTCCATGTCCAGCGCCTGCGCGCCAAGGTCGAGAAAGATCCCGAGAATCCGCAGGTGGTGCTGACCGTTCGAGGAGTGGGATACAAGGCCGGACCTCCGTAGCCCATGATCCCGCGCCGTGACGATGCGGAGCGCAGCGATGAGGAGGAGCGGCGCTCGTGATCCTGCGCTCGAAACGACGATCCCGCGGCCCCTGGGGACGGACGGGCCCGGTGGTCAGTGGGCTCAGCGCGCTGAGCCGCGCGGTGGCCGTCGCGTGGCGGCGCTCGCTGCAGCTGCGGGTCGTCGTGCTCACCCTCGGCATGTCCCTGGCGGTGCTGCTGGTCCTCGGATTCGTGCTGACCAGTCAGATCACCGACCGCGTGCTCGAGGTCAAGGTGCGCGCGGCCACCGAGGAGATGGACCGGGCCCGCACCACCGTCGGCGGGATCGTCGGCGGTGAAGAGGCCCGCTCCCTGGACTCCAGCCTGCAACTGGCCCGCAACACCCTGACCTCCAAGACGGGTCCTTCGTCGGGATCCGGCCTGGCCGGCACGTTCGACGCGGTCCTGCTGGTCCCCGGCGACGGCCCGCGGGCCGCCACCTCCGTCGGCCCCGCTGACCAAATCCCCACGGCGCTCAGGGATTTCGTCAAGGCCGGCCAGGTGTCCTACCAGTACTCCCAGGTCCGTACCGACGGCTTCGACGGGCGCGCGCTGATCATCGGCAGCCCCGCGTCGGCGCAGGGCACCACCGGCATGGAGCTCTACCTGATCTTCCCGCTGACCAACGAGGAGAGCACCATCTCGCTGGTCCGCGGCACCATGGCCACCGGCGGCCTGGTCCTGCTGCTCCTGCTGGCCGGAATCGCCTGGCTGGTCTCGCGGCAGGTGGTGCTGCCGGTCCGCACCGCCTCCCGTACCGCCGAACGATTCGCCGAGGGCCACCTGACCGAACGGATGCCGGTGCGCGGCGAGGACGACATGGCCCGGCTCGCGGTGTCGTTCAACGACATGGCCGAGAGCCTGTCCCGCCAGATCACCCAGCTCGAGGAATTCGGCAACCTGCAACGCCGCTTCACCTCCGACGTCAGCCACGAACTGCGCACCCCGCTGACCACCGTGCGGATGGCCGCCGACCTGATCTACGACCACAGCGAGGACCTGGACCCCGCGCTGCGGCGCTCCACCGAACTGATGGTCAACGAACTCGACCGGTTCGAGTCACTGCTCAACGACCTGCTCGAGATCTCCCGCCACGACGCCGGTGTGGCCGAATTGTCCGTGGAGGCAGTCGATCTGCGCGCCACCGTCAACAGCGCGCTGGGCAACGTGGGCCACCTGGCCGACGACGCCGGCGTGGAGCTGCTGGTCGACATGCCCGCCGACGACGTCATCGCCGAGATCGACGGCCGTCGGGTGGAACGCATCCTGCGCAACCTGATCGCCAATGCGATCGACCATGCCGAACACAAACCCGTGCGCATCCGGATGGCCGCCGACGAGGACACCGTCGCCGTCACCGTCCGCGACTACGGGGTGGGCCTCAAACCCGGTGAGGAGAAACTGGTCTTCAGCCGATTCTGGCGCTCGGACCCGTCGCGCGTCCGGCGTTCCGGCGGCACCGGGCTGGGGCTGGCCATCAGCATCGAGGACGCCCGGCTGCACCAGGGCCGGCTCGAGGCCTGGGGCGAGCCCGGCAAGGGCGCCTGCTTCCGGCTCACCCTGCCGCTGGTGCGTGGACACAAGGTGACCACCAGCCCGCTGCCGCTCAAACCAATGGCGCCGGAGCGCAAGGATCCGAAGGTGACGGTGTGAGCGGCCAACACCCGCGAGCGTGCACTCATATGCAGAATCGGGACGCGAAAACACATATGGCTGCACCCTCGCGCGGGCTTTCGCGCCTCCTGCTGACGGTGCTGCTGTTGCTGCTCACGGGGTGCGCCGGCGTGCCCAGTTCGTCGGCGCCGCAGGCAATCGGCACCGTCGAACGCCCCGCCCCGCAGTCGCTGCCCAAACCCACCCCCGGCATGGAACCCGACCTGCTGCTGCGCGAATTCCTCAAGGCCACAGCAGATCCCGCGAACCGGCACCTGGCCGCCCGGCAGTTCCTCACCGACTCGGCATCGGCCAACTGGGACGACGCCGGCAGCGCACTGCTGATCGACAAGGTGGTGTTCGTCGAAACCCGCAGCTCCGACCGGGTCTCGGTGAACATGCGGGCCGACATCCTCGGATCCCTCTCGGACATCGGCGTTTTCGAGACCGCCGACGGCGCGCTGCCCGACCCGGGACAGATCGAACTGGTCAAGACCTCCGACGGCTGGCGGATCGACAAGCTGCCCAACGGCGTCTTCCTGGACTGGCAGCAGTTCCAGCAGACCTACAAGCGACATACCCTGTACTTCGTCGACCCCACCGGCAAGACCACCGTGCCCGATCCGCGCTATGTCGCGGTGTCCGACCCGGATCAGCTTGCCACCGAACTGGTCTCGAAACTGATCGCCGGACCGCGCCCCGAGATGGCCAAGTCCGTCCGCAACATGCTCGCCGCCCCGCTGCGCATGCTCGGACCGGTGACCCGCGCCGACGGCGGCAAGACCGGCGTCGGCCGCGGCTACGGCGGCGCGCGGGTCGAACTGCAGAGCCTGCCGACCACCGACCAGCACAGCCGGTTACTGCTTGCCGCACAGATCATCTGGACGCTGGCGCGCAGCGACATCAAGGGCCCCTACATCATCAACGCCGACGGCGGGCCGCTCGACGACCGGTTCGCCGACGGCTGGCAGGCCACCGACGTCGCCGCCACCGACCCGGGTGTGGTCGACGGCGCCTCGGCCGGACTGCACGCCCTGGTCGGCGGATCGCTGATGTTCCTCGACGGCCAGCGGTCCACCCGGGTGCCCGGGTCGTTCGGCTCCATGACCGACCAGGCCTCGGCCGCGCTGTCCCGCGACGGCCACGACGTCGCCTCGGTGGTCACCCTGCGTCCCGGCGCACCCGACAGTGCGTCGTCGCTGTGGATCGGCGCCATCGGCGAGGGCGCGGTCCAGGGCGCCGACGGCCGCAGCATGTCGCGGCCGACATGGGCACTCGACGAAGCGGTCTGGGTGGTGGTCGACGGCAACAACGTCGTGCGCGTCATCCAGGAGGCCGCGTCCGGCCAGCCGGCCCGCATCCCGGTCGACCTGACCGCCGTCACCGCCCGCTTCCCGGGCGTCATCGACGAACTGCAGCTGTCCCGCGACGGCACCCGTGCGGCCATGGTGATCGACGGGCAGCTGACGCTGGCGTCGGTGGAACAGACCGCGGGCGGCGAGTTCGCTCTGACCTACCCGCGCCGACTGGCCTACGGGCTGGGCCCGTCGGTGGTGTCGGTGTCGTGGCGCACCGGTGACGACATGGTGGTCACCCGCAACGACCCCGCCAACCCGGTGGCCTACGTCAACCTCGACGGCGTGAACTCCGACGGCCCCGGCCGGAATCTGTCGGCGCCCGTCGGCATCGTCGCGGCCAACCCGTCGGCGGTCTACCTGGCCGACGCGCGCGGGGTCATGCAGCTCTCGGGATCCGGCGCCGAGGATGACCAGAGCTGGACCGACGTGCGGCCCTTCATCGCCCCCGGCGCCATGCCGGTGCTGCCCGGCTGAGCCGATAGCGGATCGGTTCCCGTTTTCGCTGTCCTGTCGAATAATTTGCAGTTCAGGCGGGTGAATTGTTGACGACTCACTGAGCCGCTAGCGTTTGCTCCGTGAGTGGAACAGGTGATGGTGGCGTCCTGAATGTGGACCCCGGATCCCTGCGAGCCGCTTGTGAGGCATTGACCGCCGGTGCGCAACATCTGCAGGCCGGGCTGCGAGATCTCGACAGCGAAGCTCAGCAGGTGCTGGGTACCTGGGAGGGTTCGGCCGGCGGTTCCTACGCGGCCGCGTGGCGCCAGTGGCACGACGGCTCGCTGAAGGTGCAGCAGGCATTGGCGACCATCGCCGAACGGCTCGGCCAGGCAGGGCAGGAGTTCGCGGCCAACGAGCAGGCCTCCGCGGCGAAGTTGCGAGGTGTGCACGGTGGCTGACCCATTCGCCGTCGACCTGGACCGGCTGGCCGACATCGTCGACCGGATGACGTCCTATCAGGCGACGGTCGACTCCATGGTGGAGGAGTGCGACGCCGTTGTGGTCAACCTGCATGCGAACTGGCACGGCGTTGCCAGCGATGCTCACGAAGACGTCCACAAGCAGTGGAAGGCGGGCGCCGACATGATGCGGAACGCATTGGCGCAGTTACGAATCGCCGGTGGCCGCGCCCACAACTCCTACCGCGGTGCGATCGAGGCGAACCAGAAGATCTGGGGCTAGCAGCCATGGGTGATCCGTTACGGGTGGATCCTGCGGCGCTCTCGGGCGCAGGATCTGCGGTCGCGGACCTCAGCAGTGGGCTGATCGCCGCGCTGAGCGCCCTGACCAACGCCTATGACGCCAACACCGGTCAGGACGCGGCCGGCACCGCTTTCGGCTTCGCCTACCAGGATTCGGCCCGCGCCCTGGTCGAGAGTGTGGCCAAGGGAGTCAACGCATTACGCCACATCGGTTACCTGATCCAGGGCTCGGCTACCATCTACTCCCGGGCGGAGGCCGCCGCCGATATCCGGGGTGGGGCGTCACCGCTTCCGGAGCCGGTCGCACCAACGGAATTCACCAAGCCGGGCGGTGATCCCGATGTGAACGGGCCCGGCCGAACCCCGCCCGTCTTGTGGTACCTGGTCGAGTTCCTCGTCGGCGACTTTTGGCCAAATGGGGAGCCGAACCAGCTGCACGCCGCTGCTGCCGCATGGAATGCACTCGTCGGCCCGCTCTACGGTGTGACAGGTCAGAACGCCGGGCCCTACGGGGTGATCGACGCACAACAGATGCCGTGCAAGGAACCGATGAAGACGGCCGTGCGTGATGTGGGCACCGCCCTGTCGTCACTGGCCGGTGAGGCGCAGACGATCGCCGGCGAATTGAGCGGGTTCGCAACCGAAGTCGAACGCACCCAGAATGCGGTCCGTGATCTGCTCCGCAGGCTCGAGTCGGTAGTGGGATCGATTGTCGACAACGGAATCCTGGGCACCGTCATCAACCTGGTGACCGGTGACGCCGAGGAGAAGATCCACGAGGTCGCCAACGACATCAAGGCCCTTATCGACAGACACAAGCAGCAGTCCGCAGCCCGCAAGGAACTGCTCGCCGGCCTGGTCAGCGGGATCAAGAACTATTCGCGCGCCATGGAGATCTTCATGCGCGTCGAGATGGTGCAGTACCTCGGGGAGGACGCCGGACGTGTCACGGCCAATGTCTACGACGCGGTCACGGACGCCGGTGTGGGTGTGACGCTCGGCGCGGTCAACACCGTCGGCGGTTTGGTGACCGGATTCGATCCCGTCGGCGATCCGAAGGGCACGTGGGCCATGGTCGAGGGCCTGGGCAAGATGGCGCTGACGTTCAACCCGATGACGGCTCCCGCGGCAATTGCGATGGACCCCCAGGGCACACTCGACATGGTCAAGAACGTCACCCATTTCGACGATACGTTCACCCGCAATCGGCCCTTCATCGGAATTGGCGAATCGCTCTTCGATATCGGCACGGCCATCGTTCCGGGCGGAGCGGGGGTCAGGGCGGCTTCCGGTGCCCGCGTGGCCGAAGGAGCAGCCGCGCGTGCGGAGGTGGGGGCGGCCGAGCGAGCTGCTGGCGAGCTCGGTGAAATTGCTTCGGCAACAACGGGTTTACGGGGCCTGACCCGCGACGTCGAGGGCATTACCAGCAAGCTCGACGACCTCGAGCGCACCGGCCTGGGCGGCGGCAAACCACCGTCCGGTAGCCCCGGCCCGCTGCCGAAGCTACCCGAGCCCGGAATTCCGCCGGCCGGTCGGGAACCGGTTCCTTCGTCGGCGCCGACGGGCGGGAAGCCGGTCTCGGCGCCGCCAGACGCTGGGTTGCCCCCGCCTGTGACACACACCGCTCCGGCACCAGAAGCCGAAGTGCCCTCTGCCCCTGCGGGTTCAGAGGTGACTTCGCCGGCTTCTGCGGCACCGGACGGGGCCGGCCATGTTCCGAGCGCCCCTTCGGGTGGGCAGTTGTCGGCGCTCCCGACGGAAGCACCCGGAGTTGATCATCCCGGTGTAGCGCCGCACGGCGACGGCAGCCTGCACGACGGCGGTGTCGGCGGAGACCACAACGGTGGACCGCCACACAACGGTGACACTCACGGTGGTGGGCCCGGCGGCCAGCAGCCGAACAACCCGCCCCACACTGGCCTGTACGACCCGCCTGCGAACTACGGCATTCCCGGTGAACATCTGCCGGACCTGGCGGAGATCGACAATGAGTTTCGCCTACCAAATGGCGCGATCGATCCGCGACGAATGGTTGAGTGGGCAACTCGGGTGGCCGAGGAATATCCGCTGATCACAAAGGACGGCGTCCTTGGGATCTACAATTACACCACAGATTCATTTGAAGCCATCAACCCTTACCTTCGAAACATCGATCCATTGAATGCGAACCAGGAGGCAATTCTTCAGGCTCATTCCATTGTGGAAATGACCGACGAACAGCGTCTGTTCTGGGAAGCGAGGATAAGCCAGGCCGACGAAGGTTTGGCAGCTCTGCCGCCTTATCGGCTCGATCCGAGCGACTTGATGTCCACCACCTGGCGGGGAATGCGTGGTACGGACGAGCTGCTCAGCCGGTTGAACGTCGGCGATGTATTCCACGATCCGGGTTATTACAGCACGACGCTGGACCAATCAATTGCTGATGACTTCGCGCGCGGTGCAGAACCAGGAACCACGCCAACGCTCATGACGGTCATAGGACATGATGGTGTTCACGTGGCGCCATTATCAAGGTTCGCCCACGAAAGTGAGGTCTTGTTCCCGCGCAATTCGAGTTTCGAAGTCCTATCGCGAGTGATGGGCGACGACGGTATACTCAAAATTACTGTTAGGCAGGTTCCTCCGTGACATCCCATGTTCTTTCGTCGTCGGGCGAAATCGCAGACTGGCTTCGTCGGCATATGAGGGTCGGCTGGGGACTTGGTCATCCCTACGTGCGTAGCTTGCAGATGGCCAACTATCTTCCGAAGCACTCCCTATTCGACTGGCCTACTGATCGACTGGAGACCTTGGGTGCTGGATTGATCGCGTTGGGCCATCCTGTGAGCGCTTTGGACGAGGGTGTTGAAGTCAAGTTGCCGGAGCGAATCGTCGAAGTCTCGGTTGATCGCAGCATCCCCGGTGACGGGCCCCCGGAGGCCTACATGCTGGAGTCAATCGAGCGCGGTCGTCCGGACTACGTGGGTAACTCGCCAGAAGTTCTCATCGAACTGATTCGCCGGCTCGTGCAGTCGATACCGGAACCGATCCACGATGACCGAGTCCAAGTTGGCTTTCCAGGTCAACCGTCGGGCGAACTGATCTATGTCGGCAGCTGGCAATGGGATATTCATGGCGAAGCCCGTGGGGCCGAGTTCGTCGCGCGCGCTGCGGCGGCGACGCTGGCTGCGATCGAAGCTGCGGAAAGGGATTAGTCAGTGGCCGAAGACATCGTGACGACACTCTCCAAACTTCCTGCGATGCCAGCGATCACGTACCGAGGCATGGCTGGCCCGAGGCCAAATGCATCCTTCACGCTCAGCGGGATCCTGCCCACGTCGATGGATCCTCGCGTGGCGAGCGAGAACTTCACCGCCGAATGGCTGGCTGCGATCGTGAGCATCACGGGTCGGCTGGTGGCGCCGTTCGCGCGGTACCGCGAAGAACAGGAGATCGCCATGCTGCCGGGGACTCTGCTGCTCATGACGGGCTCGGTGAACGTGCCGGGACTGCCCGGCAGCGTGGTGCTCCTGGCGGAACCCGGCGACGCCCCTGGGTTGCCTGCTGATCTGCCCGCGCTGAAACAGACAGTGATCGAACAGATCTCAGGTGCCCTGGCGCGTCCGGACGTCACGATCAACACGCCGGGTCGGTTCGCCTTTCGCCCGCCCAAGTGACGTGACCGGACCCGTTCCATCCGTGAGCGTGCGTAGCGGTACGCATCCGCCCCGCGTTTCGCGTACCAACACGCACGCTCGCCGAGTAGCGCCCTAGCGCGGGATGGCGTCGTCGTAGGGCGCCGTGCTGCGGTCGTGCAGCGGGTGAATCGTCATGTACACCAACCCGATTCCCACCACGACGGCCGCCGAGAGGGCGACGATCCAATTGTCGAACCACGGCGCGCCGGGGGTGCGGGGCCAGGCCATGTTGATCATCGCGACGACGCCGTAACCGAGGGCGGCAACGTTGACCGGCAGTGCCCATCGGCCCAACCGGTACTTGCCGCTGGGCACCCAGCCCTTGAGGCGGGCCCGCAGCGCAGCGAAAACGACCATCTGGAATGCGAGATAGATGCCGAACGCCGCGAAGCTGATGATCTTGGTGATCGCGTCGGTCGAGAACTTCGAACCGATCACGATCACCGCCGGCACCGCGGCGGCCAGCAACAGCGCATACGGCGGCACGTGCCGGGTCTCGGAGAACTTCTTGAGCGCCGAGCTGCCCATGATCATGTCGTCGCGCCCGTAGGAGTAGGCCAGCCGGCTGGCGGCCGCCTGCAGACTCATGGCACACGACAGGAACGAGATCAGCACGACGAACAGCACGATCCGGGCACCGACGGTGCCGAACGCCTCGGTGAGCAGGGTGCTCACCGGGTCGGTGTCCTCGCCGGCGATCACGGCGGGGATGTCGGAGACGGCCAGCACCAGGGCCAGGCAGACGAACGTCGCCGCGGCACCACCGACATAGATGGTGCGCCGCATGGCCTTCGGGATCAGCCGGCCGGGGTTGGGCACTTCCTCGGCGACGTCGCCGCACGCCTCGAAGCCGTAGTACTGGTAGATGCCGATGAGCGCGGCGGCCGCGAACGCCCACAGGTAGTTGCCGTCACCGCCGGCGCCGAAGCTGTCGAAGATGATGCCGAGGTTGTGTTCGCGGTGTGCGACCAGTAGCCAGATGCCGACCACCAGCGCACCGATGATCTCGGCGGTGAAGCCGATGATTGCCGCCCGGGCAAGGACTTTCGTGCCCATGAAATTGATGATCGTGGCGAGCACCAGCAGGCCCAGTGCGAACAGGATGGTGTTGTTGACGGTGGCCTCGATGCCGAACGCGGCCGCGATGTAGGGCCCGGCCCCGTAGACCACCGACGCGATGGTCACCAGGAGTGCGACGAGGTAGATCCACCCCGTCATCCAGGCGTATCGACGACCCCACAGCCGGCGCGCCCACGGGTAGACGCCGCCGGCGACGGGGAACTGGGCGACCACTTCGCTGAACACCAGCGCGACCAGCAGCTGGCCCAGGCCGACGATGAGGAAGCTCCAGATCATCGGCGGCCCGCCGGTGGCCAACGCGAAGGCGAACAGGGTGTACACGCCGACGACCGGCGACAAGTAGGTGAATCCGAGCGAGAAGTTCGCCCACGGGCTCATGTCCCGCTTGAACTCCGACGTGTAGCCGAGGGCGTGCAGGTGCGCCGCATCGTCCTCGTCGTGGAAGTCGTAGTAACCCTCGTCGGCAGGCGAGGGGTTCGAGGATGTGGCCATGGGACTGCTTTCTGCCGGTGGGCACGAGCACGGTGAGCGAAAAACTACAGTCCTATTGTTTAAACGGCAACAGAAACGGCAGAATTGCCCGGAAGTCGGGTACATTGCCGACACGTCGGGACCGGTCGGCTGGAGGAGGTGGCGCTGGTGTCGTCGCTGTCGCCGCTGGTGGTGCCCGAGGCCCAGCTGGGGCGGGCCGACGAGATCGTCCAGCGCATCACCGAGGCGGTTCAGCTGGGTCTGCTCGACGACGGCGAGCGGCTCCCGGTGGAGGTCGACCTGGCCGCCCAGTTCGGCGTCGCGCCGATGACCGTGCGGGAGGCCCTGGCCACGCTGCGCGACCAGGGCCTGGTCGAGACCCGGCGGGGCCGCAGCGGCGGCTCGTTCGTGGTCCGGCCCGCCGAGCCGCCGGTCGCGCAGTTGACCGCGCGGCTGACGGCGATGAGCGCCTCGGACGTCCGCGACCTGTTCGACGAGCACACCGCGATCGTTGGGCAGGCCGCGCGGCTGGCGGCCGAGCGGGCCGCGCCGTATGCCGTCCGGCGGTTGTTCGCCCTCACCGATCAGCTCGGCGCGGCCGAATCGATGGGCGACCGGATCCGCGCCGACAGCCGGTTCCACATCCAGATCGCGATCGCGTCCCAGTCCGCGCGGCTGGCCCGCCGGGAGGCCAACCTGCAGGCCGAGGTCAGCGGATTGATCTGGTTGCCGCTGGAACCGACGGTCGACGTCGCCCGCTACGTCGACGGCCTGCACGGCATCGCCGCGGCCGTGGCCGCCGAGAACCCCGACGAGGCCCGACGGCTCGCCGAGGCGCACATCATGGGCCAGCTGGCCAGGCTGACGCAGGTCAACCTGGACCTCTCCGCAGGCGCCGCCGCGTCATGACCAGCACCGCGGCCGCCCTGGCCGAGCAGGTGTCGCGACGCCTCGAACCCGTCTACACACTGCTGGACCGCGTCGCCGACGAAGTGCTGCGCTGCCGGCCGGCGCGGGCGCCGTTGACGGAGGCCAACCTGGCCGCGTTGCACCGGATGCTCGCCGACCTCATCGCGGCGGAGCCGCTGATCTGGGGGGCGGGTTATGTCGCCGCGCCGCGCATGGTCGACGACCTCGAGCGCTACATGGCCTGGTGGCAGCGCCACCACAGCCGGGTGACGCGGTTGCGCCTGAACTTCGACCCGCGCAGCGTCGACGTCTACGACTATCTGCAGATGGACTGGTTCCAACTGGCCCAGGGCGGGCAGGCGCGGGTGGCCTACGGCCCGTACGTCGACTACAGCGGGTCGGACATGTACACGATCACCGCGACCATCCCGGTGGTGGCCGACGGCGCCTTCCTCGGGGTGGCCGGGGCCGACCTGGTGGTCGGGGAGATCGAACACCGGCTGCTCGAGGTGCTGCGCGGCACCAGCGCCGACGCGGTGGTGGTCAACACCGAGCGCCGGGTGATCGCCGCCAACACCCCGCGCTGGATCGTCGGCTCGCGACTGCCGGCGCTGCCGCAGGTCGGCGCGGACGACCAGGACGAGTTCGCGGACGTGGCCGAGTTGCCGCTGGGTACCGGGTGGGTGGTGGCCGTCGCCCGCTGACGGTGCGGCGCCGGCGAGATCGAAATGCCGAATTGGCGCCAACCCCTTGACAGAAAGAATCTACTTTTAGAGTATTTGAGGATCATCCGGTCGGAGCTCTGGAGGTAGTCCCCATGTCGGTCAGCCCGTCGACCACCACCGGAGCGGTCCCGTTCTTCGACGTGACCGATCCGCACTTCTCGATCACGTCCGAGGCGGTCCACGCCGCCCGCGAGCAGAGCTGGTACGCCACCACGCCCTACGGCATCGCGGTGTTGCGATACGAGCAGATGAACAAGCTGCTCAAGAGCCGCCAACTGCGTCAGGGCAGCGTGGCCTGGCCGGCGCACAACGGCGTCACCGACGGCCCGTTCGCGCGGTGGTGGGACAGCTGGATCCTGAACAAGGAGGGCGAGGAGCACCGTCGGTTGCGCCGGCTGATGAGTCCGGCCTTCTCGCAGCAGCTGATCGCCGGCCTGGTGCCGCGGTTCCAGGCCCTGGCCGGCGAACTCATCGACAATTTCGCCGAGCCGGACCGCTGCGAGTTCGTCGGCGAATTCGCCGAACCGTACTCGGCCCGCGTCATCGCGATCATGCTCGGACTGCCCGAGGACGAATGGCCGGTCATCGCCACCGAATCGGCGACCCTCGGCCTGGCGATGGGCATCACCCTCAACGAGGACCTGCCGAAGATCGAGGCCGCCCTGGCCCGGCTGTACGAGTACTGCGACGCACTGGTGGCCGACCGCCGGGCCCATCCCCGCGACGACTTCGTCACCGCCCTGGTGAACGCGTCCGCGCCCGAGGACGGCCGGCTCAGCGACGAGGAACTGCGCGACGGTCTGGTGCTGCTGATCTTCGGCGGCTTCGACACCACCCGCAACCAGCTCGGGCTGGCCATGCAGACCTTCCTGGCCCACCCCGACCAGTGGCGGCTGCTGGCGCAGCGGCCCGATCTGGGTGGCAAGGCCGTCGAGGAGGTCATGCGGGTCAACCCCACCACGCGGTGGGTGACCCGCGAGGTGATCGAGGACCTCGAGTACGAAGGGCTGCTGCTGCCGGCCGGCACCACCGTCCACCTCTACGCCGAATCATCCGGGACCGACGCGCGGGTCTTCGAACCGGGCTTCGACATCACCGCAGAACGCAAGCCGCACTTCGGCTTCGGCGCGGGGGTGCACTACTGCCTGGGACACTTCGTCGCCCGCGCCGACATGAGCGAGGCGCTGCCACTGTTGGCCCGCCGCATGACGGATCCCCATGAACTGCCCGGCGCCACCTGGCTGCCGGACTCGGGCAACACCGGACCCAATCGACTGCCCATCGGTTTCACGCCCGCCCCCTGACCCGCCCGAGAGGACCGTCCCATGAGCACGACACCGCTGGACACCCACCGCCAGGCCAACGCCACCAGTGCGCAACTGGCCGAGGTCCTGACGACCATCGCCGAACGCGGCGTGGAGTTCGTCTACTTCCAGGCCATCACCATCACCGGCCGGGTGGTCGGAAAAGTAGCCCCGGCAAAGCATTTCGAGCGGCTGGCGGTCAAGGGTGTGCAGCAGCACCAGACCGCGGTGGCCAACCTGCAGGGCACTCGCGCCGGCGTGCTGCTGGCCGGCGGCGTCAACGCACCCGAGTACACGGCCGTGCCGGACCTGGAGACCTTCGGCGTGCTGCCGTGGGACACCAGTTTTGCGCGGGTGTTCTGCCGGCTCTACGAGCCGGATCACCTGACCGAGGGTGCCGGGGCCGAATTCGCCTGTGACACCCGCGGATTGCTGCGCCGGATGCACGCCGGCTTCACCGATCGCACCGGCCTGGAACTGCGCACCGGGTGTGAGCCCGAGATGACCTGGCGCGGTGAGGGTCTCGAGGCGCACTTCCGGCCCGGGTCGAGCCCCGCCTACCACATCGAGCATTTGGAGCGGAACCGGCCGATCGTCAAGAAGGTGGTCGAGTACGCCCAGGCCCTGGGTCTGGACATGGTCGAGGGCGATTACGAGGACGAGTACCAGGTCGAGCTGAACTTCATGTACGACCACGCCGACCTGACCGCCGACCGCCTGGTCACCTACCGGCAGATCTGCAAGCAGGTCGCCCGCGAACTGGGCATCGAGGCCAGCTTCATGCCCAAGCCGGCCACCGGGATGATGGGCAACGGCTGCCACCACAACTTCAGCCTCTGGCGCGACGGCGTGAACGTGCTGGCCGACCCCGGTGTCACCGAACTGCACCTGACCGACGTCGGCAAGCACGCGCTGGGCGGTCTGCTGTCGCACTCGGCCGGTGCCATGCTGATCAACGGCTCCACCGTCAACTCCTACAAACGGTATTGGGATGCAGGGCAATTCGCGCCGTCGCGGATCAACTGGGGTCTGGACAACAAGACCTGCACGGTCCGGCTGTCGGCGGTGGGGCGCCTCGAGTACAAGCTGCCCGACGCGGCCGTGAACCCGTACCTGTCGCACGCGGTGATCCTGGCGGCCTGCGAGGACGGCCTGAAGAACTCGACCGATCCCGGCGCCCCGACGCAGGGTTCGTCGTACGACACGCCTGCCGACGTCCGCTTCCCGGCGCTGCCGTTGACGCTCGGCGAGGCCATCGAGGCGTTCCGGGCCGACGGGGTGCTCACCGAGGCGCTGGGTCCCGTGCTGTCCGAACTCCTCGTCGACTTCCACGCCGACGAGTGGGCCAGGTTCTGTGGATACGTCACCGACTGGGAGCGCACCATGTACTGGGATGACCTGCCGTGACCGGGCCGCTGCGACTCGCCTGCCTGGATGCCGAAGCGCCGCCGCTGTTCTCGCTGTGGACGCCCGAGAACGGCCGGCAGGGCTACGAGCCCGCCGTGGCCGCGGCGCTGGGCGCCGAACTCGGCCGGCCCGTCGAGTGGGTGCGGGTGCCGTGGGTCGACATGATCCCGGCCGTGCAGCGCGGCGACGCCGACGCGGTGCTGTGCGGGCAGGGCATCACCGCCGAGCGCCGGGCCCAGGTGGACTTCACCCGGCCCTATGCGGTGTTCCACGAGGGCGTGCTGGTGCGCCGCGGCGCGGGCATCCACACCCCCGCGGACCTCGTCGGCCGCCGGGTGGCCGCGATCGAGAACAGCACCAACATGGCGCTGGTCGAAACCTTCACCGGCGCAGTACCTGTCGCGTTCGGCGCGGGCTCCGACGACGTCTACGCCGACATGCTGGCAGCACTGCGGGCCGAGGACGTCGACGCGGTCGTCGACGACGACGTGGTGTTCGTGCCCCTCGGCGCGACGCATCCCGACTACGAGTTGGCGTTCACCGTGCCGACCGCCAACAAGTGGGGGATCGCGGTGTCCAAGGAGCGCTCCGATACCCTGGCCGAGCTCGATGTCGCGCTCGGCCGGCTCGTCGAATCCGGTCGCCTGCAGCAGATCTGGAAGGAGTGGCTGCCGACCCTCGATTATCCCTTCGGCGGACCCTGAATGTCGCGTCCGCTGGTGGCCGTGGTGGGACGGCGGGCCGCACAGGTACCGATCCTGCGCTACTCGGCCACCCTGGCCGCCGAGGCGATGTGCGAAGCGATCTGGGCCGCCGGCGGTGAGCCGGTGGTGGTACACGGCCCGGCCGCCGATCCGCTGGCCGAACTACCGGAACGACTGTCGCGATTCGGCGGTGTGCTGCTGCCGGGTGGCGCCGACGTCGAGCCCTGCCGCTACGGTGCCGACCCCTCCCCCCTCACCGTCGACACCGTGGCCTTCCAGGACGACCTCGACCTCGGCGTCACCCGCGCGGTGATCGCGCTGGGCCTGCCGACCCTGGCGATCTGCCGCGGCATGCAGATCCTCAACGTCGCCACCGGCGGCACGCTGGACCAGGACGTGGCCGACGAAGAGGCGTTGCACCACAACGCCGTTCACGACGTTCGCGTGACACCCGGATCCCGGCTGCACGCCGTCCTCGGGGCCGAGAGCATCGACGTCTCGTCCTATCACCACCAGGCGATCGACCGCGTCGGCGCCGATCTGGTGGTCACCGCGGTGGCGCCCGACGGGATCGTCGAGGCCGTCGAGCACCGGCATGCCGACATCCTCGCCGTGCAGTGGCACCCCGAGGACCGCCACGCCACGTCGACCACCGACGCCGCACTGTTCGCCGACCTGGTGGACCGGGCAGCCAAACGTCAGGAGCAGCAATGACTTTCCGGGTCCGTCGCGAGGACGTCATCCCACAGGTGCGGCCACCGTATACGCCCAGCGCCCGGATCTGCGTCCTGGCCTCGTTGAACTATCCCGACATCAGCGCGTCCGACGCCGAGCTGATCACCCGGTTCACCCGCGTCGCCCTCACCACGCTGGTGCAGCTGGGCGTCCGACATGAACTGTGGGACACCACCGAGCCGCTCGAAAACCCATCCGGTGCAGCAGAATTCGATGGCCTGATGCTGCTCGGCGGCGGTGACATCGACGGATCGTGCTACGGCGCGGCGGTGAATCCGAAAGCATACGGCGTGGATCTGCGGGCCGACCGCGACGCGCTGGCCGCCATCGCAGCGGCCGAGCGCGCCGGCCGGCCCGTGTTCGGCATCTGCCGCGGCTCGCAACTGCTCAACGTAGCCCGCGGTGGCAGCATCATCGGGGACATCGCCGACTACGTGCTGCACCACGGGGCGCCGGGCGAACCGGAATTCGTCGACGAGCCGATCGACATCGTCGCCGGAACCCGGCTCGCGTCGATCCTGGGAACCGACCGCATCATCGGACGCTCGGGTCATCACCAGGCCGTCGACCGGGTCGGTGACGGTCTGGTGGTCGCGGCGCGCGCACTCGACGGGATCGTCGAGGGCATCGAGGACCCGGATCGCTGGTATCTGGGTGTGCAGTGGCATCCCGAGGACGACGACGGCCCCGCGGCCGACCGGCTGCGACTGTTCGACGCATTCGTCACGGCCTGCGAGGCCGCAGCGGCCGCGCGGCTGCAGGGGGTGGCCGTTCGGGCGGGCAGCGAGTAGAACTGCTCGGATGGCGATCACCGCACGCGATCTGGCGGGTCACCAGGCCCTGGGGTTGACGCTGGCTGCGGGTGCGCAGGCCGCCGACCGCGAGATCGCCTGGGCGCACGCCATCGAACTGGCCGACCCGGCGCCGTACCTGGCCGGCGGCGAACTGGTGATGACCACCGGCATCAACCTCGGCGCCGACGCGGCGGCCCAGCGCGCCTACGTCCAACGGCTGGCCGATGCCGGCACCGCGGCGCTGGCGGTCGACACCGGCACCACCCTGCGGGCGGTGCCCGCCGGTGTGTTGCGCGCGGGGAACGAACTGGGCATCCCGGTTCTGGCGGTGCCGCCGTCGACGCCGTTCATCGCGATCACCCGGGTGGTCGTCGACGCGCTACGGGCCGAGGAGCTCTCGGCGGTACAGCGGGTCGCCGACCGTCAGCAGGTACTGGCCCGCGCGACGCTGCGCGGCGGCATCCCCGCGGTGGTGGCCGCGCTGGCCGATGCCCTGTCGGCCACCGTGGTGGTGGCCGGCGCCGACGGCACGGCACTGGCCGGCGCCGGGCCCGCGCAGCCCCGCCTGCTGTCGGTCCTGGCGGACTCGAAGCGGCCCGGGGCGGGTTGGGTGGTCTCCGACGGCGAGGACCTGGTGACCGTGCAGGCACTGCGGGCGGCGCAGCCGGTGCGCGGGCACCTGGCGGTGCGCACCGGGGAACCCATGTCGAACGCCGACCGGCTACTGCTGGCCCATGCGGTGGCATTGGTCGCGATTGCCGTTGAGAAGCCCGCCCGGATGGTGGACGCCGAGGACCTGTTGCGCGCCGCGGTCACCCGCCAATTGCTCAGCGGCCCAGGCATTGTCGATGACGGGGTGCTGCGCTACTTCGGCTTCGATCCGACCGCGGAGGTGACGGTGGCCGTGCTGGCGGGAACCGGTCCGGTACTGACCGCGCAGCAGCGGGTGGGCCGGCTGTTCGGCGCGGGCCCGTATCTGATGGCCCCCGACGGCGACGACATCGTGCTGGTGGTGCCGGCCGCCGGCAGTGGGCAGCGGCTCTCGGGTGCCGCCGGCGGCGGGGTGTCGCGGCCGGTGGGTCTGGCCGAGCTGGCTGTGGGCGCCGAGCAGGCGCGCACCGCGGCCCGCGCCGGCGCCGGCGGTGGACTGACCGCATTCGACGAGCTGAGCACATTCGGAATGCTGCTCGGCGGCCGCACCACCGCGGAGCTGCGGGTGTTCGCCGAGCCCCTGGCCGCCCTGCGTGGCGAGCGCGAACTGTCGCCCACCCTGGCGGCATACCTGCGCCACAACGGTCAGATGGATTCGGCTGCCGTCGATCTGGGCATCCACCGGCACACCGTCCGCAACCGGATGCGTCGCATTCGGGCCCTGCTGGGCGACGAACTGGAGTCCGCCGACAGCCGCGCGCAACTGTGGCTGGCGGTCAAGGCCGATCTGCTGCTGGCCGAACGCGGTCAGTCACCGGAACCCAGCCGCGGCGGGCCACTGCGGTAACTCACCGGCGTCGCCGACATGGACACCGGGTTGGCGACCTGTGGCGCGGTGCCGCCGGGAACGGTGACGACGGCCTCCATCCCCAGCGAACGGGCGAACGCGAACGCCTCGGCGACGTCGTTGATGGGACCGGCCGGCACGCCGACCGCGGTGAGCCGCTGGTACCAGTGATCGGCGCCGGCCGCCTTCAACGCCGGTTCGAGCAACGCGCACAACGCATCCCGATTGGCCACCCGCTGCGGGTTGGTCGCGAACCGCGGATCGGCCGCCAGCTCCGGCAGTCCGATCGCCCCGCAGAACGCGCCGAACTGCTTGTCGTTGCCGACCGCGACGGTGATCGGGCGGTCGGCGGTGTCGAACACCTGGTACGGCGCGATGCTCGGGTGCCGGTTGCCCATGATGCCGGGCACCGACCCGGCACCGAGATAGCCCGAGGCCTGGTTCACGAGCGAGGACAACAGCACCGCAAGCAGATTGGTGTCCACCCGCTGGCCCTGCCCGGTGCGGTCCCGATACGCCAGTGCGGCCAGGATACCGCTGAGTGCATGCAACCCGGCCAGCACGTCGACCAGGGCCACGCCGGCCTTGGTGGGATCGCCCGGCCCGGTGCCGGTGATACTCATCAGCCCGCCGACGGCCTGGACCAACAGGTCGTAGCCCGGGAGGGCGGCACCGCCGCCGTGGCCGAAACCTGTGATCGAGCAGTAGATCAGGTCAGGGCGCAGGTCGACCAGGTCCGGATAGCCCAGGTGCAGCTTCTCCATGGTGCCGGGCCGGAAGTTTTCCACCACGATATCGGCCCCGGCCACCAGTTCCCGGGCCCGCTGCTGATCGGCCCGGTCGGCGAGATCGAGCACCACCGACCGCTTGTTGCGGTTGACGGAATTGAAATACGTTGCCACACCGGCGGAGTCGTACGGCGGGCCCCAGTGCCTGGTGTCGTCGCCCGTACCGGGCCGCTCGATCTTGATCACCTCGGCGCCGAAGTCGCCCAGCATCATCGTCGCGTACGGCCCGGCCAGCACCCGGCTGAAGTCGACGACGACGATGCCGTCCAGTGCGCCGGCGCTCATGCGCCGGGCGTCCCGCCGCGCAGATACACCGTGGTGGTGTGGGTGAAGAACTCCCGGGCTGCCCCGCCCTGCTCCTTGGGGCCCAGCCCGCTCTTCTTCGCCCCACCGAAGGGCACATGCGGATCCGCGCCGGCCGACTCCGAATTGATGTGCAGCACACCGACATCGATGTGCTCGACGGCCTGCAGTGCCCGGGTGAGGTCCTGGGTGAATACCGCTGCGGACAACCCGAACTCGCTGTCGTCGGCCAGGGCGAAGGCCGCCTCGGCGCCGCTGGCCCGGCGGACCGCGAGCACCGGGCCGAACAGCTCGTCGGTCCAGACGTCGGCCGCGGCACCGAGTTCGACCACGGTCGGCGGGACGAAGAAGCCCGTCGCCAGCAGGCCGTCGGCATACGGCTCCCCGCCGGCCAGCACCGTGGCGCCCTGCGCGGTGGCGGCGTCGATCCCGGCCTGGATCGTGCGCCGTGCGTCCGCACTGACGACCGGGCCCATCTGGGTGGCGTCGTCGGTCGGGTCACCCACCGTGAGCGCTCGGGCGCGCTCGGTCAGCGCCGCCAGGAACCGGTCGGCGATACCGTCGGTGACGATGAGACGTGAAGTGGCGGTGCACTTCTGGCCCGTCGAACGGAACGCGCCGGCCATCACCTGATCGACCGCGAGATCGAGGTCGGCGTCGTCGAGCACCACGGCGGCATTCTTGCCGCCCATCTCGGCCTGCGCCGGGATCCCGCGGGCGGCCGCCGCCGCGGCGATGCGCCGGCCCACACCGGTGGACCCGGTGAACGTCAGCGCATCGATCCCGGGGTGACCGACAATGGCGTCCCCGACATCGGTGCCGCCGACCAGCAGACCGAGCACGCCGGCGGGCAGCCCGGCCTGCGTGAGTGCCTGCGCGAGCCGCATCGCCAGCAACGGCACGGTACTCGCGGGCTTCCACACCACGGCATTGCCGTACACCAGCGCAGGGGCGATCTTCCACGCCGGTATCGCGATCGGGAAGTTGAACGGTGTGATGACGCCGACCACGCCGATCGGCTTGCGGGTCACCAGGATCTGCTCGCCGGCGCGCGGGGAGGCGTAGATCTCGCCGGCCTGGCGGTCGCCCTCGTTGCCGTAGTAGCGCAGGATCTGCGCGGCCCGGCGGACCTCGCCGACACCTTCGGCCCGGGTCTTGCCCTCCTCCGCGGCGAGCTCGACGCCCCACGCCTCGGCGTTGGCGTCGACCACGTCGGCGGCCGCCGACAGCACCGCGCCGCGCTCGTGGATCGGCGTCCGCGCCCAGCCGGGCAGGGCGTCGCGCGCAGCGGCAACGCCGGCGTCGACATCGGCCGCGCCGGCGAGTCCGCCCTCGGCCACCACGACGTCGGGACGCGCCGGGTTCAGGCTGCGCAACGGGTCGCCGGCGCCGTCGCGCCATTGCCCGGCCAGCAGCTGGCGGATCGCGACCGTCATGACCGGAACGCCGCGTGCCCGGTGAGTGCCTTGCCGATGGACAGCAGGTGCATCTCGGAGGTGCCCTCGTAGGTGAGCACCGATTCCAGGTTGTTGGCATGCCGCAGCGGTGAGTACTCCAGTGTGATACCGCTGCCGCCCAACAGGGTTCGGCATTCCCGGGCGATCGCCAGGGCCTCGCGGACGTTGTTGAGCTTGCCGAGGCTGACCTGCTCGGGCCGCACACCTTCGGCGTCCTTGATGCGCCCGAGGTGTAGGGCGAGCAGCATGCCCTTGCCGAGCTCGAGGGTCATGTTGGCCAGCTTCTCCTGGGAGAGTTGATAACTCGACAGTGGCCGGTCGAACACCTCGCGGGACTGCGTGTAGGCCAGGGTGGTCTCCAGGCTGTCCCGGGCGGCGCCCAGGGCGCCGAACACGATGCCGAACCGGGCCTCGTTCAGGCATGACAGCGGGGCGCCGAGGCCCTGCGCCAGCGGCAGCTGCGCCGAGGCGGGCAGTCGTACGTTATCGAGCACCAGTTCGGAGGTGATCGAGGCGCGCAGCGACAGCTTGCGGGTGATCTTGTTGGCGGTGAAACCCTTGGTGTCCGTGGGCACCAGGAAGCCGCGCACTCCGTCGTCGGTCTGTGCCCACACGGTTGCGACATCGGCGAGGTTGCCGTTGGTGATCCACATCTTGGTGCCGTCGAGTACCCAGTCGGCGCCGTCGCGCCTTGCGCGGGTGCGCATGCCGGCCGGGTTCGAGCCGAAATCGGGTTCGGTCAGGCCGAAGCAGCCGATGGCCGTACCGGCGGCCATCCGCGGCAGCCACTCGTTCTTCTGTTCCTCGGAGCCGTACCGGTGGATGGAGAACATCGCCAGCGAACCCTGGACCGAGACGAAGCTGCGGAAGCCGCTGTCACCGGCTTCGAGCTCGAGACAGGCCAGACCGTAGCTGACGGCGTTGGTGCCGGCGCAGCCGTAGCCGGTCAGGTGCATGCCGAGCAGTCCGAGGTCGCCGAACTCCTTGGCCAATTCCTTTGGCAGGGTAGCGGATTCGAACCACTCAGCGACGTCGGGGCGCAGCCGGGTGTCGACGAAACGGCGCACGGTCGCGGCGATGTCACGTTCGTCGGCGTCCAGCAGTCGGTCGATGTCGAACAGTTCCAGCGGGCCTCGGGTGTCCGTGGCGGGAGCGATCGTGGCAGTCATGTGGGGGTCCTTTCTCAGAGTGCGGCGAAGCCCTCGCGCAGCACGCCGAAGGCGTCCAGGAGGAGCTCGTCGGAGATGGCCAGCGGAGGCAGGAAGCGCAGGACGTTCCCGAAAGTTCCTGCGGTCAGGGTCAATACGCCGTTGTCGTGGCAGTACCGGGCGACGGCGGCCACCGCGGCCGGGTCGGGTTCGCGGGTGCCGGGACGCACCAGTTCGGCGGCGATCATCGCGCCGCGGCCGCGGATCTCGCCGATGACGCCCGTCGCTGCGGCGATGCCGCGCAACTCGGACACCATGAGCTCGCCGATCGCGCGGGCGCGCTCGATCAGGCCACCGGACTCGATCTCCTCGAAGACCCCGAGTGCCGCTGCGCACGCCACCGGATTACCGGCGTAGGTGCCGCCGATCCCGCCCTGGTGTGCGGCGTCCATCACCTCGGCGCGGCCGGTGACCGCGGCCAGCGGCAGCCCGCCGGCCAGCCCCTTGGCGGTGGTGATCAGATCGGGCACCAGGCCCTCGTGCTCGCAGGCGAACCAGGCGCCGGTGCGCGCGATCCCGGTCTGCACCTCATCGGCCACCAGCAGGATGCCGCGGTCGCGACAGAACTCGGCGACCCTGGGCAGGAACCCCGCCGCGGGCACGATGAACCCGCCCTCGCCCTGAATGGGTTCGACCACCACGGCAGCGACCGCGTCGGCGCCCAGTTGCGCATCGACGAGCTGGGCGAACATCTCGAACGCCTCGGCGGCACAGTTGTCCGGTCCCGACGGCCAGCGGTACGGGTAGGCCATCGGCGCGCGGTACACCTCGGGGGCGAACGGACCGAACGACTTCTTGTAGGGCTGATTCTTGGCGGTCATCGTCATCGCCAGCAGCGAGCGACCGTGAAAGGCGTGGTCGAACACCACCACCGCGGGCCGTCCGGTGGCCGCCCGGGCGTACTTGACGGCGTTCTCGACGGCCTCGGCGCCGGTGCTGAACAACGCTGTGCGCTTCACGTGATCGCCGGGGGTCAGCGCGTTGAGCCGCTCGGCGACGTCGAGGTAGCCCTCGTACGGGGTGGCCAGGAAGCAGGTGTGGGTGAACCGGGTCAGTTGTTCGCCCGCCCGGGCGGCGACGGCCGGTGCGGAGTTGCCGACGGTCGTCACCGCGATGCCGCTACCGAGGTCGATGAACGAGTTTCCGTCGACGTCGACGAGCACACCGCCGCCGGCTTCCGCCGCATAGACGCCGGCGCTGCTGACCAAGCCGGCCGGCAGTGCCGCCGCCCGGCGGGCCGCCAGTTCGCGGGAGCGTGGTCCGGGGATCTCGGTGCGGATCCGGCGCGCCTGCGGAAGGCGGGTCAGGGTGTTGGTCATGTGTGCAGGTTAGGTTCCGGAGCCGCAGCTGCCCATGTCCACGGCGTACATCGAAGGGAATGCTGATGTCCGTCACGGCGGCCCGTGTCGTACCGGCGGGCCACACTGACGCCATGCTCGACCTGCTCCTGCCGCTGCAGTGCGGCGGCTGCGGGGCGCCGGCCACCCGGTGGTGCCCCGACTGCGCGGCCGCGCTGACCGTCGCCGACGACCAGCCGCACGTCGTCACCCCCCGCGTCGACCCGGACGTCCCGGTGTTCGCGCTGGGCCGCCACGCCGGACCGCGCCGCCAGGCCGTCGTCGCCCTGAAGGAACGCGGCCGCAGCGACCTGACCGCACCGCTGGCCCACGCCCTGGCGCTCGGGCTGCACCGGCTGCTGAACTGGGGCATCCTCGACACCCCGCTGACCGTCGTCCCCGCACCGACGCGCCGGCTGGCCGCACGCCGGCGCGGGGGAGACCCGGTCACCCGGTTGGCCATCCGGGCCACCGGCGCGCACCCCGGGATCGGCGTCGCCCCGGTGCTGCGATTCCGGGCCGGCGTGCGCGACTCCGTCGGCCTGGACAGCGCGGCCCGCGAACGCAACATCGCCGGCCGGATCCGGACAACCGGCCCGGTGCCCGGCGACGTCCTGCTGATCGACGACGTCGTCACCACCGGTGCCACCGCGGCCGAATCCGTGCGTGTCCTGCGCGCCGCCGGGGCCCATGTAGCGGGCGTGTTGGTGCTGGCCGCCGCGTAGTTCGTGGCGTGGGTGTTGGGAAATGTCACGCGAAACAGCAGCTGGCGTGCGGTATGTCGACGGCCGCAACCGCAAACTTGCCGCATAGTGCCGCAGGTCCTTGTAACAAGGGCCGAAAGTTCTGGCAACAGGTGCGCGAAAAGGTGGCCCGGCGGGTGAACAAGGACTACCTTCGGTGCCAACGATCCATGAACGCGAGACGCGATTGCGGCGGGCGCGAAGGAGGTGGTACTCGACCCCTGGCGCCGCGGAGTGACGCGTGATCATCCGCGAGGCTCGCAGCGCATGTTCTGAATTGCCCGGGCACGCCCCGCGTGCCATGCGACAACGAATCGAGATGTCAAGCATGTCAAGTCAATTCGTGGATGCCCCCGAAGCGGTGGATGAGACCGAAGCCCCCAGCGCAGAGGTGGTGGTGAAGGGTCGCAACGTCGAGGTGCCAGACCACTTCCGGGCCTATGTCGCGGAGAAGCTCGCTCGGCTCGAACGCTTCGACCGGACCATCTACATGTTCGACGTCGAACTCGACCACGAGCGCAACCGCCGCCAGCGGAAGAGCTGCCAGCACGTCGAGATCACCGCCCGCGGGCGCGGACCGGTGGTCCGTGGCGAAGCCTGCGCCGATAGCTTCTACGCCGCACTCGAATCGGCGGTCGCCAAACTGGAAGCCCGGCTGCGCCGCCACAAGGACCGCCGCAAGATCCACTACGGCGACAAGACGCCGGTCTCGCTGCACGAGGCCACGGCCGTCGTGCCCCACCTCTTCGAACCCGACGCCGTCGCCACGCCGGCCCAGATCGACGCCGTCGACGACCACGAACCCGGCCAGATCGTCCGCGTCAAGGAACACCCGGCCACGCCGATGACCGTGGACGAGGCGCTCTACGAGATGGAACTCGTCGGCCACGACTTCTTCCTGTTCCACGACAAGGAATCCGACCGGCCCTCGGTGGTGTACCGCCGGCACGCCTTCGACTACGGGCTGATCCGCCTCGAGTGAGCGATCACCGCTGACGAGCGTCCGGTCGCGGCCTCGGTGAGGAGCCACTTGGGTGACTTTTGGGCGTCCCCAGGGACACAAAGTGGCCCCTCACGCCCCGACCGGTTCCGCGGCGCGGGCCGCCCCGCAGCCGCCGGGCAAGCCGTCAGGGGCAAATCCGGCCACCTCGGCACGACCGACCTGACCGGGGCATAACACCGCGTCACCTACGATGGGTCGCGAAACCACGCTCCAACCGCTCTAGGGGATTCTCTGTGTCCGTCCTGTCGAAAGTGCTGCGCCTGGGTGAAGGCCGCATGGTCAAGCGACTCAAAGGAGTCGCCGACTATGTGGACACGCTGTCCGACGACGTCGAGAAGCTGACCGACGAGGAGCTGCGCGGCAAGACCGCCGAGTTCAAGGAACGTGTCGCCAAGGGTGAATCTCTGGATGACCTGCTGCCCGAGGCGTTCGCCGTCGCGCGCGAGGCGGCGTGGCGCGTCCTGAGCCAGCGCCCGTTCGAGGTGCAGCTGATGGGCGGGGCCGCGCTGCACTTCGGCAACGTCGCCGAGATGAAGACCGGTGAGGGCAAGACCCTGACCTGTGTGCTGCCCGCCTACCTCAACGCGCTGAGCGGTAAGGGCGTGCACGTCGTCACCGTCAACGACTACCTGGCCAAACGCGACAGCGAATGGATGGGCCGGGTGCACCGCTTCCTGGGCCTCGACGTCGGCGTCATCCTGTCGCAGATGATGCCGGAGGAACGCCGCGCGGCCTACGCGGCCGACATCACCTACGGCACCAACAACGAGTTCGGTTTCGACTACCTGCGCGACAACATGGCGCACTCGACCGACGACATGGTGCAGCGCGGCCACAACTTCGCCATCGTCGACGAGGTCGACTCGATCCTGATCGACGAGGCCCGCACCCCGCTGATCATCTCCGGCCCGGCCGACGGCGCGTCCAACTGGTACACCGAGTTCGCCCGCATCGCCCCGCTGATGGAGAAGGACACCCACTACGAGGTCGACCTGCGCAAGCGCACCATCGGCGTGCACGAGATCGGCGTCGAGTTCGTCGAGGACCAGCTCGGCATCGAGAACCTCTACGAGGCCGCCAACTCGCCGCTGGTCAGTTACCTGAACAACGCCGTCAAGGCCAAGGAGCTGTTCCACCGCGACAAGGACTACATCGTCCGCGACGGTGAGGTCATCATCGTCGACGAGTTCACCGGCCGCGTGCTGCCGGGCCGGCGCTACAACGAGGGCATGCACCAGGCCATCGAGGCCAAGGAGCACGTCGAGATCAAGGCCGAGAACCAGACGCTGGCCACCATCACGCTGCAGAACTACTTCCGGCTCTACGACAAGCTGTCCGGGATGACCGGCACCGCCGAGACCGAGGCCGCCGAGCTGCACGAGATCTACAAGCTGGGCGTCGTGCCGATCCCGACCAACCGGCCGGGCGTCCGCACCGACCAGACCGACCTGATCTACAAGACCGAAGAGGCCAAGTACATCGCCGTCGTCGACGACGTCTCCGAGCGGTACGAGAAGGGCCAGCCGGTCCTGATCGGCACCACGTCCGTCGAGCGCTCCGAGTACCTGTCGCGGCAGTTCACCAAGCGCAAGATCCCGCACAACGTGCTCAACGCGAAGTACCACGAGCAGGAGGCCAACATCATCGCCGAGGCCGGCCGGCGCGGCGCGATCACGGTGGCCACCAACATGGCCGGCCGCGGCACCGACATCGTGCTCGGCGGCAACGTGGACTTCATGGCAGACAAGCTGCTGCGCGACCGCGGTCTGGATCCCGTCGAGACGGCCGACGAGTACGAGGCCGCCTGGGACGACGCCCTGCGCCAGATCAAGGACGAGGCCGAGGCCGAGGCCGAGGAGGTCCGCGAGGCCGGCGGGCTCTACGTGCTGGGCACCGAACGGCACGAGTCGCGCCGCATCGACAACCAGCTGCGCGGCCGCTCGGGCCGCCAGGGCGACCCCGGCGAGTCCCGGTTCTACCTGTCGCTGGGTGACGAGCTCATGCGGCGCTTCAACGGCGCCACCCTCGAGGCGCTGCTGACCCGCATCAACCTGCCCGACGACGTGCCGATCGAGGCCAAGATGGTCACCCGCGCCATCAAGAGCGCCCAGACGCAGGTCGAGCAGCAGAACTTCGAGGTCCGCAAGAACGTCCTCAAGTACGACGAGGTGATGAACCAGCAGCGCACCGTCATCTACGACGAGCGCAAACGCATCCTCGAGGGCGAGAGCCTCGAGGGGCAGGTCCAGGAAATGCTCGCCGATGTGGTGACGGCATACGTCGACGGCGCCACCGGCGAGGGCTACTCCGAGGACTGGGATCTGGAGAAGCTGTGGGAGGCACTGCGCACGCTGTACCCCGTCGGCATCGACCACCACGACCTGATGCACGGCGGTGACGTCGGCGAGCCCGGCGAGCTGACCCGCGAGGAACTGCTCGACGCCCTGCTCGACGACGCGCGCGGCGCCTACGCCCGCCGCGAGGCCGAGATCGACGGGCTGGCCGGGGCGGGCGCCATGCGGCAGCTCGAGCGCAACGTGCTGCTCAACGTGATCGACCGCAAGTGGCGTGAACACCTCTACGAGATGGACTACCTCAAGGAGGGCATCGGGCTGCGGGCCATGGCCCAGCGCGACCCGCTGGTCGAATACCAGCGCGAAGGCTACGACATGTTCCAGGCGATGCTCGACGGGATGAAGGAGGAATCCGTCGGATTCCTGTTCAACGTCCAGGTCGAGGCGGCGCCCCAGGCGCCGCAAGTGGCCCCGGTCGCGGCGCCCGAGGGTCTGGCGGAGTTCGCCGAGGCGGCGGCCCGCTCCGCTTCATCTTCGTCGGCCGAGCGGGGGTCCGCCCCGGTTGGCTTGCGCGCCAAGGGAATCGACGACGAACAAGCGCCCGCCCTGACCTATGTGGGCCCGTCGGAGGATGGTTCGGCGGCAGTGCAGCGGCACGGCCGCGAGCCGGCCCGGCCCGGGCCGTCCACGGGTGGCGGCACGCGCCGCGAGCGTCGGGAAGCCTCGAGGCGGGGCAAGACCCGCAAGCACTAGCCCCTTCCGGCATCAGATGGCCGGGATCGCCGTGCACACCTGAACCGGCCTCGGTGTGCCATCATCGCGGGGTCCCACCTGCTCCTCTCCGGCAGGCGCCGATCTGTCGTTCCGCCGGAGGGCCGCATTGTGACCGTTTCACCCATCGCCGACTACGAACCCCTCGACCTGCCCGCGGCCCCCGTCCGGCGGCGGCACCTGGTCGCGGTGCAGGAGCCCGGCCCGTCGGACCGATTGCGCAGCGCGGCCATGTTCGCCGACGCGGCGCTGCGGGTGATCCTCGAGGTGATCGACCGCCGGCGGAAACCCGAACAACTGCGGCTGCTGCTGACGCCCGGGCTGATCGATTCGGTGGCCGGGGCCGCCCGCCGGGCGCCCGGACACAGCGCACAGCTGCGGCGGATGCGTCTGCAACCGGTCGATGCCGCCGAGACGGCGTTCGAGGTCGCCGCCACGTACACGCGTGGGGTGCGCACGCGCGCGCTGGCGTGCCGCGTGGAGCCGACGGCCGCGGGCTGGCGGATCGTGGCGTTGCACATCGGCTGACCCCCGGCATCTGTTCAGTGCTGGCTGCGGCGTTGTGCGAGTGGGGCTCGCACGGGTGGCTGAACAGATGGGTGGGGGAGGGTCGGTATGGTTTTGACAGATAGCACCGGATTTTGAAAGGGAGGGCGACGCAGCGATGGTGACTCGTCTGTCAGCATCGGACTCGTCGTTCTACTTCCGCGAGAACACCGCCACCCCGATGTACGTCGGGTCGCTGTTGATCCTGCGCAAACCCCGCGGCGGCCTGAGCTACGACACGCTGCTCGAAACCGTCGAACACCGGCTGCCGCAGGTGCCGCGCTACCGCCAGAAGGTCCGCGAGGTCACCATGGGGCTGGCCCGGCCGGTGTGGATCGACGACCGCGACTTCGACATCACCTACCACATCCGCCGCTCGGCGCTGCCCAGTCCGGGCAGTGACGCCCAGCTGCACGAGCTGGTGGCCCGGCTCGGCTCGCGACCCCTGGACAAGTCCCGGCCGCTGTGGGAGATGTACCTGGTCGAAGGACTGTCGAAGAACCGCGTGGCCATCTACACCAAGTCGCACCAGGCGCTCGTCAACGGGATGACGGCGGTCGAGCTCGGCCACGTCATCGCCGACCGGACCCAGCGCCAGCCGGTGTTCGGCGAGGACATCTGGATCCCCGGCCGCGAGCCCGGCACCGCCGCCCTGCTTGCGGGGGCCGTCGGCGACTGGGTGGCCGGCCCGCGCCAGCAGCTCGCGGCGGTGGGATCTGCCATCGCGGGCGTGCTGACCAGTTCCGAACAGTTCGTCGAGGCCGGCCGGCGGTTCGCCGACGTGGCGCGCACGGTGGCCCGCGGCAACGCCCCCAGCAGCCCGCTGAACACCACCGTGTCGCGGAACCGGCGCTTCACCGTCGCCTCGGCCGACCTGGAGGACTACCGGCGGCTGCGGTCGCGCTACGACTGCGACATCAACGACGTCGTGCTGTGCGTCATCGCCGGCGCGCTGCGCAACTGGCTGCTCTCCCGCGGCGAGCCGGTGACGCCGACGGCGACGGTGCGCGCCATGGCCCCGATGTCGGTGTACCGCGACCTCGGCCTGGATCTGCAGACCGGGCCGGGCCAACCGATCAGCGAGGTGGCGCCCTTCCTGGTCGACCTGCCGATCGGCGAGGGCAACGCCGTCGTGCGGCTCTCGCAGATCGCGCACGCCACCGAATCGCACTCGACGGCCGCCAGCCTGGTCGACGCGCGCAGCATCGTCACCCTGTCCGGCTTTGCCCCACCGACCTTGCACGCCATGGGAATTCGGGTGGCCACCAGCTTCTCGGCCCGGCTGTTCAACGTCCTCGTGACCAACGTGCCCGGCCCGCAGGCCCAGATGTACATCGCCGGCACCAAGCTGCTCGAGACCTACTCGGTGCCGCCACTGCTGGCCAACCAGGTACTCGCGATCGGCGTGACGTCCTACTGCGGGATGCTCTACTTCGGCATCAACGCCGACCGGGAGGCGATGAGCGACGTCGAGGTACTGCCGTCGCTGCTGCGGGAATCGCTCGACGAACTGCTCGAAGCAGCAAAGTAGCCCACCGACGGTCTACGATGCGGCGATGAGCAAGAAGCCGCCTGCCAGGAAACTGTCGAACGAGGTCTACGAGGCCGAGTTGTTCCGCCTGCAAACCGAATTCGTCCGGTTGCAGGAATGGGTCAAGCACAGCGGTGCGCGCATCGTGGTGATCTTCGAGGGCCGCGACGCCGCAGGCAAGGGCGGCACCATCAAGCGAATCACCGAGTATCTCAGCCCCCGGGTCAGCCGCATCGCCGCGCTGCCGGCGCCCACCGAGCGCGAGACGGGGGAGTGGTACTACCAGCGCTACGTCGCGCACCTGCCCACCCGCGGCGAGATCGTGCTGTTCGACCGGTCCTGGTACAACCGGGCCGGCGTCGAGAAGGTCATGGGATTCTGTACCCCGCAACAGCATTCGCTGTTCCTGCGGCAGACCCCGCTGTTCGAGCGGATGCTCATCGACGACGGCATCCTGCTGCGCAAGTACTGGTTCTCGGTGTCGGAGGAGGAGCAGTTGCGCCGATTCCGCAAGCGGCTCTCCGATCCGGTCCGGCAGTGGAAGCTCTCGCCGATGGACCTCGAGTCGGTGTTCCGCTGGGAGGACTACTCGCGGGCCAAGGACGAGATGATGGTGCACACCGATCTCCCCGAGAGTCCTTGGTACGTCGTGGAATCCGATAGCAAGAAGCATGCGCGGCTGAACATGATGAACCATCTGCTGTCCACCATCGACTACCACGACGTGGACCGGCCCAAGGTCGAACTGCCCAGCAGGGTCGCCAAGTCCGGGCACTACGAGCGGCCGTCGCGGGAACTGTCGACGTACGTGCCCGACCACGTGGTCAGCCTGCTCGGTGACAATGGCTGAGTCCGGGGCCAGTCCGGTGCGGGTGTACGTGCCGGCGACGCTGGCGATGCTGCAGCGGCTGGTCGCCGACGGTCAGCTGTTCCCCGTCAGCGGCACCGCGTTCGCCGTCACCCCGGCCCTGCGCGAGTCCTACGCCGAGGGCGACGACGACGAACTGGCCGAGGTGGCGCTGCGCGAGGCCGCGCTGGGTTCGTTGCGGCTGCTGGCGGTCGATCACGAGGATCCCGCGTTGCCGCCCCGGCGCGCGGTGCTGGTCGCCGACGTGGCCGCCGACGCCGTCAAGCAGCGCCCGGACCTCGACGACGCGGTGGTGCGGCTGTCGGCGCCCGTGGCCGTCGACGACCTGCTGGCCGTCTACGTCGACATTGCTGCGGCCGAAGCCGACGTACGCACCGCCATCGCCGTCATCGACGAGGCCGACCTGGGTGACGAGGACGCCGAACTGGCCGTCGGGGACGCCCAGGACCACGATCTGGCGTGGTACGCCACCCAGGAACTCCCGTTTTTGCTCGATTTGCTGTGAGGCACGATTTGGCGACGTAGGTTACGGTTGCGTAGGTTCGGCGCGGGGCACGAACCACACGACCGATGAGCGGGAGCATCGTGGCGAAGAACCACATCAAGATCAGTGCGCGGGTCGCCGACACCGTCCGGCCGACCATCGCCGGCGCGGACCGCCGGCCCGGCCTGCACACCCTGCGCCGCCTGGCCGGACGCATCACCACACCGTTGCTACCGGACGATTACCTGCGGTTGGTCAACCCGTTGTGGTCGGCGCGCGAACTGCGCGGCCGGGTGGTCGAGGTCCGGCGCGAGACCGAGGATTCGGCCACCCTGGTGATCAAGCCGGGCTGGGGATTCAGCTTCGACTACCAGCCGGGCCAGTACGTCGGGATCGGTGTGCTGGTGGACGGCCGCTGGCGGTGGCGCTCCTACTCGCTGACGTCCACGCCGGTGACCAAGGACCACACCATCACCATCACGGTCAAGGCCATGCCCGAGGGGTTCCTGTCCACGCACCTGGTCGGCGGCGTTCCGGCCGGCACCATCGTTCGGCTGGCCGCGCCGCAGGGCAATTTCGTCATGCCCGACCCCGCGCCGGCCAAGGTTCTGTTCCTGACCGCCGGTTCCGGTGTGACCCCGGTGATGTCGATGCTGCGGACCCTGGCCCGCCACGATCAGATCACCGACGTCGAGCACGTGCATTCGGCGCCCACCGAGGCCGACGCGCTGTTCGGCGCCGAGTTGGCCGAGCTGGCGGCCGCGCATCCGGGCTACCGGCTGCGGCTGCGGTCCACCCGCACCGAGGGCCGCCTCGACCTGGCCGACCTGGGGTCGGTGGTGCCCGACTGGCGGGAGCGGCAGACCTGGGCCTGCGGCCCCGAGGGCATGTTGGCCGATGCCGAACACGTCTGGACCGACGCCGGAATTGCCGCCAACCTGCACCTCGAGAGGTTTGCTGCCAGCCGTGCGGCGGCCCACGGTGCCGGGGGTGCGGTGACGTTCGAGCGCAGCGGTAAGACCGTGCAGGCAGACGGCGCGACGTCGCTGATGGACGCCGGCGAGTCAGCGGGTGTTCAAATGCCCTTCGGCTGTCGGATGGGTATTTGCCAATCCTGTGTGGCGGGCGTTATCGACGGTTACGCTCGTGACCTGCGCAACGGTGTCGAGCACGGCCCCGGGACACGGGTTCAGACCTGTATCTCGGCGGCGTCGGGAGATTGTGTGCTCGACCTTTAGCATTTACTTACTAGTAACCTACGATGGCGTAGGTTACGGTAACGTACTCGTAGACAACCGCGGAAGGAGCAGCATGGCGATTACCGACGTTCCGGCGTTCGCTCATCTGACCGACGCCGACATTGAAGCCCTGGCGATCGAACTCGACGCCATCCGCACCGACATCGAGGAATCCCTCGGCGAGAAGGATGCGCGCTACATCCGCCGCACCATCGCCTTCCAACGGTCCCTCGAGATCGCTGGCCGGCTGATGCTGGCCGGTAGTTCCAAACGGGCCTTCTGGTGGGCCGGTGCCACCACGCTGGGCGTGGCCAAGATCATCGAGAACATGGAGATCGGCCACAACGTCATGCACGGCCAGTGGGACTGGATGAACGATCCGGAGATCCACTCGTCGAGCTGGGAGTGGGACATCGCCGGCGCCTCCAAGCACTGGCGTTTCACCCACAACTTCATGCACCACAAGTACACGAACATCCTCGGGATGGACGACGACGTGGGCTACGGCATGCTGCGCGTCACCCGCGATCAGCGCTGGAAGCCGTTCAACCTGTTCAACGTGCTCTTCAACACGATGCTGGCATCGCTGTTCGAGTGGGGCGTGGGTCTGCAGCACCTCGAGATCGGCAAGATCTTCAAGGGCCGCGACGACCGCGAGGCCACCCTCGTGCGCATTCGCGAGTTCGGTGAGAAGGCCGGTCGGCAGGTGTTCAAGGACTACGTCGCGTGGCCGGCACTGACCTCGGCGTCGCCGTGGGCCACCTACGGGTCGACGGCCAAGGCCAACGTCCTGGCGAACGTCATCCGCAACTTCTGGACCAACGCCGTGATCTTCTGCGGCCACTTCCCAGACGGTGCGGACAAGTTCACCAAGACCGACATGATCGGTGAGACCAAGGGCGAGTGGTACCTGCGGCAGATGCTGGGCAGCGCCAACTTCGAGAACGGTCCGGTGCTGCGGTTCATGAGCGGCAATCTGTGCCACCAGATCGAGCACCACATCTACCCGGACATCCCGAGCAACCGGCTCTACGACATCTCGTTCAAGGTGCGGGCGTTGTGCGAGAAGTACGACCTGCCGTACACGACGGGACCGTTCCTGGTGCAGTACGCCAAGACCTGGCGCACCATCGCCAAGCTGTCGCTGCCGAACAAGTATCTGCGCGACACCGTGGACGACGCTCCCGAGACGCGCAGCGAGCGGATGTTCGACGCGCTCGAGGTGGACCTCGGCGAGCTGGATCCGGCGACGGGCAACAAGCGCGGGCTGCTCACCGCCGTCGCGGCAGTGCGAAAGTGGCGGCGCGACAAGCGAAGCCGCGCTGCACTGGACGACGTGGCGGCCTAGGACCTCTGAACAGATCCCGTTAGGGGTCAACCCTCTCGCAGGACGGCAAGCAGGCGACGGGCCGCGGCCACCCGCCCGGCCGCCGGGCCGGAAAGCTCGTCGAGCGCACACTCCGGATCGGCGGGCGGACCCATGTGCCCGCAGCCGCGCGGGCAGTTGTTTACCGCCTCGGCGAGATCCGAGAATGCCAGCAGCACATCGTCGGGTTCGATGTGCGCCAGCCCGAACGAGCGCACCCCCGGGGTGTCGATCACCCAGCCGCCGTCGCGCAACGGCAACGCCACCGACTGGGTCGACGTGTGCTTGCCCTTGCCGACCCCCGACACCTCGCCGGTGGCCCGATCCGCTTCCGGCACAAGGCGATTCACCAGCGTCGACTTGCCCACCCCGGAATGGCCCAGGAACACCGTCAGCCGGTCGGTCAACAGCGGTGACACCGCGTCCAGCGCGTCGTCGCGCCCGGCGGTGAGCACCGTCAGGTCCAGGTCGGCGAACTGCGCGGCGAACGGTTCGGCCGGCGCCAGGTCCGTCTTCGTCAGGCACAGGATCGGTTTCAGGCCGCCGGCATAGGCGGCGATCAGTGACCGCTCGACGAAGCCGGTGCGCGGCGGCGGGTCGGCCAGCGCCACCACGATCAGCAGCTGGTCGGCGTTGGCCACCACCACCCGCTCGGTCGGGTCGGTGTCATCGGCGGTGCGGCGCAACACCGTTCGCCGCTCGCCGCGCCGCACGATGCGCGCCAGGGTGTCCGGCCGGCCCGACAGGTCGCCCACCACGTCGACGTCGTCACCGACGACGATCGGGGTCCGGCCGAGCTCGCGGGCCCGCATGGCCGTGACGGGTCGCTCAGGGTCGCCGTCGAGCACGCATCCCCACCGGCCGCGGTCCACGGTGACCACCATCGCCGACTCGGCGTCGGCGTGCTCGGGCCGGGTCTTGGTGCGCGGACGAGATCCCTTGCCCGGACGGATCCGGACATCGGACTCATCGTAGGCGCGGGGCATGAAGGTCTACTCGCCGGCCAACATGCCGGTCCACAACTGCGGGAACTCCGGCAGCGTCTTGGAAGTGGTTGCGATGTCGTCGATCTCGATACCCGGCACCCTCAACCCGACGATCGCGCCGGCCATCGCCATCCGGTGATCGGCGTAGGCGTGCCAAGTACCGGAGTGCAGGGGCGCGGCGGTGATCGTCAACCCGTCGGCCGTCTCGCGGCAGTCCCCGCCCAGGCCGTTGATCTCCGTGCACAGCGCGGCCAGTCGGTCGGTCTCGTGCCCGCGTAGATGCGCGACCCCGCGCAGCGTCGACACCGAGCCCGGTGCGGCCAGTGCCGCCAGCGCGGCCACCGCCGGGGTCAACTCGCCGACCTCGTGCAGGTCCACGTCAAGACCGGAGTAGCCGGCCTGGTCGCCGGACACCTCCAAATGGGAATCAGTCTGTGCCACAGTGGCGTTCATCAGACCCAGCAGCTCGACCACAGTGTCGACCGGCTGCAGGGACGGCGACGGCAGACCGGGCATCCGGACGGTGCCGCCGGTCACCACCGCGGCCGCCAGGAACGGGAACGCGCTCGACAGGTCGGGTTCGACGATCCAGTGCCGCGCCGCGACGGGCCCCGGCGCCACCCGCCAGCGGTTGGGCGTCGCGTCGTCGACCTCGACACCGGCCTGGCGCAACATCGCGACCGTCATCGCGATGTGCGGGGCCGAGGGCACCGACGTGCCGGTGTGCTCGACGGTCACCCCGTCGTCGAATGCCGCGCCCGAGAGCAGCAGACCCGAGACGAACTGTGACGACGCCGAGGCGTCGATGGCCACCGTGCCGCCCTTGACCGTCCCGGTGCCGCGCACCCGGAACGGCATCGCGTCGCCGACGATGTCGACGCCGAGCGTGCGCAGGGCGTCCAGCAGCGGCGCGATGGGCCGCGCGCGGGCCTGCTCGTCGCCGTCGAACTCGACGGTGCATCCGCCGCCGGGACCGGCGAGCGCGGCCAGCGGCGGGACGAAGCGCAACACGGTGCCGGCCAGCCCGCAGTCGACCCGGGCGTTGGGCGCCGGCGCGATCCCGCCGGCCACCGCCAGCTCCGATCCGTCGCCGTCGATCCGCAGGCCCAGGGTCTGCAGCGCGCCGATCATCAGGTCGGTGTCGCGGCTGCGCAGGGCGCCGCTGATGGTCGACGGACTCGAGCCCAGTGCCGAGAGGACCAGCGTGCGGTTGGTCAGCGACTTGGAGCCGGGGACGACGACCGTGGCGTGCACGGGTGCCGGGGCGGTAGGGGCCGGCCAGTTCTGTTGCGCTGCCACGGCTGGATTCTTTCATCCTGCCCGTCTGGAACCATGGCAGGCATGTGCGGACGGTTCGCGGTGACGACAGATCCGGCCCTGCTGGCCGAGAAGATCAAGGCCCTCGATGAAGCGACCGGGGCGGCCAAGGAAGCGGGGCCGAACTTCAACGTGGCGCCCACCACCACGGTCAGCACCGTCGTCAGCCGCCATCAGGAACCGGAGGACGAGCCGACGCGCCGGGTGCGCTCCATGCGCTGGGGCCTGGTGCCGTCGTGGGTCAAGGCCGACGCCAGCGGTGCCCCGAGCACCAAGGGCCCGCTGCTGATCAACGCGCGCGCCGAGAAGCTGACCGAATCGCCGGCGTTCCGGTCGTCGGCCAAGCACAAGCGCTGCCTGGTGCCGATGGACGGCTGGTACGAGTGGCGCGGCTCCAAAGGGGCGAAGACGCCGTACTACATGCACGCCGTCGACGGTGAGCCGCTGTTCATGGCCGGGCTGTGGTCCACCTGGCACGCCCCCGACGCGCCGGAGGGCCAACCGCCCCTGCTGAGCTGCACCATCATCACCACCGAGGCCGTGGGCCCGCTCGCCGAGATCCACGACCGCATGCCGCTGACCATCAGCGTCGGCGACTGGGACCACTGGCTGGACCCGGACGCGCCCGTCGACCAGGGCCTGCTGCGCGGGCACGGCGATCTGGACCGCATCGCGATCCGGGAGGTCTCCACCCTGGTCAACAGCGTCCGCAACAACGGCCCCGAGCTCATCGAAGCGGTCGATCCCGACGCCGAGCAGGCGGAGCTGTTTTGACGACGACGCTCGCCGACCCTGCTGTGCTCGACGGGCTGGCCCGCGATCTGCGCTCGGCCAATTTCACCACTGCCGGGGTGGCCGACCTGCTGGGCGAGCATGCCGAGGCGGCCCTGGGCCGCGGGGTGTGGTGGCCGGCCGAACGTGCCAGCCGGGCCGGCGGCCGGCTGGGTGTGCTGGTCCGGCTGTTCCTGCTCGGCGGCACCGAGACCCGCGACGACGTCGCCCGCGCCCTGCCGTCGGTGTCCTACGACGCGCTGGTCGCCAACGGAGTTCTGGAACCCGGCGTGCCTGTTGGCGCCGGGCCTCGCGCTCGCGGAACTGCGCCGCTCGCCGAACCCGGCGAGGTCCGGGCCGCGCTGGATATCCGCCCGCACAACGACGGCGCCGCCGACTTCCTGGTGGTCTCCGACCTGGATTCCGCGACGCGGCCCGGACCGGTGCGGCCCGATCATGTGCTCGGCATCGGCGGCGCCTCGGTGTCCCTGGCCCGGGCGGTGGTGCGGGCCCCGGTGGGACGGGCGCTGGATCTGGGCACCGGCTGCGGCATCCAGGCCCTGCACCTGGACGCGCACTGCGCGCAGATCGTGGCCACCGACACCAACCAGCGCGCCCTGGCGCTCGCCGCGGCCACCGCCCGGCTCAACGGCATGTCGTGGGATCTGCGCCGCGGCAGCCTGTTCGAGCCGGTGGCGGGGGAGCGCTTCGACCTGATCGTGTCCAACCCGCCATTCGTGGTCGGCGCCGGCACCCGCGACTACGAATACCGGGACTCCGGGATGGCCGGAGATACGTTGTGCCGCAATATGATCGAGCAGGTTCCCGATCACCTGGCGCCCGGTGGTACCGCCCAGATCATGGCCAACTGGATCGTGCGCGACGGTGCCGACTGGCGCGACCGGGTTGCCGGCTGGCTCGCCGGCTCGGGCCTGCACGCCTGGGTGGTGCAACGCGAACTGGCCGATCCGATCAGCTACGTCTCGCTGTGGACCGCCGACGCCGGCGAAACACCCGAAGAGACCGCCCGCCGCGGCGGTGACTGGCTGGACTGGTTCGCCGCCGAGGGCATCACCGGCATCGGCATGGGCATGATCACGCTGCGGGCGGCGCCCGGTTCCCCCGAGCAGTTCTTCGAGGAGATCACCGGCGTCGGGGAGGCGCTGACCGGACCCGAGGTGGCGGCGTTCTTCGCCGGCCGGGAGTACCTGCGCGAGACCACCGATGGGCAGCTGCTGGCCGCCCGGCTGTCGACGGCGCCGGTCTTCCTGGAGGAGAGATCGTTGCCGGGTGAGCAAGGGTGGCAACAGATTTCGGCCGTGGTGCGCCGCCCGGGCGGACCCGCCGCGGTGCTGGGCGTCGACGAGGTGTCCCGCGCGCTGCTGGCCGGCTGCCGCGGTGAGGTGCCACTGGGCACCCTGATCGACCTGCTGGCCACCCATCACGGCGTGGACGCCGGTGCCCTGGCCGAGGCGGCCCTGCCGGTGGTGCGTGAGGCGATCGGGCGTGGCCTGCTGTATCAGGCCCAGTAGTGGGGCAGCCCCTGCGGTTAGGCCATAGGATCAGGCCATCATGGCTCGGCGACATCGAACGCTTCCGCGCTCGCGCGTCATCGCCGCCGTGGTGGTCACCGTGGTGGTCCTGGTCGCCGCCGTCGGCGCCTACGGCACCTTCGTGCTGATGCGCACCCCCAACGACCCCGTCAAGAAGGCCGACGCCGTCGTCGTGCTCGGCGGGGAACATGACGGCCGCGAGGATTTCGGGGTGAAGCTGGCCACCAAGCTGCACGCCTCCACCGTCGTGCTGTCCAACCCGTACGGGCCCAAGGACAAGGTGATGAAGCGGTTGTGCGACACCACCCAGGGCGACGTCCGGGTCATCTGCGAGAAGCCCGAACCGTCGACCACCCGCGGCGAGGCGATGTTCACCGATCGCCTTGCCGGCGAACATCATTGGCGTCGCATCGTGGTCATCAGCTGGCGCTACCACCTGATCCGCGCCCGGTTCATCTTCGACCAGTGCGCCGCCGGCAGCGGCGCGTCGTTCGCGTTCGTGGCGGTCCCGCGGCGCTACCCGCAGACCGTGGCGCAGTTCAGCTACATCTTCGCCTACCAGGTGGGCGGCACACTCAAGGCGCTGATCCAGGGGGAGTGCGGCCGGTGACGCTGAATCGCGAGACCGCCGCGGCCGCGGCCGGTGCCGCCGTCGGCGCCGGCGTCTGGCAGCTGGCGGTGCTGACCACCCGATCGCCCGCGGTCCGCGTCACCGCGGTGCTGATCGTGGCGCTGGCCTCGGCCGCCGCTATCGGGTACCTGACCACCCGGATGCGGAATCGACCGGTGGCACAAGTGATCTGGACCGCCGCCGGGACCGCCTGCGCCCCCGTGCTGGTGGTGGGCTTCGGCATGATGCAACGCCCGCTGTGGTCGCTGTCCTTCGTGTTGCTCTATCCCGTGGTCGTCACGTTGGGCTACGCCGGCGGGCGGGCCGCGGCACGGGACAGGCCGGCATGACGCCCGTCCTGCAGGTTCTGGTGACCGCGGCGGCTGCGGCGTCGGGCGCCGTGGTGCACGCGCGGCTGAGCCGGCGCTGGCCCACCGGCGGCTGGCCGCTGGTGGGCATCGTGTGCGTCGTCGCCTTCCTGCTGGGCGCGGCGTACGCAACCATCGACATCAGCGACGTGTTCGGCCGCCTGCCGCTGCTCATCGGGACCGGATTCCTGGCCGCGTGCGCGCCCCTGACCACCCTGCTGCGCGGTGGCCCGCCCCTCGGCGGTGCCCTGGGTTTCGGCCGGATGGTGGTCGGCTACCTGACCTGCGTGACGGCGTTCCTGATCGTGGGCGCGGCGGTTATGTACGCCGGGGCGAAAGTGTTCTTCCCCTGACGATTACGCGCAGATGTCGGCGGTGACGGCGCCGCACAGGGCGATCAGGTCCGCCGGCGCCAGCCCGATCTCGAGGCCGCGCTTGCCCGCACTGCACCACATCCGGTCCCAGTCCGACGCGGAGGCGTCCACCACGGTCGGCAGGGCCTTGCGCTGCCCCAGCGGCGAGATGCCGCCCAGCACATAGCCGGTCGCCCGCTGAGCGGCCGCGGCATCGGCCAGCACCGCCTTGGGCGCCCCCAGCGCGGCCGCGGCGGCCTTCAGCGACAACCGCTCGGGCACCGGCAGCACCGCGACGGCCAGCCGGCCCGGTCCCACCGCGAGCACCAGCGTCTTGAAGATCTGCCCGGGCTCGACGCCGGCGAGCGTGGACATCTCGTCGACGGCCTCGTCGCCGTAGGCGTCGCTGCGGGGGTCGTGGCGGTAGGCCAGCACCTCGTGCTCGACGCCGGCGGCCACCAGTGCCGCGATTGCCGGGGTTGCCGCGCGTGCCACCGCGTCACCCTACAAGGACCCGGGAATGGCACGGCCGGCCAAAACTGTTGGACACGTCAGCCTAGGATCGAGAGGAGAAATCTGGTGTCAACGGTGTTGCTGGAGCGTCCGGTGCTCTCGCCGGAGCTGTTCGGTTTCACCGACTCTGAAGGAGTTGCGACGATTAGCGCTGGTCAGACTGATGGTCACCCGACGGGGTCGTCCGCTGGCGGCTCGTCCGCGCCGGTCCGTTCCGACGAGACCGACGAGGAACTGACCGCGCGGTTCGAACGCGACGCGATCCCGCTGCTCGACCAGCTCTACGGCGGCGCGCTGCGCATGACCCGCAACCCCGCCGATGCCGAGGACCTGCTGCAGGAAACCATGGTCAAGGCCTACGCCGGGTTCCGCTCGTTCCGCGAGGGCACCAACCTCAAGGCCTGGCTGTACCGCATCCTGACCAACACCTACATCAACAGCTACCGCAAGAAGCAGCGGCAGCCCGCCGAATACCCCACCGAGGAGATCACCGACTGGCAGCTGGCCTCCAACGCCGAGCACACCTCGACGGGTCTGCGCTCGGCCGAGGTCGAGGCGCTCGAGGCGCTGCCGGACACCGAGATCAAGGACGCGCTGCAGCAGCTGCCCGAGGAGTTCCGGATGGCGGTGTACTACGCCGACGTCGAGGGGTTCCCCTACAAGGAGATCGCCGAGATCATGGATACCCCGATCGGGACGGTCATGTCCCGCCTGCACCGCGGCCGCAAACAGCTGCGCGAACTGCTGGCCGACGTGGCCCGGGACCGGGGCTTCATCCGTGGTGAGGAGGTGTCGTCGTGAGCTCCGACGACGAGCGCTGGAACCCGCCGGTAGGCCCCGTCGACCCCGAGCACCCCGAGTGTGCATCGGTGATCGCCGAGGTATGGACCCTGCTCGACGGGGAATGCACCGACGACACCCGCGCCAAACTGCGCCAGCACCTCGACGAGTGCCCCACCTGCCTGCGGTACTACGGCGTCGAGGAGCGCATCAAGGCGCTGATCGCCACCAAGTGCAGCGGCGAGCGGGCCCCCGAGGGCCTGCGCCAGCGGCTGCGCATCGAGATCACCCGCACCACCATCATCCGCGGGTGAGGTACGTCGCCCCCCGATCTGTTCAGCCGTCAGCGCGACGTTGTGCGAGTGGAGTTCGCCGGCAGCGCTGAGCAGATGTAAAGGGCAACGAAAAACCGCCCGGGCTCACGTGAGCTCCGGGCGGTCGTTCGTATTCGGTGGGGCGTGTTACTTGCAGCCGCCGGCGTTGGGACGCTTGCCGTGGTTGGCCTTGCTGTGCTTGCGGTCGCGCTTCTTCCGGCCTCGTTTGGCCATGATCTACCTCCAGATTTTGCTGCGGATTGTCCCCAGTGTCTCATGCGCACGCCGCTGCTCTGTAATCAGCGGGTTGTGGTTCGATAGGACGGCAGTCCGGTGAGGGCTGGGGGAGAGACAAAGAGGTGGAAATGGCCGAGGATGTGCGCGCCGAGATCGTGGCCAGTGTGCTCGAGGTGGTCGTCCGTGAGGGTGACCCGATCAGCGAGGGCGACACCGTGGTTCTGCTCGAGTCCATGAAGATGGAGATCCCGGTGCTCGCCGAGGTCGCGGGCACGGTCACGAAGGTGGCCGTCGCGGTCGGCGACGTCATCCAGGCCGGTGACCTCATTGCCGTGATCGGCTAGTCGTGTCGACGCTCGGTGATCTGCTCGCCGAGCACACCATCCTGCCGGGCAACGCCGTCGACCACCTGCATGCGGTGGTCGGGGAGTGGCAACTGCTGGCCGACCTGTCCTTCGCCGACTACTTGATGTGGGTCCAGCGCGACGACGGCGCTCTGGTGTGCGTGGCGCAGTGCCGCCCGAACACCGCGCCGACGGTCCTGCTCTCCGACGCCGTGGGCACCTGCGCGGCCGCCTCGGAGCTACCCCTGGTGACCGAGGCGTTCCGGTCCGGGGCGATCAAACGCGAGGAGGACCCGCACACCCGGTTGGGGCTGCGGCGCGCCGACCTGAAGGTGGAGGCCGTCCCGGTGCGCTACGACGCCGCGGTGGTCGCGGTGCTCACCCATCAGACGGCCCTGGCGTCGACCCGCGAATCCTCACCGCTGGAACGCGCCTACCTGGACTGCGCCGGCGACCTGGCCCACATGATCTCCGAGGGCCGGTTCCCCAACGTCGGCGACCTGGCGATGTCGCGGTCCAGCCCCCGCGTCGGCGACGGTTTCATCCGCCTCGACGAGAACGGCGTCATCGTCTTCGCCAGCCCGAACGCGCTGTCGGCCTATCACCGGATGGGGCTGACGTCCGAGCTCGAGGGGCACAACCTCGTCGCCATCACCCGCCCGCTGATCTCGGACCCGTTCGAGGCCCAGGAGCTGGCCGGCCACGTCCGGGACTCGCTGTCCGGCGGGTCGAGCATGCGCCTCGAGGTGGACGCCGGCGGCGCGGCGGTGCTGTTGCGCACGCTGCCGCTGGTGGTGCACGGCCGGGCGGACGGCGCGGCGGTGCTCATCCGCGATGTCACCGAGGTCAAGCGGCGCGACCGGGCGCTGCTGTCCAAGGACGCCACCATCCGCGAGATCCACCACCGGGTGAAGAACAACCTGCAGACCGTCGCGGCGCTGCTGCGCCTGCAGGCCCGGCGCACCAACAACGCCGAGGGCCGCGAGGCGCTGATGGAATCGGTCCGGCGGGTGTCCTCCATCGCGCTGGTGCACGACGCGCTGTCGATGTCGGTGGACGAGGAGGTCAACCTCGACGAGGTAATCGACCGGATCCTGCCCATCATGAACGACGTGGCCTCCGTCGATGCCCCGATCAAGATCAGCCGGACGGGAGCGCTCGGGGTGCTCGACGCCGACCGGGCGACCGCACTGATCATGGTGATCACCGAACTCGTGCAGAACGCCATCGAGCACGCCTTCGACCCGGTCGGCCGGCAGGGCTCGGTGGTGATCCGGTCGGAGCGCTCGGCGCGCTGGCTGGACGTCATCGTCCACGACGACGGCCGCGGGATGCCGGACGGTTTCAGTCTGGAAAAATCCGACCGGCTCGGTTTGCAGATCGTTCGCACGCTGATCGCCGCCGAGCTCGATGGTTCGCTGGGCATGCACGCCGCCGAGGGCGGCGGGACGGACGTGGTGCTACGGGTTCCCATCGGGCGGCGCGCCAATGCCCGTGTGCCGCAATAGTATCCACCGCTGAAATTGCCTGTGGGTGAGGTTTTCGCCCGTAGTTCTCCTGCGCGGCAACGATATTCGTTGTGCCGTTAGTGGATTGGCTATTTCAGCAATCGCCGAAATGGCCGGGAAATAATTTGCCATTGCGTCAGAAATTTGCTGAGCCGCCACCAATATCGGGGCCTGACGTGCAGAAACAATGGAGATTTGCTGAAATGCTTGAGCTGGCGGTGCATTTTGGTGTTAGCTAGACTACGATCGCATCACGGGTCGGGCAACCATAGTCACGAGAGTTAGAGGACACCGAAAATGAGTGCTGCACGCCATGCACGCCGCCGCAATCAAAAAGGACGCAAAGCTTCGGGGGCGCGTTCGGGTTTGCTGACGCAGGTCACCGCCGGTGTCGCGCTGGCGACGGCGCTCACCGCGGTCGGCAGCCAGGTGGCTCCGTCCGGACTCGCGGACCGGGATTCGCACGCGGGGATCGTCGACGCCGACGTGCAACTCACCGCGGCTGTGTCTTCTACGTCACTGACGAACGTGCCGATCAACCTGCTGATCGACCTCATCAACATCCCGAACAGCGAGGTCGAGGCCAACAATATGACCGCCACCGGATTCGTCTACGGCGGACCCTGGCTGGTCACCAGTGCGTCGAACATCTGGGGGATCGATCCGGCCGACTACGCCCGGTTCTTCGGTGTCGCCGCCTCCGCGGTTCCCTTCCCCGCGCTGTCCGGGGCCGACGACGACATGTACACCGGCAACGGGTTCGCCCAGCAGTTCGCGAAGTTCCTGGCGGCCGAGATGCCGGTGGACCCCGCGTGTGACGCCGACGGCTGCTTCCCCAACACCCCGGTCAGCCCCATCACCGGCTTCCGCGGCTTCGACCAGAACCTCTGGAACTTCCTGATGCTCACCGGCGCCGTTGACATGCCGCTGATCCGCAATTTCTGGAAGGTCTCGCCGCTGGACATGTTGAACGGCTACACCTTTGGCGATGTCGAGAACTCCAGCGGCAAGGTCTACGACGGCCTGGGCATCACCGGAACCGTCGACGGCGAGGACGGCAAGAGCTACATGCCGTGGTCCAACACCACGTTCACGTTGGAGCCGACGGCACCGTTCGAGAACTACTTCGCGCACCTGATGTCGGATCCGGCGGAGAACCAGATCAAGATCCCGACCCTCGAGCAGGTCGGCCGGATGATGCAGACCTACACGGCGGGCATGGTCATCGCGTTCGACCCGATCACTCCGGGCAGCCCGATGTGCCCCAACTCCTGCGAGGGCATGTCGCAGGACGACGCCTACCCGGCGATCGTGCGGGCGATCAGCACCGCCTGGCCCGGCAATACGACGCTCGAGCAGTGGCTGGAGTCCTACGACAACGGCACGGCGAATGTTCCGACGCAGCACAACATCGACCGGAACATCGAGCTCTACCGGCGAGGCTCCGAATTCTGGGACTTCAACGAAGCGCCGCTGTCCGACGAGTACGTGAACACCGGCTGGAACCCCAGCTCGTTGGCGCCGACGTTCTACAACTTCTACAAGTCGATCGGCATCGATCCCGGCCCGCTCTACGGCGACGACTCGTCGACGGTGACCACCGCCGCCGCAGTGGCCCGCAGCAACGCCGCCGAGACGGAGGCGCAGACCGCGGAGCCCGAGGCGACATCCGACAAGTCGTCGGATGAGAAGTCCACGGCGGCAGACGAGAAGTCAACGGCGACGGCGGATTCGGATTCGAGCGCGGCCGACGAGGCTCCCGCCACCAAGTCCACCGGGACCGCCGCGGCCAAGAAGGCGGCCGCCGAAAGTGCTTCGGACGACAGCACTTCGGACGACAGTGCGTCGGACAAGAGCAGCGCATCCAGCGACAAGTCGGCGTCCTCGACGGCGACTCCGGACCAGGACTCGGCCAAGGCCGGTGCGGCGAGCGAGAAGTCGAGCACCGGCAGCACGGGGAGTTCCGGGAGCAACGACGCGGGCTCGTCGGCGTCCAAGAGCTCGAGCAGCGGCGGCGACGCCGCCTGACCCTGCTGACGAAGAACGGCCCCGGTGAATTCACCGGGGCCGTTCTTGTCAATGCCTTTGGGGTTCAGACCCCGCTGCGCGCCCGGGTGCGGGCATTGCGGCGCTTGAGCGCACGGCGCTCGTCCTCGCTCATGCCGCCCCACACGCCGGCGTCCTGACCCGAATCAAGCGCCCAGGTCAGGCACTCGGTGGTCACGGGGCACCGGTTGCACACCAGCTTCGCGTCAGCGATCTGGGCGATGGCCGGGCCGCTGTTTCCCACCGGGAAGAACAGTTCCGGATCCTCGTCACGACAGACCGCCTTATGCCGCCAATCCATGGCTATTACTCCTATCTGGGCGCGCAGCAATGCACACCGGTTTTGTGTCTTCGGCTGTTAACGCGTGCACACAAATGTTTCTGCACTGTTGCGTACGATCGTTCCAGAGCCTGGACAGATGTCAATAGAACTTCGTTAACACGTGGTCAATGTCACTGGCCGGATCCGTTACCGGAACTGCTTCCCAGTTGTACTACACTAAAACCAGTTGTGCCCAAGATTTGCACGATATGCGCCATTACCGCAGGTCACGAAGGTTTCTGCGGGGGAGCGACAACGGCTACAACGTCGAGGGCGTCGGGTACCGACCGGAACATCATTTCTTCGCGCAACCCGAGGTAATCCCCGTCGATCTGTGTCGCGATCGGCGTGTCGGACGTGACCTGCAGCCAGGCGACGTCGTCGTCGCGCACCAGATGGGCCGCCTTGACCTTGCCCTTCTTCGACAACATCCGGCGCACCAGCCCCAGATTCCGCCAGACACTCATGCTGGTCGTGGCGAAAACCCCCAGCCCGGTTTCGAATCGGCAATCCGGATTCGTGTACACCGGCCGGGCATTGGCATACGTCCACGGGCTCGCGTTCGACACGAAGACGAAATGCACACCGGTGACCGGGTCGCGATCGGGCAATCGCAGCGTCAGCGTCGGCTCCCGTCGCGCACTGCGCAGGACGGTCGGAATCGCCGAGCGGATGTACCTCGTCGCGGTCACGCCCTTCTGCTTGCGGCCCCGCTTACGGTGGGCCTCGACGCTGGCCACCACCTCGCCGTCAACGCCCATCCCGGCGGTGAAGACGCCCCAGCGCTCGCCGCAGTCCATCAACCCGATCCGCCGCCAGGCGTGTGTCTGGCGGTACTCGCCGAGCAGGTCGATCAGCAGGTTCGTCGCCTCGATCGGGTCGTGCGGAATGCCCAGGGAGCGCGCGAACACGTTGGCCGAACCGCCCGGCACCACCGCCACGGCGGGCACCCTCCGGGCCGTCAGCCGCCCCGGCGGCCCCAGCAGGCCGTTGACCACCTCGTTCACCGTGCCGTCGCCGCCGTGCACGATCACCACGTCGACGCCGTCCTGTGCGGCCCGCTGAGCGATCTCGATGGCGTGGCCGCGGTGGTCGGTGCGTTCCACCGTCAGCTCGACCCGGCTCTCCAGCGCGTGGGCCAACAGCGCCAAACCGGACGCCGACGTCGAGGTGGCATTCGGGTTGACGATCAGCACGGCGCGCACGAGGCCCCAGCCTAGTGGCGCGCACGCCATTTCCCCGCCGAGTGTGCGTGTCGGTCCGCCGACACACCGCGTGGGCCGTACTTCTATGCACCCTCGGGTGTCGCGAGCACCTGTGCGGCGATCCGGAACGCCGTGTTGGCATCCGGCACCCCGCAGTAGATCGCGGTCTGCAGCAGGACTTCCTTGATCTCGTCGGCAGTCAGCCCATTGCGGAGCGCGGCGCGCAGGTGCAGGGCGAGTTCCTCGTGATGGCCGCGGGCCACCAGTGCCGTCAGGGTGACCATCGAGCGGGACCGGCGGTCCAGGCCCGGCCGCGTCCAGATCTCGCCCCACGCGTAGCGGGTGATCAGCTCCTGGAAGTCCGCGGTGAACTCGGTCGCGTTGGCGGTCGCGCGGTCGACGTGCTCGTCGCCGAGTACCTCCCGGCGAACCGTCATGCCCTCGTCGTAGGTGCTCACTGGGATCCCTTCAGGTGTTCGCGGGCCCGCCGCAAGGCGGCGTCGACCAACAGATCGGTGGTCCCCAGATAGCTGGGAGATGTTGGGCGACCGGTCAATTCAACCATCGCCTGCTGTTCGGCCAGGATGCCGCTCGCGGCGGACAGGTTGGCGGCCGCGCGGGTGGCGTCGAACCGCAGGCCGGTCAGCAGGTCGGCACACTGCCCCGCCGCGGCGACGGTGCGGCGGGCCAGGGTGCGGATGGTGGCCCACTCGGCGTGCCAGCCGCCGTCGGCGCGTTCGTCGACGCCGGCCGCCGCGGCCGCGTGCAACGTGGCCCCCAGCGGCGGGGCGACCAGCGCCGTGCGGCGCAGCAGCACCGAGAGCACCGGATTGCTCTTGTGCGGCATGGTCGACGAACCGCCACCGGAACTCTCGGCGAATTCGGCGATCTCGGCCCGGGCGCCGGTGGCGACGTCGTTGGCGATGCGTCCCCACGCGTCGCAGCAACCGACGAGCGCATCGCCGACGCGGGAGAGCGGACCGCGGGTGGTGTGCCAGGGCGTGGCGCGGGCCAGCCCGAGCGCGTCGGCCAGCGCATCCGAAAGTGCCAGTGCGCCTTCGGGAGAACCCGTGAGCTCGGTGGCGGCGGCCATGGTGCCGGCCGCCCCGCCGGCCTGCACCGGCAGAGCCGACATGCCGCCCAATACCTCCGAGACGTCGAGGACGGCGGTCAGCCAGGTGGCGAACTTCAGGCCCGCGGTCGACGGCAGCGCGGGCTGGGTCAGCGTCCGGGCCAGAACCGGTGCGTCCCGGTGGGTTTCGATCAGCGTGACCAACGCGGTGATCTGCTGGCCGAGTTGCAAGTCGACGGCCCCGAGCGCGTCGCGCAGGCAGCACATCAACGCGGAGTCGACGACGTCCTGACTCGTCAGCCCGCGATGCAGCCAGCGCGCCGTCTCGGCGCCGGCCCGCTCGCGCAACAGCCGCACCAGGGCGGTGACCGGATTGCCGTCGTGCTCGGCCGCCGCCGCGACTGCGTCGCGGTCGCCCGGGCCGACCAGCCGACTCAGATCGGCGGCCGCCGCACGGGGAGCAACCCCGGACTCGACAAGTATTGCGAGCCAGGAATTTTCGACGCCGATCAGCGCGGCCAGGAAGGCCGCGTCGCTCATCAGGTCGCCGGCCCGCTGGTCGCCCGGCCAGAACAGGTCGCTCACTGGCCCGGGTAACTCAGGAACACCGTCTCCCGCTCGCCCTGTAGCCGGATGTCGAATCGCAGGCCCTGCGCATCGCGTTCGGCGATCAGGGTGTCGCGGCGGTCCTCGGGCAGGCTGTCGAGCAATGCGTCGCTCTCGAGCGCCGGCGCGGGGACGTAGGCGCGGGTGAACAGGCGGTTGAGCAGTCCGCGGCCGAATATCGTGACCATGATGAACGCCGGTCTGCCCTCGGTCGGACCGGGTTCGACGGTGCTGAAGCTGAAATGCCCGTCGTCGTCGGTGGATACCCGGCCCCAACCGCTGAACCCCCAGCCGTCGCGGCGCAGCCCACCCGGCTCGCGGGGCACGTTCCCGTCCCCGTCGGCCTGCCAGATCTCGAGCATCACATCCGGCACCGGCTTGCCGTCGCCGTCGAGCACATGACCGTGAAAACGTATGGCGCCCGGGCTCCGTGGCGGCACCAGCTCGCTGCCGCGGTCGATCGGCAGCGCGAAACCGTAGAACGGGCCGATGGTCTGGCCCGGCGTTGGGGCGAGCAACGTTGTCATCGGTCGTTCTCCTCTTCGAAGTGCGTGCGCTGCGATCCGGTCAGCACGATGTCCCAGCGGTAGCCGGTGCACCACTCATGGGTGGTGACATCGTGGTCGTAGGTGGCGATCAGGCGTTCGCGGGCCTTCTGGTCGGTGATCGACTGGTAGATCGGGTCCAGCTCGAGCAGCGGATCGCCCGGGAAGTACATCTGGGTGATCATCCGCTGCGTGAAATCCGTTCCGAACAGCGAGAAATGGATGTGCGCGGGCCGCCACGCGTTGTGGTGGTTCTTCCACGGATAAGGGCCGGGTTTGATGGTGGTGAAACGGTAGGTGCCGTCGTCGTCGGTCAGGCAGCGTCCCACGCCGGTGAAGTTCGGGTCCAGCGGTGCCGGGTGCTGATCGCGCTTGTGCACGTATCGGCCGGCGGCGTTGGCCTGCCAGATCTCCACCAACTGGCGGCGCACCGGCCGGCCCTCGCCATCCACGATGCGCCCGGTGACCACCGTGCGCTCGCCGATCGGTTCGCCGCCGCCCTGGATGGTCAGATCCGACTCCAGCCGGTGCACGTCACGGGTCCCGAACACCGGGGTCCACAGTTCGATGCCCTCGGGATCGGCGTGGTGGGCGTCCTTGGTCGGGTGGCGCAGCAGGCTGCTGCGATACGGCGCGTAGTTCAGCCGGGGCTGGGTTTCCTCGATGCCGGACCTCCCATGGGCGGACGCCTCAATTCCTATGGCGGCGATCTCGGTGTTGATCTCGGCCTGGCTGGCCGACGCGCTGTCCGGATCGGTGTTGAGGATCGTCATGTCGTACTCCTGAAAGTCAGTGGTGGACAAGTTCTTTGGTGCCATCGGCGGACCGGCCGAGCAGTTCGGTCGGGACGTCCTTGGTCTCGGGTGCGGTCAACGCCGAACCGGCGGCGATCAGGCAGACCACCGCGGTGAACCCGGCGATGACGGTCCAGCCGCCCTCGCGCACACCGCCCAGGGCGGTCACGATCGACGGGGCGAAGCCGGCCATCAGGAACCCGAGCTGGGTGCCGATCGCCATGCCGGAGAAGCGGACCTCGGTGGAGAACATCTCGCCGTAGAACGACGGCCACACCGCGTTGGCGGCGGCGTAGCCGAACGAGAAGGTGGCGACGGCCAGCGCGAAGGTGACCCACTGGTTGTCGTCGCTCATGGAGAGCATGTAGAAGGGCATCAGGACGGCCGACGCCAGGGCGCCGTAGATGAACACCGGCTTGCGGCCGATCCGGTCGGCGAGCTTGCCGAACATCGGCTGGGTGAACAGGGCCACCACGTTGGCGACCACCACCAGCCACAGGGTGATGTCGGCGGGCAGCCCGACCTTCTTGCCGTAGGCCAGGGCCAGGTTCGCGAAAACCGTTGAGACAGCGGCGATGAAGGCGCAGAAGATGACGCGCAGCACGTCGCGCCAGTGGTTGCGCAGCAGCGGCACCAGCGGAACGGCGGCCAACTCGCCCTTTTCGCTGGCCGCGGTGAACTGCGGGGTCTCGTGCAGCTGGCGGCGGATGAAGTACGCAACGACGACCACGACGGCCGAGCACCAGAACGGCACCCGCCAGCCCCAGCTGTACTTCGCATCATCGGGCAGGGCCATGAATGGGATGAGGATCAACGACGCCAGGATCAGGCCGCCCTGCGTGCCGGTCAGCGTCCAGGAGGTGTAGAAGGCCCGCTGGTCGTCGGGGGAGTGTTCCAGCGTCAGGGAGCTGGCGCCGGCCTGCTCGCCGGCCGCCGAAAAGCCTTGCATCAGACGACACAGCACCAGCAGCACCGGGGCGGCCCAGCCGATGGTGGAGAACGTGGGCAGGCAGCCGATCAGGAACGTCGACAGGCCCATCAGGACCAGGGTGAACATCAGCACGCGCTGGCGTCCGATGCGGTCGCCGAAGTGGCCGAGAATGACCGCACCGACGGGCCGTGCGACGTAGGCGAAGCCGAACGTCATGAACGACATGACCAGTGCCGCCGTGTCGTCCTTCGGGAAGAAGATGTGCGGGAAGATCAGCGCTGCCGCCGACCCGAACAGGAAGAAGTCGTAGTACTCGACGGCGCTGCCCATGAAGCTGGCCAGCGCGGCCCGTCGCGGTGTCTTGGCCGGAATCGCGTCCGGCGGCGGCTCGAGTGTCGTCATGGTGGGCTCCTTGTTGGTGAATTGTGCTGGGCGGATTACGAATTGGTGACGAGATTGCGGAAATGGGCGGTCATCCGGGCGGCATCCGGGGTGCGTCCGGTGATCAGGGCGAACGCGTCGACGGCCTGGTACACGGCCATGTGACCGCCGTCGAGGGTCCGGCAGCCCGCCGCGCGGGCGGCCTGCAGCAGCGCGGTGTCCAATGGCCGGTAGACGATGTCGGCCACCCACAGCCCGGGGTGCAGCAGCGCGGGGTCGAACGCGATGCCGGGGTGCTCGGCCATTCCGGTGGGCGTCGCGTGGACCACGCCGTTGCTGTCGGGCAGCAGGGCGGACAGTTTGTCGAAGGACGATGCGTCCACCCGGGAGTTCGGGTGTCGGCCGGCCAGTTCGGCGGCCAGCCGGGCGGCACGGTCGACGTCGAGGTCGACGATGGTGAGGTGGCCGGTGCCCAGCCGCAGCAGCGCGTCGGCCACCGCGGTGCCGGCCCCGCCCCCTCCGACCAGGACGACGTCGTCGAGTTGCGCGCCGGGCAGGCCCTCGGCGAAGCCGTGCGCGAAGCCGGTGGTGTCGGTGTTGAATCCGGCGGTGCGGCCGCCGGTGAACAGCACGGTGTTGACCGCGCCCAGGGTGGCGGCCACCGGGTCGATGTCATCGAGGTGGGCCAGTGCCAGCTGCTTGCACGGGTGGGTGACGTTGACGGCGTCGAAGCCGAGGTCGCGCGCCCAGGACAGCACCTCGCCGATGCGGTCGGGGGAGATGCCCAGGGTGTTCAGGTCGATGGTCCGGTAGACGTAATCGAGGCCCTGGGCCCGGCCCTCGCCCATGTGCATCGCCGGTGTGAGCGACGGGCCGACGCCCGTTCCGATCAGGCCGACGAGATAGGAGTTCTGCATGGTGGTCACCCGGTCCTTAATGTACGAACTAGTACGTTAGTGAAGAGTGAAGCACTGTGCCCGCCGTCGCGTCAAGAGGAAAATGTGATCCGGGTCTCCGGGATCTGTTCAGTGCTGGCTGCGAGGTCTACTCGCACGTCGTGTCGGTGACTGCTGAACAGATGGGGTGGGGTGCCCGAGCGGCTACGGGCGGTGGGTCAGCCAGCCCACCACGACGTCGCCGATCATCCGGCGCAGGTGAGCGCGCTGTGACGTCTCGGCCAGGTCGACATCGAACAGGTACCCGAAGGTGTACCGGTTGGCCACCTGGAACACGCAATACGAGCTGATCACCAGGTGTACGTCCAGCGCGCTGACGTCGTCACGGAACACCCCGGCGGCCCGGCCGTCGCGCAGGATCTCGTCGAGCAGCGACGTCGCCGGCCGGGAGAGCTCGGGCAGTTCGCGCAGCTGGCGGATGAACTCACCCCGGTGGATGTTCTCGATGGACACCAGCCGGATGAACGCGTCGTGGGCGATGTGGTGATCGAAGGTGACCTCGGCCAGGCGCCGGATGGCCTCCACCGGATCAGTGTGATCGACCCGCAGCTTCTGCTCTGCGTCGCGGATGCCGCGGTAGGCGTTTTCCAGAACGGCCAGGTAGAGGCCCTCTTTGCCGCCGAAGTAGTAGTAGATCATCCGCTTGGTGGTGCGGGTGCGCTCGGCGATCTCGTCGACCCGGGCGCCGGAGTACCCGGCCTCGGCGAACACTTCGGTGGCCACCGCCAACAGCTCGGCCCTCGTGCGCTCGGCGTCTCGGGACGCTTTCACCTCCTTGACCACGACGGGGAGCTTACCGGGCGCAGCGCACCCTTCCCATCAAATTAACTAATTGGTACATTGCTGTGATGAGGACCTCCATTGCGACGGTGTCGCTGTCCGGCTCACTGGTGGAGAAACTGCACGCGTGCGCGTCCGCCGGCTTCGACGGCGTCGAGATCTTCGAGCCCGATCTGATCGCGGGTGACCACTCACCCGAGGAGATCCGCGCCCTGGCGACGCGGCTCGGCCTGTCCCTGAATCTCTACCAACCGCTGCGCGATCTCGAGGGCGTCGACGAGACCACCTTCGCCGACAACCTGCGCCGCGCCCGCGCCACCTTCGTCACCGCGCAGCGCCTCGGCATCGACACCGTCCTGGTGTGCAGCAACGCTGGGGCCACCGCCACCGTCGATGACGACGACGTCTCCGCCAGCCAGCTGCGGCGCATCGGCGACCTGGCCGCGACCTATGGCATCCGGATCGCCTTCGAGGCCCTGGCCTGGGGCCGCTTCGTCGACGACTACCGGCGCGCCTGGCGCATCGTGCAGTTGGCCGACCACCCGGCCGTCGGCGTCTGCCTGGACAGCTTCCACGTCCTCTCCCGCGGCCACGACCCGGCCGGTATCGAGGACATCCCCGGCGCCAAGATCTTCTACCTGCAACTGGCCGACGCCCCCGCGCTGCGCATGGACGTGCTGTCCTGGAGCCGGCACCATCGGCTGTTCCCCGGCGAGGGCGCCTTCGACCTGACGGCGTTCGTCGGGCATGTGCTGGCCACCGGCTACGACGGCCCGCTGTCGCTCGAGGTGTTCAATGACACCTTCCGGCAGACCGACCCGCAGCGCACTGCCGTGCACGCACTGCGTTCCCTGCGCTGGCTGCAGGACGAACTGCACCTGATCGACATCCCGGATGCCAAGCCGCCCAACGGATTCGACTTCGTCGAGATCAAGGCCGAGGACACCGGCGAGGTCGAGGTCCTGCTCGGGCAGCTCGGGTTCACGCCCCGCGGGCGGCACCGCAGCAAGCCGGTGTCGCTGTGGTGCGCGGGTCAGGCCCGTGTCGTACTCAACGAGCAGCAGGCCCGCGATCAGCGCCCGCAGGTGGCCGCGATCGGATTGCAGGTGCCCGACGCCGAGGCCACCTCCGGCCGGGCCCGCGCACTGATGGCGCCGACGGCCTACCGGCGGACCTACGCCTCCGAGCAGCCGTTCGGCGCGACGACCGTCCCCGGGGGAGTCGAGGTGTTCTGGACCAGCGAGCCGGCCTGGGTGGGGGAGTTCCACGACGGTATGCCGCAGACGCCCTCGCCGGTGCGCGTCATCGACCACGTCAACCTCAGCCTGCCCTGGCAGACCGCGCAGGACGCGGCGCTGCTGCTGACCAGTGTCTTCGGCCTGCACGCCGAGGAGCCCACCGAGGTCCCGGGCCCGACCGGCCTGATCCGCAGCCAGGTGCTGCGCAGTCGGGTTTGCGCCGGGCCTCGTGCTCGCGGAACGACACCGCTCGCCGAACCCGGCGCCGGCGAGGTGCGGATCCCGTTCAACGTGGCCCCGCACGTCCTCGACGACGCCGATCCAACCCAGCACGTCGCGTTCGGCTGCGACGACGTCGTCGCGCTGGCCCGCGCCGCCCGGGCGGCCGGCCTGGAGTTCCTGCCCGTGCCGGACAACTACTACGACTACCTGTCCGGCCGCTTCGGCCTCGACGACGGCTACGTCGCGGAACTGCGCGCGCTGGACCTGCTCTACGACCGGGGTCCGGACGGGCATTTCGTGCACTTCTACACCCGCACCGTGGGGTCGGTGTTCTTCGAGTTCGTGCAGCGGTTCGGTGGCTACGACGGCTACGGCGTCGACAATGCCCCGGTGCGCCTGGCCGCCCAGCGCGGCCGCGTCGGTACCGTACGAACGTGACCGAACGCCGCCTGCTCCTCGTCAACGGGCCCAATCTCAACCTGCTGGGCACCCGTCAGCCCGAGGTCTACGGGACCACCACCCTGGTACAGATCGAGGCGCTGGTTGCCGCGACGGCCGCCGAAGCGGGCTACCAGGTACGCGCCGTGCAGAGCAACCACGAGGGTGAGCTGATCGACGCCATCCACGCCGCCCGGGACGACTGCGCCGGCATCGTCATCAACCCGGCCGCCTACAGCCACACCTCGGTGGCGATCGCCGATGCGCTGCGCTCGGTGGCGCTGCCCGTGGCCGAGGTGCACCTGAGCAATATCCATGCACGCGAACAGTTCCGGCGGCACTCCTATGTCTCGGAGGTGGCCGCGGTGGTGATCGCCGGTGCCGGCGCGCAGGGCTACGAGTTCGCGGTCCGGTATCTGTTGGGCGCGCTGGGATGAGTCCGCCCGCGGTGGTCCGCTACGCCGGCTACCTGGTCGTGGCCGAGGGTCTGGCGGGCGTGGCGGTGGCAGCGGTCTACCTGATCCACGCGCTGGCAGGCACCAACCAGGAGGTCGTGCGGGGCCAGTCGCTGGGCGGGTTCGGCTATGGCACCGCGGCGTGGTTCGCCCTCATCGGCGGCGCGATCCTGGCCGCCGGCTGGGCCCTGATCACGGGGCGGCGCTGGGGGCGCGGTGTCGCGGTGTTCGCCAACCTGCTGCTGCTCGGGGTGGCCTGGTACATCCACGGCGCAGGCCAGCCGCTGTATGCCGCCCTGGTGGTCGTCGCCGCGCTGGTGGTGCTCGGGCTGCTGTTCAGCCCCGCCGCCGTGCAGTGGGTGATCCGGTCGCGCGACTGACTCCCCGTTGTTCGCGCGAGGGTGCAGCCATATGCATCTGCCTGGCCCGAATCTGCATATGGGTGCACGCTCGCCGGCTATTCGCGCGCGAGGTTCTCCAGTTCCGGTCCCGACACCCGGTAGGTGGTCCACTCCGTCTGCGGCTTACCGCCGACGGAGTCATAGAGCGCGATGGCGTTGACGTTCCAGTTCAGCACCGCCCAGCTCAGCCGGGTGTAGCCGTGCTCGACGCATTCGGCGGCCAACGTGGACAACAGCTTTCGGGCCAGACCGCGGCGCCGGAACGCCGGGCGGACATAGAGGTCCTCCAGGTAGATCCCCGCCACGCCGTCCCACGTGGAGAAGTTTCGGAACCACACCGCGGTGGCGGCGGCCGCGCCGTCGACCTCGACCATGTGCGCGTACGCGGTCGGATTGGGACCGAAGAGTGCGGCGTGCATCTGGGTTTCGGTCACGGTGCACTCGTCGGCGGCTTCCTCGAATTCGGCCAGCTCGCGGATCATCTCGACGATCGCGATCTCGTCACCCGGCTGGGCCCGGCGGATCAGTTCGCTCATGTGTCAACTCCCAACCCGGACAGGATGGTCCGGAACTTCGTGGTGGTCTCGTCCAGTTCGTCGGCGGGGTCGGATTCGGCGACGATCCCGCCGCCGCAATGTGCCAGCGCGCTGCGGCGGTCGGCGGACAACTGCGCACCGCGGATCGACACCACCCAGCGTCCGTCGCCGCGGTCGTCGCACCAGCCGACCGCTCCGGCGTAGAAGCCGCGGTCGCCCTCCACCTCGGCGATCAGTTCCGTCGCGGCGGCCGTCGGCACACCGCCCACCGCGGGCGTGGGATGCAACGCCAGCGCGAGATCGAGTGCGGTGATGGAGCTTTCGCGCAGTCGGCCGGTGATCGGGGTGCCCAGGTGCCACAGCGCGTCGGTGCGGTGCAGTTGCGGTTCGGGGGCGATCTGCAGGTCGGTACACAGCGGTTCCAGCGCGTCGCGCATCGTGGCGATCACCAACTGGTGCTCATGGCGGTTCTTCCCGGAGGCGACCAGCGCGGCGCCGTTGGCGGCGTCGACGTCGGGGTCGGCCGAGCGGGGCGCCGAACCGGCGAACGGCGCACACCGGACGCGATCGCCGTCGCGGTCGACCAGCAGTTCCGGGCTGGCGCCCAGCAGGACAGCGCCGGCGTACTCCGGGCCGGCCGGGCTCAGGTCGGCCAGGTACACATACGCCGACGGATCGGCGGTGGCCAGTCGGTGCAGCACCGACGTTGGGCTCCAAGGGGTTTCGGCCGTCAACTCCAGCGCGCGGGCCAACACCACCTTCTGCAGGCCGGTGTCGGGGTCACGCAACCGGGCGATCGCCGCGGCCACCCGCTCGCGGTGCACACCGGCCTCCGGCAGCATCCGCCCGATCCGGGCATGAGGTACCTCGCCGGCCCAGTCCGGCAGGTCCGCTACCCGGCGCGCGGACCGGGGTGCATGCAGGGCGGCCGGATGCGACAGGTCAAAAGGCAAGGCGCCCAAGATAATCCGTGCCGAACCGGTGCGCAGCGCGGCCGCCGCGGCGGCAACGTCGCGGTACCCGGCGACAATCCCGTCGCCGAACACCGCACCGGTCGGACCACCCAGCACGAACGACGGTTCGGCACTCACCCCGTCACCGGTTCGCGGTGCGCGGTCAGTCCGAGCGACCTCAGCTGCCGCAGGCCGTATTCGAAGCCGCAGACCGACACCGACGCCGGCCCGAACCCGTAGCGGGCGCCCTCGTGCAGCGGCTGTTCGACCCAGCGGGTGACCATCGACCGGGAGAAGTGCCCGTGCCCCACGAACACGACGTCACGGTTGACCATCTGATCCAGCGCCAGATCGATGGCCTGATCGGCGCGTGCGCTGACCTGGTCCACCGACTCACCGCCCGGACAGCCGTTGGTCCACAGCAGCCAGCCCGGGCGCTCGGTCCGGATCTGGTGGGTGGTCAGGCCCTCGTAGTCGCCGTAGTTCCATTCGGCCAGCAGTGGCGTGATCTCGGTGACCGTCAGACCGGCCAGCTCGGCGGTGCGCAGGGCGCGGCGACGTGGGCTGCTGAACACGATCGGATCGGCCAGACCCAGATGTCGCAGGGTCAACGCGGCCAGGCGGGCCTGCTCCTCGCCGGCGTCGGTCAGATCGAGATCGGTGGTGCTGGTGTGCTGCCCGGACCGCGACCATTCGGTCTCGCCGTGGCGAAGCAACACCAACCGATGCTCACCGACACTCACGCCGCCCAATTCTGCCGCACCCGACGTGGGCCGAGCCGCGCGGTCCCGGCCGTGTCAGGATGGTGACGTGGGGACACACGTACTTGCAGTGGCGAATCAAAAGGGTGGGGTCGCCAAGACGACCACGGTGGCTTCGCTGGGCGCGGCCATGACCGAACTCGGCAAGCGGGTTCTGCTGGTGGATCTCGATGCGCAAGGCTGCCTGACGTTTTCGCTGGGGCAGGATCCGGACAAGTTGCCGGTCTCGGTGCACGAGGTGCTGCTCGGCGACGTCGAACCGAATGCCGCGCTGGTCGAGACGACCGAGGGCATGACGCTGCTGCCCGCCAATATCGACCTGGCCGGCGCCGAGGCGATGTTGCTCATGCGGGCGGGGCGCGAGTACGCGCTCAAGCGCGCACTGGCCAAGGTTGCCGACGATTTCGATGTGGTCATCATCGACTGCCCGCCGTCGCTGGGTGTCCTGACGCTCAACGGCCTGACCGCCGCCGCCGAGGTCATCGTGCCGCTGCAGTGCGAGACGCTGGCGCATCGCGGAGTGGGGCAGTTCCTGCGGACCGTCACCGACGTGCAGCAGATCACCAACCCCGACCTGACCCTGCTCGGCGCGCTGCCCACGCTGTACGACGCGCGCACCACCCACAGCCGCGACGTGCTGTTCGACGTGGTGGACCGCTACCAGTTGCCGGTGCTGGCCCCGCCGATCCCGCGGACCGTGCGCTTCGCCGAGGCCACCGCATCGGGCTCGTCGGTGCTGACCGGCCGCAAGAACAAGGGCGCGATGGCCTACCGCGAGCTGGCCGAGGGGCTGCTGAAGCACTGGAAGTCGGGCAAGTCGCTGCCGACGTACACCCCGGAGCTCTGAGCGCCGCTCGGCCGGATCAGCCCCGCTGAGTCGACGCAGGTGCTGCGAGGGACGAGCAGGGCCGGAGGAGCGAGGCGATCAGCCCAGCGCGACGACGGTGTCGCCGCGCTGTTCGAGCACCGTCTTGCCCGCCACCGCGGGGACCACCGGTCCCGGGGTGACCGGCCGGTCCACGGCGATCATCCGCTCGAAGGTGCCGGCCGAGGCCTCGTACACGGCCAGCCCCCCGACCACGGGGAGCAGCAGCTGGTTGGCCATCATGGTCGCCGGGCCCAGCAGGGTGAGCTGCCCGCCCGGAATGATGTAGCGGAACGCCAGTTCCGTGGCGTTGAACACCACCAGGTCGTGGCCCGTCCACCAGGTGATCAGGCCGCCGGCGGGGGAGACGGCCGCGTTCTGCAGGGCCGCCAGGTCGGGCGGTGCGGGCAGCTCGGTGCTGGACACCTCGTTGCCGGTCTCGTCGTAGATCACCACGCGCGGCCGGGGGCCGGGCAGGTAGATCGCGGCCGAGGTGTCCGACACCGCCAGCACCCGGGCCCCGGAATCGGCTGCGGTGCCGGGCAGCGGGATGTCACGGACCTCGGGTTCGTCGTCCTGATCGGACGGCTTCAACAGGGTCAGCTTCAGGTCGGCCTGATCGCGGCAGGACTGCATCACCGCGACGGTGGCCGGGCTGGCCGCCGCCGAGCGCAGCGCGCACCCCTGGCCGATGCCCTTCTGCGGCGGCTTCACGCGGGCGTCGACCTCGCCGAAGCCGATCACCCGGACCATGTCGGAGCGCCACGTCTCGAGGCGGGTGTCACCGGCGGCCAGCACCTCGGTGCCGTTGGAGCTCAGGGTGACGTGGTTGTCGGCGTAGCCGCTGCGGGTGTAGCCGCGGCGACCGGTGTTGGCGTCGATGGTGCTGACCTGGCCGCAGCCCCGCCCGTCCGGGTACACCGCGACGGCGTGGCTGTATATCCAAGTGACACCGCATAATTCGCGATCACGGGCGAAGGTCCAGATGGCCTCGCCGCTGACCGGATTGTGGCCCGTGACGGTGCGCCCCGCGCCGGTCACCACCGAGCCGCCCGCGACCACGGGCACCGTGGTGTACGGGCTCGGCGCCGTCCACAGCTGCCGCAGGGCAGCCGGGACCGACTTGGCGGCCGTCAACGCCTTGGCCGGGACGGCTGCCGGGCGACTCTCCGTGGCGCGGGCGTCGCTGGTCCACCAGATGACGGCGGCGGTGATCGCGACCACCAGCGCGATGGCACCCGCGGCGAGGACGTCGCCCCGAGTGCGGCGTTCGGGTCGGATCACCCTCAGCCGGCGGTGGTCGGCGTGCCCGTTGCGTCCGGAGTGGCCTTGCGCGGACGGCGGCGCCGGCGTCGGCCGGAATGACCAGCTGAACCGGATTCGTTTGCCGGAGAACCGGATTCGGGAGCCGTGGTGTCGGTGCCACCCTCGACGTGACCGGTCCCGGCCTTGCCGCCCCGGGTGCGCTGGCGCGAGCGGTTGCTACGCGGCCGGTCCTCGCGCGGTGCGCGGGGTTCCCGCTTGGCCGGCGACGACTTCTTCGCCCTGGTGGCCGAACCGATGGAACCCTTTGCGTCCGTGGGGATTCCGAGCTCTTCGAAGAGGTGCGGCGAGCTGGAGTACGTCTCGGCCGGATCGGGGCACTCGAGACCCAGGGCCTTGTCGATCATCGTCCAGCGGCTCAGTTCGTCCCAGTCGACCAGGGTGACCGCGATACCGGTCTTGCCGGCGCGGCCGGTGCGGCCGATGCGGTGCACGTAGGCCTGCTCGTCGTCGGGGATCTGGTAGTTGATGACGTGCGTGATGTCGTCGATGTCGATGCCGCGGGCGGCCACGTCGGTGGCCACCAGCACGTCGACGTCACCGTTGCGGAACGCCTTGAGCGCCTTCTCGCGGGCCACCTGGCCCAGGTCGCCGTGCACCGCGCCGACCTTGAAGCCGCGCTCGGCCAGCTCGTCGGCCACCTTCTGGGCGGTGCGCTTGGTGCGGGTGAAGATCATGGTGGCGCCGCGGCCGTCGGCCTGCAGGATCCGGCTGACCATCTCCACCTTGTCCAGCGCGTGCGCGCGGTAGACGAACTGCTCGGTGGTGTCGTGGGTCTGCGAGGACTGCGCCGACTCCGCCCGGATGTGGGTCGGCTGGTTCATGAAGGTGCGGGCCAGCGTGATGATCGGGTCCGGCATGGTCGCCGAGAACAGCATCGACTGGCGGGTGTCCGGGGTCAGGCGCAGGATCCGCTCGATGTCGGGCAGGAAGCCCAGGTCCAGCATCTCGTCGGCCTCGTCGAGCACCAGCACGCTCAGGCCGCCGAGCTGCAGATGACCCTGCTGGGCCAGGTCGAGCAGGCGGCCCGGGGTGCCGACGACGACGTCGGCGCCGGCGCGCAGGGCCTCGATCTGCGGCTCGTAGGGCCGGCCGCCGTAGATGGAGACGACCGACAGCGGGCGACCGTCGGCCGAGAGGTTCTTGGCGGCACCGGTCAGATCCTCGAAGACCTGGATGCACAGCTCCCGGGTGGGCACCACGATCAGGGCGCGCGGCGCGCCGGTCAGCGGCCGCTCGGTGTCGACGGTGATGCGGTTGAGCAGGGGAACGCCGAAGGCGAAGGTCTTGCCCATGCCGGTGCGGGCCTGGCCGATCAGATCGTCGCCGGCCATCGCCAGCGGCAGGGTCAGTTCCTGGATCGCGAAGGCGTGTTCGATGCCGCGGTCGGCCAGTGCCCGGACGATCTCGTCGCGGACGCCGAGCTCGGCGAAGGTGTGTTTGGGATGGGAATCCAGATGTGTCATTGCTGCGCGTACAGCCTTTCGGTCAGTGCGAGATGTTCCCGGTGCCGTTGCCGGCTCTCCCGGTCTCGTATCGCGTTCGTCCACGCGCGCACGAGTTCGGGGAAACAGTCTCTGACCTGCGGTCGAAACTCTGTGGCCCGGCTCCTCCCGGCGTAGTGGCCGAGGTGGCGGGCCCATGTCGTGCACGCACATTTCTAGGTGGCCGAATCGCCACCTCCGACCATGATAACGGTTCGGGCCTGCAGGACCGCTATCGTCGGCGCGCTCTACAGTGGGATCCATGACTCTGCCGACGGATACGCCCACGAGTCAGGCGCAACCGGAACCCCCGCGCATCCCCTCGGATCACCCCGGCATCACGGAGCTGTTCGCGCTGCTGGCCTACGGCGAGGTCGCGGCCTTCTACCGGCTGACCGACGAGGCGCGGATGGCACCGGACCTCAACGGCTGGATCAACATGGCCAGCATGGCCGCCGCGGAGATGGCGCACTACGAGGTGCTGCGCGACGCGCTGGCCGCCCGCGGCGTCGACGTGGTGCCGGCGATGGGGCAGTACGTCGCGGCGCTGGAGAACTACCACCGGCTGACGATGCCGAGCACCTGGCTCGAGGCCATGGTCAAGACGTACATCGGCGACGCGCTGGCGGCCGATTTCTACCGCGAGATCGCCGATGCGCTGCCGCAGGACGCGGCCGACGTGGTGCGCGCCGTGCTGTCGGAGACGGGTCACTCGCAGTTCGTCGTCGGCGAGGTGCGCGCGGCGGTCAGTGCCAGTGCGGTCGAGCGCAGCCGGCTGGCGTTGTGGTCGCGCCGGCTGTTGGGCGAGGCCATCACGCAGGCGCAGTACGTGCTGGCCCAGCGCGACGAACTCGTCGACCTGGTGGTGGCCGGCAACGACGGTCTGGGCCGCATGGCGGAGTTCTTCGACCGGTTGCAGCGCACGCACGGCGAGCGGATGGTCGAACTCGGCCTGGCCTGATTCCGGCGAACTACTGCGCTACGGGGTGCAGCTGGTGATGGCCGCGTTGTTCGTCCGAGCCGCCAGGGTGGCGCCCGTCGCGTCGGTGACCGAGCAGTTCAGCTGGCCGGTCAGGCTGGTGGCCGTGACCGACTTGGTGACCACGCCCGGGTTGAGCACGATGGTCCGGCTCCACGGCAGTGCCACGTTGACGTCGGTGCGGGGAAAGCCCTGCTCATCGGTGTAGATAATGCTGACCAGGTCGAACAGCTGACGTGTGCCGGTGACCGTGTAGGTGATGGTCTGCGTGGGCGGGATGGCCGACGGCGGTTCCGGTTCGGCCGGAGCGGCCGCGGGCGGGGCTTGCTGGGCCGACGGCGTGGTGGTGACGGTGACGACCGTTTCGGGCGGTAGTGCGGCCGTCGGCGTCGGCGCACTGGGCGGGACGGTGGCGATCACGGTCCGCGGCGTGGTGGACACGGCGTCCTGTTCCGGGGCGGTGGACGGCGCGGGGGTGACGGATCGGGTCGCGGTGTCGCCGCTGTGGGAGGCGGCGGCGATGGCCACCAGGGCGACCGCCAGCACGATCCCGGCGATGCCGGCGATCCAGCGCCACCGGGTGTCCCGATAGGCGCCGTAGTCGTCGTATTCGTCGTAGTCCTCGTCCCCGTAGTCGTCCCCGTAGTCATGGCCGGGGTAGTCGTGAACGCGGCCGAAGTTCTCGGTCGTCGGCTCGAACGGGTCGTGCGGGTAGGCCGGCGGGTCGTCGGCGAAGCGGCTCGCGCCGCCGCGGCCGGGGCCGCTCCAGTACGGCTTGTTCATGGGGTTATCACCGTCGCTCAGTCACATTCGTCACTTGCGTAACTTCTTTCACGCAATGGTATCGACGCGTCCGGGATCGTGCCGCGCCGTGCGGGGTGTGTCGGCACACCGCAACCGGATCGTTGCGGCTGGTGCCGGCGCTGGTCGGGGCCCCTTCGCTGACCGCGAACGGCCTCGCGAGTGCACCGGCGCCCGGGTCCACTAACCTGCATCTAGAACACGCTCCCGGCGCATCGGGGCGGTCGACAGGCGAAAGGGTTGCAGCGTGGAGGTCAAGATCGGTGTCACGGACAGCCCGCGTGAACTCGTGTTCAACAGCGCGCAGACACCCGATGAGCTGGAGAAGCTGGTGACCGCCGCGCTGGGCAAGGGATCCGAGCTGCTGGCCCTGACCGACGAGAAGGGCCGCCGCTTCCTGGTGCAGGCCTCCCGCGTCGCCTATATCGAGCTCGGCCCGGCCGACAGCCGCCGCGTGGGCTTCGGGATCGGCGAAGGCCCCGTCACGCCGCCCATCACCGAGGACTGACCCGAGGGGTCGGACCTGGTTGGGTCAGCCGCGGATCTTCGGAACGTGTGACAACCCGCCCCAGATGAACTGGACGGTGCCCTCGACGGCCTCGTCCTTGCCGAGTGGGCGGTCATTGTCCAGCCAGTAGCGGGCCGAGTCCACGCTGATGCTGACCAGGCCGACGGCGATCATCCGCGCGCGATGCGGATCCAGCGCGGAATCGTGGCTGATCAGGTCGAACACCGCGTCGGTGCACGCCTCGGTGGCCACCTTGACCTGGGCGGACACCGACGGCTCGGTGACGTAGTCGTTCTCGAAGATCAGCCGGTAGCCCTGACCGTCGTGCTCGATGAAGTCGAAGAACGCGGCCACCGCCGCGCGGACCCGCTGCCGGTTGTCGGTGGTGGTCCGCAGGGCCTGCCGCACGCCGGACACCAGATTGTCGACGTGCTGCGCCAGCACCGCCAGGTACAGCTCCAATTTGCTCGAAAAGTGTTGGTACAGAACAGGTTTACTGACGCCGGCCCGATCGGCGATCTCATCCATGCTGGCCGCGTGATAACCGCGGTCGACGAACACCTGGCTGGCCGAGCCCAGGAGCTGGCCGCGCCGCTCGTCCCGAGGCAGCCGGTTGCCGCGTTTGCTGGGGCCGGAAGTCGCCCGGTCGCCGGTGACCGGCTTGCCGGTGCGTCGCGCGGAGCCGTGGGCCAATTCGCTCATCAAAACCTTCTGTTCACAATTACCGCCGATTCTGTCGAAAAGTTCGCCGCGAATCGGTCGGCATGACACTACTACCATCCATCGTCCACCCCTTGCAGGCACAGAGCAGGACTTTCCCGGTCGGGCGTGCCAACAGGGTGCAGGCCAGCCGTTGTGCCATCCTTGGGCGGTGACCTACGACCCCGGCCGTCGCGGGAGCACTCGCGCGCCGGTGCTGCGCAGCGAGTGGAACGAGCCGCTGCGCGCTCAGCGGGACCCGCTCGCCGAGGACGCCGGCCGGGTCCGGGCCAACCGCGACGAGCACCGGCACCTGCCGAGACAGAGCTGGCTGGGCCGGTTCGTGGCCACCTACGGCTGGCGCGCCTACGCCCTGCCCGTCCTGGCCGTCGTGACCGGGCTGGTCCTCTATCAAACGGTCACCGGCACCCGCGTGGAGACCACCGCAGACCCGATCGACACCGTGCAGGCACCACCCACCATCGGATCGCAGGGCACCGAGATCATCGGTGCGCCGCCGCGCGGGCTCACCAAGTTCGACGTCAACCTGCCCACCGGAATCCTCCCCGAGGGCGGTCCCTTCACCGAAGCCGGTAACAAGGCGTGGCGCACCGTCCCGGGCACCGATCCGCAGGTCGGCCAGGGCACGGCGAAGGTGTTCCACTACACCGTCGAGATCGAGGACGGGGTGGACACCGCCGGCTACGGCGGCGACGACGGCTTCGCGCGGATGGTCACCCAGACGTTGAGCAATCCCAAGAGCTGGACGCACAACCCGCAGTTCGCGTTCGTCCGGGTCGACGACAGCTCCGAGACCCCGCCCGATTTCCGGGTGTCGCTGACCTCGCCGATGACCGTGCGGGAGGGCTGCGGGTACGAGATCGAACTCGAGGCGTCCTGCTACAACCCGGCGTACTTCAACGCGTCCAGCAATGAGCCCGAGCAGCGGGTGTTCCTCAACGAGGCGCGCTGGGTGCGTGGCGCGGTGCCGTTCCAGGGGGACATCGGCTCCTACCGGCAGTATCTGATCAACCACGAGGTCGGCCACGCGATCGGCTACCAGCACCACGAACCGTGCGACCAGAACGGCGCGCTGGCGCCGATCATGATGCAGCAGACCTTCTCGACGGCCAACAATGACGCCGCGAAGTTCGATCCCGACTGGGTCAAGCCCGACGGCAAGGTGTGCCGGTTCAACCCCTGGCCATATCCGATCGCGTGATTCGCCGGTTGCCGATTTCTGCGTGAGGGTCGTCGATCGTGGTGGGCAACGACCCTCATGCAGAAGTGGGCGGCAAAATGGTGGGATGTCGTCCTTGCCGCCGCTGGTTGCCCCGGCCGCCGAGCTGACCCCCACCGAGGTAGCCCGCTACAGCCGGCATCTGACGCTGCCCCAACTCGGCATGCTCGGGCAGCGTCGCCTGAAGAACGCCCGGGTGCTGGTGATCGGCGCCGGCGGACTCGGCTCACCGGCCCTGCTGTACCTGGCCGCCGCGGGCGTCGGGACCATCGGCATCGTCGAGTTCGACGTGGTCGACGAGTCCAACCTGCAGCGCCAGATCATCCACGGCCAGTCCGACGTCGGGCGGTCCAAGGCGCACAGCGCGCGCGAGGCGATGCTCGAGGTGAACCCGCTGATCGACGTCCGGCTGCACGAGTTCCGGCTCGAGCCCGACAACGCCGTCGCCCTGTTCGCCGACTATGACCTGATCCTCGACGGCACCGACAACTTCGCCACCCGCTACCTCGTCAATGATGCCGCCGCGCTGGCCGGCAAGCCGTACGTGTGGGGATCGATCTACCGGTTCGCCGGCCAGGTGTCGGTGTTCTGGGAGGACGCCCCCGAGGGCCGGGGGATCAACTATCGCGACCTGTATCCCGACCCTCCGCCGCCCGGGCTGGTGCCGTCGTGCGCCGAGGGCGGCGTGCTGGGAATCCTGTGCGGGACCGTCGCCTCGGTGATGGGGACCGAGGCGATCAAGCTGATCGGCGGGATCGGCGAGCCGCTGCTGGGCCGGCTCCTCATCTACGACGCGTTGGCGATGACCTTCCGGACCGTGCGGATCCGCAAGGATCCCGCGGCGCCGAAGGTCACCGCGCTGACGGACTATCAGGCGTTCTGCGGACTGGCCGCCGCCGATGACCTCGATGACGGCGCCGCGGTGAGCCCGGAAGAGCTGCGCGAGCTGCTGGACTCCGACCCGCGCGTCGTCCTGGTCGACGTCCGCGAGCCCGTCGAGTGGGACATCAACCACATCGACGGCGCCGTGCTGATTCCCCGGTCCAGCATCGACTCCGGTGACGGGCTCGCGCGGCTGCCGGCCGACCGGATCCCGGTGCTCTACTGCAAGACCGGCGTGCGCTCGGCGGAGATCCTGCCCGTCGTGCACAGGGCCGGCCACCCCGAAGCGCGGCATCTGCGCGGCGGTATCAGCGCGTGGGCCGAGGCGTTCGCACCCGACATGGTCATGTACTGACCCGCGACACAGCTGGTCAGCGGCCCGGAACTGGAACGTCGCGGCGTTAGGGTGACGGGGTGACGCTCGAATCCCCGCCCGATCTGGTGCTCGTCGCGTTCGGACTCCGTGGGACACAACCGACTCCGCTCGGCGCGGGCTGGGAGGGCGGCTGGCGCTGCGGCGAAGTGGTGTTGTCGATGGTGGCCGACCATGCCCGGGCCGCCTGGTCGGCCAAGGTGCGCGAGACGTTGTTCATCGACGGCATCCGGCTGGCACGGCCCGTGCGGTCCACCGACGGACGGTTCGTGGTGGCGGGCTGGCGGGCCGACACGTTCGTCGCGGGCACCCCGGAACCGCGCCACGACGAGGTCGTGTCGGTGGCGGTCCGGCTGCACGAGGCCACCTCCGCGCTCGAGCGGCCCCGGTTCCTGACCCAGGCGCCCGTGCCGCCATGGACCGAGGTCGACGTCTTCACCGCCGCGGACCGCGCCGCGTGGGAGGACCGGCCGCTGCATTCACTGCCGCCCGGAGCGCCGTGGTCGCCGGCCTCGGCCGACGGGGAACGCTCGGTGGATCTGCTCGAACAGCTTGCGACACTGCGTAAACCGATCAAGAGCGCCAGTCAGCTGGTGCACGGCGACCTGTACGGCACGGTGTTGTTCGCCGGCTCGGCCGCGCCGGGGATCACCGACATGGCCCCCTACTGGCGGCCGGCGTCGTGGGCGGCCGGTGTGGTCGTCGTCGACGCCCTGTCCTGGGGTGAGGCCGACGACGGGCTGATCGACCGGTGGGACGCGCTGCCGGAATGGCCGCAGATGTTGTTGCGCGCCTTGATGTTCCGTCTCGCGGTCCATGCCCTGCATCCGCGGGCCACCGCGTCGGCGTTCCCCGGGCTGGCCCGCACGGCCGCGCTGGTGCGCCTGGCGCTATAGCGGAAAGCGGCACTGCCGCAACGGGATCCGGCCGTCATCGGCCAGCACTCCTTCGGCACGCAATCGTTCCAGTTGCCGGGTGGCCAGGTGCGGCGCCGGGCGTCCGGATGCCGGGACCACGCGATGCCACGGCAGGTCCGACGAGTCCGTCCGCATGATCCAGCCGACGATGCGGGGGCTGGAAAGCTCTGCCGCCGAGGCGATGTCGCCGTAGGTGGCGACCCGGCCCGCCGGGATCGACGCCACCAGCTCCCGCACCCGCTCCACCTGGTCGTCGGTGACCGGTGCCATTTCAGGAAAGTCGCTCGCGGATCAGCTGCGCGGTCTCGGCGGGGCGGGCCAGTGGCACCATGTGATGGCAGTCCATCTCGATCAGCCGGAAATCCGGCCGGTCCTGCAACGCCTCGACCAATCGGGGGGTGACGTACGGCGGCGACGTCTTGGCTGCGCGCACGACGGTGACGGGAATATCCTTGGGCGGCAACGTGATATCGCGGGCCAGCTCGCTCCAGTAGGCCATCATGGCCGGGATGCTGATTCGCCAGCCGACCCGGCCGCCGGGCAGCGTCACCAGGTGCTCGGCGAACTCGGTGTCCAGCTGCGCATCGTCGACGTCGGCCCAGGAGCCCGACGTCTTCTCGGAGCGGGCCTCGGCGGCGTCGGTGTAGTCCGGGGAGGCGAACATGGCGTCGGCGATCTCGGCCATCCAGCCGCCGGGCAATCCCACCGCCGGATCCAGCAGCACCAGTGCGGACACCAGATCGGGCCGCTCGGCGGCCAGCCGCAGGGCCACCGCGCAGCCGAACGAATGCGCCACCAGCACAACCGGTTCGGTGAGCAGGCCGGCCAGGGCGACGGCGTTGGCGTCGATGGACCATGGCGCCGACCAGGTCGATCGGCCATGCCCGATCAGATCCGGTGCGGCCACCGCGACCCCGGGCAGATGCTGCTCGGCCAGCTGCTGCCAGCGCTGGCCGTGCCCGGTCAGCCCGTGCAGGGCCAGCACCCGCGGCGCGCCCGCCGGGCCGTACCGGTGCACGTGCAGCGCTCGGTCCGACTTGTCGGTGGCCTGTGCTGTCATGCTCCACATGGTCCCCTCCGACACCTCCAGCGCGCAGACCGGGTGCGTGCTCGACCCCGGGCTGCGCGGCACCGTGCGGCTGCTCGGCGGGCCGGGGACCGGCAAGACCCAGCTGCTGCTGGACGCTGCGGCGGCCCGGATCGGGGCCGGGGCCGACCCGGAATCGGTCCTGCTGCTGACGGGCTCGGGCCGGCTCGGCGCGCAGGCCCGGGGCGCGCTGACGGCCACGCTGCTGGCCGGGCACCGGGCGATCCGGGGCCCGCTGGTGCGGTCCGTGCACGCCTACGCGTTCGCGGTGCTGCGGCTGGCCGCACAACGCGCCGGGGATCCGCCGCCGCGCCTGATCACCGGCGCCGAGCAGGACAACGTCATCCGCGAACTGCTCGCCGGCGACCTCGAGGACGGTGCCCGCGGCTGGCCGGCCGCGCTGCGGGCGGCGCTGAGCACCGACGGATTCGCCAACGAACTGCGGGACCTGATGTCGCGGTGCGCCGAGCGCGGGATCGACCCCGTGCAGCTGCAGCGCATCGGCCGGTTGCACGGCCGGCCGGAATGGGTCGCGGCCGGCCGGTTCGCCCAGCAGTACGAGCAGGTGATGCTGCTGCGGGCGGCGGTCGGGATGGCCGCACCGCAGGCCACCGTGCCGGCACTGGGCGCCGCCGATCTGGTCGGGGCCGCGCTGGACGCCCTGGCCGTCGACCGCGGGCTGCTGGCGGCCGAACACGCCCGGATCGGGCTGCTGCTCGTCGACGACGTCCAGAACCTGGACCCGCAGGCCGCGCTGCTGGTCCAGGTGCTCGCCCGCGGCGCCGGGGCCACGGTCCTGGCCGGCGATCCGAACCAGGCGGTGTTCGGGTTCCGCGGCGCCGATGCCGGCGCGCTGCTCGGCGGCCACGGGCCGGCCGTGCACCTGGACGTCAGCCACCGGTGCGCCCCGGCGGTGGCGCGGGCGGTGACCGGGATGGCCGCGCTGCTGCCCGGGCACTCCCCAGTTCGGTCGATCACCGGCTGTGAGGGGGACGGCGGCGACGTGCACGCGGTGCTGGTGGCCTCCGAGCACGCCGAGGCGGCCGTCGTCGCCGACACCCTGCGGCGGGCGCATCTCGTCGACGGGGTGCCGTGGTCGCAGATGGCCGTCATCGTGCGCTCGGTGCCGCGGGCCGGGGCGGGCCTGCCGCGGGCGCTGGCGGCCGCCGGGGTTCCGGTCGCGCCGCCGGCAATGGCCGCACCGCTGCCCGACAACGCCGTCGTCCGGGCCCTGCTGCAGGTGCTGGCGGCCACTGCGGACGGTCCCACCGCCCAATGCGCCGAGGAACTGCTGACCGGTCCCCTCGGGCGGGTTGATCCGGTCACCCTGCGTCAGCTGCGCCGAGCGCTGCGCCGGCTCGAGCCGGACCGGAACTTCGGTGAGTCGCTGCTGGCGGTGCTGCGCCGCGGGGTGCCCGAATCCCTGGCCCCCGCGCACCGCAAACCACTACGGCGGGTCCGCGCGGTGCTGCGCGCCGCGCAGCGGGCGGCCGACGACCCGCGGCTTGCCCTGTGGGAGGCGTGGCGGCGCAGCGGTCTGCCGCAGCGCCTGGTCACTTCCTCGGAGCATGGGGGGCAGTCCGGCCTGCGGGCCGCCCAGACCCTCGACGCCGTCACCGCGCTGTTCGACGCCGCCGAACAATTCATCACCGCCAACCCCGGCGCGGGGATCGCCGCGCTGCTCGATCACATCGCCGGGTTGCGCCTGCCGGTGCGCGCGGCCGAACCGGTGCACACCCCCGATGCCGTGCCGCTGCTGAGCCCGCACCAGGCCATCGGGCGCGAATGGGACACCGTCGTGATCGCCGGACTGCAGGAAGGATTGTGGCCCAACGCGATTCCACGGGGCGGCGTTCTGGGCACGGCGCGATTGCTCGATGTCCTCGACGACGTTCCCGACGACGCCAGCGTCCGGGCCCCGGTGCTGGCCGACGAACGCCGGCTGCTGATCGCCGCGATGGGCCGGGCCCGCCGCCGGCTGGTGGTCACCGCGGTCGACGCCGGGGATGGGGATGCGGCCGACCTCATCCTGCCGTCGCCGTTCTTCCACGACATCGCCGCGCATACCACCGGTGCGGCCACCCCGGCGCCGGTGCCGGTCGCCGCGCCGACCGTGCTGTCCGTACCGGCCGTCGTCGGCCGGTTGCGTGCCGTGGTCTGCGCACCGCAGGGCAGTGTCAGCGATGAGGACCGGTCCTGTGCCGCACTGCAATTGGCTCGGCTGGCCGATGCCGGGGTGCGTGGGGCCGACCCGTCGGAGTGGCAATCGGCCACCGCGATCAGCACCGCCGAACCGCTGTGGAGCGGGCCCGACCACACCGTCGCCATCTCACCGTCGACCCTGCAGAACCTGCAGGACTGCCCGCTGCGCTGGCTGCTCGAACGCCACGGCGGGCGCACCGCCGGCGACGAACGCTCGACGGCGGGGTCGCTCATCCATGCCCTGATCGCCCAGCGCGGTGCCGGCTACGAGCAGCTGGTCGCACAGCTCGACGCCGTCTGGCCGCAGCTGCCGTTCGGCGCGGAATGGTTCGCCCGCAACGAGTTGGACCGCCACCGCGCCATGCTGGCCACCTTCCTGACCTGGCGGGAGGACACCCGCGGTGCGCTGACCGAGGCCGGCACCGAGGTCGCCGTCGAGGGGATCCTGCCCGCCGACGGGGCCGGGGGACCGGCGGTGCGGGTGACGGGCCGCATCGACCGGCTCGAGCGTGACGCCGAGGGCCGGCTGGTGGTCGTCGACGTCAAGACCGGCAAGAGCCCGGTCACCAAGGACGACGCGCAACGGCACGCCCAGCTGGGCCTGTATCAGCTGGCCATCGCCCACGACCTGACCGGCGAAGAAGCGGTGCCCGGCGGCGGGCGCCTGGTCTACCTGGGGAAGCCGGCGCTGGCGAAGAGCGGGGCCACCGAACGCGAACAGGACCCGCTGACCGTCGACACGGCCGAGGAACGCCTCGATCAGGTCCGCCGGGCCGCGGCCGCCACCGCCGGACCGGATTTCACCGCCCGGGTCAACGACGGCTGCTCGCACTGCCCGGTTCGGCGATCCTGCCCCGCCCAGCACCCGACCACGGAGACCTCATGACGCGATACAGCCCGATCGAACTGGCCGATGCGCTCGGTGTGCACCGGCCCACCGACGAGCAGGCGGCGGTCATCGCCGCACCGCCCGGCCCGCTGGTCGTCATCGCCGGCGCGGGCGCCGGCAAGACCGAGACCATGGCCGCGCGGGTGGTGTGGCTGGTGGCCAACGGCCACGCCCACCCCGGGCAGGTACTGGGGTTGACGTTCACCCGCAAGGCCGCTGGGCAGCTGCTGCGCCGGGTGCGGTCCCGGCTGGCCCGGCTGGCCGGCACCGGCCTGCTCGCAGCCGGGGGCGCCGTCGACGAAACGCCGACCGTCAGCACGTATCACGCGTTCGCGGGCACTCTGCTGCGCGAGCACGGCCTGCTGCTGCCCGTCGAGCCGGACACCCGGCTGCTGAGCCCAACCGAGTTGTGGCAGTTGGCATTCGAGGTGGTCTGCGGGTATCCGGGCGAGCTGGAGACGAGCCGGTCCCCAGCGGCGGTCACCGATCTGGTGCTGCGGCTGTCGGGGCAGCTCGCCGAGCACCTGGTCACCACCACGCAGCTGCGCGACACCCACGGTGAACTCGAGCGTCTGGTGCACACGCTGCCACCGGGAGCCAATCAGCGCGACCGCGGCCCGAACCAGTATCTGCTGAAGCTGCTGGCGATCCAGACCGAGCGAGCCGAACTGGTCCCGTTGGTCGACGCGCTGCACGCCCGGCTGCAGGCCGAGAAGGCGATGGACTTCGGGATGCAGATGTCCACGGCAGCCCAACTGGCCCAACGCTTTCCACAGGTCGGTGCCGCGCTGCGGGAGCGCTACCGGGTGGTCCTGCTCGACGAGTACCAGGACACCGGCCACGCGCAGCGCATCGCGTTGTCGGCGTTGTTCGGCGGGGGAGCCGACGACGGGTTGGCACTGACCGCGGTGGGCGATCCGATCCAATCCATCTACGGCTGGCGGGGTGCCTCGGCCACCAACCTGCCGCGGTTCCAGACCGACTTCCCGCTCGCCGACGGCAGCCCGGCTCCCACGCTGGAATTGCGGACCAGCTGGCGCAATCCGCCGAGCACGCTGCACGTGGCCAACGAGCTGTCCGCCGGTGCCCGGCGCCGGTCGGTGGCCGTCGGGTCCCTGCGTCCACGGCCCGGCGCCGATCCCGGAACCGTCCGCTGCGCGCTGCTGTCCGACGTTGTGGCCGAACGTGATTGGGTCGCCGGCCAACTGGCCGGGCGGTACCGCGCGCTGGCCGGCGAGCAGGGCGGCCCGCCGACGGCGGCGGTGCTGGTGCGGCGCAACGCCGATGCCGCACCCATGGCGGAGGCGCTGCGCGCGCACGGCCTGCCGGTCGAGGTCGTCGGCCTGGCGGGCCTGCTGGGTGTCGACGAGGTCGCCGACGTGGTGGCAATGCTGCGGATGGTGGCCGAACCCACCGCGGGCCCCGCCGCCGTGCGGGTGCTCACCGGAGCACGCTGGCGGCTGGGCGCGCGCGACCTCGCCGCGCTGTGGCGCCGCGCCCGCACCCTGGCCGACGGTTCGGCCGCGGCGGCGGGCACCGTTGCGGAGGTGGTGGCGGCCGCCGCGCCCGATGCCGATCACCCCTGCTTGGCCGACGCGGTATGCGATCCCGGTCCGGCGCAGGCCTATTCGGCGACCGGGCTGGCCCGCATCCGGGCCCTGGCCGACGAGCTGACCGCGCTGCGCGGCCATCTGGACCATCCGGTGGCCGACGTGGTCGCCGAGGTCCGCCGGTCGATGGGGGTGGACCTGGAGGTGCGGGCCGCCGGGCGCGGCACCGAGCAGCTCGACGCGTTCGCCGACATCGTCGACGCGTGGGCTGCCGGGGCGCCGAGGAGCCGGGACGTCACCGCGCTGCTGGGCTACCTGGAGGCCGCCGAGTCGGTGGAGGACGGGCTGCCCCCTGCCGATGTGACTGCCGACGTCGGTGCCGCCGACCACCGCGTGCAGGTGCTCACCGTGCACGCCGCCAAGGGACTGGAATGGCAGATCGTGGCGGTGCCTCATCTGTCGGGCCGGGTGTTCCCGTCCACCGCGACGGCGCGCACCTGGCTGTCCGACGCCGGCGAGCTGCCTCCGCTGCTGCGCGGCGACCGGGCCGGCGATCAGGGCGGCGGCCGGCACGGCGTGCCGGTGCTCGACCTGTCGGCCGTCACCGACCGAAAGCAGTTGTCGGACAGCATCACCGGGCATCGTGATCAGCTGGCCCGGCGGCGCCTCGATGAGGAACGCCGCCTGCTGTACGTCGCCGTCACCCGGGCCGAGGACACGCTGTTGCTGTCCGGGCACCACTGGGGTGCCACCGGCCTCACGCCGCGCGGGCCGTCGGAATTCCTGCTCGAGGTCCGCGACATCATCGACGGTGCCGAGGCCGCGGGCGAGATCGACCAGTGGGCACCCGATCCGGCCAATGGTGAGCTGAACCCGTTGCGGAACAACATCATCGAAGCGCAATGGCCGCAACGCCCGGCCAGCACGGCGCAGGCAAGCGGCGCGGCGATGGTGGCCGCGGCCCGGGCCGCGCTGGCCGGTGGGCTCGACCCCACGCCGGGCGGCGATCGGCACGGCTGGGCCGCCGACGTCGACGCGCTGCTGGCCGAGCGGGCCGCCGCCGCGGTGCCGCCCGCGGCCGCATTGCCCGTTCAGCTGTCGGTCAGCGGCCTGGTGGACCTGGGCCGCGACCGCGCTGCGGCGGTGCGCCGGATGCACCGGCGGCTACCGGCCCGGCCCGATGTGGAAGCGTTGCTGGGCACGGCCTTTCACGACTGGGTGCAGCGGTTCTACGGCTCCGAGCGGCTGTTCGACCTCGACGATCTGCCCGGCGCGGTGGACGGTGAGCTGCGCCGGACGCAGACCGAGCGGCTGGCCGAACTGCAGGATGCGTTCGCGGTGTCGCCGTGGGCGGCGCGCACCCCCGTCGACGTCGAGGTGCCGTTCGAGATGACGCTCGGTGGGCATGTCGTCCGAGGCCGCATCGACGCGGTGTTCGCCGACCCGGACGGCGGATTCACGGTGGTGGACTGGAAGACCGGCGCCGAGCCCGCCGATGCCGAGTCACGGCGACAGGCAGCGGTCCAACTGGGCGTCTACCGGCTGGCATGGGCGGCACTGCAGGGCTGCGGGGTCGAGCAGGTGCGCACGGCATTCCACTACGTGCGCTCGGGCAGGACGGTGGCGCCCGACGAGCTCTCGAGCGCCGAACAGCTGACCGCCCTGCTCGCCGAGTCCGCGGCGTGAGCGGTCAGGACGCGCGGCGCACCCGGTTGGCCAGCACGATCATCGGGATCTGCAGCGGCAGACGGGCGATCGCGGCCAGCCGCATCGGCCACGGCTTGCCCCACCACAACCGCACCATGTTCACGTTGGCCGGGAACACCGCCAGGAACAGGGCCATGGCGACGGTGGCGCCCAGGCGCCGGGTCTGTGGCACGGCCAGCAGCGCCGCGGTGCCGAGTTCGGCCACGCCCGAGGCATGCGTGTAGAACCGTGCGCTACCGGGTAGTTCGGCCGGGACGATGGTGTCGAACGGTTTCGGAGCGGCGAAGTGCAGGATGCCCACCGTGGTGAGCATTCCGGCCATGCCCAGGGCCAGCTTTTGCGCGTCGGCGGGTGAAGGGTGGCTCATGGGCGTGCTCGTCTCGGCTTCATGGTTACATGATGGCGTGCGCCGGTCAGACGTGAGCGAGGAACGCCGTTCGGAGGTCCGGGGTGGCTGAGTCCCGGCTGCTGCGGAACCGAATGCGGGTCCTCGACCAGGAGCTGACGGCCAAGCCCGATGCCGCGCTGGTCGACTACCTGCGGATCCCCGAGAAGTTCGTCAGCCCGACCAACCGGATCCTCCGCCGCGTCCTCTACGCCCTGCTGGCCCTGTTCGCCGCCGTGTTGATCGTCTACCTCGACCGCGACGGCTACCGCGATGTGCAGGAAAACCAGATGTCGTTCCTGGACTGCCTGTACTACGCCACGGTGTCGCTGTCGACCACCGGCTACGGCGACATCACCCCGCTCAGCCCGTCGGCGCGCCTGGTCAACGTCCTGGTGATCACGCCGCTGCGGGTGGCCTTCCTGATCGTCCTCATCGGCACCACCGTCGAGACGCTCACCGCCGCCTCGCGCCAGGCCCTCAAGATTCAGCGATGGAGGAACTCCGTGCGCAACCACACCGTCGTCATCGGCTACGGCACCAAGGGCAAGACGGCCGTCGCCGCCATGGTCGGTGACGGGGTGCCGCCGGGCGAGATCGTCGTCGTCGACACCGACCAGGCGTCCCTGGACACGGCCAGCGCCGCCGGCCTGGTGACCGTTCGCGGCGACGCCAACCGGTCGGATGTGCTGCGGCTGGCCGGCGCGCAGCGCGCCGAGACCATCATCGTGGCCACCAACAGTGACCCCACCGCGGTCATGGTGACGCTGTCCGCGCGCGAACTGGCCCCGGACGCCAAGATCATCGCCTCGGTGCGCGAGGCCGAGAACGCGCATCTGTTGCAGCAGTCCGGTGCCGATTCGGTGGTGGTGTCCTCGGAGACGGCGGGCCGGCTGCTCGGCATCGCCAAGAAGGCGCCCGCGGTCGTGGAGCTGATGGAGGACATGCTGACCCCCGACGCGGGGCTGGCGATCGCCGAGAAGGAGGTCGACCTCAAACAGGTCGGCGGTTCGCCGCGGCACCTGCCGATGACGGTGCTCGGCGTCATCCGCGACGGGGACCTGCTGCGCATCGACGACCCGAAGGTCGACGCCATGGAGCCCGGGGACCGGCTGCTCTACATCCGCAGCGCCGACGACGAGGACGAGTGATGGCGGAGTCGTCCGCGGGCTCCGGCTTCCAGCTGCGCAACGTCCCGTTGCTGTCCCGGGTCGGCGCCGACCGGTCCGATCACCTGCGCACCGACATCGACGCGGCGATCGCCGGCTGGGCCGACGCCGCGGTGCTGCGCGTCGACCCGCGCGGGCAGGTGCTGATCGCCGACGGCCAGGTGGTCTTCAACACCACCGCCGACCTCGGTGAGCGGCCACCGGCCAACGCCGTGTTCCTGGGTACCGTCGCCGGCGGCCGGCACGTCTGGGCCGTCCGCGCGCCGCTGCTCTCACCGGACGCGACCGACTCCCAGGTGCTCGACCTGCGCCGGGGCGGAACGGATTTCGACGATCTGAGCGCCACCCTGGTGGCCACCGCAACGGCCCTGCTGAACTGGCACGACAACGCGCGGTTCAGCGCGGTCAACGGCGCGCCCACCAAGGCGGTCAAGGCCGGCTGGTCGCGCGTCGACCCGGTCAGCGGGCACGAGGAGTTCCCCCGCATCGACCCGGCCGTCATCTGCCTGGTGCACGACGGCGCCGACCGGGTGGCGCTGGCCCGCCAGGCGGTCTGGCCGCCGCGGATGTTCTCGCTACTGGCCGGTTTCGTGGAGGCCGGCGAGTCCTTCGAGACCTGCGTCGCACGCGAGATCGCCGAGGAGATCGGGCTTTCCGTGCGCGACGTGCGCTACCTGGGCAGCCAGCCGTGGCCGTTCCCGCGTTCGCTGATGGTCGGCTTCCACGCGCTGGCCGACCCGGATCAGGAGTTCTCGTTCAACGACGGCGAGATCGTGGAGGCACGCTGGTTCACCCGCGACCAGGTGCGCGCCGCGCTGGCGGCGGGGGATTGGACCAACGCGGAGACGTCCGATTCCGAACTGCTGCTTCCGGGTTCGGTGTCCATTGCCCGGGAGATCATCGAATCCTGGGTCGACCCGGACCCCGAATAACCCCTCCGCGAGCGGCCGTGTCTGTACACCGACACGCCGGTGCGGCTGTACAAATGCGGACGCTCGGCGGGCAAATCAGCCCAACGAAGCCAGCTTGGCCTGCACCTCTTTGACGTTCGGGTTGGTCAGCGTCGACCCGTCGGCGAACTTCAGCGTCGGCACGGTCTGGTTGCCGCCGTTGACCGAGGCGACGAATTTCGCGGCCGCCGGATCCTCCTCGATGTCGACCGTGGTGTATTCGACACCCTGGGCCTTGAACGCGGTCTCGAGGCGGCGGCAATAGCCGCACCAGGTCGTGCTGTACATGGTCACCGTCATGGCGTCATCATGTCACCCGGCCCTGCCATGATGTTCCCCATGGCAGGCGAACAGGCGCTCCTGACGGGTCTTGACGAGGAGCAGCGCGCCGCCGTGCTGGCCGCCCGGGGCCCGGTGTGCGTCCTGGCCGGCGCGGGGACGGGCAAGACCCGCACCATCACCCACCGCATCGCGCACCTGGTCGGCCTCGGGCACGTCGCAGCGGGTCAGGTGCTGGCCGTCACGTTCACCCAGCGCGCCGCCGGGGAGTTGCGGGGCCGGCTGCGCACCCTGGACGCCGAGGCGCAGACGGGCACCGGGGTGGGCGCGGTCCAGGCGCTGACGTTCCACGCCGCCGCCCGCCGCCAGTTGCGGTACTTCTGGCCGCGGGTGATCGGCGGCAGTTGGGAACTGCTCGACAGCAAGTTCGCGGTCGTTGCGCAGGCCGCGGCCCGGGCCCGGATCCAGACGTCCACCGACGACGTGCGCGATCTGGCCGGCGAGATCGAGTGGGCCAAGGCGTCGCTGATCACCCCGGAGCAGTACGCGCAGGCCGTCGCGAAATCGACGCGTGACGTTCCGATGGACGCCGAGAAGGTGGCCACCGTGTACGCCGGATACGAAAACCTGAAGGCGCGCAACGAAACCCATCTCCTTGATTTTGATGACCTGCTGTTGCACACGGCCGCGGCCATCGAGAACGACGCCGCGGTGGCCGAGGAGTTCCGCGACCGGTACCGCTGCTTCGTCGTCGACGAGTACCAGGACGTCACCCCGCTGCAGCAGCGGGTGCTGCAGGCCTGGCTGGGTCCCCGGGACGACCTGACCGTCGTCGGCGACGCCAACCAGACCATCTATTCGTTCACCGGCGCCACCCCGCAGTTCCTGCTGGACTTCTCCCGGCGCTTCCCGGATGCCACCGTCGTGCGGCTGGAACGCGACTACCGGTCCACCCCGGAGGTGGTGTCGTTGGCCAACCGGGTCATCGCGAATGCCCGCGGTCGGGTCGCCGGCAGCCGGCTGCATCTGGTCGGCCAGCGGGATCCCGGCCCGGAGCCGGTGTTCAGCGAGCACACCGACGAGGTGGCCGAGGCCGCCGCGGTGGCCCGCTCGATCCGCAAGCTCGTCGACTCCGGGACGCCGGCTGCCGAGATCGCCGTGCTGTACCGGATCAACGCGCAGTCCGAGGTCTACGAGGAGGCGCTCACCGAGGCCGGGGTCGCGTTCCAGGTCCGCGGCGGCGAGGGGTTCTTCAGCCGCCAGGAGATCCGGCAGGCGCTGCTGGCGTTGCAGCGCGCACCCGAGCCGGTCCTCGGCGCGGAGCTGCCCGCCGCCGTGCGTGAGCTGCTCGAACCGTTGGGCCTGACCGCGCAGCCGCCGACGGGCACCCGGGCCCGGGAACGCTGGGAGGCCCTCGACGCGCTGGCCGATCTGGTCGACGAAGAAGTGGCCCTGCGTCCGGAGCTCGACCTGGCCGGCCTGGTCGCCGAACTGCGGCTGCGCGCCGACGCCCGACATCCGCCGGTGGTGCAGGGCGTCACGCTGGCGTCGCTGCACGCGGCCAAGGGTCTGGAGTGGGACGCGGTGTTCCTCGTCGGCCTGACCGACGGCACCCTGCCCATCAGTCACGCGCTGGCGCACGGTCCCGACAGCGAGGCCGTCGAGGAGGAGCGCCGGCTGCTCTATGTCGGAATCACCAGGGCCAGAGTGCATTTGGCGCTCAGCTGGGCGCTGGCGCGGGCGCCGGGTGGCCGGCAGGGCCGCAAGCCGTCGAGGTTCCTGTCCGGGCTGAACCCGCACGCGCCGGCCGTCGAGAGCGGCTCGCGCAGCCGCCGGCCCAAGCCGGGCAACGCGCGGTGCCGGATCTGCAACCAACGGCTGACCACGCCGACGGCGGTGATGCTGCGCCGCTGTGAGACGTGCGCCGCCGACGTCGACGACGAACTGCTGGCCCAGCTCAAGGACTGGCGCTCGCGGACGTGCAAGGAACTCAAGGTCCCGGCGTATGTGGTGTTCAGTGACAACACGCTGATCGCCATCGCCGAGTCGCTGCCCACCGATGACGCCGCGCTGGTGGCCATTCCGGGGATCGGGTCGCGCAAGCTCGAGCAATTCGGCCCCGACGTTCTGGACCTGGTCCGCGCCCGTAAGTGAAAACCGCAGGTCAAAAATAAGTTGTGGGGCTCCGCGTGCTCCGAGTAACGTGCGGGAAGCACATCCACGTGACGAGCCCGGAGGGAGGACCGCGATGAACAACATGCCCATGCAGTGGGTACCGGCAGACAACGCTGGGTTCATCCCGGCCGCCCATGCCCATGCCGCCAAGGCGGTTCCCGCTCCGCGTAAGCGTCGGACCGCCGCCAATGACCCGTCCGTGGATCGGGGCTTCATCACCTAGCCCGAACACAGCCCGGCACGAAAAGCCAAGGCCACGGACCCGAGTCAACCGGATCCGTGGCCTCAGTGTTTCAGCGCCGAAACACCGCAGCCGGCCCGGATCTCGAGGAAACAGACCGCCACGAGACCAGGAAGCAGGTGTTGGACATGTCCGCCCTGAAACGGCCGGTGCTGCCGTGCCATGTCGGAGATCCCGACTTGTGGTTCGCCGACGACCCCGGTGATCTGGAGCGGGCCAAGGTGCTGTGCGCCGACTGTCCGATCCGGGCCCAGTGCCTGACCGCGGCGCTCGACCGCGCCGAGCCGTGGGGTGTGTGGGGCGGCGAGATCGTCGAGCGCGGCTCGGTGGTCGCGCGCAAGCGGCCGCGCGGCCGCCCGCGCAAGGACGCGATCGCCGCCTGAGGCCCCTCCTTTTGCATCTGTTCAGCGCTCCCTGCGACGAATTGCGAGTGGATCTCGCAGTGGAGGCTGAACAGATGGGGGCTACGGGTCTGGAGGGGTTATGCGTCCGGGTCGCTGAAGCCGGGGACCAGGTCGTCGGCGATCTGGCGGACCGGCACATGGGCGTCCAGCTGACACGAGATGGCCACCACCGAGGCGATCACCCGCATCGGGATGGCCAGCTTCGGCGGGATGTTCATCTGCCGGGCCGCCTTGATCTGGCCGGCGGCCTTGTCCATGTCGATGGTGGCCATCCGCTGCAGCCACTTGCGGTTGTAGTGGAACACCGGGACCGACAGCGGCTCGACGTATTGCTTGAGCATGTCGTCCACGTCGTCGGTGGACACCCGCTCGCCCTTCTGGATGAAACCGATCTGCTCCATGGTCGGCAGCAGCTTGTCGTAGTTCTTGTCCACCGCGTAGCGCAGGATCCGGCCCAGTTCGCGGGGCATACCGCCGGGCAGCGGCGCCACCGCGCCGAAGTCGATGACGCCCATCTTGTCGCCGATCAGCATGAAGTTCCCGGGATGCGCGTCGCCGTGCATCATCTCCAGGCGGCGGGGGGCGTCGTCGGTGAGCTGGAAGAGCCGGTAGCCCATCAGGTCACGCTGGTCCTGGGTGCCGTTCTTGATGATGTGCGACAGCGGGATGCCTTCGATCCATTCGGCCACAACGACTTTCGGCGCGCTGGCCACCACGTGCGGCACGACGAAATCCGGGTTGCCGTCGTAGGCCTTGGCGAACGCCCGCTGGTTCTCGGCCTCGAGCCGGTAGTCCAGCTCCATCTCGGTGCGGTCGATCAGTTCGTCGACCACGCCCTGGATGTCGGCACCCGGGGAGAGCTGCTTGAAGATGCCGACGAGACGCTTCATGGTCTTCAGGTCGGCGCGCAGGGCCTCGTCGGCCCCGGGGTACTGGATCTTGACGGCGACGTCGCGGCCGTCGGACCACACCGCGCGGTGCACCTGGCCGATGCTGGCCGAAGCGACGGGCTTGTCGTCGAAGGACTGGAAGCGCTCGCGCCACTTGGTGCCCAGCTGGCCGTCCAGCACGCGGTGCACCTTGTCCGCCGGCAGCGGCGGGGCGTCCTTCTGCAGCTTGGTGAGGGCCTCGCGGTAGGGCTTGCCGAACTGCTCGGGCACCGCGGCTTCCATCACCGACAGCGCCTGGCCGACCTTCATGGCGCCGCCCTTGAGTTCCCCGAGGACGGTGAACAACTGGTTGGCGGCCTTCTCCACGAGTTCGGCGTTGACCTCGTCCTTGGAGGCGCCGGTCAGGCGCTTACCGAAGCCCAGCGCCGCACGTCCGGCCATCCCGCCGGCCAGTCCTGCCAGCTTCGCGTTTCGCGCCACGCCACCGCGTTTGATCTCTGACACCAGACCATCATCCATGACGGAGGTGTGAATGGAACCACCGGAGTGGCAACGTACGTTGTCAACACCGGCAGCGGGGATGCCGGGGCCAGTGCCGGCTGGTGATCGACCCGGCCACCACGTCGAACTCCAGCGTCGAGGACAGCGTTGCCGGGGCGGGCCGGTCCGGCTGGCCGCGGATGGCCCGGATGACCTCCTCGATCTGGCCCAGCGCCAGCGCGGCGGTGGCCAGCACGGTGGCCCGGTCGGCGGTCCCGACGGTGTCGCGCAGCTGGGCCGCGACGGCCGGCCAGGCCTCGTCGTGATCGCTGCGGTGCAGGTCGACGCAGGTCAGGCAGGCCGTCGCGCCGGGAAGCACCATCGGTCCCACCAAGCCGACGCCGTCGCGGATCCGGACCGGCAGGTGCGCCACCTTCGCCTCGTGCAGTTCGCGCAGCACCCGCGGGTCGGCGACCAGCTGGTCGGTCAGCACCATCAGGTCGGTGTTCGCGGCCTTGATGACGACGTGCGACTGGCTGGTGTGGGCGACGCGGGCGCCGGACCGCTGCAGCGACTCGGTCAGCGCCTCGGCCAACGGGCCGCGGCCGTGGACCCGGATGGCGGCGGCGCGGCTGCGGGAGGCCACGGGCGCGGCGCGGGCCACGCCCGCCGACACCAGCGCGTCGACCAGGTCGGTCAGCTCTTCCCGACGGGTGAGGCCATGCCGGCCGGCCTCGCTGAGTAGATCGTCGACGGCGGCGCCGGCATGCATCGTGCGCAGGACGGTAGCCAGCGCGGGCGCGGTCAGCCCGGATGGCGGCTGCACCAGCACGGCCCGGCGCGGATCCCAGCCGACCTGCACGGCGCCGTCCGGGCGCAGCAGCACCGGCATCGCCGGATCAAGGGTGTAGCGGCCCGTCATGGGACGGGACTGTGGCAGAACGCCGCCGAGTGCGGGCTCAGCTATCCACAGGGGCTTCGGGGTCCTGGGGGTCCTCACGCAGCGAGCGCTCCAGATCCGCGATCGCTCGTTCCATTTCGGCGTCGGAGGCCGCCGTTCCCCCGCCGATCACCCGGTCGATGAACGCCGCGGGCTCATCGAGATCGGCGGCGCCCGGCAACAGATCGGGGTGGGCCCAGACGGCGTCGCGGCCCTCGACGCCGGCGGCGTCGGTCAGGCGCTGCCACAACTGAGCGGCCTCGCGCAGCTTGCGCGGCCGCAGTTCCAGGCCGACGAGCGTGCCGAACGTCTTCTCCGCGGGGCCGCCGGTTGCGCGACGCCGCCGCAGCGTCTCGGCCAGCGCGGTGGCACCGGGCAGCCGATCGCCGAGTGCCGCGGTCACCACGGTCTCGACCCAGCCCTCGATGAGCGCCAGCAGCGTCTCGAGCCGCTCGAGGGCGGCTTCCTGTTCGGGGGAGGCCTTCGGCTCGAAGATGCCCTGGTTGAGCAGGTTCTCCATGGCGCTCGGGTCGGCCATGGCCGCCGGGTTGAAGCCCTGGGCCAGTTCCTCGATGCCGCTCATGTCGATCGAGATGCCGCGGGCGTAGGCCTCGACGGCGCCCATCAGCTGCGACGAGAGCCACGGCACGCCGCTGAACAGCCGGTGATGGGCGGCCTCGCGGGCGGCCAGGAAGGTCATGATCTCGCTGCGGGGCTGCTCGAGCCCGGCCGAGAACTCCTCGATGGCGGTGGGCAGCAGCGCGGCGACGCCCTTGGGTCCCAGCGGCAGGCCGACCTCGGTGGAGGTCAGCACCTCGCGTGACAGCTTGCCCAGGGCCTGCCCGAGCTGTGAGCCGAACGCCATGCCGCCCATCTGGGTGATCATCGACAGCAGCGGCCCGGCCATGCCCTTGGCCTCCTCGGGCAGTGCGGAGGCCCAGACCGTCGAAATCTGTTGTGCCACTGGGTCGCACAGCCGCTTCCAGGTGTCCAGCGTGTTGTCGATCCAGTCGTTGGGGGTCCACGCGACGGCCTTGGCGGTGCCGGCCGGCAGGGTGGTGGCGGGGTCCAGCCAGAGTTCGGCCAGGTGCACCGCGTCGGCGATGGCGGTGACGGTGGCCTCCGGGATGGGCGCGGTGAACCCGATCGCGCTGGAGGCCAGCTGGCGCGCCAGGTCGTAGTTCACCGGCCCGGCGGATGCGCCGCCGTGGGCCATCGCGCTGCCGGCGCCGGAGAACATCTGGCCCAGCCGGGTGAAGATCTGGCCGAGGTCGGCCATGTCGCCGGAGCCGAAGCCGAACGGATCAGAGGCTGATGGGCCGCCGGTCTCGGCGCCCTCCCGTTTGTCACGGTCGGGGTCTTCCCCGGAGGAGAAGCCGAAAGGCAGGTCAGGCATGACCTCAACGGTACCGACCGCCGCGGCAGCGTGTGCCATCCCGCGTCACGCTCTCAGTGAAGTCGCCCGGCTAATGTTGCGGGCGTGAACAGGCGCAGTGCGACGGTGGCGGTGGCCCTGGTGCCGATCGTGGTGTTCGGGTTCCTGCTGGCCGCGGTCACGGTGCCGTTCGTCTCGCTGGGCCCCGGGCCCACGTTCAACACGCTGGCGGAGTACGACGGCAAACAGGTGGTCGACATCAAGGGCACCGAGGTCAAGCCCACGTCGGGCAACCTCAACATGACCACGGTGTCCCAGCGGGACCAGCTGACCCTGGGACAGGCCCTGGCCATGTGGGCGTCGGGGGATGAGCAGCTGGTGCCCCGCGATCTGGTGTACCCGCCGGACAAGAGCCGCGAGGACGTCGACAAGGCCAACGACGCGGAGTTCAAGGACTCCGAGGACAGCGCCGCCTACGCCGCGCTGGGCTACCTGAAGTACGCGCCGGCGGTGACGGTCGCCCAGGTCAACGACAACGGCCCGGCGAAGGGCAAGCTGCAGGTCGGCGACGCCATCGACGCCGTCGACGGCAAGCCGACCGCCACCCTGGACGAGTTCACCGCGCTGCTGAAGGCCACCAAACCCGGTCAGCAGGTGGTGCTGGATTATCGCCGCAAGAACGCGCCGGCCGGCACGGTCACCGTGACGCTGGGCTCGAACCCCGACCGGGACTACGGCTACCTGGGCGTCGCGGTGCTCAACGCGCCGTGGGCGCCGTTCAGCGTCGACTTCAACCTGGCCAACATCGGCGGCCCGTCGGCCGGACTGATGTTCAGCCTGGCCGTGGTGGACAAACTGACCACCGGCGACCTGAACGACGGCAAGTTCGTGGCCGGCACCGGAACCATCTCGCCGGACGGTGCGGTGGGCCCCATCGGCGGGATCACGCACAAGATGAGCGCCGCCCGCGACGCCGGCGCGACGGTCTTCCTGGTGCCCGCCGACAACTGCGACGAGGCCCGCACCGGCGATCAGGACGGCATGCGGCTGGTGAAGGTCGACACCCTGACCACCGCCGTCGACGCCCTGCACGCCCTGTCCAGCGGAGGCGACGCGCCGCACTGCTGAGCGACGCGTGCGTACAGTTGAGTGACCGTCGACCAGTGATGATCAGGAGTTAACCCGTGGGGATGCGCCCTGCCGCCCGGATGCCCAAGCTGACCCGGCGCAGCCGGGTCCTCATCACCACCGCGGTGGCCGTCGTGGCGGTGCTGCTGTTCGGGCCCAAGCTGATCGACACCTACGTCAACTGGTTGTGGTTCGGCGAGTTGGGATTCCGCTCGGTGTTCACCACCGTCGTGCTCACCCGGCTGATCATCTTCCTGGTCGTCGCGCTGGTGGTCGCCGCCATCGTGTTCGCCGGGCTCGCCTTCGCCTACCGCGCCAGGCCGGTGTTCGTCCCCACCACCGGGCCCAATGATCCCGTCGCCCGGTACCGCACCGCGGTGCTGGCGCGGCTGCGGCTGATCTCCTGGGGCGTGCCGCTGGTCATCGGCGCGCTGGCCGGTCTGGTGGCCCAGAGCTACTGGGTGCGGGTGCAGCTGTTCCTGCACGGCGGCTCCTTCGGCGTCACCGATCCGCAGTTCGGCAAGGACCTCGGGTTCTATGCGTTCGAGCTGCCGTTCTTCCGGCTCGTGGTGACCATCCTGTTCGTCTCGGTGTTCCTGGCGTTCCTGGCAAACGTGGTGGCGCACTACGTCTTCGGCGGCATCCGGCTGACCGGGCGGCAGGGCGCGCTGAGCAAGCCGGCCCGCATCCAGCTGGTGGTGCTCATCGGGGTGCTGGTTCTGATGAAGGTGTTCGCCTACTGGCTGGACCGCTACGAACTGCTCTCGCACACCCGGGCCGGCAAGCCGTTCACCGGTGCCGGTTACACCGACATCAATGCCGTGCTGCCGGCCAAGCTGATCCTGATGGCCATCGCCCTGATCTGCGCGGTGGCGGTGTTCTCGGCGCTGGTGTTGCGCGATCTGCGCATCCCGGTGATCGGCCTGGTGCTGCTGGTGCTCAGCTCGCTGATCGTCGGTGCGGCGTGGCCGATGATCGTCGAGCAGTTCAGCGTCAAACCCAATGCGGCGCAGAAGGAATCGGAGTACATCAAACGCAGCATCCTGGCCACCCGGCAGGCCTACGGGCTGACCGACCAGTCGGTGTCCTACCGGGACTGGGGTGGCAACACGCCGACGTCCGCGCAGGAGGTGGCCAACGACCGCGCCACCATCTCCAACATCCGGCTGCTCGACCCGACCATCGTCGGCCCGGCGTTCACCCAGTTCCAGCAGGGCAAGAACTTCTACAGCTTCCCCGACCAGCTGTCGATCGACCGCTACAACGGGCCCGATGACAATCTGCGCGACTTCGTCGTCGCGGCACGCGAACTCAACCCGGACCGGTTGATCGACAACCAGCGCGACTGGATCAACCGGCACACCGTCTACACCCACGGCAACGGCTTCATCGCCTCGCCGGCCAACACCGTGCGCGGAATTGCCAACGACCCCAACCAGAATGGCGGATATCCGGAGTTCCTGTCGTCGGTGGTCGGCGCCAACGGCACCGTGGTGTCGCCGGGCCCGGCGCCGCTGGATCAGCCGCGGGTCTACTTCGGCCCGATCATCGCCGCGGCGGCCAACGACTACGCGATTGTCGGCAGCAACGGCGCCGACCGCGAGTACGACTACGAGACCAACACCGAGACCAAGAACTACACCTACACCGGCTCCGGTGGCGTGAAGCTGGGCAACTGGGTGGCGCGCAGCGTCTTCATGGCCAAGTTCGGTGAGCGGAACTTCTTGTTCTCCAACGTGATCGGGCCCAACAGCAAGATCCTGTTCAACCGCGATCCGGCCGACCGGGTGAAGGCGGTGGCCCCGTGGCTGACCACCGACTCGAGCGTGTATCCGGCGATCGTCAACAAGCGGATGGTGTGGATCGTCGACGGCTACACCACCCTGGACAACTACCCGTACTCGGAGTTGACCTCGCTGTCGTCGGCCACCGCCGACTCGACCGAGGTCGCGATGAACCGGCTGATGCCCGACAAGCAGGTGTCCTACATCCGCAACTCCGTCAAGGCCACCGTCGACGCCTACGACGGTACCGTGACGCTGTACGCCCAGGACGAGACCGACCCGGTGCTGCAGGCCTGGGAGAAGGTTTTCCCCGGCACCGTCAAGCCGCGCAGCGACATCAGCCCGGAACTGGCTGCGCACCTGCGGTATCCGGAGGATCTGTTCAAGGTGCAGCGCGCGCTGCTGGCCAAGTACCACGTCGACGATCCGGTGACGTTCTTCTCGACATCGGACTTCTGGGATGTGCCGCTGGATCCCAACCCGACCGCGTCGAGCTACCAGCCGCCGTACTACATCGTGGCCAAAGACCTTGCGGCCAATGACTCTTCGGCCTCGTTCCAGTTGACCAGTGCGATGAATCGGTTCCGCCGCGACTTCCTGGCGGCCTATATCACCGCCAGTTCCGATCCGGCGACGTACGGCAAGATCACCGTGCTGACCATTCCGGGTCAGGTCAACGGGCCCAAGCTGGCGTTCAACGCGATCAGCACCGACACGGCGGTCAGCCAGGACCTCGGTGTGATCGGCCGGGACAACCAGAACCGCATCCGGTGGGGCAACCTGCTGACGCTGCCGGTGGGGGAGGGCGGACTGCTCTACGTCGCTCCGGTGTACGCCTCGCCGGGCAGCAGCGACGCCGCCTCGTCGTACCCCCGGTTGATCCGGGTGGCGATGATGTACGGCGACAAGGTCGGCTACGGACCCACGGTGCGCGACGCGCTGGACGGCATCTTCGGGGCCGGCGCGGGAGCCACCGCCACCGGTCCGGCGCCCGCCCCGGGGCAGAGCGCCCCGCCGCCGGCGAAGGTTCCACCGGCGCAGGCCGCGGTGCCGGAGGTGCCCACGCCGGTGGCTGCGGTGCCGCCGGGCAGTGTGACCATCTCGAACGCCAAAGCGGCTGCGCTGCAGGAGATCAAGACCGCCATGGATGCCGTCAAGCAGGCCCAGCAGAGCGGGAACTTCTCGGACTACGGCGCTGCCCTGCAACGGCTCAACGACGCCATGACCAAATACGACAACGCCGGGTAGCGGGTGCCCTCTCTCGGCGAGTGTGCGTGTTGGTCCGCGGACGCGCCGTGAAATGTGTACTTCCGTGCACGTTCGGCAGCGCTGGAGGGCCTCTGACCACGCGATTTGGAGGCCCCGTGGCGTGCCCGGTAACCTAGCGTTCACCATCGCGGGGTGGAGCAGCTCGGTAGCTCGCTGGGCTCATAACCCAGAGGTCGCAGGTTCGAATCCTGTCCCCGCTACCAGGTGAAACGGCCCTCGGACTTCGGTCCGGGGGCCGTTTTCGTGGGGGTGGGAACACTTTTGGGAACATTAGTGGAGCTAGGAAATCGATGCCGAGGAGTTAGGTCGTTCGTATCGGCCTCGGATTAGCGCGGACACGGTCGACTGCTTCCAGGGGCACCCCTGTGGAGTGCGCTGCCCTATGGCGTTGAGGCATTGTGCTGCGGCGATTTGCGTGCACCCACAGCATCGAGTCAACCAAACTGCATGGCGTCTCAACGCCGGCTCCCGTTGCGCCCAAGGCGCGTTCGGTGAAGGGAGACCGGCGGGCAGGCTGACCATGATGTCGGAACCAACGTTGGACGACATCGCCGACAGCACGTCATGGTCGGCCGGTTCCGGGAATTGGGAGGGTTTGCCTCTCGACGCCTTGGCTGACTCGACCATGGCTTCTTCGATCTGCCGCCCGAGGGTTTCGACTCCGCCGTTAGCAAGAGCCGCTTGATCGAGGTTGTCGACGGCCTGCACCTCGGTGCGCAGCGCGAAGTCGATCTCCGAGCTCCCGCCCGTGGTCGGGCACGGGATCAAATGTGGACCGGTGAATAGGTTCAAGCCGTGGCGTTGGAGCACAAGTCCGATGCGGCGGAAGTGCTGCTCGCGGCCGAGGTCTTCTCGCGGGTAGGGCACCCATATAGGCAGCTTGGTGGCGATCGCGTGGCTAAGTGCCGCAACGAGTCCTCCGACGTCGGCTAGTTCCTGACAGCCGGCGGCCTCCCCCGGTTCGAAGGAGAACACGACAGAGATGGCCGTCCCATGTTGGGCGGCCACCCCCTCGAGCATCTCGACGTGATCTGTGGTCTGGTGGTCACCGAGCAGGACAACGTGGTGCAAGTCCGTAGGCGTGTGTTTGTCGGACATCTGCATCACTTCCGAACCAGACGGCGGGTGAGTCGGCCGTATAAACTGATCACTGGTTGTACACGCGGATCGATCATAGGAATTGTCCTCTCGCTCAATGGATTTAGAATTTCCCACGCGCCCATCGAGGTCGTGTAGGCATGTTGAAGAGAGCGGGGCGGGTGGGAGTTCTCCCGCCCGCCCCGCTGTTTCGGGCTAGGTGTTCCTAGGCCGCCGTCAGCGCGGTCGCGAGGTCGATGAGCGCACGGCGGATCTCGGCTTCGAGTTCGCCGGCGTGCTTGCGCACCACTCCGGTTTCCTTTTCGATGCCGGTCACCGCAGAGCGCAGCGGCCGCAGGTGGCCCAGTGCGCTCTCGACTCGCCCGATGCCGTCGCGGATCTGCTCCCGCTCGTCCAGCGAACCGCTGGACGTGGCGGTCATTCGGGCGAGCAGTCGGGCAACCTGCACGGCTGTCACCAACAACTGTTCGGTTACCGGGGAGTGGTCGTGGTGCAGTACCACTACGCGCTCCGTGAGGTAGACCCGGAAGCCGGCCGCCTGGGCATCGCGGGGAAGTGCCTCGGGCGTTTGCGCGAGGAGGAGCCCGGCGTGGGCCTCCCGGTTATCCACCATCTGCCGCAACTGCGGGACCGTGAGGGGACGTGAGGATCCGGTCCGGCACTCGACCGCGACTCGGACACCGTCGACGTCGTCGTCACACACGTGCAAGATGTGGTCGCCGGCCCTGCTGCGTCCATGCCCTGCGGAGTTGCCGACAGGTTCGACGGTGTCGCCGAGAATCGCGGTGATCCGAGCGATGTCGTTGAGCGCTTCGGATTCCCAGTCGTTGCCCGCCTGAACCGGTGTCGGAATATTCGCGTCCTGGGCGACGATCTTCTCCGACAGTGTCGAGATCTGCCCACGTAGGCGCTCCTCGATCGCGGAGGTCTCCACGCGCAAAGCGGCGATCGCGCTCTCGCCGTTGGCGAGATGGGTCATCAGCGGGCTACCGCCTTCGATGTCGAACAGCCGTTCCAGGGCCGCTCGGGTTCCACGGTTCAAGGTCTCCTGCAGGCGTACCTCGAGCACCTGCGGGAGGGCCGTGGGACCACTACCCAACAAGGCATCCTGAATCGGCTTGATCGACTTCGCCAAAGTTTTTGCGGCTTCGGCCGTCACGGAATCCATAGCCGCCGACAGAGCGCCAGGGCGCTCGTTGTCCCCGATCACGCGGTCAAGTTCCTTGCCGATTGTCTCGCTCAACTGGCTAGCTACTTGCTGGGGAATCTCCGTTAGAGCATCCATTTGCGCGACGGCTCGGTGCAGGTCACTGATAGTGGCCTGCGCGGATCCCGTGGCGACGCTCAGAATGCCGATCTTGAAGATTCGCTTGGCGGCGTCGACGGCTCCTGCCGCGTCCTCGCCGAGCCCGCCTGCCTTCGCGAACGCGACCACTTCAGGATCCTCATGGATGAGGGACGTCATCAACGCCCTCTCGTCCGTGGACAAATAGACGCTCTCGATGGCGTCCTGATGCTTTGGTGCGGACACTTGCGTGCCTCCTTGTTACTTGTAGGAGTGCCGCCGTCCGCAGTAGCCTCGACGTGTGGGTTCGTGGCTGTCCAAGGACGGTGGCGATTCGCATCAGGGAAGTCGTTGACGCGGCTTCCCTGATTTTGCCCACGGATCTATGTCCCCGTGAGCAAGTCTCGGCATAGAGCGCAGTTTTCGCTGAAACGTGCACCGTTCTGACCGATAGCGCCCCCACCACCTGGTACGTTCCCAGAGTCGGCGGTGGTTGCCAACACGACATTACACAGGACGAGACTGAAAAACCACTCTGATCAGCAGGTTAAATCCGACTAGAGATGTTGCTGACACGGTCTCAGAGAAGTGGGTAGTACTCTTATAGATAAGTCACTAGTACTCTTGGCTATCGAACTATGAATGTCATACTCAGACCATCGACGATAGTCACGGCCCATCTTATCTACAAAGGTTGAAATCATGCCACTGAACAGGGACTTTGATCTGGCTTGCAGGCTTGCGAAGGAGATTGACCAAGGTTCTGGGAATCGGAGGGGCGTGCCCGTCCGTTCGGCTTTCGTGCGGGATCTCGACGGTGGGGCGGGCGCCCCAATGAGAAGGCTCGTTGGGTTAGGGGGCCGCGGTGGAGAGTTGCCGCTCAAGCTATACATGGCGCTGATTTGGAGAAGCTCGAAGGCGCCGTATGTGACGCTCTACTCGGCGCGCAAGTGGGCGGAGCTGCTGGCGCTCCCGGATCCCGCGAAAAACGGCGCCCGCCGGGTCAAGGACGCGCTGAGGACCCTCGCTGAACAAAAACTCATATCCGTCGAACACCGTCGTGGGGAGCCCTCCAAGGTCACACTGCTTCGCGATGACGGCAGTGACCAGCCGTATACGGTGCCGCGCGGCCAAGAGAAACAGGACTACTACTTCCTGATACCCGCGGAAATGTGGACAACTGGAACGTTGCAAAGGCTCTCTGCAGCTGGGCTGGCCATGCTCATGGCGGTTCTCTCCTGGAAGAAGCCTGGGGAGGAGGTCTGGTGGTCAACCGAGATGTTTCCTGCTCAATACGGTCTGTCGTCTGCTACCCGGGCGCGCGGGACGGCAGAGCTACAAGAAGCCGGGCTGCTTGAGGTTGATCGCAGGCTTTTTGCTAGTTCCGGCAAGGGTTTCACCGTCGACCGTGTCCGTAGCATTTACCGCGCTGTAGGCGACGCCGTGCCGAAGAAGTCGTAGACGGTTGTGCTGCACAGTCAGGTGACAGTTGACTCCGTCCGTGCAGCAGACCTGTTTGACTGCTACCGCAGAAGTCGAGTGGTGAATGCCCTCACCGCCAGCTGGCCGTCCGCTGCGACGGTCACCGCGTCGTCTTCCGGATGGTTCTCGGTGAACTGCCGTACGTACGCCGCGGCGCCCTGCGCCGACGGCTCGGCGAAGTTCGCCTGCAGATCGAGAAGCTGGGTGAGCATCTCGCCGGTGGGAGTGCCGAAAACTTCCAGCACGCGCTCGGCGGCGGCGATGGCGTCACCGTAGTCGTTGTGCAGCAAGACGAATGCCAGGTCGTACCAGTCTTTCTCCTTGCGACGCCCATGTGCCGCAGCCACTTTCGCGAGTAGGAAGCCGGCAAGTCCGGCGACGTAGATTTCTGCTTCTCGGCGGACACCCTGGTCATTGGCGGCGATCTTCTGAATCACGGTGTCTCGTGCGGCGTACCCGGTTCCCCGTAGGTTCGCCGCGCCGAGCATCTTGCAGCCGGTGAACGTCACCGTGGTGTTGTTGCGTTCGTTGTCGAGGTCGGCCAGCAGTTCGAACTTGACCGTCGCGCGGACACCGTCGGGGTCTCGCAGCTCCCACCGCCAGACGCGCTCGTCGTCAGGCTCGAAGCCGGCGTTGAGCAATGCTTCTTCCAGCCGGGTTGCTTGGACCGATCCGCCGGCGATCTCCAGGTTGACCTGGACGTCGACGTCGGTGGTTCCGGCATGCCGCTTCGGCGAATTCGAGCACAGCAGTGCGGGCACCAATCCGCCCAGCAAGACGAATTCCGGCCGGCCGCCGTAGTGATGCACGACCCGCACGAGCGCGAGTTCGGCCGCACGCCGTGCCGCCACGGTGCGCACCGGTTCTACGTCGTCGCTCACCGCGTCACCATCTCCTGGTGGAGGTGTTCGGCCGCGTCTTCGCCACGCACACCGCTGATTCGGAGATCGGCGTACGCGCGCGGCCACAACACTGAACGGAAGCCGTCAGCGATCGTCTCGCTGAGTCGCGGACCCGCCGGGGTGGGGAACGGTCGCAGGACCAGGCGACCACCGTCCATCTCTTGCAGATCAGCGGCCATCGCTGCTCGACGCACGTCGCTCCATGTCTTGCCGGCCACATACATCTCCAACGGGGCAACCTCGGTCTGCACCGGTGCGAGCACGCTCGCCGAAAGTGCGCTCGTGACTGCCCAATCGATACCGGCAGCCGTCAAGCGTCGACCGGTGTCGACGACACCGGCGGTCGGGTCGCGCCACAGCACGCCGACCCGAATCGTGATGGGGGAGCGCAGTCGCTCGGCAGCCGTCGCGTACGCGTCGAGGAACCCGTCACGATCCTCGATGCGCCGCGCCGCAGCCGGGCCTCGGGCGGCGGAACTGCTCAGGAACCCTTCTTCCTCAAGGAATTTCAGCGCGGTCACCGCGCTGCCCATCGATATCCCGGTGGCATCGATGACGGCGTTGGCGCTGGGTGTCGCGCGGTGGGCCAGGAGTGCTTCACAGACGGCGAGTGTGGACGGCCGCCAACCAACACGGGCGTCAAGGGGGGCTGGCGGCCGGCCGGCGGTGTCGACGGCGATCAGCGTGTTGGCATCGTCTGCGATGAAGATCTCGGCCGCACCGGATTCGTCCACCCAGCCGACTCGCGCCTTCTTGGCAGCTTCGCGCGCCCCTGGTGACATGCGCGGCGCGACGACGACATCGGGCCGTGGGGCCGCACGCAACGCCTCTTCGACCTGTTTGGGCCACCCCACAGGCAGCCACCGCACCAGCGCTTTCTTCCGGCCTAACGTGACGATTACGTCGCGATTCGGCCCATCCGCAGAACGCCCAGTCAGCGCAGTGCGCAGCACGGTTTCCAGTGCACTCACGATCCGCTCCTGGTAGGCCATACTCCGAATATATATCAACCGATATCTATACCTCAACATATCAGTGAGGAATGAAATTTGTTGAGGTATAGATGTCTGGACCTCACGGAGTCAAAGCGCGCTCAATGATCCTGCCGGCGATGCCGACAGCTCGTGGATCACCCTCGTCAAACAGGTCGATCGCGGCAACCACCTCGGCAGCAGCATGGTTGTCGGCAGGATTTCGGGGGATCGCGTCGGTGGCCGACACGGCCCAGATGACCGCGTTGGGCACGCGATCGCCGTTCACTCGCCGGAGCCCATGATCGGCGATGAGGTCCTCGATGTCGGCGGCGTTTGCGTAGACGCGGAGTTGTCCAGACGGCTCCAGATCGTCGATGACGCGGTCACCGCTGAGGACGACGCGATCGTCATCTTGCACTCCGTCGAGTGCGGGTTTGAACGCCCAGAGGTGAACGGGCTTGCCGCGGTTGCCCATCCAGGATCGCAGCCGCTGTCCGGGTGCGGCGTCGTCGGCGAGACCGTCGAGGCGGTGACGCAGGCGGGCCGGCATCGGGTCGGGCTCTCCCGCCAAGCGGCGCAACACCGACCATGCGGACTGCTCGGACATCGGCCGGCCGGCAGATTTGGCGCGGAAAGAGGCGACAGCATCAGCGGGGATCAACCAGCGGCCCATCATCCGCTGTGCGGGGAGACTGCCTTCGGCGATCATCGCGCGAACACGGCGTTCACTGACGCCGAGTTGCCTGGCGGCCTCGGGGCCACTCAAGACGTTCTCCACGGCACAATCATACCGCTAACGGAATAATTGTGTATCGGCTACGGCCGCAGCTCGACGACGCCATCGGAGAACTCGGCAACGATGCGCAGTTCCCCGCCCAGCGCGGCGACGTACGACTGCAACGTCCCCAGCTCGGTGTGCGAAAGGTCGCCGCTCTCCAGCTTGGACACGCGTGCTTGCGATACACCCATGATCGCGGCGAGGTCCGCTTGACGTGCGTGGCCACGCGCCCGGCGGACGTCCGCGAGGCGTTCGGCCAGAGTTGCGTTGCGCATCTTCCTGTTCGCCGCCTGGACGCGCTCGGGGTCGAGGCGGCCCTGGGCAATCGCCTCGGCACGGATGTCGCGCCAATTGCGTGCCATCGCTTGCGGCCTCCCTGGACGCTTCCTGGATATAACTTGAGCATTATATCGAGATCAGGCCTCGTCGTCGGAATCGTCGAATTCCCAGTCATCGCCAAGCAGGAACTCCGCCGCCTGGTCGGCTGCTTCTCGATCGTCGTTGCGCAGCACATGCGCATACGTCTGCAGGAAGAACCCGACGTCGGCGTGCCCGATCCGCTCGGCAATCACATTCGCGCTCACACCGGCCTTCAGCGCCCCCGTCGCATACGAGTGCCGCAGATCGTGGAACGTTATCCGCTCCAATCCCGCGGCCGCCGCGAGCCGGTCGAACCGCTGCCGAATGGTGTCGGGATGCGGAGGTCGGCCGTCCTCGAACGTAAACACGTAGTCGCCCGGCTTATAGTCACGGCCGAAGAACTTGCGCTCCCCATCCTGCAGCTTCCGCCACTGACGCAGCGCCGAAACGGTCACCCGGTCAATCGAGATCGTCTGGTCGGCGTTGACCGTCTTGCCGCCGGCCTTCTCTCGTGCGTGTCCGTCGACCACGACGCGGTTGTCGTGGAAGGTGAGCAACCTGGCGTCGAGGTCGACGTCGGCCCACTTGAGCCCGCAGAGCTGGCCGCGCCGGACCCCGGTCATCAGCTCCACCAGGAACAGGGCCGCGAAGCGATCCTTTTGCACCGACCGCAGGAACGCCTGGATCTGCTCCGGTTCCCAGACCGGCCGGCGTGACCGGACCCTCTTGGGCGGCCGCACATTCGATGCCGGGTTGTGGCTGAGGTACTTCCACGCGACGGCATCGGCGAGTGCGCGGTGGATCATCGCGTGGATGTTGCGGATCGTCTTCGGCGCCAGCGCGGGGGAGTGAGGCTTCGGGATTCGCCCAGACTTGTACCGGGTGATCGCCGCTCGCGCGGAGTTGAGGGTCGTTCCGCACTTCGCGGAAACCTCGCGGGCAGTGGGATTTTCGCCACGCTCGACCGCCTCGGACCAGTATGCGTACATGGCGCCGTTGGAGTCCTTCTTGATCCGTCCATCGCTCAGCAACGCGCTGTAGAGCCGGAGCAGTTGCGGTTCGTCGAGTCGTTGCAGGCGCTGTTCGCCGATGCGCGGAACGACGTAGTACACGGCGTAGTCCTTCCAGCCCTGCCACGTCGTTGGCTCGATAGTCGGCTCGATGGCGGGGAACCATTCGTCGAAGAACTGCGCGACCGTGCGGGAGGCGGGGCGCACGACGCGTCCCTCGTCCGCCTCCCGCATCGCCTCACGACAGGCCTTCCAGGCTTCCTTCTCGGTTCGGAACCCGCCCTTGGTGACCCACGGATACTTCCCCGTTCCGGGGTCTCGTTCCGAGATTCGAAACTTGTAGTACCACGACGAGCCCCGTTGGTAGACCGACCCTTTCACGCTGCACCGATCTCTCGAAGCGACGCCGTCACGACGTACACCCGGCCGCCGAGCCGGCGGTTCGGCAACTCGCCGCTGTTCACCAGCCGGTAGGCCGCCGCGCGGCTGATGCCCAGAATCCGGGCCGCGTGTGGGACCGCCAGCAGCAGCGGCAGGTTCTCGAAGAACTCATCCTTCACGTTCAATCACCTCCTCTCGAGCGTCCTGTGCGATCAATGGGAAGGTCAGGAATCACGCTCGACTACTTGCGGCATGTGTGGATAAGCCGAGTATGCGATAGACGCTGCGACACAACAACACTCATGGAAATTTCGTCGTAACGGAGTTGGCGAGCTGTGGACGGCGCCGCACTTGTGGACAACGGCAGCGTCCGAACTGTCGTCGGCGGTACCGACGTGAACCGAGTTGTATCGAATCGGCAGGGTGAGCACTGCCGCGACGTGAGGTGAGTCCAAATGAACTGAGCAACAACGAGACTGAATACGCGACGTCGAGCGTGCGCGAACGGCATCGAAATGTACTGAAACGCACTCAGTCGGCTTGGGAGGTGGCTATCGGCCCCGATGCGTGCCTACCGTTGATTCATGACCGAACACGCCTGTCCGCCGTTGACGTACGACCTGGCGGAGGCCGCCGAACGAATCGGGGGAGTCTCGGAACGGTGGCTCGCGGCTCAACTGCGCGACGGCAAGATCCCTGGGCGCAAGGTCGGACGGAAATGGCGGATGACGGCCGGCGACATCGACGCCTGCCTGGACATCTTCAAAGTCGGCCCGCAGCAACGATTGCCACACGGATCATCAGACGCCCGGGAAGCCAACCATCGGCCTGAGCGAGACCGGAAACCGGACCTGCGAAAGTCCCGTCCGCCAGCCATGAAGGACGATCAGTTCCTCCTCTTCCCATGACATGACGACGTTGGCGGCATCCGATCACCACAGCCAGCGATCTCGAAGAAGGCGCTTACGGGACAGTGCCGCGTACAGCTTCTCCGCGGCCCGCAGCGTCGATGAGTGCGCGCCGCGGTCGAGCTCTCCAGCCTCAGCCTTGGCAGCCAATCCTTCAAGGACGTGGCGGCACGCACGCGGCGATGTAAGGACCATCCTCGCCGCTTCCGCCGGGGTCGCAGGAACCTGCGTGGTCTCGTAGCGGACTCGGTTGACGATCCGCTCGACGGGCTTCTCGACGGTCTCCACGCGCACGGCGATCGCTCCATTGGCGGCCGCCCGGCGCTCCTCGTAGGCGGCGCGCCGGCATTGCTGCGAGCACCAGCGCGGCGGCCGCCCGGGCCTCGGCGACGGCGGAACCGGCGGCATATCTGAGCCACATCGAGGGCACTTTCCGGCTTCCATGAACTCAGCCTAGTTTCATACGGACGAAATTGCGTTACCGTTCCGAGACCTAAATGCACTAGGTGTGATGGGTTTCGGGGGGCAAGAATGCAACTTAGTTAGTAAAGCTAGCGAGGGCGGGCGGGACTAAGGCAAACGACGGTCGGAGGCAAGGGCGACGAGGCGCAGAAGCGGTTGACCTGTCGGGTGCTGGAGTCGGAGAAAACGAGAGTGGGGGTGGAGTGCCGCGGTACAGGTTCAAGTGGGCCAACCTCTCACCAGCGTTACTCAAGGTCCTCTGCCGCGACCTTCTCGGGGATCTGCAAAGCAACCCCGCGGATGCGCTCGCCCGCAACTACGGGGCACGACCCCGGGAGGACTTCGTTCGGACCGCGTGGCCGATCTTGCGTGAATCTTGGCTCCGCGTGTCCAAAGAGTCCCGTGACTGGGTGGTGGAAACGCTGAGGCAGATCCGGCACGAACCTGAGCCGCTAACGCGCCGCGACGATCAGATGGACTACCTTCGCAACCTGAGGAACTCAGCGAACTTGCGACGCATCGTCCTGCAGGAACTCGTTGCGGCCGGAGAAGTGGAACGCCCAGCAGCACTTGAACCCCGACAGACCGAAAAGCCGTCAAGGACGCGATCAGTATCACAGCAGTCCAGCGCCGAAAACAGCACACCGCGCCGCGGGAAGACGCCACAACGCAGCCGAAAGGGATCGCCAGTGACGACCACGGTAGGGGCCACGCCGACGGAAGGTGACCTCCTGACGCCGGGCAAGGTGGTCCGTCTGCGTGAACGGCTTTGGCGGGTCGACTACTGCGACGGCACGACCTTCGGTGTGACAGCACTCGACGGCCGCGACACCCGACCCTCGAGGTTCCACACCGCACTGGAAACCGTCGAGGCCGGCGAACTCCCGTTCCCCCAACCCGGTGCGCTTGCCGACGATCGCCAGCAACGCCTGCTCCTGGACGCCTACAAATTCTCCCTGCTGCACGGCACCGCGCCGATCCTCGGCTTGCAGCGCTCCCGAGCCATTCCCACCGACTACCAGCTCGTGCCGCTGTTGATGGCCCTCAACAGCGATCCCGTGCGCCTGCTCATCGCCGATGATGTCGGCACCGGAAAAACCGTGGAAGCGGGACTAATCCTGTCCGAACTGCTAGCCCGCGGCCGTGCCCGCCGAATCCTGATCGCAGTGCCCGCCAACCTGCGAGATCAGTGGCGCGACGCATTGGACCGGATGTTCCACATCGACGCCACCACCGTGGCCGGGCACCTGCTGCCGGCCTTGGAACGCCGACTACTACCAGGCCAGAGTGTGTGGGCCGCCCACGACATCGTGATCGCCAGCATCGACTATCTCAAGACCCGCACCGAGGAGGTCCTGTCCTACGGCTGGGACTGCCTGATCATCGACGAAGCTCACATCGCGGCCAAACCACACACCCAGGCCGGCCGATCGACCCCGGACATGGAGCGCTTTCTCTTCGCGTCCACTGCCGCGGCTCGCTGCCGGCACCTGCTGCTGGTCACCGCCACCCCCCACAACGGGTACACAGACTCGTTCCATTCGCTGTTCCAGATGCTCGATCCCACCCTGGTCACCGATTTTGCCGGGCTGGATCGCAGACGTGCACGCGACCATCACGTCGTGCAACGACGCCGCGCCGACATCGAAGAGTGGTATCGACTGCGCGGTGCCAAATCGCCCTTTCCGGCGCGCCGCGCTGATGAGCAACTCGTAAGCCTCACCCGCAAGCGGGAGATGCAAGCCCTGCTCGCCGCACTCAACGAGTACGCCGGCGACCTGTACACCGGCGGCACCCGCACCGTCGACCGCTGGCTAGCCGCGCATCTGCAAAAGCGGCTGCTGTCCAGTCCGGCGGCGCTGCGCTCAAGCATCGACAAGCGGATCGCGGCAGTGACCCGCGGAACAAGCCTGGAAACCAACGCCACCGCGCTCGAACGTGCCGCCGAAACCACAACCGATGCGATGTTCGATGAAGACGACGAACAAGACGCTGCGCACGTGACCGCGACCAGCGGACTGGACGCGGCGACCGAGCTGCGCCGCCTGGGCGAGATCCGGGACCTCGCCAAGCAGGTCACCGCAGCCAAAGACCCGAAACTGCAGGCCCTGCTTACACTGCTGCCCGAACGGATGGCCCAGCATCCCAATGCACCCCGAGTGCTGGTGTTCACCAAATACAAGGACACCCTCGACTATCTGGTCGCTCACCTGGAAAAGGCGGTGGGCAAGCCGAAAGCCGGCCTGCCGGCGGACACCGAGGTTCTAGCTATCCACGGCGGGATGAACCTCGCCCAACGCAACGAGGTCTTCACGAGGTTCGAAAAAGCCAGCCCTGCCGTTCTGATCGCCACCGACTGCATCAGTGAAGGCGTGAACCTCCAACGGGCCTGCGCCGAGCTCGTGCATTACGAGCTGCCGTGGAACCCCAACCGGATCGAGCAACGCAACGGACGCATCGATCGGTTCCTGCAGCGCGAACCGTTCGTCGGAATCCGCACACTGGTGCTCGACGATCCCTTGGATGCCAGCCTGCTCTATCTGATCGTCCGCAAGGCCGAACAGATGCGCGCCGACTACGGATTCGTGCCGCCGTTTCTGGCCAACACCGACATCCTGTTGCACCTCTCAGACCCACAGGCAGCCTTTCGCGGCCGGGTGACCGCCCGCTCCAGCGCCTCGCAGCTGTCGTTGGCCGACCTGTTCGCCCAGGACGCCGAAGAGGATATGAGCAGCCTCGACAGTGAACTTGCCGAACTGACCGCTCAAAGCGTCGACGAAACCGACACGCTGGAACGGGTGCGCGACGAATCCTTCTACGGGCAGACCGGGATCGCACTACAGGCCATCGAGGAAGCCCTGTCCACGTCGCGTGATCTTGCCGGCACCCCAGAACAGGTGCGGGAGTTCACGTTACGCAGCCTGCGCGATCGCCACGCCACCGTCAGCGAGGACGCCGCGATATTCATCGCCGCCAGCGCTCCCGCGAACCTCACGGACCTGATCCCATCCGGTTACCGGTTCACCTTCGACCAAACCATCGGTATCGACGACCCGGACATCGACGTGATCGACCTCGCCCACCCCCTGCTTCGACGGCTCATCGACATGACGCTTGAGGAAGCCCGCATGCCTGAGTGCCGCGGCCGCGTCGCCGCCCGCATCATCGATACCACCACCGGCCGCGCAGTACTCTTGCACGCCCTGATCCGCTACGTCGCCCATGCAGAACCGCCGGTCCTGCTCGAAGAACTAGTTCCGATCGGCTACCAACTGAGCACTGGCGACACCCTGGACGCCGCGCCGTTGTTGGCCGCCGCAGCCGGCGCAGGCAGCAAGCACCGTGACGACGTCCTCGAAGACACCGCGCACGTCCTTGAGGACCCCCAGCTGCGCGACCGATTACACGCAGTCGCGGCGCAACGCGCAACGACCCTAGCCCAACGGCATAGCAGCCTGGTCGCGACGTGGGCCAACGGACTAACCCAGGTCGAACCCACCTCAACCGACCTCGTAGCAGTGACCCTGCTCTACCCGCAGGTGAAACCATGACCGATGTCAGCCTCATCCATACCAGCGGCGGCCTCATCGGCGACGTCATCACCGACAGCCTGCGCGCCCCCGATGTGGATGGTGACGCGAAATTCCTTACTGCTGCAGGCACATTCACCGACCTCAACGGTTCTGTTCCAACCAAGACTCAACTTCTCAGCGATCAGGAAGCCGCCTTCCGCACCGGGGTAGCACTGTGGTCGACCTACGGCGACGAACTCAAAAGCGGCATGGACATATCCCGGATCCGGGAACGTTTGGTCATCAAACTGTTTGACCTACTGGGCTTCTTACCCGTCTATCAACGGGCGAAGCTTTCCGCCGGTGGACAAAGCTGGGACATCAGTCACCTGGGATGGCGGGGCGAGGATGCCCCTCCGATCCATACGGTAGCCGCCGGGGATCTCGACCAACGCGGTGAACGCAAGCGAAGCCCACATGAAGAACTGCAGGGCTATCTCAACGCCGCCAACGCGCGCTGGGGAATCTTGACCAACGGCCGGGTACTCCGCCTGCTACGTGACTACCACCACACCCGTACCCGCGGCTACGTCGAGTTCGACCTCGTTGCGATCTTCGAAGCCGCCAGCTGGCCGGACTTCTTGGCGCTGTGGCGGCTCTGCCACGTCTCACGGTTCCTCGCCAGTGCCGACACCGCCGCCGTGGATTCGCCCGACACTAGCGCTGCTGCGTCTGAGGACGACGACGCTGACGATGGTGATACCGCCGCCACTGACGACACGGCGTCGACGACGCTGCTGGAATCGCTTTACAGCAGAGCGGTTTCCGCCGGTGTGGCTGCCGGGCGCCGCCTGCAACCGCAGGTCCGATCGGCCATTGGCAGTCTGGCGAACGGAGTCATCGACGCTAACCCTGAACTGCGTGGCCAGTTGGAATCCAACCCCGATCTCGGCCGAGAGCTCTACCGCGAACTGCTCACCGTCTTGTACCGAATCCTGTTCCTGCTCTTCGCCGAACAACGCGGAATGCTCAAAGGTGCCGACGCGCTGTACCGCGAGAGCTACAGCCTGACCCGGCTGCGCAGCATCGCCGTCGACGGCCACGCAGAACCCCGGCGCATGGACCTATGGGAAGGCCTCAAAACCACCTTCCGGTTGTTCAGCAACGAAGCCGATGCCGCTGTTCTCGGCGTCTACCCGTACAACGGGTTCCTGTTCGATGGCGGTCGTACGCCGATGATGACCAACGCGCGGATGGCCAACTGGAACCTCACGGCCGCCATCGAAGCGCTGACTACCGTGCAGACCGGCAAGATCAGCCTGCACATCGACTACCGCAACCTCGGCGTCGAGGAGCTCGGCGCTGTCTATGAGTCGCTGCTGGATTACACGCTGACCATTGCCGCCACGGCTCAATCCGTTGACGGCCGTGTAGTGCGTGCCGGGGAGGCCTACCTGGCGCCATTGAGCATCGAACGCGCCGACCTGGCCTCCTACTACACACCTGTCGAACTGACCGATCTGCTGCTGACCCGCACGCTGGACCCGCTGATCGAACAAACCCTCGCCGCCGCCGGTGACGAGTCCGCCGCCCGGGCTGCGGCGATCCTCGATCTGAAGATTATAGATCCGGCCTGCGGCTCAGCGGCGATATTGATCGGCGCACTTGACCGCCTGGCCTATGCGCTGGCCCGCGCCCGTAGCGACCCGCATGAGCCGAAGGATGCCGACCTCGCCCATGCGCGGCGAGATGTGTTGCAGCGGTGCATCTTCGGTGCCGAAAAGGACCCGTTTGCCACTGAACTCGCCAAAGTCGCCCTCTGGATTCACTGCGTGGTGCCAGACCAGCCGCTGACATTCTTGGACCACCACATCGTGTGCGGCGACAGTCTGGTGGGATGGCCGCTGCTCAACGTCCCCAAACAGATCCCTGACGCCGCATACAAGGTGTCGTCGGCCAAGGGTGCGGACCGATCGGTGCTCAACAAAGCGGCCCAGCGCAACGAGGCATTCAATATCGCAGGTGGTGATCTGTTCCAACAGGGCCCCGTCGATTTCACCCTCACTCTCCCCTCAGAACTGCAAGAACAAGAACACAGTCCCGAACAAGTACGCCGCAAAGCGGCCGCATACCGCGACTGGATTGCCAGTCCCGACTACGCCCGGTGGAAGCAGACCGCCGACCTGTGGACCGCGGCCTTCTTCTGGACCGGTGACACCGGCCACGAAGTCGCTCCACCGACCAGCGTGGAATACGCCGCGGCTCTGGACGGCAACCCCAACCCGCAGTTAGCGGCGGCCGCGGCCGATCTGCTCGCTGACATCAACCCGCTGCACTGGCCACTTGCCTTCCCGGAGGCGCACGCAGCTGGCGGCTTCGCTCTGGTCCTCGGCAATCCGCCCTGGGAACAGTTCGAAAGTGGAGAACAAGCGTTCTTCAAACAGCACAAGCCGGCAATCGCGGCGATGACCAGCGAAACCCGCAAACAGGCGATCGCCGCACTTGAATCGGACGCCCCCGACACTTATGCGCGGTGGAGCCAATACCGATCCCTACAGGGCCGGATGGCGCACTACGCCAAGTCCTGCGGTCGCTTCACCAGAACCTCCGGCAAGGTGAACACATACGTGCTCTTCACCGAACTTGCCGCCAACTCCAGCAGTCACGTTGGACTCATCGTGAAGTCGGGCATCGCGATTGACGCCTCGCAATCGCCGGTGTGGAAGAGACTCCTCGATGACGGCCGCGTCCGCGAAGTCCTGGACATGGTCAACCAGGACCCGTCTGGAAAGCGTGTTTTCCCGGCAGTCGCCCCCGTCGAACGCTTCTGCATACTGCATCTCGGCCTGCCCGCGGTGGTACCAGTCCAAGCATCCATGCTGAACTTCGGCGTCCAAGAAGCCGCTGTCGGGGAGTTGCGCGGTTGGAGCCGCGACAATCTGCGTGCAGCGTCGCCGCGCACGAACAACCTGCTGTCATCGGGGGATAAGCGTGAAATCGACCTCGCGCTCATGTTGCAGGACCGCTTTCGCACGCTCGACTTCGCTGACCCAGATGGTGCTAACCCTTGGGGCTTGAAGTATGTGACCCTGTTCAACTCGTCAAATGCAAAGGAGTCGGGCGAGCTAGTCCGCGGACCGAAGCTCGAAGAGCAAGGTTTCCACCTCGACGGAGATAAGCGATACAAGCACTCCGACGGTCGGGTCGCCGTTCCCGTCTATGAGGGCCAGATGGCCAACCGCTGGGATCACCGCGCCCGGACCTATGCGGGCTTTAACGGCAAGGACCGATACGGCCGCAAACCCCATATCCCTTGGGTCACAGAAGAACAGCACTGCGACCCACGGTTCGAGGTCGAGCCGCGCTATTGGATGCACGAAGCGGTTGCCACCGACCGATGCGCCGCGCTTATTGGTGACGACCATGTGGCGATGGGCCTGCGCGATATTGGTGCTGTCTGGACGAACAGGCGGACCCTTCGGGTCGCAATCATGGAGCCGCTGCCTGCAACGCACACACTGCCAGTATTGGTCGTCCCCACGGGCAGGGTGACCGCTGCTGCAGCGCTACTGAATTCCATGACTCTCGACTTTCTTGTCCGGGTACACATGCCAGGAGGACACGTGACCACCCCCGTTCTGACGCAGTGCGCGGCACCGGCGCCCTCTGAAATCCCTAACCGGGCAGCTGATCTTGCTGCGCAGCTAAGTCTGACCTCGACGCGGCTGGCCGAAACTGTCGGGCTGCCGTTGCATCCCTGGGAGCCAGAGCAACGGGACACCCTGGACGCTCAGTGTGATGCGCTGATCGCGCAGGCCTACGGGCTGTCGACCGCGGATTACGAGATCGTGCTGGATCACTTCAAACTGCTGGAGAAGATCGAGACCCGATCGCCCCGGGGTGAGTACTACAGCAAGCGTCTGCGCCTAGAGGCGTTCGAAGAAATCGGAGGGAACCCCTAAATGCATCCGCTGGCAATGATTTCGGGACTCCGCGAAACTTACACCCGCTACGTGGATTCGTTTCAGTTCTACAAGAACCCGGCCATCCGCGACTGGGTGCAGCAGAAACGGCGCGAAGGACGCCTGCTGTACCGGGAGCCGTTTCTGACATTGGCCAAACCCTTCGCATCGGGTGTCTCACTTGAGACGCTCGTCGGCGAGGGTGTGGTTGATCCCGGTGTGCTGTCGGTCTTTTCGCGTATCCCCGGTGACGCCAGCAGTGGCCCGGTCTCACCGTTCGTCCACCAAGAGCAAGCCATCCGCCAAGTCATGGAGGGCCACAACACCGCCGTGACGACCGGCACCGGGTCGGGCAAATCGTTCACCTTCTACATACCGATAGTGTCGACTGCATTGACCCTCATGAAATCCCGTGAACCCAAAGCATTTCGGTCTCCCATCGCGGTCATCATCTACCCGATGAACGCCCTGGCCAACAGCCAGTACGAGGACATCGCCGCCAGGTTGTCGGGTAGTGGTCTGACCGTGTGCAACTACACCGGAACGCTGAAGTCCACCCATGAGGGTGCGATGAAAGACTTCAAGGAGCTGACCGGCCGAGACCAACCTTTCGACAGTGAAGTGATCGACCGGGACGCCCTACACAGTAGCGGCTGCGACATCTTGTTGACCAACTTTAAGATGCTCGAATATGCGCTGGTGCGTCGCAGTGACGCCGCCTTGTTCGAAACCCTGGCCAAAGGTGGGCGACTGCAGTACCTAGTGCTCGACGAGATGCATACCTATTCCGGGCACCAGGGCGCCGATATGGCGCTGCTGGTTCGCCGATTCAAGGGACGCACCGCCACCGCTGGCGGCCTGCGCTGCATCGGCACCTCTGCCACCGTCGACTCGGGTGACCCCGCTGAAGCCCGCCAACTTATCGCCGCGTTCGCCACCAAGCTCTTCGGGGAAGAGTTCGATCCAGACTGCGTGGTCGGAGAAACCTACGGGCCGAAAGAGACTGCCGATCCTACGAGCTCAGACCTACACCTTTCGGCGGAGCCAGTCGAACCTGCGACTGTGGCGGCCGCGACCGCCGCGGAATCCGATGCTGCGGTGGCCGAAATCCTGGGCGAGGTGATGCTCGACCAACCCGCCACCCCCGATGTCGTGCGGCATGCGCTGCCGGTCGCCTGGTTGGAGCACGCCCTATGGGCCGGGGCGGTGTCGATGACCGAGCTCGAGACCCGCTACCTCAACGATGTCCGGCCCGGCGCCACCCGCGAACAGGCCGCCGCCGAGATTCAGGCTGCCGTCATGCTGGGCGCAGCGGTAAAAACACCCGGCCCGAAGGGCACCGACGTCGGCCTGCTCACGCCCAAGGCCCACGCCTTCTTCTCCCAGGGACTGCCCGTTACTCGATGCCTGGTCTCTGAAGACCCACCGCACCTATCCGAACAAGGCGAATCCACCTGCAGCACTTGCGCACAGGGCGGCCTGGAGGACGTGCCGGCGTTTCCAGTCGTGTTCTGCCAATCCTGCGGCCAGGACTTCTATGTCGCCGAAGACCTCACCACGCGATTGGGTTCCCGGGATTTCCTGGCCGCCGCCGAGGACGGTGTCGCCGTCTACGTCATGACCGACGAATGGGACCGCGACGTCGCCCCGGTCCTGGACAGCGATGTGTACAAGAATGGCACACCTAAGAAAGGCCGCGCCGGGGCGGTCCCTGTGCCGATGACGGTCTGCGGACAATGCGGGGACATGGCATCGAACTGCGGGCATCAGCACAGACGCGATGTCGTCAGCGTCTCAGCCCCGCTGTTGCTGTGCCCGTCGTGCGGTGTCCGGTACGACGGAAACCACTCGGAATACAACAAATTCTTCCAAGTAGGGACCGTGGGCCGGGCGACGGCCACAGACGTGCTTGTTGAAGGGATGCTCAACGGACAGGACACCGGGCTGGCCACGGCCAAACCCCAGGTCATGGCATTCACTGACAATCAACAGGATTCGTCGTTCCAGGCCGCGCATCTGCGGGCGATGTCGCGGCGCTTTCACGTTCGTCGCGCCTTTGTCACCGGCCTGCACAACCGCGGTGCCCTGAGCCGTGAGGAGGCGCTCGACACCGCCGACCTCGCCGATGCGGCATTCGAACAAATGGAGGCCACCAAGACGCTGCCCAAATTCGCCCGGGCGGGCCAGGATAAGGGTGGCTTCGATCCCGGCGACAGCTCCAGCAAGACCAAAGGCCGGTATCTGCGCTACCTGAAAACCGGGGTACTCCTGGAAACGAGCGGTGGTCCACGCAAGACCCAACCCAACCTGGAGGACACCGGCCTGATCGTCGTCGACTACCGGGCGTTCACCCCCGGCAAGGTCGCCACCGCGGTCGCCGGAGACGATGGGCTGGGCAAGATGATCCGGGCCTACGCTGCAACCGATCCCGGGTTCACCGAAGATCTGCTGCGGGTGATCCTCGATCTCATGCGCCGCCAGCACGCGATCGTCAGCGCTAACGACGACGGTCCGGCGGCGGCATTCACCGACCACGACCGATTTGCCAGCGATGTCCTCGAGCAGCTGGCTGATCCAGCGTTCTTCCACGCCGGCCCAGAACTTCCCATGCGCCGAACCCTCTACGACGAAAAGAGGGAGTCCAAGGGCCGCACTAGCTATCGGCGGCTGGCCGGCAAGATACTCCCCGATGGCACCGACTCGCCTCAAACTACCGCGCTGACCCGCTGGGTGAAGAAGGAAGCCGGCCTGGACCCCGATGCCCACGGAACCCAAGCCGCCAAGCAGATCATTCGGGAAGCAGCGCACTGCCTGGTGAAGTACGGCTACCTGATTGACGAGAAAGGCGGGTGGGTCGTCAACGAAGAAAATGTGCTGTATTGGTTTGCCGCAGAGCCCCAAGGGTTTCGGTGCATGCGTTGCGCAGCGCGCTGGCTGCTAACCAAGGAACGATCCTGTCCTCGCTGCGTCAAAGCCGCAGTCAAACCTGACCGCGAGGACCGCGACGACTACTTCCGCGCCTCCTACACCGCACCCCTAGACGAACACGTCAAAGTCGAAGCCGCCGAACACACCGGCAGCCTCGACGGTGACGAGCGAAAGCTCATCGAGAGCCGCTTCCGTGCCCAGGACGACTCCCTCAACGTGTTGGTCTGCACCCCCACCATGGAACTGGGCGTAGACATCGGCACTCTCTCAGCCGTCTACATGCGAAACGTTCCACCGTCACCGGCCAACTACGCCCAACGGCAGGGCCGCGCCGGTCGCGCCGCGCAACCCTCCACCGTCGTGACTTTCTGCTCAGCGCAAGGGCGGGCGGCATCCCACGACCAGTACTTCTTCAAACGTCCCGAACGGATCATCGCCGGCAAGATCACCACACCACGGTTCCTGCTGGACAACAAGGCACTGCTGGCAGCACACACCCACGCCATCGTCCTCGGTGAGTACGTGAACATTCACGGCGACCTGCCCTCCGAACTGGGCACCTGGACCCGCCTCGACGACGGGCTGGGTGGGCTGGCCGCCGACTTCCAGACGGAGCTAAGTTCCTTCATCGCGACCCACCGCAGCACCTTGACCACCGCTGTGACAACCACTTTCGCCGATGTCATCAACTCAGCAGTGACCGTCAAGGCTGCGGACGTCGCAGAGATCGTCGACAGCTTCGTCCAGGACTTGGATTCGGCCATGGCGGCGCTCGTCGACTACGCCGCAGAACTCAAAGCCGAGCTCGACGAACTCAATGCCAAGGGAGACAAGGGAAAACTGGATCGCAGCGGTGATCGCCGCCGGTCCTCCGTTGAAGCGATCCGTGGCCATATCTACAACGGCCGCGGCGACTACCATCCGCTGTCCTGGCTGGCTCAACGGGGCTTCTTACCCAGCTACGCTTTCCCCCGAGCTGCGGCACTGCTGCGGTTCAGCGACCGCGAACGCGCACGGGTCAGATCGCGGTCTATCGCGCTTCGCGAATTTGCGCCCGGCAACTCGATTTACCACTTGGGCAAGCGTTATCAGGTCACCCGGGCGTCGTCGGGACGCAACGCCGAGGACATCACGTCCAAACTCGCGCTGTGCGAATGCGGGTACTACTTGGGGGGTGACGCCGTCGACACGACGAGCAAGTGCCCGTCCTGCGATCGGCCGCTCGACACCCAGACGGTTTTCCGCAACGCCATGCCCGTCATGGATCAGTACGCCATTCAACGCGACACGGTCGGCGCTGACCTCGAAGAACGACTGCGCCAAGGCTATAGGGTCGAAGCCGCCTACCGACTGCCGAACGTTTCCACCCGAAATAGCTCTCTCACAACAGCTTCGGGAACGACAATCGGTTTGACCACCGCGCACCTCGGGTACATCGTGCAGGCCAATACCGGCCTCGTCCGCTCCGACAGCAACTTCAGCCTGTGCGCACGATGCCGGCAGTGGAACCCCGATGCCGATCACTACAGCCAGGGCAGCGACTGCCTCCCGCAGAGCGAGAACCTGATCGAGAACATCGTGCTGTTCAACGACGGGCGGCACGACATGATGGTCCTCGATGTCACTGCACCTGACTACAGCGACGCCGACATGTACGCCTACACACTTATGTACGCGCTGCAGGCCGCCATGGGAACGCACTTTGGCATCAACGAGGACGAGCTCGCCGGACAGGTCTATCCCGGTCGCGGAGGCCCGCAGGAACGTCGCATCCTGATCTACGAAATGGATGAAGGCGGAATCGGTGTGCTTGACCGAATGACCGACCAAGCAGCGTGGGAGGCCGTTGCCGCAAGGGCTCTAGATATCCTCCACGTCGACCCGCAGGGCAACGACCAGGGCGATGCGTGCCAAGCCTCTTGCTACGAGTGTCTACGCAGTTTCTACAACCAATGGCACCACGACACCCTGGACCGGACGTTGGTCGTCGACTTCTTTGTCGACCTTCTCGCCGGGTTGGCCATCGCGATCGACCATGCGCCCGAGTCCTGGGATGCGGTCGTTACATCGTTCGACTCCGCCACCGAGGAAGCCATGGTGGCGGCACTGCGTGCTGCGGGGCTGCCCGCACCGACCAGTGCCCATCAGGGACTTCCGCCGGAGAAACCCGTCGCTTCTGCTGATCTCTACTATGTGGGTGAGGGGATGCACATCGCGGTGTTCCTCGACGGCGGGGTCCACGACAAGGCATTTCAGCAGAAGATCGACGTCGCTCGCCGCGAGAAGCTCAAGGACTGCGGTTACTCCGTCGTAGTGATTCGCCACGATGATCTGGACGCGGGGGTCACAGCCCTCAGATCACGACTCGACGCCTAAGTAACGAGGGCCACGGTTGAATGGACGTGACTGCGCTTCCGAGCTATGGGACCCTCGACCGCGCTGACGGGCGCGCGTGGTCGGCCCTGCTCGAGCCAATACTGCGGGACACCCATGGCGTGGAAAAGTCAGGGCTCCGACTCCACCTGATCGACAGCCTTATCTCGCAACTGGTCGACGAGCTGAAGCGGCATCGGCTTCCGGAGTTCGTCATCTACACCGCTCCGGACCGTCGCGACGTCACACGTCTAGCGTTTCTCTCTGCCCTCGTGGCGCATCGCGCTGAACGGTGGTTCAGGCCGCGGAGCTCGCCGCCGCGGCATTGGCTGCCTTGGTCCAGGGAAGCCTTCAACCAAGCGCAGTTTCGGCCCGCGCGTTGTTCGAGCTGGGGGTGGTGTGTTGGGACACCCACACCAAGGTGCTCGATTCGTGGCGTGCGGTGCACGGGAACCGAA
>NZ_JAXLSA010000008.1:0-142132 GCF_046330795.1 Mycobacterium sp. | reverse complement strand
CATGATGATGTTTCAGGAGCTGATCGATCGCACCGGTGTCGATGCGCACGGCGTACGGCTCTGGTTGCGCCTGCTCTCGTCGGCGCTCCCGCATTCGGCGACACTCGCACCGAACGCGTTCTTCTTCGGCGTGTTGGCCGGTGAGGTTCCCTTCGACCGCACGCAGGCCGACTTGTTGAGAACAGATGATCCGATACACCCGATGGTGGAGCAGGTGGTGGCGATCCATCTAGCGGAGGAGGCACGCCACATCGCGTTCGCACATGCGTATCTGTCCAGAAACGTCCGCGGCATGCCACGACCCAACCGGTTCCTGCTCTCGCTCTACGTGCCGCTGATCACCCGGCTGTTGTGCAACGCATTGCTGGTTCCACCACGAACATTCTTCGCAGAGTTCGAGATTCCACGCTCCGTTCGAAGAGAAGCTTTCTTCAGTGACCCATCGTCGCGACGCCGACTGCGAGACATGTACGGCGACACCAGGATGCTCTGCGAACAAGTCGGGTTGATGAACCCGGTCGCATTGCTGGTGTGGCGAGCCTGTGGCATCGGGGGCCGGCCGGCACGCTACCGCGGTGAGCCGCAACGCCGTAACCTCGGCGAGGACCGGCAGGCCGATTCGTCAGCTGCCGGACCCCTGCGCACCGGGGGCCCCGCCAACCATCAGCCCTCGTTCGGCAATGTCGGTAACCGTGTCCAGGTACTGCGCGCGGAGATCCCGGGACGCGGGACGGTCCATCGACATCAGCAGACCGGGAGCGGCCAAGCCCATCACCATGCGCCCCAGTAGATCCCAGGTACGCCGGTCGCCATCGGCCCGCTTGTCGGGATACGCCTGCTGGAAGACCTCCGCCAGCCTGGCATGCATCGTCGACACCAGACCCATCACGCGGTAACGCAACTCCGGATCAATCGCACTAGCCTCCACGATGATCATGCGAACAACGCCGGGGTCGTCGTCGACCAGAGCGAACAGGCGCTCACCGAACAACCGGGCCAATTGGATCGAGTCGCCGTATCCAGCCGGGTTCACCTCGGCAATCTTGCGCACGTCGAATGCGCGCACGGCGCGGCCGACGGCATAGTCGAACACGTGGTCCACGAGCTCACGCTTGCTACGCACGTACCTATACAGCGTGCCCTGTGCGACACCCGCCCGGTGCGTCACATCCGACATCGCGGTGTTGTCATAGCCGCGTTCGGTGATCACCTCGTATGCGGCCTTCACGATGGCCTTTCGCCTGGCCTCACGCAGTCCCAGTTTCACCGGTCGCCCGCGCCCACGCTTTGGCGCACCTACGTCATCCGAAGAACTGGGGGCCACTCCGTAACAGTAGCGTCCGTGGACGAACTGGCGTTCCCCGCAATCTGGGCCTGGCGCTCCACGTCAATTCCTCCGTCTGCGGGTCCGCAGCGAACCAGCGCCGATCAGCAGGGGAAAGGTGCGGAAGCCGGAGGGGGGCACCAGCTTCCGCACCTAAATGACTGATACATCAGTCACGTAATAAATTAGGCCACTGCATGGTCCGCTGGCAAGCCGCCGCGAACCGGATCTCGCTCGCTCCCCTCGCCCGGCTCACCGACCGCGACATCGCGGAAAAGCGTCAGTCGGCCAGGAACCCGACGACGGCGTTCGCCAAATCCTCACCGGCATCCTCCTGCAGGAAGTGGCCCGCGTTGCGGATGGACGGATGTTCGATGCCCTGTGTGCCCCGCACCTGGCTCTCGAAGATGAGAGCCATTGCAACGGGGTGAATGTCGTTGTCCAAGAACATGATCTATCCGACGTCGGCGACGGTGCAGCATTGGCCCAGCGGATCGCCACCGATGGGCTCGCGGTCCACACGCTGGTCAACAACGCCGGAGCGGGCACGCACGGCGACTTCGTCACGCAGGACCCCGGCCCACACCGCCAAAGGTGCCGATTTGTGGCGGGCAATGGGATGGCTGCGCGCGTGAGCGAACAGCTGTGCGGTTGAATCTGTGCCATGACCGACGAGGATCGCCAAGCCAGCTCGGGCGGTAGGCCACGTGACACCTCGATCGATGAGCGCGTGTTGTTGGTGACGCGTCAACTTCTGCTCGAGGTCGGCTGGGATGAACTCAGTGTGCGGTTGGTTGCCGCGCGCGCCGGCGTCGGCCGGTCGAGCTTGAATCGTCGCTGGGCTTCCAAGGCTGAACTCGTACTACACGCCATTCTCGGCGAAACGCCCGACCTGTCGCCGTTTTCCGGTACGGATCTCGACGGGTGGATCGAATGGGTTGTGCGGGGAAGCCATGAGCTGTTCGCGCGGCCCGACGTGCGCGCGGCTGTGCCCGGACTGCTGCTGGCGCTGCGGGAAAACGACGACCTACGCAAAGCGATGTGGACCAACTTCAGCGGCCCCGCGGTGCAACTGTTCGCCAGCCACCTCGAAGCGCGGACTCCCGCGCAGCGGCGGCGGGCGGACACGGATGCCCGAGCCGTGTTGGCGATGGCGGCGGGCGCCGCATTGTTCATGACTAGCGTTGCGGTTGAAGATGATTCGGAAGAGCTACGCAACCGGATCGCCGAGTTGCTCACCGCCGCGGTCGGTTCTGTCTCCCGCGAATGACTCTACGATGGCCGCTCCGGGGCTGCGCCAGCTCATCCCGAGGTCCTGCAACGTGGCGCTGTCATCGGTCGGTGTGGCTGCGGTGAGCAACAACGCCGCTTCGTAGCTCAGACCATCGCCCAGCGGCACGTAACGGCCAACCACATCAGAGACTCGGCCTAGCCCCCGTAGCAAATACGGCGACAAGGGAACCCGGTGAATCCGCCGTCCGAGCCCGCACTCGAGCGCATCGATCATCTCATCGAAGGTCGCCAGTTGGCCGCCGCAGACATACCGCCGGGGCCCGCGGCCGGACTGCATGACCCGGAGATGCACCTCCGCGACGTCGCGCACATCGATCATCTGCATACCGCCGCGGACTGTCGGCGCAATCCGCCAACGCACAATCGGAGCCCAACCCCGCTCCGTGACGCCAGGTGCCGTGTGAAACGCCGGCCCGACAACGCTCGACGGATACGTCACCACAATCGGCGCGCCGGCGTCCTGCAGACGGCGCGCGACGCGGTCGGCGTAGCCTTTCGTCTTGGCGTAGCTGCTGCGCCCGCTCGCCGTGGGTGAGTCGGCCGAGATGACTCCGTCCGGCGGCGGGAACAAGGCGCTGTAGCTGCTCACCGATACCACGGGATCCAGCTGCAGGTCCACGGCGCGGGTCAGGATCGCCTCGGTGGCGTGGGCGTTGATGTCCCACATCAATTGCGCGTGCCGTTCGTCGGTACCGACCACACCGGCGGCGTGCAGCACCGCATCGACACCGGTCAGCAGTTGCTCGATCGTGGATGACTGCCGCACGTCGCCGGTGATCACCGTGAGGTTGCCGGTTGCGTGCAGACGGGCGACCACAGCAGCGCCCGCTTCTGCGGGCGGCACGAGCAGGCGCACATGGTGCCCGCCAGCGAGTAGCGCGCGCACCGTGTGCGCGCCGAGGTACCCCGTTCCACCAGTGACCGCGATACGCAATTTCTTCCTCCTTCTGTGCGGCTGTGGTAAGTTACGATACCAATGGTATCGAAACAGGCCTTTACTTCGATCCGCTTGGGTCCGCTGACATTGAAGAATCGCTTCATCAAAGCGGCGACCTTCGAGGGTGTCATGCCTCGCGGCCAGGTCAGCGACGCACTGATCGACTTCCATACCGAAGTCGCCCGCGGTGGGGCTGCGATGACAACCGTGGCCTACTGCGCGGTCTCCCCCGGTGGTCGAGTCCACCGCGACACAATCGTCCTCGACGCGGAGCGCGCCCGCGACATTCGCCGCCTCACCGATTCAGTGCACGCGGCGGGTGCAATGGTGTGCGCACAAATCGGACACGCGGGCCTGGTCGCCAACACGCTGTCGAACAGAACGCCCACCCTCGCACCGTCGACGCGCCTGAGTGCCCCGGCAATGGGCCTGGTCAAAGCGGCCACCCCGGAACAACTCGACGCTGTCGTCGACGACTTCGGCAACGCCGCAACCGCAGCAGTCGAGGCCGGTTTCGACGCGATCGAGATCCACATGGGCCATGGCTATCTACTCAGTTCGTTCTTCAGTCCCAATCTCAACAAGCGTTCCGATCGCTATGGCGGCACGACGGCTCGTCGCGCCGAACTCGCGCGTCGCGTCGCCGAACGCGTCAGACTCAATGTCGGCGATTCCGTGGCAGTTACGGCCAAGTTCAACATGGACGACGGAGTACGCAGGGGTTTTTGGCTGACCGACAGTCTGCCGACCGCGCAACTGCTGGAGGCCGACGGATACCTTCACGCTCTCCAGCTGACCGGCGGGAGTTCGCTGCTCAATCCGATGTACTACTTCCGAGGCAACGTTCCGCTCGACGAGTTCATCGCATCCCAGCCACGTCCGGTCGGGCTCGGATTGCGCATCGTGGGTCGGCGCATGTTCCGCACATATCCCTTCGAAGAGGCCTTTTTCCTGCCCCTCGCCCGGCAGTTCCGCGAGGCCCTGTCCATGCCGTTGATGCTGCTCGGCGGTATCAACCGACTCGATACGGTCGAATCCGCCCTCGCCGAGGGCTTCAACTACGTCGCCATGGCGCGGGCACTGTTGCGAGATCCGTTTCTAATCAGCAGTTTTCGGGATGAAACGGCCAACAAGGGGCGGTGCATCCACTGCCAGAAGTGCATGCCCACCGTGTATAGCGGCACCAAATGCGTTGTGCGAGAGACAACTTCAATGCACCTCTAGGACTCGAACCGACCCGATACTGAGCATTGTCAGTCCTCGTCCGGGGCGACGCCGAGCCTCTGTTGCGGCGTCAACCCGAGCGCCACAGTGAGTTCCAGGATCGTCTGCGGGTCATCGAGGCGTTCGCCGTACAGGTCGCGCAATTGGCCGATCCGGTAGCGCACGGTCTGGGCGTGGACGATGAGGTCGGCGGCGATGGCGGCACGGTGTCCCTGGTGCAGCAGCCACGAGCGCAGTGTCTCGGTGAGCCGGTCGGCGGTGGCGGGCCGCAAGCCCTGTAGCGGGGCGAGGGCACGGCGGCGCAGATCGTCGGCCGCCTCCGGATCGGTGCCGAGCACGATCTCGACCAGATGCTCGTCGGTGTCGACGACGGTGTCCGCGTCGGTGGCCAGGCGGCGGCCGCGGACGGCCCTGCGGTAGGACGAACGAGCCAATTCCCATGACCGAGCGGGGCCGACCACGGCTGCGCGGCCATCGAGCGCCGAAAGCAGCAGCGGGCGACGTGCACCGTCCATGTCGGGAACCAGGGCCACCGCCCAGGACTCCGACGGCTCTAGACCCGGCAGCTCGTCGGCGGCCTGCAGGACTTCTGCACTCACCAGCGTGGCGACGCCACGGGTTTGAGTGGCTGGCAGCAATACTGCCGTAAGTGTCTGCGGGACAGACCAGTTCGCCAACTCCGCGCTGGCGCGCAACACTTCCGGCGACTCGCCGGCGAGAAGCTGCGCAGTGAGCAGATCGAGATAGCGCTGGCGGACCCGGCCCGCGGTTGCCAACTCATCGGCATGGCCCGACACACTGGACGCCGACAATTCGTCGATGAAGGCGAACACCAACTCGGCGAATTCGGCGATCGCCCCGGCCGCCAGCCCGGCCGCCACCCCGGTCTCCGACAACTCGCGCCAGGCCACCCTCGCGCCGACTCGATAGGCCGACAACAACACGTCGATGGAGCGCCCGCCACGTGCCTCACCGCGACCGAGGTCGTAGGCGGCGTCGAGGGCGGCCGACAGCGGCGGAGCGGGATCTGACTCCTCCGAACGGGTGGCCAGCCGCAGGAATGCCCCGAGCGCGGCCCGGACCGCGTTCTCCACGTTCTGGCCCATCCGCCCGCTGAAGGCATCGGTGTAGGCGGGCACCTCGGCGATCACGGCGGCCACCGTGTGTTCGGCCATCCGCGGCAGCACGGCCTCCAGTGCGGCGGTCACCTGCGGTGCCAATGCCAACCCGGTGAGCCGCGCCGTTGGACCGGACATTTTGTTCCTTCCGAACAACTACTCGCCTGAAATCCACACCTGATGGTCAAGAGATTATCCCTGTTCGCAAGGAAAGCTGGCAGTATGACCACGACCGCCACACGCAATCCCGGCGCGACCCTGCTCGGCCGGGTGCTGAAGTTGGCCGAGCGGATGACCACCCCGTTGGTCCCCGCCGACTACCTCGACGTGATCGACCCGCTGCGCTCCGGCATCAACCTGCGTGGGCGAATCGTCGGCATCCGCCCGGAGACCCGCGATGCCGCCACCCTCGTGATCAGGCCCGGCCGGGGATGGCGCACCCACGTTCCGGGTCAGTACATCCGCATCGGTGTCGACGTGGACGGGGTGCGCCGGTGGCGGGCGTACTCATTGACCTCGGCCGCCGACCGCCCCGACGGCTGCATCACCATCACCGTCAAGGCGATCCCCGACGGCCTGGTGAGCAACTACCTGGTGCGTCGCGCAACCGTCGGCACCGTCGTGCAGTTGGACCAGGCGGCCGGTGAGTTCGTCATGGACACCCCCGCACCGGCCAAGGTCCTGTTCATCACGGCCGGCAGCGGTATCACGCCGGTCATGGGCATGCTGCGCAGCCTGCCGGCCGACGCTCCCTCCGATATCGTTGTCGTGCATTCCGCGCCCACCGCGGCCGACGTGATCTTCGGCGGCGAACTGCGAATGCTCGCCAACCAGAACCGAATCCGGCTCGTGGAGATCCACACCGACGCCGACGGCATGCTCGCTATCGATACCCTCGACGATCTGGTCGGCGGACTCGCCCAGTACCACACCTGGGCGTGCGGGCCTGCCGCCCTGCTGGATGCGATCGAAAACCATTGGGCAGCAGCCGGTATCGCCCACCAGCTCAACACCGAACGCTTCCGGCCCAACATCAGCGCGATCGGCGACGGCGGCAGCGTGACGTTCTCCGTCACGGGACGCACCGTCGAGAACGACGGCGCGCAGAGCCTCCTCGACACCGGCGAGTCGGCCGGCGTGCTCATGCCCTCGGGTTGCCGGATGGGGATCTGCTTCGGCTGCGTGGCGCCTCTGCGGCAAGGAGCCGTGCGAGACCTGCGGACTGGCGAGATCACCACCGCGACGGACGGCGACGGAGTGGTCGTTCAGACCTGCATCTCCGCTGCCGCCGGCGTCTGCGAAATCGAACTCTGAACCGTAACGAGAGGAACACCGACATGACCGCCCTTCACGAAGCCCCCGTCGACGCATCCGTCGACCCGGCGACCCACCTGACTGCTGCCGACATCGAGAACCTCGGTGCCGAACTGGACGCCATCCGCGACCAGGTCATCGGTAGCCGAGGGGAATCGGACGCCGCCTACATCCGCAATGTCATTGACGCGCAACGCAAACTCGAGCTCGGCAGCCGCGCGGTTCTGCTGTTCTCGCTGTTTCCTCCGGCATGGCTGGTCGGCACCGTCGGGCTGTCGCTCTCCAAGATCATCGAGAACATGGAGATCGGGCACAACGTGATGCACGGCCAGTGGGACTGGATGCGTGACCCCAAGATCCACTCCACCACCTGGGAGTGGGACAACGTCTCGCCCGCCGACATGTGGAAGCACTCCCACAACGAGCTGCATCACACCTACACCAACGTCCGGGGCCGGGACAATGACCTGGGCTACGGCATCATGCGCGTCGACGACGAGCAGCGCTGGAAGCCGTTGTTCTTGGTGCAGCCGCTGTCGAATGCGGTGAACGCCTGCATGTTCCAGTACGGAATCGCCTTCTACGACCTGGAGATCGGCAAGTATCTGAAGGGTCGTGTCGACAAGGACGACTTCTTCCGCCGCGGTAAGAGAGTGCTCGCCAAGATCGCCCGGCACGCCACCCGCGACTACGTGCTGCACCCACTGCTTTCCGGGCCGTCGGCCCTGACGACGCTGACCGCCAACCTGACCGCCAACCTCGTCCGCAACCTGTGGACCCACTCGGTCATCATGTGCGGACACTTCCCCGAGGGCGTGCAGACCTTCGCCAAGGACTCGATCGAGGGCGAAACCCGGGGCCAGTGGTACCTGCGTCAGATGCTGGGGTCGGCCAACATCTCCGGGAGCCCCGCCATGCACTTCATGACCGGCAACCTGTCGTACCAGATCGAACATCACCTCTTCCCGGATCTGCCGAGCAATCGCTACCACGAGATCGCACCCAAGGTAGAGGAGGTCTTCGAGCGATATGGACTGTCCTACACCACGGGACCGCTGCCCAAACAGGTCGCGTCGGCATGGATGAAGATCATCCGGCTCTCGCTGCCCAACGGGGTCTTGACCGCGTCCCGTTGACGCCTGCGCGAGCTTGCCCGAATCGAAGGAGACGATCATGGCTGAGTTGAAATACCTCGAGCTGTACGGTGAGCGACTTGCCTACGTCGACGAAGGCCAGGGCGAGGTGCTCCTGCTGCTGCACGGCATGGCGGGGAGTTCGGAGACGTGGCGCTCGGTGGTCCGCCCGCTGTCGCGCAACTTCCGGGTGGTAGCACCCGATCTTCTCGGTCACGGTGGCTCGGACAAACCGCGCAGCGACTACTCGCTGGGTGCGTTCGCGGTACTGTTGCGGGACCTGCTCGACGCACTGGGTATCGCCCGCGTAACGCTTGTCGGGCACTCGCTGGGCGGCGGCATCGCGATGCAGTTCAGCTACCAACACCCCGAGTACTGCAGGGGGCTGATCCTGATCGACAGCGGCGGCCTGGGACCCGACGTGGGCCTGACATTGCGGTTGCTGTCGGCGCCCGGCGCTGAACTGATCATGCCGATCATCGCGCCCAAAGCCGTACTCGCCGCAGGCAACCGGTTTCGGTCCTGGCTCCACAGGGCGGGGATCGAGTCACCCCGCGGCGAGCAGATCTGGACGTCCTACAGCTCATTCGCCGACGCGCCGACGCGGGCGGCCTTCCAGCGCACACTGCGGTCAGTCATCGACTACCGAGGGCAGGCCGTCAACGCCCTGAGCCGTCTGCGCGACAAGATCGACGTCCCCGTCATGTTGATCTGGGGTGACCAGGACGCCATCATTCCCATCGAGCACGCCTACGCCACAAAGGAATTGAGGCCCGACATCCGGCTCGAGGTGCTCACCGGAGTCGGACACTTTCCGCCGGCCGAACGTCCCGCCGAAGTGGTCGAGCTGATCGAGGATTTCGTCACCCATGACGTCGCATCCGGGGCGAGCGGCCGGTCACCTTGCACGATGAGAAGTGCACCGTTGAGTCTGCGGCCGGCGTGCAATCATGAGCTACCCGGCGTCGCGGGCCGCATCGAGGGGAATGACACGGGCGATCGCCGTGGCGGTTGCGACGAGTTGTAACTCCGCGTCGAACAACGAACCCTCGAGATGGGCCAGATCGCCATCCCGGGTGAGCACCCGGCCTTTGCCGACAAGCCGACCCGGGCGCACCGGCCGCAGGAAGTGCATCGCCAGGTTCTCCGTCGGGATTGGTCGCAAGTTGTTGCTCGACGGGCCTTCCATCTGGCCGTAAGGCCTATCAGCTGTTCCCAAGACCGTGCAATCCCGACGGTGCAATGCAGATGGATGGCCGGCATCTATCCCCGCCGCACGGAAAACAGCGGCTTGCCGGAAGGGTCCATCAGTGAGCGAGAGATCTCATCCACAGTGCTCGACGCGAAGACCGAGAGCTCGACCGCATTCACCGTGCCCACCAGTTCGCCACCACTCACCACAGCAATCACACCCCCTTCGGGATCGATGAGTGTTCGTCGGACCTTCCCCCGAAAGGACTGGACACCAATCGAGTAACCGGCCGCCAGATCGTCAGCGGAGAGTGAGCGGGATAGCCGCTCTAGGCCGCTGTGCGATCTGACCAAACGGCCGAACGTGGCGATCAACTTGCGCTCGACCAAGCCCGGGAGGCGGGACGCCAACTCAAGCTGCTCCTCCCCCATGCGTTCGGAGCTTGTGACCACGATCCAGTCTTCGGCATCCCTGCCGATGAAGTAACGGATCTCCCCACCTGAGCTCCACAAGACGGCACGTCCATCTTCCGACGACCTTTCGGTGACGGAATAGCCCGCCTGCTCCGCCCACAGTCCAACCCGCGCGGTCAATCCGATTTCATTCCTCATTTGAGAACCCCTAATTCATCCGTGAGCTGGTCGATCGACACGACCTCATCTCCGTCGTCGAAGAATCGGATCTGGATCGACCCCCCGGGCTGGCCCAGGCCGGGCGCGACCTCCGATGCCTCGATCTTCCAACCAGGTGGCAAATGATCGATGGTGTAGGTGTAGTAACCCTTTTCGAGGGATTCGACGTGTAGAGCCCGCCCTTCCCACGCCGCCGGGTGTCCGTCCGACATGACTGCAAGATACTTCCCGTTCTCGTCACCGATTCGGTCCAACCTGAGGCCGAAATTCGATTGGAACGCCTGCAAGTCGTCGAACTTGACGATAGTGCCGTGTACCGCTCCAGCATTGTTCGGAAAGTTGACCCAATGTTGGCCATCGGGTCCCAGCTTGTTGAATCTCTCCGCGTACTCGGCCGCGGTAAATGCGCGGCCATCTGCCGCACGCCCGAACGGAGCAGACGGATCTGAGATGAGCTCAGCGACTTTCGGATTGATTCGATCAGCGTCAACACCGTTCTCCGGAAAGTCCCAATGCTCGTCGAGGGGACTTCCATACGCGGCATCGACCGGATCGTAGTCGTCTTGATACGTCCAGCCCTCGCCTGCAGGTTCACTGGAGTGCAACGGATCCCGATGATCGCCCCCGCTGCTGTGATCACCCGACCCGGGGGGCGGATCACCGCCGCCGTAGTCGTCCCGGTGGCCCGCTCCGAGGGGCACACCACGCTCGACTCCGTCACCCACACTCGCGTGGGTACCTATGTCCGTCGCCAACGATGCATGGTCGTCGGCAGCAGGAAACTTCGAGCTGTTGCCGAGTCCGGTGAGTCGGTCCGAGGCGGAAGGCGCAAGACCGCCAACGGGTTTCAACGCCTCCCCGGACCCGCCAGCGACCGCGGGGGCTCTCTCCGCCGCGCTCAGCGGGGCGGCCGTGTCGGTTCCTGTGGTTGTGACGGGAGGCAATCTCGGCGCACCCTCACCAGCGCCAGCGGCCACCGCGGGCGCCGGCGTGTGCGTTGTTGGATCCGATCCACCTGGCACGCGTTCACCACCGACCTGTGCCGTCGGGTGGTCCGAAACACCGGCGGCAACATCGCCACCCGCGGGTTCGTCGGGACGCCCCACCGCCGGTGCCGATTCGGGGTCAGGTTGCTTGGCCACTGGCGCCCTGGGCCCAGCATCCACCGGGTCGGTCAGCGACGCCGGACGCCCACCGGCCGGCGGAGCAGAGGGCTTGTCAGCGATGGCGCCCAGTTTTTCGGTGAGCCCGGCGACATCCTTGGTGACACCACCCAAAGCTGCTGTACTGCGCCCGAATTCACCGACCTTGCCAATGGTACCGGCGGCTCCGGCGGGTTCTTCGCTGGTGCGCGCTACCCGGCCCACCGCGGATGCCGCATCACCGGCCGCACCGGCCTCGCCCACACCGGGAATCACCACACTCGCGATATCGAGCAGATTCTGCGACGCGCCGAGCATCGGCCGGTCCTTGCTCCAGTCGTCGGCATGGACAAGGCCTTTGACGGTGTCGAGGCTGCCCTGTGGGTCGCTGGCGATCGCCGCGGCCGGATTGGTCACCAACTGTGCGAACTTCGCCACGCCCTCCCAGGCCCGTCCCGCGACGTCCGGGCTGGACGCGAACCGGGTCGGATCCAGGGCGATCACGCCCTCGGCCATGCCTGCGCCCCAACGGAATACGCCTTCTGCGCTGTCGGCCACCGCATTGAAGTGCGTCGCCAGCGCGCCGCCCACCTGGTCACCGAAGAACTCCACGAAGGTGCGATCGGCCGACTTCTCCAGCCCCAGCACCCAGCTGTCGACACTGGACTTCGCGGATTCCAGCAACGCCAATGCCGCGTCGGCCTCAGTGCCCAGGTACGTCAGCACCGTCTCGATCTCGTCGGCGATCTTGTGCAGTTCGTCCTCGCCGTGACCGTGCAGGAATTCGAAGAACGTCCCGACGATTCCGCCGATCGATCCCACCTGATCGCACAGCTGACGGATCGCCTGCTGCGTCTTTTCCACCTGCCCTGCGTACTGCTCCAGGGTGGCGGCAAGTTGCTGGCAGGACGACGCCACACCGGCGAGGTTCGAGCCGATGTCGCGGATGTCGGCCGTCATCAACCGGCCCTCGGCGATGCGCTGGGCAGCGATCGTGTTGTACGCACCTGCCGCATCGCCGCTGACCTGATACAGCGGCACCGCCATCGCCCGCCACGCCGCCGCAGCGGCCCGCATCTCCGCCGGGTTGCCGTCGGGCCACGGCGAGCCGACGAACTGCGCCACCACCGACCACAACAGCGGCGGCGGCACCGATGCTCCTGAACTGCTCGGCGAACCCGGCACCGCCACCGGCGCCGGACACGGCGGCGAACCCAGTACCTGCGCACGGCCGCTGAGGTCCGACGCCGCCTCTGCCCGCGAGTAATTCACGGCACTGGTCTGCAGCCCGTATCCGTTGTTGCGGCACGCATTCACCCCGGCTGTGATCGCCTTCAGCAAGGATGCACCGGCAGACACGTATTGCCGTCCGAAGACGATGCCGGCCGCGTCATAGCCGGTGTTGGCATTGAAGCCCCCGGTCAAAGTCGACATCGCCGCGGCCACACCCTCACCGACCGCATTCATCGACGTCCCCGCACCCGAAACTGCCTGGGGGTCAACGATTATCGGAGCCACAACCGCCTCACAGCTATGACCACATCGCCCGGTTGTTCTCCGCGGCGTGCGTGTAGTTGCGATGTGCGCCCTTGCCGCTGCGATGCAGCACCGTCAGCGCCAGTGCCATCTGCTCGGCGCCGTGCGTCCACTTCTGGTGCGCCTGCGCATGCGCCGCGGCGGCCTCACCCTGCCATGACACGTGCAGATTCTTGACCGTGTTGTCGATCTCGTCCAGCAGCGCCTTGGACAACCGCTGGAAGTTATCCATCCGCTCCAACGACTTGGACAGCGCGTCGAGGTCGACACTGAACTCAGACACGGCCCAGCCCTCCGAGGCCCTCGGCCGACTGCTGTTCACCGTGCGCATACCCCGTGGCCGCCTCGCCCAGCAATCTGGCCATGGTCGTCAATGCACACTCGACCTCGCGGGCGCCCTGCAACCACTGCGTCCAAGCCTGCCCGTAGGCGCCTCCGGCGCTGCCCTGCCAGCCGGCGAGCATCCCGGGCACGTCGCCGTCCAGCGACTTAACTTCGTCGAGCAGATGCCGAGCCGCACCCGACAGCGACTCACACGCCCCCGACAGCAACTCCGGCGAAACGTTCAGGCGGTCACTAGATCCCACTCGGAAACGGTAACCACCCGACCGGTCCGGGACAATCCACCCGGCAGGACCCAGCGTATCCGCCTCCGGTTGGCGTAGGGCCGTTGTAGCTGGAAACGTGCGCGAAGAGAGACAACGAATCGTTGTTCAGCAAACTCAATTCCGGCCACCCGGGAAGTATGCACAAACCGCTATGGGACATTCTTGGGACACTGAGTCCAAGGCCAAACGACCGGAACCGACCCGCGACCGCCGGTTGACCTGCACAAACAGTGTTGGCGCGGCGAACACCGAACCCCCGACCGCTAGTGTCCAGTTTCAGCGCTGACCCGTTGCACGGTGTCCCGATGAGTCTCATCCGTGCACGTCAGCGGCTATGGGCCGTCTTCCAGCGTCTCAGCCGTTATTCCCTGTAGCGGCACGTCTCGGGACACTCTTGGGTCATGGCGACGCAAAGGCGCTCCTCCAGCAAACCTGGAAAAAGCCCTGAACAGCACAGAAATCTGTGGGCGCGACAAGGATCGAACTTGCGACCGCTGGTGTGTAAAGCTAGGGGTTCACGTTCAACGGCGTCCCGATGAGTCTCATCCGTGCACGTCAGCGGCCGTTTGCCGTCTCCCGGCGTCTCAGCTGCGACTCGCTGTAGCGGCACGTCTAGGGACACTCGGGGGACACGGAAGAGCGGGATTTTGCCATGTTCGACGATCCATCCAGCAAACTTCATGGCTGACGACGCAACACGTGAAACCGATGAGATGCCAAGGAGCTCGTTGAGACAGCCGTGCCGCAATCCCAAAACGCCTCCGCTCGACACCGCGGCCGTCCGATGCGTACCACAGACGTGCGGCGACCGCCTGGTCGATCCCTTCAACAAATCGTCTGATCGCCAGCAACCTCTTGTACTGCCAGACGAACGTGCCAGCGCGGCCGCAGCGCATGGCTAATGTCAGCCAATCTGGCCATCATCGAACTCGACGAGGTCCGCGAACGCACTCCGCCCAGGTCTGCCATTTTCGTTTTTTTCGATTTATGATGGGCGCATGACCGTCCTCACCGACCACACCGTGCTGCCACCACCCGGCGCGGAATCCGACCTCGGTGACCTGGCGACCGCACTCACCAGCGGCCACCAGCTTTCCTTGACCGACCAGTCCGGTCACAGCTTCGCGCTGACCGCCGAACTGCGCACCGTCCTCACCCAAGCAGTCGCCGCGCTCACCGCCGGCCAGGCCGTCACACTGGAAGCCCTGCGCACCCTGCTCTCCACCCAGGAAGCCGCCAACCTGCTGGGCATCTCCCGACCCACCGTGGTCAAACTGCTCGAATCCGGCGCAATCCCGTTCACTCAACCCGGCCGGCACCGTCGGATCCAACTCCAGCACCTGCTCGACTACCAACGCACATTGCGCGAGCACCGCCGCGACGAACTGACGGCGATGACCACCGAGGCAGCCGACGACGACGGCTACCGCACTGTCAACGGATTCACCGGGACACGCTGAGCGGTGTCGAGAATCCGCGTCGTCCTCGATGCGTGCGTCCTGCTGCCCTACCCACTCGCCGACCTACTGCTGCGACTCGCCGACGCCGAACTCTACGAACCACTGTGGTCCGAGGTGATCCTCGACGAAGTCCACCGCAACCTCATCACCACATTCGGCGTCCCGGCCGAGAAGGCGACAAGACGGCTGCACCACATGCGTTCGGCGTTCCCCAACGCCGCGGTGACCGGCTACGACGACCTCATCGACGCGATGACCACCGACCCCAAAGACCGCCACGTCGCCGCAGCCGCCGTCCGCGGAAACGCCGCCCTCATCGTGACCGCCAACCTTCGCGACTTCCCACCCGAGGCCTTGGCGCCCTACGACATCGAAGCCGTCCACCCCGACGACTTCCTCCAAGATCAACTGGACCTCTCCCCCGCTCTGACGCTGCAATGCCTGCGGCAGCAGCGCGCTGAGTACACCCGACCGCAATTCAGCTTCACCGAGTTCTACCGTTCACTGGCGGTCACCGTTCCCGGCTTCGCCGCACTGGCCGCGGCAGCTGACCTGGCTTCCCTGCCCACCGATGGCCCGGCGCCGCTGGAGATCGTCACGGCTGAGGCTGCCCGCCAAGCGTTTTTCCCGGACCACGACCCGCAGCCATACGACCCATTGGGAGCAGCATGCCTGTGGTGGATGGCGCTGCTGGACAGGGCCGAACTGATCACCGCTCTGCATTCCTTGACCTACCACCCGCCGGCGTGGGGCGACTATGCGGCAGCCGAAGACGCTCTGTCGAACTCCGGGCTCATGCAATTCGTCGAACCCTGCCCCGACGACGACAACATCGCCTACGTGAAGTTCATGCCCAACGCCGAGCACACCATGCGGGCATTCGCCGAGATGCCCCTCAACGACATCCACGTCCTGACGATGGTCCGCTGCCCCGACGGCTGGTGGCGAGCATGGGGACTATCCCACAACCACTTCCCCAGCGCCGCCCACGTGCGCGGCGACGCCGACGCCTGAGGCGCACTGCAGGTTTTGCACCGGCGCTTCCTCACATCTGGTTGGTTTCGGCCCACAAGCGCCGCGACGGCGCCGACACCAGATGCTCTCGACTCATCGAGAGCATCTGCGATGCCTGGACGTGTCGGATGGGTCGCCTACTGTCGTCGAACGGCCAGCGCGAGTGAAGCGATGCGAAAGGGAGCTTCATGGACCCACGTCTCGTCGGAATGAATCCGGCCAAGGTGTTCGACCTTCTGATCCAGCGAGTCCAGACACTGGAGATCATGCAGCGCACCAACGCGAAAGCGACACGCGGCAACGAGCTGGGAACGTGGGGACTCAAGCCGGTACCTGTAGATCCCGCCAGCAACCTGGCCGGCGACGATGCAGGGTTCGTACCCGAATTGGGCGGCGACCAAGTCAGCATCACGGCTCGGTTCCCCATCATGAATGCGATCGACTGCCTGGTCTCCGTACACGAGTTGATCGCCTGGCGCCCGAAATCCCATAACAGCCACGGAGCCTCGCTGGTGTCGCTATGTCGCACGGCACTCGAGTCGTCGGCGATCACCATCTGGCTGCTTTCAAGCACGGATCGCGAGCTGCGCCGAAGCGCGAGCGTCCGATTCAATACCTCGGAGCTCAATGCTCAACGCAGCGGTCATACAGCGCATAGGAAGTTTCTCGAATCCGATCCCGATCGGATGCAGAGTCAGCAGTACCAGGATTTCTTGGAGCACCTTCGACTGTTCGACAAGCGAGTCGACGCGTTGCGCAAGGCCGAAAACCAGACACCCAAGATCAAAGTGCTCAGCAACGAGAAGGTCGTCCAGTCGGCCGCACGATGGATCGACCAGAATCCGCCCGTCCACGCCGCCAAAGATGGTGGGCCATACGGAAATTCGCCCCACGGTTTCGAAGATGCGGCCGTGTCGTTCTACCGACACAGCTCAGCCATAATGCACGGCCTCAAGTGGCCACTGGACTACATGCCCGACGGCGAAGTGGACCTGTCGCGGCTCATCGTAGACGGCGTGAACATCGCCGTCGGAACCGCCGAATGCGCCGTCGCGCTATACGAAGCGCAAGCGCAACAACGGATGCCGCGCATCACCCGGCAACGGCACTACCCCCGCCGGTTGACACCCACGATCAGGCAATGGGCAGCTCTCTACCCCGTCCACCCGAATACAACGGTTGCTGACGTGGCGCACGAATAACCCAAACTCTGGCATCCGGTTGAGCATGATGGGATTGGCCAAGTCGGCAAGTCCTGGCTACGCCGATAATCATCAGATCTGTCGCCCGGCAACGGACCGGACTCCGGCACAACATCCGAGAACTCCTGATGATGTCGTCGTGCCGTGCCGTGCCGTGCCGTGCCGTGCCGTGCCGTGCCGTGCCGTGCCGTGCCGTGCCGTGCCGTGCCGTGCCGTGCCGTGGCGGGCAGAGCAATGCGCCGTTCGGACCGTTACTTGAGCATGCTCCCGGCATCGACGGTCACGGGCAGGCCAGTGATGTAGCGAGATTCGTCGGAGGCCAGGAAGAGCACCGCGTTGCTGATGTCGACCGGTTCGACCCAGCCGATGGGCAGGGTGTGCATGAACTGGGCCGCCACCGCGAGGTCGTCGGGGCCCGGGTTCTGCAGGTCGGGACGGAACAGTTTCATGGTGCCCTCGTTCATGAACATCGGAGTGTTCACGTTGGTGGGGCAAACCGCGTTGACGCGGATAAAATGCTGGCCGAGTTCGACGGCGAAGGTGCGCATCAGGCCGATCACGCCGTGCTTGGCGGCGATGTAGTGACCGGTGTTGGGGTAGGGCTTCAGACCGCCGACCGAGCTGGTCATGATGATCGATCCGCCGTTTCCACCGGCGATCAGATGTGGCACAGCGGCTTTGACGGTCTTCCAGACGCCGGAAAGGTTGACGCCGATCATGTCGTCCCAGTCGGATTCGCTGGTCTTGTCCAGCGTTTCGCCGCCGTTGCCGATGCCGGCGTTGGCGACGACGATGTCGAGTCGCCCGAGTTGCTCGACGCCGTTGTCAAGTGCCGCCTTGAGCGTGTCGTAATCGCGGACGTCGACCTGGGCGGTGACGATCCGGCGGCCGAGGTTCTTGACCAGGTCCACGGTCTGGGCGAGGTCGTCGGGATTGGACGGCGCGATCTGGCTGTCCGGGGTGATGGGGCCGCAGATGTCGACCGCGATGATGTCGGCGCCTTCCTCGGCCAACCGGACCGCGTGGCTGCGCCCCTGCCCTCGGGCGGCGCCTGTGACGAAGGCAACCTTGCCTGCTACGCGTCCACTCACGGAATACCTCGATTCTCGGATCGCCCGAACGGCAGCTCGGACAGTGCGTGATTCGTGTCGATCAACTTTGTCGACCGATCAGGAACGATGGCAGGTGATGGGCCGGCTGTCAATAGCGGGAGCCCAATCCGGCTGAGGCAGAGCTTGGGTCAGGTGGCGGGGTTGGCGTGATCGAACTGGTGTTGGTTGAGCAGCTGGAGTTGTCGTTCGACGAACTCGCGCAGTTCGGTGTGCCCCAGGGTGACGCCGACGGCGTTTTCGTTGCACAGGCTGCGGCCGGTTTGGGCGATGAGCATCGAGATCGCGACGGGTGGATAGAGTTTGGTGTCGATTCCCCGGGCGCGCAGCGCGACGGCGACGGCGGCGGTCTCGATGTCGCGGACACGTTCGGCGTAGGTCTTCAGTTCCGCGCGAATCGCCTTGCGATGGTTGGCCAGTGCCATGAACTCGGTGTTCAGGACTGTCAGCCGGTCATCGGAGTTCATCGTCCACAGCGTGAGCAACGGATCGTCGGCGTTGAGCGCTTCCCGCATCCGGGCCAGCGAAACCTCGGCGCCGGAGCGGAGCACTTCGACGAACAGGTCGTCCATCGACGGGAAGTAGTAGTAGACCAGGGCCTGTTTGACGCCGGCTTCGCTGGCGATCCGCCGCGAGGTGGCCGCAGCGTAACCCTCATCGAGCATGAGTTTGGCGGTGGCCTCGATCAGTCGGGTGCGTGCACCGCCGTCGGTGTTACGGGCCTTGCGCGGTGCGGCCATTCAGCATTCCCCTGTCCGCTGGTTGCTTGACCGGCAATCCCGCCGGATGGTAGACATACGGCATTCTAACAATTTGGTCAGTCGATCAGTAAAGGTTGGCGAGCGGTGAGCGTTTCCCGGCGTGTGGTCGTCGATCCGCACCTGTGCGAGGGCCACGCGCTCTGCCTCGAGTCGGCCCCCGATCTGTTCGACCTGGGCGACGATGACGTCGCGACCTGCGTCCTGCAACCCTCCGCAGAGCAGTGGGATCTGGTCCACGCGGCCATCGATGTCTGCCCACGCGGAGCCATCAGCATCGTCGAGACCTGAGACTCAGCCCCTCCCCTCCCGCCGGTTTCTTCCGTGAAAGGACAGCCCGTCCATGACCGACCTCGCCTCCGTCGACTTCTTCTCCGATCCGGCACTCGCACAGGATCCGTACGCGTACTTCGATGCCCTGCGTGAGCAGAACCCCGTGTACCGGGAGCCACATCAGGGCGTCGTCGCGGTCACCGGCTACCAGGAAGTGATGGCGGCGTTCAAGGACCACGAGACCTTCTCGGCGGTCAACGCGATCGGCGGCCCATTCCCGCCGCTGCCCTTCACCCCCGAGGGCGACGACATCAGCGCACAGATCGAGGCACACCGCCATCTGTTCCCGATCCACGAGCACATGGTCGTCATGGACCCGCCCGCTCATGAGCAGGCCCGCTCACTGCTGAGCAAGCTACTGACCCCGCGCCGATTGAAGGAGAACGAGGACTTCATGTGGCAGCTGGTCGATCAGCAGATCGACCAGTTCATCGACAACGGCAAATGCGAGTTCCTGTCCGAATACGCCAAACCCTTTGCCACTTCGGCGATCATCGACCTGCTCGGGGTGCCAGAAGAGGACCGCCCCGAGTTCCTCGCCGCCCTGGGCGCCGAACGCCCGGAAGGCAACCGGGTCGGCGCACTCGACGGGGAAGCAGTCGGCCTGGACCCCCTGAAATATCTCGACGACCGATTCGCCGGCTACCTCGCAGCCCGCCGCGCCGACCCTCGCGACGACGTGCTCTCGGGCATGGCAGCCGCGCTCTACCCGGACGGATCGACACCGGAGTTGCTCGAACTGGTCAAGCCCGCGACGTTCCTGTTCGCCGCCGGACAGGAAACCGTCACCAAACTGCTGTCCGCAGCGGTGCAGGTGCTCGGCGATAACCCCGACTATCAGCAGCAGCTGCGGGAATACCCGGATGGCATACCGACATTCATTGAGGAAGCGCTGCGGATGCACGCCCCGACGAAGGTCGATTTCCGTCTGGTCCGGCACACCACCGAACTCGGCGGAGTGCATCTGCCGGCCGGCACCATCGTGATGCTGTGCCTGGGCGCGGCCAACCGCGACCCGCGCAAATTCGAGGACCCGCACGAATTCCGGCCGGACCGCAAAAACGTTCGCGAGCACATCGCGTTCGGCCGCGGCATCCACACCTGCGCCGGTGCACCGCTGGCGCGTGTCGAGGGCCAGATCACCGTGCGTCGGCTGCTGGACCGGATGGGCGAAATCCGCATCGACGAGAGCCTTCACGGACCAGCCGCACAGCGCAATTACGCCTACGAGCCGACGTTCCTGCTGCGCGGCCTGACCGAACTGCACATCGAGTTCGACCGGGCGCACTAGTTCGCACGACGCGGCTGTCTTCAACACCGAAAGGTTGTCCTACATGGCGTTTCAGGCTGTCCTCGACGAGCTCCGTCAGCGGCCCGGCACCGGCGAGATGATCCCGATCATCGACCCCGCCACCGAGGAGCAGGTCGGCGAGTTCACCGACGGCGGCGCAGCGGCGGTCGATGACGCCGTCGCCCGGGCCCGCGCCAGTTTCGATTCCGGTGTGTGGCACCAGAAGCCGGGATCGGAACGGGCGAAGGTGCTCGGCCGTGTCGCCGACCTGATCGACGAACACGCCGACGAACTGGCCGACATCGACTCGCGCAACACCGGCATGCCGCTGATGCAGGCCCGCGCGATCATGGGGACGAGCGCGGAGATCTTCCGCTACTACGCCGGCTGGTGCACCAAGCTCAACGGCATCGCCCACGACGTGCAGCAGACCGGCGGGATCACCGGCGTCGACTCGAACATGCACGGCTACACCCTCAAACAACCGTACGGCGTGGTGGGGCTGATCTTCCCGTGGAACGGACCGGTTTTCAACGCCTGCACCAAACTGGCGCCCGCACTCGCCGCCGGCTGCAGCAGCGTCGTGAAACCCGCCGAGGAAACACCACTGTCGGCGATCGTGATCGACAAACTCCTCACCCAGGCGGGACTCCCCGACGGCGTGGTGAACCTGGTGACCGGCTACGGACACACCGCCGGCGCCGCGATCAGTGAACACCCCGACATCGAGAAGGTCGCCTTCACCGGCTCCACCGAAGTCGGCAAGCGCATCGTGCAAGCCGCCAGCGGCAACCTCAAACGCGTCACCCTCGAACTCGGCGGCAAGTCGCCGGTGTTGATCTACGACGACGCCGACCTCGACACCGCCATCCTGATGGCCGCGATGGGAATCTTCATCCACTCCGGCCAGGGCTGCATCTGCGGATCCCGAATCTTCGCCCACCGCAACGTCTATGAGCGAGTCCTCGAAGGTGTCACCAACCTGGCCAACACGGTCAAACTGGGCGGTCCGGCCGAGACCGACGCGCTGATCGGTCCACTGATCAGCCAGAAGCAACTCACCCGGGTGCTGGGCTTCATCGACGACGGCAAGCGCGACGGCGTCGAGGTGGTGACCGGGGGGCACCGCCTCGAGCGCACAGGCTACTTCGTCCACCCGACCGTACTCACCGATGTGGATCCCGCGATGCGCCTGTACCAGCAGGAGATCTTCGGACCCGTCGTGCCGATCCTGCCGTTCGACGACGACGACCAAGTCGTCGCGCTGGCCAACGATTCCGACTACGGCCTGGCAGCCACGGTGTGGACCAAGGACGTCGGCCGGGCCCACCGACTGGCCAAGCGCCTGGAATCCGGAACGGTCACCGTCAACTGCCAGATGGTGTTCGACCACTCAATGCCCTTCGGCGGCTGGAAACAATCCGGCTGGGGCTACGAATGGGGCCGCGACGGCGTCGAATCATTCATGAAGACCAAGAGCGTCTACGTTCAGCTCTAAATCGAGAAGACTCTCAGGAGTTGGCACGAGAAGTCCTGCAAGACAGTGGGATACGGGGAGCAATTCTTGCTCGATGCCGCCGCTCATACTCTATATTCGTAGTGAGTAACTGTGCAGCTGCAGTAACGCGGAGGAGACGGCCCCTTCCATGAGATTGCTCTTCAACCTGCCACACATGCTGCGACTCAAGGCCACCATGCAGTCGTGGGAGGCGCAGGTCACCGGCGCGGATCAGACGCGGATGGTCAAGCACGCAGATGCGCTCGGATACGACATGGTCGCGGTGCCGGAGCATTTCATCATTCCGTCCGAGCATGTCGGGCTGTCCGGTCCGCACTACTTCCATTCGACGGTCGCACAGGCCTACCTGGCCGGAGCGACCGAGCGGATACTGTTGAATTCCTGTATCACGTTGCTGCCGTTGCAGAACCCGATCGTCCTGGCCAAGGCCCTGGCAACGGCGGATTGGCTCAGCAGCGGCCGGACGATGGTCACCTTCGGGGTCGGCTGGATCGAGCGCGAGTTCGATCTCCTCGGCGTGCCGTTCCGGGAACGCGGCCGCATCGCCGACGAGTACCTCGCCGCGATCGTCGAGTTGTGGACCGCCGAGTCGCCACGGTTCCAGGGAAAGTACATTTCGTTCGACGATGTCGAGTTCGAACCCAAACCCGTTCAAAAGCCTCATCTTCCGATCTGGATCGGCGGCGATGCCGACGCCGCCCTGCGGCGAGCCGCGAAGTACGCCACCGGATGGTGGTCCTTCCTGACCCCGCCGGAGAAGATCGCCGAGCGCGTCGCGTTCATCAAATCGCAACCGGGCTACGACGGCCGCGACTTCGACGTGGTCCACGGGTTGGGAACCAACCGGGTCGGTGAAGGGCATGCGGTGCAGGATGATCCGCACGTCCGTCCGGGTATGAGCGCCGCGGAGATCGTCGACAAGCTGGGCTGGCTGACCGAACAGGGGGTCACCGTCAGCGCAGTGCCGCTTCCGCTATTGAGCGGGGTCGAGGAATACCTTGATTACAGCCAGTGGCTGATCGAAGAAGTCAAAACCCAGCTGCCCTAGGGAAACTCGGCGATCACACGGAATGTCTCCATGCCCGGCGCGCAGCCGCCGGGGTGAACCAGTTCGGCTGCCCGAGCCTTGAACACCATTGCCGCGGTACTGGGGACATGGCGTAGTTCGCTGTCATCTCGTCCCGGCGGGCGTGTTGTCCAACCGCCGTCGTTCGGATCGGGGAGCATCACAGCGGCCCCCAGGATGCGCAGGGCGCACGGACTCGACCGGTCCGCGGTTTGCACCACAACCTCCCACCCACTGAGCGCAGCATCGCAGATCAAGCCGCCCGCCGAGCACACCGCGTCGGCCACCGTGTCCGCCCGTACCGTCAGTACCGGCGGTCCCGCCGGCGGCGCCTCCCAACACAGCCGGACCGGCCTGTCGGTATCCCCGCCGGTCGCCAGCAGCGCCGCCGGCCCGTCAGAACCGAATTCGCCGCAGCGACCCTCGATCCACTCCCGTAGCTGCATCACCGCCGTTCCTTACAGTGCCATCGAGTAGCCGCCGTTGACACAGATCGTCTGCCCGGTGATCCAGGCGCCGTGCTCACTGGCCAGTGTCAGCGCCAGCTGAGCGACGTCGTCGGGTGATCCCGGGCGGCGAATGGCGTAGTTCGCCAGGATGGCCTTGGCTTGCGGAGAATCGGCGTGCTCGGCCCACAGCGCCTCGGTCAGCGGGGTGCGCATGGTGCCCAGGGAGATGTTGTTGGCGGTGATGTTGTAGCGGCCGTTCTCCAGCGCCACCGACCGGGTCAGACCGGCTGCTCCGGCCTTCGCCGCGCCGTAGACCGCACCGCCGGGGTCCCCCGTACGGCCGGCGTCGGACACGATCGTCAGAATGCGGCCCCACTGGTTGGCAACCATCCCCGGCAGCACCGCACGGGTGCAGTGCAGGACGCCGTACAGGTTCACCCGAAGGAACGCCTCCCAGTTGCCCGGCTCTGTGTCGGCGAACTTCGCCCGGTTCGCGAACCCCTCGGCCCCCGCATTCCCGGCGTTGTTGACCAGGACATCGACCGGACCCGCCGCGCTGATCGCGGCGGTGGCGGCGGCGTAGTCGGTGACGTCGAACGGAACCGCTCGCGCCGCCGCACCACCGGCGCGGATCTCATCGACCACCGCTTGAGCGCGTTCGGCACGCAGATCGTTGACCAGGATTTCGGCTCCGGCGGCGGCGAAGGCGTTCGCCAGACCACGGCCGACGCCCTGACCGCCGCCGGTGACCAGGACCCGGCGACCCGCAAGATCGATCTCGCTCATTCGGGTAGGCCGATGGTTTTGGTGTGCAGGTATTCGCGGTAGCCGAGGTCGCCGTTGCGGTAACCGAGCCCGGACTGCCCGGTGCCACCGAACGGGCTGTCGATACCGAAGTGACTCTTGCCGTTTATGGTGACATTGCCCGTCCGCATCCGCTGCGCGATCGCCAGCGCGCGGTCGGTGTCGGCACTCGAGACCTCCCCGGACAACCCGTAGATGGTGTTGTTGGCGATCGCCACCGCCTCATCGTCGGAGTCATACGGCGTCACCGTGAGCACCGGCCCGAAAATCTCCTCCTGCGCGACCACCGAATCCGGATCCACGTCCGCCAGCAGGGTGGCCTGCGTGTAATACCCAACGGGCAGGTTCGCCGGGACGCCGCCGCCGGTGATCAGCCGGGCCCCGTCGTCGATGCCCGCCTTGATCAACCCCAGCACCTTCTGCCGCTGCGCCTCACTGATCTGCGGGCCCTGCATGATCCCCGGCGTCCACGGATCACCCACCGGGAAATTCTCCATCGACGCCTTCAGGACCTCCAGACCCTCCTCATACCGACTGCGCGGCAACAGAATCCGCGACGGCAGAATGCACGACTGCCCCGACATCACACACGCCATCATCGCCGCCAACGGCAACGAAGTCGAGAAATCGGCATCGTCGAGCACGATGTGCGCCGACTTGCCACCGAGCTCCAACAGGGTCTTCTTCACCGTCGGCGCACCCGCCGCCAGGATCGCCCGGCCCGTGGCTGTCGACCCGGTGAAGGTGATCATGTCCACCCGCGGATCCGCCGACAGCGCCGCACCCACCTCGTTGGCGTTCGAGGTCACCACGTTGAACACCCCGGCCGGGATGTCGGTCTCCTCGGCCACGATCCGCCCCAACTCGCTGCCCGACCACGGCGTCAACTGCGCCGGCTTGAGCACCACCGTGTTCCCCGCCATCAACGCCGGCACCGTCTCGGCGATATTCAGATAAAACGGCACATTCCACGGCGTGATCGCCCCCACCACCCCCAACGGCTCACAATGCGACAACCGACGCGCCGGCCCCAACGGCGTGTCATGCAACCCCGTATCCACCGTGTACGCGAAATCCCGGCCATACTCCGCCCAATACTTCACCTCATGGATCGGCGACTCGATCTGCGAACCCGAGACCGTCACCGGACACCCCACCTCAGTGACCAGAACCCGCCGCAACCGCTCCGCATTACGCTCCAACGCCGCATGCAACTGCATCAGACAGTGAAACCGGAACTCCACATCCCTGGACCAGTCCGTGGAATCAAACGCACGCCGCGCCGCACCCACCGCCCGCGCCATATCCGCCACCGACCCATCAGCAGCCACACCGGCTAGATGCTCGCTGGCCGGATGGACCACGTCGAAGGTGGCCCCGCTGGCGGTGTGCTGCAGTTCGCCGTCGATGAGCATCCGCTCGTCGCCGGCCAGCACTCCCGTTTCGCTCTGCACAGTCGTCATCCCCTGACATTCCTTCCGCCTGGCCGCCTATGGCCGCGAGCACCTCGACGTACTGGAGGTGACGTGCCTAACACTCTACTTATGTAGAGAGATATGGCAAGGGCGCGGTGATCAGCGGTGGTCGGGTCGGGACCGCCGTTGGTGTCCGACCGCACCGACCCCGGCCACGATGCCCGAGATGATCGCATCCAGATCTTCGGCTGTGCGCGTGACGGTTTCACCGCTGGACCGGGTCAGCATCACACCACTGATGAACATCATCACCGCGTAGGTCTGCTCGTCCACGGCGGCGGCATCAGCACCGTCAGGGCTCAGCCGTACGACCGCCTCCCGGATCAGCCCGAAGAATCGGTCGTCGTTGTCGCGCAGTTTCTCCGCGAGCACCGGATCGCGGGCGGCCTCGAGGGCGAGTTCATTGCGGGCTTTGGCCCGGACGCGCCGTACCCCGGTACCCGAGCGCACCACCAGCGTGGCCAGCCCCGACGCGCTCGATCCCGAGTCCTCGGGTATGGCCGTCGCGGCCGCCAGATCCTTCAGATCGAGGTCGGCGACGCGTTCGGCGACGGCATGCAACAGTGCCGAACGGGTCCGGAAATAGAACGATGCGCTGCCGTCGGGAACGCTCGCTTTCCGATCGACTTTGAGGTGGCTGACCCCTTTGAGGCCGTCCTCGGCCAGCAACCGGATCGCCGCGTCGCACAACTCACGTCGTCGCTGCTGCGGGTTCGGCTTTCGTCGCATGAGCCCGAGAGTCTAGTCCGAGCACCGAGGTCCGGACTAGGTATCGCCGGGCGGACCGCCGATGTCCAGAAGGTTTCGGATCATTGTGATCTGACTGGCGAAGAACTGTTTGGCAACAAGCGTTTTCGGGGCGACGGCGTCGAAACCGTGAAAACCGCCGGGGACGACTTCCAGGTGACACTCGACTCCGGCCTCGCGTAGGCGCTCCGCGTAGGCACAGGCTTCGCCGTGCAGCACATCCAGGCTGCCGACGCCGATCCACGTCGGCGCGAGGCCGGACAAGTCACCGCACCGGGCCGGCACCGCCGTCACGGGGTCCGACCCGCCGAGATAAGCGCGCCACCCCAGCGCGCTGCTCGCCGCGTTCCACAGCCTGCGCAACCCGGCCTCAGGGTCCTCCCCACTCGCGCCGCGGTCGTCGAGCATGGGATAGATAAGCACCTGGGCGGCCACAGGGAAATCACCTCGATCACGTACCCAAAGCGCCAGGGCCGCGGCCAGACCACCACCCGCGCTCGCACCGGCGACTGCGAGTCGGGAGCCGTCGACGCCGGGTTGCGCGGCTAGCCAGCACAACGCCTCGTAGCAGTCGTCGAGTGCCGCCGGATACGGGTGTTCTGGGGCCAACCGGTAGTCAACGGCACAAACCGGGATGTCCAGTTCTGCTGCCATCCCGCGGCACAGGGTGTCGTCCATGGCCGCGTTCCCGAGCACGTAACCGCCGCCGTGGATCCACAGCAGCGCGCCGCCGCGATCCTGCCGCTGCTCCGGTGGCCGGTGTACGCGCACACCGATGCCCGAGGGCAAGACGTGCACGGAGGTTCCGGGCCGGCATTTCGCCCGGCGGGGAAGCCGGCGGAAGACGGTGACCGTCAGCGGCGTGACGAGCGTACGGGGTAGGTAGCGGGAATACCGCCGCAGCTCGGGGTGGAATTCCCGTGCGGCCAGCCGGTGCCAGATGGTCACTACCGCGCTCAGGCCAGCCCAATCCGAATGTTCTTGACCTGCTGGAATTCCTGCAACCCTTCCAGGCCGCCGGTGCGTCCGGCGCCGCTGTGCTTGTAACCGCCGTAAGGCCCCTGCGGAGATATGCGGCTGCCCTGGTTAATCCAGATCGACCCGGCCTGTAGTTGGCGCGCCACGGTGTGAGCGCGGGTGAGGTCGCGGGTGTGCACGAAGGCGTTCAGGCCGTAGCGGGTGTCGTTGGCGATCCGCACGGCCTCGGCGTCATCGCTGAACCGGATCAGGGAAACGACGGGTCCGAATGTTTCGTTCTGTGCCAATACCGAACCGTTGTCGAGGTTGCCGAGGACCGTCGGTTCCAGGTAATAGCCTTGTGCGAGTCCGCCTTCGGTGATCCGGTGACCGCCGGTGAGGAGTTCTCCGGCGCCGTCTGCGACGGCACCGTCGACCGCGGCAAGGATACGATCGGCCGCGGCCTTGGAGATGACGGGCCCAAAGGTGGTGGCGGGGTTCAGCGGGTCACCGACACGTGCGGCGGCGATGACGGCGAGGAAGCGCTGCGCGAAGCCGTCATAGACGCTGTCGTGCACCAGGATGCGACTGGCGCACGCGCAGCTCTGCCCGGACTGCATCAGCGGGCCCTGGTGCGCGGAATGTACGGCGGCGGCGTCGAGGTCGGCGTCGGCGAAGACGATGTTGGCCGACTTGCCACCGAGTTCGGTGACCACCGGGGTGAGGTTCTCGGCGGCCGTCCGCAGGACGGTGCGTGCGGTGTGCTCACCGCCGGTGAAGTGGATCTTGCCGATCCCCGGATGACGCACCAGCGCCTCTCCCCCCTCGGCGGCGGCGGGCACGACATTCACCAGCCCGGGCGGCAGGCCGGCGTCCAAGCACAGTTCACCGAACCGCAGTGCGGCCAGGGGTGCCAGTTCCGACGGTTTGAACACCACGGCGTTTCCCGCGGCCAGCGCCGGCGCCACACACGACGCGGCGACGACGAGGGCTCCGTTCCACGGGGCGATGACGCCGACCACCCCGTACGGTTCGCGTTCGATGAGGTTGAGGTCAGCGCTGCCGCTGACCGGAGTGCTGGTCCCATGTGGTTTGTCGACATAGCCGGCGAAGTGGCGCAGGAACTGTTCCAGCAGAATTCCGTTGCCGGCGTAGGAGATCGGCACCCCGTAGTCGCGGGTGTTGAGTTCGGCCAGCTCGGCCAGATGTTCGTGCACGACGTCGGCGAGATGGATCAGTGCGTCGCGGCGATGGTCCACCGACAGTGCCATCCACTGCTGCTGCGCCTCCCCGGCGACGGTGACCGCACGGTCGATCTCGGCGGCACCGGCCAGCGCGACCACTGCGTTCGTGACCCCGGTCGCTGGGTAGACGTGGTCATGTACCGATGTCGCGGTGACCCGGTCGTCACCGATGAGCAGCCCGACGGTCTGCGTCACGAGGCCGCCTCGTCGGCCCATTCCTGAGTCACGCGCTGCTTCTGCTCAGCGATCACCTGGTTGAGGTGTGAACCTTTGGGCCAGCCGTAGTGTGCGGCGAAATGTAATGCCAGTTCGTCCATCTCGTCGAAGGACACGTCGCGACTCTTCAGCGCGGCATAGACGTGGCTCAGGATCGGATAGGCGGCGTCCTGGAAAGCAACGCAGGCGACGGTGATCAGCCGCCGTTCCTTCATGCCGAGGCCGGGCCGCTGCCACATCTCGCCGAACACGAAATTCAGGATGCCGGCGCCGTGGAACGGGTTGTTCCGGGTCGGCGCGTACTCCAGGCAGTTGACGTCCTTGAACGCCTGTTCACCGCCGGCGATGCGGGCCTCCGGGTCACTGGGTGTCGTTAGCGGCAACAGCGGTACGGCATTCGGCACCGATAGTCCACGTTCCCGGTTGACCCGCTCCCACTGTTCGTCGACGACCATGTTGAACCAGGACGCTTTCGGCCATCCCGCGTAGACGGCAAAATGCAGCACGGTTTCCTGCATTTCGACGATCGACAGGTCGCCGCTGTTGAGTGCGGCGTACACGTGGTCGCGCAGCGGTTGATCGGCATCGGCGGCCGCCACACAAGGTAGCGTGACAAACCGGCGCTCCCGCCGGGTCAGGCCGGGCCGCTGCCACACTTCGGCGAACACGAAGTCCAGCAGGTTCACGGTGGCCGGCGAGGTGTCCTCTGGCGCCGGCACTGTCATGATGTCGGCATAGGCCCGGCGTCCACGGTCCAGCCGTTCGGTCTCAAAAGTGGTCATATCAGGCTCTTTTCATCTGATCGTCACGCCGGCGTCGACCTTGAACTCCAGCCCGGTGACATACCGGGCCTCATCGGAGATCAGGAACAGCACCGCGTTGCTGATATCGACGGCCTCGGCCATCACGATGGGCAGCGCGTTCTGGAAGATCGGACCGAGATCGGCCCGCTTGTCATGCAGCAAGGTGTGCAGCGTCGCCGGCTGCATGCCGGTCGGCACCCCCGTCGGGTGCACGGTGTTCACCCGGATGTTCACCGCGGCAAGCTCATTGGCCAGCGCCTTGCTCATCCCGACCACACCGTGCTTGGACGCCGTATACGGGGTGTGCAGTGGCGAACCCTTGATGCCGGCCGCCGAACTGACGTTGACCAGGCTGCCGCCGCGCTCCATCAGGTGCGGGATGGCGGCCCGGCAGGTGTTCCAGGCGCCGATCAGGTTGACGTCGACGACGGTGCGCCACTGCTCGGCGGTGGTGGTGTCCCAGGTGCCACCGGTCAGCACCCCGGCGTTGGCTACCGACGCATCGATGCCACCCAGCTGGGCGACACCGTCGTCCACCGCAGCCGTCAGCGCCTCCAGGTCCCGCACATCGACCACATGGGTGACGGCGCGACGGCCCTGCGCTTCGACCAGGCGTGCTGTTTCGGCGAGCTCGTCGGTGGTGGCCAAGGGATATTCGACGGCGGGAAGCGATTCACAGATGTCGATCAGGATCACGTCGGCGCCCTCTTGCGCCAGCCGCACGGCGTGGCTGCGGCCCATGCCGCGGGCTGCCCCGGTGATGAGAACCTTCTTGCCCTCGACGCGCCCGCTCACAGCTTGTTGCAGAAGCCGGCGTCGACGGGGAACGTCACCCCGGTGACGTATTTGGCGGCGTCGGACACCAGGTAGGCGATGGCGGCGCTGATGTCCTCGGGTTCCAGCATGCCCACCGGCATCGGGTTCTGCAGGTGCGGCCCCCCGTCGGGGTAGGCCTCCAGGAACGCGGTCATCTGTGGGTTGGTGGCCATCATGGTGTTGACCGCGGTCGGGTGCACGGTGTTGACCCGGATGCTATGGGGCGCAAGGGCATTAGCCAAAGTGCGCATCAGCCCGACAATCCCGTGCTTGGACGCCGCGTAGCCCAGACCGCCGCCCTGCATTCCGCCGAACCCTTTGAGCCCGGCAGTCGAACTGGTGAACACGATCGCCCCACCCCGACCGCCGGCGATCAGGTGCGGGATCGCGGCCTTGGTGGTGTGGAACGACCCGACCAGATTGACATCGATGACGGCGGTCCACATGTCGAGGTCTTCCTCGATGCTGACCTCACGGAAGGCTGTCGGTGCGATACCCGCATTGGCGCACACGATGTCGAGTCGCCCGAACTGCTCCACCCCGGCATCCACTGCGGACGTCAGCGCGTAGAAATCCCGGACATCCGCGACGCTGCCGAGCATCTTGCCGCCCGCCGCCTCGACCAGAGACACCGTTTCGTCGAGCTCGTCACGGGATGCCATCGGGTAACCGTTGGCGGCGATGTCCGCGCAGATGTCGACCCCGATGATGTTCGCGCCCTCGCTCGCCAGCCTGACCGCGTGGCTGCGGCCCTGCCCCCGGGCCACCCCGGTAATGAAGGCGACCCTGCCGTCCAGAGAACCCATCCGTTTCCTCGCTTCGTAGTGCTGTAACCGTGTTATACCGCTAGAGTAACGACGTTACACACAGGAAGGCAAGGGGATGAGCGAAGCCGCGGCGGCGGACTCCGAAAGCGACCGACTGCTCGACGTCGTCGTCGACATCCTCGAAACCGAGGGCTACGACGCCGTCCAGCTCCGCGAGGTCGCCCGCCGCGCGCGCACGTCACTGGCCACGATCTACAAGCGCTATCCCACCCGCGACGACCTGATCCTCGGCGCACTCGAGTATTGGTCGCGGGAGCATCGCTACGCGGATCTACCCACCGCGGCCCCCGAAGCGTCGCTCTACGAAGCGCTGATGCACCTCTTTCGCACCATCTTCGAGCCCTGGGAAAGCCATCCCGCAATGCTGGCGGCCTACTACCGGGTGCGCTCTTCTCCGAACGGGCAGAAGCTCTTTCGATTCGGCCTCGACGTAGTCGAACCGGCCGGCAGGGAGATCTTCGCCGGCGTCGACGACGAATTCGTCGCCGACTTCAGCGACATCATCTCCAGCGTCATCTACGGGCTCCTCGGTCGCTATTCCACCGGGGAGATCGCCGTGACCGACATCCTGCCTATCCTCGACCGAACCGTCCACCGGCTGACCCGCGGATATGGGCCGGGGCTTGCGTGACGCCACCAACACGTGCGCCGAGAGCGACATGTCGCGCCAACCGGTTGGGCAGAAGTAGCTCTGAACGCGGTACTGGTCGGCGGTCTGCGACGCGTGACGACGGTGCCGAGGGGTAAGTCCCCTGGCGTGGTGGGGTTTCGGGAGCTGGGGCCGACGGGACCGGGTGTGTCGTTGCCGGTGTTGGGGTGGGCCATCGCGTAGTGGTCAGTGAGTTACCTACCAAGTGACTCAACAGGAAGACACACCACGCGATGACCCAGGATCATTCTGCCCTGCTCGCCCAGCTCGATGCCCTCAAGTCCGCCGATGCCGGGGCGGTGTTCGCCGAGTTGATCCGCGCCGGGCTGCAGGCGCTGATCGAGGCCGAGGCCACCGAGGCCATCGGCGCCGGCCGCTACCAACGCACCGACGGGCGCGGCACCCACCGCAACGGGCATCGCCCCAAGACCGTGTCGACGACCTCGGGTGATGTCGAGGTGCAGATCCCCAAGCTGCGGGCCGGGTCGTTCTTCCCGTCGCTGTTGGAGCGGCGCCGCCGGATCGACAAGGCGCTGCATGCGGCGATCATGGAGGCCTACGTGCACGGGGTGTCCACCCGAAGCGTCGATGACCTCGTGGGCGCGATGGGCGTCGAAACGGGGGTGTCCAAATCCGAAGTCTCGCGGATCTGCGCCGGCCTGGACAAGGAGATCGAGGCGTTCCGGACCCGCAGCCTTTCCCACACGACGTTCCCGTACGTGTTCTGCGACGCCACGTTCTGCAAGGTCCGCGTCGGGGCCCACGTCGTGTCCCAGGCCCTGGTGGTTGCCACCGGGGTGTCGATCGAGGGCACCCGCGAGGTGCTGGGAACCGCGGTCGGGGACAGTGAGTCCTTCGAGTTCTGGCGTGAGTTCCTGGCCTCGTTGAAGGCCCGGGGTTTGTCCGGGGTGCATCTGGTGATCTCCGATGCCCACGCGGGCTTGAAAGCCGCGGTGGCTCAACAGTTCACCGGGTCCTCGTGGCAGCGCTGCCGGGTGCATTTCATGCGCAACCTGCACACCGCGGTCTCGGCCAAGCACGCCCCGGCGGTGACCGCGGCGGTCAAGACGATCTTCGCCCACACCGACCCCGCCGAGGTCGCCGGCCAGTGGGACCGCGTCGCCGACACCCTCGCCAGCTCGTTCCCGAAGGTCGCGACCATGATGGCCGACGCCAAGACCGACGTGCTGGCGTTCACCGCGTTCCCCAAGGCGCACTGGCAGAAGATCTGGTCGAACAACCCCATCGAGCGGCTCAACAAGGAGATCAAACGCCGCGCCGATGTCGTGGAGATCTTCCCCAACCCCGCAGCGTTCCTGCGGCTGGCGACTGCGGTGGTCATCGAATCCCACGACGAATGGCAGGTCACCCGCCGCTATCTCTCCGATGTCTCCATGGATGAACTACGCGCCGTCATCGCCGCCAAACACGCCAGCGCAGCACTGGACAAACAACACCAAATCACCTAGCTTCAACAAGACTCGTTGATCACGATGCATGAACCACGCCAGATCCGAAGTCCACCAAGTCACGGGACGCTATCGTGCCGAGCGGGTAGCCCGCGTCGATCGACTCCGCCGCGGTGTCAGAATGTCGCCATTATCAGCCATCGGCAAGGTCCTTCTGGTTAGTGCTTGTTTCGGGCCGGATCGGTGACTTCGTAGGTGGGCGCAAACATTGACAATCGAGCCTGCAGGACGACAACGTTCGGTCCGTTCGCAGTCCAGGATCGGCGAAGCACCTCGCTCAAATTGTCGGGAGTCGCGCGGTAGGCAGGTATCGAAAAGGCCTGGGCGACCGCGCAGAAGTCGGGTCGGGATAGTTCGGTAGCGGTTGCTTTGCCGAACGCGGCAGTCATGTATTCGCGCAGTATGCCGTAGCCACCGTCGTAGATGATGAGCCAGGTGACTGGGAGAGGGTCTGCTGCACGGATAGGTGACATCTGAGTTGGCTTGCCCGTGTTGGGCGGGCTGGAAGGATGTCCCCATGGCAAGGCCTTATCCCCGCGAGTTCCGCGACGACGTCGTGCGTGTGGCCCGCAACCGCGAAGACGGGGTGACGATCGAGCAGATCGCCACCGACTTCGGTGTCCACCCGATGACGCTGCACAAGTGGCTGCGCCAGGCCAACATCGACGAGGGCGCCAAACCCGGCAAGACCACCGGTGAGTCCGGTGAGCTGCGGGATGCACGGCGCCGGATCAGGTTGTTGGAGCAGGAGAACGAGGTCCTGCGGCGGGCCGCGGCGTATCTGTCGCAGGCCAATCTGCCGGGAAAAGGCTCTACCCGCTCGTGAAAGAGCTCGCCGCCGACGGGATCCCCGTCGCGGTGACGTGCCGGGTGCTCAAGCTCGCTCGCCAACCGTATTACCGCTGGCTGGCCCAGCCGGTCACCGACGCCGAACTCGTCGAGGCCTACCGCGCCAACGCCTTGTTCGACGCCCACCGCGACGACCCGGAGTTCGGCTACCGCTTCCTGGTCGACGAAGCCGACGACGCCGGTCAGCCGATGGCACAGCGCACGGCATGGCGGATCTGCTCGGACAACGGGTGGTGGAGTGCGTTCGGGAAGCGCAAGCGCGGTAAGAACGGGAAGACCGGTCCACCGGTGCACGATGATCTGGTCGGCCGGGACTTCACTGCTGATGCACCAAACCGGTTGTGGCTCAGCGATATCACCGAGCATCACACCGGTGAGGGAAAGCTGTACCTGTGTGCGATCAAGGACGTGTTCTCCAATCGCATCGTCGGCTACAGCATCGACGCCCGGATGAAGTCCCGGCTGGCCACCACAGCGTTGGCCAGTGCGGTGGCCCGTCGTGGTGAGGTCGCCGGGTGCATACTGCATTCAGATCGCGGATCTCAGTTCAGGTCAAGGAAATTCGTGCACGCACTGGGCCGCTACGAGATGGTCGGGTCGATGGGCCGCGTCGGCGCGGCGGGCGACAACGCCGCCATGGAGAGCTTCTTTTCCCTGCTGCAGAAGAACGTCCTGGATCGCCGCCGCTGGGACACCCGAGAGCAGCTCCGCATTGCGATCGTCACCTGGATCGAACGCACCTACCACCGCCGCCGGCGCCAAGCCGGTCTCGGCCGGTTGACGCCCGTCGAATTCGAAGCCATCATGACCACACCGGCCAGTCAGGCCGCGTGACCGAAACTGTCACCTGATCGTGCAGCAGACCCAGATGATGTTGGTGGGCCACCGCGAGTTCGGCGATCGAATAGCTGTCACGGCGATCGAACGAACAAATCAAAAGACCACCGACGCGACGCGCCGGTGGTCCCATAACTGGCAATCCAGGCGGTCCCATCACCCTGGCAAAAATCAGGTCACACTGGTCCCATCCTTATGGCAGGCGACACGGCGAACCCTTGTTCAGCAAACGCCTCCAATGGTCCGATACGGCAGCGCAGGAAGTATGCGTAAACCGCTATGGGACATTCTCGGGACACCTATGACCTAGACCAACTGCCCGCGACCACCCGTGAACTGCGCAAACACCGCCGAAGCGAGGGGTCTCAAACCCCAGAACACTGGTGTGCCGAACCAGCGCTCACCGTTGAACGGTGTCCCGATAAGTCTCATCCGTGCACGTCAGCGGCTCTGCGTCTCGCCCAGAGCCTCAGCCAACACCCTCGTAGCGACACGTCGGGGGACATTCCGGGGACACGGGACATAAATAGCGCGCGCCCAGCAAGCCTAAATATGGCTCTGAACAGCGGTTATACCCGTGGGCGCGAAAGGGTTCGAACCTTCGACCGCTGGTGTGTAAAACCAGAGCTCTACCACTGAGCTACACGCCCGTGCCGGTGCAGGTTACCCGCTCGCGCCGCCCGCGTTCAAAAGCCGCCGACGCCGCAGTCGTCGAAGGTGCACCCATAGCCAAACGACGGGCCCGGAAATGCACACCCCTGCACGCTCGCCAAGAAATCTCAGACCGACGCCAGGGCTGCGAGCCACACCGACTGATCCCGGGCCTCGCCGGGCTGCTTGCACTCGGCGAACCGGATGACACCGTCACGATCGACCAGGAACGTGCCGCGATTGGCGATCCCGGAATCGGCGTTGAACACCCCGTAGTCCTGGGCCACCGCGCCGTGCGGCCAGAAGTCCGACAGCACCGGGAACAGGAAGCCGCTCTGGGTCGCCCAGATCTTGTGGGTGGGCGGCGGCCCGACCGAGATGGCCAGCACCGCCGTGTGGTCATTGTCGAACTCGGGCAGATGGTCGCGCACGTAGTCGAGTTCGCCCTGACAGATCCCGGTGAACGCCAGCGGGAAGAACACCAGCAGCACGTTGCGGGCACCCCGGAAACCCGAGAGCGTGACGGGCTGATTGTTCTGGTCCTTGAGCGTGAAGTCCGGGGCCTGGGAACCAACGTCCAGGCTCAATGCCGTCCTGCCGCCTTCGACTTCGGCTGCACCAACCGGCTGGCACCCCAGCTGCCCAGATTGGCCGACGAGGTCTGCATCAGGCCGGCGGTGGGCGCCGACTCGGCTATCTCGGCCGGCTGCACATGGCCGGGCTTGCCGGTCTTGGGGGTCAGCACCCAGATGACGCCGTCATCGGCCAACGGGGTGATGGCGTCCATCAGCGCATCGACCAGGTCGCCGTCGTCGTCGCGCCACCACAGCAGCACCACGTCGATCACCTCATCGGCGTCCTCGTCGAGCAGCTCGCCACCGCACGCGTCCTCGATGTCGGCGCGGATGTCGTCATCGGTGTCGGTATCCCACCCCAACTCCTGCACTACCTGACCCTGTTCGATGCCCAACCTCTGGGCGTAGTTCGAGGCGCCGTCCGCCGCGACCACCGTTGACCTCCTTGACGCCTGTTGAGCACTGCCGATCGAGCTAATGGTCGCACAAGTCAGTACGTGGCGTCGCACAGATCCAATGCATGTGAGCGCGCGTCGTTCAGCTTGTCGACGGCATCGTTGAACTGACCCGGCGGAACCCGCCCGGTGACGGCGTCGGCCGTCGCGCGCGCGGCGTCGATCCAGGCGGACAGCGCATCGTGAATCGCTTGCGGCACAGTGTCATTCAAGTCGGCGAGCACGCTGTCGGCGCTATGGTGCAGGGCATCGGCGGCCGGTCCCTCGGCGGCCACGGGATCACCCTGGCCGTTGACGGCGTCGACATAGACGTTGACGGTGTCCACCGCGTCGGCGCTGGTGGTGCTCAGCGTCTCGCAGGCGGTGTGGATCGCCTCGGTGGTCAGCGTGGCCTGCCGCTCGGACTCCTTCATGCTCGAGGTGGCCGCCGATTCGGAGACCGACACCGCGACCGAGGACCGGTAGGCGGGCGCCTCGGCACCGTCCACGCGGCCGCTGCCCCCGGTGACCGTGGTGCAGGCGACCACCGAACCCATGACGATGACCGCCGCGCCACCCAGCATCAGGGCCCCACGCCGGTACGGTCGTCCGCTCAGCACAGGCGCAGACGTTACCGGTTCGGCCAGTCCCCGAACATCTCAACCGACTCCGCCGGGTCTCTTGCTCGCGGAACCACACCGCTCGCCGAACCCGGCGAAATCGACCCCGCCGGGTCTCTTGCTCGCGGAACCACACCGCTCGCCGAACCCGGCGAACCCGGCACCGCAGTCCGACCGCCACGGGACGCCGGAGTGGCGTTAGATGGAGGGACACCACATCCCAAGAGGAGCGAAGTTGACCACCGAGTTCGTGCGCCAAGACCTGGCTCAAAACTCCGGCACCACAGCCGAACCGGATCGCGTACGGGTGATCCGCGAGGGTGTCGCGTCCTATCTGCCCGACATCGACCCCGACGAGACCGGGGAATGGCTCGAGAGTTTCGACGATCTGCTGGCCCGGTCCGGGCCGGGCCGGGCCCGCTACCTGATGCTGCGACTGCTCGAGCGGGCCGGCGAACAACGCGTCGCCATCCCCGCACTCACCTCCACCGACTACGTCAACACCATTCCCACCGAGCTGGAACCATGGTTCCCCGGCGACGAAGAGGTCGAGCGGCGCTACCGCCGCTGGATGCGCTGGAACGCCGCCATCATGGTGCACCGCGCGCAACGCCCCGGCGTCGGCGTCGGCGGCCACATCTCCACCTACGCCTCGTCGGCGTCGCTCTACGAGGTCGGCTTCAACCACTTCTTCCGCGGCAAGCAGCATCCCGGCGGCGGCGACCAGATCTTCATCCAGGGCCACGCCTCCCCCGGCATCTACGCGCGCGCCTTCCTGGAGGGCCGGCTCACCGCCGACAAGCTCGATGGCTTCCGCCAGGAGCACAGCCATCCCGGCGGCGGCATCCCGTCCTATCCGCACCCGCGGTTGATGCCCGACTTCTGGGAATTCCCCACGGTGTCGATGGGCCTGGGCCCGATGAACGCCATCTACCAGGCGCGGTTCAACCACTATCTGCACGACCGCGGCATCAAGGACACCTCCGACCAGCACGTCTGGGCGTTCCTCGGCGACGGCGAGTGCGACGAGCCGGAGAGCCGCGGCCTGGCGCACATGGCCGCGCTCGAAGGGCTGGACAACCTGACCTTCGTGATCAACTGCAACCTGCAGCGCCTCGACGGCCCGGTGCGCGGCAACGGCAAGATCATCCAGGAACTCGAGTCGTTCTTCCGCGGCGCCGGCTGGAACGTCATCAAGGTCATCTGGGGCCGCGGCTGGGATGCGCTGTTCCACGCCGACCGCGACGGCGCGTTGGTGAACCTGATGAACACCACGCCCGACGGCGACTTCCAGACCTATCGGGCCAACGACGGCGGCTACATCCGGGACAACTTCTTCGCCCGCGACCCGCGCACCAAGGCGCTGGTGGAGAACTTCTCCGACGCCGACATCTGGAACCTGCGCCGCGGCGGCCACGACTACCGCAAGATCTACGCCGCGTTCCGGGCCGCCGTCGAGCACAAGGGCCAGCCCACGGTGATCCTGGCCCACACCATCAAGGGCTACCACGTCGGAAAGCACTTCGAGGGCCGCAACGCGACCCATCAGATGAAGAAGCTGACCATCGAGGACCTCAAGGCGTTCCGCGACGTCTGCAGTGTGCCGATCCCCGACGCCAAGCTCGACGAGGATCCCTACCTGCCGCCGTACTACCACCCGGGCCCGGAGGCCCCCGAGATCCGCTACATGCTGGACCGCCGGCGGGCCCTGGGCGGCTTCCTTCCCGAGCGGCGCACCAAGACCAAACCGTTGCCGCTGCCGGCCCGCGACGCCTACAAGGCGCTCAAGAAGGGGTCCGGCGCCCAAGAGGTCGCCACCACCATGGCGACCGTGCGCACGTTCAAGGAACTGTTGCGGGACAAGAACATCGGGCCCCGACTGGTGCCGATCATCCCCGACGAGGCGCGCACCTTCGGGATGGACTCGTGGTTCCCGAGCCTGAAGATCTACAACCGCAACGGTCAGCTGTACACGGCCGTGGACGCCGAGTTGATGCTGGCCTACCGGGAGAGCGAGGCCGGACAGATCCTGCACGAGGGCATCAACGAAGCAGGTTCCACCGCGTCGTTCACCGCCGTCGGCACGTCCTACTCGACGCACAACGAGCCGATGATCCCGATCTACATCTTCTATTCGATGTTCGGGTTCCAGCGCACCGGCGACGGATTCTGGGCCGCCGCCGACCAGATGGCCCGCGGCTTCGTCCTGGGCGCCACGGCCGGGCGCACCACGCTGACCGGCGAGGGTCTGCAGCACGCCGACGGGCATTCGCTGCTGCTGGCGTCCACGAATCCCGCTGTGGTGGCCTACGATCCGGCGTTCGCCTACGAGATCGTCTACATCATCGAGGACGGTCTGCGGCGGATGTATGGGGAGAATCCGGAGAACGTCTACTACTACATGACGATCTACAACGAGCCGTACACGCAGCCCGCCGAACCGGAGCACTTCGACCCCGAGGGCCTGCTGCGCGGCATCTACCGGTACCGGGCCGCCACCGAGAAGCGTTCCAGCGTCGCGCAGATCCTGACCTCGGGCGTCGCGATGCCCGAGGCGCTGCGCGCTGCCGACCTGCTGGCCGAGCACTGGGACGTCGCCGCCGACGTGTGGTCGGTGACCAGTTGGGGCGAACTCAACCGCGACGGCGTCAACGTGGAGAAGGAACTGCTGCGCCATCCGGAGCGGCACGGCGAGGACGCGCCCGTCGCGTACGTCACCAAGGCGCTGCAGAACACCAGCGGCCCGGCGGTGGCGGTCAGCGACTGGATGCGGGCGGTGCCCGAGCTGATCCGGCCGTGGGTGCCCAACACCTACGTCACGCTGGGGGCCGACGGGTTCGGCTTCTCCGACACCCGCCCGGCGGCCCGGCGGTATTTCAACGTGGATGCCGAGTCGGTGGTGGTCGCGGTGCTCGAAGCACTCGCCCGCGACGGCGAGATCGACCCGTCGGTGGCGGTGGCGGCCGCCAAGCAGTATCGGATCGACGACGTGCTGGCCGCCGGCGTCTCCTACAAGGACACCGGCAGCGCCTGACGCACCCGCCGAGAATTGGGTTCTGAACACGTTTCCCCAGGAAGCGGCGTCAGAAATCCAATTCTCGGCGCCTCGTCGAATGTGGATTTCCACCAAAGAACTCGCGTAGCGTTTAGGGATGGTCGACAACCCGTTCGCGTCACCGCGTCCGCCGTTGGCGTTGTTGGCGAACGTGCCCGACTCGTTGCGGCGCCGCGTCAAGCAGTACAGCGGCCGGCTGGCCACCGACGCGGTGCAGGCGATGGCCGAGCGGCTGCCGTTCTTCGCCCAGCTCGAGGCGTCCCAGCGGGCCAGCGTGCAGCTGGTGGTCCAGACCGCCGTGGTGAACTTCGCCGAGTGGTTGCAGGATCCCGAGAGCAACGTCGGCTACACCGCCGAGGCGTTCGCGCTGGTGCCCCAGGACCTCACCCGCCGGATCGCCCTGCGCCAGACCGTCGACATGGTGCGGGTCTCGATGGAGTTCTTCGAAGAGGTCGTGCCGATGCTGGCCCGCAACGACGAGCAGGCCACCATCCTGACGGTGGGCATCCTGCGCTACAGCCGAAACCTGGCGTTCGCGGCGGCCAAGGCCTACGCCGACGCCGCCGAGGCCCGCGGCGCCTGGGACAGCCGGATGGAGTCGAGCGTCGTGGACGCCGTGGTCCGCGGTGACACCGGCCCCGAACTGCTGTCCCGGGCCGCCGCGCTGAACTGGGACACCACCGCGCCGGCCACCGTCATCGTCGGGACCCCGCCGGCCGAGCGGGCCGAACTGGCCAGTGAGGACATCCGCGACGTCGCCGCACGGCACGGCCGGGCCGCGCTGACCGACGTGCACGGCACCCAATTGGTGGCCATCGTGTCCGGCCACTTGGCGGCCACCGACAAGTTCCTGCCGGATCTGCTGGGCGCGTTCTCGGCCGGACCGGTGGTGATCGGCCCGACGGCCCCGTCCCTGACCGCGGCGTACCACAGTGCCGCAGAGGCGATCTCGGGGATGAACGCCGTCACCGGCTGGCCCGGTGCGCCGCGCCCGGTGGCCGCCCGCGAACTGCTGCCGGAACGCGCCCTGATGGGCGACCAGTCGGCCGTCGCGGCGCTGCACAACGACGTCATCCGGCCGCTGGCCGACGCCGGACCGGCACTGACGGAGACGTTGGACGCCTACCTGGATTCCGGCGGCGCCATCGAGGCGTGCGCGCGGAAGTTGTTCGTTCATCCAAATACCGTCCGGTACCGCCTCAAGCGCATCACCGACTTCACCGGGCGCGATCCCACGATGCCGCGGGACGCGTACGTGCTGCGGATTGCGACGAGCGTCGGCCGACTTGGATGAGAATTCGTGCCGCGCGTCGGTGTGTGAGATGTTGCATATCCATATCGGTGGCGTCGCATCACCGTGCAGTTTTGTGGGACATCTACAAAAACATAAGGGAAGGTTCATAATCTCTCACACCGGGTAAATCGCCGTTCACAGTGTTCTCTTAAAGACGTGCCTTCAACGACACCCCAGATTGCGCTGTGCGCACCCGGCCAGGGTTCGCAGACGCCCGGAATGCTGGCCGAGTGGCTGACACTCCCCGGCGCAGCCGACCAGCTCGCGACCTGGTCGTCGATCAGCGGACTGGACCTGGCCCGGCTGGGCACCACCGCCGAGGCCGACGAGATCACCGACACCGCCGTCACGCAGCCCCTGGTGGTCGCCGCGACGCTGCTGGCCCACCGCGAGCTACGCAACCGCGGCCTGCTCGCGAACGCCAAGATCATCGTGGCAGGGCACTCGGTGGGTGAGATCGCCGCCTATGCCATCGCCGGTGTCATCTCCCCCGACGACGCCATCGCGCTGGCCGCCACCCGCGGCGCGGAGATGGCCAAGGCCTGCGCCGTCGAACCGACCGGGATGTCGGCCGTCCTCGGCGGTGACGAGCAGGAAGTGCTGGCGGCCCTGCGGGATCTGGACCTGGTCCCCGCCAACCGCAACGCCGCGGGACAGATCGTCGCCGCGGGCCGCGTCGAGGCACTGGCCAAGCTGGCCGAGAATCCGCCGGAGAAGGCTCGCGTGCGCCAACTGGCCACCGCCGGTGCCTTCCACACCCAGTTCATGGCGCCCGCCAGCGACGGGTACGCGGCGGCCGCCGCGAACGTCGCCACCGCCGAGCCCGCCGCCGGCGTGACGCTGCTGAGTAATGCCGACGGTCAGCCCGTCGCCTCGGCCGCCGACGCGATGGCCAAGCTGGTCGCCCAGATGACCCGCCCGGTGCGCTGGGACCTGTGCAACGCCACCATCCGCGACCGAGAAGTTTCCGCAGTTGTCGAGTTCCCGCCGGCCGGCGCACTGGTCGGCATCGCCAAACGCGAGCTCAAGGGCACCCCGACGCATGCCATCAAGACCCCCACCGATCTGGACGGGCTCGCCGAGCTCTAGTCCTGCTGTACCCAACAAGCAGCTCACAACCGTCAGCTGTGGTCAAAGAGAAGAAATAGAAGGAGCCCACTGTGGCCAACACGCCAGAGCAGGATCGCATCATCGCCGGCATCGCCGAGATCATCGAAGAGGTCACCGGTATCGAGCCGTCCGAGGTCACGATGGAGAAGTCCTTCGTCGACGACCTGGACATCGACTCGCTGTCGATGGTCGAGATCGCGGTGCAGACCGAGGACAAGTACGGCGTGAAGATCCCCGACGAGGACCTCGCCGGCCTGCGCACCGTCGGTGACGTTGTCACCTACATCCAGAAGCTCGAGGAAGAGAACCCCGAGGCCGCCGCCGCGCTGCGCGAGAAGTTCGGCCAGTGACCAGGCCTTCCACTGCCAACGGCGGGTTCCCGTCCGTCGTCGTGACGGCGGTCGAGGCCACCACGGCTCTGGCCGCTGACGCCGAGAGCACGTGGAAGGGCCTGCTGGCCGGCGAGAGCGGCATCCGCGAGCTGACCGATGACTACATCACCAAATGGGACCTGCCGGTCCGCATCGGCGGTCACCTGGTGGAGAACATCGAGGAGCAACTGACCCGGGTCGAGCTGCGCCGCATGTCGTACGTGCAGCGCATGTCGAAGGTGCTGTCGGGCCGGCTCTGGGAGACCGCGGGCAAGCCCGAGGTCGACCCGGACCGGTTCGCGGTGGTCATCGGCACGGGCCTCGGCGGTGGCGAGAAGATCGTCGAGACCTATGACGCGATGAACGAGGGCGGGCCCCGCAAGGTGTCCCCGCTCGCCGTTCAGATGATCATGCCGAACGGTGCGGCTGCGGTCGCCGGCCTGGAACTGGGCGCCCGCGCCGGGGTCATCACCCCGGTGTCGGCGTGCTCGTCCGGGTCGGAGGCCATCGCCCACGCATGGCGGCAGATCGTCATGGGTGACGCCGACTTCGTGGTCTGCGGTGGTGTCGAGGGCATGATCGAGGCGCTGCCGATCGCGGCGTTCTCGATGATGCGCGCGATGTCGACCCGCAACGACGACCCGGCCGGTGCCTCGCGTCCGTTCGACAAGGACCGTGACGGCTTCGTGTTCGGTGAGGCCGGCGCCCTGATGATCATCGAGACCGAGGAGCATGCCAAGGCCCGCGGCGCCACGCCGCTGGCCCGGTTGATGGGTGCGGGTATCACGTCGGACGCCTACCACATGGTGGCGCCGGCACCCGACGGTCTGCGGGCCGGTCAGGCGATGAAGCGGGCGATGGAGACGGCGGGCCTGACCGCCGCGGACATCGACCACGTCAACGCCCACGGCACCGCCACGCCGATCGGTGACACCGCCGAGGCCAACGCGATCCGGGTCGCCGGTTGCGACAAGGCGGCGGTCTACGCTCCGAAGTCGGCGCTGGGGCACTCGATCGGCGCGGTCGGAGCACTGGAGTCGGTGCTCACCGTCCTCGCCCTGCGTGACGGCGTCATCCCGCCGACACTCAACTACGAGACGCCCGATCCGGAGATCGAGCTCGACGTGGTCGCGGGAGAACCGCGTTACGGCGAGTACAACTACGCGATCAACAACTCATTCGGGTTCGGCGGCCACAACGTCGCACTCGCATTCGGAAAGTACTGATTCGGGGGGGAAGGATCCGGCCGCACCGATGGCTCTGCTGACTACAGGTAACGGTCTGCCCAACGTGGTCGTCACTGGCATCGCCATGACGACCGCGTTGGCGACCGACGCCGACAACACCTGGAAGAATCTGCTCGACGGACAATCCGGCATCCGACTGCTCGACGACCCGTTCGTCGAGCAGTACGACCTCCCGGTGCGCATCGGCGGGCATCTGCTCGAGGAATTCGACAGCCAGCTCAACAAGGTCGAGAACCGGCGGATGTCCTATCTGCAGAAGATGGCCACGGTGTTGGGTCGGCGCGTCTGGGAGAGCGCCGGCTCCCCCGAGGTCGACACCCGTCGGCTGATGGTGTCCATCGGCACCGGCATGGGTTCCTCCGAGGAGCTCGTCTTCGCCTACGACGGCATGCGGGAACGCGGCCTCAAAGCGGTCTCGCCCCTGGTGGTCCAGATGTTCATGCCCAACGGGGCCGCGGCCGTCGTCGGGCTCGAGCGCGGTGCCAAAGCCGGTGTGTGCACCGCGATCTCGGCGTGCGCGTCCGGATCGGAGGCGATCGCCAACGCCTGGCGCAACATCGTCTACGGCGAGGCGGACATCGCGGTGTGCGGTGGTGTCGAGACCCGCATCGAGGCGGTGCCGATCGCCGGTTTCGCCCAGATGCGCATCGTGCTGTCCAACACCAACGACAACCCGGCCGGCGCCTGCCGTCCGTTCGACCGGGACCGCAACGGCTTCGTCTTCGGCGAGGCCGGCGCCCTGCTGGTCATCGAGACCGAGGAGCACGCCAAGGCCCGCGGCGCGAACGTCCTGGCGCGCATCATGGGCGCCTCGGTGACCTCCGACGGCTTCCACATGGTGGCGCCGGACCCCAGCGGCGAGCGCGCCGGTCACGCGATCGCGCGCGCCGTCCAGCTCGCCGGCCTGGCTCCGACCGACATCGACCACATCAATGCCCACGCGACCGGCACCAGCGTCGGTGACGTCGCCGAGGGCAAGGCCATCAACAACGCGATGGGCGGGCACCGCCCCGCGGTGTACGCACCGAAGGCCGCCCTGGGCCATTCCGTGGGCGCCGTCGGCGCGGTGGAGTCCATTCTCACCGTGCAGGCGCTGCGCGACGGCGTCGTTCCGCCCACACTGAACCTGGAGAATCTCGATCCCGAGATCGACCTGGACGTGGTTTCGGGGGCCCCGCGGACCGGCGACTACCGGTACGCGGTGAACAACTCGTTCGGATTCGGCGGGCACAACGTCGCACTCGCCTTCGGCAAGTACTGAGATACGCACATAACGTAGGAGAGCAGGAATGACAACGATGGCCCCTGACACGGTGAACGAATCGCTGGATCCCCGCGACCCGCTGCTGCGCCTGTCCACCTTCTTCGACGACGGCACCGTGGAGCTGCTGCACGACCGCGACCGCTCCGGCGTGCTGGCCGGCGCCGGCACCGTCAACGGCGTGCGGACCGTCGCGTTCTGCACCGACGGCACCGTGATGGGCGGCGCGATGGGTGTCGAGGGCTGCCAGCACATCGTGAACGCCTATGACACCGCCATCGAGGAGCAGAGCCCGATCGTCGGTATCTGGCACTCCGGTGGCGCCCGGCTCGCGGAGGGCGTCAAGGCCCTGCACGCCGTCGGGCTCGTGTTCGAGGCGATGATCCGGGCCTCCGGCTACATCCCGCAGATCTCGGTGGTCGTCGGCTTCGCCGCCGGCGGCGCCGCCTACGGTCCCGCGTTGACCGACGTGATCGTCATGGCCCCGGAGAGCCGCGTGTTCGTCACCGGGCCCGACGTGGTCCGCAGCGTGACCGGCGAGGACGTCGACATGGCCTCCCTCGGCGGCCCCGACACCCACCACAAGAAGTCCGGCGTGTGCCACATCGTCGCCGACGACGAGCTCGACGCGTACGCGCGCGGCCGCCGCCTGGTCGGCTACTTCTGCCAGCAGGGCCATTTCGACCGCAGCAAGGCCGAGGCCGGCGAGGTCGACCTCAAGGCGCTGCTGCCCGAGTCGGCCCGCCGGGCCTACGACGTGCACCCGCTGGTCGAGGCGCTGCTCGATTCGGATTCCCCGTTCGAGGAGTTCCAGTCCAAGTGGGCCCCGTCGATGGTGATCGGGCTGGGTCGGCTGGCCGGGCGCACCGTCGGCGTGCTGGCCAACAACCCGCTGCGCCTGGGCGGCTGCCTGAACTCCGAAAGTGCCGAGAAGGCAGCACGTTTCGTGCGTCTGTGCAACGCGTTCGGCATCCCCCTGGTGGTCATCGTGGACGTGCCCGGTTATCTGCCCGGCGTCGACCAGGAGTGGGGCGGCGTGGTGCGCCGCGGGGCCAAGCTGCTGCACGCGTTCGGTGAGGCCACCGTCCCCCGCGTCACGCTGGTGACCCGCAAGATCTACGGCGGCGCCTACATCGCGATGAACTCGCGCTCGCTGAACGCCACCAAGGTCTACGCGTGGCCGGAGGCCGAGGTCGCCGTGATGGGCGCCAAGGCCGCCGTCGGCATCCTGCACAAGAAGAAGCTGGCCGCCGCCGCCGACCACGAGCGCGACGCGCTGCACGAAGAGTTGGCCGCCGAGCACGAGCGGATCGCCGGGGGCGTCGATTCGGCGATCGAGATCGGCGTGGTCGACGACAAGATCGACCCGGCGCACACCCGCAGCGTGCTCACGCAGGCGCTCGCCGAGGCACCGGCCCGGCGCGGCCGCCACAAGAACATCCCGCTGTAACCGGCTGCGATTTCACCCGACGAACTCCGCCGCCGCCGACTCCGCGCGGTCCCGGTCGGCGGGCACGAGCCCGATCCTGGTGCGGCGGTCCAGGATGTCGTCGGCGGTCAGCGCACCCTCATGGGTGACGGCGTACTCGAATTCGGCCCGCAGCACATCGATACCGTCGGCGACGGCGTCGGTGGGCCGCGCGCACGTCGCCGCGGCGACGACGTCGGGGGCCTCTGTCCCGAACCGGGCGACCAGCGACGCGGGCAGCCCGGCCCGACGGGCGGCCGAGCCCGGACCCGACGGCGCGCCGACGAGCGGTAGGTCGTGCGTGCGGCACGGCCCGGCCGCCAGACCGCGCGCGGCGACGGCCCGGTCGAGTGCGTCCTGGGCCATGTACCGGTACTCGGTCAGCTTGCCGCCGATGATGCTGAACACCCCGCTGTCGGACTCGATGACGGCGTGATCGCGGGACACGTCGGCCGTCTGGCCCGCGCCGTTGTCGATCAGCGGCCGCAGCCCGGCGTAGCTGCCGATCACGTCGGCCCGGGTCAGCCGGGTGGCCAGCGCGGTGTTGACGACGTCGAGCAGGAAGTCGATCTCACCCGAAGTCGGTTGTGGCACATCGGGAATCGGCCCCGGGGCATCCTCGTCGGTCAGGCCCAGATAGATCCGGCCGAGCTGTTCGGGCATGGCGAACACGAACCGGTTCAGCTCCCCCGGGATCGGCACCGTCAGCGCAGCGGCCGGATTGCCCAGCGCGGCGGCGTCCAGCACCAGATGCGTTCCGCGACTGGGCCGCAACCGCAGACCCGGGTCGATCTCGCCGGCCCACACGCCGGTCGCGTTGATCACCGCACGCGCGGTGAGGTCGAACAACGCGCCGGTGCGCTCGTCGGTCAGCCGGGCCTGCTCACCGGTGACGTGGGAGGCGCCGACGTAGGTCAGGATGCGCGCGCCGTAACCGGCAGCCGTCCGGGCGATGGCGGTGACCAGTCGCGCGTCGTCGATCAACTGACCGTCATAGGCCAGGAACGCCCCGTCGAGGCCGTCGCGTCGCACCCCGGGCACGAGTTGCACGGCCCGCTCCGCGGTGACGCGTCCCGACCGCGGCAGCGTGGTCGCCGGTGTACCGGCCAGCCGGCGTAGCGCATCGCCGGCGACGAACCCGGTGCGCACCAGGGCACGAGCCGGGCGGCCCATCGACGGCAGCAGCGGCACCAGTTGCGGCATCGCGTGCACCAGGTGAGAGGCGTTGCGCGTCATCAGGATTCCGCGTTCGGCGGCACTGCGCCGGGCGATGCCGATGTTCCCGGTGGCCAGGTAGCGCAGCCCGCCGTGCACCAGCTTGGAGCTCCACCGACTGGTGCCGAAGGCCAGGTCGTGTTTCTCGGCGAGCACCACCGACAACCCGCGCGCAGCCGCGTCCAGCGCGATACCGGCACCGGTGACGCCGCCGCCGATCACCAGCAGGTCCACCGGCCCGCCGTCGGCGAGTGCGGTCAGATCAGCGGCCCGCCGGGCCGCGTTGAGGGCGGTGGAGCCAGCCATCAGCTCAGGTAACTGTTCAGCAGGTAGGCGAATTCGGCGTCCAGGGCGTCCTCGTCGAGGATCGCCTCGACCAGTCCGGCGGACTGCACGGCGGACTGCGCCACCACCATCATCATCGCCGCCATCCGCTCCGGGTCACCGGCGCGCACCGACCCGTTCTCCTGCGCGGTCGCCAGATCCACCGCGAGCACCTTGATGAGCGCGATCTGGCCGGGGCCGAGCCGTTCGGAGATGTACCGCAGGGTCATCTCGGGTGCGTGCCGCAATCCGGCGTTGATCACCGGGTCGTGGCGCATGCGGGACACCGCGGCCACCGACCGCTCCACGATCGCCGAACGCTCGCTGGGCCCACCCGGGACGTCCTTCAGGATCGCGATCACGCGACGGGTGAACATCGCCGCCAGGATCGCGAAGACATCGGGCCAGCGGCGGTACACCGTCGGGCGGCTGACCCGGGCACGCCGCGCGATCTCGGCGACGGTCACCCGTTCCAGGCCGAAATCCTGCACGCAGCTCTCAGCAGCGCGCAGAATGCGATCATCGAGATGATCGGAATCTTTGGCGTTACCGATTGACACCATGTGTAACACTGTAACGCATGGAGCAACCCCCGATGAAGTGGGACGCCTGGGGCGACCCGGCCGCCGCCAAACCGCTGTCCGACGGCATCGCCGGACTGCTGCGCCAAGCCCTCGGCATCTCCGGTGACAACGTACCGGCGGTGGGCCTGGCCGACGTCCGGCTGCGCCCGTCCGCATTGTCCCCCGCCGGCCGCACCGGCCTGGCCGCCATCGTCGGCGACACCCACTACGCGGACGACGACCGTTCGCGGCTGCTGCGCGCCGGGGGTAAGTCCACACTGAATCTGTTGCAGCGCAAGGATTTCGAACCGCAGGACGCACCTGATGCAGTACTGGCGCCCGGATCCGACGACGAGGTCGCCGGCATCCTGCGGTACTGCTCCGAGCACCTGATCGCCGTGGTGCCGTTCGGCGGGGGCACCAGCGTCGTGGGTGGTGTCGACCCCGGCCGGGGCCGGTTCAACGCGGTCGTCGCACTGGACCTGTACCGGTTGGACCAACTACTGAGCCTTGACGAGGTGTCCGGCGAAGCCGTCCTGGGCGCGGGTGTGACCGGACCGGCGGCCGAGCAACTGCTCAGCGAGCACGGCTTCTCGCTGGGACATTTTCCGCAGAGCTTCGAATACGCCACCATCGGCGGGTTCGCGGCCACCCGGTCGTCGGGTCAGGATTCCGCCGGGTACGGCCGCTTCGACGACATGGTCCGCGGGCTGCGGATGATCACCCCGACCGGCGTGCTGGACCTCGGGCGGGCGCCGGCCTCGGCCGCCGGCCCTGATCTGCGCCAGCTGGTCCTGGGCTCCGAAGGCGCGTTCGGCGTCATCACGCAGGTGCGCGTGCGGATCCACCCAACACCCGCCACCACCCGCTACGAGGCGTGGTCGTTCCCGGACTTCGCGACCGGCGCCGACGCACTGCGCGCGGTGGTGCAGACCGGTACCGGTCCGACGGTGATCCGGTTGTCCGACGAGGCCGAGACCGGGATCAACCTGGCCACCACCGAGCACATCGGGGAACAGCAGATCACCGGCGGCTGCCTGGCCGTCACCGTGTTCGAGGGCAGCGCCGAGCACACCGCGAGCCGGCACGCCGAGACGCACGCGGTGCTCGCCGCACACGGCGGTACCTCGCTGGGTGAGGCGCCGGCGCGGGCCTGGGAGCACGGCCGCTTCGGCGCTCCCTATCTGCGCGACGGACTGCTGGCCGCCGGTGCGCTGTGCGAGACCCTCGAGACCGCCACCCAATGGTCCAACGTCGGCGCGCTCAAGGCGGCCGTGACGGCGGCACTGACCGACACTCTGGCCGATTCCGGCACGGCAGCCCTTGTGCTGTGCCACATTTCGCACGTGTACCCGACCGGCGCATCGCTGTACTTCACCGTCGTCGCCGCACAGCGTGGCAACCCGGTCGACCAGTGGCGCGCCGCCAAGGCGGCGGCGTCGGACGCGATCATGCGGACCGGCGGGACCATCACCCATCACCACGCCGTCGGCACCGATCACCGGCCGTGGCTGACCGAGGAGGTCGGCGAGGTCGGCGTCCGGGTGCTGCGGGCGGTCAAGGATTGCCTGGACCCCGCGGGAATCCTGAACCCGGACAAGCTGATTCCGTGATCTCGCACGTCACCGTCCTGACCAATCCGGCCTCCGGGCACGGCAACGCCCCGCACGCCGCCGAACGGGCGATCGCCCAGTGGCAGCGTCGCGGCCTGGACACGGTCGAGATCGTCGGCCGGGACGGCACGCATGCCCGGGAGTTGCTGCGCGATGCACTCGACCGGGGCACCGATGCGGTGGCGGTGACCGGCGGCGACGGCGTCATCGCGTTGGCACTGCAGGAACTCGCCGGCGGACGGGTGCCGTTGGCGATCGTGCCGGCGGGCACCGGCAACGACCACGCCCGCGCGTTCGGCATCCCCTGCGACCACCCGGAGGCCGCGGCCGACCTGCTGCTCGACGGGCAGTGCCGGACCGTCGATCTGGGCCGCATCGACGGGGCCGACGGCACCAGCAAGTGGTTCGGCACCGTGGTGGCAACGGGTTTCGACGCATTGGTCAGTGACCGCGCGAACCGGATGCGCTGGCCGCGCGGGCGGATGCGCTACAACGTGGCGATGATCGCCGAGCTGTCGCGGCTGCGGCTGCTGCCGTTCCGGCTGTCGTTCGACGACGGTCCGACCGAGGATGTCCAACTGACCATGACCGCAATCGGCAACACCCGCAGTTACGGCGGCGGGATGCTGATCTGCCCGCAGGCCGACCCCACCGACGGATTGCTCGACATCACGATGATCAGCTCGGCGTCGCGCACCCGGCTGGTCCGGCTGTTCCCGACCGTATTCAAGGGAACCCACGTCGATCTCGACACGGTGAGCACCCGGCGGGCGCGGACCGTCGCGGTGGAGTGCCCGGGGATCAACGCCTACGCCGACGGCGACTTCGCATGTGCGCTGCCGGCCCGTATCACCGCGGTTCCGGGAGCACTGCGGATCGTCACGCCGGCCTGACGGCGCAGGTCAACCCACGCCCCGGCTGAGCCAGCTGGCCTCGGCGCCGTCGCCGCCGTTGCGGCAGGCCTCCAGTGCGTCGTCCCAGGCGGTGCCAAGGACGGAGTCGAGTTCGGCCGCCAGGGTGTCGGCGCCGGCCGACATCAACGAACGCAGCCGCATCTCCCCGACCATGGTGTCGCCGTTGGCGCTCATCGCCCCGCTCCACAGGCCGAGCTGGGGGGTGTGGCAGAACCGCTGGCCGTCGACCCCCTCACTGGGATCCTCGGTGACCTCGAACCGCAGCACCGTCCACGACCGGAGTGCGTTGGCGAGCTGCGCGCCCGTGCCCACCGGCCCGCGCCAGTTGGTGACCGCGCGCAGTTGCCCGGGGATCGCCGGCTGCGGCGTCCACTTCAGATTGGCGCGCGAATTCATGGCCGACGACAACGCCCATTCGACGTGTGGGCACACCGCGGCGGGCGAGGCATGGATGTACACCACGCCCGTCGTCACGTCGGCGAGTTGGTTCGACGCACGCATCTTCTGCTCCTTCGGTTCCACGAGGGACGTCTTCCCCAACGACCTGGCGGATCCGTAGAGCATCACAACTTGTGTGTCTTGCGTGTCTATTGTGCCTTGTGGGACTCCTGTTGCGCTAGTGTGCGCCGAATTCTCTCAGGACTCCATCAGAGATTGCGGGCCACAGCGGGTGCGCCCAGTCGCCGAAATCCCGGCTCGTCAGCACCACCAGGGCCAGCTCAGCGGCCGGATCGACCCAGATGAACGTGCCCGCCTGACCGAAATGGCCGAACGTCCGCCCGCTGTTGCCCGCGCCCGTCCAGTGCGGCGATTTTCCGTCCCGCAGCTCGAAGCCCAGCCCCCAATCGTTCGGTCGCTGCTGCCCGAAACCGGGCAGCACGCCGTCCAGACCCCGGAACTGGACGCTGATCGCCTCGGCGTGCATCGGCGCCGAGACCACCGCGGGTACCAGCAGATCCGCGGCGAACCGGGCCAGGTCCGCCACCGTCGAGGTGGCGCCGTACCCGGCTGCGGCCGCCCCGCCGTCCAGCGTGGTGGCCGACATCCCCAGCGGCGCGAGGACCGCCTCGCCCAGATAGTCGCCGAACTCGATGCCGGCGGCCTCCTCGATGGCGCGCGCCAGCACCGCGAAGCCGGTGTTGGAGTAGATCCGGCGGGTACCGGGCGGCGCCAGGACCGTGTCGTCGAGCATCCCCAGTCCCGAGGTGTGCGCCAGCAGGTGGCGGACCGTGGATCCGGGCGGGCCCGCGGGGGTGTCCAGGTCGACGGCCCCCTCCTCGACGGCGACCTGCGCGGCCCGCGCGACGATCGGTTTGGTCACCGACGCCAGCCGGAACGCGGCGTCGACATCACCGTGGGTGGCCTGGATTCCGCCGGGGGTGAGGACGGCGGCCGCCGCTTGCGGGACCGGCCAGTCGGCCAGGACATCGAGGGCGCTCATTGCGCCACCCACCCTACGGGGCGTCGGCGCCGACCAGCGGTCCGCAGCGCACGCCATGACGTTCGGCCGCCGCGTCGAGGATTCCGCGCAACTTGTCGCGATCCCGGCGATGAGTGCGCGCGAATTGCATGTTCGCCAGCAGTTGACGCGGCATCGGATACCACCGGTCGAAGACCAGACCGCACTCCCGGAACGCCCGCAGCCCGATGCTGTCCGCATACAGGCTCAGGTTGTACTGCACCAGCGAGATGAGCGTGTACGCGAAGGCCTTTCGCGATGTGTGGTAGAGGTCGAATACGTCCAGCTCGTACAGCGGAACCTCGCGGATTCTTCCGGACAGCAGCAGATGGGTGGCGAAATAGGCCGCAAACGACGTGAGATGCAAAGTGGCCGAACGAGTTTGGATCGACAGCACATTGCCGCTGGGTGAGATGTAGGGCTCGTAGGGCTGCTCACGTTTGGTGAGGTAGCCGGTGCAGTTGACGAACCAGCTACCGGGTTCGACCCGTCGTTCGGCGCCGCTGCGCAAGCGCAAGGTCGCACCGTCGGCGTCGTCGACGACATCAACCAGGTGGTCCATCACCACGTCGTTCAGCCCACCGGCGATAGCGCGCTGCTCCGCTTCGGACAGCACCCCGAGCGCGAAGTTCGCGGTGTGCGGCGTCACGGCCAGACCGCAGGTTGACCGGTGCCAATCCCATACCTCGGCCTCGTTGGTGCCGTCGAAGCGTCGGACGACCTCCGTCGCCAATGTGCTGACCAGCATGCCGCGGTGCCATCGCGCCAAGCCCTGCGGGAAGAAGAAGTCCCGGTTGTGGAAGAAGGTGCCGCCCCCGGCCAACAGATTCACCTCCCGGCCCGGGCAGGCCCGCACCAGGGCGTGCACGGTGTCCATCGCCGTCTTTCCCCCGCCGACGACCCAGACTGGGGAGGAATCATCCCGGATCGGGGCGGCACGCATGTCACAGGTGTCCGGCGACACCGAGTGCACGGCCCGACTGGACAGCGCGAGCGGCTCGTTGGGCTGCACCTGGAACCCGTGGGCCTTGATCAGCTTGGGCGTCTCGATCACCAGGGTGCGCCCGTCGGCGCCGCGACAGCGGACCCGGACAACGCCGTCGATCTCCTCCTCGGATTCCACTGTCCAGCCGAAGAATTCATCGACGCGCAGATCCTGCTGGATGACGGCCAGGCAGTGTTCGAAGTGGTCGAGCACCTCACCCTTGGTCGCCAGGTAGGACGGCGGCTGCCCCAGCGTCCAGGCGATGTTGCCGGCGGTGAACATCTGGTGGGGCTGGTGCAGGCGGACATACGGGTAGGTGTCCACCCACATGCCGCCGACGCGGGGGCGACGGTCCACCAGGATCACGCGTTGATCGGAGGTCAGATATCTGCTGGCGACGAACAGTGCGTTCATTCCCGCCAGGCCCGCGCCCACGATGCACAGGTCGCACTTCTCGACCGTGTCCGACATGCTCCACCCCCCGGTAGACGCTAGTGGCGTCAGCGTAGACCCAGAACCTCGACATGTCAGGATGCCTCATACCGGACATATGTTCGGACACTGTTCCAATACCGGGCGGAGGCACTAGGTTGTAGCTCATGCCTCAGACAGTGCGCGGTGTGATTTCCCGGTCCAAGAAGCAGCCCGTCGAGTTGGTCGACATCGTGATCCCGGATCCCGGTCCCGGTGAGGTGGTGGTCAAGGTCGTCGCGTGCGGGGTCTGCCATACCGATCTGACCTACCGCGAGGGCGGGATCAACGACGAGTTCCCGTTCCTGCTGGGTCATGAGGCCGCCGGGACCGTCGAGAGCATCGGCGAAGGTGTGACCAACGTCGAGGTCGGCGACTTCGTCATCCTGAACTGGCGGGCGGTGTGCGGTCAGTGCCGGGCCTGCAAACGCGGCCGTCCGCACTTGTGCTTCGACACCCACAACGCCGCGCAGAAGATGACGCTGACCGACGGCACCGAGCTGACCCCCGCGCTGGGTATCGGCGCGTTCGCCGACAAGACCCTCGTCCACCAGGGCCAGTGCACCAAGGTCGATTCCGCAGCCGACCCCGCCGTCGCCGGCCTACTGGGCTGCGGCGTGATGGCCGGCATCGGCGCCGCCATCAACACCGGCAACATCGGTCGCGATGACACCGTCGCCGTCATCGGCTGCGGCGGCGTCGGGGACGCCGCGATCGCCGGAGCCGCCCTCGTCGGAGCCAAGAAGATCATCGCCGTCGACACCGACAACAAGAAACTGCAGTGGGCCCGGGAATTCGGCGCCACCCACACCATCAACGCCAAGGAATTGGATGCCGTCGACACCATTCAGGACCTGACCGACGGATTCGGCGCCGACGTCGTCATCGACGCCGTCGGGCGGCCGGAGACCTGGAAGCAGGCGTTCTACGCCCGGGATCTGGCGGGAACCGTTGTCCTGGTGGGTGTTCCGACACCGGACATGACGTTGGAGATGCCGCTGGTGGACTTCTTCTCCCGCGGCGGATCGTTGAAGTCGTCATGGTACGGCGACTGCCTACCCGAACGCGACTTCCCCACCCTGATCTCGCTGTACCTGCAGGGCCGCCTGCCACTGGACAAGTTCGTCTCCGAACGCATCGACCTGGATCAGATCGAGGACGCCTTCCACAAGATGCACGACGGCGAGGTCCTGCGCTCGGTGGTGGTGCTCAAATGAGCGCCGGGATCCAGCGAGTGGTCACCAGCGGCACCTTCGAACTCGACGGTGGCAGCTGGGACGTCGACAACAACATCTGGCTCGTCGGTGACGACAACGAGGTCATCGTCATCGACGCCGCCCACAACGCACAGGCCATCGAGGACGCCGTGGCCGGCCGCCACGTCGTCGCGGTGATCTGCACGCACGGTCACAACGACCACATCACCGTCGCACCGCAGCTGTCGAAGGACCTCGACGCACCGGTGTTCCTGAATCCCGCCGACGACATGCTCTGGCGAACAACCCACGGCGACAAGCCCTTCCGCGCCATCGAAGATGGTCAGGTGTTCACCGCCGACGGCGTGGAATTGCACGCGATCAGTACACCGGGACATTCACCGGGGTCGACGTGCCTGTATGCACCGGCCCTGGGCGCGGTGTTCTCCGGCGACACGCTGTTCCAGGGTGGCCCAGGCGCCACCGGACGCTCGTTCTCCGACTTCCCCACCATCCTGGGGTCCATCAAGGACAAGCTGGGCAAGCTGCCGCCGGACACCGTCGTCTACACCGGCCACGGCGACACCACCCGCATCGGCGACGAAATCGTCAACTACGACGAATGGGTGGCCCGCGGCCACTGACGATGCGGTGCGAGGAACGAGCAGCGAAGAGGAAGTGGCCGAACCAGACAAGGCCATTAACGACGAGCTGCGCGGAGCGAAGAGGAAGTGGCCGAACCGGACAAGGCCACTGACGATGCGGTGCGAGGAACGAGCCGTTAGGGCGCTACTGGGGTTGACTGCCGCCATCGCCGTGGCGCTGACGGGTTGCACCGCGGAGTCGCCCCGGCGCATCGGCCCCACACCGCAGCGGGCCAGCTTCGGCACGTCGGGCAGCTCCCTGACGATGGACGGAAAGCCTTGGTGGCCAACGGGTCTGAACGCCTATTCGCTCGGCACCAATTGGGCCGTCAACGCCGGGTGCGGACCGCAGGTCGACCTGGACACCTACTTCGCGCGGCTGCCCCGCCGTTCACTCACCCGGGTCGCGGTGGTGCCGAACATGGCCGTGAACAAGCACACCGGTCGGCTCGACTTCAGCGCACTGGACGCGGTGTTCGCCGCGGCCGAACGCCATGACCAACTGCTCATCCCGGTGCTGGCCGGGCAGGACGGCCACTGCGAGAACGAGTTCTTCAAGGACTACACCTGGTATGCCGGCGGCTGGCGCACCGACACCTCGCACGGTGCGCCGATGCCGTTTGCGCAATGGCTGGACGCGGCAGTGACCCGATGGGGCGACTCGCCCGCCGTGGCGGGCTGGACCCCGGTCGGCGAGCCGACGCCGAGCATGTGCGTCGACGGCCACTGCGACTGGCGCACGAACACCTGCCCGGCGGACGCCGCCGCAGTGCTGCGCGGATTCTTCGACGCGACCGGCGCCCGTATCCGGGAACTCGATCCGGGGGCGGTCATCTGGGATGGTCGCGTGGGCGGGAGTCAGTGCGGCTCGGCCGGCGACGATTACCGCAGTGTGTCGACGTCCGACGGCATCGACGTGCTCGAGTACCACGACTACGAGCAGGGCGGCAGTCTGCCCGGTCACGAGACCGGCGATCTGGGACAGCGATTGGTCGAGGCGCGCGCGGTCGACAAGCCGCTGGTGGTCGCCGAGATCGGGATTCCCGCCGGGAGCTGCCGCAGCCTGGACGACCGGCAGGCCGGCCTGGCCGAGATCATCCGCCGGGAGCGCGGCGCCGGAGCCGCCGGCGCGCTGCTGTGGGCGTTCGTACCCGAGCCGCGGGTGCACGACTGCACGCTGGACATCGGGCCGTCCGATCCGGCGCTGAAACTCCTCGGCAGTTAGCCGGGTCGACGATGCCGCCGCAGACGCGGCGGACGAGGAGCGAGACCATCGGGCTCAGCTCCCGTCGAGCACCCGGCGTTTCTCCTGCTCGAACTCCCGCTGAGTGAGTGCACCGGAATCACGCAGTGCGGCAAGGTGTTTGATTTGCTCGATGCGGACACCTTCATCGGTCGGAGTGTAGGCACCCATAGGCTGCGACGCGGGCGTCACCGTCGGGCCGGCATCGGGGTCCGGCGCGAAATCGTCCGAAAGGTCCGACGCTCCCGGCGGGTTCGGCACGGATGCCGCGGACCGTCGGCGCGACAACCAGATCATCGAGATCACCAGGTCGGCGATGGAGACCGCCAGCAGCGCACCGAACACCCATGGCAGCCAACCCAGCGTCGATCCGTGTCCGAAGGCCAGCCGCGGCTCGATGAACGCACTGACCTTGCCGTCGGCTCTGATCCGGTAGTTCCCTTCGGCCGGAATGTGGGCGATCCACACCCGGCGGCGGATGTCATTGTTGACGCTGGTGGTGGCGCCGATGTTCTCGACGACGTCGGGGTCGGCCACGCCGGGCGGCGGGTCGATGCTCACGCCCAGCTCGGGGATCGGCAGGCCGCCCCCGCTCGCCGCGCCGACCGCGTAGGTGTGCAGCGTGATCGCGACCTCACCGGCGGGCAGGTGCAGGGTTGCGGCTCCCGGGATCGGCACCTCGCCGTAGGCGTCGTACTTGTCCAGGGCGAAGGCGTTCACCATGATCGAGCCGACCAGCCCGACGATCGACACCACCAGGGTCACGATCGCGACCGTCAGCAACAGCGCCGGTGCGCTCCGGGGACGTCCCATCGCCGAAGTGTGTCACGGCGCATCGCCGACGACTACCGTGAATGACCATGGATGCAACGGCCGTCGCCCCCCTGACACTGCCGACGGGCTGAGCATTGCCCGAGTCGAGCATCGTGGTCCGGCCGGAGTCGCCGGAGAGTCCGGCCTATACGGCCGCTTCCAGATTGAAGGCAGCCGGATTGCAGTCGGCCGTAACGCTTTTCACCGGTGTCGCGGGTTCGGTGCCGATCCCCAAGCCGCCACACCCGGTGGTGCTGGCCGATTACGGTGCGGCAACCGGGCACAATTCGCTGCTTCCGCTGGGTGCCGCCATCGACGTCCTGGGCGCCCGCATCCGCAAGGATCAGGCGGTCCTGGTCACTCACACCGACGTGGCCGACAACAACTTCACCACGTTGTTCCAGACCCTGACCGACGATCCCGACAGCTACCTGCACCACCACCCCGCCACCTTTTGTTCGGCCGTGGGGCGGTCCTTCTACCAGCAGATCCTGCCGTCGGACAGCGTCACGCTGGGCTGGTCGTCCTGGGCCATCCAGTGGCTGTCGCGCACGCCGGAGCCGTCGGGCGACCATCTGCTGCCGACGTGCAGCGCCACCGAGTCCGTGCGCGCCGCCGCCGAGCGGCAGGCCGCGCAGGACTGGCACGAGTTCATCGCCTTCCGCGGTCGCGAACTGGTGCCCGACGGCCGCCTGATGGTCCTGACCGTGGGTCGCGACGAATCCGGCGAGGTCGCGATGCGCCCCCTGATCGATACGATCCAGGCCGCGCTGCAGGAGCTCGTCGCCGACGGCCTGATCACCGCCGACGAGGTCGCCGGGATGGCGATCCCGATCGTCGGCCGCAACGAGAAGGACCTGATCTCACCGTTCGCCCCGAAGGATCGGTTCGAAGGGCTCTCGGTCGAACATCTCGAGGTCAGCGAGGCCGAAGACCGGTTCTGGCATCAGTTTCTGGCCGACAAGGATCCCGACGGGTTCGGGGCGAGCTGGGCGGCGTTCCTGCGCGCATCGGTGTTCGGCTGCCTGTTCAACGGGCTGGCCGGCGGTGCCGCGGATCCCCGCGTGCCCGAGTTCGCCGACCGGCTCCAGCGCGGCACCGCCGCACGGCTGGCCGCCGCCCCGGCGCCGGTGCCGATCACGCTCGCGCGCGTGGTGCTGGTGAAGAACCGCCCGACCTGACCGGTCAGCGGATGGTGCCAACCCCGGGGATCAGCGGCAGATCCAGCGGTGTGACCCAACCCGGGGGCAGATCGTTGACGGCCGGTACGGCGTTGAGCGCCCGCAGGCCGGTGGCCAGACAGCCGGCGGTGGCCGCATCACGGCCGGAGCCGTCGGTGAACCGGAATGCGGTCTCCTGGAAGATGCTCGGGGTGCCCTCGATGTCGACGCGGTACACGTCGTCGTCGTTGCCCGACGGCCAGTCCGGCGCGGCATCGGTGCCGATCCGGTTCACGTGTTCGAGCTGAATCCTGGTCTCGCCCTGGTAATTCCCATTGATCGTGAACCGCACCGCAGCAACGTTCCCGGGCGCGATGACGCCCTTTGCGGTCTTGCGTTCGGTGGGGGTGACCCACTTGTCCCAGGTGGTGGTGACGTCGTCGAGTTCGATGCCCGCGGCGTGCGCCATCATGAACACCGTGGCGCCCCAGGCGAAGATGAGGATGTCCGGGTTCTCCAGCAGCGGTCGGAATTCCGGCTCACGGCCGATGCCCATCTCGAATTCGTAGTCGCCCTCGTAGTTGGTGTAGTCGAGCAACTCCGAGGCACGCACGGTCCGCACCTCCGAGCACAGGCCCATCAGTGTCATCGGGAACAGATCGTTGGCGAACCCTGGGTCGATGCCGGTGGTGAAACAGGACGCCCCGCCTTCGGCGCAGGCCTGCTCGATGGGCGTGATCCAGTTCGGCGGGTTGAGTTTCATCTGCGGCCAGACCCACGGTGTCATCGCGGTGGAGCAGACGTCGATGCCGGCGCGCAGGAATCGGGAGATCAGTGCGATGTTGTCCTCGGCGTGCGCCGCGGTGGGCCCGTAGTGCACCAGCGCGTCGGGTTCCAGAGCGATCAGGGCGTCGACGTCATCGGTGGCGACGACGCCGATCGGCGCGGCGAGTCCGCAGATCTCCCCGGCATCCCGTCCGACCTTCTCCGGGTTGCTGACACCGACGCCGACGAGTTCGAAGTGCGGATGATCGGCCAGTTCGGCGATCACCATCCGGCCGACGAAGCCGGTACCCCAGATCACGATCCGTTTCGGAGCGGTGTTGGGCATCAAGCTTCCTCTCGGCGGTCGGGATGGCGCGGTCACACCACTGTGGCACGGCGGCATCCGCGCGCGTACGCGATCACACCGTTCCGTTGGTCAGCGAATCGAAAGCCGGGGAAATATAGCCAATTGGCAAACTTTGTGATTAGCATCTTGTGCTAGTTGAAGCGACATTTATCCACGTAATTCACACAGGAGCAAATAATGGGGACTATTGGGGGCAACCATCGCGCGATGGAGCCGATGGCCGCACGACGAGGGGTGACGGGCAGGGCCGCGCAGCGGATGCGCGCGGCCGTGCCCGTCGCGGGCATCGTGGGCGCCGCGGTGGCCGGGGCCGCGGTGATCGGCGGAACGCCCACCCTGACCGCCGCCACCGAGTTGGCCGCCAAGACCTACTACCTGCGGGGCACCAACATCGGCACGGTCCCGCCCGACGATCAGTACGCGGCGTGGACCGACGCGGTCATCGACCAGACCGCCGGCACCCACGATCCGGCCGAGAAGGTGCCCTACCCCGGTGGCTTCTGGTTCTTCTCCAAGGGCGGGTTCGCCGATCCGACCTACGACAAGTCGGTGGCCGAGGGACTTGCGACGCTGAAGGAACTGACCGGCGACGACACCGGCGTGATCGTCTACGGGTACTCGCAGGGCGCGGTGGTCGCCACCGAATACAAACGCGAAACCGGCGCCGTCGGCAACACCTATGTCCTGGTGGCCAATCCGAACCGGCCCAACGGCGGCATCCTGGAGCGGTTCGACGGCGTCCACATCCCGATCTTCGACGTGTCCTTCAACGGCGCGACCCCGACCGACGGGGACACCACCTACGACATCGCGCGGCAGTACGACGGGTGGGCCGACTTCCCCAAGTACCCGCTGAATCTGCTGGCTACCGCCAACGCGCTGCTCGGGATCGCCTTCCTGCACGGCAAGTACGACGCGGATATCGACCCCGCCGTGCTCGACGACCCGACCAGGACCGACAAGTCGGTGCACGGCAACACCACCTACTACCTGGTCCACACGGACCGGCTGCCACTGCTGATGCCCTTCGAGTGGATCGTGCCGGGCCCGATTCTCGACATCGTCGACGCACCCCTGCGTGTACTCGTCGAATTAGGTTATGACAGAAAGGATTACGGTGATCCTCAGCCCGCGGGACTGGTGCCGGCCGTCAACCCGGTGAGCCTGGCGAAGGATCTCGGCGACGCCAGCGCACAGGGGGTCGCGACCGCGCTCGCCGCCAGCACGGAGCCGGCGGCCACACCGGCGCCCGCGTCCGTGGCGCGGGCCGCCCTGCGGTCCGGTCCGTCGAGTTCCCATTCCGACGGCATACAGAGTGACGGCGACGCCGACTCGTCCGATACCGGACACACCCCGCAGCCGACGGGCTCCGGTTCGAACACCCACGCCGTCGACGACCTCGACACCGACAACACCGGCGACCCGGGCGATACCGATGGCACCGACGACAGTGGCGTCAGCGGCGATGGGGGTGTCACCGCTGGCCGAGGGACCGACGCCGACGATTCCGCCGCGGCCGACAGCGGCGCGACCGGATCCACCACCGATCAGGGCGCCCCGAAGAACACCGGGGAGAACGCTGACGGCCCGAGCAGCGATGCCGGGGCCAAGAAGTCGACGGATTCCGACGCCGCGAGCTGAGCCGCGGAGGGCCGTGAGAAGGTCGACCCATGAGTCGACTGGACGGCAAGGTGGCATTGGTGACCGGGGCCTCGGCCGGTCTCGGCGCGGCGACCGCGCGACTGTTCGCGGAGCGCGGTGCATCGGTTTTCGGCATCGCCCGGGACGCCGACCGGATGACGGAGGTGTTCGCCGATGTGCCGGGCGGTCGGTTCGCGTCGGTCGACATCGCCGATCCGGACGCCTGCCGGCAGGCGGTGGCCGACTGCGTGGCGGCCTTCGGGCGTCTTGACGTGCTGGTGAACGTCGCGGGCTTTCACCAGATGCGCCACACCGTGGCGACCACCGACGACGACTGGCAGCGCGACCTTGCCGTCAACCTGAACGGCCCGTTCTTCCTGTGCCGCGCAGCGCTGCCCCATCTGCTCGGGGCCGAGGGCGGCAACATCGTCAACGTCGCATCGATCGCGGGTCTCGAGGGCGAGGTCTACTCGGCCGGATACTGCGCCGCCAAGCACGGCCTCGTCGGCCTGACCCGGTCGCTGGCCATCGAATTCACGCGAGAACGGTTGCGGGTCAACGCAATCTGCCCGGGTGGCATGCTGACCGCGCAGGTGACGGATTTCGCCGCGCCCGACGACGCTGACTGGGATCTGATCATGCGGATCGCGTCCCCGCGCGGCTTCATGGACGTCGTCGACGTGGCGAAGACCATCGCGTTCCTCGCGAGCGATGACGCGGCCGCCGTCCACGGCGCGGTCTACCGGGTCGACAACGGCAAGGGTGCCGGCTGAGGGTCGCCGGACGCCGCAGAAGACACGCCACGCAATCTGTGCACAGATTCGGCCCGGTGGACAACTTGCGTTGTACCTTTGCTACGGCAGTTACCAATGTGACTCAAGAGACATGTGGGACCAGCGATGACTGAACCGCGGCACCTCCTCCGCCTCACGATGACGGCGTGCGCGGTCACAGTGCTGACCGCCGCGCCGCCCACCGCCCTCGCCGATCCCCCGTCGAGTTCGGTTTGCCCCGAGGGGGCACTGACCTCCGTGCCCGACGGCCGCCTGCAGTGCCGGGCCGGGCAATGGCAACCGTCCACCAACATCGATCCGGCCGGCGGCCAGTGGCTCACCTACGGTCCGCCGCTGACCCTGTCGGGCACGGGCCGGCGCAACCCGGAGATCGCGTCGGGCAGCTGGGTCGGCCAACCGCAGGAACCGAAGTCCCGATGCCATGCCGAACAGGTGCCGCTGGCCAACCCGGCCGAGACCGCGGCCGTGGCGACCGGCGACCCCGGTCAGCCGCTGAGCGTGCACATCCCGCCGAGCCTCTACTCGATCACGCTGTCCGGCGACTGCCTGTGGCAGCGCGTCAGCTGACAGGTCACAACTGTCGAAGAGGTTGATAACGAGGCGATCACACGCGGCGCGCGCGATACGGACAACCGCCGACCGGACCGTAGCTTGCCGTTGTGAAGCGACGACTCACCGCACTGCTCGCCGCGCTGCTGCTCATTACCGTGCCCGCGGCACCGACCGCGCACGCCTACTCCAGCGTGGCGCCCGTCGAACAGCTGGACGTGCCGTCACCGGCCATGGGCCGCACCATCCACGTCGCGTTCTACAACGGCGGCCCGCACTCGGTGTACCTGCTCGACGGCCTGCGCGCGCAGGAGGATTTCAGCGGCTGGGACATCAACACGGCGGCCTTCGACTGGTTCAACGGCTCCGGGATCTCGGTGGTGATGCCCGTCGGCGGTGAGTCCAGTTTCTACACCGACTGGTATCGGCCGGCCAAGGGCAACGACGGCGTCAAGACCTACAAGTGGGAGACGTTCCTGACCCGGGAACTACCCGCGTGGCTGGCCGCCAACCGCGGCCAGAGCCCGTTCGGCAACGCGGTGGTCGGCCTGTCCATGGCCGGTGGTGCCGCACTGACCCTGGCCGCCTGGCACCCGCAGCAGTTCGTCTTCGCCAGTTCACTGTCCGGATTCCTGAACCCATCGCAGGGGTTGTGGCCCACACTGATCGGCCTGGCCATGAGCGACGCCGGCGGGTACAACGCCTACGACATGTGGGGCCCGTCGGGCAGCGCCACCTGGCAGCGCAACGACCCGATGCTTAACATCAACCGGCTGGTGGCCAACCGCACCGCCCTGTGGATCTATTGCGGCTCAGGACGTCCCACGGACTTCGACACCGGCACCGACATCGGTGTCAACTTCAGCGCGCAGTACCTCGAGAACATCACCCTGAACACCAACACCGAGTTCCAGCAGCGCTACCGCGCCGCGGGCGGCCGCAATGCGGTCTTCAACTTCCCGCCCAACGGCACCCACAGCTGGGGTTACTGGGGCGCCCAGCTGCAGGCGATGAAGCCTGACATGGTGCGCATCCTGAACACCCCGCCGCCCGCGCCACCGCCGCCGGCACCCGCGCCCGCGGCACCCATCGATCCGGCCGCCGCCGGGGCCCCGGCCGCCGCACCCGCGCCCGCCCGGTAACCGAACAGCGCTGCCGCTGCTAAAAAGCGGGGTACCTTGCTGCGTGTGGCACCGCGAGTCCTCCCCGCGCTCTGGGCCGTCCTCCTGGCCGGCTGTGGTGCCGCGACGCCGGCCGGCACCCCCTCCGCGGCGTCGACGACCACCGCGACAACGACGCCGCCGACGACGGCGATAACGACCACAACGACGACAACCTCCCGGGCACCCCTGACCCGCAACTGGTTCGAACTCGAACCCGGCGACTGCCTGACCGCGCTGCCGCAGATCGAACTCGGCGACGTCGCCGTCCCGGTGGTCGACTGCTCCGCCCCCCACGTCGCCGAGGTCTTCCTGCGCGTGCCGGTCGAGGTCGACGCGGCCGTCACCGGCGTCGCCGACCAGAAGTGCCGCGCCGGACTGCCCGAATACACCGCTGATCACACGGGATACTCGGTGACCTACCTGATCGACTCCAACATGGATCGCACCGGCCACACCCCCCTGCCGAGCACCGTGATCTGCCTGCTGCAATCGCCTGGCGGACAGCCGCTGACCGGCTCCGCCGGACACGGGTAGCGCACTACGCTAGCCGTCGCCGCGGCCCCGGCGCAGTCTTCCGGTCATGAGCAGTGCCGTCCCGGAGCTCGCCAGCCCGGCGGAGCGCCGCGATCCGCTGCGGTGGTCCACCTACCGCCGCTGGATCCTGGCCGCCGCCGGGGTCAGCGCGGCCGGCGGCGTGATCGTCTTCGCGTTCCTGATGTACTCCGCGCCCATCGTCCTGACGCCATTGGAGACCCGAAAGCTGTTGCTACGCAGCGGTTCTGCCCTGGTGATCTTTCTCGTCGTCGCAGTGCCGCTGCTGCTGCGGATGCGGCGCAGACGATTCGCCGCCAGCACCGCGTGGATCCGGCAGGGCCGCCGGCCCACCGAGGCCGAGCAGCGGATGGCGCTGGGCGCCCCCGGGCATGCCGTGCGGGTGTCGGCGGCCATGTGGGCGCTGGGTGCGGTGTTCTTCGCGGTGCCCAGCGCGCCCGCCGAACCGGCGGCCGCGCTGTACATCTTCGCCACCGTGATGCTGGGCGGCGTCAGCACCAGCGCGGTGTGGTACCTGATCGTCGACCGGGTGATGCGGCCGGTGTCGGCGCGGGCGCTGGCCGGCGGGGGGTTCGGCCCACAGTTCGGGCCGACGATCCAGCACCGGCTGACGATGGCCTGGACGCTGGGCACCGGGGTTCCCCTGCTGGGCATCGCGGTGCTGGCCGTCGGGTACCTGTCCGGGGTCGAGTTCGAGGTGCACCGCACGTTCGGGGCCATCCTGCTCCTGGTCTGCGTCGCGCTGCTCGTCGGGCTGTTCGCCATCCTGATGGCGGTGCGTTCCGTCAGCGAGCGGATCGGCGCACTGCGCGAGGCCCTGGTTCGGGTGCAGGCCGGCGAATTCGGGGCCCGGGTCGTGGTGGACGACACCAGCGAGATCGGCCGTCTGCAAACGGGTTTCAACACGATGGCGGCCGGGCTGGCCGAGCGCGAACGCATCCGGGACGTGTTCGGCACGTACGTCGACCGAGACGTCGCCGATCACATTCTGCGGTCCGGCGCGACACTGGCCGGCGAAGAGCTCGAGGTGACGATGATGTTCGTCGACGTACGGGGGTTCACCTCGTTGGCCGAACATCTGCAGCCCGTCGAGGTGGTGCGCACCCTCAACCGACTCTTCGAGCGCATCGTGCCCGTGGTGCATCTGCACGGCGGCCACGTGGACAAGTACGCCGGCGACGGGCTGTTCGCGGTGTTCGGCGCGGCGCGTCGGCACCGGGATCACGCGGACCGGGCACTGGCCGCGGCCGTGCAGATCGCCGACGTGGTCGAGGACGAGTTCGCCGGGGCATTGTCGGTGGGTGTCGGCCTGAACTCCGGCCCGGTGGTGGCCGGCAACGTGGGCGGGGCGGGGCGGCTCGAGTACTCGGTGATCGGCGATGCCGTCAACGTGGCGGCGCGGGTGGAGGCGGCGACCCGGTTGACCGGTGATGCGGTTCTGCTCAGCGAGCGCACCCTGGCGATGCTCACGGCGCCGCACTGCCGATTCGCCGAACGGCCGGCAATGTTGCTCAAGGGCAAGGCCGTACCGGTGCAGTTGTACGCGCCGCGCTGACTTCCGTTCCGCCGGTAGAACTTTCGAGCCCGAAGTGGCCGCACAGCTAACTGTGAAAATCCACGCGACAGTGTCACTTCCACCGCGATAAACTGAGCTGCTGTCAACCGGGGAGGTGGGCGCATGGACGGGGGTCCCCGAGCGTCGATCGACGAGTTGCTGGATCGCGCTCTGCGCGGCGGCAATCCGGAACATCCCGCTGCGCGCACCCCGGCCGACGAGGACCTGGCGCCGGATTTCGGGGAGCCGGACGACGGCGACGACGATCTGCTCGGCGGGGTGGACAATAGCGGCGAAATCCGCCGTCTCACATTGATGTTCATCGATCTGGTGGACTCGACGGCGTTGTCCACCCGGGTCGAGCCGGAGACCTACCGGACGCTGGTCAGCAGTTACCGCACCCAGGCGGCCCGGTTCGTCGAGCACTACGAGGGGCATCTGACGTCCACCAAGGGTGATGGATTGCTGGCGGTGTTCGGCCACCCGCGGTCGCACGAGGACGACACGCACCGCGCGGTGGCCGCGGCGCTGGACATCGCCCGGCTGGTGTCGCAGTTCAGCGAACAGGCCGAGCAACGCTACGGCGTGCGGGTCGAGGTCCGGATCGGCGTGCACCGCGGCCTGGTCTACCTCGACACCGTCGAGGACGACGTCTACGGGTTCGCGGCCAACTTCGCCTCCCGCATCTCGAGCCTCGCCGGACCCGGGGAGGTCACGGTGTCCGACGCGCTGGCCGCGCTGGTCGGCGACGCGTTCGAACTGATCGAATGCCCCGCCGCTCTGGTCAAGGGCGTCGACACCCCGGTCACCTACCACCGGGTCATCGGCGAGCGACCACACGCGCCGCCGGCGCCCTCGACGCCGCTGATCGGCCGCAGCCGGGAACGCAGCTGGCTGCAGCGAGCCTGGGGTGCCGTGTCCGCCGCGCAACCGACGGGGGCCGCGGTGGCCTTCCGCGGCGAGGCCGGCATCGGCAAGACACGGCTGGTCCGGTCCGTGACGGACGCCGCCGAGGCCGCCGGCGCGGCGGTGGTGGAGCTGCGGGGTTCGCCGCTGCACACCGGCAGCGGCCTGCACCCGGTGCGCCGCTTGTTGGAACGCCGTTGCGGCTTCACCCGTTTCACCGACGACGCCGAGCGGTTCGGGCTGCTGCGCGCCGAGATCGACACGGTCGGGCTGGATCCCGCCGAGATGCTGCCGCTGCTGGCGCCGATCCTCGACATCGGTCCCGAACACGGTTACCAACCCGCCGCCGCCGAGGGCCTCTCGCTGTACCAGATGGTCAACGCGGGTGCGCTGCGCTACGTACTGTCCTGTGCCGCAAGCGGTCCGGGCCTGCTGGTCGCCGAGGACGTGCACTGGTACGACCCGTCCACGCTGGAGCTGCTGGATGCGGTGCTGATGGCCCGCGACGATTCGTTGCTGGTGGTGCTGACCGGTCGCGACGGTTCCTGGCTGCGCCCACACTGGCCGGTCCAGCTGTTCGATCTGGGTCCACTGGGTCCGCGGGACTGCGACGCGCTGGTCGACGTGCTGTGCCCGGACGCCACCATGGCGCAGCGTCTGACGGTCCGGTACCGCTGCGACGGCGTGCCGTTCTACATCGAGCATCTGGCCGGGATGTTGCGTGCCGAGAACCCGCACGCCGGCGTGCCCGAGGCGCTCTACGACCCGCTGTTCACCCAACTGAACACGCGATCCGCGGCGTTGCCAGTGCTGGAGGCGGCCGCCATCATCGGCCGCAGCGGCGACATCCCGCTGCTGGGTGCCGTTCTCGACCCTGCCACCGCGCTGCCGCAGCACCTCGACGACGTCGTCGGGGAGCTGTTCGAGGCCCGGGTGCTCGAACCCAGCGGGACCGACGGCTGGCGGTTCCGGCACGAACTCTTCCGGGACGTCGCGGCCGAGATATCGCCGCCCAGCCGACGCCGGGACCTGCACGCCCGCACCGCCGAGGCCCTTGTGGCCGCGCGTGGCGCCCAGCCCGACTGGCGGGTGGTGGCCGAGCATTACGCCCAGGCCGAGCGGCCCACCGACGCCGTCGCCGGCTACCGGAAGGCCGCCGACGCGGCGCGCCGGCGCGGCGCCCTGCTCGAGGCGGTCGGCTGCCTGACCGACGCGCTGACCCAGCTCGGTGCGTGCGCGGCGTCCCGGGAGCGCGACCTGGACGAGATCGCGATCCGGCTGGCGCGCGGATTCCTGGTGGCCGCCACCGTGAGTGCGACCACCGGTGAGGGTCCGGCCGACCTCGAGCGCTGCCTGCAGCTGGCCACCGCCGGCGGCTACGACGAGCAGTTGCTCACCACGCTGATCACGATGCTGGGCTACTACATGCCGCGGGCCGAGCTGCGGTCGGCGCGGGATCTGCTCGAATCGCTGCCCGCCCGGATCGGTGCGGCGGACCGGCGCTGGACCCACCCGGTTCTGACCTCGTCGCTGGGCACGGTGTGGTGGCTGGAGGGCCGGTTCGACGCCGCCGAGGAATGCCTGCGTGACGCGGTCGCACGGTGCGCCGACGCCGATCCCGGCACGATGGACGCCGGCTGGATGGTGACCACGGACCCCATTGCCGTCGCGCACACCTACCTCGCGCTGACGCACGTGCTGCGGGCCGACGTCGCCGGCGCGCGGGCGGCGATCAGCGAGGCGGAGCGCCGCTGCGCAGAGCTGACGTTCCCCCGCAGCGCCACCAACCGGGCCCACACGTATTTCAAGGAGATCTGGGTCTGCCTGGAAGGGGGCCGACTCGAGGAGGCCGCCGATCTCGCTTCGGCGATGCACCGGTGCGCCGAGGACGCCGGCATCGACATGTGGAAGATGGTGGCCGGCACCCAGCACATCACGGTCCGGGGGCTGACCGCGCTGGCGGCGGGAGCCGACGCGGACACGCTGCGCCGGCGCGCCGACCGGCTGAGCGCCGTGGTCGACGCCGCCCGCGGTCTCCAGCTGCACATCTACCTGACCTATCACGACGGGGTGATCGCGCGGCTCCTGCTGGCCGCCGGCCTGCCCGCACTGGCGCGGGAACGGATCGACATGTCGCTGCGGCTGGCCGAGGAGTCCGGCATGCGATTCGAGGACGCCGAACTGTTGCGACTGCGGGCGCACACGCTGGATCAGCCCGGTGAGCGGCTGCAGGCACTGGACATCGCGCGGGGACGCGCCCGCGAACAGGGGGCCACATTGTTCGAATTGCGTTGTCTGCTGGACCATGTCGACTTCAGCGGGAAGCCCGATAAGGATGTCCGTGCGGCGCTGGCCGATTTGGTGGCCGGCCTGCCGGCCGACCCGGCCCTGCCGGAATGGGCTCGCGCGCAACGGATCCTGCGGTGAGCACGGTCCTGGTGCTCGGCGGCGGGGTCGGTGGCCTGACCGCCGCGCACGAACTGGCCGAGCGCGGTTTCGACGTCACCGTGGTCGAGTGGCGGCCGGACTTCGGCGGCAAGGCGCGATCGATGGACGTGCCCGATTCGGCGGCCGGCCGACGGCTGCCACTGCCCGGAGAGCACGGATTCCGCTTCTTCCCCGGCTTCTACCGGCACCTGCCCGACACCATGGCCCGCATCCCGCTCGGCGGTGGCCACGTCGTGGACCATCTGGTGCCGACGTCACGAATCCTGTTGGCGCAGGAGGGCGGTCGGCCCGAACTGATCGCCATCGCCGAGCGCCCCGCCACCGGGACCGACTTCGTCGCCGCGCTGCGATTCCTGCGCGACTTCGCCGCCAGCGTCACGGTTCCCACCGCGGAGTTCGCCGCGTTCGCCGCCGGCCTGATGAAGCTGTTGTGCGCGTGCGACGAACGCCGCTACCAGGAGTACGACCTGCAGAGCTGGTGGGAGTTCAGCGGGGCCGAACAGCGCTCGGCGGCGTTCCAGAAGTTCCTCGCCAACGGTCTGACGCGCACGCTGGTGGCCGCCCGCGCCCGCGAGATGTCGGCGCGCACCGGCGGGCTGATCCTGTGCCAGCTCGCGCTCGACCTGGTCCGCGCCGACGGCCGGATGTCCCGGGTGCTCGACGGGCCCACCAGCGACCGCTGGATCACGCCGTGGCTGGCGCACCTGCGCGGACTGGGGGTGGTGCTCCGGGGTGGCTGCGAGGTGGCCGGCATCGGCTGCGACGGGCACCGGGTCACCGGCGTGACGATCAACACCGACGGGGGCACCGAGACCCTGGTCGCCGACCACTACGTGGCCGCGCTGCCGGTGGAGCGGCTGCGCCCACTGCTGTCCCCGGCGTTGCACACCGCCGATCCACGGTTGGCGGCGTTGTCCCGGCTGGTGACGCGCTGGATGAACGGCATCATGTTCTACCTGAAACAGGATGTGCCGATGCAGCACGGTCATTCGCTGTTCATCGACTCCGCGTGGGCGCTGACGTCCATCTCGCAGGCGCAGTTCTGGCGGTCGGCGGGGTTCGAGTTCGGCGGGCGCGGCGACGGCGCGGTCAACGGCATTCTCTCGGTGGACATCTCGGACTGGACGTCCCCCGGCAGCAACCACAAGGTCGCAATGGCGTGCACCGCCGAGGAGATCAAGGCCGAGGTGTGGCGGCAACTGGTCGACGCCGTCGGCGCGACCGTCCTGGACGAGGCGAACGTACACAGCTGGTTCCTGGACCCGGCGATCCGGCCGCCGAACCCGACCGAGGCCACCAACCTCGAGCCGCTGCTGATCAACACCGCCGGTTCGTGGGCCGACCGGCCCGATGCGGTCACCCGGATCCCCAACCTGTTCCTGGCCGCCGACTTCGTCCGGACCTACACCGATCTGGCCACCATGGAGGGCGCCAACGAGGCGGCCCGGCGGGCCGTCAACGGCATCCTGGCGGCCACCGGTTCGGATGCCACGCCGTGCGACGTCTGGCCGTTGAACGAGCCGAAGGCGCTGGCCCCGTTCCGCGCCCTGGACCGGATCCGGTGGCGGCTGGGCCGCCCGCAGGGGGATCCGCCGATGCAACTGGATCCGGATGGCGAACCTCGGCCGGCGGACCCGATCGCCCGCCTGCTGTTCAAGGTCGGCGACGCGCTGGGCTGACCCGGCGACGGAACGCCGGCCGGACGTCGGCGGGGTGATCGGCGATGCGGTCGAGCGCCCGCAGGTTCTTCGCGACGTCGGAACTCTCACCATGGCCGAGCAGCCACACCAGCAGCGGCACCAGCGTCCACGGCTTCTTGGGCGGGTTCAGGTACCAGTAGCCCAGCGCGGCGGTCCATGAGGTGTGGTCGACGTGCAGCTTGCGCACCTGATCCGGGTTCATGGCCAGATCGACGGCGAACAGCCAGGCGCCCTTGCGGAATCTGTCGAGCACGTTGCCGATCACGTACTTCTCCGGCGTGATCAGGGTGAACCACCGGAATCCCGGGGACAGCCGTTCGAAGGTCTGCACCATGGCCGGCACCTGCGTCTGCACGACGTCGGTGATGGCGTCGAAGTCGTGCTTCAGGTCGTCCATCGGGACAACCGGCACGGCGGCGGCCGCGACCCCGAGGTCGAAGCAGATGTGCGCGTTCAGGCCGGCCAGCATCTGCTGCAGCATGGTGGACCTGGCGTCGTGCCCGACGAGGGAAACCGCCCAGGCCAGGTTGAGCTCGCCGGCGTCGGCGGGATGGAAGTAGGCGTTCAGCGCGTCGAAGTAGCGTTGCGCGAACACCACGTCGAACTCCTCCATCCGCTCGGGGTTCTCGAACAGGCGCAGCCGGATCGCCTCCCGGATCGCCAGGGTGGAGCGCTTGTAGAGCACCGCGAAATATCCGATGGTGCTGCCGGTGTCGATCGACCAGGCGATGATGCGGTCCAGATTGTCGATCACGTCGTCGATGCTGCGGGCCTGCTCGAGGAGCGCGAGCCGGGGTGTCGCGGTTATCGTCGTCATGCTCCCCAGCGTGACGCAATGGGTGTCGGTCGGCGTGCGTATTCCACTACCCGAGTCCTGTTCACATCGGCGACGCCGGTTGCGCACATTCTGGAAACATGGGCGGGTGAGACTGACCCGTCCGCACACCGGCAGGAGAAGTCAGTGACCGATGTCGTAAGCCCGACGCCCGGAGATTCCCTCAACGGCACCTCGCTCCCCCAGGCCGCTCCGACCGGTCAGACCCGGTCCGGGATGACCTCCGAGTCGATCAGGGCGGCCGTGTCCGATCACCTGCTCTACTCGATCGCCCGCCCGTCGGTGGCGCTGACCCCCGACCACTACTACCGGGCGCTGTCCCTGGCGGTGCGCGACCGGATGCAGAAGCGCTGGATGGCCACCACGCAGGACTGGCTGGACCTGTCCAACAAGGTCACCTGCTACCTGTCGGCCGAGTTCCTGATGGGCCCACAGCTGGGCAACAACCTGCTCAACCTCGGTATCGAGAGCGAGGCGCGCGCGGCCCTGGCGGATCTGGGTCAGGACCTCGATGAGGTGCTTGCCTGCGAGGTCGAGCCCGGTCTGGGCAACGGCGGCCTGGGCCGGCTGGCGGCCTGCTACCTGGATTCGTTGGCCACCCTGGAGCGGCCGTCGATCGGCTATGGGATCCGCTACGAATTCGGCATCTTCCGGCAGGAGATCGCCGACGGCTGGCAGGTCGAGCAGACCGACAACTGGCTGGCGCACGGCAACCCGTGGGAGATCGAGAAGCCGGATGCCAGCTACACGGTCAACTGGGGCGGGCACACCGAGGAGTACGAGGACGTCGCCGGCAAGTTCCGGGTGCGCTGGGTGCCGCATCGGGTCCTGATGGGCACGTCGTACGACACCCCGATCCAGGGTTACGGCGTGAACACCTGCAACACGCTGACGTTGTGGAGCGCCCGGGCGGTCGAGTCGTTCGCGCTCGAGGCGTTCAACACCGGCGACTACTACAAGGCCGTCGACGAAGAGGTGGTCTCCGAGACCGTCTCCAAGGTGCTCTACCCCAACGACGAACCCGAGGCGGGCAAGCGGCTGCGGCTGCTGCAGCAGTACTTCTTCGTGACCTGCTCACTGCAGGACATCATCAACATCCACACCCAGCGGGTCGGGTTGCCGCTGAGCGCGCTGCCGGACAAGTGGGCCATCCAGCTCAACGACACCCACCCGTCGATCGCGGTCGCCGAGCTGATGCGACTGCTCATCGACGAGTACCAGTTCACCTGGGACGACGCCTGGGACATCACGGTCCGGACGTTCGGCTACACCAACCACACGCTGCTGCCCGAAGCGCTCGAGACCTGGCCGCTGCGGATCTTTGGGGAGGCGCTGCCGCGGCACCTCGAACTGATCTATGAGATCAACGACCGCTTCCTCGAGGAGGTCCGGGCGAAGTTCCCGGGCGACGAGGATCGGGTGACCCGGATGTCGCTGATCGGCGAGGACGGTGGCAAGTGTGTCCGGATGGCGCATCTGGCCACCGTCGGCAGCCACTACGTCAACGGCGTGGCCGCGCTGCACTCCGAACTGCTCAAGGAGTCGGTGTTGCGCGACTTCTACGAGATGTGGCCGGAGCGGTTCGGCAACGTGACCAACGGGGTGACTCCGCGACGCTTCCTGGCCCTGTCCAATCCGGGCCTGCGCGCCCTGTGCGACGAGACCATCGGTGACGGCTGGCTGACCGACCTGCAGCAGCTGCGCGGCCTCGAGGCCTACGCCGACGATCCCGCCTTCCGCAAGCGGTGGCGAGAGGTCAAGCGCGCCAACAAGTCCCGGCTGGCCGAGTACGTGCACGGCGTCACCGGGATCGAGCTGGACCCCAGCTGGATGTTCGACGTCCAGGTCAAGCGGATCCACGAGTACAAGCGTCAGCACCTGATGGCGCTCGGCATCGTGACCCAGTATCTGCGGTTGCGGGAGAACCCGGGTCTGTCGATCGCACCCCGGGCCTACATCTTCGGCGGCAAGGCCGCCCCCGGCTACTTCATGGCCAAGCGGATCATCAAGCTCATCACCGCCATCGGCGCGACGGTCAACAACGATCCGATCGCCAACCGGTACATGAAGGTGGTGTTCCTGCCCAACTTCAACGTCAAGACCGCGCACCTGGTGTACCCGGCGGCCAACCTCTCCGAACAGATCTCGACGGCCGGTAAGGAGGCCTCCGGCACCGGGAACATGAAGTTCATGATCAACGGCGCGCTGACCATCGGCACGCTCGACGGCGCCAACGTCGAGATCCGGGAGGAGGCCGGACCGGAGAACTTCTTCCTGTTCGGGCTCACCGAGGATCAGGTCCAGACGGTCAAGGGCGACGGCTACCGGCCGATGGCCTACATCGAGCGCGATGCCGAACTGGCCGCGGTGCTCGAGCTGATCGCGAGCGGCCGGTTCACCCACGGCGACAGCGAGGTCCTGCGGCCCGTGGTGGACAACCTGATCCACGACGACCCGTTCCTGGTGCTGGCCGACTACCGCTCGTACGTCGACTGCCAGGATCACGTCAGCCGGGTGTGGAACGACCGCGACAAGTGGAGCCACATGTCGATCCTGAACTCGGCGCGCAGCGGGAAGTTCTCGTCGGACCGTGCGATCGCGGAGTACTGCGACGACATCTGGAAGGTCCCGCCGATGTCGGTGGATCTGTAGGGCTCACACACCGCGCTCGGCGGCCAGCCGGCCGCTGTCGACGGCCGCGACCAGCAGGGCGTGGTCGGCCTCGGTCTGATCGGCGTAGCGCCGCGCGAACACGCACAGGGCGTCGTCCACGCGTTCGGAGCCACCCATGTATCCGGCGATCATCGAGGCGCCGCTGGTGCGGGCGTGCCCCTTGGCGAGCAGCTGGCCGACCACCCCGGCGTAGTCGACCAGCGCGGCCGCGTCCATCGCGTCCAGCGGGATGGTGCCCTTCATGTTCCGGAACTGGCGGACGTAGAACTGCCGGCCCTGCACCGTGGTCCAGCCCAGGAGCGGGTCGCTGACGGTCTGCAGCGCCTGCTGGTATTCGACGACGCGCTGCCCCTGGTGAGCGTGCCAGGCCGATTCGCCGTGCACGTAGCGCGCCAGCACCGAGCGCCGGGCCTGCTTGAGTTGCAGGAAGACGACGTCCTCGGCCGAGGACCCTTCCAGCAGGGCGACGTACGCGCGCAGCCCGACGCTGCCGACCCCGACCACCTTCTGCGCGACGTCGAGCAGGGTGTAGCCACCGAGCACCCGGCGCCAGTGGGTGGACAGCGTCGTCAGATAGTCGTCGAGCGCCTCGGCCAGTGCCTCGGCCTCGTCGTCGGGCAGGCGGGTGATCAGCGGCGGCTCTTCGATGATCCGGCGTTGGCCGTCGACCTCCTCGGTGAACCGGGGCAGCGCGCGGTCACTGGTGCGGCTGCGGGCCCGCGCCGCCGAGCGCTCCACTTCCTGTTGCAGCGGCCCGGCGGTCTGGCCGGCGAGCCGATCCACGTCGAGGCGGGTGAACGAGCGGCCGAACAGTGGTTCGTCGGCCAGCCGGCGCAATTCCTGGCGGTAGGCGGCGACGCACGATCGCACCGCCACCGCCAGCTGTTCCTCGGACGCGCCGTTCTGCCGGCCCGCGACCCAGATGCTGGCGACCAGCCGACGCAGGTCCCATTCCCAGCCGCCGGGGTGCGCCTCGTCGAAATCGTTCAGGTCGATCACCAGGTCGCGTTCCGGGGAGGCGTAGAACCCGAAGTTGCCCAGGTGCGCGTCCCCGCACACCACGGGCGTGATGCCGGTCGACGGCAGCCGCGCCACGTCCTCGGCCATCACCACCGCGGTGCCGCGCAGAAAACCGTAGGGGGAAGCCACCATTCGGCCCACCCGGATCGGCAGGAGTTGTTCCAGCCGGCCCTCGTGGTTCTCCTCGATCAGCCCGATCGGGTCCGGCCGACCCGCCGGCGGGGTCCAGTCCGCCAGGGTCCGGCGCGGCACCCGATGCCGCAGCTTGCGGCCCAGCGCGTAGCGCTCGGCACGGCTGATGGGCCGCTGGCGCAACGAGTGGTAGGGGCTGCTCTCGGCCTCCGCGAGGACGGTGTGCTGCCCGTTCGGGGTCGGCATCGATCAATCGTGGCACGGGCGCTGGGAAGCCAGACCCTCTTTGGTGCCTCGAGCGATCTCTACCCCAGGGCTGCGGTTACATCGGGCGACCCGAAATTTCGCAACCTTGATGTCGATGTCGGCCAGTTACCCCTCATGGCAACCCAGGCGTCGATATCGACGAGATACCCATCATGGCGACCTCGAGGTCGATCTGGGCACGCATTGGGACCGTCGGTCGCAACACCACGGCAGCCCTGATGTCGGTCTCGACGACTTCTCCATCGCGGGTAGCCGTGGTGTCGATCTCGTCGAAATCGACCACGAGGCCGTGCTAATCCACAGTCGTAGTCCAATCCACAGCCGCGACGCAGATCTCGCTCGAGCTCCCAGAAGGTGTCCCTGCCCAGCCGCAAGTTCCCGGACATGGGATACCGCAGCGAACCATTCATCGGGAGCGAAGCGATCGCCAACCTCGACCTCACCCGCGGTGAGCTGCGCTGGAACCACCGAGCCTTACTGCCCGATGTCTACCTGCACAAGGACGCTCCGCGCGACCTCAGGGCCCGGACCAGGGCCGCCTGGCTGTGGACCGGACGCAAGGGCATCATCGCCGGGCAGGCCGCCGCAGCGATCCACACCAGGGGCCCGCTGGACGACGACACCCCCGTCGAGTTGATCGCCAGGGCACGCCGGCCCCAATGCGGGGTCATCATCCGCACCGAACGCATCGACGCCGACGAGATTGCCGCATGGCATCACATGCTGATCACCTCACCCGAGCGCACCGCGCTGGACCTTGCGCGGTTCTTGCCGCGAGAGTTGGCGATCCAACACCTCGACCGACTGGCTGCGAAGACCGCTGTCACCGAGGACGACCTCTATCGGCTCGCCGATCGTTACCGGGGCGCTCGCGGAATCGACACCGCCAGACAGGTGATGTATCTGATGGACGCGGGCGCGGCCAACCCCGAGGAGAGCACGCTGCGACTGGCGTTGCACGAGGCCGGACTACCGCGGCCGGAAACCGACATCAATGTCGGCGTGTGGCCGGACAGTGCTCGAATATCGTTGGGCTGGAGGCGTTTCAAGGTCGGAATTCACGTCGAGAGCGATCCGCCGCCAACCGACCGAACGCTGATCAATCTCGCTGCCGCAGCGGCCGAGCGCCGGGCGATCCACGGCTGGCTGATCCTGACCGCCACACCGCAACGCGACGTCGGCCAGCTGATCAGCTCGGTGCGCCAGGCACTCAGGCAGGCACGAGCTCGAACACCGGGATGACGCGATCGGTCAGCTTCTCGTACTCACCGAAGCCGGGTGCCCGCTCGACGATCGTGCGATACAGCGGATCGCGTTCGGCGCGGGGCAGTTCACGGGCGGTGACGGCGCGCGGGGGGTCGGCGCCGATCTCCACCGACGCCGCCGGCTGCGCGCGAATGTTGAACACCCACGCGGGATCCCGGTCGCGTCCGGCCGACGAGCCGACGACGTAGATGTGGCCGTCGATGTCGAAGTACGCCACCGGAGTGGTCCGCTGCGCGCCGCTGCGGGCGCCCGTCGACGTCAGCAGTAGCAGCGGGAAGCCCTCGAACTGGCCGCCGACCTTTCCGCCGTTGCGCCGGAACTCGTCGATATTGGACTGATTGAACTGTCGTTCCTCATCGTCGACCATGGTCGCCATCCTGGCACGTTTCGCCCCGTGCAACCGCGGATCTCTGTGAGGATGGGGCCATGCTGCTTCGCCTCCTGTGTGTGTTCGCTGCGGTCGGGGCCCTGGTGAGCGCACCCGCGCCAGTGGCGGTCGCCGATCCCTGCCCGGACGTCGACCTGGTGTTCGCCCGCGGCACCGCCGAGCCGCCCGGCCTGGGCCGGGTGGGCGACGCCCTGGCCAACGCGCTGGAACCGATGCTGGGCGGCCGCAGCCTCGGCAGGTACGCGGTGAACTATCCGGCCAGCTACAACTTCCTGACCACCGGTCAGGGCGCCGACGATGCCCGCGGCCACATCGCCTGGATGGCCGACAACTGCCCGGGCACCCGCATCGTGCTGGGCGGCTTCTCCCAGGGCGCGTCGGTGGTGTCGATGCTGGCGGGAGTGCCGCCGGTCGGCCAGCGGATCGGCAGCATCGGTTCGGCACCCGCGCTGGATCCCGCGCTGGCCGGTCGCGTGTCGGCCGTCGCCGTCTTCGGCAACCCGGGCAACCGGTTCGGCAGCGCCCTGTCGTCGACCGGGCAGTTCGCCGGCCGCACGATCGACCTGTGCAGCTCGGGCGACCCGATCTGCGGGGCGGGCCGGGATCGCTCCGCGCACAGCAACTACGAGCTACCGCCCTACCCCGGCCAGGCGGCGTCGTTCATCGCGGGCCGGGTCTGAACGCGTGACCGCGGTGGACCGATTCTTCGAGATTTCCGCGCGCGGATCGACGGTCGCCACCGAAATCCGCGGCGGCGTCGTGACATTCATCGCGATGGCCTACATCATCGTGCTGAATCCGATCATCCTGTCCGGAGCCGCCGACGTCGTCGGTCACAAGCTCGGCTTCACGCAGGTCTCGGCGGTGACAGCGTTGGCCGCCGGTGTCATGACCATCCTGTTCGGCGTCGTCGCACGCCTGCCGTTCGCGTTCGCCGCCGGGCTGGGCATCAACTCGTTCCTGGCCAGCTCCGTGGTGGGCTCACTCACCTGGCCCGAGGCGATGGGCCTGGTGGTCATCAACGGCCTGATCATCGTCGCGCTGGCGATCAGCGGTCTGCGCAAACTGATCTTCGACGCCGTCCCGATGCCGCTGAAACTGGCCATCACGGCCGGCATCGGGTTGTTCATCCTGTTCATCGGTCTCATCGACGCCGGGTTCGTCGGCTCCACCGGGCTGCCGTCCCCGCCGCTGGGGCTGGGCGCCAAGGGCGCCGGCTCCATCACGACCATCCCGACGCTGATCTTCGTACTCACCCTGTTGGTCACCGGCATCCTGGTGGCGCGAAAAGTGCGGGGCGGCATCCTGATCGGGCTGATCGCGGGCACCGTGGTGGCCGTCGTGGTGGAGGCCGTCTGGCATCTCGGCTCGGCCGTCGACAAGCCCGGCGGGTGGAGTCTGTCGGTCCCGACGCTCAGCGGTTCTCCGTTCGCCGTGCCCGACCTCTCGCTGGTGGGCGAGTTCAGCCTGGCCAGTTTCGGCCGGATCGGCATCCTGGCCGGCGTCATGCTGGTGTTCACGCTGGTGTTCACCAACTTCTTCGACGCCATGGGCACCTTCACCGGTCTGTCCCGGCAGGCCGGGCTGTCCGATGAGCACGGCAACTTCCCGCGACTGCAGTCGGCGCTGGTGGTCGAGGGCGCCGGCGCCGTGGTGGGCGGCGCGGTGTCCGCATCGTCGAACACGGTGTTCATCGAATCGGGCACCGGCATCGGGGAGGGCGCCCGCACCGGCCTGGCCAGCCTGGTGACCGGCGGCCTGTTCCTGGCGGCGATGTTCCTGACGCCGTTGGCGGCCATCGTGCCGTCGGAGGTGGCGGCCGCCGCGCTCGTGGTGGTCGGCGCACTCATGGCATCGGTGTTGCGCGACATCGACTTCGACGATTTCGGCGTGACGCTGCCGGTCGTGCTGACCGTCGCGGTGATGCCGCTGTCGTACTCGATCGCCAACGGCATCGGCGTGGGTTTCATCGCCTGGGTGGTGTTGCGGTCGGCCTCGGGGCGGGCCCGGGAGATCAGTCCCCTGCTGTGGGTGGTGACCGTGGGCTTCCTGCTCTACTTCGCCCGCGGCTGGATCGACGCGCTGGTGATCGATTCAAAGGTAGGAATGTGACAATGCACTGGTTCGCGAACAGCCCGCTGCTCACCCTGTTCTTCTGTGTCGGCGTCGGCAGCCTCTTCGGTCGAATCCGGTTCGGCCCCATCTCGTTCGGCCCGGCCGGGGCACTGTTCGCGGCGCTGGCGCTCTCGGCCATCGAACCGGATGTGGCGCTGCCTCCCCTCGTCACGTCACTGTCGCTGTGCGTGTTCTGCTACATGGTCGGCATCGCCGCGGGCCCGGCGTTCTTGTCGGCGCTGCGCACCGGCTGGCAGCCCGTGATCGTGTCGCTGATCGCGGTGTCGGCGATGGCCGGCGCGGCACTGGGCGTCGGGAAGGGCTTCGGGTTCGACACCGGAACCATCGCCGGTGCGTTCTCCGGTGCCGGCACCGCCACCGCGGCACTGGGTGCCGTGCAGCAGCAGCTCGCCGGCGGCGGGGACATCCCGCCCGAGCCGGCCATCGGCTACGCCGTCGCGTACCCGATCACCGTGCTGCTGACCATCGTCGCGTGTTCGTATCTGATCAGCGCCGGCAAGCGCAAACCGACCGCGGAGGATCGCGAGAAGCTGGCACCCATCGTGGTGCGCACCCTCGAACTCGTCGGAGATCCGGGCTGCACGGTGCACGAGTTCGAGGCCCGGCACCAGGCCGTGGTCTCGCGGCTCACCCGCGGGCACCGGACCGTCGTCGCGCACGAGGCCGAACCGCTGGCCGCCGGGGATCTGTTGACCATCACGGCCCGCGAGGACGTCGTGGCGAACCTGGTCGGGCAGCTGGGCCGGGCGGCCACCGAAGAGCCGTGGCTGGACCGCAGCGAGATCGACTTCCGCCGCGTGACGCTGTCGAATTCGGGCTACGTCGGCCGCGAGCTGCGGGACCTGCGGATGGAGGAGCGGTTCGACGCGGTGGTCAGCCGGGTGCGCCGCGGCGACATCGACATCATGGCCACCCCGGACCTGGTGCTGCAGAGCGGCGATCGGCTGCGGGTGACCGCACCCCGCGAACGGCTGGCCGAGATCTCCACGGCGCTGGGCGATTCCGAACGCACCGCCGGCGACATCAACGCGATCGGTCTGGGACTGGGGCTGGCCATCGGGCTGCTGCTGGCGTTCGTCAAGATCCCGTTGCCCGGCGGCGGCGTGCTGGTGCTCGGCACGGCCACCGCCCCACTGATCGCGGGCGTCGTCCTGGGCGCCATCGGGCGTACCGGGCCGATCATCTGGACCCTGCCCGGCAATGTCGCCAACACACTGAATCAGTTCTCGCTGTTGATCTTCCTGGTGGCGGTCGGCACCGGTGCGGGGTCGGGCCTGATCAGCGCGCTGTCCACCAACGGCCTGCAACTGGTGGTGCTCGGGTTCGCGATCTCGGCGGCACACGCGCTGATCTGTGTCATCGGATTGCGCTCGGTCCTGCGCTACGGCACCGCCCGCGCCCTGGGCGGGCTCACCGGCTCCCAGCTCAACCCGGCGCCGTACGCCTACGCGATGACCAAGATGCCCGACCAGCGCGTCGCGGTCGGTTACGCCGTGCTGTTCCCGGTGTCGATGATCCTCAAGGTGTTCCTGGCCCAGTTGATGGTCGTCTATTTCTGAGCGGGCCAGAGTTACGCTGCAACGGTGACCGACCTGGCGTGGCAGACCGCACCGCGGCCATCCATCTGGGCCAAGATCGACGATGCACTGCTCCGCTCGGATCATCGCGGCGTGGTGTTCGTCGGGGCCGCCGGGGTCGGCAAGACGGCGTTCGCCCGCGCGGTGGCCAGCCGGCAGGCCCGCAACGATCGCAAGGCCGAGGTGCGCTGGGTGGCGGCCACCGCGTCGGCCGCCCACATCCCGTTCGGTGCGTTCAGCCATCTGCTGGACATCGCGCCGGGCGCCGATTCGGCCGCCCTGCTGCATTCGGCGCGGGCGGCGCTGTGCGACGGGGTCGACGAACGCCGGCTGTTGATCGCCGTCGACGATGCCCAGCACCTCGATCCCCTATCGTCGATGCTGTTGCACCAGTTGACCTTTCAATCGCAGGCCCGTTTGGTCCTAACAGTGCGCGACCACACCCCCTCCCCCGACGCGATCACCGCGCTGTGGGAGGAGAACCTGTTGGCCCGCATCGACGTGGCCCCGCTGGAGGGCGCCGAGACCACGACGCTGATCGAGTCGGTGCTCGGTGGTCCGCTCGAAACCAGCAGTGGTGAGCAGCTTTTCGCGATCAGCGGTGGAAACCCGCTGTTCTTGCGGCATCTGGTCGACGCGGCCGTCGGCTCCGGTGCGCTGCGCGCCAGCCGCGGGGTCTGGCAGCTGCGCGGCGCCACAACGTTGCCGCCGCACCTGACGACGCTGATCAACCAGCGGCTGGAGAAGCTGTCGCCGGACGCCACGTCGGTGATGCAGTACCTGGCCGTCGACGAGCCGCTGGCACTCGCCGACCTGACGGCGCTCACCAGCGAGTCGGCCGTCGAGGCCGCCGAGGCGGCGGGGACCGCGGCGATCACCCGGCGTGGCAGCGTCGACGTGGTGTCGCCGGCGCATCCGATCTACACCGAATGCATCCGGGCGGATCTGGGCGTACTGACCCGGCGGCGGCTCTGCGCCGATCTGGTGGGGCAGCTGGCCGCCGGCGATCCGAGTCACGTGAGCGACCGGCTGCGGCTGGCGGCGCTGTCGCTGGACACCGACACCCCGCTGGCACCCGGCGCGCTGATCGAGGCCGCGTGGGAGGCCATGCGGCTGGGCGATCTGCGCCTGGGCGAGGTGCTCGCCCGCGGCGCGCTCGAGGGGGCCGGCCAGGACTCGCTGTATGCCCGTCTGCCGCTGGCACATTCGCTGGCCTGGCAGGGCCGCGGCACCGAGGCCGACGAGGTGCTGACGGCCGTCGACCCCGGCACCCTGTCGACGGACGACCTGGTGGCCTGGGCGCTCCCCAAGACGGCCAATCAGTTCTGGATGCGCGGCGACTCCGCGGCGGCACGCACGGTGCTCGCGGAGGTCCGGGCCCGGGTGGGTGAGCATGCCGCCGCCGGCGCACTGGATGCGCTGGCAGCGACGTTCGCCCTCAACGCCGGCGAACTCACCGACGCCCGTGCGACGGCCGGGGACATTCTGGTCCGCCCGGGCGCCGGCGATCTGGCGGTGGCGTGGGCGGCGGCGACGGCCACGCTCGCGGCCGCCCGCGCCGGTGATCTCGAACCCGTGGCGGCTCTGGCTGCCCGCGGTCTGGATACCGCACATCCGGGCCTGCTGCGGTTCACCATCGGGCTGGGCCAGCTCACCGCGGCCCGGCTGGATTGCGACGTGGCCCGCGCAGAGGCCCTGGCACGGCGCTACCTCGAATTCGCCGGGATGCAGCAGCCCGGCCGCGCCATCTCGGATGTCCTGCTGGCCGAGGCCCTGATGGCCCGCGGCAGTCTCGCCCAGGCCGGTGCGCTGCTGTTCCAGAGCGCCGCCGGGCTCGCCGACACCGGCTACTCCTGGGGTCCGCTGGCCCAGCTGTTGCTGGTCCGCACGCTGGGCCAGCGGGGCGACTACGCGCAGGCCCAACTCGAGTTGGCCCGCGCCGAGGAATCCCACGGTTTGCGGTCGCGGATCTACACCCCGGAGCTGGAACTGGCCCGGGCCTGGACGCTGGCCGCCGGCCGGGAGATGCCCGGCGCCATCGAGGCCGCCCGCCGTGCAGTCGCCACGGCCCGCGAATCCGGCCAGCACGGCGTCGCACTGCTGGCCGTGCATGATGCTCTTCGGTTGGGCGACAAGCAGATCGGCGAGGAGGCCGACGCGGTGTGCGGCGGGGTGGCCGGGGAGCTGGCGCCCCTGGTGCTTCGGTACGCCCGTCACCTGGCGGCCCGGCGCGCCGCGGGTCTCGACGAGGTGGCCGCTGAGTTCGCCGGGCACGGCCAGCTACTGGCCGCCGCCGATGCCGCGGCACAGGCCGCGGTGCTGCACGCCGGTGCGGGCCGGCACAACCCCGAGATGGCCTCGCGCGCCAACGCCGCGCGCTGGTCGGAAGCCTGCGGCAACCCGTCGACCCCGGCGCTCGAGCGCGCACTGACGCCGGTGCCGCTGACGGGCCGCGAACGCGGCATCGCCGTTCTGGTGGCAGAAGGGTTGAGCAACAAGGCGATCGCCGACCGGCTGGAGGTGTCGGTCCGCACGGTCGAGGGTCACATCTATCGGGCCTGCACCAAGCTCGGGGTGGCCGACCGGGCTGCGCTGGGCGCCGCGATCGCCACCAAGCCCTAGCCGCCACCCACGCCCGTTCGCACAAACGGGCTTGAAAGTGCGGGTGGGTCGCGCCATTTCGTCGATCTCGGGGCGCGGGCCACCGCTGAGCTAGCCGGGCGGGCCGGCGAGTTCGTCGGCAATGTGGCCGAACACATCCCGATCGGCGTAGCGGCCCATGAACATGTCGAGATGCCCGTAGCCCGGGATGACCCTCAGGGTCTGCCGGCCGGGCCGGTGCGCCTCGAGGTAGTCGAAGGTGCGCTGCTGGCTGGCCGGCAGGAAGCAGCGGTTCTCCGTTCCGGTGATCAGGGCGATGCGGGCATCGGTGCGCGGCGGATGATCCAGCAGATCGGGCGGCAGCTCGTCGAACACACCGGTGGGCACCAGCTGCCCGGCCGCTACCGACGCGGCCATCTGCGTGAAGAATGTCAGTGGTACGGAGCCGAATTCGTGTCGCAGCCAGTCGTGGGTACGTTCGGAGAGGTTCTCGTGCGACCAGAGCGCCGGCCGGCCGGCGCCGTAGGTGAAGCTGATCATCCGGCACGGCCCGTTGTCGCATTCCCGGTGGGTGGCGTTGACCATGGCGACCAGGGCTCGCGCCGCCCAGCCCGGCGGTGACACGGTGTCCCCCCATCTCGGGTCCAGGTAGCGCAGCAGCGGGGCCACGCGAGGTACCAGCCAGAACAATTTCACCCGCGACCAGCGGGCGACCACGGGATGCAGCGACATCGAATTCGACACGATGGTGTCCACCTGAGGCAGCAGCCCCGCGGCCGCCGACAGCGCGAAACTGCTCGAGCCCTGACAGTGGATGACGGCCTTGACGGTGCCGGAACCGGTGCGCTCCAGTATTTTTCGCACCGCGTACGGATGGTCCCAGACCGCGGCCTGGTCCAGGTTCCATTCGTTGCGCGGCAGGTCGATGCTGGCCCGCCAGTTCTCCAGCCAGACGTCCCAACCGGCCTCGATCAGGCGGTCGACCACGGTGACGCGCTCGGGCACGCGGAACAGGTTGGCGCGCACCCCCGCTCCGGGCACCAGCACCACCGGCCCGCGCCACGGCTCGCGCGGGCCGCGCACGTGGTGCAGGTTGAGCTCCATGCCGTCGCCGGCCCGGAAGGCGACGACCTCGGTGTCCAGCGCGGCGGTCATCGCAGCGGACTCCGGGCCGGTCCGCGGTAGATGCCCCACAGCTGCGCGGCGAAGAACCGGCCGAAACCGGCGATGTCCGAGGGTGTTCCGCGGAAGGTGCTCAGTTGCCGGGCGAACATCGGCATCGTCAGCCGCAGGGTGCCGCGGGAGTGTTCGGCGCTGATGTCACCCTCGTCGACCCAGCCGTGGTGTCCGCGCAGCAACCGGACGAACAGCGTGCTGGTGTCGGTCCACACATCGGGCCCGACGTCGTCGGCCAGCTCCTTGTAGCCCTGCAGCGTCATCTCGATACCGTCGGGCGTGGTGAACGGTAGCAGATAGCGCATCAGCGCGAGTCGCGGCGCAACCGGGACGAAGATCTCGAAAGTACCCGCGGTGACCGGCATTTCGACGGGTGCGAATTCCTTGCACAGCACACTGCCGGTGGCGGTCATGGTGTGGTTGGGATCGGCGATGACGGCGCGAAGGTCGGGTGCCCCGATGGTCAGCCGGAAACCCAGCCGCCAGCCGTCGCGGCGGCCGATGATCTCGCCGGTGTCATAGGCCGGGGCGCCGGCCCCGTAGAACCCGCGCATGCGTTCGGTGAAGCGGACGGTCACGGAGTGCGCACCTCCGGCCATGGCGCGTCGTCGACGTCGCGCATGTGGGTGGCGACGCGGTCGGCGAACGCGGCGATGGTCAGCGACGGGTTGGCGCCGGTGGGGCCGGGGAACACCGAACCGTCACACACCCGCAGGCCGGGCACGCCGCGCACCCGGCCGAACCCGTCGACCACCCCGTCGGTGACGTCGGTGTCGGCCGGGCAGCCGCCCAACGGGTGAACGGTCACGACGCGGCGCAGCCGGTAGGTGGGGTTGACCATGAATCCGCCCCGCAGGTCGGCGGCCAGGCGCACCATCCGGCTCACCATGGTGTCGAAGTACGCGGCCGACTGATGTTGGCTCCACGTGCTGTCCAGCATGTCGATGCCCCGGCGCCGGTTCAGATAGAGGGTGCCGTTGGGCACGTCCATGCCCATGCCCAGCACCGGCATGCCGTTCGTGGTCACCGACGGGCGGCCCAGCAGGCGGCTCAGATTCCCCGAGACCCGCGTGTTCGACCGGCCGCGCATCCGCTGGATCACCTGTCCCACAACCATTTTGGCGACCTCCGGCAACCGGTCCAGTGAACCGGCGGCATCGACGAGCCAGGACGCGAACTGCGGGAACGCCGCGTCCTGCAGGTACATCCCGAAATCCGACGGGTCGCCGCTGTTCTCCTCGTCGACGAACGGCCGGTACGACGTGATGACCGGCCCGCGCCAGGCGTCCAGGCCCTGCGCGACGTTGAGGATGAAGCCCAGCAGATCGCCGTTGCCGCAGAACCGGGTGCCCAGCGCGACATTGTCCAGGCCCAGGCGCTCCCGGTTGGTCAGCAACAGGTACGTGCTGCCCAGTGCGCCGGCGGACAGCACGACGCGGCGGGTCCTGATGCGCTGCAACGGAAGTCGGATCGGACCGGCCTCGGGTCGGTGCTGTGCCACACCGACCTCGAAGTCGCCGTCGGGCAGCCGGGTGACGGTGCGGACCTCGGTGAGCGTGTGCAGCGTCGCCCCGTTCGCGCGGGCGGCCGACAGGTAGGTGTGGTCCAACGTGTTCTTGGCGCCCTCGTTGCAGCCGATGTCGCACTCGCCGCACATCCGGCAGGTGCGCCGCGGCACGCCGAACAGGTTGGGGTACACGGTCTCCGGGACCGGCGCGCTGATCGCCGGTTCGCCGCCGCCGTCGAGGAACTGCACCGCCAGCGGGGCCGGCAGCACACCGGGTGCGGCCCGGAACGCAGCGACCTTCGGCAGCTGGAACGCCGGGTCCAGCGGGCGATTGCGGCCCTCCGTCGGCAGGGTCTGCAGGTCGAGGAACTTCTCGACGGCCTGATAGTGGTCGGCCAGGTCGGCTCCGGTGAACGACCAGACCTCGTCGACGCCCGGGCGGTACGGGTGCGGCTGGCGGAACCAGTTGTCCGGCTTGCGCAGCATCACGTTGGCGTAGATGAGCGAACCGCCGCCCAGACCGCTGGCGACAACCGAATCCAGGCCCTTGAACGACCACACGTTGAACAAGCCGTACAGCCCGGCGGACGGATTCCAGAAATTGGCGGCGAAGTCCCGCGGACCGCGCGGGAACGAACCGGGCGGGTAGGCCTTGCCCCGCTCGAGGACGCAGACCTCCAGCCCGGCGGCGGCGAGCTTCTCGGCGACCACCGAACCCCCGAACCCCGAACCCACGACGACGACGTCGGCGCGGTCCGGCAGCGCGCCGAGCGGCTGGTTCATGGGGAGAGTTAAGCATCGTTGCACCATCTGTTCAGCGTGCTCTGCGAGATCCACTCGCACGATGTCGCAGGCATGGCTGAGCAGATCGACGGGTGGGGGGCCGGGCCCGGGTTCTAGACTCTGGCGATCGTGAGCGAGCAGCCCCCCGAAGTGACCCCGGAGCCCCCGACGGAGCCCGTGGAGCGGCGCCGGCACCTCATCCGGCTGGCGGTGTTCGCCGCCTTCCTGATGCTGCTGTTCTATCTGGCGGCCGTGCAGCGCGTCGTCGACGTCGACGAGGTCCGCGACCTGGTGCGCGCCACCGGCCCGCTGGCGCCGCTGACGTACGCCGCGCTGTCGGCACTGCTTGGGGCGATCTTCGTGCCGGGCCCGATCCTGGCCGCCGGCAGCGGTTTCCTGTTCGGACCCATCCTCGGCACATTTGTCACCCTGGCCGCGACGGTCGGCACCGCCGTCGTGGCCAGCCTGGCGGGACGACGGGCCGGCCGGGACAGCGCGCGGGCGCTGCTGGGCGGGCAGCGGGCCGACCGGATCGACGACCAGATCCGGCGGCGCGGGCTGTGGGCGGTGGTCGGGCAGCGGTTCGTGCCCGGCCTGTCCGACGCACTGGCCGCCTACGCTTTCGGCGCCTTCGGGGTTCCGTTGTGGCAGATGGCCGTTGGTGCGTTCATCGGATCGGTGCCACGGGCCTTCGTGTACACCGCGCTGGGGGCCTCGATCGGCAACCTGTCGGCCCCGCTGGCCTACACGGCGATCGCGGTGTGGTGCGTGACGGCCGTCGTCGGGGCGTTCGCCGCCCATCGGGGCTACCGCAAGTGGCGCGGCGGCAACCGCCCGCCTGCGTAACCGTGCACCGCAGCGATCAGCGGGGACCGGCGCCGGCCGACGCCGCACTGTTCATCACGGCCCGGGGGTAGTCGGGCCGGCGGACCACCCAGCGGGTGAACCGCTCGTAGCTGATGATCGTGAACACGTAGAAGACGACGTCGGCGAGGAACCCGCCGAGGATCCAGCCCCACATCAGGCTGTCCAGCCACAGCGGGGTGGCGTAGATGAGCGCCGGACGGACCGCCAGGCTGTCGACGGCCTCCCCCATGCCGAACTCGACGGTGAGGCTGCGCACGGCCACCGCGTTGGCGGTCACGGCGCGGCCGGCCAATCGACCCGGGCCGGGCGGGAAGGACCAGCGCAGCGCGTTGACGTAGGCGGGCAGGTAGTACGTCACGAAGCACGCCACGGTGGCCACCGCCGCGGCGGCAGCCAGCGATCCGGTCAGCCAGTAGCCCAGGGCGGCACCCCCGGCCTCGCCGACCCAGCCTGCCAGCTCGCACGCCCAGTAGCGCCGGATCCACTCCATCGTCTTGTCCAGTCGCTTTCCCACGTCGCCAGCATGCTGGCCGCCGCGCGCCCTGCCCTGCGTAGCGGACTACCCGACGTGCGTCGCCGGTACTCGGGTTCGGTGCCCGGGGCCCGGTAGCGTTCGGCCGATGAACGACGCTTTCCAACCGTCCCTGGACTGGGGCCACGCCCTGTTCGACTCGCTGTTGTGGGTCGGCAAGGCCTGGTTCATCGCGGCAGTGTGCACCTTGGCGGTGCTGTTCGTGATCGCCCGGTTCACCACCTGGGGCAGCCAGTTCTGGCGGGTCACCGGGGCCTACTTCCATGGGCCGCACAGCGTCCGTCCGTGGGCGTCGCTGGCGGCCATGCTGTTGTCGGTGATCATCGACGTCCGGCTGGCGGTGCTGTTCACCTATCAGAGCCGCGACCTCTACAACGCCGGCGGGGTGATCGCCTCCGGCCTGGCCACCGGCAACGAGAACACCAGGGCCGCCGGGATCCACGGCTTCTGGATCTCATTGCTGGTGTTCGCGATCCTGGCGGCCATTCTGGTGACCCGGGTGATGGTCGACCTGTTCATCTCGCAGCGGTTCATGCTGGCGTGGCGGGCCTGGCTGACCGACCGGCTGACCGGCGACTGGCTCGACGGCCGGGCGTACTACCGCGACCGATTCATCGACGAGGGTATCGACAACCCGGATCAACGCATCCAGTCCGATATCGACGTGTTCACCGCGCTGTCGGGCCCGCAGCCGAACACCCCGCACCAAACCAGCAGCGGGACACTGCCGTTCGGGGCCATCAGGTCGATCGTGTCGGTGGTGTCGTTCGCCGGGATCCTCTGGACACTGTCCGGTGAGTTGTCCGTGTTCGGGGTGACGCTGCCCAGAGCGATGTTCTGGATCGTGTTCGGCTATGTGGCGGTGGCGAGCGTCATCGCGTTCGCGCTCGGTCGCCCGCTGATCCGGTTGAGCTTCAACAACGAGAAGTTCAACGCCGCGTTCCGGTATGCGTTGGTCCGGCTGCGCGACGCCGCCGAATCGGTGGCGCTCTACCGCGGCGAGCTCGCCGAGCGTCTGCAGCTGCGCGCGAGATTCGAACCGGTGGTGTCGAACTACAAGCGGTTCATCAACAAGACGATGGTCTTCACCGGCTGGAACCTGTCGGTGAACCACATCATCATCCCGCTGCCGTGGATCCTGCAGGCGCCCCGGTTGTTCACCGGCCAGATCCAGATCGGCGACATCCAGCAATCGGTGGGGGCGTTCGGCGCGGTCCAGGAGGCGCTGTCGTTCTTCCGCAATTCCTACGATGTGTTCGCCGGGTACCGGGCGTCGATCATCCGGCTCTACGGCCTGGTGACCGCCAACGAACAGAGCCGGGAACTGCCGATGGTCGCGGTGACGCCCAGCGCCGACGGGTCGATCGGGATCGAGGACGTCGAGGTTCGCAACCCGGTCGGCGAACAGCTGGTTGCCGATCTGGATCTGCAACTGACCGCCGGTGACGCGATGATCATCACCGGCAAGTCGGGCACCGGGAAGTCGACATTGCTCAAGAGCCTGGCGCAGCTGTGGCCGTACGCGTCGGGGTCGATGCAGACGCCCGGGGGTGCGGGCGACCCGCAGAATCAGACGATGTTCCTGTCCCAGTTGCCGTACGTGCCACTGGGCGACCTGCGCACGGTGGTGTCGTATCCCCATGAGCCGGGCGAACTTTCCGACGACGCGGTGCGGGAGGCACTCCTGGCGGTGGCGCTGCCGCGCTACGTCGACCGGCTCGACGAGGTGGCCGACTGGGCCAAGGTGCTCTCCCCCGGCGAGCAGCAGCGCATCGCGTTCGCCCGGGTGTTGTTGACCAAGCCGAACGCGGTGTTCCTCGACGAGGCGACCTCCGCGCTGGACGAGCCCCTGGAGTTCATGATCTACAGTCTGGTGCGAAAAGAGTTGCCGCAGACGGTGTTCGTCAGTGTCACGCACCGCTCGACGGTCAACCGGCACCACAATCTGCATCTGGAGTTGCTCGGCGAGGGCCGTTGGGTGTTCGGCCGGACACCATCAGCGGCTCCGGCTCCGGCTCCGGTCTGATCAGCTGATGGACTCCCGGAATCCGATGCCGTCCGTGGCGGCCTGGATCCAGTCGGCGATGTCCACCACCGGATAGATCTGGAACTCGTTGGCCGGAGCGAACTTTGCCGTGCCGTCGAGCAGGTCGGCGACGTTGTCGGTTTCCACCACCGCGAATCCACCGTTGCCGTCAATGCGGCCGACGAACTGCTCGAACTTCAGGCCGGCCGGTGGTGTCCACTTGGCGAACGTCTCGACGCCACGCTTCGCCGCGTTCTCGTTGTCCATGACCCCGCCGTGATAGCGGGTTGTCCAGCTCATTACATACTTCATCAGAATCCCCCTGTTGATTCCTGCGATCACCTGGAACCGGTGATCACCATCAACTGTCCTCGCCCGGCGCTGCCGGCTCAACCACCGTTGGCACCACTGCTTGCAACCGCAAAATCTAGTGCGGCAAAACGATGCTTGCCGTACGGGCCAGCGCACCATGACCGGTCAGTTCGGCCGGTAACTGCGCGACGATCCGCAGCGGTTCGTCGTCTGCATTTCAGTCTCCGCCTACCCTTGCGGCGCCCTGACTGCCCGCGCCAGCACGGCGAGCCCCGCCGCCAGCAGCACCCCGGCCAGTACCCCGAGAATGATCCGGATGCCCGCGCCGGTGTCCAGCCCGCGCTGCTGGAGCGTCTCGAGCGCCGTGCCCGCGACGGCGACGCCGACACCGGCCAGGGTGACCAGAGACGTCAACGTGACCCCGGCGGCGCCACCGGCCCGTTCGGGTGCGACGACGGCCTGGGTGGCCACCGTCGTGAACGCGTAGACCAGGCCCATGGTGAAACCGCACACCGTCAGCGCGCACAGATACGGCACCCACGCAACCGAGGCCGCCAGCGCGCCGAGTGCCACGCCGGCGGCCGCGCAGCCGATTCCCATCACCGGAACCGGGGGCAGTGGTGGCGACAGCCGGCCTGAGATGGTGCCGCCCACCGCCGCGCCGGCCGACGGTCCGAGGAAGGCCAACCCGGCCAGCAGCGGGTCCAGTCCGCGCACCTGCTGCAGGTTCATCGTCGAGAGATAAACCATTACCGCATAAGCAATGTTGGCGACGGTGCCCGCGACAACCAGCATCGCGAAAGTGGGATTGCGGAACAGCGACAGCTCGACCAGCGGCCAGCGCACCCGGTTCTCGACGAGGACGAAGGCCACCAGCAGGGCGACCGCGACCAGCGCGGCGCCGATGGTCGCGGCCGATATCCAGCCCCAGACCGGCGCCCGGTCGAACGTCAGCGTGAACAGTCCGATACCGGTGACGATCAGCGCCAGGCCGGTGACATCGATGCGGGGCGGCACGCTCTGGTCGAATGAGGCAGGAATTGTCCTGGCGCCCAGCACAAGTGAGACCACGGCGAACGGGACCAGTAGCCAGAACACGGCGCGCCAGCCGACGGTATCGGTCAGCAGGCCGCCGACCAGCGGTCCGGCCGCGTTGCCCAGACCCGCGATGCCGTACGCGGTACCGATGGCCCGCCCGGATGATTCAGCAGGAAAGGCATTGGTCAGCACGCTGACAGAGACGGGGAAGATCAGTGCGGCGCCGAGTCCCTGCAGCGCGCGGAAGGCGACGAGCGCACCGGCGGTCGGCGCGACGGCGCACAGGATGGACGCGACGCCGAACAACGCGATCCCGGCCAGCAGCGTGGGCCGGCGCCCCAGGATGTCGCCCAGGCGGCCCGCGGGCACCATGAACGCGCCGAGCACCAGCATGTAGATGCTGACCACCCATTGCATGTCGGTGGTGGTGCTGCCAAGATCGGCGGCCATGCGCGGCAGCGCGAGATTCACCGCGAAATAGTCGATCTGGACGCAGAACAACGCCGTCGACACCGCCACCAGCAACCAGCGGTTCCTGTTCTGCGGCTCCCCCGTCACCGGTTCAGCCTACGGCCAGCAGCCAGGCGGTGCCGTCGCCTTCGCCGGACCCGATGACCGTCATACCGGGGAACGTCGCGAGCAGTTCGCCGGACGACACCCCGTAGCGTCCGGTGCTGAGCGCGCAGATCGCCAGCAGCCCGCCGGGCGCCAACCGCGCGGTGATCTCCTCCGCCAGCCGTGGTTCCCAAAAGCGATGACACACAACCACATTCGCGGGCCCTCCCGCCGGCAGGCCGTCGTCCAGGTCGACGACGTCGAAGTGGCACCGGTCGGCGACCCCGTGATCCTGGGCGAGATCCCGGGCCCGCCGCACCGCGACGGGCGAGACGTCCAGCCCGTGCATCGTGATGCCCCGCTGCGCGAGCCACACGCTGAACGCCCCCTGCCCGCAGCCCAGTTCCAGCCCGCGTCCCGTCGTCGGGAACATCTCGGCGAACGGTGCAAAATCCCGCGGGAGACCGATGTCGTTGGGCAGCGGCCGTTCGGCGTACCGGACGTCCCAGCGCTCGCGGTCCTCGTCGCTCATCAGGGCAGCATAGGAGCCGCGCCGGGGCCGAGGACCCTTCCGGCGTGCTCGAGCGACATCGACGTCACGGTCGTGCGGAATCACCTGTCGTCACGTACACCTCGCCCAGATCCACGACCGTGGTGTCGATCTCGCTCGAGCACCGCTAACGGGTCCCCCGGTACCTCGCGACGAACCGCCGCAGGATCTCCGGCGCGGATCCGGCGTCGCGCCGCCTCGCGGCGGCCTTGAGTTCCTCGGCGGTCTCCGGCGGAAAATACCCGTAGTTCTGGTAGACGTCGATGCGGGTGCACAGGCCATCGAAGTCGAGTTCGGGATGGAACTGGGTGGCATATACATTGGCACCCACCCGAAAGGCCTGCACCGGGCAGTCCGATGAGGTAGCCAGATGCGTTGCCTCAGAGGGCAACGCGGAAGCCGCCTCCTTGTGCCCGCCGTACGCGTCGAACGTGGACGGCAGGCCGGCGAACAGCGGATCGGCATGGCCGTCGGGTGTCAGCGTGACGGCCACGGCGCCGACGGGTTCGCTGTGATTGCGGTCGATGGTCGCACCGATCACCGTGCCCAGCGTCCCGACGCCGTAACAGCAACCCAGGAACGGGAAGTCGGCGTCGACGACCCGGGCCACCAGGTCGAGCAGCTCGGCCTCGGCCCGCACCTGGACAGCGGATTTCGATGACGCAGGATCGCTGACGTTGAACGGCCCGCCGCCCAGGATGATCCCGGACCAGTCGCCGAGATCGATGTGGCCCAACGGTTCCCGGGTCAGCCGGATGCCACGCAGCGAGTCCTCGTCCAGCCCGCCGAAGCGCGCCACCGACCGGTATTCGTCGTCGGCCGCCTCGTCCTCGGCGCGGATCGACAGCAACAGGAACGGCGCGGCCATCACGAACCCAGGACGTTGACGACGGACGCCACGATCACCGAGCCGAACACGAACGACAGCAGTCCGTGACCCAGGGCCGTTCGGCGCATCCGGGCGGACGTGAGGTTGGTGTCGGAGATCGCGAAGCTCATACCGACCGTGTAGGCGACGTACGCGAAATCGCTGTACTGCGGCAGGTAGCCGTCCTGGTTGAAATCGATTCCGCCGTAAGGCTCTTGCCAGTAGTAGATCCGGGCGTAGGTCAGCGCGTACAGCGTGTGCACGGCCAGCCAGGAGATCGCCACGGTGGCCACGCCGATCCAGATGGCCAGATTCTGGCTCATCAGGAATCCGACCACGACGAGGCTGGCCAGCGCGCCCGCGATCACCAGCATCATCACGACGTCGACGGGCGGCTCCTCCCGGTCGGCGTCGTCCTGTGTCTCGGCCGGCGTCATCCGCCACAACTCGCCCCACGTCAGGACCATGAAGACCAGCGCGAGCAGATCCCAGCCGCCGAGGAGGGCCAGACCCGCACGGTCACCAACGCTGCTCGCGTCCGGCAGGGAGCGCCAGGTGACGATCGCGGCGAGCACACCGGCCGCCGTGGCGACCATCAGGCGCAACTCCGACGTACCCGTCCAGTTCCACCGCTGTTGGGCCTGGGCCATCCGATCACCGCCTTTCTCGACATCTACATCCTGACCGGCCCATGATGGAATATCGCGCAGCGCCGCCCGGAGGCACCCCATGGAGTTCCTGGTCACCCTGACCGCCCTGGATGCACAGGGGGTCGAGGTCGACCGCGACGGCATCCGGGGTCAGCTGCGCCGCCTGTGGCACGCGTACGGCGACGAGCGTGTCATCGGACTGTTCACCGCCGAGAACCGCGGGCTGCTGGACAAGGTGCTCGCGGGCCTGCCCCGGCAGATCCGGGTGGCCGAGGTCGCCGAGTTGGCACCGCATCCCGACGACCCGGCGGCGACGGGTCTGACCGGCCGGCCCGGTGTCGGGCCGGAGTACCTGATCTCGACGGCGGTGATGGTGCCCGACGACACCACCGCCGACGTCGTCGCGCAGACGGAGGCGCGGGAGTCCGAGCGCACTCGCGCACTGGCCGTGCGGGGCAATCTGGTCCGACTGTGGGGCCGGCCGGCCGGACCGGAGGGGCCGGGGACCGTCGGGCTGTGGCGGGCGCGTGATCCCGGCGAGCTGATGGCGATCCTCGATTCGCTGCCGCTGTCGGGCTGGATGACGTTCGAGACGATCGCCCTGACCCCGCACCGCGACGACCCGGCGCGGGCGGTGTGACACGTGTCAGCGCTGGCAATAACTGATCGGTTGACGGGCACCGTAATTGGGGCCCATCGACACATCCTCGGCACACGGACCGAGCACCACCAGTTCGGTGTGCACCGGGGCCGGCTGATTCGCCCGCAACACGGCGGGGACGAACCACAGCAAAACCGCTGCGCCGCTGGCGACCATCGCGAGCCAGATCCAGAACCTGCGGCCGAACAGCGTCGCCAGGTGCATGGCAACAGAGTAGTGACAGAGCGGGATCACTCCGGCGGCAACGCGCCGGACATTTCACATTCGGATCGCCCACCCCACGGCTTTGCCCGCCCTTAGGCTGTGAGGCATGCGTGAGGAGGGCCGGGGACTCCGGGCAGTGGTCGCCCGCTGGGCCCTGTGCTGTCTGCTGGCCGGTTTGCTGGTGGCGGGTTTGCTATTTCCGGTCGCCGGGGGCATCGGCCTGGTCGCGATGCGGGTCTCCGATTCGGTGGACGAGGACACCACCCACATCGTGCAGGGCCAGATCCCGATCGTCTCGACCATGGTCGACGCGGCGGGAACGCCCATCGCATGGCTCTACACACAACGCCGCTGGATCGTGCCCACCCATCGCATCGCCGACACCATGAAGCTGGCGATCGTGTCCATCGAGGACCGCCGGTTCGCCGAACACAACGGGGTCGACGTGCAGGGCACGCTGACCGGACTGTTCGGCTATCTGCAGGCCAGCGAGGACACCCGCGGCGGCTCGACCATCGAGCAGCAGTACGTCAAGAACTACAATCTGCTGGTCAAGGCACAGACCGACGCCGAGCGCCGGGCGGCCATCGCCACCACCCCGGCCCGCAAGATGCGCGAGATGCGGATGGCCGTCGCCCTGGACAAGATCCTGACCAAGCCGGACATCCTGACCCGCTATCTGAATCTGGTGCCGTTCGGCAACGGCGCGTACGGCGTCCAGGACGCCGCCCGCACCTACTTCGGCGTCAACGCCGCCGACCTCAACTGGCAGCAGGCCGCGCTGCTGGCCGGCATGGTCCAGTCCACCAGCGCGCTGGACCCCTACACCAACCCCAACGGCGCGCTGGCGCGACGAAACCTCGTGCTGGACACCATGATCCAGAACGTGCCCGACAGGGCGGCCGAGCTCGAGGCCGCCAAGGCCGCGCCGCTGGGCGTCCTGCCGCAGCCCGACGGGCTGCCGCAGGGCTGCATCGCCGCACGGGACCGCGCCTTCTTCTGTGAGTACGCCCTGCAGTACCTGGCCCGGGCCGGCATCTCCAAGGACGATGTCATGCGCAACGGCTACCTGATCCGCACCACCCTGGACCCCCGCGTGCAGGACAGCGTGAAGAAGGCCGTCGACAATGTGGCCTCACCCACCGCCGACGGCGTCGCCAGCGTGATGAGCGTGATCCGGCCGGGCCGCGACGCCCACCGGGTGCTGGCGATGGCGAGCAACCGGACGTACGGGCTGAATCTGGCGGCGGGCCAGACCGTGCAGCCGCAGCCCTACTCCTTGGCGGGCGACGGCGCGGGATCGATCTTCAAGATCTTCACCACCGCGGCGGCCCTCGACATGGGCCTGGGGATCAACGCGCAGCTCGACGTGCCGCCGGTGTACCGCGGCAAGGGCCTGGGCAGCAGCGACATGCCGGGCTGCCCGCCGGAAACCTGGTGCGTGAAGAACGCGGGCAACTACCGCAGCCCGATGAACGTCACCGACGCGCTGGCGCAGTCGCCCAACACCGCGTTCGCCAATCTGATTGCCCAGGTGGGTGTTCCGCGTGCCGTCGACATGGCGGTCCGCCTCGGCCTGCGGTCCTACGCCGAGCCGGGAACCGCGCGGGCCTACGATCCGAAGTCCAACGAGAGCCTGGCCGACTACCTGAAGCGGCAGAACCTCGGTTCCTTCACCCTGGGCCCCATCGAGATCAACGCACTCGAATTGTCCAATGTCGCAGCCACCTTGGCCTCCGGTGGCATGTGGTGCCCCCCGTCGCCGATCGACAAGATCATCGACCGCACCGGCCACGAGGTGGCGCTGCAGACCCCTGCGTGCGAACAGGCGGTACCGGTCGGGCTGGCCAACACGCTGGCCAATGCGCTGTCGAAGGATTCGATCAGCGGCACCGCGGCGGCCGCGGCGGGATCGGTGGGCTGGGGCCTGCCGATGTCGGGCAAGACGGGTACCACCGAATCGCACCGGTCGTCGGGCTTCCTGGGCTTCACCAACCAATATGCCGCGGCGAACTATGTTTTCGACGATTCGCCGACGCCGTCGGGGCTGTGTTCGTATCCGCTGCGCAAGTGCAGCTACGGAAATCTGTACGGCGGCAAGGAGCCCGCGCAGACGTGGTTCCAGGCGATGAAACCGATCGCGAACGACTTCGGGCCGGTGTCGTTGCCGCCCACCGATCCGCGCTACGTCAACGGCGGTCCGGGCGGCGAGGTACCCAGCGTGGTGGGCCTGAAGCTGGATGCCGCGCGCAAACGCATCCAGGACGCCGGGTTCCGGGTGGCCGACCAGCCGACGCCGGTCAACAGCTACTCGGCCAAGGGTGCGGTGGTGGGCACCACGCCCAAGGGTAAGACGATTCCGGGGTCCATCATCACGATCAACACCAGCAACGGCATCGCCCCCGCGCCGGTGTACGTGCCGCCGGTGTCGACGTGGCAGCCGTCCGACCCCGCGCCGGCCGCGCCGCCTGCACCGGAGCTGCCCCCGCCACCACCGCCCAACGTGATCATGATTCCCGGTCTGCCGCCGATCACCTTGCCGTTCGGCCCACCGCCGTCGCCACCTCCGCCGGCCCCGGAGCCGCCGCCCCCGCCTGCGCCGGAACCTCCGCCGCCGCCCGCTCCGGAGCCCGTGTTCGTCCCGCCGCCGCCCGATCCCGGGCTGCCGCCGCCCCCGCCGCCACCGGTGTAGATGCCGAATGCCTCGGGGGTGGGGACCAAAGCCCCTTCCCGGTGGTTGCGTGGTTCGGCGATCGTTGACACGCAAGTGGCCCCCGAGGGTGGGCTTCGGGGGCCACCTTCTTCATCCGCCGTCTCTACGCCGGCGCCCGGCCGAGAGGTCAGGCCCCGTTGCAGACGCCCGAATACCGGATGACGTTGCCGTACACCTCGGCCGTCACGATGTTGGCGTGGATCTGGCCGGACGGCAGCTTGCGCTTGACCTTGTCGCTGATCTGGGTCAGCTGATACCAGAGGTGGAAGATCGAGTCGCCGTTGTACAGCGGCGAGTACTCGCTCTGGTCCGGGTAGTTGGTGATGTACAGCGTGTGCGCACGCGGATCCAGGAACGCCGCGGACTGGTCGAGGTTGGCGGCCAGGACATCGGCGGCCGCCTGCACGCCGGGCGCGCTCCACACGTCATGCGCGGCGTCCAGCGCGTCGCGGAAGCCTTTGGCCTGGTTGATCAGCGTGTCGTACTGCGCATTGAACCACTGGCAGGAGTCCCGCTGAGCGGTCAGCATCTCGGGCGTCACCCGGTTCTGCCACAGGTTGTACGGGAAGGTGACGTAGTCCGGATGCCAGTCGGACGGGTACGGCGTGAACACCGGCAGCGATGGCGCGGCGTCGGCGTGAGCTGGTGCGGCTGAGTTGACGAAAGCGCCGGCCGCGAGGAGAAGGGCCCCCGCGAGGACCCGGTTTCGGATCGACATGCCTCGATTGTGGCAAACGAGCGCCGCCGAGCTACCCCCTTCGGGCGAAGTGCTCCCGGTACGCCTCGGCGGCGGCCGCCAGTTCGGGCCGTGCGTCGAGCACCGGCGCCATCCGGGCGGCGGCCTGTTCACGCTTGTAGGGGAGGAATTCGGTCGGGAAGTCGCCGGGATGCGGCCGGTAGTCGCGCAGCACCCGGCGCGCGACGGTGGCGATGTGCACCTCGTCGACCCCGTCGGCGATTCCCATGGTGGGCGCCGCGGCGTACATCGCCTGGATCGGTGTCAGGTCGGTGGTGCCCAGCGAGCCCAGGACGTGCAGCGCGTCGAACGACACCTCGCGCAGCACCCGGGCCATGGTGAACTTGACGGCGGCGATCTCGGTGCGGGCCTCCTGCGTGGAGGTGTTGTCGATCTTCCAGGCCGTCTCGAGCACGAACAGCCGCAGCATCTTGATCTTCGCGTAGGACTCGGCGATCTTCTCCTGCACCATCTGGTGCTCGCTGATCACCTTGCCGTGCGAGTGGCGGCTGAGCGCGCGTTCGCACATCATGTCCAGGGCCAGGTTGCACTGCGCGATGGTGCGCATCGCATGGTGGATGCGGCCGCCGCCGAGTCGCCTCTGCGCCAACACCTTTGCCCCGTCCTCGGGACCGAGCAGATGGTCGTCGGGCACCCGGACGTCCCGGTAGACGATGTGGTTGTGGTTGCGCGGTTCGGGCATGATCTCGACTCCCGGCGTCTTGCGCGGCACCACGAACATGCCGTTGGTGCACATGACGAACAGGATGTCGGCCACCCGGCCGGCCGAGGTGAACCACTTCTCGCCGTTGATGATCCAGTCGGCGCCGTCGCGCACGGCGTGCGTCTTGAACAGGCTGGGGTCGCTGCCGCCCTGCGGCTCGGTCATCGAGTACGCCGAGAACATGTCCTGGTTGAGCAGCGGGACCAGCCAGCGCTGCTTCTGCTCCTCGGTGCCGTAGGCCGCCAGCATCTCCATGTTGCCGGTGTCGGGCGCCGACGCGCCGAACATGTGCGGGGCCCCCGCGTAGCGGCCGATGATCTCGTTGAGCAGTCCGAGCTTCAGCTGCCCGAAGCCGGGCCCGCCGAGTTCGGCGTCGAGGAAGATCGCCCACAGCCCCTGGTCCTTGACCTCCTGCTGTAGTTCGCGGACATAGGTCTTCACCGCCGGGATCGGTGAACGCACGGCGTGCGGGAAGATGTGGTCCAGCGGCTCGATCTTCTCTTCGCAGAACCGCGCGACCCAGTCGAGCTTCTCCTGGAACTCCGGTTCGGTGCTGAAATCCCACGCCATGGGTCCTGTGTAGCAGTCGGGGCGTACCCGGGTGACTACATTGGGCAGGTGACCGAGGCCGGCTCGACGTGGGCGCCCCTGCGCTCGCCGATCTACCGTGCACTGTGGATCGCCCAGCTGGTCTCCAACCTGGGCACGTGGATGCAGACCGTCGGCGCGCAGTGGATGCTGGTGGGCGATCCGCGCGCGGCCGTGCTGGTTCCGTTGGTTCAGACGGCGACGACGCTGCCGGTGATGCTGCTGGCGTTGCCGTCGGGCGTGCTGGCCGATCTGGTTGACCGGCGCCGCCTGTTGATCGCCACGCAGGCCGCCATGGCCGCCGGCGTCGGCGTGCTGGCGTCGCTGACCGGGTCCGGCCTGGCCACCCCGGCGGTGTTGTTGACGCTGCTGTTCCTGATCGGCTGCGGGCAGGCACTCACCGGCCCGGCATGGCAGGCGATCCAGCCGGAACTCGTTCCCCGCGAACAGATTCCGGCCGCCGCGGCGCTCGGGAGCATCAGCATGAACGGCGCACGGGCGATCGGTCCCGCGATCGCCGGGGCGCTGGTGTCGCTGTCGGGGCCGACGCTGGTGTTCGCGCTGAACGCCGTGTCGTTCGTCGGTATCGTCGTGGTGCTGATCATGTGGCGACGTCCCGCCGTCGAGCGGCAGTTGCCCGCCGAGCGGCCGCTGGCCGCACTGAGCGCCGGCGGGCGGTTCATCCGCAGTGCGCCGGTCATCCGCCGGATCCTGTTGCGCGCGGTGCTGTTCATCGCGCCGGGCAGCGCACTATGGGGTCTGCTCGCCGTGATCGCGAAAGACCAACTGGGACAATCGTCGTCCGGCTACGGCCTGATGCTGGGGGCGCTCGGCGCCGGGGCGGTCCTGGGCGCGGTGGTGCTCGACCCGCTGCGCCGGGTGTTCGGCCAGAATGGGTTGTTGATCGTGGCGGCGCTCGGGTTCGCCGCGGCGACAACGGTATTGGCACTGGTCCACCAGGTGGGCGTGGTGCTCGTGGCGCTGGTGGTCGGCGGCATGGCGTGGTTGGCGACGCTGGCGACGATGAACGCCTCGATGCAGCTGAGCCTGCCCGCGTGGGTACGGGCCCGCGGCCTGTCGGTCTACCAATTGGTGTTCATGGGCGGGCAGGCCATCGGCTCGCTGCTGTGGGGGCTGCTGGCCGGCGCGACCAGCAGCGTCACCGCACTACTGGTCAGCGCGGGACTGCTGGTGTTCTGCGCGCTGTCGGCGTGGTGGTGGCCGTTGCACGCACGGACCGCCGATCTGGATCTGACGCCGTCGGCGCACTGGCCCGAGCCGGCCCTGGTGTTCGAGCCCGAGCCGCCAGACGGCCCGGTGCTGGTGCTGACCCGCTACCGGGTGGAGCCGCACAACGAGGAGGAGTTCTTCGCGGCGATGGCGCGGCTGGGCCGGTCCCGGCAGCGCTCGGGCGCGTCGCAGTGGCGGGTGTTCCGCAACATCGAGAAGGACTACACGTTCGTCGAGGCGTTCATCGTGCGGTCCTGGGGCGAGCATCTGCACCAGCATCACACCCGCTTGACCGGGCAGGACCTGATCATCGAGCAGGCGGTGGAGCGCTTCACCGACGGGCCGCCGACGTCCCAGCACCTGATCGCCGTGAACCCCGAGGACTGATTTCCCGATCTATTCTGCGCCCTGTGCGGCGGTTACTCGCACTTCGTCGCAGCCAGCGCGGAACAGATCAGGAGATTGGTCCTCGGGATCATGCGGCTGCTGAGCCAGCACTGTCGCCGGTGTCGGTGTGCGACGCCGCCGGGGCTTGGGTGTCGGGCTTGGGGTCCGGCTTCGCGTCTGGTTCGGGATCCGACTTCTCGGTGTCCGATTTCTCGGTGTCGGGCTTTTCTGTCGGCTCGTCGGCCGACGGGGCGTCGCTGTCCCCCGCATCGGTCTTGTCCTCGTCCGCCGTGGCTGTCCTCGAGTCGGTCTCGTCGGGCGTGCTCTCGGGTTCGGCGGCGACCGGTGTGCTGGACGGTTCCGTCGTTGGTTCCGACGTCTGCTCGACCGGGGTCTTCGTCGGCTCGGCAGTCGGCTCGGGCGTTTCGGTCTTGTCGCTCGAGGCCGTCGGCTTCTTCTCCGTCGCGTCGCCGGTGACCTCCGGCTCGGCCGCGGGCGTATCCACCGAAAGCGCCGACGCGACAACCGATTTCTTCTCGACAGCCGCATCGGCGGTCAGCATGTTCGGCTTGGTGTAGCCGATTCCGAAGAGGTTCTCGAGCTGGGCGGCACCCCAGTCCAGCAGCGCCTGCACGGCCTGACCGATCCGCCCGCCGATCGAGTTCCAGGTGGTGACGGCGGCGTTGACGGTCGCGTTGAGGATGCCGACGTTGACGGTGTCGAACACCCACTGATTGCCGGCGTTGATCATGTCGTGGGCGAACCCGGTCAGCGCGTCGCCCTCGCCGGCGATGAGCTTCCAGCCCTCCTGGATCTGGAAGTTGATCACCGGCACGAACGGGATGAACGAGATCGCATTCAGCGCGTTGCCCACGGCGTCGACGCCGGTGCCGATGCCGCCCTTGATCGGTTCCCAGATGTTCCAGATCCCGTTCGATACGTCGGCCAGCAGTTGCGATGCCCCGGCCACGATGTTGCCGAGCCCACCCTCGGGCAGATCGGCCCACGGTGGACGCGGGATGGGGATCGGCACGGGCGGCAGCGGCACCCAGGCGCCGACCTCGTCGATGCCGAGCCACACCAGGGCCAAACCGGCGTCGACGACCCAGTCGGCGACGTTCTTCAGGGCACTGCCGTCACCGCGCATCCAGTCGGTGGTGTTGAACACGCCACTGTTGATCAGCGATTCGACGAAGTTGTAGACCACCATGATCTGGTTGGAGAAGATCCCGACCCACGGGATCCAAGCCACCACCGCGGCGGCGACCTCGAATCCGTAGCGCACCCACGGTTCGACGGTGTTGTAGAGGTTGTCGATTGCATCGGCCACTCCGTCCACCGGGGTGTTCGGTGTGGGGTTCAGCGCGTTGGCAACCGTGAGCACCTGCTCCTCGGTCAGCGCGGAGACGGCGGCGACGAGCTTGGGCGGCATCACCAGTTCGGTGCCGGCCCGCAGGTCCACCTGGGTGGAGACGATCCGCTCGGGGTGCGTCAGCACACTGGCGGCCTGTGGTGCGGCGGTGGCGGTGAAGGTGAGCGCGCCTGCACACAGGGCGGCAACGCCAGCGGTCAGTGCGGGGCGGATCGACGCGGCCACGTGTTCCCCTGTTCGTCGACGACGGCGGTCCTTCGAACCCTAGGGAAGTCCAGTTTGCCGAGCCATCCCCCACACCGGGGGAAATTCGGTGCGATACCTGCCACGACGGCCGGATCGCGAATATTTGCCGGTAGCGTGAGCACCGTCGAGTGAAGGGGTACAGCGTGGTCGGCATTGGCGCATTGGCAACGGGCGCCGCGCCCATCCTCGGTGGTGTGCTGCTGGCGATGGCCGGGGGCCAACTCATGGGCGGCACGAATTTCCGCGGTGGCATCAAGGACGATCTGGAGTTGCTCGCGCTGCTACCGGAGGACCAGGTCACCCAGCGGGAGGCATTGCGCGCCAGCATCGTCGACCGCGTCGACGAACTCCTGGTTGCCGACGAGAAGCGCCGCAACCTGCGCGCGGCGGCGGTCAGCTATCAGGGCAACTGGCGCGACATCGTGCTGTTCGTGTGCGTCGTGCTGTTCAGCATCGTGTGGTGGGACGTCGACCACGCCCGCTCGTCATGGTTGCCGACGTTCGTGATCCTGATCGTCGCCGCGGTGGTCACCGGGATCTACGCCGCGCGCGGCATGCGGCTGCTGGTGACGCGCCGCCGGAAGTAACGCTTCGAGATCTGTTCAGCGCTCTGTGCGACGGTCACTCGCACTTCGTCGCAGCCAGCGCAGAACAGATCCAGGAGTGGCCTCGCCGAAAATGACCTCAGGGTCGTGGATCTCCGGAACCCGGAGTGAATCCACGACCCTGAGGTCGATCTGGTTCGAGCGTCAGGACTGCATCTGGCCCAGCGTGACCTGGACGGTCTGCGAGTTGCCCGAGGCGTCCTGGTAGGTCACCGCGACGTTGTCCCCCGGCGATTTGGACCGCACGGCGGCCACCAAGGCCTCCGGGCCGTCGATCACCAGATCGTCGATCTTGGTGATGGTGGCACCGCTGGGCAGACCGGCCGCCGCGGCGGGGCCACCGTCGGCTACCCCGGCGATGGTGGCGCCGGTGCCGCTCTGGTCGTTGCTCAGCTTCACGCCCAGCGAGGCGTGCTGCACCGTGCCGGTGGACACCAACTGGTCGGCGATCTTCTTGGCCTGATCGACCGGAATCGCGAAGCCCAGGCCGATCGAGCCGGCCTGGCCGCCGCCGGAACCGTCGCCGCCGCCGAGGGAGGCGATGGCCGAGTTCACGCCGATGAGCTTGCCGTCCATGTCGACCAGCGCGCCGCCGGAGTTACCCGGGTTGATGGCGGCGTCGGTCTGGATCGCGTTCATCACCGAGTGCTGTCCGGTGGACTCGTCGCCGGTGGTCACCGGTCGGTTCAGCGAGCTGATGATGCCCGTGGTGACGGTGCCCTGCAGGCCCAGGGGCGATCCGATGGCGACGACGTTCTCACCGACCTGCAGGTCCTTGGACGATCCGATCTCGATGGGCGTCAGGCCCGAAACCCCTTGTGCGCGAATGACGGCGATGTCATCGGCCGGGTCGGCGCCGACGACCTCGAACGGCACGGTCCTGCCGTCGGAGAATGTCACGGTGGCCGTTGGGGCGGCGCCGGTCTGGCCGAATCCGCTGGGCGCCCGACCACCGGGCATCAGCCCGCCGAAGGGACCGCTCTGGTCCTCGGAGCCCTGATCGGCGGCGGTTGCGTTGGCGGCCGCGACGACGTGGTTGTTGGTCAGGATCAGGCCGTCGGCGCTGAGCACGATGCCCGAGCCCTCTTCGCCCTGCTGACCCTGCTTGATCTGGATCTTCACGACGCTGGGCAGCACCTTGGCCGACACCTGCGCGACGCTGCCGGCGGGCGCGGCGGCCTTGGGGGCAGCCGGCGCGGCCTGCGGGATCTGGGCCTGCGCCTGGTGCGGAACCGCCACCGGTGCACTGGCCGAGGTGGGCGTGGGCGTCGGCGCCGAGTGCTGGGTCAGCACCAGGGTGCCGACGACACCGGCGGTGGTGGCGACGGCCGCGACCCCGGCGATCAGCGGCGCGGTGCGAGAACGCTTGCGCTGCGGCTGATTTGGCTCCACGACGGGCATCCGAACAGTCTGCTGATAGGACTGCTGGGGATACCAGTACTGCGGATACTGTTGTCCTGATTGATAATTGCGGGCCGACCACTGGTCGTCGTACTGGGTCGATTGCTGCGGCGGATGTCCGAATCGATCCGTCATGATCTGCGTTGCTCCCCTTTAGGCGTTAGCGTTGTCCTCTGAAGGATGCCGGGCACGGCTGAGCGGTTGCTGAGAAGTTCACTTGCGCAGGCCAAGACTTTGATGACGATTCGAATTCGTTTGCGGGCTACGTCACACTCACATCTCCATCTGTTCAGCAGTGGCTGCGACAAAGTGCGAGTAGACATCGCACAGGCTGCTGAACAGATCGGTGTTTGGTCGCCGATTATCGGTTTGCCCGCCCGCGCCAATACGATCTCCTGCGACATGTCTGACACCCAACTGGCCGCCGAGGCCCAGCGCCGCCGCACGTTCGCCGTCATCAGCCACCCCGACGCCGGTAAGTCGACGCTGACCGAGGCGTTGGCGCTGCACGCCCGCGCGATCACCGAGGCGGGCGCGATCCACGGCAAGGCCGGCCGGCGCTCCACCGTGTCGGACTGGATGGAGATGGAGAAGGCCCGCGGCATCTCGATCACCTCGACCGCGCTGCAGTTCCCGTATCGCGACTGTGTGATCAACCTGCTCGACACCCCCGGCCACGCCGACTTCTCCGAGGACACCTACCGGGTGCTCACGGCCGTGGATTGCGCGGTCATGCTGATCGACGCGGCCAAGGGTCTCGAGCCGCAGACGCTGAAGCTGTTCCAGGTGTGCAAGCACCGCGGGATCCCGATCATCACGGTGATCAACAAGTGGGACCGCCCGGGCCGGCACGCGCTCGAGCTGATGGACGAGATCCACGAGCGGATCGGTCTGCGCACCACTCCCCTGACCTGGCCGGTCGGAAACGCCGGCGATTTCCAGGGCGTGCTCGACCGCCGCTCCGGGGAGTTCATCCGGTTCACCCGGACCGCGGGCGGGGCGACGGCCGCTCCCGAGGAGCACATCGCGGCGGCCGACGCGGTGGCAGCGGCCGGGGTCGACTGGGAGACCGCGGTCGAGGAATCCGAACTGCTGTCCGCCGACGGCTCCGACTACGACCGCGACTCGTTCCTGTCCGGCAAGAGTTCCCCGGTGCTGTTCACCTCGGCCGCACTGAATTTCGGGGTGAACCAGCTGCTCGACGTGCTGGTGTCGCTGGCACCGCCGCCCGGTGGCGCGGTGGACGTCGACGGCTCTCGGCGCCCCGTCGAATCCCCATTCAGCGCTTTCGTTTTCAAGGTCCAGGCCGGGATGGACTCGTCGCACCGGGACCGGATCGCCTATGCGCGTGTCGTTTCCGGCACTTTCGAGCGTGGCGATGTGCTGACCCACGCCGCCACCGGCAAGCCGTTCGTCACCAAGTACGCGCAGTCGGTGTTCGGCCAGCAGCGCTCCACGCTGGACGACGCCTGGCCCGGTGACGTGATCGGTCTGGCCAACGCGGCCGCCCTGCGACCCGGCGACACGCTGTATCGCGATGTGCCCGTGGCGTTTCCGCCGATCCCCAGCTTCTCCCCCGAGCACTTCGCGATCGCCCGCAACGTTGATCCCAGCAAGCACAAGCAGTTCCGCAAGGGCATCGAACAGCTGGATCAGGAGGGTGTCGTGCAGGTGCTGCGCTCGGACAAGCGCGGTGAGCAGGCCCCGGTACTGGCGGCCGTCGGACCCATGCAGTTCGAGGTGGCCACCCACCGGATGGCGGCCGAGATCGGCGCGGCTATTTCGTTGGAGTCACTGCCCTATCAGGTGGCGCGGATCGTCGACCCCGAGGACGCCGACTTCGTCAACCGGCAGGTGTCGGCGGAAGTGCTGACCCGCACGGACGGGGTGATGCTGGTGCTGTTCTCCACGCCGTGGCGGCTCGAGGGCTTCCAGCGCGACAACCCGTCGATCACCTTGCGGAGCCTGGTCGCCGCCGAGGGGTAGTTACTTGTCGACGTCCATTTCGACCAGTACCCGGCGCAGGAGCTTGCCGGTGGCGTTGCGCGGCAGTTCGTCGATGAACACCACGTCGCGCGGCACCTTGTGCCGGGCCAGGTTCTCCTTGACGTAGAGCTTGATCTCGTCGCCGTCGGGGCTGGCGCCCGCCTCGGCAACGACGAAGGCGCGCAAGCGTTTTCCCCACTCGACATCGTCGACGCCGACGACGGCCACCTCGGCGATGTCGTCGCGTTCCTCGAGCAGGTTCTCGACCTCCTGCGGGAAGACGTTCTCCCCGCCAGAGACGATCATGTCGTCGTCGCGGCCGTCGACGAAAAGCAGACCGTCGGAGTCGAAGTGGCCCATGTCGCCGCTGGACATGTAGCCGTCGATGATCTGCTTGGTGCGGCCGTCGGTGTAACCGGCAAACGGTGCGCCGTTGCGCACGAAGATCCGGCCGCGCTTGTTGCGGCCCTTGACGCGCTGGTCGTTGTCGTCGTAGAGGACCACCTCGCAGGTGACCGGTGCGCGGCCGGCGGTGCCCGGCGCCTTGCGCAGTTCGGCCGGGGTGGCGATGGTGGCGATGGCGCATTCCGTGGAGCCGTACATGTTGTAGAGCACGTCGCCGAAGGCGTCCTGCGCCTTGTTGGACAGCTCGGGGCTCAACGCGGATCCGGCGATCAGGATGACCTTCAGCGAGGATGTGTCGTACTTGCCGTGGATCTCGGGACCCAGTTCGACCATGCGGTGCAACATCGTTGGGACGGCGACCAGCATGTCGGCCTTGTGGTCGGCGATCATCTTCAGCGTGTTCTCGGCGTTGAACCGCCGGCCGGTGACCACCTTGTTGCCCAGGGCGGCGCCGGCCAGATAGGTGGCCCAGCCGGTGCTGTGGAAGATCGGCGAGACGATGACCATTGTTCCCTTGCGCGGGAACGGAACCCGGTCGGCCAGCTGCGCCGAGGCGAACGGCGACACGGTGTCGCGCGGGGCGCCCTTGGGCAGGCCGGTGGTGCCGCTGGTGAGGATGACCGATCCGCCGGGCTTGCTCGGCGGCGGGACCGGCTCGGTCGAGTTGGCAGCGACCATCTCGTCGAGGGTCTGCGCGCCCTCGGGCAGTTCGGCGCCCTCGTCGACCCAGGTGATGATGCGGGGCAGTTCGGGGGGCAGGGCATCGAGCAGGCCGAGGAACTCGCTGTCGTGCATCACGACCTTGACGCCCTCGCGCTTGCAGACCTCGGCGAACTGCGGCTTGGCGAAGCCGGTATTCATCAGCACCAGCCGGGCGCCCAGCTTGCCGCAGCCGGCCATGGCGATGATCAGCCCGCGGTGGTCGCGGCACAGCAGTCCGACGACGGAGCCTTCGGTGACGTCCAACTTCTGCAGGGCGTGGGCTAGCGCCCAGGACATGTCGTCGACCTGCTTGTAGGTCAGCGTGCCGCGCTCGTCGACGACGGCCGGCAGGTCGGGGAACCGCTTGCCGCCCTGGATGGCCATGGTGGCCTGCGGGCCGTAGGTGGCGGCCAGCTTGGCGGTCTGGACGGTGGCGCCGAGATCCAGCGGTTCGATGAACCCCCGGGCAACCAGGCGCGTGACGGCATGACCGTTCTCGACGACCTGGGTCAGTTTCTGGCGAATTCCGCCGATGACGCTCATGATCCTGTCCCCTCGCTCGATCTCCCAGCAGTCTGCACATTTCGCGGCCCGCCCCGCGGAACATTAGAACAATCAGCCGCCACGCTGGACGCGCACCCATCGACTCTCGTGGTATCACTCCGGTATCATTCAGCGGTATGGGGATGACCTTGCGCACGAGCGATACGCAGACCGAGGCGTTACGCCAGCAAGCTGCGGCGGAAGGCCGCTCCATGCAGGCGGTGGCGCTGTCGGCCATTGACGAGTACATCGCCCGGCGGGCGCACACGTCGAGGGTCGATGCGGCGCTCACACGCGTGCTGTCCGAGGAGGCCGAGGTACTCGAACGCCTCAAGGACGCATGACCGAGTATCTCGAACTGGATGATCTGCTCGAGATCGCTCGGCGCGCCGTCGGCGACGACGTTGTGGTGCGGGACTACGGACTGCTCGAATCAGCCCTCGCCCGACCGCGTGCGTCTGTTTTCGGTGAAGATGCGTACTCGGATGTCCATCTCAAAGCTGCCGCACTGTTGCACTCACTGACGCGCAATCACGCTTTGGTAGATGGCAACAAGAGACTCGGGTGGACAGCGTGCAGAACGTTCCTGGCCATCAATGCCGAGTGGATCAACGCCTCGGCGGACGAGCGCTTCGACTTCGTCATCCGCGTCGCCAGAGGCGCCGAGGCTGAAGTCGAGGGGATCGCCGCGCAATTACGGGCCTGGAGTCACGGCCACGATTGATCCACCGCTCAGCCAGATGGTGAGAGCGGCCGCGATCAGTACGGTGGAACTCATGAAATTCCTGGACGTTGACGGACTCGGGCAGGTCAGCCGGATCGGTCTGGGCACCTGGCAGTTCGGTTCGCCCGAGTGGGGGTACGGGGACGGCTATGCCGCCGGACCGGCTCGCGACATTGTCGCCCGGGCCCGTGCACTGGGTGTCACGCTGTTCGATACGGCCGAGGTCTACGGATTCGGGAAGAGTGAGCGCATCCTCGGCGAGGCGCTCGGCGACGCTCGCGCCGACGTCGTGGTGGCCAGCAAGATCTTCCCGGTGGCGCCGTTCCCGGCGGTGATCAAGCAACGCGAGGCCGCCAGCGCGCGGCGGCTCGGCCTGGACCGCATCCCGCTCTATCAGATCCACCAGCCCAACCCGGTGGTGCCCGATTCGGTGATCATGCCCGGGATGCGCGACCTGCTCGACAAGGGTCGCATCGGCGCGGCCGGGGTGTCGAACTACTCGCTGGACCGTTGGCGCAAGGCCGACGCGGCGCTGGGTCGGCCAGTGATCAGCAATCAGGTCCACTTCTCGCTGGCGCACTGCGCGCCACTCGAGGACATCGTGCCGTTCGCCGAGGCGAACAACCGGATGGTGATGGCCTACAGCCCGCTGGCCCAGGGACTGCTGGGCGGCAAGTACGGGGTGGACAACCGGCCCGGCGGGGTGCGCGCGACCAACCGGCTGTTCAGCACCGAGAACCTCCGGCGCATCGAACCGCTGCTGGACACCCTGCGCGACATCGCCGCCACCATGGGCGTCAAACCGGCACAGGTCGCCCTGGCCTGGCTGATCAGCCTGCCCGGCGTGGTCGCCATCCCCGGCGCCTCGAGTGTCGAGCAGCTCGAATTCAACGTCGCCGCAGCCGATCTCGAATTGGGCACCGAGAATCGTGATGCGCTGACGGCTGCCGCTCGGGCGTTCCGTCCGGTGTCGGTGGGGCGCAGTCTGGTGGACATGGCCAGGGAGCGCCTCGGACGATGAGGTTCATCGCGGTACGACGGTGATGGCACATCGAGGTCCGTTGGCGCCGGACAACCGCGCATCCGCGGTCACCAGCGCGCAGTCCAGGTTCTCGGCAAGGGCGACGTACATCGCGTCGTACGCCGTCACGGCGGCCCGAAGTTCCCAGACCCGTTCCAGCAGCGGCGTAGCTGCATAGCGGATGAGCCCGAGGCGCCGCCAGACGTCCAACGCCCTGTGCGCCTTCGCTGCTGTCAGAGCGCCGCCGGCGACGTGTCGGCGGAGCACACTGACCACCTCCGCGTCGACGAGGTGCGGTGCATGGATCGATTCGACCGCGAGGATGTGGCGCGCTTGGCCGTCGTTCAGGAGTGCCGAGACGGCCGCCGACGCGTCGATGACGATCATCGTCGGTCGGAATCCAACTGCTCGATGACGGCCGTGGCCGGGATGTCGAGATCAGGCAGCGTGGCGAGCAACGCGGCGTTGTCGACCCGACGCGTCGCGGCGTCGAGTTCGCGGATGGCGACGGCGGTTACCGACGTGCTGGCGGCGCGCGCCATCCGCTCGAGGCGCTCCATCACATCGTCGGGGACATTGCGTAGGTGCAGAGTTCGCATACGCGCAGCGTATTCTGATAGCTTGCGGATTGCTAGCAGATTGCTTGCACTACTAGCCGGCTTCATCGAGGTTCCGCTCCATCTCCCTGAGTACCTCTCTGCGGTAGATAGTGAGTTACGTGGGCCGCAACCCGTCGCGGATGGCGGCCTGGGCGGCGACGTCGGATTCGTTGTAGCGCAGGCACCAGTCACGGGCATCTTCTGCTTCGGGCCCATTGCCGCGTGCCTGATCGATCTTCAGCTGGGAGAGACGGCCGCCGGCGTCGTCGACGGCCCATCGGAAACCGAACAGCGGGGCGACGTTCTTGATCGACGGGGATTGCCGTGCAAAGAAATTGGTGTCGAACCACGTGTACAGGTCATAGGTGATCCCGTCGAGGACGGCTGCAACCGCCTCGAACTTGCGGGTTTTGCTGACCTCGACGTGGTGCCAGTGGAACACCAGCAGACTCTTGTTCTCCTGTCGCGCCGCATCTTTGAGCGCGTTCAGCCGGACGGCGAACGCGTCGGCCAGCGCCTCCTCGGCCCGTTCGTCGATCGCGTCGAAGGACACGATGGGCTCGTAGCGGGCGGTGCTGTCGTCCTGGCCCTCGCGGATGCGCAGCCCCCACTGGTAGATCCGGCCGTCGGTGTCCCACTCGATGTCGAAGTCAACCTCGATATCGGCGCTGGGCACCTCCGGCCATTCTGACTTCGGCTGAAAGTCGATACCCGCCAATGTCATTTGCGCGCGACGGATCGCATCCTCGAGCCGCTTGTCCGGCCGGGTGGTGCCGACGGAGTTCTCGCGGAAGCCGGCGATGACGGAATCGGCATCGGTATGAGCGAGGTCCTCGACCGTGAGCCGGCCGTCGCTGTAGAGGTACAGCCACTCCCGGACGTTGAGCTGGCCGGCCGCCAGCGCGAATGACGCGTCGTCGGGACCGACAACGTCGGCGCAGTAGTCGTACCATTCGCAGCCGTCGCAGTCGTTGGTGCGGAACGGCCTGACGAGTTCGCCTCCGGCGCGGGCGGTTTCGGCGACGGTGATGCGGAAGGCGAACTCGTGGTCGTAGCGCTCCAGCGGGGAACGGCGTTTACGATGCCCGGGTTCGGTGGCCGAGTAGGTCTCCTCCTTGATGGCAGCCAGGTCGTACCAGACGATGCCGAGTTCGTCGCCGAGCAGCGGGCTCAGATCCGAAATGCCGATGATGCCACCGATCAAAGGCGAGTGGTGCAGGCCGAGTTCCTGCAGCATCCGGGTGTAGTGCGCGAGTTGCATGGCGTCGTCGCGCCAATGGCCAGCGGCGTTGCTGTAGCCGCGGTAGGTGTGCCGGTCGTCGGGAGTGTTCAGCGACGAGACGTCGACCTGGGAGCGCGCAAGCGGGCTGTCCGGGTTGGCCGACGGACTGAGAGTCCGGTGGTTCTTGATGTCGACGGGCAGGTAACCGTCCCCGTGCCGGATGAGGGCGTCGGGCGCGCCGACCCGGCCGTTGACGTCGGGCAGACGGCCGCCGACGACGATCGGCACGCCGGCAGTCAGCGCCTCGAGGGTGAGGCGCTTCGTGGTGTCCCAGTCGCTGTCTTCCCCGAGGACGAGGAGGTCGGCGGATTCGGCGTAGCGGGCGACGAACTCGTCGACCACGGCGGTCTCGAATACCCGGCCCTCGTCGAATAGGGCTTGCAGCTCCGGGGATACCGGCGCGGGCGGTGGCGCCGTCGGCGAGTACTTGTTGTGGGTGATGCGGGCGCACTGCTTGGCCGGATATCCACCCAGCAGAATCCCCGTCATCACGCTCACCCCTTCCCTGGCAGGGCACGTTACGCCGGGGTACCGACAGCTCCGCCAAATCGCCGGCAACTCCCTCGCTCGCGAATTAGCATCGGTGACCACGCCGAGCGCGTGAAAGCACGGGGGGACTATGGATAACCCGCTGGGCACCGAACTGAATCGGCGTCAATTGATGGCCGTTGCGGGAAGTGCGGGGCTGGCATCATTTGTCGCCGCGTGTTCGGCGCAGCCGACGCCGCCCCTCGCTACCCAACAGAGTGCGACAAAGCTGGCCAGTACCTCGATCCCCGTCGCTCCCTCACCGCCAACTCCCGCGGTGTCCGGGGTGATGCTGTGCCGGCAGGCCTGGGGTGCTCGTCCGGCCCGTCCCGGAGGCCGACCGCACACGATCAGCCGAATGACCCTGCACCACTCGGCCGTCGCGCTGCCCGACAATCGCGGGATCGTCGCTCGACTCCAGCAGCACCAGCGATTCCATCAAGACACCAAGGGCTGGGTCGACATCGCCTATCACGCTGCCGTTGATCGCAACGGCAACATCTTCCAGCTTCGTGATACCGCCATCGCCGGCGATACGGCGACCACCTACGACACGACGGGCCACTTCCTGGTGCTGGCCGAGGGCAACTTCGACCAGGAGGCCGTGAGCGAAGCCCAGCTCAACGGAGTAGCGCTGGTATTCGCCTGGGCCACATCACAGTTCAGGATCACCGTCGACACGCTCGCGACCCACCGGGAAGTGGCTGCCGGCACGGACTGCCCCGGGCAGAATCTGCAGGCTCATGTTGATTCCGGCGATCTTGCGAACCGAATCGTCGGCGTCATCGCGCAGGGCTTCGAGCTGCAACCGATCTGCGGTCCGGCAGCCGATCAGCGTGTCGCCGCGATCGAGGCGAGCACGTGAGCCAACTTGTCGGTGCCCTGCTCTAACATAGGAATTGCTTCACGAGACACCGTCGCCAAGCTCCGACTTGATGGTGCGCCAACCCCACGCTCGTGGGTGGCTCGGATGACGAAGCGGCCCGCACCGACCGGTGTTGGCAAGAGCGCCTCGACCCGAGGCTTGGACGGCGCGGCCATTGTGCTGGTTCGGCGCGACCTTTCACATGCAGCACTGCCACCGCAGGAGGAGGAACAGGATGACGGGTTACGACATCATCGGCGACGTCCACGGTTGCGCCGGCCAGCTCGAGGAACTGCTGACCGCTCTCGGCTACCAGATCAACGGCGCGACAGGCGAATACCGCCACCCCAGCCGCCGGGCCATCTTCGTTGGCGACCTCATCGACCGAGGCGACGAACAACTACGCGTATTGGAGATCGTCAAAGCGATGGTCGATGCCGACAGTACGTTGATTGTCATGGGCAACCACGAGTTCAACGCACTCGCCTACGCCACCGAATCGCCCACCGGAAGCGGCAAGTTCCTGCGTCCGCACGACGATCCGGACAACGAATACTCCGAAAAGAACGCGCATCAGCACAGAGCGTTCCTCGACCAGGTGACAGGTACGGATCGAGAGCGATACCTGCAGTGGTTCACCACGATTCCGATGTGGCTGGATCTCGGCGGGGTACGGGTGGTCCACGCCTGCTGGCATGCCGACTCGGTTGCGTTCGTCGAACAGCACTACGGTTCGACACCGTTCACAAAGGTACGCAATCTGGTCGAAGCGACCGACAGGAGCACCGAGCTCTACCGCGCGACCGAGACGCTGCTGAAGGGGCCCGAAATCAGCCTGGTCGACCACGACCATCCGCCGTACCACGATAAGGACGGCCATCCCCGTGACAGTGCCCGACTGCAGTGGTGGAACAGTGACGCCCGGACCTTGCGTGAACTCGCCGAAATGGGTGGCAATTTCACGACCGGATCCGGCGAGCCATACCCCGCGCTGCCCGAGCTAGAAGTAGCTCGCAGCGAGACGGATTTCGTCTACCGCAACGAGGTTCCCGTGTTCTACGGGCACTACTGGCGGCAGGGCTTGCCCAAGTACCTGCACGACTGGACGGACTACACCGCCTGCGTTGACTTCAGCGCCGTCAAGGACGGAGCGCTGACGGCGTACCGATGGTCCGGTGAGCGCAAGATCGATCCCGCGCACTACGTCTCGATCGCGGCGACAGGCACCTACCAGTTGCTCGGCGAATAGTCCTTCAGGAAGCAGCCATACAGATCCTCGCCGGCCTCGCCCCGCACGATCGGGTCGTACACCCGGGCCGCGCCGTCGACCAGATCCAGCGGCGCGTGGAACCCTTCGTCGGCCAGTCGCAGCTTTGTCGGGTGGGGCCGCTCATCGGTGATCCACCCAGTATCCACGGCGGTCATCAGGATGCCGTCCTGGTCGAGCATCTCGCCGGCGCTGGTCCGGGTCAGCATGTTCAGCGCGGCCTTGGCCATATTGGTGTGCGGATGGCCCGGACCCTTGTACTGACGACTGAACTGGCCCTCCATCGCTGACACATTCACCACATACTTGCGACGAGCTGGCGATGAGGCCATCGCCGGGCGCAGCCGACTCACCAGGATGAACGGCGCCGTCTGGTTGCACAGCTGGACCTCCAGCAGTTCCATCGCATCGACCTCGTGTACGCGCTGGGTCCAACTGTTGATCGCACTGGGGTCCGGGAGCAGGCCACCGGCGTCGATCGCGGTGCCTGCGGCGATTCGCTCCGGTGATGCGCTGCGGGCCTGCAGGGCCAATTCCGTTACCGCATGCGGTGTTTGGTGCTCAGCGAGGCTTCCGGCCAACGCGTGCGGATGCGCGTCGCTGACGTGATCGAAGGTGACGACGTCGACCCGGTCTACCAGTTCCCGGGGCGGGGTGCGCTCGGCTTCGACCAGCGCCGCGTAGGAACCGGGCGGTCGCCGCACCGTCTGGGCAGCGTTGTTGATCAGGATGTCCAGCGGTCCCTGGGCGGCGACCTCGTCGGCCAGCGCCACCACCTGTGCCGGGTCGCGTAGATCGATGCCGACCACCCGCAGCCGGTGGAGCCAGTCGGCGCTGTCGTCCATCGCCGCGAAACGGCGCACGGCGTCGTTGGGGAATCGGGTGGTGATGGTGGTGTGCGCGCCGTCGCGCAGCAGTCGTAGCGCGATATACATGCCGATCTTCGCGCGCCCGCCGGTGAGCAGGGCGGTGCGGCCGGTGAGGTCGGTACGGGCATTGCGTTTGGCCCGGTTCAGCGCGGCGCAGTCCGGACAGAGTTGGTGGTAGAACGCGTCGACCACGACGTAATGGTTCTTGCAGATGTAGCAGGCCCGCGAGCGCAGGAGCGTGCCCGCCGACGCACCGGCCGCGGTCGACACCAAGGGCAGACCCTGGGTCTCATCGTCGATCCGGCCGGGCGCCCCAGTGGCGGTGGCGGCGATGACGGCCCGGTCAGCGGCGGCCACCGCATCGCGCTTGGCGTGCCGGCGGGCCAGCTTCACCGCCTTGAAGACACCGGCGGTGGCGCGGCGCACCGCCACGACGTCCGGGTGCTCCGGCGGCAGTGACCGAACGTCGGCCAGCACCTCCAGGCAGGTTGCGAGCTTGTCCGGATCGATCGAATTCACGGTGCAACGGTACGGGCTGCTCGGGGAGGCCCCCGCGGTGCTGGTGGCGAGAACGCACCGGTTCAGGCCACGGAAGCCTTCTCGCTACTGAGGTTGAGCGGTCACATGTGCGCTTCCGCGTCGAGGAATATCCGGATAAATCGCCTGAAAATCCCGGAGGCTCCCGACACGCCGGAGCGGATCAATCTGATGGCCTTGCCGGTGCTACGCCGACGGGAGTGGTATCGACAAGCGGATCCGACTTCCATGTCGGATCGCGCTCCTACTATCGCTACGAGGGAAAGGGCGTCGTAGTGGTGAGGTTCCAGAAGGCAAGAGCTCTGCAGCTATTGCGTGCGGGCTCCGGTATCCCTGACGCCGAGTTTCGCGACGACCAGATTGACGCGATCACGCACGTCGTCGAAGGCCGTGGTCGGCTCCTGGTCGTTCAGAGGACTGGGTGGGGCAAGAGCTTCGTCTACTTCATCGCGACGAAGTTGCTACGGGAGGCGGGGCTCGGACCAGTACTGCTCGTGTCGCCGCTGCTGGCCCTGATGCGGAACCAGATCGAAGCTGCCCGAAGAATGGGACTCTCAGCTGAGGCCCTGCACAGCGAGATACCAGAGGCCACCCAACGGCAGATCGAAGCCGATTTCATCGCCAACAAGGTCGACATTCTCCTTGTCACCCCGGAGCGCTTCGCGAATGACCAGTTCAGATCAGACGTACTCGCTCCAGTGGCGGGAACCATCGCGCTACTGGTCGTCGACGAAGCCCACTGCATTTCCGATTGGGGACACGATTTCCGCCCGCAGTACCGCCTGCTCGGGCGGATCATTACGACGCTCCCCAGGAACCTGCGAGTACTGGCGACAACCGCAACGGCGAACGATCGCGTCATGCGCGATTTGGAAGACGTTCTGGGTCCCAACCTTCACGTGATACGCGGCGAGTTGAGCCGCGCCTCCCTCTCTCTCCAGTCGATCGCCCTGCCGAGCCAGGCGGCTCGTCTGGCGTGGCTCGCCGAGCACCTCGAGACGATCGAGGGAAGCGGCATCGTCTACACCCTGACAGTTCGAGACGCCCACCTGGTGGCCGACTGGTTGGAAAGCCGCGATATAACGGCAAGGGCCTACACCAGCAAGTCAGGTGATGCGCGCGAAGCTCTGGAGCGGGAACTTCTGAACAACGAGGTGAAGGTCCTTGTGGCGACCACGGCGCTCGGCATGGGTTTCGATAAGCCGGACCTCGCGTTCGTCATCCACTTCCAGACCCCGGGATCGGTGGTCGCCTACTACCAGCAAGTCGGGCGCGCCGGGCGCGCGATCGACTCCGCGTACGGAGTGCTGCTCAGCGGGTCAGAGGACGCGGATATCACGGGATGGTTCATCAAGAGCGCGTTTCCTACTCGTGATGAGGTCGCGGCCGTCCTCGGACAACTTGAGGCACATCCGGACGGCCTTTCAACACAAGGCTTGACGACGCGCGTCAACGTGCGCCAGAGCAGGATCGACAAGGTGATCGAACTCCTGATGCTGGAATCACCAGCCCCGATCACGAAGGTTGGCAGCAAGTGGCAGCTCACAGCGACGACGCTGAGCGATGAATTCTGGAGCCGCGCTGATCGACTAACCGAGCAGAGACGCAACGAGCGAGATCAGATGCAGGAATATGTGGCGCTGTCCTTCGGGGAACACATGACGTTCCTGATCGATGCGCTCGACGGTGACGCGGGCGCTGTGTTACCACCTGCGCTGCCTCCCTTGCCGGCGGAGGTCGACGCTGGCCTCCTCCTCGAAGCCACAGAATTTCTACGACGGACCCACGTCGCGATCGAACCTCGAAAGAAGTGGCCGGAGGGCGGGCTACCTTTGTACGGCGTCAGAAGCAATACCAAAATTCCAGCGGAACGGCGGGCGCAGACGGGTAGGGCTCTGTGCATTTGGGGCGACGCGGGCTGGGGATCGATCGTGAAGAGCAACAAGTACCGAGACGACCGTTTCGGCGACGAACTTGTTGAGGCGTGCGCGATGATGTTTGAGGAATGGTCACCTGATCCGACACCGATGTGGGTGACGGCCATGCCGTCCCTTGGTCACCCTGAACTCGTTCCCGACTTCGCGAAGCGCCTTGCTAACGTTCTGGACCTGCCGTTTCGTCCCGTCCTGACGAAGGTCGCCGCTAGGCCCGCTCAGAAGACGATGAACAACAGCGCGCAACAGGCTCGCAATGTCGACGGGTCTCTCGCGGTCAGTGAGACAGCACTTCTGTCCGGGCCGGTTCTGCTCGTCGACGATATGGTCGATTCACAATGGACGATGACGATCGCGGCATGGTTGTTACAAAGCGCAGGGAGTGGGCCGGTCTACCCCCTGGCGCTCGCGTGGGCTGGTGGTGATGAATGACTCGACCACTGAGCCCCAATACCGAAGCCATCCTCCTGCTGACCGCACCTCTCATAGCCGGTAAGAGCAAGTCCTCACCTGATCTACTCACACCGGGTCAATACACCCGGCTCGTGCGCCATCTGCAGAACAACCACCTCACCCCGGCCGACTTAGTCTCCCCAGATGGCACCAAGGCGGTCCGCACTTGCGGACAGGTGATCGAAACGGACCGTCTTGAACGTCTGTTGAGCCGCGGATTCCTCTTGGCCCAGGCACTCGAACGCTGGCACTCGCGCGCAATCTGGGTCATCAGTAGGTCAGATCCCGAGTACCCGCGAATCCTGAAGTCGCGATTGAAGAACGACGCACCTGCGTTGCTTTACGGGTGCGGTGAAGTGTCGGAGTTGAACTCGGGAGGCTTGGCGGTCGTCGGTTCCCGTCATGTCAACGACGAGCTTGTGCGGTACACACAGGCAGTTGGCGCATTCGCGGCTCGATCTGGAAGTGCCATTGTTTCCGGCGGGGCCAAAGGTATCGACCAGGCCGCCATGCACGGAGCGCTGGATGCCGGCGGGCGAGCCGTCGGCGTACTGGCGGACGGCCTGGAGAAGGCCGTGGTAGCACGCTACAACCGCGACATGCTTCTCTCGAAGCAGCTGACGTTGCTATCTCCGTACGATCCGGCAGCGGGATTCAACGTCGGAAATGCCATGCGCCGCAACAAGTTCATCTATGCCTTGTCGAACGTTTCTCTTGTCGTGAGTTCTGACTTGGAGAAGGGTGGGACTTGGGCTGGCGCAGCTGAGCAGCTCACCAAGCTGAACCTCGTGCCCGTGTATGTAAGGTCGACCGGTCCTGAGTCGGACGGACTCGAAGGCCTCACGCGCAAAGGTGCGCACCGATGGCCGAACCCCACCAGTGCCGAGGACTTTCGATCCCTGCTTAACGCAGCCGACGGGGCCGCCGAGGAGGCGCAACCTAATTTGCCGTTTCCCGAGGCCGATGCAAGCGTCGACAACAGCGGTGTGTACGACGACGCATCACCTCCACCTTCGGCCGTAGCTGCGGCGGCGGCACCAACCGATGCAGTCAGCGGGTCGCGCGCCCGGAGTTCATCGAACAGCACAGCATCCACGGCTGAGGAACCGCTTGGTGAGCCAGTAAATAGGCTGGAGGACAAGCTATTTGAAACAGTCCGTGACCTCATCCGGATTCTCGCGGGCGATACCGCCCGAATCGATGACATCTCGACAGCGTTGGCCGTTACAACCAGGCAAGCGGAGCTGTGGGTTGGGAGACTGTTGGAGGAGGGAGTCCTCGAAAAGGGCCTGGAGAAGGACAGCTTTATTACCAGAGCGCCAAGAGTCCCCGCAGGTTAGCGCTCTTTGTGGCATGACCCGATCGGTTGATCCATGGCTTATGAGAGTCTTCCTGCCCACGTTGTGGGCAGGAAGGCTCGACAAGGTCATTGCGACGAGGAGACGGTACTGTCCGGAGCAGATTGCGCGCAAGCTGATGGCCGCCGACTGAATCCGGACGGAACACCGAACGCCGAGACCCCGGAGTGTCGGTTCCGCCCGATACTGTTATATCGTGCCGAGCAAGACCGAACAGCATCGTAAGAGCAGCACCTATGGTGTTCGCCTTGTCCGCGGTCCCTTCGTCAAGCTCGAGCCCCACACAGACCACACAGACGACGTCCGTAAGTTCCTGCGATATGCGCAACGGCTCCGACGGCAGGGGGAGCTACTCGCCGCCGACTTTTTCAGCGGCGCCGGCGGTCTCAGCCTCGGACTGGAGAAGGCGGGTTACAAGGTTGTATTCGGAGCCGACCATGAGCCGTTCGCGAACCGAACTCACGCGCACCACTTCGGGGGAATGTCCGTCGACTGGGATCTGTCCGATCCAACAAAGGTCCATGAGGTAGCAGAGATCTGCCGGGCCGCCCGTGTCGACCTCATCGCCGGCGGGCCACCTTGCCAACCTTTTTCGAAGGCTGGCCGGTCGATGATCAGACACCAGGTGGAATCGGGACTTCGTGACCCGCACGACCGGCGCCGTGACCTCTGGCTTTCATTTCTTGAGATCGTCCGTGTGGCTAAACCACGTGCGGTCTTAATGGAGAACGTGCCGGACATGGCACTCGACCGCGACATGTTCATCCTGAGAAGCATCGTCGAATCACTTGAGCAGTTTGGCTACAGCGTCGAGGAGCGGGTTGTTGATGCCTGGCGGTATGGCGTACCGCAGTTCCGGCAGCGGCTTCTTCTTGTGGCGCTAAAGGGCAACATCAAATTTGATTGGCCGGCCGAATCCAAGCGGAAGGTCACCGTTTGGAACGCAATCGGCGACCTTCCGGAGGTTGAAGGCGGTTGGCGCCCCGAGGGCGGTGCCGACGGCTGGGCGAAATACGCGGGCCCCTCAACACAGTTTCAGCTCGACATGCGCGCCGACGTGCCCGCGTCTGACAGTGCGAAAGTATTCGATCACATCACACGACCCGTGCGCGAGGATGACCGCCAAGCGTTCGAGATGATGACACACGACACTAAATACACCGATCTGAACGCCGAGCACCAGCGGTACCGCGGTGACATTTTCGATGACAAGTACAACCGCCTCAATGAAAACGACCTCTCCCGGACGATCACTGCTCACATCGCCAAAGACGGTTACTGGTATATCCATCCCCGGCAGAGCCGAACGCTGACTGTTCGCGAAGCAGCCCGGCTTCAAACCTTCCCAGACACGTTCCGGTTCGATGGGCCGCCTTCCGCGGCTTTCCGCCAGATCGGCAACGCGGTCCCACCCCAGCTGGGTTACGTGATGGGGCAAGCGATTCTGGCTTCACTCGACAAAGCCGGCGATGCCGGCCCCCGGACACGGGAAATAGCGGAACTCTTGGCGTCCTGGTTCGATAGCAGGAAGGGATCTCTTGCAGTGCCCTGGATCGAGGCAGGTTCTCGGTGGGAGGTCATCGCCGGCGAGACTCTCCTCGATCGCGCATCTAGCAGTTCGATCCGGAGGATTTGGCCCATACTCCGAAAATTTCACGCCACGAGCACAAACCGGGCTTCGAAATCTGATCTCAGAGAAGGTCTGCTCGACATGGCCCAAGTTGTCGGGCGGGCCAGTCGCGCCACGTCGGTCCTCTCCCTCGCCGATGAGTTGACCCAGTCGCAAGACCTTCTCGATGGCCAAGCCGACGCGATCAAAAGCGTTACAGGGCTTACGGATTCCATCGTCAATCTAGCGGTCCTAGTTGTTCCAGGCAACTCAATCGGGTGCGAGGACGAGGGGGTCGACGAACCCGTCTTGGTTACCAAGGGCGTGCTGAGGGTCGCCCGACGATTTCAGGCCAATGCCGTCGACCGGAAAAACAAGATGACAGATGGACGTATGGCCGTCGCCCGGATGATTGGGTTCGGCCCCGACGCGCGTCGCGCACATCTGGGCCTGATCGAACTCGCAAACAGTTTATGCCGCCCGGAAAGTCCGGCCTGCAACGAGTGCCCCCTCGCCAAACACTGTGCAAAGGACGGAGTTTCCTGACCGTGTAATGCTGAAGCCGGCCTACAAACCGAGGGCACTAGCGATATCGGGATCCGACTGGCGGAGGACTCCGGCAATCTTCTTGAAGGCCTTGTACTCCCCTGCCTCCAGCGCTGCGGCTTGCAGTGCCAAACCTATTTCGGAGGCCTGAGCAATCTGATCGCTGCTCGGCTTTGGCTTCTCACCCTCCGGTTTGGAGCCGGACGACCTCCGATACACCTCATCAGCAATCGAGCACATCTCGTTGATGGGGCGCTCGACCATCTGGCGCAGTTGGGCAGGAATGGACACACGCATCTTCGCAACATTGATATTGAATGCTGCGTCCAAATCAGTGTCGAAATCCACACTCGCCCTAGCGAGTTTGGTGTGTTCGTCGATACCACGGATCCCGAACCATCCGCCCCATTGCACCAAGCGATCAGCGCGGTAGGTGTACAGCCCCTGCTGACGGTTCCACTTGAGGGGGCCCGAGAGCCTTTCGAACTCTGTGTGATTGCTGAACTGGTCCCGACCCGGCAGAACATATCGACGTAGTGTCACCGTGCCGGTTGATTCTCCATGTTGAATCTCGAACACTTCTTCGGCGAGTTCTTTGGTGCGTCGCTCCGAGCGAGCGAAAGGATCCCAGGCATGCAGCTTCTTCCCGTTGACTGTGATTACCACAGAACCAGCTTTTGCCTCACCCGCCAGAAAACGGTGAAAGACCATCGACAGATGCTCTGACGCCTTGTCGGCAATCGTCTCGAACCGCCGACGGGCCCACCCTCCTGTTGCATTGCGAGAAGGAACTACACGATCAAGCTTCTCCCAGATCACCACCGTGCCTGAACCGTCTTCGAGTAAGTTCCGGGCACGGTCGATTACTTCGGTCCGCTCCGGATCGATGATCAGCCAATCGTCAAACTCAATCACGAGATCAAGATCCAATTGACGCGTGAGGGTCGGTCTGCGGACACCTTCCTTACGTGTCACCACAGTCAAAGAACGTCCCTGGGACAACGATGCGGTCTTCAAGCCGAGGCCGTACCGCCCGAGATCCCCACGCCCGTAGGCTCGCCGGCTACCAAAGCGCATCGCTTCGGTCAGACCGTTCACAGTCATCCCCTGCCCATTGTCTGCAACAAGGACCCTGGACTGATCACCGTCAAACTCGATGAATACGTTCACCTCAGTCGCACCAGCGGTGATGCTGTTGTCCACGAGATCGGCGACAGCAGAGCTGAAGTCGTAACCGATGTCACGGAGTGAATCGGTCAGACGAGCTGCGGACGGTGCCACTGCGGTCATGCGGGCCACGGTCGTCCCCTTTCTACTTCTGAGTCCAGGATCTCATGGATACTGCGGGTCTGCGGTGAGGGCGTCGGTCGTTTCGCCCACACGTCGTCGCCAAAGAGCGTGAAGGGTGGCCGCTGCAGCTGCGGGGTCGTCGTGCTCCCAAACATGGAAAGGCAGCCAGCCGAGTTCCCGAAGGGCCGCGTCCTTTCGGTAGTCCCGTTCAACATTCGCCTCAAGTTTCTCAGCCCACCATTTGGCATTATTCTTCGGAGACGTGCCGTGATCTGGGCATCGATGCCAGAAGCAGCCGTCCACGAATACCGCGATCCGTGCCCGGGTGAAGGCCACATCGGGTTTGCCCGGCAGGGTACGCAGGTGCGTCCGGTACCTCATGCCAAGTTTGTGGAGCTCATGGCGCAACGCTTTCTCGGTTCCCGTGTCCTTGGTGGGCATGACACTCATCTGACGGCTGACGACCTCGCTCAGGGGCTGCGGGCCTTCGCGGCGAAGCTGCCTCTCTCTCACCATGCCGGCTCACCCATCGCTCATCGATCTCATCATCGAACCGCCGTGTGGTGGTCAGCGGCCGTCACGCCCGTCGAGAAGTCAGCCTTGGGTGGCCAAGCCTTGTCGACGTATGCGGATGAGTCGCTCAGGACGTAGTAGGTGCCACGCCGCACTCCACGGCTGGCGAGTAGGCCGTCCTGAACAAGTGCCTTCAACACTTCGCGTGCTTCTCCTGCGGTTATCGGGACAAGCTCCCGCAGACTCGTGTTGGTCACTCGCCCCGCGTTCCGGGCGATCGCTAAAGCAGTCTTGGCAACGCTGTCAAATTCGGGACTCGCGGCTGGTGCCGAACCGACTGAGCCGGCGGTCTCAGGGATGGTGATTCGGTCGATGGCAGTGACCCCAGGACTCACATGAGGAATGTCCCAACGATCTTCTCCAGTCTCGATCTGCGCCGGAAGTCGGTGGCGTCCTGCACGCTCGGGTTCCCCGCCCGAGACCCCTTCGGCGGCCGCGGTAAAGCATTGCTCGACAATCGTCCGTAGATCCTCATCTGATAGACCCGGAAATGCGACCACTGGAGTCAGTCGGAGGAGCCGCTTCATCGCGTCACGCATCAATTGCATCCGGGAATCTGCCGCTCCGTCATGGACGCGGGCCAGGAATTCAATGGCCACGGTCCGAGCTAGCCGGCGGTCGCGCGCGATGCTCGGCCTTTCCATGATGTTCACCAACTCGTCCTCACCCAATTGGGTGAGGTCAATGTCGGTGCCAAGCATCTCGGCCCGCCACCACAGTCGCCGGAATGTGTTGCGATTGATATTCCCTATGAACCGCCGGTCGTCGGCACCCTCCCCGAAACGCCATACCGCAACGTCCATCAACCAGCAGCAGGTTAGGTAGCTCCACACCTCTTCGTACGAGGATTCGTTGGCGGACATCGGCAACATCTCATGGAGGATGCGGGCGGTACGTCCTTCGAATCCCGAGATATCGCTGATTCGACCCGGCATTCCGTAGTCGGTCGCGATCTCAACGACTGCTCCACGCAGCTCGGCGAGGTCACTTTGGTCGATACGACGACCGCCCACGGGGCTGTACGTCACCACTCGCGATAGGTCCGGCATCGCACCGCTGATCTCTGCCAAAGCCCGACACCGGTGCTCCGCAATCAACTCGGTGGCCGCATAGCGATCAAGGCGCGGGAGAACAATCATGCTATTGCTCCATATCGCGCTTGGAGTTCGGCGCTTACGCGTGCCGCATCTTCCTCGATTCGAGTTCGCAGCGCCGGCACGGTAACTCCCGGCCAACATGAGGTGATCAGGTCCGCGATCATCCGGCCGATGGTTCCGTCCTCAAAGCCGTCCGGTCTGTCGACAAACCGCTCACTTCGGAGGGCGCCTTGGATGAGCGACCTCGCCACATCGAAGGTGACGAAGGATCTCAGCATCCCAGCACGGGCATCTGCACTCCCCGACCGCAACATCGCGGTTATCGATTCATGGCCGGAGTTGACCAATAATCGCAGCCCCCCGAGTACCGGAGCCTCCAAGTCGTCGGGGTTCCATTCGAGAAGCCATGCGGCGTCGTCTGGGCAGTAAGCAATCGAGGTGAAATCGACTGCAGTTATGGGGAATCGCGCTGCGCCACCTTCGAGCGCAACGTTGATTTCCTCGTTCCAGAGGATCGCTCCTCTCCGCCGCGGAGAGATGCGGGAAGGATCGGCGCCAGGGTGGCGCAGTATCAGTTGTGTTTTCAACGTAAGTCGTCCACCGGCTTCAGCGCCTGGGACTGTCAAGGCGAGGGCTGTCCGTATCAGGCCGCTCAAGCAACCCAATTCGATGATGGTTCCCTCACCGCTGATTCTGGTTCTGTTTGAGTACCAATTCGCTGTCAGCGCGAACGCGGAATCAGCGGCCAACCTGCACGATTCTCTGACAGTGTCGATATCGACCTCGACGATACGGACCAGATCCAGGTCGAGGAAGGGATCCCAGTGATCGACGCTATCTCCGACTTCCGATCCGTCTGCGGTGCACCAATTGCTCGGGGATACAACGGATTCCGGGGGGAGAAGATAGGGGACAGCTTTTGGAGTCTTCATACTCGGTCCACCGTAAGATCGACCCGCATCATTTCGTCGCGGAGCGCAATCTCGACAGTCCATCTGCCGTCTGCGTCATCCGGCCCGACAATGACGTCTGGTCCGACGTATCGCATCCCGCTGGGGCTGAGCCAACCGTGCACGCTCGGCGGGACGTAACCGACGGGCGGCTCAGCCTCCACGAGTCCGCCGTCGTTCGTCATGATCTCGACCAATGCCGAAAGGCGAACGCGGTTTCCCCTCGTCCGCAGCTCAAACGGGTAGGCGATGACGGCAGTGTCATCGTCCGAGATGTGAGGCATCGGTTCCCCCGCTGTCCGCGTCTGAGGCGGCGGTAGAGGCCGAGGCGACGTAGCCCCGTCACCTGAGCCGGGCGAGCCATTAGAGGAGTTTTCCAGGTGCCCGGCATCACCTCCGGAAGGGGAATTACCATCCGCGGACGGCGCATCTACCCAGACGTCCTCGGTGGCGGCGTCGACTTCCCTCCGACCCGGTGCGCGGCGGCCCTTCTTCTTCGTTGAAACTCGTTGTTGTGCTGCAGGTCGCCTGGCTCCGGGCCCGTCAAAACCCGGCATCAAAGTCGCCAATGCGTCGGCGAACTCGCCGAGAGGAATCGCGTCAGCGTTGTTGAGATCTACGACGGCTGCGTTATAGCCCGCTGCAACTCTGCATTTCCCCAGTATGCGGTCCAGTGCAATATTGACTAGCGATCGTGCCTGTTTGTCTACCACCGCACGTGCGACCCAGTCGTCGTGAGTAGGTGGCTCCGACGCTTTGAACGCATCATCGACGTCCAGTGCGCACTTGAAGACGCCGGCGTACCCCATTCGACCGGCTGGCGGAACAGCCCCTGACAGGTACGTGACGACAAGTTCAGGTGTCCGCATCAATGCAACATGGTGGACTGCTGCCGCAGTGGCGCGAGCGCCGCGCGGTACTGGTCGGTCAGGCAGATCTGCTGGAGCTACGGGGCCCTTCTTTATCACCAGCCGCCCCAGCTTGCGAGCGGGCCGCAGGCTACTGATCTCCGTGTCGATCGTGAATTCGTCCAACGCCTCTTCTGAGGGCTCTTCACGCAGGCGGTCCATCGCCTCGACGAATCCGCGGAGCCGCGGGTGGCTTCGCGCATCAGGAATTCGGACCGCTTTTCCGTTATCGCTCAACGAGAACTTCATCGTGTGCTTCACGCCACCGCGTGTATCGATCATCTTCGGCCAGAAGTTCCACACCAGGCAGTCGGCAATGAAATCCATTGTGGAGTCAGATCCGTCGTCGTCTTCGATCGCCACCGACGGCGCAATGATCAGCACGGTCGTTCCCAGCCCATCCGTTCCGATCCGGGCAGGCAAACCGAGAGCTTCTGCGAGTTCCGTCGCGGCGCTGCCAGATATTGGCTCTGGAACTCCGTCCTCAACCTGGCCCCACCAGTGACGACCAGTAAACGGAACGCCGCCATCATCGAAGGTTTCCCCGAGCGCACAGCCGAGCAATCTCCGCTCAAAGCGGCCGGGCTCCGGCTCACACAGCGTATCAATGATGACCGTCCGAGCCGCGCTTGCAATGTAGAAAGCGGCCTTGCCGTACCCGAACGACCCACCCCCGAAATCTTTATCCGGTGGTTGACCGATGTTCCGTACGAAGTCGACGAAATCCCTTGGCTCTCCGGGCCGGTCCGCTCTGGTTGGCCCGGCAAGACCATGGGTGCCGAAATCCGCAAAAAAGAGCGTCCGCATTCCCTCAACAAGCTGCTCACCGAGCCCGAGTCCAGGCGGTGGGTCGACAAGCACTTGCCCCATCAGGAGGGCAACAGCTTCTCGGCTGAGTTCAGAACGCCCGATGGCGACCTGGATCCCAGGAGAGTCCGGCCGCTTCGCATCCCAACAGTTCTGAACAGCTTCTCGGACCAACACCTCCAACGGCTCGGTGTCTGGGCGCCCCAGCTGGTTGAGAACTCCGATGGCGGCCAATCCACCTGTTGCGCTGTATGGTTCGGAGTAGCGCTGCAGTACAGTCACGATGCAACACCCGTCGCCAACGATCTGGTCAACTCGCGATATTGCGCATCGCCAACTGCGGAATCGAGAATTCCCTCGAGATCAATCACATACGCGATATCGACGACTCCGCTTGGTCTTTGGCCATCCACGAAGGAGCCTGGAACGATACGAGGAGTCTGATCCGTCACCGCAACGGTGACGCGTTCGCGCACCTCGAAGGCTGTGCTGTCGGTCGCTGGCAGATCTGCTGCCCCGATTCCACTCGCGGCCAGCGCTTGGAACAGCCGCTCCGCCATGACTCCAACCTCTAGCAGTTCGTCCACAAGCGCCGGCAAGCGGACTGCACCCTGGTGAACCGATTCCAGACGAACCAGATGCAGGTAGAGGTGCACCCCCTCCGGAGGCAGCAACTGATCCTCGCCGTGAATCGTCACGCGGTATCCAGTGTGCGAGCGCGTCGTCTTCACCTCGAGAGCTGTTGTTTTACTGCGCATGTCATGTCGATGACCAAATGGTCCCGTCCAGAACGAGATATCGACGACGCCTGACTGCTGTACCGCGTCGCGGACCACCAGGAGCTCTCCCAGCACCGAACTAACCTTGTCAAGACTTGGAGGCCCAGACGGTGGTGTCAGGAAGCTCCGCCATCCGGACAAAACGCCAGCGACAGCCGTGGCGGGACTATCGCTTGTAGTCAGCATGCGCTGGAGTACGGCCGCTGAGAAATGATCGAAAACCTCGGAGAGCGCACCGAAAAGGCAAGCGACATCTAAGAATAGGTGTTCGCGACCCTCTATGTTGAGGTGACGGTTTGTAACGGTGAGAGTCGTGACCTCTGGATTCACCTCAGTCTCTACGTCAGTCTCAAGTAGCAGGTGCTGGTGTGACTGCTCGTCCAGACCTACATACGCACCGTTTGCGGATGGCAGAGGAAGGGTTATCAAGCCGTTCTGTCCCACCGCGCCGTGGGTTGCCAGCGCAGCGTAGGCAAGTCGGATCTCGTCGATCACGTGATCTCCACTTCCAGCTCTGTGGGTTCATCGGAATCGTCGGGCACTTCTACCTCGACCGCCGGCATCGACGCGACATCTGCGGTCACGTACTCGACATTCGCTCTCGTGGAACGGCTTTCGGGGAACACCAGGCCGACGCCGAGGACATGCTCTTCCGCCGCCAAGGCCTCGCGGGTCTTCGCTGTCCCACGGACGGGACGGCTGTCTTTGGAAACCGGATACAGCAGCAGCAGTCCTGAGCCGTCTCCGTACCCACCACGCTCGGGGGCACTCCGGAATCGAGCCAGGTCGGCCGGTTTGGTGTCGCCTGTCAAGGTCCCGACAGGGAGGCGCAGGTCGATCACTCGGTCATTGCGACTCATGAGCGCCTTTATGTCTGCGTATGTCGTGTCACCGATCTGCAGCAGCCTCGCCCGGTTGATACAGCCGACCTCGTCGTCAAGGCCAACATCCATGGATCCCAGATAATCGGAATCCGTAGCGCGACCCATTATCGCGATATTGAATCGGAGAAGTTCGCCCTCCTCACGTCTGTCCAGGATGTACCGACTGATCAGCGGACTATCAAGATCGCGACTGTTCTCGTGAAACTGGTAGGCGGAAAGGAAACTCACTACATCCTGCGAGTCGACACCCTCAAGGATCGTGATGCCGTCTCTCAGTTTCCAGACGTGGCTCGGTTGCGCGGCCGCTAGGAGGTTCCGGCCGGCTTGGATGTTGTCCACCAACCACTCGCGGTTGCGGTGATTGAACAAGATTGTCTGCAGCCTCCTGCCGGCGTAAGAGGCTTCAGCGGTTCGCGCATGCTGCATCTTGGCGGCAGAAGTGATGGCCAACGACGGGTGGGTACGGATTCTCGGGCCAAATTGCTCTGGAGTCAGATGCTCGACCTCAAGTCGCTCGACGTCGTAGCGGATCTCTTGTTCGACCGACGCCAAATGGTGGAACCATCCGCGCATCTCGTCAGTCATCCAGATCCGGGTGAGATCGGCGTAGCCAATCCGGTAGCCGAACCAGCGACCCATCTGCAGAAGGGTGTCGTATGCGGAAGCTGTTCTCACAAAGAACGAAACCGCGAGTCCTTCCAGCGTCAATCCCCGGGAGAGGGTATTGCCACCGACTGCAACGATTACGCGAGGGTTCGCGTCATCGAACGACAGCCGTTCGGTGCTTCGCGAGTTGTCGACAATTACCTCGGCAGCCTCAGCTACGGCTGGCAGAACCTCAGCGAGGGTCTCCCATTCCATCGTCGTCAGTTCAAAGTCTGCCGCTGGTACCCTTTCACATTCGTCCAGCCACTGACGTTCCAGTGAATCGAGCAGGACGGCATCTCCCCGTTGGATTCTCGCATTCAGTAGCTTCAGATGATCATTGATTGCCTGAGCGGTGCGTTCATGCACATCGATGTGCTGAGACGTATGAACCAATGCGGTCGCATGGCGATTTCCTTTGCCGCGGACCCGTCTTGCCGATGTGCTTAGCAGGAAGTACCGCAGCGCCGCGTCAAGGCTGTCGGTGATCCGCGGTTCGAACTCCGCTCGTTTGGCCGCGCCCTTGGGTTTGAGGTCATCCAACTCTTCCGTCGGAACCGACCTGACAAAATCGTGGCCATCGTCCTCGATATCGACCGCATCGAAATCGAGCGGTTCTCGGCCGAAGATCGCTTCTGGGCCGATGTACGGCAGTGGTCGCGGCAGGTCAACGATGAAGTCGCGTGGGTAGAGATCGTTATATTCAGTCGGATCGATCAGTACATTCGCAAAGGGCGTGGCCGTATATCCGACGTAAGCGGACTTCGGCACCTTATTGACAATGTCGCGAATAAGTCCGTTGATACTCGACGGCTGCCGATCCGGTTTCGACGTGTTAACGGTCGCTTGGTCCGCTTCGTCGTCAATGATCAGCACCGGACAGGCAGCGAGAACCTCCGGACGGGCAGAGAATAGCCATTTCTTCAGTGCACGGAGTCGCGGACCGTTCTTCTTTACAACGGCTAGGACGCACTGCCGTTGCGTGGAAAGCAGGGCATCGACATTCGCGGTCGGACGGAAATCTTCCTCATCGGTGAGTCGGTGCCAGATGTTGCTGTTCTGCTCCCAGAGTTGTTCGTTCAGACGATCCTGAGTCTGCTGGCGTAGCGCGTCATGAATGCCGGAAAGCACGACGAACAACCGATAGCCCGCGTCCGCGGCCTTCGCGATTACTGCAGTGAAGTTGGTTGTCTTGCCACTCTGGACATAGCCAAGGACCAAACCCCGACAATGGTATTCGCCGCCACCCGCCGGGTTCGGCAGATTCGCAATGACCTTGGTCGAAGACTGATCGAGATCCGAGATCATCCCGGCATCCCAACCCTCATCGCGGAGGATCCCTACCAAAGCAGACCAGTTCCGGTCTGAATCGCGTGGGCCCGGATACCACGATTCGATGTTTCCAGCCACCACTGACGTGGGCGTCTGAGCATTCTTGATCAGCTCGTTCAGTTCCCTAATCTGCAACGCCGCGGCTTCAAGCTTGCCCGTATCCTTTACCGTTTCCCACAAGTCTGCGACCGCTTCGTCGAGTGTGAGCGACGGGCTGTCCCGAATCGTCCGCGCTAACAACTTCACGTATGGATCCTCGGCGGACAACGAGTCCAGATTTGGCAATCCGTTCACGGAGTCCAACATCAGCCCTCCTCTTTCGCTGCGCCCGAGAGCGATAGACCCAAATCTGGAAAGGCTTTCCGCATGATGCGGATTAGGTCGGCCGCGCGCTGCTGATCGATCTGGAGCATTTGGCTCGTTGTGCCGTCAGACGCGTAGGTCTCAAGTTGCAGTAGCCCCTCGCCAGGATCGAAGGCCCACCCGCAATCAACACGCGTTCGGTAGCTGACCGTCCTGTCGCTCCGGTACGTGAAGCCGGTGATCAACGCCATTCCAATGCCCCCTTGGCGCCTTCGCGCCGCACTTACACGAGTGTCAGTTTCAATCCACCGAGCAAGATACCGCGGAGCAACGACACGGTTGCGGTTATGACGATCGACTTTCGCAGGCCGCGGCATGAAACGCCTTCTCACGCTGGATGTTGACTCAAGTAGGGAACAACCCTGCCCATCCGGAGGTTGCCCCCACACATGGCCCCAGCCCACCGGACCCCTCGCAAGCCGAACTCCAGGCTCCCCTGATGCGCCAAGGACCCCTCGCCGGCCGCTACCCGGCCGTGGCCGCCATGGTGACTCTGGCGCTCATCCCCTACCTGGCACTATCGGCCGCGATCGACCCGTTGGTGCCGATCATCTCCGAGCAGCTGCACATGAGCGCCCAGGCGATGAGCCTGAGCTCCGGGCTGGGCAATGCCGCGTATGCCGTCGGGACTGTCTTGGCAGTTCAGTTCGCCCAGCACCTGCCGCAACGCCGCATGCTGGTCATTTACGCGATAACGCTGGCCGCCGGATCAATACTCGCTGCCGCAGCCCAGAACCAAGCCATGTTCGTCACCGGCCATATCGCCCAGGGCCTGGCCACCAGCATGCTGCTGATCGCGGCGGCACCCCCGCTGACCATCGGCTTCCCGCGCGACAAGCTGCGCAACACCGCCGTCATCATGAACATGTGCGTGTTCGGCGCGGTCGCACTCGGCCCGTTCCTGGGCGGCGTGCAGGCCGAGGCCCACAACTGGCGGCCGCTGTTCTGGATCGTCGCCGGTATCGCGCTGCTGGCGCTCCTCATGGCCGTCCTGACATTCGAGGACGCCCCGCCGGCCGACCCCAGCGCGCCGACCGACCTGACCGCCATCGCCCTGGCCACCGTCGGCTGTGCGGCCGCGTTCATCGGCGCGGCCCAACTGACCACCCACAGCTTCGGCGACCCCGCCGCAATAGCGCCGATGCTCGCCGGCCTGGCCCTGATCATCGTCCTGATCGTCTATCAGTTCTGCGCGGCCCGGCCGCTGCTGACCGTGCGGACCATGCTCACCAGTTCCATCCCGGTCGCCGGCGTCGGCGTCGCGCTGTTCGCCGCGGGCGCCTCGGTGGCCGCAACGGTCCTGACCGCCAACGTCTTCATGCAGCACTTCAGCCCCGTCCAGGTCGGCCTGCTGTACCTGCCCGAGCTCGGCGGCGCCATCGTGATGGCCGTCGTCTTCGGGGCCGTCATCACCCGCCGCGCCATGCACTACCTGCCGCTGGTCGGCATGATGCTGCTGGCCGCGGGCATCCTGGTGTTCCGCGCCGCACTGCCGACCAACGTGCCGCTGATCCTGCTCGGCTCGCTGCTGACGGGCCTGGCCCTCGGCGCAGCCGTCGCCCCGGCATTGTTCGTCGCCGGCTTCTCGCTGCAATCGGCAAGCCTGCAAAGGGTTTTCGCGATCATCGAGCTGCTCCGCGCCGTCGCGGCGTTCATGGTGGCTCCCGTCCTGGCCCACGTCGCACTGTCCGCATCGAACGACCTGACCAAAGGCACCGACACCGCGCTGCTGATCGGATTCGGCCTGGCGATCGCCGGCGCAATCTTCGGCATCACCGTCTACATGCTCAGCGGCGCCCGCCCGCAGACACCGGATCTCGGCGAGATTCTCGACGGCGACTCCCCCGCCTGGTACTCCCCGCCGCTGCTGGCCCGGCTGCGGCGGAACCTCCCGCCACGACCGGCGACCGCGCCCGCAAAGCGCACCACGGCACCGGTAACGTCCAAGGGCCCGATCTTGTTCGCCTACGACGGCACCGACCGCGCCGCCCGCGCGATCACCCACGCCGCAACACAATTGGCCGGCGGCCGCGACGCCGTCGTGCTCTGCGTGTGGCGACCCGTCGACGTCGGCTTCACGCCCATCGGCACAACGCATTTCGACGCCGACAAAGCCGGTGAGGTCCGCCGTGCCGCGGAGCGGACCGCAGAACACGGCGCGACAATCGCCGAACAAGCCGGATTCACCTCCTGCAGCCTCGCGGTCGAGGCGGCACCCACCTGGCAGGGCATCGTCGAGACAGCCGAGAGCTACGGAGCCAGCGTGGTCGTGCTCGGCCCGCATCGCCGTTCCAAGTTGCTGGGCCAGCTGCAGGGCAGCGTCGTCGAGGCAGTGCTGGCGCACACCGATGTCCCCGTGCTGGCAGTCCCCGAGCCAACCAACAACGGCACCAACGGCTTTCGCGCCGACGATCAACGAGAACTCTCGATCTCCGCAGCGCGATAGCAGCCGCGGACGGGCAAGCCCATATCCGATCCCTTCCGACTCACCCCCGGATGTGGGATAGTGGCTCCGTCAACCGGGGGCTGTTATGGCGAACACGCGCGGTGCACTGAAGGCACCGGATCGAGACTCCACGCCCTGCACTGTCTGCGGGCGGCCATGACCGATACCGGCCCCGAGCGGCCCGATCCGCGCGAACGTGTCGCCGAAGCCGTGAGCAATCTGCGCAAATCGATCGACCGCGTTCACACTGAGGTCCGGGACGGCTCACTGACGTGTGGACAAGTCAGCGACGACCTTACCGCGGCCGGCAGCACGTTCAGCGAAACGGCGGACAGCTTCCGTGAATACGCGTCGAACCCGATCGACCAGGCCACCGTTGCGGTCTTCCTGGTCGGTGCGGCGGCAGATCTCGCACACTTCCTGCCGTTCGACGACGCGGACCGCGACACGTCGGCCGTCGAAGTTGCTATCCAGCTTCCCCTTGCCGGGACTCCGCAACCGGCGACGTTTCCGGACCGAGCGGAGGCGTTGACGCACCTATCCACTCCTGCGACCGACGCCGACGGTCCGCCGATGACTGCTGAATTCGCTTCGGGGTGGGCGGGAGCACCTCACCCGTTACCGCCCGGCACCGTGCAGGCCCACCCGCCGCCTCGGCGTCCGCGCTGGTGGCGGCGGCTGTGGAATCGGTTGAAAGGGACCAAGAAGCAGCCCCCGGAAGCCCTCGACCTTGTCTCGACCATGGTGGAACGCGCCGCCGGATCGGGTGTGAAAGTCATGAAGGTCGGGCTCACGGGCGTGCCTGACGTCGTCGAGCTCCTTGCTGCCGACCATCCCGTGATCGCCCAGGCGATGCATCAACTCGGCGACGTCGTCCACGGTCTTCTCCAACGCGCCCTTGATTTCATCCAGCCGTTGTTTGCCGGTGAGTGGACGCAACATCTGAAGATCTTGTTCAAAGGCGTCGAGGGTATCGGTGGTTTGTTTGACATCCTCGAGATCGAAGAGCGGGCCGCGAAGCACCTGGTTCCCATACTCGACAATTGGCTCGAGGTGGATGCCGTCCGCGACGCGCTGAGCAATCGGGACCTCTCCAGTGCCGACAGTCTTGCCGCCATCGGCAAGCTCGATACCTACAACCGTCGCATGGTCGGCTGGGTAAAGGGCGCTGCGCCGTTCATCCTCCCGCCGCTGGGTACCATCACGGTCGTCGGAGTTCCGGCATTGCCGATTGGCATCGCCGTTCTCCTCGGCTGGATCTTTCTGGTCAGCGCCGACCACCTCAGCTCCGATATCCGTTGGCGGCCACATGTTTTCGCAGGAATCTTGGAAATCACTCCTGCGGCTTGATTTTCCACTGCTGGGCGATCTCGTTCAGGTCGTGCTGTTTCTCCATTGTGTTCCGATGGTGAAGTGCGCCCCGCTGGGCTTCGGCGTCCGCAGCCATCCAGCTCATGTTCGCTTCGACGTATCGCAACGCCGCAATTGCGTCATTGGAGTCGGCGCCGACGTAGACCTCGAGCGGAGCTCCGCAGGCCAGGAGGAATCCGGCCCAGCGCGGGGATGGGTCCCACCGCCCGTCGTCCTTGTCGTACCGTGGGAAGCTCTCGAACTCGACCGTCAGTCCCGCCGACGTCATCAGGAACGATTCGTTGTTGGCGCCCCGTCCGGTGATCGAGACGCCGGATGTCGACTCACCGCGGGACATCACTATCAGTTCGATCACCCCGGAACGAAACAGTATCGACTCACTGAGCCGCACAGGATCCAAGCGTCCATCGACGAACCACGCCGGCACCCGGCGCTCGGAACCAGAGTTGTACCAGCCCAGATGGCGCATTTGGCGCAGGTCATCGATTGTGAATTGCCAACGTACCGCCCCCATGCCGCCAACCTACCAAGCAATCGGGCCCGACGTGGGAGAACATGTTGCAGTACAACACTATTCAAGGACTCCGCTCGCGGAGCGGCCTGCTGAGCGCCGCAACACCAGGCTGCTGCTTCGGCCAGCGCGAGTTAGCACTGTCCCGACGCGTGCCCACCATGTCGCTCCGAGGTGGGCAGAAAGACTTCCCCCGCTCCGCGGCGGTGCAGAAGTGACGGGTGTTACCCGCCCAGCCGAACCCGCAGCGTCTACGCTCAGCCCATGACACCGTTGCGCACCCTGACCCGGATCGCCCTCGGCGCGATCATGACCTTCGCCGGCGTCTCGCATCTGACCTTCGCCCGCCAGGAGTTCACCGCCCAGGTGCCCGACTGGTTCCCCATCGACACCGACGTCACCGTGCTGGCCTCCGGGGCCGCCGAAATCGCCCTCGGCGCTTCATTTCTCGCGCTACCCAACCACCGCAAGCTGATCAGCCGGCTGCTCGCCGCGTTCTACGTGGTGATCTTCCCCGGCAACATCGCGCAGTACATGGAGCACACCGACGCGTTCGGCCTCAACAGCGATCAGGCCCGACTGATCCGGCTGTTCTTCCAGCCGGTCCTGGTCGCCGCGGCGCTCTACGCCGGCGGCCCACAGCGCGACCGGTAACCGCTCTCGACACAGCAGGATCCACGCCATACCGTCGAGAAATGACCGATCAGACCCCCGCGGTTTACCTGTCGCATCCGCCCGCCGCACTGTTGCGCATCGCCAATCCACTGCTGGCGGCCCTGCTGCGCACCCGGCTGCCGTTCCCGATGCGCGATGACCTAATGGTCGTCACGGTCGCCGGCCGCAAGACCGGACGCACGTACACCATCCCGCTGAGCGCGCACTTCATCGACGGTGCGCTGTATGCGATCACCACCGCGCCCTGGAAGTACAACTTCCGCGATGGTGCCACCGCCCAGGTGCTGTCCGACGGCACAACCACGACGATGCACGGTGAACTCATCACCGACCCCAACGTCGTCGCCGACCTGTCGCACCGGGCCTCACAGTCCTACGGCGTCAAACGCGCGCAGTCCATGTTGGGAGTGAAGTTCCGCGACAAGCGGATTCCCAGCCTGCAGGAGTTCGCCGAGGCCGCCGCGCGGGATCACTTCGCAGCCATCCGGTTCACGAGTTCGACCTAGGTCAGCCTAGGCAGTTGCCGGGCATGGTTCGCCCAGGGACCGCGTCAACGAACCAGCCCGAGATGGACCCCTCGACCACCTCGAGAAACGTTTTTGCGGCCTTATGATCAGGTGCGTTGCTCAGCATCGTGTCGCACGACATGGTGATGCGCGGACGCATCGAGTGGACCAATTTGGTCCAGTTTTGACGGTGGGGGAATTTCGTGAGCGAGCTGGGTGATTTCGTCCGGGCCGCGCGGCGGCGAAGCGGACTCAGCGTCGAGCAGTTCGGCCTGAGAATCAACCGCGGCCAAAAATGGATCTACCGCCTCGAGACGGGTGGCCGTTGCCAGCCCGATCTGTCGGACCTCGAGGCAATAACTGTCGCCTGCGGGCTCACGGCGTGGGAAAGGCGATACCTGTATCTCTTGGCGGGAAGGCCGTCCACCTGGCAGCCGGGCGAACCCGACATCGCCGAATACTTGGAACGCGTACCAGAACCACGCGCGTGGATCTCGGCGAGCGGCAACTACTTCAACTCGGAGTTCCGCCGCCTCTTCCCCGGCTGTGAGGGTATGCGGGACATGGTGCACTGGCATTTCGAGCACCCGATGGCAAAGGTCGTCATCGTCAACTGGTCCGAGATCGCGGACTGGTGGGTTGCCACCGGGCGGTTGCGGTGCGCCTCAGAACCCGACAACGCAGCCCTCGCGGACTCATTGGCGAAGAACCTCACCAACGACGCGTTCCGCGAACTGTGGCAAGCCCAGACGATTCCGCATGACCCCGCCCCGCGGATATGGGTGGTCCGGGACGGGCGCCATGAAGTCAATGTCGAAGTCCAGATCTGGCGGCACGCTTATCTGAGCGGTGCGCTGCTCGCCGGGTTCACCCGCGAATGATCGCCCGGCGTAACCTTCCACCCGTGCACGTCGACGTGATGACCGTCCCGCAACCACTGACCAAGATCGGCGACCTCGCGCGACAGGTCCAGACGGCTGGGTTCTCCGGCCTGCTGTTCACCGAAACCGGCCGCACCGCCTACCTCAACGCCGCCGTGGCTTCCCAGGCCGCACCCGGCCTGGATCTGTCGACCGGTGTCGCGGTCGCCTTTCCGCGCAGTCCGTTCGTCACCGCGGCCTGCGCGTGGGAACTGCAGGAGGGCACCGGCGGTCGGTTCCGGCTCGGGGTCGGCACACAGGTGCGCACCCACGTCGTCCGCCGATATGGCGCCACTTTCGAATCGCCCGGCCCGCGCCTGCGTGACTACGTCCGAGCGGTCAAGGCCTGCTTCGCGGCGTTCCGGTCCGGAAAACTGGATCACCATGGCGATTTCTACGACCTCGACTTCATCACGCCGCAGTGGAGCGCCGGACCGATCGACGCACCCGACCCGAAAGTCGATGTCGCCGCGGTCAATCCGTGGATGCTCCGGATGGCCGGTGAGGTTGCCGACGGCGTGCACGTCCACCCGCTGGGCGAACCCGGCTACATCGCCCGCCACGTCATCCCGAATGTGGCTGAGGGAGCAGCGAAGTCGGGACGCTCACCATCGGACATCGCGCTGATCGTGCCGGTCATGACGATCGTCGGTGACAGCGATGAGGAGCGACATCGCGAGCGCGAACTGGTGCGTGCCAGCATGAGTTTCTATGGCAGCACGCCCAATTACGCGTTCATCTGGGATCAGGCGGGATTCGAGGGCACCACGGCGAGGATCCGGGAGAAGCAGAAGACCGGCGATTTCGCGGGCATGGCTGCCCAGATCACCGACGAGCACATCGCCACCTTTGCCACCGAATCGACCTGGGACGGCCTGGCCGACGCGCTGGCCGCGAAATACGGCGGAATAGCAACGCGTATCGCGATGTACAACGCCCTGGGCGATCGCGAACGTATGGAGCGTTACGGTTCCGTCGCGAAATCTCTCATCCAGCTGGGCTCCTGAGCTATCCGATCAGAGCGGTCCGCATCTGCGGCGTCATCAGATCGGCGATGTCGTTCCACGGCACCGTCACCGGCAGGTAGTCCCCCAACACGTGCGCGACGGGAACGTAGACGTGGAACCCTTCCGGCGTCGGCACCCAGTCCAGGAAGGTGTCCAGGGCTGGCTCCACCGGCTCGGTGCGGTTGTCGATCCGGGTCACCAGCGTCGCCAACTTGTCCGCGGCGGCTTGCGGGTCGGTCCAGATATCCGTCAGCAGAACAGGTTTCGCGGTCCGGGCATCGATCACGATGGTCGCCACACTGTTGTTCGGGTGCGCCGCGCCCTTGGCGTACCAATTGAAGATCGCCACCCCGCCCACCACGTTCGGGCCCAGCGCGGTGACCCGGCTGCCGCCGCCGTCCAGCAGCTCGCCGTCGTTGATCGTGGTGTCGACGGCCGGCCCGAGCAGATCCTCGAGGGCCGCGCGCATACCGCTGTTGAAGCGGTCCCGGACCGCCGGCGCGCCGCCGGCCAGCTGGGGCAGGGTCACGTCGACGGTGTTGGTGCCGCGGGTTTCGTTGACCGCCACCGTCGTCGCCGTGTATGCGGCCGCCGAACTGGTCCCCGGACTGGTCGGCGTCGTGACCGTCTCCGTGGTGGTCGACCCGCCCTGGGGCGCGCACGCCGTCACCCCGGCCAGCATCAACACCATCAACCCGCGCCGCACGATCATCGCTCGATGTTAGGCCGCGCCTCCGCTGC
>NZ_JAXLSA010000007.1:0-158340 GCF_046330795.1 Mycobacterium sp. | reverse complement strand
CTGATGGTGACGGTGCCCGCGCTGATCCACCGCATGCGCGGCACCAGCCTGTCGCACGGCAAGCCGGTCATGGACCTGGGCCGGTGGGGCATCCCGGTGAACCTGATCGCCGTCGTCATGGGCACGCTGCTGGTGATCAACATCGGCTGGCCGCGCGCCGAGGTCTACAACCCCGCCGGGGACTCGTGGGTGTTGCAGTACTTCGCGCTGATCTTCGTGGCCCTGACGCTGGTGGTGGGCTACGTCTGCTACCGCGTGGTCCGCGATCGTGAGGGCGCACCCGATCCCGTCGACGCCCTGGTCGGTAGGAAGACGTAACCCGCACCGGCGCACCGCCCAATCCACCGCGAGCGTCCGTGTTTGTACCCGACACACCGATCGGCGAGGTACAAACGCGGACGCTCGCCGGGTTCGCGTGCGTCAGCTTCGGACCGTCAGCACAAGTCTGCTCCGCCGGCGCACCAGGATGCTCGACAACCACGGCCCGGCTTCCTGCGCCCCGATCCACTCCGTCCGGTCCAGGAGCAGCCGCAACACCACCGTCGCCTCCAGCCGGGCCAGCGCCGCGCCGACGCAGAAGTGCACGCCCTTCCCAAAAGTGATGTGGCCCTTGGCCGGACGGTCCAGCCGGAACTCGCCGGGGTTGTCGAACTTTGCCGGATCGCGGTTGGCCGCACCCCACAGCAGCAGCAGCCGCGAGTTGGCCGGCAGCGGCACGCCGGCGAGTTCGGTGTCGACCCGCACATGCCGGTAGTGCCCGCGGAACGGCGGCTCGAAGCGCAGGCATTCCTCGATGAACGGACCCAGCAACTGCGGATCGTCCCGCAGGCGCCGCTGGATCTCGGGCCGCTCTGCCAGGATGCCGACCGCGCTGCCCAGCAGCGACGCGGTGGACTCCCCTCCCGCGCTGAACAGGATCACCATGATCACCGCGGCGGTCACCTGATCGATGTCGCCGTGGGCGTAGGCGGTCGCCATGTCGCCGAGCAGATTGTCCTGTGCGCCTTCGTCGATCGCCCGTTGGAACTGTTCGAAGATGTACCCCGACAGCTCCACGGCGGCCCTGCCGGAGGCCGCCAGCTTGTCATCGTCGGCAATGCCGTCGAGCGTCTGCACGCTGGCGTACGCCTTGGGGATCAGCAGGTCGACATCGCCGTCGGGTACCCCGATCAACCGCGTGACCACCATCATCGGCAGCCGGTTGGCCACCGCGCTCATCCACTCGATCCGTCCGTCGCGCAGATTGTCCGACCACAACCAGTCGAAGGTCTCGGCGATGAAGGGCTCGGTCGCGCGAATTCGCTTGGCGGCCAACTGCGGAACCAGCATCCGCCGGTGCACGGCATGACCGGGATCGTCGGCCGTCGCCAGCACCTGCACCGGCCCGTCCAGCTCCCCCATCGGGAACGCCGAGACGGTGCCGTCCGAGTACAACAGCGTCGCGGTCAGATTGGCGGAGAACTCGTCGACGCGCGAGAGGGCGTCCTCGACCGCATCCCAACCGCACACCAGGTAGAAGTCGGAGTCGCCGACGCGATGGACCGGACCGCCGGCGCGCAACCGGTCGTACAGCGGATAGGGGTCCTGGATAGCGGCGTCGCCGAAGAACTCGGCCGGGTCCACCCCGGCGGCACGGGCTGTGGTCACCGCTCCAGCCTGCGCATCGACGCCACCCGGGTCAACGCCGTCCGCGCAGGTCGAGAGCCCCGCGTCGGGCGGCCCGCGACATGCCGTCTCGAGCCGGCGTTCTGATCAGCGGCGTCGTTGAAACATTAGTGTGATTTCGTCTCATGGCGAGATAAAATTGCTGAGTGATGTCACGGCACGACTGGCTGGTCGACGGGGATCGCGGCGCCGCAGCCGCCGACCGGATCTACGCCGGGGCGGCCGAATTGATCTACCGCGACGGGTATGACGCCTTCAGCCTGGAGGCGCTGGCGAACCACGTGCACTGCTCGCGGGCCACCATCTACCGGCACGCCGGCGGCAAGTCGCAGATCCGCGAACAGGTCACCATCCGGCTGGCCACCCGGATCGTGACGGTGGTGCGCGCGGCCGTGGACGGACTCTCCGGCGCCGCGCGGGTGCTGACGGCCGTCGGGGTGGCCGTGACCGAGATCAGGGCCGACCCGGCCGGACAGTTGTTCGTCGACACCATGCGCGACGGCCGCGGATCCACCTGGCTGACCGGGTCACCGGCGGTCGCCGCGTTCGCCACCGAACTCGCCGGCCTCGACGACGACCCCGAAGCCGCCCGGTGGATCGTGCGCCTCGTGCTCTCGCTGCTGATGTGGCCGGGGGACAATCCGGACGCCGAAACCGCACTGCTGCAACGGTTTGTCGCGCCGGCGTTCGACTGAGCGCCGCACTCCGGCGCGAGCGTGCATGAAAGTACGTGACACGCCGCGCGAGAGCGGGCCGACACGCACGCTCGGCGAGGAAAGCGGGCCGCTACTTGATCAGCGGGTCGCGGGGCATGCCGAGAATCCGCTCGGCGATCTGGTTGCGCGTGACCTCCGACGTGCCGCCGGCGATCGCCATTGCCCGCGCGCCCATCGCCATCATCACCGGCAGCGCGGACGGTCCGTCCACCAGCGCGGCGTCCTGCCCGTTGAGCAGGCACATGATGGCCGCCGACTCACCCATGTGCTCGGCGAGCTTGAGCTTGGTGATGTTGCCCTCCGGGCCCGGGCCGGCGCCCTCGATACTGCGCACGGCGCTGCGCAGATTCAGCAGCCGGATCGCGTGATCGTCGGCCAGGAAATTGCCGACGCGAATCTTGGCCCCCGCCAACCGATCTGCGTGCTCACCGGCGAGCGCAACCAGCGCCGCGGGGTCGACGCCGGCCACTCCGGACCCGCCGCCGATGCTCACCCGCTCGTTGCCGAGGGTCGCCCGCGCGACCGTCCAGCCGCTGTTGGGCTCGCCCACGACGTCCTCGTCGGGGACGAACACGTCGTTGAAGAACACCTCGTTGAACTCCGAGCCGCCCATGATCATCCGCAGCGGGCGCACCTCGACCCCCGGCGCATTCATGTCGATGATCACGGTGGTGATGCCCGCGTGCTTGGCCGCGTCGAAGTCGGTCCGCACGGTGGCCAGACCGCGCTGCGCGTAGTGCGCCCCCGACGTCCACACCTTCTGGCCGTTGATCTTCCAGCCGCCGTCGACGCGCACCGCGCGGGTCTTGATGGCCGCCGCATCCGATCCGGCGCCGGGCTCGGAGAACAGCTGGCACCAGACCTCGTCCTTACGCAGGGCCTTATCGACGAATCTTTCGATCTGCGATGGGGTTCCGTGCTGAACCAACGTCAGGACGACCCAGCCGGTGATGCCGTAGTCCGGCCGCTTGACGCGGGCGGACCGGAACTCCTGGTCGATCACCACCTGTTCGATGGCGCCGGCGGCCAGGCCGAACGGCTTGGGCCAATGCGGCTGCACGTAGCCGGTGCTGATCAGCCGGTCCAGCTGAGCCTGCCCGTCCAGCGCCGCGATCTCGGCGACGTCGGCACGCACACCGGCACGCAGCTCCTCGGCCGACGCCGGCAGCTCCAGGCTGTTGAGCCGGGTCACGCCGGCAGCGGAGAGCTCGAACAGGTCGGCGGCGGGCCCGTCGCCACCGAGCAGCGCCCGCAGCGTCATGGCGCGCCGCAGGTGCAGGTGCGCGTCGTGCTCCCAGGTGAACCCGATGCCGCCGTGCACCTGGATGTTCAACTCGGCGTTGCGCAGATAGGCCGGGAAGGCCGAGGCGGCGGCCGCGGCGGCCATCAACCGGAACTGGGCGGGATCGTCGTCGTCGGCGGCCCGGGCGGCGTCCCACACCAGCGCGGTGGCGCTCTCGGCGGCCACCGCCATGTTGGCGCAGTGGTGCTTGATGGCCTGGAATGTGGCGATGGTGCGGCCGAACTGCTCACGGACCTTGGCGTATTCGACGGCGGTCCGCAGGCAGTCGGCGGCCCCGCCGGCCGCTTCGGCCGCGAACAGGGTGCGCGCATGGGCCAGCGCGTCGGCCGCGGCGCCCGGCAGCACGTCGACCGGCGCGCCGTCGAGGCGTACCCGGCCGGAGCGCCGGGCCAGGTCGAGGTTCGTCGGGATCTCGACGGTGACCCCGTCGGCGGTGCGGTCGACCAGCAGCACGTCGTCGCCGGCGGCGATCAGCAGCAGATCGGCCAGGCCCGCGCCCAGCACCACCCCGGCATCGCCGGTGGCGGTCGCGCCCGAGACGGTGACCGAACCACCGAAACCGACCCCGGCGGCGGTGCTGCCGTCGGTGAGTCCACTGAGCAGCCGGGACTTCTGATCATCCGACCCGTGCCGGGCCAGCACCGCGGAGGTCACCACCGTCGGGACGAACGGGCCGGGCGCGACGGCGCTGCCGAGGGCCTCGATCACCACCACGAGTTCGGGCAGCCCGAATCCCGAGCCGCCGTGCGCTTCGTCGATGTGCAGCCCGAGCCAGCCGAGTTCGGCGATACCCGTCCAGAACGGCGGCCGCTCCTCGGCGGGGGCCTCGAGCAGGTCGCGCGCCGCGGCGCGGGCCTTCTGCGCGGCGAGGAAGTCCTCGGCTACCTTGCCGAGTTCCCGATGGTCATCTGTGAGTGCGATCGCCATGAAAAGTCATAGTGCCGGGAGTCACAGGAACTCCCGGCACCGGGTGTCACTTCGGGGCGAAGCGCTGCCCGGCGTCCAGCCGGATGCACTGCCCGTTGAGCATCGGGTTGTCCACGATGGCGTAGACCAGCTTGGCGAACTCCTCCGGCCGGCCCAGCCGCTTCGGGAACGCCGCGTCCTTGGTCAGCATGGCCGCGAACTCGTCGGGGATACCCTTGGTCAGACCGGTAGCGAACAGGCTCGGCGCGATGGCCAGCGCCCGGATCCCCAGGGGTCCGAGGTCGCGCGCCATGGTCAGGCACATGCCGGCGATGCCGGCCTTGGCCGCGGTGTAGGCGACCTGGCCGATCTGGCCCTCGAACGCCGCGATGGACGCGGTGTTGATGATGACGCCGCGCTCCTCGTCCTCCGGCTCGTTCTTGGACATGTGCTCGGCGGCCAGGCGGCTGATGTTGAAGGACGCGATGAGGTTCAGGTTGATCGTGTTCTGGAAGGTCTCCAGGCTGTGCGGGCCGTTCTTGCCGAACGTCTTCTCGGCGACGCCGCCGCCGGCGGTGGTCAGCACCACGTGCAGGCCGCCGAGCTCGTTGACAGCCGCGGCCAGGGTGTCGCCGGTGCCGGCGAAATCGGTGACGTCGACGGGCAGGAAGGTTCCGCCGATGGCGCTGGCCACGTCCTTGCCGTCGGTGCCCTCGCGGTCGAGGACGGCCACCTTGGCGCCCTTGCTGGCGAGCAGCTCCGCCGAGGCCCGGCCGAACCCGGACGCACCGCCGATGACGACGACCTTCTTGCCGTTGATCTCCATGTTCCAATTCCTCCCAAGACTTGTGTGCTTGCATGACAAAATACCGCGCCGATGTAAACCCCGGTCGTCCGGGTTCGGCGAGCGGTGCAGTCCCGCGAGCACGAGGCCCGGCGCCACCAGCCCCGCCGGGTCCCGAAGTGCGTACCTTGGACGGCATGGCCTCCCGGGCGGCTGCGGGTATCGCGGCGGCGGCGGTTGCCCTGGGTGTGACGCAGCTGCTCGCGGCGCCGCTGGGGTCCGGGGCCGACGCCCGCACCGCGGTGGGTTCGACGATCATCGACCTGACGCCGGGTGCGGTGAAGGAATGGGCCATCCAGACCTTCGGCACGCACGACAAACTGTTCCTGACCATCACGGTGTTGGCGGTGATCCTGCTGGTGGCGGCAATCGCCGCCCGGTGGGAGACGAGGCGCCGCCCGGTGGGCAGCGTGGTGCTCGCGCTGGCCGGTGCCGCCGGGGCCGTCGCGGTGCTGTCGCGGCCCGGTGGCGGCGTCGTCGACATCCTGCCCGTCCTGGTCGGCGCGGGGTGCGGCATCGCCGTGCTGCGGCGCCTCACCTCCCGGCGATCCCCGACGGCGACGCCCGGGCCGGGCCGGCGCGACGCATTGTTGACGCTGGGGCTCACGGGTGCCGGGGCCCTGGCGGGTCTGGCCGGCAGCGCGTGGAGCCGGCGGTGGCATTCGGTGGCCCCGGACCGGCAGGCATTCAGCGCCCCATCCGTGCAGGTGCCCGCTCCCCCGATTCCCGCACAGGTCCAGCCCGCCAACGTCGCACTACCCCCGTTCGTTACCCCCAACGACGAGTTCTACCGGATCGACACGGCGCTCAGTGTCCCGCAACTCGCCCGCCAGGACTGGCGCCTACGGGTGCACGGCATGGTGGACCGGGAGATCACCTTCGACATGGCCACACTGGCGGCCCTGCCGGTGGTGGAAAAGGTGGTGACGCTGACCTGCGTGTCCAATCCCGTTGGCGGAGAACTGATCTCGAACGCAAGGTGGACGGGCTACCGGGTCCGGGACATCCTCGCCGGGGTCGGCGTGCACCCCGACGCCGACATGGTGCTCTCGAAGTCGATCGACGGGTTCACCGCGGGCACTCCGGTGGAGGCGCTGACCGACGGTCGCGACGCCCTGCTGGCCATCACCATGAACGGGCAGCCGCTGCCCGCCGAGCACGGCTACCCGGCCCGTCTGGTGGTGCCGGGTCTGTACGGCTACGTGTCGGCCACCAAGTGGGTCGTCGATCTCGAGCTCACCCGGTTCGACCGGGCGCAGGGGTACTGGACCGGGCTGGGCTGGTCGGCGCGCGGTCCGATCAAGACCGGGTCCCGAATCGACGTGCCGCGCGACAGCGCCGAGATCGACCGCGGGCCAGTCACCTTCGGCGGGGTCGCATGGGCGCAGAACCGCGGTGTGCGCAACGTCGAGGTGCGCATCGACTCACCCGCTGGGTCCGGGGTGTGGCAGCCCGCCGACCTGGGCGCCAGCTACACCGGCGACACTTGGCGGCTGTGGCGTTTCCCTTGGCGGGCAACCGAATCCGGTCTGCACACCATCACCGTCCGGGCCACCGACAACACCGGCGCCGTCCAGACCGAGGACAGTGCGCCGCCGCCTCCCGACGGCGCCACGGGCTGGCACCAGGTCGAATTCTCGGTGCGGTGACGCTGCCCCTGTCGGCAGTGGCCGCCGCGTCGGCCGATGTCGGCGCCGAACGTTCGCGGCTGGCCAAGATCGGGCGCATCGCCGATCTACTGACGCAGGCGGCCGACGATGCGGACCAGATCGCGGTCGCCGTCGCCTGGTTGTCCGGCGAACTCCCCCAACGCCAGATCGGGGTGGGATGGGCCGCGCTTCGCGCGCTGCCCGCACCCGCCGATACGCCGATGCTGACGGTGCCCGGTGTTGATGCCACCCTGACCGAGATCGGGGCGTGCGCCGGACCTGGATCTCAGAACCGCCGGGCCGCACTGCTTTCCACGCTGTTCGGCTCGGCCACCGTCGACGAGCAGACGTTCCTGCGCCGACTGCTCGGCGGTGAGCTGCGCCAGGGCGCACTGGCCGGAGTGATGGCCGACGCAGTGGCCCGCGCCGCGGGGATCCCGGCCGCGGACATCCGGCGCGCGGCAATGCTCGGCGGAGATCTGCCGTCCGTCGCGGCGGTGGCACTGACCCGCGGCGCCGACGGGCTCGCGAATTTCCGGCTGCGGGTCGGCACCCCCGTGGGCCCGATGCTGGCACAGACCGCCGGCGGGGTCGGCGAAGCACTCGAAAAGCTCAGCGGCACCGCGATTTTCGAGGCCAAGCTGGACGGCGCCCGAGTACAGGTCCATCGCAGCGGCAGCGACGTGCGACTGTTCACCCGCAGCCTCGACGACGTCACCGACCGGCTCCCCGACGTGGTCGACGCCGCCCTGGCGCTGCCGGCGCGTGAGCTGATCGCCGATGCGGAGGCCATTGCGCTGCGCGCCGACGGCCGGCCCGAGCCGTTCCAGGTCACTGCGTCGCGGTTCGGCCGGCACGCCGGGGACCAACCCGCTATCGGCGTTCGTGTTCGACCTGCTGTCGCTCGACGGCGACGAGCTGCTCGATCAACCCACCACGACGCGCCTGGCGGCGCTGGATTCCGTGGTGCCCGCGCAGCAGCGGCCGGACCGGTTGCACACCTCCGATCCGGTTGTCGCCCAACGATTTCTGGACGTGACGCTGGCCGCCGGGCACGAGGGCGTGATGGCCAAGGATCCGGCTGCTTCCTATGCCGCCGGGCGGCGCGGGGCCGGCTGGCTCAAGGTCAAGCCGGTGCACACGCTCGACCTGGTGGTGCTCGCCGTCGAGTGGGGTTCGGGCCGGCGCACCGGCAAGCTGTCCAATATCCACCTGGGTGCCCGCGATACGTCCGGCGGCGGATTCGTCATGCTGGGCAAGACGTTCAAGGGCATGACCGATGCGATGCTGGACTGGCAGACGGCCCGGTTCGGCGAATTGGCCGACGGTCCGACGGATGGATATGTGGTGCGGGTGCGCCCCGAGCAGGTGGTCGAGATCGCGTTCGACGGGGTCCAGCGTTCCACCCGATATCCCGGCGGTCTGGCCCTGCGGTTCGCCCGGGTGGTGCGCTACCGCGACGACAAACCCGCAGCCGAAGCCGACACCATCGACGCCGTGCGCGCGCTCTACGCGCACTGACCGCTGTCGTATGGTCGAAGCCGTGAGCTCCGCAGCCGGTCCCCGCGAGATCGTCCTCGGCCTGCCCGAACTGACGATGACCGCCCTGGAATGGGGTTCACCGGACGGCCGGCTGGCGCTGTGCGCGCACGGATTCCCCGACAGCGCACACGGATGGAAATCGCTGGCTCCACTGCTGGCGGCCAACGGTTTCCGCGTCGTGGCACCGTTCATGCGGGGCTATGCGCCGACCGGACCGGCCGCGGACGGTGACTACACGATCGGCGCGCTGATGAGCGATCTGATCGCGGCGCACAAAGCCCTGGGCGCCCCGCCGGATGCGGTGCTCATCGGACACGACTGGGGCGGGTGGGCCACCGGGTCGATCGCGGGCTACGGCGGATCACCGTTCGCCGCACACGTTTCGCTGGCACTGGCACCGGTGGGGGCGATAACGCCGCCCCGCGGGCTGGGGGTGGGCGGCGGCGTCCGGTTGGCCCGGCGGCAGCTGCGTAACAGCTGGTACATCATGTTCTTCCAAACCCCCTGGCTGCCGCAGCGGCTGCTGCCCCGGGTCATCCCACGGCTATGGCGGGACTGGGAGCCGGCGGGCACCGATGTGCGCGACGACGTCGCCGCCACCCTGGCCGCCCTGCCCGACACCGCGCACCGCACGGCCGCGGTGTCCTACTACCGCCACAACATGCAGGCCCGGCGCGGCGTCCGACAGCACCGGAAGCTGAACCGGTCCCGGTACGGGAAGCCGCGGTTTCCGCTCCTGGTGGTCTACGGGGACAGCGACGGCGCGCTGGACGCGGCGCTGCATTCCGACGTGCTGGCGGCGCTGCCGCCGGGGAGTCGATCGGTGGTGATCGCCGGCGCCGGTCACTTCATCCAGATCGAGCGACCGCAGGAGGTCTGTGACGCCATTCTGGGATACCTCGACGGTCGCTGAGGACCCCTTCCGATGTTCAGCACTGCATGCGACGTTTTTGCGGGTGGGTCTGGCAGCCGACGCTGAGCAGATCGAAAAAGGCTCGAGGACCGGCATGATCGCGCGAATCGCCGGGGTTGTCCCCGCGAATGTCCGCATGGGCGGCCGAACCGGTGACAGGATCGGCAGTGCTTCCCCTATGCCGAGTCACCCCCGACCCGAAGGACTGCACCGTGGCCACACCCGCCGCTGCGCCAACCGAAGAGACCGTCGGCCACATCACCTACATCCGGACCGATGCCGACCTGCCCCCGGTCGCCGTCATCGACCGGTCGCCGATCGGTGCGCGGCACCGGACGATCTTCGGGCTGATCGCGGTGCTAGGGGCCGTCGCCTGGGCGATCATCGCGTTCTTCCGCGGCGAGACCGTCAATGCGGTGTGGTTCGTGGTGGCGGCCATCTGCACGTACGTCATCGGCTTCCGGTTCTACGCCCGGCTGATCGAGATGAAGATCGTGCAGCCCCGCGACGACCACGCCACACCCGCGGAGATCTTCGAGAACGGCACCGACTACATGCCGACCGACCGCCGGGTGCTGTTCGGGCATCACTTCGCGGCCATCGCGGGCGCCGGCCCCCTGGTGGGTCCGGTGCTGGCCACCCAGATGGGGTATCTGCCCGGGACCATCTGGATCATCATCGGCGCCGTGGTCGCCGGCTGCGTGCAGGACTATCTGGTACTGGCGATCTCGACCCGGCGACGCGGGCGGTCCCTGGGCCAGATGGCCCGCGACGAGCTCGGCGCCGTCGGCGGCGTCGCCGCGATCGTCGGGGTGCTGGTGATCATGGTGATCCTGCTGGCCGTGCTCGCCCTGGTAGTGGTAAACGCCCTGGCCGAAAGCCCGTGGGGCGTCTTCTCCATCGCGATGACCATCCCGATCGCCGTCTTCATGGGCCTGTATCTGCGGTTCCTGCGCCCGGGCCGGGTGTCGGAGGTTTCGCTGTTCGGTGTGGTGCTGCTACTGGGGGCGGTGATCTCCGGCGGTTGGGTGGCCCAAACCGATTGGGGCGCAGACTGGTTCACCCTCTCGAAGGTCACCCTGTCGTGGTGCATCATCATCTACGGGCTGGCGGCGTCCATTCTGCCGGTGTGGCTGCTGCTGGCCCCCCGCGACTATCTGTCGACGTTCATGAAGGTCGGCACCATCGCCCTGCTGGCGCTGGGCATTCTGCTGGCCCGCCCGGTCATGGAAGCCCCGGCCGTCTCCCAGTTCGCCACCCGCGGCGACGGGCCGGTGTTCGCCGGGTCGCTGTTCCCGTTCCTGTTCATCACCATCGCCTGCGGCGCCCTCTCGGGCTTCCACTCCCTGATCTCCTCGGGCACCACGCCCAAGCTGCTGGAGAAGGAGAGCCAGATGCGGCTGATCGGCTACGGCGGCATGTTGACCGAATCGTTCGTCGCGATCATGGCCCTGATCACCGCGTCGATCCTCAACCAGCATCTGTACTTCGTGATGAACGCGCCGGCGGCCGCCACCGGGGGCGCGGCCGCATCGGCGGCCGAGTACGCCAATGGCCTGGGGCTGTCGGGCGCCCCGATCACCCCCGAGCAGATCACCGCGGCCGCCGACGCCGTCGGCGAGCATTCCATCGTGTCCCGCACCGGCGGTGCGCCCACTTTGGCCATCGGAATGGCCGAGGTTCTGCATCAGGCGTTCGGCGGTCCCAGCGTCAAGGCGTTCTGGTACCACTTCGCGATCATGTTCGAGGCGCTGTTCATCCTGACCACCGTCGATGCCGGAACCCGCGTGGCGCGGTTCATGCTGTCCGACGGTCTGGGCAATCTCGGCGGGCCGCTGAAGAAGCTGCGCGATCCCAGCTGGCGGGTCGGCGCCTGGGTGTGCAGCCTGATCGTCGTCGCCGCGTGGGGCTCGATCCTGCTGATGGGGGTTACCGACCCGCTGGGCGGCATCAACACGCTATTCCCCCTGTTCGGCATCGCCAACCAGCTGCTGGCCGCGATCGCGCTCACGGTGGTCACCGTGGTGGTGATCAAGAAGGGCCTGCTGCGCTGGGCGTGGATCCCGGCGGTCCCGCTGCTGTGGGATCTGACGGTGACCATGACGGCGTCGTGGCAGAAGATCTTCTCCGCCGACCCGAAACTGGGCTACTGGAAACAACATTCGCAGTACGTGGCGGCCAAGGAGGCCGGCAAGTCCGCGTTCGGCGCAGCCAAGACCCCACAGCAGATCGACGAGGTCATTCGCAACACGTTCATCCAGGGCACGTTGTCGATCGTGTTCGCGGTCCTGGTGCTGATCGTGTTCGTCACGGGCCTGATCGTCGCGCTGCGCGCCATCCGGGGCGAGGGCCCACCGCTGGCCGAGGAGCAACCCGTGCCGTCGAGACTGTTCGCCCCGTCGGGGCTGATCGTCTCCGCCGCCGAGAAGGAGGTGCAGGAACAATGGGACGCTTCATCCGTCGCGCACGCGACATCGCGCGCGAGATCCGTTGGTACTGCTCATCATTGATGGGCGACAACCACTACCACCGGTACGTCGACCACCGCAACCGCGCCCATCCGGGTGAGCCGGTGTGCAGTGAGGCCGAGTACTGGCGGATGCGCCATGCCGCCGCCGACGCCGACCCGGGCGCGCGCTGCTGCTGAAACCGCCTGACCCGAGGGAAAATCGAGGTATCCCGTGGACGCCCGGATCACCTACCGCACACTGCGGATCACAATGGTCGCACTGGCCGTGATGCTGGGGGTGTCCATCGGCCTGCTCAGGTGGTCGGGGTCACGGCAGGTCCTCGGTTCGATCAGCGCCTACTACTTCACCCCGGCGCATGCCGTATTCGTCGCGGCGGTATGTGGTTTGGGCATCTGCCTGGTCGCCTATCGCGGCAACACCACCCCCGAAGAGGTTCTGCTCGACGTGGCCGGCATCCTGGCCTTCGTCGTCGCGTTCGTGCCGACGAGTCCCGGGCCGCCACCGTATCCGGCCATGCCCAGTGCCGAATCTCCCTATGTCGGCACACCCAACAACATCGTCGCCGTGTTGGGCGGCCTGGCCGCCGGGTGGGTGACCTATGGACTCATCATCGTTCTCCGAAATGCCCTGCAGCCCCCGACGGAGTCCGATCGGGACTCCTCGCTCGATCGCACCGTGCAGACCTGCGCCACCCAACTCCAGCGACTTGGCGACGCACATCCGCCGACACGGTGGATCCTGCCCGCCCTCTCGGCGATCTACCTGTTGATCGGTGGCGTTCTGCTGCTGTCCTGGCACCGCCCGTATCAGGATTGGGTGCATCTGTATGCGGCGGTCGGAATGTTCGGCGGGATCGTGCTGGTCGCCCTCTACTACGCCGTCCACGCGGCGTCCAACAACGACACCATGCGGGCCCGGGTCGGATTCGCCGGCGCCTACACGACCATCGCCGTCGTCATGGGCGCACTCATCGTCTACATCGCGGCGCGCATCTTCCTGACCCACGAAGGCGTCAACGTGTTCTGGGCCGAGGTGGCCGTCATCGTCCTGTTCACCTTGTTCTGGTTCATCCAGACCCTGGATCTGTGGGACGAGGAGGACAAGTACCGCGACGCCGAGGCACCGTGACGGTGAATGTGACGATGGCCACGCCGTTCCCGGCGCGGGACCGCCATGCGCTAGACTTCGGACCAGGTTGGCACGCACACAGCTGAGCCAACGCGTCGTGGATCATCTTCCCAAGACTTTCTCGCGGCGATCGATATTGCCCACCGGCAGTCTCGCCCTACGAGCTCCGAAAGTAGCTGTACGAAACGTGAATACACCCATGCCCAACGAAACCCCTTCGGGCTTCGCCGATCTCGGCGTGCCGGCCGCGCTGGTCAACAGCCTGACGGCGCGCGGGATCGACGCACCGTTCCCCATCCAGACCAAGACCCTGCCGGACACCCTGGCCGGTCGTGACGTGCTGGGCCGCGGGAAGACCGGCAGCGGTAAGACGCTGGCGTTCGCGCTCCCCCTGGTAGCCCGACTGCACGGAATCCGGACGGCGCCCAACCGGCCCACCGGCCTGGTGCTGGCGCCCACCCGTGAACTGGCCACCCAGATCACCGCGACGGTCGAACCGCTCGCCAGGGCCAGCGGCTTGACCGTCACCACCATCTTCGGCGGGGTCGCGCAGTCCCGTCAGGTCAGCGCGCTGCGGGCCGGTGCCGACATCGTCGTCGCCTGCCCCGGCCGGCTCGAAGATCTGATGCGCCAGAAGCTGATCAGCCTCGACGCGGTGCGCGTCACCGTCATCGACGAGGCCGACCACATGGCCGATCTCGGCTTCCTGCCCGGCGTCACCCGCATCCTGGCCGCCACCCCGGCCGATGCGCAGCGGCTGCTGTTCTCCGCGACGCTGGACAACGGCGTCGACAAGCTGGTCAAGCGTTTCCTGCGCAACGAGGTGCTGCACTCCACCGAGGAGGCCAACTCCCCTGTCGCCGCGATGACGCACCACGTCTTCCACGTCGGCAGCGCCGAGGCGAAGAAGGCACTGGTGCACAACCTCGCCTCGGGTAGCGGACGGCGAATCCTGTTCATGCGCACCAAGCATCACGCCCGCAAGCTGGCCAAGCAGCTGACCGACGCGGGTGTCCCGTCGGTCGACTTGCACGGCAATCTGTCGCAGCCGGCCCGCGACCGCAACCTGGCCGCGTTCAGCAGCGGACAGGCCCGGGTGCTGGTGGCCACCGACATCGCCGCGCGCGGGGTGCACGTCGATGACGTCGAACTCGTCGTGCACGTCGACCCGCCGGCCGAACACAAGGCCTATCTGCACCGTTCGGGCCGCACCGCCCGGGCCGGCAGCGCCGGCGACGTCGTCACACTCGTGCTGCCCGAGCAGCGCAAGGACGCGGCCGCACTGCTGCGCCGGGCCGGCATCAACGCCAAACCCCAAGAGGTGTCGGCGGATTCGGCTCAGGTTCAGGCACTGGTCGGCGAACGCGCGCCGTATCAGGCCCCGACCGCCAAGCCGGTGCAGCCCGTCAAGGCGCAGGGGCCCAAGCGGACGCCAGCGCCACGATCCGGCGGCCAGCCCCGCCGCGGTGGTGGCCGACGCGGGTCGCGCGGTCAGGCGCGCTCGGGATCCTCGAGGGCAGCCCGCACGTAGTCCAGGTTCGCGCGCATCCCCTGCTCCCAGTCGCCCAGGCGCCGGGAGACGATGCGGCCCTCGAGTTCAGGCCGGGCCGCGATCGCCAGGCTGAGCCCCGACGGATCCGGGCCCATCCGGCCCCATTGCCGGATCAGCACGCCGTCCCGGGCCGGCTCGATCTCGAAGGCCCACGTGGCGCCGACGCCCTCGGGGACCAGCACGTTCCACACCCAGCGCCGGACGTCGCCGTCGGCCTCCACCTCGACGATCTCGCACTCGGCTTCCCAGGTGCCCAACGCATCGTTGCGGTTGGTGCCCTGGAAGCGGGCACCGACGCGCACCGCGTCGGCGTCACCGAGCCACCGCACGGACTGCAGCTCCGGCGAGCACCGGGCCGGTAGCTCGATGTCGGTGACCAGCCGCCAGGCGGTGTCCACGTCACATTGCACCCTGGCGTACCTGGCGGCCGCGACCTCCTCGATCGGACTGGGAACCTTTGTGGTGCAACTGGGTTCACGCTCGCCGGCCCTGCTGGCCACTTCGGCCTCGAGTCTGCAGGCCCTGTCCGGCGGACGATTCCGGCTGGGCATCGGAACGTCGGGTCCGCGGGTGATGGAGGGCTGGCACGGCGTGCGATTCAGCAAGCCGGTGCAGACCACGCGGGAGACCATCGAGATCATCCGGACGGTCAGCCGGGGTGAGCGCCTGGTGCACGACGGGGAGATCTACCCGTTGCCGCTGCCCGACAGCGATGGCGCCGCGCTGGTGCCGATGGTTGCCCCGGCGCACGTGCCGGTCTACAACGCGGCGATGGGACCGGCCGACCTCGCGCTCACCGGCGAGCTTGCCGACGGGTGGCTGGGCAACGCGTTCATCCCCGAGGCCGCCGAGGTGTTCCTCGAACCGATCCGGGCGGGCGCGGCCCGGGCCGGACGCACACTCACCGACCTCGACCTGGTGGCGCCCGTCGCGGTCGAATTCTGTTCCAGTACAGCCGAAACCGAGGATGCGGTACGCCGCCACGCCGACGGCTACGCGTTCACCATCGGCGCGATGGGTTCGCGCGGTTCGGGTGGGCGCAATTTCTACAACGACGCGTTCACCCGGCTCGGCTACGGCGATGCGGTGACGCAGGTGGCCGGGCTGTGGCAGGCCGGCAAGCGCGACGAGGCCCGAGCCGGCGTACCGGTCGACCTCGGCCGGCTGACCAATCTCGTGGGAAGCGACAGCTGGATCGCCGATCGCATTGGCGCGTATGCCGATACCGGGATCACGACGCTGCTGGCGAAACTCGACGGCGACTTCGCCGCCCAGTTGACGACCTTGGAGCACTTGTTGGCCCTGCGGTAGCTAACAGGCGTGTGGCAGCCGCTGCATCCGGAGCCGGCGACCGGCCAGTGCGTCTACCGGGAGAGCGCCCAACTGTGGGTCCTGGTCCCCGGGAGCGTCCACCGCATCGACCGCGCTGTCGACTCCCGGCCCGTAGATGGCCGTCCATCCGACCGCGCGGGTCGGGTCGCAGTAGGCCACCACCACAGCGTCGGTGGCGGTCATCTGCTCGAGCACCGTGTCGACCGTGTCCTGCGGGTCCGCCAATACCACCACGGGTTCGACACCCGCATCGCACGCCCTGTCCAGGTAGGCACGCAACTCCTGCTGCGCTTGGCCCTCGGCGAGCAAAGTTTGCAGCAGCATCCGGTCCGACGAGACATCGCGGTGCACCGCACCCACCTTCTCGCGCACCAGGATTCCGTGCACCTTGGTTTCGACATGCTCGACGACCGGCGGCAGATCCCGCCGACCGACGCGCAGCAGACCGGACAGATCGGAGCGGTACGCCGCGCGAGCTTCGGCCAGTGTCTCGGCTGCGCCGGCGCACGACGACGGGATGGCGCGGTACCGGATTGCGGGTGTGAACTCCGGCGAATAGTTGTAGACGACGTTCTCCCTCGCGCTCATCGGCACCTCCCGAGAGTGAAGGTGACTCGGTGGCCACCGAGTAGGAATAGTTCGAACCGGATCATGTGAGCACCTCCTTCCGTTGCCACGCAACCGAAATGGCGAGTAGGTCCACGCCGGCGACAGCCAGGGCAGAGCACACGGCTGCTGGTGTGGGGTGGCTCAGACCGCTGGTGCGTCTGTCGCGTTGCGATGTTGAGCGCGGCATGGTTCGGCTTGTCGGTTCAGGTCAGCACTCGCGCCGTTGCAATTACCTCAGACAACCCTAGCGAGACCCCGGCCGGGCTTCCAACCGAGTTTCGCGCCGATCGACCGAAATCGGTCAACCATCACCATGTGCTGTTCGAACGCCCAGCATGCCTTTCACGCAAAGATGCCGGTCGCCTGGGGCTGACCTGACAAAGCGCTCACCTTTGCACACAGCAGGTTTTCATTGATCCGTGACGCAATTGTGACCACGGCCTGGGGGCTCCCCGAGCCAGCACGGCACCTCAGAGTCTCCTTCACAGCAAAGTCACTGCCGCACAGGAACTTCCGCGCAGCGCACGTGGGCGCAGCCCCGTCGGTCACGGAGCAATAGCCAGACTGGCCAGATGCTCACCGATCGGCAGCGCGGCCGTCGCCGCTGGTGACGGCGAATTCAGCACATGGATCATCCGCACGGTCTGCGCAATCGCAAAGTCATGGATGAGCGTGCCGTCTCGGCCCACCGCCTGCGCCCTGATCCCGGCCTCGGCGGGAATCAGGTCCGAAAGCTCCAGCGCTGGAGCGTATTTGCGGCAGGCACGCAGATAGCCACGCCGCCAGAGGGAATCGCGGACCTCGCGCAGTCCGGTGGGGATGTTGTCCGCCGCCACCCGCCACGTCCCGGGGAACGCGGCCATCCGCGCGATGTCGCGGATGTTCACCGAATACTTCCGGTAGCCCTCCCGCGCCAGGCCCAGCACGGCATTGGGCCCGACGGTGATGTCGCCGCCGACCGTCGGACTCAGATGCACCCCCAGGAACGGCAGTTCGGGATCCGGCACCGGATAGATCAGCCGCTGCACGAACCCTTTCCGCACCGGTGGCAGCTTGAAGTACTCGCCGCGGAACGGCACGATCTGGACATCGGTGCGCAGCCCCGCCAATTCGGCCAGGCGGTCGGCCTGCAGCCCGGCGCACACCACCAGCCGGTCACAGCTCAGCTCGTCATGCGCGGTGGAAACCGTTACCCGCGTGCGCGTTTCGGCAATGGACAGAACCCGGGCTCCGGTCCGTACCAGTCCCCGGGCGCCGCCGATCAGATCGGCCAGTGTCCGGGCGATGTGCGGGTAGTCCACGATTCCGGTCGCCGGTAGATGCAGAGCGCCCAGACCGGCGACGTTCGGTTCGAGGTCGGTCAGCTCGGACGCGTCGATGCGCCGGCACACGATGGCGTTGACCTCTGCCCGTCGCTCGAGTGCGCCCATCCGGTCGAGCTCGACGGGCGTCGTCGCGACGATCAGCTTTCCGCACTCGGCGAATGCGATGCCGTGCTCGCGACAGAAGTCCTTGGTGGCGCGTTCACCGGCCCGGCTGAATCTGGCCTTCAGGCTTCCCGGCTCGTAGTAGATCCCGGAGTGGATGACGCCGCTGTTGTGACCGGTCTGGTGCCGCCCGACGCTGTCCTCGGCCTCGAGCACCACCACGGTGGCGCCGGGATCGCGGGCCAGCAGCCGGTGCGCGGTCGCCAATCCGACAATGCCCGCGCCGACGACGGCATGGGTGAAGTGTGTGCCCACCCGACCAGTGTGGCCAGCCCCCGGCACGAGCGCTCGTTCACGTACGCCCGGCGGGCTCGAACCGTACGTGGCTGCGTGGACCGCGGGTGGACATGACTCGGGCAGATTTGATCAAATATCAGGTATGGATCTCAACTGGTCGGCCGAAGATCTGGCATTCCGGGACGAAGTTCGCACGTTCCTCGACACGAAACTCACCGATGACCTGCGCGGAGCGGGCCGACTGATGACCAGCGTGTACGCCGAGCACGAGGCCAGCATGGCCTGGCAGGCGATCCTGCACGAGCGCGGCTGGGCCGCCCCGGCGTGGCCCGTCGAGCACGGCGGCTGCGACTGGACGCTGCCGCAGCACTACATCTTCAGCCGGGAATGCCAGCTGGCGGGCGCGCCGAGCCTCTCCCCGATGGGCATCCGGATGGTGTCGCACGCCATCATGAAATTCGGCACCAAGGAGCAGAAGGACTTCTTCCTGCCCGGCATTCTCACCGGCGAGGTGTTCTTCTGCCAGGGCTACTCGGAGCCCGAGTCTGGCTCCGACCTCGCCTCCCTGCAGATGGCCGCCGTCGAGGACGGCGACGACCTGATCCTGACCGGCTCCAAGATCTGGACCACCCACGCCGTCGAGGCGAACTGGATGTTCGCACTGGTTCGCACCACCCGGTCCGAACGCAAGCAACAGGGCATCACGTTCATCCTCTTCGAGATGGACACCCCCGGCATCGAGGTCCACCCACTGGTCATGACCTCCGGCGAGGAGGTCCAGGCCCAGGTGTTCTTCGACGGGGTGCGCGTGCCCAGGACCAACATCCTCGGCAACATCGACGAGGGCTGGACCGTCGCCAAGTACCTGCTCGAATTCGAGCGCGGCGGCAGTGTCACCGCGCCCGCGCTGCAGGTGATGGCCGAGGAGATCGGCGCCGCCGCGGCGCAGCAACCCGGCCCGTCGGGCGGCCGGCTGATCGATGATCCGGCGTTCGCCCGCAAGCTGGCCGACGCCCGGATCCGCACCGAGGTGCTCGAGATCCTGGAGTTCCGCACGCTGGCCATCGTCGCCGCGGGCGGCAACCCGGGCCCGGCATCATCGATGCTCAAGATCATCTCCACCGAACTCAGCCAGGCGTTGACCGAACTCACCCTCGAGGCGGCCGGCCCGCGCGGGCGGGTGTACCAGCCGCACGGCACCCGACCGGGTGGGCCGATCGCCGAATTCACCCCGCCCGCAGACGATTACGTCAGCGGCGAACCCTGGCAGGCGGTGGCGCCGCTGCGCTACTTCAACGACCGCGCGGGCTCGATCTACGCGGGCAGCAACGAGATCCAGCGCAACATCCTGGCCAAAGCGGCCCTGGGCCTGTAGGGAGACCGGAGAAAATGGACTTCAACCTGACCGGTGAGCAAGAGCTGCTGCGCGACGGGCTCACCAAATTCCTGGCCGCCCGCTACGACCTGGCCGAGAGCCGTTCGGCCGCCAAGACCGGCGCCGGGTGGCAGCCGGAGATCTGGCGCGCGTTCGCCGAGGAGCTCGGCATCCTCGGTGCCACCTTCCCCGAGGACATCGGCGGAATCGGCGGCGGCCCAACCGAACTCATGGTCATCTCGGAGGCACTGGGGCACGCCCTGGTGATCGAACCGTATGTCGGCACGGTGGTCCTGGCGGGCGGTCTGCTGGCCCGCGCGGACACCGACGCCGCGCGCACCCTGCTGGAAAGGATCACGGAGGGCACCGCGATCGTCGCACTGGCCCAGGGACCGGGGATCACCGCCACCGCTGACGGCGCCGGCTGGACGCTGACCGGTGAGGCGGCCGTCGTCGCCGACGCTCCCCTGGCCACCCACCTGCTGATCGCCGCCGACACCGACCGTGGCGTCGGCCTGTTCCTCACCGAGTTCGACGCGGCGACACCACCGGCCGGGCTGACCGTGCACGCCTACCGGACCATCGACGACCGGCGCGCCGCCGACCTCGAACTGGACGGGCTCACCGTGAGCACCCGCCTGTTCGAGGACGCCACCGCCGAACTGGCACGCGCCCGCGACGAGGCGGCCGCAGCGGTGTGCGCCGAGGCCGTCGGCGGAATGCGAAAGGTGCTCGCCGATACGGTCGAATACTGCAAGCAGCGCCAGCAGTTCGGCCAGCCGATCGGCAGCTTCCAGGTGCTGCAGCACCGGATGGTCGACATGTCGATCGAGGTCGAACAGGCCGTGGCGGCCGTGTACCTGGCGATCCTCAACCTCGGGGCCGACGCCCCCGAAGATCGGGCGCGGGCCGTGTCGGCGGCCAAGGCCACCGTCGGGCGCGCCGCCCGCTTCGTCGGCCAGAACGCCGTCCAGCTGCACGGCGGCATGGGAATGACCGAGGAACTCGCCATCGGTCACTACTTCAAGCGCCTCACCGCCGTGCAGTACGAGTTCGGCTCCACCGACTACCACCTGTCGCGCTACGCCACCATCACCCGCCCGGGGGCCTGAGTCCCGTTTCGGGCGATGCGCCCACCGGCGATGTCCGGATTCGCTAACTTGCCGGTATGACAACCGATCTCACCGGCCGGGTCGCCTACGTCACGGGTGCGGCGCGGGGCCAGGGCCGATCCCACTGCGTCCGGCTGGCCCGCGCGGGCGCCGACGTCGTCGCGCTCGATGCCTGCGCACCGGTGGCTGCCCACAACGGGTATCCGGCGTCGACGCCGGAGGATCTGGCCGAGACCGTCCGGCTGGTCGAGAACGAGGGCCGCAAGGTGCTGGCCGCCGAGGTCGACGTGCGCGACGCCGCCGGGCAGCAGCGCGTCGTCGACGACGCCGTGGCTTGGTTCGGCCGGCTCGACATCGTCGTCGCCAACGCCGGTGTGCTCAATTGGGGCCGGCTGTGGGAGATTTCGGCCCAACAGTGGCAGGAGACCATCGACACCAACCTGACCGGGTTGTTCAACACGATCAAGGCATGCGTGCCGGCGATGATCGAGGCCGGCAACGGCGGCTCGATCATCAACATCAGTTCGGCCGCGGGCATCAAGGCGGTGCCCGGCTGCGGGCACTATTGCGCCACCAAGTTCGGCGTCGTCGGGCTGACGAATTCGCTTGCCGTGGAGCTGGGCCCCTACGGCATCCGAGTGAACTCGGTGCACCCGTACGGGACCGACACCCCGATGGGCAACGACACCGCGATGTACCAGATGTTCGCCGACCATCAGACCTACATCCACAGCTTCTCCCCCGGCGCGCTGCCGACCGATTCGCTGGCCGCGCCCGATCTGGTGTCCGACATCGTGCTGTGGCTGGCCGGCGACGAGTCGTCGCTGGTGACCGCCGCGCAGATCCCCGCCGACAAGGGCTACCTGAAGATCTGATCTTTCTCTCGGCCGAGTGTGCAGCCATATGCATTTACGGGCCCGGAAATGCATATGGCTGCACACTCGACCTGGGTTGGGCGAAAACTAGAACGTGTTACAGTCCGCTGATGACCGAGGAACAGCCGCACGCCCTCATCGAACAGCGCGGGCACACCCTGATCGTCACGATGAACCGGCCCGAACGCCGCAACGCGCTCAGCGGCGAGATGATGGCGCTGATGGTCGAGGCATGGGACCGCGTCGACAACGACGACGACATCCGCTGCTGCATCCTGACGGGTGCCGGCAACGCGTTCTGCGCGGGCATGGACCTCAAGAACGCCACCAAACAGGCGCCGGGCGACAGCTTCAAGGCCGGTTTCGACCCGACCAAGATCGAGGCTCTGCTCAAGGGCCGGCGGCTGACCAAGCCGCTGATCGCCGCTGTCGAGGGCGCCGCGATCGCCGGTGGCACCGAGATCCTGCAGGGCACCGACATCCGGGTAGCCGGCGAGAGCGCGAAATTCGGTATCTCCGAGGCCAAGTGGAGCCTGTATCCGATGGGTGGTTCGGCGGTCCGACTGGTCCGCCAGATCCCGTACACCATCGCCTGCGATCTGCTCCTGACCGGCCGGCACATCACCGCCGCCGAGGCGCTGCAGTACGGACTGATCGGGCACGTGGTGCCCGACGGTCAGGCACTGGCCAAGGCGCTCGAGATCGCGCAGGTGATCGAGAACAACGGCCCGCTGGCGGTCCAGGCCATCCTCAAGACCATTCGCGAGACCGAGGGCATGCACGAGGAGGAGGCCTTCAAGCCCGACACCGCCAACGGCATCCCCGTCTTCCTGTCCGACGACTCCAAGGAAGGTCCGCGCGCGTTCGCCGAAAAGCGGACGCCGGTATTCAAGGGCCGGTGAGCACAGCCCCCGCTACGGGCGGTAATCTCATTACCGCCCGTAAGGATGGCCTAAGAAGCCAACGATGAAGGGGGTCCCGTGAGCGATCCACGCACCGATGCCAACGGCCTGCGCCTGCTCGTGGTCGGCGCCTCCTCCGGGATCGGTCACGCCGTCGCCGAGAGCGCTGCCGCCTCCGGGGCCAAGGTCGCCGTCGCCGCGCGCCGCATCGACCTGCTCCAGGAATTGGCCGACAAGATCGGCGGGCGCGCCTTCGAACTCGACGTGGAGAGTTCGTCGGCCATCGAGCGGGTGGTCGGCGAGGCCGCCGCGGCGCTGGGCGGCGGTCTGGACGCCGTCGTGTTCACCAGCACCGTGGTCCCGTTCGCCTACGTCCAGGACACCGAGGTGTCGACCTGGCTGCACGCCTTCGCGGTCAACACCGTGGGCGCCAACAACGTGCTGCGCGCCGCGCTACCGCACCTCTCCGAGAACGGCGTGGTGCTGATCGCCTCCAGCCGCGACGTCGGCCGGCCCCGGGCGGGTGTCGCGGCCTACGACGCCAGCAAGGCCGCCCTCGACGAGATCCTGCATTCATGGCGCAGTGAGCATCCCGACCTGTCGATCATCCGCGTCGGCATGGGCCCCACCAAGGACACCGAGATCCTGCGCGGCGCCGACCGGGATCTGCTCAACGAGATGTTCGAGTCATGGGTTGCCAACGGGCAGTTGCCCGCTCAGATGTCGGCGCTGGCCGACGTGGCCAACACCCTGGTCTCGTTGGTCACGACGGCCTACGCGAATCCCACGGTGGTGCCCGAGGTGGTCCAGTTGGCACCCCGGATCCGGAACGTCTGAACCGCGGTCGGCATGGACGGTTCGCGCGACGCAGTGGCCGGCACCGGAGTACTGGTCGCCGCGATCCGCGCCCGGGAATCCACGCGGCCCGACCGACTGTTCGAGGATCCGTTCGCCGCGCAGCTGGCCGGCCCGGACGGCATGAGCATGCTGGAAGCTGCCATCGCCACGGGCGGTGAACAATCCACCGCCGAGATTGTCATTCGCACAAGGTTTTTCGACGAGAAACTGCTTGGCGCGACGGCCACCGCACGACAGGTCGTCATCCTGGCGGCCGGCCTCGATGCCCGCGCCTACCGGCTGGCCTGGCCCGCCGGAACCTCGGTCTACGAACTGGACCAACCGCAGGTGATCGCGGCGAAGGATGTCCTGCTGGCCGACGCCGAACCCACCGCCCGGCGGGCGCCGATCGGTGTCGACCTGACCACCGACTGGTCCGCCGGGCTGCTCGACGCCGGGTTCGACCCGCACGCCCCATCGGTGTGGTTGATCGAAGGCCTGCTGCAGTACCTCGACGAGACCGCCGTCCGAATCCTGTTCGACCGCGTATCCACGTTGTCGGCCTCCGGATCGGTGGCCCTCTACGACGTCGTCGGTAAGGTTCTGCTCGAATCACCCGTCATGGCACCGCTTCTGGAATCGATGGCCGCCCGGGGCGCGCCGTGGCTGTTCGGCACCGACGAACCCGGCGAACTGCTGCAGCGGCACGGCTGGGCCGCCACCGTGACCGACGTCGGCGAACTCGGCACCGCATGGAATCGTTGGTCGGCTCCCACAGCACCGCTGAGTGTTCCCGGACTACCGCGCGGCTATCTCGTGGCTGCAACCGCGCCCTGACCTCAGGCGTGGGGAATCATCGGCCGTTCTGGCCGCTGACACCGTTCGTGCCGAACATACCGGTGCCCGCTGCGCCACCGTTGCCGGTCGTGGCGTCGTCGCCGGACGCGTTCCCTCCCGCGCCGCCGTCGCCGCCGGTCGTACCGAAGCCGAACTTCCCACCGGCGCCACCGTTGCCGCCCTTGGCAATCGGTCCCGTGGCGTTGCCGCCGGCACCCCCGTCACCGGCCGGGCCTCCGGTGGACACCACCAGACCGCCCTGGCCGCCCGACCCGCCCGCGGCGGTTCCGCTGGGTGTGTTCGCGGACCCGCCGTTGCCGCCGCCGGCGGCGGTGCCGTAGAACACGCTGCCACCCTCGCCGCCGGTGCCCGCGGTGGCGTCGCCGGATCCGGTGACGGTGGCGGATCCGCCGTCACCGCCGGGTTGGGCGGAGTGCCATTTGCCATGTCCCCCATAGCCGCCCGCGCCGCCGACGGCCGCGCCGGTGACGGTCGTTGCCGTTCCGCCGTTTCCGCCGCCGCCCGAGTCTCCGGCAAAGTTCAGGTCCGAGACCCGCGAGCCGCTGTCGCCGCCGTTGCCCGCGGTGGCGGATCCGACGGTGGTTGCGGCGTTTCCGCCGTCGCCGCCGCGGCCCGGGTTTCCGCCGAAGAGCCCGCTGCTGCCGCCGACGGCGCCGCTGCCCGCGGTGACGTCACCGTCGGGCGCAGTGGCATTACCGCCATTGCCGCCGTGGCCGCCGCCGCCCGTCACGAGTCCGCCGTTGCCACCGGCCCCACCGCCGGTGGCCGGCGTGACCACCTTCCCGTCCGCGTCGTACCCCGCACCCACACCGTCACCTCCGCGACCGCCGTTGCCGTACAACCAGGCGTTGCCACCCTTGCCCCCGAAGGCTCCGTCACCACCGTCGCCGCCGAAGAATCCGCCGTCCTCGCCGTCGCACAGATGGGTGCACGAGGGGTTCAGCTCGAGTGCGTCGCGACCATCACGGTGCGGGCCCAGATAGGGCAGGATCACCGCCAGGCCGGCCAGGACAAGCATCGCCAGGGCAAGGAACTTCAGGACCTTGCGGATCTTCAAAGCTCGTCTCCTCTGCGCGTTATCGCGGCATGAGGCCGTTGACGATGACCGAAAACGCAAAGCCGGTCAACGTGTCGAGTGCCGCGTCATCAGGGTTCTTGCGGTCTGTACGCCATCCGAGCACGAGGACCCCCTCCATCATCGCCCACAGTCCTGTCGCCGCGACCGAAGGATCGACATGGGTGACGAAGCTGCCGTCGGCGATGCCGTCGGCGATGATGTCGGCGAGTCTGCCGATCTGTTGATCAACCTTGACCGCGATCCGCGCCAACGCGTCGGGTTCGTCGGGTGGCGTGTTCAACAGTTCGAACTGCCGGGGTCGCTCCTGCGCGAAGGCGACGTACGCGCGGGCCACTGCGGCGAGGCGGTCCAGCGGTGTCCCGGCCAATGCGAACGCCGGTGCCATGTAGAGCCAGTTCTCCTCGATGGCACGCTCGGCCACGGCCACCAGCACTTCGGGACGACGTCCGACCCGGTTGTACACGGTCTGGATCGCCACATCGGCCCGCTCGGCCACCGCCTCGACCGTGACGGCGCCGAGGCCGCCCTCCATCAACAGCGCCTCGGCGACGTCGATGATGGCCTCTCGATTCGCGGCGGCGCGACGCGTCGTCCTGGTCGGGCCAGAAGTGGGCCCCGTCTCGGTCACGCACTCGAGTTTAAGCGACTCCAGACTTGGAATAGACTCCAAATATGGAGTTGGATCCAACTCCGTCGCGTTCACAAGGAGTTCTCTGATCATGACCAGGCACACCGATCTTCTCTACCGCGATCAGCGCGCGTGGCGAGAGTTGCAGTCGTACCTGCCCGACCGGCTGCGACTCACCGACGCCACGGCGCCGACCGAGGAGTTCTGGGCACACCGCGGACACCGCGTACACCTGGACCGCTACGTCAACCGGGATGCACCGGCGAAGGTGGTGTTGCACCACGGCGTCGGCACCAACGGACGGCAGATGAGCCTGATCGTCGGCGCGCCGCTGGCCCGACGCGGATTCGAAACCGTCGCGCTGGACAACCTCGGCTACGGACTCACCCAGGTCGCACCGGGGACCGTGCCGTCGTATGACGATTGGGTCGATCTGGTGGTGGACTTTCTCGCCTACGAACAGGCGCGCGACGATCGTCCGATCATCTTGTACGGGCTCAGCGCCGGGGGAATGCTCACGTACCACGTCGCCGCGAAAGCCCCGAAGGGAACACTGCGGGGAATCGTCGGCATGACATTCCTGGATCAGCGCGACCAGAAGGTCCGCGATGACACCGCCCACGACAAGTTCATCTCGCGCGTTGGCGCACCCGTCATGCGGGCGTTCGCCGGCACCCCCGTAGCGGGAATGCGCTTCCCGATGACAGTGGCATCCAAGATGTCCGCACTGGTCAATGATGAAGGCGCACTGAGAGTTATGACCGCCGACCGAACATCGGGTGGCAACTGGGTTCCGATCAAGTTCCTCGACAGCTACTTGAACTACTCCCCCGCAGTGCAACCGGACGACTTCGACGCCTGCCCGATCCTGCTCACGCAGCCCGCCGAGGATCGCTGGTCCCCGCTGGAGCTGAGCCAACCGGTCCTCTCCCGGATCGGGAAAGTTCCGGTGACCACCGTGCTGCTCACCAACGCCGGTCACTACCCCATCGAGGAGCCCGGATTGCGCCAGATGGAAGATGCCATCGCCGATTTCGTCACCGCGAACACTACGAAGTCGTGACTACCCACACCCCCGGGTGACGGCACGGACGTGGTCGACGATGCGGTCGTAGGTTTGCCGGGTTATCTCGACGGAATCGCTCATGATGTTGTAGCCGTGATCGACATCCGGGACCTCGTAGTACTCGATCAGCGCTCCCACCTCATCGAGTGCCACCGCGTACCTTTGGGCTTCGCCGCGCAACCGGTCGTGTTCGGCGGCGATGATCAACGCCGGAGCGATCCCGTGCAACCCGTCGGCGTTGTCGCCCCACACGGGCGATGCCAATGGGTCACCTCGCCGGGCCGGGTCGGGGATGTAGGCGGTGTCGAACACCTCACCCATCCACGGCTTCATGATCGCGCGGCTTCCCACCGTCGACGGCTTGTCACCGGTGGGAGTCACCAGGTCCAGCGGGGCGTAGTGCAGTACTTGCAGCGAAATCACCGGACCACCGTTGACCAGGGCGAGGCGGGCCGCGGCGGCGCTGAGGTTGCCCCCTGCGCTCTGGCCACCGACGCACAATCTCGTGCCGTCCCAGTCCCGCTCGGGTTCGGCGGCCCACCGGACGACGTCATAGATCTGTTCGGGCGCAGCGGGGAAACGATGTCGTGGTGCCAGCACATAGTCGGGGTTGATCACCGCCACACCCGCGTGCGTAGCCAGGTACCGGCACCACGGCTCGTCCTGTTCGGGATGGCCGACGACGAAACCGCCGCCATGCACATTGACATAGACGGCAGCAGCCGACGAATCCCCGGCCTGGGTCTGCGGGTGGTAGACGGCGGCAGTCACCGGTCCGTGGTGTGTGGGGACGCTGACCGTGGTTGTCCGACAAGTGAACTCGGGAAAGCGGACCGCCGACTTCGCCGCGGGTCTGACCGTCGACGCGAACAGGCGTGCGACGGCGTCGGCGATCAGCGGGCGGGACAGGATGGACATTGACCTCCTCCAGTATGAGTGAGCGTGCACAGGAGCGGCGAAACTACCCCTCATCGACCCGGGAACGAGATCGGCAACGGGGCCGATTCCCTGGACCGCCATGAGGGCCGGCAGAGAGAGACATAGCGAGTGTCTTTCGCTGAGAACAGGATACGGGTCGGGCGGTGTTCAGATCGCGGCCCAGCCCCCGTCAATGGACAGGATCGAGCCGTGGACGTTGGCTGCGTCCGGTCCGGCCAGGAACACCACTGCCGCGGCGACTTCGGCGACGCTGCTCATCCGGCCCGACGGCAGTCGAGCCAGGACGGGCGCTATCGCCTCGGCGTACTCGTCGCTGCGGTCGGTCGCGATCGGGCCGGGTGCCACCGTGTTGACCCGGACCCCACTGGGGCCGTACTCGGCTGCCCACGCCCTGGTCAGCTGGTGAACACTCGCCTTGGTGGCGCCGTACAACGCCGAACCGCTGGCACCGACGAGACCGGCGATCGAGCCGATGTTGACGATTGCGCCGTCGCCACGCTGCACCATCGCGGGGGCCAACAGTCCGGTCAGCAGGAACGGCGCGACGACGCTGACGCCGAACGCGGCGGTGATCTGCTCGGCGGTGACGTCGGCGGTAGGTGCGGGCTGAATCAGTGTGGCGACGTTGTTCACGAGAATGTCGAGTCGTCCGCCTACGCCTTCGGTGGCCGACGCCGCCAAACCAGCGATCGCATCGGCACCGGCGGAGAAGTCCACCGGAATGAAAGTGGCTCGGCCTCCTTCGGATTCGATCCGCGCGACGACCTGGTCCCCACGATCTCGGGTTCGGCCGGTAATGACCACGTGCGCACCGGCGGCGGCGAGTGCGGTGGCAATGCCGGCCCCGAGTCCGGAGGTGGACCCCGTCACCAGCGCGGTGCGGCCGATCAGAGTGCTGTCCGTCGTCATCGTGTTCCCTTCTGTCGGTGCACGTCGGTGATCGCCGAGGCGAAGGCATCGGGCGCCTCCTGGGGCACGTTGTGGCCGATGCCGTCGAGCAGGCGATGCTGGTACCAGCCGGTGTATCGGTCGCGGTAGGCGGCGCCGTCCTTGGCGGCGCCGTCGAAGTCGCTGGCGATGGTGATGGTCGGCACGGCGATCGCGGGTCTGGCCGCCAGTCGCCGTTCATCGTCGTCATACCGTGGTTCGCCGGGTGCGAGACTCTGCCGCCAGCGGTAGTTGTGCACGACGATGTCGACGTGGTCGGGATTGTCGAACGACGCCGCGGACAATTCGTACGTTTCATCGGCGAAATGCCAGTCGGGAGAGGCCAACTGCCAGATCAGCCTGTTGAAGTCACCGGTGTTGCGGCGGTATCCCATTTCCCCGCGCGCGGTGGCGAAATAGTACTGGTACCACCAACCGTGCTCGGCTGCCGGCGGTAACGGTTCGCGGTTGGCGGCGAGGTCGACGATGAGGTAGCCGCTGACCGCGACCAGGCCGGAGCAGCGTTGGGGCCAGAGTGCGGCGACGACGTTGGCGGTCCGGCCGCCCCAGTCGTAGCCGCCGAGGATCGCGCTGGGGATGCGCAGCGCATCCATCAGGTCGATGACGTCGTGGGCGAGTGCGGACTGCTGGCCGTTGCGGACGGCGTCGGCCGACCGAAAGTGCGTCGATCCGAAGCCGCGAAGATGCGGGATGATGACCCGAAAGCCGTTGTCGACCAATGCAGCTGACACGTCGGCATAGCTGTGAATGTCGTACGGCCAGCCATGCAGCAGGATGACGGGCGGTCCATCGGCCGGTCCAGCGTCGACGTAGCCGACGTTGAGTGCGCCCGCATCCACGTGCTGGACCGGACCGAGGTCGTGCGCGGGAGCAGCGGGCATCGCGGTGGTCGGTGTCGACGTGGACGTGGACGTGCAGGCGGTGAGGGCTGCGATCCCGGCGCCCAATGCGGCCATACGGCCGAAAGATCTTCTGTCCACGGTATTCACCGCGCGTGTTCCGTTCGGATCATGTCGGCGGTGCGCTCACCGATGACCACGGAGGTGCCGGACCCACCGGCGGTGAGATCGTCGTGCGGTCGGATGGAATCGATTGCTTTCACGGCTTCCATTGCACACTCGCGAGAAGATCGCGTCCAACGATGATTTTTGATATCTATCATCTATGAATTAGATAGACTTGCGGGCATGGAACTCCGCCAGCTCGAGCACTTCGTGGCGGTTGCCGACGAACTGAACTTCACCCGCGCCGCGGCGCGGATCCACGTCGTGCAATCCGCGCTGTCGACCTCGATAGCGAAGCTCGAGCGCGAACTCGGTGTCGCACTGTTCGACCGGACCCGGCAGCAGATCAGGCTGACGCCGGCGGGCGAACGCTTTCGTAGCCACGCCCAGGAGGTACGCCGCAGCGTGCGCGCGGCCGTCGGATCGGTCGGAGAGTTTCGCGAAACCCTCTCCGGCACTGTCGAGTTCGGTTCGCTGATCTCGTTCGGCCCGTTGAACGTCGCTCGTGCTCTCGGGGATTTCCACCGCCTGCATCCCTATGTGCGCCTTCGCTTGCGGCTGAGCCAATCGGGCGCGTCGGCCTATTTGGCGGCACTCATCGAAGGCTCGCTGGATCTGGCGTTGGTGTCGGTGCCCGACCGCTTCCCGCCGCAACTGGACATGCGGTTGTTGTTCGAGGAATCGATGGTGTTCGTCTGCGGTCGCGATCACCCACTGGCGCGGCGAAAGACGGTGCATATCGCCGATCTCGCAGAAGAAGATCTCGTGGGGTTCCCGCCCGGGTTCGGGTTGCGACGTCTCGTCGACGACGCGTTCCGCGCCGTCGGCGCCGACCCGCACACGCGCTACGAGGCGCCGGCCGGGTTTGCCGCGATCGCCGAGCTGGTCGGCAACGGCCTGGGTGCCGCGTTCATGCCGGCATCGGAGGCCGCAAGATTCCGCGGGCTGCGGTCGGTGGAGTTGAGTGATCCGGTGATGTGGCAGGTGTTCCTCGCATCGCCATCGTCGGCCCGGATGGCACCCGCGACCGTCGCCCTGGCCGACCTCCTGCTGGACGCGGCAGTGCGCGCCCGGGGGCGATGACGCCCGCAATCCCGTGGCGCCGTCGAATCCCCTATCGAGGTGCGGGGTGATTCGCATGGATGGACAGCGACGCCACCCGTGGATAGAGGATCGCCGGCCCCAGCCATCGGGAAACGAAGTGGCGCAGTGCAAGCCCGCTGCGCGGCGCCTGTCCAGGGTCGGTCAGGAGTGACTGCACTGTGCGCAACGTCATTTCGGCGAGCTCTTTGAGGGCGGTCGCGTCGTAGCCGTGCAGTTTCCAATCGACGTCGAGGCGGTGGAAAACCGACAAGCAGAATGCGATCGCCGTATCGGAGGTCATCGAAATGACGGCTTCGCCCTCCTGCCGGCCCGTCAGTAGGCTCTCCAGCTGCGGATCACCGACGAGGTGCTCGACTCCGAACGACATGCTCTCGACCAGTGCAGTGACCGGGTCGTTGAGGCCACGCACGTGTTCTACAAGTTGGTCGATGAACCCGTTGACTGCACGCATCGAGCTCGCGATGAGCAGCGCATCGGCATTGGGAAAGTAGCGGTACACCGTTTGGCGGGTGACACCGAGCCGGCGGGCGACGTCGGCGAGGCGGATCGCCGGACCGTGCTCGGCGACCTGTTCGTCCACCGCCGTCAGAATCCGCGAAATTGCTTCCTCGTCCGACGCGGGTGTGACGCCCGCCCAACCACGACTACGCATCCGCGGACACAAGCCGCTCGCTGGTGAATTCGATCGGAAGAGTTGTCGGACCGGTCATCCCCAGCAGAGATTTCCATGGGGCCGGACCGGCGCGATGGGCGACGGGAAGACGACGGGTGAGGACTGCGAGCGCTTCGGCCAGTTCTCGTCGCGCGAGATTGGCGCCAAGGCAGTAGTGCGCGCCACCGCCGAAGGTCAGGATCGCGGGTGCGTCATTGCGTGCGATGTCGAAGCGGTCAGCATCGGCGTAGATCGCTGGATCTCTGTTGGCCGCGAAGGTGTTTGCGAATACGAAGGTTCCCGCTGGGAACAGGTAGCCACCGAACTCGACGTCCTCGATGGCGGCTCGCGGCACGATAGCGGCGGCGGGCGAGTGGCGCATGCTCTCCTCGACCGCCTGCATCGCCAGTTCAGGATGGTCGCGCAGCTTCGCCCATTGATCGGGATGCTCGCAGAGCACCTGCACCGACGCCGCCAGTTGGTTGCGGGTGGTATCCGTTCCCGCCATGAGGAAGCCCGCTACCAGCATGCGGAGTTCGTCGAGATTCAGCCGGTCCCCGTCGCTCTCGGCGCGAATGAGTTCCGACAGCAGATCATCCGTGAGATCGTCTCGACGGGCGGCCACCATGTCGTCGACGTAGGCGTCGAGTTCACTCCATGCGCTCATGATCGCGGACTCATCGAAAGTGACATCCGGCTGAAAGTTGAAGGCCTTGAAGATCTCTTCGGTCCAGTCGGCGAACAGCTGCCAGTCCTCGCGGGGCGCACCGAGCAGCGCGCAGATGATCGGCGTGGGATAAGGACGCGCGATGTCGGTGACGACGTCACACCGGCCGGCATCGGCCACCCGATCGATCAGGCCGTTCACCACCTCATGGATCGTCTCCTGCAGACGCGACGTCGCGCGGGGAGTGAACGCCTTGGAAACCAACTTGCGCAGCCGGACATGTGGTGCCCCGTCCAGGCCCAGAAGACTGCTCGCCAGCTTGTCGTACAACGGGCCTGACGTGATGCCCTGCGCCGCAAGGGTGACGCCAGGGGGAAGACGGAACCTGTTGTCGCGCAATATCTCCCGAGCCAGGTTGTAGGTCAGGATCTCGGGGCCGAGGGGCCCGATGGCGATGGGCGCGCGCGATTGCGCCAGTCGGACGTCCTCGAGGATGTCATGCGGAGTGGCCTCGAGGCCGTACGTGAAGGTGGGCAGGCCGGCGTCGAAGACGTTGGGAGCGGTGCTGTTGACGTTCATCGAAACTTCCCGTGTTCTCGACAGACCCAGAGTGGACGCCTTTTCGGACATTCTCATCTGGAGCGTATGACCACTACGGCCGCTCGTCAACGATCTGACCGCTTTCCACCCGATTCAGCAAGTGTGATTTAACGGTGATCATACGACATTTCGGAATCCGTCCGATTGACGCGGCCCGAATGAGAATTCACTGAGGTTTTGCCGGGACACTGAACCTCACATCGCCCCATGCATACCGTCTGACACTTACGCAACGACAACAGGGCCGCCGCCGGCGGTCGTCGAGGGGTTGGCTATGCGCAAGGTACTCGGTCTGTCACTGACAGCGACCAGCGTGGCATGGACGCTCGTCGACCTCGGGGACGGCGCAATCGTCGCCAATGACGTCATCACGGTCGATTCGGCCGAGAACGTGGCGACCGTGGCGGCCCGCAGCGTCGAGACATTCATGCTGAAGGAACGGGACATCGACGCTGTTCGAATAGCGTGGACCGAGGGTACGGCCGGGTCAGCCTTACGACTGACATCAAAGCTGCGGCTACTGGGGTTCGACGATATCGACGTCATCGCCGAGGAAGCGGCGCGGCATGGCCGCAACCGGACGGCCCGCTACATCGCTCCCGATCTGGAGCTCGCATACGGAGCGGCACGAACCGTTTCCGCCGATGACCGCGACGGGCTGTTGCGGCGGCTGGCCGCGCGGGTACCCATTCCCCCCACGCGGCTGCAGATTCCTGTGCCGGCCATCGCGTCGCGGGTGTCCATGAAGGTGGCTGTGGCGTCGAGCGTCGTGGTGGTGGCCGTGGGTGCTGCGGTTGCCGTGTACTCGCTGTTGGGCGGGACACGGTCACAGCCGGTCGACCGCAACGCCGAGCCGCTTGCCTCAGCCCCGACGCCCGACGGTCCCCTGGTCATTTCCGTGCGCAGTGCGGCACCTCCACTGTCACCTCCCGCACCGGAGGCCACCGTGGCTCCGACCCTCCTGCCCGCGCTCGACGAGGCCGAGGCGGCACCGATGGTCACCGACGAAGCAGAGCTCGCGACGGTACCTGAGACCGCCGCACTGCCCGAAAGTGCAACGGCGCCCGTGCCGGCCGCCACCATGGTCGGCCAACCGCATCTCACCGCAGAGGGACTGTCGGCGGCGCTGCTCCCCGGTCCGGTTCCGCCCACACCCGCTGCGATTGTGCCCACACCCCTTGCGGCGCCACCGCCCGTGCCGAATTCGTTCGACATTTTCGACGCATTGCCCTGAGGGCCGCGACAGTAATCCACGGGTGTGTGCTATTCCGCGAAGCGGAAATAAGGCTCTACCGTGCCGTTGAGCTTGACGACCATCGGATTTCCGCGGCGGTCCTTGGCGGTGGGGACTTCAACACGCACCCAACCCTCGGCCACGTTGTATTCGTGAACATTGGTTTTCTCGACGCCATTGAAGCGAATACCGACGTCGCGGCGGAGCACCTCTTCGCTGTAGAAGGCGCTGCGGGGGTCAATGGAGAGGTGATTCGGTGGAACGTCTGCGTTCTGGTCCTCAGGCATGGTGGCTCTCGTTGAATGCTGGGTTGGGTTCTCGGGCTTGATTCTCTACGAACCTACGCGACCCCTGCGGAGGGGGTTACGCATGACGTTCTCACGAACAAAAACCCGCTCTGACTGCGAGGTCAGAGCGGGTTTTCTCAGGAGTGGAGCTAAGGGGATTCGAACCCCTGACCCCCACACTGCCAGTGTGGTGCGCTACCAACTGCGCCATAGCCCCTGAGGGCGTGCTGTACGAAGTTACACCACGCTACCCGCGCGCCTCAAAACTGCTGGTCAGACAGGTGTCGAGAGCCTTATACCCGGGGGTCCAAGGGGTTCACCCGGCCCACGATCAGCGGATCGGAGTTGGTGAACGGGAAGTCGGGCAGGTCGTCGATGTGGACGTTGAACGTCGCGGCCAGCACCTCCCGCGAGTACGCGCTGATCGAGGCGCGATAGCCGATATCCCCGGGGGTCGGCTGGTCGAAGAAGATCGCGAAGTGCAGGTCCGGCGCGTCGACCACCTCGATGTGGTGCGGGTAGGCCCGCGGGATGAAGTACATGTCGCCCTGGTTCAGATACCAGGTGTCCAGACTGCCGTCAGGATCCATGACCGTCATCCGGGAGCTGCCGGTCGCGACGTAGCCCATCTCGGCGGTGATGGGATGCCAATGTGGTTCGCGCATACCGTCTTCCCGGATCCGCAGCGAGTACATCGACAGGTCCTTCAGCGCCGGCCAGTACTGCACCCGCGCCAGCCGTGCCGACCCGACCGCGCTGCCCAACGGCGGACTCTGGGCCTCCACGGCGAACTTGTGCGGATCGTTGAAATACGCCGATGCCGGGACGACAGGATCGCCGGTGCGGGCGGCCAGCCGGCGGTCGGTGGTGTCGCGCCGGATCTTCGCGAAGTCCGAGGCCGGCAGATCGTAGGTGTTGCCCAGCACGGCGTCGGTCATCGCGCCGAACGCGGCGCCGAAGCCGAAATCCTCTGGGCGTTCGTGCCGGAATGCCAGGATGAACTCGGCAGCGTCCTCCCCGATGTTCTCGATGTGGTGCAGCGATCCCGAGTCGATGTGGAACATCTCCCCCGGACCGACGGTGAACGACGAGAACACGCTGTAGCTGTCGAGCACGGACACCAGCGAGGTGCCGGAGATGCAGTAGGTCAGCTCGTTGGCATTGGCATGCCAGTGCGGGGTACGCATCGCGCCGGGGTTGAGCACCAAGCGTTTGATGGACAGCCCCGACAGGATGGGCAGCTGATCGGCGGTCACCCGCTGGATCGAACCGAGGTCGGATTCCTCCACCAGTTCGCCGTCGGCCAGCAGTGAGAGGGAATGCGCGTGGGGATCGAGCTTCGGAGTCATGCCCGACATCCTTCCCGAAAATAGCCCGCTGCTAAGGCAATTCGTCGGCGCAGTCCGGCCCCAGTGGTCGCATCGGGGTGTGCTCGACAGAGGAGGCCGGCCGGGTTTCCGGGGCGAACACCCACCCGACGGCGGCCGCCAGCATGATCGCGCCCGTCACGACGAACGCCGTCCCGAAGCTCAGATGCTGCGCGATCTGGCCCACGGCGAACGAACCGACGATCCCGCCGAGGTCCGACATCATCTGGAACCCGGCCACCGCGGTTCCCCCGCGCGCCTTGTTCCCTACCACGTCGGCGACGGCCGCCTGCTGCGGTGAGATGAACATGCCGGTGGCGGCGCCCGTCACATAGGCGGCCACCAGGAAGACGGGCATGGACCCGAACAGCGGAGTGAAGCCCACCGCCACCGTCGACAGCGCCGACACCGTCAGACCCACGATGACCAGCAGGCGCCGGCCCACCCGGTCGGACAGATAGCCACTGGGCACCACCGCCGAGACGTTGCCGATCGCGAACGTCGCCAGCGCCACCCCGGCCATCCGCGCGTTCTGTCCCAGGGCGTCGACGACGAACAGCGGAACCAGCGCGATCCGCAACCCGATCGACGACCAGCCCGTGGCGAAGTTCGAGAACAACGCGGCGACGTAGGCGCGGTTGCGCAGGACGGTGCGCATCGACACCGTCGGCTCGTCGCTGATCTCGGGCGCGGCCACCGCCGAATGCCGCAGGCTGACGAACACCACGGCCGCGGCCACCAGCAGCGCCGCGCCGTAGATGAGGAACGGCGCGGCCAGGCCCAGCCCGGCGGTCAGCGAGCCCAGCACCGGGCCGCCGACCGAACCCACCAGGAACCCCGAGGCGAACAGTCCCGCGACGCGGCCACGGGCATCCGGCGGTGAGATCCGGATCATCAGGCCCAGTGAGGACACCGTGAACATGGCCGAACCGATCCCGCCCGCCGACCGGAACACCAGCAGTTGGGCATAGGTCTGCGCGAATGCACATGCCCCGGTCGAGACCGCGACGATCAGCAGTCCGCTGATGTAGATCCGCCGCTCCCCCAGCCGTTGCACCAGGTAGCCCGCGGGCGGCGCACCGACCAGTCGCATGACGGCGAACGCCGTGATCACGAACGTCGCCGCGGAGACACTCACCCCGAAGTGGCGGGCGTAGGACGGCAGGACCGGCGCCACCACGCCGTAGCCGAGCGCGACGACGACGTTGGCGCACACCAGCAGCCAGACCTCGCTCGGCAGTTCAGGCCTGGCCGACGAGGTTGTGGTGGTCACGCGATGACTGTATTCACCACCTCGCGGGCGGCGTCCTGCACCTGCGCCAAGTGCTCGGGGCCCTTGAAGGATTCGGCGTAGATCTTGTAGACGTCCTCGGTGCCCGACGGCCGCGCGGCGAACCACGCGTTCTCGGTGGTGACCTTCAGCCCGCCCAGCGGGGCGCCGTTGCCCGGCGCGGTGGTCAGCTTGGCCGTGATCGGCTCGCCGGCCAGTTCGGTGGCGCTGACCTGATCCGGGGACAGCTTGGCCAGCCGGGCCTTCTGCTCCCGGTTGGCCGGGGCGTCGATGCGGGCATACGTCGGCGCACCGTACTCGGCGGCCAGTTCGGCGTACCGCTGCGAGGGCGATGTGCCGGTGACGGCCTGGATCTCCGAGGCCAGCAGCGCCAGGATGATGCCGTCCTTGTCGGTGGTCCAGGTGGTGCCGTCGTTGCGCAGGAATGATGCGCCGGCCGACTCCTCGCCGCCGAATCCAATTGTGCCACTGATCAATCCGTCGACGAACCACTTGAAGCCGACGGGCACCTCGACCAGTTTGCGGCCGAGTCCGGCCACCACCCGGTCGATGATCGACGACGACACCGCGGTCTTGCCGACGGCCACGTCCCCGGGCCAGTCCGGCCGATGGGTGTACAGGTAGTCGATGGCCACGGCCAGGTAGTGGTTCGGGTTCATCAGCCCACCGTCGGGGGTGACGATGCCGTGCCGGTCGGAGTCGGCGTCGTTGCCGGTGGCGATCTGGTAGTCGCCAATCTTCCCGATGAGGCTCGCCATGGCGTTCGGTGAGCTGCAGTCCATCCGGATCTTGCCGTCGGTGTCCAGGGTCATGAACCGCCAGGTGGCATCCACCAGGGGGTTGACGACGGTGAGCTTCAGATTGTGCCGCTCAGCAATGGCCCCCCAGTAGTCGACGCTGGCCCCGCCCAGCGGGTCGGCGCCGATCCGGATGCCCTCGGCGCGGATGGCGTGGATGTCCACGACGTTGGGCAGATCGGACACGTAGGCGTCCAGATAGTCATGGCGCTGGGCGGTTTCCAGCGCGCGGGCCAGCGGGACCCGTTTCACGTCGCGCAGGCCGTCGCGCAGAATGTCGTTGGCGCGCTTGGCGATAACGCTGGTGGCATCGGTATCGGCCGGGCCGCCGTTGGGCGGGTTGTACTTGAAACCGCCGTCGCGCGGCGGGTTGTGTGACGGCGTGACGACGATCCCGTCGGCCAGGTCCGCGTCGCGGCCGCGGTTGAACGCCAGGATCGCGTGGCTCACGGCAGGTGTAGGGGTGTACCGGTCGGCCGAATCGATCATCGCCACAACATCGTTGGCGGCCAGCACCTCGAGCGCGGATACCCACGCCGGCTCGGACAGGCCGTGGGTGTCGCGGCCGATGAACAGCGGACCGGTGGTGCCCTGCGCGGCCCGGTACTCGACGATGGCCTGCGTGGTGGCCAGGATGTGGTCCTCGTTGAACGCGGCGTCCAGGCTGGATCCCCGGTGGCCCGACGTGCCGAACACCACCTGCTGGTCGACGTTCTCCGGATCGGGCTGCACGCTGTAGTACGCGGTCACCAGATGTGCGAGGTCGATGAGGTCTTCGGGTTGTGCCGGTTGCCCGGCGCGCGGGTTGGCTGCCATGCGTCGATTCTGCTCTCCCGCGGTGTCGCTGTCCGGTCGACAGGTTGAACGTTCATAATTTCCAGCGTGTTCGGTCACGACAATCGGGAACTGGCGGCGATCTTCGTCGGCGGCGCAATCGGTACCGCGGCGCGCGCGGCACTGGCGACGCTGACGGTGCCGAACCCCGCCCACTGGCCGTGGCCGACGTTCGTGGTCAACATCGTCGGCGCCTTCGTGTTGGGCTACGTCAGCACCCGCCTGCTCGAGCGGCTGCCGCAGTCCAGTTATCGCCGGCCCCTGCTGGGCACCGGGTTCTGCGGTGGCCTGACCACCTTCTCGACCATGCAGGTCGAGACGGTCCGCATGCTCGAGCACGGCCACTTCGGTCTGGCGGCGGCCTACACGGTCGTCAGCCTGGTCGCCGGGCTGGCCGCCGTGCACCTCGCGACGGGTCTGGTGCGCCGGGCCAGGGTGCGCGGATGAGTTACCTGGTGTGGGGTGCGGTGTTCGCCATCGGGGGTATCGGAGCGGTCACCCGGTTTGTGGTCGATCGGGCGGTGGCCGGCCGCGTCGTGCGACCGTTCCCGTTCGGCACGCTGGCGGTGAACCTCTCCGGCGCGGTGTTGTTGGGTTTCCTGAGCGCATCGGCCCTCGGCCACACGGCCGCGCTGTTGGCCGGCACCGCGTTCGTCGGGGCCTACACCACGTTCTCCACGTGGATGTTCGAGACCCAGCGCCTGGCCGAGGAACGCCAGTTCGCCCCGGCGGCCGCCAATATCGTCGTCAGCGTCGTGCTCGGGGTGGCGGCGGCGGGCCTGGGAATCTGGCTGGCGGGGCTGACATGACCGACATCCTCGAGCTGAGCGCCTACTTCGCCGAGCGGGAACGGGTCGGCAAGGTCTTCCTGGCCGACGCGCTGCTGGACCTCTACGCGACCCGCGGCGTGGCCACCAGCATCGCGCTGCGCGGGATCGCGAGCTTCGGCCCCCATCGCATCGTGCGCACCGACGAGTCGCTGAGTCTGTCGGAGAATCTGCCCATCACGCTGATGGCCACCGATACCGCCGAGCGGATCAGCGCGCTGGCCGACGATGCCGTGGGGCTGATCCGTCGCGGTCTGGTGACCCTCGAGCGCGCCCGGCTCCAGCCCGCCGCGGACGGGGCGGTGCGGCTGAGCGTCTTCCTGGGCCGCCAGCAGCGCATCGACGGCGCGCCCGCCGGCGTGGCCACCACGGCACTGCTGCACCGGCTCGGCTTCGCCGCGGTGGTGGTCCACCTCGGCGTGGACGGGACGGCCGACGGCCAGCGGCGCCGCGCGACGTTCTTCAGTCGCAACTCCGATGTCCCGGTCCTGGTGCTCGGGATCGGGACCGCCGAACAGGCCGCGGCTGCCATCGCCGCGCTGGACGGGCTGCGGGTCATCGCGGGACGGGCGACCATCTGCAAGCGGGCCGGGCAGCTGCTGGCCCCACCCCCGGCTCTGCCCCCGATGGATGGCGACGGACTGCACCTGTTCCAGAAGCTGACGGTGTTCACCGACGAGGACGCCCGTCACCGTGGCCGGCCGATCCACCGGGCGCTGGTGCAGCAGCTGCGCGAGGGCCGGTACGCCAGCGGCGCGACGGTGCAGCGCGGTATTTGGGGCTACCCGGGGCCGGGAGATCCGCACGGCGATCGGATGTTCGCCCTCGGGCGCCGTGTCCCGGTGACCACGGTGTTGATCGACACTCCGGAAGCGATCGGACGCAGCTTTTCGATCGTCGACGAACTGACCGCCGAACAGGGGCTGGTCACCTGCGAAACGGTGCCGGCGATGGTGGCCCTGGATGGCGACGAACGCTACGGCGGGACCAGGCCGGGCCGGCCCTTCACGACGGGGTAAGCCTAGCCTAGGCTTACTACCCGGTGTACCGTGCCTGGCCATGGAGACCACATCATCCGTGCCCGCGAGCACCGTGAGCGCCGCCCTCGAAGAGATCCTGCGCGACGATCTCAATGTCGACGTGAGCCGCGTGACCCGGGACTCGCACCTGATCGACGAGGTGGGCCTGGACTCCGTCGCGTTCGCCGTCGGCATGGTCGCCATCGAGGACAAGCTCGGCGTCGCGCTGTCCGAAGAGGATCTGTTGAGCTGCAACACCGTCGGTGACCTGGAGAACGCGATCCTGGCGAAGGTCCCGGATACCGCGTGAACGCGCTCGCGACCGCGCTGTCGCGCACGCTGACCACATCCAGCCGCGATCTGGTGGTGCTCGACCGTGCCAGCGGTGACTGGATCCGGCACCCCTGGGCCGAGGTGCACGCGCGGGGCCAGTCCGTCGCCGCCCGCATCCTCGACGACCACGCGGGAGCCATCGGTCTCGTGGGGGAGCCAACGGTGGAATTCGTCGCCGCGATCTTCGGCACCTGGTTCGCCGACCGGTCGCTGTCGATCCTGCCCGGGCCGGTGCGCGGGGCGGACGTGGACCACTGGGCCCGCAGCACCCTGACCCGGTTCACCGAGATCGGCGTCGGCACCGTGTTCACGCACGGACCGACACTGAAACCATTGCAGGACAATGCTTTTCCGGGATCCACCCCGGCGGTCCACGACGTGCGGGCCGTCGCCCAGCCGGGCCGCCACTCGCCCATGCCGGCTCCGGGCACCGGCGCCCCGGCCGTACTGCAGGGCACCGCGGGCTCGACCGGTTCGCCCCGGACCGCGCTGCTGAGCCCGGACGCCGTGCACCACAACGTCACTGCCCTGCTGAGGCACACGCGCGTCGACGGCGGTACCGACGTCGGCTGCACCTGGCTGCCGCTCTACCACGACATGGGACTGTCCTTCCTGTTGTCCGGGGCGCTGTCGGGCGCCGAGCAGTGGCTGGCGCCCACCGCGGCGTTCTCCGCTTCCCCGTTCCGATGGCTACATTGGCTCTCCGAGAGCCGCGCGACCATGACGGCGGCACCCAACTTCGCCTACAACGTGCTGGGCAGGTACGCCCGGCGGGTGTCCGACGTCGACCTCGGTGCGTTGCGGTTCGCCCTCAACGGCGGTGAACCGATCGACTGCGACGGCTTTGCCACCTTCCTCACCGAGATGGGCCGGTTCGGGCTGGATCCACACGCCGCCGCACCCTCCTACGGACTGGCCGAATCCACGTGTGCGGTCACCGCACCGCGACCGGGCACCGGACTACGCATCGACGAGATCCACCACCCGGCAACGGATTCGGTGCACAAGCATGCCGTGCTGGGTGAACCGGTCGACGGTATGGAGCTCCGCCTGGCACCCCCGGAGAACGCGGCGGCGCAGGTGCCCGGGCGCGACGTGGGCGAGATCGAGATCCGCGGCAGCTCGATGATGTCGGGCTACCTGGGCGCCGAACCACACGACCCCGAGAGCTGGTTCCGCACCGGCGATCTGGGCTATCTCACCGACGGCGGACTGGTGGTGTGCGGCCGCGTCAAGGAGCTCATCACGGTGGCCGGACGCAACGTGTTCCCCACGGAGGTCGAACGCGTGGCCGCCCAGGTTCGCGGGGTGCGGGAGGGCGCGGTGGTGGCCGTCGGCGCCGACGGCGGCTCGGCGCGGCCCGGTCTGGTGATCACCGCCGAGTTCCGCGGACCCGACGAAGCCGGCGCCCGCAGCGAGTTGGTCGCCCTGGTGGCCTCCGAGTGCGGAGTGGTTCCCGCCGACGTCGTGTTCGTATCCCCCGGCACGCTGCCCCGAACGTCGTCGGGCAAGCTGCGCCGGCTCGAAGTCAAACGAAACCTGGAGGCAGCCAACCCATGACGGACATCGACGGCTTCCGCGCACTGCTCGACGAGGCGTTCGACGAGCGGGTGGTCACGTGGACCGCGGAAGCCGAAGCCAGCGAACGCTTTCCGCGCAAGCTGATCGAACATCTCGGCACCTCCGGCGTGTTCGCCGCCAAGTGGGCCGATGACGTGCAGCCGGATGTGGGCAAGCTGCTCGAATTGGCCTACCACTTGGGCCATCTCGGCTCGGCGGGCATCGGGGTGGGCGTCAGCCTGCACGACTCGGCGATCGCGATCCTGCGCCGGTTCGGCAGGTCCGATCACCTGAAGCGCATCGCCGACGCCGCGATCGCCGGGGACGCGGTGTTGTGCATCGGCGCGTCCGAGGAGTCCGGCGGTTCGGACCTGCAGATCTGCGAGACCGAAGTGCGTTCCACGCGTGACGGTTTCGAGGTCCGCGGGATCAAGAAGTTCGTCTCGCTGTCCCCCATCGCCGACCACATCGTGGTGGTGGCCCGCAGCGTCGACCACGACGCCACCAGCCGGCACGGCAACGTCGCGCTCGTCGCGATCCCCACCGCCCAGACCGAGATCCAGCCGCCCTACCGCAAGGTCGGCGCCGGACCACTGGACACCGCGGCGGTACACATCGACACCTGGGTGCCCGCCGACGCGCTGATCGCCCGTGCCGGAACGGGTCTGGCCGCGATCTCCTGGGGACTGGCGCACGAACGCATGTCGATCGCCGGTCAGGTGGCGTCGTCGTCGCAGCGAGTACTGGGCATCACGCACGCCCGGATGGTCAACCGCCGCCAGTTCGGCAGCACGCTGTTCGAACATCAGGCACTGCGGATGCGGATGGCCGACCTGCAGGCCCGCGTCGACCTACTTCGCCACGGCCTCAACGGCATCGCCGCGCAGGGCAGGCTCGACCTGCGCGCGGCCGCCGCGGTCAAGGTCACCGCCGCGCGCCTCGGCGAGGAAGTGCTCTCCGAGTGCATGCACATCTTCGGTGGCGCAGGCTATCTCGTCGACGAGACACCGTTGGGGCGGTGGTGGCGGGATATGAAGCTGGCCCGGGTGGGCGGCGGCACCGACGAGGTGCTGTGGGAACTGGTGGCCGCGGCCATGCGACCCGACCACGACGGCTACGCCGCGCTGATCGGTCAGCCCACCCCGCCGAACAACAGCAGCCCGGTCACCACCAGCGCGACCACCTTGATCGCCTCCAGCGCGACGTAGTACAGGTGCGCGCTCGACCGCTGGTGCCCTTCGCCGGGCGCACTGGCCAGCACGGCATCCGAGCGCCGGCTCAGCGCGGGCCGAACCGCGAGCAGCTGCACCGCCAGCGCGGCGGCCGCGACCGCGAAGGCCGCCCACCGGCCGGCCGAGGCCTGCGAACCGTACAGCCCGGCGGCGACCACCAGAGCGAGAACCACCTCGCAGGTGTTGAGCGCGCGGAACACCAGCCGACCGATTCCGAGGCCCAGCGCCAGCGTCACTCCCGGGGCCCGGAACTTCAGCGGCGCCTCCAGGAACGAGATCGCCAGCACCATGCCCAACCACAGGAACACTGCGGCCACCGCGACCGACCACGACACGTTCATGCGGTCAGTCCAGCATCGGGCCGCGCAGCCGGACAAGGGACTTGGGTCACTTCTCCCAGTGGGATGCATCACGGGCGCAGAATGGTTCGATGACCGATCCCGTGGCGATACTCGAGCGCTGGGCGGACTCCGGCGGACTGTGGCGCGTCCTGACCCGCCGGGCCGACAGTGTGACGGTGGGGTTGTTCCGGTGCGACGGCGGCGAGCAGCTCGACGAGATCCGGTCTGCCGAACCGGGTTTCCTCGAGTTCCTGGCGGGCCGCGACAGCAGCCTGGACTAACCCCCAATTCCCATCTGTTCAGCGCTGGCTGCGACGAAGTGCGAGTGGGTCTCGCACAGGACGCTGAACAGATCCGGGCGTGGAGGTCAGGCGGGCCGGTGCAGCGCGTAGAGCGCCATCCGCCGGTTGGCCATCTCATGCTCGCCGAGGAACTCGCAGCCGGCGAACTCGCACAGCCGCCGCGCCGCATCGTTGCGGTGATCGGGATCGAACATGATCCGCCGGCACTGCGGCTCGAGTTCGAACAGGCTGGCCGTCAGCCGCGGCAGCAGCAACGGGCCGAAACCCCGGTTGACCAATCGCAGATCGGCGATGGCCGCGTGCAGGCCGAGGTCGTACGGGTGGGCGTCGTAGCGCGGGGCGATGGAATCCTTTGCCGCCCGGTACACCTCGACGTAACCGTGGGCTTGCCCGCGCAGGCTGCCCATCAGCGGCCGCGAGTACGCACCCGCCAGCTGGGCGTTCAGATAGCCGTCCCACCATGGCGCCGGGTTGGCGTACTCCCACGCCTCGGCCAGGTGCGGCCGGTTCATCCATTCCGAGATGGTCGCGGCGTCGGTTCGCGGGTCGACCACGCGGATGTCGTACGGGTCGGCCAGGACCGGGATCGGGGGCGCGGGTACGGCCCGGATCTCGTCGGAGATCGTGGTCAGCTGGCGAGGCAGAACCGGCAGTACGTCAGTCATCGTGAGCGCAGAGCCTACCCGAGCGAATGAGGCTAGGTTTACCTTCCCATTGGCGCTCGGGGACTCCCACGAAACCCCCTCAACACCATCCGTCACGCGGATAGCATCAGCAGGTCGGCGACGATCTACTCGAGGGAGAACCCGGTGTCATCGAACACAGCAGCCGAGATCGTCAAGAGCGTCGGCGGCGCAGCGAACATCGAAAGCCTCACCTACTGCGCAACGCGGCTGCGGTTCCAGCTGCATGACGCCTCCGGGGTCCAGCAGTCCACGGTCGAGGCCATCCCGGGCGTGATGGGCGCGGTGCCCCAGGCCGGCGACCGGTACCAGGTGGTGATCGGCGGCGGCGTGCAGAACGTCTACAACGACATCATGAAGCTGCCCGGCCTCGGCGCCGGGGGCAATCCCGACGACGCGGCCGCGATCAAGGCCGCCGCGCGCGCCCGGGGACCGCGCGGCCGATTCGCTTGGCTGGACACCTTCTTCGAGTTCCTGTCCGACTCGTTCCGGCCGATCCTGCCTGCACTGCTGGGTGCCTCGCTGTTCATCACGTTCATGGCGCTGATGAGCACCCTGCACGTCATCCCGAACTGGGCCGACCCCCGCACCGAGCTCTCGCCGTCGTGGCAGTTCGTGAACCTGATGTGGCAGTGCGTGTTCGTCTTCCTGCCGTTGATGGTCGCCTACAACGCGTCGAGGAAGCTCGACGCGGACCCCTGGGTGGGTTTCGCGATCATGGCCGTGGTGATGCTGCCCGGCTTCGCCGGCTTCAAGGAGGTCGCCGAGAAGCTCACGGTGTTCGGCTCCGAGGTCGACGTCGTGCACATCTTCGGGGCGCCGCTGACGGTGTTCAACTACAGCTCCCAGGTGTTCCCGCCGCTGCTGATGGCCGCCGTCCTCGGTCCGCTGTACAAGTACCTCAAGCGGCTCATCCCCGAGAACGTCCAGATGATCTTCGTGCCGTTCCTCGCGATGCTGATCATGATCCCGCTGACCGCGTTCCTCATCGGGCCGATCGGGGTGTACGCCGGCGCCGGTCTGGGACATGTCCTCAAGTCCATCAACGACTTCTCACCGCTGATCTTCGCCATCATCATCCCGTTGGCCTACCCGTTCATGGTGCCGCTGGGTCTGCACTGGCCGATCAACGCGATCATGTTGATCAACATCCAGACGCTGGGCTACGACTTCATCCAGGGCCCGATGGGCGCCTGGAACTTCGCCTGCTTCGGCGCCACCGCCGGCGTGCTGTTCCTGGCCTGGCGGGAGCGGGACGTCCAGATGCGGCAGACCGCGACGGGCGCGCTGGCGGCGGGTCTGCTGGGCGGCATCTCCGAACCGTCGCTCTACGGTATTCACTTGCGGTTCAAGCGAATCTATCCACGAATGCTCGTCGGCTGTCTGGTCGGCGGTCTGATCATCGGCCTCGGCGGCGGTGTGAAGACCAGTGCGTTCGTGTTCACGTCGTTGCTGACCATCCCCGCGTTCAACAGCATCGTGCTGTACGGCATCGCGGTGCTCGCAGCGTTCTTCACCGCGATGATCCTGGTGATCATCTCCGGCTACAAGACACCCGAGCAGAAGGCCGAACTGGAAGCCGCCGAGGTGCCGGTGGCCGACCTGGAGCGGGCCCCCGCGGGTGCCAGCGCCGGCACCATCGCCGCCGCAGCCGCCACCCAGGCCGCCGCCGACGCGGGCGTCATCACCGAGCTCGCCTCGCCGCTGGCCGGCACGCTGGTGCCGCTCGCCGACGTCCCCGATCCGGTGTTCAGCAAGGGCACCATGGGACCCGGTGTGGCAGTGGAACCTTCGGGCGACACGGCGTACTCCCCCGGCAACGGCACGGTCATCGCGGCGCAGCCCACCGGCCACGCGTTCGGTCTGGTGCTCGACGGCGGCATCGAGGTGCTGATCCACGTCGGCATCGACACCGTGCAACTCAAGGGTGAAGGGTTCACCGTCCACGTCAACAAGGGCGACAAGGTGACGACGGGTTCGCCGTTGGTGACCTTCGACCGCAAGATCATCGAGGACGCCGGCTACTCGCTGGTGACTCCGGTAATCGTGTTGAACGGCAAGAAGTTCGCGTCCGTAGACCCCGGCGCCCCGGGCCCGGTGGCGGTGGGCGACCCGATCCTCACGATCCAGACGAAGGCCGCGCCGGCCAACGTCTGATCCCGCTCAGAGGGACTCGATGAACGTGCTCGCAGTGGGCAGGTCGACGCCCGCCTCGTCGCGGTAGGCCTTGACGGCGCCCATCTTGTCCCCGGCCGCCAGGAGTTGACGGACCCGGTCGGACACCTGCGCGCCGGCCAGTGTCCGCAGATCGGGAACCGCGATGCCGGTCTTCTCGTAGAGATGGCGCACCAGTTGTTCGAGCACGCCCAGACGTTCGTAGATGTCGTTGGTGGTGGTCATCGGCACACCCTACGGCGAAATCAGCGCTACGAAGCAGGAGCCGGCGTAGATTGCTCGATCCCCATGGACTCGAGCCGATGCTGGGATCCCTGCGAGCGGATCACCTGGGGCCACCAGAACCACCGGCCCATCAGTGCCGCGATGGCCGGCGTCATGAAGGACCGGATCACCAGGGTGTCGAACAACAGGCCGATCGCGATGGTGCTGCCGACCTGAGCCATGACCTTCAGATCGCTGAACGCGAACGAGGCCATGGTCGCCGCGAACACCAACCCGGCCGACGTGACCACCGAACCGGTGGCCGCCATGGCGCGGATGATTCCGGTCTTCAGGCCACCGGGCAGTTCGTCCTTGAATCGCGAGACCAGCAACAAGTTGTAATCCGAGCCGACCGCGAGCAGGAGGATGACCGCCATCGGTATCACCATCCAGTGCAGCTCGAGCCCGATGATGTGCTGCCACAACAGGACCGACAGACCCAACGACGTTCCCAGCGACAGCAGGACGGTGCCCACGATCACCGCGGCGGCCACCAGGGCGCGGGTGATGAGCAACATGATGACGAAGATCAGCGCCACCGCCGCGATGGCCGCGATCAGCAGGTCGTACTGCGCGCCGTCGTGCATGTCCTTGTAGGTGGCCGCCGTGCCGGCGAGGTAGATCTTGGCGCCCTCGAGCGGCGTGCCCTTCAGGGCCTCCCGAGCCGCGATCTTGATGGGGTCGACCACCGAAATGCCTTCCGGCGTAGCGGGATCGCCCTCATGACTGATGATCAGGCGGACCGACTTGCCGTCCGGCGAGATGAAGCTCTTCATGCCGCGTTTGAAGTCCTCGTTGTGGAAGGCTTCGGGCGGCAGATAGAACGTGTCGTCGTTCTTGGCGGTGTCGAACGCCTCACCCATCGCGGAGGAGTTCTTCGACATCGCCGCCATCTGGTCCTGCTGACCCTTCTGGGTCTGGTACATCGTCAGCATGTAGGTCTTCATGCTGCGCATCTGATCGATCATCGACGGCATCAGGACGACCATCTGCGGCATCAGCGTGTCCAGGCGCTCGAGGTCGGGCATCAGGAGCTGGATGTCGTCGGTCATGGTGTCCATGCCGTCGAGGGTGTCGAACACCGACCGGATCGCCCAGCAGCCCGGGATGTCGAAACAGTGCGGTTCCCAGTAGAAGTAGTTGCGGATCGGCCGCAGGAAATCGTCGAAATTGGCGATGTTGTCCCGCAATTCGACGACGTCGAGCGTCATGTCCTTCATCTTGGTCACCATGTCGTGCGTGGTGGCCGCCATCTGTTCGGTGATGCTCTGCATCTGCGACATGTTGTCGATGGTGGACTGCATCTCGTCGGCCTGGACGAGCATGTCGGCCATCCGGTCCTGCTGATACCCCTCGTTCATGATGTTGGTGGTGCTCTGCTGGCTCACCATGAACGGGATGGTCGTGTGCCGGATCGGGGTGCCGTCGGGTCGGGTGATCGTCTGGACCCGCGAGACGCCGGATACGTTCTTGATCCCCTTCGCCAGCTTGTCGATCACCAGGAAGTCGGCCGGGTTCCGCAGATCGTGGTCGGCCTCGATCATGAGCAGGTCGGGGTTCATCCGGGAGGCGCTGAAGTGGCGTTCGGCGGCGGCGTATCCGATATTGGCGGTGAGGTCGGGCGGCAGGTAGCGCCGCGCGTCGTAATTGGTCTTGTAACCGGGCAGGGTGAGCAGGCCGACGAGGGCCAGCGCGATGCTCGCCACCAGGATCGGCGCCGGCCAGCGCACCACCGCGACGCCGACGCGCCGCCAGCCGCGCGATCGGATGGCCCGCTTGGGTTCGAACCGGCCGAACCGGCTGCCGATGGTGATGACGGCCGGACCCAGCGTGAGCGCGGCGATGACGGCGACGAACGTACCTATGGCACAGGGCACGCCCAGGGTCTGGAAATAGGGCAGCCGGGTGAAGCTCAGGCAGAGCATGGCCCCGGCGATCGTCAGGCCGGACCCCAGCACCACGTGCGAGGTGCCGGCGAACATGGTGTAGTACGCGTCCTCGCGGTCCTCACCGTCGCCGCGCGCCTCCTGATAGCGGCCGATGGCGAAGATCGCATAGTCGGTCCCGGCCGCGATCACCATCAGGGTGAGCAGGTTGACCGCGAACGTGGACAGCCCGATGATTTCGGCGTTGGCCAGGAACGCGACGGCCCCGCGGGCGGCGCCGAGCTCCATGAAGACCATCACCATGACCAGGATCATGGTGACCACGGACCGGTAGACGATCAGGAGCATCAGCGCGATGACGCCGAGGGTGATCGCGGTGACCCGGGCGATGCTCTTGTCGCCGGCGTGGTGCTGATCGGACACCAGCGGCGCGCCGCCGGTGACGTACACGTGCAGGCCCGGCGGCGGGGACGACTGCGCCACGGCGTCGCGGACGGCGGCCACCGAATCGTTGGCCAGTGTCTCGCCCTGGTTTCCGCGCAGGTAGATCTGGACGTAGGCGGCCTTGCCGTCGTTGCTCTGCGAGCCGGCGGCGGTCAGCTTGTCGCCCCAGAAGTCGGCCACATGCTCGACGTGTTCCGTGTCGGCGGTCAGCTTCTTGACCAGGCCGTCGTAGTAGTGGTGCGCGGCGTCGCCGAGCGGCTGATCGCCTTCGAGTACCACCATGGCGGTGCTGTCGGAGTTGAACTCATTGAAGTTCTTGCCGATGCGCTGCATCGCGATCATGGCCGGGCCGTCCTTGGCCGCCAGCCCGACGGTATGGGCCTCGCCCACCTTCTCGAGCGGCGGGACGAAGACGTTGGTGACGACGTTCAGCGCGATCCAGCCGAGCACGATGGGCACACAGAACACCCGGATGAGGTGCGCGATCGTCGATCGTGAATGCCCATTACCGGTCGCATTCACGACAGACACCCTCCATCGACGGCCGGAGATCCCGGAGAAGAACAGTGAACAAGCTCTCCGCAGAATATACGTAGCCTGTCAAACTGTCGCGCGTCTCCCCCGGCGGCTACTCCTGCACGATCACCGGATCGCCGACCTCGACGGTGTTGAAGTACCACTCCGCGGCGGCCGGTATCAGGCTGATGCAGCCGTGGCTGACGTTCTCGACGCCCATGGCGGGCACGGCCCATGGCGCGGAGTGCACGAACAGGCCGCGACCGGTGATGCGCACCGCATAGTCCACATCGAGCAGGTAGCCGTCCGGGGAGTCGACCGGGATGCCGACGCTGCTGGAGTCCATCAGCACGTCGCGTTCCTTGGACAGCACGGTGTAGTTGCCGACGGGTGTCGGATATTCCGGCCGGCCCATGGAGGCCAGCAGCACGCCGTCCTCACCGAAGTGCGGCAGGTGATGCGGCGACGGCAGCGGAATCGGCGATCCCGCCCCCATGCCGTCGACGGTGACGGTGAAGGTGTGGTCGGAAATGTCGGCGACCCCCACCACGGCCGGGCCCGTCTTGAATTCCGCGAACCGCCCGCCCACCGACAGCGCGATGGTGCTGTGCGCGGGCCAGTAGTGGTCGGGAACCCACTGCACCACGTTGCTCGCGGGCCACTCGTAGTGGCCGGTCATCGCCGGCAGGGACGTCACCGCCACGCTGCGTTCGGCGCCGGCCCGGTTTGCGGGGTTGATCGGGCCGTTGAAGGTCACCACGACCGGGTGCGCCACGCCCACCTGCGTGCCCTCCGCCGGCAGGATCGACTTCACCCCGGAATTCAGCGGCGAGGTGGCCACCGCGTACTGGATGAGGGGTGCCCGCCCCGTCATCGCCGTGGCGAACAGGCAGAGCGCTAGTACGACGTGGAGAACCGTTCGCATCGAATCGACCCTTTGTGTGAAGAGACACCTGCTGACCCCTTTGCCCAGGGTACGGGCATTGGCTGCAGCCAAACTGCAACGGCGCGTTCATAATTCATCACGGAATTACTACAAATTGCTGTGCGACAACTGGATTCAGAGACGTCGTAATTCCCTGCACCGCAGGGGAAGTCATGCTCCCGTATCAGCCCTGCGGGCCGGCCGGGGCCGGCACGCCGTTCATGAATCCGTTTTCCACCGGAGCCATCGGGGCGCCCTTGCCCGACCCCGCCATCGGCACGATCGGCGCTGCCACCGGCGCCGGGGCGGCTCCGGCCATCGGCACCACCGGCGCCACCACCGGAACCGGCGGAACCACCGGACCCGGGGGCACCACCGGGATCGGCGGAACCACGGGAATGGGCGGGAGAACCGGGGCGATGGGAACCACCGGCACGGGACCCGGCGCGACCAGCGGCACCGGTGCGGCGGCCGGTGCGACGACGCCCGTCTCGACGCACGGTCCACCGGGAGTCGACCCGGCCTCGGGCGTCACCGGGGCCGACGGACCGGCGCCGGGCACCGGCGGAATCGCCCCGCCACCACCGCCGATGGGTCCGGCCGCAGCGCCGGCACCACCGGCCATGGGCGTCACCACGGCGCCATCGGCGGCCGGGGCGGCGGCGCCGGCCGAGGTCTCCAGGCAGTGGGTGCCACCTGTCTTCAGCGGCGTGGCCGCGGCCTGCGGGCACAGCACCAGGGCCGCCGCGCATGTACCGACGCCGGCAACAACCTTGATGGCCACGCGATCCCCGATGGTCGTCACGGTCGGCTCCTAAGTTCTTGGATTGGAATTACAGCTACGAGATTTCTTGGAATCGGACCGTACGGCAGCTCCCGAAAGGGTGTCCATAGGAATTTGACGTGGTTGCAAGACCGAAGCGAAATAGCGCCCAGACGTGTGAGAACCGTTGCCGAACAGTGACCTTCGGCGGTGTCGGGTTACTCGGCTGCGCTGCCGACGAAGTCGATGCCGGCATCGATTGCCGGGCGGTGCCGCAGGATTCGGTAGTGCGCCAGGCGGCCCAGTCCGCGCGTCGTCAGCAGTGCCGAACCCGGCCACGCGCCGACGAGTTCCTGGCTCATGTCGTACGGGCTGTCCGGATCGTCCGGGTCGTGGATGACCAACAGCGGCGGCGCCGCCACGAGGGTGGCGGCCACCCGGACGATGTCGGTGTCCACCAGCGGCATCTTCAGGCGCCGGTCGAGGCGGCGCTGCAGCCCGCCGAGAATGCGCGGTCCGAAGCCATGACGATCGGCGAAAATGTCCAGGTACCAAGAGAAGTCGCCCATCGGCGCCAGGAAGACCAGCCGTTCGATGTCGGCGCCCCGCGCCACGGCCAGCGCGGAGGCCTTGGCACCGAGCGAGTGCGCGACGACCGCGCGCGCGGGTCCGTGTTCGCCGACGAAGGCGCGCACCGCCTCGGCGCACTCGACGATCGTGGTGCGGCCCGGGGCGAGGGCGCCCGGGTCGGAGTCGTTGTGGCTCGGCAGATCGAAGGCGATCACCCGGTGTCCGGCGGCGACGAGCGGCTTGACGAACACCCCGAGGTGCGCCCGGCACCCGCCCCAGCCGTGTACCAAATACACCGGAGGTCCCTCACCCCAGGCCTCCCCCGCGATCCGGTGGCCGGCCCAGTGCGCCTCGACCGGCTCGCTCGGCGGGACACCCGGCGGCATGCGCAGGCTGGCGTCCACCGAGGGCGGCGTGCACCACAACTCGGTGGCCCACCTCGCGCCGATCGCGGGGGCGAACCGCTCGAGCAGCCCGAGGGCTCGACGCACCCGCGGCTCGACGGGCGGTTCGATGCCGGATCCGGCTTGCTCGGCCATCAGGGCTCCCTTCCGACGGGCCGATCGTACTTGGGGTTTCTTCACCCGAATCCAGCCCGGCCAAACATCGGCCACAGATGGACTAGACCAGACTAAGTCCATTGGATTACTTTGGCTCGGTGACCGTGAACGTCAACATCCATGAGGCGAAGACGCATCTATCCCGGCTGCTCGAACGGGTCGCGGGAGGCGAGCGGGTGGTCATCTCCAAGGCCGGGAAGCCGATCGCCGATCTGGTGCCCCACCGGGCGATCGATGTCGCCTTCGGTGGCCTGCGGGGCCAGCTCACGTATGACGACGCCGCCTTCGACATCGACCCGGACATCCAGGAGATGTTCTACGGCGATGCTGCTCCTCGATAGCCAGGCCCTGCTCTGGCTGCTCGACGACAACCCCCGGCTGGGCCCCGGGGCACGAGCAATTATCGGTTCGGCACCCGCCGTGCACGTCTCGGTGGCCACCGTCTGGGAGCTGACCATCAAGACGATGCTCGGCAAGCTCACCGTGCCGGCCGGGCTGGCCGCGATCCTGACCGAGCAGGGGCTGCAACTGCTGCCCGTCACGTCCGAGGATGCCGAAGCGATCCGGGACTTCCCCGAGTTACTGAGTCACGATCCATTCGATCGGCTCCTCGTCGCGCAGGCCGATCGTGGCGGCTTACGACTCCTCACCGCCGACAGAGTCCTACTCGGGCTTGGCAGGGACTTCATCCTCGACGCCACGAAATAAGGGGCCGCATTTCTGCGGCCCCTTCTGGTGGAGCTGCCGGGAATCGAACCCGGGTCCAACGGCATTCCCTCAAGACTTCTCCGTGCGCAGTTCGCTATGTCTCTACTCGGATCTCCCGGTCACGCGAACCAGCCGAGATGACGATCCCAGTCGCTGTGAATGTCCCGATGAGCCCCGCGACCGAACTCATCGGTGGATCCCTCTAGATGACGCCAGGGTCCGGGTCGAGGGCGGTCCCGGTCTGACGGACTAGCTCTGCTTAGGCAGCGAGAGCGAAGTCGCGCTGATTGGAATCGGCGCTTAATTGGTTGCAACGACGCTTACGGTGGTCTCTTGCCTGCACCGGCACGCTTCCCTTGATTCGATGCGCGATGTCGAAACCGTTCAGCCCCTCGATCGTGCATCCCCACCGAGGTTCGGCAGGACAACTCATCATACCGGGCGCTGCGCCGCGGTCCAGCGAATAACCGCCGGGTTCGGCGAGCGGCGTAGTTCCGCGAGCGCGAGGCCCGGCGGTAACAAGGAAGTCCCGGTCACGTCTCGACTTCTGCGTGGTGGTCGTCCCCGGTGCTGTTTTACGACCCTGGTGCAGAATTCGGCCCGTGGCATGCGCCGCGTGCACGGGTCAGATCACGTAGTTGAGCTTCTCGACGATCCGGCGCCCCACCTCGGCGTCGCCGTCGTACTCCACCGGCGCCGACGGGATGCGTCCGCCGGCCAGCCGCGCGAAGTCCAGGGCATCGAGCCGGATCACCGCCGTCGGGTCCGTGCCCCCGAAATCGTCGACCACTGATGCCCTACCGGCCGACCCGTCCACCGCGACGCGGATGGTGCGGGCCAGCGGGCCGGTGAGTTCGAGCGCCACCCGCGAACCGGCCGGTGCGCCGCCGAGCTTGCCCACCACGAACCCCATCGAGGCGGCCATCTCATCGAGAGCCACGCGTCCGGCCGGGCCGGCCAACTCCGCGTCCGAGGCGGGTAGGTCCAGTGCCTGGCGGATGTCCTGTTCGTGCAACCAGCAGTCGAATGTCCGAATCCGCATGAACCGGCCGTAGCTGTCCGGGCCGGCGGGCGTGAACCCGACGGCCACCCACTGGTCGTCGGGCATGGCGCTCAGTGCGGCGCGGCGCTCGCCCGTCACGGTCCGGAACAGTTGCACCAGATCGGCCCCGGACTCCCCCGATAGATGGCGCACCCACGCCTCGTTCATCGCGCCGATTTCGTTGCGGACGTGCGCCTGCTCCGAAAGATCCACGCCGGCATCAGGATTCGGCTTGCCCAGCAGCATCGACTCCGTCCCGACCATGTGGGCGACCAGGCTGTGCACCGTCCAGCCGGGCAGGGCCGACGGCGTGCGCCATTGATCCTCGGAGATCGGCGCCACCAGGCGGTCGATGTCATCCCAGGACGCGAAGAGGGCCGACAACACCTCGGGCTTGGGCAGTACGGTAACGGGACGGGCTGGGCTGTTCACGACGCGATGTTAGACGCCCGCGCTCGCCCGACCGTTCAATTGTCGAGATTGCCTGCGCGTCAGTCGGCCGCGATCATGGCGACCGCCGCCAGCGCCAGCACCATGCCCAGCACCTGCCAGCGCGTCACGCGCTCCTTCAGGACGACGATCGCCAGCAGCACCGTTCCGGCCGGGTACAGCGAGATGAGCACACCGGCCAGCGACAGCAGCGAGGCCTGCAGGGCGTAGAGCGTGGCCACGCCGGCGATGCAGTCGAGCACGGCGGCCAGCAGGGCCAACCGCCGGGCCGGCCCGGTCGGCAGGCGCAGATTGCCCGAGCCCGCCGCGATGAGCAGGATCAGGACGCTCGCCGAGATCCGGCCGAACACCAGCGGCCACAGCTGCGCTTCGTGAGGCACCTGATCGAGCAGCACGAAATTCAGCCCGAACGCCAGGCCCGACCCGACCGTCAGCCACGCCACCGCCGGAGTGAACCGGTGCGGGGTGACGTCCTCGTCGCTGGCATCCCGGCTGACCAGGAACACCGCCAGCAGCGCGATGACGATGCCGGCCAGCGCTATCGACCCCGGCTGCTCTCCCTGCGCGATCCCGAATGCCACCGGCACGCCCGCCACCAGGATCGCCGTCAACGGCGACACCACCGAGATCGGTCCCTTGGCGAGCGCGGCGTAGAACCACCACACCCCGAACGCCTGGGCCACCCCGCACAGCAGACCCCAGTAGACCGCCGGCGGCGTGATCTGGCCGCCGATGATCACGGCCGGCACCGTCAACAGCACCAGCGCCACCGGATAGGACAGGGCCACCACCCGCAACGCCGCCACCCGCCGAGAGGCGATACCGCCGACGAAATCGCTGACGCCGTAGCCGGCCGCGGCCAGGAGCGCGAGCGCGACAGGTATCAGGACATGCCCTTGGCGCGACGGCCCATTTCGCGGCTGACCTCACGCTGCGCGTCACGCTTGGCCATGTCCTGACGCTTGTCGTGCGCCTGCTTGCCGCGCGCCAGCGCCAGCTCGACCTTGACCTTGCCGTCGGCGAAGTAGAGCGCCAGCGGCACCAGGGTCAGGTTCCCGTCGCGGATCTTGCCGACCAGGGCGTCGATCTGCTTGCGGTGCAACAGGAGTTTGCGGTTGCGCCGCGGTGCGTGGTTGGTCCAGGTGCCGTGGTGGTATTCGGGAATATGCAGGTTGCGCAGCCAGATCTCGCCGTCATCGACGGTGGCGAACGCGTCGGCCAGCGACGCCGTGCCCTCCCGGAGGCTCTTGACCTCGGTGCCCTGCAGCACCACCCCGGCCTCGTAGGTGTCCAGGATCGAATAGTTGTGCCGCGCTTTGCGATTGGTGGCCACCACCCGGCGGCCACCCTCGCCGTTGGCCGCCTTCTTGGCCTCGGCGGCAGACTTCTTCGCCATCATGACTCCGGCGCTACCGTCTTACGTACCAGCGCAGCGTCACGTACCCGGTGGCCGCGGCCATCACGACGCCCACCCCGAACAGGATCGGTGAGATGTAGAGGATGTCGGCGTAGTCGATCTTGGCGATCAGGTTGGCTTGGTAGAACTGGCTCAGCGCCCGGTCCAGGAACATTGCCCGCACCACGATCAGGCCGATGATCGCGAGGATCACGCCGATGGTCGCGGCCACCACGGCCTCGAGCAGGAACGGCAACTGGGTGTACCAGCGGCTGGCGCCCACCAGCCGCATGATGCCGATCTCGGTACGTCTGGTGTAGGCCGCCACCTGAACCATGTTGGCGATCAACAGGACTGCGCCGATCGCCTGCACCAGCGCCACCGCGAACGCGGCGTTCGACAGTCCGTCGAGGATCGCGAACAGCCGGTCGATCAGATCCTTCTCGTTGAGCACCTTGACCACACCCGGCTGGGTGCTCATCGCTTGATCGAAGTCGCGGTGCTGCTCGGGATCCTTGAGCTTGACGATGAACGACGCCGGGAACGAATCGCGGCTCGCCACATCCTTGAATTCGGGAAACTTGGCGGTCGCGTCGTTGTAGGCGTCGTCGCGGTTGACGAACCGGACCGACACCACGTCGTCGCGGCTGTCGATCTGGGCGCGCAGCGCCTTGCACGGGTCGGAATCGCAACTGAGGTCGTTGGCCGAGATGTCGTTGGTCACGAAGACCTGCGACTCCACCCGATCGAGATAGATCTTCTTGGAGTGATCGGCCAGCCGCAGCACCAGCAGGCCGCCGCCGAGCAGGCCGAGGGAGATCGCGGTGGTCAGGATCATCGCGACCGTCATGGTGATGTTGCGGCGAAGCCCGGTGAGGACCTCGTTCAACAGGAAGCCAAAGCGCACTTATCGATCCATTCCGTAGACGCCGCGCTGCTCGTCGCGCACCAGCCGGCCCAGTGAGAGTTCGACCACGCGCTGCCGCATCGAGTCGACGATGTGGTGGTCGTGGGTGGCCATCACGACCGTGGTCCCGGTGCGGTTGATGCGCTCCAGCAGATCCATGATGTCCTTGCTGGTGTCGGGGTCGAGGTTGCCGGTGGGCTCGTCGGCCAGCAGCACCAGCGGCCGGTTGACGAACGCCCGTGCGATCGCCACCCGCTGCTGCTCACCGCCGGACAGTTCCCCCGGCAGGCGGTTGGCCTTGCCGGACAGTCCGACCATCTCCAGCACGTCGGGAACCACGCGGTTGATGGTGTCGGGCCGCTTGCCGATGACCTCGAGGGCGAAGGCGACGTTCTCGAACACCGTCTTCTGCTGCAGCAGCCGGAAGTCCTGGAAGACGCAGCCGATGACCTGCCGCAGGCTCGGGACGTGCCGGTTGGGCAGCTTGTCGACCCGGAACTTCGACACCTGGATCTCACCGGCGGTGGGGTGATCCTCGGCGAGCAACAGACGCATGAAGGTCGATTTGCCGGATCCCGACGGCCCGATCAGGAAGACGAACTCACCCTTGTCGATCTTGACGCTGACATTGTCCAGCGCGGGTCGCGCCGACTGTTTGTACTGCTTGGTGACATGGTCGAGGGTGATCATCACGGCACGCCAGTGTAGCCGGGTCGGGAGCGGGAACCGTTATCCCGGACCGCGCGGCGCCGCCGGTGTTGGCGCGGGTCCGGCCGCCGGGGTGGTTCCCGGGACCGTGGGCGTCCCCGACCGGTTCCCCGCGGTGGTCTGCGGCGTCTGGCCCGGAGCCAGGGTGGTCGGCGTCGGGACGGGCGTGGCGGGCGTCGGTCCGGTGGTCTGCTCGGGCGCGGTGGTCGTGGGCGTCTCGCCGGGCGTAGTGGTCTCGGTCGGCTCGGTGGTCTCCGTCGGCGTCGTCGTCTCCGTCGGCGTCGTCCTCTCGGGCCGGGTGGTCGTCGGCGTCGTCGTCCAGACCTTGGTCCGCGGCACCCACGTGTACGCCGGATCGGGCACGAACCCCGGCGGGACCACCTGGGTGGACTGTTCGGCGGGCTCCGGCGGCTTGTAGGTCTCATACAGCCAGGCGGTGCCGAAGAACGCGATCAGCAGCACCACGGTCGAGGTGCGCACCCGGCCCCAGAACAGGTGACCCGGCCAGCCGCGGTTCTCGTCGTCGGAACGCAGGGTCAGTTTCATCGCTGCCCCTCCGGCCCCTGGGTCTCCTGCTCGGCGCCGGCCGAGGTGGCCGGATGCACGATCGCCCCCACGTGGGGGACGTTCTCCACGGGCGACACGATCCCGGCACGCGCCAGGGCCGCCACCACCAGCAGCCGCAGCCGGCGGCCGACCTCGAACTGCTTGCCCGGCAACGTGCGGGCCACCATCCGCAGGTTCACCGCGTCCACTTCGATGCTCTCGACACCCATCAGCTGCGGTTGGTCCAACAGCAGGTGCTCGAGTTCGGGATCCTCGACCGCGGACTCGGTGACGCGGTGCAGGACGTCGTTGACCAGGTTGAGATCCGCCGCCGTCGGAACCGGGATGTCGATGACCGCCCGCGCCCAGTCCTTGGACAGGTTGAGCGACTTCATGATCTGGCCGTTGGGGATCGTGTACAGCTCGCCGTCGGCGGTCCGCAGCTTGGTCACCCGCAGCGTGACGTCGACGACGGTGCCCATGGCCTCGTTGGAGGAGCCCAGCGTGAGCTCGACGAGATCACCGAAGCCGTACTGCTTCTCGGTGATGATGAAGAAACCGGAAAGCAGATCCTGCACGATGCGCTGCGCGCCGAAACCCAGGGCCGCGCCCAGGACCGCGGCCGGCGCCACCAACGAGCTGATCGGGATCGCCAGGATGTCGGTGATCTCGACCAGCACGATGACGCAGATCATCGCGATGGTGACCCAGGAGATCACCGACGCGACGGCCTGCCGGTGTTTGGCCGTCTCCGAGCGCACCAGCGCGTCGCTCTCCCGGAAGTCGGCGTCGATGCGGCGGGTGATGCGCTGCGCGGCCCAGTTGACGAACCGGGCGAACAGCACGGCGGCCAGCACCAGCATCAGGATCCGCAGACCGCGGGTGATGATCCATTCGCCGATCTGTCCGGCCCAGAAGTTGTGCCACTTCTGCGCCCAGATCGAACTCGCGAGGTTACTGGTCGTCATCTTTGCGGTTACGCCAACGGATTCCGGCCTCCAGGAATCCGTCGATGTCTCCATCGAGGACGGCGGTGGGGTTGCCCACCTCGTAGTCGGTCCGCAGATCCTTGACCATCTGATAGGGCTGCAGCACATAGGACCGCATCTGGGTGCCCCAGGAGCTGCCGCCGTCGCCCTTGAGGGCATCCATCTCGGCGCGCTCCTCGAGGCGTTTGCGTTCGAGCAGTTTGGCCTGCAGCACCCGCATGGCCGACACCTTGTTCTGCAACTGGGATTTCTCGTTCTGGCAGGTGACCACGACGCCGGTGGGGATATGCGTCAGACGCACGGCGGAGTCGGTGGTGTTGACCGACTGTCCGCCCGGGCCGCTGGAGCGGTAGACGTCCACCCGGATGTCACCCTCGGGAATGTCGATGTGGTCGGCGGTCTCGACCACCGGCAGCACCTCGACGTCGGCGAACGACGTCTGGCGGCGGCTCTGGTTGTCGAACGGGCTGATCCGCACCAGGCGGTGGGTGCCCTGCTCCACCGACAGGGTGCCGTACGCGAACGGCGCGTGGACGGCGAAGGTGGCGCTCTTGATGCCGGCTTCTTCGGCATAGGACGTGTCGAAGACCTCGACGGGGTAGTCGTGCTGTTCGGCCCAGCGGATGTACATCCGCATCAGCATCTCGGCCCAGTCGGCGGCGTCCACGCCACCGGCCCCGGAGCGGATGGTGACGACGGCCTCGCGTTCGTCGTACTCACCGGAGAGCAGGGTGCGCACCTCCACCGCGGCGATGTCCTCGCGCAGTTTGGCCAACTCGGCGTCGGCCTCGGCGACCTCCTCGGGACCGCCTTCCTCGGCGGCGAGTTCGAACAGCACGGGCAGGTCCTCGACCCGCTGGCGCAACTCCGCCACCCGCCGCAGCTCGCCCTGGGCATGCGAGAGCTCGCTGGTGACCTTCTGGGCGCGCGTCTGGTCGTCCCACAGCCGGGGATCGGAGGCTTCGGCCTCGAGTTTTTCGATGCGGCCGCGCAGCGCATCGACGTCGATCACCCGTTCCACGGTGGTCAGGGTGGTGTCGAGTGCACTGATGTCGGCTTGCCGGTCGAGATCCACGGGAATTCAGATTACCGGCGCGCGGGATGAGGCCTACTCCCGGCGGGTGGCCAACGTGACGTTTAACATCGGGTCCGTAACTACTTCGAGCAGCGCGCGCCCGTCTCGACCCCGCCGGTACAGCCCGTATACCGGCCATTCGGGCTTGCGCAATGCCGCCCCTGCCCAGAAAGCCCCATCGCTATGCCAATGGCTGAGCTACGCCCGTACCACGTGGCCATCGTCGGAGCCGGTCCGTCGGGCTACTTCGCCGCCGCCGCGCTGCTGAGAGCGTCCGACGGGGAGCCCGTTGGACCGACCGTGCACGTGGACATGCTGGAGATGCTGCCCACCCCGTGGGGTCTGGTGCGTTCCGGGGTCGCTCCCGATCACCCGAAGATCAAGACCATCAGCGCGCAGTTCGAGAAGACCGCCAATCACGAACGATTCCGGTTCTTCGGCAACATCAACGTCGGCGAGCATGTCTCGCCGGCCGAGCTGGCCGAGCGTTACGACGCCGTCGTCTACGCCACCGGCGCGCAGTCCGACCGGCCCCTGAACATCCCCGGGGAGGATCTGCCGGGCAGCGTGCCGGCGGTCGACTTCGTCGGCTGGTACAACGCCCACCCGCACTTCGCCGACATGTCACCCGACCTGACGGGTGCGCGCGCGGTGGTGGTGGGCAACGGCAACGTCGCCCTGGATGTGGCGCGGGTGCTGGTGTCGGATCCAAAGCTGTTGAGCGAGACCGACATTGCCGACCACGCGCTGGACTCGCTGCACGGCCAGGGTGTCGAGGAGGTGCTGGTGATCGGCCGCCGCGGGCCGTTGCAGGCGACATTCACCACGCTGGAACTGCGCGAGTTGCACGACCTCGAGGCGATGACGGACGTCGACGTCATTGTCGACCCGGCCGACTTCGCCGGGATCACCGACGAGGATCTGGAGGCGGCCGGCAAGGCGACCAAACAGAACATCAAGGTGATGCGTGGCTACGCCGACGTACACCCGGCGAATGCCAAGCGCCGCATCATCTTCCGATTCCAGACCTCGCCCATCGAGATCACCGGCACCGACCGGGTCGAGGGAATTGTGCTGGGCCGCAACGAACTGGTCACCGACGCCGACGGACGGGTGGTGGCCCGCGACACCGGCGAACGCGAGGAACTGCCCGCCCAGCTGGTGATCCGCGCGGTCGGTTACCGCGGCGTCGCGCTGCCGGGCCTGCCGTTCGACGACCGCGCGGGCACCATTCCGCACACCGACGGCCGGATCCAGGGCAGCCGCAACGAGTATGTCGTCGGCTGGATCAAGCGCGGGCCGTCCGGGGTGATCGGCAGCAACAAGAAGGACTCCGCCGACACCGTCGACACCCTGCTGACCGACCTCGCCGCCGCCGATCCGGCGCCGGCCGCCCCGGACCGCGGCGACGACCTGTACCAGTGGTTGCTGTCGCGGCAGCCGGAACTGGTGACCAGCGCGCACTGGCAACTGATCGACACGTTCGAGCGCGCCGCCGGCGAACCGCACGGGCGGCCCCGCGTCAAGATCACCGATGTGGCCGAGATGCTGCGGGTGGGCCACGCTTAGAGGTACAACCGATCGATGGGTCATTGGTCGCGCTCCGAACTCGCGGACGCATTCGAACAGCAGCAGTCCGTGGTCGCCGAGATCGGCCGGTCCTGGGAGTGGTCGCGCTATGCCGACCTGTTCACCGCGGACGCCGAGTACGTCGAGCACGCCATGGGCAATCACCATGGGCGCGAGGCGATCCGGGACTGGATCGTCCCGACCATGAACGCCTTTCCCGGTAGCGAGATGCCGCTGTACCCGGTGTCGTGGTCGTCGATCGACACCGAAAAGGGTTGGGTGATCGCCGAAATCATGAACCGGATGCGCGATCCGGGCGACGGCAGCGTGCACCAGCGTCCGTGCATCACCATCCTGAAGTACGCCGGCGACGGGCTGTGGAGCTACGAGGAGGACGCCTACAACCCGATGAACTTCCTGGTGATGGTCCAGGGCTACACGCAGGCCTGCGCCCGGTTGGGAACGTTGTCCGACGACGCCCGCGCGTTCGCGCAGAACATGAACTGGGAACTGGTCAGCGCAACGGAGGCGTGATCGCGTCGGCCTCGATGGTGACCACCAGCCGGGTTTCCGGCACCCCCCGGAAGTTCGGGTACGGGATCCCCAGGTACTTCTGCGAGATCTCGTCGATACTCTCCCGGCCGCCCTCGGCGGTGACGTTGGTGGCCCGGCCGCGCACCGCATAGAAGCGCGACGGATCCTCGGGATCGGTCACGTTCACCGCGACGCGGGGGTCCCTGGCGATGTTCTTCGCCTTCTGCAGCCCGTCGACGATGTTGATGACGACGTGCTTCCCATCGGTGTGCACCCAGGTCTCGGTGAGCTGGGGCGAGCCGTCGGGCATCAGGGTGGCGACGAAGCACAGCGCGGGCTTGCGCAGGAAGTCGAGCAGCTCGTCGGGCAGCGGTTTGGCCATGCCGTCCATCATGCGGCACCGAAACCGGTCAAGCGGGCGGGGCGAAACTCCACTTGTCGGGATTCTTCGCCGAGTAGACCACCGGATAGAGCTGACCCATCGTCGGCCAGGAATTCACGTCGACCGCCATCTGCTGATAGACCACATGCTCGTTGACGGTCGGGCCGTTGATGACGCCGGTGATGGTGACCCACTGCTGCCCGTCGGCGTCGGGCCGGGGGCTCACGCCGGTGATCAACAGGGTTCCCCGTGCCGAATCGGCGCCCGGGCTGCGGCGCATGAAGCGGGGCCCGATCACCACCGCCAGCGCGCCGAGCAGCATGAGCAATATCCCGATCTCCCACAGCATGTCCCCATGGTAGGACTCCCTGTATGGACGACCTCGCGTTTGCACTGGAGCTGGCCGATCGCGCCGACACGGCGACCATGGAGCGGTTCGGCGCGCTCGATCTGCGGATCGACACCAAACCCGACCTGACGCCGGTGACCGACGCCGACGAGGGCGCCGAACGGGTGCTGCGCGAGATGCTCGCCCAGCAGCGACCCGGCGACAGTGTGTTCGGGGAAGAGTTCGGAGGTGCGCCCGACCCGGGCCGACTCTGGGTGATCGACCCGATCGACGGCACCAAGAACTTCGTCCGCGGCGTGCCGGTGTGGTGCACCCTGATCGCATTGCTCGAGGACGGCGTGCCCACGGTCGGCGTGGTCAGCGCACCCGCGTTGAGCCGACGGTGGTGGGCCGGCCTGGGCCGGGGGGCGCACACGTCGTTCGCCGGCACCCAGCGCCAGATCGCCGTGTCGGGCGTGCGCGAATTGAGCGCCGCGAGCCTGTCCTACTCGGATCTGACCACCGGATGGGACGACCGCCGCGAGCGTTTCGTGGCTCTTACCGACGAGGTCTGGCGGGTCCGCGCGTATGGCGACTTCTGGTCCTACTGCCTGGTTGCCGAGGGGGCCGTGGACATTGCCGCCGAGCCCGAGGTCAAGCTCTGGGACATCGCGCCGCTGGACATCCTGATCAGGGAGGCCGGCGGCACCTTCACCAGTATCGACGGGCAACCCGGCCCGCACCACGGCAGTGCGCTGGCCACCAACGGGTTGCTGCACGACCAGGTGACGCGCCTGCTGATGTGAAGTTGCTAACAAAATGCTCATACCTTACTCCAGAGTAAGATACGGTGTCCGGCATGACCAGCCCACGTGAGAGCGCTGTCGGACTGCAGCGCCACAAGCGCACCGTCATCGACGTTGCCATGGCAGCACTGAGCCCGATCATCGGGCAGGAGTTCCTCGACCGGCACAACCTGCGCGATCCGTTCAACCGCACCCTCAAACAAGGGGTTCGGGTCGGCTTCTCCGCGATCGGCGCCGGCACCCGGCAGTTCAAGAGGGTGCAGGGCGTTGGCACGTCGCCGACCCGGCTGAAGTCCAGCGGCGCCGACTACTTCGACCTGACCCCCGACGACGACCAGAAGATGATCGTCGAGACCGTCCGCGAGTTCTCCGAGGAGATCCTGCGACCGGCGGCCCACGACGCCGACGCCGAGGCGCGCTATCCGGGCGATCTGATCGCCAAGGCGGCCGAACTCGGGATCACCGCGATCAACGTCCCCGAGGATTTCGACGGTATCGCCGAGCACCGGGCCACCATCACCAACGCGCTGGTGGCCGAGGCCCTGGCCTACGGCGACATGGGCCTGGCGCTGCCGATCCTGGCCCCCGGCGGTGTCGCGGCGGCACTGACCCACTGGGGCAGCGCCGACCAGCAGGCCACCTACCTCAATGAGTTCGCCGGCGAGAACGTGCCACAGGCCTGCGTCGCCATCACCGAACCGCACGCGCTGTTCGACCCGACCGCTCTGAAGACCACGGCGGTGCGCACCCCCAGTGGATACCGCCTGGACGGAGTGAAGTCACTGGTCCCCGCGGCGGCCGACGCCGAGGTGTTCATCATCGCCGCACAGCTGAACGGCAAGCCGGCGTTGTTCATCGTCGAGTCCTCGGTGGCCGGACTCTCCGCCAAGGCCGACCCGAGCATGGGCATCCGCGCCGCGGCCCTCGGTCAGGTCGAGCTGAACAACGTGATCGTCCCGCTGTCTGCGCGTCTTGGCGAGGACGGCGCCACCGATCAGGACTACTCGGATGCCATCGCGCTGTCCCGGCTCGGCTGGGCGGCACTGGCGGTCGGCACGTCGCACGCCGTGCTCGACTACGCCATCCCCTACGTCAAGGAACGCGAGGCGTTCGGCGAGCCGATCGCCCGTCGGCAGTCCGTCGCGTTCATGTGCGCCAACATCGCCATCGAGCTCGACGGCCTGCGGTTGGTGACGTGGCGTGGCGCGGCCCGCGCCGAGCAGGGCCTGCCGTTCGCGCGCGAAGCGGCACTGGCCCGGAAGTTGGCTTCGGACAAGGGAATGCAGATCGGCCTCGACGGCGTGCAGCTGCTCGGTGGTCACGGCTACACCAAGGAACACCCGGTCGAACGCTGGTACCGCGATCTGCGGGCAATCGGCGTCGCCGAGGGTGTCGTGGTGCTCTAGGAAGGTTTTGAACAATGGCAATCAATCTGGAACTGCCCAAGAAGATGCTGACGGTGGCCGAGAAGGGCCATCAGGGCGCGCTGAACATCGTCCGGCCGATCTCCCGCAAGTACGACCTGGCCGAGCACGCCTACCCGGTGGAGCTCGACACCATCGCCGCGCTGTTCGAAGGGATCCAGGAGTCCAACGCCTCCTTCGCGGGCGCCACGGATGCCTTCCGCGGCGATGCACCCAAGTCCGGTGAGAAGACAAACATCAACGGCGGCAACATGTCCGCGCTCCTGAATGCCCTCGAGATGTCGTGGGGCGACGTCGCGATGCTGCTGTCGGTCCCTTATCAGGGCCTGGGCAACGCCGCGATCTCCAGCGTGGCCACCGACGAGCAGCTGGCCCGCCTCGGCAAGGTCTGGGCCGCCATGGCCATCACCGAACCCAGTTTCGGCTCGGATTCGTCGGCGGTCTCCACCACGGCCACCCTCGACGGAGACGAGTACGTCATCAACGGCGAGAAGATCTTCGTCACCGCCGGTTCCCGCGCCACTCACATCGTCGTGTGGGCCACGCTGGACAAGTCGAAGGGCCGGGCGGCCATCAAGTCGTTCATCGTGCCCCGCGAGCATCCCGGTGTGACCGTCGAGCGGCTCGAGCACAAGCTGGGCATCAAGGCCTCTGACACCGCGGTCATCCGGTTCGACAATGCCCGCATCCCCAAGGACAACCTGCTGGGCAGCCCCGATATCGACGTCGAGAAGGGCTTCGGCGGGGTGATGGAGACCTTCGACAACACCCGCCCGATGGTGGCGGCCATGGCCGTGGGGGTGGCACGCGCTGCGCTCGAGGAGCTGCGGGAGATCCTGACCGACGCCGGTATCGAGATTTCCTACGACAAGCCCGCGCATGCCCAGAGCGCGGCGGCCGCGGAGTTCCTGCGGATGGAGGCCGACTGGGAGTCCGGTTACCTGCTGACGCTGCGCTCGGCGTGGCAGGCCGACAACCGGATCCCCAACTCCAAGGAAGCCTCGATGGGCAAGGCCAAGGCCGCCCGGGTGGGCACCGACGTCACCCTCAAGGCTGTCGAAATGGCCGGTACCACAGGCTATTCCGAGCAGACCCTGTTGGAGAAGTGGGCTCGCGATTCCAAGATCCTCGATATCTTCGAGGGCACTCAGCAGATCCAGCAACTCGTCATCGCGCGCCGGTTGTTGGGCCTGTCGTCGGCCGAACTCAAATAGCGTCCAGTTCCGCGCGGAGAGCCTCGCCCAGGTCGATACCGTCCACCGCGAGGTTTTCTTCGAGGTGGGCCACTGACGAGGTGCCCGGGATCAACAGGACGTTGGGCGCCACACCCAGCGTCCACGCCAGCACGATCTGGGCCGGAGTGCGTCCGAGTTCCCGCGCTGCACCCCGTACCACTGGATTGCCCAGCACCGGGTTGTCCTGCGCGAAGCCGGATCCCAGCGGGAAGAACGGGACGAAGGCGATCCCGCGGGCCGCGCACTCGTCGAGGACCGGCTGCGACGAGCGGTCCACCAGGTTGTAGGGGTTCTGTACGCACGCGATGTCGGTGCGCTCGAGCGCGTGCAAAAGATGCTCGCGTCCGATGTTGGACAATCCGATGCCGTCGATCAATCCGTCGTCGCGGGCCGCGATCATCACGTCGAGTTGGCGGTCGAACCGGTCACCGACCTCTTCGCCGTCCCACAACCGCAGGTTCACCGCTGTCAGCCGGTCGACGCCCAGGGTGCGCAGGTTCGCCTCGATGTCGGCCCGGAGTTCAGCGGGATCGTCCACCAGCAACCATTCCCCGGTCTCGCTGCGTTTTCCGCCCACCTTGCTCACCAGGGCGAGGTTCTCGGGGTAGGGATGCAGCGCCTCCCAGATCAGCTCGTTGGCCACCATCGGTCCGTAGTACTGCGCGGTGTCGACGTGATCGACCCCGAGTTCTACCGCCCGGCGGAGCACCCGGACCGCCTCGTCGTGGTCGCGCGGCGGCCCGAACACTCCCGGCCCGGGCAGTTGCATGGCGCCGAAGCCGACGCGGTGAACGGTGCGCGACGCGAGCCGGAAAGTCGTCATGGCGTAGGCAACCGGTTCTCGTTCCACATCCTTCCCATACCAAACAGTATGGTATGGTCCTCCGCCATGAGCATCATCAGCGATGAGTTCGTCGCCCTCCTGGCCGCCAACGCCCGGGAAGCCGAGACACATCGCCGACTCCCCCCACAGACCGTCGCCGAACTGGGCGAATCCGGATTCACCGAACTACTCGTCCCGGCCCGTTTCGGCGGGCGGCAGGCCCCGTTCCCGGAGATCCTCGACCCGGTCCGGCGGATGGCGCACGGCTGCGTCTCGAGTGCCTGGACCATCGGCTTCTACGCGCTGCACAACTGGATGCTGGCGCTGTTCCCCGAGGAGGCCCAGGCCGAAGGGTTCGCCACCCGGCCGTTCCTGGCCCCGGCACCGCTGGCGCCCACCGGTCGTGGACTACCTGCCGCCGGTGGCGTCCGACTGTCCGGGCGCTGGTCGTGGGCCACCGGCGTGATGGACGCCAACTGGATCATGGTGGGTGCGCTGTGCGGACCGGACGACGCCATCTACCCCGCGTTGGCACTGCTGCCCGCCTCGGACATCGAGGTCGACGACGTCTGGCACACCGACGGCATGTGCGCGACGGGATCCAACGACGTCGTCATCACGGACGCGTTCGTGCCGGAACACCGGCTGGTGAAGGTGACCGACATCTACGGTGGCACCGCGCCGGGCGCGGCACTGCACGACGCCACCACCTACCGATGGCCGATGGTGCCCGCGCTGGCCCTGCTGGCCGCCATGCCCGCGCTGGGTGCCGCCGAACGGGTCACCGATATCTACGCGCAACGCCTGCAGGAACGGGTGCTGGCATACGAATTCGTCAAGCAGAAGGAAAAGCCCATCGCGCAGGCGCATCTGGGCGAAGCGCAGGTTCGACTCCGTGCACTGCACGGGCTGCTGGCCCACACCGTCGCCGAGATCGACGCCACCGTCAGCGCCGGCGATCGGGTCTCCCGCGAGATGCGGGCCCGGGGCCGATTGTCGGCAGCGCATATCGTCCGCGAGTCCAAGGACGTCATTGCGTTGCTGCTCAACGCATCCGGCGCCAGCGCCCATTTCCTGGACAATCCGCTGCAGCGCGCCAAACGCGATGTCGACGTGCTCTCCGGGCACGTCATCTTCGACTACGACACCAGCCGTGAACTCGCGGGCGCGCTGCGCATCGGGGTGAAGATCCCGCCGACGGCCATGATCTGATGAGCGCGCCGCGACTGTCGGTGGACGACTGGATCACGGCCGGCTATGCACTGCTGGGTGACGAAGGCCTCGGCGCACTCAAGATCGACCGGTTGTGCACCCGCCTCGGCGTCACCAAGGGCAGCTTCTACTGGCACTTCGCCGATATCGCGGCATACCGCACCGCGCTGATCGATGCCTGGGCACAGCAGCGCGGTGAGGAGCACCAGACCTATCGGCACATCGCCGAAATGGCGCCCCGGGAACGGTTGTCGAAGATGATCGCCACCCTGGTCACCCCCCAGCACTGGAAACTGGAACGGGTGATGCGGGAGTGGGCCCGCACCGACGACAACGTCGCACGCAGTGTCGAGGCGGCCGACCGCCGTGTGGTGCACATGGTGCAGCAGGCCTTCACCGATCTCGGATTCGCCACTGCGGACGCCGAGTTGCGGGCGCGCACCACCTTCGCCGCGGGCATCGGATTCCTCCAGATCGCCGGCGCCCGGCCGCACCCGTTGACCGCCGCGCAGCGCGAACGATTCCTCGATCTCATGGTGCGGCCCTGAGTACGATGCGAACCGTCCGCGCGTACGTGAGGAGTCGAACGTCATGGCCAAGAAGTCCGCGCCGAAGCCGGTGCCGAACCGACCACATCTGGCCCGCGAACATCTGCCGATCCCCGATCCCAAGCACGTCGGACTGACCACCTACGACGCCAAGGATCCCAACACCAGCTACCCGCCGATCACCGAACTACGGCCGCCGGCAGGTGCGCCGAACGTGGTGATCGTGCTGATCGACGACGTCGGATTCGGCGCAACATCGGCGTTCGGCGGTCCGTGCAACACACCGGTGGCCGAGCGACTGGCGGCAAACGGCTTGAAGCTCAATCGATTTCACACCACCGCGCTGTGCTCACCGACCCGTCAGGCCATGCTGACCGGGCGCAATCACCATTCGGTCGGGATGGGTGCCATCACCGAGATGGCGACATCGGCGCCCGGCAACAACAGCATCCGGCCCAAGGACAAGGCACCGGTGGCCGAGACCCTGCGGCTCAACGGATACTCCACAGCCCAGTTCGGCAAGTGTCATGAGGTGCCGCTGTGGGAGGTCTCCCCGGTTGGCCCGTTCCACCAGTGGCCGACGGGTTCGGGGTTCGAGCACTTCTACGGTTTCGTCGGGGGCGAGGCCAGCCAGTACTACCCCGGCCTCTACGAGGGCACCACCGCGGTGGAGCCACCGAAGACCCCGGAAGAGGGCTACACCCTGACCGAGGACCTGGCCGACCGGGCGATCACCTGGGTGCGCCAGCAGAAGGCGCTGATGCCGGACAAGCCGTTCTTCATGTACTTCGCGCCGGGCGCGACGCATGCGCCACACCAGGTGCCCAAGGCGTGGTCGGACAAGTACGCCGGGAAGTTCGACGATGGCTGGGATGCCCTGCGGGAGAAGACCCTGGCGCGCCAGAAGAAGCTCGGCGTGGTGCCCGAGAACGCGGAATTGACCACGCGCCACGACGAGATCCCGTCCTGGGATGACATGCCCGATGATCTCAAACCGGTGCTGCGCAAGCAGATGGAGATCTACGCCGGATTCATGGAACAGGCCGACCATGAGGTCGGCCGGGTGCTCGACGCCATCGACGACCTCGGCGTGCTGGACGACACCTTGGTCTTCTACATCATCGGCGACAACGGCGCGTCGGCCGAGGGCACCGTCAACGGCTGCTTCAACGAGATGACCACACTCAACGGCCTGCCCGGGATCGAGACCACCGAGTTCCTGCTGTCCAAGATCGACGACTTCGGCACGCCTGCGGCCTACAACCATTACGCAGTCGGCTGGGCGCATGCGTTGTGCGCGCCCTACCAATGGACCAAACAGGTGGCGTCGCACTGGGGCGGCACCCGCAACGGCACAATCGTGCACTGGCCCAACGGAATTGCGGACACGGGTGCTGTCCGCAATCAGTTCCACCACGTCATCGACGTGGTGCCGACGATTCTCGAGGCCGCCGGCATCCCGGCACCGCATTCGGTCAACGGCATCACCCAGGCGCCGCTGGAAGGTGTCAGCATGCTCACCAGCCTGCAGGACGCCAAGGCGCCGGAGACGCATCAGGTGCAGTACTTCGAGATGATGGGCAACCGGGGCATCTACTTCCAGGGCTGGACCGCGGTGACCAAACACCGCACCCCCTGGAAGGCCGACACTCCCCCACCGTTCGATGACGACGTCTGGGAGCTCTACGGCCCCGACGACTGGACCCAGGCCCATGATCTGGCCGCCGAGAACCCCGCCAAACTGGCTGAGCTGCAACGCCTCTGGCTGATCGAGGCAACCAAGTACAACGTCGTCCCGCTGGACGACCGCGGTTTCGAGCGGGTGAACCCCGATATCGCGGGACGGCCCCAGCTGGTCAAGGGAAATACCCAGTTGCTGTTCGCCGGCATGCGGGTCGCCGAAGGATGCATCATCAACACCCGCAACAAATCGCATCAGGTGACCGCCAACGTCGACGTGCCCAAGAGCGGCGCCGACGGCGTGATCGTGACCCAGGGCGGCATTGCCGGCGGATGGACGCTGTACGCACACGAGGGCAAGCTGAAGTACTGCTACAACTTCCTCGGCATCGACCACTTCATCGTCTCGGCCACCAAGAAGATCCCCGCGGGCAAGCATCAGGTGCGGATGGAATTCGACTACGACGGGGGCGGGTTGGCCAAGGGCGCGGGCATCACGCTCTACATCGACGGCAAGAAGGTCGGCAGCGGTCGCGCCGAGCGCACCCAGCCGATGGGCTTCTCGGCCGATGAGGCCTGCGACGTCGGGCGCGATACCGGCTCACCGGCGTCTCCCGACTACGGACCGACCGACAACGCCTTCACCGGGACCATCGACTGGGTCCAGATCGACGTCGGGGACGACGGTCACGACCACCTGATCACTCCCGAGGACCGGTTCAACATCGCGATGGCCAAGCAGTAGCCGCACAGGGGTTGACGCCCGTCCAGTGATAAAAGTAATGTCAGTTTTACTTTTTCACGCTCAGGAGTCAGCCATGGAATCCTTCGTCCACCTGCGCAAGGGCAAGACGCCCAAGCGCGTCCACGCCGACCTGGACGGCCTCAAGGACGACGAACTGGGGCGCGGCGGATTCGTCGGTCGTACGGCGAACATGTACCGCCGCAACGACCCCACCGCCTACCGCACCGTCGGCCCCCTGCGCCCCACCGACGTGCTGGGCTCGGAGCTGAAACCCAGTGATCAGACCGACCCGCAGGGCACCCCGCTGCTGATGTTCTCCAACGCCGACTGCCTGGTGCTGCTGTCGCGGCGCAGCGAGGAGATGCCGTTCTTCGTGCGCTACGTCGACGGCGATCTGCTGTTCTTCGTGCATCAGGGGGCGGGCCGGTTGGAGACGGAGTTCGGGCCGCTGGACTACCGCACCGGCGACTGGGTGTACATCCCGAAGGCCTGCACGTGGCGGCAGATCCCGTCCGCCGGTCAGAACGAAGCATCCACCCTGTTGATGATCCAGGCCACCGAAGAGTTCCGGGTGCCCCCGGCCGGGACGCTGGGCCGGCACTTCCCGTTCGACCCGGCGCAGGTCACCATCCCCGAGCCGGAGCCCATCGACGACGATGGCAGGTCCGAATATGAAGTTCGGCTGATCCACTCAGAAATCGACGGGGTGGGCTCCACATCTTTGTTCTACCAACACAATCCACTGGATGTGGAGGGCTGGCGCGGGGACAACTTCCCGTTCACCTTCAATATCGAGGACTACACCGTCGTCACCTCCGAGAGCGTGCACCTGCCCCCGACGGTGCACCTGTTCATGCAGGCCACCGGGGTGTACATCATGAACTTCCTGCCCAAGCCGGCCGAATCGGTTCCCGGCACCGAACGGACCCCGTGGTACCACCGCAATGTCGACTACGACGAGATCGCGTTCTTCCACGGCGGCTCGCTGTACGGCATCCCGATGCCCCCCGGCCTGATTTCCCATGCGCCGCAAGGAGTTCACCACGGTGCGCCGGAGAAGGCCCGGGAACGCGCACGGCGCAAATTCGACGATTACGACCGGGTGGACTGGTCGGTGATCGCCATCGACACCCGCCGCCGCCTCATCCCCTCGGAGGAGATTCTCGCCAATGACCTCGGCCAGCACTGACGTGAAACACGAGTACGACCGCATCCCCTATCTGGTTGCCTATCAGAACAACTCAGCGGTCCGCGACGTCTACGGCGGTGTGGCCGAACTGGTGGTGCTGGAGAGCTACCTCCTGCGGCCGAAGCACCGGCCCAGCGACACCGTGCTGGTGTTCATGCACCCGATCGGCGGTGGCGCCTACCTGCCGATGATCAACGCACTGGCCCGCGCTGGTCACCACGTCATCTACTGCAACAGCCGCTTCCGCGGCACCGATTCGGCGCTGCTGATGGAGAAGGTGGTCGAGGACCTGGGCGAATGCATCAAGGACGCCAAGAACCGGCTGGGCTACGACAAGGTGGTGCTGGCCGGCTGGAGCGGCGGCGGCTCGCTGTCGGTGTTCTACCAGCAGCAGGCGCAGAAGCCCACCGTGACGGCCAGTCCGTCCGGCGACGGGCCCGATCTGACCACCCTCGACCTGATTCCCGCCGACGGCATCATGCTGCTGGCCGCCCACATCAGCCGGCACGGCACCATGACCGAATGGATGGACGCCTCGATCCTCGACGAGAACGACCCGTCGAAGCGTGATCCGGAGCTGGACCTCTACAACCCGGACAATCCGAACCAGCCGCCCTACACGCCGGAGTTCCTGGAGCGCTACCAGGCGGCGCAGATCGCCCGGAACCGGCGAATCACCAAGTGGGTCAAGGAGAAACTGGCGCAACTGAAGGCCAGCGGGCGCCCGGATGACGAGTTCGCGTTCGTCGTGCACGGCACCATGGCCGACCCCCGTTGGCTGGATCCGACCGTCGACCCCAACGAGCGCCGGCCCGGCACCTGCTACCTGGGCGACCCGCAGGTGGTCAACATGAGTCCGGTCGGGCTGGCCCGGTTCTGCACGCTGCGCAGCTGGCTCTCGCAGTGGAGCTACGACGACGCCAACGGCGACGCCGTCAAGGCCGGACCGGACATCGCGGTGCCGGCATTGGTGATCGGCAATCTGGCCGACGACGCCTGCACCCCGAGCCACACCCGCCGGCTGTTCGAGGCCATCGGGCATCCGGACAAGGAGATGCACGAGATCCACGGCGCCAACCACTACTACTCCGGCCCGGACCAGCGTGGCACGCTGCGCGAGGCGGTCGGGATCTGCACCGACTGGCTGCACCGGCACGGGTTCAGCCTGTGACGCTCTATGCGCGAGCAGACGCGAAGGCCCCCTTTTCGGCGCCATTTCAGGGGCCTTTGCGTCTGCTCGCGGGGGAAAAGTGACCAGCGGGCCCTTGGACGGGATCCGGGTGATCGAGGTCGGCACGCTGATCTCCGGCCCGTTCGCCGGCCGGCTACTCGGCGACATGGGCGCCGACGTCATCAAGATCGAACCGCCCGGTCAGCCCGACCCGCTGCGCACCTGGGGGCAGGCCGAACTCGACGGTGAGCATTTCTTCTGGACGGTGCACGCCCGCAACAAGAAGGCCGTCACGCTGAACCTGCGCGAACCCCGGGGACGTGAACTGTTCCTGGAGCTGGTCGAGCACTCCGACATCATCGTGGAGAACTTCCGGCCCGGCACGCTGGAGAAGTGGAACCTGGGTTACGACGTTCTGCGGGAACGCAATCGGGGCATCATCCTGGTCCGGGTGTCCGGCTACGGACAGACCGGACCGGAGGCCGGAAAGGCCGGCTACGCCTCGGTGGCCGAGGCTGCCAGCGGACTGCGGCACATGAACGGCTTCCCCGGTGGACCGCCGCCGCGGCTGGCACTGTCCCTGGGCGACAGTCTGGCCGGCATGTTCGCCGCCCAGGGCGCACTGGCCGCCCTCTACCGCCGCACCGTCACCGGCGAGGGCCAGGTGGTCGACGCCGCCCTCACCGAATCGTGTCTGGCCATCCAGGAATCCACCATCCCCGACTACGACGTCGGCGGCGTGGTGCGCGGCCCGTCGGGCACCCGGCTGGAGGGCATCGCCCCGTCGAACATCTACCAGTCACGCGACGGCAGCTGGGTGGTGATCGCCGCCAACCAGGACACGGTGTTCCGCCGGTTGTGCGCCGCGATGGGCCAGCCGGAACTCGCGGCCGACGAGCGGTTCGTCAATCACGTTGCGCGCGGCCGCAATCAGGACGAGCTGGACAAGATCATCGGCGACTGGGCAGCCGCCCGCGTACCGTCGGAGATCATCGACACGTTGTCGGCCGCCGGAGTCATTTCCGGCCCGATCAACACCGTCGCCGAGGTGGTCACCGATCCGCAGCTGCTGTCGCGCGGCATGATCGCCGACCACTGGGACGAGCGGGTGCAGCGAAACATCAAGGGCCCCGGCGTCGTTCCGGTGCTCTCGGAGTCGCCCGGCACCATCCGCTGCGCGGGATCCGCCCGACCCGGCCAGCACAACGCGGAGGTATACAGCGGGCTGCTCGGTCATACCGCGGCGGAGATCTCGAACCTCGAAGCCAAGGGGGTGCTGTAGATGACCCATGTCACCATCCGCGAGGTGTGCCTGCGCGACGGGCTGCAGATCGAGGAGCCCATTTCGCTGGCCGCCAAGATCGAGCTGCTCGAGGCCGTCGTCGCCACCGGGGTGCGCGAGGTGGAGGCCACCGCATTCGTCTCACCGTCGAAGGTACCGGCGTTGGCCGACGCCGAAGATCTGGCCGTCGAGCTGAAACGTTTTGACGGCGTGGAGTTCTCGGCCCTGGTGGCCAGCCCCAATGGCGCCCTGCGCGCGATCTCCGCGGGTCTGAACTCCATCGAGTACGTGGTGTCGGCCGCCGATGCGCACAGCCGCGCCAACGTCGGCCGCGGCACCGCGGAGGCTACCGCCGCCATCGCCGACGTCACCCGGATCGCGCACGACGCCGGCGCCACCGTCGAGGTCATCATCGCCACCGCGTGGGACTGCCCCTTCGACGGGCCGACCCCGGCCCCCCGCGTGCTCGACGTCGCCGCCGCAGCCACCGACCTGGGCGTGGACCGCATCGCGATCGCCGACACCATCGGCACCGCCACACCGGGTCGCGTCACGTCCCTGGTCGCGCAGGTACAGCCGATCGTCGGCGGCGTACCGCTGGGAGCGCACTTCCACAACACCCGCGGTGCGGGCCTGGCCAGCGCCTACGCCGCGGTGCAGGCCGGAGTGACCCGGTTGGACTCATCGGTCGGCGGACTCGGCGGATGCCCGTTCGCCCCGGGCGCCAGTGGCAACATCGCGACCGAGGATCTGGTGTATCTCCTGCGCGACAGCGGCATCGACGTGGACGTCGACCTGACGGCCGCGATCGATGCGGCCGGGGTGGCCCAGCGGCTCGTCGGCCATGAGCTGCCCAGCGCGCTGCTGCGGGCGGGCGACCGGAAGCTCTGATGACCCGCGGACTGTCCAGCAAGGGTCTGCAGACCCGGGCGGCCATCGAACAGGCCGCCCGGAAGCTGTTCGCCGAGCGCGGCTTTCACGGCACTACCCTGGGTGACATCACGTCGGCGGCAGGCAAGTCGCCGGCGTCGTTCTACCGCTACTTCGATGACAAGGAAGATCTACTCGCGGTGCTGGCCGAGTCGTTCCTGCACGACGTGCTCGCCGGGCTGCCGGTCCGACTGCCCCAGTCGCCCGACGACACCGGCTTCTTCACCGCCGCGGCGACGGGCTACTGGAACATCTTCAAGCAGAACCTCGGGATCATGGTGGCCGTCGCGCAGCTCGGGGCGACGCAACCGCGATTCGCCGACGTGCAGAACGAGTTCCGCCGATTCGGAATGGACATCGTGCGCGCCTCGGTGCTGCGCGCCCAGGAGCAGGGCTATGCCGCTGACCTGGATCCGGACCATATCGCCCTGGCCATCTCGCTGCTGTTCGAGAACTTCACCACGGTGTACCTGCGGCCCGACGCCGCCGCGCTCGGCGTGTCGAGCACGGATGCCGACGCCGTGCGCACCCTGGCGACCATTTGGAAGAAAACCGTCTACGGAAGCTAGGACGCACATGGATTTTGCACTGCCCGAACACCTTCCGGGTCTGCTGGCCGAGATGGACGCGTTCATCGAGGCCGAGATCAAACCGCTCGAACGCGAGCACATGCAGTACTTCGACCGGCGTCGGGAGTTCGCCCGGACCGATCTGGACAATGGCGGCATCCCACGGCGCGAGTGGGAGGATCTGCTCGACGAGATGCGCCGCCGAGCCGATGCGGCGGGCTGGCTGCGCTACGGGCTGCCGAAGGAGTTCGGTGGCCGCGGCGGCACCAACCTCGACATGGCCGTCATCCGGGAACACTTGGCGCACAAGGGCCTCGGCCTGCACAACGACCTGCAGGACGAGTCCTCGATCGTCGGCAACTTCCCACAGGTCATCATGATGAGCCGGTTCGGCACTGACGCACAGAAGGCCGAGTGGATCGAGGCGATGCTCACCGGGACACGCTCGATGGCATTCGGGCTGACCGAACCCGACCACGGCAGCGACGCCACCTGGATGGAGACCACCGCGGTCCGCGACGGCGACAGCTGGGTGATCAACGGCGCCAAACGCTGGAACACCGGGGTGCACCGCGCCACCCACGACCTGGTGTTCGCCCGCACCTCCGGTCAGGACGGCTCAGCGGTGGGTATCACCGCATTCCTGGTGCCCACCGACACACCGGGTTTCGAGGTGCCCTTCTACTGGTGGACGTTCAACATGCCGTCCGACCACGGCGAGGTCACGCTGACCGATGTCCGGGTACCCGCCGATGCGGTGCTCGGCGAGGTCGACCACGGCCTGGAAGTCGGGCAGACGTTCCTGCACGAGAACCGGATCCGCCAAGCGGCGTCCAGCCTGGGCGCTGCCCAGTACTGTATCGACCGGGCGGCCGAATACGCCGGGCAGCGAGTCGTTTTCGGCAAACCGCTCTCGGTGAACCAGGCCGTGCAGTGGCCACTGGCCGAACTGCAGACCGAGGCCCAGATGGTGCGATTACTGGTGTACTACGCGGCCTGGCACCTGGACCGCGATCACCACATGGAGGTGTCCGACAAGGTGTCGATGGCCAACTACCGGGCCAACCGATTGGTGTGCGAGGCCGCCGACCGGGCGATGCAGATCCACGGCGGCATCGGCTACAGCCGGCACGAACCGTTCGAGCACATCTACCGGCACCACCGGCGCTACCGGATCACCGAGGGTGCCGAGGAGATCCAGATCCGCCGGGTGGCCCAGCGAATGCTGAAGTTCGGCCGGAAATGAGTCTGGAGAAACAACTTTCCGACCTGATCGGGTCCGAGGTCACCGATCTGCGCCGGCTCACCGGCGGCGCCAGTCGCACCACCTACGCGTTCGGCGCGGACGGTCGCCGGTTGATCCTGCGCACCGGGCCTCCCGACGAGGTGCATGCCGGCATGGAACTCGAAGCGGCGGTGCAACGGCTGGCCGCCGACCGGGGCGCCCCGGTGCCCGAGATCCTGATGGCGTCGAATTCGGTTGAACCCCTGGGTAATCCGTATCTCATCTGCTCCGAGATCGCGGGTGAGACGATTGTCCGGAAGATCAACCGGGGCCTGGACGGCGACGGTCGGGCGGCTCTGCTGACCCAGTGCGCCGCCGCGCTGGCCGCCGTGCACCGGGCCGACCCGGCCGGTGCCGGCCTGACACCAGAGGATTCGCTGGCGCAGTGGCGCGCCGAACTGGACGTCATGGGCGACACCACCGCGACGTTCGAGTGGGCGTTCCGCTGGCTCGACCGCAACCGGCCGCCGTCGCTGCCGCCGACCCTGGTGCACGGCGACTTCCGGATGGGCAATCTCATCGTCGACGGTTCGCGCCTGGCCGCCGTGCTGGATTGGGAACTGGTGCACGCCGGCGACCCGCGGGAGGACCTGGCGTGGTTCTGCATCCGGGCCTGGCGGTTCGGCGCGCCCAAGGCACTGGATGCCGGCGGGCTGGGCGGTATTCCGGACTTCCTGAAGGCCTATGAGCGCGCCGGTGGCGCACACGTCGACCCCGGCGAGTTCCGCTGGTGGCTCGCGCTGGCCACCCTGCGCTGGGGCGTCATCTGCCGCTACCAGGCCGAACGGCATCTGTCCGGCCAGACCCCGTCGGTGGAACTGGCCACCATCGGCCGGCGGGTGTGCGAGACGGAATGGGATCTGCTGAACCTGTTGAGCGATTTCGGTGCAGAAACCGTCGCTGAGCGACGGGAATTGCACCGAATTCACGACGAAGACCTCTGGGGCCTGCATGGGCGCCCCACCGCGGCCGAACTGGTCGCCGCCGTCGCCGACTTCCTCGACGGCGACGTCCGCGCCAACACCGAGGGACAGGTCAACTTCCACGCCCGCGTCGCCGCCAACGCGCTGCGGATGGTGCAGCGCGAACTCGAGTCCACCGGCGCAGCCGACGTCGCCGCCGCACTGAATGAGCTCGGAGCTCGCAATGAGGAGGAGTTGGCCGGCGCGATCCGTCGCGGTGAATTCGACGACCGCGCCGACGATCTCGTCGTGGGTCTGCGGGTGTTGGTGGGTCATCGGTTGGCGGCCGCGCACCCCGGCTACGAATCGGAGGAGTGAGCATGGAAGTCGCAGACGAATTGTTCGCCGCCATGGAGCAGGGCGATGCCGGCAGGGTCGAGGAGCTCTGGAACAACGACATCGCCGTGTGGCATTCCGGCGACCGGACCGACAACGATCACGACCGGGCCCTTCGGGTGATCCGCTGGTTCCTGGACCGCACCACGCAGCGCCGCTATGAGGTGCTCGACCGCCGCGACTTCGAGGGCGGCTTCGTCCAGCAGCACATCCTGCACGCCACCGGAACCGACGGGGCCGTGATCGCGATGCGGGTGTGCATCGTGATCCAGGTCGCGGCCAATGGCTTGATCAGCCGGATCGACGAGTACTTCGATCCCCGGGAGATCGAGCCACTGTTCTAATCATCCTGCGCCGCAACATAAACTGTCTCGGCAAGCATCCGGCGCAGCCAACCGCGGTACCGCTCGACCGACCATCCGTCGCGATGAGTGATCCGCAGGTAGACGTCCACACTGCTGAGCGCAGCGGTGGTCTCGACGAGTTCGTCGAACGGTAGATCGGTCCTGAGCCAGCCGCGTCCGCGGTAGACCTCCAGGATGCGGCGGGACTGCCCGGTGACGCTCACGGTCAGATCGGCGAGGTATCGATCGAGCTCGGAGTCGACGGCGGCGGCCCCGATCAGCGCCTGGGCCAGGCGCGCCGATCGTTCGTGCGCCGCGGTCTGCTCGTCGACCACGATGTCGAGCGCCGTGCCAACGGTGGGAGCGGCGAGCAATTGGCGGCCGAGGTCGAGATTGAGCACACTCTCCTCGCCCGCCACCCCCACCGACACGTACTCGACAGCGGCGATCATGAGCGCGGCCTTTGCCCCCTGACCCTGCACGGTTTCCGTCGACACTCCCGCCGCGGCGGCGATCTTCGCGAGAGTGGTGCGCGCGTACCCGTCCGCGGCGAAGAGTTCGGCGGCGGCCGCGATGATTCGCGTCCGGGTCTGTTCTGCCTGCCGGGCACGAAGGTTAGACCGATAGGGCCGCCTCAACGCTATTGATTCCCGTGCCATAGTAATGAATACTACGGGAACAGGGTCAAATGATCCGAGGGGGCGCCAGATGTCATCGATACTCATCGCCAGCGTGCCGGCCCACGGCCACGTCACACCGCTCCTGACCGTTGCGGAGAGATTCGTCGACCGCGGCGACGACGTCCGTTTCCTGACCGGCTCCCGATTCGCCGACCGCGTTCGAGCAACCGGTGCCGCGTTCGTCCCACTTCCCTCCGAGGCCGACTTCGACGACCGGAACTTCTTGCAGGCTTTTCCGGAGCGCGCCCGGCTCAAGGGCATCAACGCGGTCGCGTTCGACGTCGAGCACGTCTTTGCCCGGCCCGCCACGGCCCAGTAAGACGCGCTGACGGCCGCGCTCACCACCAAGTCCGCCGACGTCGTATTGGCCGAACCCGTCTTCCTCGGCGCTGCCTTCCTGCTCGCCCATCCCCGCTCCGAACGGCCGGGTGTCGCGATGTGCGCCGTACTGCCACTGCCCATCGAGAGCCGCGACGCCGCCCCCTTCGGCCTGGGGCTGCCACCCGCGCGGGTGTTCAATCGGCCGCGAAATGCCGTGCTCAACCGGGTGAATGGTCGCGTCCTACGGCACGCCTACCGGTCGATCGATGATCAGCACCGAGCGCTGCACGGTACGGATCTGCCGGGCGGGATGATGGACTGGGGACGCCGGGCCGACGCGCTGATCCAGTTCACGGTGCCCGAGTTCGAGTACCCGATCTCCGACGCGCCGCCGAACCGGCACTTCGTCGGGCCGTTGGCGTCGTCCGGATCGGCCGGCACGCTCCCGGAATGGTGGGCGGATCTGGACAGCGGCCGGCCGATCGTCCACGTCACCCAGGGCACCGTCGCGAACACCGATTACAGCCAGGCCATCGCGCCCACCCTCGAGGCTCTGGCCGAGGACGACGTGCTCATCGTGGTCTCCACCGGCGGCCGGCCCGTGGACACCCTGCCACCGCTACCCGCCAACGCCCGCGCCGCCACCTACCTCCCGTACGACGAACTGCTCCCGCGGACGGCGGTGTATGTCACCAACGGCGGGTACGGCGGCGTGCAGTACGCATTGCGCCACGGCGTCCCGATCGTCGCTACCGGCGGTAAGGAGGACAAGCCCGAAGTCGGTGCCCGGGTCGCGTGGTCCAGGGTCGGCCGGCGGATCCGCAGCGAACAGCCGTCGTCGCGGACGATGCGGCGAGTCATCCACGACGTCCTCTCCCGGCCGCACTACCGGGCCGCGAGCCAGCGGATCGCCACCGCCATCGCAGCGGCACCCGGCTTCGCGGGACTTGCGCAGATCGTCGATCGATTGACGCAATCACCTTGCCCGCCAACGGCGAAAACCCCGAACCGAGACACGCCAACGTCCTAGCGCCGTAGCCTGAGCGCGTGCCCCTGCATGTCCTGGTGTATTCCGACAACGCGCGCACCCGCGCACAGGTAATGCTGGCGCTCGGCAAACGCGTACACCCGAAGCTGCCGGACCTGACCTACACCGAGGTCGCCACCGCGCCGGTGGTCATCAAGACGGTCGACGCGGGTGGCATCGATTTGGCGATCCTGGATGGCGAGGCCACCCCGGCCGGCGGAATGGGCATCGCCAAACAGCTCAAGGACGAGGTCAACGACTGTCCGCCCATCGTGGTGCTGACCGGTCGCCCGGACGATGCGTGGCTCGCCAACTGGTCGCGCGCCGAGGCCGCCGTCCCACACCCACTCGACCCGATCCGGCTCGCGGACGCGGTGGTGGACGTGCTGCTGGGGCAGCAGTAAACCGATTGGTCAGCGCAGCGAATCACGCTGTGGCCCTTGACTCTTCGCGCATCAGAACGCGGCGGGTGACACTGATACCGATCCTAACGAAAATACGACAAGCTAACGGACAAGATCGCTAGGCTGTGGTGTAGCTCACATCGACAGCCCAAGCGAGGGAGCATGGATCTCTACCTGCCCATCCTGATCCTCGGCGTGATCGCAGCGGCGTTCGCGTTCGGATCGGTCGGCATTGCGCTCGTGATCGGTCCGCGCCGGTACAACCGCGCCAAACTCGAGGCCTATGAGTGCGGCATCGAACCCGCACCGCAACCGCCCGGTGCCGCCCGATTCCCCATCAAGTTCTATCTGACCGCCATGTTGTTCATCGTTTTCGACATCGAGATCGTCTTCCTCTATCCGTGGGCGGTCACCTTCGGCCATCTCGGCACGTTCGCGCTCGTCGAGATGGCCCTGTTCATGGCCACGGTGTTCGTGGCCTACGCATACGTCTGGCGCAGGGGTGGACTCGATTGGGACTAGAAGAGCAACTGCCGGGCGGAATCCTGCTGACCACGGTCGAGAAGGTCGCGGGGTTCGTCCGTAAGGGGTCGCTGTGGCCGGCCACGTTCGGGCTGGCCTGCTGCGCCATCGAGATGATGGCCACCGCGGGACCGCGCTTCGACATCGCCCGGTTCGGCATGGAACGGTTCTCGGCCACGCCGCGACAGGCCGACCTGATGATCGTCGCCGGCCGGGTCAGCCAGAAGATGGCCCCGGTGCTGCGGCAGGTCTACGACCAGATGGTCGAACCGAAGTGGGTGCTCGCCATGGGCGTCTGCGCGTCCTCGGGCGGCATGTTCAACAACTACGCGATCGTGCAGGGCGTCGACCACATCGTGCCCGTCGACATCTACCTGCCCGGGTGTCCCCCGCGCCCCGAAATGCTGCTCAACGCCATCCTGACGCTGCACGCCAAGATCGCCGAGATGCCGCTGGGCGTGCACCGCGACGAGGTGATTGCCGCCACCGAGAAGGCCGCGCTGGCGGCGACGCCGACGATCGAGCTCGAGGGGCTGTTGCGATGACGACGCCGCGGGGCATGTTCGGTGTCGCCGGGTCCGGCGACACCTCCGGGTACGGCCGGCTGGTCCGCACGGTGCCCGTGCCCGAGAGCAGCCCGCGGCCCTACGGCGGCTACTTCGACGACGTGGTGGACCGACTCGCGGCCGTGCTCGGCGGCGAGTTCGAGGACGCCGTGTTGCGGGTGACCGTGCACCGCGACCAGCTGACCCTGGAGATCGACCGTGCGCACCTGCCGGCGGTTGCCCGCGCATTGCGCGACGACTCCGCGCTGCGGTTCGAGTTGTGCTCGGGTGTGTCCGGGGTGCACTACCCCGCCGACGCCGGCGCCGAACTGCACGCCTTCTACCCGTTGATGTCGATCACGCACAACCGGCGGATCCACCTCGAGGTCGCCTGCCCGGACTCCGATCCCCATGTGCCATCGCTGTTCTCGGTGTACCCGACCACCGACTGGCACGAGCGGGAGACCTACGACTTCTTCGGCATCGTCTTCGACGGCCACCCCGCGCTCACCCGCATCGAGATGCCCGACGACTGGGTGGGCCACCCGCAGCGCAAGGACTATCCGCTCGGCGGTGTGCCGGTCGAGTACCACGGCGCGCAGATCCCACCGCCGGACCAGCGGAGGTCCTACAGCTGATGACCCAGGAAGCGATTACCCTCGGCGGCCAGGACTGGGACGAAATCGTCTCGCTGGCATCCGAGGCGGCACAGGCATCCGGCAGTGAGCGGATCGTGGTCAACATGGGTCCGCAGCACCCGTCCACCCACGGGGTGTTGCGGCTGATCCTCGAGATCGAGGGTGAGACCGTCACCGAGGCCCGGTGCGGGATCGGCTATCTGCACACCGGCATCGAGAAGAATCTGGAGTACCGCAACTGGACCCAGGGCGTCACGTTCGTCACCCGGATGGACTACCTGTCGCCGTTCTTCAACGAGACCGCGTACTGCCTCGGTGTGGAGCAGCTGCTGGGCATCACCGACCAGATCCCGGAGCGCGCCAGCGTCATTCGCGTGATGCTGATGGAGCTCAACCGGATCTCGAGCCATCTGGTCGCCCTGGCCACCGGCGGCATGGAGCTGGGCGCGATGAGCGCGATGTTCTTCGGGTTCCGTGAGCGTGAAGAGATCCTCACCGTGTTCGAGGCCATCACCGGTCTGCGGATGAACCACGCGTACATCCGGCCGGGCGGCCTGGCGGCCGATCTGCCCGACGACGGCGAGGCCAAGGTCCGCCGGCTGCTCGGGCTGCTGCCCGGCCGGCTGGCCGAACTGGAAGACCTGTTGCGCGAGAACGCGATCTGGAAAGCCCGCACCCGCGGCATCGGGTACCTGGACCTCACCGGCTGCATGGCGCTCGGGATCACCGGACCGGTATTGCGCTCCACCGGACTGCCACACGATCTGCGCAAGACCCAACCCTATTGCGGTTACCAGGATTACGACTTCAACGTGATCACCGGCGAGAACAGCGACTGCTACGACCGGTACGTCATCCGGGTCGAGGAGATGAACCAGTCGCTGCGCATCGTGCGACAGTGCCTGGAACGGCTGGAACCGGGCCCGGTGATGATCGAGGACAAGAAGCTGGCCTGGCCGGCGGATCTCCAACTGGGTCCCGACGGTCTGGGCAACAGCCCCGCGCACATCGCCAAGATCATGGGCACGTCGATGGAGGGCCTGATCCACCACTTCAAGATCGTCACCGAGGGCATCCGGGTACCGGCCGGCCAGTGTTATGTGGCGGTCGAATCACCACGCGGCGAACTGGGCGTGCACATGGTCTCCGACGGTGGGACCCGGCCCTACCGGGTGCACTACCGCGACCCGTCGTTCACCAATCTGCAAGCGGTGGCGGCCATGTGCGAGGGCGGGATGGTGGCCGATGTCATCTCGGCGGTCGCGTCGATCGATCCGGTCATGGGAGGTGTCGACAGATGACGAGCATCGACCTGACCCTGGGGCCGCGGCCCGACGAGCCGGGACCGCCGGTCGGTGGCCCGCTGACCTACGAGCCCGACGTAGAAGCGGCCCTGGCCGTCGACGCGGCGGTGATCATCGCGCGCTATCCCAGTTCGCGGTCGGCGCTGCTGCCACTGCTGCACCTGGTCCAGGCCCAGGACGGCTACCTGACAGCGGCCGGAATCTCTTTCTGCGCAAGGCAACTCGGCCTCACCGACGCCGAGGTCACCGCCGTCGCCACCTTCTACTCGATGTACCGCCGCACCCCGACCGGCCGCTATCTCGTCGGGGTGTGCACCAACACGCTCTGCGCGATCATGGGCGGCGACGCCATCCTCGAGGCGCTGGAGAATCATCTCGGCATCCACCCCGGTGAGACCACCGCCGACGACCAGATCACCCTCGAGCACATCGAATGCAACGCGGCGTGCGACTACGCGCCCGTGGTGATGGTGAACTGGGAGTTCTTCGACAACCAAACCCCCTCGGGCAGCTGCGATCTGGTGGACCGGCTGCGCTCCGGCGAGGCTGTGAACGCAAGCCGCGGCGGCGTGGTGCCGGGCTTCACCCAGACGGCCCGCACCCTGGCCGGCGTCGGCACGTCGGACGGCGACGACGGCGCTCCCGGGGCGGCCACCCTGGCCGGGCTGCGGGTGGCCCGCGCGTTGGGCATGAGCGCACCAGAGGTCCGCGAATGACGGGACTGACGCCGGTGTTCAGCCGGTACTGGGACGAACCCGAACCGTGGACGCTGGACACCTACCGACGCCACGACGGCTACCGGGCCCTGACCAAGGCGCTGGCGATGAGCCCCGACGACGTCATCGCGCTGGTGAAGGAGTCCGGGCTGCGCGGCCGCGGTGGCGCGGGGTTCCCGACGGGCACCAAGTGGTCGTTCATCCCCCAAGGGGATGCGAAACCGCACTACCTGGTGGTCAATGCCGATGAGTCGGAACCCGGTACGTGCAAGGACATTCCGCTGCTGCTCACCACGCCGCACTTCCTGGTCGAGGGCATCATCATCGCGTCCTACGCCATCCGGGCGCGCCACGCGTTCGTGTACGTGCGCGGCGAGGTCGTGCCGGTATTGCGCCGGTTGCAGGCCGCCGTCGCCGAGGCGTATGCCGCCGGATATCTCGGCACCGATATCGGCGGGTCGGGATTCGACCTCGACCTGATCGTGCACGCCGGGGCGGGCGCCTACATCTGCGGTGAGGAGACCGCGCTGCTGGACTCCCTCGAGGGCCGGCGCGGGCAGCCGCGGCTGCGTCCCCCGTTCCCCGCCGTCGCCGGGCTGTACGCGTGCCCCACCGTGGTCAACAACGTCGAGTCCATCGCGTCGGTGCCGCCGGTGGTGCTCGGCGGGGTCGACTGGTTCACCTCGATGGGCACGGAGAAGTCGCCGGGCTTCACGCTGTACTCGCTGTCGGGACACGTCACCCGGCCCGGCCAGTACGAGGCGCCACTCGGCATCACGCTGCGCGAGCTGTTGGACCACGCCGGCGGGGTCCGGGCCGGCCACGAACTGAAGTTCTGGACGCCGGGCGGCTCGTCGACGCCGATGCTGACGGCCGAACATCTCGATGTGCCACTGGATTACGAGGGCATGGCCGGCGTCGGGTCGATGCTGGGCACCAAGGCGCTGCAGATCTTCGACGAGACGACGTGCGTGGTGCGCGCGGTGCGCCGCTGGACCCAGTTCTACGCGCACGAGTCCTGCGGCAAGTGCACCCCGTGCCGGGAGGGCACCTATTGGTTGGCCCAGATCTACGAGCGGCTCGAGACGGGTCGCGGCACGGCGGCCGATCTCGACAAGCTGCTCGACATCGCCGATGCGATCTTCGGGAAGTCGTTCTGCGCGTTGGGCGACGGCGCGGCCAGCCCGATCATCAGTTCGCTGAAGTGGTTCCGCGACGAGTACGAGCAGCATGTCGGCGCCGGTTGCCCGTTCGACCCGTACGCCTCGATGCTGGCGGCACCGGAAGGGGTCCGCGCATGACATTTCCCGGCGAGCAGACGCAAAGGGCCCGTTCCGCGGCCGCAAATGGGGCCCTTTGCGTCTGCTCGCGGGGAAAGGCGGGGGTGCGATGACGCTCGCGGAGCAGGGCCGGGACGCGCCACCGGTCGACATGGTCACCCTCACCATCGACGACCAACAGGTGTCGGTTCCCAAGGGCACCTTGGTGATTCGCGCGGCCGAGTTGATCGGCGTGCAGATCCCCCGGTTCTGCGACCACCCGCTGCTGGACCCCGTCGGCGCGTGCCGGCAGTGCCTGGTGGAGGTCGAGGGCCAGCGCAAGCCGCTGGCGTCGTGCACCACCACCGTCACCCCTGACATGGTGGTCCGCACCCAGCACACCAGCGCGGCGGCCGACAAGGCCCAGCACGGCGTGATGGAACTGCTGCTGATCAACCATCCGCTGGACTGCCCGGTCTGCGACAAGGGCGGCGAATGCCCGTTGCAGAACCAGGCCATGTCCAACGGCCGGGTCGAGACCCGCTTCGAGGACGTCAAGCGCACCTTCCCGAAACCGATCAACCTGTCGTCGCAGGTGCTGCTGGACCGCGAGCGGTGTGTGCTGTGCGCGCGCTGCACCCGGTTCTCCAACCAGGTGGCCGGCGACCCGTTCATCGAATTGCTGGAACGCGGTGCGCTGCAACAGGTCGGCATCGCTCCCGGCGAGGCGTTCGACTCCTACTTCTCCGGCAACACCGTCCAGATCTGCCCGGTGGGCGCGCTGACGGGGGCCGCCTACCGGTTCCGGGCCCGGCCCTTCGACCTGGTGTCCTCACCCAGTGTCTGCGAGCACTGCGCGTCGGGGTGCGCGCAGCGCACCGACCACCGGCGCGGGAAAGTGTTGCGCCGCTTGGCCGGTGACGATCCCGAGGTCAACGAGGAGTGGAACTGCGACAAGGGTCGCTGGGCCTTCACCTACGCCACCCAGGGCGACCGGATCACCACGCCACTGCTGCGCGAGGACGGGGTGCTGCGGCCGGCGGCGTGGTCGGAGGCGATCAGCGTCGCGCTCAGCGGCCTGCTGGGGGCCGCCGGTCGCGCCGGCGTCCTGGTCGGCGGGCGGGGCACCGTGCAGGACGCCCGCTCCTACAGCCGGTTCGCACGACTCGTGTTGAACACCAACGATATCGACTTCCGGGCCCGGCCACACAGCGACGAGGAGGCCCGCTTCCTGGCGGCCCGCGTGGCCGGCCAGCCCATGACCGTGCGGTACGCGGATCTGGAATCCGCGCCCATGGTGGTGTTGGTCGGGCTCGAACCCGAAGAGGAATCGCCGATCGTGTTCCTGCGGCTGCGCAAGGCGGTCCGCAAACGCGGGCTGCGCGTCGTCGCGGTCGCACCGTTCGCCACCCGCGGCCTGACCAAACTGACGGCACACCTGGTGCCGACCGCGCCCGGCGGCGAGGCCGCGGCGCTGGCCGGGCTGCGCGACGAGCTCCCCCCGGGGTCGATCATCCTGACCGGTGAGCGACTGGCCACCAGCCCGGGCGCGTTCTCGGCGGTCGCAGCGCTCGCCGACGCGACCGGCGCCCGGATCGCCTGGATCCCGCGTCGGGCCGGGGAACGCGCCGCACTGGAAGCCGGCTGCCTGCCCACCCTGTTCGCCGGCGGCCGGCCGGTCGCCGACGACACCGCGCGGGCGCAGGCCGCCCGAGCGTGGAATGTGGACGCCCTGCCGGCCGGCGAGGGCCTCGACACCGCCGGCATCCTGGCCGCCGCGGCCGACGGCAGGCTCGGCGCCCTGCTGATCGGCGGCGTCGAGCCGGCCGATCTGCCCGACCCCGTGGCCGCGTTGTCCGCCCTGGACGCAACACCTTTCGTGGTCAGCCTGGAGCTGCGGCCCAGCGCCGTCACCGAACGCGCTGACGTCGTCTTCCCGGTGGCGCCGGTCGTCGAGAAGTCCGGCACCTTCCTGGACTGGGAGGGCCGGACGCGGCCGTTCGCCGCGGCACTGGCCACCAACGCCACCTCCGACGCCCGGGTGCTGCAGATCCTGGCCGACGAGTTGGGGATCGACCTGGGCCCCGACGACGATGCGGGCAGCTGGGACGGCCTCGCGCCGCCCGCCCCGACGATCGCGCCCGCGCCTGCCGTGGCCGGACCCGGCCAGGCGGTGCTGTCCACCTGGCGAATGCTGTTGGACGACGGCCGGTTACAGGACGGTGAGCCGCACCTGGCCGGCACCGCACGGCCACCGGTGGCCCGCCTCTCGGCCGCCACCACCGCGGAGATCGGCGCCGAGGGCGCCGAGGCCGTCACGGTGCGTACCGCTCGCGGGGCGATCACGCTGCCGCTGGTGGTCACGGACATGCCCGACCGGGTGGTGTGGCTGCCGATGAACTCGCCGGGCAGCGCGGTGCTCACCGAACTGGGCGTGGCGTCGGGCGCCGTGGTGGACATCGAACCGGGAGGCCGCCCGTGAACTATCCCGGCCTGGAGGCATTCGGGCACGATCCGTGGTGGCTGATCGTGATCAAGGCCGTCGCCGTGTTCGCCTTCCTGTTGCTCACCGTCCTGGTCGCCATCCTGGTGGAACGAAAGGTGCTGGGCCGCATGCAGATGCGGTACGGACCGAACCGGGTGGGCCCGTTCGGGCTGCTGCAATCGCTGGCCGACGGGGTGAAACTCGCCCTCAAGGAAGGTCTGACGCCGGTCGGGGCGGACAAGCCGATCTACCTGCTGGCACCCGTCATCTCCGTCATCCCGGCGATCCTGGCGTTCGCGGTGATCCCGATGGGTCCGGTGGTGTCGATCTTCGGGCACCACACCCCGCTGCAACTGACCGACCTGCCCGTAGCGGTCCTGTACGTGCTGGCCGTCACCTCGATCGGCGTCTACGGAATCGTGTTGGCGGGCTGGGCATCCGGGTCCACCTATCCCCTGCTGGGCGGGCTGCGCTCCAGCGCACAGGTGGTCTCCTACGAGATCGCGATGGCCCTGTCGTTCGCCGCGGTCTTCCTGTACTCGGGCACCATGTCGACGTCGATGATCGTCGGATCGCAGACCCACACCTGGTACGTGTTCCTGCTGCTGCCGTCGTTCGTGGTGTACGTGACGGCCATGGTGGGCGAGACCAACCGGGCGCCGTTCGACCTGCCCGAGGCCGAGGGCGAACTGGTCGGCGGATTCCACACCGAGTACTCCAGCCTGAAGTTCGCGATGTTCATGCTCGCCGAGTACGTGAACATGACCACGGTGTCGGCGCTGGCCACCACGATGTTCCTGGGCGGCTGGCACGCGCCGTGGCCACTGAGCCTGTGGGATGGCGCCAATACCGGTTGGTGGCCGTTGATCTGGTTCGTCGCCAAGGTGTGGAGCTTCCTGTTCTTCTACATCTGGTTGCGCGCCACCCTGCCGCGCCTGCGCTACGACCAGTTCATGGCGCTGGGCTGGAAGGTGCTCATCCCGGTGTCGCTGGCCTGGATCATGACGGTGGCCATCACCAAGTGGCTGCGGATGCACGGTTCCGGACCGTGGACCACAGCGGCCATCAACATCGGCTTCCTGGTGCTGGTGGGTGTCGTTGCCGCCACCTGGAACATCCGCCGTCGCAACCGCAGTCGCGCGGTCCGGCCCGCACCGCCCCCGGATCAGGGCGCATTCCCGGTACCACCCATACCGAGCAAGGAGAAGGCGCATGTCCACACTGCGTGACGGTCTGGCCGGATTCGGTGTGACGTTCTCGACGATGTTCAAGAAACCGATCACCGAGCAGTACCCCGACGACAAGGAACCCACCCAGCCCCGCTACCACGGCCGGCACCAGCTGAACCGCTACCCGGACGGTTTGGAGAAGTGCATCGGCTGCGAGCTGTGCGCCTGGGCCTGCCCGGCCGACGCGATCTTCGTCGAGGGCGCGGACAACACCGAGGCGCAACGTTTTTCGCCCGGCGAACGCTACGGACGGGTGTACCAGATCAACTACCTGCGCTGTATCGGCTGCGGCTTGTGCATCGAGGCCTGCCCCACCCGCGCGCTGACGATGACCAACGAGTACGAGCTGGCCGACGACAATCGCTCCGATCTGATCTACGGCAAGGACAAACTGCTTGCCCCTCTGCAGCCGGGGATGACCGCGCCGCCGCACGCGATGGCCGAGGGCAGCACCGACGACGACTACTATCTGGGCCGAATCACGGGAAGTCCTGGGGAACCGCAATGACCGCCGAGTCCGTGGCGTTCTGGGTCCTGGCCGCAGTCTCGGTGGCCGGGGCGCTCGGCGTCGTCGTCGCGCCGAAGGCGGTGTACTCCGCGCTGTTCCTGGCCGCCACCATGATCGGCCTGGCCATCCTCTACGTCACCCAGGACGCCCTGTTCCTCGGCGTGGTGCAGGTGGTGGTCTACACCGGCGCGGTCATGATGCTGTTCCTGTTCGTGCTGATGCTGATCGGGGTGGACTCCTCGGAGTCGCTGGTGGAAACCATTCGGGGCCAACGGATTGCGGCCGTCGTCGCCGGTCTGGGGTTCGGGGTGCTGCTGATCGCCGGCATCGGGACCCTGTCGAGCACGGGCTTCACGGGTCTGGCCGACGCCAATGCGGGCGGCAATGTACAGGGCCTGGCGGCACTCATCTTCACCAAGTATCTGTGGGCGTTCGAATTGACCAGCGCCCTGCTGATCACCGCCGCGCTGGGGGCGATGGTGCTGGCGCACCGGGAACGGTTCGAGCGCCGCAAATCCCAGCGCGAACTGGCCGAGGAACGCTTCCGGGGCATCGGCGCCGCGGCCGCCTACCCATCCACCAGGCCCAGCTCCGGTGTCTACGCTCGCCACAACGCCGTCGACATCCCGGCGCGACTGCCCGACGGCTCCGATTCCGACATGTCCGTCAGCGCGATCCTGCCCCGGCGCCGCGGAGATGAGGGAGACCCCCGGTGAGTCCCCAGCATTACCTGTACCTGTCGGCCCTGCTGTTCACCATCGGAGCCACCGGAGTTCTGCTGCGGCGCAGCGCGATCGTGATGTTCATGTGCGTCGAACTCATGCTCAACGCCTGCAACCTGGCGTTCGTCACCTTCTCCCGGCTGCACGGCCAACTCGACGGACAGGTGGTCGCGTTCTTCACCATGGTGGTGGCGGCCTGCGAGGTGGTGGTCGGCCTGGCGATCATCATGACGATCTACCGGACGCGCCGATCGGCCAACGTCGACGACGCGCACCTGCTGAGGCACTGAGCGATGGCAGCAGAACAACTGATCGGGGAGGTTGATCGTCATGGCATTCACCACATCTGACCGCACCACACCGGCATCCGGGGACGCCGACTCGCCCATCGGCAAGGGGTGGGTGCAGGGCGTCGCCCTGGTGATGATCTTCGGATTCTTCGTGATGGGCATCCTGGCCTACCGGACCTACACCGCGTCGATGCCGTTGCCGGACAAGGTGACCACCGCCTCCGGTGACGTGGTGTTCACCGGCGACCAGGTCACCCGCGGGCAGGAGCTGTTCCAGGCCCGCGGCCTCATGGAGTACGGCTCGATCCACGGCCACGGCGCCTACCTGGGTCCCGACTTCACCGCCGATTACCTGCGCCGCGCCGCCGACAACGTCACCGCCCAATTGGAGCGCGCCGGCGGCAGCCAGGTGCACGACAGCGTGGTGGCCGAATTCCGCACCAACCGCTATGACGCGGCCACCAAGACGCTGGTCTACACCGACCATCAGGCCCGCGCGTTCGCCGACCTGGTCGAGCACTACGCGACGTACTTCGGGCCCGACGCCAAGAGCAACGGGCTGCGCGCCAACTACATCACCGACCCCAGCGAGATCCACGATCTCACCGCGTTCTTCTCCTGGAGCGCGTGGGCCGCGGCCGCCGAGCGGCCCGGACACAACTACACCTATACCAACAACTGGCCGTCCGAACCGCGGGTGGACAACGGCCCGACCGCCGATCTCGTTGTCTGGTCCGCACTTTCACTGGTTGCGCTGCTCGGCGGGACCGGCATCATGTTCGCCGTCTACGGGCGGTGGAGCCAGAAGATCGGCTGGCACGCCAGCGAGGCACCGCTGATCTCCTACCACCAGCCCGGCGAGGTCACGCTGACCAAATCGCAAAGGGCCACCGTCTGGTTCTTCGCCGTCATCTCGGTGCTGTTCCTCGCCCAGGCGCTGCTGGGCGCACTCAGCGAACACTACCGCGCCGACCTGTCCAGCTTCTTCGGCCTCGACCTGGCCCAGCTGCTGCCCTACAACCTGGCCCGCACCTGGCATCTGCAGCTGGCCCTGTTCTGGACCGCCGCGGCGTTCCTGGCCGGTGGCATCTTCCTGACCCCGTTCATCACCCGGCGCGAACCGAAGAAGCAGCACGTGCTGGTCTACATACTGCTGGGCGCGGTGGCCGTGGTGGTGTTCGGATCGCTGATCACCGAGGGACTTTCGGTGTACGGGGTGATCGGCGAGGGCTCCCTGTTCTCCCAGCAGTGGGAGTATCTCGACCTGCCGCGACTGTGGCAGATCCTGTTGGTGGCCGGGCTGTTCATCTGGATCGCGATCATCTGGCGGGGTCTGCGCTCCACCCTGAAGACCCAGGCGAAGACCAGCATGCCGTGGCTGTTCTTCTTCTCCGGACTGGCGATTCCGGCGTTCTACGCGGTCGGCCTGCTGGCCGGCAGCGACACCCACTTCTCGGTGGCCGATTTCTGGCGATTCTGGGTGGTGCACCTGTGGGTGGAGGACTTCCTCGAGCTGTTCACCACCGTCATGGTGGCCTACATCTTCGTGCTGCTCGGTGTGGTGCGACAGCGGATCGCGATCGGCATCATCTTCTTGGACATCATCCTGTACTCGGCCGGCGGCATCATCGGCACCATGCACCACCTGTACTTCTCCGGAACACCGGTGGAGCACATGGCATTGGGCGCGTTCTTCTCCGCCGCCGAGGTCATCCCGCTGACCCTGCTGACCGTGGAGGCCTGGACGTTCCTGCATCTGGGCTCGCGTTCGCAGACCGCCGACACCAAGCCGTTCCCGCACCGCTGGGCGGTGATGTTCCTGGTGGCCGTCGGGTTCTGGAACTTCCTGGGCGCCGGCGTTTTCGGCTTCCTGATCAACCTGCCGATCGTGTCCTACTACCAGATCGGCACCGCGTTGACCGCCAACCACGGGCACGCCGCCATGATGGGTGTGTACGGCATGCTGGCCGTCGGACTGGCGATGTTCGCGCTCCGGTATGCCATTCCGGCCGACAAGTGGCCGGAGAAGGCGGCCCGGTGCAGTTTCTGGTGCCTGAACATCGGCCTGGCGTGGATGGTGTTCGCCACCCTGCTGCCGCTGGGCGTGCTGCAGCTGTACCACTCGGTGAATTCGGGCTATTTCGAGGCCCGTTCGCTGGGTTACATCACCAATCCGAACAACGTGTTGCTGGAGTGGCTGCGGATGCCCGGAGACCTGGTGTTCATCATCGGCGGCATCCTGCCGTTCATGTACATCGCGTGGATTGCGGTGCGCAACTTCTGGTCCGGCTCGAGCACCGAGGAGCTGCCGGCCAGCCCGCTCTACACCGAGTTGACCGTCGGCGGCGAGGACGGTCCGGCGTGAACCCACCCGATGTCTCGGCCTGGCTGGTAGCGGGGTACGCCCTGCTCCTGCTGGCTGCGGCATGGGGTTTCGACCTGCTGGCCCGACGGACGTCGAACCGGGCCGCGGACTGGCAGACCGGTGGGTTCACCTATCACGCCGACCACGACGCGTGGCAGTGCCCGAAGGACGAGTGGTTGTGGCCGACGTCGTTCGATCCGGCCAACCGGGTGATGCGTTACCGCGCGCGCCCGGCGGTGTGCAACACCTGCCCGGTGAAGGCCGACTGCACCAGCTCGCCGCACGGCCGTGAGATCAGCCGCCACGTCGACCCCTGGCCGCACTCCGAAGCGGGCCGGTTCCACCGCGGGATCGCCTGTGTCATCGCGGCTCTGGCGTTCGTGATGCTGATGGGTGAGGCGCTGCTGAAGCACACCGTCAGCGATCTGTTGGTGGTGGGCACCGCTCTGCTGATCACGGCCGCCCTAGCCGCTCCGCTGTTCCGGCATCTGGTCAACACACCGGTGGACGTGCCGGGCCATCTGCCCGAGCGCTCGGCGCAGGAGGACTCGGTGGCGGCTGCGATCGACAAGTATTCGACCAGATGGGGCAGCGAGGCCCGGGACAAGGAGCGTGATCGCCGGTGACGTGGCTGCTGCCGGTCGCCGCCGGAATCGTTGTGCTGGCGGCCGCTGCGTGGTTCGGGATCACCGTGCTGCGGGAGTACGAGCGCGGGGTGGTGTTCCGGGCCGGCCGGCTGCGTCCGGTGTACGGGCCGGGGATCCGGTTCCTGCTGCCCGCCGTGGATCGCCTGGAACGGGTCGACCTGCGGGTGGTGACCCTGACCATCCCGCCGCAGGAGGTGATCACCCGCGACAACGTCCCGGCCCGGGTCAACGCGGTCGTGATGTTCCGGGTGGTGGATCCCGCGAAAGCCATTATGGCCGTGGAGAATTACGCGATCGCCACCTCCCAGATCGCGCAGACCACCCTGCGCTCCCTGCTGGGCCGCGTCGAGCTGGACACCCTGCTGGCCCACCGGGAGGATCTCAACTCCGATCTGCGGACCGTCATCGAGAAGCAGACCGAGGAGTGGGGCGTGCGGGTGCAGGTGGTGGAGATCAAGGACGTCGAGATCCCGGAGTCCATGCAGCGCGCGATGGCGCGGGAGGCCGAGGCCGAGCGGGAACGCCGCGCCAAGGTGATCAACGCGCGTGGCGAACTCCAGGCCTCCGAGGAACTGCGGCAGGCGTCCGAAACCCTGTCGAAGAGCCCGGCGTCGCTGCAATTGCGTTACCTGCAGACGCTTCTGGAACTGGGGGCCGACCAGAACTCGACGGTCGTGTTCCCGCTGCCCGTCGACATTCTCACACCGTTCCTCAACGCCGCCCGGGACAACCGATGAGCACCGCGGTGTGGCCCCTGATCGCACTGCCACTGGCGGGGGCGGTCGTGCTGTTGCTCGGTGGCCGGCGCACCAACGCCTGGGGTCATCTGCTGGGCTGCGCGACCGTGCTCGCGTCGTTCTGTTGGGGCGCCCTGCTTTTCGTGGATCTGCTGGGCCGCGAGCCCGGGCAACGCGTCGACGCGGAGCGGCTGTTCTCCTGGGTGCCGGTGGCCGGTCTGCAGGTGGACTTCGGGCTGCATTTGGACCCGCTGTCGGTATGCTTCGTGCTGCTGATCACCGGCGTCGGATTCCTGATCCACCTGTACTCGGTGGGCTACATGGCCCACGATCCCGGGCGGCGACGGTTTTTCGGGTACCTGAACCTGTTCGTGGCGGCCATGCTGCTGCTGGTGCTGGCCGACAACTACCTGGGTCTCTACGTGGGCTGGGAGGGTGTGGGCCTGGCCAGCTACCTGTTGATCGGATTCTGGTCCTACAAGCCGAGCGCGGCCACCGCGGCCAAGAAGGCATTCGTGGTGAACCGGGTCGGCGACATCGGTCTGGCCATCGCGTTGATGATCATGTTCGCCTGCTTCGGAACCGTCTCCTACGGCGGGGTTTTCGGCGCCGTGCCGGCCGCCTCGTCCACCACGGTCAACGCGATCGGGTTCATGCTGCTGCTGGCCGCATGCGGCAAGAGTGCCCAGGTGCCGCTGCAGTCCTGGCTCGGTGACGCGATGGAGGGCCCCACGCCCGTCAGCGCGCTCATCCACGCCGCCACCATGGTCACCGCCGGCGTGTACCTCATCGTGCGGTCGGGCCCGGTGTTCGACCTGGCACCCGTCGCGCAGACCGCGGTCACCGTCGTCGGCGCGGTCACGCTGCTGTTCGGCGCGGTGATCGGCTGCGCCAAGGACGACATCAAGAAGGCCCTGGCCGCATCGACGATGTCGCAGATCGGCTACATGGTGCTGGCCGCCGGCCTGGGCCCCGCCGGCTACGCGGTGGCCATCATGCACCTGCTGACGCACGGCTTCTTCAAGGCCGGACTGTTCCTGGGCGCCGGGTCGGTGATGCACGGCATGGACGACGAGACCGACATGCGCCGCTACGGCGGGCTGCGTTCGCTGATGCCCGTCACGTTCGTCACCTTCGGGCTCGGTTATCTCGCGATCGTCGGCATTCCGCCGTTCGCCGGCTTCTTCTCCAAGGACGCCATCATCGAAACCGCTTTCGCCGCAGGCGGTTTGCGGGGCTGGCTGCTGGGCGGGGCGGCGCTGCTGGGCGCCGGCATCACCGCGTTCTACATGACCCGGGTGATGCTGATGACGTTCTTCGGCCAGAGACGCTGGAAACCCGATACGCATCCGCACGAGTCGCCGGCGATCATGACGGCGCCGATGGTGGTGCTCGCGGTCGGATCGGTCGGGGCGGGCGCGCTGCTGGCGCTGGGCGGCGGGCTGGCCGACTGGCTCGAGCCCGTCACCGGAGCGCACGTGGAGCATCACGAGGCTCCCGTCTGGATACTGACGGCGATCACGCTGGGCGTCGTCGTGGTCGGGGTGCTGATCGCCTGGCGGATGTACGCCACCCGGCCCATCCCCGAGGTCGCCCCCGACGACGTCTCGGCGCTGACGGTGGCCGCACGGGCCGATCTGTACGGCGACGCGTTCAACGAGAACGTGTTGATGCGGCCCGGGCACGCCGCCACGCAGGAGCTGGTCCTGATCGACGACGTCGCGGTCGACGGGGTGGGCCGCGGACTCGCGAGCCTGGTGGCCGGCACCTCGTCGGTGCTGCGCCGGGCACAGACCGGCTTCGCCCGCTCCTACGCATTGTCGATGCTGGCCGGTGCCGCCCTGGTGGTGGCCATGATCGTGGCGGTGAACCTATGGTGAATCTCCCGCTCCTGACCCTGCTGTGGGCCGTCCCGATGCTGGGCGCGGTCCTGATCATCGTGTTGCCCGCGGGAGCAAGGGAATTGGCCAAGTACCTCGGGGTCGCGGTGTCAGTGGTGGTGCTCGCCGTCGCGGTCACGCTGGCGGTCCGCTTCGACCCCGGCGGGCCGGCCTACCAGTTCGTCGAGGACCACGACTGGATCCCGTCGTTCGGCACCGGCTACATCCTGGGCATCGACGGGATCGCCCTGGCGCTGGTGGTGCTGACCGCCGTGCTGGTGCCGCTGCTGCTGATCGCGGGCTGGCACGATGCACCCAACGATAACCGGCTGGCCGGGCGCGGCCCGCACGCCTACGTGGCGCTGATCCTGGCCGTCGAGGGCATGGTGCTGATCTCGCTGGTCGCCCTGGACATCCTGCTGTTCTACGTGTTCTTCGAGGCGATGCTGATCCCGATGTACTTCCTGATCGGCGGGTTCGGCGGCGCCGGCCGGTCCCGGGCGGCGGTGAAGTTCCTGCTGTACAACCTGTTCGGCGGGCTGATCATGCTGGCCGCGGTGATCGGGGTGTACGTCGTCACCGCGCACAGCGCCGTGTTCGCCTCGGGCACCTTCGATTTCCGCGCCGTCGTCGAGGCCGCCACCACCGGCCAACTGCAGAGCAGCCCGGCCGTGCTGCACGCGCTCTTCGCCGGGTTCATGTTCGCGTTCGCGGTCAAGGCCCCGCTGTGGCCGTTCCACCGCTGGCTGCCCGACGCCGCCGTGGAGGCGACCCCGGCGACCGCGGTGCTGATGATGGCCGTCGTCGACAAGGTGGGCACGTTCGGCATGTTGCGCTACTGCCTGCAGCTGTTCCCGGACTCCGCGGCGTTCTTCCGCTCGCTGATCATCACGCTGGCCGTCATCGGGATCGTCTACGGCGCCGTCGCCGCGATCGGCCAGCGCGACGTGATGCGGCTGATCGCCTACACCTCGATCAGCCACTTCGGCTTCATCATCCTGGGCATCTTCGTGATGACCAGCCAGGGGCAGTCCGGCGCCACACTGTACATGGTCAATCACGGCATCTCGACCGCGGCGCTGTTCCTGATCGCCGGATTCCTGGTGTCGCGCAAGGGAACCCGTTTCATCGCCGACTACGGTGGTGTGCAGCAGGTGGCTCCGGTGCTGGCAGGCACCTTCCTGGTCGCCGGCCTGGCCACCCTGTCGCTGCCCGGCCTGGCGCCGTTCATCAGCGAATTCCTGGTCCTGATCGGAACATTCACCCGGTACCCCGTGCTGGCCGTCGTGGCCTCCTCGGCCCTGGTGCTCTCGGCGATCTACGTGCTGTGGCTCTACCAGCGGATGATGACCGGTCCGGCCCGCTTCGCCGACCGCAATCTGCGCGACCTCGTGCCGCGTGAGCTGATCGTCGTCGCCCCGCTCATCGCGCTGCTGCTGGTGCTCGGCGTATATCCCAAACCCGCACTGACCGTGATCAATCCGGCGGTGACGCACACCCTGGACACCATCGGCCAAGCCGATCCCGCACTGCGGGTGGCAGAAAGGCCCCCGCGATGATCCCCACGCCGACCGTCGAGTACGGCCTGCTGTCCCCGATGCTGATCGTGTTCGGCGTCGCCGTCGCCGGGGTGCTGGTAGAGGCGTTCATACCACGCGCCCACCGGTTCGGCGCGCAATTGACACTGGCCCTGGGCGGCCTGGTCGCCGCGTTCGTCGCCGTGGTGTGCGTGGCGCGTGGACTGCCCGCGCAGGGCCGGATCGCCGCGATGGGCGCGGTGGCCGTCGACCGTCCCGCACTGCTGCTGCAGGGCACCGTGGCACTGATCGGCATCCTCGGGATCCTGTTGATCGCCGAGCGGCGCACCGCCGGTCCCGAATCCGACGGCGGCGCAGGCGGTGTAGTTGCCGCCGGGCCTCTTGCTCGCGGAACTACACCGCTCGCCGAACCCGGCGGTCTGGACGCGTTCACCCCGCAGGCCGCCGCGGTGGCCGGCAGTGTCGCCGAGAAGATCGCCACCCGCGCCGGCATGGTGCAGACCGAGGTGTTCCCGCTGACGATGTTCGCCATCGGCGGCATGTTGCTGTTCCCCGCCGCCGACGATCTGCTGACCATGTTCGTGGCCCTCGAGGTGCTGTCGCTGCCGCTGTACCTGCTGTGCGGACTGGCCCGCCGGCGCCGGTTGCTGTCCCAGGAAGCCGCGCTGAAATACTTTCTGCTGGGCACCTTTTCGTCCGCGTTCTTCCTCTATGGTGTTGCGCTGCTCTACGGGTACTCCGGCACCTTCTCGCTGAGCGGCATCGGGGATGCGGTGGCCGCGCGCTCCGATGACAACCGGCTGGCCCTGGTCGGGATCGGCCTGGTGGCCGTCGGCGTGCTGTTCAAGGTCGGTGCGGTGCCGTTCCATTCGTGGGTGCCCGACGTCTACCAGGGCGCGCCCACCCCGGTCACCGCGTTCATGGCCGCGGCCACCAAGATCGCGGCGTTCGGCGCGATGCTGCGCATCTTCTACGTCGCGGTCCCCGAACTGCGGGCCGACTGGCGGCCGATGATGTGGGTGATCGCGGTGGCGACCATGGTGGTGGGCACCATCACCGCGGTCACACAGACCGACGTCAAGCGGATGCTGGCGTATTCGGCTGTGGCGCATGCCGGTTTCATCCTGACCGGTGTCGTCGCGCTCAACGACAGCGGGCTGTCGGGCACGTTGTTCTATCTGGTCGCCTACGGGTTCTCCACGCTGGGCGCCTTCGCGGTCATCAGCGTCGTCCGCGACGCCGACGGCGAGGAGGCCACCACACTGGCGCACTGGGCCGGGCTGGGGCGCACCCATCCGGTGGTCTGCGCGGTGTTCTCGCTGTTCCTGCTGGCGTTCGCGGGGATCCCGCTGACCAGTGGCTTCGTGTCGAAGTTCGCGGTGTTCAAGGCCGCGGCCGAGGGCGGGGCGCCGATGTTGGTGGTCATCGGTGTGATCGCCAGCGCCATCGCCGCCTACTTCTACGTGCGGGTGATCGTGCTGATGTTCTTCACCGACCCGCCCACCGACGGGCCCGGGGTGATCACGCCGAGCTGGACGTCGAAGGCCACGGTGGCGCTGACGGCGGCCATCACGTTGCTACTGGGCGCGCTGCCCCAACCGTTGCTCGACCTGGTGAACAATTCCGCCCACTTCGCCCGGTAGCCCCCACTACGCCGAAACGTACGTTTCGGCGAGAAAGTGTGAGAGCGAGCCACCATTTCGTCGATCTCGGGCTGGCAGCGCGTCGTCGGCCTCGTGCCGAGATCGACGTTCTGGCGCCGCCCACTCGAACGTTTGCGCCGAAACGTACGTTTCGGCGTGGTGTAGCGTGCGCGCATGGCGACCGTGAATGTGATCGACCCCGTGCCCGGTGTCCGGGTGCTCACGATGAACCGGCCCGAAGCGCGAAATGCGTTGGGCCGCGAGCTGATCGAGACACTGTTCGCCGCGATGGTCGACGCCGACACCGACCCCGATGTCCGGGCGATCGTGCTGACCGGCGCCGATCCGGCGTTCTGTGCGGGCGTCGACCTGAAGGAGGCCCAGCAGCTGGGCACCACGTACTTCGCACGCTTCCAGACACACAACTGCATCACCAAGCCGGCCGAGATGGCCACGCCGATCCTGGCGGCCGTCAACGGGGCGACGTTCACCGGCGGCCTCGAGATGGCGCTGGCGTGCGACTTCATGATCGCCTCGGAGCGCGCCGTGTTCGCCGACACGCACGCCCGGGTCGGCATCCTGCCCGGTGGCGGAATGACGGTCCGGCTGCCGCAGCGCGTCGGCGCCGCGATGGCGCGCCGGCTGTCGATGACGGGCGAGGTGGTCGACGCCGCGCGGGCCGAACGGATCGGGCTGGTCACCGAGGTGGTGCTCCATGACGAGCTGCTGTCCCGCGCGATCCAACTCGCCGAGCAGATCGCGGAGGTCCCGGCGGCCACCATGGCCGGGCTCAAGCAGATGTACGTCCGCGGCACCGCCGGCGTCACCGATACCGCGCTGGCCGTCGAGCTCGAGATCGCCCGCGCGCACCGGCCGGACACCGACGCCCTGGCAGCTCGCAAGGCCGAGGTGACCGCCCGTAACAAGAGTCAGTTACAGTAAGTGTTTCCGTAACTCTCCGGGAGGTGCCGTGCCGACGCCGTTCTTCGTGCCCGACAAGGACACCTTCGTCCCCAATGAGATCGCCCAGGGCGGCTGGGGCCCCACGCTGGGCGGCCAGGTGGTCGGGGGCCTGCTGGCCCGCGCCGTCGAGGAGAAGGTCTCCGATGACGAGCTGGTGCCGGCCCGCCTGACCGTCGACATCCTGCGCCGCGTCGCCACCGCGCCGGTGCGCGTGCACGCCGACGTGGTGCGGGTGGGCCGGCGGATGCAGGCCCTCGACGCGGTCATGACCCAGGACGACGAGCTCGTCGCGCGCGCGTCCACGCTGTATCTACGGCGCAGCGAACAGCCCTTCACCGACGGCGGCCCGTGGACCACGTCGGTCTCGATGCCACCGATTCCCGAGGAGCCCGAGCAGTTCGACGAGTCGGTGCCGATGTTCATCACTCCCTATGGCCGCCCCGCCGAGGAGGAGGGGTACGGCTTCGTCTGGCAGTACGACGGGCCGCGGTACGCCTGGGTGCGCGAGATCCGCGACCTGGTGGACGGCGAGACCATCTCGCCGTTCGTCCGCGCCGCGATGGCCGTCGATGTCAGCGCGTCGATGACGAACTTCACCACCGGCGGCCTGGCCTTCATCAACGCCGACTACACGATGACGCTGTGCCGGCTGCCCGAGGGCGAGTACATCGGGCTGGCCGCGCTGAGTCACGCCAGTGCGGCCGGAATCGCCACGGGCACAGCGACTCTCTACGACGCGCGCGGACCCATCGGCGCCGGCGTCACGACGTCGGCGGCCAACCTCCACTTCAAGGGGTCGGGGTTAGCGTGAACGGCAACCAATAGGTGCCGGGCCCGTCGCCCGGGCAGGCGGCGCCGCTGACGGTGAACGTGCGCTCGCCGCTGAAGCTGCCGTCCCCGTTGGGCCGCAGGAAATCCGAGCGGAACGCCGTCACCGGGCTGGCGTCGTCGCAGTGGAACGGATAGTCGCCGGAGGATTCCCAGCGATCGCCGTTCCAGGTGTAGTCGAACAGTGCCGGCGCGTTCGGATTCTCCTGCAGCTCGGTCAGTCTCAGCCAGTGCGCGGTGCAACCCGTGACGTCGCACACCGTGGTGAAGCGGGCGGCCTGGGTGGACGGGTCGGAGGTGTCCGGACGCCCGTTGAAGGTCTGGCGGGAGTGATCCAGGAAGGTGTCGTAATTGCCGTACACGGGAACGGGTTCGGCGCGGTCGGCGTGGGCGAGCGGGGCCGCCATCAACGAGATCGGGACGGCAACGACCGCCATCATCCAATCTGTTCTGCGTCCACTGCGAAGAAGTCCGAGTGGAGATCGCAGGGGACGCTGAACAGATCCGGGGACGGTCATTCCTGGATGGTACTCAGATGTCGACGGCCGCACTGCGCGGATCGATGAGGATCTTGGCGTGGCGCTCCGGATCCCCCAGCGCGGTGAAGGCGGCGGCCACGCCGTCGAGGCCCACCGTCCCGGTCACCATCGGTGCGGCGTCGATCTTGCCGTCGGCCAGCAGGTGCAGGGTGTCCCGGAATTCCAGTGGGGTGTAACCGAACACGAACCGCAGGTCGATCTCCTTGATGCCGGCCAACGCCGGCCGGAACCGGTCGGGTTCCATGCAGACCCCGGCCACCACGACGCGTGAGGCCAGCGGCGCGTTGGCGGCGATATTCTCGATCATGCCCGGCACGCCGACGCATTCGAAGATCACCGGGCGCTTGGGTCCGGCGGCGCCGAGCTTGTCGGCCACCCGGTAGAGGTGGTTCCAGCCGGGCAGCTTGCGGATCTTCTCCATCGATCCGACGGCCAGTTCATAGAGGTCCTGCGCACCGGTGATGACGCCCTTGCCGAGGTGGTCGTACGGCGAGCCGTTCGACGGGTCGACCACCACCTGCGCGCCGCAACGGGCCGCCAGCGCGCGCCGGCCCGGCGAGAAGTCACTGGCCACGATCTTGTCCACGCCCATGGCCTTCAGGTGACAGATGATGGCCAAACCGACCGGCCCGCAACCGATCACGATCGCGGTGTCGCGGCGGCCGATCTCGCTGCGGCGCACCGCGTGCAGGGCCACCGCCATCGGTTCGGTCAGTGCGGCGGTGCCGACGTCCAGCCCGTTGGGCACGGCGAAGCTCAGGGATGCCTCCGCGATCACCCGTTCGGCATACGCGCCGGGTGCGTGCGGCGACAGCCCGGTCAGGTGGATCGATCCCCCGGCGCGCATCAGCGGGAAGGACACCACCGTGGTGCCCGGCCGGAATTCCTTTCCGGTCTTCGGCCCCGTTTCGATGACCTCGCCGCAGAATTCGTGACCGAGCACCACCGGGGTGTCGCTGCGCATCGAGTCGTTGTAGCCGATGCTCTTGGCCACCCCGTCGAGTTCGTCGGCGTGCAGGCGGGCGTGCAGGTCGGATCCGCAGATGCCGCACCGGGATACGGACAGCAGCAGCTGCCCGGCGGCCGGCCGCGGATCCGGCAGATCGACCACCGACAGCTCACCCTGTAGACAACTGACCGCCCTCATGCGCGTCCTCCCCGGAACTGGGTGTAGGTGCCGTCGAGCACCTGATGGTGCCCGATGGTGCGGCCGGTGACCGCGTTCGGATCAACCAGGGCCAGGCGCACCACGGCTTCGGCGAAGTCGGCTTCGGAGCCGACGTCGTCGAAATCGGTTCGGTAGTAGGACAATCCGGGCGTCATCATGGCCTGCGACGGGGACAGCGCGTTGACGGAGATGTTGCGGCGCTGCAAGTCGTAGGCCGCCGATTCGGTCAGGTGTTCCAGCGCGGCCTTGGATCCGCCGTAGCCGGGCAGGATGCCGCCGGCGAAGTCACTGAACGGTCCGGCGCCCGGGATCCGGGACGCGATCGAGCTGATATTGACGATCGCACCGCCGCCGGCGTCGAGCATGTCGGGCACGACGAGTTGCATCAGTTCGTAGGCCGCGAACACCGCGATCTCGAAGTGCCGCCGGAACGCGTGCACCGGGGTGCCGACGAACGGCGGCCAGTCCGCCTGCGGCACCTGGGCCTTGGCGGCCGTGCGCTCCGGCGCGGGCGCTCCGGGCACCGGCGGGCGCCCCGGCGCGGTGAAGGCCGCGTTGTTCACCAGCAGCGTGATCGGCCCCAGGGCCGCCCGGGCCTCATTCACCAGGCGGGCCACGTCGTCGCGGTCGGTCAGGTCGGCGCGGATGGCCGCGCCGTGGCCGCCGGCGGCTTCGATCTCGGCGACCGTCTCGCCGATGGTGCCGGGCAGTTTGTCGTTCCACACCTGCTCGGTGCGGGCGGCCACGGCAACCTTGGCGCCCTCGGCGGCCAGGGCCACGGCGATCGCGCGGCCGAGCCCGCGGCTGGCGCCCGTGACGATCGCGGTTCTGCCTGCCAGACGTCCCGTCATACCGCTCTTCTTACGCCATGCACGACGATGGCCGACGTCTGGTCCACCCAGTCGTCGTCGAGGTCCACGTCCGGCGCCAGCAGCAGGCGCAGCAGCGTGGCGCCGCCGATCAGTTCGACCAGGCGGTCCGGGTCGACGTCGTCGTGCACCTCGCCGCGATCGACGGCGTCGATCAGGCGGGTCCGCACCGCGCCGAACAGGTCGGCGAATCGGTTCATCACGCGCGTGTTCAGGGCGGCGTCGGCGGCCATGTCGGCGATCAGGCCGGGCAGGGCGGCCCGCACCACCGGCGAGGTGAACACGTCCCGGGCGGCGCCGATCATGGCGCGGACGTCGGCGGCGATGTCGCCGGCCGGCACGGTCAATGCCGTCGGTGCCACCGGGAACGCGGCCTCGTGCGCCAGCTCGGCCTTGCTGGACCAGCGCCGGTAGAGGGCGGTCTTGGTGGTGCCGGCCCGTTCGGCGATGGCGGCCATGGTCAGGCTGGCGTAGCCGATGTCGACGAGCAGCTCCGCGGTGGCGGTCAGGATGGCAGCATCGATCCGGGGATCGCGCGGCCTCCCCGCCGCCGGGCCCTTGTCAATCGATGCCGGCTCTGCTTTCATAACGCTACCCACCGTATCGTAATTGCCTCGCGAAGGAACCAGTTCAGTGCCGAACGAACCCGCGGTCGACCCCGTCGTTTCCGAAGTCGACCACCTCCAGCGCTCCAGTCGCGACACCAGCACGGTGCCCGCGCTGCTCTCCGAGTGGCTGTCCACCGTGCTGCCCGGCGGGACGAAGCCCGAGATCACCGTGGAGAGCGGGATCGACTCCAACGGAATGAGCTCGGAGACGATCATCCTGACCGGCCGCTGGCCGGAGTCGGGTGGTTCCGGCGGAGAGGTAGTGCAGAAGTGGGTGGCCCGAGTGGCGCCCACCGAGCAGGACGTCCCCGTCTTCGCGTCCTACCGGCTGGACCACCAGTTCGAGGTGATGCGCCTGGCCGGCGAACTCACCGACGTGCCGGTGCCGCCGGTGCGCTGGCTCGAGAACACCGGCGACGTGCTCGGTGCGCCGTTCTTCCTGATGGACTGCATCGACGGGGTGGTGCCCCCGGACGTCATGCCGTACACCTTCGGCAACAACTGGTTCGCCGACGCCACGCCCGAACAGCAGCGCGAACTACAGGACGCCACCGTCGAGGTCATCGCGAAACTGCATTCGATCCCCAACGCGGACAAGACATTCGACTTCCTGGCCGACGCCGACCCGCCTGGTGACACGGCATTGCGCCGGCACCTCGGCTGGCTGAAGGACTGGTACGAGTTCTGCGTGCCCGGTATCGGGCGTTCGGAATTGGTGGAACGGGCCCTGACCTGGCTCGAGGAGAACTTCCCCACCGACGTGGCCGCCACCGAATCCGTTCTGGTATGGGGTGATTCGCGGATCGGCAACGTCCTGTACCAGGACTTCCGGCCCGTCGCCGTCCTGGACTGGGAGATGGCCACCGTCGGCCCGCGCGAGTTCGACGTCGCTTGGATCATCTTCGCGCACAATGTCTTCCAGGAGTTGTGCGGACTGGCCGGGATGCCCGGCCTGCCGGACGTGCTGCGCGAGGACGACGTGCGCGCCACCTACACGAAGCACACCGGGGTCGAAGTCGGCGACCTGCGCTGGTTCTACATCTATTCCGGTGTCGTGTGGTGCTGCGTGTTCATGCGCACGGGCTTCCGGCGCGTGCACTTCGGCGAGATGGAGCAGCCCGACGATATCGAGACGCTGTTCTACCACAAGTCCCTGTTGGAGAAGCTTCTGGAAGGAAACCTGTAATGCTCGGCCCCATGGACGAATTCCCGGTCCACCAGATCCCGCAGCCCATCGCCTGGCCGGGCTCGAGCGACCGGAACTTCTACGATCGCTCGTACTTCAACGCCCACGACCGCAGCGGCGACATCTTCGTCATCTCCGGCATCGGCTACTACCCCAATCTCGGTGTGAAGGATGCGTTCCTGCTCGTCCGCCGCGGCGACGAGCAGACCGCGGTGCACCTGTCCGATGCGATCGACCAGGACCGGCTCAACCAGAACGTCGGCAACTACCGCATAAACGTCAGTGAGCCGCTGCACTCGCTGCGCATCCGGCTCGACAAGACCGAAGGCATCGCCGCGGACCTCACCTGGAACGGCCTGTTCGACGTCGTACAGGAACAGCGCCACATCCTGCGCACCGGCAATCGGATCACGCTCGACGCGCAGCGCTTTGCCCAATTGGGTTCCTGGAGTGGACATCTGGAGATGGACGGCGAGTTGATCACAGTCGACCCGAAGGTCTGGATCGGCAGCCGGGACCGGTCCTGGGGCATCCGCCCGATCGGCGAGGCCGAGCCCGCCGGGCGCCCGGCCGACCCGCCGTTCGAGGGCATGTGGTGGCTCTACGTGCCGATCGCCTTCAAGAAGTTCTCGATCGTCATCATCATCCAGGAGGAGCCCAACGGGTTCCGTTCGCTCAACGATTGCACCCGGATCTGGAAGGACGGCCGCGTCGAGCAGCTCGGCTGGCCGCGGGTGAAGATCCACTACACCTCGGGCACCCGGATCCCGACCGGCGCCACCATCGAGGCCACCGCCGGCGACGGCTCGGCGGTGCGCTTCGACGTGGAGTCCAAGCTGCCGTGCCCGATCCACGTCGGCGGCGGCTACGGCGGGGACAGCGACTGGATCCACGGCATGTGGAAGGGCGAGAAGTTCACCGAGCGGCTCACCTACGACATGACCGATCCGGCGATCATCGGCCGGGCCGGATTCGGGGTGATCGACCATGTCGGCCGGGCGGTGTGCCACGACGGTTCTGGTGAGCACGAGGGCTGGGGGCTGTTCGAGCACGGCGCGCTGGGCCGGCACGACCCATCGGGATTCAAGGACTGGCTCACCGTCGCCGACTGAATCGCGTTCTCGCTCAATATTTCTAGGAGTCGCCGGACTCGGTGTCCGAGTGGTTGTCCGTGTTGTGGTCGGGGGCATCGCCGGCGTTGTCCGCAGGCGCGCTCGTGTTCGCTGCATCGCCAGCGTCGGCCGCGGCGGTGGCGTCCGTCGTGTCGGTGGCATCCGTCGCATCGGTGGCGTCCGTCGCGTCCGTCGCGTCCGTCGCGTCCGTCGCGTCGGTGACGTCGGTTTCGTCCACCGTCGTGGCGTCCTCGGTCGAATCCTCTGACGCGTCGGTCGTCACGTCATCGGCCACGTCGTCCGTCGTCGCGTCGTCCGTCGTCACGGCACCGTCGTCACGTCATCCGTCGTGACATCGGCCGCGTCCGGCGTCGGGACCACCGACGACGTGACCGAAGCCCCGTCCGCGGCCTTCGCGTCGGCGACGTCGCTCTGAATTGGCGCAACCACGGCGTCGTCATCCGCGACCAGCGCGTGGGCGTCACCGCTGCGCGCCGTCACGGTCACTGCGTCGACGTTGGCAGCGACCGTGGACCCCGGCGTGAACAGGCCCACCAGATAGTCGATCTGCGCGCTGCCCCAGTCGATCCACGCCTGGATGGCCTCGCCGCCGCGGGTCCCGATCGATGCGAGGGTGTTGTTGAACGCGTTGACCGTTGCGGCGATCAGCCCGCCGCCGTCGATGGCGTCGGAAACGAACTGATTTCCCGCGTTGATCATGTCGTGGGCGAACCCGACGACGGCGTCGACCCCCTTGGCGATCAGCTCCCAGCTCTGATTCAGCTGGAAGTTGATCAGCGGGACGAAGGGCACCCACGAGATGGCGTCGAGGATATTGCTGGAGAAGCCGACCAGGCCGTCGACGCCGCCCTTGATCGGCTCCCAGATGTCCCAGATCCCGTTGGACACGTCGGCCAGGATGTCGGACGCGCCGACCACCAGGTCTCCGAAAATTCCCTCCTGGACATCGGCGACCGGCGGATCCGGCGGGTACAACCCCGGCGGAAGTGGGATCCAGTTATTGATCTCGTCGAGGCCCAGCGTCCACAGCGCCAGGCCGAAGTCCACGACCCAGTCAGCGATGTTCTTCAGCGCACTGCCCTGCCCGCGCAGCCAGTCCGTGGTGTTGAAAACGGCGCTGTTGACCAGGTTTTCGCCGAAGTTGTACAGCACCGTGATCTGATCGTCGACGATCCACCCGACCCACGGGATGAACCACGCGGCAACGGCGACCCAGTCGAACACATAGCGGACCCAGGGTTCGACCGCGCTGTAGATGGCGTCCACGGCGTCCGCGATGGCGATCAGCGGCGGCGAGGGCGCAATCGTCGGTGTGTCGACGACTTCCAGCAGCTGCTCCGGCGACAGGGCCGACAACACCGACGGCGGCGGCAACAGCCGCTGTGAGGCGGCCAGCAGGTCGACGGGCGTGTGCGTCACGGACGCCGAAAGCGAGTGAGCCGCCGAGCTGTGGGGTATCGGGGTAACCGTCGAGGTGAAGGTGATGGCACTGGCGCTGGCAAGGACGACGCCCGTGGTCAGCGCCGAACGGAGCGAGATCGGCATGTCAGACCCTCCTGTTGACACACAGCGGGCCGGAAGTGAATTCACAGCCCTCCCCGGCAGTCTCTCACGGCACCCCGGTCGATTTCGGTGCAATTTCCGTCGGTGAGCGACGGCTGACGCACCGAAATCGCTAGAGTGCCGGGAATGCGTGCGGTTCAGATCACCAGGCTCGACGGCCCGGAGGCCGTCACCGTCGACGACGTCGCCGAACCCAGCGGCGACGGCATCACCATCGACGTGCACGCGGCGGGCGTCGCGTTCCCCGACGCCCTGCTGTCCCGCGGCCTCTACCAGTACAAGCCGGACCTGCCGTTCTCCCCGGGCGGCGAGGTCGCCGGGGTGGTCCGCAGCGCTCCCGACGGAGCCCATGTGCGCCCCGGCGACCGGGTGCTGGGCCTGACGATGATCACCGGCGGCATGGCCGAGGTAGTGGTCCTGCCCCCCGACCGCGTCTTCCCGTTGCCGAACAACGTGTCGTTCGAAGCGGGTGCCGGAGTGCTGTTCAACGACCTGACGGTGCTGTTCGCCCTGCGCACCCGCGGCCGGCTGATGCCGGGCGAGACGGTGCTGGTGCACGGCGCCGCCGGCGGCATCGGCACCTCCACACTGCGAATGGCCGGCCCGCTGGGCGCCGCCCGCACCATCGCGGTGGTCTCCACCGAGGACAAGGTGGACATCGCCAAGGCCGCCGGCGCCGACGACGTGGTGCTGGCCGACGGCTTCAAGGACGCGGTGATGGAACTGACCGGCGGCCGCGGCGTGGACATCGTGCTGGACCCGGTGGGCGGCGACCGGGTGACCGATTCGCTGCGCAGCCTGGCCCCGGCCGGCCGGCTGCTGGTGGTCGGTTTCACCGGTGGGGACATTCCGACCATCAAGACGAATCGGCTGCTGCTCAACAACGTTGACGTCGTCGGGGTGGGCTGGGGCGCCTGGACCATGAAACATCCGGGTTATCTGGCCGAGCAGTGGGATGAGTTGTCGGCATTGCTGGAGGCCGGAACGGTGCCGCCCCCGCAGCCGCACGTGTTCCCGCTGGAGCGGGCCGCCGAGGCCATCGCGTCCCTGGAGAACCGCAGCGCCAAGGGCAAAGTGGTGCTGAAGGTCGTCGAGTCGACGAACCACTGAGGTACGAAGAGGTGAGGAGCGAGACGTATGGTCCAGGGCGGATGACCGCCGCCGACGTCGTCGTCGTGGGCGCCGGCTTCGCCGGGCTGGCGGCCGCGCGCGAGCTGACCGGGCGCGGGTACGACGTCGTCGTGCTCGAGGGACGCGATCGGGTGGGTGGACGGTCCTATACCGGCACGGCGGCGGGTCTGCCGCTGGACCTCGGCGGCACCTTCGTCGGCCCCACCCAGGACGCGGTGCTGGCGCTGGCCGCCGAACTCGGTTGTCCCACAACGCCGACGTTCCACCACGGCCGGAACCTGATCAACTGGCGCGGCAAGGTGCGCTCCTACTCCGGCACCATCCCGTCGCTGTCGCTGCCCAGCCTGCTCAACATCGGCCGGATCCGCTGGCAGTTCGCCCGGGTGGCCCGCGGCATCTCGGTCGCCGAGCCGTGGACCTCAACGCGCGCAACGGAATTGGATGCGATGACGCTGGAGGACTGGCTGCGCTCCAAGCGCGCGTCGTCGTCCACCCTGGATCTGATGGCGATCATGGCGCGGGTCACCTGGGGGGCCGAGCCCAGCCAGGTGTCGATGCTGCACGCGCTGCGTTACGTCAAGGCGGCCGGCGGGCTGGACCGGATGCTGGACGTCACCGGCGGCGCGCAACAGGACCGGTTCGCCGCGGGCACCCAGCAGATCGCCGTGAAGATGGCCGAGCAGCTGAAAGTTGTTCTGGGAGCGACGGTCAGCGCCATCGACCACGACGACACCGGAGTGCGGGTCACCAGCACGGCGGGCACCGTTGCGGCGCATGCGGTGATTGTCGCCATCCCGCCCCAGCACCGGGCCGGCATCACGTTCGGGCCCGGTCTGCCGGCCGAGCACCAGCAGCTGATCAAGCAGTGGCCGCAGGGCTCGCTCAGCAAGGCCTACGCCGTGTACGACACGCCGTTCTGGCGCGCGTCCGGCTGCTCCGGTGAGGCGCTGTCGGACACCGGGCCGGTGTTCATCACGTTCGACGTCAGCCCGGACGACGGCCGCGGTGTGCTGCTGGGGTTCGTCGACGCCCGCGAGTTCGACGGCCTGCCCGACGCCGAGCGCCGCCAGCGAGCCCTGGCCGGGTTCGCCGCCCTGTTCGGCGACGCCGCCCTGAACCCCGTCGACTATCTGGATTTCCGTTGGGGCACAGAGCCATTCGCACCGGGCGGTCCGACCGCCGCTGTGCCACCGGGATCCTGGACCGCCCTCGGCGCCTGGGTGCGGCGACCGGTCGGCCGAATCTTCTGGGCCGGTACCGAGACCGCCGACGAGTGGACCGGGTTCCTCGACGGCGCGGTGCGCTCGGGCCTGCGGGCCGCCGGTGAGGCGGCGGAACAACTCGTTACGAGCTGAGGCTGGCGCGATCCACGGCCGCCTGGGCGAGCCGCCGCAGCTGGGCGTTGACCTCGGCCGGGCGTTCCAGGATGGCGCAGTGCCCACCGGGCACCTCGACCAGATCCAGCAGATTCGGCACCATTGCGGCGATCCGGCGGGACGCGGCGATCGGCAAGAGCCGGTCGTGCGAGCTACCGATCACCACGGTCGGCGCCGTCAGGCCGTCCAGGCTCAGATGTCGGCGATCCAGCGCGTCCATCAGCATCTTGGCCGCCCCGCCCCGGCCGACGCGGGGCGTGTGGTGGAACAGGTCGTAGACGAAGTCCGCCACCTCCGGATCGGCGTCCCGGCCGACCGCCAGCGCGGCGACGAAGCGCTTGCTGGGGCCCGCGGCCGCCGACACCGTCGGGATTCCGCCGAACCGGCGCACGATGCGGCTGCCGACGGCGTTGCGTCCGATGCTCAGCGGGCCCGGCATGGTCAGGAACTTGACCTGGCGGATGATGTCTCCGGTGGTCGTGTTGATCATCGCGACCCCGTCGACGCGCTGATCGACCTTGTCACGGAAGCGGTCCGACCACGCCCCGATGGCGATGCCGCCCATTGAGTGCCCGGCGATCACCGCACGTTCCCCCGGGGCCACCGTGGCATCCAGCACGGCGTCGACGTCGGCGGCCAGTAGGTCGAGGGTGTACCGGCCGCGCGGCGGGACGCTGCTGCGGCCGTGACCCCGGTGGTCGAAGGCGATCACCCGGTACTCGCGGGACAGGTCGGCGATCTGTTCGCGCCACACCTGGAGGGCGCAGGTGATGCCGTGTGCCAGGACGATGGGATATCCGTCGGCCGGTCCGAACACCTCGGTGTGCAGCCGGGTTCCGTCGGCGCCGCGGACATTCACCACGCGGCCCTGCGGAAGCGGTGTGGGAACCATGATCAGCAACCTCCTCGGCGGCGGCCACGTCGCCGCCCAGTCGAGAATAGCGTCGATTGGCGGTATCCCAGCAACGCCCCGGAGGCGATACTGAAATCGTGACCGAACGCAACGTGCTGGGCGGACCGCTGCAACCGTGCGGAACCGAGCCGCTCACCGGCTTCTACCGCGACGGATGCTGCTCGACCGGGCCGGAGGACGCCGGCCGGCACACCATCTGCGCCGTCGTGACCGCGGAGTTCCTCGAACATCAGCGCTCGATCGGCAACGACCTGTCGACGCCGATGCCGATGTACCGGTTTCCCGGCCTGCAACCCGGCGACCGGTGGTGTGTGACGGCGGTCAACTGGCTGCGCGCACATGGCGACGGTCACGCGGCGCCCGTCGTGCTGGCTTGCACACACGAGCGGACCCTGGACGTGGTGCCGTTGGAGGTTCTGACCGGCTACGCGGTCGATGTGCCCGACGACCCGGGCGGGCTCAGCTGACGGCGACGAACGGGCTGATCGCGTCGCGGGCGAACTGCGCGAAGTTGACCTCCGGGCTGCCGTCGGGGTAGCTGACGGTCGCCAGGACGTTGGCGCCGGCGTCGGCGAAATTGCCGTCGGCGCGGTCCTGGTGGGTGGTTGAGGTCACCAGGATGATGCCCGACGTCCCGGCCTGCTGGGCCAGCGGCACCGCGAACCGCGCATTCTGCACGGTGCTGTTCGCCCTGTCCTCGACGAGGATCCGGTTGTCCGGAAAGCCAAGCAGCACAAGCATATTGCGCATCTGCCCGGCTTCGGTCCGACCGTTGCGAGGGTTGCCGCCGGTGACGATGACGGGCGATTGCGGGAAGAACTGCGCGACGGCCAGGCCGGTCAGCACCCGTCGGCGCAGGATCGTGCGCATGGTGCCGTTGTCGTTGAGGCCGTAGCCCAGGATGACGATGGCGGGCTTGGAGAAGTCCTTGGCCGCGGCAGGCGGTTCGGCGTGGGCACTCGGCGCGGCGGGGGTCAGGACGACGGCGGCGATCAGTGCCATGACCACTGACGAAACTCTCCCGCGACCCGACATGCCTGCTTATCGGCAGGCCGTGGGACCTCGTTACCACCGTGGCCGGTGTCGGCAAACTCACACGTCACGGCTTTGATTTACGTGCCGGTAACAATGCACCATCGAAGGTGGCCCGGCGCTGGGTGATCCCCGACGCGCCGGGCCGTCAAATTGAGAGAAGGGTCCCGAAATCCGGGACCGGAGGAGTTGAGAAGAATGTCCATCGCGCAGTTTCGCGAAGACCTGAAGCGCGCCCGCAATCGGCGGCGCCTCTACGCGCGGATCAACGCCATGCCCAGCGATTCGACGGTTCGCAACGAACTGTTGGCGATCGCCCGGCGCAGCGAGGAAGTAGCTCGCTGACGCGGCGATCCAGCCGTCCGGAGCCGGTACCCCTGGTGGGTGCCGGCTCTTTCGTGTCAACTCGGGGCCGCGAGCGTGCACCCATATGCAGAATCCGACCGCGCAAACACATATGGCTGCACCGTCACGCCGGTCGAAGCCTCAGCTGACCGCGGCGCGACCGGCTTCCAGCCGGGCGACCGGCAGCCGGAACGGTGAACAGGACACATAGTCCAGCCCGGTGTTGTGGAAGAAGTGGATGGATTCGGGATCACCGCCGTGCTCACCGCAGACACCCAGCTTCAGGCCGGGCTTGGCCCGGCGGCCCTCCTCGGCGCCGATCTGCACCAGCCGGCCCACCCCGTCGGCGTCGATGGTCTCGAACGGCGAGATGGTGAACACGCCCTTCTCCAGATAAGCGGCGAACAACGACGATTCGACGTCGTCGCGGGAGAAGCCCCACGTCGTCTGAGTCAGGTCGTTGGTGCCGAACGAGAAGAAGTCCGCGGCCTCGGCGATACGGTGCGCGGTGAGTGCCGCGCGCGGCAGCTCGATCATGGTGCCGATCGGAATCTGCAGCGTCACGCCCTTCTCGGCGGCGACCTCGGCCAGGATCCGCTCGGCCTCGTCGCGGACCAGATGCAGTTCCATCACCGAACCCACCAGGGGAACCATGATCTCGACCCGCGGATCCTTGCCCGCGAGGATCTGATCGCTGGCGGCCTCACCGATGGCGCGGACCTGCAGCGCGAACAGGCCGGGCGTCACCAGGCCGAGGCGCACTCCGCGCAGCCCCAGCATCGGATTCGACTCGTGCAGGTTCTCCACTGCGGCAAGCACTTTGCGGTTGGCGTCGAGCTCCGGGCCCGAATCGCCCCGGGCCTCGGCCACCGCCACCCGCACGGCCAGCTCGGTGCGGTCCGGCAGGAACTCGTGCAGCGGCGGATCCAGCAGCCGGATGTTCACCGGCAGCCCGTCCATCACCTCGAGCAGTTCGCTGAAGTCCTTGCGCTGCAATTCCAATAGCGCGTCGAGCGCGTCGTCGCGCACCTCGGGCGTGCCGGCCAGGATCACCCGCTCGATCAGCACCCGGCGATCACCGAGGAACATGTGCTCGGTACGGCACAGGCCGATTCCCTGTGCGCCGAACACCCGCGCCCGCGCCGCATCCTCGGCAGTGTCCGCGTTCGCGCGGATCAGCAGATGGCGGCGGGCATCGGCATGCGTCAACAGCCGGTTGACGGCGTCGACCAGGGCCGCCGTCTCCTCGTCGGCGCCGTCGAGCGCGGCCGACGGACCGGACTCGATGTAGGCCTGCACCGGGGAGGGCACGACGGGCATCGCACCCAGGAAGATCTCGCCGGTGGACCCGTCGATGCTGATCTCGTCGCCCTCGGAGATCACCACGGTGCCCACCCGGACGGTGCGGCCAACCGCGTCCACGTCCAGCGCTTCGGCCCCGCAGACGCAGGTGGTGCCCATTCCGCGGGCCACCACGGCGGCGTGGGACGTCTTGCCGCCGCGCGCGGTCAGGATTCCGGCGGCGGCGATCATGCCCTCGAGGTCATCGGGGTTGGTCTCCCTGCGCACCAGCACAACCTGTTCGCCGCGGTCGGCCCACGCCTTGGCGGTGGCCGAGTCGAACACCGCGCGTCCTACCGCCGCTCCCGGCGAGGCGGCCATGCCCTTGGTGAGGATCTCGCGGGGCGCGGACCGGTCGAACTGCGGGAACATCAGCAGCGCCAGCTGCGAGCCGGAGACCCGGGCCAGCGCCTCGTCCATGGTGATCATGCCCTCGTCGACCAGCTGGGCCGCGATCCGGAACGCCGCCGCGGCGGTCCGCTTGCCGACCCGGGTCTGCAGCATCCACAGCTTGCCGCGCTCGATGGTGAACTCGATGTCGCACAGATCGCGGTAGTGCGTCTCGAGTCGGCGCATGACTTTCATCAGCTGGTCGTGCGACTTGGGATCCAGCTCGCCCAGATCGTCGAGCGACAGGGTGTTGCGGATGCCGGCGACGACGTCCTCGCCCTGGGCGTTCGAGAGATAGTCGCCGTAGGCACCGGTCCGGCCGGTCGCGGGGTCGCGGGTGAATGCGACGCCGGTGCCGCTGGTTTCGCCGAGGTTCCCGAACACCATGGTGCAGACGTTCACCGCGGTGCCCAGATCCTGCGGGATGCGCTCGCGGCGCCGGTAGAGCCGGGCCCGCTCGGTGTTCCAGGAGTTGAACACCGCGTTGATCGACATGTCGAGCTGTTCGCGGGGATGCTGCGGGAACTCGTCGCCGGAGTGCTCGCGCACCGCGTCCTTGAAGGTGACGACCAGGGCCTTGAGGTCGTCGACGTCCAGGTCGACGTCACTGGACACGCCCTTGGTGGACTTCGCCTTGTCCAGGGCGTCGGAGAACACCTCGCCCGGCATCTCGAGGACGGTCTTGCCGAACATCTGGATCAGCCGGCGATAGGAGTCCCAGGCGAACCGCTCGTCGCCGGATTCCTCGGCCAGCCCTTTGACGCTGGCGTCGTTGAGCCCGATGTTGAGGACGGTCTCCATCATCCCCGGCATCGAGAACTTGGCCCCGGAGCGGACGCTGACCAGAAGCGGGTCGTGCCGGTCCCCCAGCCGGCGTCCGACGGTGTCCTCGAGGTGGCGCAGTGCCATGGTGACCTGCACGCGCAGCTCGCCGGGTTCGCTGCCGTGGGCCAGGTATTCGCGGCAGGCCGTGGTCGAGATGGTGAACCCGGGCGGCACCGGCAGGCCGAGCTTGGTCATCTCGGCCAGGTTGGCGCCCTTGCCACCCAGCAGATCCTTCTGATCCTTGTTGCCCTCGGTGAAGTCGAACACGTACTTGGTCATCGGTTCCCCTCTGGTCTGGGTGCCGACACTACGCCCGGCCACGTCGCCATCCGGTCGATCGGGAAGATGGGCCGATGCGTCGGGTAGCCGGATACCCGTGCGGCCGGTCGCCGGGGCTCCTAGCCTCGCATTCGACCGACATTCTTCGCGGAGGGGACCGCCAGATGGCCGCACCAGCACTGACCGTCAACGTAGCGCCGTTCGTTTCCGGCGCGGTGCGTTACCAGCCGCTAACGCCCACGGACAACGGGCAGAGCGAGCGGTACGCGCTGTGCCTGGACGTGCGAATCACCAACGACGGCACCACGCCCGTCACGCTGCGCACGCTGAAAGTCAGCTTCCCCATCGCGGTGGGGGTGCCGGGCAAGACCATCGAGCTGTGGACGCCGGCCACCGCGTCGATGCCCGCGCAGTCCGGGTTGACCGTCCCGGCGGGCCAGACGGGCGCTCCCAAGGACTTCACCCAGGCCGACACGTTGGTGCTGAATTCGACTCCGCCCGACCGCATCACGTTCTCGGTCACCGCCGACGGCTTCTCGGAGCCGGCCACGTTCAGCCGCCGGTTCGCCCGGGCGAAACAGAGCTTCCGCTGGTTCGGCCGGCCGCACGAACTGGCGCGCGGAGAGTACTGGCTCGGTGAGGGTGGCACGCACTGCTGTGGGCCGCAGTTGTTCGCCTACGACCTGGGCTGCATCGGCTACGACAGGGAGGCCGAATCGTGGAGCGAGCTCAAACCCGGTGCCCCCGAGGGACAGAACGAGTCCTACCGCATCTGGGGCAAGTCCGTCTGCGCCGCGGCGGACGGGGTGGTCCAGGAGAGGGTCGACGGGATCGTCACCAACACGGTGGGTAAGACGAACCCGAACGCCGACTCCAGCGGCAACCACTTCCTGATCCAGCACGGCGACGCGCTGGTCTTCTACTCCCACATGCAGAGCAATTCGCTGGCCGGCTTCCGGGTGGGCGATACCGTCCACCAGGGGGATTTCCTTGGCCGGGTGGGCAACTCGGGTAACTCGTTCGCCCCACACCTGCATGTGCACACCATCGACCAGAGCACCGGGCTGCTGCGGCCGTTCACCTTCCACAACACGGTGATGGCGAAGTCGCACCCGAAACTCCCGGGCCAGGCGCACTGGCAGGCCGCCGACGACCGGGCCATCCCGTTCCAGCGCTCGCTGATCTATCCGAGCCCGGTGCCGCCCGCCGACGGCGCCGAATGGTCGGCGTGGCGGTCACTGGGCGGTACGGCGACGTCGGCGCCGGCGGTGGCCAGCTGGACCGACGACCGGCTCGACCTGTTCGTCCGCGGGACCGATAATGCGTTGTACCACAAGTGGTTCGACGGTGACTCCTGGCACGGCTGGCAGGGGCTCGGCGGCACCCTGATCTCGGCCCCGGCGGCCGTGTCGTGGGACGACGACCGCATCGACGTGTTCGTGGTGGGTACCGACAACGGGCTCTACCACAAATGGTGGAACGGCAGCTCCTGGCACGACTGGGAGGGCCTGGGCGGGACGTTGAAATTCGCTCCGGCGGTCTGCTCGCGGCGGCCCCACCACCTCGACGTATTCGCTACGTGGTCGGACGGTTCACTGCGGCACCGGATCTGGACCGGCAGCAAGTGGACCCAGTGGGAGAACCTCGGCGGCGAACTCACCGACTCGCCGGCGGCGGTGTCGTGGGACGAGCACCGGATCGACGTCTTCGCCCGCGGCACCGACGGGATGCTCTACCAGAAGTGGTGGGACGGAGCGTCCTGGCAGGGCTGGACCGGCCACGGCGCCATCAGCCGATTCGCACCGGCGGTGAGCAGCCGCGAGCCCGACCACCTCGATGTGTACTGCGTGGCCGAGGACAACAGCCTGTGGCACCGCCTGTGGACCGGGTCCAAGTGGTCGAACTGGGAGACCCTGGGTGGTTTCCTGACCGAGGGACCCGCCGCGGTGTCCTGGGACGACGACCGCATCGACGTGTTCGGCCGCGGCACCGACAACGCGATCTATCACACGTTCTGGGAGGACTGAGTCAGTCGTCCTGGTCCGCCAGGACCGACTCCCGGTACCCGGGCTCGGCCGCGTCGATGGCGGCCAGCGCCTCGGCGGTCAGCTGATCGCGAATCCCGCTCTGCGCGTGGGCAAACGGAATGTAGGCGCGCAGCAGGTCGGGCACGGCGAGGGCCGCCTGCGTCGAGCCGTGATACTCGGTGAAGCCGAACGGCCAGTCGAGGTTCATGTGCAGACGTGCCTCGCTCCAGCGCATCGCATCGCCGTTGTTCTCGTCGATGCATGCGCTCAGCAGCGTGCGGTGATCGGGATCGGCGAACGGCTGGCCCATGAGTGAGGCGAAGAATTTGTCGAGCAGCGCCTGCGTCTCGGGCCAACTCGATTGCGCGGGTTCGTACTCCGCACCACCCTCGGGCATCAGACTGGCCAGCCAGAGCACCAGCGGGCGGCAGGCCGGCCAGGTGTCGGTGTCCTCGATGTGGAAGTGATCGTCGAAATCGATGCCATGCTCGATCCACGTCCGCGCATCGGCGAGGCTCATCTCGACGAACGTGGTGTCGGGGTCGTCGTTGCTCCGCGAGGCGAGATCGACGAGTTCGTCGACCGTGGTGGGCACGAAGAACGCATCGGTGATGAATGAGTAGTAATTGTGGTCGACGAACACCGCGCACGTCAGCGGCTGCCCGTCCGACAGCCGTGACCCGATGAGCAATTCGTCGCCGTCGCCGAGCACATGTGTCATCCGGACCACCCGCTCGATGGTCAGGTCCGACAGCCCGGTCAGCCAGGCCGGCAGGTCGTCGCCGCGGGCGGCCACCTCCCGGCGGCACTGGCCGCGCAGCGTGTCCTCGTAGATCAGAATTTCGGCCAGCACCGCGAGAAGCGCCGTGGTCTCCGGGATCGGCACTCCGATGAAGCTCTCGACGAGACCGTCGAGGGCCGGCCGCTCGTCATCGTCGCGGTCGTCGCGGTAGGCAACCTCGATCACCATCGCGGCCAGCCCGAGCAACTCCATGGGGTCTCCGCTGTCGATGGCGTCGCGCACCTCGCCGACCAGCGGCGTCTCCTCCGGCGACTCGTCGCGTTGCTTGCTGCGCCGCGCGTCGCGGCGGGCCTGCTTGGCCTTGCGGCGCTTGCGTGCGTCGGTCACGGTGGCGACCCTACCCCGGCGGATCAGCGCAGCAGGTGATCCTCGGCGACAACCTCGCGGGTGCGCCGCCAGTACTCGGTGTTGCCGAACGGGCACAACACATACACCCCGCCGTCGGCGGCCTTGTACCAGGAGTGCGCGATCGACGGATGCCCCCACATCAGCGTCGAGACCTCGTGCTGCAGTTCGTCGTTGTACCGCTCGTAGGCGGGGGTGGTCGGCTCGATCTCCCGGCAGCCGGTATTCGCCAGCGCCACCAGCGCTTCTCCGATGTAGCGCATCTGGCACTCCAGGGTGAAGATCACGCTGCCGGCGTGCGCCAGGCCCGTTCCGGGGCCCTGCATCATGAAGAAGTTGGGGAACCCGGGAACCGATACACCGTTGTAGGCCTTGGGCTTTCCATCCCACAGTTCGGATATCAACACGCCGCCCCGGCCGACGACCTCCATGGGGCAGAGCACCTCCGAGGCCCGGAATCCGGTGGCCAGCACGATGACGTCGACGTCGTATCGCCCTGCCGCCGTGATGATCCCGTGTTCATCGGCCGCGACGATGTGGTCGTTGACCAGTTCGACGTGATCGCGTTTGAGGCAGCGCAACCAGCTGCCGTTGTCCTGCAGCATCCGCTTGGCCATCGGTGGATACGTCGGGGTCACCTTGGCGGCCAGTTCGGGGTCGTCGCCGACCTGGTCCTGGATCCACTTGACGAAGATTTCGCGCCGCGCCGCGCTGGCGGCGTTGGCGGTGTGCGGAAAGTCCGGCCAATCCGGTTCGGCCCGAACCAGTTCCAGCAGCTTATCGCTAGACTGCCACATCAGCATGAACCGGTACCAGCGGGCGTACCCGGGTAGATGCCGCATCGCCCACTTCTCGCCGTTGGTCACGTCGTCGTGGTAGCGCGGATTGGGCGCCATCCACTGTGGGGTGCGCTGGAAGACGGTCAGGGCGGCGACGTCGTCGACGATAGCCGGCCCGATCTGGAAGCCACTGGCCCCGGCCCCGACGAGGGCGACCCGCTTGCCGCACAGATCCACCGAGTGATCCCACTGCGCGGCATGGAACACCGGCCCGGTGAACCGGTCCAGGCCCTCGATGTCGGGGATCAGGGGGCGGCTGAGCACGCCGACGCCCGAGATCACCGCCGCCGCCTCGCGGGTCTGCACCCCCTCGGGACCGTCGAGTGTGACGATCCAGCGGGCTGTGTCCTCGTCCCAGACGGCCCGGGTGACCTCGGTGTTCCACGTGACGTATTCACCGATTCCGCGTTCTGCCATGGTCTTTCGGAAGTACGCCTGCAGTTCGGGCTGGCGGGTGTAGTACTGGCTGAAGTCGTTGTTGCGCTCGAAGGAGTACGAGTAGAAATGGCTGGCGACGTCCACGCGGCAACCCGGGTAGGTGTTCTCGAACCAGGCACCGCCGACCCCGGCGTTCTTCTCCACGATCTCGAACGGGATACCGGCTTCCCGTAGCCGGATGCCGGCCAGCAGCCCCGAGGCGCCTAACCCGACGATCAGCACCGAAAAGCCCTCCGGCAGAGCGGCTCCGGCGGGTAGCTTGATGGCGCGCGGGTTCTCCCCCGCCAGGTCCATCTCCTCGGCGTACAGCGCTACCGTGTCGGCCGGCACGGGTTCGCAGGCGACCCAGTCCATCACCTCGCGGATCACGTCGGGCGGCAGTGCCGCCGGCGGCGGGCAGCCGGCGTCGCGCCACGCGCAGATCGCCTTGAGCGCGTCGCGGCGCAATTGGTCCTGTTCGTCGGCGTCGAGTGAGCCCTGGAACTCGTTCTGGACGAACTGCCGCGGGCGGATCGGGCCGCGGACGTACGCCGGGTCGCCGGTGATCTGCACGACCGAGGCCGTCAGCGCCGATACCGACAGCCGCGACAGTGCCGCCGCGATGAGGTCGTCATCGTCGACGATGGGCTCGGTGGCCAGCAGGTCCATGCGCACTCCATTCGGTTCGGCACTTTCTAGTGTCATACTTGGCACTCATGAGTGTCAAGAGCTAGGCTCACCGGGTGGCCGCCCCCAATCCCCTCGCGCAGGCCAAGCGCCAGGCCGTCATCGACCACATCCTCGCGGCCACCCGCACACTGGTGCTGCAGCACGGCCTCGACGCCACCATGGACCAGCTGGCCGAGGCCGGCGGGGTCAGCCGGCGCACCCTGTTCCGGCATTTCGAGACCCGGGAGAAGCTGCTGGCCGCCGCCTTCGAGGCTGGCATCACGGGTTATCGCAGCCAGCTGCCCGGCTACCCGTCCTTCGACGGTGACGTGCTCGCCTGGCTGCGCGCGACGTGCGAATCGGCGCACCGGATGAACTCGACCATCGGGCCGGGCTTCTTCGAATTGGCTTCGCGCACCGATCTACCCGCCGACCTCGAGGCGGCCGAGGCCCGTCGGCGCCAGGAGTTCCGGGGGGCGATGGCCGACATCACCGAGACCCTGTGGCACGCGCTGGACGGCGCGGGCGATCCACCGGAGTCGCTGCGGACGACGATCACCGCGCACCTGAGCCCGCACTTCACCGCCGCGCTGACCATCGATGCGGCCCAGGGTTGGGCGGCGGCCGCCGACCTGGCTCACCGGGCAATCACGGCCGAACTGCCACCCGGCATGGTGAGGTAGGCCCATGACGACCAGCGAGAAGCCCCGCGAGCGCCGCGGGGTCATGCAATCCCTGACCGGGCTGTCGGTCCGCTACGTCGAACGCCTGATGCCCGATCCGTACTTGTTCGCGGTGATCCTGACGCTGATCGTGGCCGCGCTGGTCGCGATGTTCGTCCAGGGCGCCGCGCCGGCCGGGATGCTGAAGGCCTGGTACGGCGGCGTGTGGGGCCAGCAGAACATCTTCACGTTCGCGTTCCAGATGGTGCTGATCCTGGTCACCGGTTACACGCTGGCCGAGGCGCCCGTCCTGAAGCGGGCCATTGTCGCCGTTGCCGGCAGGCCGAAGAACCAGGTGCAGGGTGCGTTGCTCTGCTTCGCCGTGAGTGCCGTTCTCTCCCTGCTGAACTGGGGACTCGGCCTGGTGGCCGGTGCCCTGGTGGCACGCCAAGTGGCCAGGCGGTTCAACGATGCGCACTTCGGCTACCTGATCGCGGCGGCGTTCATGGGTTTCATCGTCTGGACGCAGGGCCTGTCGTCGTCGATCGCGCTGGCCAACACCGACGAGAGCAGCCCCATCAACGTGATCCACAAGATCACCGGGATGACGGTTCCGTTGTCCCAGACCATCTTCCAGCCCTACAGCTGGCTCTCGGCGATCGTGGTGCTGGTGGTGCTGGCGCTGGCGATCTGGCGGATGGAGCCGGCCGACGCCCTGGCGCCCGATCCGGCGGTGTTCGAGGACGAGGACGTCGTTGCTCCAGAGGTGCAGGGCAGCAAGTCATTTGCCGAATGGCTGGAGAACCTGTGGATCCTCAACGTACTGGTGTTCGCCGCCGGCATGGCCTATTTCTGGATCAGCGGGTTCGCGCTGAACATCTCGTCGATGATCATGCTGTTCACCATCACGGCGGCCCTGCTGCACCGCACGCCGATCCGGTTCATCCGGGCGTTCACCGGCGCGGCGAAGGTGTCCGGCCCCCTGCTGCTGCAGTACCCGCTCTACGGCGGATTGGTCGGACTGCTGGGTTATGTGGCGGTCGAAGGGGGCAAGCCGCTGCAGACCTTGCTGGCACAGGCGGTGGTGAGCGGCGCGACGGAGTACACGCTGCCGTTCCTGACCTTCGTCGGCTCGCTGGTCATCAGCCTGTTCGTGCCGTCGGGCGGTGGGCACTGGGCGGTGCAGGGGCCGATCGCGGTCGACTCGGCGCTGGCCGTCGGTCAGCATTCACCGGCCTACCTCGGGCTGATCTCGATGGCGGTGGCCGTCGGCGAGGGCGTGGCGAACATGATCCAGCCGTTCTGGCTGCTGCCGCTGCTGGCGATCGCGAAACTCAATGTGCGCCAGGTGATGGGCTTCACGATCGTCGCGTTCTTCATCGGCTTCGTCGTCCTGGGGGCGATGACGCTGATCGCGCCGCACGTGATCTGACGGCCCGCAGCGTTCAACGAGCCGCGGTCTCAGAGCCGGTACATCTCCCGCGCCATCGTCGACCGCTCGACGACGGCGTTGCGCTGGTCCGGGTAGAACCGCCTGGTGCGGGCCGGGCGGGCGCCCTCCGCGGGGGCCTGCATGAACCACCCCCATACCCGTCGCCACCACTGGTTCTGCTCCCCAGTCGCGGGACGGCCAATCACTCCGGGATACGGGCCGAAAACGTGTGTACTCATAAACCTGAAGCTAGTACTTCCTATTTTTGAAGTAAAGACTACAGATTGTGTATGCTAGGTCACATGGTGAAGAGGTCCTACGACCAGTACTGTGGATTGGCGGCTGCGCTCGACCTGCTGGGTGAGCGCTGGACGGTCCTGATCATTCGAGATTTGCTGATGGGCCCCAAGCGGTTCACCGATCTGCAGGACCGCCTCTCCGGCATCGGCACCGGCCTGCTGAGCCAGCGGCTGCGCGAACTCGAGGACGCCGGCATCATCGAGAAAACCACCCTCCCTCCCCCGGCCGCGTCCACCGTCTATCAGCTCACCCCCGACGGCGACGCGTTGCGCCCGGCGCTACTGCACCTGGCCCGCTGGGGCATGCGGCGCCTCGGTGATCCGAAACCGGGCCAGCGCCTCGATGCCGAAACGCTCGCCCTGGGACTGTCGACGCGGTTCAACCGGAAGGCCGCCGCCGACGTCGAAGGGGTCTACACGCTCTTGCTCGACGGGCAGCCATTGGAGGTCCGAATCACCAACGGCCAAATCAAGATTCAGCCCGGCAACCCGGAGAAATCCCGCGCGGTCGTCAGCACCGACACGATGACCCTGCTGTCGCTCAACAGCGGCCGAACGTTGTTGGCCGACGCCATGGCCAGCAAGTCGATCACCGCCGAGGGTGACCGCGACACACTCAGGACGCTGGCGCGGGCATTCACGCTCTAGCTCAGAGGGTTTCGCGCACGTACTCGAGAACCTCATGGGTGGCGGCGAATCCGCCGAGATGGCTCTCCTCGGGCCGCAGGACGAGTTCGGCGTCGCGCAGGTGCGCGACCGCCGCGTGCGCATTGGACAGGGACACGATGTGGTCGGCATCGCCGTGCCACCACCGCACCGGGGCGGCGACATCCCCTAGCCGAAAACCCCAGTCGCGCCCGAACAGTCGCGCGTCGTCGACGATGCCCCGCAAGCCACCCTTCGCGGCCAGCACGAGGTCGTCGACGAACATGCCCTCCATCTCCGGATCGTGCAGGACCCGCCGGTCGCTCGCCGGCGAGATGCCGGCGTAGGCCCGACACGCGAAATGGGCGAACGGCAGCAGCGGTGTCACAGCACCCGAGAGCACGCCCGCCAACGGCTGACGCAGCGTCGCCAGGACCGGGCCGAATCGCCGGGCGAGGTCGACGACGCCGGAGGCGGTGGCGTCGGGTCCGACCGACGGGGTGACCCCACCGAGAACGGCGATGGTCGCGACGCGGTCCGCGAGCGGCGGCAGCGCCCCGCAGGCAAGCGCGTACGGGCCGCCGCCGGAGAGTCCGACGACAGCGAGCCGGTGTGCGCCGACCGCGTCGACGGCATGCGCCACGTCGGCGACCCAGTCGCCCACGGCGTGGTAGCGGTGCGCATCGGAGACCCCGACACCGGGGCGCTCCACGACAACCACCCGCAGGCCCAGCTTTTCGGCGGTGCGACGGCCGGTCAGCGGGAACTGCCGTCGGCCGCCCGGCGTGCCGTGGAACCACAGCACCACGTCGCCGGTGGGATCGCCGAACTCGGCAAAGCCCAGGTGACGGCCCCGCGGAAGGTGGAAGCGTCCCTCGGCACGGGGCTTCTCGGTGGGCGGCACCAGAAACGGGTGCCGCATCGGGTTGGGTGGCATTGTGCTGGGAATCGTAGGCCCGCGACGCCCCGCCCCGGGCGGCTTCCGGCGAGCTTCTGGTGCCTCTAGTGCGTCGGGTGACCGCCGGCAGGGGTCGGGCGCGAGCCGGTGAACAGCGCGCCGATCACGGTGACCACGCTGATCATCGCGGCGACCATGTAGGCCGCGTGCACGCCCGGTAGATCCGCCGCTCCGCCCGAGTGCGACGCCTTGGCCATCACCGTCACGAACAGTGCGGTGCCCGCGGCTCCCCCGACCTGTTGCAGCGTGGTCAGGATGGCACTGCCGTGCGAGTAGAGCCGGTCCGGCAGTACGCCCAGGGCATCGGTCATCAACGGGGTGAACATCATCGACAGGCCCACCATCATGATCGTCTGCAGCACAACGAGGTCGGCGATGGGTGAGGTTGCGGTCAGCCGGGTGAAACCCCACAGGGATGCGCACAGCAACACCGATCCCGGAACGACGAGGACGCGGGCGCCGCGCCGATCGTAGATTCGTCCCACCAGAGGGCCGGCCAATCCCATCAGCAGCCCACCCGGCAAGCTGGTGAGCCCCGCGGTCAGTGCGCTGCGGCCCAACACATCCTGCACGTACAGCGGGCCCATGATGATGGCGCCGAACAACCCCATGAAGCCGAGCACCACCAGCGCGAGCGAAATCGAGTAGCGCCGGTAGGTGAACGGCCGCAGGTCCAGAAACGCCCTGTCGTGTCGCTGCAAATGGATCTGCCGCGCCGCGAAGATCATCATTGCCACTGCGCCGACCACCATCGGCACCCACGCGGGCAGGCCCTGTCTTTTCGGTTCTCCGAGCAACGTCAGGCCGAATACCAAGCCGGCGAACGCAATCGCCGACAGGGGTACCGAGATGGGGTCGATCGGGTTCGGCTGCTCCTGCTCGTCCTCGACCCGCAGCCACCGCGCACCGGCCGCCAACGCGGCCAGTGCGATGGGCAACACGATGCCGAACATCCACCGCCAGTCCAGCGATCCCAGGATCAGCCCGGAAAGTGTGGGTCCGATGGCCGGGGCGACGGCGATGACGATCGTGATGGTGCCCATTGTCTGCCCGCGCCGATCGGGCGGGATCAACGACATCACCGTCGTCATCAACAACGGCATCATGATGGCGGTGCCGCCCGCCTGGATGATGCGGCCCGCCAACAGCACCGGGAATCCCGGGGCGAGCGCGGCCACCAGCGTGCCGGTGCAGAACAACGCCATCGACGCCAGGTAGCTGCCGCGAACCGAGAACCGTTGCAGCAGTGAGCCCGTCATCGGGATCACCACCGCCATGGTCAGCAGGAAGCCACTGGTGAGCCACTGCGCGGTGCGTGCGGTGACGTCCAGGTCGGTGATCAGGACCGGCAGCGCGACGCTCATGATCGTCTCGTTGAGGATCATCACGAAGGCCGAACACACCAACAGCGCGATGATCACGTTCGCGCTCTGCGTGGTTCGGGTGGTCGTCTGGGTGGTCACGGCTTCGCTTTCTAGCTCTCGAGCGCGCGGTCGTAGACGACGCGGGTACCCAGCAGAATGTCCTGCGCGGAGCGGCGCTGCCGGTCGATCGCCGCCCAGGCCAGCCCGATGGGAAAGACCACACACGCCAGCGCCCGCAGCACCGCGACAACGGATTTCAGCCGGCCCTCCCCGCGGTCGACCACCCGAATACCCATGATCACGGCGCCGACGGTGCGTCCCGACACCGCCCAGCAGCCCGCCAGATACACCGTCGCGGTCAGGAAGAACCCGATGGTGGAGAACACCACCGACGGTGCGGGAAAGCTGAACGCGCGTGGGGAGAATCCGAGCCTCACGAGGACCCACACGACGTAGATCGCGGCCAGTGCCACCGACACAACCAGGAGGTCGATCACGCCCGCGGAGCCACGACTGACGATTCCGGCGTTACGCGTCACCGCTAGCCCCGGTCGGGCGTGCGGCCCAGCATCCGGTCGACGAGCCCGGACACCATGTCGTCGGCGCGCTCACCCTGGGTGCGGACATCGGTCATCACCTCGGCGGTCACCGACGTCGTCGACTCCCGGATGATCTTCGGCAGATCGACCCCGTCGATGACCTGGTCGGCCAGCCCGATCAGGTCGATGCGCGCGATGATCGCGTCGATGTCGATGTCGCGGACGACGGCGTCGATGTCCACCCGCTCGCGGACCAGGGTGGTCAGGTCGAGTTGGGCCAGCACGTCGTCGACGATCTGCACGGCGACCGCGGCGATCAGGGCCCGCACAGGTGAAATCACGTCCTCGCCCCGGCGGGTCAGCGCCATCATTCCCTGGTCGATGCGGTCGCCGACCACCGGAATCCGAATGGCGGTCCGGTAGGCCGAGGCCGCGGTGTCGGCGACGATCTTGCCGGCGCCCGCGGCGGCCAGCAGCACCGGATTCTTCAGCAGAGTTGGCACCAGCGAATCGTAGGCCAGGTTCGGCGGGCGGAGCGATCAGGACGGGTCGACGAAAGCGGGCGGTTCGCCGGACATTCCGGCCACCACGGCGGCAATCTGATTGGGCTTACCGATCAGACCCTCCTGCAGTTCGGATTCGCGCTTCAGGGCGCCGGCGGCGTCGGCACTGACCCAGGTCTCGTCGTACAACCGCTTGGCGGCACGAACCGCATCCGGTGATTTCTGCACGATTTCCCCGGCCAGGGCCAGCGCGGCGGCCAGCGGGTCGTCGCTGGTGCGGGTCACCAGCCCGAGGTCCAAAGCGTCACTGCCCGAGACGATTCGGCCAGTGAACGTGAGCTCCTTGGCGACGTCGATGCGGACCAGCCGCGGCAGCGACTGCGTGATGCCCATGTCGGGAACCAGGCCCCACTTGACCTCCATGATGGACAGTTTCGCGTCGGGTGTGGCGATCCGGATGTCGGCGCCCAGCGCGATCTGCAGGCCGCCGCCGAAGCAGTTGCCGTGGATGGCGGCGATGACGGGCGCCGGCACCAGCGACCAGTCGAAGGCGACGCGTTGCGCGACGTTGGCCAGCCGGTCGGCGTCGCGCTGCAGCAGGGTTCCGGTTCCGCCCTGACCCGACATGAAGCTGGCGATGTCCAGGCCAGAGCAGAAACTCTTGCCGTCCCCGTGCAGGATGACGGCACGCACCTTGGGGTTGTCGGCGAGCTGGTCGGCGGCGTTGATCAGCCCGTCGAACATGCCTTGGTCGAGGGCATTGTGTTTGTCGGCCCGCACCATGGTCACCGTCGCGATGCCGTTGTCGCTGATCTGTACGCGGACCTTGTCTTCGCCCATGAGGGGAACCTACCCGGCCTCGGCGACCCGATTACGCCTGCCCCGAACGGGTATCAGGGGAATCATGCTTGCCATGGACTCCCTGAATCGGGCGCGCGACGAGCTGGTTGCGCTCTACCGGCGCACCGGCGCCGACGTGCCGTTCGGCGATCCGTTGCCGTCGCACGGAACCGAGATGGAAGGGTGGTTCTGGCGGCTGACCGATCCCGCCACCGGGCGCGTGGTGGTGGCGCTGTGCAGCTGTAACCAGCATGCCGGCGGCGACTGGTCCACGGTGGCCATCGCAGTGGAGCCCGGCGGAGTGGTGCGGTCGGCCGCTTTCGACACCGCTGTGGCGGACCGGCGCCAGTTCGCGATCCACGCCGAGGACGGCTCCGGCTTTCTCGACGCCGACCGGTCGCGGCTGCAGCTGACGATCGATGACTGCGCCGTCGATCTGCGCGTCGACAACACCGAGCCGTGGCCCAAAGTGTTCGGCGGTGGCGGGATGTTCTCCTCGGTGCCCTTCCTCAACCAGTACTGGCATCCCTATTGTCTGGGCGGTCGGGTGTCCGGATCGGTGCAGGGCGCCGGGGTGGACTGGCAGTTCGACGATGCGCGGCTGTACTGCGAACGCAATTGGGGCGCCGGATTTCCGCAACGGTGGTGGTGGGGCGAGGCCCATGACTTCGACCAGGGCGATGCGTGCGTGGCGTTCTCCGGGGGACTCCTGGAACTCGGGCCGATTCACCGCGAGGTGACCGGCGTGATCGTTCGCCTCGGGTCGCGGGTGCTGCGGATCACGCCGCCTGCCCCGGTGTCATCTCGTTTTGACCGGGACGACTGGCACTGGCAGATCAGTGCGCGCACAGCGCGATTCGTCGTCGAACTGGACGGAAGCGGAGCCGGCCGGGCACCACACGTCCTCCCGGTGCCGGTACCGGCCGAGCGCCGCAACATCGACACCGACTACGAGTTCCTGGCGGGAACGTTGCGCTGCACGGTGCGCGAATGGGGACGCGTCATCTTCGACGGCACCTCGCATCTGGCCGCGTTGGAGGTCGGTGACCGGCCGCAGTGAATTGTCTTCCTAAATGAGCGCGCCGCTCGGGGCCGGAGCTGGTCCAGGGAGCGTTGGACCGTAATCCGGGCTGTCCCAGCCATATCCAGGCTGCTGCGGGCCCGGCAATTGGCCATATCCAGTCTGCGGCCCATAGGACGGCAACTCGGCACCATACCGAGGCGTCGCAGGGGTCATCCCCGACCACAGCTTCGCCGCAACGAATGCCGCCGCCTGGTCGGTGTACACCGGGACGTAGCCCTCGGTGTGCCCGCTCCAGTCGTTGCCCGAGCCTGCGTGACAAATCGGATCGCTGGGATTGCACAGGTCGAGCGCTCTGGCGCTGAGCGGTGATTTCTGGGTCGGCGGCGCGCCTCCGGTGCGGTCTGCGACATTGCCGAAAGTTACAACTGCCGCAACGTTGTTCATGTACTGGGCCGGTAGTGGATCGCCCCAGTTGACACCGTTGAAACCAGCCACGATGTTGACGACGCTGGCACCTTGCGAGTAGCCGCCCAGCACGATCTTGGTGTCGGGGCACGAGCCCGCCATCGATTTGATGTGGGCGATCGCGTCCTTGGCGCCGTCGCCGCTGTGCCGTTGCGTAATGGTGGCCTTGTAGTTCACGGCGTACGCCCGGATGGTCATACCTGCGGTCTGCTGCCGGAGCGAGTCGACCAGGGCGTCACCAACGCGGCCCATGCCGGCCGGTTCGTCGGTGCCGCGAGCGAACACCACCTCGGCGTCCGGGCAGTCGTCGGCCGCCGCCGACGGGGCCAGGACAGGGGTCAGCGGGATCGCGGCGACGACCAACGCCCATGCGCCCAACCTGGCCAAACGGCTCAGAGGCCACCTGGCCGTGGCTACTTGGCTAACTCTGCGCGGGACAAGCATTCCAGCAGTGTACACAGATGCGGTAATTGACACATCCGTCACGACATGCTCATATGCTGTTGAGGGCCGCCCTGGGGGCAGCTTTTCGCAGTTCCTTCGGGCATCTGCTGGCAAATTTCGGACACAACCCGGATGCTTGCCGCGTTCACGGTAACGGGGCGCGCGGGCGAGCCCCGCGGTACTAGCGTCGTAGTAGCGGACCGTCCGCTCATCGAGGAGGTTTCGACATGCGGGTTCTGGTCACTGGCGGCACCGGGTTCGTCGGCGGGTGGAGCGCGAAAGCCATTGCCGATGCCGGACATTCGGTCCGATTCCTGGTGCGCAACCCGGCCCGGCTGGAGACCAGCGTCGCACAACTCGGCGTCGACACCTCCGACTACGCCGTCGGCGACATCACCGACCGCGATTCGACCATGCGGGCGCTCGAAGGCTGCGATGCCGTCGTGCACAGCGCCGCCCTGGTCGCCACCGACCCCAGCAAGACCGCGCAGATGCTGGCCACGAACATGGACGGTGCCCGCAACGTGCTCGGCGGGGCCGCCGAACTCGGGCTGGACCCCATCGTGCACGTCTCGAGCTTCACCGCACTGTTTCACCCCGGGCTGCAGACGCTGACCGCAGACCTGCCGGTGGTCGGCGGGACCGACGGCTATGGACAGTCCAAGGCGCAGGTCGAGATCTATGCCCGCGGGATGCAGGACGGCGGAGCGCCGGTGAACATCACCTATCCGGGCATGGTGCTCGGACCGCCGGTCGGCGACCAGTTCGGCGAGGCCGGCGAGGGCGTGGCCGCCGCGCTGCAACTCGGCGGCATCCCGGGCCGCAGCGCCGCGTGGCTGATCGTCGACGTTCGCGACCTGGCCGCCCTGCACGCCGCGCTGCTCGAACCCGGACGCGGGCCGCGCCGATACATGGCCGGCGGGCATCGGGTTCCCGTGGGCGAGTTGGCAAGTCTGCTCGGCGAAGTGGGTGACAAGCGGATAGTGACGGTGCCCGTGCCCGACACCGTCCTGCGGGTGGCCGGGCAGGTGCTCGATCGGCTCGGCCCGATCTTGCCGTTCCAGACCCCGTTCACCGAAGCGGGCATGCAGTACTACACCCAGATGCCGTCCTCCGACGATTCACCCAGCGAGGATGAACTCGGTATCACCTACCGCGATCCGCGGAACACGCTGGCCGACACCGTTGCCGGGTTCCGGGCGCTGAAAGGCTGAACGCGCACTGGAGGTCACGGGCCACGCTGAGGTCCTGGCCGCGTGCTGAAGCGCCGGCGAAGCGTGTCGCGTGCTCGACCGGTGCCTACGTGGCGCTGGGTTGCGCCGTGATGCTCGTGTCGGCCGCTTGGTGATCGCTGATGAACTCCAGCCCGGCACGAATAGCAGGGCGGTGGCGCAGTATTCGGTAATGCGCCAGTCGGCCGAGCCCCCGCGTGGTCTCCAATCGCGCGCCCTGCCATGCTGCGGACAACCGTTTGCTGGCGGCATAGGGGCTGTCCGGGTCGTCGGGGTCGTGGATCAGGAGCAAGGGCGGGTAGTTGGCTCGACGACCGACCCGCGTCATGTTCGTCTCTTGCAGCGGCATGGCGATTCGCTTCTCCAAACGACGGTGCAGGCCCGCGCGGATCCGGCGGCCGAACCCGTGTCGGGCGGCGAACAGGTCAAGATAGAGGGGGAAATCGCCCATGGGCGCCAAGAAGACCAAGCGCCCCACCTGTGCGCCGTCCGCTGCGGCCAATGCAGTCGCGTTCGCTCCGAGTGAGTGAGCCACCACCGCGTGGGCGGCCCCATGGGTCTCGATCATGGCTGCTATCGCGTTGGCGCACTCGATGGCGGTGGTACGCCCGGGCGCGAGCGCACCCGGATCAGATTCGTTGTGGCTGGGCAGGTCGAACGCGACGACCCGATACCCCGCCTCTACCAGTGGTTTGACGAACACTGCCAAGTGCGGGCGCTGGCCACCCCAGCCGTGTACCAGGTATATCGGCGGCCCCTCGCCCCATTCCTCACCCGCGACTCGGTGCCCGTCCCAATACGCTTCTATCTGCCTTCCCGAGGACACGCCCGGTGGCATTCGCAGACTCGACTCGAGAACCGGTGGGGTACACCACAACTCGACTGCCCACCGCGACCCCAGAGCAGGTGCGACCAGCTCGAGCAGCCGAAACAGTCGGCGCACCCGGGGAGCGACCGGAGGGAGGACGCCAGAGCCCGCAACGTCGAGCGGGGGAACCTGGCCAGCCTCTGATCGCGCCGATGCCGGCCCAGTTGCTCCGTGGGTCATGAACCACGATCGTACTGTCGGCCAGAGAGAGCCGGTCGCCACCTGTGGCAGACTCTGGACTCGTCCAACGGTTCGAACACTCCGGCGGATGCGCGTCATTGCCTGAAACGGGTCGGCTCCGTCGCGGCGCGGTGGTACCGGCGACACCTCGATGGCGACGGGATCACTGGCGTTTCGAACGTTCCCAAAGCGTCGCCAACCCCTCAAACACAGGTCCAGACCGCTCCCCCTGCCCACGACGTCGCACCCGTTGCACCCAGTCTCATGCGTTCCGCTGAGTTCCATACACAATCGCGTACACGAAATCCCGAGCCAGTCCTGATGCCGCTGCCACACGAGCACTCCTGAATCTGTCGGCCGTGTTCTCTAGGCTCTCCGTCATGGAGTATGCGGCGATCGACATGCTGCGGGAGCGCCATCCCGCCTGGCGGCTGCTCCGCGCCAGCAACGCCGTGCTGATCCTCTCGTTTCTCGGCGAGTTCTTTGTCGAGGGCAATCGCGGCGCGAGCCCGGTGAGCGAGGTGGCGGACGCGCTGGATGACCGTCTGTACGCACTCAATGCGCAGAACACCGCCGACGAGGCGCCCGCGCGCTATCCCAAGAATCCCCGGTCCTATCTGGAGGACTGGGCCGCCACCGACGCCGGTTTCCTGCGCCGGTTCTACCCTGCTGGCGACGACGAAATCCACTACGAGGTGACACCGGCATTCGAGAAGGCCTACACATGGGTCGCGAGCCTGCAAGGCAGATCGTTCGTGGGAACCGAGTCCAGGCTGCACACGGTGGTCGAGCTGCTACGGCAGATAGTGCACGGCACCGAAGCCCAGCCCGAGATCCGCCTCGCCGAGCTGCATCGCCGCCGCGACGAACTGAATGCCGAGATAGCCGCCGTCGAAGCCGGCAACGTCACAGTGCTGGACGAAACCGCAGTGCGTGATCGCTACCAGCAGCTCTCGTCCACTGCGCGCGAACTGTTATCGGACTTCCGCGAGGTCGAAGAGAACTTCCGGCACCTGGACCGCGCAGCCCGGGAGAAGATCGCTGCTTGGGAAGGATCCAAAGGCGACCTGCTCACCGAATTGGTCGGCAGCCGTTCCGAAATCACCGGGTCGGACCAAGGCCGCAGCTTCCAGTCGTTCTACGACTTCTTGCTCTCTGAATCGCGCCAAGCCGAACTCACGGAGTTGCTCGCCAAGGTGTCCGACCTGGCCGCGATCGAAGCCGACGACCGCATTCGCGGTATTCACCACGACTGGTCTGACGCAGCCGATCGAGCACAGCGCACCGTCCGTCAGATATCCGAACAATTGCGCCGTTTCCTCGATGATCAGGTCTGGCTGGAGAACCGTCGCGTCCTGGAATTGGTACGGGCGGTAGAGAGCGCCGCACTCGAGCTTCGCGACAACCCTCCGCTGTTTGGCCTCGACGTGGACGAACCTGGTATTGACATCGCACTTCCCTTCGAGCGGCCGCTGTATCAGGCGCCGGCGGAGGTCGCAGTGGACAGCCACGTCACACGGGCCGATGAGGAGGTCGATGCCGGCCTGCTATTCGCCCAGACGTTCATCGACCAGGCCAGGCTGGTCGAAACCATCCGATCAGTGCTACCGGAACATTCCTCGGCTCTGCTGTCAGATGTCATCGCGGTGCATCCCGTCGAGCAGGGAGCCGCCGAGATCGTCGGCTATCTGGCACTCAACGACGAGGACGTGACCGTCGACATCGACCACACCGGCGGAACGGAGGTAACGGTGCTGGAATACGCCGACCCGGAGCATCCGGTCATCACCAAACGAGCCCGGCTTCCCAAAGTGACGGTGCGGCGGCGATGAGCGACGACCACGCGACCGCCAGCGCGATAATCCGGCTGATGCAGGGGGTCGTCTACCGGGACTCTGACGAGGACACCTGGCTCGCGTTGGATCGGCTCGGCGCCGGTGTCAGAGACCATTTCGGCGCCATCGGCGTCGACGTGGTGATCGACGAGGCCGAGGGTTATGCCTATCTGCGGTCACGACCTGACGAGGAAGGCGAGGAAGCGCTCCCCCGCCTGGTGCGCCGCAGAGCACTCACCTACAACGTGAGCCTGCTCCTGGTGTTGCTGCGTAAGCGCCTCGTCGAGTTCGAAACAGCAGCCGGCGAGGGCCGGCTAGTGCTCACCACCGACCAGATCGTGGAAATGCTGCGGCTCTTCCATGCCGAATCCAGCAACGATGCCCGCGTCGTGGATCAGGCGGAGACCACCATCAAGAAGGCCGCGGAACTTGGGTTCCTACGCTCATTGCGCGGGCAGCGCGACCAATGGGAGGTGCGACGAATCCTGAAGGCGTACATCGACGCCCAGACCCTGTCGGATTTCGCGGGCAAGCTTCGCGAATACACCGCAACGGCGGCCGCAGATGAGTGACACCGTCCTACCCGAAGCCTCCCGGCGGGCGGGCTATCGGCTTCAGTACACCGAGGTCTACAACTGGGGAACGTTCGACCAAGACGTGTGGCGATTCACCCCCAATAACGACACGGCGCTACTCACCGGCGACATCGGTTCCGGGAAGTCGACGATCGTTGACGCGCTCACCACATTGTTGGTCCCATCCCACAAGGCCGCCTACAACAAGGCGGCCGGCGCCGATGCCAGGGAACGCACCCTGCGCTCGTACGTGGAGGGCCACTACAAGTCCGAGCGGAACGAGGCTACCGGGAAGTCTCGCGCCAAGGGCCTCCGTGAGAACCGGCGCACATACTCGGTGATCCTCGGCGTCTTCACGAACCACGGCTACGACGAGACCGTCAGCTTGGCCCAGGTGTTCCAGCAGCGCGAGAGCACCGGACAGCCTTACCGATTCTTCGTCACCGCGACCAAGGAACTGTCGATAGCGACAGACTTCGCAGATTTCGGCTCCGACCTGCGCGAGCTCCGCAAGAGACTGCGGTCGGCCGGCGCGGACGTCTTCGACGAATTCCCCAAGTACGCAACGTCATTGCGACGCCTCCTCGGCATCCGATCCGAGCAGGCGCTCGAACTCTTCCACCAGACCGTCTCTATGAAGTCCGTCGGTAATCTCAACGACTTCGTGCGTGACCATATGCTCGAGCCGAGCGATTCGACCGACCGGGTTCGCGACATCATCGGCCACTTCGACGATCTGACCAAGGCGCACGACGCCGTCAAGCGGGCGCGCGAGCAACTCGATGCGCTCGAACCCATCGTGCAGACAGCAGCGAAATACGATGCGGCGCTTGAGGAACGCGAGTCCCTGGAGCGCGAGCGTGCGGCCGTCCGGTTGTTCATCGCCGAGTTGCGTTCCGAGTTGTTGGGTGCCGAGCTCGCACGGTTGGAGGCGGAGGGATCGGCGCTGTGGACGCAGCAGGATGCGGCCGAAACACAGCAGCAGACACTCAACCGTCAACGGGACTCGCTGATCGAGGAGCGGGCCAAAGCCGGCGGAGATCGCATCGGCGAACTGGAGAGACTCGCCCAGGAGGCGCGAGCGCAGGCCGAGACCCGGCGACGTACCAAAGTTCTGTTCGAGGACGCCGTCCGGGATGCCGGACTGGACCCGGTCGCCGGCGTCGACCAATTCGCCGCCCTGTCCGATTTGGTAGCCGCCGAGCGCCCGAGGTTGGCAGCCGAGAAGCGGGACCTTGACGCCCAGACGGCCGAGGCCATCGGCGGCGAGAAGGACCTCGGACGCAAATGCGATGGCGTCACCGATGAACTCACCAGCTTGGCACAACGCACCAGCAACCTGCCCGTCGAGCAGGTCGATGTACGGGCTAGTTTGTGCGCAGAACTGGGGCTGACGCCGGAGGAACTTCCGTACGCGGGCGAACTCCTCGATGTGTCAGACGAACACTCCGAGTGGCGCGGATCGGCCGAACGGGTCCTGCGCGGGTTCGCTCTTTCGCTGCTGGTGCCGACGCAACACTACGACGCCGTCGCGGGATGGGTGAACAGTCGTCGGCTCACCTTCCATGGCCGTGGGGGCAAGCTCACCGGCGCCAAGCTGGTGTACGAACGGGTTCCCCGGCAGCAGGTTCGGCTGCAGTCGTCGGGCGCTGACGGAATGCAGCTCGCCGACTGCATCGACGTCAAGGACAGCTTGTTCAGCGAGTACCTGCGCAACGAACTCACCAAGCGGGCCGACTTCCGTTGCACGGCCACACTCGAGGAGTTTCGCAGCGAACGGCGGGCCGTGACCCGGGAGGGTCAAGTGCGATCCCACGAGCGCCACGAGAAGGACGACCGGCATCGCGTCGACGATCCCCGCCGCTGGGTACTCGGGTGGGCGAACGAACGCAAGATCGACGCGCTGCGAACCGAACTCGCGGAGCTTCACGCCCAGCGGGCGGAAGCCGTAGCCGAGGTGGAGCGGCTCAGCTCGCAACGTGAGGAGCTTCAGGACCGCCTCGATGCGCTCATCCGGGTCGAAGGCTTTCGCTCGTGGACCGATATCGACGTTGACGAAGCCGAAGCGCGAGCGAACGGCCATGACGCCGAGCGGCTTCGACTGCAGGCCGGTTCGTCGCGCTTGGAGGAGATCACCCGCGCGCTGGAGAGCAACGACAAGGAGATGGCCCTTGTAGCGGAGTTGATCAAGAAGCTCACGGGCGAGTTGGCAACCTCTGCGGCGGCAGCCAGGCAGGCGACACGGGAGAAGGAGCGCGATGACGCTTTTGTGGCAGCGCAGACTGATTCAGCGCTCGAAGACGTTCGGGCGTCCTACCCGGCACTGACTGTCCGCCTCGGAGACCACCGACCGACGCAAGCTGTCAAATGCGTAGAGACGGAGATGTGGTTGTCCGCCGACCTGCACAAGCGGATCGAAAAGCTGGGTGGCCAGCTCAACGGATACGGCCTGAATCTAAGCCAACATATGGTCGAGGTTTTGGCCCGGTGGCCCGAACTACGTGCCGACATGGACTCCAATGTTGATGCCCGCCACGAGTTTTTGGCGTTCCGTGAACGTGTGGCGACCGACGATCTGCCGCGTTTCGAGATTGAATTCAAAGAACAGCTCAACAAGAATGCCATCCAGGAGTTGGCTGGGTTCAACAACTGGCTCAACCGACAGGCATCCGTCATCGACGAGCGCATCGGCCGCATCAACACAGCACTGGGGGCCGTTCCCTACAATCCCGGTCATTTCATCCGCCTGGAGAAGGAACCCACCCCCAATCAGGATGTCGCGCAGTTCCGTTCGGAGTTGCGTAATCTGACCAACGATAGTCTCGCCATGGACGGCGACCAGTACTCCGAACAGCGGTTCCTGGACGTCAAGCGGATCATCGAACGGTTCCGCGGCCGTGAAGGCTACGCCGAATCGGACAAGAACTGGACCCGGCGGGTGACCGACGTGCGCAACTGGTTCGTCTTCTCGGCCTCCGAGCGCGACGCCGAAACAGACGTCGAATGTGAGCATTACAGCGATTCCGACGGAAAGTCCGGAGGCCAGAAGGAAAAGCTTGCCTACACGATCCTGGCGGCGTCCCTGGCCTACCAGTTCGGCTTGGAATGGGGCGCCGAGCAGTCCAAGGACTTCCGGTTCGCAGTCATCGACGAGGCTTTCGGGCGCGGATCGGACGTATCGACACGGTACGCGCTGGATCTCTTCGCGACCCTCGGCCTGCAGCTTCTCATCGTCACACCGTTGCAGAAGGTGCACGTCATCGAGCCGTACGTGAAATCGATTGGATTCGTGGACAATCCGACCGGAACATTCTCGCGTCTGCAGACCATGACGATCGAGGAGTACCGGACCCGACGGCATGTGCCCCAGACGTGACCTCGCGCTGGACGACGCCGGAGGACATCGCTGCCAAAGTGCGTCGGCGCTGGGACAACGGCTCACTGCTGCGTGCGCGCGCTGCCGGCGAACCGTTCGACCCGATCGAAGTATCACTGCGCGGACCCAAACCATCGGAGATCGGTGACGATCTCGCCGCCGCAGGCAACTGGGTGGCAATGTTGGACATTGGCCGCTGGGACGACCATCGGTACACCCTGGAATGGCAGACCGTCGGAGGACGAAGTATCGGTCGCAACCAATTGCCCAACCGGGCGGTGGTTTCCTCGTTCGAACAAGCCTTGGCTCTGCTGAACGAAACGACCGCGGCTGGCCGGTTTGACGAAATGCTCCTTCTCGCACAGCAACATCCACGGGTTCGCCAATGGATTCTCGCCAACCCGCACCGCGCATTGGCATTGGCCGTCGAGATGCCGCGACTGATCGCGGCGTTCGTCTGGCTCGATGAGCACCGTGGATCTGGCAGGTACCTGCGCGAAATCAGCGCCCAGGGCGTCGACACCAAATTCGCCGAACGGCACCGTTCCGACCTGGCCGCCATGCTTGGTGTCCCCACGACTGCAGCGGGGTTCCTTGCCGGACTTGGCCTTCGGTCCAAACCAGGGTTACTGCGACTACGTCCCGCCGCATCGCTGGGTCTGCCGACGCCACTGACGGAGCTGGGGGTGCGTCCCGAAGAGTTGGCGAAGCTTTCCGTCAAACCGCGGATCGCGATCATCGTCGAGAACGAAATCTCTTATCTATCTGTCGACGTCCCTGCTGACGGGATCGTGTTCTGGGGCAAGGGATTCGATGTCGATCAGGTTGGCCGGCTGGGATGGCTGGCCGACGCCGAGATCCTGTACTGGGGAGACATCGACACCCACGGGTTCGCGATCCTCGACCGGCTGCGCGCGTGGCTGCCGCAGACGCGTTCGGTGCTGATGGACCGCGACACGCTGCTCGCCCACCGCGACCGGTGGGTCACCGAAGACCGCCCGGCGAAATCCGCGCTGCCTCGGCTCACTTCCGACGAGCAGGCACTCTATTCAGAGTTGGTGGAGGACGGCCATGACGTACGAGTGCGCCTGGAACAGGAGCGGATCGACTGGCAGTGGGTCGAGAGCAGGTTATCGCTCTGACTCCCTGTACGGGGCCGGCCTCCAAGGCTGGCGTCACCGCCTGGCTACCACGCTGCTTGCGTGCTAACAGCCTGGGCCGATGAGAGCGGGTCGCGCCCCGAGCTGGATCCGGGCGCCTAGGGATGCGAGCCACCAAGGTGTCGGCCAAGCTGGAAGGCCGGGTGGTGCCCGTCGGCCACCGCCGCTCCGCCGCCGTTAAGGCCTACCTCGCCAACCAGCGGCCGCAGCGCTGATTGCCCGAATAGAAGGCGACGAATCTACGGGGTCTGATCGTGGAGGTACCGCACGTCTTCCGCATCGGATAGTATTCGAACGTTCCGAAAGCTATTTCGGATAGTGTGGATAGGATCTGACATGAATGCCGAGGCTGTCGAGGCAGTCACCTTCATCCCTGAGGACCCCGATCAATTGGCGACGGTCGTCGGGTTCCTGGCCAGCCATGAACGCGTCCGGGGGAAGGTGGCATCACCCAGTTACGCACTCGTGGGGGTCGATGAGCACGACCGCATCGAGCTGCCGCGTTCAGTCCACCAAGCCTTGACCAAGGTGGTCGCGGCGTTGCATGCCGGCAAGGCGGTCACCATCGCCCCGCAGACGATGAAGTTGACGACCCAGCAGGCCGCCGATCTGCTAGGGGTCAGCCGCCCCACGGTGGTCCGCCTGATCACCGACGGTACGTTGCCTGCCGAGCGGATCGGGAATCGTCATCGACTGCTGCTCGATAACGTTCTCGCCTATCGCGAGCATCGGCGCAATCACCAGTACGAAGCGCTAGCGGCCACAACGGTCGACATCGACGCTGGCGACGATCCCGATGTCGTTCGCCAGCGGTTGCGTGGAGCGCGCCGAGTCGTCGCGGAGCGGCGCCGCGCTCAGGCCGGCGCGCGCTGACACAAATTCGAGAATGTTTGCCGCGCTGTTGGACACCTCGGTGCTGTGGCCCAGCCTGCAGCGGGACTTCCTTCCTTCGTTGGCGATCGAGGGCTTGTATCGTCCGCTATGGTCAACGGCGATTCTCTACGAATTGTGTTACCACGAAGCGCAAAAACTCGTCCGTCGTGGCAACGACCTAGTGATGGCAGAGCAGAACGCCCACCGTCTCATCGATCAGATGAGTTTGGCGTTCGACGATGCCGTCGTGGCGAACTGGGAAAGCCTGGAAGGCACGTTCGGACTGCCCGACGTCGACGACGAACATGTGGTCGCGGCGGCACTCGTTGGAGGGGCGGACGTGATCGTGACGAGCAATGCGCGAGACTTTCCACCGCAACAGATCCCCACGTCGCTCAGCGTGATATCGCCCACACAATTCGCTGCCGACACAGTCTCGGTGTCTCCCGACGTCGCCCATCAGGCAGTGATTGCCATGTCCTCCAGATTCGTTCGGCCGCCGGCCACGGTGGACGAGATATTGGACCAACTCGTTGCGCGTTACGCCATGGCAGAAGCCGTCGAACTCATCCGCGGCGCCAGATAACGGATCTCGAGGAGTACTGATCGTTAGCGGTATCGAGAAGTTCCCGGGCGAGTTGCATACGCTGCGTGCCGACAATGCGCGTCTGCGTCGGCTCCTCCGATTGAGCGAGGAGCAGGCCCGGGCGGCGACCAGTGATCAGGCGGCTCTGACTGGGGCGCCGGCCTCGCCGGTGACCATGGGCTCGACCTCAGCCGATAAGGTGCGGTTCTTCTTCGATCTATTCCGTTGTCGCACCGATGTTTACGCGGTTCGCTGGGCGAACCGGCGAGACGGCCGATCGGGCTGGATGCCGGCAATGAAAGGCTACTGGCGCAAGGGGATGAATCGGGCCGACGCCCCCTACCTGCCACTGACGCATGAGGTCATCGATGCCCCCTGCGTGGCGAGGCGCACATCGGCCTCTACCCACTCGGCGACGACGACACCTCCTGGTGGGTCGCAGCGGACTTCGACAAGGAAGCCGCAATGCTCGATGCGCTCGAGAAAATTCGGTACACGAATCCGTACACAAAGCCCAAAAAAACGGCCCCCGGACCGAAGTCCGACCCGAGTTGGGTCATTTGCCTTAGTGCCTTGAGTTTTCGGTTTTCAGCGCATCAAGATAGGTCTTGACCTCGGCGTTCAGGGCGGGTGGGTAGGTGGCGATGACGCCGTTGAGGTCGATGGTGGCCGAGCGCAGTGGTTTGAGGGTGCGCAGGAACCGTCGTAGTGACAGCCCGGTTCGGCTCTGGACTTCGCGGCTGAGGGCCAGTGCGGTGAACACGATCGTCAGATGCGCTTCGATGGCGTCGCGGGTGCGGGCGAACATGGGTCTGGCGGCGAGGTCGGATTTGGACATCCGGAAGGACGCTTCGACGTGCCAGAGGTCGTGGTAGCTGGCGATGATTTCGGTTGCGGGCATGAGGGTGGCGTCGATGTTGGTGACGTAGCCCTTGAGCCCGACCAGGCGCCGCGCCCGCTGCAACGAGGCCTCGTCGAGTTCTCGGGCGCCGTCGCGGACGGTCACGAATCGTGGTGTGCGGGCGGCCTTGTCCCCGGCGACGACCGCGCGAGCCTTGTTCTCCTGCAGGTTGAGTGTCTTGGTGTCGCGCACCGCGCGTTTGGTCGAGTACGCCCACACCGCCCGCCACGACTTGGGATAGGTGGTGGGATCCCAGACGGGTTCGGCTCTGAGCTTCGGGTCGCTGCTCTTGGCGGCGGTGCCGCGTTGATCGCGGGGGGTGATGGTGTCGATGATCTGGCCGTCGGTGAAAAGCTCACCGTGCCAATGGAAATGGGACGCCAGATCATTGGGCGCCTTGGTGACCCGCGAGCCGACGATGAACCGCAACCCGGCCTCGTCGAGCTCGCGTAGGTTGCCGCTGGCGAGCATCCCGGCATCAGCGACGACGACCATGTCAGTGATCTCATGACGGGCTTGGAACGCTTTCACGATCGGCACGATCGTCAGGGTTTCGGCCTTGTTGCCTTCGAAACAGCCGATCTCCAACGGGAACCCGTGGCGGTCGACCAGCAGTCCGACCACGATCTGCGGATCGACGCGGCGTTCCTTCGAATAGCCGACACGGCGCAGGTCGTCTTCTTTGTCGGCCTCGAAATACAAGGTGGTGACGTCGTAGAGCACCAGGCTGACATCACCGGCGGTGCGGGCGTGGGCGAAACAGGCCGCAGCGATCTGCTCGCGGTAGCCGCCGGCACGGGCGCGGCGCAGGGTGCGTTTCCGGGTCGACAGCGACGCCGAGGTGCGGCCCAGCTCGGCCAGGACCCGGTCGACGTCGAGCAGGCTGGTCGGCTCGACCACGCGGGCGATCACCAGGTCGCGGAAGACCTCGTCGCCGACCGCGTCGTCGAACCCCAGGTCGGCATACACCCCGGCCAGGGCCTCGTAGAGCAGACCGCTGCTGCTCTTGAGCACTTGCGGACGCACCACCAGCTGCCGCGGCATCGGTTCGTCGGTGAACAATGCATGGTCTGGTGGTGGAACCATATGGGCCCGAACGGCTTTCGGGGTGATGCCCAGGTCCAGCTCGCCTTGGCTGTCATCGGCCAACAGCCGCTGAGCCGCCTCGAGGAGCAGACCCAGTTCGGCGTCATCACGCGCGGAACCCACGTGACGGACGATCCGTCGGCGGCCGTCGACGGATTCAGCGATCTGCACCGCCGTCGCGCCCGAGGCGGTGCGCACCCGCCGAATCCAGACCATCCAGGCAGCCTACTGACCCAAATTAGTGCCTAGCAGGCGCACTAAACCGAAACATCACCGCAGGTCAACGCCCTGCGACTATCGGAAACTGACCAAAGTGACCCAACTCAGGAGGAAGCCGCAATGCTCGATGCGCTCGAGAAAATTCGGTACACGAATCCGTACACAAAGCCCAAAAAAACGGCCCCCGGACCGAAGTCCGAGTGAACCATCCCGCGTTTGATGCGCACCTCCTTCCTTGGGAAGGTGCATGTCATGCCGAGCAAGTACGACCCGGAGACCCGAGCGAAGGCGGTCCGTCTGGTGCGCGAGCACCGGGAGGACTATCCGAGCGAGTGGGCGGCGATTACCGCGGTGTCCAAAAGGTTGGGGATGAACGCCGAGACGCTGCGTAATTGGATTCGCCAGCAACAGGTCGATGACGGTGATCGAGACGGGGTCTCTTCGGAGGCGGCTGCGGAGATCCGGGCGTTGAAACGGCGTAACGCCGAGCTGGAGCAGACTATCGAAATCCTTAAGGCGGCAACGTCTTTCTTCGTGCGGGAGAGCGACCCGCGCAACCGCCGCTGACCGCTACGGTCTGCGAGTTCATCGCCGCCCACCGGGACCGTTTCGGGGTCGCTCCGATCTGCCGCGTGCTGTCCGAGCACGCCGTGCCGATCGCCCCGCGGACATTTCATGCCTGGGCGGTGCGGGCGCCCTCGAGACGGGCCCTGTGGGACGCCACGATCACCGAGATCCTAGCCGGCTACTACGAGCCTGATGAGCACGGACGCCGCAGGCCCGAGTCGCTGTACGGGTCGCTGAAGATGTGGGCCCATCTGCAGCGTGAGGGCATCCCGGTGGCCAAGTCCACCGTGGAACGACTGATGCGCAAGAACGGCTGGCAAGGCGTGCGCCGCCAGAAGAGGGTCCGCACCACGATCCCCGACCCGGAGGCGGTGCGACCGCCGGACCTGGTGGACCGCCAGTTCGGGGTGGCTGCCCCCAACGTGCTGCTGGTGGCCGACTTCACCTACGTGAAGTTGGTGACCGGGATCTTCGTCTACGTGGCGTTCGTCATCGACGCCTACGCCGGGTCGATCGTGGGCTGGGAGGCCTCGGCCTCCAAGCACACCCGCTTCGTCGAATCCGCGATCCGCCAGGCCGCCGCGCTCCGCCGGCGCCAAGGCCATCCGATCGAGGACGGCATCCACCACAGCGACGCAGGAAGTCAGTACACGAGTGTGAGATTCGGTGAGACACTGAGTCTTTCAGGATTGCGTCCATCGGTCGGCAGTGTCGGAGATGCCTACGATAACGCGTTGGCCGAGACCACCATCGGGCTGTACAAGAACGAATGCATCCGGGCGGACTCCCCGTTCCGCCGTGGGCCGCTGCACACGCTGGGCGACGTCGAGTACATCACCGCCGACTACGTCGCCTGGTTCAACCAGCAGCGGCTCATGCACCGACTCGGACGCATTCCACCCGCCGAAGCCGAGGCCCGCTACTATTCCCAACTCGTGACCGGTAGACCGGCCGGATCACAGAAACCTGAGGGTGCATGAAACCCGGGACGGTTCAATGATCACCTTCGTGCCTCCATACCGTTAATCAATGTTGTCCTACAGCTCTCAGCTCTCAGCGTTGGTCGTTGCCGTCGACGTTTCTGGTTCCGGTTGACGCGTCCGGCCGTAGGTGCGTGCCAGGCATTCGCTGAGTGCCCGCTTCGGTTTTGTGTTTATGTGCCGTGCGCGCGGTACAGCAAGCAAACGAAGAAAAGATCGGTAAGTTCTCCGCTGTGCCGCGAAGCAACGCATCTAGGAACAAGGTAAGCGCCCCCAAGGCAGGCGAACTCTTCACCGATCGCACTTCTCAAAGCTCCGCTTTCGCCGCCGCTCTCGCGGCCCACCGCGCGTACATGGACTCAGATGAAGACAGCCCCTCCGCAAGGAACCTCATGGTCTTCTACGGGGTCGGCGGGATCGGCAAAACAACATTGTCGGAACGACTTGAGCAGTGGGTCGGCGGAAAGCTGTCCACCACCGACCTTTGGGGACCCCCGCCTGCTACCGGCGTCGCTGCGACCTGCCGTATTGATCTACACCGCTCACAGGGGCGGGTTGACATGGTATCCAATCTGGTCTCCATCCGACGAGCCTTCGGGCGAGTTGAGGTCGGCGGCAAACGGGTAAAGCGTTGGCCGGCATTCGACCTGGCATTCACCGCTTACTGGTCTGCAATTCACCCTGGGGAAGACTTGCCCGGTGGAGGAACGCAAGATTCGGCGTTCGCAGACAGCGTCACCGACACGATAAGTGAAGTGCTTTCCGAACTTGGTGTCCCAGGTTCAGGCATAGCGACCAAATCCATCCGCACCGTCGTGCGCCGATTCCGTGAGTGGCATTCCAAACAAACAGCATTCGACAAGTACGACGGATTCGAAGACCTTCTTACTCGTTGTGCAGAGGTACCGACCCCCGATGATCCCCACCCCGAGTTATTGGCCGAGGTTGCGAGTTTACTCAACGACGATCTGTGCACCTGGGAAGGGCCTGCGCCACTGATTGTCACGTTCGTTGACACGTTCGAACGCCTCACCTCAGACTCCCGACGAACAGACGAATCCACGCTTAACCAGCTCGTATGGCGTCTTCCCAACGTGCTGTTCATAGCGACAGGGCGCAATCTCATCGATTGGTACGACGACAGCAGAACAAACCTTCATGTAGTCGGTCGGGCTCTGTGGCCCGGACTGGTCCCAGGTGCCAATCAGGAGCCTCGCCAACATCTGGTGGGCGTACTTGCACCCGAGGATCGGATCAGTATCATCCGACTCGGCCGCGAGTTATACGGAATCCCGATAACAGACGACGTTGTCGAGCGCCTCGCAACAGCGTCGGGCGGACTGCCTCAGTATCTCGATCTTGCATTGGCCCTTTCGCTCACGCGGATGCGGAATGATGGCCCTCCAATAACTGTAGAGGATGTCACCGGATCGCTCAGCGAACTAGTGTTGCGAGTACTTGAGGATGTACCTGAGGACGAGCAACGCGCACTACGCGCCGCGGCACTGTTCCCATTCTTCGATGCCGAGTTGGTAGCTACCGCAGCAAAAGTCGATCACGGTTGCGCACTCCGCGCAATGGATCGCCCCATGATTGACCGCCGTGGGACCACCAGCCTTCCGTATACGATGCACGATGCGATACGGGAAGCAATTCGTCGATCGCCACACAATATTAAGAATGGGTGGTCCGATAAAGACTGGCGCCACGCGGGTGAACGCGCTCTCGACGCCGTCCACGCTCGCCATCAGCACGCAAAGGAGGCCAAGGACACGACCGAGATACTGCAAACGCTTGCTTTGGCCATCGTCTTGGTCTGCGATCAAGACCTGACAATCGGTCCATCCACGTCACCGACGTATCGGGACTGGCTTGCGCAAGCAATCGTGTTCGGGCCATCGATAGCTGGACTCCGACCGTTACTCCCCACTAACTCGCGCACTGAAATCGGAAAGGGAATACTTGACTTCGTCATAGCGAAGACAACCGAAGTAACTGCCGATGAAGCGGCGGAGTTGCTCACAGGCGTCTTCGAGTCAGACCACCCACTCCGACTGGCGGCCGGACGACACCGAGGTTACGTGCTGCGGAACAGTGCGCAGTGGGATGAAGCTCTTGCAGCATTCGACGAGCTCGTCGCGGCTTCCCCGACCGACCTGAACCGATATCAAAGGGCTTTCACATTCGCTTCAGCAAGACGCTTTCGACAAGCAGTTGACGAGTCTTTCGGGTTATCTGAGGACCGTATCGAAGCGATTAAACGCTCTTGTCGCCTTGCTCACGGTCGGTTTGACGGCTACTTCGAAGCGAGGCATGCGGCCCTGCAGAAGCTGCGGCAGCAATCACGTATTAGGGAAGCGATTGAAAACGAAGGAAATAGCATCCGTTGGCGCGCGTTTCTGCACGGCGACGTCGACTTTGGATACCTGGATGTCCTGCAAGCCGAAGCCGAAGCAGCGTCCCACCTGACTGGGATGCGGGACGCTTACCTGGCGAAATTATTCCTTGATCCGCGACTCGCCATTGCCGAACCTGACACAAGAACTTGGTTCGAAAATGTCGATAGATCCAAGAACGCTGGCGAGATCGGCTGGCGGACGGCGCTCGCTCAAATCGTACTGGCGTTGTCTACCGATAATCTAGGCGAATTGGAAAAATTGGCGAATACACTTAACCGCCGTCAAAAGCCTCGAGGACGCATGTGGATCTCCACAGAGTGTCTCTTGGATTCCTACGGTTGGACGGTGCCACCAGAGCCGAGTCAGTGGCTTGAACCATACGAAACCGTCCGAGATCGCTGGCGCGGTCATTTTGATCATTGGAAAGCACGGATCGAGGGCAGTAACCACCTTGGCTGACAATCACCTACAGTTCACCGAGGATCATCGCGGTACGCCTCTAGCGAAATGGAATCTGGAAGTTTATCAAGAGAATACCGAACCACCCTCCATTGAGACTACTTTCGCAGTGAGCAAGTCAATCGCGCATAATAGTTTTCGACGCTGCATAACATCTCCGTCAAGCTTGAATTCTACGGCAATCAGCACTCGCGGCGTTCGGAGGAGCGAATGAGGTTCGAGGTCGCGTTCACTTTTACTCGCTCGACACGAGAGTTGGTGCGTGCCGTCGCGTATGAACTTTCACGTCTCCACGGTCAGGCTGCGATACTCTTTGATGAGTTCCACCAGGAAGAATTGAGCACGCCCAGGGGTGGGTTGACGCTGCTCGACTGGTACCAGAACGAGAGCCGCTTGATAGTAGTTGTCCTCTCCGACGACTACGACGATCTCGGAAGTTGGACCCATTTTGAATGGCCACAGGTTATCGGCCTTATCCGCACGTTAACGCACCACAGGGTGATGCTCCTAAGGGCAGGTGACCGCCTACCGCACGATTTCGCCGGGCTAGGCAACATGGCGTTTGCTCTTGATATCCGCCGGCGTAGCGCTGAGGAAGTGGCCGCGACAATACAGCATCGAATGGATACATTAAGTAACGTCGATATCCCCCAGGAGCGAGATCTTGACAGCAATGGCAGCGGCCACTCCAAGCGCGAACCACCGTCGGAATCTAGATCACTCACACCTCCTGTACGTCACGCCAGAAACGCAGTTCCTCGTCCCGCCGAAGTGCCGGCTCCCCCTAGTTCATTCGCTGGTCGGACGACTCAACTAGAAGAAGTTTGCGACCTAGTGAGTAACAACGCAAAGGTCATCGCTATCAGCGGGCCTCCGGGTGTCGGAAAGTCTGCATTCGCAGCTCGACTTTCCCGCGACCTCGCGTCAGAGTTTCAGGATGGAAGCCTCTACATCGATCTTCTAGGCGGTACTCCCGGAGTCCAACCAGTAACCACTGAGGAAGCGCTTGGTCGATTGCTTCGTTCTCTTGGAACTGCGGGCAATGATGTGCCCGCCAGCCTCCATGAAGCTGCGGCCCGACTTCGGACTCTGCTATCAGACCGCCGAGTCCTAGTCGTCCTCGACAATGCGGCCGATTCAGATCAGGTTCGTCACCTTATGCCTGGCGCTGGAGCATCCCTAACCTTGATAACCAGTCGATCACACCTCTACGACCTAGACAACGCACGCCACGTCGTCTTGCGTCATTTGACGGCAACTGAATCAATTGAGCTACTGACCGCCTGGGTCGGGCACGATCGGGTTCATGCAGAACAAGATGCCGCATGGAGACTCGTAGATCTATGTGATCGACTACCCCTAGCAATCAGAATCGTGGGTGCACGCGCCGCCGGCCGAGCGCAATGGCAACTATCGACCATAGTCGCATTGCTTGAGGACGAACAAGCACGCCTCGGCGAACTCGAGGTTGGTGATCTCGCTATCCGCTCGTGTTTTCGTATCAGTTATGACGGCCTACGTGGAGCACATGGCAAACCCCACACTCAGGAGGCTCTCCGCGGTATCGGCGCGCTTGGCGCGCGTCTTGTGAGCGTGGACATGATCGCGCGACTACTCGATATCCCTCGACAGTCGGCCCGCGTTGCTCTTGAATGCCTCGTTGATGCCCAACTAATCGACAGTGTCGATGCAGTCCGGTATCGGATACACGACCTTGTGCGTCTGTTCGCGTCTGAAATGGCAAAAGAGCATCCCCGCCTTGACGATCAAGGTGCCGGCGCGGACGCCGAAGACATTGTTGCAGGTGTCGGGCGAGTAGTTAGCAATCTCGTAACCTCCGCTGCTACCGCGGTCCGCGACCTCCAACGGGTCGATCCCCGGAGAAACGCACAATCGACTGGATTCGACGACCAAGAGCCCACAACCCCTTTCGATGAACTCGCGCTCCACAATCTAATCGCCGTGCTGTCACGTGCCACGTCGGACAGCACTGTTCACGACAACGATGCCGCGCGGGCCGCTGACGCTGTCTTCTGGTTCTGCCACCGACGCGGGTACCACAACGAGCTTCGCCAGATAGCGTTGATCAGCCTCGCTGCGGCTAAGCGCCTCGGCGATAAGGCAGCCGAAAGCGCCGCGCTTCACAATCTGTGTTTAGCGCACCTACGCCTCCTTCAGCCTGACCGCGCCCGTGACGCTGCTGAGGCTGCGCTCGAATTGCGCATCGCGCTTCACGACAAGTACGGCGAAGGACGCACGCGGGACGCCCTCGGCAGGGCCCTGCATCTGTCCGGGCTCAGTGACGAAGCATTAGCCGAAGAGGCACGCGCACTTGCCATCGCGCGCGAACTCAAAGATGCCTACAGCGAGAGCAATGTGTTATGCAACATGGTGCCAATCTACCTTGCGTTGCACCGCGCGACGGAGGCCGTCGACTCGGCCAAACGCTCCGTACAGCTTCGACAAACACTGGGCGATCCCTACGGTTTGGCTCGCATGGGCATGAGCCTCGCAGCTGCACACGCCGCGGTTGGGGAACACAACTCGGCCGTACGCGAGTATCTGGTGAGCGCCACTGCGTTTGAAACACACTCCGACATGTACGATTTGGCTAGGTGCCTCATCCGACTCGCGGACGAATATGTAGCCTCGAACGAGTTCGATAAGGCACAAGAGTGTCTGCACCGTGTCACCGCGATTCGTGAATCTACCGGCGACACAATCGGCAAGGCGGAGGCCATGCAGAGACTTGAGTTTCTACGGTCCTCAAACCTGCCGTCGCCCTCTCCCCAGTCCAATGCTGTTCGCCCAGAGGCACCATGAGCAATCAGCACGATGCCGATATCGACGATGCTACGGAACTGCTTGACGGTGTGGAGAACATCTTGGACCACGCACGACGGCTGATCGGGTCCTCGCCGAGTTCAAGTTGGTTCAAAGAAACAGCGTCTGGCACCGAGCAAGTCACCGACATAGATATGTCGATCGAAGACCTACTAGTCAGCAGAGTCGAAGTCCTTCGCCCAGATTCCAACATCATCAGCGAGGAGACCTACCATGATCGAAGCCTTACCAGTGGCATGAATGTCGTGATAGACCCGATCGACGGAACAGCGCAAATGCTGAGGGGTTCAAGCGATTTCGCGATCTGTATCGCAGTCGTCATCAGTGGCCGCTGCCGTGGCGCAATCGTGGATCTCCCCGCCAAACAATTGCGACTGCGGAGTTCGGTCGACGGGACCGTCTCAATCAATGGCCATCCAAGAGTAGGGCATGTGGCAAGAAGCCAGGTCGCCACGGCGGTGAGTCAGGCCCAGATCGCAAAACTACAGAATATTGCAATGCTCGGACGCCTCCGGGTCGTCGGGGCGTGCACACCCAAAATCGTATCCGTGATAACAGGGGAAAATACACGTGCCGTACGCCTACCCCCGGGTCCGGTGCACCTGTGGGACTATGTTGCAGCAGGGCACCTTCTCGAACTCGTGGGTTCAACGCTAGTCACGTTCGACGGACAGTCTTTGATGGACCGCCTGCCGATGACACACCAAGAAGGATGGATCGCCGGACCAGTCGGAGACTTCCGACAATTAGTCCGCGCTCTTCATCACTTGCGCTAGCCAGACTACTCCAGAGGGGACGCAACTTAATGGCATCTGATGCTCAGAAATTATCAGTCTACATGTTTCAAGTGAACTATTCATTCGCTGATGGTCATTTTCTGCCCTACTCTGTCGGGTCGCTAATTGCGTATTGCCTTTCGCAACCCGACCTTTTCGCGGCATATGAGTTCCAATCACCTGGCCACCGCCGCGAGCCCGTGTCGTCGGTGGTTGACAAAATGATCGAACCTGCGGTACTAGGCTTGTCTTGCTACGTGTGGAACTGGCAATGGAATTTGTCGCTAGCCCGCGAGGTCCGCAAACGCTTTGACGAATGTCTCATTGTTCTTGGTGGACCACAAGTTCCTGACAATTCATCCGATTTCTTTCGTCAGCACCCATACATCGACGTACTCGTACACGGTGAAGGCGAAGCTACCTTTGCGGATATACTGAGAGCTAATATTACAGCTGAATTCGAAACATCAAGACCATCAATTCTAGAGTCCATCGCGGGTATCAGTTTTCCAGGAGTCGAGCTCGACACTCATACAACCGCAACCAGAACCAGAATTGACTTTCTCACCGAGTTACCATCACCGTACACATCAGGCGTATTTGACTCAATCCTGCAGGAATCTGGACATTGGAGTGCCAGCCAGGAGACGACACGCGGATGTCCCTACTCGTGCACTTTCTGCGACTGGGGTTCGGCGGTTCTAACGCGTGTCCGGCATTTCTCTCCTGAACGCATTGAGGACGAGATTGAGTGGTTCGGCAAGGCCGGGATCGACATTGTGTACAACTGTGACGCCAACTTCGGCATGTTTCCTGCAGATCTTAGATGGGCTCATGCGCTTGCGAATTGCCGAAATCGCACCGGATACCCGAATCAGTTCAGGACATCCTTTGCCAAAAAGTCCGACGACTTGGTATTCGAGATCGCGCAAGATCTCCTCGCCGTTGGCCTGCTACGGGGCGTCGGGATCAGCCTTCAGAGCATTGATCAGGAAGTGCTTAACTCAATCAAGCGCAGGAACCTCCAACCTCGGAGGTTCTCAGACCTCATGGCTAGGTATCGGCGAGCCGGTATTCCTACCTACACCGAACTCATAGTTGGCTTGCCGCGGGAAACGCTGGACTCATTCAAGGATGGAATAGCGGCGGTTCTTGATGGTGGTCAACATGAAGGCTTACTGGTGTATCCATGCCAGGTACTGCCAAACGCAGAACTAGCACAACCGAAGTACATCGCCGCGCATCAAATAGAAACGATATCGACGCCCCTTCGACTGGGATACTCCAGTTTGCTACCCAACGATGTAGAAGAGTACATAGACATCGTCATAAGCACATCGACGATGTCTCCCGATGATTGGCAAACAGCATACCTGTTCGGCCTCTGCGTTCAGGCTTTTCACTGTCTGAATTTGACTCAGGTCATCGCCGTTGTCATGAGGCGCTGTCTAGATGTTTCGTATCGTGTCTTTTATGAAAAGCTGATCCATTACAGTTCTACACGCTCCAACCGATTGTTAGGGCAGCTGATACGGGAGGCATCCGCGGCAGCTACACGCGTGCGCAACGGACAACCGCCAGGTGTGAAAGTTGGGATAACCGGCGACTCAGTGTGGAATCCTGAAGAGGCAATGTTTCTCCGAGCCGTTACCCGAAAGCCGGAACTCCAGACTGATTTGACCGACTTCCTCACGACGATGTTTGCCTCCGAACCTTTGGATAATAATCGACAAATGCCAGTCGATCGGAGCCAAGAAGTCGCTGACGTTAGCCCAGTCTTATCCGATTCCTGGATACAAGATCTCGTCAACCTCCAGACCGCGTCCTTGGTGGCTCCCGACGAAGCGCAAACAATTGAATTAGAGCTCACCTATGATTTCATAACAGCTGTTAGTGCAGCGTATGATGGTCGGAACGCTGCGCCAACCGGTACGAATCCTGTGAAGGCATTGCTGGTGAGCGACCGGCCAACCGGCATGAACATTCACACATACGCACTCGAAATGCTCCGATACGGCCGCAAAGACAACCATCTCCGTCGTGAAATCAGAGATAGTGCTAGACAGTTGCCGACTAGGGAGAGTTGAATATAAGCGCAACGCCTCCGAATGCCTCCTCTCGCAAGTCCCACAAACGGACTTGCCATAGCCGGTTCCTGCCGAGGTTGTGAGATTTGTCGGTGCCAGGCGGCATAGTAGGTGAGACACGACGAGCGCGAGACCACGCGCTGGAGAAGTGCCGTTGCGAAAGGAGTCGGATGGAAGCGCATGCCTGTCCGTTTTGCGCCATTGTCATGGGACGCGCAGATGCGAATATCGTCGCGAGGTTCGACTCGGTCATCGCATTCTTCCCGCAACACCCCGCGTCTCTCGGTCACACGCTGGTTGTTCCAGCCGATCATGTCGAGGACATCTGGTCCCTGGACGTGGCAACCGCTTCGAAGCTGAGCGAGGCCACGTTGAACGTCGCCCGCGCCGTCAAGGATGCGGTGGAGCCTGAGGGGCTGAACATTATCCAGTCCAACGGAGAAGCGGCGACGCAGACGATTCCGCATCTACATATACACGTGCTGCCCCGCTGGAACGGCGATGGTATCGGCCCAATCTGGCCGGAAGACTCCGCCGAAGTCCCTGGATCGCTTGAACGCGTGTTGGAAAGACTCCGGTCGTCACTGGGTGGACGCGCGTGACCGGCTACGACTTGAGCAGTCCGCTAGATCGAGACGATCGTCGCAAGCACCTCGATCTCATCGCATCAGTCGTTGGGCGCATGGGAACCTCGTCGGCGCAAGCGAAGGGTTGGTCAATAACTCTTGCAGGCGCGGCATTTGGTGTTGCAGTGCTCCGCGACAACAACTGGCCTCTGATCGTGCTCGGCATCGTCAGCCTCCTGGCCTTCGCCAAGATCGACGCCCACTATCTTCATATTGAGAAGGCTTACCGAGACCTGCACGACGCAGTCGTCGTTGGGAACAATGTGGTTCCCTTATCGATGGATACCGCGAATCTTCCTGCACGATCGAGGAACGAATCGTACGCCTCGTGGTCGATCAAGTGGTTCTACGCCCCGCTGATACTTGCCGGCGTCCTGCTGCTCATCTATTCGTTTGTTCACCCGCGCGGTCCTGAACCGCAGACCAACATTACCGTGAACGTCCCGAGCCAGGCACCTAGCACTACGTCGGTTGCTCCTTTGCCTCCGCCGCCTCCTCCCAGCCCGCGAGCCGTCACCCCATCCATGTCCTCGCCGAACGCGCCTGCCTCTCCGATCGTTCCGAACCCGCACGGTTGACGCGGGACGAGTAACCGTCCCTGAAAGGAAATCCGTTGGCCCATAGAACCTTTTTCAGCTTCCACTACGAACGCGACGTCCAACGGGCCAGTGTGGTGCGTAAGAGTTCGCAGTTCAAGGACAACATCACTCCCGAGTGGATTGACGCCTCACTCTGGGAAGCGACAAAGCCGAGCGACTCTGCCATCAGAACCCTCATCGGCAATGCGTTGGACAGAACCACCGTTACTGCCGTTCTGATCGGGAGCAACACAGCCAACCGGCGATGGGTCCAGTACGAAATCGAACAGAGTATAAACAGGGGAAACGGACTGTTCGGCATATACATTCACAACATTCGTGGTTTCAACGGGACGACCGACGCGAGGGGAGTGAACCCTCTCCCCGGGTGGGCCGCGACCTACGACTGGGTGTATGACAACGGCCACGGCAATCTCGGTCGCTGGGTTGATCTTGCATATGCTCGGCGTTCTGCGTAATTGGCTGAGACAGGAAGGGGCGCTTCTGAATGGCCTTTTATCGGGCCTCGGAACTCCGCAATGACGGAATGAGGGTTGCGACAAAGAATTTCATGACAGCAGAGAGGGTTTTGGACCACCGAACCGCCATCATCTCGGAACGAGAAGTCTTCGATGTCTTTCTGAGTCATAGCTTTCGAGACGCACAGATCATTCTGGGAATCGCCGAACTCCTAGAATCTCAGGGGGTCAGCGTCTATGTAGATTGGTTGGTCGATAGCCAACTCAATCGCTCCAAAGTGAATGTGGCGACCGCTCGACTGCTGCGTAAACGTATGGGGCAGTGCAGGTCTCTCATCTTCGCTACATCTACGGCTTCCCCTTCATCCAAGTGGATGCCATGGGAACTTGGCTATTTCGACGGACGGAACGGTTCAAACATCTCGATCATGCCTATCGAAGAGCACGAGGCACCCGGTAACTACGGCCAGGAGTACCTTGAGCTCTATCCTGCGATCCAGAAACTCCGCGTCGCAGGTGGAGGAAGTATCGCCGGTGCAGTCAGCATCGACGGCAAAGCATACATGGGTCTTCGAGACTTCGCTGCAGGGTCAACCAGGTACACCGTTTTCTCGTGACGAACGAGAACACAACGTCGAGGACTTCGAAACCCTTCCCAGGGCTCGCCGCTGCTATCGCCCCTCAAGAAAGCACCGCGAGCGTATAAATCAGCGCACTGGAGCCGGTTCGGGGTGCGTACAGGCCCGAGTGGTCTCGCCGGAATCACATGAGCAGGGGTCGTTTCGACCCGTTCGTGTTGGTAGGCCCAGTGGTTCAGTCTTACTGCTTGCAGTTATGTCGCACGCATTGGTGATGTCGGCTGCGATCCACCAGAGATCCCGCGTAAAAGGCATAATGAGCATGAGGCTGAGACGGATTGACTCGACAATATACAGCTTGACGAGGGAGTTAGATCTGCCGGGGGCGAACCGGATCGCCCTGTCCTTACCAATTGTTATGTAGTCAGTCCGCCATAGGAGTGCTTGCGCCTCTAGATTGGGATGCGTT
>NZ_JAXLSA010000006.1:0-165746 GCF_046330795.1 Mycobacterium sp. | reverse complement strand
CCGTGGCGCGTGTACAAACCCGGACGCTCGGCATTCATCCACAGGGGTGACTACCGCGGCGTCGTCATCCGGCCCACGATGCCGGTCATGGTCGAGCTGGAACGTCTGCTGAACGAACAGGGCGGGGTGGCGACATCGGGCCAACTACTGGCAGTTCTGAGCCGCCGCGGCCTGCAGTCGCGTCTGCGCACCGGTGAACTGATCAAACTGTGGCCTGGCATCTACGGCGTCGGCGAGCCCGATCTGGAGCTGCGGCTGCGGGGTCTCGATCTGCGCGCCGGTGAGCCCATCGCCATCTGCTTGACCACCGCGGCAGCCGCCTTCGGGTTCGACACCGAAGGGGACAGCACCGTGCATATTCTCGACACCGGTGCTCACCTACGAGGCTGCGACGGTCTCGAAGTGCACCGGCGGGACGGCGCACCACTGATCACAGAGCGTGGGCGGTTGACAACCTCGGCACCGTGGACCGCCATCGAAGTCGCGCGGGCACTGCCACGGCCCCGTGCACTGGCACACCTGGACGCCGCACTGCGCAGCGGCACTTGCACCCGGCAGCAACTCGCGCTCGCAGCCGACGCACAACACGGCCGCCGCGGGATTGTGACGGTCCGTGATGAGTTGATCGGTCTCGCACGACCCGAGGCCGAGTCACCGATGGAAAGCGAAGTGCGCCTGGCGATGTACGACGCCGGACTTCCGCCGCCTCAGCTGCAGTTCGAAATCGTCGATCGCTCCGGCAGAATGTGGCGGCTCGACTTCGCCTGGCCCGATCAGCGGGTGGCGGTCGAGTACGACGGATTCGAGTGGCACAGCTCGCCGGAGGCTCTCCAACGCGATCGCCAGAAGCGTGCCGCGTTGACGGAAATGGGTTGGCGATTGTTGTCGATCGTCAGCGACGACGTCCGCCGCCGAACCTGGGAGATGAACCGCCGCATCGGGTTCGAACTCGGCCATCAAGCTGCGTGAGCGTCCGCATTTGTACAGCTGCACCGGCGCGTCGCTGTACAGACACGGCCGCTCGCGGGAAACAAAGAGTCAGCTGCCCTTGAGGCGGGTCGCCAGGTAGTTGGACACCTCGGCGATGGCCACGCGTTCCTGGCCCATCGAATCGCGCTCGCGAATGGTGACGGCCTGATCCTCGAGCGAGTCGAAGTCCAGCGTCACGCAGAACGGCGTGCCGATCTCGTCCTGACGGCGGTAGCGCCGGCCGATCGCACCGGCATCATCGAACTCGATGTTCCAGGACTGCCGCAGCTCGGCCGCCAGATCCCTTGCCGCGGGCGACAAGTCGGCATGCCGCGACAGCGGCAGCACCGCGGCCTTGACCGGCGCCAGGCGCGGATCCAGCCGGAGCACGGTGCGCTTGTCCACGCCGCCCTTGGCGTTGGGGGCCTCGTCCTCGTGGTAGGAGTCGACCAGGAACGCCATGAACGAACGCGTCAGGCCGGCCGCCGGCTCGATGACGTAGGGGGTGTAGCGGGTCTCGGTGGCCTGGTCGTAGTAGGTCAGATCGGCGCCGGAATGCTTTGCGTGCGTGGACAAGTCGAAGTCGGTCCGGTTGGCGATACCCTCGAGCTCACCCCACGGGTTGCCGGTGAACCCGAACTTGTACTCGATGTCGGTGGTGCCGGCGCTGTAGTGCGACAGCTTCTCCAGCGGATGTTCGTACAAACGCAGGTTATCCGGGTTGATGCCGAGGTCGACGTACCACTTCAACCGGGTGTCGATCCAGTACTTGTGCCACTCCGGTGCGGTCGACGGCTCGACGAAGAATTCCATCTCCATCTGCTCGAATTCACGCGTGCGGAAGATGAAGTTGCCCGGCGTGATCTCGTTGCGGAAGCTCTTGCCGATCTGGCCGATGCCGAACGGCGGCTTCTTGCGCGACGTGGTCACGATGTTGGCGAAGTTGACGAAGATGCCCTGCGCGGTCTCCGGGCGCAGATAGTGCAGGCCCTCCTCCGTCTCGATCGGGCCGAGGTAGGTCTTGAGCATCATGTTGAAGTCGCGCGGCTCGGTCCACTGGCCCTTGGTGCCGCAGTCCGGGCAGACGATCTCGCTCATCGGCACCGTATCGGGGTCGTCCAGACCCTTCTTCAGGGCGAAGGCCTCCTGCATATGGTCCTGCCGATGCCGCTTGTGGCAGTTCAGGCATTCGACCAGCGGATCGTTGAAGACGTCGACGTGGCCGGAGGCCACCCACACCTCACGCGGCAGGATGATCGCGGAGTCCAGGCCGACGACATCGTCGCGGCCGGTGACCATCGCGCGCCACCACTGCTTCTTGACGTTCTCCTTGAGTTCCACACCCAGTGGCCCGTAGTCCCACGCCGAGCGGGTGCCGCCGTAGATCTCCCCGGACTGGTAGACCAGGCCCCGCCGCTTGGCGAGATTGACGACGGTGTCGATGACGGACGCCACGAGACGGGACTCCTGTGCTGGGGGGATAGTGACCGGGACAGCCTATCGGGCGCGGTCACGCTCACCGAACTCCCGGCCAGCGTCCGCATTTGTACACCCGCAGCGGCGTGTCGCTGTACAGACACGGCCGCTCGCGGAGAAGGAGGGAGGGGCTATTCGGCGACGAAGCGCGCCTCGACGGCGACCTCGAGGACGATGTCGTCGGGTCGCAGTTCCAGCGCCGGCGGGGCGGGCATGGGCGCGTCGGCCATCCGGGCGAGCATGGGCCGGGCCGCGGGCCGGTCGTCGGTCAGCATGCCCGGGTCGGCCAGCTGCACGGCGGTCACGGCTCCGCGTCCGGCGGCGGTGGCGTACGCCTGGGCCTTGGCGGTGGCGTCGGCGACGGCCTCGGCCCGCAGCGTTCCCTCGTAGCGGCGGCGGTTGTCCTCGCCGACGTCCCAGGTGGTGGCCCCCACCTCGACGCCGTCCCGGGCGGCCCAGCGGTCCAGGAACGCCGAGAGCTGCTCGAAGTCGGTGAACTCGGCCTCGACCTTGATCGCCACCCGGTACATCAGCGGCCGGTTGCCCTTGGCCGAATACGGCCGGTAGCTGAACACCCGCAGCTGATCCGAGGACCACCGGCTGACCGCGTCGGGGTGCAGACCCGTGAGATCGGCCGCCAACGGCTCCTGCAGTTCGACGGCACGCCGGTACACGCTCTCCCGGTCGGTGCCCTCGACGTCGGCGGACAACGAGACGGTGGCCCGTTCGGCGGGATAGCGACTGCGGGCCTGACCTCGAACCGTGATCTCCAGTGGCGTCATGATGCCCAAGCTAATCGAACCTTTGACATGCGTGTTCACGCATGGAAAAGTTACTGAAAACCATTTCCAATAACTGCGAGGTCGCGTTGCCCAGCCCGGTTCGGTCCGACGAGGCGCCCCCGCGCGAGATCCTCGAGGGCGCGGGCGACCTGCTGCGGGCGCTGGCCGCCCCGGTCCGCATTGCCATCGTGCTGCAGCTGCAGTCGTCGTCGCGGTGCGTGCACGAACTGGTCGACGCCCTGGCCCTGCCCCAGCCGCTGGTCAGCCAGCACCTGCGCATCCTCAAGGCCGCCGGCGTGGTGGCCGGCGAGCGCTGCGGCCGCGAGGTGCACTACCGCCTGGTCGACCAGCACCTGGCCCACATCGTGCTCGACGCGGTGGCCCACGCCGGCGAGGACCGGTGACCGGCGCCGGGGTGCGCGCCACTCGGCAGCGCGCCGCCATCACCCAGCTGCTGGACAGCCTCGGCGAATTCCGCTCGGCCCAGGAACTGCACGACGAGCTGCGCCGCCGCGGCGAGAACATCGGCCTGACCACCGTCTACCGCACCCTGCAGGCGATGTCGGCGGCCAACGTCGTGGACACCCTGCGCACCGACACCGGCGAATCGGTCTACCGGCGCTGCTCGGGGTCGCATCACCACCATCATCTGGTGTGTCGCTCCTGCGGCGCGACGGTGGAGGTGGCCGGCCGCGAGGTCGAGACCTGGGCTTCCGAAGTCGCTGCCGCACATGGCTTTTCCAACGTCAGTCACACCATCGAGATCTTCGGGACCTGCCCGGCCTGCGGCTAGATCAGGACCGCAGCGCGTCGCGGGCGTCGTCGCCGCCGGCGAGCACCATCAGGATCAGGGTGCGCAACGCATCGTCGGACATTCCGGCCGCGGGAAAGTTGTACCGCAGCAGGACGTCGGCCTTCTTGCTGTCGGGCTTCTCCACCAGCGCCACGGTGCCCAGCAGCGTGCGGACCGTCTGCTCGGCCACCCGGGCCCGAATCCTGCTGGTGACCAACACATCCCACGCCAATAGCTGCGTGAGCGAGATCAACTCGAGGTCGTCGTCGATCGGCACCACCCGCAGCGAGGCCACCGATCCGCCGTGGGTGACGGTCAGCGCGCCGTCGGCCTCCTCGACCACATCGGCGACGTCCCCCAGGACACCGGCCAACCGGGAGACCAACATCAGGCCCGCCCGAACCGGCGGTTGCGCGACACGTACTCCTCGCACGCCGCCCACAGATCGCGCCGGTCGTAGTCGGGCCACAACTTGTCCTGGAACACGTACTCGGCGTAGGCCGATTGCCACAGCATGAAATTGCTGGCCCGCTGCTCGCCCGAGGTCCGGATGAACAGGTCGACGTCGGGGATGTCCGGACGGTGCAGATACCGTTCCAGGGTGGCCTCGCTGATCCGGTCCGGGCTGAGCCTACCGTCGGCGGCCAACTGCGCGATCTGCCTTGTGGCCTCGACGATTTCGGTCCGGCCACCGTAGTTCACGCAGTAGTTGACGGTGATGACGTCGTTGCCCACCGTCATCTCCTCGGCGATGTCGAATTCCTTGATGACACTGCGCCACATCTTGGGCCGCGAACCGACCCAGCGCATGTTGACACCCATCAGGTCGAGGGCTTCGCGGCGACGCCGGACCACCTCACGGTTGAACCCCATCAGGAAGCGCACCTCCTCGGCGCTGCGCTTCCAGTTCTCGGTGGAGAACGCGTACACCGACAGGTGCTTGATGCCGAGTTCGATGGCCCCGCAGGTGATGTCGATGAGCACCGCCTCGCCCATCTTGTGGCCCTCGGTGCGGGCCAGGCCGCGCTGCTTGGCCCAGCGCCCGTTGCCGTCCATCACCACGGCCACGTGGTTGGGCAGTTGATCGGCCGGGATCCGCGGGGCCACCGCGTGCGAGGTGTGCTGTGGCGGGCGGGCGAAGCGTCCGTTGGTGCCGCGTGGAATGTCGGGGAACGCCACCGGCCAGGTCGACGTGTCCGGGAAGGCCGGATAGTCGTCGGATGCCGGCGGCAGCTGCGGGAAGGTCTCTCCCTTCTTACCTCGCAATGCCATGCGAACATCCTGCCTGACCGAGGGGCCGCGGGCGCAACCCGCACCCCGACGCGTGTCGGGATTCAGTCCGAGACCGCCACCGGCAGCCCACGCTCGACCAGGGGCAGCGTCCGCAACTGCCGTTCCAGATGCCACTGCAGGTGCGCGGCCACCAACCCGCTGGCCTGGCTGCGGTACGACGCCGGAGCCGTCTCGGCGTGCGCCCAGTCACCGTCGTGCAGGGCGGCCATCAGATCCAGCACCCCCTGCGGCGGCGTGGCCGACCCGGAGGGCCGGCAGTGCACGCACACGCTGCCACCCGCGGCGATGTGGAAGGCCCGGTGCGGGCCGGGGGCCGAGCAGCGGGCGCATTCGGTCAGCGCCGGCGCCCAGCCGGCGATGCCCATGGCCCGCAGCAGATAGGCGTCGAGCACGAGTTCGCGGGCGCGGGTGCCGTCGGCCACCGCGCGCAACGCGCCGATGGTGAGCCGGTGCAGGTCGGGCACCGGGGCACGTTCCTCACCCGCGAGGCGCTCGGCGGTCTCGAGGATGGCGCAGGCGCTGGTGTAGCGGCCGTAGTCGTTGACGATGTCGGCGGCGAACGCGTCGATGGACACCACCTGGGTGACGATGTCGAGGTTGCGGCCCGGGTACAGCTGGACGTCGATGTGGGCGAACGGCTCGAGCCGCGACCCGAACTTGCTGCGGGTGCGGCGCACGCCCTTGGCCACGGCGCGGACCAGGCCGTGCTCGCGGGTCAGCAGCGTGACGATGCGGTCGGCCTCGCCGAGCTTGTGCTGGCGAACCACCACCGCCCGGTCCCGATACAGCCGCATCCGGCCAGTCTGGCATCGCCCGGGGACATCGGCGGGGACGCGCGCCGGGTCCGATCGCCGGCAAAGCCGGGTAAGGTCACACTCATGAGGATTGCGCTCGCACTGGCCGCGGCGCCGACGTTGCTGGCCGGGGTCCTGAGCACCGCGCCCACCGCCGCCGCCAACAACGATCGGCTCAACGAGAGCATCGTGGCCGACATCCACAACGCGATGATGATGTCCGGCTGCGCCGACGACTACAAGATCGAACCCATGGTCAGGGTCAACCCCAAGCTGCGCCTGGCCGCCGAATGGCAGGCCAACGACGTGCTGAACAACCGCGCCCTGGACGGCGACATCGGCTCCAACGGATCCACGGTGGCCGACCGGGCGCGCGCCGCCGGCTATGCCGGTGAGGTTGCCGAGACCGTTGCGATCAACCCGGCGCTGGCCATCAATGGCATCGACATCATGAACCAATGGTTCAGCCGGCCCGACTACAAGGCCACGATGGAGAACTGCGGAAACATGGACATCGGGGTGTGGTCGGTGAACGACCTGGACCGCAGCGTGCTGGTTGCCGTCTACGGCCGAGGCGACGCCGCGCCACCGGTGCCCGCCGGCGGCCGGCAGTTCGGCTCGCCGTCGTCACCGCCGTAATGCTTTCCGAATATCTGTGCTTTCTCTGACACGGGCGTAGAGTCCCGGTGCATGTTGGGGAAGCGGTTCGGTGTGCTCTGTGCTGGGCTCGGCCTGATCACCGGGCTGGCCGTTCCGTCCGTCGCGCACGCCGACAATCGCCGCCTCAATGACGGTGTGGTCGCCAACGTCTACACCATCCAGAAGCGGGCCGGCTGCAACGGCACCTACGGAACGCCCAACGCCGGGATCAAGATCAATCCGAAGCTGCGCCTGGCCGCCCAGTGGCACACGGACGACGTGCTGAACAACCGCGCGCTCGACGGGGACATCGGTTCCGACGGGTCCACGGTTGCCGACCGAGCCCGCGCCGCCGGGTATGCGGGAGTCGTCGAGGAGACCGTCGCGATCAACCCGGCGCTGGCCATCAGCGGCGTGGAGATCCTGCAGCAGTGGATGGGCCGGCCCGACTACATGGCGATCATGTCCGACTGCGGCAACATCGACATCGGGGTGTGGTCGGAGAACCTGGTACCCGACCGCAGCGTTGTCGTCGCGGTCTACGGCAAGGGTGATTCGGCGGCGCCGGTGCCGGCTCCCCCGCGCCAGTTCGGCCAGCGTCCGCCGAACCAGCCCAACTTCTAGCCACCCACCACGCCGAAACGTACCAACGGGCGGGAAAGTTCGAGTAGCCGCCGCCATTTCGTCGGATTCGGCGCACCGCGGATCCGCGCCGACCACGGATACACCGACCCAGATCGACGAAATGGCGGCCCCGTCTCGACAATCTTCGCCGAAACGTACGTTTCGGCGTATGAGGGTCCGGGTTAGAAGCCGAGGCGGCCCAGCTGTTTTGGGTCACGCTGCCAGTTCTTGGCAACCTTGACCCGCAGATCCAGGAAAACCTTTGTGCCCAACAGCTTTTCGATCTGAGTGCGGGCCGCGGTGCCGACCTCGCGCAGGCGCGCACCACCCTTGCCGATCACGATGCCCTTCTGGCTGTCCCGCTCGACGTAGATGATCGCGTGCACGTCGACCAAGTCGTCACGCTGCGCTCGTTTCTCCACGTCCTCGATGACGACCGCCAGCGAGTGCGGCAGCTCGTCGCGAACCCCCTCGAGGGCGGCCTCCCGGATCAGCTCGGCCATCAGCGTTTCCTCGGGCTCGTCGGTCAGCTCCCCGTCGGGATAGAACGCCGGACCCGGCGGCAGCTGCGCGGCCAGCACCTCGGTGAGCACCTCGAGCTGCTCCCCGGTGCTCGCCGACACCGGCACGATTTCCTTGGCATGCTCACCGAATTCTTCACTGACAGCGACCAATTGGGCCACCACCCGGTCGCGGGCCACCTTGTCGGCCTTGGTCACGATGACGATCAGCGTGGTGCGCGGCGCGACGTCCTGGATCTGCTGGTAGATCCAGCGGTCACCCGGGCCGATCGGTTCGTCGGCGGGAATGCACAGTCCGATGACGTCGACCTCGGAGTAGGTGTCGCGGACCAGGTCGTTGAGTCGCTTGCCGAGCAGCGTGCGGGGCCGGTGCAGACCGGGGGTGTCCACCAGGATGATCTGGAAGTCGTCGCGGTGCACGATGCCGCGGATGGTGTGCCGGGTGGTCTGCGGCCGGTTCGACGTGATCGCCACCTTGGCGCCGACCAGCGCATTGGTCAGCGTCGACTTTCCGGTGTTGGGCCGGCCCACGAAACATACGAAGCCGGAACGGAATTCAGATTCGGTCATTCGACGCCGCCGAATGTGAAACGTACGCGAGAAATCGCGCCGTTTGTCGCCGAAGATTCACACTCGACGACGACGTCAGTCGTCACGGTCGCCATCCTGCCCCTCCTCGGGTTCGACGGTACTGACCAGCACCGTGCCGATGCGCACCCGGCCCCGGTGGTCGTGGCCACCCTCGGCGCGCAACCGCAGCCCGTGCGTCACCACCTCGGCGCCGGGCAGCGGCACCCGGCCCAGCTCGAGCGCCATCAGGCCGCCGACGGTGTCGACGTCCAGGTCGTCGTCGAACTCCACGTCATAGAGTTCGCCGAGATCCTCGATGGGAAGCCGAGACGACACCCGGAAGAACCCTTCTCCCAAATCTGCAAGCTTCTGGACGGGGGCGATCTCGTCGGCGTCGTACTCGTCGGCGATCTCCCCCACGATCTCCTCGAGCACATCCTCGATACTCACCAGTCCGGCGATGGCGCCGTACTCGTCGACCAGCAGTGCCATGTGATTGCGGGTGCGTTGCATCTCGCGCAGCAGATCGTCGAGTGGTTTGGAGTCCGGCACGAATACCGCCGGGCGCATCAGCTCGCCGACCAGGGTGTCGCGGCCGCCGTTGGTCGAGTAGTACGTCCGGCCGACCAGGTCCTTCAGATAGACCACGCCGACGATATCGTCGACGTTCTCGCCGATCACCGGGATCCGGGAATGCCCGCTGCGCACCGCCAGCGAGGTGGCCTGGCCGGCGTTCTTGTCGGCCTCGATCCAGACCATCTCGGTGCGCGGCACCATCACCTCGCGCGCCGGGGTGTCGCCCAGTTCGAAGACGGACTGGATCATCCGGCGCTCGTCGTCGGCCACCACGCCGCGCTGCTGGGCCAGGTCGACCACTTCGCGCAGCTCGATCTCGGAGGCGAACGGCCCGTTGCGGAAACCGCGGCCCGGCGTCAGCGCATTGCCGAGCAGGATCAGCAGCCGGCTGATGGGCGTCAACAGCACCGAAATGGCATGCAGCGGAAGGGCTGCGGCCAACGAGATGGAGTAGGCGTTCTGCCGGCCCAGGGTGCGCGGGCCCACGCCGATGACCACGAAACTGGTCACCACCATGATCGCCGCCGCGGCGATCAGGCCGCGGTCCAGTCCCATCCGTTCGGTCAGGTACGCCGCGAGCAGCACGGTGGCGGTGGTCTCGCAGGCGATCCGCAGCAGCACCACCAGGTTGATGTAGCGGGGCCGCTCCTCGACCATCTGCGCCAGCCGGCCCGCACCCGGGCGTTCGTCGCGGACCAGCTCCTCCACCCGCGCGATCGACGCGGTGCTGACGGCGGCATCGATCGCGGCGAACACGCCGGCCAGCACCACCAGGGCGAGCGCGCCGAGTAGCGGCGCCAGACCCGTCACGACTCGTCTGGATGCAGGAAGCGGCTGGTGTTGTCCAGCAGATGCCGGTCCCGCTCGCTCTGCCGTGTCCTGCGGTACAGCTGCGCCTGGTCGGCGTACCAGTCCTCGAGGAGACGGCGCTGCAGGTCGAACATCTCCTTCTCCTCGTCCGGTTCCGCGTGGTCGTACCCGAGCAGGTGCAGCACCCCGTGGACGGTGAGCAGCGCCAGCTCGTGTTCGAGTTCGTGTCCGGCCGCGGCGGCCTGCTCGGCGGCGAACTGCGGGCACAACACGATGTCACCGAGCATCGACGGCCCGGGCTCGGCGGCATCCGGCCGCCCACCCGGCTCGAGCTCGTCCATCGGGAAACTCATCACGTCCGTCGGCCCGGGCAGGTCCATCCAGCGCATGTGCAGATCCGCCATGGCCGCGGTGTCGAGCAGCACCATCGACAGTTCCGCACCGGGATTGACCTGCATCTGTGCGATGACGAAGCGTGCGACGCTGATCAACTCGGCCTCCGAGACGTCGATCCCGGATTCGTTGGAGACCTCGATACTCACCGAGTGCTCCCCCGACGTCGCTGCGCCCGATTACCACCGAGTTCACTTGCACCCGAAGCCTTTTCGTACGCGTCGACGATCTCGGAGACCAGCCGGTGGCGCACCACGTCGGCGCTGGTGAGTTCGGCCACGGCGATGTCGTCGATGCCGTGCAGGATGTCGACGGCCGCCCGCAGCCCCGAGCGCTGCCCGTTGGGCAGGTCGACCTGCGTGATGTCGCCCGTCACAACGATCTTCGAGCCGAACCCCAGCCGGGTCAGGAACATCTTCATCTGCTCGGGCGTGGTGTTCTGCGCCTCGTCGAGAATGATGAACGCGTCGTTGAGCGAGCGGCCCCTCATGAACGCCAGCGGCGCCACCTCGATCACCCCGGCCGCCAACAGGTTCGGGATCGCGTTGGGGTCCATCATGTCGTGCAGCGCGTCGTACAGCGGCCGCAGGTACGGGTCGATCTTCTCGGTGAGCGTGCCGGGCAGGAAACCCAGTCGCTCGCCGGCCTCCACCGCGGGACGGGTCAGGATGATCCGGGTGACCTCTTTGGTCTGCAGGGCCTTGACCGCCTTGGCCATGGCCAGATACGTCTTGCCGGTTCCGGCCGGGCCGATCCCGAAGACGATGGTGTTCGCGTCGATCGCGTCGACGTAGCGCTTCTGGTTGAGCGTCTTGGGCCGGATGGTCCGACCGCGCCGGCTCAGGATGTCCAGCGTCAGCACCTCGGCCGGTGACTCCCCCCCGGCCCCGGTCAGCATTGACACGCTGCGGCGCACCGCGTCGGGGGTCAGCGCCTGACCGCCGGCGGCGATGGCGATCAGCTCGGTGACGGCGCGTTCGGCCAGGGCGACGTCGGCGGGCGAACCCGACAGGGTCACGGTGTTGCCGCGTACGTGCAGGTCGGCGGCCAGACCGCGCTCGAGTTCGCGCAGGTTCTCGTCTGCCGAGCCCAGCAGACCGACGACGATGTCGGGCGGGATGTCGATGCTGCTTTTCGCGGTGTGGGCGGCCGGAGCGGCGGTTGTCTCGCGGGGCGTCACGGTGGGTGTTCGAGCCTGCTTTCCAGGACGGGGAGCGGTGTTGCCGCCCAAGTTTACCGTCGTGCCGGTGGCGTCACACCGCGATCGCGTCGTCGTCGACCCGGTTGGGCGTCACCGCGGCCGGCAGGACCCCGAGCACGGTGGCCGTGATGGGACCGCCCGGAGTGGGGATGACGATCGTCGTACCCGCGTCCTCGATGTACGCGATATCGCTGTGGCCGGCGTACCACCCGTTCACCGTATCGTCGGCGAACTGCTGAAGGGCCAGGATCGCGCGCTGTGAGATGTTGCCCACCAGCCAGCTGATGATGCTCTGGACCGCAGGACTGCCGGACTGTACGGAGTCGGTATGCGCTCCACCGCTGATGATCACACCGTTGAAGTGGTTCGGCCGCGCGGCCGCCAGGGCCTGGTGGATATTGCTGGGCCTGTTCCAGTCGTTCGGCGGCGCGCTGATCTCTTGCAGCGGGATATAACGTCCGGTGGCCTGCTCGTAGTCGGCGAGCCGGGCCAACCCGTCGGCGGCGGTGGAACCGGACGTGACGGCATCGAACAGGAGCAGGCCCGTCAGCTCGTCCAGGGTGTCGTTGTCCAGATGCGTGATGGCGCCGAGCAGCAGCGCCGCTCCCGTGGAATGACCGCTGAGCACGAACTCCCGCGGCAACTCGGCCAGCGCGGGATCCAGGCCGTACAGCTTGGCGTAGCCGGCGGCCAGTGCACTGGCGTTCAGTGCCGCGCGGTCGCCGTCGAAGAGGTCCGCGATGACCGGTTGCATCTGGGGCCCGCCGATCCAGAGCCCTTCGGGCGCATAGGGATTCCAGCTCATGGTGGGAACGACGACAATGCTGCCGGTTTTCTCGGCCAACTGGGCGGCGGTGTAGCTGTACATGGCGCCGACGGTGAACATGCCGTGCGACAGGAAGATCACGTGCTGGGGCGCCTGACCGGGTTCGGTGGGCTCCGGGAAGTACCAGTCCGCCGGCACCGCGAGGGAGTCCGTCAGTTGCAGTGACGAACTTCGCAGGGAGACAGTGCTTCCCGACGGCACCGATGGCGTGCCTGCGGCCGACTGAACCACCGACGTCATCATGCCCCAGAAGAGCGAGAGCAGCACGTCCAGGATCGTCATGCTGGTGGTGGCAGCCTTGGCCGGTTCGGCCCCGGCGGCGCTCAGAGGGGCCGTCGCGGTGGGTGCCTCCGGCGCCCCGTCGCCCGATGCCGAATCCGTGGAGCTCTCGGAAAAACTCAGCACCGCAACATCTTTGCGGGTTGCGACGGTCTCGTCCGCCGGTCGCGCCGACGTGCTCGGCACGTCGGGCGTCTCTGATTCGCTCGGCTCGGCCTTCACCGGATCGACGGATTGCGCCACCGTCTCGGGAGCCGCCGTCGGGTCCGCGGTCTCACGAACCGCGTGACCGTCGCGCACCGCCGGATGTTCGTCGAGGCTCGGCGCGATGTTCTCGTCGGTGGTCGCGTCGGTGTCGACCTCCTCGGCGGGCGACTCCTGGTCGATCGTGTCGGCCGGATCGGATTTGCCGGGGTCGGGATCGGCGGCGGACTCCGACGCTCCACCGCTGTCCGCATCCGGTGATTGCGGATCGGCGGATTCGGCCCCACTCGGCGTCCCACCGGTCGGATCTGCGGACTGCGTGCGACCCGGTGCCTCACCGGCCGCGGTCTGCCCGCCCGAATCGGTCGCGGGGTCCTGTTCGGCCAGGGCGACCGCCGCTCCGGACAGCAGGTTGATCGACAACCCCGCCGTGACCACGCCCGCCCCGAGCCACCGATGTCGAGCCATGGGACATCCCCTGTCGTCCACGCGCCGCACCCCTGACATGGACCACCGAGACGACCTCCGTGACCCCTGTACGGCGGTGACTGATGATAAGCCCGCAAACTACCCGTCCGTCAGTGAAATGGTCAGATCGTAACGATATCGGGCCACCGAAGCTCGGTCAGCAACAGGTCCCGACTTGGCTGGGAGGAACGCTCAGACAGCCAGGGCGACGGTTTCGCGGCGGCCGGCCACGTCCGCGGCGGGCGGGGTTCCGATCACCGTGGCGGTGGCGGGGCCCGCGGCGGTGCTGATGGTGAAGATGGAACCCGGCACCAGATCGTCGTCGGCGTCGGTCACGCCGGCGAACCACTGGGACAGCCAGGCGCCGGCCAGATCCGCCAGCGCCTGCTCGTTCTGCGGGAGCGACACGCCGACCAGCACGTCCATCACGGCGTTGATCAGTTCACCGCCGCCCTGGATCGAATCGGCGTGGGTGCCGCCGGCCAGGACGACCCCGGTGAAGTGGCCGGTGCGGCCCGTCGACAGCGCGGTGTTCACGTTGCTGGGGAAGTTCCACAGGTTGAAGGGCGAGCCGATCTCGCGGACCGGGATGAAGCGGCCCGTTCCGTCCAGCGTGGCCAGCGCATCGGCCACGGTGTCACCGGTGGTGACGGCGTCGAACAGCAGCACGCCCGCCAGATCGTCGAGCGCGTCCGCGGTCAGGTGAGCGACGGCCCCGGTGACCAGGGATCCACCGGCCGAGTGACCCGCCAGCGCGAAGGTGTGCGGCAGCTCCGCGTCGGCGGCCAGTCCGTACAGCTGGGCGTACCCGGCGGCCAGCGCACTGGCCGTCAGCGCCGCACGGTTCCCCGCGAACAGGTCCGCCACCACCGACTGCATACCCGCCCCGTTGATCCAAAGGCCTTCGGCGGCAAAGGGATTCGAGGTGATGGTGGGGACGACGACGATGCTGCCGGTGCGCTCGGCCAGCCGCGCCGCGGTGTAGCTGTACATCGCGCCGACACCGAAGAACCCGTGCGCGAGGAAGATGACCTGCTGCGGCGCCTGCCCGGGCGTGGTGGCCTCCGGGAAGTACCAGTCGGCGGGCACGCTGAGGGTGTCGGTGAGTTGCAGCGACGACGTGCGGACCGACACGTTGCTGCCCGCGGGTGCCGACGGCGGCCCGGCGGCCCACTGCTCGAGGGCGGTGAGCACGCTGAACACGACGCCGATGATGGTGCCGACGATGTCGAACGACGCGCCGCTGGCCGTGCTGCTGGCGACCGACGCCGTCATGACCGTGGCGCTGGCGGTCCGGCTCCGGTCCGTCCCGGTGTCCTCGCGCGCCACCTCCTGCACCTCCAGCACCGACGAGGCGGGCGCGGTGGAGGCAGCGCCCGACGGCTCGGGTGGTGCCACGGACTCGGCGACTTCGGCGGGCGCGGCATCGGCCGGCTGATCCTGCGCGGCAGCGGGCGCGGGGAGCGGCCGCGCTTCCGGCGCGGGAGACGCGGCCGCTGGGCGGTCCCGCTTGGTGTCGGCCTTGTCCGCGGCGGTCGGTTCGGGATCAGCGCTGGGTTCGGGATCCGCACTCGGCTCCGGGTCGGCCCTGGGCTCGGATTCGGCGCTGGGTTCGGGGTCGGCGGCCGGCTCAGGGTCCGTCTTGAACTTCGAATCCGGCTCTTCCGCAACATCTTTGGTCTCAGTGAGCTCGGTCGCCGCGGCCTTCTGGGGCGCTTCGGACGCCTTGGGTTCCGGGGCCGCGGCGGCCGACGGGCCGTCGGCGGTGTCGTCGGAGGCCCACGCCATCGCGGGTCCGGTCAGCACCTGCAGTGCGAGTCCCGCGCCGAGCGCACCGACGCCCAGCAAGCGTGTCGCAGAGCCGTTCCAGATGGCCATCCGCGCCACCCCTTTCGATCAGTCCTGCCACCGCCGGGTCAGGGCGCCGAGCGCACCCAACGCCACCGCCGCGGCCGTCGAGGTTCGCAACACCGTCGGCCCGAGTCGCACCGCGTGCGCACCGGCGTCCGTCAGCGCCCCGACCTCCTCATCCGACAGGCCGCCCTCCGGCCCGACCACAAGGGTGACCGATGATACGTCCGCAAACTCCAGTTCCGTCAATTTCGTCGTCGCGACCTCATGCAACGCCAGCGTCAGAGAGCCGGGAACCCGGGCCAGCAACTCCGGCGTGGACAACACGCCGTCGACGTCGGGGATGAACGCGCGCCGGGACTGCCGCGCCGCCGACCGGGCCACCGCACGCCAGCGCCGCAGCCCCTTGTCCGCCCTGGGCCCGTCCCAGCGCGCCACGCACCGGGCGGCCTGCCAGGCCAGGAAGGTGTCGGCGCCGGCCTCGGTGGCCAATTCGATCGCCAGCTCGGACCGCTCGGATTTCGGAATGGCCTGCACGACGGTGACCGCCGGCACCGGCCGCTGCGCACTGCGGCGCGCCAGAACGGTGGCGGTCAGGTCGCGCTTGCCGGTGGCCGCGACCTCGCAGTCGGCCAGCTCGCCGTTCCCGTCACCCAGCACGATGCGCTCGCCGACGCGCAGCCGGCGCACCGTGGCCGCGTGGAATCCCTCGTCGCCGTCCAGCACGGCCAGGCCGCCGACGCCGGGCAACTGTTCGGCATAGAACAACGGGTCGGACACGCTCAGCGGACCACCCACAGCGCGATCAGCGGCCCCAGGTTGAACAGCACGATGGCGAGCTTGTAGAAGGCCATCCCGCCGTAGTGGATGGCGTCGAAGGTGTTGTCCGACAACCGGAACCATCGGCCATGCAGGCGCTGGATGCGGTCCCGGCCGACGGCGAACGCGACGAACCAGACGATCAGGACGGCGTAGTTGACGACGAGTGACCACAACAGCACACGGATCAGCAGCACGGTATCCATGCCGCTGAATCTAGCGACCGGAGAACGTCTCGCGCAGGCGACTGAACAGTCCCCCGTTGTTCCCCGCGTGCACGTTGGCGTGGGCGGACCGCACGGCCGCGATATCGCGGTGCCGGTTGGCCTTGATCTCGCGCAACAATTCGGCGTCCTTGGGCTCCAGCTTGGCCGGGACCACCACGTCGACGTGCGCGTGCAGATTGCCCCGGGCCTCCGAACGCAGGTGCGGCATGCCGTGCCCGCGCAGGGTCAGCACCGCCCCGGGCTGGGTGCCCGGCGGCACGGTCAGTTCGATCGGGCCGTCGAGAATGCCGTCCACCCCGATGGCGGTGCCCAGCGCGGCGTCGACCATCGGCACCTCGATGGTGCAGTGCAGGTCGTCGCCGTCCCGCAGGAAGATGTCGTGGGGCTGCTCATGGACCTCGACGTAGAGGTCGCCGGCCGGCCCCCCGCCGGGACCGACCTCGCCCTGGGCGGCCAGCCGGACCCGCATCCCGTCGCCGACACCCGCGGGGATCTTCACACTGATCTCGCGCCGGGAACGGACCCGCCCGTCGCCGCCACAGCGGTGGCAGGGATCGGGAATGACCTCGCCGACACCCCGGCAGGTGGGACAGGGGCGGGCCGTCATGACCTGCCCGAGCAGCGAGCGTTGCACGGACTGCACCTCGCCGCGCCCGCCGCAGGTGTCGCACGACACCGGCCGCGAATCGCCGTTGGTGCCCTTGCCCTGGCAGCGATCGCACAATACGGCGGTGTCGACGGTGACCTGCTTGGTGACGCCGGTGGCGCACTCGGTCAGATCGAGCCGCATTCGCAACAGCGAATCCGAACCGGGCCGCACCCGGCCGGTGGGCCCGCGGGAGGCGGTGCCGCCGCCGAAGAACGCCTCGAACACATCGCCCAAGCCACCAAAGCCCGCGAAGCCGCCGCCACCGCCCAGGCCGGAGTTCTCCAACGGATCGCCGCCGAGGTCGACGATGCGCCGCTTCTCCGGGTCGGTCAGCACCTCGTAGGCGACCGAGATCTCCTTGAACCGGGCCTGCGCCGTCTCGTCGGGGTTGACGTCGGGGTGCAGTTCGCGGGCCAGCTTGCGGTAGGCGCGCTTGATCTCGGCGTCGCCGGCGCCCTGGCTGACCCCGAGCAGACCGTAGTAATCCCGTGCCACTTCGTTCTCTTTCCCTGCCGGACCCCGCTAGCGGGTGCCCAGAACTTCACTGATGTAGAGGGCGACCGCGGCGACGCTGGAGATTGTTCCCGGATAGTCCATCCGGGTGGGCCCGAGGACCCCCATGCCGCCATAGACCGTATCCATTGTGCCGTAGGTGGTGGTGACCACTGACGTCCCGGCCATCTGCTCGGCGCCGGAGGCGATCTCGGCCTCGTGCCCGATCCGGACGGTGACCTTGCCCGCTTCCTCCTGGGCGGCCAGCAACTTGAGGACCACCACCTGCTCCTCGAGCGCTTCCAGCACCGCTCGCAGTGAGCCGCCGAAGTCGGCGGTGTTGCGGGTCAGGTTCGCGGTGCCGCCCATCAGCAGCCGCTCCTCGCGGTGCTCGACCAATGTTTCCAGCAGGACCGTCGCGGCCCGGCCCACGGCGTCGCCGAGGCCGTCCGGCATCGGGCCGACATCGCTGAGATGGCCGGCCAGGTCCGCGACCGCGATCGAGGCGGCCGCCAGCTTCTTACCGTCCAGCGCCTGACCGAGCAGTTCGCGCAGCCGCGCCTGCTGCTGCTCGTCGAGCGGGTGGCCGAGCTCGACGATCCGCTGGTCCACCCGGCCCGAATCGGTGATGACCACTAGCAGCAGCCGGACCGGCGAGAGCACTACCACCTCGAGGTGCCGCACCGTCGACGACGACAGCGTCGGGTACTGCACGACCGCCACCTGCCGGGTCAGCTGGGCCAGCAGCCGGACCGCGCGGCGCAGCACGTCATCGAGATCGACGCCGGATTCCAGGAAGGTCAGAATGGCCCGGCGTTCCGGCGAGGACATCGGCTTGATGCCGTCGAGCCGGTCGACGAACTCGCGGTAACCCTTCTCGGTGGGAATGCGACCCGAGCTGGTGTGCGGCTGGGCGATGTACCCCTCGGCCTCGAGCACCGCCATGTCGTTGCGCACGGTGGCGCTCGAGACGCCGAGGTTGTGGCGATCCACCAGGGACTTCGACCCGATGGGTTCCTGGGTGGCCACGAAGTCGGCGACGATCGCGCGTAACACCTCGAAACGACGTTCGTCGGCGCTGCCCACGTAGCCTCCTCCGGAGCGGGTGTTGATTCGCAATGTTGAGCCTCAGCGGCTCCAGTTTACGTTGGCCTGGACGTTGCCAGCGCGGTCGGCGGCACCAGCGGTTAGCCTTTGCTGATGGTCATGTCCAGGCAGGGATGCGGGCGGTGATCCAGAGGTGATTTTCAAAGGCGTCCGCGACGGCAAGCCCTACCCCGATCACGGCCTGTCCTACCGCGACTGGTCCCGGATCCCGCCCCGCCAGATCCGGCTGGACGAACTGGTGACGACGACGACGGTGCTGGCACTGGACCGGCTGCTGTCGGAGGACTCGACGTTCTACGGTGACCTGTTCCCGCACGCGGTCAAGTGGCACGGCATCGTCTACCTCGAGGACGGGTTGCACCGGGCGGTGCGGGCCGCGCTGCGCAACCGGACCATCCTGCACGCCCGAGTGCTCGACATGGACGCCTACTAGAACTTCTTGGTGCCGAGCGTGCACCCATGTGTATTTCCGGTGCCTCAAAACACATATGGATGCACCCTCGCGCGGTACTACTGCAGCGACTCCCGCAGGCTGCGGGGCCGCAGGTCGGTCCAGTTCCGTTCGACGTACTCCAGGCACTCCGAGCGGCCGGCCGCGCCGAACACCACCCGCCAGCCCGCCGGCACCTCGGCGAACACGGGCCACAGGCTGTGCTGCTCCTCGTCGTTGACCAGGACGTAGAACGTGCCGTTCTCGTCATCGAAGGGGTTGGTGCTCATGGCTTCTCCGTTCTCGGGTGTCTTCTCGGGTGTTGTCGGTCAGCTCGGCGCCCAGCACGCGGTCGGACAGCAGGCCCAGGCAGCTCAGGTTCGGGAATCCGGGCCCCTGCTCGAGCCAGGACAGGTTGGGCAGGAACAACTTCGGTGTCAGGCCGACGACCGCCAGATCGTCGCCGATCGATTCGGCCAGTGCGTCACCGCTCAGCGGTCCGCCGAGCCCGAGCTCGAGCAGGTCCAGGGCCGCCTGGTCGAACAGGTCGGTGAACCACAGCACATCGGCGCCGGAGCCGTCGATGACGAGGTCGAAACCGTGCACCGTCTCGACGTGCTCACCCCCGCGGTTGGTCGACAGGGTCAGCCGGATCCGGCCGTCGCGGCCCACGGCGTGCGCGACCCGGCCGCGCAGGTGCCGGATGCGGTCGTCGGCCAGCAACGCGTCCTGCACGCGGGCCGAGAACACCCCGCGATCGGTGCGGGCCATCGCGTCGCGACGCTCGGCCGGTGTCAGCACCCGCCAGTCGGTCGGGTCGGAGAACAGCGCGTTCTCGAAGAAGCCCTCACCGCGAGTGAACAGCGTGACCTGGGGCGATATGACGGTGATCGTCGAAACCCGGTGTGAGAAGAGCTCATTGAGCATCGCCGCCGCGGTCTCACCCCCGCCGATCACCGCGACGCGGTCCGCGGCGATCCGCTCGTGCTGGGCGGCCCGGTGCCAGAACTGGGCGATCGAGAGCACCCGCGGATTGCCCGGCAGCAGCGATCGTTCCGCTTGTCCGGGGCCGGTGATCAGCAGACCGTCCGCGGCGATGTCGGCCTCCCCGGTGCGCAGCGTCCAGCGCCCGTCGGCGACCGTGATCCGCTCGACCTCGCCCCGGACCACCGTCATCCCGACGGTGTCGGCCACCCATTGCAGGTACTGCGCCCACCGGCGGTGCGCGGGTGCGGGCCGGCCGCGGTCGATCCACTGCGCGAACTGGCCCGTGGCGATCAGATAGGACTGCCAGCTGTGCCGCATCATCGCGGTGTCGAGTTCGGCGTTGCGCCGCGGCACCAGCGCCGAGCGGTACGGGAAGCCGACGTCCTTCTCCGGACTGGTGCCCAGCCGGTGCTCGCCGTCGGTCCAGCCGCCCGCGGCCGTCCAGTTGGCGCCGACGCCGGTCCGCTCCACGACGACGACGTCGGGCGCAGGCACTCCCATCGCCCGCAACTCGGCCGATTTCGCGGCCACGGCAACGGCTTTCGGGCCCGCGCCCAGGACGGCCAGGGTCGGCGTCATGCCAGCACCTCCGACAATGCGTTCTGCCACAACGACTGCAGGGCGGCGACGTCGTCGGCGGTCAGGATCGCCGGCAGGGTGCGCCACTGGGTCACCAGCACCGGGCCGTCGGCACCCTCGACGACGGCTGCGGCCAGGGTGATCTCGTGGCGCACGGCAAGATTCGGCTCCGGAAGACCGGATACCCCGGCCAGCAGCGCCCGGTCCGGCAACAGGCTGGGCGACGCGCCGGCGGCCGACGCGTGGATCCGGCCCAGGAAGTTCAGCAACACCTGCGGTTCGGGATGGGCCCGCAGCGTCGCGGCGGTGTCGTCGCGCAGATAGCGCAGCAACCCGTAGTCCACCCCGGTCGCCGGATCGATCGCCACGCCGCGCGCGCCCGGGTCGACCCGCACCGGGTAGATGGCGCTGAGCAGCCCGACGGTGTCCCCGGTGTCGACGTCACCGCCCAGGGTTGCGTCGGCGCGGCCGTGGGTCTCGAGCGCCAACAGTGGTGTCGGGGTGGGCTGTCCGCGGCGCTGCCGCCATGCCGTCACGGTGCGGGCCGCGGCGACGGCCAGCAGATCGGTGGCCGGCGTCGCGCCGCTCAGCAGCCGGGCCGTCAGTTCGGCGGAGGTGGCCGAGAACGTGATCGACACGTCGGCGGCCGTGTCGGTGTCCGGGTCCAGCCGGCGCGCGCCTATTGCGGGGTCGTCGCCGGCGAGTTGCCCCGACCAGAAGTCGACGGTGTCCAGTGCCGCGGCACGCTGCCGCAGGCGCTGCGACCACTGCCGGTAGCTGGTCTGCTCGCGGGGCGGTGCGGGGTCACGACCGGCCGCCACGGCATGCCAGCCGGCGTCGAGTTCACCGAGCGCGATGCGCCACGACGCTGGGTCCATCGCCAGCACGTGCGCGGTGAGCAGCAGCACGCCGGGTCCCGCCGACGGCCGCAGCCACGTGGCCGCCAGCAACCGGCCCCGTTGTGGGTCAAGGCTTTCCACGCCGCGGCGGGTGTGTTCGGCGACCGCCGCGACGAGCTCGCCGGTGATGTGCACCTCGATGACCTCGACACCGGGGTTCTCGTGGGCTACCAGGGTCATGGTGTCGCGGTCGAATCGGGCACGCAGCACCTCATGGCCGGCCACCAGTGCGTTGACCACCGCGCGCAACCGTTCGGCGGTCACGCCGTCGGGCAAACGGAGCGCCTCGGTCTGGGCCAGCCGCCGCGGGTCGCCGTGCCCGTAGAGCCAATGCACGTTCGGCAGCACGGGGATCGGGCCGCCGGTGGGCCGGCCGCCGGTGTCTGTTTCGGTTCCGGACCGGGCCTCGGCGTCCAGCGCCGCGGCCAGCTCTCGGATGGTCACGCAGTCGCGCAGCAATCGGGCCCGCAGCGGCAGACCGCGCCGGCGGGCGAGCTGCACGAGCGACAACGCGACGATGCTGTCCAGGCCCAGTTCCAGGAAGTCGGCGTCGATGTCGGGAGACTCGGTGCCCAGCAGCTCGGCCAGCGCCGCGGCCAGTTCGGCCTCCGTGGGCGTCTCCGGAGCGGCGGCCGCCGACCCGTCCGAATCCAGATCCGCAGCGGCCAAGGCGTTTTCGTCGATCTTCCCGTGACCGGTCAACGGCAGCGCGGGCACGGTCACCACTCGGTGCGGAATCAGATAGCGCGGCAGCCGCTCGACCAGCCCGGCCCGCAGCTCGGGTACCGTGGGCGCGCCATCGCCGGTGCCGACCGCCGCGAACGCCGTCAGCCGGGGTCCCCGCGGGCCGCGCCGCACCGTCACGTGCGCGCCGTGCACCCCCGGGCGGGCCGCCAGCACCGCGGCGATCTCGCCGGGCTCGACCCGGAAGCCCCGGATCTTCACTTGGTCGTCGGATCGACCGAGGAACTCATGACCGCCGTCGCGATTGCGGCGCACGACATCACCGGTGCGGTACATCCGCTGCCCGCCGGGAGCGGCGACGAACCGGCCCGCCGTCTCCCCCGGCCGGCCCAGATAACCGCGGGTCAACTGGTCCCCGGTCAGGTAAAGCTCGCCGGCCACTCCGGCGGGTACGGGCCGCAGCCAGGAGTCGAGCACCAGCGCGACGGTCGAATCCGTCGGGGTGCCGATCGACGGCCGGGCATACTCGGTCAACGGGGCGACCAGCGCCTCCACCGTGGTCTCGGTGGGCCCGTAGCAGTTGTACGCCGTCATGGAGGTGGCTCCGCAGATCTCTCGGATCTGTTGCCAGGTAGATGATTTCACCGCTTCGCCGCCCATCGCGAGGACGGTCAGCGGCACTTCGGTGAGCAGCCCGGCGTGGTGCAGCTGGGCGAACATCGACGGCGTGGTGTCGATCATGTCGATCCCGGCTCGCCGGATCATCCCGACCAGCGCCTCGGCATCGCGCTGTGCGTCGTCGCCCACGATGTGCACGCAATGCCCTTCGAACAGGGCGATCAACGGCTGCCAGGCCGCGTCGAAGGTGAAGGACCAGGCGTGCGCGACACGCAGCCGCCGGCCCAGCCGCTCGGCGGCCGGGCCCAGTACGTGCCGGATGTGGTCATCGCCGTAGGCCAGCACCGCCCGGTGCGTACCCACGACGCCCTTGGGGCGACCGGTGGTGCCCGAGGTGAACACCGCGTAGGCGGCCTGCCCGGGCGCGATCGGAACGGGCCGGAATGCGTCTCCCGCAGCCCCTTTCGCTGCCTCCGCCTGGAACACGATCGCGTCGTCGACGACCATCGGATCCCCGGTCTGCGCGAGGATGTCGGCGATCCGGTCAGCGGGCATGGTCGGGTCCAGCGGCACGATCATCCCGCCGGCCGCGAGCACCGCCAGCATGGCCACCACGTAGCGCGGTCCCCGTGGCAGTTGGATCGCCACCGGGTCTTCGGCCCGAATTCCCCGTTCGGTCAGCAGCGCGGCCAGCTGCCCGGCAGCCTGAGTCAGTTCGAGATAGCTGAATTGGCCGCCGTCCCAACTCAATGCGGGTGCATCAGGCTGCCCGGAGGCGACCGCGGCGATACGCGCGGTGATGCCCTCCTGATCTGTTCCGCGCTCACAGCGTGATCTTCTCGCACTTTCGCGCACTGGCGGCAGAACAGATCCAGTGACGTCCTCCTCGTCGAGCAGGATCGAGACCTCGCGCAGCGGCCGATCCCAGCCCTCGATGAGACGCTGCGCCACGGCGATCACCCGCCGGCCCAGCTCGGCGGGATCCAGCTCGCCCAGCGCGCCGTCGAGTACCTCGACCAGCACGACCAGTTCGCCGGCGGACAGGTGCGCGGCGATGGTCACCGGGAAGTGCGACAGACTCTCCAGCGCCGTGGGGCGGAAGGTCGCGCCGTTGGCGCGGAAGCCGTCGGCGCCCACCACCGCTCCGGCGGGGAAGTTCTCGTAGACCAGCAGGGTGTCGAAGAGCTCGCCGACTCCCGCCAGCGCACGAAGCTCCGCGTGCGGCAGGTAACTGTGCTCGCGCAGCGCGGCGGCGCTGTGCTGCAGCCGGACACACTGCGTGCCGGCGGGTTCCATCGGGCTCAGCCGGACCCGGAGCGGAATGGTGTTGACGAACAATCCGACCATGGTCTCGACGCCGGAGAGTTGTTCGGGTCGGCCCGACACCGTCACCCCGAAGGTGACGTCGTCGCGGTCGGTCAGGACGGAAAGAATTGTCGCCCAAGCGAGTTGGACCACCGCGTTGAGCGTCACGCCGCGCACCCGGGCGGCCTCGGCCAACTCCGCGGTCGGGGCGGCCGGTAGCCGGATCTCGGTGCGCTGCGGCAGCCCCGGCGCCGGCGCCGTGCCGGTCAGGGCCGGCACGAGCAGCGTGGGTCCGTCCACATTGGCCAGGTGTTCGCGCCACATTCCGCGCCCGTCGTCCGCGTTGCGGCCGGCCAGCCAGCCGATGTAGTCGCGGTAGGGCCGCGGCGCCGGCGGCAGTGCGGCGGGGTCGCCGGCGGCGTCGTAGAGCGTGATCAGCTCGGCGATCAACAGCGGCAGCGACCAGCCGTCGATCACGATGTGGTGCGCAACGATCACCAGATGCCAGGCAGCGTCGGGCAGTTCGATCAACAGGAACCGGATCAACGGCCCGCGCGCCACGTCGAAGGGCCGGCGGCGTTCGGCCGCTTCGATGGCCGCGACTTGCCCGGTGGTGGCAGTGACGGTGCGCCACGGCACCTCGACGCGGTCCGGGATGACCTGGACCGGCTTGCTGAGGTTGCCATGCAGGAAGCTGGCCCGCAGATTGGGATGGCGATCGAACATGGCTGCGGCGCAACGCCGCAACAGTTCCGCGTCGAGTGAACCGCTGATGTCGGCGGCCATCGCGATGACGTACGGGTTGTCGGCGTCCGGGTCGCCCAGCGTTGCCATGGAGTACAGGCCCTGCTGCAACGGGCTGAGCGCGAGGACGTCCTCGATCACCGCCTTCGCCACCGGAGCCGTGGGTGACGCGGTCACGGCGAATCCCAGGACGCGGTCAGCTCGGCCAGCTCGCCGGCCGACAGCCCGGATGCGGCCATCGGCGCGACCGCGGTGTCCGTCTCGGCCGAGGATTCGGCGCTGGCCGAGATATCAATGGCGGCGGCCAGTTCGGCCAGCACCGGGTGCTCGAACACCATCCGCGCGGTCAGCTTCAGGCCGGCGTCCTTGGCCCGGGCCGCCACCTGGACCGCCAGGATACTGTCGCCACCCAGCTCGAAGAAGTCGTCGTGCCGGCCGATCCGCCCGTCCGGCGGCGCACCGACGTCGCTTCCCGCCAGCACCGCGACAAGGATGCCGGCCAGCGTCTGTTCGGTGCCGGTGGCCGGCGCCTCGTCCGACCGGACCGACCGGGCGGCAATAGCTTCCACGATCGCGGCGCGGGCCACCAGCTCGAGCTGCCCGTCGTCGTCCCAGCGAGCCTGCTCCCCCGTCCGGAACAGCCGTGAACCGGGTTGTGCGCCGGCCGGATCGGGCACGAACCGGACCGCGTTGTCCGGGGCGCCCGGCAGCCGGGCCCCCGCCAGTGCGCCGTCGAGATACACCTCGCCGACCACACCGACGGGCACCGGCCGCAGATCGGGCCCCAGCACCCGGACACCGCCGCGACGGCTCCAGTCCGCGATCCGGGCACGTTCGGCCGGATCGGCGACGTCGAGGTCGGCCAGCCGCAGATCGGGGTGGTACGCCAACGCCTCGAGGACACGGCGCAGCCAGCCGACGAACCGGTCCGCGGTCTCGGGACGGTAGAGCTCGGTCCGGTAGATGGCGTGACCCCGGTAGCCGGCCGGCCCGGCGAAGAAGTTCACCGACAAATCCGCATGCGCGGCGTCGAACGTGGGTTCCAGTGCGGTGAAGGTGATCTCGCCGTCCGGGGTGGCGTCGATCACCTGATCGGCCGGCAGCTCATCCCGGACGTGGACGACGACCCCGAACAGCGGGTTGCGCGACAGCGAACGCACCGGGCCGACGGCGTCGACCACCTGATCGAACGGCAGGTCCTGGTTCGCGTAGGCGCCCAGGGCGGTGTCGCGGCCGCGCAGCAGCACCTCGCGCAGCGTCGGATCGCCGCGCAGGTCGTTGCGCAGCGTGAGGATGTTGATGAAGAACCCGATCAGATCGTCGAGTTCGGCGACGGTACGTCCGGCGACCGGGGTGCCGATCGGCACGTCGGCTCCGGCACCGGCCTTGTGCAGGGCCACCGCGACAGCGCTCTGCAGCAACATGAACTCGGTGACGCCGAGGTCCCGCGCCAGCGCGGCCAACTGGTCGCGCAGCCCGGCGTCGAGGTGGAACTCGGTCGCACCCGCAGCGCCGCCGAGCACCGCCGGGCGTGGGAAGTCCGGCCGCAGACCGGCTTCGGTGGCCGAGCCCGCCAGCTGGTTCCGCCAGTACTCCCGCTGCGGCTCGGCCAGACCCGCGTCACCGGCCAGTAGCGCGGTCTGCCACGCCGCGAAGTCGGCGTACTGCACCGGCAGCGGCGCCCAGTCCGGCGCGATGCCGCGGCGCCGCGCCCGGTATGCGGTGGCCAGATCGGTGAACAACACCCCGGCCGACCAGTGGTCGCCGGCGATGTGGTGCAGCACCAGGGAGAGCACGTGCTTGTCGGGTGTGCTGAACGCCGCCGCCCGGATGGGCCAGTCCTGCTCGAGGTCCAGGACCTGGGTGCGTTCGCGATCCAGCTCACTCGTCAGCCAGGCATCGACGTCGCCGCCGTGCGGGGCAGTGGCCCGGCGCACCGGGACCGCGGCCGGCGAGTGCACGATCTGGTGTGGCACACCGTCGATCTCGCGGTAGGTGGTCCGGAGGATCTCATGCCGGGTCACAACGTCGGAGATGGCCGCCAGGGCGGCGTCGATGTCCCAGGGGCCACGCAGTTCGGCCGCGAACGGGATATTGGTGACCGCACTCGGGCCGTCCACCCGGTAGGCGAACCAGCTGCGCAACTGGGCCGACGACAGCGGCGCCGGGCCCCGTGCCCCGTCCCCGGTGGGTGCCGCGGTCAGGGGCGGCCGGACCCGCCGGGCGTCCGGGCCGTCGAGGTGGGCGGCCAGCATCGCCACGGTGGACAGCTCGAAGACCTCCCTGACGCCGATGTCCAGACCGAAGGTTCTCCGCACCGCCGCAACGAGTTTCGTGGCGAGCAGGGAGTGTCCACCCAGTTCGAAGAACGAGTCGTCCGCGCCCACCCGGTCACGTCCGAGCAGTTCTCCGAACAGCTCGGCCAGCCGGCGTTCGGTGTCACCGGACGGTTCGCGGAACGGTGTGCCGACGGCGATCTCGGGCTCCGGCAATGCCGACCGATCGATCTTGCCGTGCGCGGTGATCGGGATCTCGGGGAGCACGACGTACCCGGCCGGCACCATGTACTCGGGCAAAGCGGCCGCCACCCTGGCCCGGATCCGTTCTACATCAACACTTTCCGATGGTTCTCCGGCCGTCGGCGTGAGATACCCGACCAGGCTGCGGCCCAGTCCGGGCAACTCGCTGACCACCACGACGGCCTGGCCCACACTGGGGTCGACGGAGATCGCGGCGGCCACGTCGCCGAGTTCGATGCGGAAGCCGCGGATCTTGACCTGTTCGTCGGCGCGGCCGACGAACTCGATGTCGCCGTGCGCGTTGCGCCGCGCAAGATCCCCCGAGCGGTACATCCGGGCGCCGGGGGCGAACGGGTCCGCGACGAATCGTTCCGCGGTCAGGCCGGGACGGCGGTGGTAGCCACGTGCCACATGCGTTCCGCCGATGTAGATCTCGCCGATCACTCCCACCGGCACCGGCTGCAGGGCGTCGTCGAGCAGGTACATGGTGGTGTTGATCTTGGGTGTGCCGATCGGCACGATGCGGGTGCCCTGCTTGCCCTCGACCTTGAACCGGCTGGCGTTGACCACCGTTTCGGTGGGGCCGTAGAAGTTGTGCAACAACGCGTCGAAGGTGGCGTGGAACTTGTCGGCGACCTCACCGGGCAGCGGTTCGCCGCCGATCGGCACCCGTTGCAGGGTGCGCCACTGGTTGACACCGGGTAGCGACAGGAACAGCCCGAGCAGTGACGGCACGAAATGCATTGCGGTGATGCCCTCGTCGCGCAGCAGGTCGGTCAGGTAGCCGATGTCGGACAGTCCACCGGGGCGGTGCACGACGACACGGGCCCCGCAGGCCAGGGTGCCGAACACCTCGGCGATGGAGACGTCGAAGCTCGGCGAGGCCACCTGCAGCAGCCGGTCGTCGGCGTCCACCCCGTAGTCGCCCCGGAACCAGACGAAGTATTCGGCGATGGGCCGGTGCGGCACCGGGACGCCCTTGGGCTGGCCCGTCGTACCCGAGGTGTAGATCAGGTAGGCGGTGCTGTCGGGCGTCAGCGGCCGGACCCGGTCGGCGTCGGTCGGATTGTCCGACCGCTCGCCGTCCAGATCGGTCATCGGCTCCCGCACCACGCATTTCGCGTCACAGTCGCCCAGGATGAAGTCGAGCCGCTCGGCCGGGTAGGTCGGATCGACGGGCAGGTACACCGCACCGGCCTTCGCCACTCCCAGGGCCGTCACGATCAGCTCGACCGACTTGTCCAGCAGCACCGCGACCCGGTCCTCGGCACCGATCCCCCTCGCGATCAGCCGATGGGCCACCCGGTTGGCGGCGGCGTTGATCTCGGCGTAGGTGTGCCGGTGGCCCTCGTAGACGACGGCCACCGCATCGGGTGTGCGGGCCACCTGGGCCTCGATCAGGCCGGCCAGGGTGGCGGGCTCGGTGTCGAAGCGCTCCCCGGCCGACACCTCGTGCAGCCAGCGCAGTCCCGCCGGGTCGATGAGCTCGAGCCGGCACAGCGGGGTATCCGGTTGCGCCAGTGCGGATTCCAATAGCACGACGAAGTGGTCCAGCAGCTGGGTGACCAGAGCGGGATCGAGGATCTCGACGAGGTGTTCGGCCTCGACCACCGCTCCGTCGGCGGTGAACTCGACCATGAAGCCCAGGGGCAGCTGCGTGAGATGGCCGCGCAGATCGGCCCGCTCGCAGCGCACTCCCGGCGGCTGGAATCCCCCGCCATCGGCTTCGCGGAACCCGAAGCTGATCCGGGTCATCCGTTCGGCGCCGTGCCGGCGGTCCGGATTGAGCTCCCGGACCACCCGGTCGAGATCGATGCGCTGGTGGGCGAAGGCGCCCAGGGCGGTCTCGCGGGTATCGGCGAGCAGTTCGCCGAACGTCGTTTCGGCCCGCATCCGCATCCGCATCGCCACGGTGTTGCCGAAGTAGCCGATCGTGTCCTCGGCGCTCGCGCCGCGGTTGACCACCGGGGTCGCGACGAGGAAGTCGCCGGTGTGGGTGTAGCGGAACACGGTCGCGCCGAACGCCGCCAGGAGCACCATGTACGGCGTGGCTCCGGTCGCGCGGGCCAGCTCGGCGACCCGCGCGGTGGTCCGAGCCGAGAGGTGCCGCGTCGTGGTCGCCGAGCGCCAGGTGGTCGGCACCAGCGATCCGCTGGGACCCGGGAGTTCCAGCGGCTCGGGCGGATCGGTCATCATGTCCCGCCAGTAGGACAGGTCCGCATCGCGTTGGGTGTCGCTCCGGTGGTCTTCGGCGGGCTGGGTCGGGGGCCCGAGTGGCGCATCGGTGTAGGCGCGGGTCAGATCGGTGAAGAACACCGCCCACGACCCGTCGTCCCAGGCGATGTGATGGGCGACCAGCAGCATGATCAGTTCGTCGGCGGCGGTGCGCAACAGCGTGATCCGTAGCGGCGCGTCCGAGGTCAGGTCGAACGGGGCGCCGAACTCCCGCTGGGCCAGCACCTCCAGCCGAAGTCGCTGCGCCGGCGTCCCGGCCAGGTCGGTCAGGTCGTGTACCGCCCAACCGACGGCCAACTCGTCGTGCACGACCGGTTGCGGGTCGCCGTTGTCGTCGGTCCGGTAGGTGGTCCGCAGTGCGGCGTGCCGGCGCGCGACGGCACCGACTGCTGCGCGCAGCCGGTCGACGTCGACGGGACCGGTGATCCGGTACGACACAGCGACGTTGAGTATGGCTCCGCTGGGGTCGGCCTGGGCGACGAACCACATTCGGCGCTGCCCGGCGGACAGTCCGGCGGGCTCGGGCGCAGCGGCCGCCGGCGACGCGGCGAGTCCGCGTTCGGCCAGGCGCCGACGCATCAGCTCGCGCCGGCCGGCGTCGATCCGGTTGTCCATGTCGGTCACGTCCGTCACGCGTGGTCCACCTTCTGTTGTTCGAGCTCGCTGACGATCTGATTGCCGGTGACCCCGCTGAGCAGGGTGGCCAGGGCCACCGTGCGGCCCAGCCGGCCTTTCAGGCGTTTTCGCAGATCCAGCGCCAGCAGTGAATCGACACCCAGGTCGAAGAGGGATTCGCCGAGGTCGACGGTCCCCGCACCGAGATTGAGCACCGCGGCCAGTTCGGTCCGCACCACGCTGGCGGCGTCGGTGGCCGGCTGGGCTGGGTTCTCCACCTGTTGCCGGTCCAGGAACAGTCCGAGGCGCCGGGCGTCGGCGGCGTAGATCAACGGGTCGCCGGGCCGGCCGCCGAGCATGGCGTCGACCGCCGAGCCGGGGTCCATGGGCCGCAGTCCCGATCGGGTGATGTTGGCGGCCTCGGTCTCGTCCACGATCGCCGACGGCGCGTCCCACAGTCCGAAACGCAGGGCCGAGCAGTCACGACCGGTGGCGCGCAGCTGGGCGGCCAGCACGTCCAGCACCCGGTTCGCCGCGCCGTAGGCGGCGTGCCCGCTCCCGCCCCACAGCCCGGATACCGAGGAGCACAACAGGATTCGGGTGTCGTCGCGCAGCGGCCAGTGCCGGGTGAGGTTCGCCAGGCCCAGGACCTTCGCGCCGAAGGTATCGGCGACGGTTGCCGCATCGAGCGCCGCGGCGCAGCGGAATTCGGCGGTGCCGGCGGCGTGGATGATCAGGGTGGCGCCGGCGGCACCGTACCGGTCCGCCGCGGCGGCCACGGCGGTTTCGTCCCGGATGTCGCACGCCACCGACACCAGTTCGGTCGGCTGCCCACCGCTCAGCGCGGCCAGGGTCGCCGGGTCGATCGGGCGCCGGCTGAGCAGCACGATGCGCCGGGCGCCGCGGGCGACCAGTGCCCGCACGCAGTGGATCGCGATGCCGCCGGACCCACCGGTGATGACGACGTCGTCGAGGTTCGGCTCCCGTCGGGCTGGTTCGGCGGCCTCGATGAAGCTGCGGTGCCACAGGATCGATCGCTCACCCGTGGCGCGCAACGCCCGCGTCCCCGACGAACCCAGCAGCGCATCGAGCACCCGAACCGGATCGGCGTCCGCCGACGGCAGATCCAGTTGGTCGAAGGCCACACCGGGATGCTCGAGACCGACGCTACGGTGCATGGCGGCCAGCGCGGCGTGACCGGGGCCGGCGGGTGGATCGCCGGCGTCGACCTGTTCACCCCGAACGGTGACCAGACACACTGTGCGACAGCTATTTCCGATGTCCTCGGCATAACCCAGCAGCCCGGCCCCGGTCAGCGCCGCCAATGCCGCGGTGGTTCGCACCGGGTCCGGGTCGTCGAGCCCGTCGGGCGCGACGACGATCAGCAGCTCCGCATGCTCGGACGGCACGATCCGGGCAACCGGGTGTTGTTGCAGGGCCGATTGCACGGCGGCGCCCACCATCCCGGGCCCCAGCGCGACGACGGCCACACCGATGCGCGAGAGGTGCTGCGCGGGTTCGATTTCGGTCCACCGCTCCACCGTGGTGGTCAGGTCGGGTGCGGCGAGCGGTTCCCGCTCGGGCGCCAGCCAGAAGTGCTCGGCGCGCATCACGGCGCCCGGGAAGTCCCGCAATGCCCCAGCCGGCCGGCGTGCGCGCCACCCCTGGGTGGGGTCGGCGGCAGCCACGGCCGCCAGGCCGGCCGACAGCTCGTCGGGCAGGGCCGCATCGCGGCGGCCGGACCCCACCAGTACCGCCGGGCGGTCACCGACAACCTGAGCGGTGGCGAACAGCAGCGCCGGATGGGCCGACATCTCCACGAAGATCCCGGCACCGTGGCCGATGGCCGATTCGACGGCGCGGTCGAAGCGCACCATGTCACGCAGGTTTCGGTACCAGTACTCGGCGAACGGCGTGCCTGCGGTCACCACGGCTCCCGTCGCACCGCCGATGAATTGCACTGCGGTGTCGGTGAATCCACCCGCCGGCCAGAGCGGGTGCAGCTCGTCGCGCAGCGGTTCCAGGACGCTGGTGTGGACGGGGAAGTTGACGGTGATCTCGCGAGCCAATCCACCACGGCTGCGAACCGCCTCGACCAGAGCCCGCACCGCCGCGCGCTCACCGGACACGGCGACGGCGTTCTCGGCGTTCACCACGGACAGTTCCAGCCAGCCCGGCGTCGCCTCGACCAGTTCCTGCGCGGCGGCCGCACCGATGCCCAGCGCGGCGACGGCGTGGTCACCGGTGAGCCGGTCCACGACACTGGCGCGGGTCGCCACGATGCGGACCGCATCGGCCAGGCTCAGCGCACCCGCGACGTGCGCGGCGGCCACCTCGCCGAGACTGTGGCCGATGGTGAGGTCCGGCAGCACCCCGCAGGCGCGCCACACCGAGGCCAGCGCGACGTGGTGGATGAACTGTGCGCCCTCGATCTCGATCTCGGCGAAGGCCGTCCCGTCGTGGCCGGTGAGGTAGCGCACGGGGGTGGGCAGATCGGCGGCGGTGAACGCGGCCCCGCACTCCTCGGCGGCTGCCCGGTAGTCCGGCAGCGCGGTGTAGGCGTCGCGACCCATGCCGGGCCACTGATTGCCCTGGCCGGGGAAGACGAAAGCCACCCGGGCCCTGGGTAATTCGGTGCCGCGAACGACCAGCGGGTGGTCAGCGCCGGCGGCGACGGCATTCAGTCCGGCCCGCAGTTCGGCGGGGTCAGCGGCGCGGATCACCGCGCGGTGCCGCCGGATCCGGCGGGTGGCCTGCAGGTGTGCGGCCACCGCGGGTGGGTCGGCGGGCCTGCGGTCCAGGTAACCGGCCAGGGCCTCGGCGTCGGCGGCCAGCAGATCCGGGGCATGACTGGTCAACAGAACCGGTGTGCGGCCATCGGGCCAGGAGCGCGCGTCCATCAGGCCACCGACCGATCCGGCATCTCTACCGGCATCTCGACGACGAGATGCGCATTGGTGCCGCTCATCCCGAACGCCGACACCGCCGCGATCCGGCGGCCGTCCCGGGCCGGCCACGGGGTCAGTTTGTCGGCCAGCCGCAGCCCCTGGGTGTCCCAGTCGATTTCGCGGCTCGGCTGATCGGCGTGCAGGGTCGGGGGGATGAAGCCGCGGTCGGCGGCGATCAGCACCTTGGCCAGGCCCAGCGCCCCGGCGGCCGCCTGGGTGTGGCCGATGTTCGACTTCACCGATCCCAGCAGGGCGCCCCGGCCCGGCGCGGTCGCCCCGTAGGTGCCGGCAAGTGCCCTCAGTTCGGTCCGGTCACCCAGGCCGGTGCCGGTGCCGTGGCCCTCGACCAGGTCGACGTCCTCGGGCCGGAGGCCGGCGGCCGCGATGGCCTTCCCGAACAGCCGCGCCTGCGCGTCACCGCTGGGCGCGGTCAGCCCCACGCTGCGGCCGTCGGAGTTGAGCCGGCTGGCCCGGACCGCGGCCAGGATGCGGCGGCCGTCCCGTTCGGCGCGGGAGCGCCGCTGCAACAGGAACATCGCCGCCCCTTCGGCCCAGACGGTTCCGGAGGCGTGCGCACTGTAGGGCCGGCAGTGCCCGTCGTCGGAAAGTGCGTGCTGGCGCGAGAATTCGACGAAATATCCCGGCGCGCCCATCACGCAGACCCCACCCGCCAGGGCCAGGTCGCAGTCGCCGGCGTGCAGTGCGCCCGCCGCGGTGTGCAGCGCCGTCAATCCCGACGAACACGACGTGTCGACCGTCAGCGCCGGACCCGCCAGGTCCAGGGTGTAGGCGATCCGGCCGGAGATCACCCCCAGCGAGGTGCCGGTGATCAGATGGCCGCTGTGCTCGGAGTACCGGGACAGCGGCGGACCGTACTCCAGCGCCGACGCACCGACGTAGCAGCCGACGTCGTGGCCGGCCAGGTCGTCGGGATTGATGCCGGCCTGCTCGATCGCGCGCCACGCCAACCGCAGCGCCACCCGTTGCTGGGGATCCATCGCGGCCGCTTCCCGCGGGGAGATGCCGAAGAACTCCGGGTCGAACGATGCTGCGCCGGTGAGGAATCCGCCCAGGTCGTGGATCGGCTTGTAGCCGTCGCGGCGGGATCCCGCGAACAGGTCCTGCAGCGCCCAGCCCCGGTCGGTCGGGAACGGGCCGAGTGCTTCGCGCTGTTCGGCGAGCAGCGACCAGAATCCGTGGGCGTCCTCGATCCCACCGGGCGCCTCCAACGCCATCCCGACGATCACCACGGGATCGTCGGGTCGATCAGCCGACATCATCACTCGGGGTCACTCGCAGTCGCTGACGAGTCGCGCGACGTCGGCCAGGTGCCCGTCGAGGTAGAAGTGCCCGCCGTCGAACTCGGTGTGGGTGAAGGCGCCACGGGTGTGAGTTGCCCAGGCCCGCAACAGCTCCGGTGTCACCCGATGATCATCGGGTCCACCGATCGCATGGATGTCGGCGTCGATGCGGACCTCCGGACCGCAGCGGTATCCGTCGAGGGCGCGGTAGTCGGCCTGCAACGCCAGGACCAGGAGCTCGATGAAGTCCTCGTCGTCGAGCAGGCGCGGATCGGTGCCGCCGAGATCCACCAGATCGGCGATCAGGCCGGGCTGTGTGGTGGGCAGCGGCGCCGAGTCGGCGATCGTGACCGGCGCCTGCCCGGCCGAGGCGAACAGCCGCCGGACGGGTGTGCCGTCGGCCTCGGCGAGGCACGCGAACTCGAACGCCACTGTGGCGCCCATGCAGTGCCCGAACAGGTGCAGTGGCGCGACGGAACGCCAATCGCCGGCGCCGTAGAGCTGGGCCGCCAGTTCCGCGATCGACGGCGCGGCCGGATGGGCCAGCCGGTCGGCCCGGCACGGGTACTGCAGCAGGTAGGTGTCGACGCCGTTGGCGGACAATTCTTTCGCCAGCTTGCGGTAGGCCGCGGCGGCGCCACCGGCGTGCGGGAACACCAGCGCAGCGCCCTTGGCAGCCCCGGCGCCGGTGGCGGCTTCGGGGCCGATTCTCTTGATCCAGGGCGCGAATTCGGTCATGACGCTCCGAGGGCCGAGATCACCTCGGCGCCATCCATTTCGGCCACCTCGAGGTAGACCTCCGCGACGGCGGTGAGCCGATCGGGGTCGCTCTCGTGGTCACGCAGCAGCGCTGCCAGGGTGGCGACGGTGCGGGTGGCGAAGATGTCGGCAACCATCACGGCTGGTGCGTGCAGCCACTGCCGGATCTGTCCGACGGCGGCGGTGGCCAGGACCGAATCGCCTCCGAGAGAAAAGAAGTCGTCGTCGGCGCCGATGTCGCGCCGGCCCAGCAGTGTGCTCAGGATGTCGGCCAGCGCCCGCTCGACCGGACCGTCGGGTGCGCGGTGTTCGGCAGTATCGGGTTCGGTCGATCCGGCCAGCAGTGCGGTCACGGCGGCCCGGTCGATCTTGCCGCCGACCGTGAACGGGATCTGTTCGACGAACACGAGGTGGCCCGGAACCATGTGCGCCGGAACGAATTTCCGCAGCTGCGCGGTGATACCGGCCGCGGTCTGGCCCGGGTCGCCGAGGCGCACCACGGCGGCCAGCCGGTCGCTGGCACCGGGCCGGTCGCCGGCCGCCGGTAGCACCGCGGCCACCGCACCGTCCACCCCGGCGATCCGCGTCAGGGCCTTCTCCACGTCGCCGAGTTCGACGCGGTAGCCGCTGATCTTGACCCGGTGGTCGGTGCGGCCGACGAACTCGATCAGGCCGTCGGGCAGGTAGCGCACCAGATCGCCGGTGCGGTACCAGGTTCGACCGTCATGCTCGACGAACCGTTCGGCCGTCAGATCCGGCCGGCCGCGGTAGCCGCGGGCGATGCCACGGCCGGCCACCCAGAACTCGCCGGGCACCCAGTCGGGACAGTCGGTCCCGTCGCCGGCCACCACTCGGCAGGCGTTGTTGGGCAGCGGACGGCCCAGTGGCACCGACATCCAGGCCGGCGGGATGTCGCCGGGCTCGCAGATGGTGTTGTGGGTCGCGGTTTCGGTGGCCCCGCCCAGTCCGGCGAACCGGACCGAGGGTGCCAGTGCCCGCCACGCCCGGACCAGTTCCGGTCGGACCCAGTCGCCGCCGGTCGGTATCACCCGGACCGAATCGAGTTGTCCGGCAGCGACTTCGGCGAGCATCTCCAGCCAGCCGGGCATGAAGTGCAGCACGCTCACCCCGTGCCGGCGGATCAGCTCGGCCCAGCTGTCCGGGTTGCGCCGGTGCTCCTCGTCGACCACCACGATCGAACCGCCGGCGCGCAGGGTGCCGAAGATGTCGAGCACTGACAGGTCGCACTCCAGGGTGGACAGTGCCAGGCAGCGGGCCGCCGGGCCCAGCCCGAAGTGGGAGTTGATGAATTCGACGGTGTTCATCGCCGCCGCGTGGGTGACCTCGACGGCCTTGGGTTCACCCGTCGACCCGGAGGTCGACAGGATGTAGGCCACCTGCGCGGGATCGATTGCGGCGGGCGTGGTTTCGCCGACCCGGGGCGCTCCGTCCCGCAGCGTTTCGGCCACCGTGCTCGACGGCACCGGCAACGCCAGGTTCTGCGGCCCGCAGACCAGGCCACACCGCACACCCGCGGTGACCAGGATCCGCTCCGCGCGTTCGGCGGGCTGATCGGGACCAATGGGCAGGTAGACCGCGCCGGCGCTGTGGATCCCCAGCAACGCCGGGATCTGTTCGGCCGTCTTGGGTCCCATGACGGCGACGACGTCACCGGGTCGCACTCCGCTCCGACGCAGGGCCGCGGCCACCGCGAGCACCTGATCGCGCAGTTCACGGTAGGTCCACGAGCCAAAACTGCTGAGCACCGCCGTGGCATCGGGGGTGCGGGCCGCGGTGGCGAAGAACCCGTCGTGCAGGGCGTCGGGGCACGGCGGCGTCGTGACCGAGTTCAGCGCATCGCGCCGGGCGCGCTGCACGTCGGTGACCGCGGGCGGGTCGTCGGCGTCCCAGGCTGCGGCACCGGCGGCCAGGCGGTTCAGCTCGGCGACGTGGTGGGCGAACATCGCGTCGATCACTCCGGGCCGGAAGGCGTCCTCGCGGACATCCCAGTTCACCAGGACCCCGCCGTCGAATTCGGTGACCTGGGCGTCGAGGAGCACCTGCGGGCCCTGCGAGATGATCCAGACCGGTGTCCCGAAGGTGTCGGTGACCTCGGCGCCGAACAACTCGCCCAGACCCAGCGCGCTGGTGAACACCACCGGCGCCAACACCTGGTGCCCGCGGGCCCGGCCCAGGTCGCGCAGCACCGACAGGCCCGGGTAGCCCGCGTGTCCCGCGGCCCGGCGCATCGAGTCCTGCACGGCGACGGCCCGATCGGCGGCGGTGCGGGTATCGGTCAGGTCGACGTCGAGCAGCAGTGAGGACGTGAAGTCGCCGACCAGCTTGTCGACGTCGGCATGCCACGGCTCGCGGCCGAACAGCGGCACGTTGAGCAGGAACCGGGGTGTGTCGGCCCAGCGCCGCAGCGTGCCGGCGAACGAAGCGGCCACGGCCATCGCGGGGGTGATGCGACGCCGACGGGCGTTGTCGTACAGCGAATCTCGGGTATCCCGGTCAAGTAGATGCCAGCGCCGGGTGGTGCGCTGCGGGTCGGCCTGCTCGGGCTCGGGTACCTGTGGGAGGGCCGGCGCGCCGGGCAGTTCGGCCAGCCGGTCGGCCCACCACTGCCGGTCGGCCTCGCTCGGTTGCGGGCCGGAGCGGCCGGTCATCGCGGTGCGGTATTCGCGGTAGGTGTAACCCAGGTCGTCGAGATGCGCGCCGCGGTAGAGCCCGGCCAGGTCACTCATCAAGGTGCGGTAACTGACGGCGTCGGCGGCCTGCATGTCGAGATCGACGTGCAGGCGGGTCCGATCGCCGGGTAGTTGTGTCAGCGTCAGCTGCAGCACCTCGCCGTCGAGACGCTGATGTGACTTGGTCTCGCGGAGCTGCCGCAGCCGTTCGTCGGCGCCGGCCGCGTCGAGCTCCCGCAGGTCCCCGACCGTCACCGGCAACCCGCGCTGGCCGATCCGCTGCGTGCCGTCCGGCAGGAACTCGACCCGCAGCATGGGGTGCCGACGGGCCAGGGCCGCCGCGGCGGTCCGCAGCCGCTGCGGGTCGACACCGATCCCGTCGAACTCGACGTAGAGATGTCCCGCGACGCCCCCGAGTTGCTGATTGTCGTTGCGGCCCACCCACATTGCGTGCTGCATCGGGGCCAGCGCGAACGGGGCACCCGGGTCGGTATCGGCGTCCACATGGGCGGCCGGTGTGCCGGGGTCTACCGGTTCGGTGCTGCCGAGCAGGGCGGCCCATGCGCTGACGGTGGGTTCGGCGGCCAGCCGCTGGAAGTCGATCAAGAGGCCCTGCCGGCGCCACCGCCCGGACAGCGTCATCATCCGGATCGAGTCGAGCCCTTGGCCGATCAGGTCGTCGTCGGGCGCCACGGACTCCGGGGCGACTCCGAGGAGTTCGGCGACCTCAGCACGGATGGCCTGCGCACTCACCGCAGGGGCACTCACCGGATCTCCCAACTATTAGTAAAGGCTGGCCTAACTTTGTGGAGGCTACCCTATATTCGATCCAACCTCATGGCCTACCCACGGGAAGGGGTGACGCGGCGATGACCACGCAAATCGGGGTCCCGGCTGGGTTCGTGCCGTACCCGCCGGATCGGGCGGCCGCATACCGCGCGGCCGGCTACTGGACGGGTCGGCCGCTCGATTCGATCCTGCGCGACGCCGCAGCGGCCTGGCCGGACCGGACGGCCGTCATCGACGCTCGCGGGGCTCTCACGTTCGCCGAACTCGACGTGGCCGCGGACCGGGGCGCCGCCGGCCTGCGCGGGCTGGGCATCGCCGCAGGCGACCGAGTGCTACTGCAACTGCCCAACACCAACACGTTCGCGGTGGCCCTGTTCGCACTGCTGCGCGCCAGGGCGCTACCGGTGATGTGTCTGCCCGGTCACCGCGGCGCGGAACTGGGCCACTTCACCGCGGTCGGCGACGCCGTCGCGCTGGTGATCCCCGACCGCGCCAGCGGCTTCGACCACCGGACCATGGCGGCCGAACTGCAGCAGACGTATCCGGGCCTGCGGCACGTCCTGGTCGACGGCGACCCCGGGCCCTTCACCGCGTGGTCCGATATCGCCGAGTGTGCACAGAAGTCCGCCGGCAGCGGCGTGTCGGCGGACCGACACGCACGCTCGCGGGAAGAGGTGACCGATCGGCCGGCCGTGCTGCTGGTCTCCGGCGGCACCACCGGCTTCCCGAAACTCATCCCCCGCACGCACGACGACTATGTCTACAACGCCACCGCCAGCGCGCGGCTGTGCGGGCTGAGCGCCGACGACGTCTACCTCGTCGCGCTGCCGGCCGCCCACAACTTCCCGCTGGCCTGCCCGGGTCTACTGGGCGCGCTGAGCGTCGGCGCCACCACGGTGTTCACCACCGATCCGAGCCCGGAATCGGCCTTCGCGACCATCAACCGACACGGCGTCACGGTGACCGCCCTGGTACCCGCGCTGGCCAAGCTGTGGGCCCAGGCCTGCCAGTGGGAACCCCAGGTGCCGACCACGCTGCGACTGCTCCAGGTCGGCGGGGCGAAGCTGACCGCCGAGGACTCCGCGGCCGTGCGTGAAGCCCTGACCCCGGGCGTGCAGCAGGTGTTCGGAATGGCCGAGGGCCTGCTGAACTACACCCGGCCGGGCGATCCGATCGACATCGTCGACCACACCCAGGGCCGCCCGCTGTGCGCGGATGACGAACTGCGGGTGGTGGACGACGCCGGGGCCGACGTCGCGCCCGGCGCCGAGGGTGAGCTGCTGGTACGCGGGCCCTACACACTCAACGGCTACTTCAATGCCGACGCCGTCAACGAACGCGCCTTCACCCCGGACGGCTTCTACCGCAGCGGCGACAAGGTCCGTCGCCGGCCCGACGGCTACCTCGAGGTCACCGGCCGCGTGAAGGACGTCATCCATCGCGGTGGCGAGACGGTTTCGGCACTCGATCTCGAGGAGCACCTGCTGAGCCATCCGGCTGTCTGGTCGGTGGCCGCCATCCCGCTGCCCGACGAGTACCTCGGCGAAAAAGTCTGTGCGGCGGTTGTTTTCCGCGACGAACCGGTCACACTGGCTGAGCTGAACCGCTACCTGACCGACCGCGGGGTGTCCACGCACGCGCGGCCGGACATGCTGGTGCCGCTGCCGGCCCTGCCCACCACTCCGGTCGGCAAGGTCGACAAGCGCGCGCTGGTCGCGGCGATCAGCGGCGGGTGATCTCGCGGCGGCCGATCTCCCACTGGGCAACGCCCTGCTGGTGGCGCCAGAATTCGGCGAATCGCCCTGCCGCAGCGAGTAGTTCGTCCACCGGACCGTCCTCGACCACCGCGCCATCGGAGATGAACAGCACCCGGTCGGCATGCCGGATACTGGCCGGCCGGTGCGCCACGATCACCCGGGTCCGCGGCTGCGGGTCGATGCTGAGCGCATCCACCACCGCGGCCTCGTTCTCGTTGTCGAGCGCACTGGTGGCCTCGTCGACCAACAGGATCGGCGCCGGCTTCAACATGGCCCGGGCGATGCTGACCCGCTGGCGCTCCCCGCCGGACAGCGCCGCGCCGGCCTCCCCCACCCGGGTGGCCGCACCATCGGGTAACCGCCGGACCAGTTCGTCGACCCGGGCCAGCCGGGTGGCGGCCGCCACCCGTTCGGGGCCGGCGGACGGGTCGCCCGCCAGGATGTTGTCCTCGATGGAGCCGTCGAACAGATACGGATGCTGGAATACCACGGTGGTCGCGGCGCGCCGGGCGTCGCGATCCAGCGTTGTGACATCGACGCCGTCGAGCAGCACCCGGCCCGCGGTCGGTTCGAGCAGCCCGGCGATCAGCGCCAGGATGGTGCTCTTGCCCGACCCGGACGGACCGACCACCGCCGTCGTGCTGCCCGGCCCGAGGACGAAGCTCAGTTCGCGCAACACCGGGCTGTCGCCGTAACCGAAACTGACACGGTCGAATTCGATGCGGGAGCCAGCGCCGGTCACCGCCGGCGAATCCGTGCCCGCTGCGCTCACCGGTGCGTCCAGCACGGTCCGGATACGCGCCAGGGTGGCCCGGGTGGATTCGATCGCCGGGGCCAGTTCACTCAGCGCGGTGAACGGCTCCAGGTAGCGGGCGATCACCACGATCAGTGCGATCGCGGCGGGAACCTCGAGGCTGCCGCGCATCGTCAGCACCGTCACGACGGCCGCCAGCAGGACCAGCGCGAGCTGGCTGGCGAGGCTGAACAGCAGCTGCCCGGGAACCTGCATGCCCAGGAGTCGCATCGTCGCGCCGTGCTGCGCCCGCAGCGCGGTACCCACCTGGCTGCGGGCCGGTTCCACCCGGCGCGCGGCGCGCAGTGCCTGCTGGGTCCGGGCGAATTCGATGATGCGTTCGGTCAGAGCCGTGTTGGTTCGTTCGGCCAACGCGTCCGCGCCGCGGCCGAGCCGGCCCGAGGCCCACATGGCCGCCAGCAGGGCGGCCACCCCGAGCAGTGCCGCGAGTCCCACCGGTACCGAGATGCTCAGCAGTGCAACAGAAATCGCGATCGGCAATAACACCGCGCCGATCAGCGGAGTGAGCAGGTTGACCACCAGGCCGACCAGCTCCGGTCCGGTGGACGCGATCGCCTGCCGCACCGTGGCGGTGTGCTCGGCGGTGAGCCAGTCCAGCCGGACGGCCGGCAGCCGGTCAGCCATCTCGTGCTGACTGCGATCGAGCAGCGCGAAGCCCAGGCCGAAGGCGATCCGGGCGGTCGCGGTGTCGATCACCCAACCGGCCGCCGTCGCCGCCGTCAGCCAGCCCAGCCACGGCCAGGCCTCTGCCGGCGTTCCGCCGAACAGTGCGGTCACCAGCGGAACCAGCAGCACGGTGCCGACCGCGCGGATCGCCACCGACAACACCGCCAACGTGGCGTACAGCGTGAGGCGGCCGCGCTGCTGGGCGGGCACCAGGGCGATCAGGGTGCGGATCATCGGGCTGCCCCCGTCGCGACCGTGGCCGAACCGATTCTCGTTGCGTCCCAGAGCTTTCGGTAGCGTCCGTTGGCCGCCAACAGTTCCTCGTGGGTGCCGCATTCGGCGAGCTCCCCGTCATCGAGGACCACGATCTGGTCGGCGTGGGTGACGGTGTGCAGCCGGTGGGCGATCACCAGGACGGTGCGGCCCTCGGTGAGCCGCGTGATGGCTTGCTGCACAAGATATTCCGATTCCGGATCGGCGAACGCGGTGGCCTCGTCCAGGATCAGCACCGGGGTGTCGGCGAGGATCGCCCGGGCGATGGTCAGACGCTGGCGCTCACCACCGGAGAGCCCGGAGCCGGCACCCAGCACGGTGTCGTAGCCCTGCGGCAACCGTTGGATCCGCTCGTCGATCTGGGCTGCACGCGCGGCCCCGCGCACCCGTTCGGGTTCCGCGTCCGGGTCGGCCAGGGCGATGTTGTCGGTCACCGTGCCGTGCACGAGCTGTGTTTCCTGCAGCACGAATCCGACCCGGCGGTACAGCTCGTCGGCACTCAGCGTACGGACGTCGGCGCCGTCCACCCGGATGGCCCCGGCGTCGACGTCGTGGAAGCGGGCCAGCAGCGCGGCCAGGGTGGACTTGCCCGAACCCGACGGCCCCACCAGCGCGGTGACGGTGCCGGGCCGCAGGGTCAGCGACACATTCTTGATGACCGGCAGATCGGGCCGGTAGCCGAAGGTCACCTGATCGAACTGGACCGCGGCGTCCGTGACAGCGGGGCTGCCCGCCCCGACCTCGAGTTCGGGCTCGTCCAGGGTGGTCTGCAGCCGGCGGGCGGCCAGCAGGCCGCCGCGGATGCCGCCCAGCCCGTAGCCGATGCCGAGCAGTCGCACGCCGAAAGTGGTGCCCAGCAACAGGAATGGCATCAGATCAACGGGATCCAGCCGCCCGCCGACCACCAGCGGAACGCCCACCACCGCAATGAGCCACAGGAAGGTCGCGGGCCGGGTGACCAGGTCCATCATCGTCTTCTTGCCCGTGAACGGGCGCTGCCAGCCGACCAGGAAGGCGATGTACTCATCCAGGCTGCGCCGGAAGCTGGACCCGGTGGATCCGCCGAATGTCCGGATGACGGGCTGGCCCTCCAGGTAGGCGCCGGCCTCGCCCGCCATGCGGTCGGCCCACCGCTGCGACTGCGCGATCTTCGGTCCGGACTGCACCATCATCAGCCACATGGTCACGATGTAGACCAGCACCGGGATGAACAGCAACGCGGCCAGGCGCCAATCCACGACGAACAGGTAGATCAGCACCGCCACCGGTGCGACCACCGCGTTGACGGCATCGGGAATGGCGTGGGTCACCAGGTAGTGCAGTGCCAGCGTGTCATCGGTGACCAGTTGCTTGACCGAGCCGGAACTGCGGGCGGTGAACCAGCCCAGCGGCAGGCGGGCGAGTTTGGTGAGCAGCCGGGTGCGCAGATCGCGCGCGAACCGGGCGTCGATCACGTGCAGCCACAGGGTCAGCGCGGCGCCCAGGACGGTACCCAGCCCCAGCAGGCCGACCGCGGTCAGCCCGAGGGACAACAGCTCGTCGCGGCCGGCGCCGGACGACAACGACCGGACCAGTTCCACCAGCAGCACGAACGGCGCCAGCTGGACCAGGGTGATGACGGCCTGCAGCAGTCCCGAGACGATCAGCGGGGTGCGTAGCGGACCCAACAGCCGCCCGGCCGCCTGGGCACGCCAGCGTCCGGGCGCGGCAGTCACCGCGGGCGCCGCGGCGACCGGGGCCGGCGGTGCGGCGGAATGCTCGTCGGGGCCGCGCCGCGTGCCCATCGCCCGCCCCTGCGTCCAGTAGGCCTGGGCGTGAATCTCGGTCTTGGGGAAGCCGAATTCGTCGCGCAGCCGGGTCCGCAGGTTCTTCAGCGACGCGGCTTCCGGGGTCACCCAGCAGTACCAGTTCGACCAGTCCCGGGCCTCGATCGCGCTCGCCAGCGAGGAAGCGTCGTGTCGGCTCACTCGGTGCAGCCGCAACCGGGGATGCTCGGCGATGGGAATCAGGGCGTCGGCGTTGTCGTGCTGCTCGAGGTAGACCTCGATCGGGATGTCCGCGGGGACGGCGCCGATGATGCCGTTGATGGCCGGCGTCGAGGCCGCGTCGCCGATCAGCAGATAACCCGACGGCGGCTCGTCGGCCACCCGGAATCCGGCCGACCCCAACGTCATCACCGGGATGGTGGCACCGGCCACCACGGTGCGCGCCCATTTCGAAGCCGGGCCGGCCGGCTCGTGCAGCACGACGTCCACGGCGAACCGACCGGATTCGGGGTCGGCCTCGGTCAGGGTGTAGGCCCGCTGGAACTGTGTGCTGCCGCCGTCGGGGTCCGGGAACCAGAACCGCAGCCACGCCGTCGGCTCGGCAACGACGTCCTCGAACAGGGTCGGTGACACCATCCTGATGCGCACGAAATGCGGTGCCAGTTTTACGGTTTCGAGCACCGTCGCCTGGTGGTCGCGGGCGCCGAAGCCGCGCAGCACGATGCCCTGGAAGCCGCGCGACATCAGCTGCCCGCCCCGCCGGCGCGGGGCACCAGGAACGGCGCCAGCGTGCTGAGCTTCTCGCAGGTCTCCTCGAATTCGCGGTCCGGCGTCGAGCCGGCGATGATGCCCGCGCCGGCACGCAGCCAGGTCCGCCCCTCGCGCTCGTAGGCGGCCCGCAGCACCAGCGCGGCGTCCATGCCGCCGTCGGACGAGAACTTCACCACCGCACCGGAATACAGCCCCCGGGGGTTCTCGTCGAGGCGCATGATCGCGTCGATGCCTCGCGCTTTCGGGATGCCCGATGCGGTGACGGCCGGGAAGAGCGCTTCGAGGGCGTCCATCCGGTTGCGCTCGGGGCCGAGTGTGCCGGCCACCGTCGAGCCCAGGTGCTGCACGCTGCCGCGTTCGCGGATGGTCATGAAGTCGCGCACCACGGCGCTGCCGGGCTCGGCGACCTCCCCGATCTCCTGCAGCGACGTCCGCACCGAGATGACGTGCTCGACGATCTCCTTGGTGTCCGTCTCGAGCTCGGTGCGGGCCCGGCGGTCATGCTCGGCACCGCGTCCGAACGCCCGTGTCCCGGCCAACGGTTCGGTGATGACGGCGCCGTCGCCGGTGACCGCCGCCACGAGTTCGGGGCTGAAGCCCAGCGCCCGGATTCCGGCCAGGTGCAACAGGAATGAGCGCGCCGGCGTGTTGCCCAACCGGCCGCGGCGATACGTCGCGGGGAAGTCGACCGCAAACGGCACGTCGTAGCGTCGCGACAGGATCACCTTGTCGTAGTGCCCGGCGGCAATCTCACCGACCGCGCGTGCGACCCGGTCCCGGTACTGCGCGGTATCGACCCGCACGTCCACCGGCCGGGCGGCGCCCGCGGCGGGGATCGTCCCGGCGAGCATCTCCTCCACCAGTCGAATCTGCTCGGGCGTCGCACCGGAGTAGTGAATCTCATTGTCGCAGATCCGGATTCGTGTGCTCGGCCAGAACAGCCGGGCCAGTGGGGCGCCCGCCGCCAGCCGGCCCTGCAAGCCGTGCCGGTAGGTGCCGAACTCGAAGGCGATCCAGCCGAACAGCTGCTCGGCCTCGAGCAGCAGCAGGTCCACCACCTCGCCGAGGGCAGCTCCCGGGCCGCCGGACCACGCCCGGCGGACGGTCACGCCGTCGCGGGTCACCCGCAGTTCGCCCGCGTCGAGCTCGATCAGCGCGGCCACGCCGAACGCGAGCGTCCACTCGCCGGAATGTTCGTAGACCAGGTATTGCTCACCGCTCGCCTCGGGCAGCAGCCGGACGAGTTCGGCGATCAGCTCTGCCGGGTGGACGTCGGTCGGCAGGGCGACGACCGGACTGACCTTCGAGGACACGGAGGTAAATGTAGCCTAACCTTGCTTTCGGGTGGCGGGTCAGCCCAGCAACGACCGCACCACGCCGTCGGCCAGCAGCCGGCCGGCGTCGGTCAGGACCAGCCGATCGTCGGAAACCCGCAGCAGACCCTCCGCGACCGCCGTCTCCGATCTGGCCAGTTCGGCGCCATCGAGCACCGCGGTCGGCAGCCCGTCGCGCAGCCGGATGCCCAGCAGCACCTCCTCGACGTGCCGGTCATCGGGGTCGAGGACCTCGGACCCGGCCACCGGCAGCCGGCCCTCGGCCAGCGCGTAGGCGTAGGCGGCCGGCAGTTTGAGGTTCCACCACCGGGTGTCGCCGGCGAAGGAGTGCGCCCCCGGACCAGCGCCCCACCACTGCCCGCCGTTCCAATAGCCCAGGTTGTGCCGGCATTCGCCGCCCGGGCGGCTCCAGTTCGACACCTCGTACCAGTCCAGCCCGGCCGCCGCAAGCCAGCCGTCGAGCAGTTCGTAGCGCCGCGCCAGCACGTCGTCGTCCACCGGAGTGATCTCACCGCGGCGCACCCGGCGCGCGAGCGCGGTGCCGTCCTCGACCACCAGCGCGTAGGCCGAGATGTGGTCCACCCCGGATTCCAGCGCCGCATCCAGCGAGCGGTGCAGGTCGTCGTCGGTCTCCCCCGGCGTCCCGTAGATGAGGTCGATGTTGACGTGCGAGAGGCCCGCAGCCAGCGCTTCCCGGGCCGCCGCCGGCGCTCGGCCGGGCGAGTGCACCCGATCCAGGATCTGCAGGACCCCCGGAGCCACCGACTGCATCCCCAGCGACACCCGGGTGTACCCGGCCGTGCGTAACTGCGCGAAGAATTCCGGGGACGTCGACTCCGGGTTGGCCTCCGTGGTGATCTCTGCGTTCCAGCCCAGCGTGAACGCGTCCCGCACGGCGTCGAGGACATCGGCCAGCCCGCGGCCGCCCAGCAGCGACGGTGTCCCGCCCCCGACGAACACCGTGTCCACCGTGCGTCCCGGCAGTGTTTCGGCCGCCAGCGCGAGTTCGGTCCGCAGCGCCGCGAGCCAGCCGGCCGGGGTCGCGCCCCCGAGCTCACCGGGGGTGTAGGTGTTGAAGTCGCAGTAGCCGCAGCGCGTCGCGCAGAACGGCACGTGGATGTAGATGCCGAACTGCCCGCCGGACGTCAGCGTGAGGTCGGGCAGCATGGTTCCCATTCAACACCGACGGGTTCGGCGAGCCGTGCGGTCCGGCGAGCACGAGGCGTTCCGCTCACCTCGAGCCGAAATTCGGCCAAATTGGGGCGGCGGGGCCCTCCGTGGCAGAATGACCAGCGTGATCGCCGTCCCCGCCCCGCTCATCCTGGTGGTGCGTCGGCACGTCGACTTCAAGCGCGTCTGTAGCTGTTGCTGTCTGCCTTGATGCCGTAGAGACCTGCCCACCCAGTTCCACAGCTGGCCGCCGGATCTGCGCCGCCGGATCAGCCACCCCGGTGAATCAGTGCGCTCCGAACGGTCGGTTCCTCACAAGGAGCACGAATGACCGACACCGCAGAGAAAGCGGCCCGCCCCGCCAAGACACGCGACGAGGGCCAATGGGCCCTGGGCAGCCGCGAACCGCTGAACCACAACGAGGTGTTCAAGCAGGAGGACGACGCCCTCAACGTCCGGGCCCGCATCATCGACGTGTACTCCAAGCAGGGTTTCGACAGCATCACCAAGGACGATCTGCGTGGCCGGTTCCGCTGGATGGGCCTCTACACCCAGCGCACCGAGGGCTACGACGGCACCTTCACCGGTGACGACAACGCCGACCTGCTCGAAGCGCCGTACTTCATGATGCGGGTACGCACCGACGGCAAGGCGCTGTCCGCGCAGGCCGTCCGCACCCTGGGTCAGATTTCGGTCGACTTCGCCCGCGATAGCGCCGACATCACCGACCGGGAGAACCTGCAGTACCACTGGCTCCGGGTGGAGGACGTGCCCGAGATCTGGCGTCGCCTGGACGACGTCGGCCTGCAGACCATGGAGGCCTGCGGCGACTGCCCGCGCGGCATGCTGGGGTCCCCGCTGGCCGGCGACTCGCTGGCGGAGGTCCTCGACCCGACCTCGGCGCTGAAGGAGATCGAGCAGCGCTACATCGGCAGCCCGGAGTTCTCCAACCTGCCGCGCAAGTTCAAGACGGCGGTCTCCGGTCTGCAGGACGTCGCCCACGAAATCAACGACGTGTCCTTCATCGGGGTCGACCACCCCGAGCATGGTCCGGGCCTCGACGTATGGGTCGGTGGCGGCCTGTCCACCAACCCGATGCTGGCGCAACGCCTGGGCGTGTGGGTGCCGCTGGAAGAGGTCGCGGAGGTCTGGGCCGGCATCGTCGGGATCTTCCGCGACTACGGCTACCGCCGCCTGCGGTCCAAGGCCAGGCTGAAATTCCTGGTCAAGGACTGGGGTACCGAGAAGTTCCGCGAGGTACTCGAAACGGAATACCTCCAGCGTCCGCTGCACGACGGGCCGGCACCGGAGCAGGTGCCGCACACCGTCGACCACGTCGGGGTGCAGAAGATCCGCAACGGCCTCAATGCCGTCGGCGTCACGGCGATCGCGGGCCGGGTGTCGGGCACCATCCTGACCCAGGTGGCCGATCTGATGGAGGCCGCCGGCGCCGATCGCGCCCGGCTGACCGCGTACCAGAAACTGATCATCCTCGACGTGCCCGATGAGAAGGTGGACGAGCTCGTCGATGGACTCGATGCGCTGGGTCTTTCCGCCCGGCCGTCGCGCTGGCGCCAGAACCTGATGGCCTGCACCGGCATCGAGTACTGCAAGCTGAGCTTCGCCGACACCCGTGGCCGCGCGCAGGTGCTGGTGCCGGAACTCGAGGACCGTCTCGCCGACCTCAATGCGACGCTCGACGTGCCGGTGACCGTCAACATCAACGGCTGCCCCAACTCGTGCGCCCGCATCCAGGTCGCCGACATCGGCTTCAAGGGCCAGATGGTGGACGACGGTGACGGACCCGAGGAGGGATTCCAGGTTCACCTGGGCGGCAGCTTGGGCCTCGACAGCGGGTTCGGCCGCAAACTGCGCCAGCACAAGGTGCTGTCCACCGAGCTCGGCGACTACATCGAGCGGCTTGTGCGCAAGTTCGTGAAACAACGCGAGGATGGCGAGCGTTTCGCCCAGTGGGCCATTCGGGCCGACGAAGCCGACTTGAGGTGAACGCATTGAGCACACAGACCGATCTGCGGGAACTAGCCGAGCGTGGCGCCGCCGATCTGGCGGACGCCTCCGCCGAGGATCTGCTGCGCTGGACCGACGAGAACTTCGGCGGCGCCTATGTCGTCGCGTCGAACATGCAGGACGCGGTCCTGGTCGAGATGGCCGCCAAGGTGCGCCCGGGCGTCGACATCCTGTTCCTGGACACCGGCTACCACTTCGCCGAGACCATCGGCACCCGTGATGCGGTCGAGGCCGTCTACGACGTGCATGTGGTCAATGTCACGCCGGAACTCACCGTCCCCGCACAGGACGAGGCGCACGGCAAGGATCTGTTCGCCCGTGACCCGGCCTCCTGCTGCCGGATGCGCAAGGTCGAACCGCTGTCGAAGGCCCTGGCCGGCTACCGCGCATGGGTGACCGGAATCCGCCGCGTCGAGGCCCCGACGCGGGCCAACGCGCCCCTCATCTCGTTCGACGAGGCGTTCGGCCTGGTGAAGATCAACCCGCTGGCAACGTGGTCCGACGAGCAGATGCAGGACTACATCAACACCAACGGCATCCTGGTGAACCCGCTGGTCGACGAGGGCTATCCGTCGATCGGCTGCAAGCCGTGCACCGTCAAGCCCGAACCGGGCTCCGACCCGCGCAGCGGTCGCTGGCAGGGACTGGCCAAGACCGAATGCGGGCTGCACGCCTCATGATGCCCGCGCTCGTGCTGACCGCGCACGGCAGCGCCGACCCGCGCTCTGCCGCGGTTGCGCACGCCGTGGCCGGCCGGATTCGGCGACTGCGGCCCGAACTCGATGTGCGGGCGGCGTTCCTGGAGCGAAACACCCCGAACCTGCGTGACGTCCTGCGTTCGGTCGAGGCGCCGGTGGTGACGCCCATGCTGCTGGCCGACGCCTATCACGCCCGGGTCGACATCCCCGAGATCATCGCGTCATGTCGGCCGGATGCCCGCCAGGCCATCCTGCAGGCCGACGTCCTGGGCGAAGACCCGGTCCTGGTGCACGTGCTGCGTCAGCGGCTGGCCGAGGCCGGGGTCAGCGCCGACGACCCCGACACTGGCGTCATCGTCGCGGCCGTCGGATCCTCGAGCCGCAGCGCCAACGCCCGCACGACGTCGGTCGCAACGGCTCTGGCGTCCGGTACCCGGTGGGCCGGCACACGGATCGCTTTCGCCACCGGGCCCCGCCCCACGCTGACCGACGCCACCCTGCGGCTGCGGGCCGGCGGTGCGCGGCGGATCGTCGTCGCGCCGTGGTTCCTGGCACATGGCCGGATCACCGATCGGGTAGCCGAATATGCTCGGGCCCAAGGACTTTCGATGACGGAGCCGCTGGGCTCACACAACCTGGTGGCCGCCACCGTGCTGGACCGCTACGAGGCGGTCATCGCGGCGCGCGCGGCGGCCTGACCACTAGTCTCACCGAGCAACCGATCGGGGTGGTGGTAATCATTGACCCCGCCGCCGGGTAACGCGAGTTGCGGTGGCGGTATCCACTCCATCCGCCCGTCCTCGCGCCTTCGGACCTTCCATCCGCCGGTGGCTTTCAGCTTGTGGTGCGGACCGCATCCTGTCCAGTTTGTTGCCACGGAGGCCAAAGTGGCGCATGGGCCTTCTGGTTGCCCCTTCCAAGGACCTTCGTCCCCTTGACCACGATACCCACTGGGGTATATTCGAACCGAGAAGTAGATACCCCAGTGGGTATATCGGAGGAAGGTCGAGAATGAAACTCATCCAGTACTACCTGGACTGCCTGTCACACGCGTCGTACCTGCTCGGCGACGAGAACACCGGCCGCGCCGTGGTGATCGACCCCCAGCGCGACGTGTCGGAGTACCTGGCCGACGCCGCGGAACTCGGCATGACGATCGAGTTGGTCATCGAGACCCACTTCCACGCGGATTTCCTGTCGGGCCACCTCGAACTCGCCGATGCCACCGGGGCAAAGATCGTGTACTCCGCTGTCGCGCAGCCCGAGTTCGACTTCCTGCCGGCCGCCGACGGGCAGCGCTACTCACTCGGCGACGTGACGCTGGAGTTCCGCCACACGCCCGGTCACACCCCTGAGTCGATGAGCATCGTGGTGTACGAGCATGCCGACGACGCCACCCCCTACGGCGTGTTCACCGGCGACACCCTCTTCATCGGCGACGTCGGGCGGCCCGACCTGCTGGCCTCCATCGGCTTCACCCGCGAGGAGCTGGCCGACAAGCTGTACGACTCACTACACACGAAGCTGATGACGCTGCCCGAGGCCACCCGGGTGTACCCGGCCCACGGTGCCGGCTCGGCCTGCGGCAAGAACCTGTCCACCGATCTGGTGTCGACCATCGGCGAGCAGAACCGGACGAACTACGCGCTGCGCGCCCCCGACAAGGCGACCTTCATGGACCTGGTCACCGCGGGCCAGCCGCCGGCGCCCGGCTATTTCGTCTACGACGCCATCCTCAACCGAAAGGACCGGCAGCTGCTGGACGAGCACGCCGCCCCGCCGGTGATGTCCTTCGATGAGGCCATGCGAGCGGTCGAGAAGGGCGCGATCCTGGTCGACGGGCGCAGCCCCGAGGAGTTCGCCCTCGGTCACCTGAAGGGCGCGGTCAACATCGGCCTGGAGGGCCGTTACGCCGAATTCGCCGGATCCGTCGTCAAACCCGACATCGACATCGTCCTGATGACCGATCCCGGTCAGGAGCTCGAGGGTAAGAACCGGTTGGCGCGCATCGGTTTCGACCGGGTCGTCGGCTGCCTGCCCGACCCCGAGCGGGTGATGTTCACCCACCGCGGCGAGGTGCGCACGGCATCGCGGTTGACCACCACCGCGTTCGGCGAACGACGGGCCGATGTGCCCGGTCTGCAGATCGTCGACGTCCGGAATCCGGGCGAGGCCGAGGCCGGCATGATCCCCGGCGCCGTCAACATCCCGGTGGGCCAGCTCCCGGACCGCACCGGCGAACTGGACCCGGCCCGGCCCACCGTCGTCTACTGCGCCGGCGGCTACCGGTCCTCGGTGGCGGCCAGCCTGCTGCGTCAGCGCGGCTTCACCGACGTCAGCGACATCCTGGGTGGCTACAACGCCTGGGCCGAGGCGGTCCAGAATGCCTGAGCCACAGCGAAATAACGGCCAGCACCGGATCCTGATCGTCGGCGGCGGCACCGCCGGCATCACCGTCGCGGCCCGGATGCTCCGCAAGGGCCACCACGACGTCGCGGTCATCGAACCCTCGGAATCGCACTACTACCAACCGCTGTGGACGTTGGTCGGCGGCGGCGAGGCCACGGCGGGCGAAACCCGCCGGGCCGAAGCCGCGGTGATGCCGAAGCACGCCACCTGGATCAAGAACACCGCGTCGTCGGTCGACCCGGACAACAATCAGGTCACCTGCGCGGACGGCGCGGTCTACGGCTACGACGCACTCGTCGTATGCCCCGGCATCCAGCTGGACTGGAACCGGACCGACGGGCTCGAGGAAGCCATCGCGTCCGACGGCGTATCGTCGAACTACCGCTTCGACCTCGCCCCCAAGACGTGGGACCTGGTCCGCCGTACCCGAAGCGGTTCAGCGGTTTTCATGATGCCGTCGGGCCCCATCAAGTGCGCCGGGGCACCGCAGAAGATCGCCTATCTGGCCGCTGATCATTGGCGCCGCCAGGGCGTGCTCGACAACATCGACGTGCATCTGGTACTGCCGACCCCGCGCACCTTCGGCATCGCGCCGATCGCCGACAACCTCGACAAGGTGGCCGCCGGCTACGGCATCACGGTGCACACCAACTCCGAGATCACCGGCATCGACGCGGCCACCCAGAAGGTCACGCTGTCGGCGACGGCCGAAGGCGGAACCGATGCGACACTCGGCTTCGACATGCTCCACGTGGTGCCCAAACAGTCGGCGCCCGATTGGATCAAGGCCAGTCCCCTGTCCACCGGCGACGCGAACGGGTACGTCGACGTCGACAAGCACACGCTGCAGCACGTGCGTTACCCGAACGTGTTCGCCCTCGGCGACGCCGGCTCGACGCCCAACTCGAAAACCGGTGCGGCGATTCGCAAACAGGCGCCCGTCGTCGTCGCGAACGTCGATGCGGCGCTGGCCGGCCGACCTCTGCCCGCACGCTATGACGGCTATGCGTCCTGCCCCATCGTGACGTCATCGCACGACATGCTGCTGGCCGAGTTCGACTACGACTTCCAGCTGAAACCGTCCTTCCCCCTGCTGGATCCGACCAGACCGCACCGCGCGTACTGGTACCTGAAGCGCTACGGGCTGCCCGCCCTCTACTGGAACCTGATGTTGAAGGGACTCGCGTGATGACCGCACCCACCCTCGACGGCGGGATCCGCGCCTGGCAGGACCAGGGTTTCGACGTGGCTCGACTCACCGACGCCCGGCCGGCGAAATGATCGCGCTCACCGTCGCTCTGGCGGTCCTGGTCGGCGTCTCGCTGGGACTCCTGGGCGGCGGCGGATCGATCCTGCTGGTGCCGTTGCTGACCTACGTCGCGGGGCTCCCGGCCAAGGATGCCATCGCGGTCTCGCTGCTGGTGGTCGCGGTCACCAGCGCGGTGGCCGCCATCAGCCACGCACGGGCCGGCCGAGTGCAGTGGCGCACCGCCCTGTTGTTCGGCTCGGCCGGTATCGTCGGCGCATATGCCGGCGGCCTGCTGAGCCACCTGGTGCCGGGCACCGTGTTACTGATCGCTTTCGCGGCGGTGATGGTGGCCGCCGGTCTCGCAATGCTGCGCGGCCGCCGGGAATGTCCTGCCGGTCACCGTATTCCGGTGGCCAAGGCGATCGGCCAGGGTGCCGCGGTGGGCATGCTCACCGGACTGCTCGGAGCCGGCGGCGGCTTCCTGGTGGTGCCCGCCCTGGCGCTGCTGGGTGGGCTGGCCATGCCCGCCGCGATCGGGACGTCACTGGTGGTCATCGCGATGAATTGCGTTGCGGGACTTGCCGGGCACCTGTCCGGAGCCGCGCTGGACTGGCGGCTGGCGGGCGTGGTGACCGCGGCGGCCGTCGTTGGCGCCCTGCTCGGATCACGCCTGGCCGCCCGCATCGACCCGGACAGCCTGCGGGCGGGCTTCGGCTGGTTCGTCCTGCTGATGGCGTCGCTGATCCTGGCCGAGGAGGTGGACCCGGCCCTCGGGCTGACGACCGCGGGCCTGACGGCGGTGGCCGCGGCGATGTGGTTGGGCTGCCGCACCGACGTGTACTGCCCGATCAGGACACTCCTGCACCGGACGTCCGCCGCGGCCGTGCGCTGACCGGGGTCAGGCGTCGGCCAGCACCTCGCCGACGGGCGCAACCTGCGCATCGCCCGCGATCGGCGGAACTCGGGTGGCCCGCACATAGACCGTCTCGCCGGCCTTGATACCCAACGCCTCCGCGTCACCGCGGGTGATCTGCGCGGTGAACGGTGCACCCGTTGTGGCACTGGTCAATTCGACCCGAACCTCGAAGCCGAGATAGACGACGCGGTCGACGGTTGCCTTGGTGACCCCGGTGGACTCCGCGGTGCCGTCGCCGGCGGCGATCGCCATCTCCGGGTTGCGGCCAACGCGAATGTCATGCGGGCGCACGAGGATTCCGTTCAACGAGGACACCGTGCCCAGGAACGACATGACGAAGGCGTTGGCCGGTGAGTCGTACACCTCGGTAGGCGTGCCGACCTGCTCCACCCGACCCTTGTTGAGCACCGCGATCCGGTCGGCGACGTCGAGCGCCTCGGCCTGATCGTGCGTGACCAGCACGGTGGTGACGTGGACCTCGTCGTGCAGCCGGCGCAGCCAGGCGCGCAGATCCTCGCGCACCTTGGCATCCAGCGCGCCGAACGGCTCGTCGAGCAGCAGCACCTCGGGATCGACGGCCAGTGCGCGCGCCAGCGCCATGCGCTGACGCTGGCCACCGGAGAGCTGATTGGGGTAACGAGTCTGGAATCCGGCGAGGCCGACCACCTCGAGCAGGTTGTCCACCTTCTCGGCGATCTCGGCCTTGGGACGCTTACGAATCTTCAGGCCGAAGGCGACGTTGTCGCGCACCGTCAGATGCTTGAACGCCGCATAGTGCTGGAAGACGAAGCCGATGCCGCGCTTCTGCGGCGGCACATGCGTGACGTCCCGACCGTTGATCACGATGCTGCCGGTGTCGGGTTCGTCGAGGCCCGCGATGGTCCGCAGCAGGGTGGACTTACCCGAGCCCGACGGCCCCAACAACGCGGTCAGCGACCCGGACGGCACCACGAAGTCGACGTTGTCGAGCGCGGCGAACTCGCCGTAGTGCTTGTTGGCACCGCTGACGGTGATCGCGTTGGTCATGAAGTCTCCTTGCAACATCGCTATTTTGCCGCCCTTGCCCGCCGCGCGTCGAGCACCACCTGAACGATCAACACCAGCACCGCCACCGCCATCAACACCGTCGACACCGCGTAGGCGCCGTACTCGTTGCCGCGGTTGTAGCGATCCGCCACCAGCAGGGTCAGGGTCTGCGACTTGCCCGGCAGGTTGGACGAGACCATGATCACCGCGCCGAACTCCCCGAGGGTGCGGGCGATGGTCAGCACGATGCCGTAGGTCAGACCCCAGCGGATCGACGGCAGGGTGATGCGCCAGAACGTCTGCCACCACTGGGCGCCCAGGGTCGAGGAGGCCTCTTCCTGCTCGGTGCCCAGCTCGTGCAGCACCGGCTCGACCTCGCGGATGACGAAGGGCACGGTGACGAAGATGCTCGCCAGCACGATGCCCGGGAAGCTGAAGATGATCTTGAGCCCGAAGTCGTTCTCGACGAAGCCGAACAGCCCGGCCGATCCCCACAGCAGGATCAGCGCCACACCGACGACGATCGGGGACACCGCGAACGGAAGGTCGATGACGGCCTGCAGAACGTTCTTTCCACGGAACTTGTTGCGCGCCAGCACAAGTGCGGTGGGAACACCGAAGATGACGTTCAGCGGCACGACGATCGCGACAACCAGCACCGAGAGCTGCAGCGCGGAGATCGCCGCCGGGGTGGAGATCGACGCGAAGAACTCACCGACCCCCGGGGCGAACGTGCGCCACAGGATCAGCGCGACCGGCACGATCACCAGCACGCCCACATAGGCCAGCGCCGTCCAGCGCAGCAGGTGCTTGACCCACGGCGAGAGCGTCACGGCGCCAGCTCCTCACGACGGGCGGCCCGCGATCCGACGGCCCGCAGGATGAACAGCACGACGAACGAGATCAACAGCAACACGATGGAGATGGCAGCCGCACCGGTGCGATCGTCGTTCTCGATCAGGGTGCGGATCCACTGCGAGGACACCTCGGTCTCCCCCGGCACCGCGCCGCCGATCAGCACCACCGAACCGAACTCGCCGATGGCGCGGGAGAACGCGAGTCCGGCACCGGACAGCAGCGACGGCAGCAGGGCGGGCAGCACGACGTGGGTGAAGATGGTCGGGTTGTTGGCGCCCAGCGAGGCGGCCGCCTGCTCGACCTCCTGGTCGAGCTCGAGCAGGACCGGCTGCACCGACCGGACCACGAACGGCAGCGTGACGAAGAGCAGGGCGATCCCGACGCCCCAGCGGGTGTGCTGCAGGTGCAGGTCGATCGGGCTGTTGGGCCCGTAGAGGGCCAGCATCACCAGGCTGGCCACGATGGTCGGCAGCGCGAACGGCAGATCGATGACCGCGTCGACCAGACGCTTGCCGGGAAAGTCGTCCCGCGTCAGCACCCAGGCCACCAGCAGCCCGAACACCGCGTTGATCAGCGTCACGCCGATCGAGATGGTGAGGGTGACCCGGAACGACTCCAGGGCCGAATGCGATGTCACCGCCGCCCAGAACGCCGCCCAGCCGCCCTTGGCCGACTGCCACACGATGGCGGCCAGTGGCAGCAACACGATCACCGACAGCCACAGTGTCGCCGCGCCCACCCGCAGCGTCGTGCTGCCGTGACGGGTGCCCAGGAAGGCCGGACGGGAGGGCGGCGGACTGCCACCCTCCCCGCCCGTGCCGGTGATCAGAGTGGATGTCATCCAGTGGCCTGCTTGTAGATCTTGGTAATGGTGCCGTTCTCCTTGTCGAACAGCGCGGGGTCGACCTGGCTCCAGCCGCCCAGATCATCGATCGTCCACAACTTCTCCGGGGTCGGGAAGTCCTTGGCGAAATCCGCGGCCACCGCCGGGTCCACCGGGCGGAACCCGGCCTCGGCCCACAGTTTCTGGCCATCGGGCGTGAAGAGGAAGTTCTTCAGCGCGGTGGCCTTGTCCTGATGGCTCGACGAGGTCACCACGGCCACCGGGTTCTCGATCTTGAACGTCTGCGGCGGGTTCACGTGCTCGACGGGCTTGCCCTGCCGTTCGACGTTGATGGCCTCGTTCTCGTAGCTGATCAGCACGTCGCCGGTGCCCTGGAGGAACACGTCGGTGGCCTCCCGGCCCGACCCCGGACGGGTCTTGACGTGCTCGTTGACCAGCTTGGTGACGAAGTCGACGCCGGCCTGCGCGTCCTTGCCGCCGTTGCTCTTGGCCGCGTACGGCGCCAGCAGGTTCCACTTGGCCGAACCGGAGCTCAGCGGGCTGGGGGTGACCACCTCGACGCCGGGCTGCAGCAGGTCGTCCCAGTCCTTGATGTTCTTCGGATTGCCCTGGCGCACCACCAGTGACACCACCGAGCCGAACGGGACGCCCTTGGTGGCGTCGGCGTTCCAGTCCTTGGCCACCTTGTCCGCCTTGACCAGACGCGTGACGTCAGGCTCGACCGAGAAGTTCACGATGTCGGCGGGCTTACCGTCGACCACCGCGCGGGACTGGTCGCCCGAGGCGCCGTAAGAGGTCGTGACGGCGACGCCCTTGCCCTCGGGGGTGGCCGCGAACGCCGGGATGATCTTGCTCCAGCCGGGCTCGGGCACCGCGTAGGCGACCAGCGTCAGCGTGGTGTCGGCCTTGGCGCCGCCGGTATCGCCGGCGACATCGCTCGCGCCGCCGCCGCAGGCCGCCAGGACCGATGCGGACAGGGCGAGCGCGGCGGCTGCTTGCAGCCGGCGCGGCCGGGACACCTTGGTCGTGATCTTCATCAATTGCCTTTCCGGGGTGAGTACACAGGTGAACGGGTTTGATCGGGGTTACCCGTACTCGCGAAAAGGGGGGCGGATCAGTCCTCGGGCGTACGCGCCCCAGCCGTCACCGACACCAGACCGCGAACGGGCTGAGAGTCAGCGACAACAACAGACATCGGCGACGGCGGAAAAACCCACGGCAATGAGGGCCAGGATGTGGCCACTCTTGTTGCCGGACGCCGTTTGCATGGCGGGAAGCCTAACAGGTCAGCGGGTGAGCAACCACATGACGACCACCAGTAACAGCAGCAGCACCAGCGCCGCTGTAACCCGTGACCGGGGCATTCCCGTCATGGCTGATTTTCCTCACGACGACCGAAACGCCGCGCGAGAACCCGGCGAGCGGTGATCGACCGGCCGAGCAGCCCGTCGAGGACCACCGCGGTGCCGTAGGCGAGGGCCAGCACCACCGGCATGACGACGATGACCTGCAGGACGAACCCGCGACCCGTCAGCCACAGCTCGACGCCGTCCCACCAACTCAGAATCCCGGTCATCACCGTCCACCTTAGAACCATCTGTTCAGCGGTCCCTGCGAGATCCACTCGACGTTCGTGTCGGTGCCGGCTGAGCAGATCCCGGGGAGCGCTCCGCCGATTCCGCTGGCGCGCCCCGTGTCACCGGCAGATGATGTCCGGATGACCACAGACGCCCTGAACGGGGAACTGCCCGAGACCGCGCCGCTGATCAGCAGTGCACCCGCGGCGCACACCTCCGACGGGCCACTGCGCAACCCGTTCCCGCCGATCGCCGACTACGGCTTCCTGTCGGATTGCGAGAACACCTGTCTGATCTCATCGAGCGGGTCGGTGGAGTGGCTCTGCGTCCCCCGGCCCGATTCCCCCAGCGTGTTCGGCGCCATCCTCGACCGCGGAGCAGGGCATTTCCGGCTGGCGCCCTACGGGGTGTCGGTCCCCTCGGCCCGCCGCTACCTCCCCGGCAGCCTGATCCTGGAGACCACCTGGCAGACGCACACCGGCTGGCTGGTGGTCCGCGAGGCCCTGGTGATGGGCCCGTGGCACGACCTGGAGGCCCGGTCGCGCACCCACCGGCGCACCCCGATGGACTGGGACGCCGAGCACATCCTGCTGCGCACCGTGCGCTGTGTGTCGGGCACGGTCGAGTTGGTGATGAACTGCGAGCCGTCGTTCGACTACCACCGCATCCCGGCCACCTGGGAGTACTCGGCGCAGGCGTACGGCGAGGCCATTGCGCGGGCGTCGCGCAATCCCGATGCGCATCCGACGCTGCGGCTCACCACCAATCTGCGCCTCGGCCTCGAGGGCCACGAGGCCCGCGCCCGCACCCGGATGACCGAGGGCGACACGGTGTTCGTCGCGCTGAGCTGGTCCAAACACCCGGCGCCGCAGACCTTCGACGAGGCCGCCGACAAGATGTGGAAGACCAGCGAGAGCTGGCGGCAGTGGATCAACATCGGTGACTTCCCCGATCATCCGTGGCGGTCCTATCTACAGCGCAGCGCGTTGACGCTCAAGGGCCTGACCTACTCGCCCACCGGCGCACTGCTGGCGGCCAGCACCACGTCGTTGCCGGAAACCCCTCAGGGCGAACGCAATTGGGACTACCGCTATGCGTGGGTGCGCGACTCCACGTTCGCGCTGTGGGGCCTGTACACCCTCGGACTGGATCGCGAGGCCGACGACTTCTTCGCCTTCATCGCCGATGTCTCGGGCGCCAACAACGGTGAGCGGCACCCGCTGCAGGTGATGTACGCCGTCGGCGGCGAACGCAGCCTCGAGGAATCCGAACTGCACCACCTGTCCGGCTACGACTACTCGCGGCCGGTCCGGATCGGCAACGGCGCCTTCAATCAGATGCAGCACGACATCTGGGGAACGATGCTCGATTCGGTGTACCTGCACGCCAAGTCGCGTGAACAGATCCCGGAGAACCTGTGGCCGGTGCTCAAGGAGCAGGTCGAGGAGGCCATCAAACACTGGCGCGAACCCGACCGCGGGATCTGGGAGGTCCGCGGCGAACCACAGCACTTCACGTCGAGCAAGATCATGTGCTGGGTGGCCCTGGACCGCGGCTCCAAACTCGCCGAGGTGCAGGGCGAGAAGTCCTACGCCCAGCAGTGGCACGCCATCGCCGAGGAGATCAAGGACGACATCCTCGCCCACGGCGTCGACGACCGCGGTGTGCTGACCCAGCGGTACGGCGACGACGCGCTGGACGCCTCACTGCTGCTGGCCGTGCTGACCCGGTTCCTGCCGCCCGACGACCCGCGGATCCGGGCGACGGTCATGGCGATCGCCGAGGAACTCACCGAGGACGGGCTGGTCCTGCGCTACCGCGTCCAGGAGACCGACGACGGGTTGTCCGGCGAGGAGGGCACTTTCACCATCTGTTCGTTCTGGCTGGTGTCGGCCCTGGTCGAGATCGGCGAGATCCATCAGGCCCGGCACCTGTGCGAGCGGCTCCTGGGCTTCGCCTCACCGCTGCACCTCTACGCCGAGGAGATCGAGCCGCGCACCGGCCGGCACCTGGGCAACTTCCCGCAGGCGTTCACCCATCTGGCGTTGATCAACGCCGTCGTGCACGTGATCCGTGCCGAGGAGGAGGCCGACAGCTCCGGGGTGTTCCAGCCCGCCAACGCCCCCATGTAGCACCTGCTCCTCTCCCCGCGAGCGGCCGTGTCTGTACACCGACACGCCGCGGTTTGCGTACAAAGGCGGACGCTCGCGGGCCGAATTCGGCTCACCGCGATCACAATTCGCCCGGCGGGCGCCGCGGTGGCGCAATCGCCGCACCCGTCCCGATCTGCCCAGGTCCGCCCGATGGCCGGGCGGCGCAATGCCGCGCGGCGAGATCGCCGGGTCGTTCCGGCGATTCACCGCGGGCAGTTCGCAGACCTAGCGTTTGAGCATGGCCGAAGCCGACTACGCCGCAGCTAGCCCGCTGCGCCGCCCGCGCGCCGACCAGGCCCGGCTGGTCGCAGACGTCCTGCGGCACCAGATCCACTCGGGGGGCTATCCGGACGGCCTGCCCGCCGAGGCCGAACTGGCGGCCGAATTCGCCGTCTCGCGCAACGCGATACGCGAGGCGCTGTCGACGCTGAAGGATGAGGGTCTGATCGGCCGCGCCACCAAGGTCGGCACCCACGTCGCCGTCCGCAAGTACGACCACGGCCTGGATGCACTGGTCGGCCTCAAGGACACCTTCAAGGACTACGGCGAGGTCCGCAATCAGGTGCGCGCGGCCATCACCGTCGCCGCTCCACCGTCGGTGGCCAGCCGGCTGAACCTGGCGCCCGGTGACCCCGTCGTCTTCGTCGAACGCCTGCGCTATCTCGGAGACCTGCCGCTGAGTCTGGACATGACCTACCTGTCATCCGACATCGGCGCCCGGGTGCTCGAACATTCGCTGGAGAGCAACGACGTATTCAGTCTCATCGAGCACGTCACCGCGCAGCGGCTCGGTGCGGCGGCGCTGGCCGTTGAAGCGGTCAGCGCCGATCCGCACACCGCGGCGATCCTGCAGGTGCCCCATAGTGCCGCGGTCCTGCTCCTGGAGCGTCTCACTCATCTGGACGACGGCCGTCCGGTCGATCTCGAATACATCCGAATGCGTGGGGACCGAATCACCCTGCGCGGCAACATTTCGAGGGGAGACACATGACCCTGGTCAACAACCGCGTGGACGTGCCCGTCACGATCGACGAGTCGCTGTGCATCGACGGCTGCACCCTGTGCGTCGACGTCTGTCCGCTGGATTCCCTGGCCATCAACCCGGCCAACGGCAAGGCCTTCATGCATGTCGACGAGTGCTGGTACTGCGGCCCGTGCGCCGTCCGATGCCCCACCGGCGCCGTGACCGTCAACATGCCCTATCTGCTCCGCTGAAAAGAAGGACGTCCATGAAGAAACCGCTCGCCATCCTGCTCGCCGGAGCCACCGTGGCCGCCGCCGGCTGCTCGCTGGATTCCGAACCGAAGGCCGACGGCCAGGTCGACGTGGTGGTCGGCTACCAGTCCAAGACCATCAACACCGTGACCGCCGGAACACTGCTGCGCGCCAAGGGATTCCTGGAGAACCGGCTGGCCGACATCACCAAGCGGACCAACACCAAGTACAACGTCACCTGGCCGGATTACGACACCGGTGCACCGATCACCGCGCAGATGGTCGCCGAGAAGATCGACATCGGCTCGATGGGTGACTACCCGCTGCTGATCAACGGCTCGAAGACACAGGCCAACCCGCGCGCCAGGACGGAACTGGTGTCGATCACCGGCTACAACCCCAGGGGCGGCCTCAACATGGTTGTGGTGCCGCCCGGTTCACCGGCCAGAACACTGACCGATCTGCGCGGACAGAAGATCTCTGCCAGTGTCGGATCGGCCGGACACGGCACCCTGGTGCAGGCACTGTCCCGCGCCGGCATCGATCCCACGAGCGGCGTCGAGGTGCTCAACCAGCAGCCACAGGTGGGCGCCTCGGCACTGGAATCCGGTCAGGCCCAAGCCCTCTCACAATTCGTGGCATGGCCGGGACTGCTGGTGTTCCAGAACAAGGCGAATCTACTCTACGACGGTGCGGAGCTGAACGTACCGACCTTCCACGGCGTGGTGGTGCGCCGCGACTACGCCGGTCAGCATCCGGAGGTGCTCGACGCCTTCCTGCAGGCGCAGTTGGACGCCAACCAGTTCCTGCACGACAAACCCCTGGAGGCGGCGCAGCTCGTCGCCGAAGGCAGCGGGCTGCCCGAGGAAGTCGTCTATCTCTACAACGGGCCCGGTGGGACGTCATTCGACCCCACCGTCAAACCGTCCCTGGTGACGGCGTTCAAAGGTGATGTGCCGTACCTGAAGTCGATCGGCGACTTCGCCGATCTCGACATCGACGGCTTCGTCTCCGACACCGCCCTGCGCAAGGCGTACGCCGATCGAGGCCTGAACTATGAGCAGGCACTCAACGCGACCGCCAACCCGTTGCCGATCGGCGGGCAGGATCCCGTGTGCAACACCGCGGTCACCGACGCGGCCACCGCCGGCGAGCTCTGGATCGACGGCCGTGCCTCGACCCAGCCGGCCGCCAACCCGAATTGCCTGCTCAAGGCCATCCGCGAAGCCACTGCGCACGGCCAGAAGGTCCGCGCCGCCTACGTTTCCGACGCGGAACTGGGCACCCGCTGGTTCGCCGACCACGCCGTGTGGGTCCAGGACGGCCCGAACTACCTGCCGTTCGGCACGCCGGCCGGCGCACAGCGATACTCGAGCGCACACCCCGGGGCCGTCGCCGTCGACTATCAGCAAGCGCTGGCGGGTGCGGTGTGACCGCCCCGGCAGCGGCCCTGGACGCGGTGGCACCGCGGCTCACCGATGCCGCCGCCATCCCTCGGCGAACGCGGCGTCCGTCGTGGGCCTGGGCGGTTCGAACTGTCTCCGTTCTCGCCGCCGTCGCACTCTGGCAGGTGTTGACCGCCAACGACATCCGGCTCTGGCTGCGGTTCGACACACTCCCCACCGTCAGCGAGATCGTCGCGGCGTTCACGCACCAGCTCGGCACCCAGCAGTACTGGCTGGACCTCGGGCAGTCACTGATCCGCATCCTGACCGGTTTCGCGCTGGCGGCGATCGCCGGTGTGGTGACCGGCATCCTGCTCGGCCGTTCGCCGTTGTTCGCCAACATCTTCGGGCCGTTGACCGAATTGGCCCGGCCCATCCCGGCCATCGCCATCGTCCCCGTCGCCATCCTGCTGTTCCCCACGGACGAGGCCGGCATCGTGTTCATCACCTTCCTGGCGGCGTTCTTCCCGATCATGGTCAGCACCCGGCACGCGGTCCGGGCGCTACCCACCCTGTGGGAGGACTCGGTGCGCACGCTCGGTGGCAGCCGGTGGGACGTCCTGGTCCGCGTGGTACTTCCGGGCGTCCTGCCCGGTGTGTTCGGCGGACTGTCCGTCGGCATCGGTGTTGCCTGGATCTGCGTGATCTCCGCCGAGATGATCTCGGGACGACTGGGCGTCGGGTACCGGACCTGGCAGGCGTACACCGTGCTGGCCTATCCCGAAGTGTTCGTGGGCATCATCACCATCGGTGTGCTCGGATTCCTGACGTCCGCCGCGGTGGAACTGGTCGGCCGCCGCGTCACCCGCTGGCTGCCCCGGGGTGGGGAGAGCAATCGATGACGGCGACCGGCATGGGCCTACAACTGCACGACGTCACGCTGTCCTACGGCGGCCCAGCCGTCGTGCGCGACCTGAACCTGACCGTGACCCCGGGTGAGATCCTGGTGCTCACCGGACCGTCGGGCTGCGGGAAATCGACGGTACTGCGCGCCGTGGCGGGACTCCTCCATCCCGACGCGGGAACGATCACCGCCGACGGCAGCCCTGTCACCACCACCTCGCGCGACCGTGCCGTTGTCTTCCAGGACAACGCGCTGTTGCCCTGGCGCACAGTGCAATCCAATATCGAACTGGCCCTGAAGCTTTCCGGGCAGCCACGCTCCGGACGACGTGAACGGGCGCGCCGCTGGGTGGCCGACGTCGGGCTCGCGGAGTTCGCGGACTATCTGCCCAAGAGCCTGTCCGGCGGTATGCGTCAACGGGTGCAGCTGGCCCGGGGCCTGGCCGGCGCGCCGCGGGCGGTTCTGATGGACGAACCGTTCGGCGCTCTGGACGCCCAGACGCGAGGCACCATGCAGCGACTCCTGATCGACACCTGGCGGGCGCACCCCACCACGGTGGTGTTCGTCACCCATGACGTCGACGAGGCGCTGCTCATCGGTGACCGGGTCGCGGTGCTCGGCCGTGCGGGCCAGCCGCTGCGGGCCGTGCTGGAGGTGCCGGACCCCCGCACTCCCGGCGCGGACCGAGCTGCGCTACGCACACAAGTCTTTGCCGCCCTGGACCATTCGGAGTTGGTGCACTGATGGAGATTCCCGCAATCACGGACGCCATCCGGCTGGACTGTGACGTCCTGGTTATCGGGGGCGGCACCGCCGGCACCATGGCCGCGCTGACCGCGGCGGAGAACGGCGCCCAGGTCCTGCTGCTGGAGAAGGCGCACGTGCGCCATTCAGGCGCCCTGGCAATGGGAATGGACGGCGTCAACAACGCCGTCATTCCCGGTAAGGCCGAGCCCGAGGACTACGTCGCCGAGATCACCCGCGCCAATGACGGAATCGTCAACCAGCGCACGGTGTATCAGACCGCCACGCGTGGTTTCGCGATGGTGCAGCGACTCGAACGTTACGGCGTGAAGTTCGAGAAGGACGAACACGGCGAGTACGCCGTGCGCCAGGTCCACCGGTCGGGCTCCTACGTCCTGCCGATGCCGGAGGGCAAGGACGTCAAGAAGGCGCTCTACCGGGTGTTGAGGCAGCGCAGCATGCGGGAGAAGATCCGCATCGAGAACCGCTTCATGCCGGTGCGCGTGCTGACCTCGCAGGGCCGCGCCGTGGGTGCGGTCGCCTTCAACAGCAGGACCGGGGAATTCGTCATCGTCGGCGCCAAGGCCGTCATCCTGGCCACCGGTCCGTGCGGCCGCCTCGGACTACCGGCGTCGGGATATCTGTATGGGACGTACGAGAATCCGACCAATGCCGGCGACGGCTACTCGATGGCCTACCACGCGGGCGCCGAACTGTCGGGCATCGAATGCTTCCAGATCAATCCGCTGATCAAGGACTACAACGGTCCGGCGTGCGCCTATGTGGCCAACCCGTTCGGCGGCTATCAGGTGAACGCCCTCGGCGAGCGGTTCGTCGACTCCGACTACTGGTCGGGCCAGATGATGGCCGAGGTGAAGACGGAGATCGAATCGGCGCGTGGGCCGATCTACCTCAAGGTAACCCATCTGCCCGATGAGACGCTGACGTCGCTGGAGAACATCCTGCACACCACCGAGCGCCCGACCCGCGGCACCTTCCACGCCAATCGCGGACACGACTACCGCACCCACGACATCGAGATGCACATCTCCGAGATCGGTTTGTGCAGCGGGCATTCCGCATCCGGAGTGTGGGTGGACGAACATGCGCGGACCACCGTGCCGGGCCTCTACGCGGCCGGCGACCTGGCGTGCGTGCCGCACAACTATATGATCGGCGCGTTCGTCTACGGTGAGCTGGCCGGCGAACACGCGGCCGGCATCTCCGCCGATCTGCCAGCCCCGCAACACCTCCCAGCGAATCAGATCGCCGATGCGCATGAGCTGATCTACCGGGCGGCCCGGCAACCCGACGGTCCCCCGCAGCCGCAGGTCGAGTACAAGCTGCGCCGGTTCGTCAACGACTACGTGGCGCCGCCGAAGACCGCGACCAAACTGTCGCTGGCCGTGCAGTCATTCGAACGCATGCGTGCGGAGGTCGCCGCCATCGGGGCACGCACCCCGCACGAATTGATGCGGGCGGTCGAAGTGTCGTTCATCCGGGACTGCGCGGAGATGGCCTCGCGGTCGTCACTGACCCGTGACGAATCTCGTTGGGGGCTCTACCACGACCGTTCCGACGCCCCGGAGCGCGACGACGAAGGCTGGCGCTACCACCTGAACCTGCGCAAGGCCGCCGACGGGTCGATGGAGTTCCGGAAGCGTCCGGTGGCACCGTATTTCGTACCGGTACCCGAACTCGACGGACTGCCCAGCGGTGAGACCGAGCCGATACCCGTCGCCCAGCCGGAGCTGATCGAGTCGCATGCGCCGGCCACCGAGCGATCTCGCATTCGCGAGGCGACCCAGCCGCCGTCGCCGCGCATTGCCGCCGTACTGGGTCTGGAGTCCCCCACCCTCGACGACCTCGCCGCCTTCCTGGCCGACGACGACCCCGGCGTGCGTCGAACCGCGGTGAACACACTGACCGAACATCTGCCGGACGGATATTCCGCCGCCCTGGTGCCCGCGCTGGGCGATCCGGATGTCACGGTTCGGCGGGAGGCCGCCAGCGGATTGCGCGAGCTCGTGGAGGTGATCCCGAATCCCACGGCGACGGCGGCATTCCTGGGATCGACCGACCCGGTGGTCCGCGCGATCGCCGTGTACGTGCTGAGCTTCCGCGGCGCCGGCGATCCGCAGCAGTACCGCGCCGCGCTGACCGACGACGATCACCACGTCCGCATCGAAGCCGTCCGCGCGCTGGTGTCGGTGGACGACGTGGCCGGCGTGGAACAGGCCGGGTCGGACGCCAACCGTGAGGTCCGGATCGCCGCGGCCAATGGCCTGGCCACTCTGGGTGGCGGCGGCGACGTCGTGCGCGCATTGCTCGCCGACCGCGATCCGTTGGTCCGGGCCGCCGCCCTGGCCGCACTGGCCTCCGTGGGTTACACCGACTCCGATGCGACCGCGATGCAACGAGCGCTGACCGACAACGCGTGGCAGATCCGTCAGGGCGCGGCCCGGGGAATGGCGGGCGCACCGGCCGATATCGCCGTGCCGGCGTTGAGCGGAGCGATCACCGATCCGCACCTGGATGTCCGCAAGGCTGCCGTATTGAGCCTGACCCGTTGGGCGGCAGCCCAATCCGGTGCCCGCGATGCGCTGAGCACCGCCCTGGACGACGGTGACGCCGATGTTCGGGCCTACGCGCGGCACGCGCTGACCCCCACTTCTCACGTCGCGAGCGGCTGACTACTCCAGCACGACGTGGGGGCGGCGCGCCGCGATGCCGGCTCCCACTGCGAACACCGCCACCAACAACACGACAACTCCGATGGCGATCGGCGTCGAATTGCCGACCAGGCCGGGCAGGTTCTTCAGGATCAGCGCGAAGGAGAAGACCAGACCGACCAGGCCGAGACCGGGCGCGACGAACGCCCGCCAGGCCGAAACCTCGAGGTCGCCGGCCCGTCTCCGGCGCGCGAAGAACACCAGCACCGCGACCGTCGTCGCGATCAGCAGGATCACGATGCCGACCGTGGAGATGCCGGCCAGCCAGGTGTAGAACTGCGTCACCGGGTCGATCCCGATCAGCGCGGCCACGACGATGAACACCGCCACCACGATCGAGTCCGCCCCGGACGCCAGGTGCGGGGATCCGTGGTTGGCGTGCGCCTCCCCGAGTCGACCGGGGAAGACCTGGCGGTTGGACAGGGTGAAGACGTACCGGGCGACGATGTTGTGGAACGACAGGATGCAGGCGAAAAGGCTTGTCACGAACAGCACCTGGACGATATGCAGACCTACCAGCCCGAGGTACTGCTCGGTGGCGCCGGGCAGCAGGCCGGACGGATCGGCGACCGCCTTGTCGACCACCTGGCTCTCACCCCACGCGGTGATCAGCGCCCACGTCGAAACCGTGTAGAACACGCCGATCAGGATCACCGACAGGTACGTGGCCCGCGGGATGGTGCGCAGCGGATTGCGAGCCTCGTCGCGAAAGACGGCGGTGGCCTCGAATCCGATGAAGCTGAGGATCGCGAACAGCAGGGCGATTCCGGGTGCGCCCGACACGATCTGCGCCGGGTGCAGGAATCCGGTCGAGAGCCCCTCGTGTCCGCCGGTGAACACGACGGCGGCGTCCAGCGCCAGGACGATCGCGACCTCGGCGATCAGCAGGACGCCGAGCACGTTGCGCGACAGGTCGATGTTGAAGTGGCCCAGGGAGGTCACGATCGCAAACGCGGCCAACGCCCAGACTCCCCAGTGGATCTGGGGCAGGCCGTAGGAGGCGAACAACGCCTGAGCGCCCTGGCCGATCAGGCCGTAGACGGCGATCTCCAGAGCCAGGTAGGAAATCAGCGCGACGAATGCGAACCCGAAACCGGTCACCCGGCCCAGGCCCTTGCCGATGTAGGAGTAGAACGCGCCGGCATCCGGCACGTACGGCGTCAGCGCGGTGAATCCGACCGCGAACAGCAGGATGATCACGGTGCTGACGACGAAGATGGCGGGGAACCCGACGCCGTTGCCGCCGGCGATACCCAGGGGCACCGGACCGCCGATGACGCCGAGCGGCGACGCCGCGGCCACCACCAGGAACACGATCCCCCAGACTCCCAGGGTGCCGCGCAGTTTGCGGTGCGGGCGATCCACGGCCACCGTGTCACCCGCGACCGGCGCTACGCCGGAGGCCTCATCGATCTGATTCGACATGCTCATCTCCCTGCTGTTCTCCTGCGACGCAGGAAGTTTGATTGCCCGAACGGTAGGACCGCGTCGTGATCGCGGAAATGGTTGCGCTCAGCGCGATTGCAGATGACTCAGAAATACCCGCTGGCCGGCGGCGGAGTGTCGTTTACGACGTAGTCGCCGACGGCGTGCGCCTTGTAGTCCAGCGGGCTGTGGCTGCCGATGGCACGGGCATTGCGCCAGTGCCGGTCGAGGTTCAGCTTGCGCGCGGTGGCCGACGCTCCTCCGGTGTCGAAGAGTCGTTCGGCCGCGGCGATGGTCAACCGTTCGGTCACCAGCTGGGCCTGCGCGACAGTGACAGCGGCCTGTGCCACCGCGTCGGCATCCAGCTGGGAATTGCTGTCCACCAACGCATCCAAGGCATCGGCGGCAGCCAGCACCAGCGTTTCGGCGGCCGTCGCCGATGCGGTGATCTCCCCGACGGCACGCAACACGAACGGGTCCTGCGCGGCCTTCTCGGCCAGCGAATGCGCGGCGGGCCGCGCCCGGTGCCGGACGAAGTCGACCGCGTCGTTGCACACCGCGGCGGCGATGCCGGCCGTCACCGCGGCCAGATACAGCTGCAGGAACGCGGTGCCGTGGCCCAGGAACATGCCGCTGCTCACCGTGGTCACCTCATCGGGATGCACAACCACATCGGTGAACCGACTGGTTCCCGTGGCCGTGGTGCGCTGACCGAAACCATCCCAGTCGTCGAGCAATTCGACACCGGCACGGTCGGTGGGCACGATCACCTGCAGATCATTTCCGGCCGCATCGACGGCCGATACCGCAACCACATCGGTGAACAGCGTTCCGGTGGAATAGAACTTCACGCCGTTGAGCCGCAACACACCGTCGGCGTCGGCCAGCACCGTGGTCGCGCCGCTACCGGGCGTGCGTCCGACGCTGTCGGTCACGGCGTTGCCGACCACCAGGCCGACGTTGATCCGCGGGTACCACGTCTGGCGCTCGGTCTCGGTGGCCCGGTTGCTCAGCAGGCGTTCGACGAACCCGAAGTGCGGCCGAAGCGCCTGCGCCACATTGGAGCTACCGCTGGCGATATGGATGACGGCGGTCAGGACATCGCGGACCCGTCCTCCCGGGCCACCGTAGCGGGTGGGGACCCGGATGTTGAGCACCCCGGTCGCCCGCAACGCGCGGATCGCGTCGTACTGCAGCACCCGGTCACGTTCGGCAACGGGATCGCCGGCCCGGAGTTCGTCGACGATGCCGGTGATCGCGGCCAGGCGCTCGGACACCGACAGGCTGTCCACCTGATCGAGAACGGTCATGAAAGCTCCTGACTATCAACGGAATCGGGGGATGATGTGCTCGGCGAAGCGGTGCAGCTCGGCCTCCAGGGGCTGGAACTGGAGCATGAACAGTTCGATCCCGGCATCGTGGAACACCGCGATGCGCTCGGCCACCTGTTCGTGACTGCCCACCAACCCGGCCAGGGTGCCGCCGTTGGAACCGACCCGGCTGGTGTCGGCCAGCACCCGGTACATCTGGGTCTTCGGATCGGTGCCGCCGGAGATCTCCGGTCGCCGTTCGGCGTCCACCAGCGACTGCAGGTGCCGCAGTTCGGCCAAGGCCTCCTCCTCGGTGTCCCGGGCGATGACGAACGCCGACAGCCCGAACCGCAGCGGGACGCCGTCGCGGGGACGGGAGCGCAGATCGTCGATGACATCCACGACGTCACCGAACGGGCGGCCGTTGATGAAGAACACATCCGCGGTCGCGGCGGCCAGCGCGCGGCCGGGCTCGGATTCACCACCCACATAGACGGGCGGCACTACCGCGGGAGCCGGGCGCACCAGGGCGGGCTGACGGTCACCGCCACCGATGGTCACCGGCTTTCCCGCCCACAGCGCGGTCACGGTCTGCAGCCACTGCCGGGTGTGGACGTAGCGGTCGTCGTGCTCGGGCACCTCGATACCGAGTGCCTCCAACTCGGGCAGGAACCAGCCGGACACCACGTTGATCGACAGCCGGCCCTCCGCGATCTCAGCGATGTTGCCCGCCAGCTTGGCGAACACCAGCGGATTGAACAGCAGCGGCTTGATCGCGCCGATCAGTTCGATCCGCGAGGTGGCTTCGGCCAGACCGGCCAGCGTGGACCAGGTTTCGAGGACATCGTCCTCGACGGCGCTGGGGTGCACGACGTGCTGGGCCACCAGGGTGGAGTCGAACCCGGCGGCCTCGGCGGTGACGATCAGATCGCGGGTGCGCCGATAGCTCGCGTCGGGCGCGTCCTCGGGATGATCCCGGGCGCCGTGGTTGCCGTAGACGGGCGCCCAGACCCCGAATCGCGGGCCGGTCATGATCGGGTCAGGTAGCGGTCGCGCTCCCAGTCACTGACGTGGCCGATGTACTGCAGCCATTCACTGCGGGCCAGCGCGGCGAAGTCGTGTACCGAGTCGGCGCCCAGGATCTCCAGGATGGTGTCGTCCTGGGTGGCCAGGGCCACCGCGGTGCCCAGCGAATCCGGCAGCGGCGCACCCTTTCCGTAGAGGTTGCCGGTGGCGGCCTGCGGCGGCTGTCGGCCGGCTTCCAGGCCCGCGATGACGGCGGCCAGTGCCGACGCGATCAGCCAGTACGGGTTGGAATCGGATGCCCCCGAGCGCAATTCGATACGCGACGCTTCCGGTGTCTCCTCGACCAGTGAGCGGATCGCGGCGCTGCGATTGTCGCGGCTCCAGTTGACGGTGTCGGGAGCGAAGGTGTCCGGGGCGAACCGGCGGTAGGCGTTGACCGACTGCGCGCCGAACAGTGCAATGGAGGGCAGGTGCTCGAGCAGCCCGGCGATCGCATGCAGCGCCACCGGACTCTCGGAGCCGTCGACCGCGGCGAAAGCCGGCCGGCCATCCTGCCAGAGCGAAATGTGCAGGTGCGCCGAACTACCCGAGTGGTTCGAGAACGGCTTGGCCATGAAGCTGGCCAGCTTGCCGTGCCGGCGAGCCACCTCCTTGGCGGCGTACTTCAGTCGGGCACTGTCGTCGGCGGCGGCCAGCGCATCGGTGTACACCAGGTTGGTCTCCACCTGGCCGGGCCCGTACTCGGTCTGGATGCCCTCCAATCGGGTGAAGGCGGCCAATGTTTCGTTCAGTTCACTGATCAACGGCTCGAGCGCGTTGGCGTTCTCCAGCGAATAGGCCTGGATCGCCTCGATGATCGGTGACCCGTCGGCCTCGAGCAGATAGAACTCGAACTCGACCCCGATCTTGGCGGTGTAGCCGAGACCGGCCAGCCGGTCGAGCACCCGGCGCAACACGGCGCGGGGGTCGAGCAGCGACGGAGTTCGGTGGTGCGTGACGACGTCGGAGATGACGTGGCCCACGCCGGGACGCCACGGCAGCGGGGTGAAGGTCGAGAAGTCCGGCACCGCATAGACATCCGGATACCCACCGTCCCAGTTGGTCAGGCGCAGGGAGTCGATGACCGTGCCGTCGGTGTTCCAGCCCAGCGCCGCCTCGCAGAACGCGAATCCGGTTCCGGTGGCCCGCTCGAGGAACTGCGCGGCCGGGATCCGCTTTCCGGCTGCGTGGCCGAACGGATCGCTCCAGGCCACCTCGATCTCGCGCAGCGAACCGTCGGCGATGCCCTGCCGCAGAGCGGCTTCGGCGCCCCGGCCGGCGGTCTCCAGAGCCGTTGCGGACAGCGTTGTTTCCGACATGCCGAGGACCTTAGGTCCGTCGGGCGGACCCGGCCACGGTTGCGGTCAGCGTGAATCGATCTACGCCTGGGCGCGCTTCAGTGCCTCGAGCACCTGGGCCACCAGTTCCTCGATGTCGGCACCCGCGGTGTCGAGAACGAGATCGGCATCATCCGGTGGCTCGTAGGGCGCATCCACCCCGGTGAGTCCCCTCAGCTCCCCGGCGCGCGCCCGCGCGTAAAGCCCCTTGGGATCCCGTCGTTCGCACTCGGCCGCCGCGGTGGCGATGTACACCTCGACGAAGGGCAGCTTGGCGGCCTCGTTGAGCTGCCGGGCGATCTCGCGGTCGGACTTCAGCGGCGAGACCAGGGCAGCCAGTGCCACCACGCCGGAGTCGGCCAGCAATCGGGTGAGATGCCCGACCCGGCGGATGTTCTCGGCCCGGTCGCCGGCGGAGAACCCGAGATCGTCGGACAGGCCGTGCCGCAGGTTGTCGCCGTCGAGCAGGTACGCCACCTGACCCGACTCGACCAGCGCACGTTCGACCGCAACCGCGACGGTGGACTTGCCGGAGGCCGGCAACCCGGTGAACCAGATGGTCGCACCACGCTGTCCCGTCTTGCCCCAGCGATAGTCGCGGTCCAATGACGAGGGATGCCAACGGATGTCGTTGCGGGTGGCCGCACCGGGTTTGACCTCCCGGGCCTCGGCGATGGTGCCCGCGCCCACGGTGTCGTTCGAGGTTTCGTCGATCAGGATGAACGCACCGTTGTCCCGGTTGTCGGTGTAGGTGTCCGCGACGATCACCGAGCTGGTGCGCAGCGTCACCAGCCCGATGTCGTTGAGCGCCAACTCGACCGGGCCGTCGAGATCGTCGAGCGTTTCTGGGTCGAGTCGGGTGTGCAGTGCCTGCACGGTCGCCCGCACGGTCCGGGTGCCCTGCTTGAGCGCGACGCGATCACCCGCTCGCAGCGGGGTCTCGTTGAACCAGCACACCGTGGCGTCCACCTCACGGGCCAGGACCGGTAGCACCGCGTGCTCGGCGGCGCTGACGAACACGTCACCGCGCCCGACGTCGATGTCGTCGGCCAGCTCTATCGACACCGACAGCGGCGCCACCCCGGTGGTCCGGGCATCGTCGAGGGTGTCCAGAGCGGTGACGGTGGACCGGGTACCGGCAGGCAGCGAGACGACCTCGTCCCCGACCCGCAGCGTGCCCGCCGCCAGCCGGCCCGTGTAGCGGCGGCGTTGTTGTGCGGTGGGTCGCGACACCCACTGCACCGGCAGGCGCAGATGTCCGGGTTCTGGCTGGGGTGCCGTCAGTTCGATGGCCTCGAGGTACCCCAGCAGTGTGGGTCCGGTGTACCACGGGGTGTTCTGCGAGCGGTGCACGACATTGTCGCCGAGCTTGGCGGCGATCGGGATCACCGTCAGTTCCGCTTCCGAACCGCTGATGCCGAGCCGGTCGGCCAGCAGCCGCAGTTCGCGCTCCACCTCACCGAACCGCACAGGGTCGAAACCGACCAGGTCGATCTTGTTGACCGTTGCCACAAAGTGTTTGATGCCAAGTAGTTTCGCGATGCGGGCGTGCCGGCGGGTCTGGCGCAGCACCCCGGCACGAGCATCGACGAGCAGAATGGCCACGTGCGCGTTGGACGCGCCGGTGAACATGTTGCGCGTGTAGCGCTCGTGCCCGGGTGTGTCGGCCAGGATGTAGCTGCGGGACTCGGTGGAGAAGAACCGGTATGCCACGTCGATGGTGATGCCCTGTTCGCGTTCGGCCCGCAACCCGTCGGACAGCGCCGCGAGATCGGCGACGCCTTCGTCGTCGGTGACGGCCTCCAGATGATCCAGGGGCAGGCTGTCGGTGTCGTGCAGCAGGCGACCGATCAGCGTGCTCTTGCCGTCGTCCACCGAACCCGCGGTGGCGATGCGCAATAGTTGGCGTGTCATCAGAAGTACCCCTCACGCTTGCGGTCTTCCATCGCGGCCACCGAGGTCCGGTCGTCGGCGCGGGTTTCGCCGCGCTCGGAGACCGTCGCCGCCGAGATCTCGGCGATAACCCCGGCAATGTCGGTTGCCCGCGACCGCACCGCGCCGGTGATGGTCAGATCCCCCACCGTGCGGTAGCGCACCCACTCCACCGCTGAGGCTTCATCACCCTGCGGCACAACGTATTCCGACACCGCCAGCAGGATGCCGTCGCGTTCGAGCACCTCCCGTTCGTGCGCGAAGTAGATCGACGGCAGCTCGAGGCCTTCGAGTTCGATGTAACGCCAGATGTCCAGTTCGGTCCAGTTCGACAGCGGAAAGACCCGGACCTGCTCCCCCTTGCGGATCCGGCCGTTGTACAGCGACCAGGGCTCGGGACGCTGGGCCCGCGGATCCCACTGCCCGAACTCATCACGGAAGCTCAGGATCCGCTCCTTGGCCCGGGCGCGTTCCTCGTCACGTCGCGCTCCGCCGAACGCCGCATCGAAACCGCCGGCCTCCAGGGCATCGAGCAGGGTTCGGGTCTGCTGCCGGTTGCGCGACGCTCCCGGACCCGGATCGGCGACCCGGCCGGCGTCGATGGTCTCCTGCACCGAGCCGACGATGAGCGTGTGCCCCTGCTCACTCACCCGGCGATCCCGGAACGCGATGACCTCGTCGAAGTTGTGCCCGGTGTCGACATGCAGCACCTGGAACGGAAGCGGTGCCGGCCGAAATGCCTTCTCCGCCAACCGGAGCAGGACGATGGAATCCTTACCGGCGGAGAACAACAGCACCGGTTTGGTGAGTTCGGCGACGACCTCGCGGATGATGTGGACGGCTTCGGCTTCCAGCAGCCGCAGCTCATCGACGTGGGTCGAGTCATGGGTGGTGTCCAATGTGGTACTCACACCGGCAGTCCTTCCTTCTCGGCATCGACGCGGTAGCGCTCCACCCATTCGTCGGAGCGCTGATCGGCCTGACGTTCCAACACCGGCGCCGGCGCCAGCCGGCGGTCCTGGCCGATCGCCTCCAGCACATCCCCGACCACCTGGGTCAGGTTGCGCCACAACACCGGATAGGGCACATCGATGTAGTCGACGTCCTCCTCGACGAACCAGGTGCGCCAGCCCTCCTCCTGGTCGCGCAGCATCTTCACGACATGTGCGATGGCACCGGCGTGATACTCCGCACGCGCATCGCGGACCGGGTCCGGACGACCCCGCCAGACCCGGGTCTGAACCGCGCGCCAGAACGACACCGCCTGGGACACCACGTCGGGCCGATAGATGTGCACCAGCACCGGATCGGACCCCACGACGTCGCGGATCGCCGCGAGCAGGCCGTCGCCCGAACGATTCGGCAGATCCTCGGCGCGCTGCAGCAGCAGTGGCGCCTGATTCCACATCAGCTTGCCGCCCCACACCCCGTTGGGCGTCCGCCCGACCGTGCGGATGTAGTCCCGCCAGATCTCGGCGGGCGCAATATCGGGCTTGCCCTCCACCAGCGGATCGAGCAGCCGCAGGATCGACTCGTCGGTCACATCGGCGAACCACTCCCGCGGCTGCGGGGACATCGACGTCTCGGGCAGATACTGGAAGAACTCCTGCGGTTCCCCGGCGACGCCGGTTGCCCGCAGCGATTCCACCAAGAGTGTGCTGCCGCTGCGCTGCGACGCGAGCACCAGATAGGCGGTGGGATTGTCCGGCATGATGGCAGCCTAATGGCAACCGAAATCATATGCAGCCCAAGGGTTTTAATTCTCCCCGATCGAAACTATTGTTCCGTCTCGCTCAGGATGCCGCGATGAACGGCATCGGCCGCCCGGCTCGGATACTCAATCTCGTTGATCCGAGCATAGGTCTGGGTGTAGCGCTCGGAGATCCGGTTCCCAGCGAACTCCGAGGGAATGACGTCGTTGGTCTTGGTGCGCCAGTCGTTCAACTGCACTGCCAGATCCTTGGCGAACAGTTCCGCATTTTCGGCATCTCCCGAGGTAAGGAGGTTGTTCTGCTCGGTCGGGTCGGCCACCAGATCATAGAGTTCACGGGCAGGGCGGGGTCCGGCGACGTCCGCCGCCACCGCCTCACCCGGCGCGCTCTCCTCGATGTCCCACGGCAGGTCCAGTAACGGTCGCTGCGCGTAATTCTCGATATAGCTGTATTCCTTGGTCCGGATTGCACGGATCGGGTCGAAAGAATCGTGATACGTCTTCGTCGTATATACCGCCGAACGGATTTCGCCCGAATACTCCAGCAAATTCGCGGCGTGCGAAAGCCCCTGGACCTCATCGGGAATCGGCACACCCAGCAGGCCCAGCAGGGTGGGTAGCAGGTCCACCCCGCTGAACAGATCGTCGTAGACGACCGGCGCGATGCGGCGGCCGCGCGGCGGCCGGATGATCAACGCGATCCCGGTGCCGGCGTCGTACAGCGTGGATTTGGCCCGGGGCAGCGCCGCGCCGTGGTCGGTCAGGAACACCACCCAGGTGTTCTCCGCCAGCCCGGTCTCGTCCAGCACGTCGAGCAGCCGGCCCACCGCCGCGTCGGCAACGGTGATCGATCCGTGGAAGTCGGCGAGGTCCTGACGGACCTGCGGGGTGTCGGGCAGGCTGTCGGGCACCCGTACCCCGGCTGGGTCGGCGGGTTCGTAACGGTCATGCGGGTATGGCCGGTGGGTCTCGAAAAAGCCGGTGGTGAGCAGGAATTTTCGGCCGGCCGGTGCCGCGCGCAGCCATCCGGCGGCGCGCTCGACCACGTACTCGCAGTACGAGTTGGTGACATCGAACTCGTCGAACCCCAGCCGGGCCGGCCAGCTGGTTTCGTGCTGCATTCCGAAAAGTGCTGTGCGCCAACCAGCCTCACTCAACAGCGCAGGCAGGGTTCGGACGCCGTCACGGTATTCCCAGCCGTGGTGGGCCAGCCCGATCAGTCCGTTGGATTGCGGATAGCGGCCGGTGAACAGCGATCCTCGCGACGGTGAGCACAGCGGCGCGGTCGCGTGCGCGCGGGTGAACAGGATGCCCTCGGCGGCCAGCGCGTCCATCCGCGGGCTGCGGACATCCGGGTGTCCATAGACACCCAGGTAGCGGCCCAGATCGTGCCAGTGCACGAACAACACGTTGTCGTCGGAACTCACCGCCCCAGCTTGCCCCAACCGGCGCCCGGCACGCTCAACCGGCCAGCCCGAGGCGGCGGTCGGTCGCCCGCTCGCGGGCGGTCATGGCACCCCAGATTCCGTGCTTCTCGCCCACCTTCAGGGCGTGCTCGCGGCAGGTGGCCAGCACCGGGCAGCCGCGGCAGATCGACTTGGCCAACCGTTCGCGTTCGCGCCGTACCGTCTTGCGGGTCTCCTCCTCGGGGAAGAACCATTCACTGGGATGATCCAGGCAGCTGCCGTGCATCTGCCAGCCAACGTAATCGTCCCCCGGTTCTGCCCACGCACTCATCAGGAGATGCTCCAGCCGAGCACGCGCGACGTCAGCAGTACCAGGCCCAGCGACACCGCCGCAACGACCACCAGTCCGATGACCGCCACCACCAACGGGCGCCAGCCGGCGCGCGCGATGGCCCGGATGTCGGTGTTGAGACCGACGCCGGCGAAGGTCAGCAGGAACGCCCACCGCGACACGTTGGCCAGGTTGGTCAGCTGCCCCTTGTTCAGCCAGCCCAGGGTCGCCACCGCCGAGACGGCCAGGAACCCGAGGACGAACTTCGGGAACTTCGCCCAGATGAACGCGGCCCGCGCACGCACGCCCGGTGCCACCTGGTCGGCTTCGCCGCGCGATGCCCAGTACAACGCGAATCCCAGTACCACGAACCCGATCAACGCGTTGCGCACCGACTTCACCAGGACCGCGATCTTGCCGGCCTCGTCGGAGAACAGGTAGCCGGTGGCCGTCGTCTCAGCGGTGTTGTCGACCGCCAGGCCCGCCCAGAGGCCGAACTCGTGGTCGGTCAGGCCGATGGCGTGGCCCAATGGCGGCAGCGTGAACAACGCCACCGCGCCCAGACCGAGAATGGCTGCGATCGCATAGCTGACGTCGGAGTTGCGCGCGCGAATCGCACCCTTCGACGCGACGATCGCCGATACTCCGCAGATCGAGGTTCCGATCGCCAGCAAGGACCCGAGCTTGCCGGACAATCCGAAAAGCCTGGCGGCGAAGAGAATTATCGCTCCCGCGATGGTCATGTCGATGAGAATCTGCACCAGGATCGGACCGCCGAGCTTGCCGATGTCACCGAGCAGGAACCGGGAGCCCAGGGCCACGATGCCAACCTTGAGCCAGAACTCGTACGTCGCGACGCCGGCCCGGAAGATCGGGTGCAGGCCGATCGTGTTGGTGATCAACAAGCCGATCACGATGGCCCACAACACATATTCAATGTCGGGCACTGTCCAGTGCTGGTGCTTGGCCAGCGCCAGCCAGCCCTTCTCGGCGTACTTGCCGGCCAGCCCGACGGCAATCAGCAGCAGAATACCGGGCAGGTAGTCCAGGGGGCGCCGACTGGTGAACGCGGAATGGTCGGCCTCGTCGGCGGTTTCGGCGATCTCGCGCGCATTATCGGTGACGCTCATCGGATCACCACGGAATCTTCGGCAGCAGATTGGCGATCGCCAGTACCACGACGATCCCCACCAGCAAATTGGCCCAGCCGTCCACGCCGAGGCGCAGGCCCGGCGAGCGTGGTTCGGCCACGGCGGAATGATCGGGTATGTCGGTGTCGGCCACGTTGGTTCTCCCCTCGGTCACGTTGTGCGGAACCGCAATTCGCGGTCGATCTCATCGTGCCGGTCGGCCCGTCGTCCGCCCAGATATCCGATCCGCCTGAGCTTTTGGTCGATCAGGACCAGTCGATCTCGAAGTCGACCACCAGATCAGCGGGGATCGCCAACGCCAGAGGCGTGTAGCGGCTGGAGGATTCGTCCCGCGCGACACCGGTGAGCACCCGTCCGCCGTAGCCGTCCGGGTTACCCGGCACGGTCATGGTCACCGTGGCCGACGTGACCCCGTGCTCGACCCGCAGGTAGAACCCCGCGCCCGGCTGCACCGGTCCGACAAGTTCAGCGCGGGATGCGTTGTCCACCAACACCGCATCGGTGGTCCGCAGCGCCACCTGATCGGTCGCAGCGAGCCGGAACGGCCCGATGAGGCCGTCGGATGCGGAGGCATGTCCCGCCGTCAGCCGCGGCCCCGTGGTCCGGGCCCGCGCCCGGGCGGCACCGGCCAGCAGGTAGTCGTAGAGATGCACGATGCGTGCTGGGTTGCGGTAGGTGCCGCTGCCGTGCAGCGAGAAGCGGACGGCGGCGACGGTGGCGCCACCCGTCACGGTCAGGCGGTAGTGCCGATAGCCGACATGACCGCTGCCCCGGGTGGCACCGGAGACCGTCGACCCGACGCCCAGCCCCTTGTGGTGGGTCCCGGTACCAGCCGCGAGCGTCAGCCGGGACCCGTCGACCGGCTGCCACACCGAACCGTCATCGGAGCGGTGTAGTTCCACTTCGACCACCGAACCCGCCGCGATCAGATCAACCTCGTAGCCGCCCAACACGCGTTCTCCGTCGAACTCGACCGTGACTCCCTCGGGGCCGTGCACCACCGAGGCGGGCACGTTCAACGGACGGTTGTCGAGCTCCAGTGAGTTGGTGAATCTCCAGATGGCAGCCTGCGTCCCGGCGATCGCCTCATGCTCGCTGATGTTGGCCGCACCCAGCGGGTAGCCGGCGGCGCGCAACCGGCGACTCAGCTCGGCCGCGGTCAGCCGCGGGAACGAGTTGCGCAGGATCCAGTCGACCTCGGCCTCGAACGCGTGCGCCCGCAGGTTCGGCACCGCCGACCAGGTGTCCATCCGGTAGTGCGACGGACGTGTCGGCGACTCCCCCGTGAAGTCCAGCGAGTACGCGTCGACACCCGGGTTGAGCCGAATCAGGTCGGTGCGGGCGGTGCTGCCGTCGACGAAGGTGACGGTGTCGACGGTCGCCGAGTAGGTGCCGCCGCGATAGCGCGTCAGGCGGGGCAGGTCGACGGTGGGCCGTGGGCGTACGCGGCGACGCACGGTGACCGCAGGACGGGAGGGCGCGAGCGGGTGGCCCGCGGGTATGGCGGAAAGATGTGGACGGATCATGCGAAGTTGACTTTCTGGGTTCTGAGCAGCGCGTTCGAGCGAACCGCCGGATACGGGCGGGCGAACGCAGAAGGGGATCGCAGCGTCAGAAAATCAACAACAACAGCGCACGACGAGGCAGCGCGAGAAGACCATGCGCGGCTGTGCGAGCTGATGCATGGGTCACACCCTACGGCACCCACGTCGTGACGAGCAAAGAGTTCGGCTCACGGTGCGCGGTTATGTTGTGCGCCGCAATCGCGCGTGCATGATCATGGGGGCACAAATTCACACGGTCGGGAGAGGACTTTTCATGACGTCGGCTCAGAACGAATCACAGGCACTCGGTGATCTCGCCGCACGGCAGCTCGCCAATGCCACCAAGACCGTTCCGCAGCTCTCGACCATCACGCCGAGGTGGCTGCTGCACCTGTTGAGCTGGGTCCCGGTCGAGGCCGGCATCTACCGGGTGAACCGGGTGGTCAACCCCGAGCGGGTGGCGATTCACGCCGAGGAGGCCGGGGAGGGCGAGGCGCCCCTGCCGCAGACCTACGTCGACTACGAGACCGCACCGCGCGAGTACACGCTGCGCTCCATCTCGACCCTGCTCGACGTGCACACCCGGGTTTCGGACCTGTATTCGAGCCCGCACGACCAGATCGCCCAGCAGCTGCGGCTGACTATCGAGACCATCAAGGAACGCCAGGAATCCGAGCTGGTCAACAATCCCGAGTACGGGCTATTGGCGCAGGTCACCCCCGAGCAGACCATCGCCTCGCGCGACGGCCGTCCCACCCCGGACGACCTGGACTCACTGATCACCAAGGTGTGGAAGACCCCGGGCTTCTTCGTGACCCACCCGCTGGGAGTGGCCGCGTTCGGCCGCGAGGCCACCCGCCGCGGCGTCCCGCCGGTGGTGGTCAGCCTGTTCGGCGCGCAGTTCCTGACCTGGCGCGGCATCCCGATCATCCCCAGCGACAAGGTGCCGGTGGAGAAGGGCAAGACCAAGTTCATCCTGGTGCGCACCGGCGAGGAGCGCCAAGGCGTCGTCGGCCTTTTCCAGCCCGGCCTGGTCGGCGAGCAGGCCCCGGGTCTGTCGGTCAGGTTCACGGGCATCAACCGCTCGGCAATCGCCTCCTACCTGGTGACCCTCTACAACTCGTTGGCCGTGCTGACCGACGACGCGCTCGCGGTGCTCGACGACGTCGCCGTGGACAAGTTCTATGAGTACAAGTGAGTACCGCTCGCTGAACGCCGAGAGCGAACTGCCGATCAGCGAGGCCGAACTGGCCGCGCTGGCCGGTCAGCTCTTGGCGGCGAGCTTCCGGCCGGGACCCGACACCCCGCCGCAGAGCGCCCCGGTGGCACCGCGCGGCAACGTGCCCGACGTGACTGCGGCGACGTCCGCGGGCACGAGTGCGGTCGGCGCCGCGAACCCGCTGACCCCGGCGGCACCGTTGGTACCCGCGGGCGGGGCCGAGTTCGCCGCGATCCCCAGCCCGACCTCCCCGGGTCCGGAAGCCGTTCCACCGCAGACGGTTCCGGTCGCCCCGCGCGGCCAGGTGCCCGATCTGACTTCGTTCGCGGTGCCCACGGGAATCGTCCCGACGACACCGGGTGTGATCGCCGGCGGCAGCCCGTCGGTGCCCGTCACCCAGCGCGGGCTGGCCACACCGGGCTGGCCGGCTTCGGCGCCGACCCTCGAAGAACGGAACCGGTTTGCCGACCCATCGACGGCCGAGCACAGCGATCCGGGGGACGAGCCGGACTATTACTTCCTGTCCCGGCCGAGTGCACCGGACCCGGTCTCCGTTCCGCAGATCCCCGACCAGCACGAGATCTTCGACGTCGACACGTTGCGCGCCGACTTCCCGATCCTGGCCGAAACGGTCAACGGCAAACCGCTGATCTGGTTCGACAACGCGGCCACGACGCAGAAGCCGCAATCGGTGATCGACCGGCTGAGCTACTTCTACGCGCACGAGAACTCCAACATCCACCGCGCCGCGCACGAGCTGGCGGCCAGGGCCACCGATGCCTACGAGGACGCCCGCGAGTCGGTCCGGCGATTCATCAATGCCCCGCGCAGCGAACAGGTCATCTTCGTGCGGGGAACCACCGAGGCCATCAACCTGGTGGCCGCATCGTGGGGCCGCAAGCACCTCGGTCCGGGTGACGAGATCGTGATCACCCACCTCGAGCACCACGCCAACATCGTGCCGTGGCAGGCGATCACCCAGCAGACCGGCGCGGTGCTGCGGGTGGCCCCGGTCGACGACGACGGCAACCTGCTGATGAACGAGTTCGAGCAACTGCTCGGCCCGCACACCAAACTCGTTGCCGCAACCCAGGTTTCCAACGCCCTGGGCACCATCACCCCGGTACAGCAGATCGTCGAACTCGGACACCGCTATGGCGCCCGGGTGCTCATCGACGGCGCGCAGTCCATCCCGCACATCCCGATCGACGTCCAAGCCCTGGGCGCGGACTTCTTCGTCTTCTCCGGGCACAAGATCTTCGGGCCCACCGGCATCGGAGTGCTCTACGGCACCGAGGAGGCCCTGGCCGACACTCCGCCGTATCAGCTGGGCGGCAACATGATCGCCGATGTGACGCTGGAACGGGCGATCTACCAGGGCATCCCGAACAAGTTCGAGGCCGGCACCGGCAACATCGCCGACGCCGTCGGGCTGGGAGAGGCGATCCGCTACGTCGAGAAGGTCGGCATCGAGCGGATCGCGGCCTACGAGCACGCGCTGCTCGAGTACGCCACTCCCCGGCTGGCCGACATCCCGGGGGTACGGCTGGTCGGCACCGCCCGGGAGAAGGCCAGTGTGCTGAGCTTCGTGCTCGCCGGTCACGAACCGCTGGACGTCGGTAAAGCGCTCAACGCCGAGGGCATCGCGGTGCGCGCGGGCCATCATTGCGCGCAGCCGATCCTGCGGCGGATGGGCCTCGAGGCCACGGTGCGGCCGTCGTTCGCGTTCTACAACACCTTCGACGAGATCGACGTGTTCATCCGGGCAGTTCGGCGCCTCGCCGAAGGCGGCGCATAACATCGGAAGAGTTCCGCGTATTCGCGGGTTGTTGCTTGAAGACTCGAGACGGGCACGGCGAGGAGACCTCAGCTATGGGCAAGATCTACGACAACGTCACCGAACTGGTGGGGCGCACCCCGCTGGTCCGGCTCAACCGGCTGGCCGACGGCCTGGGCGCTCAGGTGGTGGCCAAGCTCGAGTTCTACAACCCCGCCAACAGCGTCAAGGACCGGATCGGGGTGGCGATCATCGACGCCGCCGAGGCGTCCGGCGAGTTGCGGCCCGGCGGCACCATCGTCGAGGCCACCAGCGGTAACACCGGTATCGCCCTGGCCATGGTCGGGGCGGCGCGCGGCTACAAGGTCATCCTGACCATGCCCGAGACCATGTCGGTGGAACGCCGGGTGCTGCTGCGGGCGTTCGGCGCCGAGATCGTGCTGACCCCCGGTTCCGAGGGAATGGCCGGCGCGGTGGCAAAGGCCAAGCAGATCATCGCCGACACCCACAACGCGGTGGCGGCCGATCAGTTCGCCAACCCGGCCAACCCGGCCATCCACGAGAAGACCACGGCCGTCGAGGTCTGGGACGACACCGACGGCAAGGTCGACATCTTCGTCGCCGGCATCGGTACCGGTGGCACCCTGACCGGGGTCGGCCACGTCCTCAAGGAGCGCAAGCCCGGGGTGCAGATCGTCGGTGTGGAACCCAAGGACTCCCCGATCCTCAACGGCGGCGATCCCGGCCCGCACAAGATCCAGGGGCTCGGGCCGAACTTCATTCCCGAAATTCTCGACCGCGACGTCTACGACGAGATCGTCGATGTCCAGTTCGACGACGCGATCCGGGTGGCGCGCGCATTGGGCACCGACGAGGGCATCCTCGGCGGCATTTCGGCGGGCGCCAACGTGTGGGCGGCGCTGGAACTGGCGAAGCGCCCGGAGAACGCCGGCAAGCTGATCGTCGTCGTCGTGCCGGACCTCGGCGAGCGGTACATCTCCACCGCCCTCTTCGAACACATCAGGGACTGACCCACGGTGGCCCTGACCTCAGCGATCGCGTGCTTACGTGAGGATCTGGACAACGCGCGTTCGCACGACCCGGCCGCGCGCGGTGATCTGGAGAACGCGCTGGTCTATTCGGGTCTGCACGCCATCTGGTCCTATCGGATTGCGCACCGCCTGTGGGCGCGGCCGGCGACCAAGGGGTTGGCCCGGATTCTGGCCCAGGTGACCAGATTCCTCACGGGCATCGAGATTCATCCGGGAGCCACGATCGGGCGACGATTCTTCATCGACCACGGCATGGGCGTCGTCATCGGCGAGACCACCGAGATCGGCGACGACGTGATGGTCTATCACGGCGTGACGCTGGGCGGGCGGTCGCTGGCCCACGGAAAGCGCCACCCAACGATCGGCAATGGTGTCGCGGTCGGCGCCGGCGCGAAGGTGCTGGGGCCCATCACGATCGGCGACGGTAGCGCGATCGGTGCGAATTCCGTTGTCACCCACGATGTTCCGGCGGACTCGATCGCCACCGGCATCCCCGCAGTGGTCCGACACCGGACCGAGAAGCAGCGCGAGCCCCTGGTCGACCCCACCACCTACATCGACCCCGCGATGTATATCTGACACTCCGTCATCTCCATCTGTTCAGCGTCCTCTGCGAGGTTCACTCGCACAACGCCGCAGCCACCGCTGAACAGATGGAGATCCGGGTCAGCCCGGCGACACCAGCATCGACTGCCAGCTGCGCGGGCCGGGTTCCACCGCCAGATCACCCTGGGTGTGCGGCCTGCCGTCCGGCCCGGTGTAGTTGCCGGTCGCGGGATCGTAGGGCACCAGCGCCGGTCGGGAATCGATGGGCGGCGGCGGATCACCGGGGGCGGTCACGCCCGGCGGGTACTGCGGGATGGGCTGACCCGAGTACGTCGCGTTCGGGTCGCCCTTCCAGTTGTAGCCATCGTTGAGTGGCACGTACTGTTCGTCGCTCTCGCACATCTCCACCGTCGGAGCACGCTTGCCGGGCTTCGTCTCGCACGGAATGTTGCGCACACCACGGACATTCAGCGCGGAGTCCTGCGGCACCCGGCAGTACAGCTCACCGGCCGGCCGGTCGGGTGCGTCGACCTCGCTGGGCGCACGCTGCTGGCGCACCGGCAGGAACCCGGTGTTGCACGGCGGCGGCAGGTTCAGGTTCAGGTTGAAGTCCAGATAGATCCCGCGGTAATCCTGCTTGACACCGGAGTCGGCCAGGGCGATCGCCGACATCACGGCGGTGCCCTGCGGGTAGAGCACCAACAGCTGCTCGAGGTCCGACCGATACGTCACTGCGATATCGCCGAGGCTCACGAAGTTCGCCAGCAGCACCGGCAGGGCGGGCGCGATCCGGTCGAACAACTGCTCACCCTCGTTCAGCGCGGGGCCACCGGCGTCGAGCAGACCCGCGAATGCGGCGTCCTGCGCCCGCAGCTGACCGGTGATGTCGGCCATCCGGTTGGCCCAGGTTCGGATCGAATCCGCGGTTCGCACCTGGGAATCCAGCACCGGCGGCGACTGGTCGATCAATGTGGTGATCGGTCCGGTGTTCTTGCCGGCATCGATCGCCAGCGCGGAGAAGCCGTCGACGATGCGACCCAGCTCCGGGCCCAGCCCGCCGACCGCGCGGGCCGATTCGTCCACCACGGTCCGCAGGTTGTCCGGCGGGATCGCCGTCAGCGCGGTGTTGGTGGCATCGAGCAGATGGCCGATGTCGACCGGCACACTGACCCGGGCCGTCGGGATGACCGCGCCGTCGGCCAACAACTTCGAGCCGTCGGCATCGGCGGCCGGGGTCAGCTCCAGGAACTGCTCCCCGACGGCCGAGCGACTGTGCACCGACGCCGACACATCGGCGGGTACCTCGATGTCCGAGTTCAGGCTCAGCACGGCCCGCACCCCGGTGGCGGTGACGTCGACGGATTTCACCCGACCGATCTCCGAGCCGCGGTAGGTCACCACCGACGTCGGATACAGCCCGCCGCCGGCCGGCAGGTCGACGGTCACCGTATAGCGCCCGATGCCCAGCAGCGCAGGCACTTTCACGAATCCGAACGCCATTACCGCAGTCGCAACCACGGTGACCGTGGCGAGGATCGCCAGCTGGGTCCAGACCTTGCGGGACAGTCTCAGCATCTCAGTACCCGCCGAAATGGTAGGGCGCGATCAGCGGGTTGCCCGACGTGTACGGGCTGGGCATCTGGCCGATCGTGCGTCCCCACTGCATCTCGAGTTCGGTCAGATCGCCCTCCCAGCGGGTGCCCGTGAACAGGCTGCTGTCGAGCCGGCTGAGGGTCAGATCGATGACGAGGGTGATGTTGGCGAAGTCGCCGCGGAACCAGTTCGGGATCGTGCTCTTGACCCACGGGTACGTCGACAGGAAGTCCAGCCCCTTGGTCAGTGCCGGCCCCGCGTCGGCCAGCGACCGCAGCACCGGCGCGATGTTGCGCAGGTTGTCGACGAGGGCCTGCCGAGACTGCTGGATGGCCGAGGCCGCGATGGCACTGAACTTGCCGAGCGCATCGATGGCATCGGCGATCTTGGTCCGCTGCTCGGCGAGCACGGCCAGCGCCTGCGGAATGGTGGTCAGCGCGTGGTCGACGGTGGCGTCCCGGGCGGCGACCTGACCGGCCAGTGCGTTCAGGCTGTCGGTGGCGGCGATGATGTCGTCGGTCTGCGCATTGACGTTCGCGATGAACGTGTCCAGTTGGGTGAGCAGGCTTCGCATTTCGTCCTCGCGGCCGGCCAGCGCCCGCGCGAAGGTCTGGTTGATCTCCTGTAGCTGCGCCAGTCCCCCACCGTTGAGCAGCACCGACACCGAGGCGAGGGTTTGTTCGGTGGTCGGGTACGCCCCCGCCGATTCCAGGCCGATCACCGAGCCGTCGTGCAGCTGTCCCTGCGGGGCCAGGCCCACGGGCGGCGCGAGTTCGATGTGCATCGACCCCAGCAGGCTGGTCTGGCCGACCTTCGCGGTGCTGTTGGCCGGCAGCTGAATGTCGCCGTTGATGCGCATGGTCACCAGGGCATGCCAGTCCTGCACCTCCACCCTCGTGACATTGCCGACGTTGACGTCGCCGACGCGCACCCGGGTGTTGGGCTGGATGGCGACGACGTCGGAAAGTTGCGCGGAGATGGTGTAGGACCCCGGGCCGTTGCCCTGGGTTCCCGGCAGCGCCAAGGAATTCGGGCCCCGCCATTGGCAGCCGGGCAGCGCGACCAGTGCCGCCAGCGTCAGGATCGCGGCGAGCACACGCTTCATCGTGTGCCTGCCGGAATCATCAGGCCGGGTAGGCCGGCGGCCGGGTCGGTGCTGACCGCGGGCGGCGGCGGCTGATTCGTCGGGGGCGGCAGGTCGGGGCGCAACCGGTCTTCGCTGTAGGTCAGCTCATTGGGCCGCGCCGAGGCGCCCGCGAACGGGTTGACGCCCAGCGGCGGGAAGTTGTACTGCCGGTTCTTGACGATCGGGGCCAGATATTGCACGCACAGCTTCGACGACCGCTCGTAGTTCTCCCGGGACGCGGCTTGGATTGCGCTGCAGACGAATTCGACGGTATTGGCGAAGTTGACCGGCGCGAGGATGCCGGTGACCGCGCTCTGGGCCGGCTGATAGATGTTCATGAAGTTCTGGAACACCGTCGGCGCGATGTGCAGGACTTGCTTGACGTCGCCCTGGCGGTCGTTGAGCGCCGTGGTGATCGACGCCAGGTGGTCCACCGTGGTACCGATGCCCTCCCGGTTGTCGGCCACGAAGCCGCGCAGATCGTGCACGGCGGCGTCGAGTCCCTGTGTGGCGTAAGCGATTTCGCCGGGCGTGTTGGACAGCACGGTGCTGACCTGCGCCAGATTATCGTTGAAGGCGCCCAACAGATCGGCGCTGGACGACAAGGCCGACACCAGCAGTTGCAGGTTGCGCACGGTGCTGAAGATGTCGGAGCTGTGGTCACCCAGCGCGGAGGCGGCCTGCGACAGTTTCAGGACGGTGTCGCGGGCGGTGTCACCCTGGCCACGAAGGTTTGCCGCCGCGGTGTTGATGAATTCGCCCACCGGACTGGGTCCCCCCGGCGTCGTGGGCTGCAACGAGTCGGTGAGCTTTTCGAGTTGGCCGCGGAAGTCGTCCCATTCGACGGGAACCGCGGTGCGGCTCTGGGGGATGACACCGCCGGCGGCCAGTGTCGCGCCACCGGTATAAGCGGGGACGAGCTGGACCGCCCGCGCGCTGACCAAAGACGGCGACAGGATCGCCGCCTGCACGTCAGCCGGCAGCGATACGTCCCGGTCGACCGAGAAGGTGACCTTGGCGGCCGCGGGTTGCGGCTCGATGCGGTCGACGGTACCGACGGCGACGCCGAGAACACGGACCTCGTCGCCGACGTAGAGGCCGTTGGTGTTGGCGAAGTAGGCCACGAAACTGTTGCGGCTGGCACTCTTCCACCACGGGGTGGCCACCACCGTCACTGCGGCAACCAGTAGCACCGCCAGGGCAGTTCCCAGGACACCACGAATCACTCTGTGCGACAACGTCACTGCCCCTGTCCCGGACCGGCGGGAAGTGCGGGGGGTCCGGGTGGCGGCCCTCCCAGGGCCGGAGCCGGCTCGGGAGCGCGGTAGGGGTAGCGCGGATCCCCCGGATTGCCCGTGATCGCATCCGGCAGCGTCAGATGTGGTTCACCGCCCTGCCCCGTCCGGGGGTACGGCACCGGCAGCGGCGGGGTCCCGGGCTGGCCGGTCTGCGGTTCGTCGAGCTGGGACGGCAGCAGAACGTTGGGGTCCAGTCCGAGGTCGGAGAACGCGGCATCGATGAACGGCTGGCTGAATTGTCCCGGCGCCAGGTTCACCAGCGACGCCTTGAAGAACGGGCCGGACCCGAGCACCTCGCCGAACGACATCGCGTAGCGGCGCAGCAGATACATGGTGCGCTGCAGTTCCTGTTTGCGGTTGTCCAGGATGCCGAGCACGCCGTTGAGCTTGTCCAGCGCCGGCGTGATCCGGCTGCGGTTGTCGTCGACCACCCCGGAGATCTGATGGGTGGCGGCGGTGATGTTGGTCATCAGTGCGTCGACCGAATCCCGTTGGGAAACCAGCTCGGCCAGCAGCGCGTTGGCATTCACGACGAGTCTGGCGATCTGGTCACTACGCTTGGCCAGCACACCGGTGACGGTGTTCGCGTCGGCGAGCAGGGCGCGCAGTTTGGCGTCCCGGTTGTTCAGGGTGTCGGAAAATCGTGACACCCCCTCGAGCGCCAGCTTCAGGTTGGGCGGTGTGTCGGCGAACGTGTCGGCGATGGTGGTCAGCGCCTTGGACAACTGGGTGGTGTCCAGTCCACTGATCGTGGTGGTCAACTCACCCAGGGCGGTGGGCAGGTCATACGGCGAAGTGGTGCGTTCCAACGGGATCGGGCCGGACAGCCCGCCACCTCCCCGCGGCGTCAGTTCGAGCATCTTGGTGCCCAGCACCGTTTCGGTCTTGATGGCCGCCTCGGTACGGTCGCCGAGTTCCACCCCGTCGCGCACGGTGAAGTCGACCCGCACCTTGGCGCCCTCGAGGTGGGCGCCGGACACCTGCCCGACGTTCACCCCCGACACCCGGACCTGGCTGCCGGGTTTGATGCCGCCGGCCTCGGCGAAATACGCCGAATAGTCGCTGGTGCGTTTGATGAAGGGCAGTCTGTCGTACGAGAACGCGGCGGTCACCAGTCCGGCGAGGATCAGCGTCCCGACGATGCCGACCGCCACGCGGTTGCGCTCGGCCAGGGGTTTGATGCTGGGTCGTCTCATTTCGGTTGGCACCGTCCTGTGTCCTGGCCGGCGAGCTTGACGTAAACCGGTTGGCCGCCCTTGCCGTTGACCTTGAGAATCGCGTCGCACAGATAGAAGCCGAAGTAATCGCCGTAGAGGCCCTGCCGGGACAGGATCTGGTAGGCGTCCGGCAACGTCCTGACCAGATCGTCGACGTAGTCCCGATCGGCCATGATCTGCCCCGCGAACCGGTCGGTCTGCACCACGGTGTCGTGCAGCGGTTGACGGGCCTCGGCGAACAGGTCCGCCACCGTACCGGCCGCCGCGTTGACATAGGCCGTGCCGGTGGCGATATCGGAGCGGCGATCTGCCAGTCCCGCAACGAGTTCCGACAGCTTGTCCAGCCCTTCGGCGAACTGGTCGTCGCGCGTGGCGAAACGTGCGAGCACGGTGTTGAGGTTGGTGATCACCTGGCCGATCAACTCGTCGCGGTCGGCCAGGGTGGTGGTCAGCGCCGACGTCTGCCCCAGCACCGAGGAGATGGTGGCGCCCTGGCCCTGGAACACCTTCAGCAGTTCCCCGGACAGCGCGTTCACCTGATCGGGGTCCAGCGCCCGGAACAGCGGGCGGAAGCCGCCGATCAGTGCGTCGACGTCGAGCGCCGGTGCAGTCTGGCCCAACGGGATCGTCCCGCCCGGTTGGAGTTTGCGCACCGACCCGGGTCCTCCTTCGAGCGCCAGGTAGCGGTCGCCGATCAGGTTCTCATACCGCACGACCGCGCGGGTGCCCTCGGTGAGCGGCAGGTTCCGATCCACCGAGAAATCCACCGTGACAGTGCCGTCCCGATGCAGTTCGATTGCCGTGACCTTGCCGACCTCGACGCCGGCGATGCGCACGAAGTTGCCGCCCTCGAGTCCCGAGACGTTGCTGAACACCGCGTGGTACTGCGCCCGGGAGTCGAACCGGAACTGCCCGAAGACGGCGATCAGGGCGAAGGTGAACACCGCGCAGGCGACGCTGAAAATCAGCACCCGAACCAGGGTGCGCACGGTCCGGCCTCTCATGGTTGGCCGCCGGGCGGTGGCGGGTACAGCGGGGTGCCGTCGGGGCCGAATTGCGCTGCGCCGTAAGCGGGTCCACCCGGATAAGCCGGCGCCGGACCCGGCGCGGGCGGCCCGGGGTAACGGATTCGCGGGGGTTCGGGGTTGGCCTTGGTGACCGGGAAGTAGTTGGCGAAACCGGGGAAGCCGATGCCGGGGTTGGGCCGCAGATCCAGCCCGGTGCCGAAGCCGGTGTCGGTGACGAGGTACTTCACCGGGAAGTTCTTGCTGACGTCGGGCAGCGAGCCGCAACCCGGGCGGCCCCCGGGCCCCCCGGTGGCGTTGACGACCGGCAGGTTGTCCGGGAACCGGTATGGATCGTCACCGGCCAGCAGCGCGGCATCCATGATGACCGATTTCCCGTTGCCGCCCAACGCATCCCGGCCGCCGTTCTCCAGGAACCACTGCGCACCCTGGAACAGGCACGTGTAGGTGGGTGAGTACTTCGCCAGCAACGCGGTGGTCGGGTCCAGCGTGTTCATCGAACGCACCAGGTTCGGCTGGTTGCCACCGATGGTGTCGATGCCGGAGCGGGAGAAGCCGACCGCGGCGAGCAGCAACTCGTCGAGCGCCCCGGCATGGCCGCCGATGGTCGAACTCGTGGTCGAGAAGGAGTCCAGGATCGACAGGATGTCCTGCGCGGCATCGGAATACGTGCGGGCCGCTACACCGAATTTCTGCCAGTCCGCGCGTACGGTGTCCATCCGCGGATTGACCGCCGACAGCACGGCGTTGGCGCCGCTGATCGCCTGGCCGATGCGGTCGCCCTTGCCGCGCAGCGATTCCGCGACCGCACCGAGCACCGAGTTGAGCTTGGCCGGGTCGATGGCCTGCACCACGTTCTGCAGGTTCTCGAACACGGTGTTGACCTCGACGGTGACATTGCGCGACCGCAGGACGGCCCCTGCGGCCAACGGCCCGGGACTCGGATGATCCGGGGCGATCAGGTCGACGTACTTGGCACCGAATGCCGTGCTGGACTTGATCTCTGCTTCGACGTCGGCCGGCAGGTAGCGGAACGGGCCCGGGTCGATGTTCAGCGCGAGGCGCGCCTGGGTGCCCGCGACGACGGACTGCGCGCCGATGCTGCCCACCTCGCCGATCTGGACGCCGCGGAACTTGACCTTGGCGCCCGGTTCCATCACCAGCCCGGCCCGGTCGGACACCAGCGTCAGCGGCACCTGCGCGCGCAGCGTCCCGGAGAACAGCAGTGCGGTGAGGACAACCAGGGCCGCGATCACCAGCAGGAGCACCGGCGCCCACCAGATCGGGTCGATGCCGTCGCGGCGTCGTAATGTGTTGCTGTCCGGGGCCATATCCGTCAACCCGACAGGTGGAAGTTGCCGGACTGCCCGTACACCGACAGCGTGATGGTCAGCAGGACGAACACGGTCGCCGTCACCGAGGTGCGCACCGCGCGCCCGACGGCCTCACCCACCCCGGCCGGACCTCCGTCGGCGGTGAAGCCGTAATAGGTGTGGACCGCCATCACCGCGGCGGCCATCGACAGCGCCGCGATGAACGACCACATCAGGTCTGCCGGTTGCAGGAACGTCGAGAAGTAGTGGTCGTACACGCCGCGGGACTGTCCGTAGACCACCGTGGTGCCGAACCGGGTGGCCAGGAAGGACATCAGCACCGCCACGGTGTAGAGCGGGACCACCACCAGCACCCCGGCCACGATCCGGGTGGACGCCAGGTAGGTCACGGTGCGGATGCCCATCACCTCGAGGGCGTCGATCTCCTCGTTGATGCGCATGGCCCCCAGTTGTGCGGTGGCCCCGGCGCCGATGGTCGCGGCCAGCGCCACACCCGCGGTGGCCGGCGCGATGAAGCGGACGTTGAGGAAGGCGCCGAGAAAGCCCGTGAGCGCCTCGATCCCGACGTTGGACAGGGTGTTGTAGCCCTGCACCGCGATCAGCGCACCGGTGGACAGGGTGAGGAATCCGATGATCACCACGGTCCCGCCGATGACGGCCAGCGCGCCGGTCCCCATCCCCATCACCGCGATCAGCCGCAGCACCTCGGCCGGGTAGCGCCGGACCGCGTCGGCGGTGGCCACCAGTGCGTTGCCGTAGAAGGCGGTCTGCTCCCCCAGCTTGCGGGTGGCGTGGATGGCGTCGGAGACGATGGTCACGGCGCCACCTTGACGCCGAACGCGGTGGCCAGGATGTTGATCAGGAACAGGGCCATGAACGCGAACACCACCGTCTCGTTGACCGCGCTGCCCACACCGGTCGGGCCGCCGCCCACGTGCAGGCCCTTGTAGCAGGCGATCAGGCCCGCGGACAGGCCGAACAGCAGGGCCTTGACCAGAGAGACGATCACCTGCGGCAGGCCGGTCAACAGGGTCAGCCCGGCCACGAACGCTCCCGGGGTGACGTGCTGGACGAAGACCACGAACAGGTAGCTGCCCGTCAACCCGACGACGGCGACCACCGAGTAGAGCATCAGTGCGACGAAGGTGGCCGCGATCACCCGGGGTACCACGAGCGCCTGGATCGGGTTCACGCCAATAACTTTCATGGCGTCGATCTCCTCGCGGATGGTGCGGGCACCGAGATCGGCGCACATCGCGGTGGCACCCGCGCCGGAGACGACGATGGCCGTGACGACCGGACCCACCTGGGTGACCGACGCCAGGGCCGCGCCGGCGCCGGACAGATCACCGGCCCCGACCTCGAGCAGCACGATGTTGAGGGTGAACACGATCAGCACCGTGTAGGGGATGGACAGCATCAGAGTGGGGACGATGGATACCCGCGCCACGAACCAGATCTGGTCGATCAGTTCCCGCCAGGCCAGCGGCCGGCGGAACATCGCGCCGAACGTCTCACCGGCCAGGACGAAGAAGTCACCCATCGCCGTCATGGGTCGCCCGAACGGGCCTGCTGCCGTCGTCAAGGGGACTCCACTTCCATCGGTGCCGGGCGATGGGGAGTCTAGGAGCGCCCGCTGGCACCGGCGAACGGGCAAGCCGGCCCGACGGCCCGATTTCAGCAACGACAACTCGGTGTCACCGCCGGGCGCATGCTTCTACGCTGGCCGTACCCGGGCGGCGCCGGGCGCGGCACCCGGTGGTCGCCGGTACCGATCACGACGACTCGAAATGGTGGACCGACGGCCGCCGGCGTTGCGGGCGCACGCCGATGGCGGGGTGAAAGTGAGCTGTGGGCAACGTATTCGGGGCACGTCCTCCAGCTAAGTCCGCACACCACCTCGGCGCGGACGATGACACCCGTCGAGCATTGGTTCCCCACCGGTGTACGACGCCCGGTCCAGCGGAGTGCGCCACCGGCACCACAGCGCAGCACGTGCCGGAGCTTGGCGAGCGGCGCGCGGGCGGCCACCGGAAGGGTTCGGATCAGGCCGATCCGAATGAAGCTGCGCCGGCGCCCCCTTCGGCATGGCGTGTACGCGGCCCTGGATCTATGGGGCCACGCCCTCACCGGCGCCGTCTACCGCTGAATCACTTGATCTTCGAAGCGATCTCGGTCGCCAGCCGGAGGGCCTGACCGTCGGTGTCCGTGCTGCATGCCATCACCTCGACGATGTGATTGGTGGCCGCGCCCAGCGCGTGCTGGCATGCCCAATCCCCGGCGTCGCGCTGCCTGGCGGTCTGCGACATCATGTGGCCGTCGATGCCGATTCCCTCGATGCTGAACACGAATTCGCTGTCGGCGTCGTTCACCGTGACGTCCTTGCCGATGCAATTGGTCCATTTCTGCACCGAGCGGTCGAAGAAGTCGACGGCCTGCTGGGCCGAGCCGAATTCCACGACCGACTGCTGCACCCAGTGGCCCTGCTCGGCATCCTCGTCGTCAACCTGGTCGGCGAGCACCTGGTCGGCCACACCGGTCCAGCCGGTGCCGTCGTAGACCGACTGCTCGGCGTTGTACAGCGCGCCGAGGCACTCCGGGTCGGAGATGTTCGACTGGTTGTCGTCGAGCGTGGTGGCCGAATCGCTCACCTCGATGTCCTGCGAACCCACGATCTTGTCGACGCGATCGGGCGCCAGGAGGTAGCTCTCCAGATCGGCCACGGCCGTCGGATTGGTGCCGCCGGCACGGTGCGCCTGCCCGGCGGTGGTGTGCACGCAACCGCTCAGGGTCACGGCCGACGTCACGGCCATCGCCCCGATCAGCACCCTCACCGCTGTCCCCCGCATCGCCCCAGCCTATTTCTTCGGCTTGTCGGCAGCGGCGTCGGTGGACAGCGCGGCGACGAAGGCCTCCTGCGGAACGTCGACCCGCCCGATCGTCTTCATCCGCTTCTTGCCCTCCTTCTGCTTCTCCAACAGCTTGCGCTTGCGGGTGATGTCACCGCCATAGCACTTGCTCAACACATCCTTGCGGATCGCCCGGATGTTCTCGCGGGCAATGATCTTCGAGCCGATGGCCGCCTGCACGGGAACCTCGAACTGCTGGCGCGGGATCAGCTCCTTGAGCTTGGTGGTCATCTTGTTGCCGTAGGCGAACGCGCTCTCCTTGTGAACGATAGCGCTGAAGGCGTCGACGGCCTCGCCCTGCAGCAGGATGTCCACCTTGACCAACTGCGCCTCCTGCTCGCCGGCCTCCTCGTAGTCCAGCGATGCGTAGCCACGGGTGCGCGACTTCAGCGAGTCGAAGAAGTCGAAGATGATCTCGCCCAGCGGCATCGTGTAGCGCAGCTCGACGCGCTCGGGCGACAGGTAGTCCATGCCGCCGAGCTCACCGCGCCGGGACTGACACAGCTCCATGATGGTGCCGATGAACTCACTCGGCGCGATGATCGTCGTCTTGACCACCGGCTCGTACACCTCGCGCACCTTGCCCTCGGGCCAGTCCGACGGGTTCGTCACGACCATTTCGGTCCCGTCGTCCTTCACGACGCGATAGACGACGTTGGGCGAGGTGGAGATCAGGTCGAGGCCGAACTCGCGTTCCAGGCGCTCACGGGTGATCTCCATGTGCAGCAGGCCGAGAAAGCCGCAGCGGAAACCGAATCCGAGCGCCACCGACGTCTCCGGCTCGTACGTCAGGGCGGCGTCGTTGAGCTGGAGCTTGTCCAGCGCGTCGCGCAGGTTCGGATAGTCCGATCCGTCCACGGGGTACAGCCCGGAGTACACCATCGGCTTGGGTTCGCGGTACCCCGTCAGCGCCTCCTTCGCGCCGCCGCGGGCGGTGGTCACCGTGTCACCCACCTTGGACTGCCGGACGTCCTTCACCCCGGTGATGAGGTAGCCCACCTCCCCGACGCCGAGGCCCGCCGAGGCCTTGGGTTCCGGGGACACGATGCCCACCTCGAGCAGTTCGTGGGTGGCGCCGGTGGACATCATCGCGATGCGCTCGCGCGGCATGATCTTGCCGTCCACCACGCGGACGTAGGTGACCACGCCGCGGTAGATGTCGTAGACGGAGTCGAAGATCATCGCGCGGGTGGGGGCATCGGGATCGCCGACGGGGGCCGGAATCTGCCGGACCACCTCGTCGAGCAGCTCGGCCACACCCTCGCCGGTCTTGCCGGACACCCGCAGCACATCGGACGGCTCGCAACCGATGATGTGGGCGAGCTCGCCCGCGTACCGCTCGGGGTCGGCGGCGGGCAGGTCGATCTTGTTGAGCACCGGGATGACGGTCAGATCCCGGTCGAGTGCCAGGTACAGGTTGGCCAGCGTCTGCGCCTCGATACCCTGCGCGGCATCGACCAGCAGCACCGCACCCTCGCAGGCCTCGAGTGCACGCGACACCTCGTAGGTGAAATCGACATGCCCCGGAGTGTCGATCAGGTGCAGGACCACTTCCTGTCCGGCGGCGTCGCCACCCCGGACCTTCCACGGCAGCCGGACGTTCTGGGCCTTGATCGTGATGCCGCGTTCCCGCTCGATGTCCATCCGGTCCAGGTACTGCGCCCGCATCGAACGCTCGTCGACCACACCCGTCAGCTGCAGCATCCGGTCGGCCAGCGTGGATTTGCCGTGGTCGATATGGGCGATGATGCAGAAGTTCCGGATCTGCTCCGGCGCGGTGAACGTCTTGTCCGCGAAGCTGCTGATGGGAATCTCCTGGTCAGGGTGAGCACTGGGCCCGTTCAGCGTATCGACCCGGACCCGCTGCAGCACAATCACGCGGACGCGGGCGTCGCTATGCTTGGCGGCTATGGCGTCGCAGTGGAAGACGTTGCAGCAGGTTTTCCGGGTCACCGAGAATCTGGTGTTCAATGAGGCCCCCAAGTTCATCAAGCAACTGCAGAATCCGCAGGAACTGCAGCGCAACCTCCAGCAGGGGCTGGTGTTCGGCATCCGGCTGGGCCTCGAGGTGCTCGCCGGCGGGCAGTTCGACCCGCCCAAGGCCATCGCGGCCGGCCGGCCGATCACCGATCGGATGGTCCCCACCGCTCAGCGCGCCCGCCGGGTTTCCTACGCACCGGATCTCGACGGACAGGCCGACCCCGGCGAGATCGTGTGGACCTGGGTGGTGTTCGAGGACGATCCCACCCGCGGCAAGGACCGGCCCGTCCTGGTCGTCGGCCGCGACCAGCGCACGCTGCTGGGCCTGATGCTCTCGTCGCAGCACTATCACGCCGAGGATCCGCAGTGGGTGAGCATCGGCACCGGCACGTGGGACTACGAGGGCCGGCCGAGCTGGGTCCGGCTGGACCGCGTGCTCGACGTGCCCGAGGAGGGCATCCGGCGCGAGGGCGCCATCCTGGACCGCACCCGGTTCGAGGCCGTCGCGGCCCGGTTGCGCACCGAGTACTCCTGGAGCTGACCGCTCAGCGCGGCTGCCGCCACATGGCCCACATCGTGGGCCCATCGTCGGGCAGCTCCAACTCGCCGACGACCTCGAACCCGAACCGCTCGTAGTACGGCACGTTGTCGGGATTGCTGGATTCCAGGTACACCGGGGCGAACTCGGCGTCCGCGCGGGCCAGTCCGGACTCCATCAGCGCCTTGCCGTACCCCTCACCGCGATAGGTCGGGTCGCTGCCGATGACCGCCAGATACCAGTGCGGTTCCTCCGGGTGATGCCGCTTCATCATCACGTCGAGCTGCTGACCGCGCCGGTACTGCGAGCCGAAGGCGCGTAGGAACGCCGGCAGCATGCGCAGCTCCGCCATCCGCGACGACCGCCACTGCTGCGGCGGCGACCACAGGGCGGCCGCGGCGATGTGCGGGCCGTCGTCGGCGAACTCGACGCCGTCCGACGGCAAGTGGTGGTGGCGGGCCATGGTGGCGAACACCCGAGACAGCGCCCGGGCCCGCTCGCCCGGATCCGGCAGCACCCAGGTCATCACCGGGTCGTCGAAGAAGGCCCGGCCCAGGACATGGGCCAGCTCCTTGATGTCGGCCTTGCCGGCCGTCCGAACGGTGCGCGTAACCACGCGACCACTTTTACATACCGCACGGCCGGGTCAGCCCTGCGTGATGTACGCCTCCAACTGCTGACGCTCGGTCTGCAGCTCGTCCATCCGGGTCTTGACCACGTCGCCGATGCTGACGATGCCGGCCAGTCGGTCGTCGACGAGCACCGGAATGTGCCGGACCCGGTTCTGGGTCATCAGCTCGGCCAGGTCGTCGACGCTGGACTCCGGGCCGCAGGTGGCCACCACCGTCGACATGATCGAAGACACGGAACGTTTCAGCATGTCAGGGCCGTCGTGGTGCAATGTCCGCACGATGTCGCGCTCCGAGACGATGCCGACGACGGTGTCCCCGGCGTCGACGACCACCATCGCGCCGATGTTGCCCCAGGCCAGACCGGCGAGCAGCTCGGTGACCGTCGCGTCCGGGCCGATGGTCGCCACCTCCGATCCCTTGGCACGCAGCACGTCCACAATGCGCATCGGCAGCCTCCCCTTGTGTGACAGGAATCACATACCAGGCTAGGACGGTTCGGGCCGGCGGGAGGCCAACTCACCGAACAATCGGCCCGTGACGATCGAAATCACCCTTGTCGGCACCGGCAGCCCACTGCCCGACCCGCTGCGGGCGGGCCCCGCGACGCTGATCCGGGCCGGCGGGCAGAACCTACTGGTGGATTGCGGCCGCGGCGTGCTGATGCGACTGGCCGCCGCTGGTGTGGGCGCCAACGCCCTGACGGCCCTGCTGCTGACGCACCTGCACAGCGACCACATCGCCGACCTGGGCGATCTGATCATCACCCGCTGGGTCAGCACCTTCACGCCCGATCCGCCGCCGCTGCCGATCATCGGCCCTCCGGGCACCGCCGAGGTGGTGGAGGCGACGCTGCGCGCGTTCGGATTCGACATCGGCTACCGGATCGCGCATCACGCCGACCTGACCGCACCGCCGCCGGTCGAGGTGCACGAGTACACCGACGGCGTGGTGTGGGACGCCGCTGCTGAAGGACATGCCAGCGTGGTGGTCACCGCCGGACCCACCGACCACCGGCCCGTGGAACCGACGATCGGCTTCCGGGTCGAATTCGCCGGCACGGCGGTGGCACTGGCCGGCGACACCGTGCCGTGCGCGGGCCTGGACACCCTGGCACTGGGAGCAGATGCGTTGGTGCACACGGTGATTCGCGCTGACCTCGTCGAGGCGTTACCGATGCAACGGATCCGCGACATCCTCGACTACCACTCGTCGGTGCAGCAGGCCGCCGCCACCGCACAACGCGCCGGTGTCGGCACGCTGGTGCTCACCCATTACGTGCCCGCGATCGCCCCCGGGCAGGAGGACGCGTGGCGGGCGCTGGCCGCCGAGGAGTTCACCGGCCGCATCGAACTGGGCGACGACCTGCACACGGTGACGGTGTAGCCGTACCCCGACCTCCCTGGCGAGCGTCCGCATTTGTACAGCGGGACCGGCGTGCCCCTGTACCAACACGGTCGCTCGCGGGAAGTTGCTGGGCGAGCTACGCCAACCGGGTGATCTCCACGACGACGTCGAGGTCGGTGGACCCCTCCCCGGAATAGATGCCCTTGAGGGGCGTCACGTCGGCGTAGTCGCGGCCCACCCCGACACTGATGTACTGCTCGTTGACCTCGGTGTCGTTGGTCGGGTCATAGTTCCACCATTCGCCGGTCCAGGCCTGGATCCAGGCGTGGCTCTGGCCGTCGACGACGTCACCGACCCTGGCGTTGCGTTTGGGATGCAGATAGCCCGACACATACCGGGCCGGAATTCCCATGCCGCGCAACAGGATCAGCGATAGGTGGGCGAAATCCTGGCAAACGCCGTTGCCCTCGCGCAGGGCGTCCAGCCCGGAGGAGTGCACCCCGGTGGTGCCGGGCACGTAACTCAATTCGGCCTGCACCCAGCGGGCCGCCTCGATCACCGCCTGCTGCGGGTCGTTGTACTTCGCGATCCGCCGGCCCACCCGTTCGATGCGCTTGCTGGCCGGGGTGTACTCCGTCGGCGTGAGCAGTTCGTAGAACCGGTCGATCGCGGCCTCGGATCCCAGGTCGTCCCAGGACGCCTCGACCTCCGGCGGCTCCGGCTTCTCGGTCTCCACCACCGAGGACGCGGTGACCTCCAATTCGGTGTGCGGGGCGTGCAGATCGAACGACGTCACCGCGGTGCCCCAGTAGTCGGTGTACCGGTAGGACCGGGTGGCGGGCACCGTCTCGACCCGGTTGAGGATGACGTTCTGCCGCGAATCCGACCGCGGGGTGAGCCGGGCCTCGTTGAACGACGCGGTCACCGGCGACTTGTAGGCATAGCCCGTCGCGTGCACCACGCGCATGCGCCACATCAGATCTCCCCCTCTTCGATGACCAGCGAGCGATGCCCGGCGTCGGTCCAGGCCACCCACGGCGCGGAGTGGAAGTACTGCTTCGCCAGTGCCTCCCCGACGTCGAAGCAGGTCTTCTGCAGGCTGGCCAGCCGGCTCTCCAGGGACTCGAGCAGATGCCCGGGCGGCAGGAACTCGAGCTCGCTACGGGCCCGGCCGAGCAGGCGTTGGGCCTCGGCCGTGGAGCCCACCCGGTTGTGCTGGCGGTGCAGCAGTTCGTCCAGGCTGTGCTCGGCCAGCTTCAGCGAGTAGAACACCGATCGCGGAAAGAGCCGGTCCAGCAACATGAATTCGACGACCCGGACGGCGTCGAGCACACCCCGGTAGGTACGCAGATAGGTGTCATGCGCACCCGCGGACCGAAGCACCGTCACCCAGGCCGGCGATGACGCGCTGTCGCCCACCCGGGACAGCAGCATCCGGACCGTCATGTCCACCCGCTCGATCGCGCGGCCGAGCACCAGGAACCGGTACCCGTCGTCGCGCGACAACGTCGAATCGGCCAGCCCGGCGAACATGGCGGCCCGGTTCTCGATGAACCCCAGGAACTCGTGCGGGCCCAACCGGCGCGCGGCGCGTTCGCGCTCACCCAGCGCGTTGTAGGTGGTGTTGAGACACTCCCACATCTCCGTCGAGGTGACTTCCCTTGCGCCGCGGGCATTTTCCCGGGCCGCCGAGATCGCCTCGACGATCGAGCAGCCACCGGAGGTGTCCCGCGAGAACGCCACGATATCGGTCAACGACCAGACATCCAGCGGTTGGTCGGGCGCTTCCATGCCCAACACCTTCAACAGCACCCGGGAGGTCTGGTCGGGGTCGACACTGGAGTCCTCGAGCAGCTGGTGCACGGTGACGTCGAGGATGCGCGCGGTGTCATCGGCACGTTCGACATACCGCCCGATCCAGTACAGCGATTCGGCGTTGCGGGCGAGCATCAGCGCATCACCCCCTGCTGCTGCTGCTGGCTCTGCTTGACACCGGGGACGGTCGGCACGCTCTGCGCCTGCTGCTGTTGGCGCTGCCGGCCACCCCCATCGGAATCGGTTGCGGGCCGGGCCTTTCCGTTCCTGGAGTTGCTCTTGGCAGCGGCCTTCTCGGACTTGGGTTTCTCGGTCACGTCCTCGTCGGGCAGCATGCGCACCACCTCGGCGGCCGCGAGCTCACGGTCGGCGACCGATGCCCGCGATGCCAGCACCCAGGTGTCCTTCGACCCGCCACCCTGGCTGGAGTTCACCACCAGCGAGCCCTCCGGCAGCGCCACCCGGGTGAGCCCGCCCGGCAGCACCCACACGTCGTCACCATCGTTGACGGCGAACGGGCGCAGGTCGACGTGCCGCGGCGCCAGGACGCCGTCGATCTTGGTGGGCACCGTGGACAGCTGCACGACCGGCTGGGCGATCCAGCCGCGCGGATCGTTCTGCACCTTGCGCCGGATGGTCGCGAGTTCCTTCTCGTTGGCGTCCGGACCGAACACGATGCCGTAGCCACCGGACCCCTCGACCGGTTTGATCACCAGTTCCGCGATCCGGTCGAGCACCTCCTCGCGCTCGTCGTCGAGCCAGCACCGGTAGGTGTCGACGTTCGCCAGCAGCGGCTTCTCCCCCAGGTAGTACTCGGTGATCGTGGGAACGTAGGTATAGACCAGCTTGTCGTCACCGATGCCGTTGCCGACCGCACTCGAGATCACCACGTTGCCGGCCCGGGCGGCATTGAGGACGCCGGCCACGCCCAGCACCGAGTCGGGCCGGAAGTGCATCGGATCCAGGTACTCGTCGTCGATGCGCCGGTAGATGACGTCGACCTGACGCTCACCCTCGGTGGTCCGCATGTAGACCGTGTTGTCCCGGCAGAACAGGTCGCGGCCCTCCACCAATTCCACGCCCATCTGGCGGGCCAGCAGCGAGTGTTCGAAGTAGGCCGAGTTGTAGACCCCGGGGGTGAGCACGACGACGGTGGGGTCGGCCTCGTTGGTGGCGGCGGCCTTGCGCAGCGCCCGCAGCAGGTGCGACGAATAGTCGCCGACGGCCCGCACCCGGTGGGTGGCGAACAGGTCCGGGAACACCCGGGCCATGGTCCGGCGGTTCTCCATCACATAGGACACCCCCGACGGTGAGCGCAGGTTGTCCTCGAGCACCCGGAAGGTGCCCTGGCCGTCCCGGATCAGATCGATCCCGGCGACGTGGATGCGCACCCCGTTCGGCGGCACGATGCCGGCGGCCTCGCGGTGGAAGTGCTCGCACGAGGTCACCAATCGGCGCGGGATCACGCCGTCGCGCAGGATCTCCTGGTCGCCGTAGATGTCGTCGAGGTACATCTCGAGGGCCTTGACCCGCTGTTTGATGCCCTTCTCCAGCCGCGACCATTCGGCGGCCGAGATGACCCGCGGCACCAGGTCGAGCGGGAAGGGCCGTTCCTGGCCGGACAGCGAGAACGTGATGCCCTGGTCGATGAAGGCCCGGCCCAGCGCGTCGGAGCGGGCCTCGAGGTCCTCGGCGTCGGCGGGTGACAATTCGGCGAAGATGCCCTTGTAGGGTCCGCGCACATTGCCCTGGGCGTCGAACATCTCGTCGAAGGCCTGCAGGTACTTGCCGCGTTTGTTGTAGCCGTCGAAAATCTTGTCGTGGTGCTTGGCCGCACGCGAGCTGCTCTGTGACTGGCGTCTGGCCTGACTGGGCAAGGTTCGAAGACTCACCTGTCACATGCTGCATCATGTCGGCCGTTTCGGCAGGCCAGGCGGCGCAGTCGGTGGGTCCTTCGCGGCCGCATTTTGGGAGTTGGCGGACCCGGCTGGTAACCTGAACAGTCGCTGCACACGGCGATGACCGAAGTGCGCACCCATCCAAGCTTTGAGAAACAGAAGGAACAAACGCGCGTGGCCAACATCAAGTCGCAGGAAAAGCGCATCCGCACCAATGAGCGCGCCCGTCTGCGCAATCAGTCGGTGAAGTCCGCGCTTCGCACGGCTGTCCGCGGGTTCCGTGAGGCCGTCGAGGCCGGCGAGAAGGACAAGGCAGCCGAGCTGCTGGTGTCCACCAGCCGCAAGCTCGACAAGGCGGCCAGCAAGGGCGTGATCCACAAGAACCAGGCGGCGAACAAGAAGTCCGCTCTGGCGGTGGCGCTCAACAAGCTCTGATCCCGCCCGGCCTCGAACGTGAGCCACCTCCCGTCGGTCGACGGAGGTGGCTTTCGTGTTTCGCGAGTGATTCTGGCCCGTCCTACCGGCCGCGGTCGGCCAGTTCGGCGACGCGGCGAACGGCGCTCTCGAGCGCATGATCGGCGTCCGCGGCGGCGCCCTTGACGTCGGCGTTGAGCGCCGCGACGATCCCCACCGCGGTGGCCACCGTGTCGCGGCTCCAGCGCCGGGCCTGTTTCTGGGCCTTCTGCACCCGCCAGGGCGGCATCTTCAGCTCCCCGGCCAGCCGGTACGGATCGCCGGACAACGGGCCGACCCGGGCGATGGTGTGAATCGCCTCGGCCAGCGCATCGGCCAGCACCACCCGCGGTTCGCCCGCCATCATGGCCCAGCGCAGGGATTCGGCGGCACCGGCCACGTCGCCGCTGACGGCCCGGTCGGCGATGTCGAAGCCCTTCACCTCGGCCTTGCCGCTGTGATATCGACGGACAGCGGCGACGTCGACCCGGCCCCCGGTGTCGGCCACCAGCTGCGAGCAGGCCGAGGCCAGCTCACGCAGATCGGAGCCGACAGCGTCGAGCACGACGGTGACGACGTCGTCGCTCACCTTCACCTTGTGTGCCCGGAATTCCGAACGCACGAAGTCGGCCCGTTCGGTGGCCTTGGTCAGCTTGGCGCACGCATGCACCTCGGCGTCGAGTCGGCGCAGCGTGTCGGCCAGCGCCTTGGCGCGGCCGCCGCCCGAATGCACCACGACCAGCACCGTGCCCTCGGGCAGTTCGGCGGCGGCCTCCTCGATGAGCGTCACCGCATCCTTGCCGGCCTCACCCGCGGCCTCGAGGACCACCACGCGCTCGTCGGCGAACAGCGACGGGCTGAGCAGCTCGGCCAGTTCGCTGGTGCTGACCTCGCCGGCCCGCAGCCGGTCCACCGGCACGTCGCCGGCACCGGCACCCGTGCCCGCATCGGCCCGGGCCGCGCGGAGCACGCCGGAGATCGCGCGCTCGACCAGGAGCTCTTCGTCCCCGAGAACCAGGTGCAGCTGACTGCTCACCCGACGATGGTGCCACGGGCGGCGGACACATCGGTGACCACCCAGGCCGCCGCACACAGTCCGGCCGCGCCGATCATCGCCCGGCGCCAGCGGGTCCGCCACAGCACCGGCACCGCCACCGCGGCCAGCCCCACCACGACGACACCGGCAGCCCCTGCCGGCACCGGGACGGTGGCCCCCGGGGCGGCCGCCGCCCACCGGGCGACCGTCAGCAGCCACCAGACGGCGGGTCCGCAGAACCGGATCAGCAGGGCCGCGCCGCCGGTCCACCACGTCGAGATGGCGGCCGCCGCGGTGCCGAGCACCGTGATCGGTGCGATCACCGGCGCCGCGGCCAGGTTCGCGGCCACCGCGACCAGACTGAACCGGCCCGAGATGCCGGCGATCAGCGGCGCGGTGACCAATTGTGCTGCCGCCGAGACGCTGACCGCGTCGGCGAGCGGTTTGGGCCAGCCCCGGCCGGTCAGCCGTGCCGACCATGCGGGGGCGATCACCACCAGGGCGGCCGTCGCCGACACCGACAGCGCGAAGCCGGCGTCGATCGCCAGCTGCGGTGCCACCGTGAGCAGCGCCAGCACGGTCCCGGCCAGCGCCGGGACGGCCTGGCGGCGCCGCGCCGTCAACACCGCCAACAACGACAAACCACCCATCAGGGCGGCGCGCAACACGCTGGCCGTGGGCTGGACCACCACGACGAAGGCCAGCAGCGCCACGCCCGCCAGCAGCACCGCGGCGCGCGGCCCGATGAACATCGCCGCCAGCAGCGCGGCACCGCAGACGATGGTCACATTGGCCCCCGAAACGGCCATCAGATGCGTCAGCCCGGCCGCCTTGAACTGCGCGGCGACCGGTGGACTGACACCACTGGTATCGCCGAGTACCAGACCCGGCAGGATGGCCGCCGGACCGGCGGGCAACGTCTCACGGGTGACCGCCGCGAACCGGTCGCGGACCACACCGGCCAGGCGTTGCACCGGCGAGGCGGTACCGAACGCCGGATCCCCCACCGCCGTCAGCGCGGCCACCGTGAGATCCCGGCGCCGCGGCCGGCCGACGCGCGCGCGGAAGCGCACCGGCCGGCCCGCCGTGACATCACCGAACGCCGTGCCCGAGGCAAAGACGACGACCATGCCGCCGGACCCCTGGGGGCCCAGCCGGTTCAGGTTCGCCCGGAACATCAACCGGCCGTTGCCCAGCGGGCGGGGATGCTCGCTGGGGGTCACGGTGACCTCCGCGGCCGCGCCGTAGCGTGCCGCCAACGGGTGGTCGCGGATCATGTTGTTGCGCACCATGATCGCCGCGCCGAAGCCGGCGCCCACGACACCGGCGGCCAACACCGCGGCGACCACCGGGGCAGGCAACCGGCGCCGTGCCAGCGCGGCCGCTGCGGCGGTGAGTGTGCACAGTGCCGTCAACGCGGGACCGGCGGGTGTCAGGACGCCCAGCGCGCTCATCAGCCAGCCGGTCAGCGCGGCGGGCACCAACCGGACGTCGAGTGCCGGGCCGTCGCGCGGGGCGGGGTGGCTCACACCCGAACCAGATCCCGCAGCCGGTCCAGCCGCGCCGGACCGATGCCGTCCACGTCGCCGAGCTGCTCGACGCTGGCGAACCGGCCGTTCTGCTCCCGCCAGGCGACGATGGCCGCCGCGGTCACCGGGCCGATTCCGGGCAGTGCGTCGAACTGCTCGACGGTGGCGGAGTTGAGGTCCAGCGGGGCGCCCGGGCCCGGCGACGCGGCGGTAGTGGTGGGTTTGGGTCCGGCCGAGGCCGGCGCCCCGCCGCCCACCGAGCTGCCCAGGACCCGCGGCCCGTCGGGTGCCGGTGCGATCCCGACGAGGACCTGCTCGCCATCGGACAACCGGCGAGCCAGGTTGAGCCCGACGCTGTCGGCGCCGGCCAGCGGACCACCGGCCGCCGACAGCGCGTCGGCCACCCGGGCGCCGGGCGCCAATGTCACCAGTCCCGGTGTCCGCACCAGGCCGACCACGCTGACCACAACGGGCACGCCGGCCGGGGGCGCCGCGGAGGTGGGCGGGCCGGGTCGCGAAGAGGTGGTCGAAATCGGTTGCACCGGAGGTAGTTTCGCCGATACGACCGGGTGTGGGTCGGATCGGACCAGCGTGAAGACGGTGACGAGCACCGCCACGACCGCCAGAGCGCCCAGGGCGAGTACACCGGCCCGGCCCGGATCGGCGCGAACCGCTGTGAGCCAGCTCGTGCCACTGCCCGGCGCGCTGTCGGGCAGCCACCGCGGCAGCAGCGACCGGCCGTCTTCCGCGGCACCGTCGGCACTGGACTCGGCGGCGTCGCCGGCACCGTCGTGTTCCCGATCCGGATGGTCCGCACCGGCAAGGCGGCGCCGCAGCAGGCGCGCGGGTGGTTCGGTTGGCATGCCCCGACCGTAGGGCCGGCCCGGGTCGCCGAAGGTCCCCGTCGCGGCGCGCGCGACCACGGCTGTGGAGAAGGTCCGAACTGTGCAACAAGCGACCGCGAAGTCCGCCCCGAAGTGCCGGTCACGGCGAGTAACGTCGGGTCTGTGGTGACCCATACGCAGCGGCGGAGCCCAGGACTGCGGGAGCGCAAGAAGCTCAAGACACGCAGCTGCCTCATCGAGGCGGCGCTGACCGTAGCGGAGCGGCAGGGTTACGAATCGACCACCGTGGAACAGATCGCCGACACCGCCGAGGTCTCGGCGCGGACCTTCGCCCGGTACTTCCCCACCAAGACCGGCGTGTTCGAGTCGCTGCTGCACGAAGTCACCGTCGCGACCACCGCCGAACTCGAACGCGTGCCCGCCGACGTCGCCCCGTTGCGCGCACTGCTCGCCGCGAAGCTCGCGGTGCTCCGGAGCAGTCCGGAGACACCCGGCCGGCTCTCACCGCACCGCCTGGTCCGACTGCTTCATATCCTGAGCAGTTCGCCCAGTCTGCGGCTGCTGGCCGTACAGGTGCGCACCCGGGACACCACCAGGGCCATCGCCCGGCGGCTGGACAAGCCCGTCCACGACCGCAGGGTGCGGCTGACCGCCGAGATCTGGGCCATCGTGGTCGGCGACGCTCTCGAAGGGCTCGGCGAAAAGCCATTCCGGACCGCCGACGACTCCGGGGTCATCGCCAAGTTCGAGCGGCTTCTCGTCGCGAACTTCGACGCGCTGATCGGGATCGCCGACGAACTACACGAGGAGACACGTGACCGGTAAGCCCCTCCGCGTCATTCAGTGGACCACGGGCAATATCGGGCGCCGCTCCCTGCACGCCATCATCGGCCGGCCCGATATGGAACTGGTGGGGGTGTATGCCCACGGCGCCGACAAGGTGGGCCGTGATGCCGCCGAGCTGGCCGGCCGGTCGGAGCCCACCGGTGTGCGGGCCACCAACTCCATCGACGACCTGATCGCCCTGGCACCCGACGCCTGCTGCTACAACCCGCTGTGGCCGGACATCGACGAGCTGGTCCGGTTGCTCGAGGCCGGGGTGAACGTGTGCTCCAGCGCGGCGTGGATCACCGGGGGCAAACAGACGCCGGCCGACCGGGAGCGCATCCTGATCGCCTGCGAGACCGGGAAGTCCACCATCTTCGGCAGCGGCGCGCACCCCGGGATGACCAATATGGTCGGGATGGTGCTCTCGGGCGCGTGCGAACGCGTCGACGAGATCCGCATCACCGAATCGGTGGACTGCTCCACGTACGAGTCGGCCGGCACCCAGTCCGCGATGGGCTTCGGCTGCGATCCGGACACCCCCGGGCTGGCCGACAGTGTCCGCCGGGAGAGCGAGGTGTTCGCCGAGTCCGCCGCCATGATGGCCGACGCGATCGGCGCCGACCTGGACCGGATGACGTTCGACGTCGAATTGACCACGGCCACGGGCGATTCCGACCTGGGCTTCATGAAGATTCCGGCGGGGACGGTCGGCGGTGTGTACGGCTATCACCGCGGCTGGGTCGGTGAGCGCAACGTCGTCTCCGTCGGCTTCAACTGGACCATGGGCCAGCACGTGACGCCGCCCAAGCCACTCGAGCACGGCCACGTCATCCAGGTGTTCGGGGTGCCCAACATGCGGACGGTGCTGCATTGCCTGCCCCCGCGGGACTGGACCGAGCCCGGCTTCATGGGGCTCGGCATGATCTACACCGCGATGCCGGTGACCAACGCCGTGCCCGCCGTCGTCGCCGCCGCGCCGGGCATCGTCACGCTGGCCGACCTGCCGCCGATCACCGGCCGCTTCGCACCCTGACCTCACACGCCGAAACGTACGAACGGGCGGAGAAGTACGAGAGCCGCCCGCCGAAACGTCGAACTCGGTCGGTGGATCCACCCGCGGCGCACGGTGGCAGCGTGGTGTGGGCGACCCCGAAATAGCGGATCAGACCGATCGGCCGGTCAGTCACTCCTCCAGGACGGCGACGGCCAGCGCCCCGGCACCCACGTGCAGAGCGAGTACCGGACCCAGGTCGGTGACGATCACCGGCGAGCAGGCCGGCAGCCGCCGCTCGAGCACCTCGGCGAGCCCCGCGGCACCCCCCGGGTCCGCGACGTGATGCACGGCGATGGCGGCGGATCGGTCCCCGACCACGCTCTGAACCTGGTCGAGCATTGTCGAGACCGCCTTGCTCGCCGTCCGGACCCGCTGCGCCAGAACGAGTTTCCCGTTGTCCACCCGCAGCAGTGGTTTCAATGAGAGCGCGGTTCCCAGCCAGGCCGCCGGACCGCCGAGCCGTCCGCTGCGCCGCAGGTTGTCCAGCCGTTGCACGACGATGTAGGCGTGCGTCCGATCGACGGCCGCACGGGCCACGCTCAGTACGGTCTGCAGGTCGGCGCCGCCGGCGGCTGCGCGCGCCGCGGCCAGCGCGATGAAGCCGGTGCCCATTGCCGCGGACCGCGAATCGACCACGGCCACGCCGTCCCCCAGCTGACGCGCGGCCTCCTCGGCGGCCGAGAAGGTGCTCGACAGCTCGGCCGACAGGTGCACACCCAGCACCCCGTCGCCACCGCTGGCCGCCAGCGCGCGTTCGTAGGCCGCGCAGAGTTCGGCGGGCGTCGCCCCGGCGGTGCTGGCGTGACGGTCGTGGATGTCGGCCGGGATCTGATCGACACCGTCGCGCAGATCGATACCGTCGACCAGGATGTGCAGCGGCACAACCCGAATCCCGTTGGTCGCCAACAGTTCTTCCGGCAGCCGGGCACTGGAGTCGGTAACCACCATGACGGCCATCTCAGGCCCCGGCACCGGGCGGAACGACGCCGGTTTCGGCCAAGGCCTTCAACATCAGGTCGGCGACGTTCTCGTGCGCGGCGAAGTTCCAGTGGATGCCATCCGGATTGCCCCGGCCGGCATACATCTCCGCGGCCACCGCGGCCTCGAGGTCCACCAGCGGAACATCGTGTTCGGCAGCCCACCCGGTGATCGCGGCCACGGTGCCCGCCCGCCCCCGGTGCGCCCGACCGTAGGTGTCGGCGACGTGCACACTCGGCAACGATGCCACCACCGGTATTCCCGGCCGGTTGAAATCGATTGCCGCCCGGGTCATTTCCAGATACTCGGCGGTAAGATGCGGTGGCAGCGCGGCACGTGCGATCGGGGACAGCCGGGGTTGCACCCAGCCGTAGCCGTCCCGGACCCATCGGCGCAGCGTCGCCGGACGGACATACCGGATCAGTTCGCGCATCGCCGTCGGCAGCGGTGAGGGCAGTGAATCCATCCCGCCGGTGGCGAACACCACCGCGCCGGCATGCCGCAACGCGGCCCACGACCGCGGGTCCTGGGTGGCGGCCCACCACACGTCGCGGCAGGTCCAGCCGATCCGCCCGATCAGCTCGACATCCCAACCGAGTTGGGCCGCAACGATATTCGGCCAGATTCGGGGGTCGTCGGACGGCAGACCGCCGGTGGGGCCGTAGTACGACAGCGAATCACAGAAGATGAGCAGCTTGGGCCGCTCGGGCGGCTCAGAGGACATCATTGGCGACCTGCGCCGAGGCGTTCCACACGTCCAGGCGCCACCTGATGTCGGTGAATTCGACCGGGCGGGCTGCTGTCGGACCGTGGCCCGAGAGTTGGACCCAGCTGGCGTTGCCCATCCCACCCAGGACGGGCCAGTTGTCCACCGGAAGGTCGAGCAGCGCCGCCGTGAGCGCCGCGATCAATCCGCCATGGGCGACCAGCACCACCGGACGGTCGGACTCGTCGGCACCCCATTCCGGCTGGCGTGCAACGAGTTCGGCGACCAGCGGTACGCTGCGCGCGGCGACGTCGACCCGGCTCTCCCCGCCGTGCGGGGCCAACCGCGCGTCGTCGCGCCAGGCCGCCCGGACTCCCGGCGACAGCGCGTCGACCTCGGCGTGGGTGAGCCCCTGCCAGTCCCCCAGATGGGTCTCGCGCAGCCGGGTGTCGACGTCGACCTCGACCCCGGCTCGCATCCCCAGCGCGATCGCCGTCTCATAGGCGCGGCGCAGATCCGAGGAGACGATCAGCAGTGGCCGGCGTTTGGCCAGCACGTCGGCGGCGGCGACAGCCTGCGCGCGCCCCAGGTCGGTCAGGTCGGTGTCCAGTTGGCCCTGCATGCGGCTGCCGGCATTCCATTCGGTCTGGCCATGCCGCAGCAGCACCAGACGACGGATCCTCACGACCCGTCCTGCGGCGGCGCACCGAGATCCACGTCGATCACCGGGCAGTCCCGCCACAACCGGTCCAGGGCGTAGAACGCCCGCTCTTCCTGGTGCTGGATGTGCACGACGATGTCGACGTAGTCCAGCAGGACCCAGCGTCCCTCCCGGGTGCCCTCGCGGCGGGCGGGCTTGTACCCGGCCAGGCGCATTTTCTCCTCGACCTCGTCGACGATCGCGATGACCTGCCGGTCGTTGCTACCCGAGGCCAGCACGAAGCAGTCGGTGATGACCAGCTGCTCGGACACGTCGATGACCAGGATGTCGTCGGCGAGTTTGGCGGCGGCGGCGCGGGCGGCCACCTCGGCCATCCGGACGGCTTCGGCGGATGCGGTCAATTGGTGCCGCTCCTCTCCTGTCGATAGAGCCCCCGTTTGGAGACGTACTGCACGACCCCGTCGGGAACCAGGTACCAGATCGGCCGGGAGCCCGCGGCGCGGCGGCGGCAGTCGGTGGACGAGATCGCCAGGGCCGGGATCTCGACGAGGGTCAGGGCTTCGGGCGGCAGCTCGGCCATGGCGTCGGAGATGTGCTTGCTGTCCAGTTCGAAGCCCGGCCGGCTGACGCCGACGAATCGGGCCATCGCGAACAGGTCCTCCCAGTTCTGCCAGCTCAGGATCGAGCCGAGGGCGTCGGCGCCGGTGATGAAGAACAGTTCGGCGTCGGGCTGCGCGGCCTGCAGATCCCGCAGGGTGTCCTTGGTGTAGGTGGGCCCGCCGCGATCGATATCGACCCGGCTGACGGAGAACCGCGGATTGGACGCCGTGGCGATGACGGTCATCAGGTACCGGTCCTCGGCGGCGGTGACGTGGCGTCCCTGCTTCTGCCAGGGCTCGCCGGTGGGCACGAACACCACCTCGTCGAGTCCGAAGAGATCGGCCACCTCACTGGCGGCGACCAGGTGCCCATGGTGGATGGGATCGAACGTCCCGCCCATCACGCCCAGCCGTCGGCCGGGGCCTGTCCTGGCCGTTTGCACGATAGGGCAGCTTACTGGAGCGCGCGCCCCCGCGGTCGGCGGCGACGGCCAGCAACGTCGTATGACTATGCTTGGGTCGTGCGATCACGGCTTCGCGCGTCCTGGTTCCAACAGCTGGGGATCTCCGCCGGTTTCGCGCTGCTCGTCTTCTCGGCATGTCTGGTCGGCATCTACAGCCGCTTGCCCGGGACACTTGCGGTCTTCTGGCCTGCGAATGCGCTCCTGCTGGGCCTGCTCGTGCGCTTTCCCTCGACGGCCACCGTCACCACCTGGCTGGCCGCGGCGGCGGGCTACCTCGGTGCCGATCTGGCGACCGGTTCGACGATGGTCAAGGCCGTTCTCCTGAACTCGGCAAATCTGGTGGGCGTGCTCGCCGGCTTCGTCATGGTCCGCCGGATCTTCACCGCCGATCTCCGACTCACCAGTATGAAATCGGTGGGGTGGCTGGCCATCGTGGCGTCACTGTCCGCCGCGACGGCCGGAGTGGTCGGCGGCATCGCGCAGACCGTGCTGTTTCGCGATCCGTTCGGGTCGGCATGGCTGGGCTGGTACGCCGAGGAGGTCCTCAACTACACGGTGATCCTCCCGGTCATCCTGACCTTCCCGACCCACGGCACCGCGCCGTGGCGCCGGGTCAACGGCCGCCGGTTGGTGGTTCCCACCGTCTTCCTGCTGACGTCCGCCATCCCCGCGTGGTTCATGCCGGGCATCGGAACGGTGGGGTTCAGCGTGCCGGCGATGATCATCGTGGCGTTGATGTCCTCCGTGTTCGTCACCACGCTGTTCCTGGTGGTGACCGCGGGGTGGTCCCTCAACCTGATCGTGCATCACGGCGCCGAACTGGCGGACGGGACGGCGATTCCGATCCAACCGTCGGCGATGATCGGCTTGGCCATGCTGAGTTTCGCCCCGTTGACCATCGCCGCCGTGACCGCGGAGCGCCGGCGCGCCTACCGGGTCCTGCGGACGGCCATGGAGCAGGACGATCTGACGGGAGCGTTCCGCCGTGGCGAGTTCCTGCGGCGCGCCGAGGCGGCCCTGCCGGTCGACGGCGGCCGTCCAGCGGCCCTGCTGATGATGGATCTCGACCACTTCAAGCGACTCAACGACACCCGGGGCCACCTCACGGGCGACCAGGCGCTGGTCGACTTCGCCACCGCGGTGCGGGAAATGATCGGCGACGAGGCGCTGTTCGCCCGGATGGGCGGCGAGGAGTTCGCCCTGCTGCTACCGGATACCGGTCGCGCGGGCGCCGTCGAGATCGCCGAACGCATTCGCTCGCGGCAGCAGAAGTACGCGGCCACCGATTTCGACGGTGAGACGGCGACGGTCAGCATCGGACTGGCGTGGACGGCGGGCAGGACGGTCGCGCTCGGCGAGCTGCTGGTGGTCTCCGACGAAGCGCTCTATCGGGCCAAGACGAACCAGCGCAACACCGTGGTGGTTGCCGAGATCACGCCGCGGAACTGACACCCACTCACACGGGCAGCAGTGCGTCGATCACCGACGCCAGCTGTTTGGCCGAGCGGCATTCGTGCATGGCGATGACGTCCTCGTAGCGTGGCACCGCCGAATCCCCACTGCCCCAGAGGTGCCGGGGCTCGGGGTTGAGCCAGTGCGCGTGCCGGCTGGCCGTCACCATGTGCGTGAGCAGCTCCGTCTCCGGATTTCGGAAGTTGTTGCGGGCGTCGCCGAGCACCAGCAGCGAGCTGCGTGGCGAGAGCACGTTGGGATACTTGTCCAGGAACGACACGAAGGCGTGCCCGTAGTCGCTGTGCCCGTCGCGGGTATAGACGCCGGCCTCCCGGGTGATGCGCTGCACCGCGACGGCCAGATCGGCGTCCGGGCCGAACAAGTGGGTGACCTCGTCGGTGGTGTCGATGAAGGCGAACACGCGGACCCGGGAGAACTGCTGGCGCAACGCGTGCACCAGCAGCAGCGTGAAGTGGCTGAATCCGGCCACCGATCCCGAGACATCGCACAGCACAACGAGTTCCGGGCGCGCCGGCCGCGGCTTGCGCAACACGACGTCGATCGGCACACCGCCGGTGGACATGGACTTGCGCAGTGTCTTGCGCAGGTCGATCTGCCCGGCCCGGTGCCGGCGGCGCTTGGCGGCCAGCCGGGTGGCCAGGGTGCGCGCCAGCGGCGCCACCGTTTTGCGCATCTGCTTGAGCTGTTCGCCGGAGGCGCGCAGGAACTCGACGTTCTCACTCAGCTGCGGGATGCCGTACATCTGGACGTGATCGCGACCCAGCTGTTCGGCGGTCCGGCGTTTGGTCTCCGCTTCGACCATCTTCCGCAATTGCGTGATGCGTTGGGCGGCAAGCGCTTTGGCAATCTCCTCCTGGGTGGGGGTCGCGTCGTCGCCGTAGGGTGCCAGCAGCCCGGCCAGCAACTTGCCCTCCAGCTCGTCCAGCGCCATCGCCTTGAGCGCCTGATAGCTCGAGTACGACGCGCCGCGGCTGGAGTTGTACTTGCCGTACTGCTCGACGATCTGGGCGATCATCGCGGTCATCCGCTCGTCCATGTTGGCCAGGTCTTCGTTCTGCGCCAACAGGTCGAGCAGCATCTTGCGCATGGCCTCGACGTCCTCGGGGGGCAGTTCGAGCGCGTCGGCGGCGGCCTCACCATCTTCGGCAACCAGCACCGTGCGCTCCCCCAGCGCGGCGGGCCACCACAGATCGAACATCGCGTCGTAGGTCTCGCGATGGTCGGCGCGGCGCAGCACCGCACACGCCAGGCCCTCCCGCAGCACGTCGCGGCCCGCCAGGCCGAGCGTCGCCAGCACCTGCCCGGCGTCCACCGTCTCCGACGGCCCGACCGAGATCCCCTGCGCACGCAGCGCGTCGACGAAGTTGACGAGATGTCCCGGCAGCCCGTGCGGGGCCAGCGGTTGCGGCGGGCGGGTGCGGCGCATCGGTTCGGCTCCTCTAGTTCAGGCGAAGCTCGCCGGAGGCCTTCTGCTGATCGGACTGATGCTTGAGGATCACACCCAGGGTCGCGGCGATGGTGGCGTCGTCGATGGTGTCCAGGCCCAGGGCCAGCACGGTGCGGCCCCAGTCGATGGTCTCGGCGACCGACGGCAGTTTCTTGAGCTGCATGCCGCGCAGCACGCCGATGATGCGCACCAGTTCCTCGGCCATCTTCTCGGGCAACTCCGGGACCCGGGACAACAGGATGCGCCGCTCGAGGTCGGCGTCGGGGAAATCGATGTGCAGGAACAGGCACCGACGTTTGAGCGCCTCGGACAGTTCGCGGGTGGCATTGGAGGTCAGCACGACGAACGGTTTGCGCTGCGCGGTCATGGTGCCCAGCTCGGGAACGGTGACCGCGAAGTCCGAGAGCACCTCGAGCAGCAGGCCCTCGATCTCGATGTCGGCCTTGTCGGTCTCGTCGATCAGCAACACGGTCGGGTCGGTGCGCCGGATGGCGGTCAGCAGCGGGCGCTGCAGCAGGAACTCCTCGCTGAAGACGTCCATCTTGGTCTGATCCCAGTCCCCCGAGCCCGCTTGGATGCGCAGGATCTGCTTCGCGTGGTTCCACTCGTAGAGCGCGCGGGCCTCGTCGACGCCCTCGTAGCATTGCAACCGGACCAGCCCCGAACCCGTGCACTGCGCCACCGCCCGGGCCAGTTCGGTCTTACCCACCCCGGCCGGTCCTTCGACCAGCAGCGGCTTGCCGAGCCGATCGGCCAGGAAAACCGCTGTGGCCGTTGCGGTGTCGGGCAGGTAGCCGGTCTCGGCCAGCCGGCGGGACACGTCGTCGATGTCGGCGAACAGCGGCGTCGTCGTTGCGGGGGTGTCCAATTGGGCTCCTCGGTTCGATATCCGTTCAGCGTTGCCTGCGAAGGTCACTCGCACATCGTCGCAGTGGGCGCTGAATAGATTGATGTTAAGCGGGTCGCACGTGGCCGTCTCCCCAGACGATCCACTTGGTCGAAGTCAGTTCCGGCAGACCCATCGGGCCGCGTGCGTGCAGTTTCTGGGTGGAGATGCCGATCTCGGCGCCGAAGCCGAACTGCTCGCCGTCGGTGAAAGAGGTTGCCGCGTTGACCATCACCGCGGCGGCATCGACGCGTTCGGTGAACCGTTGCGCCGCAGCCAGATCGCGCGTGACGATGGCCTCGGTGTGACCGGTGCCGTACTCGTTGACGTGTGCGATGGCCGCGTCCAGACCATCGACCACCGCCACCGCCAGGTCCATCGACAGGAATTCGGCGCGCAACTCGTCCTCGGACGGGTTGTCGTGCACCGTCACCCCGGCCCGCTGCAGTGCGGACACCAGCCGCGGCAGTGCCACGTCGGCGACGGCGCGGTCGACCAGCAGCGTCTCGGCGGCGTTGCACACGCTGGGCCTGCGGGTCTTGGAGTTCAGCAGGATCCGTTCTGCCACATCGAGATCCGCGGCTTCGTGGACGTAGACGTGACAGTTCCCGACCCCGGTCTCGATGGTCGGCACCATGGCGTCGCGGACCACCGCGTCGATCAGGCCGGCACCACCGCGCGGGATCACCACGTCGACCAGACCGCGGGCCTGGATCAGGTGCGTGACACTGGCGCGGTCGGCGCTGGACAGCAATTGCGCCGCATCCGGCGGCAGGCCCTCGGCGGTCAGGGCACCGCGCAGGGTCGACACGAGCGCCTCGTTGGAGCGGGCCGCCGAGGAGCTGCCGCGCAGCAGCACGGCGTTGCCGGATTTCAGGGTCAACCCGAAGGCGTCGACGGTGACGTTGGGCCGGCCCTCGTAGACGATGCCGACGACGCCCAGTGGGACGCGCTGTTGACGCAACTGCAGGCCGTTGGGCAGGGTCCGGCCGCGTAGCACCTCGCCGATCGGATCCGGCAGCCCGGCCACCTGCCGCAACCCGGCGGCGATCCCGTCGACCCGCTGCGGGTTGAGCGCCAGCCGGTCGAGCATCGCGTCCGGGGTGCCGGCGGCGCGGGCGGCATCGAGATCCTCGGCGTTGGCGGCCAGGATCGCATCGACCGCGCCGAGGACGGCGTCGGCGGCGGTGTGCAGCGCGCGGTCCTTGACCGTGGTGGTCAGGGTGTCCAGTTCGCGGGCGGCGGCGCGGGCGCGCCGCGCGGCGTCGTGCACCTCGGCCCGCCGATCGGTATCCGGAAGCGTCGATGCTCGCAGACTCATTAGTGCAGCTTATCGGCTCGCCGTCGGGTTCGGCGAGCGGTGCAGTTCCGCGAGCGCGAGGCCCGGCGACAACCACACCGGCGGGTTCGGCGAACGGTGCACTTCCGCGAGCGCGAGGCCCGGCGACAAGCACACCGGCCGGTTAGCCTGGGCAGGTGGCTCGGGTGGTCGTGGTGGGCAGTCTGAACATGGATCTGCTGTTCGACGTGACCGCGCTGCCGGGACCCGGCCAGACCGTCCTGGCGTCGGCGCTGCACCACCAGCCCGGGGGCAAGGGCGGCAATCAGGCGGTGGCCGCCGCCCGGGCCGGCGCCGACGTCGCGGTGGTGGCCGCGGTCGGCGACGATGCGGCCGGTCGCGCACTGCTGGACCACCTGAGTGGCAACGGTGTCGACGTGGGCGCGGTGGTCCGGCTGCCCGTTCCCAGCGGCACCGCGGCGGTGGTGGTCGGACGGTCGGCGGAGAACCTGATCGTGGTGGCGCCGGGTGCCAACGCACATCTGACGATGGGCTCGGCCCAGGTGCGCGACATCGTCGCGGCCGCCGATGTGCTGTTGATGCAGCTGGAGATCCCGCCGGCGACGGCGCTGGCCGCCGCGCGCCAGGCCCGCGCCGGCGGTGTCACCGTCATGCTGAACGCCTCGCCGGTGACGGACGATGATCTCGGCGAGTTGGCCGCGGTGTGCGACGTCGTCATCGTCAACGAGACGGAGGCTGCCGGTTGGCGCTGGCCGGTGCCCTACCTGGTGACCACACGCGGCCCCCGGGGTGCCGGCTGCGTGGGTCCCGAGGGTGAGCTCACGGTTGCCGCCCCCGGGGTCGAGGCGGTCGACACCACCGGCGCCGGTGATGTTTTCGCCGGCGTGCTGGCGGCGGGCTGGGGCGCCGACCCTCATCACGCACTGCGGCGCGCGGTCACCGCCGGCGCGCTGGCCACGCTGGTTCCGGGCGCCGGAGACTGCGCCCCGACGGACGAGGCGATCGAGGACGCACTCGTATAGTTCGCCCCCATGACACCGCGACCGCCCGACGGCGACTGGCTGGGCACCCCGTACCTGACATTCGAACGGCAGGGCCCGTTCGGTGTGGTGACGCTGGACCGCCCGGCGGCGCGCAATGCGATGACACCCGCGATGTATTTCGGGATCCGCTATGCGGTGGGTCTGGTGGACGCCGACGCCGACCTGGCCGGCCTGTTGATCACCGGCACCGGTGACGTGTTCGCCCCCGGCGGCGACCTCGGTGGTGGCGACGGCTCCGACAATTGGCTCGGTGCGGTGGGCACCGGCATGGACATGGACATCACGCCGTTCGAGAAGCTGCGCCAGTCGATCAAACCGGTGGTCAGCGCGGTCAACGGGCTGGCACAGGGTGGTGGGCTGCAGATCGCGCTGTGCAGCGACATGGCCGTCGTCAGCGAGCGCGCGACGTTCCGGGTGCCCGAGCTCTACCGCGGCATCGCCGACACCTACTACAGCCAGATGCTCGCCCGGTTGATCGGCCCGGTGCGGGCCCGGGACCTGATGTTCACCGGCCGGGTGCTCTCGGCGAAGGAGGCCCTCGACTGGGGCATGGTCGCGCGGGTGGTGCCGCACGATGATCTGATGCCGGCGGCCCACGAGGTGTTGACCGCGTGCTGTCGCACCGCACCGCGGGCCCGCGGGGTGGTGAAGGCCAGCCTGGATGCCTACCTGGGTCTCTACGACCGGATCGGGATGAAGGCCAGCTACAGCGGGGACGAGGCGCGGCAGGGCTTCATCGCGTTCAAGGAGCGCCGCTCCCCCGACTGGGTGCATCCCGATCTGCGTGGCGACGGCCGCCTTTGATTCAGCATTTTCTGAATACATCTTCTGCTGTACTGTCGGCAGTGTGCAGACGATCACGCAGCGCGATGGGCTGACCCGATTCGGGGCCGCATTGTCCGACCCCACCCGCGTCGAGATCCTCCTGGCGCTGCGCCAGGGCCCCGGCTACCCGGCCGACTTGGCCGACCGCATCGGCGTGTCCCGCCAGATCCTGTCGAACCATCTGGCCTGCCTGCGCGGCTGCGGACTGGTGGTGGTCGAACCCGAGGGCCGCCGGCAGCGCTACGAACTCTCCGACCCGCGAATCGGCCACGCGATCGATGATCTGCTGGGGCTTGTGCTCGCCGTCGATCCGGGATGCTGCCCGTGAGCAACACCGCCATTCGATCACGTCGGGAGCTGCTGAAACACCGGATCCGGCTGCTGGTGGCCGCCACCATCGCCTACAACGTCATCGAGGCCGTCATCGCGCTGACCGAAGGCACCCGGGCGTCCTCGGCAGCTCTGTTCGGCTTCGGCCTGGATTCGCTGATCGAAGTGTCCTCGGCCGCCGTGGTCGCCTGGCAATTCTCCACCAGCGACCCCGAAGCTCGCGAGCGAATCGCGTTGCGCCTCATTGCTTTTTCATTCTTCGCCCTGGCCGCTTACGTCTGCCTCGACGCCAGCCTGACGCTACTGGGCATCAGCAGCGAAGCCCAGCACTCGCCGATCGGCATCGGCCTGGCGGCCGCGAGCCTGCTGATCATGCCGATGCTCTCGTTCGCGCAGCGGCGCACCGGCGCCGAACTCGGATCCCGTTCTGCGGTTGCTGATTCGAAACAGACGCTGTTGTGCAGCTACCTGTCAGCGGTGTTGCTCGTCGGCCTGCTGCTGAACAGTCTCGCCGACTGGTGGTGGGCCGACCCGCTGGCCGCACTGTTCGTGGCGGCATTGGCGGCATACGAGGGCGTGCAGGCCTGGCAGGGTGATACGTGCTGTGCGCCAACGACGCAGACGCACGACTGCTGCGAGGAGGACTCATGCCGTTGATCGCCCTCGTCCTGTTCGCGGTCTTCGCAGTGCTCGGATTTGGCTGGCGCAGTTGGCTCCAGCATCGGCGGACCGGATCGACCGGATTCAAGGGCGTCAGCGGGCGGCCCGGCTCGGCCGAGTGGTTCGCCGGCGCCGGGTTCGTCCTGGCCCTGTTGATCGCGGTGGCCGCACCCGCGCTGCAATGGGCGGGCCGAGTGGCGCCCGTGCCGTGGCTGCACGCGCCGTGGATCCAGGTCACCGGAATTGCGTTGGCGCTGTTGGGAATCGCCGGCACCGTGTACGCACAGATCGACATGGGCAACTCGTGGCGGATCGGCGTCGACCCGGCCGAGCGGACCGAGCTGGTGCGCAGCGGGGTGTTCGGCCGGGTCCGGAATCCGATCTTCACGGCCATGTTGACCTTCGGCCTCGGCATCACCCTGGTCACGCCCAACGTCGTCGCATTGGCCGGATTCGTGCTGCTGCTGGCCACCATCGAGATGCAGGTGCGGATGGTCGAGGAGCCGTATCTGGCTGCGGTACACCAGGATTCCTACCGGTCCTACACCCAGGAAGTCGGCCGGTTCGTGCCCGGGCTCGGCCTATCCCGCTGACCCCGCCCAGAAGTCAGTAGCTGGGCCAGAGCAGATCGCCCAGATCCTGCGGCGGGCCCGCCGACGCCCCCACCCCGGCCGTCGGCGGAGTGAACGGCTTCGCCTGGGCCGCGATCGGCAGGGTCACCTCGACGGACGAGATCTGGATGGCGCCGTACGAGATGTAATTCTCGTAGGCCGTGGCGGAGTCGACGATCTGCAGCTGCAGCGATGCACCGGGTTTCATCGTGTACGCGATGTCCTGCAGGTCGACCGTGACCGGGTGGGTCCGGCCGTCCAGGATCACCGGGATCGGGGTCACGTTGTTGCCCAGCACCAGACCCGTGGCGGTGTCGACCAGCTGGGCATAGACGTTGCGACTCGTCCCCAGCCCCGAGTAGTCGAACGTCACGGTCGGGGAACCCACCAGGTGATAGGTGGCGTTGCGGGTGTTGAACACCGTGGTGTCGATGGCGCCGGGGGCGTCCGCGCCCAGCGTGTAGGACAGCGGGAAGAAGGTCTTGGTCTGCGGACCGGAACCCCCCAGGCCCGGGACGATGAATCTGAACCCTCCGGTGCCCGTCGACCGCAGCCGGCCGCTGACGAACTCCGGGTCGTTCGGCAGCCTGTCGGAGGTGAACCAGCTGTTGTCCTGGTCGACCCAGGTGAACTTGGGCCCGGTGGCTGCGGCGGTGGTGTCGCCCTTGTGCGCGACGTAGGTGTCCAGCCAGGCCATCGTCTGGTCGCGCAGGAACTTCGCCTGGGTGTCCTGCTGTTGGGTACTCATGGTCAGGCAGGAGCCGTGGCCGCCGCAGTACCAGATCATTCGCACCGGGACCTGCGGGTCCATCGCCCCGGCATTGGCCAGCGACTCCGACAGGGGGAACAGGTTGTCGACGGTGCCCTGGATGAACAGCGTCGGCGTCGTGCTGTCGCCGACCACGGTGCCCGGGCTGTTCTCCTTCAGGAAATCCTGTTGGGCGGGGAAGACGAAACCGAGCAGCGCCCCGGTGAGGATACCCAGGTACACCTGGGGATCGACCCGCGCGCCGCGCAATGTCAACGACAACAGCAGGATCTCGGCCCAGGTGGTCTTGAAGCCGTGATTGGGGTAGAGCGCGGAATCCAGTGAGTTCCAGGCGATCACCGGCACGATGGCGTCGACGCGGTGATCGATGCCCGCGGTCGACAGCTGGATGCCGCCGCCGTAGGAACCGCCGACCATGCCGATCAGCGGATCCGTTGTGCTGTTCGGGTCGAACTTCGTCCCCGGCTGGGTGGTGAGCCAGGTGATGATCGACGACACGTCCTTGCCCTCGAACAGGGGCGAATCCAGGTGCATCAGCCCGCCGGAATCGAACTCACCGCGTGGATCCCAGGTCACCACGTTGTAGCCATCCCGCAGCAGCGCCAGGCCCGGCACCGCACCCAGCAAGGTGCTCTGCTGGTTGGGGTCGATGTAGCCGGCGGTGGCCAGGCTCGGGCCGTTGAGGATCGTCGGTGCCGTCCGACCCGCCGTCAGATCGAGCGCCGGGAAGTAGTTGACGCTGATCATGGTGCCGTCGAAGGACTTCATCATGGTGGTGAACGCGATGGGATCCTTATCGGCACCGACGAACGAGCCGACGTCGATGTTCACGGGAACCACAACGGAGCGGCCGATCAGCGGCGAGAGGATCACGTTGAGGATCGGGATCTGGTGCAGGGTCACCAGGACCGCCGGCACGAGGTACTTGCCGAGCGGTATCGCCGACTCCAGCATCTGGTTGAACGCGGTGTCCTCGGCAACCAGAACGTTGATCCGGTCGTGGCCGCCGGGCACCATCTGGGTGGAGTTCGGCAGGTAGGAGAAGTCGCCGGTGGTCGCGTCGAGGTACACCTTGCCGCCGGTGAGGGTCTTGCCGACGACGTTGTAGGTGAGTTCGGTGCCGCTGATGGACGTGACCGGGGCGTCGTTGGTGCCGGTGATGACGCCCTTGGACACGCCGACCGTCGGCGCATAGCTGATCGGGGCGGTGGCTTCGGCGACCTCGCGTCGGGCCACCGCAGCCAGCGCCAGCGTCGCCGGCGGGTCGACCGGCACCGGCGTGGCCGGATCGCCGGTGGCGGTATCGGTGGTCGACGGGGTGGCCGTCAGTTCGACCGCGGCCTCCCGCGGTGCCGGCGACCGTGGTTCCGGCGCGGCCTTCTCCGGTTTCTCAACGGGCTCGGATTCCGGGCTGTCCTCGGGGTCGGCTGCTTCTGCGGACTGGTCGACAGCCTCCTGAGAGGCCTTCTCGGCGTCCCGGTCCGCCTCGGCGGAATCGTCGCCGCCCTTGTCCGAGCCTCCGGTGACGACGGCCCGGTCATCCGCCTCCTGGCTGGCATTCGAATCATCCTGCGGTGCCTGGTTTTTCGAGTCCGCCGAGGGCGAGGTTGAATGCGTCGTCGAGGAGGAGTCGGAAGCGGCCGCCGAGTCACCGTCCGTCGCCGCGTACGCCACGCCGGCACCGACGAAGACCGCACCGCCGATGCCCAGCGCCAACGCCAATCCACCGACCCGACCCACATAGCCCGCAGCACCCACCGGTGTTCTCCCGACTTCCGTCCCCGGTATCCCGGCGGACACTACGCCCGGTTGATCATGATCACCTTGGGTTCGAGCCAAATCCACGGTCGGGTCGGATTCGGTCCGGCCCATCGGACGCACCCGAGATCGACGTTCTGCACGTTCCTTCTCGCGTTTTCCCGCCCGAACGTACGTTTCGGCGTGGTTACTCAGGCGGCACGTTGCGGTCGATCTCGTCGAGCCAGATCCGCGCCGACATGTCCGAGGGCGCCCGCCAGTCCCCGCGTGGCGACAGCGCCCCACCGGCGGACACCTTGGGCCCGTTCGGCAGGGCCGAGCGCTTGAACTGGGCGAAGGAGTAGAACCGCTGCACGAACACCGTCAGCCAGTGCCGGATCTCCCCCAGCGAGTAGGACGGCCGCTCGTCGAGCGGGTAGCCCAGCGGCCAGTGCCCCTGCTCCGTATCACGCCAGGCGTGCCACGCCAGGAACGCGATCTTCGACGGCCGGAATCCGTGACGCAGCACCTGGTACAGCGAAAAGTCCTGCAGCGCATAGGGTCCCACCTTCGCCTGACTACTCTGCACCTGCTCGCCGGCATCGGCGGGCACCAGTTCGGGCGTGATCTCGGTGTCGAGCACCGACTGCAGCACCTCCCCGACCGCCGGCTCGAACTGACCCGAGGAGATGACCCACCGGATCAGGTGCTGGATGAGGGTCTTGGGCACCCCGCCGTTGACGTTGTAGTGCGACATCTGGTCGCCCACCCCGTAGGTGGACCAGCCCAGCGCCAGTTCGGACAGGTCACCGGTGCCCAGCACGATGCCGCCGCGCTGGTTGGCCAGCCGGAACAGATAATCGGTGCGCAACCCGGCCTGCACGTTCTCGAAGGTGACGTCGTACACCTTCTCCCCGCGAGCGAACGGATGGTCCATCTCGGCCAGCATCACCCGGGCGGTGTCCCGGATATCGAGTTCGGCGAAGGTCACCCCGAGCGCCTTGCACAGCGCGATGGCGTTGCCCTTGGTCCGTTCACCGGTGGCAAAACCGGGCATGGTGAACGCGAGAATGTCTGTGCGAGGGCGGTTTTCACGGTCCATCGCGCGGGCCGCCACGATCAGCGCGTGGGTGGAGTCCAGACCGCCGGAGACGCCGATCACCACCTTGGGATATCTCAGTGCCCGCAGCCGCTGCTCCAGCCCGGAGACCTGAATGCTGTAGGCCTCGTAGCAATCCTGTTGCAGCCGTGCGGGATCCGACGGCACGAACGGGAATCTCTCGACGTTGCGCCGCAGGCCGATGTCCTTATCGGGCGGGTCCAGCACGAAGTCCACGCGACGCACGTCCGGGTCGTCGATCCCCAGGGTGCGCCGATTGTCGTCGAAGGTACCCATCCGGAGCCGCTCGGCCTGCAGCAGCTCGACGTCGACGTCGGCGACGCTGCGCCGGGCACCCTTGGGGAAACGCTCGGATTCGGCCAGCAGCGCACCGTTCTCGTAGATCATCGTCTGACCGTCCCAGGCCAGGTCGGTGCTGGACTCGCCCTCGCCGGCGGCGGCGTACACGTAGGCCGCCAGGCACCGCGCCGAGGCCGAGCGGGCGAGCAGCTTGCGGTCCTCGGCGCGCCCCACCGTGATCGGGCTGCCGGACAGGTTCGCCAGCACCGTCGCGCCGGCCAGCGCGGCCCCCGCACTGGGGGGGACCGGCACCCACATGTCCTCGCAGATCTCGACGTGCAGCACGAAGCCCGGCACATCGGCGGCCCCGAACAGCAGGTCCGGGCCGAAGGGCACCGATGCACCGCAGACGGTGATCTCGCCACGCACGTCGTCGCCGGGGGCCATCTGCCGGCGCTCGTAGAACTCCCGGTAGGTCGGCAGGTACGACTTGGGCACGACGCCGAGCACCGTGCCGCGATGGATGACCACGGCGGTGTTGTAGAGCCGGTTGCGGTGCCGCAGCGGCGCCCCGACCACCAGCACCGGCAGCAGCTCGGCGGAGGCCGCCACGATGGTCGCCAGCGCGTCCTGCACGGCCTCGAGCAGGGCTTCCTGCTGGAGGATGTCGTCGATCGAGTAGCCGGACAACGTCAGCTCGGGGAACACCGCCAGCGCCACGGCGTCGTCGTGGCATTCGCGTGCCGTGGCCAGCACCGCCGCGGCGTTGGCGGCGGGGTCGGCGATGGTGGTGTGCAGCGTGCACGCGGCCACCCGGACGAAACCGTGCCGGTAGGCCGAGTGGAACCTGTCGGGGCAGCTCACCGTCCCATTGTCGCACCCGGGGGTCGCCGGCCGGGCCTACCCTGGCAACCGTGAACCGCCCCGCACCGTGCGCCGAGGCCCCCGAATTGGTCTCCGCACTGATCGGCCGGCGGCTCGCCGTGCTCACCGGGGCCGGACTGTCGACCGATTCCGGGATCCCCGATTACCGGGGTCCGGACTCGCCGCCGAGCAATCCGATGACCATCGGTCAGTTCACCGGCGATCCGGCGTTCCGGCGACGCTACTGGGCCCGCAATCACGTCGGGTGGCGGCACATGGCGGCCTGCGAGCCGAATGCCGGGCACCGCGCCCTGGCCGATCTGGAACACGGCGGTGCCCTTACCAGGGTGATCACCCAGAACGTCGACCTACTGCACACCAGGGCCGGCAGCCGGCGGGTGCTGAACCTGCACGGCACCTATGCCCGGGTGGTGTGCCTGGCCTGCGGGTACACCCTGGGCCGAGCGGCGCTGGCCGACGAACTTGAGACCCTGAACCCGGGGTTCCTCGAGCGCGCCGAACGGGGCGGCGAGGACCCCTTGATCCGGGTGGCGCCCGACGCCGACGCCACGGTGGCCGACACCGACACGTTTCGCTACCTGGACTGTCCGCGCTGCGGCGGGATGCTGAAACCCGACATCGTCTTCTTCGGCGATAGCGTCGCCAAAGACGTTGTCGAACAAGCCTATTCGCTGGTAGATGAGTCCGATGCACTGCTGGTGGCGGGCTCGTCGCTGACGGTGTTCTCCGGCTACCGGTTCGTCCGCCATGCCGTCGCGCGGGCCAAGCCGGTGGCGATCGTGAACCGCGGGGCGACCCGGGGCGACCCGCTGGCCACCGTCAAGGTCGACGCCGGCTGCTCGGAGATGCTCGCCCTGTTGCGCGACGAACTCGTCTGATCCGAGCGATTTCGGTGCGCTGACCGTCGCCCAGCGACGGCTCCTGCACCGAAATCCGTCCACCGATCGGGGGACAGCCGAATCCCCCTGCGCATCCACCGGTCACCCGATCCCGATCCTCCCTGTGCCGCGGCATTGTTGGGTCATCGCCGAAGAACACCGGCCCGACAGACCAGAAGCCCACTCAGCCAAGGAGATTCACATGAACACCATCGCCCGCCGGATCGCCGCCGGAGCCACCCTGGCCATCGCCCCGGCCATCATCGCCCTGGGCACCGCCACCGCCGGCCACGCCGCCACCTCCACGGTCAACGACGGCCCCTCGGTCAGCAGCACCCACGCCGACCAGACGCAGCACTGGAACCCCAACACCCCCGGCGCCCGGCAGTTCCCGAACCACCACAACAAGCACTACTTCCACGCCGGCTGACGCGGCGACACCGGAGAGCGCACGGGTGACCGAACCCCGTGCGCTCTCGTCGTCTAAACGGCCACCAGGTCGTCGGCGTGGACCGCGGGACGACGCAGTTCGGGCGGCAATTCCGATGTCGACCGGCCGATCATCGTCGCCAGTTCGCCCGCGTCATAGGCGACCACGCCGCGGCCCACCATGGCACCGTCGGGGCCCCGCAGCTCGACGACGTCACCGCCGTGGAACCGGCCGGACAGCGCGGTGATCCCCGCCGGCAGCAAGGAGCGCCGCTGCTTCGCAACCGCTCGCACCGCCCCCGCATCGAGTGTCAGCGCGCCCGCCGCTTCGGCCGCGTGCCGCACCCAGAACCGGCGGGCGGACATCCGCTCCGCGCGCGGCGCGAACACCGTGCCGACGGACGCATCGCCCAGGGCGGCGGCGGCATCAGCGGCGGCCGCCAGCAGGACGGGCACCCCGGCGTCGGCGGCCAGCAAGGCCGACGACAGTTTCGAGGCCATCCCGCCCGTGCCCAGGTTGCTGCCGGCACCCGCGGTCACGCCGGTCAGATCCTCGGGTGCGGCGACCTCCGGGATGAATCGGGCGGGGCTGTCCGGGGACGCCTTACGGGGGTCGCCGTCGTAGAGCCCGTCGATGTCGGACAGCAGGATCAGCGCGTCGGCGCCGACCAACTGCGCCACCAGCGCCGAGAGCCGGTCGTTGTCGCCGAACCGGATCTCGTTGGTGGCCACGGTGTCGTTCTCGTTGACGATGGCCACCGCGTGCAGCGCGCGGAGCCGGTCGAGGGTGCGCTGGGCGTTGGTGTGCTGGACCCGCATCGAGATGTCGTGCGCCGTCAGCAGCACCTGCCCGACGGTGCGGCCGTAATGGCCGAAGGCCGCACTCCAGGCGTTCACCAGGGCCACCTGCCCGACGCTGGCCGCGGCCTGCTTGGTCGCCAGATCCGTTGGGCGCCTGGCCAGTCCGAGCGGTTCTATACCCGCCGCGATGGCACCCGAGGAGACGATGACGACATCGGAGCCGCCCTTCATCCGAGCCTCGATGGCGTCAACCAGATACTGCAGCCGATTGGCGTCGAACCGTCCCTCGCGGGTGGTCAGCGCGGTGGTGCCGATCTTGACGACGACCGAGCGCGCCGAACGGATGGCGTCGCGGTGCGCGCTGCTACTCGCTCCGGCGCTCGTCGAGTCGCTGCCGCCGCCCGACGGGTTCGCTCCTCCTCGCGCCCTCGTACCTCGGGCGCTCGTCGAGTCGCTCACTCCTGCGGGTCGCTCTCGCGGCGCTGTTTGCGCGCCACCTTGCGTTCGGCCGCACCCACCCGGTCGTTGCGCTCCAGGCGGATGTCCGTGCCACGGCCGGTCATCGTGACGTCCACGCCGGCGGGGGTCTGCGGCTCCCAGTCGAACGTCATATCGCCGATGGTGACCGCGCAGCCCGGTTTGGCACCGAGTTTGAGCAGTTGATCCTCGACACCGAGGCGTGCCAGTCGGTCGCCCAGGTAACCGACGGCCTCGTCGTTGTCGAAATTGGTCTGCGCGATCCAACGCTCGGGCCGGGCGCCGCGCACCACGAAGCCGCCACGGCCGTCGGACTCGACCGAGAAACTGGTCTCGTCGACCGGGATGGGCCGGATGACGGGACGGCGCGGCGCCACCGCCGGCTGCGCGGCGCGGTGCGCCGAAACCATGTCCCACAGCGCAAAGGTCAATGGCCGCAAGCCTTCCCGGCTCACCGTGGATACCTCGAAGACGGGCCAGCCGCGCGCCTCGATGTCGGCGCGGACGAAGTCGGCCAATTCCTTGCCGTCGGGGATGTCGATCTTGTTGAGCACCACCGCACGCGGCCGATCCGCGAGGTCGCCCAGCGTCGAATCGCCCTGCAGCGTCGGCTGGTAGGCCGCCAGTTCGGCTTCCAGGGCGTCGATGTCGGAGATCGGGTCGCGGCCGGGTTCCAGCGTCGCGCAATCCACCACGTGCACCAGCACCGCGCAGCGCTCGATGTGGCGCAGGAAGTCCAGACCCAGCCCCCGGCCCTCGGATGCTCCCGGGATCAGACCCGGTACGTCGGCGACCGTGAAGGTGTGATCCCCGGCCGACACCACGCCGAGGTTGGGCACCAGCGTGGTGAACGGGTAGTCGGCCACCTTCGGCTTGGCCGCCGAGATGGCCGACACCAGCGACGACTTGCCCGCCGACGGGAAACCGACCAGACCGACGTCGGCGACCGTCTTGAGTTCGAGGGTGAGTTCGCGTTCCTCACCCTTCTCGCCGAGCAGCGCGAAACCGGGCGCCTTGCGGGCCCGCGACGCCAGCGCCGCATTGCCCAGGCCACCGCGGCCGCCGGCGGCGGCTTCGAAACGGGTGCCCTCCCCCACCAGATCGGCCAGCAGGCGGCCATTCGCGTCGAGGACGACGGTGCCGTCGGGAACCTTGAGTTCGAGATCGGTACCGGCCGCGCCGTCACGGTTACTGCCGGCGCCCTGCTTGCCGTTGGGGGCGTTGACGTGGGGGTGGAAATGGAAGTCCAGCAGGGTGTGCACCTGCGGGTCCACCACCAGGACGACGCTGCCGCCCCGCCCGCCGTTGCCCCCATCGGGGCCGCCGAGCGGTTTGAACTTCTCGCGGTGGACCGAGGCGCAGCCGTGGCCGCCGGAGCCGGCCCGCGCGTGGATCACGACGCGGTCGACGAAGCGGGGCGCCATCAGGAACCACCTTTCCTCGCCGAAACGTACGTTTGGGCGACTAATCGCGAGTGCGGGCCGCCATAACGTCGATCTCGACGGGAGAGATTAGGCCTCCGCAGCTACCGGCGGGACGATGTTGACAACCTTGCGGCCGCGCTTCACGCCGAACTCGACGGCACCGGCCGCCGTGGCGAATAGGGTGTCGTCGCCGCCACGGCCGACGTTCACGCCGGGATGGAAGTGAGTGCCGCGCTGCCGCACCAAGATCTCGCCGGCCTTGACGACCTGGCCGCCGAAACGCTTGACGCCGAGCCGCTGGGCGGCGGAGTCGCGACCGTTGCGTGAGCTGGAAGCGCCCTTCTTATGTGCCATGTCTCTTCGCTCCTGCGACTACTTGATTCCGGTGACCTTGAGCACCGTCAGCTGCTGACGGTGGCCCTGGCGCTTGTGATAGCCGGTCTTGTTCTTGAACTTGTGGATGCGGATCTTGGGGCCCTTGGTGTGCTCGAGCACCTCACCGGTGACGGCGACCTTGGCCAGGTCCTTGGCGTCGGTGGTGACCTTCGCGCCGTCGACGACCAGGGCGACGGGCAGCTCGACCTTGGCGCCGGGCTCGGCGTCGAGCTTCTCGACCTTCACCACGTCGCCGGCGGCCACCTTGTACTGCTTGCCGCCGGTCTTCACGATTGCGTATCTGGAATCGCCAGCCATCGTCCTTGGTCCTTCTGCTTCGTCTCGTCTAGCGGGCGCGCGCCACCCGAAGGCTGCGTGCACGGGTCTGGGGTGCGGGCGATGAAGCCCCGCGTCGCCGGGTGCTCCCCTGGCGACAACTGCTCAAGGTTACGTGACCAGCGGGTATCGGGTCAAACCGCGCGGCTGGACGCCTCAGCGGGGCGGACCCGCAGGTCGGGCGGCCGCGCGACGCCGCCGGGGCCGACCGGCCGACACGACGGGTTCGGCTCCCACGTCCTCGTCGTCCTCGTCGTCAGAATCCTCGTCCTCGGAATCCTCGGAGTCCTCGTCGGAATCCTCGTCGTCCTCGTCGTCGGAGTCCTCGTCGTCGGAGTCCTCGTCGGTGTCCTCGTCGTCGGAGTCCTCGTCGGTGTCCTCGTCGGAATCGTCGAGGTCGATGTCGTCGAGATCGTCGTCGGAGTCCTCGTCGTCCTCGTCCAGATCCAGTTCCGAATCGTCGACGTCATCGGCCTCGTCAGTCGCAGCAGCCTCGTCGGCCGGCTCATCGATGGTGTCATCGACGTCGTCCGCGGGCACCTCGGCGGCGATCTCCTCGACGTCCTCGACGTCCGCGATGTCGGGCTCGCCGTGCTCGTCGTCGTGCTTACCGTTGGCCGCGGCCATCGCCTTGAACATCGGGTGGTCGCCGACGGTGTGCGGGGGAACCTTGGCCACCGCGGGGGCCGGCTCGTCGGCACGGGCCTTCTTGCCGCCGCGCTTGCCCCGGCGGCCGGTGCTGCCACCGCCCGGCTCGGACTTGCGGTTCGACGGTGAGCCGCCCGCCCCGGCCGCGTTGTCCACGGGATCGGCGTGCAGGACGATGCCCCGGCCCGCGCAGTGCGTGCAGGTGGTCGAGAACGCTTCCACCAGACCGGTGCCCAGCCGCTTGCGGGTCAGCTGGACCAGACCCAGCGAGGTCACCTCCGACACCTGGTGGCGGGTGCGGTCCCGGGCCAGTGCCTCGGTCAGCCGGCGCAGCACCAGATCGCGGTTCGATTCCAGCACCATGTCGATGAAGTCGATGACCACGATGCCGCCGATGTCGCGCAGCCGCAGCTGGCGCACGATCTCCTCCGCGGCCTCGATGTTGTTCTTGGTGACGGTCTGCTCGAGGTTTCCGCCGGCGCCGGTGAACTTGCCGGTGTTGACGTCGACGACGGTCATCGCCTCGGTCCGGTCGATCACCAGGGTGCCGCCCGAGGGCAGCCACACCTTGCGGTCCATGGCCTTGGACAACTGTTCGTCGATGCGGTGCACCGCGAACACATCCGGACCCGGCACCCCCTCCGACGACACCGGCTCGTACTTGGTGAGCTTCGAGACCAGTTCTGGCGCAACCGAACTCACGTATTCATTGATGGTGTCCCAGGCGTTGTCGCCGGACACGATCAGGCTGGAGAAGTCCTCGTTGAACAGGTCGCGGATGACCTTGACCAGGACGTCGGGTTCCTCGTAGAGGGCAACGGCGGCGCCGGCCTTCTTCTCGGTGATCTCCTTGGCCTTGGCGTCGATCTCGGTCCAGCGTTCCTGCAGCCGCGACACATCGCCGCGGATGTCCTCTTCCTTCACGCCCTCCGACGCGGTGCGGATGATGACACCGGCGTCGGCCGGGACGACCTCGCGCAGGATCTCCTTGAGCCGCTGGCGTTCGGTGTCGGGCAGCTTGCGGCTGATACCCGTCGACGACGCCCCCGGGACGTACACCAGGTACCGGCCGGCCAGGGAAACCTGGGTGGTCAGCCGGGCGCCCTTGTGCCCGACCGGATCCTTGCTGACCTGGACGACGACGTAATCGCCGGGCTTGAGGGCCTGCTCGATCTTGCGTTGGGCGCCGCCGAGCCCGGCGGCCTCCCAGTTGACCTCACCGGCGTACAGCACCCCGTTGCGGCCGCGGCCGATGTCGACGAACGCCGCCTCCATGGACGGCAGGACGTTCTGCACGATGCCGAGGTAGATGTTGCCCACCAGGGATGCCGAGGCCGCCGAGGTCACGAAGTGCTCGACCACGACGCCGTCCTCGAGCACGGCGATCTGCGTGTAGCGGGCCCCCTCGTGCGGGGGTTCGGTGCGGACCTTGTCGCGGACGATCATGGTGCGTTCGACGGCCTCGCGACGGGCCAGGAACTCGGCCTCGCTCAGGATGGGCGGACGTCGCCGGCCGGCGTCGCGGCCGTCGCGGCGGCGCTGCCTCTTGGCCTCGAGCCGCGTCGAGCCGCTGATGCCCTGGATCTCGTCGGTGTCACCCTTGCCGCCCTTGCCCGATTTCGCGCGCGGAGCGCGTTCGTGCACCACTGTGTTGGGCGGGTCGTCGGGTGATCCGGAATCACCGTCTTCACCAGATCCGGACTTGCGGCGCCGGCGGCGCCGGCGGCGCCGGCTCGACCCGTCCCCGCCCGCGGCGTCGTCGTCGCCCTCGTCGTCGTCCCCGCCGCCGTCACCGTCGGAGTCGGCCTCGTCGGCCGTCGCGTCGCCCTGGTCGTCGCCATCGCCTTCGGCGTCGCCATCGCCGGTTCCGTCCCCGCCCTTGCCGCGGCCCCGGCCACGACGGCCGCGACGGCGCCGCCGGTTGGCCGGCTTCTCGGACTGGTCGTCCTGGTCGTCCTGGTCCTCGTCGTCCGCCGAGTCCGTGTCGTCGCCGGGTTCGGAATCGTCACCGGACCCCGAGTCGGCCAACGGGCCGGCCGGCGGTGCGGACACCGGCACGGGTGCGACGAACAGGGGCAGATAGTCGGCGGCCGGGCCGGACTGCGGCGCGTCCGGTTCGGGGGTCTCGAGCAGCAACCGGGATTCCGGCTCGGCGTCGGCGACCGCCGCTTCGTCGGCGGCACCGCTGGGCTGTGAGTCGGCGGATTGCGCCAGCACGTCGCGGACCCGAACGGCATCGGTGCGGTCGACGCTGGAGTGCGCGCTGCGGGTGCGGCCGTCCAGCTCGCTCAACGCGTCGAGCACCTTGCGGCTGGTGGTTCCGAGCACCCGGGCCAGCGAATGCACCCGCAGGCGTTCGGGCAGGTCGGCATCCGCGCCGGGCGGGGTCAGTTCCCCCGATTCGGCGAGGTGTTCGGTGTGATCTTGGATTGAGGCATCGTCGGCCACGTAGTCTCCTCGAGCCCTCGGGCGCGTCCGATTCGGACGCGGCCGCGCAAGGGCTTCCGCTATTCACCCGACGGGGCTCGCCGGGCTTGTATGGTCTCGCCCCGGGCTGCTCTCGGAGTTCTCCGAGGAACTACACCCGGTGCCTGGGTTGAATGATCACTTCGACGGTCGGCGCCGCATCGCAGGAAGCGGTGGTCGCGCTCGTCAGAGTTTTCATCCGGGGTTACGACGCCCGTGTGACGACGTACACCCGGGGCCAGTATCCCACATCCCCGACGGTCTGAAGACCAGGCTGACGATTTGCCGGAGCGATCAGGCGAAGTTCGGGAACCAGAGGCCGATCTCGCGGGCGGCCGATTCCGGTGAATCCGAGCCGTGTACCAGGTTGAACTGAGTCTCCAGGCCGAAGTCGCCACGGATGGACCCCGGGACGGCCTTCTCCACCGGGTCGGTACCACCGGCGAGTTGCCGGAACGCCGCGATGGCCCGGGGGCCCTCGAGGACCAGCGCCACCACCGGGCCGCCGGTGATGAACTCCAGCAGCGATCCGAAGAACGGTTTGCCCTCGTGTTCGGCGTAGTGCGCCCGGGCCAGTTCGTCGCTGACGTTCTTCAGCTCCAGCGCGGCGACCGTGAGGCCCTTGCGCTCGATCCGGCTGATGATCTCCCCGACCAGCCGGCGCTCGACGCCGTCGGGCTTGATCAGGGCAAGAGTCCGCTCGGTCACGGCGACAGCGTACCGGTCCCGCGCGACCGGGCGCGACCAAGTAGCACCGGCCGGTGCAGCCCAAAGTGCAGTAGCGCACTACTGAACCGGTCTCCGGATTCGACACCCACGATGAGGTCCAGGCGTTGACGACCGACTTGGGGAGGCTCTCGTGAATGGTGGACGTTTCATCGGTCGTGTCGGCGGACTGGCGATGGCGCTGGGGGTCGGCGTTGCGCTGGCGAGCGGGCAATGGGTGGCGTGGGCCGAGGACGGCGGTTCCACCGACGCCGATGCGAGCGCGGCTTCGTCGCCCGCCGCGGGCCCAGCGCCACGTGCCAACACACCGTCGACGCCGGAGAGTTCCGCATCCGAGAAGGACGACACCACCGCACCCACCGGAGAATCGGACAACGCGGATCCGGAGACGGCCGTACCGGACTCGGGCGATCCCGAGCCCGTGGATGATTCCGGGCGGCACAGTTCGCGGCGGCTCTCGACGAAGCCCGACCGAGCCGCGCGCGATATCAGCGATGCGACGACCGAGGTGGATTCCGACGACACCCGGCCCGACACCGGCTCGGGTCAACACACGCGTGAGCCGAGCCCCACGTATCGCCGTCAGGAGATCGACGAACGACCCGAGGCCACCTGGCGTGAGGTCGCTGCACCAGCGCAGTCCCGACTCACTGATGCAGTGCAGAGCCCGCCGGCCGCGGACCGTGCCGCCGTGCGGGCAGCCACCGCTGATGCTGTTGCCCTACAGCAGATCTCGACGCCGCAGGATGACGAGTCCGTCCCGGATACCACCGTCGGCGAGGCGGTGGTCACCGTGCTGGTCGCCGCAACACTGGGGCCACTGACGTCCGATGACCCGGCCACACCGGTCGACTCGCCCGTGGAACTGGCGCTGCTGGCTGTCGGCACGCGCCTGCGCACGTCGGGGGATCCGACGGCCGGGGCGCCCTCGAGCTCCCCGGCCGTCGCTACACTCAGCAACGAAAGCATCGCGCAGGCAATGACATTCGAGGCATCCGCACTGGCCCTGCCCAACTCGGCACCGACCGTGCCACCCCAGCCCATCGGGGTGCCGAACTCGGTGACGGGTGTGGTGGCCGGCACCGTAACCGCCACCGATCCGGAGAACAACCCACTGATCTACGCCGTGGTGACCGGACCCGCGAAGGGCACCGTGGCGCTGAATCCGACCACCGGCGCCTACACCTACACGCCGAGCGAGACCGCGCGGATGGCTGCCGGGCTCACGGCCACGCCGGACACCGACTCGTTCACCGTCGCCGTTAGCGACGGCCAGCAGACCACCAATGCGGCTGTGTCCGTGTATGTCTCGCCGCTGCAGTATTCGACGAGCGCTTCGTTGACGACGGGGCCCGCACCATCGGCCATGGCCGTCACCACCGACGGGCGGATGTTCGTGGCCAACACGGCCAACTGGACGGTCTCGGTGATCGACACCGCGACCGGGAAGCAGATCGATGCCCAACCGAACAACTGGTTCTCCAACGACATTCAGGCGGGGCCCTGGCCCGGCGCCCTGCTGCTCAGCCCCGACGGCAAGAAGCTCTACATCGCCAACACGGGCTGGCTCACCGTGTCGGTGATCGACACCACCACCTACAAGCCCATCGACGCCGACCCCGGCAACTGGTTCTCCAACGACATCGCCGTCGGATCCAACCCCAGCGCAATGACTCTCGGCGCCGACGGCCGGCTCTATGTCGCGAACCGGGGCGGGGCGTCGGTGTCGGTGATCGACACCACCAACTTCAAGCGCATCGACACCCAGCCCAACAACTGGTTCTCCAACGACGTCGCGGTCGGATATTCACCCAGCGCGCTGACGCTCACTGGGAGCCAGCTCTACGTCGCCAACCGCGACAGCAACACCGTGTCGGTGATCGACACCACCACCTACCGTGTCACCAAGACCCTGGCGGTCGGCAAACAACCGTCCGCCATGACACTCGGGACGAACGGCCGGCTCTATGTCGTCAACACCGGCGCGAACACGGTGTCGGTAATCGACACCATCACCAATACCGTTGGCGCCAGCACCATCCCGGTGGGAACCGCACCCACCTCGATCGCACTCGACCCCGCGACCGGACGCGCATTCGTCGCCAACGGCAACGACACCGTCTCGGTCATCGACACTGCCACCAACACCGTGATCGGTACGGGCGTGATCGACACCGACACGACCGGTGGCCACGCTCTGACCGTCGGGCCCAACGGCACCGTCTACGTCGCCGACACCAACGACAACATCGTGCGCGTGCTGGGCCTCACTCGCGGCAACACCGCGCCCGTCGTGAGCCCCCCCGTCGTCGGAACCCCCGACCCCGACGACGGGAGGGTCTCGGTGAGAGTCACCGCTAGCGACCCCGACGGCGACCCGCTGAGTTGGAGTTGGGTCTCGAGCGACCCGTCGATCGGAAGTTTCGGCTCTGACAGCTGGGTCGGCGATACGCGCAGCTTCTATCTATTCCCCAATCAGGCTGCCCGCGACGCGGCCGCGAGCGGAGGTCCCACGACCACGAAGGTCACCATCACTGTGACGGACAACCGAACCTCGGTCCCGGTCACCGTCAGCCTGCCGATCCTGCCGACCGTCGGACCGACAACGGCCTCCATCATCGGCGCCGTCACACTGCCCGGCTCCGTCCTCCAGCCCCGCACGGCGACAATGAGCCCGGACGGCACCCGGGCCGTGGTTATCACCGACTCGCAGTACGGGACGCTGATCGGCGCGACCGCGCAGGTAACGGTGATCAACGTCAGCACCGGCAAGCAGATCGGCACCACGCTGACGTTGCCGGGCCGTACGGGCTACAGCGATCCGCAGTACAGCGCCGACGGCACCCGAGTGGTCATCACCACATCGGTCACCGACATCAACCACGTCACAACGCTCCAGACGACGATGGTCGACCTCAACACCGGTGCCCGGGCCACCGGCGCCGGGATTCAATCGGTCGGCAACGCAACCATTGGCGGCGCATCCGGCACACTGTCGCTGGTGACGTCCACCACCGGTGGCCTCGTGCAGGCGGCAGTGTTCGACACCGCCACTGGCCAGCAGGTGGGCCAGACACTCGCGCTGCCCGGCGAGGGCTCGGTCGACGTCAGCCGCGACGGCTCCCGTGCCGTCCTGCGGGCCGTCGCAACCGACGAGCAAACGGGTGTCACGACAACGCGATTCGCATCGCTGAACACCACCACCGGTAACCAGATCGGCACCACGACGGTGCGTTCGGGTTCGTGGGACTATCCCTACTTCACCGGACCGTTGGGCGACGACGGGAGTCGTGCCGTCATCATCAGGGGCCTCAATGAGTCGACGCCGTACCTGAGCATCGAGGCGCAGGTCATCGACACGGCTTCCGGAGTCCAGATCGGCGATACCCTCGCCCTGAGTGGCTGGTCGTACGGTGGGTTCGAGGTGAGCGACGATGGAAGCCGCGTCATGTTGATCACGAACGCCTACGCCGACGGCCCGTACCTCGGTTACCTCTCCCGGCTGACCGTCATCGACACCGCTGCCGGAGTGCAGATCGGTTCGACCACAACGCTGGACGGTTTCCCAGACGGCGGGGTGAGCTTCGATGCCGACACGAACCGTGCCGTCGTCACGGCGCTGGGCTCCGTATATGTCAACGGTGAGCGCATATCCACCACTGAGGTCGCCATCATCAACCCGGCCACCGGGCTCCAGCTGGGTACGACGCTCACCCTCTTCGATGAGGTCCGCAGCGGAAGCCAGGTCAGCGGCGACGGCAGCATCGTGGTCACCTCGACGGGCACGAAACTGGCGGTGCTCAGCACTGCCGACGGCCGTCAGCTCGGCAACACCATCACCAGGGGGTCCATTGGAGGGGTGGTGGTGAGCGCCGACGGCGACCACGTGGTGTTCCTGACCGGGCCGAGCAGCATCTTCGGATGGGATCCGATCCAGGCGGTGACCCTGAAGATCACCTGAATCAACGCTCGGTCTGTTGCCCCGGCAACAACCCACGCTGCTGACGACGCAGCACCTCGGCGCGCAGGTAGACGATCAGCAGCCAGACCACAGCGAACAACAGACCGACGACGCCGATCCCGGGATAGATGAACCAGCCGGCAACGAGAATCACCTGCACCCCCAGGTTCGCCCAGATGGCCCAGGGCCGGCCCTGGACGCCGGCCATCAACACGAGCAGGACCGCGAATCCGATCAGATAGGCCATGGACAATCCGGTCAGCCCACCGCCGACGGTGGCCACCACCGGAAGGGCCAGCAGCACCACGATCGCCTCGAGAATCAGCGTGCCGGCCATCACGCCGCGGAAGCTCTTCCACGGGTCCGGCGCCTGGGGCTGCTCGTTCATCGGCTCCTCGCTCATCGCGGGTCCTTGCCGAACAGCGTGCGCGCCGCCCCGGCGGTGACGACGGACCCGGTGATCACCATGCCCGCCCCGGACAGGCCTGCCTCGGCGCCGGCCTCCTCGACGAGTGCGGTGGCGGTCTCGACGGCGTCGGCCAGCGTTGCGGCGGTCAGCACCCGGTCCGGGCCGAAGCGTTCCTCGGCCAGCATCGCCAACTCGGCGACGTCCATCGCCCGTGGCGACCCGTTCTGGGTGATCACGATCTGGTCGAACACCGGCTCGAGCGCGGTCAGAATGCCGCTGGCGTCCTTGTCGGCCATCACTCCGACCACCCCGACCAGGAACCGGAAGTCGAACTCGTCTGCCAGGGCCGAAGCCAGCGCGGCCGCCCCGGCCGGATTGTGTGCGGCGTCGATGAAAACAGTTGGCGCGCTGCGCATCCGCTCCAGCCGACCAGGACTGGAGACCGAGGCGAATCCGGCGCGCACGGTGTCGACGTCGAGCTGGCGGTCGGCACCGGCGCCGAAGAACGCCTCGACGGCGGCCAGTGCGACGACGGCGTTGTGGGCCTGATGCTCACCGTGCAGCGGCACGAACACCTCGGAGTACACCCCGCCCAGGCCCTGCAGTTCGAGCACCTGGCCGCCGATGGCGGTCTGCCGACCGAGCACGGCGAACTCCGAACCCTCCCGGGCCACCACCGCATCAGCGGTAACCGTCTGCGCCAGAATCACTTCCATCGCTTCGGGCGCCTGCAGCGCGACGACGGCCACGGTATCGGTCGGGACCAGATCCTCCGGTTGCTTCTTGATGATCCCGGCCTTCTCGCCGGCGATGGCCGCCAGATCGGTGCCCAGATACTCGGCGTGGTCCATCCCGATCGGGGTGATCACGGCCACGGGCGCATCGACCACGTTCGTGGCGTCCCAGCGGCCGCCGAGGCCGACCTCGATGACGCCGACGTCGACCGGTGCGTCGGCGAACGCCGCGAACGCCATGGCGGTGACGACCTCGAACTTGCTCATGCGCGGTCCGCCGGCCTCCTCGGACTGCGCGTCCACCAGGTGCACGAACGGCTCCATCTCACGGTAGGTGTCGACGTAAACCGCTGGGCTGATGGGCTTTCCGTCGATCGAGATGCGTTCGACCGCCGACTGCAGGTGCGGACTGGTGGTCCGGCCGGTGCGGCGGCTGAACGCGGTCAGCAGCGCATCGACCATCCGCGCGACCGACGTCTTGCCGTTGGTGCCGGCGATGTGGATGCACGGGTAGGTCAACTGCGGGTTGCCCAGCAGCTCCATCAGGGCCGCGATCCGCGCCGTCGACGGTTCGATCTTGGTCTCGGGCCAGCGCTGATCGAGCAGGTGCTCGACCTGCAGCAGCGCGGCGATCGCGGTGATCTCCTCGGGCGCGGGTTCGGTGCTCATCGCAGGGCGGCCAGCCGGGCCGTGATGCGGTCGACCTCCTCGCCCGCCACCCGTTGGCGCTCCCGGATCTTGGCCACCACGTCCTCGGGCGCCTTGGCCAGGAACGCCTCGTTGCCGAGTTTCGCCGTGGTGCCGGCCATCTCCTTCTGCGCCACCGCCAGGTCCTTCTCCAGCCGACGGCGTTCGGCCGCGACGTCGACGGTGCCCGACGTGTCGACCTCGACCAGCACCGTGCCGCCGGACAGCCGGACCTCGATGGATGCGGTTGGAGTGAAGCCGTCGCCGGCCCCGGTCAGCCACGCCAGTGCGGTGACGGCCGGAACCTGGGTCGACAGATCGGCATCGGCGACCCCGGACAGCCGGGCCGGCACCTTCTGCCGGTCGGCCAGGCCCTGGTCGCTGCGGAACCGGCGGACCTCCGTCACCAATTTCTGCATATCGTCGATCCGTTGCGCGGCAACGGTGTCCAGCGTGATCCCGGAGGACTGCGGCCACGCGGCGATCACCACCGACTCCTGACCCGTCAATGCCTTCCACAGGGTCTCGGTCACGAAGGGCATCACCGGGTGCAGCAGCTTGAGCAGCGCGTCCAGCACCGTCGCGAGGACCGCCGTGGTTCCCGAAATCCCCTCCCCCAACTGCACCTTCGCCAGCTCGACGTACCAGTCGCAGAACTCGTCCCAGGCGAAGTGGTAGAGCGATTCGCAGGCCCGGTTGAACTCGTAGGCGTCCAGGGCCGAATCCACTTCGGCGCGAACCTCTTCGAGGCGTCCCAGAATCCACCGGTCGGCGTCGGTCAGGTCGGCCGGCAGCGGCGCCGGCGCGGCACCGTTCATCAGGGCGAACCGGGTGGCGTTGAAGATCTTGGTGGCGAAGTTGCGCGACGCGCGGGCGTGGTCCTCGCCGATCGACAGGTCGCCGCCGGGGCTGGCACCGCGGGCCAGGGTGAACCGCAGCGCGTCGGCGCCGAAGGTCTCCACCCAGTCCAACGGGTCGATTCCGTTGCCCTTGGACTTGCTCATCTTCCGGCCGAACTCGTCGCGAATCAGGCCGTGCAGGAACACGTTCTCGAACGGCACCTGCGGACCGCGTTGTCCGCCCAGGGTGATGACGTCGTCGTCGCCGACGAAGGTGCCGAACATCATCATCCGGGCCACCCAGAAGAAGATGATGTCGTAGCCGGTCACCAGCACGCTGGTCGGATAGAACTTGGCCAGTTCGGGGGTGGCGTCCGGCCAGCCCATGGTCGAGAACGGCCACAACGCCGAGGAGAACCAGGTGTCCAGCACGTCGGGGTCCTGTTGCCAGCCATCCGGCGGGGTCTCATCGGGTCCCACACACACCTTCTGGCCGTCCGGCCCGTGCCAGATCGGGATGCGGTGGCCCCACCACAGCTGCCGTGAGATGCACCAGTCGTGCATGTCGTCCACCCAGCCGAACCAGCGCGGCTCGAGGCTCTTGGGATGAATCACGGTGTCGCCGTTGCGAACCGCATCGCCGGCCTTCTCGGCAAGGGACTCGACCTTGACCCACCACTGCAGGCTCAGCCGGGGTTCGATCGGCTCGCCGCTGCGCTCGGAGTGCCCGACGCTGTGCAGATACGGCCGCTTCTCGGCGACGATGCGGCCCTGGGCGGCCAGCGCCTCACGCACCGCCACCCGGGCCTCGAAGCGGTCCATGCCGTCGAATTGTGTTCCGGTGTCCGCGATCCGGCCGCGCTCGTCCATCATGGTCGGCATCGCCAGGTGGTGCCGCAGGCCGATCTCGAAGTCGTTGGGATCGTGTGCGGGCGTGACTTTCACTGCGCCGGTGCCGAATTCGGGGTCGACGTGTTCGTCGGCGACGATCAGGATGTCCCGGTCCTGGAATGGGTGCGGCAGGGACTTCCCGACCAGCCCCCGGTAGCGGTCGTCGTCGGGGTGCACCGCGATGGCGGTGTCCCCGAGCATCGTCTCCATCCGCGTGGTGGCCACCACGATGTGGGGCTCCGCGTCGTCCATCGACCCGTACCGGAACGACACCAGCTCACCCTCGACGTCCTCGTACTTGACCTCGAGGTCGCTGATCGCCGTCTGCAGCACCGGTGACCAGTTCACCAGCCGCTCGGCCTGATAGATCAGCCCCGCGTCGTAGAGCCGCTTGAAGATGGTGCGCACCGCTCGGGACAGTCCGTCGTCCATGGTGAATCGGTCCCGGCTCCAGTCCACACCGTCACCGAGACGGCGCATCTGCGCGCCGATGGTGCCGCCGGATTCACGCTTCCAGTCCCACACCTTGTCGATGAACAGCTCGCGGCCGAAGTCTTCCTTGGTCTTGCCGTCGACGGCGATCTGCTTCTCCACCACCGACTGGGTGGCGATGCCGGCGTGGTCCATACCGGGGAGCCACAGGACCTCGAAACCCTGCATGCGTTTGCGGCGGGTCAGCGCGTCCATCAGGGTGTGGTCCAGCGCGTGACCCATGTGCAGGCTGCCCGTCACGTTCGGCGGGGGCAGCACGATCGAATAGGCGGGCTTGGCACTGGCCGGGTCGGCGGTGAAGTATCCGGCGTCCACCCAGCCCTGGTACAGCTCGCTCTCCACCGCGGCCGGATCCCAGGACTTGGGCAGGGAGTTCGCGGTTCCGGCTTCGGGGGCGTCGGGGCGGGCGCTCGGGGTCACCCGTCGATTCTATTGAGCACGCTGCGGGGACACGAAGGCCCCCGATCCCTGAGGGATCGGGGGCCTTGCGTCAGGTGTGGGGAACGGCCTACTTCTTGCCGCCCAGCAGCCCACCGAGAATGTCGCCGATCGGGTTGCTGCCGCCCTGGCCGCCGCCGAGCACGCTGCCCAGGATGCTGCCCAGCGGGTTGTTGCCGCCACCGGTGGCGCCACCGAGGATGCTGCCCAGCACGTCGCCGAGGCCACCGCCGCCGGACGCCTGCGCGCCGCCGGCCGGAGCGTTCTTGTTGGCGAACTGCTTTCCGATGTAGGCCAGCACGATCGGCGCCAGGATCGGCAGCAGCTTCTGCACCAGACCGCCGCCGCCGGCGCCGCCGCCGGCCAGTGCCGAGGCAACCGCAGCGCTGTCGTTGCCGCCGAAGATCCGCGAGACGATCTGGTCGCCCTCGTTCTCGTCGACGTCGTTGACGTTCACACCGCCGTCGAGCAGACCGCTGACTGCGTGGCTGCTGACCGCCTCCTCCAGCTTGCTGGAGTCGATCTTGTCGTCCTGGACGTTGACCTGGAGGCCGCCGACGAGAGCCGGTACCAGTTGCTGGACAGCACTGGCCACCTCACCCTGATCTGCGCCGAGCTTGCTCGCGATGTCGGCAATCGGGATCTGCGAAATGAGATCGTCGAGACCGGCCATGGTGTTCACTTCCTTTGGTTTGCTGACGTTGGTTGAACTTCGACGCCACAGTAGTCCAACGATTGCGGCTACGGGGTGAGATGCCGCCCGTCAGCCAGCCGGTCGACGGTCAACGTGGCGCCCGCCGCCGGAAGGCGCTGACACAGCACATCGCCCATGGCCGCGGCCGGGGTCAGCACCCCGCGCAGATCCGAGAGCCGGTCCCGGTCCAGCGCGAGCGCGAGCGCGCTCTCACCGAGCAACACCGCGGTGGCCTTGTAGCCGGGGTCGCCCTGCTGCGCCATGGTGGCGCGGTACCGGGCACCGCTGGTCGTGGTGGTGTACGTCTCCACGGTGTAGTGACCGTTTTCGCGCGTCTGCTCGCTCGGGCCAGTGCCGGGTTTGGGCATGATGCGGTTGACCAGTGACCGCGGCAGGAACCGGAAGAACCGGGCACCCAGGCCCAGGGTGGCGGCGTTGGCCGCGGTGACCGCCGCAGCCGCCACGGGCGCCAGCGGGGAGGAGCCGACGCTCATCTGTTCGCCATAGGCGAAACGGCGGCCGTAGGGATAGCCCAGTAATGCGTTGCTGCGCCGCACAATTCGGCTGTTCGGCAACGCCATGGCGAACGCCGCCGTCCAGATGCCGCGCAATTCGGGTGCGATCTCCGCACCCCGGTGCCACCGCGCATCGGGTTGGCCGCCGAGTTCGGGTTCGGCACCGCGATCCGGGGTCAGGGTGTACGGATCGCTGATCTGGTCGCGCAGACCGGCGTCCTTGCTGCTCGCCGCCAGCACCTCCAGCATCGAGGCCAAGGTGCCTCCCGACAGGCCGCCGGAAAAGCGGCGCACCACCAGGTTGGTGTCGAGCAACTCGCCGCTGCCGTCGTCACGCGCCTGCCGGAACAGCGTGTAGACCGTCAGATCCGACGGGATCGAGTCGAATCCGCAGGAGTGCACGATGCGCGCACCGGTGTCGACGGCCTGTTTGTGATAGAGGTCGATGCTGTCGCGGATGAAGTTCGGCTCGCCGGTCAGATCGGCGTAGTCGGTGCCGGCCGCGGCGCAGGCTTCCACCAGTGGCAGCCCGTATTTCGCGTAGGGACCGACGGTGGTCACCACCACCTGGGTGCGCGCGGCCATCTCCTGCAGGGTCGACGGTGCCGACGCATCGGCGGTCAGGATCGGCCAGGACCGTGCCTGCCCGGACAAGCTCTCGCGAACCTGCGCGAGGCGCTCGGGTGAGCGCCCGGCCAGGGCGACCCGGGCCCCCTCGCCGGCACGCGACAGGTATTCCGCGGTCAGCTTTCCGACGAATCCCGTTGCGCCGTAGATGACAATGTCGAATTCGCGTTGCGCTGTTGACATTCCCCGAACCTCCCTACACTTCCTCGTTCTGCGGCAGGCGGAACGCCGAGCGCGCCGCCACCCAGGCTAGGTGGCGCGTCAGAACAGCCTCGGGTATTACCGCCGTCGCCCGCGTGAGCCCCGCGGCCAGGACGGCCGGGCGCACATTGAGCACAGCGCCGACGGTACGAGACTCCCGGACCAGCGCCCGCACCCGGGGGCGGCGGTATCTCTCGAAGCGGGCGAACGCCGTCGCCGGATCGGATGCCGAGCCCAGCAGCCGGGCCAGCACCGCGGCGTCCTCGATCGCCTGACAGCCGCCCTGTCCCAGATGCGGGCGCATCGGATGGGCGGCGTCGCCCACCAGAACCACGGGACCGCGGGCCCAGCGCCTGGCGGTGGCGCGATCGTAGAGATCGTTGCGCAGCAGTCGGTCGGGCGGCGTGGCCGCCAGGATCGCGGGCACCGGATCGGCCCACTCGGCGAACGTCGAGCGGAGGTGCTCGAGCGCGCAGGCTCCGGCCGTGCCGCCCTCGGCGACGCGCTCGGTGGCGAACCAGTAGGTCTGGTTCACGCCCATCGGCACATGGCCGACCTCGACACCCATGCCGAACGTCTCGCCGGCCAGGTCGGGATCGAGCCGGTGGTCGGCCACCCCGCGCCAGGCGGTGTACCCGACGTAGCGCTGCGCGAGGTCGCCGTTGAGGAGCCGGGCCACCACCGAATACGTGCCGTCGGCACCGACCAGGGCGTCGGCCTCGCGGCGCGAACCGTCGGCGAGGTCCGCCCGCACGCCGGCGGCGGTGTGTTCGACGGCCGTGACGGCGACGCCGTGCTCGACGGTGCCGGCGGGCAGGGCACCGGCCAGGATGTCGCGCAGGATCGCCCGCTCGATGACGACGAGCGGTTCGCCGAGGGCCGTGACGATGCGCTGCGCCGACGGCCGGCGGATCCACGTGCCGTCACGCCAGCGCACGGCGCCCGCGCTGATCCGGCCGCCGGCCTCGCGCACCTGGTCGCCGAGGCCGATCCGGTCCAGGGCGGCCAGCGCATTGGGCCAGATGCTGATCCCGGCTCCCGAGGAGGTGTCGGACCGCTCTTCGAACACGGTGACGAGATGACCGCCGCGGTGCAGTGCCACCGCCGTGCTGAGCCCGGCGATCCCCGCACCCACCACGATGACCCGATGTGCCATCGCTCGACCGTAGTCTCCCCGTCCGCGCGGAAGTCCGCGCGAGCGTCACTCGAAACGGCGCCACGGACAACGAAAGAAGGTGCCGGGCGCATCAGCGCCCGGCACCTTCCGGAAGTAATCGCTCGTCGATCAGCCGCGACGGCCGCACACCGGCCACGCGCCGATGCCCTGCGAACGCAGCACGTTCTCCGCAACGCGGATCTGCTCGGCCCGGCTGGCGCCGGCGGGCGAACCGCTGCCACCGTTGGCATGCCAGGTGCCCAGCGTGAACTGCAGGCCGCCGTAGTAGCCGTTTCCGGTGTTGATCGCCCAGTTGCCGCCGGACTCGCACGCGGCGATCGCGTCCCAGTTGACGCTGTCGGCATTCGCGGTAGCGGTGCCCAGGGCAATCGGGGCGACCGACAGGGCGCCACCGATGACAGCCATACCGATCGTCTTGCGGAAATTCTTCAACGTGCTTCCTTTCGCTACGCGCGCGCCAGGACAACGCCCGCGCGGCGGGCGTTGGATACCTCGACGGTGAGGTGGCCGGGGGTCTCGGGGCGTGCCGTCTAGGTCAGGCACGACAGCGGGAGGCAATCTGCTGCCCCGCAGAGGCAATGTCACCCTGCGATTGGAAGGTCCAACGGATCCGTACCAATCCCGCTCACACGCGGTCATTCAGTTTGTTCAGTTATCTGATCCCCTTGCGGGTTGCATTTGACAGTACGGACGGGCCACCCGTTAGTCACATTGGTCGAGTGGGTATTTCGTTTAGATCACGGGACGATCACAGCGGAACCTGAGAGGAGTCTGTGCAGGTCAATGCACGGAACTCAGCAGGGTCTGCACGCTGCGCGAACAGCCCTCTTTATGACGCAACTCACAGGCATTTTGTGAGCTGGAGCACGCCTGGTCGACATCTTCGAATTGGCGAGGCACGCACGCTGGATAACTCGTGTTATCGAGGTGACGGATGTGACTGCTGTGAATCGAGACCATTCCACGGAAAGAATGCAATACCTATTCCGATAGCATATTCAACAATGGTATTGCGTCAGCGACACGCCATTAATTCACCAATTATCCGGAATCCGGGGACCGGGTAACTCCAACGGGTCGGATTTCACCTCGAACCCGTTGTCGCACAAGTGATTTCGGCCCTAACGTACCAACTCGACGGGCGTGTTGACGTTCGTCAACGCCGCCGTCGGGGCCATCACGATGCGCTGGGTGTTCACGGTGTCGACCAATGACCGCATACTGCGTTCCCCCGCCATGACGAGCGCGTCGCCGCGGTCGGCCAATCCGGTGCGGTACACGCCGGCCAGATAGTGGTCACGACCATCCCAGGGCAGCACGACATCGGCTCCGTCGTGCGCGGCGAGGTCAGTGATCAGTTCGGGGGTCAACCGTGGCATGTCGACGGCGCACACGAAGGCGCGCTGCGCTCCCGCATCGGCGGCGGCCCGCAGCCCGCGCGCGGTGGCCAGCAGCGGACCGACACCGCGCACCTCGTCGCGCAGCACCATGACCCCGGGCAGATCAGGGAGCGCCTGGCCGGGCGCGGCGACGACGAATACCGGTGCGCAGCACTGCTTGACGACGGCCACCACCGTCTCGATCATGGTGCGCCCGTCGTACACCGCGGTGGCCTTGTCGCGCCCCATCCGGCGCGAGGCACCGCCGGCCAGCACCACACCGGCCAGCGAGCAAGGGGCGGACATGGCGGTCACATTAGTGCCATCCCAGGCCGGGCAGACGCAAAAGCCCACGTTTCCGGCTGGAAAACGGGGCCTTTGCGTCTGCTCGCGCTGGTTAGTCGGTGCTAGTCGACGGTCCAGGTGTCCCGGCCGCGTAGCAGCGACTGCAGGGCGGCCGTGTCGTGCGGCATGGTCTCCCGTGCCATCGCGACCTGCGCGCGAGCCTGATCGTTGTACGTCGGGCGGTTCACCTGACGGAAGATGCCCATCACCGTGTGCTCGAGGCTCTGCTCGCTGAGCCGCGACAGCGCGAACGAGTACGCCGGGTCGTTGAGCGTCGGATCGTGCACCACGATGTCGGCGGCGGCGACGTCGGCCGTCTTGGCCACGTCCAGGCTGAATCCCGACTGCACGACGCAGTATTCGCCGTCGTTACCGAACGTGATGGGCTCGCCGGGCGTCACCTTGATGACGCGCTCTTCGGCACCCTCCTTGCGCAGCAGGTCGAAGGAGCCGTCGTTGAAGATCGGGCAGTCCTGCAGGATCTCCACGATCGCGGCGCCCCGGTGGGCGGCGGCGGCACGCAGCACTTCGGTCAGTCCGGCGCGGTCGGAGTCCAGTGCCCGACCGACGAACGTGGCCTCGGCGCCCAGCGCGAGTGACACGGGATTGAACGGCTGATCCAGCGAGCCCATCGGCGTCGACTTGGTGATCTTGCCGACCTCCGACGTCGGCGAGTACTGGCCCTTGGTCAACCCGTAGATCCGATTGTTGAACAGCAGGATCGTGATGTTCATGTTGCGGCGCAGCGCGTGGATCAAGTGGTTGCCGCCGATGGACAGCGAGTCGCCGTCACCGGTGACCACCCAGACCGACAGGTCGTCGCGGGCCAGCGAGAGGCCGGTGGCGATGGTGGGGGCGCGGCCGTGGATCGAGTGGAACCCGTAGGTCTCCAGGTAGTACGGGAACCGGCTCGAGCAACCGATGCCACTGACGAACACCATGTTCTCGCGCTTCAGGCCGAGTTCGGGCAGGAAATTGCGGATGGTGTTGAGGATGACGTAGTCACCGCACCCGGGGCACCAGCGGACCTCCTGGTCGCTGGTGAAGTCCTTGCCCTTCTGGGGCTCGTCGGTGGTCGGTACGCCGCTGTTCTTGGATATCGGCGTCAGGCCCAGTTCTTGGTGGCCGACGCCGTTGATGCTGGACATCAGATCGGTCATGCGTCAGCTCCTATCGTGGCTGCTGCCAGACGCGCGAATTTGGCCTTGTCGCTTTCCTTTTCGGCCAGCGTTCCGTCGAGTGCGGCGTCGATGATGCCCTCGAGTTCGTCGGCGAGGAAGGCCATGCCCTCGACCTTGCTCACCGACTGTACGTCGACCAGGAACCTGCCGCGCAGCAGCAGGGCCAGCTGGCCGAGGTTCATCTCCGGCAGCACGACCTTCGGGTAGCGCGTCAGCACCTCGCCGAGGTTGGCCGGGAACGGATTGAGGTGCCGCAGCTGAGCGTGGGCGACCTTGATGCCGTTGCGGCGGGCACGCCGGCACGCCTCACCAATGGGGCCGTAGGACGAGCCCCAGCCCAGCAGCAGCAGTTCGGCGTCGCCGGTGGGGTCGTCCACCTCGAGATCCGGTACCTCGATGCCGGCGATCTTCTCCTGGCGGAGCCGGACCATCAGGTCGTGGTTGGCCGGTTCGTAGGAGATGTTGCCCGAGCCGTTGGCCGATTCCAGTCCGCCGATGCGGTGCTCGAGCCCGGGGGTGCCGGGGACGGCGAACTGGCGGGCCAGCGTCTGCGGGTCGCGGGCGTACGGCGCGAACGGCTCGCCCTCGCCGACGAACGTGTGCTCGATCGGTGCATAGGTGCTGATGTCGGGGATGCGCCACGGCTCCGAGCCGTTGGCGATCGCGCCGTCGGACAGCAGGATCACCGGGGTGTGGTACTTGATCGCGATCCGGGCGGCCTCGACGGCGATGTCGAAGCAGTCGGACGGCGAGCGCGGCGCCAGCACGGCCACCGGCGATTCGCCGTTGCGGCCGAACATCGCCTGCAGCAGGTCGGCCTGCTCGGTCTTGGTGGGCAGACCCGTGGACGGGCCGCCGCGCTGGACGTCGACGATCACCAGGGGCAGCTCCGTCATCACGGCCAGGCCGATGGCCTCGGACTTCAGCGAGATGCCGGGCCCCGACGTGGTGGTGACACCCAGTGCGCCTCCGTAGGAGGCGCCGATGGCCGAGCCGATGCCCGCGATCTCGTCCTCGGCCTGGAAGGTCAGGACGTTGAAGTTCTTGTGCTTGGACAGCTCGTGCAGGATGTCCGACGCCGGGGTGATCGGGTAGCTGCCCAGCATGACCTGCAGGTTCGCCAGTTGGCCGGCGGCGACCAGCCCGTAGGCCAGCGCGGTGTTGCCCGAGATCTGCCGGTATTCACCGGACTTCAGCTTCGCCGGTGACACCTCGTAAGTGGTGCCGAAGGCCTCGGTGGTCTCGCCGTAGTTCCAGCCCGCCTTCAGCGCCAGCACGTTGGCCTCGGCGACATCGGGCTTGCGGGCGAATTTCTCCCGGATGAAGTTCTCGGAGGTCTCGATGGGCCGGCCGTACATCCACGACAGCAGCCCGAGCGCGAACATGTTCTTGGCGCGCTGCCCGTCCTTCTTGGTGGCCCCGATCTCCTCGACGGCGCCCAGGGTGAGGGTGGTCATCGCCACGGCCTGCACCACATAGTCCTCGAGGCTGCCGTCCTCGAGCGGGTTGGCCTCGTAGCCGACCTTGGCCAGGTTCCGCTTGCTGAACTCGTCGGAGTTCGCGATCACCAGTCCGCCGCGCGGCAGGTCAGCGATATTGGCCTTGAGTGCCGCGGGGTTCATCGCCACCAGGACGTCGGGGCGGTCACCGGCGGTCAGGATGTCGTAGTCGGCGATCTGGATCTGGAATGACGAGACACCGGGCAGGGTGCCCTGGGGGGCCCGGATCTCGGCGGGATAGTTGGGCTGCGTCGCCAGGTCGTTGCCGAAAAGCGCTGCCTCGGAAGTGAATCGGTCTCCGGTGAGCTGCATGCCATCGCCGGAGTCGCCCGCGAATCGGATGACGACCTTCTCGAGTTTCTCCCGAGGATGTGCCCCGTTCACGTTGACGGTGTCACTGGGACCCACGTCGTCGCCTTTCGTCCTTCTCTTCGCGTACCAGGCCGCCGCCGGCGGGCTGTCGCCGCCCCGGATCGGGGGCGCCAACCTGACACGTGTCACGGCCGTCCGAGTTTGGTGTCACTCGAAGTACCGATTATTGCACTTCTCTTAGGTGTGCCTATACGCCAACCCCCGCCGACACGCCGGTTACGTTGAGATGAATCCGCAGATCAACGGGCCGGTTGGGTCACCTGTACGACCATACTGTGGTCTTGGTCACTTTTGCTGGCAACCAGAATCTAAGAATCCATGCCTACTCGCCGGTAAGTTTGCGGACGCCCTGCTGAGCGACCGCTCAGCGTTACATTCTCAGCCGGGAATGTTGTACGGGGTGACGATTTGGACCGGCACGGGACGGACCGGCTCGGGCGGCAGGGCGCCCCGCTGTTGAAGGATCAACCGCAGCGCCAACCGGGCGTCGGATCGCAGATCGTTGTGCAGCACCACCGACAGCCGGCCCTCCCGCAGCAGTCGCCGGTTGTCCACGTCGAGGTCGTGGGCGACGAACACCCTGCATTCGCGGTCCAGCTTCTCGAATGCCGCGACCGTCGCGGCGTTGCCGCCACCCGCCGAGTAGACCCCCACCACCCCGGGATGTCGTCGCAGCGCGTCGAGCACCAGACCTTCGTTGGTGGCGTCGATACCGTCGCTATCGGTGACATCGACCACCCCGATATTGGACCCGCGCAGCGCCGAGCGGAATCCCACCTCGCGTTCGCCCTCGCCCCGGAAGACGTTGCTGCTCAACGTGATCAACACATGTGCGGGATCCCCACCCAGCCACTGACGGATCAGGTAGGCTGCCGTCGCACCGGCAGCGTGGTTGTCGATCCCCACGTAACCGCACCGTGCACTGGCCGGCACATCGGTGGTGTAGGTGACCACCGGTATCCCGGCGGCGACCAGGGCGTCGACGGCCTCGGCGACCGCCGGCTCGTCCGGCGCCTTGAGGATCACGCCGTGACTGCCGCGCAGCCGGCCCAGCTGCTCGACCGTCGCCGAGGTCGCGCCGCTCTCCCAGAGGTGGAACCGGGCCCGCAGCATGGCCGGGGCGAACGAGGCCAGCTCGGCCTCCACGGCGGTGCGGAACGCGTCGGAGAACCGCCGCGGGGTCTGCATCACCACGTCGATGAGATAGCGCCGGCCGTTGAGGCGCAGCTGGGCGCGCTGTTTGTCCAGGTCATCGATCGCTTGCCGAACCTCGGCCCGGGTGTTCTCCCGCACCCCGGGACGCTCGTTGAGGACCCGGTCGACGGTGGCCTCGCTCAGGCCGGCCTGCTGGGCGATCTCGCGGACCTTGTACCGGTGCGACATATCCAGGCGACCTCCCGTTTCTGGGATTTCGGTGCGTACACCGTCGCTGAGCGACGGCCAGTGCACCGACATCACACCATGGCTGATGGCTTTTTGATGGGTTTCTGGTGTTGATTGTGTCCCAGTGCACAGCAAGACTTGCGTCATGTCCAGCACACTCCTCCAGCGTCCGGCGTGGATCGAGGACGCCGACTGCGGCCTCGACGCCTTTGTCGCCTCCCTGCAGCGGAGCGCCGACCTCGCCGACTATCCGCACGCCCACGACCTCCGCGGCGGCGTGCTGATCTATTCGGCCGCGGCACTGGCCGGTGCCGACCGGCGCGCCGTCCAGGCCGAACTGATCCGCGCCCTGACCGACGGCCCCGGCGTCGTGGTGTTCGAGGGCGCGTTCACCGATGACGTGCTCGACCCCGCCAGCGTCGCCTTCACCGAGATCATCGCGGCCCAGCGGGCAGCGGGCGCCGCCGCGGGCGACCACTTCGGCAAACCGGGTGCCAACGACCGGATCTGGAATGCCGCGCAGAAGCTGGCGCTGCACGCCCCGCAGGTGTTCGCCGACTACTACGCCAACGACACCGTGGCGCTGATCTCGCAGGCCTGGCTGGGACCCCGCTATCAGGTCACCTCACAGGTGAACGTCGTCAATCCCAGTGGCGCGGCGCAGGTTCCGCACCGCGACTACCACCTCGGCTTCGTCGACCCCGATCAGCTGGCCGCCTACCCCGCGCACCTGCACCGCATGTCGGCGGTCCTGACCCTGCAGGGCGCAGTCGCGCACTGCGACATGCCGCTCGAGAGTGGACCCACCATGCTGCTGCCGTACTCGCAGCGCTTCGAGGCCGGGTACATCGCCTTCTACCGGCCCGAGTTCCTCGAGTACTTCGCGGCCCACCACGTGCAGACCCAGCTGCGCAAGGGTGACGCGGTGTTCTTCAATCCGGCGCTGTACCACGGCGCCGGCGAAAATACGTCCGGCGATATTCGCCGGATGGCCAACCTGCTGCAGGTGTCCTCGCCCTTCGGGCGGGCGATGGAATCCCTGGACCGCACCGCGATGGTCCGCGCGGTGTATCCCGCGCTGCGGGCGATGAAGTCCGCCGGCCGGGATCGCGACGTCCACAACGCCGTCGTCGCCACCGCCGAGGGCTACGCCTTCCCCACCAATCTCGACCGCGATCAGCCGATCGGGTCGCTGGCCCCGCCCAGCCAGGTCGACCTGGTGCTGGCCGCCCTCGAATCCGATCACACCCCGACAGAACTCGATGCCGCACTGAGCGGCCAGGCAGAACGGAGAATCCCATGACCACCCTCGGACTGATCGGCCTGGGCCGGATCGGTGCCTTCCACTCAGAGACGCTGATGAATCTGCCGGAGCTCGACGGCCTGGTGATCACCGACGAACGTCCCGACGTGGTGGCACAGGTGGCCGCCAAATACGGTGCCACACCGGTGAATTCGGTTGCCGAACTGCTGGCCTGCGGGGTCGACGGCGTGGTGGTGGCCGCGGCCACCCCGGCTCACGCGGCACTGACCCTGGCCGCCGTCGAGGCCGGCTTGCCCACCTTCTGCGAGAAGCCCGTCGCCGCCACCGCCGAGGAGAGCGCCCACGTCGCCGAGGTCATCGGCCGGTCCGGGGTGCCGGTGCAGATCGGCTACCAGCGCCGGTTCGATGCGGCCTTCGCCGCGGCCAAGGCCGCCGTCGACGGCGGAACCCTCGGTGCCCTGCACACCGTCCGCAGCACCACGATGGATCCCGCTCCCCCGCCGTTGGACTACATCAAGGGCTCCGGCGGCATCTTCCGGGACTGCGCCGTCCACGATTTCGACACCGTGCGGTGGATCACCAACCAGGAAGCCGTCGAGGTCTACGCCACCGGCAGCGTGCAGGGTGATCCGTTGTTCACCGAGTACGGCGATGTCGACACCGCCGCGGTGGTGGTCCGCTTCGACGGCGGTGCACTCGGGGTGATCTCCAACGCCCGATACAACGGCCGCGGCTATGACTGCCGACTGGAGGTGCACGGCTTCGAGGACACCGTCGTCGCCGGCTGGGATCACGGCGTCCCGATGCGCAACGTCGATCCGCGCCTTGGTGATTCCGGGTTCCCCACGGGAATGCCGCACCACTTCTTCATGGACCGCTTCACCGAGGCGTTCCGCACCGAGCTGGCCGCCTTCGTCGACGTGGTGCGGGGCGGGCCCGTTCAGGGAGCCACCGTCGCCGACGCCGTCGAGGTCGCCTGGATCGCCGAGGCGGCCACCGAATCCCTGCGGCGCGGCACACCGGTACGAATCTCGGAGGTCCGCCGATGAAGATCGCCGGAGCTCCTATCTCGTGGGGCGTGTGTGAGGTACCCGGCTGGGGTTACCAACTCGATTCGAAGCGCGTGCTCTCCGAGATGCGCGACGCCGGACTGACCGCCACCGAACTCGGCCCCGACGGCTTCCTGCCGACCGATACAACCGAGTTGGTCGAACTGCTCGACGGCTTCGGCCTGTCCTGCGTCGGCGGGTTCGTGCCCGTGGTGCTGTTCCGCGCGGACCACGACCCGGCCGAGGACCTCGCCGGTCCGCTGGAATCGCTGGTGGCCGCCGGCGCGGGTGTGGTGGTGCTGGCCGCAGCCACCGGCGCCGACGGCTACGATGAACGTCCCGAACTGGACGAAAACCAGTGGGAAACCCTGCTTTCCAATCTCGACCGGCTGGCGCAGATCGCGGCCAAGCGTGGATTGCGCGCCGTGCTGCATCCGCACGTCGGCACCATGGTGGAGACCCGGGCCGAGGTGGATCGCGTGCTCGCGGGATCGCGCATCCCGCTGTGCCTGGACACCGGCCACCTGCTGATCGGCGGCACCGATCCGCTGGAGCTCACCCGGCAGGTGCCCGACCGCATCGAGCACGCTCACCTCAAGGACGTCGACGCCGCACTGGCCACCAAGGTGCAGTCCGGTGAGCTGACCTACACCCAGGCCGTGGCCGCTGGGATGTACGTGCCGCTCGGGGCCGGCGACGTCGACGTCGCCGCGATCGTGAAGACGTTGGAGGACAGCGGGTATGACGGCTGGTACGTGATGGAGCAGGACCAAGTCCTACAAGCAGATCCTGGGGTCAACTCGGAAGGTTCCGGGCCGCTGGCCGATGTGCTGGCCAGCGTGGCGTTCCTGCATGGGGCCGCCGCGACATGAGGATCGGGATCCTCGGCGCCTCCCGGATCGCCGAACTGGCCATCGTCGGGCCGGCGCAGGAACTCGGCCATCGGCTGGTGGCCGTCGCCGCCCGGGACCGCGGCCGGGCGGAGCTGTTCGCCGAGAAATACGGCGTGGAACGCACACTCGACTCCTACCGAGCTGTGCTGGACGACCCCGACGTCGACGTGGTCTACAACCCGCTGGCCAATTCGCTGCACGCGCCGTGGAACCTCGCCGCAGTGGCGGCGGGCAAGCCGGTACTGGCCGAGAAGCCGTACGCGCGCAACGCATCCGAGGCACGTGAGGTGGCCTCGGCATCCGACGCGGCCGGAGTTCCGGTTGTCGAGGCGTTTCATTACGCATATCACCCGGTGTTCAGACGGCTGCTGGATCTGGTCGCGGGCGGTGACCTGGGTGAGCTGCACCATGTCGAGGTCGATATGGGCATGCCGGAGCCGTCCCCGGACGACCCACGCTGGCGGCTGGATCTCGCCGGCGGCGCGCTGATGGATCTGGGTTGTTACGGAATCCACGTGGTGCGCACCATCGCAGCCCTGTTGCGTGCCGATGTCTCCGTCGTCGGGGCCCACGCGGTCGAGCGCGATCTCGGGGTGGATGCCTCCTGCACCGTGGACATGAAGATCGGAGCGGCCGGTGCCCGCAGCCGCAACAGCATGGTCGACGACCACTACCACTTCAGCATCCGGGCGATCGGGTCGCGGGCAGAAGCCTTGGTGCACAACTTCATCAAGCCGCACGAGGACGACCGGCTGACGGTGCGTTCGGCAGCCGGTGAACGAGTGGAGCGCCTCGGGACACGAACGTCGTACAGCTATCAACTGGAGGCGTTCGCCGCCCACGTGGTCGACGGCGACCCGCTCCCGGTGGACGGCAACGACGCCGTCGCGAACATGACGTTGATCGACGCGGCCTACCGGGCCGCGGGCCTTGATCGTTGCCCGTGAACGCTCACCCACGTACCGAATTGGGCGCTGGCACCGTCCCTGGCCGAGCGCTCGCGCCCTGCGCAATGGCCGTCACGGTCGCGGCGGCGCCGTCTCGCCGAGGGCCTCTACCGTCACAATGGCCTAGAAACGTTCTAGCAAATGGAGAGCACATGTCCGAACCACTGCGCATCGGCCTCATCGGGGCCGGCTGGATCGGCCGCTTCCACGCCGGGTCCATCGCCACCCGGGTCGCCGGCGCCACCCTGGCCGCCGTTGCCGACCCCGACGTCGACGCCATCGCGGCGGGCACGATCGGAACCCCGCAGCTACTGCGTTCGCTGACCCGTGATCCCGGGGTTCGCACACTTCGCCAGCGTGCGGGCCGACAGCCAGCGGTGACGCGCCACGACGCTCGGATTACACTCGAAATCGCGCTCGCCGCAGCCGAATCCGTGCGAACCGGCGCACCGGTCGAGTTGGCGGAGGCGGTGCCCGCATGAGCTTCGACCTGGCCGTCTGCAGTGAGATGGTCTTCACCGACCTCGACATCGTCGAGCGCGCCAAGCGCATCGACGATCTCGGCTTCCAGGTGGAGATCTGGAGTTTCCACGACAAGGATCTGGACGCGCTGGCCGCCACCGGTGCCACCTTCTCGTCGATGACGGGATACCTGCACGGCGACCTCTACGATCCCGAGGGAGCCCAAGAGGTGGTGCGCACCGCCCATCGGGCTGTCAAAGCCGCTGCGGTGCTGGGTGTTCCGCGGCTCGTCGTCCACCCCGGCGAACTCGTCGACGGGCAGGCGGCCCGTCCCCGGAGCCGGGTCTCCGGCGACATGTGGTTCTCGGCGCTGCGCGGGCTGGAGGCCCTGGGTGAACTCGGCGCCGACGCCGGGGTCACGTTCTGCCTGGAAAATCTGAACACCATCGTCGACCATCCCGGGATGCCACTGGCCCGCGCCAAGGACACCCTGGCGCTCATCGAGGCCGTCGGGCACCCGAACGTGAAGATGATGCTGGACCTCTATCACGCGCAGATCGGTGAGGGGAACCTCGTCGAGTTGGTGCGCCGCGCCGGCGACGCCATCGGCGAGATCCAGGTCGCCGACGTGCCCGGCCGCTGCGAACCCGGAACCGGTGAGATCCACTACCCTGCGATCGCAAAGGCGTTGCGCAACAGCGGTTATGCGGGAACTGTAGGGATGGAGGCGTACGCGGCCGGCGACAGCGTCGTCGCGCTGGAGGCGTTCCGCGCCGCGTTCACCGTCTGATTCCGGCGCGGTACATCAGCGCCTGCCGAACGCCGGCCACGATTTGTTCCTGGAAATTTTCCGGAACCACAGTGACCATGAGCCAGCCCGCGAGTGCCAACCGGAGGTCGACGAGGTGTTCGACCACCGCATGCTCCGGTCGGACGGGCTCAGCTCGATAGTGCAGCCCCACCCGGAAGTTCCGCCATCCCATGGGGACTCGCACCGCCTCCGGCCCGGAGCCCACCACGATGCCGGTTTCCGGACGCGGAATTCCGTGGTCGACGAGGATCACCCGAATCCGGCTCTCCTCCGGTGAACCGGCCCCACCGTCCATGTCCCACAGGCTGGCTCGCGCCACCGCGGCACCCCGCGCGCCGGGGTAGCGTCGCGCCAGTTCGAATACATCTTCCCGGGATATCCGCGTCGCGGCGGCAAGGGCGTCGAGCTGGATGATCGCTTCTCGACGTTCGACATGTCGTGCGAGATCCCACGCGGTCCGCACCGGCGTGGTTACCGAAATTCCCCGACGGACGACGATCTCGTCCTCGGCGATCCGTTCATCTCGCACAATGACACCGGATTCGCGTCGACGAACCCGGCCGATCAACTCCACCGGTCCGTCAGGGTTCGTCGGGCGGCAGTAGAACGCGGCCGCCGCCCGGCCGGCGACGATGCCGCGGCGCCGAGTCCACAACCACGCAGCGCGCGTCCGCACGTCCAGGTCCTGTGTCGCGCCGCTACGCAGATACACATCCGGGTGCAGCGCCGTGTAGCCCCAACGCAGTTGGCCGCGGGTCAGTCCGCCACCCGCAACGACCTCGCTCCCGATGAACGGTTCCATGACGCTCAGGCTCGCGGCCCTCACCGACCGTCCGGCGTCTCACGGCCGAGCTTCTCACCTCGGTTGGGGATCAACCGCCGACTGGGGACAGTCACGATCCAACGTCATGGTCTGTTCCGCGTCCTACCACCGAGACCGCCACCAGGGCGCCTCCGACACCCGGTCCATCTGCCAATCGCAGCCATGCGCGCACATTTCGTCGACGAAACCACCACGGACGGCCGTGGCGATGACCGGGCGTCCCGACGAGCACGACCACCGTGGCGGGTTCGCCCATAAGACCCCAGACGCATCCCTGACTTGGAGCGGGCGCGATCGAGCCGGGTTCGGTGTGTTACTTGCGGCCCAGCTCGTGGGCCAGCGCCTCGAGGTCGTTCCCGCCGGCCATCTCCTGGGTCAGGTGCTCGAGCGTGATCTCGTCATAGGTGCAGTCCAGCTTCTGGCGGCCACGATTGAGCAATACGAAATGGTCGCCCACCATGTGCGCGTGGTGCGGGTTGTGGGTGATGAAGATGACCCCGAACCCCTGTTCCTTGGCCGCGGTGATGTAGCGCAGCACCATCCCGGACTGCTTGACACCCAGAGCGGCCGTCGGTTCGTCGAGGATCAGAACCCTGGCCCCGAAGAAGATCGCCCGGGCGATCGCCACGCACTGACGCTGACCGCCGGACAGTGAGCCGATGGGCGCGTCCACGTCCGGCAGGTCGATGCCCATTTTGTGCAACTCGGAGATCGTCGTCGCGCGCATGCCGTTGATGTCCAACGACTTCAGAAAGCCCTTCTTGCGCAACTCGTTTCCGAGGAAGAAGTTGCGCCAGACCGGCATCAGCGCCACGACCGCCAGGTCCTGGTACACCGTGGCGATGCCGGCTTTGAGCGAATCCTTGGGCGACTCGAAGGTGGTGGGCGCACCGTCGATGAGCAACTCGCCCTCCGTGGGCTTGTGCAGGCCCGCGATGATCTTGATCAGCGTCGACTTGCCGGCGCCGTTGTCGCCCAGCACGCCGGTGACCTCGCCGGCGCCCACCCGCAGGTTGATGTCCTTGAGCGCGATGATGTTCCCGTAGCTCTTGCCGACGCTCTTCAGCTCCACCAGCGGGGTCTCCCCGCCCGAGGGAATTTCGGCGACGTGCGCTTCGACCGTTGTCGTCATTCGGACTCTCCTATCGCTTCGCCGCGAAGTTGCGGACCACGTTGTTGGCGATGACGGCGAACAGCAGCATGGCTCCGAGGAAGAACTTGAACCAGTCCGGGTTCCAGCCCGCGTAGACGATGCCCTGGTTGGTCATGCCGAAGATGAACGCACCGATCAGGGTGCCGATCGCGGTGCCGTAGCCGCCGGTCAGCAGGCAGCCGCCGATGACCGCCGCGATGATGTAGAGGAACTCGTTGCCGATGCCCTGGCCGGACTGAATCGTGTTGAACGCGAACAGCAGATGCATTCCGACGAACCAGGCGCAGAAGCCGACGACCATGAACAGGCCGATCTTGACCTTGGTGACCGGTACGCCCACCGCCCGCGCGCTCTCCTGGTTACCGCCGACGGCGAAGATCCAGTTGCCCACGCGAGTCTTGAACAACACGTAGGTGGCGATGACGGTGAACAGGATCCACCACAGCACGGTGATCCGCAGCGACACCGGGCCCAGGGAGACCGACGAGGCGAATACGGCCCTGCCGGAGTCGAACCCCTGCATATCGGACACGCTGGGCGTGGCGACCTGGCCGGCGACCAGCTTGGTCACCGCCAGGTTGATGCCGGTGAGCATCAGGAAGGTGGACAGCGTGATCAGGAACGAGGGGATCTTGGTGCGCATCACCATGTATCCGTTGAAGAACCCGACGGCCAGCGAGATGCACAGTGCCAGAAGGGCTCCCACCCACAGGTTGAGATGCAGGTTGTAGGACAGCATCGAGGCCGCCAACGATGCGGTGGTGACCGCCACGCCGGAGGATAGGTCGAATTCGCCGCCGATCATCAGCAGGCCCACACCCACCGCCATGATCCCGATGGTCGAGCTGGCGTACAGCACGGTCGCCATCGCCTCCGGCGAGCGGAACGGCGGCGCGACGATGAGGAACAGGATGAAGATGCCGACGGCTCCGATCAGCGCACCCATTTCGGGGCGAATCAGCAGGCGCTGCAGCTTGTTCTGTTCCTTGACCCGTTCATCATGGACGACCTTGTGGGTGTCCAGGTCGAGGTCTGCCTGGGTGGTCATCAGCGGGTACCTGCTTTCGCATATTCGGCGACGGCGTCGATGTTCGACTTGTCGATGAACGACGGCCCGGTCAGGGTCGGCTGCCCGCCGCCCAGCACGTTCCCGTTGTTGAGGTACAGCCACAGGGAGTCGACCGCGAGGTAGCCCTGCAGGAACGGCTGCTGATCGACGGCCCATTGCACGTCACCGTTCTTGATGGCATCGACGAGCGCGGCGTTGGTGTCGAACGTCACCACCTTGGCCTGGCTGCCGGCGTTCTTCACCGACGACACGGCAGTCAGCGCGAACGGAGCGCCAAGGGTCAGCACGTGGTCAATGTCCTTGTCCTGCTGCAACTTTGCGGTTATGGTAGCCTCGACCGACGGCATGTCCTTGCCGTTGACGTTGAGAACCTCGGTGGCCGGGAAGGAGTTCTTCACACCGGCACAACGGGATTCGAGGCCCACGTGGCCCTGCTCCTGGATCACGCAGATGGCCTTCTTGGCGCCGTCGGCGGCCAGCCGCTTGCCGGCCTCCTGGCCCGCGATGTACTCGTCCTGGCCGAAGTATTCCTTGACCCCCATGGCCTGCCAGGCGTCGAGGCCGGAGTTGAACGCGACCACCGGGATGCCCTTGGAGTTGGCGTTCTCGACGGCGGCCTTCATGGCGTCGGGCTTGGCGAGTGTGATTGCGATGCCCTTCACGCCGCTGTCGATGGCCGTCTGGACCAGGTTGGCCTGGTTGGGCGCCTCGGGGTCGTTGGAGTAGCGCAGCTCGATGTTGTCCTTCTTGGCCGCCGTCTCGGCGCCCTTGCGGACCAGATCCCAGAACGAGTCACCCGGTACCTCGTGGGTGATCATCGCAATCGTGGCCCGTGGCGTGTCGGCGCTGCCGGCGCCCATTCCGCCGCCGTTGCTCTGTGGCTTTCCGCCCGTGCTGGAGCAGGCTGCCACCCCGAGCACCAAGACGCTCGCCCCGGCTGCCGCCGCGAGACGCGTGAACTTCATTGCTTCTCCTGTCCTAGACATTGCCCGGCAGTCGGATCCGACCTGTGTTCAGTGGTCCGTGCCAGGGCGTCAGCTCGATGTAACCCCGCTCACATCTGAATGTCAAGACTTTGTTCTGACATTAGGACTGCAGGTCAAAGTTGGGCGACCTTGGGCGTCGTCGGGTGCAGCTCACGCGGACGGCCGTTCGGGCGAACGTGCGAAATCCGCGGCACGGGCCGACGGCAGATCAGCGGTCGACCAGAGTGGTGTCGAAGAAGTAGCGCGACGCCCGATACACGTGACTGCCGTACTCGACCACGCGGCCCGAGTCGTCGAAGGCCGTGCGTTCCATCACCAGCAGCGGGGACTTCGGCTTCTCGTCGAGCAGTCGCGCCTCCTCGCGGTCGGCAGCCTTGGCGCCGATGCGCTGCCGGGCCAACCGGATGTGCACGCCACGCGCCCGCAGCGCCTGGTAGAGACCGGCGCGCTCGAGTTCCTCCCGCTCGGGCGCCAGCGCCACCGGCAGGTAGTTCGTCATGACCGCCAGCGGCTGCCCACCCGATGACCGCAGCCGCCGGATGGTCGCAACCTCGGTGCCCGCCGGCAGATTCAGATGGCCGGCGATATCCGCCGGCGCGTGGTCCACACCGTAGGCCAGCACCGTTGTGCTCGGCTCCTGGCCGGCGCGGACCAGGTCGTCGAACAGGCTGGTCAGCTCGACCGGACGATGCACCGGCGTCTGCACCACCTGGGTGCCGACGCCCCGCTTTCGCACCAGCAGGCCCTTGTCCACGAGTTCCTGGATCGCGCGACGAGTGGTCGGCCTCGACAGGTTCAGCCGGTCGGCCAGCGCCAGCTCGTTCTCGAAACGATCGCCCGGTTTGAGCACGCCCTCCAGGATCGCCTTCTCGAAGACCTGGGCGACCTGGAAGTACAGGGGCACCGGACTCGAGCGGTCGAGGTCGATCTGCAGTGTCGTGGTCACCCTGGCTCCGATCGTCATTGTCTCGGTACCGACGTCGCATCGGCAGTGCGATCAAGGTTACATGCGATTGACTATAAGTAAGAATGTCAGAACAAAGTCTTGACACGCGCCGTGTCGTGGAGCACAGTCTTCTACGAGACCCGTCGCCCCCGGCCGACGGAGGTCCCCACCACCAAACTCTGCACAACAGCCACATCGCATTCGGGAGTCTGACGTGACAGCACCACATTCGAGCGGGTCCAACCGGTCCGGCCTGGACGTGCTCGCCATCGGACGCTGCGGCGTCGACATCTACCCCCTACAGGTGGGTGTCGGCCTCGAGGACGTCGAGACGTTCGGCAAGTTCCTCGGTGGCAGCGCCGCCAACGTGGCCGTCGCCGCCGCCCGCCTGGGCAACACCAGCGCACTGATCTCCGGTGTCGGCGACGATCCCTTCGGCCGATTCGTCCGCAATGAACTGGCCCGCCTGGGCGTGGACAACACCTACGTCACCACCCACGGCCAGTACCCCACCCCGGTGACGTTCTGCGAGATCTTCCCGCCCGACGACTTCCCGCTGTACTTCTACCGCAAGCCGTCGGCACCGGATCTGCAGATCCGGCCCGACGAGATCGACGCCGACGCCGTCCGCGCCGCCCGGCTGTACTGGTCAACGGTCACCGGACTGTCCGAAGAGCCCAGCCGCACTGCGCATTTCGCAGCCTGGGAAGCCCGGGACCGGGCCCCGTTGACGGTGCTCGATCTGGACTACCGGCCCATGTTCTGGGAGTCCCCGGCGGCGGCCACCGAGCAGGTCCAGCGCGCCCTGCACCACGTCACCGTCGCGGTGGGCAACCGTGAGGAGTGCGAGATCGCCGTGGGTGAATCGAACCCGCAGAAGGCCGCCGACGCGCTGCTCGATCTCGGCGTGGAGCTGGCGATCGTCAAGCAGGGCCCGCGGGGCGTGCTCGGCAGGACCCGGCACAGTTCGGTCACCGTTCCACCCAACGAGGTCGACGTGGTCAACGGCCTGGGAGCCGGAGATTCGTTCGGCGGCAGCCTGATCCACGGGTTGCTGCACAGCTGGCCGCTGGAGAAGACCCTGCGCTACGCCAACGCCGCGGGTGCCATCGTGGCCTCGCGACTGGAATGCTCCACCGCCATGCCCACCGCCGCCGAGGTCGCCGAACTCGCCGAACAAACCGCCGTGGAGGCAGTCAATGTCTGACGCCGTTTGCACCGACTACGCCGCCGTCACCGAGGTCCGCGCCGCCGACCCGGGTGCCATCGCCCGCGCCTGGCAGAACCGCGTCACCCGCGAAACCGTGCGCGGCGACGGCAAGCTGATGATCGTCGCCGCCGACCACCCGGCGCGGGGTGCGCTGGCGGTCGGCAACCGTCCCACCGCCATGAACAGCCGGACCGACCTGCTGGACCGGCTGCGGACCGCACTGGCCGATCCCGGCGTCGACGGCGTGCTGGCGACCTCGGACATCCTCGACGACCTGGTCCTGCTGGGCGCGCTGCAGGACAAGGTGGTGTTCTCGTCGTTCAACCGGGGCGGTCTGGCCGGCGCATCCTTCGAGTTCGACGACCGGATGACGGGCGCCACCGCGGCCTCGACCGCCGCGGCCCGGATGAACGGTGGAAAGATGTTGTGCCGCATCGCGCTCGATGATCCCGGCACGGTCGCGACCATGGCCGCGTGCGCGCAGGCGGTGGACGAGCTGGCCGCGCACGGCCTGATCGCGATGCTCGAGCCGTTCCTGTCCCGGCGGGTCGACGACAAGGTCCGCAATGACCTGACCCCCGATGCGGTGATCAAGTCGATCCACATCTGCCAGGGCCTCGGCTCGACCTCGGCCTACACCTGGATGAAGCTGCCCGTCGTCCCCGAAATGGACCGCGTCATGGAGTCGACCACCATGCCGACCCTGCTGCTCGGCGGCGATCCGACCGATCCCGACGAAGCGTTCGCCAGCTGGGAGAAGGCCCTGGGCCTGCCGGCGGTGCGCGGCCTGATCGTCGGGCGCACACTGCTCTACCCCGCCGACGACGACGTTGCGGCCGCGGTGTCGACGGCCGTGGCGATGGTGCGCTGATCATGCACAGCACGCTCTACATCCCGGCCGGCAGCGCCACCCTCCCGTTCACCGTCGACGTCACGCCGGAATCGGCGGGCTGGGCCGAATC
>NZ_JAXLSA010000005.1:0-290757 GCF_046330795.1 Mycobacterium sp. | reverse complement strand
CGCTGCTGGTGGACTCGTTCGGGCTGCCCAGCGGCAGCGGGAACTCGGGGAAACCGTCGCGGTTGTTCTCGGCGAACTCGATCCACGCCCGCACCCCGGGCGAATCGACGGTCAGCGCCGAGGTGGATTCCCGCTCCCGCACACAGAAGTCGTCGAAGCTACCCGCGTCCGGGAGTGCGACCTGGTCAGTGCCGCTGGAGAGCGCCGAGTACATGCCGTTGGCCTCCAGCATCGTGGTGCCGATCAGTGTGGCGTCGCCGTGCACGTGGTCCATGGCGGCGAAGAACGTGAACCGGCCCTCGTTCTGCACCACGCCGAAGGTGAAGCAGCCCCACTCCAGCGGACTGGGGATGTCGATGACAAGGCGGTGAATCTCGTCGACCGTCAGATGCCCGTGGTCGATCGGCTCGAACTCGATGTCGTCGGGATCCTCGATCGCGTGCCGGATGAAGTGCCCGTCACCGGCGTCCTCGAACCAGCTGCGGAACGTGTCGTGCCGGCGCAGGTAGGCGTTGAGCGCCTGGTTCATCGCGCCGATGTCGCATTCACCGACCGCCTCGCACCCACCGATGATCTGACGCGAGAAGTTCAGTCCGCCGGCGGTGCGCTCGCTGTAGTTGCGGAGGTGCTGGCCCTGCATGTAGCTGACCGGGACCGGGCTGGCCGGCGCCCTGGCCACCGTTGCCGCCGAGGCGGCCGTGGGACGCCAGGAGGTCACCACGCCCGGGGTCAGGGGCCATTCATCGAGCGTGCCGATGGTGATCTTCCCGATTCGCACGATGCCCTTTCCCGGCCCTTTCCCGGCCCTTTTCCGTACTTCTCCGCGCCCTCTCCGCGCTGGACCGGCGGCGCTGGTAGCCGGCTCAACATACCTTCATACCCCCGTCGCATCGTTTCCGTGGAAGCCGGTCGCCGCCGCCCGGCCTGACCCCGGGCAACCGCACCGATGTCGCGACGTGCGTATGTTGGCTGTCGAAAACCCGATCTCGCGCCGGGTGGCTTCCGCACAATGGACCCGAGGGGGAAGCAAGCAGTATGGGATTTGCTCGAGGCCCGGTCGACCCGGGTCAGGGATTTGCGATCATCGGATACGCAGCGCGGTTCCCGGGGGCCGCGGACGCCGACGAATTCTGGGACGTGTTGCGGGAGGGCCGTGACGCGGTCTCGGAGGTGCCCGCCGACCGCTGGGACGCCGACGAGTTCTTCGACCCCGAGGCCGGCGCCCCCGGCAAGGTGGTGACCCGGCGCGCCGGGTTCGTCGACGACGTGACGGCGTTCGACGCCCCGTTCTTCGGCATGTCGACGCGCGAGGCCCGGCTGCTGGATCCGCAGCATCGACTGCTGCTCGAGACGGCGTGGCGCGCGGTGGAGCACGCGGGCATCGCGCCGACCTCGCTGGCCAACAGCAATACCGGGGTGTTCGTCGGTCTGGCCACCCATGACTACTTCGGCATGGCGGCCGGCGAGCTGACGTACCCCGAGATCGAGGCCTACATGGCCATCGGCACGTCGAACGCGGCGGCGGCCGGCCGGATCAGCTACCGGTTGGGACTGCAGGGACCTTCGGTCGCGGTCGACACGGCGTGCAGTTCATCGTTGGTGGCGATCCACCAGGCCTGCCAGGCCCTGCGGCTGGGGGAATGCGACCTCGCACTGGCCGGCGGCGCCAACGTGATGCTCACCCCGGCCACCATGATCACGTTCTCGCACGCGCACATGCTCGCGCCGGACGGCCGGTGCAAGACGTTCGACGCCGCTGCCGACGGCTACGTGCGCGGCGAGGGCTGCGGCGTGATCGTCATCAAACGGCTCGCGGACGCCGTGGCCGACGGCGACCGGATCCGCGCCGTCATCCGTGGCAGCGCGATCAACCAGGACGGCGCCTCCGGCGGACTGACCGTGCCCAATGGCATTGCACAGCAACGGGTTATCGCCGATGCCCTGGAGCGATCGGGTCTGCGGCCGCCCGACGTCGAGTACCTCGAGGCGCACGGCACCGGCACGTCGCTCGGCGATCCCATCGAGGCCCAGGCCGCGGGCGCGGCATATGGGTCCGACCGCCCGGCCGACCGTCCGCTGCTGATGGGTTCGGCCAAGACCAATATCGGGCACCTCGAAGCGGCCGCGGGCATCGCGGGCGTCATCAAGGTCGTCCTATCGCTCGAGCACGAGTTGCTGCCGCAGCATCTGCACTTCCACACCCCGTCCCCGCACATTCCGTGGGATCGGCTGCCGGTGCGGGTGGTCACCGAAGCCACCCCGTGGCAGCGGGGCGAGCGGCCGCGCATCGCGGGCGTCAGCTCGTTCGGATTCGCCGGCACCAACGCACACGTCATCCTCCAAGAAGCTCCAGTAGCTCCGGCCGCCGATCCGGAGATTCCCGACGGTAAGCGCGTGCGGGTCCTACCCCTGTCGGCGCGGACGCGCGCGGCGCTGGTTCAGGTCGCCGATCGCTACCGCGGCTGGCTGGACGCCCACCCGGACGCCGCCCTGTCCGACGTCTGCTTCACCGCCGGCGCCGGCCGGGCGCACCTCGAGCACCGGGCCGCCCTGGTGGTGAACTCTCGCGAATCCGCGGTCGATCTGCTGGGCGCACTCGCCGACGACCGACCCGCCCCCGGCCTGGTCCGCGGCGAGTCCCACGACATACCGAAGACCGCATGGCTGTTCACCGGGCAGGGCAGCCAGTACCCCGGGATGGCCAAAGAGCTGTTCGACACCGAGCCGGTGTTCGCCGCCACGCTGACCCGCTGCGCCGAAGTGCTCGATGGTGTGCTCGAAAAGCCGTTGCTGGACGTCATTTTCGGTGCGGATGAGGACACGCTTCGGCAGACCTCCTACGCCCAGCCCGCGCTGTTCGCCGTCGAGATGGGCCTGGCGCGGCTGTGGCAGTCCTGGGGTATCGAACCCGACGTGGTGCTGGGTCACAGCGTCGGGCAGTACGCGGCGGCCTGCGTGGCCGGAGTCCTCAGCCTCGAGGACGGCGCCCGGCTGATCGCCGAACGCGGTCGGCTGTTCGGCAGCCTGCCCGCCGGCGGCCGGATGGTCGCGGTGTTCACCGCCGCCGAGCGCGTCGAGAATCTCACCGACGAATACCCGAGCCTGGCGATCGCGGCGTACAACGGCGCCAACACGGTGCTGTCCGGACCCGCCGGCGAGCTCGAGAAGGCGGTGGCCCGGCTGACCGCCGACGGGGTGCGCTGCGACTGGCTCGAGACCAGCCACGCGTTCCACTCCTCGTTGCTGGATCCGATCCTGGCCGAATTCGCCTCGTACGCAGACCAGTTCACCTTCTCGGCACCGCAGCGCATCCTGATCGACAATCTCACCGGCACGACGCTGGGCCGCAGCACCAAGCTCGACGGCGAGTACTGGCGCCGGCATGCCCGCCGACCGGTGCAGTTCGCCAAGAGTGTGCGCACGCTGTCCGATCTGGGCGTCAAGGTGCTGCTCGAGATCGGCCCCCAGCCGGTGCTGACCGCTGCGGCGCTGCGCGCCTGGCCCGAACCGGCCACCACACCGAAGGCCATCGCGTCGCTGCGCCGCACCACCGCCGACGCCCGGCAGATCTCCGAAGCCCTGGCCGACGCCTACGTGCTGGGTCAGCTGCCCGACTTCGCCGCCGTCGCCGCCGGCCACCAGGTCGACCTGCCCGATTACCCGTTCGAGCGCCGCCAGTACTGGTTCCGCGACAACCGGGAGCGGCCGAACCAGCAACAGCGCATGGGTGTGCGCACCGAAACCGTCCGGCTGCTCGAGGACGGCCGCATCGACGAGCTGGCCGCACTGCTCGGCGGCGATCCGCAGAGCCTCGATGTGCTGCAACGCCTTGCCGCACAACACAATCAGCAGCGCAGCGCGCAGTCCGTCGTCGACGAACGCTACGAGATCCGGTGGCAGGCCGGAACCGCTGCTCCCCCGGCCGCCGACGACGACGCGGCCTGGATCCTGGTCGGCGACCCCGCGACGCTGGCCCCGCTGGCCGGGCTGCTGACCGAGCGGAGCGCCGAGCATCGTGTCATCGGCCTGCCCGTGACCGACGCGGACGAGGAGGCGCTCGAGGCGCAGTTGCACGAGGCGGCCGAGGGCAAGCCGTTACGGATCGTGCTGGCCTGCGCACCCGACCCCGCGGAAGGCTCCGAGTCGTCGACGCAGTCCCTGTCCTGGGTGCAGCGGCACGTCCTGGTCGGCGCCCGGCGACTGTTCCGCGCAACGGCTGCCGCCGGTCTGCGCGCGCCCATCTGGGTGGTGACGCAAGGCGCGCAGCGGATCGCCGACACCGACACGGTGTCGCCCGAGCAGACCTGTCTGTGGGGATTCGGCCGAGCGGCCGCCCTCGAGCTGCCACAGGTCTGGGGCGGATTGGCCGACCTGTCCGACGGCAGCGCCGCCCAGTGGTCCCAGTTCGTCGACCAGGTGCTGGCCCCGGCGAAGGACGCGGCCGTCCGGGAGGACCAGTTCGCCCTGCGCGACGGCGCGGTCCACGTCCCCAGACTGGTCCGCCGTACCGGCCCGGCCAACTCCGCACCACTGCAATTACGCGGTGACGCAACCTATCTGGTGACCGGTGGGCTGGGCTCGATCGGCCTGGAGATTGCCGGCCACCTGGCCGCGCGGGGCGCCCGGAGTCTGGTGCTGACCAGCCGGCGCGCCCCGGGCGAGGCAGCTCAGCAGCGCATCGACGCCCTGCGCGACCAGTATGGCGCCGACGTCCGGGCCGTGACCGCCGACGTCGCGGACGCCGATGACGTGACCCGGCTGCTCGACCTCCTGCGCGCCGAACTGCCGCCGCTGGCCGGGATCGTGCACGCCGCCGGTGAGATCGGCACCACCCCGCTGGGCGCCCTGGAGGATTCCGAGGTCGACCGGGTTCTTTCCGGAAAAGTCTGGGGTGCTTGGTATTTGAGTGAAGCAACCGCCGATCTGGAGTTGGATTTCTTCGTCAGCACCTCCTCCATCGCATCGGTGTGGGGCGGATACGGCCAGACCGCCTACGGGGCAGCCAACGCCTTCCTCGACGGGCTGACCTGGCGGCTGCGCGGTCGCAGCATCCGCGGGATCAGCGTCAACTTCGGCCCCTGGGCCACCGGCATGGCTGACGAGCAGTCCCGCGCGCGGCTGGCCGAACGCGGGATCAAGACAATGTCGCCGAGCGACGCGCTGACCGGACTGGCCGATCTGATGGCCGCCGACGGAACCGCGCAGGGAGTGCTCGCCCGGATCGACTGGGAGCGCTTCCTGCCGCTCTACCAGCAGACCGGACGTCGTTCGCTGATGACCGAGCTCGAACGCGAGATACCCGAAATCGTTTCGGCGCCAACGGCTTCGGGCAAGACCGAACTGGTGGAACGGCTCACCAACGCCCCGGTCCAGCAGCGCCGGAAGCTGCTGCTCGACCACTTGCGCAACGCGGTCGCCGACGTCACCCGCGTCGATCCCGCCGAGATCCGGGAGGACGCCGGGTTCTTCGACCTCGGCATGGACTCGCTGATGGCCGTCGAGATGCGCCGCCGCATCGAAGCGGGGGTCGGCGCCGAGATCCCGGTGACCCTGGCGATGGACCACCCCCGGCTGTCCGACGTCGCCGACTATCTGCTGGACGACGTCCTGGGGCTCGCCGAACAGTCCGCCGCGGTGCGGACCCCGCTCACCACCGCCGTCACCACCCGCACCGATGAGCCGATCGCCATTGTGGCCGTGTCGTGCCGATTCCCCGGTGCACCCGACCCCGAGGCCTTCTGGGAGGTCCTCAACGAGGGTGTCGACGCGATCCGCGAGGTGCCCGAGGACCGTTTCGATATCGACGAGTTCTACGACCCCGACCCCGACACACCGGGAAAGACCTACACCCGCTTCGGCGGATTCCTGGACGGCATAGACGGTTTCGACCCCGAGTTCTTCGGCATCTCCCCGCGCGAGGCGGTGTGGATCGAACCACAGCAGCGGCTGATTCTCGAAACCGTCTGGGAAAGCCTCGAGCGGGCCGGGTACGGGCCCTCGGCACTGCGCGGCAGCCGCAGCGGCGTGTTCGTCGGGGTGGCCGCCAACGAGTACGCGCACCTGCTCTCGGCCGAGCCGATCGACAAGATCGAGCCGTACTTCATCACGGGCAACGCGCTCAACGCCATCTCCGGGCGGGTCGCCTTCGCGCTCGGGTTCGAGGGGCCGGCCGTGGCCGTCGACACCGCGTGCAGTTCGTCGTTGGTGGCGGTGCACCAGGCGTGCCAGGCACTCAAGTCCGGCGATTGCGACCTGGCGGTGGCCGGCGGCGTCAACGTCCTGCTGTCCCCGGTGACGGTGATCGCCGCGTCGCGGGCCCGGATGCTGTCGCCGGTGGGACGGTGCAAGACATTCGACGCCTCCGCCGACGGCTACGTGCGCAGCGAGGGCTGCGGCATCCTGGTGCTCAAGCGGCTCGGCGACGCCCAGCGCGACGGCGACCGGATCTGCGCGGTGATCCCCGGCAGCGCCGTCAACCAGGACGGCGCGTCCAGCGGCCTGACGGTGCCCAATGGCGGTGCGCAGCAACGGCTCATCACCACCGCGCTGGCCCGCGCCGGGCTGGTGGGCGGCGACGTCGACTACCTCGAGGCGCACGGCACCGGCACCCCGCTGGGTGACCCCATCGAGGTGCAGGCCGCCGGCGCGGTGTACGGGGCGGCGCGCGACGCGGACCGGCCGCTGCTGATGGGCTCGGTGAAGACGAACATCGGTCATACCGAGTCGGCCTCCGGCGCCGCCGGCCTGATCAAGGTGGTGTTGTCGCTGCAGCATGAGATGCTGCCGCAGAGCCTGCATTTCGACACCCCGTCACCGCACATCCCGTGGGACTCGCTGCCGGTTCGGGTGGTGGACAAGGCAATTCCGTGGGAGCCGAGCGGCCGGCCGCGCCGTGCCGGGGTCAGTTCCTTCGGGTTCACCGGCACCAACGCGCACGTGCTGATCGAAGAGGCCCCGGCGACCGCCGACGAGCCGACGGCGGCCCCGACCGACACACCCGACGTGAATGTGCTGGCGCTGTCCGCCCGCTCACCCGAAGCACTCATCGAGCTGGCCCGGCATTACGACACCTGGCTCGAATCGCACCCGGACGCCGACCTCGCCGACGTGTGCTTCACGGCGGGGACCGGCCGGTCGCACTTCGAGCACCGCGCGGCGCTGGTGGTCGATTCGGTCCAGTCCGCCCGCGACGCCCTGTCCGACCTGACCGAGAACCGGCTGCGGCCCGGGGTGCTGCGTGGCGAGCACGCCAACCGCCCCACCACCGCCTGGCTGTTCACCGGGCAGGGCAGCCAATACCCGGGTATGGCGCGGGAACTGTTCGACTCCGAGCCGGTTTTCGCCGAGACGGTACGGCAGTGCGCCGCCGCGGTGGCCGACATCGTGGAACGGCCACTGTTGGATGTGCTGTTCGGCACCGACCGGGACACCGGCGACGATGGAAAGTCATTGCGGCACACGTCGTATGCCCAGCCGGCGCTGTTCGCCGTCGAGATGGGGCTGGCCCGGCTCTGGCAGTCACTGGGCATCGAGCCCGATGTCGTACTGGGCCACAGCGTCGGGCAGTACGCCGCCGCCTGCGTCGCCGGGGTGTTCAGCCTCGAGGACGGCGCCCGGCTGATCGCCGAACGCGGCCGGCTGTTCGGCAGCCTGCCCGAGGGCGGCCGGATGGTGGCCATCTTCACCGATCCCGAGCAGGTCGAAGAGGCCACGACCGATTTCCCCCGGGTGTCGGTGGCCGCCTACAACGGACCCAACACCGTGCTGTCGGGCCCCGGCGAGGACCTCGAGAAGATCGTCGACCGGTTCGGCGAGGACGGGATCCGCTGCACCTGGCTGGAGACCAGCCACGCCTTCCACTCCGAGCTGCTCGATCCCGTGCTCGACGAATTCGAGTCCTACGCAGCACGACTGACGTTCGCTGTGCCCACGCTGCCGCTGGTCTGTAATCGCACCGGCGCCGTGCTCACGGCCGACACCCCGCTGGATGCCCAGTACTGGCGGCGGCATTCGCGCAATCCGGTGCAGTTCGCGGAGAGTGTGCGCACGGTGGCCGCGCTGGGCTGTTCGGTGCTGATGGAGATCGGTCCGCAACCGGTGCTCACCGGGGCGGCCGTGCAGGTCTGGCCGGAACATCTGGCCGCACCGCGAGCGATCGTGTCGCTGCGCAAGGGGGTTCCGGATCGGCGCCAGATCCCCGACGCCACGGCGGCCGCCTATGTCAGCGGTCATCAGCCGAATTTCACTGCGCTGCAACAGCATCGAGCACACAAGCTGGAGCTGCCCACCTATCCGTTCCAGCGCCGCCGGTTCTGGCCGAGATCGGCCGGCATCAGCCTCGACGGTCCGGCGGTCTCGGGAATCCTGGGCGCCGCGAAGGATCTGGCCTCCGGTGACTCCGTCTACACCAGCCGGCTGTCCGTCAAGACCCAGCCGTGGCTGTCCGACCACGTCATCTACGGCACCGTGGTGGTGCCGGGTGCCACCTACGCGGCCATGGCGCTGGCTGCCGCCGGTCCACCGGCGCGGGTCAAGGATGTCTTCTTCTACGAGCCGATCATCCTGCCCGAGAAAAGTTCCCGTGAGGTGCAGCTGACGCTGCATCCGTTGCCCGACGGCAGCGGCTCGAGCTTCCAGGTGCACAGCAGGCCGTACGGGGTTCCCGACTCCGAGTGGTCGCTGAACGCCGAGGGCAACCTGGAGCAGGGCACCGGCGAGGAAACGCCCATCGAGTTCGAGGATCCGGTCGACACGGCCGTCGAGCGTCTGGAGCGGATGCGCCCGCAGGAACTGTTCGAGACGTTCGCCGACATGGAACTCTCGTGGGGGCCGAACTGGTCGGGTTCCCTGAAGTCCCTCTGGCTCGGCGAGGGCGAGGCCGTCGGCGACATCACCGTCGGCGAGGAACTGGCCGAGCACCTCGGAACCGAACCGATGCATCCCGTGCTGCTGGACCTGTGCACCGGTGTCGCGTTCCCGGCGTTCCCGGCCCTGCTGGCCGCCGAACAGGGCGTACACGATCTGTTCCTGCCGCTGCGTTACGGGCAGGTGCTGCTGCGGGAGAAGATGCCGCGGCGGTTCTATTGCCGGGCCCGCTGGCACGAGAGCGCGCTCGACAGCGAGACCCAGGTGTTCGACCTCGATTTCGTCGGCCGGGACGGTCAGTTCCTGGGCGGGATCCGCGAGTTCACGGTCAAGCGCGCCCCGCGTGAAGCGCTGCTGCGCGGCCTCGGCGGCGACGCCTCGCGACTGCTGTACACCCTGGGCTGGCACGAGGTGCCCGCGACCGCCGCCCCCGACGATGCGCCCGCGCCGCTCAGCGGCACCTGGCTGATCGCCGGGTTCGACGAACTGGCCGCGCAGGTGCCCGGGTGCATCCCGCTGGACCGCAACACCGATCCCGAACTCCTGGGCCAGGTGCTGACGGACGCGCAGCAGCGCGGCATGGGCTTCGCCGGGGTTGTGTGGCGGGCCGCCGGGGCGTCACCCGGCGAGTCCACCACCGCCGCGGCCGCCCGGCTCGAGGCCGAGGTGGCCAACCTGCTCAGCGCCGTGCACACCGTGCAGGGCGGCCAGGTGAAACTGCCCGGCGGCCTGTGGATCGTGACCGAACGCGCGGTGGCCACCGAGTCCGGTGAGCCCGTCGACCCGGTCCAGGCGGCCCTGTGGGGCCTCGGGCGCACCATCAGCAACGAGGAACCCGCGATGCGCAGCCGGCTGGTCGACACCGACGGCTCGCCGGAGGCCGCCCGCGCACTGGCCGGCCTGCTCGGCGCTCCCGTCGACGAGCCCGAACTGGCTGTGCGCCAAGGGAAGATGCTGGCCTCCCGACTACTGCCATGGGCCCGCAGCGGCCACCTCACGGTGCCCCGCACACCGGACTTCGTGCTGGCCCCGACCGAACGTGGCGCCATCGACAACCTGCGCCTGACCGAGACCGAGGTGGCACCGCCCGCCGAGGGCTATGTGCAGGTGCGGGTCGATGCGGCCGGGCTGAACTTCCGCGACGTGCTCAACGTCCTGGGCCTCTACCCCGGCGATCCGGGGCCGATCGGCGGCGACTTCGCCGGCGTCGTCACCCAGTTGGGCGACGGCGTCACGGGAGTCGAAGTGGGCCAACGCGTCTACGGCTCCATGCAGGGTGCGTTCGCCAGCCGGTTCAACGTTCCGGCCCAGTTCCTGGCGCCGATCCCGGACGGGATCAGCGCGGTCGAGGCTGCCACCATTCCCGCTGCGGCGCTGACGGTGCGGCTGGCGTTCGATTGGGCGCAGCTGAAGCCGGGCGACAAGGTACTGATCCACGCCGCCAGCGGCGGGGTGGGCCTGGCCGCGATCCAGATGGCACAGCAGCACGGCGCCACCGTGTTCGCGACGGCCAGCACGTTCAAGCGCGACACGCTGCGCAAGCTGGGCGTGAAGTACGTCTATGACTCGCGCACAACGGATTTCGCTGACCAGATACTGGCCGATACGGTCGGCTCGGGTGTCGATGTCGTCCTCAACTCCCTGACCGGCGAAGGGTTCATCGAGGCGACGCTGCGGGCCACCGCCCCCGGCGGGCGTTTCGCCGAGATCGCCAAACGCGACATCTGGACCGCCGAGCAGATGGCGCAGGCGCGTCCCGACATCGATTACGAGATCGTGGCATTGGACACGGTGATGTTCACCGAACCCGATCGCATCCGCGATCTGCTCACCGAGGTGTCCGACGGTCTGGCTCATGGCCAGTGGGCGCCCCTGCCCGCCGAGATCTACCCAGTGACCGAGGCCCGTGCGGCGTTCCGCCGCATGCAGCAGGCGCGGCACATCGGCAAGATCGTCCTGCAGGTCCCGAAACCGCTGACCCCCCAACCCGATCGGACCTATCTGATCACCGGCGGACTCGGCGCCATCGGTCTGCACACGGCGTCGCACCTGGCCCAACTCGGCGCCGGGGACATTGTTCTGACCAGTCGGCGTGCCCCCGATGCCGAGGCCGCGCAGGCCATCGCCGAGATCACCGATCGGTACCGGTGCCGCATCCATGTGTTCGGCGCCGACGTCGGCGACGAGTCCGAGGTCGCTGCGCTGCTGGACCGGATTCGTGCCGAGCTGCCGCCGCTGGCGGGCGTCGTGCATCTGGCCGGCATCCTCGACGACGCGCTGCTGGCCCAGCAGAGTGTCGAACGATTCCGGACGACGTTGGTACCCAAGGCATTCGGTGCCCAGTACCTGGACCGCCTGACCAAGGACGACGATCTGGACTTCTTCATCGTGTCCTCGTCGGTGTCCAGCGTCTTCGGCTCCCCCGGCCAGGCCAACTACTCGACGGCGAATGCACTGCTCGACGGCCTGGTCGCCCGGCGCCGGGCAGCGGGCCTGCCTGCCACCGGCATCAACTTCGGCCCCTGGGCCGACGGTGGGATGGCCTCCTCGGATGCGGCACGCGCCAATCTCGGCGCGCAGGGCCTGATTCCGCTGGAGCCGTCGGCGGCGCTCAGCGCGCTGGCCGCCGTCGTGGCCAACGGAACCGGGCAGGCCACCGTCATCAACGCCAACTGGCAGCGGGCCGCGAAACTGTTGGGCGCGTCCCGCCCGCCGATCCTGGACCTGGTGCTGCCCCGGGCCGCCGGTGAGGTCATCGGCGACAGCGAGTTGCTGAAGCAGTTGCAGGAGATCCCGGTGCCACAGCGCGCCGCCTTCGTGACCGAGTTCCTGCAGCAGGAGGTGCAGCACTTCCTGCGGCTGGCCCAACCGCCTGCCGCGACCAGCCGGTTCCTGGACCTCGGGACCGACTCCCTGATGGCGATCGAACTGCGCAACCGGTTGCACAGTCAGTTCGGTGGAGCGTTCACGATCAACGCGACGGCGGTGTTCGACTATCCGACGATCGGTGGCCTCGCCGAATATCTGGTGGCCCAACTGCCGGATGCGGGCGGGGAGACCGGGGCGGAGATCCCGCCGGAAACCCCCACCGAACCCGAGGAGTCCGATGTCGCCGGGCCTCCTGCTCGCGGAACAACACCACTCGCTGAACCCGGCGAGTCCGATGTCGCCGGGCCTCCTGCTCGCGGAACAACACCACTCGCTGAACCCGGCGAGTCCGATGTCGCCGGGCCTCCTGCTCGCGGAACAACACCACTCGCTGAACCCGGCGAGCAGGGCGCCGAATCCTCGGACTGATCCCGTGTTGACCGGTTCCACGCCGGTGTGTCGGATGTGATCTCCGTAACGGTTTGGCCTGCGTAACAGCGGCCGACCGGCGGTTTTGGCTGTGGTTCTGCCCGCCAAACCCACCGGTCGGTAGAACGACGGATGAATTCGCCGTCATGGACTTGCGTTCAAGTTACCGGCCGGTATAGTTAGGCCCAGGTTACTGGTGGGTAACTTATCTCGGTCCGTCTTCGATTCGGTCGTGGAGTACCCAACCAACCATCAATTCAGGTGGCAGTCTCATCGAGGAGGAAGTCCGTGAGCCACTACAAGTCCAACGTGCGTGACCAGGAATTCAACCTGTTCGAGGTATTGGGCATCGACAAGGCGTTCGGCCAGGGCAAGTTCGCCGACCTGGACGTCGACACGGCCCGCGAAATGCTCAGCGAGATGGCCCGCCTGGCGGAGGGCCCCGTCGCCGAGTCGTTCAGCGACGGCGACCGCAACCCGCCGGTGTTCGATCCCGAGACCCACACCGTCACGCTCCCGGAGAGCTTCAAGAAGTCGGTCCGCGCGATCGTCGACAACGGTTGGGACAAGGTGGGCCAGGACGAGGTCCTCGGCGGCACGCCGGTTCCCCGCTCCCTGCAGTGGGCGATGGTCGAGCACATCCTCGGCGCCAACCCCGCGGTCTACATGTATGCCATGGGCGCCGGGCTGGCCAACATCTTCTACAACAACGGCACCGACGAGCAGAAGAAGTGGGCCGTCATCTGTTCCGAGCGCAACTGGGGCGCCACCATGGTGCTGACCGAGCCCGATGCCGGATCCGACGTCGGCGCCGGCCGGACCAAGGCCACCCAGCAGCCCGACGGCAGCTGGCACATCGACGGCGTCAAGCGGTTCATCACCTCCGCCGACTCCGATGACCTGTTCGAGAACATCTTCCACCTGGTGCTCGCCCGCCCCGACGGCGCCGGGCCGGGCACCAAGGGCCTGTCGCTGTTCTTCGTCCCGAAGTTCCACTTCGACCATGAGACCGGCGAGCTCGGTGAGCGCAACGGTGTGTTCGTCACCAACGTCGAGCACAAGATGGGCCTCAAGGTTTCGGCCACCTGCGAACTGACCTTCGGTCAGCACGGCGTGCCGGCCCAGGGCTGGCTGGTCGGCGAGGTCCACAACGGCATCGCGCAGATGTTCGACGTGATCGAGCAGGCCCGAATGATGGTGGGCACCAAGGCAATCGCCACGCTGTCGACCGGTTACCTCAATGCGCTCGAGTACGCCAAGAGCCGCGTCCAGGGTGCTGACATGACCCAGATGATGGACAAGACCGCACCGCGCGTCACCATCACCCACCATCCGGACGTACGCCGCAGCCTGATGACGCAGAAGGCCTACGCCGAGGGTATGCGCGCGCTGTACCTGTACACCGCGTCGTTCCAGGACGAGATCTGCGCCGAGGCCGTTCACGGCATCGATGCCGATCTCGCGTTCAAGGTCAACGACCTGCTGTTGCCGATCGTCAAGGGCTTCGGCTCGGAAACGGCGTACGCGAAGCTGACGGAGAGCCTGCAGACCCTCGGTGGTTCCGGCTTCCTGCAGGACTACCCGATCGAGCAGTACATCCGCGACGCGAAGATCGACTCGCTCTACGAGGGCACCACCGCCATCCAGGCGCAGGACTTCTTCTTCCGCAAGATCGTCCGCGACCAGGGCAAGGCGCTGGGCTACGTGGCCAGCGAGATCGACACGTTCATCCAGAACAAGTCGGGCAACGGCCGGCTCAAGGCCGAGCGCGAGCTGCTCGCCACCGCCCTGGCCGACGTGCAGGCTATGGCCGCCACGCTGACCGGCTACCTGATGGCCGCGCAGGAGGATCAGGCCAGCATCTACAAGGTGGGGCTGGGATCGGTTCGGTTCCTGCTCAGCGTGGGCGAGCTGATGCTCGGCTGGCTGCTGTCGCGTCAGGCCGCGGTCGCCATCGAGAAGCTGGACGCCGGTGCCACGGGTGCCGACAAGTCCTTCTACGAGGGCAAGATCGCGGTGGCGTCGTTCTTCACCAAGAACGTGCTGCCGATGCTCACCAGCACCCGCAGCATCATCGAGAACCTCGACAACGAGGTGATGGAACTCGACGAGGCGTCCTTCTGATCGCAACCTGATCGCATCGACGAAGTGGGCCCGTGTACCTGGTACACGGGCCCACTTCAATGCGTCCGCCCGGCTTCGTTGGGCGCTAGCGGCTTCTAAAAATAATATTGACATATTATTTTTAGAAGGGAACGCTGTCTTCATGCCCTCCACCGCATCGACCCGTCGCAGCCAGGCCGAGCGCACCGCGCAGACCCGGCGCGCACTCCTCGATGCGACCTGTGAAGCCCTGGTGGACGTCGGGTTCAAGGCCACCACCACCGCCGAGGTCGCACACCGTGCGGGCGTCTCGATCGGCGCACTGCAGAGCCACTTCAGAACCAAGAACGAGCTGCTCACCGCCGCGGTTGCGCACTCGTTCGATCGTCGGATCGACGAGTTCGGGCTGTTGATGGCGAATCTGGATCCGGCCTCCGACCGGCTCGATGCGGCAATTGACCTGCTGTGGTCGATGTTCTCGCAATCGACGTTCACCGCCTGGCACGAGCTGTGGGTCGCCGCACGCACCGACCCTGGCCTGGCCCGTGCCGTGATCGACATCGATCGACAGTTCGCGGCCGCGTGCGATCGCGCTTACGCCGAGATCTTCCCGACCGGCAACGCCGACAACACCGAGACCCGCCAGCAGCTCCAAACGGGGATACACATGGTCTTCGCGCTGATGAACGGATTGGCGGTGGGGACGTCGCTGGACGGCTACGACCCCTACCCCGTCGATGAGGTGCTGTCCGCATTCAAGGCGATGGTGCGCCCGATCATTTCCAGCGAGCAATCATGAACGTCAAACCCGCCGTGCGCGCACGCCGCATCCGGTTCTCCTACCCCACCGGCTCGCTGGAGCGGCACTTCGTGCGCGGCGACCTGCTGATGAGCCACATCGTGGCGCACCTCTCCGCGACCTTCCCGGAGGGCGAAGATTTCTTCATCCGGTCGGTGCGCCGCTTCGCCGACCAGATCACCGATCCCGAACTGAAGTCGCAGATCCAGGGCTTTATCGGACAGGAAGTCACCCACGGGCGTGAGCACCGCGCGTTGAACGAGCGCCTGCATCAGATGGGCTACCCATCCCGTCGTATCGATCGGGGCACCCGCATGGACTTGGCGGCCTTCGAGCGCCGCCTCGCGCCGCTCACCTGTTTGGCGATCACCGCGGCGCTGGAACATTTCACCGCGGTGCTGGCCGAGACCCTGCTCACCGATGAACGCGCGCAGGAACTGCTGGGGCCATCCGAGGTACGGGCCATGCTGTTGTGGCACGCGATCGAGGAATCGGAGCACCGGTCCGTCGCGTTCGACGTCTACCAAGCGGTGGGCGGCAGCGAGCGTCGGCGCATCTGGACCATGCGCATCATCAGGCTCACCTTCACCTTGAACGTGGGTTTCTTCGCCACCGTCTCACTCCTTCAGGACCCCGCCAGCTACCACCCGGTCCGACTGTTCCGCAGCCTCGCTCGGCTGCGACACTCGCCGTTCCTCTCCCGTGCCGTGCTAGCTCGGCTGCGCGCGTACACCAGGCCCGGGTTTCATCCCGACGACATCGACAACACCGCGTTGCTCGAGCATTGGACGGCGGAGTTGTTCGGCGAACGCGGCGTACTGACCGACCACCTGCGGTGACGGAGCCGGACAAAAGAGGGCGGGTTCGGGAGGACAATTGAGGGCGTCTTCATTTCTCGCGCGTCCGGCTCTCGCCTCTGTGCCGGCACTTCGGATCAGTCACTCCCGAACCCGTCGTGCCGATGACTGTACGCCCGCATCGGGGCACGCACCAGAGCTTGGCGGACGGAAGTTTTCCTCAGTTGAGGGGTGCCGTCGCTGGAGCCCCCTCGCATCCAGCGACGGCTCTTCCCCCAGCGAAAAGACCTGGAGAAAGAGGATGCTCCGTGTTGCCGTCGGGTCGGGGGGTCAGACGGCAACACGGAGCTATCCGGTACATCGGATACCCGGCGGCGGGCGTTACAAACCTCAGATTTCCAGAATTGCCGTCACACCCTGACCCCCGGCGGCACACACCGAGATCAGGCCGCGCGCCGGCTTGCCGGTCTCCGCTTTCTTCTGGGCCAACTGCTTGGCGAGTTGGGCGACGATCCGCCCGCCGGTGGCCGCGAACGGATGGCCGGCGGCCAGTGACGAGCCGTTGACGTTCAGCTTGGACCGGTCGATCGGGCCCAGCGCCGCGTCCAGGCCCAGCCGTTCCTTGCAGTACTCCTCGGACTCCCAGGCGGCCAGGGTGGCCAGCACGACCGACGCGAACGCCTCGTGGATCTCGTAGAAGTCGAAGTCCTGCAGCGTCAGGCCGTTGCGCGCGAGCAACCGGGGCACGGCATACGTGGGCGCCATGAGCAGGCCGTCGGCACCGCTGACGTAGTCGACCGCCGCGGTCTCGCCATCGACGAAGTAGGCCAGCACCGGCAGGTCGTGGGCCTGTGCCCAGTCCTCGGAAGCCAGCAGCGCCACCGACGCACCGTCGGTCAGCGGGGTGGAGTTGCCGGCGGTCATGGTGGCGTCGCCGTTCTTGACACCGAACACCGGCTTGAGGGTGGCCAGTTTTTCCGGGGACGAGTTGGGCCGCAGATTGTCGTCGCGGTAGAGGCCCAGGAACGGGCTGACCAGGTCGTCGAAGAAGCCGGCGTCATAGGCCGCGGCCATGTTGCGGTGGCTCGCGGCGGCCAACGCGTCCTGGTCGACCCGTTTGATCCCCATCTTCTTGGCGGTGATCGCCGCGTGCTCGCCCATCGACAGCCCGGTCCGCGGTTCCCCGTTGGTGGGGATCTGCACGCCGATCGACGCGGGCAGCTTGCCGACCAGCTTGAGACGTTCCACATTGGATTTGGACCGGCGCAGGCCGAGCAGGGCGCGGCGCAGGTCGTCACCGAACGCGATCGGCGCGTCGGACGTGGTGTCCACACCACCGGCCGCGGCCACCTCGTAGCGGCCCCTGGCGATCCCGTCGGCGGCGGCGATGGCCGCCTGCAGACCGGTTCCGCATGCCTGCTGCAGGTCGAACGCCGGGGTGTACGGCGACAGCGAGCTCCCCAGCACACATTCGCGCATCAGGTTGAAGTCCCGGCTGTGCTTGAGCACCGCGCCACCGATGACCATGTCGAGGCGCTGCCCGGTGAGGTTGAACCGGTCCGCCAGGCCGTCGAGGACCGCGGTGAACATGTCCTGGTTCGATGCCTGGGCATAGGCGCCGTCGGAACGCGCGAACGGAATCCGGTTGCCGCCGAGGACGGCAACACGTCTGGTCTGCTTCGATGCACTGCTGGTCACGAGAATTCTCCCGTTGATTCGGTTCTGGCCGGCAGGGGTTTGAGGTCGTCCCGCCGTTTGGTTCATAATAACCACAGTTCTTACTTTCAAGTAAGTTAGTCGTTGACATCACGCCGTCCCATGAGAGGTAGCGCTGTGGCTCCCAAGCTCCCGACCGACCTGTACTCCCAGGTCGTCCTGTCCGCCCCCGGCTCATTCCTGGCCAAGCAACTCGGGATCCCCCAGCCCGAGACCCTGCGTCGCTACCGGCCCGCCGAACCCGCGCTCGCCGGCCCGCTGTTGATCGGCGGCGCCGGACGGGTCGCCGAACCGATGCGGGTGGCCCTGGCCGCCGACTACGACCTGGTCGGCGACAATCTGGGCGGCCGCTGGGCGGACCGGTTCGGTGGTCTGCTGTTCGACGCCACCGGCATCAGCGGGCCCGCGGGGCTGCGCGCGCTCTACGAATTCTTCACTCCCCTCCTGCGCAACGTCGGGCCGTCCGGGCGGGTCGTGGTGGTGGGCACCACCCCGGACCAGACCGGTTCGGTCGACGAGCGGATCGCCCAGCGCGCGCTCGAGGGGTTCACCCGGTCACTGGCCAAGGAGATGCAACACGGGGCCACCGTCTCGCTGGTCTACCTCGCCCCGGACGCCAAGCCCGGGGCCACGGGCCTCGAGTCCACCCTGCGGTTCCTGCTCTCGGCGAAGTCGGCCTACGTCGACGGACAGGTGTTCTACGTCGGCGCCGCCGACTCCACCCCGCCCGCCGACTGGGACAAGCCCCTGGCCGGCAAGGTCGCCATCGTCACCGGCGCGGCCCGCGGGATCGGCGCCACCATCGCCGAGGTCTTCGCGCGCGACGGCGCCTCGGTGGTGTGCGTCGACGTCCCGCAGGCCGCCGATGCGCTCGCCGAGACGGCAGCGAAGGTCGGCGGGACGGCACTGGCCCTCGACGTCACCGCCGATGACGCGGTCGACCAGATCACGGCGCACCTGGGCGAACACCATGGCGGCCACGCCGACGTATTGGTCAACAACGCCGGCATCACCCGGGACAAGCTGCTCGCCAACATGGACGACGCCAAGTGGGATTCGGTGATTGCCGTCAACCTGCTTGCGCCGCAACGCCTTACCCAGGGTTTGGTCGGCAACGGCGCGATCGGGGACGGCGGCCGGATCATCGGGCTGTCCTCGATGGCAGGCATCGCCGGCAACCGGGGTCAGACGAACTATGCCGCCACCAAGGCCGGGATGATCGGACTGACCCAGGCGCTGGCGCCGGAACTGGCGGAGCAGGGCATCACCATCAACGCGGTGGCACCGGGCTTCATCGAGACCAAGATGACCGAGGCGATCCCGTTCGCCACCCGCGAGGTGGGCCGGCGGCTGAACTCCCTGTTCCAGGGCGGGCAGCCGGTCGACGTGGCCGAGACCATCGCCTACTTCGCCAATCCAGCATCGAATGCCGTGACCGCCAACACCATTCGGGTGTGCGGCCAGGCGATGCTCGGGGCGTGAGGACCGAGCCATGAGTGCACTCAGTAATCTGGTCCGAGCCGCGGCGGGGGCCCTGCCGTTCATCCCGCGGGGCAGCACCCTGCCGGACCGCACCATGACGGTCGGCGAGTTGCCGATCGATCGGGAGAACGTCGCCGCCTACGCGGCGGTCACGGGGCTGCGCTACGGCGACACCGTCCCGCTGACCTATCCGTTCGCGCTGACCTTCCCCACGGTGATGGAGTTGATCACCGGATTCGACTTCCCCTTTCCCGCAATGGGTTCGGTGCACGTGGAGAACCACATCACCCAGCATCGGCCCATTGCCGTCACCGACACGGTCAGCATCCGCACCCGTGCGCAGAACATGCGCGAACACCGCAAGGGTCTGTTGGTCGACGTGCTGACCGACGTCGCGGTGGGCAACGACACGGCCTGGACCCAGGTCACCACGTTCCTGCACCAGCAGCGCACCAGCCTGTCCGGCGAACCCAAGCCGGAACCCGTCAAGCAGCCGAAATTGCCACCACCGAACGCGATCCTGCGCATCACGCCGGGCCAGATCCGGCGCTACGCGTCGGTGGGCGGGGACCACAACCCGATCCACACCAGTACGGTCGGCGCCCGGCTGTTCGGATTCCCGACCGCGATTGCGCACGGAATGTTCAGTGCCGCAGCAGTTCTGGCGAACATCGAGGGCCAGATCCCGGATGCGGTCCGCTATTCGGTCAGGTTCGGCAAACCCATCCTGCTACCGGCCAGCGCCGGGCTGTACGTCGATCGCGTGCAGGACGGCTGGGATCTGGCGCTGCGCAATATGAGCAAGGGCTACCCGCATCTGACGGGTGAGGTCCGCGCGCTCCGAGAGAGTTAGTCGGCGACCGGGACGACTTCGTCCTGGTCGTCCTGATCGCGGTCGGCCGGCCGGCCCTTCAGACCGCGCCAGAACAGGTTGATCAACAGTTCCACCGCTTCGTCGACGTCGACGTCGCCGGCGCTGACCCGGGTGGCGACCGCCTCACCGGCACCCACCAGGGCGATGGCCATCATGTGGAAGTCGGTGTCGGGCTCCGGATTTCGCGTCCCCGCGCTGACCATGCGGGACACCAGCTCGATGATGCGCTCGCGACCCTCGCGCACCGTGTGCGCGAACGCCTGTGAACTGGTGGCCTGCGTGTACAGCACGATCCAGGACGCCCGGTGGGTGTCGATGTAGTTCAGGAACGTGCCGATGGCGTTGCGCAACAGTTCCTGCGGCGCCAGGCTGAAGTCGATCTCGGTGCGGACCACCTCGATGAACCGCGCCAGTTCACGGTCCAGACACGCCCCGAACAGATCCTCCTTGGATCCGTAGTACAGGTACAGCATCGGCTTGGAGATCTCGGCCTTTGCGGCGATCGCGTCCATCGAGGTCTCGTGATAGCCGTTGATCGAGAACACCTGAACGGCGGCGTCGAGCATCTGCTGTTCGCGAACGGCCCGGGGCAGCCGCTTGGTTCCACCGGCCATCACGAAGACCTACGAACGACGATGCTCAGCAATGCGGATTCGTCCCCTTCATGCCGACCAGCTTTGTCACCGCATCCTCGACGCGCTGGGCGGACAACTCGCCGGAGTTGACCGCACTCTCGAGCCGGTCCAGCACCGCGGGCACCTCGCCGGTGCTGACCCACAGCGCGACGTCCGCGCCGGCCTGCAACGCGCGCAGCACCGCCTCCGCCACGCCGTAGCGCTGGTTGATGGCCCCCATCGACGACAGATCGTCGGTGAAGACGACCCCGCCGAACGGCGGCCCGCCGTACCCGCCGCCGCGCAGCAGGTTGTAGGCGGCCGGACTCAGGCTCGCCGGGTCGCCGTCCGTGAGCCCGGGCACCTGCATGTGCCCGACCATCACCGCGACTGGACCCTCCGTCGTCAGGGTGCGGTACGGCACGAGGTCGTTGTTCTGCAGATCGCCGACGGGCGGGGTGGTGACGCCGCCGGTGTGCGAGTCACCCGAGGCGTGCCCGTGACCGGGGAAGTGCTTGAGGACCGGCAGCACCCCGGCGTCGCGCAGACCCTGGGCGTACGCGCCGGCGTACGTGGTGACCGTCGCCGGATCCGATCCGAACGAGCGATCGCCGATCACCTCGTCATCGGACTCGGTGGTGACGTCGGCCACCGGGGCGAAGTCCACCGTGATGCCCATCCCGCGCATCTTCTGGCCGCGCGCGAAGGCGATGTCGTGGACCTGTTGCGGTGTCATGGTCTGGGCCAGCACCCGCGGCGACGGCTGGCTGCCGATCAGCCCGGCCAGCCGCGAAACCCGGCCGCCCTCCTCATCCACGCTGACCGCCAGCGCCAGCGGGCCGGCAGCTGCCGCGATATCGCCCAGTGAACCGTCGGTCAGCATCGACTTGTCGGTCCAGCTGCCGATGAAGATGCCGCCGACGTGATTGTCGGCGACCACCGCTTTCGCGTCGCCGGCGTTGCGCACTCCGACCATCAGCAGCTGGGCCAGCTTGTCCCGCAGCGGCAGCGACTCGACGTTGCACGCCGCCTGCGCCGGCGCCGCCGGAAGCTGATTGGCCAGGGGTGCGGCCGAGCCGGGCACCCCGGGCGTCGCGGCGGCTCCGGCGGCCGGTGATGCCGGCTTCGCCGAGGGGGTTTGCGCAGGTGAGCAGCCCCCCAGGGCCACGCCCAGAGCGGTGGGCAGCGTGATCGTGGCGGCCAGGGTCCGGGTCATTACGCGGGTCGATGGCATCCGTCCATGCTGTCATGCGCGCCACCGATCTGTCCCCGGTGGGCAAGATTGGGGCGTGACGGTCATCCTGATCGCCTATGACGGCACCGCGAACTCCCGCCGGGCAGTGGAATACGCCGGCGCCTACCTCAGCGTCCGACGGGCATTCGTCCTGACGGTGTGGTCGCCGATGCGGGCCGGCGCCGACCCGGTCTCCGTCGACCTTGACGGACCGCCCGACCCCGCGGATGCCGACGACGAGGACCACCTCGACATCGCCTTCGCCGACGCCCAGCGCACCAACCTCGAGGGCACCGAATTGGCCCGTTCGGTCGGGTTGTCCGCCGAACCGTTGTGCTTCCCGGTCTCCGGCACCGTCTGGCGGACCATCATCACCGCAGCCGACAACATCAACGCCGGACTGATCGTCACCGGCACCCGGGGCAACACCGGGTTGCGTTCGCTGATGCAGTCCAGCGTCGCCGACCGGGTCCTGCGGCACGGCCGGCGACCGGTGCTGATCGTGCCGCCGGGGCCCGCCTGAGCCCCGGCTCCGGGATCGCCCGTGCTACGTTGGCGCCAGTCCAGACCCGCTGCGCTGAGGAGCCCACATGACCCGGTTCGTGGTGCCGGCTGCCGTCGCCATGGTGGTTGGTCTGTTGCTCGGCGCGGCCGCGGTGTTCGGGGTGACGCTCATGGTGCAACAGGACACCAAGCCGCCGGTTGGCGCGGGCGACCCGGCGTCCTCGGTGCTGAACCGCGTCGAATACGGCAACCGCACCTGACCTCATGGGCCTGACGGCCCGTGTCGCACCGGCCCGTCCGGGAGGGCTGTCGCGCCGCTGGCTCGGGCTCGTCGGCGCCGTCGCACTGGTCCTGACGTTCGCGCAGTCGCCCGGCATGATCTCGCCGGACACCAAGCTCGACCTGACCGCCAACCCGCTGCGGTTCCTCGCCCGGGCCGGCGACCTGTGGAACAGCGCGCTGCCGTTCGGGCAGGCGCAGAACCAGGCGTACGGCTACCTCTTTCCGCACGGCGCCTTCTTCCTGGCCGGCGACCTGCTCGGCCTGCCCGGCTGGGTCACACAGCGGCTGTGGTGGGCGCTGCTGCTGACGGCGGGGTTCTGGGGGCTGCTGCGGGTGGCCGAGACGCTGGGCATCGGCAATACGCCGGCCCGGGTGCTGGCCGCGGGTGCGTTCGCGCTCTCTCCGCGCGTGCTGACGACGCTGGGCTCGATCTCGTCGGAGACACTGCCGGTGATGCTGGCGCCGTGGGTGCTGCTGCCGGTCATCCGTGCCATGCGCGGAGATTCCAGCCCGCGAGTGCTGGCCGCGCGCGCCGGTGTGGCAATGGCGTTGATGGGGGCCGTCAACGCGGTGGCCACGCTGACCGGGTGCCTGCCGGCACTGATCTGGTGGGCCTGCCATCGGCCCGGCCGCGCGTGGGCCCGGTTCAGCGCATGGTGGGTGGTGTCGGCGGCGCTGGCCGTGACGTGGTGGGTCATCCCGCTGGTGCTCCTGGGCCGGATCAGCCCGCCGTTCCTGGATTTCATCGAATCGTCCGGGGTGACGACGCAGTGGACGTCGCTCACCGAGGCACTGCGCGGGACGTCGGCCTGGACGCCGTTCGTCGCTCCGAATGCGACGGCCGGCGCGTCGCTGGTCACCGGGTCGGTGGCGATCCTGGCGACCACCCTGGTCGCGGCCGGTGGCCTGGCCGGGCTGGCCCTGCGCTCGATGCCGGCCCGCGGCCGGCTGGTGAGCATGCTGCTGGTCGGGCTCGTCCTGCTCGGGCTCGGCTACTCGGGTGGACTCGGCTCGCCGGTGGCGGCGGCGGTGCAGGCTTTCCTCGATGGCCCGGGCGCACCGCTGCGCAACGTGCACAAGCTCGACCCGGTGCTGCGGATCCCCATCGTCCTGGGTCTTGCCCACCTGTTGAGCCGCGTGCCGCTGCCCGGCAGCGTGCCACGGCCGGTGTGGATCGGCTCGTTCGCACGTCCCGAACGCGACAAGCGGGTGGCCGCTGTGATCGTGGTGCTGGCCGCCCTGGCCGCCGCGACATCGCTGGCCTGGACCGGCCGGCTCACTCCGCCGGGCAGCTTCTCGGCGATACCGGACTACTGGCACGATGCCGCCGACTGGCTGACCGAACACAACACCGGGGCACCGGCACCCGGGCGCGTCCTGGTGGCGCCGGGCGCGCCGTTCGCCACCCAGGTGTGGGGCAACAGCCACGACGAGCCACTCCAGGTGCTCGGTGAGAATCCTTGGGGGGTAAGGGATTCCATTCCCCTGACACCGCCGCAGGCCATCCGGGCGCTGGACTCGGTGCAGCGTCTGCTGGCCGCCGGACGGCCCTCGGCCGGTCTGGCCGACACCCTGGCCGGACAGGGCATCTCCTACCTGGTGGTGCGCAACGACCTGGATCCGGAGACATCGCGGTCGGCTCGGCCCATCCTGGTCCACCGCGCCGTCGACGGTTCTCCGGGACTCACCAAGGTCGCCCAGTTCGGCGATCCGGTGGGCCCCGGGACCCTCGACGGATTCATCGCCGACAGCGGGCTGCGGCCGATGTACCCGGCGGTGGAGATCTACCGCGTTGCGCCGCCCGGCAATCCGGCGGCACCCTACCTGGCCGATGCGAGCCGGCTGCCGCGGGTGGACGGCGGACCGGAAGTCCTTCTGCGCCTTGATGAACGGCGCCGGCTGTCGGGTCAGGGCCCGCTGGGGCCGGTGCTGCTGACCCAGGACGCGCGGGCGGCGGGGATCCCGCTGCCGCCGTCGGCGGGAGTGATCGTGACCGATACCCCGGTCGCACGTGAGACCGACTACGGCCGGGTGGACGACCACTCCTCGGCGATCCGGGCACCCGATGATCCGCGACGCACGTTCAACCGGGTTCCCGACTACCCGGTGCCCGGCGCCCCCCTGGTGTACGGCGGGTGGTCCGGTGGTCGCCTGAGCACGTCCAGTTCGGCGGGTGATGCGACGGCGCTGCCGAACGTCGCCCCCGCGTCGGCGGCGCCGGCGGCCATCGACGGGGACTCGGCCACCAGTTGGGTATCCAATGCGTTGCAGGCGGCGGTGGGCCAGTGGCTGCAGGTCGACTTCGACCACCCGGTGACCAATGCGACGCTGACGCTGACGCCGGCGGTGTCCACGCTGGGCGCGCAGGTGAACCGCATCGAGATCGCGACGGCCAACGGCACCGCGACCCTGATGGTGGATCAGCCGGGCCGACCGGTGGCCGTCGCACTACCGTACGGCGAGACACCATGGGTGCGGATCACCGCCACCGGTACCGAAAACGGTTCCTCCGGTGTGCAATTCGGCATCACCGATCTGGCCATCACCCAGTTCGACGCCAGCGGATACGCCCACCCGGTGAACCTGCGGCACACCGCTGTGGTCCCCGCTCCCCCGCTGGGCGCACCGGTGGCAATGTGGGATCTGGGTTCGGACACGCCGGGCCGAGGCGGCTGCGTGTCGGCCCGTGACGGCGTGCACTGCGCCTCCCCGCTGTCGCTGGCGCCCGAAGAGCTGGTCAACATGAGCCGCACTCTGACGGTGCCGCAGCCGATTTCGGTACGGCCGACCGTCTGGGTCCGGCCGCGCCAGGGCCCCGCCCTGGCCGACCTGATCCGTCAGCCGGGCACCACGCACGCCGAGGGCGATTCCGATTCGTTCGACGTCCTGGGCACCGCGTTCGCCGCCACCGACGGCGATCCGCGGACCTCCTGGACGGCGCCGCAGGGCCTCGTTCAGCACCACAGCTCGCCCACCCTGACGCTGACGCTGCCCGAACCCACCGAGGTGGGTTCGCTGCGGGTCACCCCCAGTTCGTCGGCGCTCCCCACCCATCCCACCCTGGTGGCTGTCGACCTCGGCGACGGCCCGCAGGTTCGATCCATGAAACCCGATGGGGCCCAAACACTTTCATTGCGCCCACATTTCACGAAGACGATCCGGGTCAGCCTGCTGGACTGGGACGACGTCATCGACCGGACCGCGCTCGGATTCGACCAGGTCAAGCCGCCCGGCCTGGCCGAAGTGGTAGCACTGCGGCCCGACGGGACCCCGATCGCGCCGGCCGACGCCGCCCGCAACAACGCCCGCGCCGTCACCATCGGCTGCGACGCCGGGCCGGTGCTGGCCGTCGCGGGCCGCTTCGTGCACACCTCGATCCACACCACCGTGGGCGCCCTCCTCGACGGCGGGCCACTGGCCGTCACGCCGTGCGACCCGCGTCCCGTCGACCTACCGGTGGGCTCCCAGGAACTCGTCGTCAGCCCCGGCGCGGCCTTCGTCGTCGACGGGATCCGGCTCACCGGACCGCTGGGCGATGAGTTATCCAGTGCCCCAACCACTCCCGCTGCCGTCGGCGGCTGGGGCGCCGATCGTCGGGAACTGCGATTGCCGCCCTCGCCCGTGGCGCGCGTGCTCGTGGTTCCCGAGAGCATCAACCCCGGCTGGAGCGCACGGACCCAGAACGGCATCGCGCTGACGCCGGTGCCCATCAACGGCTGGCAGCAGGGCTGGCTGGTACCGGCCGGCACATCCGGAACCGTCATTCTGACCTTCGCGTCCAACGCGTGGTACCGCGCCGGCCTGACCGGCGGTCTGGCACTGCTGCCGGTGCTGCTGATCCTGGCACTGCTCCCGGCGCGCCGGATTGCGCCCGGAGCGCCGGTGCAGCCATGGGCACCCCGCTGGCTGGCGATGGTGGCGGCCGTGACGGCCGGCGGGCTGATCTCCGGGCCGATCGGCGCGGCCGTGTTCGTCGCCGCCGTCGCGGTGCAACTGGCGCTGCGCGGGTCGCCCCGGTGGCAGCGGGTCTGGACGCTGGGCCTGGTGTCGGGCGGGCTGATCCTGGCCGGCGCGGCGCTGTCGCGATATCCGTGGCGGTCGGTCGACGGATACGTCGGGCATTCGGCGGGCGTGCAGGCGCTGGCGCTGATCAGTCTGGCCGCGCTGACCGCATCGGTGTTGTCGCCCGAACGTACGTCCGGGCGAGAAAATGCGAATGAATCGCGCCCGAACGTCGATCTCGACCCACCCGGCGCCGGCGCATAATCCGGCGCCGAACCCGACGGGCCACATGTCGCCGGGCCTCGCACTCGCGGAACCACACCGCTCGCCGAACCCGACGAATTGGCGGAATCCACTCGTACTTCTCCGCCCATACGTACGTTTGGGCGGTATGACGCAGGTTCAGACGGCGCGGGGGGCAATCGACGGCGGCGACCTCGGCGTCACCCTCATGCACGAGCACGTCTTCGTGCTGTCGCCGGAGATGATGCAGAACGATCCCGGGGTCTGGGGCGACGAGGACAACCGGGTGGCCGACGCGATCGTCCGGCTCAACGAGCTGAAGGCGCGCGGAGTGGACACGATCGTCGACCTGACGGTGATCGGCCTGGGCCGCTACATCCCACGGATCGCGCAGATCGCGGCGGCCACCGACCTCAACATCGTCGTCGCCACGGGCCTGTACACCTACAACGACATCCCGATGTACTACCACTTCCAGGGCCCGGGGACGGCACTGCAGGGCCCAGAACCGATGACCGAGTTGTTCGTCCGCGACATCACCGAGGGCATCGCGGGAACCGGGATCAAAGCCGCAATCCTCAAGTGCGCCACCGACGAACCCGGCGTCACCCCGGGCGTCGAGCGGGTGCTGCGCGCGGTCGCCCAGGCCCACCGCCGCACCGGCGTGCCGATCTCGACGCACACCCATGCCGCCACCCGGCGCGGGCTCGAGCAACAGCGGATCTTCGCCGAGGAGGGCGTCGACCTGACGCGGGTGGTGATCGGGCATTCCGGCGACAGCACCGACCTGGACTACCTCGAGGAACTGATCGCCGCGGGCTCCTACCTCGGCATGGACCGCTTCGGTGCCGACGTCTACCTGCCCACACCCGAGCGGGTGGACACCGTGGTGCGCATGTGCGAACGCGGCCACGCCGACAAGATGGTGCTCTCCCACGACGCGTCGTGCTTCATCGACTGGCTGCCCGAGGAGGCGGTCCCCGTCGTGCTGCCGAACTGGCACTACCTGCACATCCACAACGATGTACTGCCCGCGCTGCGCGAGCGCGGCGTGACCGAGGAGCAGATCACCACGATGTTGGTGGACAACCCCCGACGGATCTTCGAAACCCAGGGTGGCTACTGACATGGTGGCGGGCCTGGAGAACACCGCGCCCATCAGCACCCAGATCTCGCTGATCGCCCAGGGATTCCCCGACGCCCCGGCGATCACCTGTGCGGGCCGCACCGTCACCTGGACCGAACTGGACGCCGACACCAACCGGCGGGCCCGGGCGTTCGCCGACCGCGGGGTCGGCGTCGGCGACTACGTGACCATCGTGTTGCCGAACTCCATCGAGTTCCTGCAGTCCGCGATCGCCTGCTGGAAGCTGGGCGCGGTGCCCCAGCCGCTGCCGCCGCGGATGCCGGACATCGAGTTCGAGGGCATCCTGGATCTGCGGCCGCGCGCCCTGATCGTCGGACGCGACGACCCGCGCGGCCAGATCCCCAGCCTGGCCGCCGGATTCGAACCGGGCCCGCAGTTCTCGGCCGACCCCCTGCCCGAGGCGGTGTCGCCGGCCTGGAAGTGCATGGCCTCCGGCGGCAGCACCGGGCGCCCGAAACTGATCGAGGTGGGCGGCGACAGCCGTTATCCGGGAAAGCTTTTCGGGCAGGCACTCGGCGCGGTCGAGGGCGATGTCAGCCTGTTCTCGGTGCCGATGTCGCACAACACCGGCATGGTCGGGGCGACGGTGGCGCTGCTGATGCGCGGGCACCTGATCGTGATGCCCAAGTTCGACCCCGCCGAGTTCCTGCGGCTGATCACCGAGCACCGGGTCACCTACCTGGCCACGGCACCGACGATCCTGCACCGCGCCCTGCAGACCTACCGGGCCGACCCCCAAGCCTACGACCTGTCCTCGCTGCGCCGGGTATGGCACGTGGGCGCGTCGTGCCCACCCTCGGTCAAGGATGGCTGGATCGAAATCGTTGGGCCAGAAGCACTCTGGGAGATGTACGGCGGCACCGAGTTACAGGCGCTGGCGGTGCTCAGCGGCACCGAGTGGCTGGCGCACCGCGGCTCGGTCGGCCGGGTGGCCGTCGGCCAGATGAAAGTGCTCGACGACGACGGCAACGAGTGCGCGCCCGGCCAGACCGGTGAGATCTTCATGCGGCCCGCCCCGGGCAGCGACCCGACCTACCGCTACATCGGGGCCACCGCCAAGACGCATGCCGGGTGGGATTCCCTGGGCGACCTCGGCCACTTCGACGAGGACGGCTACCTGTACCTGTCCGACCGGCGCGTCGACATGTTCACCGTCGGCGGCAAGAACACCTACCCCGCCGAGATCGAGGGCAACCTGTGCGCCCATCCGGATGTGTTGTCCTGCTTGGTGGTCGGCGTTCCGCACGACGACCTGGGGCAGGTGCCCTATGCCATGATCCAGCTGGCCGAGGGCGCCGACCTCGACGCCGACGGGGTCCAGGCGTTCCTGCGGGAGCGCCTGGAGAACCACAAGGTGCCCCGAACCGTCGAGTTCGTCGACCGGCCGCTGCGCGACGACGCCGGCAAGGCCCGGCGCTCCGCCGTGCGGGACGAGATCATCGCACGCCAGCGCGGCTGAGCTCGCCGCCACCCGATATCACTGCGCGACAACGGGTTCCGGTGCATCGGTGACCGAACTGTCCAGCGGCGGCACCCGCTGCAGCCGGCGGTACTCCCAATTGCGCAGGGCCTGCCGGCACGGATTCTCCACCAGCGCGTAGCTGACGGCCGCCATCGCGAACCCGAAGACCAGGGTCAGCGCGAGGATCACCACCATGTCGCCGTCGAAGACGAACCGGCCGACGACGGGGAACGCCATCGCCAGCGCGGCCAGGTGCCAGACGAACAGGCCGTAGGACCACCGGCCCAGGGTCACCATCACCGTGCTGCCCAGGATGCGGTGTCCGGTGTCGGGGCGGTCGAGCACCAGCGGGGCCAGCAGCACGCCGGCCAGCACGGCGCCCATCGCGGTCCGTACCACGAACTGGCCCAGGGTGGCCGGCGTCAGCCCTTCCGGCCCGGCCAGCGGCGACGCCGCGATCAGGTAGGCCACCAGGCCGATGCCGGCCATCAGCCAACGGTTGCGCGCCCACCGGTGCACCCGGCCGACCGGGCGAACGGTGAACTCGGCCAACAGCATTCCGGCGGCGAACCACGACGCGTACGCCGGCGGCCAGTTCAGGAAGTTGATGCCCTGCGGAGTGTGGATCGGCAGCAGCCCCCACGCCAGGCTGGCGACGGCGACGACGGTGATCGCCGGAACCCGCGCGCCGACCGGCAGCCGGCGGGCCAGCAGCGCCAGCAACGGCAGCACGAGGTAGAACGTGACCTCCACCGACAGACTCCACATCTGGGTGAGTCCCGCGGTCAGCGTCAGCGGGACGTAGATCTGGGTCAGGGTGAGATTGGCCAGCCAGACCGTCGCACTGGCCCCGCGGGCATCCGGCAGCAGACACAGGATGACCACGACCGCCACCAGGTAGCCGGGCATGATGCGCACGATCCGCGAACGCAGGTAGTGCGCGGTGGGCGGGCGTTGCCGCATCCCCTGCGCGGCCGCGGCGTGACCGCGCCACAGCAGGAAACCCGACAGGGCGAAGAACACCGCGACAGCCATGTCGAACCGGCTCAACAGCCGGCCGCCGACCCCGCTGTGCTGCCCGGTCTGGAACGCCACGTGCGTGATGACCACACCCATGGCCGCACAGGCCCGCAGACCCTCGACCGCGGGCAGGAAACTGCGGGTCCCGCCGATCCGGTCCCCGTCGAGTTCGGGGGCGCGCCGCGAGTCCATGACCACAAGTGTGCCGGTAGCTGCAGCACACCGGGGCCGCGCCCAGGTTTGTCCTGTTAGGGTCGGCGGTTGAAGTCCACATCGCTGATTGCCTGGCGGACCGACGGAAGGTGCGCGCGTCTTGAACCGAGCAGTCCTGTTGCGCTACGTCGCGTGCGTCCTCCTGGGGCTCGGTGCGGCCCTCCTGATCGCCGCGCTGCTGCTGTCGACGTACACCGCCGGCAAGATCAAGCGGATCCCCCTGGACCTGGGTATGACGCTGGTCAGCAACGGCACCGGCACCGCACTGGACCCCGCGTCGCTGACCGGTGACCACTTCGTCGTCGACAAGGGAGTTCCCGTCGTCGCGCAGCAGCAGCTGACGGTCGAGGCGCCCGCCGACGCCGACGTGGTGACCTTCCAGGTCGGCTCGACGGTGCGGCGCACCGACCGCCAGCAGGACATGGGCCTGCTGCTGGCCATGGTCGACACGGTGACCCTGGACCGCTCCACCGCCCTGGCCGTGTCCGACGACACCCATCCCGGCGGGTCGGTGCAGAAGCCGCGCAGCATCGAGGACACCAAACCGCCGACGAACATCCCGCTGCCGCACGAAGGCCTGTCCTACCGCTTCCCGTTCGACACCGAGAAGAAGACCTACCCGTACTTCGATCCGATCGCGCAGAAGGCGTTCGACGCCAACTACGAGGGCGAGGACGACGTCAACGGGCTGACGGCATACAAGTTCGTCCAGAACGTCGGCTACGACGCCGACGGCAAGCTGGTCGAACCGATCAAGTACGCCTCCCTGTACAAGGACTCCGAGGACGCCGTGGTGACCGCCCGCGCCTCGCTGTGGGGCCTGCCCGGCGACCCCGACGAGCCGATCACGATGACCCGGTACTACGCGGCCAAGCGGACCTTCTGGGTCGACCCGGTGTCCGGCACCATCGTCAAGTCCGAGGAACACGCCAACCACTACTACGCCCGCGATCCGGTTCGGCCCGAGACGACCATGGCCGACTACACGGTCACGTCCACCGAGGCCACCGTCGAATCGCAGGTCGCCTCGGCCCGCGATGAACGGGACCGGATCGCGCTGTGGTCGCGCATCCTGCCCATCACCTTCACCGCCGCCGGTCTGATCGCTCTGGTGGCGGGCGCCCTGCTCGGCTCCTTCGGCGTGCGCGCCGAGGTCGCGGCCCAGGGACCGGAGTCCGACTCCGACGGCGGGGGGTTCTTCGCCGGCCGCCGCGACGCGGACACCGGGCCGATGCCGGCCGCGGAGGCCGAGACCGAGAAGCTGCCGACCCAGCGCCCGGATCTGCAGTCCGACCAGGGTTCCAGCTGACCCGGCGCCAATTGGCGGTGCCGGGGTACGCGTTCCTGCTGGCACTGATCGTCGTCGCCCCCCTGGCGGCCCCCGGCTATCTGCTCTTGCGCGACGCCGTCTCCACACCGCGCTCGTACCTGTCCGACGCCGCGCTCGGTCTCGGCGAGTCGGCTCCGCGCGCGGTCCCGCAGGACTTCGCCGTCGCGCTGGCCTCCCACGTGCTCGACGGCGGTCTGGTGGTCAAGGCGCTGCTGCTGTTCGGGCTCACCGCGGCCGGTTGGGGCGCGGCACGCCTGGCCGGCGCGGTGGCCCCCGACGCCGGTGTGCCGGGCCAGTTCGTCGCCGCGACGGTGGCGATCTGGAATCCGTACGTGGCCGAACGCCTGCTGCAGGGGCACTGGAGCCTGCTCGTCGGATACGGCTGCCTGCCCTGGGTCGCCACGGGGGTGATCCGGCTGCGCGACGGGGCCGGCGCGGCCGGCTTCTTCGCGCTGGCGTTCTGGTTGGCGCTGGCCGGGCTGACCCCGACCGGACTGATGATGGCCGCGGTGGTCGCGCTGGTGTGCATGGCCGTGCCCGGGACCGGGCGTTCCCGCTGGGTGTGCGCGACGGTCACGCTGGCGCTGGCGGTCGCGGCGGCGCTGCCGTGGCTCACCGCCTCGGCGCTCGGTGCAGCCCTGACGACGTATCAGGCCGCCGGCGCGCCGGGCTTCGAGGCCTTCGCGGCGCGGGCCGAACCGGGCCTGGGCACCCTGGGCAGCCTCGCGGGCCTCGGGGGGATGTGGAACGCCCAGGCAGTGCCGGGATCGCGCTCGACGCCGCTGGCCGTCGTCGGCACCGTGGCGCTACTCGGCGTGGTCGCGGTGGGCTTGGCGCACACGCGGCATCGGCGCGCCGCGCTGCCGCTGGTGGTTCTCGCCGTGGCGGCGGTACTGGGACCGGCCCTCCTGGCGACCGGCTGGGGCATGGGACTGCTGCGTCCGGTGGTGGAGGCGGTGCCCGGACTGGGCGTGCTGCGCGACGGACAGAAGTGGGTGGCGCTGGCGATGCCCGGCTATGCGGTGGCGGCCGCCGGGGCGGGTCCCACGCTGCGGCGGTGGGCGCCGTCGGTCCGCCCGGCGGCGATCGGCGCCGCCCTCTGCGCGGTCCTGGTGCTCGTACTGCCGGACCTCGCGTGGGGCGCGTGGGGGAAGGTGTCATCGGTCCGCTATCCGCCGGGGTGGGCCGCCGTGGCCGCCACTGTCAACGCCGATCCGCAGCCGGTCGCGGTGTTGCCCGCCGGCCCGATGCGCCAGTTCGGCTGGGCGGGAACGGCTCCCGTGCTCGATCCGCTGCCGCGGTGGGTCCGCGCCGACGTGCTGAGCACCGGCGATCTCACCATCGCGGGCGCGACGGTTCCCGGCGAGGGCGAGCGAGCCCGCCGGATCCAGGAATTGCTGCTCGCCGGCGCGCCGCCGGACCAGCTGGCCGCCGCCGGTGTGGGCTGGGTGGTGGCGCAGATCGGCAGCCGCGGCGAAATGGGCTCGGCGGCAAGGACACTCGCCGGGCTGCCGGTGACCTACCGGGACGGTGAGATCGCCGTGTACCGCGTCGGGGGTCAGTCGGCCGGCGCGTCCCCGGCGCACCGCCGCCTCGCGGTGGGCGCCCATCTGGTGTGGCTGGCGGTGCTGCTCGGCGGGGCCGCCGGCGCGGTGGCATTCCGGCGCAAAGAAGCCGGCGAGCGGGACTAGGGCCTCTGCGGGTTCAGGCCCGTCCAGTTGACGGTGGCCGCGAAGGGTTCGTCGCCGTTGCGCTGGGCCTTGACATGGCCGTAGGGGTCGATCGGTCCGCAGTGCCGGGCGATCGCCTCCATGACCGCGTTGTGCAGATCGGTACGGGCATAGTCCAGGCCGTGCCGTTGCAGTTCGTCGCTCACCATCATCTTGCGGGCAATGGGGTCGGCCATCGAATAGGCGTCGCAGGTCGGACCGGAACCCGAACTGCCACAGGCGGTTACAGCCAGCAATAGAACGGGGGCCAGGACGGCCCTGATCACCGGAGGCCGCTGACCAGGCCGCCACCGCGCACCGCCTGCAGCACCCCGAGCATGGCGTCGGCACTCTGCTGCCACGAGAACTCCGCGATGCGGGCCTGCGCCTTGCGGCCCAGTTCTTCGCGCAGCACGTCATCGGCGAGCAGTTCTGCGAGTCGCTCGGTGAGCTCATGGCTGTCGTCGACCAGAATGCCGGTGACCCCGTCGACGATCGAGTCGGTCAGGCCGCCGGAGGACCGATAGCCGATGGTGGGGACGGCGTGCTGGGCGGCCTCGACCACGGCCAGGCCCCAGCCCTCCTTGCGCGACGGCAGCAGGTGCACCCAACAACGCTGCACCACTTGATGTTTGGTGACATCGTCGACGTGGCCGTGGAACGTCACCGCATCGGCGATGCCGAGGCGTTCGGCGTGCGCGGTCAACCGGTCGTGCCACCAGCCACCGCCCACGATGTCCAGATGCAGGCCGGGGATCCGCGGCCGCAGCGCGGCGACGGCGTCCAGCGCATCCTCGATCTGCTTGTGCGGCACCAGCCGGGAGAGCACCGCCACCCGCGGCGCGGCCGCCCGCGGCGCCCGCAGGGTGACCTCCGGAGCCGGGTCCAACCCGTTGCGCACTACCGCGATCCGCTCGGGTCCGACACCGAGGACGCCAAGGTCACGCATCGACGGCAACGACACCGTGACGTACTGGTTGCGCCGGTGCAGCCGCGGCGACAACCGGGACTCCACGAACCAGCCGAACCGGCCGGTCCAGCGGCCGGCCACCGGCCACTGCTCGCGATGGCAGTGGTGCACCAGCACCACCGACCGCCGGCCGTAGGCCAACCGCGCCAGGAAGGGAATGCCGTTCTGGGCGTCGACGACGACGTCGGGACGCGCGTGCCGCAGCGGCCCCAGACCGACCCGCGCCAGCACCATCGCCAGGCCGGCCCAGAGGTAGACGGAGTAGGGGCCACCACCGCGGCTGATCCGCACGCCGTCGATGACGCCGCGCCGGGGTGCGCCCGGGTAGCGGGCGGTCCGCAGCGTCACCCGGACTCCCTGCGCCGCCAGCTGCGTGCCGATGCGCTGCAGGTAGGTCTCGCTGCCGCCGCCCTGCGGGTGGCCGGTGTCGCGCCAGCAGAGCATCAGCACCGAGCGCACGGCGCGGTCACGGTCATCAGGCATGGCGGGTCCAGCCTAACCGCGCCCGCCGAACCGGCCGCGAGTGTGCGGCCATATGCATTCGACGCACCGGAATCCACACATGGCTGCCCGTTCGGGGCATCCATAAGGTGATTCACGTGACCACCGCCGAGCCGTTCGCCCGCCGGGCGAGCCTGAGCCGGGCGGTCCGGCTGCTCGCCGAGTTCCGGTTCGAGCAGTCGGATCCGGCCCGGTTCTACGGCGCGCTGGCGCGCGACACCGCCGATATGGTCGCCGACCTGTGCCGCGGGGTCACCGGGACCGGCCTGGACGGCCGCACCGTGCTGGACGTCGGCGGCGGACCCGGTTACTTCGCCGATGCGTTCGCCGCCCGCGGGGCGCACTACATCGGTGTCGAGCCCGATCCGGCCGAGATGCACGCCGGCCCGGCGGCGCACCATTCCGGCGGGACATTCGTGCGCGCCTCCGGCATGGCGCTGCCGTTCGCCGACGCCTGCGCCGACGTCTGCCTATCCTCCAACGTCGCCGAACACGTCCGCCACCCCTGGCAGCTCGGCAACGAGATGCTGCGCGTGACCCGTCCCGGCGGCCTGGCGGTGCTGTCCTACACCGTGTGGCTGGGTCCGTTCGGCGGACACGAGATGGGCGTGACGCACTATCTGGGCGGAGCGCGGGCGGCGGCCCGCTACACCCGCCGGCACGGCCATCCGCCGAAGAACAACTACGGGTCGTCGTTGTTCGCGGTATCGGCCGCCGACGGGCTGGCGTGGGGCCGCAGCACCGGCGCGTTGGTTGCCGCTTTCCCCCGCTACCACCCACGATGGGCGTGGCCCGTGACCCGGATACCCGGGTTGCGAGAGTTTCTGGTGAGCAATCTGGTACTCGTGCTTTCGCCCTGACTGGAACCTGTTCTCGTTTGGATCGGGACTCGGTAGGGTGTGGGCCATGACACAAATTGCTGAGCCCACCACCGCGAAGACGGAATACGACAAGCTGTTCATCGGCGGACGGTGGGTCGAGCCGTCGACCTCGGACGTCATCGAGGTGCACTCCCCCGCCACCGGCGCGAAGGTCGGCCAGGTTCCGCTGGCCGCCAAGGCCGACGTCGACGCCGCCTGCGCCGCGGCCCGCAAGGCGTTCGACGAGGGCCCGTGGCCGCGGATGACGCCCAAGGAGCGCGAGGCCGTCCTGGCCAAGGCCACCGCCCTGATCGAGGCCGACGCCGACTCGTTCAAGAAACTGCTCGCCCTGGAGACCGGCCAGCCGCCGACCATCGTCGACATGATGCAGTACGGCGCCGCGATGTCGGTGCTGCAGTTCTACTCCTCGGCGGCCGACAAGTTCACCTGGAAGGACATCCGCGACGGGATCTACGGCCAGACGCTGGTGCTCAAGGAGCCGATCGGCGTCGTCGGCGCCGTCGTCGCCTGGAACGTGCCGTTCTTCCTGGCGGCCAACAAGCTGGGCCCGGCCTTGCTCGCCGGCTGCACCATCGTGCTCAAGCCGGCCTCCGAGACGCCGCTGTCCACCAACCTGATGGCGGAGAAGTTCGCCGAGGCCGGACTGCCCGAGGGGGTGCTGTCGGTGGTGCCGGGTGGGCCCGAGACCGGCCGTGCGCTGACCGACAACCCCGAGCTCGACAAGTTCACCTTCACCGGGTCGTCGGCCGTCGGCAAGGAGATCGGCAAGATCGCCGCCGAGAAGCTCAAGCCGTGCACGCTGGAACTGGGCGGCAAGTCCGCGGCCATCATCCTCGAGGACGCCGACCTGGATTCCACCCTGCCGATGCTGCTGTTCTCCGGGTTGATGAACACCGGCCAGGCCTGCGTCGGCCAGACCCGCATCCTGGCGCCGCAGTCCCGCTACGACGAGATCGTCGAGAAGATCGGCAATGCCGTCGCCGCCATGCCGGTCGGTCTGCCGGACGATCCGACGGCCGCGGTCGGGGCCCTGATCTCCGAGAAGCAGCGTGACCGCGTCGAGGGCTACATCAAGAAGGGCGTCGAGGAGGGGGCCCGCATCGTCACCGGTGGCGGCCGGCCCGAGGGGCTCGACGGCGGATGGTTCGTGCAGCCGACCGTGTTCGCCGACGTCGACAATTCGATGACCATCGCCCAGGAGGAGATCTTCGGGCCGGTGCTCGTGGTGATCCCCTACGCCGACGAGGACGACGCCGTGCGCATCGCGAACGACTCGGTCTACGGCCTGGCCGGGTCGGTGTACACCACCGACAACGCCAAGGCCCTCGAGATCGCCTCGAAGATCCGCACCGGCACCTATGGGGTGAACATGTACGCCTTCGACCCGGGCGCACCGTTCGGCGGCTACAAGAATTCCGGCGTCGGCCGGGAGTGCGGGCCGGAAGGGATCGCGGGCTACACCGAGTCCAAGAGCGTGCTGTTGCCGTTCGGGTACACCCCCGAGATCTGAGTTCTTCGCCGAGAGTCGGGTTGTTCACGCAAAACCCCAGGACGGGGTGTGAACAACTCAACTCTCGCCGATACCTAAGGCGTCTATTCAGTTAGACGTTTAACGGTATAGACTTCGGACAGCGTTACACTTAAGCCACTAGACGTAACCATAACCCTGGGAGAACACATGGCCGCCAAGAGCAAGGCCGCGATCATCGCCGCCGCCCGCAGCGCAATCGGCACCGCCCGCAAGGGCTCGCTGGCCAATATGGAACCGATCGAGGTCGCCAAGCCCATCGTGGCCGCCGCCGTCGAGCGCTCGGGCCTGGACGCCACCGACTTCGAAGACCTGATCCTGGCCGAGAGCCTGCAGGGTGGTGGCGACAGCGCCCGCTACATCGCCGTGGACCTGGGCTTCGAGAGCATCCCCGGTGCGGCCGTGAACCGGCAGTGCGCCTCCAGCCTGGCCGCAATCTCCTTCGGCGCCGGCCAGATCGCCTCGGGCATGAGCCGGCATCTGCTGGCCGGCGGCATGGAGTCGCTGTCCACCATGCCGCAGTTCCTCAAGCGCAAGGCGTTCACCACCGGCAAGGAAGCCGACGACTGGGGCCGCTGGGCGCCGATGTCCAATCCGATCACCATCGCCGACGCTCCCCCGTTCGACATGTCGATCACCGTGGCGCACAACTGCGCGGTCGAGTACGGCCTGACCCGTGAGGATCAGGACGCTTGGGCGCTGCGTAGCCATCAGCGCGCCGTCAAGGCGGTCGACGCCGGTTCGTTCGTCGACGAGATCGTGCCGATCCAGGTGCCCCAGCAGGACGGGTCCACCATCACGTTCGCCGAGGACGAGCATCCGCGCCGCGACACCTCGATGGAGTCGCTGGCCGGTTTGAAGGTGCTGCATCCCGAGATCGAGGGCTTCTCCGTCACCGCCGGCAACTCGTCGGGCACCAACGACGCCGCCGCGGTGGTCGCCCTGGCCGCCCCGGACACCCAGCAGCCCGTGCTGGCCAGCATCCTGTCCTGGGCGCAGGTGGGCGTTGCCCCGAAGCGCACCGGCAGCGGACCGATCTACGCCATCCCGAAGGCACTCGACCTGGCCGGCCTGAAGATCTCCGACGTCGCGCTGTTCGAGATCAACGAGGCGTTCGCGGCGCAGGCCGTGGCCTGCACCCGGCAGCTCGGCCTCGACGAGGAGATCGTCAACGTCTACGGCTCGGGCATCAGTCTGGGCCACCCGATCGCGGCCACCGGCGCGCGCATGGTCACCTCGGCCATCCACGAGCTGCGTCGCCGCGGCGGCGGCATCGGCGTGCTGTCGATGTGCGCCGGCGGCGGCATGGGCGCCGCGATGGTCATCGAGGTCGGCTGACGATGCAGGAGCGCAGCGACTGAGGAGGAGGCCGACAGTCCGGCCGAGGTCGGGTAGGCCCAGCCCCGCCCTCTTCCCGATCTGCTCAGCGGCCACTGCGCGAGTCACTCGCACAACGTCGCAGTCACCGCAGAGCAGATGGGATAGGGGGTCACCGTCCTAGACTGGCCCCCATGGGCCACTACAAGAGCAACATCCGCGACCTGGAGTTCAACCTCGTCGAGGTGCTTCACCTGGAGAAGGTGCTCGCCAGTGGCGAATTCGGCGACCTCGACGTCGACACCGTCCGCGAGATGCTCAGCGAGGCCGCGCGTTTGGCGGAGGGCCCGGTGGCGGAGTCGTTCGCCGAGTCCGACCGCCATCCGCCCACCTTCGATCCGGCCACCCATTCGGTGACCCTTCCGGAGCCGTTCACCGAGTCCCTGCAAGCGTGGGTCCGGGGCGAGTGGTTCCGGATCGGCCTCGACGAGGCGGTCGGCGGCGTGCCGGCACCGGCGATGGTGAGCTGGGCGCTGAACGAGCTGCCGCTGGGCGCGCAGCCCGCGGTGTTCATCTACCTGGCCGGCCCCGTCCTGGCCGACATCCTGTACCACGTCGGCAACGAAGAGCAGAAGCGTTGGGCCACAACGGCTGTCGAACGCCTGTGGGGCGCCACCATGGTGCTCACCGAACCCGATGCGGGCTCGGACGTCGGCGCCGGCCGCACCAAGGCCATCGAGCAGCCGGACGGCACCTGGCACATCGACGGCGTCAAGCGGTTCATCACCAGCGGCGACGCGGGTGACATGTTCGAGAACATCCTGCACCTCGTCCTGGCCCGGCCCGAGGGCGCCGGACCCGGCACCAAGGGCCTGAGCCTGTTCCTGGTGCCCAAGTTCCTGTTCGACCCCGAGACCGGCGAGCCCGGCCAACGCAACGGCGTGTTCGTCACCAACGTCGAACACAAGATGGGGCTGAAGGTTTCGGCCACCTGCGAGCTGACCTTCGGCCAGCACGGCATTCCCGCGGTGGGCTACCTGGTGGGCGACTCCCACAACGGCATCGCACAGATGTTCAAGGTCATCGAATACGCGCGAATGATGGTGGGCACCAAGGCAATCAGCACACTGTCCACCGGCTATCTCAATGCCCTCGAGTACGCCAGGACGCGCGTGCAGGGTGCCGACATGACCGAGATGTCCGACAAGACCGCGCCGCGGGTGACGATCATCCACCATCCGGACGTGCGCCGCGCGCTGATGACGCAGAAGGCCTACGCCGAGGGCCTCCGGGCGCTGTACCTCTACACGGCGGCGCACCAGGACGAGACCGCCGCGGCGGTGATCTCCGGGGCCGACGCCATGATGGCCGGCCGCATCAACGACCTGCTCCTGCCGATCGTCAAGGGCGTCGGCTCGGAGCGGGCCTACCAGTGCCTGACCGAATCGCTGCAGACGTTCGGCGGGTCGGGCTATCTGCAGGACTACCCGATCGAGCAGTACATCCGCGACGCCAAGATCGACTCCCTGTACGAGGGCACCACCGCGATCCAGGCCCAGGACTTCTTCTTCCGCAAGATCGCTCGCGATCAAGGGGCCGCGCTGAGTTTTCTGCTGGGCCAGATCGGCGAGTTCCTCGCGCTGGAGCCGGCCTCGGCGGAGCTGGCGGACGCCCGGGACCGGCTGCGCACCGCCGTCGACGACGTCACGGCGATGGTGGGCACACTGACGGGGTATCTCATTGCCTCCCAGGAGAACTCGCGGGAGCTCTACCGGGTGGGCCTGGAGTCCGTCCGGTTCCTGATGGCCGTCGGGGATCTGCTGATCGGGTGGCTCCTGCTGCAACAGGCGCACATCGCTTACGGGGCCCTGGCCCCGGACCAGAAGGCAGCGGCCGAGGCCGATCGCGACTTCTACGAGGGCAAGATCGCCGCGGCGGTCTTCTTCGCCACCACGGTGCTGCCCCGGCTCACCGCCGACCGGCACATCGTCGAGAACACCGACGTGGCGCTCATGGATGTGCCCGAGGGCGCGTTCTGACCCTTCCGACGAACCGGGTCAGTCCGATGCGGGCAGCGGCTTGGCATCCTTGAGCGACAGCGGGGTCTCGCCGACCGTCAGGGTGCCCTGGCCGGCCTTGGTCACCAGTAGTTCGGCGCCACCCTCGTCGACGTAGCGCTTGCCCATCACGGTGCCGTCGCTGAACTTCGGGTCGATGTCGGCGGGAGACTTCTCGGCATCCAGCGCGATCATCGCGGTGCCACCACAACGCAGATCGTCCAGGGAATCGGCCGACTTGACCACGATCACCTGGGTGTCGTCGACCTGGCTCTGCAGGCGGGTGCCGTTCTTCACCATGATTGTGTCCTCACTGACTGTCGTCGTCGGCGGTCTGGTTCAGGCTCGAGACGATCTCCCGCCGCAGCACCTTGCCGGTGGCATTGGTGGGCAACTCGTCACGGAACACTACTCGGTCAGGGGTGCGCGAACCCCGCAGTGCGCTGCGCACATGCTCGCGAAGTTCGTCGGGGTCCGGGTCGATGCCCGCGACGGGCACCACCACGGCGACGATCTCCTGACCCCACTCGGGGTGCTCGGCACCGACCACGGCGACCTCATGCACATGGGCGTGTTCGACGAGCACGTCCTCGATCTCGGCGGGGGCGATGTTCTCGCCACCGCGGATGATCGTGTCGTCGGACCGGCCGCCGAGGAACAGATAGCCGTGCTCGTCGAGCATCGCGATGTCGCGCGTCGGGAACCAGCCGTTCTCGTCGAGCACCGAACCGATCCCGGTGTAGCGGCCCGACACCTGTTCGCCGCGCACGAACAGCTCCCCCGTCTCACCGGGGCCGAGCACGTTGCCGGCCTCGTCGCGGATCTGCACCTCGATCCCGGCCACGGGCTGGCCCACCGAACCGAGCCGCCGCGCGACGTTCTCGTCGGCGTGGCCATGCGCTGTCCGGTGATCGTCCGGGCCGAGGACCGCGATGGTCGAGCTGGTTTCCGTCAACCCGTAGGCATTGACGAAGCCGACATCCGGCAGCAACTCCAGCGCCCTGCGCACCAGTGGCAATCCGACCTTGGACCCGCCGTAGGCCAGGTTGCGCAGCGACGGCAGCCGGGGCCCCTCGGTGTGGTCGGCGTCGAGCACCTTGACGATGCGGTCCAGCATGGTGGGTACGACGGTGGCCGTGGTGACGGCCTCCTCGTTGACCAGCCGGACCCACTCGCTCGCGTCGAAGTTGGGCAGGTACACCATCTTTCGGCCCGCGTACAGATTCGACAGCGCCGCGCTGACGCCGGCGATGTGGTACGGCGGGACGCAGATCAGGGCCGCATCGGTGGGCTCGGCCGCACTGAACTCCACCGTGCCGGTGACGTAACTGGTCAGGTTGTTGTGGGTCAGTTCGACGGCCTTGGGCGCGGAGGTGGTGCCGGAGGTGAACAGCACCACGCCGACGGCGTCGGGGTCGGGGAACTCCGCGGCGGGTTCGGCGGTCCGGGCGGCGGCCAGGAACTCCTCGGAGTCCAGCACCGTCTTGCCGGCCGACCCGATCATGTCGCGGTAGCGGGCGTCGACGATGACCAGCGGTGCGGGCAGACGCTCGATCAGGGCCTGGATGCCGTCGGCCGAGAGCCGGTAGTTGATCGGGGTGAACGCCCGGCCCGACCGGGCCGACGAGAACAGCAGCAGGGGGAGCATCGCGCCACCGGCGCCGACGTAGGCGACGTGCTCGCACCCGGACGCCTCGATGACGCCGGCGCCGCCGTCGGCCAGATCGGACAACTCCTGGGTGGTCAGCCGCACGTCGCCGGAGACGATCGCGAGCCGGTCGGGGTCGCCGGATACGGCCATCTCGAGCAGTAGTGAGATGCTCATCGAGCCTCAATCAGTCGGGTCGGGACAGTGTCTGAAAACACTATATAGTTAGCTGTTTTCAATCGGCCAGCTGGTGCAGGAAATCCCGTCCGAACTGCCCAATATCAATGCAGCCGGGACGATGAGGCCGTCCGACAGCGCCACCGGCGGGGCTGTCGTCAGCTAATCTGTAAAACAGTTAGGTAATTCGAGAAACCCCTCCCCGATCTGTTCAGCGTCCACGGCGACGGCCACTCGCACAACGTCGCAGCCACCGCTGAACAGATCGACGACGCTGAGGAAGTTGATGGAGGTCACCAGCCTTCGCGAGCCGAAGATGGCCGATCGCGTCGCCACCGTGCTGCGCAAGATGTTCATCCGCGGCGACATCCCGGTCGGCACCATGCTGCCGCCCGAGTCGGAGTTGATGGAACAGTTCGGGGTGTCCCGGCCGACCCTGCGGGAAGCGTTCCGGGTGCTCGAGTCCGAATCGCTGATCGAGGTGCAGCGCGGAGTCCGCGGCGGCGCGCGGGTCACCAGCCCCACCAAGCAGACACTCGCGCGCTATGCCGGCCTGATCCTCGAATACGAGGGCGTCACGCTCAAGGACGTCTACGACGCCCGCGCCGCGCTGGAAGCCGACATGATCCGCAAGCTCGCCGGCGAACGCGATCCGCAGACCATCGCCGCGCTCGAGGCGGCACTGACCTCCGCCGACGCCGACATCAGCGACGAGCAGTCCCGGGTGGCGCTCGCCGAGTTCCACATCGCCATCGCCGAACTGTGCGGCAACAAGACCCTGCGAATGATCAACGAGATGCTGTACCACCTCATCGCCCGGGCCACCCGGTCGATGCGCCCCACCGGCAATCGGGCCGAGCAGGCGTGGAAGCGCTCGATGAAGGCGCACGCACAGGTGGTCGACCTGATCAAGGCCGGCGACGCCGACGGCGCCGTCACGTTCTGGCGCAGTCACCTCGAGCGCACCGAGAAGGACGCGCTGACGGGACCCGCGCTCTCGACGGTGGTCGACCTGCTGGAGTGAGGGTCACGTTCCCGACCCCCACGTCGATCTGTTCAGCGCTGCCTGCGGCGCCTACTCGCACAAGTTCGCAGCCACGGCGGAACAGATCGGCGCCGGGGAGCCGGCTCGGCTCAGGTACCGGTCCACTTCGGGGCGCGCTTCTCGGCGAAGGCCACCGCACCCTCCTGGGCGTCCTTCGACATGAACACCGGCGCGAGGATCTTCATCTGCTCGGTCCACTGTTCCTCGTCGCCCCAGTAGCGGGACTCCACAACGATCTTCTTGGTGGCCGCGACCGCCAGCGGGCCGTTGGCGCCGATCTTCTCGGCCAGCGCGATCGCGCCGTCCAGTGCGCCGCCGGCGTCGGTGAGCGCACTGACCAGCCCGAGCTCATGGGCCCGCTCCGCCGACAGGTTCTCACCGGTGAGCGCCAGCTCCATCGCAATGGCGTACGGAATGCGCTGCGGCAGCCGCAGCAGACCGCCGCCTCCGGCGACCAGCCCACGCTTGACCTCGGGGATGCCGAACGCGGACTCGCGCGAGGCCACGATCAGATCGCAGGACAGCGCCACCTCGGTGCCACCGGCCAGGGCATAACCCTCGACCGCGGCGATCAGCGGCTTGGCCGGCGGGCGCTGGGTGAAGCCCAGGCCGCGGCCGTCGATGTCGCAGCGCTCGCCGCGGGCAAAGGCCTTGAGATCCATTCCGGCGCAGAACGAGCCGCCCGCGCCGGTGACGATGCCGACCGACAGGCCGGGGTCGCCGTCGAGGCGGTCCATCGCGTCCGCCAGGCCCTGGCTGACCGCCAGGTTGACAGCGTTCTTCGCCTTCGGGCGGTTGATGGTGACAATGAGGATGCGGTCGCGCTGTTCGACCAGGACTGCCGGTTCGGTGGTTTCGTCGCTCACGGGGACAACTTAAGCACACGAAGCGACCCGTAAGCGGCACGGTATCCCCTACGGGAAGGTGGCTGGCGATTACCGTCCGGGCAGAGTGGGTACCATCGAACTAGAACACGTTCCAGTTTCAGGACAGGGGGCTCGGGTGAGCACGAAGGACTCCGGCGACGCGGCCGACATCACTTCCGACTTCACCTCCGGTGAGGTCACCAAGTGGGATCCCGAGCTGACCCAGCGGGTGATGGAGGTCATCCGGCCGCTGATGAAGGTCTGGCACCGCTCCGAGGTGCGCGGACTCGACACCTTCCCGCACGGCGGGGCCCTGGTGGTGTCCAATCACTCCGGCGGAATGTTCGCGATGGACGTCCCGGTGTTCGCCACCGGATTCTACGAGAAGTTCGGTTTCGACCGGCCGATCTACACCCTGACCTTCGACCTCGTGCTGGCCGGACCCACCGGCAGCTTCTTCCGCAAGACCGGATTCATCAAGGCCAACCACGAGAACGCCGACGAGGCGCTGCGCTCGGGCGGCGTGGTCGTGGTGTTCCCCGGCGGCGACTACGACGCCTACCGGCCCAGCACCGCGCGCAACACCATCGACTTCGACGGCCGCACCGGCTACATCCGGGCCGCGATCAACGCCGGGGTGCCGATCGTGCCGGTGGTGGGCATCGGCGGGCAGGAGAGCCAGATCTATCTGACCCGGGGGACCGAGGTGGCCAAGCTGCTCCGGCTGGACAAATTGTTCCGGGCCAAGATCCTGCCGGTGAGCTTCGGCTTCCCGTTCGGGCTGTCGGCCGTGCTCCCGGTCAACGTGCCACTGCCGACCAAGATCGTGCAGCAGGTCCTCGAGCCCATCGACATCGTCGCCGAGTTCGGCGAGGACCCCGACGTCGACGAGGTCGACGCCCACGTCCGCCGGGTCATGCAGACCGCCCTCGATGAGCTGGCCGCCGAGCGGCGCCTGCCGGTGATCGGATAGCGGCAGGTCGGTGCGCCCCAACCGGACGCTGGTGCGAGCACTGGCGGAACTTCTCAACGCCGCCAACGGAGTTCGGCCGCTGGGGCGCCAGGGCTACCGCACCGTGGCCAACTTCGCCTTCGGCTGGCCCACCACCGAACTGACGCCGTTGTATTTGGCGGGCTCGACCCTGTCCGCGCTGCGGCGTGGGATCCGCGGCGACTTCACGGGCCGGCGCGGCCGAATCGCCTTGTTGATCCACGTGATCGGCTGGGCGCTGCTGGTACTGCTCATCCGCCGCAACGTGCGGTCCGAACCGTACTTCGAGGCCGGGCTGGGCGCGGAACTCGGGCCCGGCTACCGCGAACTGGCCGCCACGTCGGCACCCATCCTGGCACCCGCCCTGGCGGCCGCGCGCGACCACGGCGGAATCTTCGCCACCGGATGGTCGCGCCACAGATACGTCGAGAAGGGAATTGTCCGCTACGGTCCGCACGGCCGCGCCAATATGGCAGACATCTGGCGGCGTGCCGATCTGCCTCGCGACGCCAGAGCGCCTGTGCTGCTGCAGGTTCCGGGCGGCGCCTGGTCGATCGGGATGCGCCGCCCGCAGGCGTATCCGTTGATGAGTCATCTGGCCGAGCGGGGCTGGGTGTGCATCTCGATCGCCTACCGGGTGAGCCCGCGGCACACCTGGCCCGACCACATGGTCGACGTCAAGCGTGCACTGGCCTGGGTGAAGGCCAACATCGCCGACTACGGTGGCGATCCCGAGTTCGTCGCGATGACGGGCGGTTCGGCCGGTGGCCACCTGTGCGCGCTGGCCGCCCTCACGCCGAACGACCCGAAATTCCAGTCCGGGTTCGAGGACGCGGACACCTCGGTGGTGGCGGCCGTCCCGGTGTACGGGCGATACGACTGGTTCAGCACCGAGGGCGCCGGGCGCCCGGAGTTCATCGGCCTGCTGGAGCGCTTCGTCGCCAAGACCGGCCGCGACGAGCACCCCGAGGTGTACCGCGACGCCTCACCCCTGTTCGAGGTGCGCGCCGACGCACCGCCGTTCTTCATCCTGCACGGCACCGACGATTCGTTGATCCCCGTGACCGAGGCGCGCGAATTCGCGGACCGGTTGCGCGACGCGTCCGACGACGTGGTGGCGTATTCGGAGATCCCGCACGCCCAGCACGCCTTCGACTTCTTCGGCTCACCGCGCGGGCACTACACCGCCGAAGCGGTGGACCGGTTCCTGTCCTGGGTACGCGCCCGCGGCTAGATACCTCGCGTCGCCGGAGACATAGCTTTCTCGACCACCGTCAGCTTCTCGGAAAGCCCTGCGGCTCTACGTATTTCGACGAGCTCATCGACCATCGCGGTGGTGATCTCGTGCGCGTCGTCCACGGACTTCAGGTCGGTGATGACCGAGATGTTCAGTTGGTCGACGTAACTCCACACGGTGATGTTGATGCCACTGCCCGTGGTGGCGGGGCCCACCGAGTAGATCTCCGTGACCAGCGCACCCCCGACCCTGCCGTACTTGCGCGGCCCGGGCACATTGGAGATGTTCAGGTTGAGCACCTTGTTCTGACCGTCCTTGCGGGACAGGCGTCGGAACAGCGCCTCCATCGCGGCCGGGGGCATGTAGTTCGACCAACGGCTGACCAGTTCCGGCCCGATCAGCAGATTGGTCTCCTTGGCCAGAACGGCATCCTCGTGTGTCCGGCGCACCCGGTCGAGCGGATCCGCCAGGTCGATGTGCACCGGCATCATCACGCCGGTGAACCGGTTGCCCGAGATGCGTTCCGAGGAGAAGTCGAAACTGACCGGCACCGAGGCCAGCAACGGATGGTCGGCATGCCCGTCGTAGCGCAGTGAGGCCTTGCGCAACGCGCCCGCCGACATCGCCAGCACCAGATCGTTGATCGACACCCCGAGGGCGTTCTTGGTTTCCTTGATGTCGTCGAGCGACAACGACGCCGTCGCGAACCGGCGTTCCGGGGTCAGCATGTGGTTCATGAAACTCGGCGGCGGCGTGAACGGCATGGTCAGGTTGGGCCCCAACTTGCGCGAGCTGCGGCGCACCCGGTTGATCCCCGCAACGGTGTAGCCGATGGTCGACGGAATCTCGGCGGCATGCCGGAAGTGGTCCCGGAACGCCGACCGGACCAACTCGAAACTCGTTGGCGCAGGATCGGTTTCGTAGCTCTCCTGGTCGGCCCCGTCGTCTCCGGGGGTGGACTGCTGCAGATCCATGCCCAGCGCCAGCAGGTTGGCGGCCGCCACTCCGTCGGCCAGCGCGTGGTGCACCTTGTTGACGACGGCGATGCGCCCGTCGGCCAGCCCGTCGATGAAGTACATCTCCCACAGCGGGCGGCTCCGGTCCAGCGGCGTGCCGGCGATCTGGCCGATCGCATCGTCGAGTTCACGGCGCCCACCCGGCGCCGGCAACGTCAGCGGCCGAATGTGGTAATCGAGGTCGACGTGGACGTTCTCGCGCCACATCGGATGGTGGAACTTGAACGGGATGTCGACCAGTTCGTAGCGCAGCGGATACAGCTTGTGCAGCCGGGCGTTCAGCACCCGCCGGAAATCCTCGACACCGAAGGAACGGCCACCCATGTCGACCAGTTCGATGATCGCGATCTTGAGGGTGTGCATGTGCACATTGGGCGCCTCGCTGTAGAGCAGGAACGCGTCCCATCCGGTCAGTCGCTTCATATTGCCTGCATCACCACCTCACACCTCCCCCAACCGGGAAGGCTACCGACCGGCGGCGGATCAGATGACCTGTTTGGCGGCCATCGCCGGGCGAATCCGGTGAATCTGGTTGAGGAACAACCCGATCGCGGTCGCCATGGGTCCGGTCCGGGTGCCGTCGAGCATGTCGAAACCGTGTCCGGCGCCGGGGAGTTCGACATAGCCGACAGGCGACCGGGACACCTCCTGCAGCCGATCGACGAAGCTGCGGGCCTGTTCGACCGGGATGACGTTGTCGGCGCTGCCGTGGATCACCAGGAACGGCGGCGCATCCTGGTGCACCCGGGCGATCGGCGAGGCGGCGCGGAACGTCTCGGGGGTGTCCTCGATCCGGCGCTTGACGACGATGCGCTCCAGGAACTCCACGAAGCGTTCCCGCTCCGTGGTCGAGCGGTCCTCCCAGTCGTAGCGGCCATAGATACCGACGACCGCGTCGACCGAGGTGTCCGACCCCGCCGGCAGGTGTGCGTCGTACTCCGGATCGCCGGCGGTCAGGCCGGCCAGCGCGGCCAGGTGCCCGCCCGCCGAACAGCCCGCGATGGTCACGAAGTCCCGGTCGCCGCCGAAGCGGTCGACGTTGGCCCGCGCCCAGGCGATGGCCGTCTTCACGTCGTCCAGGTGGCGCGGCCACGGGTTGTTGGGCGACACCCGGTAGTCCACCGACAGACACACCCAGCCGTTGGCGGCCAGGTGGGCCATCAGGGCGTAGCCCTGCAGGATCCGGCTGCCGTGCACCCATGCGCCGCCGGGCACGAAGATCATCACCGGCGCGTGCGAGGGCAGGTCGTCGCGGCGCCAGACGTCCAGCAGCTGCGACGGATGGTCGCCGTAACGCACCGAGGTCCGGTGCACGTGCTTGCGGTGCTGCAGCGCCCTGAATACCGGTGCGGTGCGATCCGGTGCGGGCCACTCGATCGCGAGGTCGGCGTCGGGCACGACACCGCGCAGGCCGGTCCGCGAGACGTGGTGCGTCTGTTCGCGCTCCGCGCGCCGCGCGTCGCCGGAGCCGGGCCGCAGCCAGGACTTCGCGGCGCCGGCGAGCAACTCCGGGACCACCCGGTAACCCCAGACCCCCATCGCCGTGTACGCGCCGACCGGTTCCAGATGTTTGCCCACCACCGGCAACGACGCCGAGGCCGTCGCCATCGCGAGGAGATAGTCGGCGGGCCTGGCCCGGAGCATCCACCGCACGCCATCGAGGGTCATTGGCGCACGATACCCCGCCGCTACCAGCGGGTAACCCCCAATTGTGGGCAAATTCCGCAAACTGTTCACAACTTCCCCAGCGAAGGTGTGTCGGACCAGGACACGCCGGGAAAATTCGGCGGCGGTCCCGTCCGTTCCGGCGTGTCGGACGGCCGCTCCAGCCGCCGCCGAGCACGCCCGTAAGGTCAGCCCGGTGAGCCTTGTCGAATTCCATCCCGAGCTGCGATCCCGGGCACGGGTGATCCCGAAGGCCCCGATCCGCCCGCTGACGTTGCCGTTCTTCCGGATCGCCACCCGGCTGCAGGCCCGCAAGCCGGCCCGCGGCGTCGAGCAGCTGAGAATCAGCGACCACGTCGGTATCCGGCTGTACCGCCCCGAGAACGCCGTCGGCCCGGGCCCCGCACTGCTCTGGATCCACGGCGGCGGCTACGTGATGGGCACCGCCGCGCAGGACGAGGTCGCGTGCCGCCGGTACGTCCGCGCGCTCGGCGTGACAGTGGCGGCGGTCGAATACCGGCTGGCGCCCGAGAACCCCTATCCGGCCTCCCTCGAGGACTGCTACACCGCACTTCAGTGGCTGGCCGGACTGCCCGCGGTGGACCGCGGCCGGATCGTCATCGCCGGGGGCAGCGCCGGCGGCGGGCTGGCGGCCGCCCTGGCCTTCCTCGCTCGTGACCGCGGTGAGGTGGACGTCGCGGCCCAGATCCTGGCCTACCCGATGATCGACGACCGCACCGGTGACCGGGCCCACCGCGACGATCCGGGCTTCCGGCTGTGGGACCGCCGCAGCAACAACTGGGGCTGGCGGGCGTATCTGGCCGGCGCCGACCGCGACGTCGCCGTACCCGCCCGGCGCACCGACCTGGCCGGACTTCCGCCCACCTGGATCGGCGTCGGATCGCTGGACCTGTTCCACGACGAGGACATCGCCTACGCCGACCGGCTGCGCGCGGCCGGCGTGCCCTGCGAAACCCTGGTCGTGCCAGGCGCTTTCCACGGCTTCGACACCGTTGCCCCGGACACCCGGGTGGCCCGCGCGTTCTTCGAGAGCCAGCGCGCGATGCTCGAGCCCCTGCTGGCGGTGGCGCGATGACGGCCGAACACCGCGCCCTGCGGGAAGCGGTCGCCGGGCTGCTCGAGAAGCGCTCGCCGGAATCGCGGGTGCGCGACCTGATGGCCACCGACACCGGCCACGACGAAACGATCTGGCGCGAGCTGGCCGAGATGGGCCTGCTCGGTCTGGCCATCCCGGAGGCCCACGGCGGGACCGGCGCCGGGCACGTCGAGCTGGGCATCGTGATGGAGGAAATGGGCCGCGCGCTGCTGTGTGCGCCGTTCCTCTCGACGGCGGTGCTGGCCCCGGCGCTGCTCGCGGCCACCGACGACCACACCGAACAGGCTTGGGTGCTGCCGCGGATCGCCGCCGGAACTGCGATCGTCACCCTGGCCCACGCCGAGGGCGGGTCGGCCGCGCTACCGGACCAGCTGTCGACCCGCGCGCACCGCGGCACCGACGGCTGGACGCTGTCCGGCGCCAAGAACTACGTCCTCGACGGTGCGGCGGCCGACCTGATCTACGTGCTGGCGGACACCGACGACGGACCAGGGGTGTTCGCGGTGGACCGGGACGCGCACGGGCTGACGGCAACCACCTTGACCACCGTCGACGCCACCCGCAAGCTGGCCGCCCTCGACCTCGCCGGTACCCCGGCCCGGCTGGTCGGCCAGATCGGCTCGGGCCGTGCCGCTTTCGAGGCCGCTTTGCAAGCGGGCGGCGTCGCACTGGTGTCCGAGCAGGCCGGCGGTGCGCAGCGCGTGGTCCGGATGGCCGCCGACTACGCCGGCGCCCGCTTCCAGTTCGCACGCGCCATCGGCAGCTTCCAGGCTGTCAAGCACATGTGCGCCGACATGCTGGCCGAGGCCGAATCGGCCATCTCGGCGGCCCGGCACGTCACGGCCGCCCACGATGCCGCAGCCCCCGACCGGGCGGCGGATCTGGCCCTGGCCCAGGCGTTCTGCGCCGACGCGTTCGTCTTCGTCGCCGCCACCAACATCCAGGTGCACGGCGGCATCGGATTCACCTGGGAGCACCCAGCCCACCTCTACCTGCGCCGCGCCCGCGCCGACGCGCACCTGCTCGGCGAACCCGCCGAACACCGGGAACGCTACCTGCGACTGAAGGGAGCCTGAGATGTCCGATCCGATCGACGACATCCGCACCGAGGTCCGGCAGTGGCTGGCCGAGAACTGGACCCCCGGCATGGACCGCGACCGCTGGGCGGACCTGGTGCTCGACGGCGGCTGGTCGGCGCCCTCCTGGGAGACCCAATGGTGGGGCCGCGGGCTCTCCGACCCCCAATCCCGCGCCGTGGCAGCCGAATTCAACGCGGTCGGCGCCCCGGGCACCGGCCACGACCGCGCCAACCTGTTCGCCTGCACGCTGCACGACGAGGGCACCGACGAACAGAAGCAGCGCCTCATCCCGCCGTCGCTGCGCGGGGAATCCAAGTGGTGCCTGCTCTACAGCGAACCTGGTGCCGGGTCCGACCTGGCCGGTCTGCGCACCCGCGCCGACCGCGACGGCGACCGCTTCGTCATCAACGGCCAGAAGGTGTGGACGTCGTTCGCGGCCACCGCCGACTACGGGCTGCTGATCGCCCGCACCGACTGGGATGTGCCCAAGCACAAGGGAATCAGCTTCTTCATGTTGCCGATGCGCCAGCCCGGCGTCGAGGTCCGGCCGATCCATCAGATCACCGGTGAGTCGGAGTTCAACGAGGTGTTCCTCACCGACGCCGTCGTCCCGGCCCAGAACATGGTGGGCGCGCCCGGGGACGGCTGGCGGGTGCTGCAGACCGCGTTGGGCTACGAGCGGCGGTTGATGGGCGATCTGGCGCGTACCACCCGGGGCGCCCGCAAACCGCAGGAGCAGGAGGATCCCCTGATCGCGCTGGCACGTGAATACGGTCGGATCAGCGACGGTCACACCCGCCAGCAGATCGCCCGCATCCACGAGCTCAACGCCGTCAACAAGTGGAACACGCAGCGCGCCAAGATGTCCGGCAAGATCGAGGCGGCCACGCTGTTGTCGTTCGGCAAGCTGTCGATGTCGCGGATACTGCACGACACGGCACGCGTCCAGACCGACATCATCGGCGCCGCGGCCATGCTGGCCGGACCCGACCATGCCGACGGCGACGCCGTCACGTTCCGTGCACTCAACGCCTACTTCACCTCGATCGGCGGCGGCACCGACCAGATCCAGCGCAACATCGTCGGCGAGCGGGTGCTCGGGCTGCCCAAGGAGCCGGACCCCTACCGGGACACCGCGTTCCGCGATCTACCGCACTGACTCAGACGATCCGGCCGTCGATCACAGCCGCGGCCACCAGGTCGGCGTCGAGTTCCCCGAGCACGTCCCGCGGTGGCCGGGACAGCACACACAGATCGCCCGGCTCGCCCGGGGCGACGCGGCGCAACACCGCCGGACGGTCGGGCCGGCCGAGGAATCCCCGCAGGGCGTCCGCGGATGAGATCCGTTCGGCCGCACCGAGCACCGTGCCACCGGGGGCCCGGCGACGGACCGCGGCCCGCATCGCCGCCCACGGGTCACCGTGACCGAACGGCGTGTCGGTCGACAGCGCGACCGGGATACCGGCTTCCCGCAGGCTGGCCAGCCGCCACAGTTGATCATGCTGTGACGCTGGAACTTCGGCGAGATACTCGTCGCCACGCTCGGCGACGAAGTTCGGCTGCGTCACCACCGTGACCCCGAGCTCGGCCAGGCTGGCGATGCAGTCGCCGGGCACCACGGCCGCGTGTTCCACCCGGTCGCCCGGCAACACACCGGCAGTGGCCAGCGCAGCGAGGGTCACCACCAGCTGGGCGTCGGTGACGGCATGTACGGCCACGGGATGGCCCGCGGCGTGATTGAGGACCACCCATTCGGTCAACGCATCCAGGTCCAGCGCCGGGTCGTCCAGGATCATCTTGGCCGGGCCGATGCTGACCAGGTCCGATGGGCTGGTGCCCGCTACCGCCATGCAGTGCAGGTGCTGTCGGAGTTCGCCGAATCTCCTTTCCTGCGTGAACTTTTCGATATCGAGATCGGTGTAGCCGGGCGTTGCGTCGGTGACGCCGGTGACCCCGTACGCCGCCAGCCGGGCGCTCAGTTCGCCGAAGGAGGGGGTTTCGGTCCGGGCCAGCGCGACGTCCTCCCGGAACAAGCGGCCATCGGGGTGGTGGGCGACCCCGACCCGGTTCAGGGCCGCCGAGTTCAGGATCCACAACGCGCCGCTGCGGTGCTGCACGCGGACCGGTGTGCGCGGCGAAAGCTCGTCCAGCCGAGCACGATCCAGCTCGCCGGCGACGCTGTCGTGGTAGCCGACCGCCCGGATCCAACCGTCCGGCCGGGGCGAGGCCTGGTGCAGCACGGTCCGCATCGCCTCGGCGGTCCGCACGGCGGGCGGGCCGACGTGCACGGAACCCAGCGCCGCGGCGGCGGCCCGCAGATGTACGTGGTGATCGTGCAGGCCGGGGATCACCGTGCCGCCGCCGGCGTCCAGCACGTCCTCCCCGGGCCGGGGCGTCAGCTCGCCGACATCGGTGATGGTCGCGCCCACCCGGACGTCGGCGGCGGTGCCGTCGAGCAACCGCGCCCCGGCGATCAGCATCTGGCCCGCTCGACGAGCAACCGCCGGACCGCCCGTTCGTCGGCCCCGAGCGCCGATGCCCGGCCGGTGACGGCGGGCCGTACCGGTTCAGCTTCCTCGGCGGCACGGTCGGGCAGCGCCGCATAGGTCGCGGCCACCTCGGACATGGCGATCTCGATCAGCTCGCCGCCGCCGCGGGCCAGCGACGCGACCACGGCTGCGGCGGCCTCGAGCCCGGTGAGGGGATCCGCGATGGCGTCGCCCACGAAGACCGGGGCACCCTCGTCGTCGCGGCCGACCAGCCCACCGGCCACCGCGGCGTCGTCACCGAACGCGGGCCGGCCGTCGGTACCCGCATATCCGCTGAGCCGCAACCACACCCGGCCGGGGCGCCCCGGCCGCAACGGCCCCAGACCGCGACGGGCCAGCGCCGCCGGCCGCGCACCGTCGAGGACCACGTCGGCCGCGGCGAGCAGCGCTTCCAGATCCGCCCGGTCGCGGTCGAAATCCATTGCACAGCTCAGCTTTCCGCTGTTCATCCAGTCGAAGAAGCGTACGTCACCGGCGCGGGTTCCGTCCGGCCGTGACGGGCTCTCCACCTTCACCACCGTGGCACCGGCACGCGCCAGCAATTGGCCGCACAGCGGGCCGGCCCACATCGAGGTCAGGTCGACGACCAGCAGACCGGCCGGCGTCCGGGGCGCCATCGCCGTCCCGCACGCCGACACCCGCGCAGGCACCGCCGCCGCCTCGCCCAAACGAGCCCCCGGCAGATCGAGCAGGACTGCGCGTTCAACCACCTGCGCCGCGCCGCGGGTCCGGGCCCAGTGCGCGACGTCGGACCACATGTCGCCGAGCTCGTCGACCTCCAGCAGAGCGGGAACCGCGTCGACGTCCGCGGCCCGCGACAGCGTCAGGGCGCACCAGCCGTCGGCCGCCGGCAGTAGCCGCGTCGCACCGCCGGCGGACAGCTGCCCGGCGGGGCGCAGCCCGAGCAGAGCGGCACGGCCCGTGAGCAGCTCCGTCCCGTCGGCGCCGAACGGCCGGGCGATCTCGGCGGCGCGCCGCAGCACGCCACCGGAAATGCCCAGCACGCTCATCGTCGCCTCAGAACATCAGCGCCGTGAACCGCCAGTCCAGCACCTGCCGGTCGGGCTCACCCACCGCGTGGACCAGCGAGCGCAACCCCAGCCTGTTGCCGGCGGCCGAGTCGACGTGCAGCTCGCTGTAGAGGGTGTCACCCTCGTGCACCGGACCGGTGTGGTCACACGATTCCCAACCGAGCACGGTCACCAGGTTCGGCAGCAGCCGGGTGGCCTGCGCCAGCGCCAGCCCGATGGTGTGCCCGCCGTACACCAGCCGCTGTCCACCAACCCGTGAATCATGGTGGGTGGCAGCGATGTTGAGGCTGAGCCGGGCCAGCTCCGGTGCACTGCTGACCACGTCCGCGGTGCTGTGCAACACGGCACCCTCCAACGCGGTGTCGAAGTTCGGGCCCGGCACGCGCTGCCGGAACACCTCGGCGTCCCAGCCGGCGGTGGGATCCGGTGCGGGCGGCAGGTCGGCGCCGATGGACGATAGATCGTCGTCGTGGCCGGTGTCGGGTGCATCCGGGCTCAACGGCAGCATCGCGCACCGGTAGAAGTCCAGGACCAGCCGGTCGACCTGGTCGATGGTGATCATCCGCAAGGCGGCCAGCCCGGTGGGTGCCCGGCCCGGCTTGGCCGAATTCTGTTTCAGCCCAACCACTTCGGTCCGGGTGTAGAGGGTGTCGCCGATCACCGGGAAGTGGTGGAACGTCAGCCCGCGATAGAACAGGTTGGCCTTGACCCGCTGGGTCACCAGCGTGGACTGCCCGATGGCCACATCGCAGACCAGTGCCGGATGCGCCAGCGCCCCCGGCACACCGGTGACGGCGTGGGACAGCGTCGCGTCCAACGGCAGGCGCATCCGGTCGCCGAGGATCGACTGGTGCGCCGCGGCCGCGCCGGAGGTCAGTGTCATCGAGGGAGCGGCGTCGAACACCTGCCCGACCGTCAAATCGTCGAAGTAGGGGATCACAGCGGTGACCCTACTACCCTGCGATTTCGGTGCATTTCCCGTCGCCTGGCGACGGTGTATGCGCCGAAATCACTCGGTGAGGCTGTCGACCAGGCCCCAGGTCAGGGCCGTCGCCGGCGCGATCGTCCGGCCGGAGAGCACCAGGTAGGCCATCCGCCACCGGCCGATGCGCCGGGTGATGCTGACCGTCCCGCCCGCACCGGGGATCAGGCCGAGCTCCAGTTCCGGCAATCCCAGCGTCGCCTCCGGATGGCAGGCGACGTGCCCACAGAAGGCCGCCATCTCGAGGCCGCTGCCGAGCACCTGGCCGTGGACCTCGGCCCGGCAGGACGCGCCGAGACGCTGCCGCAGCGTGTCCAGGGCCAGCGCCGGGGAATACCGGGTGCGAGCCAGGTGTCCGGCGGCCGGATCCGCCAGGGCGCCAAACTCGGCGAGATCTCCACCGCTACAGAATGATTCACCGTTCCCGCCCAGCAGCACGCGGTCGATTCCGGGGTCCACCAGCGCCACGGTCAGTGCTTCCAGCAGCGCCGCGCGGGCGTCGGTGGAAAAGGCGTTGTGCCGCTGCGGCCGGTTGAATCGGATCTCGAGCGTGTTCCCGTCGCGCCGGGCGAGCACGGGATCGGGGATCTCAACGGGCCGCGCCGGGCCGCGTTCGTCGAGCCAGCGCGCGAACTCCGGGCCGCCCTGCAGGGTCGAGTAGGCCAGCGACTCGGTGATCACCCCGGGCAGGGCCGGACCCTCGACGTCCACCGTTCGCAGTACGTCGTCACAGACGGACGCGGCGTGCGGCCAGCGTCGGCACCGCTCGGTCAACATGGCCAGCGTATCGGTCACCGAGGCGACCGACACCGTCCGCCGGTCGTCGCAGTCATGCTCGCTGAGGGTGAAAGTGGCCTTCTGGAGCCAATATTCGGCCGCCGGATCGTTCGGGTCACCGGTGGCGACGACGATCCGGTCCGGCGCGACCCGGTCCGGCCCGTCGGGCGGGTCGGTGAGGTCGACGACCCGCAGCGGACCCACTAGCCGGAGTACTTGTCGATCAGCGTCTGCTTGTACAGCTTCCCGGTGTCGGTGCGCGGCAACTGCGCCTCGAACGAGATCGACCGTGGGCACTTGTAGTGCGTCAGGTGCTCACGCAGCCAGGCCAGCAGTTCTTCGGCGAACTCGTCGGTGGCGTCGGCCTGATCGACCGTCTGCACCACCCCCTTCACCGACTGGCCCATCTCGTCGTCCGGGATGCCGAACACCGCGGCATCCATCACCTTCGGATGGGTGACGAGCATGTTCTCGGCTTCCTGCGGGTAGATGTTGACCCCGCCGGAGATGATCATGTGATGGCGGCGGTCCGTCAGGTACAGATACCCGTCCTCGTCGAGATATCCGATGTCGCCCACCGTCTTCCAGCCCTGCGCGCTGCGGGCCTTTGCCGTCTTCTCCGAGTCGTTGAGGTACTCGAAGTCGAAACCGCCCTCGAAGTAGATCTCCCCGGCCTGCCCGGCGGGCAACTCGGTGCCGTCCTCCCCGACGATGTGCAGCGTTCCGGTCATCGCCCGGCCGACCGACCCCGGATGCGCCAGCCATTCATCGGCGGTGATGAGCGTCGAACCGATGGCCTCCGAGGACGCGTAGTACTCGTCGACGATGGGACCCCACCAGTCGATCATCTGCTTCTTGATGTCCACCGGGCACGGGGCGGCGGCGTGCATGACGCGTTGCAGGCTCGAGACGTCGTACGAATTACGCACGGATTCAGGCAGTTTCAGCATCCGGGTGAACATCACGGGAACGAACTGACCGTGCGTCACCTGATGCTTGGCGATCGCGTCCAGGCAGCCCTCGGCGTCGAACTTATCCAGGACCACCACCGGGATGCCGGCCGCCTGCGTCTGCATCGACCACACCGAGGGCGCGGTGTGATAGAGCGGCGCCGGGCTGAGATAGACGGCGTCGGGATTCATCCAGAACCCCACGAGCGCGGACATCAGGCCGGGCGCCTCGGACGGATGCACATGCGGCAGTTCACGTTTGATGCCCTTGGGCCGGCCGGTGGTGCCCGACGAGTACTGCAGCAGATCGCCCTCGATCTCGTCGTCGATCGGTGTGGTGGGCTGATCGGCGACGCACTCGGGGTAGCGCAGCCAGCCGTCGAGATCGTTGTCGGCGATCATCCGGACCGCGGGCAGGCCCTGCGGCAGTTCGGCTTCCAGACCCTCGAGCGTCGCACGCAGTGCGGCGGAGCCGATCACCGCCTTGGCATTGCTGTTGTCGATGATGTAGGCGGCCTCGGCGGGCGCCAGGTGGGTATTGATCGGGACGTAGTAGAGGCCGGCGCGGCGCGCCGCCCACATGACCGCGTGGATGTGCGCGTTGTTTTCCATCAGGATCGCGACCGCGTCACCTTCGACCAGACCGGCCCGGCGGAAGTAGTGCGCCAGCTGGTTGGCGCGGGCCTCCAGTTCGTCGAAGGTGACCACGGTTCCGGACGGGTACAGGATGACGGCCGGTTTACCCGTTCCGGTGTGTTCACGAATCTGCATGCGCTGACTCTACGATGCCCGGTTTTGACAGGTGTCAAGTGGGGTCATGGCGCCATGCCAGGTGAGCGTGCGAAAAAGTACTCCGCGAGCGGCGTGTCGGCGGACCAACGCGCACGCTCGCGGAGAAACGGGCGTCAGCTCAGGCGCTGCTTCAGCGCGTCGAACTCGTCCTTGATGCCGGTGGGCAGCTTCTCGCCGATGAACTCGAACCACTCGGCCATCTGCGGCAGCTCCTCGCGCCACTCGTCGGCGTTGACCGCCAGCGCGGCTTCCACGTCAGCGCGGTCGATGTCCAGACCCGTCAGGTCGAGGTCGTCGACCTGCGGCACCACACCGATCGGGGTGGTCTCACCGGACGCGGTGCCCTCGATGCGCTCGATGACCCACTTGAGCACCCGGCTGTTCTCGCCGAAGCCGGGCCACAGGAAGCGGCCGTCGTCACCGCGGCGGAACCAGTTGACGAAGAAGACCTTCGGCAGCTTGGACTCGTCGGCGTTCTTGCCGATGTTGATCCAGTGCTGGAAGTAGTCGCCGACGTTGTAGCCGATGAACGGCAGCATGGCCATCGGGTCGCGACGGACCGCGCCGACCTTGCCCTCGGCGGCAGCGGTCTGCTCGGAACCGATGGTGGATCCGATGAAGACGCCGTGCTGCCAGTCGGTGGCCTCGCTCACCAGCGGGACGGTGGTCTTGCGGCGACCGCCGAACAGGATGGCCGAGATGGGCACACCCTGCGGGTCATCCCACTCCGGGGCCAACGTCGGGCACTGCGAGATCGGGGTGCAGTAACGCGAATTCGGGTGCGCGGCCTTGTCCTCGGACTCGCGGTACCAGTCGTGGCCCTTCCAGTCGATGAGGTGGTCGGGATCGCCCTCGAGGCCTTCCCACCACACGTCGCCGTCGTCGGTCTTGGCGACATTGGTGAACACGGTGTTGCCCTTGGCGATGGTTTTCATCGCGTTGGGGTTGGAGTCCCAGTTGGTGCCCGGCGCGACGCCGAAGAAGCCGAACTCGGGGTTGGTGGCGTACAGCCGGCCGTCCTTGCCGAACCGCATCCAGGCGATGTCGTCGCCGACCGTCTCGGCCCGCCAGCCCGGCAGGGTGGGCTGCAGCATCGCGAGGTTGGTCTTGCCGCAGGCCGACGGGAACGCCGCCGCCACGTAGTACGCCTTGTTCTCCGGGCTGATCAGCTTAAGGATCAGCATGTGCTCGGCCATCCAGCCCTCGTCGCGGGCCATCGCCGAGGCGATGCGCAGCGAGTAGCACTTCTTGCCCAGCAGCGCGTTGCCGCCGTAACCCGAGCCGAAGCTCCAGATCTCGCGGGTCTCCGGGAAGTGGGTGATGTATTTGGTGTCGTTGCACGGCCATGGCACGTCCTGCTGGCCGGGCTCGAGCGGCGCGCCGATCGAGTGCAGCGCCTTGACGAAGAAGCCGTCGGTGCCCATCTTGTCGAGCGCGGCCTGGCCCATCCGGGTCATGGTGCGCATCGAGACGACGACGTACTCCGAATCGGTGATCTCGACGCCGAGCTTGGGATCCTCGGCGTCCAGCGGGCCCATGCAGAACGGGACCACGTACATGGTGCGGCCGCGCATCGACCCGCGGTACAGGTCGGACATCAGCGTCCGCATCTCGACCGGGTCCATCCAGTTGTTGGTGGGGCCGGCGTCGATCTCACGCTCGGAGCAGATGAACGTCCGTGACTCGACGCGGGCCACGTCGGAGGGATCGGACATCGCCAGGTAGGAGTTGGGCTGCTTCTCCGGGTCGAGTTTCTGGAAGGTGCCGGCCTCGACGAGGTGCGCACACAACCGCTGGTACTCCTCCTCGGAGCCGTCGGCGAACACCACGCGGTCGGGCTGCGTCAGCTCGGCGACCTCGGCCACCCAGGCCAGCAGGCCCTGGTGCTTCGTCGGCGCGGCATCCAGGCCCGGAACGGTCGCTGCGGTCATGAAACTCTCCTACCCAAGTGATTCTGGGAATACTCCCACCGAGATCGATCCCATACGCCCGGTAATCCCTGGTAAGAGGTTAACGCGGGTGACATTGCCACCGTTAGTCAAGGCTATGTCCGTTAACTCACAGGATCGATTCAGCTGGCCTCACATGCGCAAGTACATCGATTCAGAAGGCGCAGCCGGCCGGTCTGATCCTCGGGCAGCCGTGCTCCACGCCCGTTCGGCGGCCATGATGCGCAGCGCCACCGCCTCGTCGACGGCGCCCCGCCACGCGTCCACCGCCGAGGCCGCCCAGCGCTGCATCGCGACCCGCTCGGCCAGCAGTCGCCGGGCGGACACCATCCACCCGGTCAGACCGGCCCCGACGAGAAGGCCGGGCAACGCGCCGAGCGCCGCGTGATCGGGCAGGAGGTCGGCGACGAACCGGCCGAACGTCACCGCGACGCCGAACCCGAACCCGGCTCCCAGCAGCACCGTCAAGCGGGACTCGAGGGCGCCGGACGCCGCGGCGGGACCGGCGGGCAACGGCGGGTCGATCGACGGTGGGGAGGGCTCGTCCGGCAGAGCCAGCTCGGCGGCCAGGGCCCCCAGGTGTTCGGTCACGGCATCGTCGACGTCGGCGGCGGCGCGTTCGAGCCTCAGCTGCACGATCGCGGGGAAGTCGGTGCGACGATCCCGGGTCAGCGCCGCGCCCGCATCGGTCAGTTCGCCGCGCAGTTCCGCGGACCGGCGGCGGACGAGCGCGCCGAGTTGCACGCGTGCCTGCTGGGTGCGGCCGCGCAACGGCGAGCCACGCGGTGGTAGGGATTGAGCACCGATTAGTTTGCCCGGCAACATCTTTGGCGGCTCGGACAACCGCAACCGCACCGCGTCGACGAGCTCGCCGATCCGCCGTTCACCCAGCTGCGGCGCCGCGGTAACGCCCAGCCAGCTCAGCGTGGGATAGCGGCTCCGGCTGGCGACGACGGTGTCGCGCCACGCCCGATGCGCGTCCACCTTGGACACCACCCCCACTACCCGATCGGCGGACACCGCATCGAGCACGCCGTCGAGCACCAGGCAATCCGAGGTCGCCAGCCGGGCGGCCGCAGAGACCACGAACACCACCACCGCCGGTGCGTTCCCGGGCCGCAGACCGGCGGGTTCGACGACGTCGACCCCCGAGAGCGCATCCCGCAACGCGTCGGCCACCGCGGTCACGCCCGCCCGCGGCGGACCACACACCAGCACGATCACCGCAGCGCCCAGCGCGCCAAATCGGCCGCGCAAGCCCGCTGCAACGCGGTCACCGGGCCGTCGGCGTAGCGCCGCCACCGGGTCGCCTCCGCCAACCCGGGCGAACCGACCGACATGCCCACGGCCTGTACGACGGCGCCCGCCGCGGCCGTCCGCGCCGCCACGGTCCGCTGGTCGCGCAGCAGCTCACCGACATCCGGGGCGGTACCGGCCAGCGCCTCCAGTTCCGCGGCCACCCCGAGCAGCCGCCGGTAGCGCACCTCCGCGACAGCCACCTCGAGTTCGCTGAGCACCGCGTCGATGCCGCTGACCTCGCGCAGCACCCGGCGCAGCGCGACGGCCCCGATACCGGGCGCCGCCCGCAATTCGAGGACCGCGCGCGCGATCCCGAACAGGTCCAGGCTGTCGAGCAGGCGTTGCCGCTGATCGACCGGGATGATGTGCGGGGCGGTGACGAACGCGTCGACCGAGCTCAGATCCGCCGGTGCCGTGGTCAGCGTGCGCAGCGCGGCCAGCATCGGGTCGTCGAGCACCGCCGGATCCAGCCCGGCCACGGCCAGCAGTCCGCGCAGCGGCACCGCGTTCGGCCCGGGTTCGGCGGGGCCGAGCAGATCGGCCTTGGCCAGTACGACGACGGTCGGTCCGCCGGTCCAGCGCAGGGCTGCCTGGTCCTCCGGCTTGGCCGCCTCGGCGAGGACCCGGATCCGTACGTCACCGCCGTCACCGCCGACGCTGATCCCGGCGCCGCTCAGGGCGCGCACGACCGTGCTGACGCCAACACCCGGCCGACCGCTGACCGTGAACGTCACTGCGGCCGCCAGTTGCCGCCCGTGCTCCGCCCAGCGGGGCCCGAGCCGGCCGAGGGCGCCGGCGAGTTCGTTGCACGCGTCAGGGATGTCCGGGTTCATGTCGGCGTCATCGTGACAGCGCGGCCGTCGTCCGGTGTGCAGCCGGGGACGGTCCTGTGGATAAGCCCAATCCCCTGATCTGTTCAGCGGTGACTGCGAGATCTACTCGCACAACGTCGCAGGCACGGCTGAACAGATCGCCCAGGGAGAGTCGCCGTTGAGGGCGAGGTCTCTACTGGGTATCAATCTGCATCACGATGCGGGCCTCGTCGCGATCATGCGGGACGATGGGGGGATGCGTGCGCACTGTGGGGCCGAGTCGGCGGAATCACCCGCCGACACCGACCCACCCACCGGCGCCGAGCAGGCCTTTTCGCGTCGTATCACCAGCTTTCGGTCCCGCCGCTCGACCCTCAGCGACGCCCAGCAGCGCACCTGGGAGCGGCTCTGGTCCCAGCTGGGGACCGAGGCCCGCTCCGGGGAGTCCCCGGCCGAGCCGCTCGACGCCGAAGCATGGTTCGGCCGCACGGCACCGCTGGTGCTCGAGATCGGCTCCGGAACGGGGACGTCGACCCTGGCGATGGCCCAGGCCGAACCCGGCGTCGACGTCGTCGCCGTCGAGGTCTACCGGCGCGGGCTGGCCCAACTGCTGTCGGCGATCGACCGGGCCGGCGTCACCAACATCAGGATGATCCGCGGTGACGGGCTCGACGTCCTCGAGCACATGATCGGGCCAGACTCGCTCACCGGCGTCCGGGTGTTCTTCCCGGACCCGTGGCCCAAGTCCCGCCACCACAAACGCCGACTGCTCCAGCCCGACACCGTCGCGCTGATCGCCGACCGGCTGCGCCCGGGTGGCATCCTGCACGCCGCGACCGACCATGCGGACTACGCCGAACAGATCGCGCAGGTCGGCGACGCCGAGCCCCGGTTGCGCCGCGTCACCGGCTCGCCCGAGCTGCCGATCTCGGTGCACCGGCCGACGACGAAGTACGAGGGCAAGGCGCACACCGCCGGCAGCGCCATCGCCGAACTGGTCTGGGAGCGCCGGTGAGCCTGACCGACATCGAACCGGGAACGAATCCGGACGCCAACGCGGAAACCGGCGGCGATTCCGAGGTGCCGGCCCCGATCACACCCACCCCGGAGGTACGGCGGGTGCTGCTGGTGTGGGATGCGCCCAACCTCGACATGGGTCTCGGATCGATCCTGGGCGGTCGCCCCACCGCCGCGCACCGGCCGCGCTTCGACGCGCTGGGCCGCTGGCTACTCGGCCGTACCGCGGAGGTGTCCGCCTCGCCGATCGGGGCCACCGGCCCGATCGAGCCCGAAGCCACCGTGTTCACCAACATCGCGTCGGGCAGCGCCGATGTGGTGCGGCCGTGGGTCGAAGCCCTGCGCAATGTCGGATTCGCCGTCTTCGCCAAACCGAAGGTGGACGAGGACAGTGACGTGGACAGCGACATGCTGGACCACATCGCGCTGCGCCGCCGGGAAGGCCTGGCAGCAGTGGTGGTGGCCTCGGCGGACGGGCAGGCGTTCCGGCAGCCACTGGAGGAGATCGCCCGCGATGACGGCACCCCGGTGACCGTCCTCGGATTTCGCGAACATGCCAGCTGGGCGTTAGCGTCGGATAGCTTGGAGTTCGTCGATCTGGAGGACATCCCCGGCGTGTTCCGGGAGCCGCTCCCGCGGATCGGCCTGGATTCGCTGCCCGAGCAGGGGGCCTGGCTGCAGCCGTTCCGGCCGCTGTCCTCCTTGCTGACGTCGCGAACTTGAACTCGAGAATGACGAACGAGGCCGCGCCGCCGAACGGTGCGCCCCGACGAGAACGTGAAGAGCGTTAGGAGCCGCCGTGTTCGCCTGGTGGGGTCGAATGGTGTACCGCTTCCGGTACATCGTCATCGGTGTGATGGTCGCGATGTGCCTCGGTGGCGGGATCTACGGCAGTTCGCTGGGCCAGCACGTCACCCAGAGCGGCTTCTACGACGACACCAGTGAATCGGTGCGCGCCTCCGTCCTGGCCGACGAGGTCTACGGCCGCGACCGCACCAGCCACATCGTCGCCATCCTGACTCCCCCGGACGATCAGAAGGTCACCGACAAGGACTGGCAGGCGAAGGTCGCCGGCGAACTGGATCAGGTGGTCAAGGATCACCCCGACCAGATCGTCAACTGGATCGGCTGGCTCAAGGCGCCGGACAACGCGGCCGTTGCCAACATGAAGACCGAGGACCTGCGGCACACGTTCGTCAGCATCCCGCTCAAGGGCGGCGACGACGACACCATCCTGAAGAACTACCAGACGGTCGAACCCGACCTGCAGAAGGTCAACGGCGGCGATATCAAACTTGCCGGGCTGAACCCGCTGGCCAGCGAGCTCACCGGAACCATCGGCACCGACCAGAAGCGCGCCGAGATCGCCATCATCCCGCTGGTGGCCATCGTGCTGTTCTTCGTGTTCGGCGGCGTCGTGGCGGCCGCACTGCCGGCCATCATCGGCGGCCTGACCATCGGTGGCGCACTGGGCATCCTGCGATTCACCGCCGAGTTCGGCCCTGTGCACTTCTTCGCCCAACCCGTGGTCACGATGATGGGCTTCGGTATCGCCGTCGACTATGGCCTGTTCATCGTGAGCAGGTTCCGGGAGGAGCTCGCCGAAGGCTACGACACCCCGGCCGCGGTACGCCGGGCCGTGATGACGTCGGGGCGCACGGTGGCGTTCTCGGCGGTGATCATCGTCGCGTCGTCACTGCCGCTGTTGCTGATCCCGCTGGGCTTCCTGAAGTCGATCACGTACGCGATCATCGCCTCGGTCCTGCTCGCGGCCTTCCTGTCGATCACCGTGCTGCCCGCGACCCTGGGTGTGCTGGGCGCCAACGTCGACGCCCTGGGCGTGCGGACCCTGCTCAAGGTGCCATTCCTGGCCAACTGGCCGTTCTCGCGCAGGATCATCGACTGGTTCGCCGAGAAGACGCAGAAGACCAAGACCCGCGCCGAGATCGAGAACGGCTTCTGGGGCCGGCTGGTCAACGTCGTGATGAAACGGCCGATCGCGTTCGCGGCGCCGATCCTCATCCTGATGACGCTGCTGGTCATCCCGGTAGGTCAACTCGCGCTCGGCGGATTGAGCGAGAAGTACCTGCCGCCGGACAACCCCGTGCGGGTGGCCCAGCAGCAGTTCGACAGCCTGTTCCCCACGTTCCGGACCGAGCCACTGACCATGGTGATCCGCTCCGAGGACGGCAAGCCGGTGACCGACGACCAGCTGGCGGAGATCCGGGCGAAGGCCGAAGCGATCCCCGGGTTCACGGTCCCGGACAACAACCCGGACAAGATGTGGCAGGAACGTGCCGTTCAGGACGGCGCGACCAAGGATCCGTCGGTCCGGGTCGTGCAGAACGGCGTGGTCGACGCGAGCGACGCGCCGAGCAAGATCGACGCACTGCGGGCCATTCAGGCGCCGCACGGGCTCCAGATTCTCGTCGGCGGAACCAGTGCTCTGGCGCAGGACAGCATCCACAGCCTGTTCGACAAGCTGCCTCTGATGGTGACCATCCTGGTGATCACCACGACGATCCTGATGTTCCTGGCGTTCGGTTCGCTGGTTCTGCCGATCAAGGCCGCGGTGATGAGCGCGCTGACGGTGGGCTCCACGCTGGGCATCCTGACCTGGATGTTCGTCGAGGGCGGCCATGGTTCCGGGCTGTTCAACTACACCCCGCAGCCGCTGCTGGCGCCGATGATCGGCCTGATCATCGCGGTCATCTGGGGCCTGTCGACCGACTACGAGGTCTTCCTGGTGTCGCGCATGGTGGAGGCCCGCGAACGCGGCATGTCCACCCAGGAGGCCATCCGCATCGGCACCGCCACCACCGGCCGGCTGATCACCGGCGCAGCCCTGGTGCTGGCCGTCGTGGCCGGATCGTTCGCCTTCTCCGATCTGGTGGTGATGAAGTACCTCGCGTTCGGCCTGCTGATCGCGCTGCTGCTGGACGCCACTGTGATCCGGATGTTCCTGGTGCCCGCCGTCATGAAACTGCTCGGCGACGACTGCTGGTGGGCGCCGCGCTGGATGAAGCGGGTGCAGGAGAAGATCGGGCTGGGCGAGGTCGAACTGCCCGACGAGCGCAAGATCTCCGTGGCATCCACCGACGAGCCGGTTCTGGTCGGCGCGGGCGCGCCGGCGGCCCGTCAGTTGCCGCCGCATGATCCGACGCATCCCGGGGCTGCGGGCGCCGCCCATTCGGGCACGCCCCAGTTGGCACCCCGGCCCGCCCCGCTCGCCGACGAGAGCACGGTCCGGATGACGCCGGGTCCGCAGCGTGCGGTCGTCGAAAGTGAGGCGCCCACAACACGTTTCGCGTCCGCTCGCAATGTCGTCCGCTCGGCGGTCAGCAGCGCGACCAACGCGGTCACCCAGCGCCAGCCGGCCCAACCCGCCCAGCCGGCCCCGCCCGCCGGCGAGCGGGAGATCGAGTCCTGGCTCGGCGATCTGCGCGGGTCGGCGCAAACGGCTGCGCCACAACAGCATTCACCGTCGAGCGAGCGGACCGAAGCCATCTACCCGGCCGGCGGACAGCCCGACAGCGAAGCCACCACCGCCATCCCGGTACAGCGGGCCAAGCCCACTCCCACTCCTGAGGGCGACGATGACGCCACCCGGGCGATCCCGGTGTCGAAGGCCGCCAACGAAACGAATGACTCGAAGGCCGCCACCAACCGGATCAATGCCCGCGGCGAGAATCAGCCGGACCAGACGGGCCGGCCGCAGCGCAGTGGCGACAGCGTCAGCGCGCAGGACCTGCTGCGTCGCGAGGGGCGCCTCTGACGTTCAGTCGGAGGGCTCGTCGGCGGTCGCCTCGATCACCGGGCCGTCCTCCTCGGCGAGCAGTGCCTGCTCGGCATCCGGGTCGTCGGCGACCAACACCCGGACCGCATTGTTGAGGAACGCGATCACCGGGACCGCCAGCAGCGCACCGACGATGCCGGCGAGCACGCCACCGGCCGCGATGCCCAGCACCACCGCCAGCGGATGGATCGACACCGCACGTCCCATCACCAGCGGCTGCAGCACATGGGCCTCGATCTGCTGCACCGCGATGATCAGGCCGAGGGTGATCAGGGCGTAGATGAAGCCCTTGGTGAGCAACGCGACGACGACCGCCAGGAATCCGGTGACAACGGCACCGACGAGCGGGATGAAGGCGCCCAGGAACACCAGCGAGGCCAACGGCAGTGCCAACGGCACCCCCATGATCGCCAGGCCGGCGCCGATACCCACCGCGTCGACGAGCGCGACCACGAACGTCGCGCGCACGTAGCCGATCAGCGAATGGAACCCCGACGAACCCGCGTCGTAGACCCGGGTGCGCACATTCGCCGGAACGATCCCGGTGACGAACGCCCAGATGTTGCGGCCGCCGTGCAAGAAGAAGATGAGGGTGAAGAACACGAGCAACGCGCCGGTGACCAACTCGGTGACGGTGGCCGCCGTCGACAAGGCTCCGCTGGTCAGCTTCGCCTGATTGTTCTGCATCGCCGTGATCACCGAGTCGCCCGCGTGGTCGATCTGTTCCCTGCTCAGATGGGCGGGCCCGTTGATCAGCCAGTTGCGCAGCGAGTCGACGCTGTGGGTGACCTGCTCGGTGAGCCCCGGCAAGCCGGTGACGAACTGGCTGACCACGAAGGTCAGAATTCCGCCGAGGATCGCGAAACTGCTGAGCAGGACCAGTGCGACGGCCCCGCCGCGCGGCGCACCACGACGGTCCAGCCAATCCACCACCGGCAGGAGCAGCGCGGCCAGCATCGTCGCCAGGGCGACGGGCACCAGGATCAGTTCGAGTTTGGCCGTGACCCACAGCAGCGCGACCGCCAGCGCCAGGATCGCCAACAGCCGCCAGGACCAGGCCGCTGCCTTGCGTACCAGTGGGCTGACCGACTCGTCCGCGGCAACGGGGCGCGATGACATAGCGTCAGAGTAACGTTCCGGTTCCGACGTCGTGGCGCACCGCGAACGTGTCCCGGCCACCGTGATGACCGGCCGTTATCCTGGAGCGCGTGTCCCACGACGCACAGGCTGCCAACGCCGGCGCGCCCCCGACGACGACCGTCCGGGGCCGATATTGGTGGGTGCGCTGGGCGGTGTTCGCGGTGGTCGCGATCGTCCTGACGGTCGAGGCGATCCTGGTCTGGGATCAGCTGGCCAAGGCCTGGCGCAGTGTCCTGGCCGCGAACTGGTGGTGGGTCCTGGCGGCCATCGCCGCGGCGATGCTGTCGATGCACAGCTTCGCCCAGATCCAGCGCAAGCTGCTGCGGTCGGCGGGCGTCGAGGTACACCAGTGGCGATCCGAGGCGGCCTTCTACGCGGGCAACTCGTTGAGCACCACGCTGCCCGGCGGACCGGTGCTGTCGGCCACGTTCATGTACCGGCAGCAGCGGATGTGGGGTGCCTCGCCGCTGGTCGCCTCATGGCAGCTGGTGATGTCCGGCGCACTGCAGGTGGTGGGGCTGGCGCTGTTGGGGCTCGGCGGCGCGTTCCTGCTCGGCGCCAAGAACAATCCGTTCTCGTTGCTGTTCACCATCGGCGGGTTCATCCTGCTGCTGCTGCTCGCGCAGGCGGTGGCCTCCCGGCCCGAGCTGCTCGACGGTGTCGGCGTGCGGGTGCTGGCCCTGGTCAACCAGGTGCGCGGCAAGCCCGCCGACACCTGGCTGGATGCCTGGCGCAAGATCCTCGGCCAACTCGAATCGGTGAGCCTCACCAGGCGGCAACTGGGCTCGGCGTTCGGTTGGTCGCTGTTCAACTGGATCGCCGACGTCGCATGTCTGGCCTTTGCGGCACATGCCGCCGGCGGGGCTCCCTCGCTGGCCGGCCTCACCGTCGCCTACGCCGCGGCCCGGGCGGTGGGATCCATCCCGTTGATGCCGGGCGGACTGTTGGTGGTCGAGGCGGTGCTGGTCCCCGGCCTCGTTTCCAGCGGCATGACGCTGCCCGGGGCGATCTCCGCGATGTTGATCTACCGGCTGGTCAGCTGGATCTTCATCGCGGCCATCGGCTGGGTCATCTTCTTCTTCATGTTCCGTGCCGAGAACCAGCTGGACCCCGATCTGCTCGAGGATTCCGCACCGCGTCAGGATCCACCGGACTCGCAGCGGGTCTCGTGACAGGATCGGCGGATGCCGACGCTGTCACGTTCACTGGCGGTGCTGTCCGCCGCCGTACTGCTACTGGCGGGTTGTTCGTCGAGGTCGACCCCCGAGCCGACCACCACCCCCGGACCACCACCGGCGGCCACCGCACTGATCGGCTCGGCGCTGGCCGAACCGGTGCCCGTACCGGCCACGGACGGACGCACCCACCTGGCCTATGAACTGCTGTTGACCAACACCCTCGGCGGCAATGCCACGCTGCGTTCGTTGACGGTTGCGGCAGGTGATCGTCAACTGCTCACCCTGTCCGGTGACAACGTGAAGTACTGGACCCGCGCACTGGGCAACCCCGCCACCCCGACCAACGTGATCGGACCCGGCCAGAGCGTCATCGTCTGGCTCGACGTCGCCATCGACGGCGGTGCCCAGGTACCGGCCGATCTGACCCACTCCGTGGCGCTGACGGTGGCCAAGCCCCTACCGGGACTGATCAACGGTGACACCACCCAGAACGTCGCACCCGTCCGGGTGTCCGACCACAAGATGGTGTCCATCGCCCCACCCCTGAGCGGCCCGAACTGGTTGAACGCCGACGGTTGCTGCGACATGACCGCGCACCGGATGGCCGCCAACCCGATCAACGGAAAGCTCTATGTCGCACAACGATTCGCCATCGACTACGTCCAACTGACCGACAACTTCCGGCTGTCCGACGGTGATCCGACCAAACCCGAGAGCTACCACTACTTCGGCGCGCCGATACACGCGGCCGGAAACGGCAAGGTGGTCTCGGTGGTGAACGATCTACCCGAACAAGTACCCACCAAAGACCCCACCGGGCTGCCGCTGGACCAGTACGCGGGGAACCATATCGTCCAGGATCTCGGCGACGGCAATTACGCCCTGTATGCGCACCTGCAACCCGGCAGCGTCACGGTCAAACCCGGCGATGATCTGACTACCGGTCAATCCATTGCCGCCCTGGGTAATTCGGGCAACAGCAGCGCGCCGCACCTGCATTTCCATGTGATGGACGGACCGGACCCGTTGGCGGCCAACGGCCTGCCGTTCGTCGTTTCGTCGTTCCGGCTCGATCAACGAGTCGGCGGGGAACCGGCACTGGACAAACTGTTCGCCGGGCAACCCGCACCCGTGCAGCCCGGGTTCGCCGCACGCGACGTCAGCGGGGTCATGCCGCTGGTCTACGACATCATGAATTATTCTGCTGGACAATGACTTCCATGACTTCCAAATGGACGCCTCTGGCAGTGGCCGCCGACGTGGCGTGTGTTCTGGTGTTCTGCGCTGTCGGCCGGCGCAGCCACGCCGAGGGCATCACCGTTTCCGGGTTGGCCGAGACCGCGTGGCCGTTCGTGACCGGTACCGCGGTCGGCTGGTTGCTGGCCCGCGGATGGCACCGGCCCACCGCGCTCTCACCGACCGGACTGATCGTCTGGGTCGCGACCGTTGCCGTCGGAATGGCACTGCGGAAGCTCTCGGGGCAGGGTGTCGCGGTCAGTTTCATCGTGGTGGCATCCACCGTCACTGCCCTGTTGCTGCTGGGCTGGCGGCTGGCGCTGCGGCTGCTGGACCGCACCCCGATTTCCTGATCTGTTCTGCATCCTCGGCGAACTCCACTCGAACAATGTCGCCGAGGATGCAGAACAGATCACGAGGGGGGTAGGCCGCTGGCGATCCGCAACGTCGCACGCAACCCACCCAGCGGGCTGTCCGACAACTCGATCCGACCGCCGTGCAGGGCGGCCTGCTGGGCGACCAGCGCAAGTCCCAGACCGGATCCGCCCGAGGCCGCGGTACTGCCGCGCGAGAACCGCCCGAGGACCGCGGAGTGCTCCGCGGCCGGCAGTCCGCATCCGTTGTCGTCGACGGTGATCTCCAGCCCGCTTGGATCGGGCCGGTACGCGGTCAGCACAATGCGGTGCGCGCGGCCGTGGGTGATGGCGTTGCGCACCAGGTTGTCCACCGCCAACCGCAGTCCGCCCGACCAACCGAACACGATGCCGGCCTCGTCGGCGTGCACCTCGATCGACACATCCGACGAACGCATGTTCTCGCGGGCAACGCGATCCAGCAGCTCCTCGATATCAATCGGTTCACGGTCCTCGTCCCGGGCCAATTGCCCCGACGCCAGCTGACCCAGCGCGGTGATGGTGGATTCGATTCGGCGCTGCGCGCGGGACAGGTCGGCCACCACCTCGTCGCGCTCCTGCGGGGGCAGATCGTGGATGCGCAGCGTGTCCAGGTCCGCCCGCATCGCGGTCAACGGGGTCCGAAGCTCATGGGCGGCGTTGGCGGCGAAATCCTGCGCGGCCTGCAGTGACCTGGTCGTGGCCTCCCGCGCGGCCGCCAGCCGGACCAGCATCAGGACCATGGCCTCGGACAGGTCCTCGGCCTCCTTGACCCCACGCACGGGAACGATCTGATCGCCCGGCGACCCGTCGCCCGCGCCGAGCCGGCGGGTCTGCTCGGTCAGTCGACGCAACGGACGGGTGGCGACCCCACCGAGGAACCAGCCCAGCCCGGCCGCGATCAGCAGGGCCACCAGACCGATGGACACATAGAGCGGGATGCGGGCCGGCGTCAGCAGGATGCTGTCGGCCCGGATTCCGATCGAGACCAGGAGGTCCTCCCCGGCATCGCGCGGCACGGCCACCGTACGCACCCGGTAGTCGACGCCGTTGACCGCCACGGTGTGAGTGCCCGGCGGCAGCTGGGGCAGCTGGAATCCGCGCTGGAACATCACCTGACCGGTGTTCGCCGCCCGCCCGGTGGAGAGCACGTCGTGCGCAGGGTCACGCGGGTCAGCGGTGCTGACGCTGGCGTTCACGATCGCGTCGAGCCGCCGATCCAATTGGGCCACATCGTTGTTCGCGAGCACTATCGAACTCAGCACGACCAGTGCGCCGACCACCACCGCAGCGGCCACCGCGGCCGCGATGGCCACCCGGGTGCGCAGCGACGCGGTGAACCGGGCACGCGTGGGCGGAGCCGTCACGGATCGGCCCGCAGCACGTACCCGATCCCGCGAACCGTGTGGATCACCCGCGGCACACCATCGCGTTCCAGCTTGCGCCGCAAGTAGCTGATGAAGACGTCGGCCACATTGGTGTCGACGTCGAAGTCGTAGCCCCACACGAGCTCGAGCAGTCGCTGCCGGCTCAGCACCACGCCGGCGTTCTCCACCAAGACCGACAGCAGATCGAATTCCCGCTTGGTCAGCTCGATCCGCTCGCCGTCGACGAACACCAGGCGCCGTGCCGTGTCGATGGTCAGCGGGCCCACCGTCATCGCGTCGAACTGCTCGTCGGAATGTGCGGCGCGGCGCAACAGCGCGTGCAGGCGCGCCACCAACTCGCCGAGGTCGAACGGTTTGGTCAGGTAGTCGTCGGCGCCCGCTTCGAGGCCGGCGATCCGGTCGTTCACGGTATCCCGCGCGGAGAGCACACAGATGGGGATGTCGTTGCCCAGCGCCCGCAACGCCGTCACCACCGCGACGCCGTCCAACTCGGGCATCTGCACGTCGAGCACCAGTGCGTCGTGATCCTCGTTGGACAGCAGCCGCAGGGCCTCTTTCCCGTTGGCCGCCACCCGGACGTCGAAACCGGAGTGCCGCAGACCACGGGCCACCGAGGTGCGCACGTCGGGGTCGTCGTCGACCATGAGCACCGTGTGGGCGGCGTTCTCACGCACGTGCGACCCCGCGCCTGTCGGGACTAGTTGCCGGGGCCGCCGGCGATCCCGTCCCCCAGGGGGGCACCGCAGCGGTTGCGGATATCGACCAGCGGCTGGCGGATGCCGGTCAGCTCGTCGCGCACCTGCGGGTTGGCATCCATGTACGACTTGACGTCGGTGCGCATCTGCTCGCGCGACTTACCCTGCAGCCCGCTGAAGAAGTTGTTGACGTCCGGGTGGGTGAACAGGTACGCCGACGTGGCGGCGGAGACGCCGGAGGCGACCCCGGCCAGATCCGCGGCCGTGCAGTTCGGCGGATCCGCGAGTGCGGATCCGGCGCTGACGGACAGCATCGCGGCGGCGACGGCACCCGATCCGATCACACCGATGGCCACACGCGCTGCCAGGCGATGGGCAACAACGAACATCTTCAGGCTCCTTCTGCCGCGACACTGGATCACGAACATTCCTACCCCGCGCCGTGCGGATTCGCCAGGAGACCGGGCATCAACTCGCCGATAACACCTGTGCGGGCGCCTGCGGTGCAGTTTGTTGGACACCCTGCATGAGCCCCAACACCTGCGGGAGGCTGATCGGCAGCTTGCATCTGGAGGTCAGCGCGGTGACCGGTCGCTGGATCACCTGCAGATCGGTGGCGGCCTGCGGATTGGCGTCGAAGTAGGCCTTGAGCGTCGCCAGTGACTGCGGACCTGCCGGCTGCGCCGCCACCGCCGTCAGCACCTGATTGGTCTGCGGGTGCGAATCCAGATACATGCTGGCGTTGATCGAGGCGTTGCCGACGGCCTTGGCGATCTCACTGGCCGCGCACGGGTCCGGTGCCGCGCCGGCCGCCGGAGTGTTCAGGACGGCGACGGACACCAGGCCGGCGGCGACGACGAAGACGGCGCGTCGGTGGATGGGTGTCATGGGGACTCCTCACATCGAACGGCCGCCGGCAACCTGCACTGCCTGGCGAACCTGGGACCCCGACCCGACGATCGCGTCATCATCCTGCCACCTGCGCGGGGCGGCCCGCCAATCCGCTCAGCGAGATTCCACCAGCGAACTCGCGATCGGGCCAGTTCAGCGTGCCCGCGAGACCCCGGCGGACTAAGGTCGCTGCGGTACGCTTCCGGGACCGCCCTCGGTACAGAATGCGGGGAGACCGCCATCCAGCAGTTCATGATGCGCCTGAGCAGCAGCCTGCGCAGAGCCCGCTGGCTGGTGTTCGGGGCCTGGTTGCTCACCCTGATCCCGGCCGTGTGGTTGGCACTCACCCAGTCCGGCCACCTCACCGGCGGCGGGTTCGAGGTCGCCGGTTCGCAGTCGCTGAACGTCCAGTACCAGCTCGAGGACCATTTCCCCGGCGAGGGCGCCTCGCCGCTGGCGCTGGTCGCCGCACCGCGGCCGGACGCGACGTATGCCGATATGAACTCGGCCGTCGACCTGCTCCGGCAGGTGGCCGGTGACGTACACAGCGTGACGCTGATCCCCGACCCCCGCCAGCCGGCCCCGCAGCCCGACCGCCCCTACGTGGTGTCGCTGCGCCTGGACTTCAACAACACCGGCGCCGTCGACGTCGCCCGGCAGTTGCGCGAGAAGGTCGGCGTCACCGGCGACCAGCCGGGCCAGACGACCAACGGCAAGGTCCGGCTCTACGTGATCGGCCAGGGCGCGCTGGGCGCAGCGGCCTCGGAGGCCACCAAACACGACATCGCCGAGGCCGAGCGCTGGAATCTGCCGATCGTCCTGATCGTGTTGCTGGCGGTGTTCGGATCGCTGGCGGCCGCGGCCATCCCGCTGGCGCTGGGCGCCTGCACGGTCATCGTGACCATGGGCGTCGTCTACCTGCTGTCGACCGTCACCCAGATGTCGGTGTTCGCGACCACCACGGTGTCGATGTTCGGCATCGCCCTGGCCATCGACTACTCGCTGTTCATCCTCATGCGGTTCCGTGAGGAACTCCGGGCCGGTCGTGACCCGGCCCAGGCCACCGACGCCGCGATGGCGACCTCGGGTCTGGCGGTGGTGTTGTCGGGACTGACCGTGATCGCGTCGGTGTCGGCGATCTACCTCATCAACACCCCGGTGTTGTCGTCGATGGCCACCGGCGCGATCCTGGCCATCGCGGTCGCGGTGTTGACATCGGTGACCATGACGCCGGCGGTGCTGGCGACGTTCGGGCGTTCGGCCGCCAAGCGTTCCTCGCTGCTGCGCTGGTCGCGGCGGGGTGAGACCACGGAGTCGCGGTTCTGGACCCGTTGGGTGCGCTGGGTGATGCGCAGGCCATGGCTGTCGGCACTGGCGGCGACGGCCTTTCTGCTGACGCTGGCCGCGCCGGCGTTCTCGATGGTCCTGGGCAACAGCATGCTGCGGCAGTTCCCGGCGGCACACGAGATCCGCGGCGGCGTGGGCGCGGCGGCCGAGGCGCTGGGCCCCGGCGCGCTCGGCCCGGTCCGGGTCCTGGTCGCCTTCCCCGACGGGGACGCGTCGTCACCGGCGCACACCGGCGTCGTCGACGCCGTGTCGCAGGAGATGGCCCGGGCGGTGAACATCGTGTCGGTGGCGCCGCCGGTGTTCTCCGAGGACAACCGCTCCGTGCTCCTCAGCGCCGTGCTGGCGGTGGACCCCGAGGACATGGCCGCCCGCAACACGGTCGACTGGATGCGCGTGGCGCTCCCGAAGACAGCTGCGGCCAGCGGCGCGACCATCTCGGTGGGCGGGCCCACGGCACTGATCAAGGACTTCGACGATCGCGTCGCAAAGACGCAGCCGCTGGTGTTCGCGGCCGTCGCACTGATCGCGTTCGTCATGCTGCTGATCGCCATCCGGTCGGTCTTCCTGGCGTTCAAGGGCGTACTGATGACGGTCCTGTCGGTGGCCGCCGCCTATGGAAGCCTGGTGATGATCTTCCAGTGGGGCTGGGGCGAACGACTGGGCTTCGCACCGATCTCCTCGATCGACAGCACCATCCCGCCGCTGGTTCTGGCGTTGACGTTCGGGCTGTCGATGGACTACGAGATCTTCCTGCTGACCCGCATCCGGGAACGCTTCCTGCAGACGGGCGACACTCGGGACGCCGTCGCGTACGGCGTGTCGACCAGCGCCCGCACCATCACCAGCGCCGCGCTGATCATGATCGCGGTGTTCATCGGCTTCGCCTTCGCAGGCATGCCATTGGTCGCCGAGCTCGGGGTGGCCTGCGCGGTCGCGATCGCGGTGGACGCCACCGTGGTGCGCCTGGTGCTGGTGCCGGCGTTGATGGCGATGTTCGACCAGTGGAACTGGTGGCTGCCGCGGTGGCTGGACCGGCTGCTCCCGTCGGTCGATTTCGAGAAGCCGCTGCCCGACGTCGACATCGGCGACCTGGTGATCATCCCCGACGACATCTCGGCCCTGGTGGCTCCCGGCCCCGATCTGCGCATGGTGGTCAAGTCGGCGGCGCGGCTCAAGAACCTTGCTCCCGACACCATCACAGTGGCCGACCCGCTGGCGCTGCGCGGTTGTGCCGGCCTGGGCGATCTGCTCGAACGGCGGCCAGGATCCAACCAGCTGACCGACGTGAGCGCCACCGCGCAGACCGTGCGGATCCGGACGTCCGGCGCCGAGCACGCGTATTCCGCGCGCCACGGCGGCCCCCGGCCGGTGCACCCGGTCACGGTGTGGCGGGGCCGGCTCGAGCTGGCACTGGATGCGCTCGAGGCCGCGGCACAGATCGAGAACGGCACCACGGCGCCGGCGGTGCGCCGGCTGGCCCCGATCGAGACCACCAATGTGCAACTGCCGACCGGTGACCGGTTGCAGATCCCGACGGGCGCCGAGACACTACGCCTCAAGGGCTTCCTGCTGCTGACGCGCAACAGCAAGCGGGACTATCAGGAATTCGCCGACCTGGTCGACACGATGCAGCCATCCACCGCAGCGGTGGTGCTGGCCGCCCTGGACAGGTACTACTGTGTGCAACCGTCCGCCGGAGGATCCGGGAACGGTCGCAGGTGGGTCGCCACCGATCTGGTTCGCCGGCTCGCCGACCCGCAACCCGCCGACGCGCAACCCTGCGGGTCCGAGACGGATCTGGATTGGGAGAATGTCCGGGACCGCTGCCTGGCGGTAGCCGTGGCAATGCTGGAGGAATGAGGTGACGTTGACCGCTAACACCGGTGACGCACCCCTCTCCGACCCCGGCCGGGCACCCGCTGACCGACCGGTCGAGTACTGGCCCACGACGGCCATCCGATCCGCGCTCGAGGTCGGCGACATCTCGGTGTGGCAGAAGATCGTCGTCGCGATCAAGCGCGACCCGTTCGGGCGCACGGCCCGCCAGGTCGAGGAAGTTCTGCAGAACGCGCCACCCCAGGGCATCACCAACGCCCTGTCCGAGGTCCTGGTGCGCAGCCGGCAGCACCTCGAGGCCGGCGAGCGCGCCGAGGCGGCCCGCCACATCCGGTCGCTGGTGGCCCGGTCGGGGTTGTCCCACCATGAGTTCGCTTCCCGGATCGGAGTGCCGGTCGAGGATCTGGTGCTCTACCTGGAGGGCCGGGTGAGCCCGCCAGCGTCCCTGGTGATCCGGATCCGCAAGCTGTCGGACCGGTTCGCGCGGATGCGCGCACAACGCGAGGAAGGCACACCCTGAGCGGCCCGCTGCCGCCGTCGCCGGACCTGCCGCCGTCGCCGGACCTGCGGCAGATCGTGCGGGACACCACCACCATCGCCGTCGTCGGCGCATCGGCGAACCCGGACCGCGCCGGCTACGAGGTGTACAGCTACCTGGTCGGCACGGGCGACTACCGGGTGTATCCGGTTAATCCCACCATCACCGAAATCGACGGTGCCCCAACGTATCCGTCGCTGGCTGATCTGCCGGAGCCCGTGGACCTGGTGGATGTGTTTCGCCGGTCGAGCGAGCTGCCCGCCGTCCTGGCCGATGTGCTGGCAATGCCGGTGCGTCCCAGGACCCTGTGGCTGCAGCTGGGGCTCTCCGACCAGGACGTGGCCCAGCGGGCCGAGGCGGCGGGCATCACCGTCGTGATGGACCGCTGCCTGAAGGTCGATCACCAGCGCTATCGCTGACCCGGCGGCACCTGGTTTATCGGCACGACGTCATAGACCAGCCAGCGGCCTTCCTTCTTGGCCAGCGTTACCCGCAGCGCGAGCACCGCCCGGCTGGGCGGCTGGCCGGGTGTCTGCTGGGTGCCGCGCATGACGACGGCGACGCTGGCCGCCGCGGGGCCCAGGGCCTCGATCCCGGCCGAGATCGTCTGCGCCTGTGCCGAAATGTTCTTGCGGGCCAGGTCCTGTGTCGACCTGCCGAAGTTCGCCCGGAATGCCGCACCCTGCTCGGGGGCCATCATCGAAGCGGCCCGTTCGATCGAGGACGTCGGGTCCTGCGGCGAGAACGTGGCCGTCGCCTCCGAGACGGCGGTCGCCAACCGAACCACCTCACCGGTATCGGCGCGCAGGTCCCGATCGGGCACCGTCCACCGGGTGTATCCCACGGCCACCGCGGCCACCAGCAGCGCGGTCACCAGACCGACCAGGGCCAGGCGCAGTCGTGGACCGTCATCGTCGGTGCCGAAACTGACCCGGTCGCGACGCACCAGGTAGAGGTTGAGCAGCACACCCTCGACCACCAGCAGCGCCAGCATCGAGGCCACCGCCACCCACCACAGCGGCCAGCCCAGGAACAGGCCCATCAACGCGAGCGCGACCAGCACCGCCACGGGGACGACGACGTCGATGAGCAGCACCCGCACGAAGTTCCTCATCGCAACGATTCCAGCCGCGAGATCAGCAGCTGTCCGTCGACGTCGGAGACGTCCAGGCGCAGGTTCCAGCGCACCGTTTGCGGTTGACCGCCCGCGTTCTGGCTGACCGAGGTGGCCACCACCAGCACCGTGTCGGTGCGCGCAGCCATGCCGGCAGGCAATTCCGACGGCGGGTTGGACGTGCCGGGCGGTGCGTCGAGGTCGTGGTGGACGTTCTCGATCGCCACCGCTTCGATCTGACCGGTGGTCTGGGACTGCAGTGTCCGGACGACGTCGCGGTAGGGCTGGACCGAGGCCTCGAAGTCCGTGTTGAGCTGGCCGACGGTGCCGTCGTGCAACTTCTGCAGGCTGGTCTCGACGTTGTCCTTGGTCATGTTGATCAGCACGCCGGTCCAGTCGATCGCGGCCTGCATGGCCGCGGTCTGATGGGTGCGTTCGGCGACGTCGCTGCGGTGGTGGACCCAGGTCAGCGCCAGGAGTGCCGCCGCGGCGACGCAGATCAGCCCCAACAGCGCCGACACCACGCCGTGCCGGGAGAAGGTGGTCTGCTTCACCGCCGGCGCTCCGGCATCCTGGGCGTCCTCGGGCATGGCGGTGAGGGTACCCGGCGGTCTCTGGTAAGGATGGTGGCGTGGCCACCACGACAGTTCGCTCGGGCCTGGACCTGAGCCACGTAGACCCGCAGACCCGCCCGCAGGACGACCTGTTCGGACATGTCAACGGACGCTGGCTGACCGAGTACGTGATACCCGCGGACCGCGCGACCGACGGCGCGTTCCGCTCGCTGTTCGACCGCGCCGAGGAGCAGGTGCGCGACCTGATCACCGAAGCCGCCGCAGCGGGCGCACCGGTGGGCACCGACCAGCAGCGCATCGGCGACCTGTACGCCAGCTTCCTCGACGAGGCCACGGTGCAGTCACGCGGCACGCAACCGCTGCGCGACGAATTGGCGCTCATCGACGCCGCGGCCGACGCCGGCGCCCTGGCCGCGGTGGTGGGGCAACTGCAGCGCACCGGCGTGGGCGGTGGCGCCGGCGTGTACGTCGACACCGACTCGAAGGATTCGACGCGCTACCTGGTGCACCTGACGCAGTCCGGCATCGGCCTGCCCGACGAGTCGTACTTCCGCGATCCGCAGCACGCCGAGATCCTGGCCGCCTACCCCGGCCACATCGCGCGGATGTTCGCACTGGTGTACGGCGGCGAGCCCGCCGATCACGCGACCACCGCCGAACGCATCGTCGAACTGGAAACCCAGCTGGCCCAAGCACATTGGGACGTGGTTAAACGGCGTGACGCCGAGCTGAGCTACAATCTGCGCACGTTCGCCGAGTTGTCCGCGCAGGCACCAGGATTCGACTGGGCCGGCTGGATCGGCGCGCTGGGCGCCTCGCCGCAGCTCGCAGGCGAACTGGTGGTGCGCCAGCCCGACTACCTGAGCGCGTTCGCGGCACTCTGGTCGAGTGCGGACCTGGGCCAGTGGAAGGACTGGGCCCGCTGGCGCCTGATCCACGGCCGCGCGGCGATGCTCACCGATGAGATTGTGGCCGAGGACTTCTCGTTCTATGGAAAGCTCCTGTCGGGCACCGAGGCGATCCGCGAGCGCTGGAAGCGCGGCGTTGCGCTGGTGGAGAGCCTGATGGGTGACGCACTCGGAAAGCTGTACGTGGAGCGCCATTTCCCGCCGGACCACAAGGCGCGGATGGATCAGTTGGTGGCCAACCTGCGAGAGGCCTACCGGGTGTCGATCACCAGTCTGGCGTGGATGACGCCGGAGACCCGCGAGCGGGCCCTGGCCAAACTGGACAAGTTCACGCCCAAGATCGGCTACCCGAAGCGGTGGCGGGACTACTCGGAACTCGTTGTGCGCCGCGATGATCTGTACGGCAACTACCAGCGCGGCCATGCCCTCGAGTACGACCGCGAGTTGGCCAAGCTCGGCGGTCCCGTCGACCGCGACGAATGGTTCATGACACCGCAGACCGTCAACGCGTACTACAACCCCGGCATGAACGAGATCGTGTTCCCCGCGGCCATCCTGCAGCCGCCGTTCTTCGACGCCGACGCCGACGACGCCGCCAACTACGGCGGCATCGGCGCGGTGATCGGTCACGAGATCGGGCACGGTTTCGACGATCAGGGCGCCAAGTACGACGGGGACGGCAATCTCGTCGACTGGTGGACCGATGCCGACCGCAACGAATTCGGCTCCCGCACAACGGCTCTGATCGCCCAATACGATGATTTCGTGCCTCGGTCGCTGGACGACGGGCATCACGTCAATGGCGCGTTCACCGTCGGGGAGAACATCGGCGACCTGGGCGGCCTCTCGATAGCGCTGCTCGCATATCAACTCTCACTGGGCGGCGCGGAGGCCCCGGTGGTCGACGGCCTGACCGGCGTGCAACGAGTGTTCTTCGGCTGGGCACAGGTGTGGCGGACGAAATCGCGTGACGCCGAGGCGATCCGGCGTCTTGCCACCGACCCGCACTCACCGCCGGAGTTCCGCTGCAACGGCGTCATCCGCAATATCGACGCCTACTACGAGGCCTTCGACGTGGACCCCGCCGACGAGCTGTACCTGGCGCCGGAGCACCGCGTACACATCTGGAACTGAGCCGTCCTCCCCCGGGACCTGTTCAGCACCGGCTGCGACGAAGTGCGATCAGGCGCCGCAAGGACCGCTGAACAGATCGAAAGGTGTTGGATCTCTAGAACATCTGCCAATCGGAGGCGCCGTCGGGCGTGTTGTACCAGCCACCGCCGGTGCCCTTGACGACCACCGGGTCGCCGCTGCCGAAGTTGTCGTAGAACCACTGCGCATTGGCGGGACTGAGGTTCACGCAGCCATGGCTGACGTTGCGCTTGCCCTGATCGCCCACCGACCACGGCGCGCTGTGCACGAAGGCACCGCTGTTGTCGATCCGGACCGCGTCCTGCACCTTGAGCTTGTAACCCTCGGCCGAATCCACCGGAACACCGTAGGTGGAGGAATCCATCACGATCTCGGGGAACTTCTCCAGCACGTAGTAGGTGCCGTTCTTGGTCTCATGCTTGCCGTCCGGTCGGCCCATCGACACCGGGAACGTCTTCTCGAGCTTCCCGTTGCGCATGACCTCCATCTGGTGGGCCTTGTCGTCGATGGTGGCCACCAGATAGTCACCGGTGCGGAAGGTGGACTTGGTGCCCGCCGCGTCGATGTTGACGACGGTGTTGGCCGGCCAGAAGTCCTGCGGACGCCAGCGCAGCTGGGTGTCGGTGACCCAATAGAACCGGCCCGGCACCGGAGGCACCGACGAGATGTGGATGGAGTCCTGGGCCAGCTGCCGGTTGGCGATCGGCACCGCGAAGTTGATGTAGATCGGCTTGGCCACCCCGACCATCGACCCGTTGGACGGGTTGAAGGTGGGCGGGCGGAACGGCGCGGTGCCCTCGAAGGGCAGCGGGTTCTGGCCGGCCGGGGTGCCCGGCGGGATCTGCGTCACCGGCTGCGGCTGCTCCCACGGCATCACCGGGGCGGGCGGCGGGATCTCGATCGGCTGGGTCCGGGGGTCGCCGGCCGCGAACGGATAGTTGTTCGGCACCACCGGCGCGGCCGGTGCCGCGGGAGCGGCAGGATCGACCGGAGCGATGTTCGGATCCGGGTCGGCCAGCGCCGGGGCAGCCCCCAGCACCATGGCCGCCGACAGGCCCATGGCCCCCAGCATCGCCGTCAGCGTGCTCATCGCGCGCCCTCGCATAACCAACCTCCACACGTCAGAAACTCCGTCCAGTCTGACACAGCCGACTGGGTAACCCTTGCCGCCAGCGGCGGCCGACCAGCGGGTTCACCGCTGTGACCAGCGCCTTCAGTTGTGAGGATGATCGCAGTGGCCGCCCTTTTCGTTACCACTCTCAACCGATTCTCAGGACCTCACCAGCCGCGCGATGGCCGCCGACGCCTCCGCGAGGCAGTCCTGGACCACGAGAAGCCACTCACATTGGAGTGCCACGGTCCGCGCCTGGCCGCAAGAACAGGCGATCGTCATGTTCTCGACGTCGACAGCCCTCAACGAAATCGAGTGCCGCACCCCCATCCGCGAGGAATTTTTGGTACTCGGCGTCACTTATTCTATACGCCTCGACATAGTCGACCATTTGGTTACTCACGGGAATTGCGGCAAAATGCTCACCTGACTCGGTTTCGATTCCAAGCCAGTAACGATGTTCTCGCGATAGAAATGTGTTCTCAAATTTCATTGTGTTCCCTCTGGGTCTTTAGACAAGTCTGTCACTGTGTAGTCGCTCCGCGGGACTTCGCCACCGTCGATTACCGCCTCGGGCATCCCCTCAGGAAGGTACCCGCCCGGAAGCCACTTATCATTGGCACCTGCTTCGTTTCCTGAGGGCACGCGGAGGTTGTAGTCACGCGGATCCACGATATCCACGCGCACAACGTTGTAACTCGAAAAATAGCCCTCCGGCAAGCCCAGTGCTCTTTCGAGTCGAGCCTTATCGCCTCCCGTAGCATTCATGAGGCCGTCCAACTCGTCTTTTGGGAATACAAAAGTTGTGCCATCGCGCTGCCCGATCCCGAATGCATCCAGATTGTCCGCGGTCATGAATCGCGTTACGCCGCCGTCGAACCGGCCGAGGTGCTGCTCAATAAATTCCGGAGGTAGATATTCACTGGGATCAGGTCGATCACCTTTGTCCAACGCCAGAATTTCGTCGCGCTGCTGGTCCGTCAATCCGTTGAATTCCCCATGCTCCGGGGGCGAACCGTCGTCGGGTCCTTCGCCGTGGAGCACTCGCTCACCCTCCTCACCTTGACCTCCACGGTCCGCAAGTCCCACGTGCCCATTGCCCGGTTCAACGTGACCGTGCTCCGCCACATCAGCCACGCCTCCACCGCCATGGCCACCACCACCGGCCGGCGCATGCTCAGCACCCCGACCGAGGTCCGCCACCACACCCGGCGCGTGACTCCCCGCACCGAGACCGTCAGCCACTCCCCCGAGACTCTTGCCCAGCCCGGAAACCACTTGGGCACCCGAAGATGCCACGCTCTCAACGGGTTTGAGCACATCACCAACACCGCTGAGCGGAGTCATCATCGCCGATGTCGTAGGTATCTTCTCAGCGGCACCGACAGCCGCCGGTTCGGCAGCCGGTGCCGGACGCACATCCGCGGGCACTGAAGCCCGTTCTGCCGCAGGCACCTTCGCCGCGGCCACCTCACCCGGCTGTGCCACCGGAGGTGTACTCCGCACGGGCTCCTTCGTCACCGCTGGAACACCGCGCTCCGCTGTTTCCGGCAAAGACGCCGGTCGTCCGCCGGGGACCTCAGGAGCAAGCGGCTTCTTGGCGATGTCGTCGAACTTTTGGGCAATACCGGCGCCTTCCTTGCCGACATCGGCCAAAGCTCCAGCACCCCGGCCTATTTCACCCAGCCTGCCCGTGGTTCGCGCGACGCCGCCAACCTCGTCGGCCACATCTGCGACACGCGCCACACGGCCGGCAGCCGATGCCGCATCCGCTGCAGCACCGCCCTCGCCGACACCCGGTATCGCCAGCGTCGCCACATCGAGGACGTTCTGGGTCAGGCCGAGCATGGGACGGTCCTTGCTCCACTCATCAGTGCGCGCAAGGCCTTTCAGGATTGCCTTGACCCCCTCGGGGTCCCTGGCGTACGTGCCCGCCGGGTCCATCACCAGGTTGCCCAGTTCCGCGATGCTTCCCCAGGTCTGCGCCGCACCCTTGGGGTCGTAGGCGAACCGCGCCGGGTTCAGCGCTGACAATCCCTCTGCCGTGCTGACCAGCCAGCGGAACCCACCCTCCTCGCTGTCGATGAACATGTTGAAGTCGGTCGCCAGAACCCTGCCGACATGCTCACCGAAGAAATCGACGAACTTGCGGTCCGCCCACGATTCGAGTTGCAGCGCCCACCGGCCGACATCCGCCTTACCCTGCGTGATGATCTGCGACTTGGCGTCGGCTTCGGCCTTCAGGTGGTGCAGCACCGTCTTGATATCCTCGGCGATCTCGTGCAGTTCCTCTTCGCCGTGACCCTTGACGAATTCGAAGAACGTGCCGACGATTCCGCCGATGGAACCCAGCTTGTGCAGCAGGTCGCGGATGGCCTGCTGGGTCTGCTGAACGTCGGAGGCGAACTGTTCCAGCGCACCGGCCAGCTTTTCGCCACTGAAAGCGACGTCGGAGAACGCGGTGCCGATGTCGCGGATCGGCTTCTGGATCAGCTCGGCCTCGTCCATGTGCTGGGCGCCGATCGCGTTGTAGGCGCCTGACATGTCCACGCTGACGTGGTGCAATGGACTGGCGAAGGCACGCCACGCCGCCGCGGCTGCCCGCATCGCAGACGGGTCGCCGTTCGGCCACAGATCCCCGATCAGTGCCTCGACAACACACCACAAGATTGGCTCGGCGACACCGCCGCCGGTGGCACTCGGCGAACCGGGCGCAGATAGCGGTGCCGGACACGGCGGCGGAGACAATGGCTGGCTGCGGCCGCTGATATCCGAGTTCGCCTCGGCGCGTGAATAATTCGTTGCGCTGACCTGCACCCCGTAACCGATGTTGCGGCATGCGTTGACCCCGGAGCTGACGGCTTTGAGGAGTTCGCCCGCGGCTTTCGTGTACTGCTCGCCGAACAGCAGACCGGCCGAGTCCTGGCCAGTGTTGGCGTTGAACGTGGCCGTCAACGTCGACATCGCGGCGGCCAACCCGTCGCCGACCGCACCGACGGAAACCCCCGCACCCGATAGTGCATTGGGGTCGACGGTTATCGGAGCCATGACCGCACCGCGCTAGGACCACATCGTCCGATTGGCCGCGGCCGCCTGCGTGTAGTTGGTGTGTGCGCCCGTGCCCGTTCGATGCAGCGCGTTGACCGCGTGGTCCATCTGCTCGGTACCGTGCGTCCACTTCTCGTGCGCCTGGACGTGCGCGGCCGCGGCTTCGCCGTGCCAGCTGATGTGCAGGTCCTTCACGGTGCGGTCGATCTCCTCGAGCAATGCCCGCGACAGCTTCTGGAAGCTCTGCATCCGCTCCAGCGCATCGGCCAGAGCCTCGGGATCCACGCTGAACGGCTCAGCCATTGCCAAGACTCCCCAGACCCGCTGCGGACTGCTCGTCGCCCTGTGCGTAGGCCTTGCCGGCCTCGCCGAGGAGTCGCGCCATGGTGGACAGCGCTGACTCCACCTCGTGAGCGCCGTCCAGCCATTGCCGGTAGGCGGCGCCGTAAGCACTACCGGAATTGCCCTGCCAACCGGCGAGCATCCCTGACACGGTCGCGTCCAGCGACGTGAGCTCATTCAGCAAATGCTGTGACGCACCCGACAACGACTCGCACGCATCCGCCATCACGGCGGGGGCCACATTCAATTTTCCGGAAGAAGCCACCAGCAAATGCTATCGGCGATCCGGCTGGTGACAATTCACCGGTAACCCCTAGAGCATGGGCTTACGAGCGCACCAACCGGGCAATCGCCGCCGACGCCTCGGCCAGCTTCTTGTCGGCCTCGTCGCCACCCTGCGCCACGGCATGGCTGACGCAGTGGCCGAGATGCTCCTCGAGCAGGCCGAGCGCCACCGACTGCAGCGCGCTGTTGACCGCGCTGATCTGCGTCAGGATGTCGATGCAGTACTTGTCCTCGTCGATCATCTTTGCGATGCCGCGGACCTGACCTTCGATGCGGCGCAGCCGCTTGGCGTAATTCTCCTTGTTCGCCGAGTACCCGTGGGCGCCGTGTTCCTCGGTCACGGGTTGCCCGCCAGCATCTTCTGCATCTGGTCGATCTCACCCTGCTGGGCGGTGATGATCTGCTGGGCCAGCGTCTTGGCGTCGACGTTCTGCCCGTTGGCCAGCTCGGCCTTGGCCATCTCGATGGCCCCTTGGTGGTGGCCGATCATCGAGTTCAGCCACAGGGTGTCGAACTCCGTCCCCTGCAGTGTCTGGAGCTTGGCCATGGTGGCGTCGTCGACCATTCCGGCCATATCGCCGTGGTCCGTCATGGCGCCGTGGCCGTCATGACCGCTGCTGTCCTGGGGGTTCTCGTTCCATTGCACCAGGAAGGCTTTCATGGTGTCGATCTCGGGCTGCTGGGCTCCCGAGATCTGGCTGGCGAGCGCCACCAGCTGCGGGTTCTTCGAGCGGTCCGGAACCATCGCCGCGAGCTCGATGGCCTGCTGGTGGTGCGGGATCATGTTGGTGGCGAAGGTGACGTCATCGGTGTCGAAGCCGGCCGGGGCGGCGCTGATCACGGCCGTGTCCGAGGCCGGGTGATCGGTGTGCGCATCCTTGGTGGCGGCGCCGCAGCCGGACAGGAACAGCGCGGTCGCCACGGCGGCAAGTGCGGCCGGAATCTTGTTGGTGGTCATACCGGCTACCCTACCGGATACCCCCAAGGGGTATTGGTGGCGTCGGATCGGAGAGGGATTTTGGGCGCCAAATGCTCGGAGTTCATACTTGAACGCATGCCCTCAGGTTCTGAGAAGAAATCCGTTCCCGACATGAAGCCCCGCAGCCGCGACGTCACCGACGGCCTGGAGAAGGCCGCCGCCCGCGGCATGCTCCGTGCGGTCGGCATGGGCGACGACGACTTCGCCAAGCCGCAGATCGGCGTCGCGTCGTCGTGGAACGAGATCACGCCCTGCAACCTGTCCCTGGACCGCCTGGCCAAGGCCGTCAAGGAAGGCGTGTTCGAGGCCGGTGGCTTCCCGATGGAGTTCGGCACCATCTCGGTGTCCGACGGCATCTCGATGGGCCATGAGGGCATGCACTTCTCGCTGGTGTCGCGCGAGATCATCGCCGACTCCGTCGAGACCGTGATGCAGGCCGAGCGGCTGGACGGCTCCGTGCTGCTGGCCGGCTGCGACAAGTCGCTGCCCGGCATGCTGATGGCCGCCGCCCGCCTGGACCTGGCGAGCGTCTTCCTCTACGCCGGCTCGATCCTGCCCGGGCGCGCCAAGCTGTCCGACGGCACCGAGAAGGACGTCACGATCATCGACGCCTTCGAAGCGGTCGGCGCGTGCGCCCGCGGACTGATGAGCCGCGAGGACGTCGACGCCATCGAGCGCGCGATCTGTCCCGGCGAAGGCGCCTGTGGCGGCATGTACACCGCCAACACCATGGCCAGCGCCGCCGAGGCGCTCGGCATGTCGCTGCCGGGTTCCGCGGCTCCCCCGGCCACCGATCGCCGCCGCGACGGGTTCGCCCGCAAGAGCGGCATCGCCGTGGTCGAATTGCTGCGCCGCGGCATCACCGCACGCGACATCCTGACCAAGGAGGCGTTCGAGAACGCGATCGCGGTGGTGATGGCCTTCGGTGGCTCCACCAATGCCGTGCTGCACCTGCTGGCCATCGCCTACGAGGCCAACGTCAAGCTCACGCTGGCGGATTTCACCCGGGTCGGCGCCAAGGTGCCACACCTGGCCGACGTGAAACCCTTTGGCTCCTACGTGATGAACGACGTCGACCGCATCGGCGGGGTGCCGGTGGTCATGAAGGCCCTGCTGGACGCGGGCCTGCTGCACGGTGATTGCCTGACGGTCACCGGCCGGACGATGGCCGAGAACCTGGCGCACATCGCCCCGCCGGATCCCGACGGCAAGGTGCTGCGCGCGCTGTCACAGCCCATCCACCCGACGGGCGGCATCACGATCCTGCACGGCTCGCTGGCGCCCGAGGGCGCGGTGGTCAAGTCGGCCGGCTTCGACTCCGACGTGTTCGAAGGCACCGCAAGGGTTTTCGAGCGGGAGCGGGCTGCGCTGGACGCGCTGGAGGACGGCACCATCACCCACGGTGACGTCGTGGTGATCCGCTACGAGGGACCCAAGGGCGGTCCGGGCATGCGCGAGATGCTGGCCATCACCGGCGCCATCAAGGGCGCCGGCCTGGGTAAGGACGTGCTGCTGATGACCGACGGCCGGTTCTCCGGTGGCACCACCGGGCTGTGCGTCGGGCACATCGCTCCCGAGGCCGTCGACGCCGGGCCCATCGCGTTCGTGCGCGACGGCGACCGCATCCGTCTCGACGTCGCCAACTGCACCCTCGATCTGCTGGTCGACGCTGACGAACTGGAGGTCCGCAAGAAGGACTTCGAGCCGCTGCCGCCGACCTACACCACCGGCGTGCTGGCCAAGTACACCAAGCTGGTCGGTTCGGCCGCCGTCGGCGCCGTCTGCACGTAGGAAACTAGGAGACGGTCAGTTTCGCACCGTCCGCGGTGACGGTCTTCGCCGCCAGCGACGCGGTGGCCGGACCGTGCTCGACCGATCCGTCAGAAGCGCTGAAAGTGCTTCCGTGACAAGGGCATTCGATGAGTCCATCGGCGACCTTGTTGACGGTGCAGCCCTTGTGCGTACACACCGCACTGAAGGCGTGGAACTGACCGGCCGTCGGCTGGGTGACCACGATCTTCACATCCTCGAGCACCCGCCCACCGCCGACCGGGACCGTCGACGCATCGATCTGGGTGCCGGCCGGTTTCGTCGACGTGCTCTCGGCACCGGCCGACGCTTCGGACGTGGTCGCCTCGGACGCGGTCGGTTCGGTCTTGGTGGAGCTGCTGCAGGCGGCGATGACCGCTCCCGCACCCAGCGCGCCCGCCCCGAGGAGCACGCCGCGTCTGTCGAATCCGCTCATGTGTCGCCCTTTCCGCCACGTTCCATGGTGACAGAAGCACGCGGCGGGAGCGGGAAAAGTTCGATCACGAATCGCCGAGCGCGCCGTGCAGTTCGGGCAGGAACCCCGCCAGGTGGTTCATCTCCTGCGCACAATGCACCAGCAGGTCCCGTGGGTCGGGGAGCATCCGTGCGGCGACGGGACGAACCACCTTGTCCACCAGGCGAATACCAGTGCCGTTCGCGCGAACGGCGACGTGCCGCCCGCCCATCCAGAATCGTGACCGCATCTGCGATCCATCGGCGCTCGGGCGGACGAGATGGATCAACCAGCCAACGTCGACCGGCAGATCGGGTGAGCCGAGTCGGGCGCAGATCGCCGCCTGGTCGGCGGGCACCGACAATCCCAGTTCGGCGGGCTCGACGAAGCGGATGGCCGCCCGGGCCCGGGCCGATCCCAGGTACTCGGTCACCAGCGACGTGCGGCCGACGTACCAACCGTCGGCACCACTGTCGGACCACTGTGCCGACACGTGCGCCCGCGGGTGCCACAGCTTGTACCGCCGCGCGTCGCTGCCGTGCCAGCCGAACCACCATTCCCACATCGCCGGGGTGACTCCAGGCATGTCGGTGCGAACCGAGACCTGCAGCCCGCCGTCGCTCAGCCGGCCGTAGCCGTTCTCGGTCTGCTGGTCTTCGTGATCGAGGAGCGTTGCCGCCGAATCGAATTCGGGCAGCACCGGATCGGCCTGCGGACCATGCTCGAGTGCCTCGGCGACGTGGCGCGGGAGCGGCGCCATCCTCGGTTCGTAGAAGCGGCCCCACGGAGTCTGCGCGTCGCCGTCGCGGTAGCCGAGGTAGTTCACCATGGCCGGCCCATCCAGCTGTGGAACCGCCCCTCGGGGTCGTAGTGGGCACGGATGCGGTCCAGGCGCGTCAGCGCTTCGTCACTGACGAACGGCGCCGGGCGTTCGCCCAGGTTCTCGTCGGCAAGTTGCACGCCGGTGGCCAATTCGGACATCGCAGCCATGTTGGACCGGGCCCAGTCGTGGTACCGCTCGTCATCGGACTCGGCCTGCCAGGCGGTGTAGAGCGCGAGGTAGATCTCGTCCTCGAGGCTGTAGGCCATGTCCTGCCGCTGCGGCGACGGCCCCCAGTTGAGCCACAGGAAATGGGCCGGGTGCGGCGGCATGGTGTCGATGATGCGCCGGATTCCCGGCAGCAGCGCCTCCGCGGACGCCGACGTCCACATGTTGTCGGTCGCGTAGCGATGTCCGGACGGATAGTTCGTCATGACCGCGTCGTACCAACCCGCCAGATCCAGCGGCGCGAACGGCACCGCCACCAGGGCCTTCTCGCGCACCGGGCAGGTGCCCAGGAGTTTCAGCGCGTCGGCGGCCTCGGTCTCGTCATCGGCGAACACCGGTGACGCCATCACGATGCCGGGAGTGTTCAGTCCCGCGCCGGGCACCTCCCGCGAAGTGACGATCTGCAACTCGACCCGGCGGTCCACCTCGGCACTGATCGACCGGGCCCAGCTGAATATCTCGTCGGCGTACTCGACCGGATAGATGTAGAGACTGCTGCCCGTCACGCCCGGTCGCGGATACAGGCGCAGGTGGAAGGCGGTCACCACAGCAAAGAACCCGGGTCCTGATCCCCTTGCCGCCCAATATAATTCGGGGTCATTGTCGGCATCGCAGTACCGCCGCTCGCCGTCGGCGGTAACCACCTCCACCCCGATGACGCTCTCGCACGCCGGGCCCAGCACCCGGCTGTTCCAGCCGTACCCGCCCTGCAGCAGATACCCGCCGATGCACACGCCCTTGCAGTGGCCGACCGGGAAGAACAGGCCGAGCGCGTCGAGTTCGGCCGCCAGCACGCTGCCGCCCTTGCCGGGGCCGACGACCGCGACCATGCGGTCGGGGTCGATGCGGCAGTCGTCGAGTCGGCTGACGTCGATCAGCATGCCACCGTCGCGGACGTGGTTGGCGGCCCAACTGTGCCCGCCCGACCGCATCCCGACTGTCAGCCCGTGCTGCTTGGCATGCCGTATTGCGGCCACCACGTCGTCGGCGTCCCGCGCCTGGACGATCAGGTCGGGGAAGCGATCCGGCAACCGGGCATTCCAGACGGTGGCTGCGCGCGCGGCTTCGTAGTCGGCGTCAGAACGCTGAAAGTATCGACCTGCAGGTAGAGCCATCGCGATCTCCCGAAGATTCGCATTCCGGATCATTGTGTTCCGTTATCCGGCTCAATATAGTGGCAGAATGCCGAACAGGGAAGACGGCATCCAAGTGCTCCGCCGAGCCGCCGCGGCACTCGACGAGATCGCCACCGCACCCGGCGAACTTCGCCTGGTCGACCTCGGCGCCCGGCTCGGCCTGGCCAAATCGACCGCCCGCCGGCTCCTGGTGGGCCTGGTCGAAGTCGGGTATGCCGCGGTGGACGACGGCGGTCGCATCCTGTTGGGCGATCGGCTCCTGGGCCTCGGCACCGCCGACGCCACGCACCTGGCCGCGCAGTTCCGGCCCGCGCTCGAGGCGATCGCCGCAGCTACCGGGGAAACGGTGGACCTGTCGGTGCTGCGCGGTAACCAGATGTGGTTCATCGACCAGATCGAGTCGGTGCACCGACTGCGGGCGGTGTCGGCGGTCGGCATCCGGTTCCCGGTGCGCAACTCCGCCAACGGCAAGGCCGCCCTGGCCGTGCTCGATGAGGCGGAGCTGGCCCGGGTCATCCCCGCCGGCGATGCGCTGCACCGTGAGATCGACGAGATCCGCCGCAGCGGAATCGCTTTCGACCACGACGAGCACACGCCGGGAATCTCGGCAGCGGGTGTGGCCGACCGCGTCACCGGCGGGCACATCGTCGCGATCTCGGTTCCGGCGCCGACGGGTCGATTCACGGAGAATCACACGGCCATCGAGGCCGCCCTCCGGGAGCATGCGTTCAGCGAACCAGCGCCACGGCGAAGCCGTCCCACCCCTTGATCCCCACCGTCTGGATCGCCGCCGTGTCCAACTCGGGGTGCCGACCCATCATCTCGAGCATGTCGCGCACCGCGCGGGCCTGATGGTCGTCCGGTTCGGGCGCCACGATCCGCCCGTCGCGCACCACGTTGTCGACCACGATCACGGTTCCCGGTCTGCTCAGCCGGATCGCCCAGTCCACGTAGGCCGAATTGTTCTCCTTGTCGGCGTCGATGAATACGAAGTCGAACCGGCCGGTCAGCGTCGGCAGGGTGTCCAGGGCCGCGCCGACGACGACCTCCACCCGGTCGGCCACCCCGGCGCGACGCAGGTTGGTCGCGGCGATCTCGGCGTGCCGCGGCTCGTATTCGAGGGTGACGACGCTGCTCTCCGGGCCGGCCGCACGGGCCAGACAGATGGTGCTGTAGCCGCCGAGGGTGCCGATCTCGAGGATGCGGCGAGCGGCGGCGATCCGGACCAGCAGGCCCAGGAAGTGCGCTGCCTGCGGGGACACCTCGATGGGCGGTAGTCCGGCTGCGGCGCTGTCGGCCAGTGCGGCGGCGAGCGCCGAATCATCCTCCAGGAGCAGCGTATCCAGCAATTCGTCGACGGTCGCCGGGGTGGGATCGCTCATCGCCCTACCCTAGCCGCACGCCCTCCTTGGCGTAAACGACTCGAAGGACATGCTCCACCTCGACGCCCATGACGATCCCGGCGAGTTCGCTGAATGTCGACGCGAACCGGCCACCGTGCGCGGGTTCGACCGGGCACAGGTGGTGTGCGATCTCGTGGAGCACCACGAGCTCGCGCAGGGCCCACCGCTCCGCTCCGTCCGGCACCGCGATAGTAGGTGCACCGGAACGGATTTCGTAGTGCGCGGACGTGACGCCGCGCCGGCGCCGGACCTCGACGCCGGACACCGGCCACCGCTGCGCGACCGCCGGCATCGCCAGCACCCGGTCGACGTAGTCGCCGACGTCGCGGACCGAACCAAAGAGCCCCTCCGGCGGAAGTGTCAGCTGGGTGCCGAAGAAGTCGATACTGCGTGAATTGTGCTGTGCGGCACGATCGAACAGGGTGCGCACGAATGTCTCCGCGGCATACACCGCGGACCGCTGATCGTCCCTCGCCGTCACCCGGCCTCGCGCGGCAGCCGGGCGCGCGCACCGGGAAGCTCGGGCGAGGCACCCAGCCTGGCCTGCTTGCCCGCTCGGTCACCGGCCCGCCGGGCCGCCGACGAGTACCCCGCCGAGGCGCTGGTGGCCCGCCAGGTCCCCCGCGCCCTCGACTCGCTGCGGTAGTGGTCCCGCAGTTCTATCTCCTTGTTACGCAGAGCGATTGCAGTTCCCGGAGCCCGCACCTTGTCCCGGGTCGCCTCCTGGCGGGCCTGCTCGCGGGCCTCCGCCAGGCGCTGCGCGACGCGGGCACCGAAGGCCAACTGAAAATTGAGCCGCGCGGTGATGGTCGGCGTGGGACGGTGTGCACCGGTGGCCAGGTAGGTGTCGCAGGCCCGCACCATCTGCACCACCAGGCTGGCGTAGAGGGCGTGCGTGGCGTTGATGTCCTCGGTGAAGCCGTATGCGTAGACGAACGTGGAATTGGACGCCACGTCGCAGCGCACGTCGTTGGCGTTGGCAATGCCGGAGAACAACGCCACGTAGGTCCGTAGGCCCCGGGACCCCGCCTCGCCGATGGTGATGGTGCGCTGGGTCGGGGTTTGCGCCCCTTCACGTTTCGCCGAATGCGACCTGGCGACGGCAAGGTCGATCGAGGTGGCGGTGGCCAATCGCTGGGCCGCGGTCATGAAGGCTTCGGCCTCGTGCGGGTTGTCGGTGCCCTCGGCCTGGCGCAGCAGCGCGGCAATGCGCGCCAGCATCTTGTCGTCACTCATCATGCGATCCGTTCCGGTCCTGGCTGGATATCGTTGGCCGCCAGATTAGGCCAACACCATGACGATCCCCTCCGGGCGCGGACCAGAACCCGCCGGTTGTGCACAGACTCGCCTCCATCAACACCCTACTTGGTCAGGAAGGTGTCCAACGCCGAGATCAGTTGCGGCGAAAGGGGATCCTTCTTCGCATAGTTGGCGACGTTGTCGGTCGGGTCATCGCGCAGCACATGGTTGACGCCCCGGAGTTCGACAACGGTCAGATCGGTGTGCGCCAGCGCGGCCCGCAACGGCTGCAGGTCCGCGCACGCCGCCTGCGCATCGGAGTCCGAACACGTCAACAGCACATGGGTGCCCGCCGGCACCCGGGCCGCCTCGGCCACCGGGTCGATCCGGTCGGCCTCGACGACGGCCTTGACGTTGCCCGGGTTGAGGATCGCACTGAGGCCGTCGGGCAGCGGGGCCTTGGGCACCGTGCCGGTTGTGCGGGCCTGCGCGACGGCCGCGGCCCACGCCCCGACGACACCGTCGGCCTGCTCGGCGGTCTTGCCGCCGGCCCGGACGGCCGCGGCGGTGTCGCGCTCGACCCGCGCGGTGATCAGGTCCAGGTACCGGCCCGTCAAGGGTTGCAGCAGGCCCAGCCCATGGATCTGCGGCGCGCCCGCCGCGGTGTCCGTCGCCAGCGCCATGGCATGCGTGGTGCCCTCGCCGATCCCGTAGACCGAGATGCGGCCGGCGTCGGTGCGCGACTGGCCGGCCAGGAACCGGATCGCCGCCCGGGCGCCGGAGGTCAGGACCGCGCTGCCGACGTCGGCGGGCCGGCCGGCGAACGGTCCCAGCCCGGTCGCACCGGTTCCCACCTTGTCATAACGCAGGCTGGCCACGCCGCGGCCGGAGAGGTACTCGGCGAGCTGGCGCATGTTGCCCACCGGGCCGGCCACCGCGTTGTCCCCGTTGCGATCGGTCATGCCGCTCTCGGAGATCAGCAGCGCCGCGGGCGCGGGCGTCTCGGCGGCCGGGTGGCGGTAGGTGCCGTGGATGGTCAGCCCGTCGGCGACGAAGGTCACTTCCTCTTCCACGTACTCCGCCGAGGACGGTTTCCCGTGTCCACAGCCGAGCAGCGCCGCCAGCAGAAGTGCAACGGCGGCAAGGACTCTCGCGATCCGGGTCAAATCCGCGCGCCGATCCAGGAGACGACGTCGTCGAGCACCTGGTCGCGCTCGGGTTCGTTGAACACCTCGTGGTAGAGACCGGGATAGATCTCGAGGCGCACATTGTCGGAGCCGAACTCGCCGGCCATCCGTTCACTGCCACGCGCCGGGATCAGCCGGTCCTCGGAGCCGTGCACCACCAGCACCGGCCGTGTGATGGCGTGGGCGCGCCGGGGCATGGACTCCCCGACCAGCAGCAGTGCCCGGGCCACCCCGGCGGGCACCTTGCCGTGCCACACCAGCGGATCCTCGTTGTAGGCCTTGACCACGGCCGGGTCCCGGGACACCGCGTTGGCGTCGAGCTGTTGCACCGGGACGCCGGGCAGCAGCGCACCGAGCCGCTTGCCCACCACCGCCAGCATCGGCGAGACGCCGTCCTGGGCGGCCACCGCGGGGCCGGACAGCACCATCAGGTCGTAGTCGGCCGGGTGATCGGAGCCGTAGGCGAAGACGATGCCGCCGCCCATGGAGTGGCCCAGGACGATCAGCGGAATACCCGGATGCTCCCGTCGTGCAATGCCGACCAGGGTGGCGAAGTCGCCGGTGTACTCGGAGATGTCGCGGACGTACACGCGCCTGCCCCCGGAGCGGCCGTGCCCACGGTGGTCCAGTGCGTGGGTCACCAGCCCGGCCGCGCCGAACCGCTGCGCGACGTGGTCGTAGCGGCGGGCGTGTTCACCGAAGCCGTGGGAGAGCACGACCACGCCTTTCACCGCACCCGGACCGTCGCTCTCGGGTGTCCAGGTGTCGTAGACGATCCGGACCCCGCCGACGCCATCGAAGCTGCGCTCGGTGCGGGAGGCGGTGGGTTCAGCGGGCCCAGACGGCGTAACCATGGTGAGCAGCGTAACGATCGGTTGTCGGGGCCCTGCGTAAGCTCGGTCGGGTGAGTGTGCTCGCCCAGGAGGCACCCGACGGCCCGGACGTGTTCATCGCCGACGCACAGCGTTACCGGCGCGAACTGCTGGCGCACTGCTACCGCATGACGGGCTCGCTGCACGACGCCGAGGATCTGGTGCAGGAGACCTACCTGCGGGCCTGGAAGGCCTACGACCGGTTCGAGGGCAAGTCGTCGGTGCGCACCTGGCTGCACCGCATCGCCACCAACACCTGCCTGACCGCACTCGAGGCCCGGAAGCGCCGGCCGCTGCCCACCGGGCTGGGAGCGCCCGATTCGGATCCCACCGCCGAACTCGAGTCGCGTCCCGAGGTGCCGTGGCTGGAGCCGCTGCCCGACCACGATGATTCCGCCGATCCGTCGAACGTCGTCGGCACCCGGGAGTCGGTCCGGCTGGCGTTCATCGCCGCACTACAGCATCTGTCCCCGCGTCAGCGCGCGGTCCTGGTGCTGCGCGATGTGCTGCAGTGGAAGGCCGCCGAGGTCGCCGACGCCGTCGGGGCCAGCACCGCCGCGGTCAACAGTCTGTTGCAGCGGGCCCGCGCCCAGCTCGACAGCGTCGGACCGAGCGTCGACGACGTTGTGGCCGCGCCCGATTCGCCGGAGGCCCGCCAACTGCTGGCCCGGTACATCGCCGCGTTCGAGGACTACGACATCGACACCCTCGAGACGATGTTCACCGCCGACGCCATCTGGGAGATGCCGCCGTTCACCCGCTGGTATCGGGGCCCGCGCACCATCGGCACACTCATCCACCACAACTGCCCGGCCGAGAAGGCCGGCGATATGCGGCTGCTGCCGGTGAGCGCCAACGGCCAGCCCGGCGCGGCGATGTACATGCGGAATCCGCAGACCGGTCGGCACGAACCGTTCCAGTTGCACGTGCTCGACGTCGTACCGGCCGGCATCTCACACGTCGTGGCGTTCCTCGACACGACGGTGTTCCCGAAATTCGGTCTGCCCGAACAGCTCTAGCGCAGCGTCAGGCTCCCTGCACCGCGCCCCACGCGTCGTGCAGGGTCTGCGCCGAGGCCTGCAGGCCCGCCAGCTCGGCGTCGGACAGCGGGATCTCCAGCACCTTGCCCGCACCCTCGGCGGTGACCACGGTGGGCAGTGACAGGCACACGTCATCAATGCCATAGGCACCGGTCTGCAGCGTCGAGACCGGCAGCACCCGGTGCTGATGACCGCGGATCGCTTCGATGATGCGAGCCGTCGACAGCCCGATCGCCAGGTTGGTGGCGCCCTTGCCCTCGATGATCTCGTAGGCCGCATTCACCACGTCGTGCGAGATCTGCGACTGGGTTTCCTTGTCGAACAACGGCTTTCCGTCGATCTGGAACTCATCGGCGGGCACGCCACCGATCGACACGCTGGACCACAGCGATATCTCGGAGTCCCCGTGCTCGCCCACGATGAAACCGTGCACGTTGGCGACCGACAGGTCGGCCCGCTCGGCGATCAGGTAGCGGAAGCGGCTGGAGTCCAGGACTGTTCCCGACCCGAAGATGCGGCCCGGCGGCAGGTCGACCGATCTGACCGCCGCGTAGGTGATGACATCGACGGGATTCGTGACGAACACGATGACCGCGTCGGGCGACAGTTCGAGCAGCTTGGGGGTGAGGTCCTGCGCCATGGCGACGTTGGTGGCCGCCAGGTCCAGGCGGGTCTGGCCCGGCTTCTGTTTGGCCCCGGCGGTCACGACGATGATCTGCGAGCCCGCGGTGACGGCGAGGTCGTCGCCGCCGTCCACCGGGCAGTGCGGCACGAACTGCGCGCCATGGTTGAGGTCGAGCACCTCGGCCCGCACCTTCTTGGCGAAGATGTCGTAGAGCGCCAGGGAGCCGGCCGAGCCGCGGATCAGGCAGGCGTAGGCGATCGCGGTCCCGACGCTGCCCATGCCGATGATGGATACCTTGCCGGTGCGATGGGGTTCAGTAGGCACCCGGTCATTGTCGCCGCACCGGGTCACCCGTGCTGACGAACAGACGCAAAAGCCCCCGAATCCGCGACGGGTCAGGGGCTCCTGCGTCTGTTCGGCGGGTTACTTGGGGGGCATCCGGATGCCGCCGTCGACGCGGACCACCTCGGCGTTCATGTACGAGTTGGTGATCAGTTCGACGACCATCGATGCCAGTTCCTCGGGCTTGCCGAGGCGGTGCGGGAAGAGCACCGACTCACCGAGCTTGGCCTTGAACGCCTCCGACGCCTCGCCCTCGCCGTAGATCGGGGTGTCGATCAGGCCGGGTGCGACGGTGTTGACGCGCACGCCGACGGCCGACAGGTCGCGGGCCACCGGCAGGGTCAGCCCCACCACGCCGCCCTTGGACGACGAGTACGCGGCCTGCCCGATCTGGCCGTCGAAGGCCGCGACGCTGGTCATGTTGACGATCGCACCGCGCTCGCCGGTGTCGGTCAGGTCCAGCCGGCTCATGGCGGTGGCCGCCAGCCGGATGCAGTCGAACGTGCCGACCAGGTTGATCTCCAGCACCTTCTTGTAGGCGTCGAGGTTGTGCGCCGAGGCGAACTCGCCGTCCTTGCCGATGGTGCGCTGGGCCCAGCCGATGCCGGCGGAGTTCACCAGCGCGCGCAGCGGGGCCAGCGACATCGCGGTGTTGACCGCGTCCTCGATCTGCTCGGTCTTGGTGACGTCGACGGTGACGAAGGCGCCGCCGATCTCCTTGGCCAGGGCCTCACCCTTGTCGGCCTGCAGGTCGGCGACCACGACCGTGGCGCCCCGGTCGGCCAGTTTGCGGGCGGTTGCCGCGCCGATTCCCGACGCGCCGCCGGTGACGATTGCACTTGTTCCGTTGAGATCCATGAGCGCCAGCCTACGAAGCGCCCACTGCAGGCGCGCAAGCACCCGGGCCATCCGGCTCCGCACCGTCAGCCACGTAGGCTCGGGCCCAAGTCAAGGAGTGATCGACATGACCGCACCCGTGATCGACATCCGGCGCGCCGACGACCGGTTCAAGACCGCGATCGACTGGCTGGACTCCAAACATTCGTTCTCGTTCGGCCACCACTACGACCCGGCCAACACCCACCACGGACTGCTGCTGGTCAACAACGACGACGTCGTCACTCCGGGCCGCGGTTTTGACACCCACCCGCACCGCGACATGGAGATCGTCACCTGGGTGCTACGGGGCTCGCTGGTGCACCAGGACTCCACCGGTCACTCCGGGGTGATCTATCCCGGACTGGCCCAACGGATGTCGGCCGGCCGGGGCATCCTGCATTCGGAGAGGAACGACAGCTGGACCCTCGCCGGTGACGGCAGCCGGATGGCCGAAAAGCACACCGAGCCTGTGCATTTCGTGCAGATGTGGGTGGCTCCCGATGAGTCCGGCATCGACCCGGGCTACCAGCAGCTCGAGATCGACGACGAACTTCTCGACGGCCGGCTGGTGACCATCGCCTCCGGCCTGCCCGACCATCGCGGCGAGGCGGCCATCACCATCGCCAACCGCTACGCCGCGCTGCAGGGCGCGCGGCTGCAACCCGGGCAGTCGATCGAATTGCCGGAAGCGCCGTATCTGCACCTGTTCGTGCCGCGCGGCGAGGTGACCCTCGAGGGCGCCGGCCCGCTGTCCGAGGGCGACGCGGTCCGGTTCACCGCCGGCGGCGGGCACCGGGTCACCGCGGTCGAACCGGCCGAGATCCTGGTCTGGCAGATGCACGCCGGTCTGACCGCCTGAAGTCCCCCTACCGGAAAGTGTCAGCGCCCACCACGAGACACCGAACGTAAGGAGCGCCACGATATTCACGTCGCGGGGCCGATCGGGCATAGCCTCGCTGCGGTACGAACAGGAGCCCCGATGAATCAGCCCGCCCCGCCGCCGACGCCCCGGCATGCCGCCCCGGACCAGCTGTCCATTCCGCATGCACCCCGGACAATCCGGTTCTGGGCGATCCCGGTCGGTGTCACGCTGACCCTGCTGGCCGCGCTCGCCGGGCTGTATCTCGGCGGAATCCTCAACCCCACCACCAACATCCGGCACTTCCCGATCGCGGTGGTCAACGAGGACGCCGGCCCTACCGGTCAGCAGCTCATCGACCAGCTGACCGCCTCGATGGACCAGACGAAGTTCGACCTGCGGGAGTTGCCGGCGGCCGATGCGGCCACCCAGCTGGACACCGCAAAGGTCTACGGGCAGTTGACGATTCCCGCGGACTTCTCCGCGCAGCTCGACGCGTTCGGACGTTCGGCGCTGCAGCCGGGCACCGCAGTGCGGCCGACGGTGACGATGTCGACCAATCCACGGGCCGGGACACTGGCCGCCAGCATCGCCGGCCAGGCGCTGACCCGCGCCACCACGGAGGTGAATGCCGAACTGGGCAAACGCCTTTCGGCCCAGGTGAGCGCGCAGGCCGGCGACACGTTGCCCGGCGGGGTGACGCTGGCCCTGGCCAACCCCGTCGACGTGCACACCGACGTGCACAACCCACTGCCCAACGGAACCGGCAACGGGCTGTCCGCCTTCTACTACGCACTGCTGCTGCTGTTGGCCGGGTTCACGGGCAGCCTGGTGGTCAGCACCCTGGTGGACTCCATGCTGGGCTACATCCCGGCCGAGATCGGCCCGGTGTACCACTTCGCCGAGCAGACCGTCATCTCCCGATTCCGCACGCTGCTGCTGAAGTGGGCGATGATGACGCTGCTCGGGCTGATCGCCTCGGCGGTGTATCTGGCGATCGCCCACGGCCTGGGCATGCCCATCACGCACGGCTGGCAGCTGTGGGCCTTCGGCGCATTCGCCATCACCGCGGTCGGAGTGACCGCGTCGTCGGTCATCGCGGCGCTGGGGAGCATGGGTCTGCTGGTGAACCTGCTGGTGTTCGTCATCCTCGGCCTGCCGTCGGCGGGCGCCACCGTTCCGCTGGAAGCCGCACCGCGGGTGTTCGGCTGGCTGGCCACCTTCGAGCCGATGCACCAGGTGTTCCTGGGGGTCCGCTCGCTGCTGTACTTCGACGGACGCACGGCCGCCGGCCTGGGCCATGCGCTGCAGATGACGACGGTCGGCCTGCTCGTCGGTCTCCTACTCGGCGGCATCATCACCCGCAGCTACGACCGGCGGGGCTACCACCGGATCCAGGGGGCACTCGAGGCGGCGCGTCCCGCCGCGCCCGAGGCGTGATGGAATCGTGAGATGACCCCGGATGTGATCACCCGCTGGCTGAGCTTCCTGGAGTCCGGCGACACCACCCTGCTCGACGACCTGCTGGCCGACGACGTCACGTTCCGGTCGCCGGCCGTGTTCACCCCGCAGGAGGGCCGGGCCAAGACCAGGGCCTACCTGCTGGCCGCCGAGAAGATGTTCGCCGACAGCGGTTTTCACTACGTCGAGCACTGGTACAACGACCGGTCGGCGATCCTTTGGTTCCGCGCGGACCTCGACGGCGTCAAGGTCGAGGGCATCGACATGATCGCCTGGTCCGACGCCGGCAAGATCACGTCGTTCACCGTGATGATCCGGCCCCTGAAGGCCCTGCAGTCCGTCATCACGCGAATGGGTGAGTTGCTGGCGGCCCAGTCCGGCTAGCTCGTCGGCGAGGGATGTCAGGGGCGCAGGGGTGGCGCCGTGACGGACACCGAGAGGGCGACGCCCGTCGGCCTGCACGGCCTCGAGGTACATCCGCCCGCCCGGTGTCCGCCCCCGACCTACGGCGCCGTCGATCCCCCGAGATCCGAACGCCGGGGCTGTTGTGAATGCGGGGCGACGGAAGGCCGGTGACGCCCCCGCCGCGTCGCTGACCTGCCCGTCGACCACGAACTTGCACAGCTCCGAGAAGAAATGTACACGACTGTGACCAGTCTATTAACGGAATGGTAAAGCCGATTCGGACCCTTTGCTGAGCAACGCGTCGGTGTCGGCCGACAACACGGCCGCCATCAACGTCTCCATCGCGGCGCTGACGCCCGCGGTGGTGTCCGGGTGGCGCGCCAGAGCGCCCACGTCGACGGCGACCGCGAAGGCCGCCTGCACCATGAACCGGGCGTCCCGCCCGGACAGGTCGGGACGCGCCGCGGTGAGCACGCCCACCCAGGTGTCGATGGTGCCGCGTTGCATGTTGCGCAACAGCACCGAGTCGGTGGGCGAGAGGCTCGGCCGTTCGGTGAAGTAGAGCGAATCGATCCCGGGGTACTCCAGCGACCGGAGTACATAACTGTGGATCAACTCCTCCAGAGCACCGGCGGGATCAGCATGGGCGGCCAGGATCACGGCCGTGTCGGCCGACAGCCGATCTGCCGCGCGGCGGAACAGGGCGGTCAGGATGTCGGCCTTACCGGGGAAGTACCGGTAGATCCCTGATGTCGGCATGCCGACCGCCCGCGCGATGTCGTCCAGGGTGGTCTGGCGGTATCCGTCCCTCAGGAACAGTCGCATCGCCTCACGCAGCACCGCTTCGAACCGCCCCGCGGTGGCGCGGTTCCCTGGTGCGTGCGGAGCGGGACCGTGGACGGGGTCGACGGACACCGGCGCCCACAGGAGCGCGCGCGCCATACCGCCGAACAGTCGGTGCACGCGGCCGGCCGAGAGCGTCGCGCGATGCTCGACGATCGACCCGATGGCGGCGAGCACCCCGATCGACAGGGTCCAGCGCTGTTGGGAGCCCAGTTCGGGCCGCAGGATGCGGATGGGCTCCTGCAGTCGCGTATTGACCAGCCGCACGTGGGAGGTCAGGGTCGCCAGATCCTCGTCCACGAGATAGCGGCCGCCCCACCGGTACACCCCGCCGCGAGTGCGGTTGGCCAGCGCGGCGTCGACCAGGGCCGAAACCAGGCGGTCGTACGTCTGCACGGCGTCCTGGTCGGTCACGGGCGGATCGTCCGACAGCGCGGTGGCGTCGACCAGTTGTTGACTCAGGGCCAGCACCGCGGTCCGGAACATGTCGTACTTGCTCGGCGAGTGCCGGTACAGCGCGGCAGCCGAAACGCCCACGCGGTTGGCGATATCGTCCATGCTCACCGCGTGATAGCCCTGTTCGCTGAAAGCCTCGGCGGCGATGCTCGCGATCTGCGCTTTGCGGTCCTTGGGGCGCCGCCGCGGCTCGGCCATGCCCAAACGATAGTGCAAAAAGTGCCGAAATTGTCACTAACTTAAATTCGTCTGGACGATACCGCCCTCGGCCGTATGCACTGGTCGTTAACATCGCCAAATGATTGACGGCTACCGATCGGCCAAGGTCCGTCCTGCGGCCCGAAGCCTCGGAACTGCTGTTAACTTGAAGCCTTGCGCCGCCGCACCGGGTTGTGACACGCTTCACAGCGTGCCATGTCCGCCCCTGCAAATCTTCAGAACGGAGCCAGTGACTTGATCCGCAGTCAAGCGCACCGGCCGCGAACGGGGCCGTGACGTGACCGACGTCGTCAACGATGCGGCCCCCGCGCAAGGCAACGGAGGTTCCAGCGGCCTTGCCGCGATCGAGAACTGGACCACCGGTTACGTCGACCGGCACCCCAAGGCCGCCATCGCCACGGTCGGCGAACAGTTCGTGCTCGGGGTGCGCACCCTGCAGTGGTTCTTCATCGACCTGTTCACCGGCCGCTTCCAATGGCAGGAGTTCGTCCGGCAGGGCGCGTTCATGGCCGGCACCGCGGTGTTGCCGACGATCCTGGTGGCGCTGCCCCTCGGCGTGACGCTCTCGATCCAGTTCTCGATCCTGGCCGGGCAGGTGGGTGCGACGTCGCTGTCCGGCGCCGCCAGCGGGCTGGCCGTCGTCCGGCAGGCCGCGTCGCTGGTCGCCGCCATGCTGATGGCCGCCGCGGTCGGATCGGCCATCACCGCGGACCTCGGCTCCCGCACCATGCGCGAGGAGACGGCGGCCATGGAGGTCATGGGCGTCTCGGTGGTCCGCCGACTGGTGGTCCCGCGGTTCGCCGCGGCCATCATGGTGGGCTTCGCCCTGACCGGTCTGGTGTGCTTCGTCGGCTTCCTGGCCAGTTATCTGTTCAACGTCTACTTCCAGAACGGCGCGCCCGGCAGCTTCGTCGCCACCTTCGCGTCGTTCGCCACCACCGGGGACATGATCCTGGCCCTGCTCAAGTCCGTCGTCTACGGCGCCATCGTGTCCGTGGTGTCATGCCAGAAGGGGCTGTCCACCAAGGGCGGCCCCACCGGCGTCGCCAACTCGGTGAACGCCGCGGTGGTCGAGTCGATCCTGGTGCTCATGGTCGTCAACGTCGCCATCAGCCAGCTGTACATCATGCTGTTCCCGAGGGTGGGGCTCTGAGATGACCGCAAGCACCGTCCGCCCGATCCCCCCGATCCTCGAACCGCTGCGGCGGCTCTCCAAGCGTGCCGTGCAACCGGTCGTCCGGATCGGGCACATGTTCGCGTTCTTCGTCCGGGCCGTCATGGGCATCCCCATCGTCCTGAAGAACTACCGGGCCGAGTTCGTCCGCCTGCTCTCCGACATCGCCTGGGGCAACGGCTCATTGGTGGTCGGTGGCGGTACCGCCGGCGTCACCATCGTGCTCGGCGTGACGGTGGGCGCACTGGTCGGCATCGAGGGCTACAACTTCCTCAACATGCTGGGGCTGGGGCCGGCCACCGGGATCATCTCGTCGCTGGCCAACACCCGGGAGCTGGCGCCCATCGCCGCCTCACTGGCCTTCGCGGTGCAGGCCGGCTGCCGGTTCACCGCCCAGCTCGGTTCGATGCGGATCGCCGAGGAGATCGACGCCACCGACACCCTGGGCATCCGGCCCATCCCCTACCTGGTCACCACCCGGCTGATGGCCTCGGCCATCGCGATCGTGCCGCTCTACGTGGCCTGTCTGGCCGCCAGCTACCTGACCACCCAGGCGGTGGTGATGCTGGTCAGCGGTGGCTCCACCGGGTCGTACCTGCACTACTTCACGATGATGCTGTCGCTGCGGGACATTCTGCTGTCCGTCCTGAAGGCCATCATCTTCACGGCCATCGCCTCCACCATCCAGTGCTATTTCGGGTTCTACGCCAGCGGCGGCCCGGTCGGCGTCGGCGTGGCCGCCGGGCACGCGATGCGCGCGGCCATCACCGTGGTGATCATCGTCAACATGCTGCTCACCATGGCGTTCTGGTCGGTCGACGCCGGCGCAAGGTTCGGTGGCTAGATGTCCAACGCCTACGAGACCGACGGACGCGGACCCACCGAGCGCCAACTGTTGTTCGCCGGTATCGGCGTGATCCTGGTCGCCGCACTGATCACCGCGTTCCTGATGCTCAAGTCGACCGGCCGGCTCGACCCTCACGTTCCGGTGGTCGCCGAACTGACCAACGTCGGCGACGGCCTGCCCCAGAACTCCGACGTGAAGTACCACGGCCTGCTGGTCGGCACGGTCCGCGACGTCTCCCCCGGTACCGACGGCCGGCCCAACACGGTCGCCATCAACCTGAAACCCGAATTCGCCAAGTCGATCCCGGCGACGGTGACGGCGCGCGTGGTGCCCAGCAACATCTTCGCGGTGTCGTCGGTCCAGCTCGTCTCCGAGAACAAGACCGGCCCCGCGATCGGCCCGGGCGCACGCATCCCCGAGGACACCGCACTGCCCACGGTGATCTTCCAGACCACGCTGAACAAGCTCCGCGACATCCTCGCCGCCACCGGGCGAAATCCGCGGGAGGACAACAGCATTGGCATCATGGCCGCGATCAACGAGGCCACCGAGAGCCGCCGGCCCGAACTGCTCCAGGCCGGCGCACAGCTCAACCGGCTGCTCGACCAACTCGACCAGATCGTCGCCACCGATCCCGCCGGGCCCACCACCGTGTCCGCTCTCCTCGATGCCACCCGCGGTCTGCAGCAGACCGCTCCGGAACTGGTCGACGCCCTCCATCAGGCCGTCGTGCCCATGCAGGTGTTGGCCGAACAACGCGCGCAGCTGAACGCCCTGGTCAGCGGCGGCATGAACACCCTGGGCACCACGCAGACCGCGCTGGACAATCACATCGACCAGCTGGTCTCCATCACCGGTCAGCTGACGCCCGTACTGGGATCGCTGGCCATGAACGCCCACAACTTCGTGCCCGCGTTCAACAAGATCGGCGGACTCACCAACAGGTTCTTCGACAACGTCTGGCTGCCGGAGCGCGACATCGGCAACTTGCGGGTCAACCTGTCCTTCACGCCGTCGTACTCCTACACGCGGGCCGACTGCCCCCGGTACGGCGAGCTCAAGGGCCCCAGCTGCTACACCGCACCGCTGGTCGCGGTCCGGCCGGACATCCCCGAGGTGCTCCTGCCGCAGAACTACCAGCCCCCGAAGAACCTGACGCCGCCGCGCGGAACGGTGTTGGGGCCCAACGGGAATCTGGTTGCCGTCGGCCCGCCGCTGATCAACCCCTACCCCAACCTGACCGACCCCAACCCGCCGCTGCCGGCGGGGATGACGCCCGCGCCGCCGGTCCCCGGCACCGCCAACCCGGACCTGGCGCCCATCACGCACCCGACGCCGCTGCTGTCGCCGCCCGCACCGGTGGCCCAGCCCGGTTACCCCAACGCGCCGCTGCCCGGTCCCCCGCCGGCCCCCCCAGGAGCTCCAGCGCCACCGGCCGCACCGGCACCCCCGGCGCCCGCCAGCCCGCTGCCCGCCGAGGCCGCACCCGCATCGTTCGGCGGAAACGTGGGCCCCGTGGGTAGCGCGCAGGAACGCGCCGCACTGAGCGTCGTGACCGGCCAGCCGGCCACCACCGCCACCCAGCTGCTGCTCGGTCCCGTCGCACGCGGGATGACCGTCTCACTCGCATCAGCTCCCGGGGAAGGGGGTCCCCGATGAAGTTCCGTGGCCCGATGATCGGCCTGTCCGTGTTCATGGTCGTCGCGCTGACCCTGACGTGGCTGGTGTACAGCACGCTGCGTCGTGACGTCACCGGACACACGCAGCCGTACGCGGCGGTGTTCACCGACGTCTTCGGCCTGCGCGAGGGCGACGACGTCCGGATGGCCGGCGTCCGGGTCGGGCGGGTCCAGAAGATCGAACTCGAGGGCACCCGGGCCAAGGTCGATTTCGTGGTGCAGTCGAACCAGAACCTGTACCAGAACACCGTCGCCTCGGTGGTCTACCAGAACATCGTCGGGCAGCGTTTCCTCGGGCTGTCGCTGGGGCATGTCGGCGATTCGACCAAGCTGTCCCCCGGCGCCACCATTCCGGTGGAGCGCACCGACCCGTCGTTCGACGTCGGCCAGATGATCAACGGTTTCGAGCCGCTGTTCAGCCTGGTCAATCCCGACGACCTCAACAACCTCACCGAGGGCGCCATCAAGTCGCTGCAGGGTGACCAGTCGTCGTGGGCGGTCCTGATCGACCAGACCAGCAAGTTGACCAACGCCTTCGCCGGCCAGGACAACGAACTCGGGGATGTCATCACGAACCTGAACTCGATGGTGGGAAATCTGGCCCAGCACAACGCCGATCTCGACCACGTCATCACCCAGACCCGCGGGATGGTGTCGACGTTCAACGCGCGGCGCCCCGAGCTGGTGGACTCGATGGGATCGATCAAGCGGGTGGTGAACCAGCTGGCGACCATCAGCGACAACGTCTACCCCTCGCTGAACGAGATGATCAATCGCCAGCCCGGCTTCTCATCGCATCTGCTCTCGATCGAACCGCAGCTCGCCTTCACCGGCGCCAACCTCCCGTTGCTGCTCAAGGCACTGGCGCGGATGACCAACGAGGGTGCGTACGGCAACACGTACTCCTGCGACCTCAACGCCACGGGATTCTTCCCCGGCCTCAACGACGTGACACCGATCATCGTCAACGCGGCCACCCCGGGGAACAAGGCGCAGTACAGCCCACGATGCAGGAACATGGCCAATGGCTGACCAGAGCGCGGCGCAGACGCCGCCGAGGACGAGGACACAGGGGCCGCGCAAGACGCCGCTCGAGGAGCGCAGCAAGATCCTGCTCGGCGTGATCGCCATCATCGTGGTCGGCGCGCTCGTCGCGACGCTGCTGGGCGTCAAGGCCGCCAACTTCGGCTACCGGCACGTCAAGGCCCAGTTCCTGCAGGCCGCGGCGCTGACGGACGGCAACGCCGTCACGGTCGCCGGCATCCAGGTCGGGACCGTGTCCGGTATGAAACTGATGGGCGACCACGTCGAGGCCGAACTGCGGGTGCGCGACGACGTGCCGCTGGGCGACCAGTCCCGCGCCACCATCAAGGTCCTCACCATCCTGGGCTCGCGGTATCTGTCGCTGGAGCCGGCGGGCTCGGGTTCGTTGCCCAACAACACGATCGATCTCGCGCACACCGAGGTGCCCTACGACCTGCAGCAGGCGCTGACCGATGCGACGGGCACCTACGAGCAGATGGACTTCACCAATTTCGGCCAGTCGCTGGGCGCACTGGGGACCCAGCTCAAGGGCCTGCCCCCGCTGATCCCACAGGCGATGGAGAACCTGCGCCGGCTCGCCGACATCGTCGGAACCCGCCGGGATCAGATCGGCTCGCTGCTGAAGACCACCGAGACCGTCACCAACACCCTGCACAGCCAGCAGGCCACTGTCGGAAGCCTTGTGCGGCAGGGGAATTCGCTGGTGGGCGAGTTCGTCGAACGACGCGCGGCCTTCCATGCCATGCTGGCGTCCCTGACGGATCTGGTCCAGACGCTGAACAACATCGTCGTCAATGACCGACCCCAACTCGAACAGACGCTGCGCGATCTGCGCCATCTGTCCGACCTGCTGGCCCAGCACGACGACTTGTTGCGCTCCATCCTGCAGGCCGCCCCGGTGGCGCTGCGCGGCCTGGCCAACGCCACCGGCACCGGCAACGCGGCCGACCTCAACGTGCCCAACGGCCTGCTCGCGGACTCGTGGATGTGCGCCATCAGCGGACGGGCCAAGCAGTTCAACTTCGTCCAGTACTTCCAGGACTGCAAATGACCAGAACTCGTAAGCGCATGATCGCCCTCACGGCCCTCGGACTGGCCGCGCTACTGGTGGCCGGTGCCATCGGCTGGAAGTTCCTGCAAGAGCGGGTCAACGTACTGCACGTCACGGCCCAATTCGACAGCGCCGCAGGGCTTTACGTCGGTAATAAGGTGGCGGTGCTCGGGATGCCGGTGGGTACGGTCAGCAGGATCACCCCGAAGGGCGGCTACGTCGAGGCCGAGTTCACCGTCGACAAGGACGTCAAGCTGCCGGCCGACGTGCACGCGGTGACCATCTCCAACTCGATCCTGACCGACCGCCAGGTGGAGCTGACCCCCCCGTACAAGGGCGGCCCGGTGCTGGCCGACCACGCGACCATCGGCCTGGCCCGCACCAAGACCCCCATCGAGTTCGCCCGCACCCTGGACCTGGTCAACAACCTGTCGAAGTCACTGCACGGCGACGGGCACGGAAACGGCCCACTGGCCGACGTCGTCAACTCCGGCGCGGCCATCGCCGACGGGAACGGCGAGCTGATGAAATCGTCGCTGGGCGACCTGTCCGATGCGCTGCGACTGTCCGCCGACCGCGGGACCATCACCCGCGAGCAGCTGACCACGGTCATCAAGAACGTCAGTTCGATGTTCGACGCGGCGGCCAAGAACGACGCGACGCTGCGGGAGTTCGGCGGCAACATCCGCGCACTGAGCGACATCGTGGCCGACGAGGACCTGGGCTCGGGCACCACCGGCCGCAAGATCAACCAGGTGGTCGAACAGCTCAGCAAGGTCCTCGACGACAACCGCGACAACATCAAACAGGTTGTGCTCAACGGCAACAAGTCAGTGGGAACCCTCGTCGACAAGCAGCGCGACACGATGGAACTCCTCGACGTCCTCCCCATGACGCTGGACAACATCTACAACTCGATCGATCAGAAGAACGGCGCCCTGCGGGTGCACGTGCTGACCGACAAGGTGCTGTTCGACACCCAGACGCTCAAGGAGGTCTGCAACATGATGGGGTTGCGGCAGCTCGGGTGCAGCACCGGCACACTGCAGGACTTCGGGCCCGACTTCGGGCTCACCTCCGTCCTGGACGGCATGGCGGCGATGGGACAGCGATGAGGCCCATCGGACGAACCCTGGCACTGGCGGTGGGCACCTGCCTGACCGCCTCGGCCTGCGCGGGCGGCGGGCTCGCCAGCCTGCCGTTGCCGGCTCCGGGCAATCACGGCTCCGGGGGCTACACGCTGACGGCGGTGTTCACCAACGCACTCAACCTGCCCGACCGGGCCAAGGTGAAGCTCGGGGGCGCCGATGTCGGCGAGCTCCAATCGATGGAGGCGCACAACTACACCGCCGTCACCCGGCTGCGGATCATGGGTGGCGTGCAGTTGCCCAAGGGCAGCACGGCCGAACTTCGGTCGGCCACCCCTCTGGGCGACGTGTTCGTCTCCGTCCGGCCGCCGGAAAAGGTCGCGCCGGGCACCCCGCTGTTGAAGGACGGCGACACCCTCGGGATCGATTCGACGTCGTCGGCCGCCACCATCGAGGCGCTGCTCAGCTCGGCGGCCATCGTGGTCAACGGTGGCGCGGTGCGGAACCTGACCAACCTGGTCAACGGCATCGGCAAGGCGACCGGTGATCAGGGACAGGCCTTCGGCGACCTGATCGCCAAGACCAACCGCACGCTGGGCACCCTCAACGCCCGGTCGGACCAGATCTCCGAGGCGATGAAACAGACCTCGCAGCTGGCCACGAAGCTCAACGACAAGAACGACGAACTCAGCGCCCTGATGGCCGCGGCCAACCCGGCGACGGACACGCTGGCCGAGAACACCAGCCAGATCGCCGATCTGGTGACCCGGGTCGGCTCGGTCAGTGACCAGCTGCAGAAGTTCCCGTCGGTCGCCGGCACGGATACCAGCGGCCGCAGTGTCATCGGCGACCTGAACACCATCGCCGGATCCTGGAACGATGTCGTGCTGGCCCCCGATGCCCGGCTCTACCACCTGAACCGGTTGATGCCGCCGTTCGTGAAGATGTTCCCGAGCAGCGCGTGGTCGGTGAACACCAGCATCGACCGGCTGATCCTGGGACACATCCCGGACATCGGATTCGCCGGTGACGACGGCCTGCACGGCCCGAAGTGGTCCAACTTCAACCAGATCATCGGGTCGTTCAAGTACACGTTGTTCCGGTTGCAGGAGCGGATCGTGGGACAGGGCCAGGGCGTGCCGCAGGTGCCGGTGATCCCGAGTCCGACCGAGCCGGGTCAGTTGGCGGTCGCCGGTCCGCCGGAGGGCCCGCCGACACCGCCGCTGCCCCTGCCGGTGGCACCGCCCGCCGTCTCCAATCCCGGGCAACCGAGCGGCCCGCCACCGGGTCCCGCACCCGCCGCCGTCCCGGCACCCGCGCCCGCCGGGCCCCTCCCCGCGGAGGCACCGCAGTGAGCAACCCGATTCACAAGACCGCCGACGGCATCGTCGGCGTGGTCCGCTACGGCTACCACCATCGCGCGTGGCTGTCCGCGCTGGCCCTCGTCGCCGTCATGGTGGTCGCGGTCGGCTACCTGCTGTTCGGCGCGCTGCGGGTCAACCCGTTCGCCTCGACCTACCGGGTGACCGTCGAGCTGCCCGAGTCGGCAGGCCTGCTGCCCAACCAGGACGCCACCATCCGCGGCGTCCCGATCGGGCGGGTGGACTCGCTGCACATCACTCCGTCCGGCGTCGACGCGGTGCTGCGTCTGGAGTCGCGGATGAAGATCCCGTCGGCGAGCCAGGTTCGCGTGTCCGGGTTGTCGGCGGCCGGCGAACAGTACGTCGATTTCGTGCCCGAGTCGGAGTCGGGCCCGTTCCTGTCCGACGGCAGCCGGATCAAGCTCGGTCACGCGACGGTGCCGATCAGCCTGGCGGACATGCTCGCCAACTCGGACAGCACCCTCGCACAGGTCGACCCGGCCAAGCTCGACGTGCTCAAGAAGGAACTGAGCATGACCAAGGCCGGCCCGCAGAAGCTCGCCGACGTCGTCGACGGCGGCACGTTCATGTTGTCGACGCTGGATTCGGTACTGCCGGAGACCACCAGCCTGCTGCGGACCAGCCGCGTGGTGTTCGACCTCGTGGCCGACAAGAACGCCGGCATCGTCGTCGCCACCGACAATCTGAGCCGCAGCTTCGCCGGCATCGACCGCATGGTCAACGGTTACCGGACCCTGACCAATCAGACGCCCGACGCCCTGACCAAGGTCGACAACCTGTTCACCGACAACTCCGACACCATGGTCCAGTTGCTCGGCAGCATGGCCACCACGTCCCAGTTGCTCTACCAGCGGGTGCCCGCGCTGCAGGCGTTGTTCCCCACCTACCGCACGTCGGTGCTCGACGCCATCGGCGCCACGATGCACGACCAGGGGCTGTGGGCCACCGGCGACATCTACCCCCGCTACTCCTGCGACTACGGCACACCGCGGCGGCCACCGGCCTCCGCGGACTATCCCGAGCCGTACATGTACACCTATTGCCGCGACGAGGATCCCGCGGTGCTCATCCGCGGGGCCAAGAACGCGCCGCGGCCGGCCGGGGACGACACCGCCGGGCCCCCGCAGGGCGCCGATCTGGGGCAGACCACCGACCCAACGCCCAAGGGGCGGTACACGATTCCCACTCCGTACGGTGGACCGGTACTGCCCATCGAACCGCCGCACTGAACCACCGACGCACGCGCCTACCCCGCCTGCGACCCGCTAGGAGATGATGTTGTCCGTGACGTCCGAGAAAGAAACCGCTCCCGACACCGAGGCCGATCCCGCGGTCGATCTCGAGGTCGACGCGGACTCCGCGGTGACGGAGGACGGCTCGGAGGCCACGGAGATCACCGACTCGGAGGCGGAGGTCACCGAACCCGAGGCGGAAGCCGAGGCCGACGAAGCCGCCGCGACCGCCGAGCCCCGGTCGCGGCGGGGACTCGTCCCCCGGCTGCTCGTAGCCGCCGTGCTGGTCGCGGCGCTCGCGGCGTCGGGTTTCCTCGGCTGGAAGCTCTGGCAGCAGGATCAGGTGACCCGCGCCGGCGAGCAGGCCCGGCAGGCCGCCGTCGCGTATGCCCAGGTGCTGACCAGCATCGACTCGAACAAGGTCGACGACAACTTCGCGCAGGTGCTCGATGGCGCCACCGGCGAGTTCAAGGACATGTACAGCCAGTCCAGCATGCAGTTGCGCCAGCTGCTGATCGACAACAAGGCCACCGCGCACGGCGTCGTGCTCGAGTCGGCGGTGCAGTCGGCCACCAAGAACAAGGTTGTCGTGCTGCTGTTCGTCGATCAGTCGGTGTCGAACACCAACGTGCCCGATCCTCGCATCGACCGCAGCCGGATCAAGATGACCATGGAGTACGTCGACGGCCGTTGGCGCGCCAGCAAGGTCGACCTGCCCTGACGTATCGGAGACCGTGACCCATCGGAGAAGGCCCATGAAACTCAGCGCACTCGCCGGCACCGCCCTCACCGTGGCCGCGCTGGCATGGTCGGTCCCAGCGCCCGGGAACATCGCCACGGCCACGGCGTCGGTACCGGACTTCTGTGCCGAGGTCGGCGGAAACTGGGACGGCGCGAATTGCGTTGCCACGGTGGAGTCCGAGCGCAATGCGACCCGCACCATCACGATGGCGCTGCCGGACGGCCTGATCGACAACCCGACCATCCATGACTATCTGCGCACCCTGATGAACAACTGGAAGACCGCCGCCGTCCACATGGCCGCCGACAGTTTCGCCGAGGAGCATTTCGAGGTCTTCAACCACGGCGGCACCATGACAGCCGCGTTCCACGAGGTGTACTCGGCCACCTACGGCACGGACGCCGGCACCCACCCGAACGCACCGGTACTCAACAACGCCTACCGCACCTTCACATTCGGTGGCGGCCGGCAGTTGCAGCTGGCCGATCTGCTGCGGCCCGGGACCGATATCGGCGCCATCTCGTCGCTGGGCGCCGAATACATCCAGCAGGCGCTGGACCAGGCGCCCCCCGCGCATCAGGCCAACACCTACCCGTTCATGCTCGACCGGTGGACGCCGGACAAGGTCTACTCCGGCGGCTACAAGGCGTGGGCGCTCACCCCGGACGAGCTGATCCTCTACATGCCGGATTACCCTGTGGGACATGATGTTCCGATCGACTACACGATCGGTCGCATGCAGTGGTACATGGACGGCGGCACCGTGCAGGCGCACATCCCGCTGAGCGCGCTGAGTTCGATCCTGCGACCGGAGTACGGCGGCGCCGGCTGACGAAATCGCGCATGACGGCTGCGCAACGCACACTCACCCGCTAGCGTTTCTTCCTGCTACCGGCGCCTCGTCCTGACGGTGGCACGGACGGCTGAAAGGCACGCACATGGCGTCTGATCCACCCGCCACCGCTCACCTCGGGCGCTCGCTCGGACTGTGGGCGATCGTCGGCCTCGGTCTGGGCTACATGACGCCGATGACGGTATTCGACACCTTCGGGATCGTCTCCGGCGAGACCGACGCGGTGGTTCCGCTGGCCTACATCGTCGCACTGGTCGCCATGGTGTTCACCGCCATCAGCTACGGCCGCATGACGCGGGTCTTCCCGTCGGCGGGCTCGGCCTACACCTACGCCTCCGAGGTGATCCACCCCAACATCGGCTTCCTGGTCGGATGGTCGTCGCTGCTGGACTATCTGCTGCTGCCGATGGTCAACGCGGTGATCGCGCGGATCTACTTCGAGTCGTTCTTCCCCGACTCGCCGTCGTGGTACTTCGTGCTCGGCTACGTCGCGATCATCACCGCGCTCAACGCGTGGAGCATCAAGGGCACGTCCAACATCAACGGCATCCTCGTCGTCTTCCAGGTGGTCCTGATCGCCGTTTTCGTCGTGCTGGCCTGGGTCTCGATCAACAACGGCCTGGGCCAGGGCACCATCTTCACCCTCGAACCGCTCTACCACGAGGGCGTTCAGATGGGCGCCGTGATCGCCGGCGCCACCGTGGTGTGCTTCTCGTTCATCGGTTTCGACGCGATCACGATGTACAGCGAGGAGGCCAAGACACCCAGCACGGTCCCGAAGGCGATCGTGCTGGCGCTGATGATCGGCGGCGCGATCTTCTTCCTCGGCGCCTGGTTCGCCCAGGCCGCCTTTCCCACCCTGGACGGCTTCGAGGTCACCGATGACACGCTGCCCGAACTCGCCCTCAAGGTCGGCGGGCAGCTCTTCAAGATCCTGTTCGTCTCGGCCGCGCTGGCCGCCATGGTCGCCTCCAGCCTGGCCTCGCACGCGAGCGTTTCCCGGATGATCTATGTGATGGCCCGCAACGGCACCGGCCGGATTCCGCGCTTCCTGTCCTACATCCACCCGAAGTTCCTGACGCCGCTGCACGCGGTGCTGATCGTCGGCGCGGTGTCGCTGCTGGCGGTGCGGTTCACGCTCGAATTCGTGTCGGCGATGATCAACTTCGGTGCGCTGATCGCGTTCACCGTGGTCAACCTGACCGTGTTGCTGTACTACGCGGTGCGCCTCAAGCAACGAAACACCCCTGTCCAGATCGTGATCAACATCGTGCTGCCGATCATCGGCATGTGCCTGACCGCGGTGCTGTGGATCAACCTGCACCGCGACGCGTTGGTCTACGGCGCGATCTGGTTCGTTGTCGGCCTGACACTGCTGGTGTACGTCACCCGAGGACTGCGCAGGCCGCTCACCATGAAGATCGAGGAGGAAACGCTGGCCGAGGAGGGCACGCCCATTCCACACATCGAACACGCTCGGCACGTCGAACATGACCGGGCCGGTGAGCACTGATGAAGCTGGTGGTCGGGTATCTCGCCACGCCCGGTGGGGCGGATGCGGTTGCGTTGGGGGTACGGCTGGCCCGAACGCTCGGAGCGGAGCTGGAGCTGCGCCTGGTCGTGGAGGCCGACGACGTCACGACTCCCCGGGTGACGGTCGAGAAGTTCCAGGATGTCCTGGCCGATCAGACCCGGGTCTGGCTCGACGAGGCCCTGAAGCTGGTGCCCGAGGACGTCACGGCACATGCCGAGGTGGTGGTCGCGGAATCGGTGACCGAGGCGCTCAGCGCAGAAGCGGTGCGCCTGGACGCCCTGGCCATCGTGGTGGGCGGATCCGGTGGCGGCCTGATCGGCAGGTACTGGCTGGGTTCCGATGTCGATCACCTGCTGCATTTCGCCCCGGTGCCGGTCGCAGTGGCTCCGCGCGGCACCCGCCACAGCGACGTCGCACGCGTCCGCACGGTCACCTGCGCCATCGGCTCGCGCCCCGGGGCCAAGCTGCTGCTCGACACGGCGGCGCGGTTGAGCGCGGCCGCGGGAGTTCCGCTACGGCTGGTCTCGTTGGTCGCGCTCGACGCCCACCCAGGGCCGGACGTCGAGGTTGCGCGCGAAAAGGCCGGGGCGGCAATCGAATCCGCGAAGGCGTCGCTTCCGTCGGACCTGCAGGTCACCACCGCAGTGGTCGAGGGCGCCAGCGTGGAGGAGGCGGTCGAGAAGCTCACCTGGCGCGACGGCGACCTGCTGATGCTCGGGTCCAGCCGGCTGGCCCCACCGCGGCGCCTGTTCATCGGTTCCACGGCCGCCAGGATCCTGCGGGTGTTGGACGTACCCATCGTGGTCACCCCGCGGGGCGACGACTAGGACTGCCGGCTACTCCGCCGGTTCGGCGTACTGCTTGCGCAGTTCGGTCTTGAGCACCTTGCCGGCGGGGTTGCGCGGCAGCGCCTCGACGATCTCCAGCACCTTCGGGTGCTTGTACCGGGCCAGCCGTTCGTCGAGGAACGCGTCGAGGTCCTCGATCCGCAGCTGTTCCGACGAAATCGCAACGACGGCAACGGGAATCTCGCCCCACTTCTCGTCGGAGCGGCCGATGACGGCGGCCTCGACGATCTCCGGGTGCGCCGCCAGCGCGTTCTCCACCTCGGCGCAGTAGATGTTCTCTCCGCCGGAGATGATCATGTCCTTCTTGCGGTCGACGACCCAGACGTATCCCTCGTCGTCCATCTTGACCAGGTCACCGGAATGGAACCAGCCGCCGGCGAACGCCTCCGCGGTGGCGGTCGGGTTGTTCCAGTAGCCGGCCATCAATGTCGGTGCGCGATAGACGATCTCGCCGATCTCGCCGACCGGCACATCGTTCATGTCCTCGTCGACGACGCGCGCCGAGACCGTCGGGATCACCCGGCCGACCGAGCCGAGCTTGCGCAGTGCGTCGTCGCCGAGCAGCATGCACGTCACCGGCGACATCTCGGTCTGCCCGAACGCCGCCAGGATCTTGCTGCCCGGGAACGTCTCGGCCATGGTCCGCAACAGGGTGTCCGACGCGGGGGCCGCACCCCAGGAGATGACCCGGAGCTTCAGTGCGCGCGGCTGGGCCTGCTGGACCGCGCAGACGGCCTGCCACTGCGCGGGCACCAGGAAGATGCCGGTCACGTTCTCCGCCTCGAGCACGTCCAGCAGGGCGCCGGGGTCGAAGGCGCCGAGCGGGTGGATCACCGTCGGGATGCCCAGCGTCAGACCGACCAGCAGGTTGCCGATCCCGGCGATGTGGAACAGCGGGACGCCGATGAACCCGACGTCGTTGTTCAGGTCGGCGCCGTTGGTGTACAGCATCGTCATCGTCTGGCCGGTCATGTTCGTGTGCGTGAGCACCGCGCCCTTGGGCCGGCCCGTGGTGCCCGAGGTGTACATGATCAGCGCGGGGCTGTCGTTGGGAACATCAGCCGGCTCGTGGGACGGCCCCTCTTCCGCGAGCAGGTCCTCATAGCCCACCACGCCGTCCTCGGTGGCCCCACCGGCCACCACGATGGTCTCCAGCAGCGGTGCGATCTCGCGGACGGCGCCGGCCACCCCGGCCAGCACCGGTTCGGTGATGACGACCCGCGACTCACAGTCCTCCACCAGGAACGCCAGTTCCGGCGCGGTGAGGCGGAAGTTCACCGGCACCGCGATGGCACCGAGTCGGTTGGCGGCCAGGAAGGACTCGACGAACTCGGTCCGGTTGAGCATCAGGATCATCACCCGGTCACCGACGCCGATGCCGCGGCGGGCCAGCGCGTCGGCCAGCGCGGTGACCCGGCGGTCCAGTTCGCCCCAGGTGACCGTGCTGCCCTGATAGCGCAGGGCCGGGGTGTCGGGCTGCATCAGCGCGTGCCGGGTCAACTGGTTCACCCAGTTCTGCCGTCGGGCCAGGTAGGGCTGGGTGAGGGGCGCGTCAGTGGCGGTGCTGGTCTGTCCGGTCAGCTGTGCGGTCAACGATCGGGTCCTTAATCGATCCGGGATGTCCGGGAGAACGTCCGGGAGAACTGTGGGAGCAATTTGCGTAGATCTTACATTTGATCAAATATGATGTACGCCAGACAAGCCCCGCCCGACGGAAGGAGTGCCATGAACGCACCGGCCGAAGTCAGGCACACCCGCCGGCCCGGGCTCCGGCGCGCACAACTGTCGGACGAGGTCGCCACCCACCTGCGCGCGGCGATCATGACCGGGGCGCTGCGCGCGGGCACCTTCATCCGTCTCGACGAGACCGCCGCACAGCTCGGTGTCAGCATCACGCCGGTTCGCGAAGCGCTCCTCAAGCTCGGCGGCGAGGGCATGGTGACCCTCGAGCCACACCGCGGGTACGTCGTTGTTCCGTTGAGCCGCAACGACATCGAGGACATCTTCTGGCTGCAGAGCACCATCGCGAAGGAACTCACGGTGACGGCGGCCCGCAATGCCTCCGATGACGACCTCGCCGAGCTGAGCACCCTCAACGAGGAGTTGGCCGCGGCCGTCGACCGCGGTGAGCCCGACGCCGTCGTGGCGGCGGAGTTCGCGTTCCACCGCGCGCTGAACCGGCTGGCCGGCCGCGTGAAGCTGGCATGGTTCCTGCTGCACGCCGCGCGGTACATGCCGACGCTGATCTACGCCAACGATCCGGACTGGGGCCACAGCGCCGTCGAACACCACGCGAAGCTGATCGCCGCGATGCGGGCGCGGGACACGGCTGCCGTCGTCGAACTGACCGAGTGGCAGTTCACCGACGGCGCCCGCCAACTCACCGAGACGCTCGAGCGCACCGGGATGTGGGACACCTAGCTGTTCAGGCGGTCAGACTCTCGGCGCGGGACTTCAGGTTGTTGGCCAGATGATCCAGCGCGTCGTTCGCGATCTTCTTGATCATGATGGCCGGCACCGGCAGGCTGACCTCGACGTCCATGTCGACCGTCAGCAGCGAACTGGCCGGGCCCATGCCCACCACCGAGAACAGCTGATGCTGCTTGGTGAACAGCTCGCCCTGCTGCATGACGGTCTGGATCTGGTTGGGCGCCGGGTAGTACACCGCCTGGATGAAGGTGCCCTGATTGCCCTGGATCTCGGTGTCCAGCCGGAGCTGGCTGGGCCGGCCGTCGTCGTAGCGGTGCAGGATCCAGCAGCCCTTCACCTCGTCGTTCCACTGGGGGTAGGCCTCGAAGTCGGCGACGATCGACAGGATCGTCGCCTCGTCACGGTTCACCTCGACGGTCTTGCTCACGATCGGCATGTAACGGAGCCTAGCGAGGGGCCATCATCGGGCCGAAGCGGACTTCGTCGGCAGCGGCCATTCGGCGCGGACCGCCTCGTCGCGCACCAGCCCGCGCAGCAGCGCGGTGCTGAATTCGACGGCGATCTCCTCGGCCGAGCGCCGGCCGTCCGGGCGCAGCCACCGGTAGGCCCCCAGCGTCATCCCGATGTAGCCCAGGGCCAGCACGTGGGAGTCGCACGGGTAGAACTCGCCGCTGGCGATGCCGCGGTCGATCAGCCCGTGCACGTGCTCGTAGACCTGGGTCTCCTTCTCCCGGACCTCGGCAACCTGTTCCTCGGTGAACCACTCGGTGATGTAGGGCTGCTCCTGGAAATAGACGGCGGCGCCCTCCACGTTCGCCGCGGTCTGCTTCAGCAACCGGACGGTGTACTGGTACAGCGCCTCGCTGGCGGTCCAGGTGGGATCGTCGTGGACGGCGGCGAGGGTACGTTCGGCGGCCTGCTGGTAGATGTCGAAGAGGATCAGCGACTTGCTGGCGTAGTAGTGGTAGACCGTGGCCTTGTTGAGGCCGATGACGTCGGCGACGTCGTCCATGCGGGTGCCGTGGTAGCCGCGCGCGGCGAACAGTTTGGTGGCCACGGCCAGCAGTTCTTCGCGGCGGGACAGCCCATTATCTGACGCCATGCTTCACTCTCTGTCCTACGCGGTCGGTCGACACCGACCAATCAACTAGTTGGCTAGTTTAGGCAATAACGGTTGTGGTGTTGCCAACTGGCCGTCGCCGCTAGACTCCGGGCATGGATCCGAACCCGGACTACGACGCCAGCGACGAGATCGAATACTTCTTCTCATGGCTGCCGTGGGCCCTGCGGGGTAACTACCCACCGCCGGCCTACCCGCCCGTCTGACAACTGTGCGCTCCCCCACGTCATGTTGGCTCACCGACATGGACGGGGTGCTGGTCCGTGAGGAACACGCGCTGCCGGGCGCGGCGGAGTTCCTGCAGCGTCTGGCCGACAAGCAGCGGCGTTTCCTGGTGCTCACCAACAACTCGATCTTCACCCCACGCGACCTGGCCGCCCGGCTGAAACGGTCGGGCCTGACGGTGCCCGAAGAATCCATCTGGACCTCCGCGACGGCCACCGCCGCCTTTCTCCACGACCAGCTGCCCGGCGGCTCGGCCTACGTCATCGGCGAGGCCGGCCTGACCACCGCGCTGCACGAGGTCGGCTACACGCTCACCGACAGCGATCCGGACTTCGTGGTGCTGGGTGAGACCCGCACGTATTCGTTCGAGGCGGTCACCAGGGCGGTGCGGCTGATCGGGGACGGTGCGCGATTCATCGCCACCAATCCCGATGTCACCGGTCCGTCGGCCGAGGGACCCATACCGGCCACGGGATCGGTCGCCGCGATGATCACCAAGGCAACCGGCCGCGAGCCGTACTTCGTGGGCAAGCCCAACCCGATGATGTTCCGCAGCGCGCTGAACCGCATCGAGGCGCACTCCGAGGAAACCACCATGATCGGCGACCGGATGGACACCGATGTGGTCGCGGGGATGGAGGCCGGGCTCGACACCATCCTGGTGCTGACCGGTTCCACCAGCGAGGCCGAGATCGAGAAGTACCCCTTCCGGCCCGGGCGGGTACTGCCGTCCATTGCCGACGTGGTGGACCTGGTCTGAGAACCGCGGTGCCGGTTGCACCCGAAAATTCCTAGGCCGCAGCCGCTTTCACCGCGCGCCCCACCTCCGCGCGTAGATCCGAGTACTCCGGCGAACGCCGCAACTCGTCCGCATCGACCCCGATGCGCGGCAGGTCGACCGGGATGTCCAGCGCCACCTGACCCGGCCGACGGGTCAGCACCACGATCCGGGACCCGAGGAAGGCGGCCTCGTCGGCGCTGTGGGTGACGAAGACGGTGGTGCGGCCGGATTCCGCACTGACCCGCCGGACATCCTCCTGCAGCCGCTCCCGGGTCAGGGCATCCAGTGCCGCGAAGGGCTCGTCGAGCAGGAACAGCGGCGTCTCGGCGGCCAGCGCGCGGGCGATGGCGACCCGCTGCTGCTGCCCGCCGCTGATCTCCCAGATCCGGCGATCGGCCGTGCCGCCCAGGCCGACCCGGTCGAGCAGTTCGTCGCGGCGCTGCACCCGACGGTCCCGCGGCACCTTGGCGTACTTCAGCGCCACGTCGACGTTGCCGCCCACGGTGCGCCACGGGAACAGCCGCGGCTGCTGGAACACCACCCCCGACGTGATGCCGGGCGACGGCGCGCCGCCGGCAACCTGGACCTGCCCGGCGGTCGGCTCCTCGAATCCGGCGATCAGCCGCAGCAGCGTGCTCTTACCGCAGCCGGAGGCGCCGACCAGTACCAGGAACGCGCCCGGTTCGACGTCCAGGTCCACCGGCCCGAGCGCGGTGACCTGATTGCGCCCGGACCCGTAGCGGTGTTCGACGTTGCGGATCCGCAGACCCCTGTCTCCGGGCGGGTCACTGCGCGAGGACATTGGGCAACCCCTTGGTGTAGATGGCGTCCTGGAACGTCTGCAGCGGCGCGGCGGCCGGGATCTGCTTCTGGTCGGCCAGGAACTGCGAGGCGCTCTGCAGGTTCACGGCGAGGTTGCCCGGCTTGCCGTCGGTACCCAGCCACTGCGGCGAGGCCACCTCCTCGGGCGTCGGGAACCCGGCCTGCTTCAGCTGTCCCTCCACATCGGCCGGGCTCAACCCGATCTCCGCGCCGATCGCCTTGGCCGCGGCGGCCGGGTCGTCGTGAATGGTTCGCAGCGCCCGCGCCTGCTGCCGGCGCCAGACGTCGACCACATCGGGGTGCGCCTTGGCGAAGTCACTCGACACTGTTGCCAGGTCCAGGGTCGGCTTGCCATCGGCCGCCAGCTGCCGGCTGCTGATCAGCTCCTTACCGGTGGTGCGCAATTGATCCAGGGTCGGCAACCACGTGTAGGCGGCGTCGATGTCGCCGCGTTCCCAACCCGCGAGGATCGCTTGCGGCTGCAGGTCGATCAACTGAACATCGTTGGGCGACAAGCCATTCTGACTCAATGCCGCCAGCAGGCTGTAGTGCGCGGTGGAAGCGAACGGGGTGGCGATCCGCTTACCCTTCAGATCGGCGATCGTGTTGATGCCGGTCCCGTTGCGCGCGACCAGTGCTTCGTTCTCGCCCGCGACGTCGAGGATGAAGGCCACCTGGTACGGAATGTTCAGCGGCGCGGACAGACCGCGCGCCACCGGGCTGGATCCCAGGGCGCCGAAGTCGAGTTCCTTGGCGATGAACGCGGTGTTGACGTCGGCGCCGGAGTCGAACTTCGTCCACTTGATGTTGTAGTCCGGCAGCGCCTGCTCGAGCCACTTGTTGTTCTTGACAACCAGGTCGCCGCTCGGGAAAGTCTGGTAGCCGATCCGGATGGTCGGCTTGTCGGCCTGATGCCCGGAGTGGTCCACCGCGCACCCGGCTAACCCGACGGCCGTGATCACCGCTGCGGCAAGAACTTTCGTGAACCTCATAGCTTCCCTCTCCATGGGACGGCTCGCACCTCGATGGCGCGCAACAAACCGTCGATCACCAGCCCGGAGAATCCGATGGCGAAGATGCCCACCAGCACCACGGGGGTGTTGTTGTAATTGCTGGCGTCCTTGACCAGGCCGCCGATCCCGGGGATCCCGTTGAACAGTTCGGCCGCCACCACCGACGAGTACGCCATGCCGACCGCCAACCGGATGCCGGTGAACGTCTCGGGCAGGGCCGCGGGCACCACGACGTCGCGGACCACCTGGGCGCGACTGGCGCCCAGCGCACGGGCTGCCTCGGTGAGTCCGACCGGTGCGGCGACGACGGCGGCGGTGGTCGCGACCGCGGCGGGCGGCAGGGCGGCCAGCGCGAGCAGGGTGATCTTGGGCGCCTCGTCGATCCCCAGCCAGATCACCAGCAGGAAGAAGTAGGCCAGCGGGGGTAGGGCCCGCAGGAACGTCAGCCACGGTTCCAGCACGCTGCGCACCCAGCCGATCGAACCCATCACCAGGCCCAGCAGGACTCCGAGGGTGACGCCGATGAGCACACCCGCCAGCACCCGGCGCAGCGTCATGTAGAGGTGCTCGTAGAGCAGGTATCCGGCGTAGCCCCGCACGCCGTCGTGAGTGGTGGACACGTCGACGAACGCGCGCCAGACCGTGGCCGGGTAGGGCACGAAGGTCTGGTTCCAGATCGCACTGGCGGCCGCGAACTGCCAGACGCCGAGGAACACCAGCACCGAGAGGGCCGGCAGCGCGGCCTTGGTCAGCAGCGTGCGCCCGCGGTCTGTCCCGGCCGCACGGCGAGACGCCGGGACGGCGGCCTCTTCGGGGGTGATGTCGACGAATACGGACACTGGCGGCTTTCTGGCGGTGGGTGTCGGGACGGAACGGGACGCCGTCCCTGATGGGTCGGCGTCCCGGTGGCGTCAGCGACGACAGTGCCCGCGCGCCGGTGTAATACGCATGGAGAGATTGAAATCCCGCGCCTGCGTCCCCGATACGTTCCGACTCAGCGGGAATTTAACGTGCGGCGCCGGCCCGGTGTTGACCACCGCCGGAGTGTGGTTGGTCGCCGTGGCCGGAGTTCTCGGCCAGCGAGCAGGTGGTGGCTAGGACGAAAGGTCCGCCTCTGCCGCTGCCGGCGGGATGGCCGGGGTCGGGGCGGCGACCGCCGGACCGACCGGGCCGTGGAGCATGTCCAGGCCGTCCTCGCCGAGGTAGACATTCCAGCCGGGAGTATCGACGCCCACCGCCGTCGTCCCGTGATAGACCAGCGACCCGTCCGGGTTGATGGTCAGGAACGCGGGGTCCATCCCCGGAACCAGGACGGCAGCGGCCACACCGGCCGGCGCCGTCGTCGTCCCTTCGCCCGGGGCATGCGTCGTGCCGGACGGAACCGGCGCGGGGGCCACCGGCTGCGCGGCGGCCTCGTCCGGGACGACGTCGGATGGCATCTCCGCGGGCAGGAGCTCCTGGGGAGCCTGGACCGGCGCGTCCGCGCCCGTCGAGGCCTCGTCCGGGGCGGGCGCCGGCCCGCTGTCCTCGTCGTCGGCCCACGCCACCCCGATCAGGTGGGGCGGCGCGGCCACTGGTCCCAGGACCAGCAGTCCTGCGCAGGCCACATACATTGCGGTGGTTCTCGCACGCTGAATGTTCATCGCCGAATCCCTCTCCCGACCACTGCGGACAACCTAACAGCCACCGACATCAGCCGGTCAAGAGCCCGCTGAGCCACTGCTCAGCAGGACGGCGACCCAGCGGTCGTCCATGCTGGCCTCTTACACTGTCAACTTCCAACCACTTTCGGTCAGGCATCCGCGTGTCATCCGACTGAAGGCTGAACCGACCAGAACGGACCGATATCCATGCTCATCGGGATACCGCGCGAGTCCCTGCCCGGGGAAACCCGGGTTGCCGCCACCCCGCAAACCGTCGGGCAGTTGATCAAGCTGGGGTATTCGGTGGTCGTCGAGCACGACGCGGGTGCGGCGGCCAGTTTCGCCGATGCCGCGTTCGCCGAGGCCGGGGCCAGTGTGGGCTCCGCACCCGAAGTACTGCATGCCGATGTCGTGCTGAAGGTCAACGCGCCGGATGCCGCTGAGATCGCCGCCCTGCGCGACGGCGCCACCGTGATCTCGCTGATCTCGCCGGCACTGAACCCGGAACTGGTGGAGCAGTTGGCCACCCGGCCGATCACGGTGCTGGCCATGGACGCGGTGCCGCGTATCTCGCGTGCGCAGTCGCTGGACGTGCTGTCCTCGATGGCAAATATCGCCGGGTATCGCGCGGTGATCGAGGCCGCGAACAAGTTCGGCCGGTTCTTCACCGGGCAGGTCACCGCGGCGGGCAAGGTACCGCCGGCGAAGGTGCTGGTCGTCGGCGCCGGGGTGGCCGGGTTGGCCGCCATCGGCGCCGCCGGATCGCTGGGGGCGATCGTGCGGGCCACCGATCCACGCCCCGAGGTCGCCGACCAGGTCGCCTCCCTGGGCGGGGAATACCTGGCCGTCGATCCGGCCGCGGCCGAGGTGTCGGCCACCGGCTACGCCAAGGAGATGGGCGAGGACTACAAGGCCCGTGAGGCGGCCCTGTACGCCGAGCAGGCCCAGGATGTCGACATCATCATCACCACCGCACTGATCCCCGGTAAGCCCGCTCCGCGCATCATCACCGCCGACATGGTCGCCGCGATGAATCCGGGCAGCGTGATCGTCGACATGGCCGCGGCCAACGGCGGCAACGTCGAAGGGACGGTCAAGGACCAAGCCATCGTCACTGCTAATGGCGTGACCATCCTCGGCTACACCGACCTGGCCGGCCGGCTGCCCGCCCAGGCCTCCCAGCTCTACGGCACCAACCTGGTCAACCTGCTCAAGCTGCTCACCCCGAACAAGGACGGCGCACTCACGCTCGACTGGGACGACGTGGTGCAGCGCTCGGTGACCGTGGTCCGCGACGGCGAGGTCACCTGGCCGCCGCCACCGGTCCAGGTCTCCGCCGCGCCCGCCGTCGCGGCCGGCGCGGCCGCACCGGTCGTCAAGGCCGAGAAGACCCCGATGAGCACCGGACGTCGCCTGGGCCTGACGTTGTCCGCCGCCGCGGCACTGTTCGTCCTGATCGCACTGTCACCGGCTGCCCTGCAAATGCACCTGACGGTGTTCGCGCTGGCGATCGTGATCGGCTATTACGTGATCGGCAACGTGCATCACGCGCTGCACACCCCGTTGATGTCGGTGACCAACGCCATCTCCGGGATCATCGTGGTCGGCGCCCTGCTGCAGGTCGGGCACGGCAACCTGGCCATCACCGTGCTGGCGACCGCGGCGATCCTGCTGGCCAGCATCAACGTCTTCGGCGGCTTCGCGGTCACGCGCCGCATGCTCTCGATGTTCTCGCGAAGCTAAGGGGCCGGAACCATGTCTCACTTGTTCAACACCGAAAACGCTGCCACCGCGGCCTACGTCGTCGCCGCCCTGCTGTTCATCCTCGCCCTGGCCGGGCTGTCCAAACACGAGACCTCCCGGGCCGGGAACTCGTTCGGCATCACCGGGATGGCGGTGGCCCTGGTCGCGACCATCGCCCTGGCCGCCGCCCGGCACATCTCCCCGCTGGGAGCCGGTCTGCTGATCGGCGCGATGGCCATCGGCGCGGCGATCGGGCTGTGGCGGGCCAAGGTCGTCGAGATGACCGGCATGCCGGAGCTGATCGCGCTGCTGCATTCATTCGTCGGCCTGGCGGCCGTGCTGGTCGGCTGGAACGGCTACCTGCACGTCGAGGCCGATGCCTCCGGTGCCGAATCTCTCGCCCTGCACCAGCAGGGCATGGCCGGCATCCACTCCGCCGAGGTCGTCATCGGCGTCTTCATCGGCGCCGTCACCTTCACCGGCTCCATCGTCGCCAACCTCAAACTCTCCGCGCGCATCAATTCAGCGCCGATGATGCTGCCCGGCAAGAACATCCTCAATGTCGGCGCCCTGGTGGCATTCGCCGCGCTCACGGTCTGGTTCGTCATCGACCCGCAACTGTGGCTGCTCGCCGTCGTCACCGTGCTCGCACTGCTGCTGGGCTGGCACCTGGTGGCCTCCATCGGCGGCGGCGACATGCCCGTGGTCGTCTCCATGCTCAACAGCTACTCCGGTTGGGCCGCCGCCGCGTCCGGGTTCCTGCTCGACAACAACCTGCTGATCGTCACCGGCGCCCTGGTTGGCTCCTCGGGTGCCTACCTGTCCTACATCATGTGCCGGGCGATGAACCGGTCGTTCATCTCGGTGATCGCCGGCGGCTTCGGGATCGAGGCCGGTCCGGCCGACGACAAGGACTACGGCGAGCACCGCGAGATCACCGCCGAGGGCGCGGCCGAACTGTTGTCGTCGGCGAGCTCGGTGATCATCACCCCCGGCTACGGCATGGCCGTCGCCCAGGCCCAGTACGGGGTCGCCGACCTCACCCGGCGGCTGCGCGACCGCGGCGTCACCGTCCGCTTCGGCATCCACCCCGTCGCCGGCCGGCTCCCCGGGCACATGAACGTGCTGCTGGCCGAGGCGAAGGTGCCCTACGACATCGTCCTGGAGATGGACGAGATCAACGACGACTTCGACGACACCGACGTGGTGCTGGTCATCGGCGCCAACGACACCGTCAACCCCGCGGCCGCCGAGGATCCGAGCAGCCCCATCGCCGGGATGCCCGTGCTCACCGTCTGGAACGCCCGCAACGTCATCGTCTTCAAGCGCTCCATGGCCTCCGGCTACGCCGGCGTGCAGAACCCGCTGTTCTTCCGCGAGAACACCCAGATGCTCTTCGGCGACGCCAAGGATCGCGTCGACGCCATCAACGCCGCACTGTCGGTGGGTGCGCACGCCTGACCCGATTGGTGCCGAGCGTGGGCCCTGCGCACCGAAATCGCCGCGAGGCGTCCATATCCCCCACGCTCGACGCCCCCTCGACCGGGGGTGCCATACCGTCCGCGCGGAAAACTAGGATGTCCAACCATGCCGGTTGACCGCCTATTGCCGTCCGAGGACGCCGCCGACCTGATCGCGCTCACCCGCGACATCGCCGACAAAGTGCTCGACCCGATCGTCGATCAGCACGAGAGGGACGAGACCTACCCCGACGGCGTGTTCGCGCAACTCGGCGCCGCCGGGTTGCTGAGCCTGCCGCAGCCCGAGGAGTGGGGCGGCGGCGGCCAGCCCTACGAGGTCTACCTGCAGGTGCTCGAGGAGATCGCCGCGCGCTGGGCCGCCGTGGCCGTCGCGGTCAGCGTGCACAGCCTCTCGTCCCACCCGCTACTGACGTTCGGCACCGACGAGCAGAAGCAGCGTTGGCTGCCCGGCATGCTCTCCGGCGAACAGATCGGTGCCTACAGCCTGTCCGAGTCGCAGGCCGGCTCCGATGCGGCGGCGCTCAGCTGCAAGGCCACCCGCGACGACACCGGCTACACCCTCAACGGCGCAAAAGCGTGGATCACCCACGGCGGCAAGGCGGACTTCTACACGCTGTTCGCGCGCACCGGCGAGGGCTCCCGCGGGGTGTCCTGCTTCCTGGTGCCCGGCGATCTGCCCGGGCTGTCGTTCGGCAAGCCCGAGGACAAGATGGGCCTGCACGCCGTGCCCACCACGTCGGCGTTCTACGACAACGCCCACGTCGATACCGACCGACTGATCGGCGCCGAGGGCCAGGGTCTGCCAATTGCGTTCAGCGCCTTGGATGCCGGCCGGCTGGGCATCGCCGCGGTCGCCGTCGGGATCGCCCAGGCCGCGCTGGACGAGGCGGTCCGTTATGCCAATGAGCGCACCGCATTCGGCCGCAAGATCGCCGACCATCAGGGGCTGGGTTTCCTGCTGGCCGACATGGCCGCGGCCACCGGCGCCGCCCGGGCGACCTATATCGATGCCGCGCGGCGCAAGGATCAGGGGCTGCCGTACTCGCAGCAGGCGAGCATCGCGAAGCTGACCGCCACCGATGCGGCGATGAAGGTCACCACCGACGCGGTCCAGGTGTTCGGCGGGGTGGGCTACACCCGCGACTTCCGCGTCGAACGGTTCATGCGCGAAGCGAAGATCACGCAGATTTTCGAGGGGACCAACCAGATCCAGCGGTTGGTCATCTCCCGCGGCCTCAGCTGACCGTCGCGAATTCGCTTACCGCCGAGACGAATTCGTCCGGCTTCTCGACCATCGGACTGTGCCCCGACCCGGCGATGACATGCGGGGGCAACCCGGCTCTGGTGTAGCGCGCGACGTTGTCCGCCGTCGGGGTGAGCACATCACGCTCACCCCAGATCACCAGGACGGGTTTACCCAGGACCGCCAACCGGTCGGCTATCGCCTTGTCGGCGTTGAGTTCTTCGACGACGTCGGAGTCACAGACCCCGGTATGGGTGAGTCGCTTCAGGGACCGGTAGGCGAAGTCGGGGACCGGGTAGTCGGCGGCGAAGCCGGTCTGCAACGACGGTCCGTCGAACGTGTCGATGGCACGGAACCGGTCGGCGGCCGGGCCGACGATCGGGGCGCACACCACGTCGTGCATGCGGGGCACCACGACAAGTCCGTTATCGCCGGGGGTGTCGGACACCGCGACGCGCTGCACCAGATCCGGTTCGGCCTCGGCCACCGCGGTGGCCACCGCACCGCCCATGGAGTGCCCGATGAGAACCGCGTGCCGGACGCCGAGCGCCGACAGCGCCTGGCGCACCGGGGTGGCCTGTCCCTGGGCGCCGTACTGCGCGGCATCCCGCGGAGCCTCGGACCCGCCGTGACCGACGAGGTCGATCGCGATCACCCGTCGTCCCGCCGCAGCCAGCTTCTGGGCCACCGGTTCCCACCACTCGACCGACGCCGTGTAGCCGTGCAGCAGCACTACCGCCCGGTCGCCCGGCGGCCCGTACTCGCGCACGTTGAGGTCCACGCCCGGCAGGTCCAGGACGTGGCCGCCGCCGAACGGTTCGGCCGCATGCTCGCTGCGATCCACCACGACGGCATTGCCGAGTAAGCCTCCCAGCAGCAGAACCACCACGGCAGCCACACCGACCTCGAGTTTCACGGTCGGACTGTACCGCCACGGGCGCCCCGGTTGTCCACAGGTTTTTTCCACAATGTGGATGAATCACATCGATGTCATTCGTCCCGCCCGGGGGCGGACCAACTGCCTGGTTGGGATGGTGATTAAGCTCGCCGCATGGACTTCGCGATGTCGGCCAACGGGCAGGAATACCACGACAAGCTGACCGATTTCATGGTCGAACACGTCTTTCCCGCCGAGGCGGCATACGACGCCTACCGCGCGGAGAAGGGTCCGAAGGACTTCACCGTTCCGCCGGTGGTCGAGGACCTCAAGAAGCTCGCCAAGGCCCAGGGCCTGTGGAACCTGTTCCTGCCCTCGGAGTCGGGCCTGAGCAACCTCGAGTACGCGCCGCTGGCCGAGATCTCCGGCTGGAGCACCGAGATCGCCCCGGAAGCCATCAACTGCGCCGCGCCGGACACCGGGAACATGGAGACCCTGCACCTGTTCGCGACCGAGGAGCAGCGAAAGCAATGGCTCGAGCCGCTGCTGGCCGGTGAGATCCGCAGCGCGTTCTCGATGACCGAACCGGCGGTGGCCTCCTCGGATGCGCGCAACATCCAGACCCAGATCGTGCGCGACGGCGACGACTACATCATCAACGGCACCAAGTGGTGGACCTCCGGCGCCAACGATCCGCGCTGCGCGATCCTGATCGTGATGGGCCGTACCAACCCCGACGCGGCCAGCCATCAGCAGCAGTCGATGATCTTGGTGCCCGTCGATACCCCTGGGGTGAACATCAAGCGCTCGACCAGCGTGTTCGGTTGGCAGGACCAGCACGGCCACGCCGAGATCGTCTACGACAACGTTCGCGTGCCGGCGAGCAACCTGCTGGGCGAGGAGGGCATGGGGTTCGCGATCGCCCAGGCCCGGCTGGGTCCGGGCCGCATTCATCACTGCATGCGTGCGATCGGGGTGGCCGAGCGGGCGCTGGCGCTCATGGTCGAACGGGTCAACTCGCGTATCGCGTTCGGCAAGCCGCTGGCCGAGCAGGGCATGGTGCAGAACGCGGTTGCGTTGTCCCGCAACGAGATCGACCAGGCCCGGCTGCTGTGCCACAAGGCCGCGTGGACCATCGATCAGCACGGCAACAAGGCCGCGCACGGGCTGGTGTCCCAGATCAAGGCCGTCGCACCGCTGATGGCGTGCAACGTCATCGATCGGGCCATCCAAACCCACGGCGCCGCAGGCGTTTCCGATGACACCGTGCTGGCCCGCATGTACGGCTGGCAACGTGCGATGCGCATTTTCGACGGCCCCGACGAGGTCCACCTGCGCACCATCGCCCGCACCGAACTCGGCCGGGAGAAGACCCCGCTGGCGGCCGCGGTCGTGCCGAAGTGACCGACCTCTCCGGTGGCTGGAACTTCCGCGACGTCAGCAGCTCCACCGGTGGCGCGGTGCGACCCGGCGTGTTGTTCCGCTCGGGTGAGCTGACCAAGCTCGACGACGACGGGCTTCGCCAGTTGCGGGATATCGAGCTGACCGACGTGGCCGACCTGCGCTCACCGCGGGAGGTCGAACGTCACGGCGGCGACCTGGTTCCCGACGGTGTCAGGGTGCATCTGTTGCCGTTCCTGGACATCGTCGCGGTGGTCGAGGGCGACTCCCCGCACGAGCACGCCTTCCAGCGTCTGCTGACCGAGAAGCCCGACGACGAATCGGTTCTCGAGGCCGGACAGCGCTACATGACCGAGGAGTACCGGCGGTTCGCCCAGGCCCCCGGGGCGCGAATGGCCGTTCGCCACATGGTGACGTTGTTGGCGGGGGGCGGGTCGATGCTGACGCACTGCTTCGCCGGCAAGGATCGCACCGGCTTCGGCGTTGCCGTCCTGTTGCAGGCCGCCGGGGTGGACCACGACGCCGTGATGGCCGATTACCTGCAGAGCAATGCCGCCATTCCGCAGCTGCGGACCCAGATCATGGAGATGATCGCGAGCCGGTTCGACGAGGGAATGCCCTCGGAGGCAGCGGAATTCACCGAAGCCCGGTTGTCCGACGAGGTTCTGGGGGTGCGCCCGGAGTACCTCGAGGCGGCGCTCGCGACCGTGGCCGACGACCATGGCTCGGTGGACGGCTACCTGCGGGCCGCCGGCGTCACCGACGAGGACGTCGCCAAGCTGCGCATCGCGCTGCTCGGCTGACCGCTTACGCTATTTCGCGTCGGCCGAATCCCCGCCCGCCGACGGCTGGCTCGCCGCCGCCTGATGCTCGTCGGAGCTGCCTGCGTCCTTGACGTTCTTGGCCCCGTCCCCGGCGTCGTTGTCAGCACTCGGGGCGGCGGGCTCGTGCGTCGCCGCGGTGTCTTCCTCGGCGGGCTCGGTGGGTTCGGGATCCACCGTCGGTTCCTCGGACGGCTTCGGATCCTCCGACGGCGTGGGTTCTTCCGAGGACTCTTCGGTGGCCTCTTCGGTGGGTTCCGGGTCTTGCGACGGGGTGGGCTCCTCCGAAGGCGTCGGGTCCGCGGTAGGTGTCGGATCCGTCGTGGGCGCTGGATCGGCGGTGGGCTTCGGTTCCGTCGTGGTGGCCGGAGTCTCGGGTGCGGTTCCGCCGTCACCCGCTGACAGGGCGGCAACGGTCGCCGCCACGCGGTCGGTGTCGGCAGGTGCGATCTTCTCCGGCGCGACCGGCGTCGGCGCGCCGAACAGGTCCGACCACTTGAACTCGGGAACGCCGTACATCCCGGCCGGTTTGGTGCCCAGCGGCCGGAAGTCCGGATTCCCGAACACCATCGACAGTGCATCGTCGATCCCGGTGGCCACCGCGATGCCGATGGTGATGAGGTCGCGCACCGGGGAGAACCGGAACAGCTGCGCGGTCACCGGCACGCCCGGGCTGGTCGAACGGTCGTATCCCATCTCGATGATGGTGCGCAGCGGCGCGTCCAGTAGCGCGACCAGTGCGTCGGGCATCAGCCAGGAGATCGGTTGCAGCAGTGGCAGCGTGGTGGCCGGGATCATGTAGTACGAGGTGTCGCCGTAGGTGCCCTGCGGGACCGCGTCGGTCAGCGGGTGGTCGGGGTAGGAACCGTGGTTGAACGCGATGCCCAGCAGGGCGTTGAGGTCGGCCAGCAGATTGAGCGGATGCGACGGGAAGTCGGCGAATCCGTCGTACTGGTAGGCGATATCGGTGGTCGGCAGGTGACAGCCGGCGGTGTCGCAACTGTTGGTCGGCGTCGCACCGTCGAAGGTGACGTTCAGGAACGGGATCCACAGTCCGGCAAACCTTTCCAGGAGCCCGCCGTTGGGGCGGTCCGGGTTGCCGACGATGATGAACGAGGCGTCGGGCGCCTGGTCCCAGCCCAGGTTCGAGTAGGCGTCGATGAGGCTGCGCTTGACGTTCGTGACGATCCGGCCACTCTGTGAATAGCCGAACACCACGAAGGTATCGCCGGCCGACGGTGTACCGAACGCCTCGTTGCGCGGACAGGTCCCGCCGGCCAGGCATGCGCTGAGGTTGGCGATGCCGATGGCCACCGACTCGTCGAACGTTCTGGTCCCGTACGCGGGCCAGAACTCTTCGGGGGTGTACACCGCGACGTCGTTGACGGTGGTGCCCCCGGGAACGGTGAAGTTGATGTAGTTGTCGGTGATCAGATCGAGGTAATTGCCTACGGCACTGTCGGTTTCGGCAAGCGGTCCGAACCCGACCAGTGGATGCTGGGTCCCGCCCATGATCAGTGCGGTCACCGACGCCAGGGTGACGACAACCGGGTTGACGGCCGCCCACAACGCCGCGAGCGCGGATCCGATGACCGCTAGCGGAACAGTGAAGACCCTGACGATCGAACCCATACCGCCACCGACCTGACCCCGTCCGGACGCGGATCACCGGCCGGAATGTGATGTAGCTCACCTGCTACACCTTGGTTCCTACCACAGGCCGGTGCGCCGGTCGGGATTTTCGCCCGGTCGGCGCAGCCGAACGTCAGGATGCGATGACCGCGACCGCCCACGTGAGGGCGGCCAGCAGCGCGCCGGTGAACTCCACCCCCACCAGTAGCGCGACCCCCTTCAGGGCATGCACGGTCGACGTCCACGCCCGTGCCGCGTCGCGGCAGGTGACCAGCTCGGCGACGAACACCCCGAGGACGAAGCCGATCAGCAGTCCGATGACGGGGATGACGAAGAATCCGACGACGCCGCACAGCGCACCCACCACCAGGATCGACGTCCGGACCTCGGCGGCGCGCATGCGTTTGACCGGCCAGGTGTACTTGATCACCTCGGTGGCCACGAACAGCGCTGCGGCGATACCGAGGGTGACCCAGCCGACGGTGGACCTTTCGAAGAATGCGAACACGCCGATCGATCCCAGCACCAGCAGGGCACCGGGCAGCATCGGCACGATGATGCCGACCAGTCCGATCGCGATGGCCAGGGCTACCAGGACCAGGCCCAGGGGGCTCACGGCTCGGCTCCCACGCGCTCCGGTCCTCGCTTCGCTGCGATCCTCACGCGCACTCGCCGGCCAGGGGGCTCACGGCTCCAGGACCAGCTTGCCGTGGACGCCGCCGTCGTCGAGCAGCTGCAGTGCCGCCGAGCCGTCGGACAGCGGAAAGCGCACCGGCGGAGGCGGTTTCAGTCCGGCGGCCACCAATCGCGCCAACCCCTCGGTGAACTCCACGCCGGCGGCGGGATCCCGGTTGATGTACTCGCCGTATCCCACGCCGAGGACGCCCACGTTGCGCAGCAGCAGCCGGTTGACCTTCACGGTCGGGATCGCGCCGGCGGCGAAGCCGATGACCAGCAGCCGCCCGTCAGTGGCCAGCACCCGGATCGCGTCGTCGAAGGCGGGGCCGCCGATCGGATCCACCACCACATCGACGCCGCGGCCACCGGTGGCGTCGCGCACCGCCTGGGCCCAGCCGTCGGACAGCGGGATGACCGCATCGGGACCCAGCCCGGCGACGAATTCCGTTGCCGCCGAACGATGTACGACGGCAATCGCCCTGGCACCCATTGCCCTGGCCACCTGGATGGCGGCTGCGCCGATGCCGCCGGCGGCGCCGAGCACCAGCACGGTCTCGCCGGGCCGCAGCGCCGCCCGGCGTTCGAACGCGAAGTACATGGTGTGGTAGTTGACCAGCAGCGAAACCGCCTCGGCATCGTCGAGTTCGGCCGGGCTGGGTTTGACGTTGGCGACGGGCGCGACCACCTGTTCGGCGTAACCGCCCAGCACCGAGGCGCAGACCCGTTGTCCCACAGCCAATCCCGAGCCATCGGGAGCGGCAGCCACCACACCGGCCACCTCCATGCCGGGGATGAACGGTGGCGGCAGCCTCAGCTGGTACTCACCCTTGCTCAGCAGCAGGTCGGGAAAGCACACCCCGGCCGCCCGGACGTCGACGAGCACCGACTCCGGGCCCGGAGTGACGTCGGGCACGTCCATGTAGGACATGCCCGACGGCCCCGAGAGTTCCTGTACGACACAGGCTTTCATGAGAGTCAGCGAAGATTGAAGGTGGCCTGCTTGGCGGCCGACAGGTCGTCGATCTCCGACCAGCGGTCCGCGACGTCGTCGACCGACGGCGGTGCGGTGAAGGTGACGCCCTCGTTCTGGAACAGCGCGGTGCGCTGCACCTTGCCGCCGCCGACGATGAACACCGAGCCGGTGTCGGGCACCTCCTCGGTGCACAGGTAGGCCATCACCGGCGCCACGAACTCCGGGGTCAGGTTCTTCAGCACCTCGGGCGGCAGGATGTCCTCGGTCATCCGGGTGGCCGCGATCGGCGCCAGCGCGTTGGCCTTGATGTTGTACTTGGCGCCCTCCTGGGCCAGCGTGTTGATCAGGCCGACCAGGCCCAGCTTGGCCGCACCGTAGTTGGCCTGACCGAAGTTGCCGAACAGGCCGCTGGTCGAGGTGGCCACCACCACGCGGCCGAAGCTCTGCTCGCGGAAGTGCGGCCAGGCGGCGCGGATCACGTTGAAGCCGCCGTACAGGTGCACCTTGAGCACGGCGTCCCAGCTCTCCGGGGTCATCTTGTGGAAGGTGCCGTCGCGCAGGATGCCCGCGTTGGAAACCACACCGTCGACCTTGCCGAACTCGTCGAGGGCGGTCTTGACGATGTTCTCCGCACCCGCGGTCTCGGCCACCGAGTCGTAGTTGGCCACGGCCCGACCGCCGGCTTCCTTGATCTCGGCGACCACATGATCGGCCATGTTGTGTCCGGCGCCGGTGCCGTCGCGCGCGCCGCCGAGGTCGTTGACCACGACGCAGGCGCCCTCCTTGGCCAGGGTCAGGGCGTACTCACGCCCCAGACCGCCACCCGCACCGGTGACGATGACGACACGATCCTGCACTCCGGGCATCTAGCTGGTTCCTTTCAACGATGTGCGACTCAGAAGATCTTGCGCGCCAGTTTCCACGCCTTCTCTGTATACGGGGGGTAGATCATGGCACCGAGGTCGGGTCGGGTCGGCTTGGTCAGCACCGACTTGCGGTGGCTGAACTCCTCGAAGCCGAACCGGCCGTGATAGGCGCCGATACCCGACGGGCCGACCCCGCCGAATGGCAGCTTGGCCGTGGCGAACTGGAAGAGCAGCTGGTTGACCATCATCCCGCCGGCCGGCACTCCGGTGATGACGCGTTCCCGGGTGGCCTTGGCCTTGGTGAACAAGTAGGCCGCCAGCGGCTTGGGCCGGGAGTTGACGTAGTCGACGGCTTCCTCGAGGTTGGCCACCGTCAGGATCGGCAGGATCGGCCCGAAGATCTCGTCGGTCATCAGCGGCTCGGCCGGGTCGGGGTCCACCACGACGGTCGGCTCGATGGTCAGGGTGGCCGCGTCCGATCCGCCGCCGAGCGCCACGGTGCCCTTGGTGGCGGCGATGGCCGCGGTCAGCCGGTTGAAGTGCCGTTCGTTGACGATTCGCATGCCGCCGGTGTCCTGCGAGCGGAAGTGCTCGATGGACTTCCGGATCTCGGCCACCAGCTTGTCGCTCACCGACTTGTCGGCCAGCACGTAGTCCGGGGCGATGCAGATCTGGCCGGAGTTGATCAGCTTGGTCCACGCGATGCGCTTGGCCGCGACCTCGATATCGGCGTCGGAGGCCACGATCACTGGGCTCTTGCCGCCCAACTCCAGGGTGACCGGGGTCAGGTGCGGCGCGGCGGCCTCGTAAACCCGCCGGCCGATCTCGGTGCCGCCGGTGAAGCACAGCTTGTCGAAGCCCTGGGCGATCAGCTCCTGGCTGACCGCGCCGTCGCCCTCGACCACGGCGATCGCGTCCCGGTCCAGGTAGCGCGCAACGAGTTCGGCCATCATCGCGGAGCTCGCGGGCGCCAGTTCCGACGGCTTGAGCACCACGGCGTTGCCGGCGGCGAGGGCGCCGACGAGCGGGCCCAGCGTCAGCGCGAAGGGAAAGTTCCAGGCGCCGATGATCAGGACCGTGCCGTACGGCTCGTATTCGATCCACGCGCGGCCGGGCAGCTGCGAGCGTTCGAGCAGTCGGTGCTTGCGCTTGGTCCACTTGCCGACGTTCTTGGCGGCGTCGTCGGCCTCGGCGACGACGCTGGCGACGTCGGCCAGCCACGCCTCGAACGGCTTGCGCCCCAGATCGGTGGCCAGCGCCTCGGCGATGCGGGTTTCGTTCTCGCTCATCATCTTCGAGAGCGCCGTCAACTGCGCACGCCGCCATTCCACGGGCCGGGTACGTCCGGCGGCGAAGGTCCGGCGGACGCCGGCCACCACGTCCGGAATGCTCCGCGGCTGCGACGGTGCGGCAGTGTCGATCGAATCGGTGGTCATCGTGCGTCCTTCCAGCGGCAGCCAAGTCCCCCGCATAGTAACCAACCGCCCGGTTGGCCCGATAGGTTCGCAGGTAGCGGGTCCGTCAGTAGCGTTCGGCGGGCCTCGTGCTCGCGGAACCACGCCGCTCGCCGAACCCGCCGGTAGCGTTCGGCGGGCCTCGTGCTCGCGGAACCACGCCGCTCGCCGAACCCGCCGGTCAGCGTTCGGCGACGACGAACGAAGACCACGCGTCGGGGTCGTCCGCGCCGGGCATGTCCAGCCATCGGTCCAGACGCCGCATCTCGTCGGCGGCGGGAAGTGCGTCGACCGTCCATCCGGCCTGTTCCAACCAGACCGCCGGATCGGCCCGGGCCGGATCGTTGTAGAACAGATCGCCGAACTGGAGGGGCTGCTCGTGCTCGAAGTGCTCGGCCACCCGGATGAACCGTTGGCGCATCGCCTCACGACGGTCCTCGGCCCGCGTCGGCGCCGTCTCCACCGCGATGCGGCTGCCGGGAGCACTGAGGTCGGTGACGTTCTCGAAGAGCCGATCCTGGGCGTCGGCGGGCAGATACATCAGCAGACCCTCGGCCAACCACGCGGTGGGCACGCCCGGATCGAATCTCGCTGCCCGCAGCGCGGCCGGCCAGTCGGAGCGAAGGTCGACGGCCACCTCGCGGCGCGTCACATTGGGTCGCACGCCGTTGGCCGTCAGCGTCTCGGCCTTGTACTCCAGCACCTTCGGCTGATCGATTTCGTAAACGACCGTGTCCGACGGCCATTCGAGCCGGTAGGCACGCGAGTCCAGTCCCGACGCGAGGATCACCACCTGCCGGATACCGGCGGCGGCGGCCGCGGCGTAGTACGCGTCGAAGAAGTGTGTCCGCACCGCCTGGTAGTTGCGCATGTGGGTGAACATGCGGGCGATCTCCGGGTCGAGGTCGCGCAACTGGTCGATGACCGACCCGTCGAGCATGTGCGTCCAGACGCCGGTTCCCGCACGCTCGACCAGCATGCGCGCATACGGGTCCCGGATCAGTGGCTCGGGCAGCTCGGTGTCGGCCGCCCGGGCCGCCGCCACCAGGGCGGCGGTCGATCCCACGCTGGTGGCGATATCCCAGCTGTCGTCGTCGGTGCGCCGACCGCTCATCGGTGACTCCTCACGACTGCTCGGGAGCTGACTCCGTGAGCCGGTGTTCGAACAGCAGCCGGATCTGCACGGTCATGTGCCGCAGCTCCTCGTGCCCCCCGACGAAGCCGGCGAAGAAGCCCATTCCCCACACCATCGACAACAGGAGATCGACCAGCCCCGTGGTGTCCGCGGCCGCGGGCAGCTCACCGGATGCGACGGACTCGGCGACGGCCCACTTGAGGATCTGCCGCAACAGCTCCAGCGGGTCCTTCTCCGGAGTTGTCAGCCCGGGGTGGCGTTGACCCTCCAGAACCGCGGTGGACAGGAAACCGGCCGCCGACTGATTCTCTTCGTCCGCCTCGATGGCGGCCTCGATGAACATCGTGAGGCGATCGACCAGGGTGTGCCCGGACTGCGCCCGCGTCGCCGCGGCGGCGAGCAGTCGCGCGTTCATCTGGTCGAGGACCGCGTTGTAGAGGACCTTCTTGCTGGAGAAGTAGTGGTTGATCGCGGGCCGGGTCAGATCCGACCGGGACGCGACGGCCTGGAAGGTGGCCGCGTCGTAGCCCAGCTCGGTGAAAACCTCGCACGCCGCCCGCAGGATTCGTTCCCGGGTGTCTGCGGCCTGCGCTGCTGGGGGGCGGCCAGGTCCACGTTTCCCGGTTTGCGGCACCCCACGAGTGTGCCATGACGGGCCATTCCACACCCCGTCCGGCCCGCCGTCGGCCGGCGGAATTATGGTTGCTGCCATGGTGACGGTGGCGAGCCGGGAGGCGTACTTCGAGACGGGTCTCGACGTGCTCGCCGACCGCGGCTACGCCGGCCTGAAACTCGCCGAGGTCTGCCGCCGGCTCGGCGTCACCAGCGGCTCCTTCTATCACTATTTCCCCAGCTGGTCCGCGTATACCGGCGAGCTCGTCGAGCAGTGGCTGCCGGCGGCCACCCGGGTGCGCGTCGCGCACCTGCGCACCATGACGGACCCGCGCCGGCGGATCGACGCGATCTTCGACATCGGCAAGGCGCTGCCCCACGGAGCCGAGGCAGCCGTGCGGGTATGGAGCGCGCTGGACCCAAAGGTGCGGGCCGTCCAGGTCGAGGTGGACGAACTGCGCTTCGAGATCCTGCGGGAGTCCGCTCTGGAGATCCTGCGTGATGAGCGGCAGGCCGAGCTCTTCGCGGCGTGGTCGCTGTACGTGCTGGTCGGCTACGAACAGTCCACCCGGCCGCCGGACCCGACCGGGCTGGCCTGGATGGTCACCCAGCTGCTCGACGCGCTGGACTCGGGCCGGTTCTCCTCCGCGCCCCCGAAATGACGTCCGCGCGGCGGCGATAACGGTGCCACCGTGACCGGAGCTGCCCGCCGCCTGCTGGATTGGCTGGAGACCAAGGACCCCGAGCTGGACGCGGTGCGCCGCGCCGCCCGGGCCGCCATCACCCTTCCGGTCGCCGCCGGCATCGGCCTGCTGTTCGGCACCGGCCAGACTCCGCTGTTCTCGATCTTCGGTTCGATCGCACTGTTGATCGTCGTCGACTTCCCGGGTAATCGCAGCGGCCGGGCCGTCGCCTACGCCGGTCTTGCGGTGGTCGGTGGCGGGCTGATCGTGCTGGGCACGCTGATCTCACCCATCCCGTGGCTGGCCGTGACGACGATGTTCGTCCTCGGCGTCGGCGTCACCTTCGCCGGAGTGCTCAGCACCGCGGTGGCCGCGGCGCGGCGTGCCACCTTGATGCCGTTCGTCCTGACGGTGTGTACACCGCCCGGCCCCATTCCGGAACGCCTTCTGGGGTGGAGCATCGCGGTCGTCATCGCGGTGCCGGCCGCGCTGTTCCTGCTCCCGCCGCGCCATCACGACGACCTGCGCCGGCACGCGGCCCAGGTCTGTCAGGTGCTGGCCCATCGGCTGCTGGGCCGGTCCAGCGCCAGGGAGGTCAACTCCGCGATGAATGCACTGTTCGCCAACTACGTGAACAGCGAGTACCGACCCGTGGGCCTGACTGCGGGCAGCCGCGCCCTGGTGCGCGTCGTCGACGATCTGGGTTGGCTGTGCGACCGGGTGACCGATCAGACCGCCGATCGCCTCGGTGTGATGCGGGATCCGGCCGTGCGCGTGCTGACGGCGTGCGCCCGGCTGCTGCGGGTGGCCCGGGTCGCCGACCGCGCACCCGACCGGGCCGAACTCGACGCGGCGCTGACCGAACTGCGGGCGGTGGCCCAGGGCCGCTACCGCGAGGACATTGCGGAGCTGCTCGGCGAACCCGACGACGCCGCCGCCCTGGCCGTTGGGCAACGACTGCTCGACCGGCGGACCTTCGGGGCGACGGTGGCCATCACCGGGCGCGTCATCGCCGGCGCGGCGGCCGCCGATGCACGCCCGGTACTGCATCGCGTCCTGGGGCGCGATCTGCCCGAGACGGGGGCCGCGGCCCGGGTGCTGTCCGAGGCCCGGGCGGTCGCCGCCATTCCGTCGGGCTACCTGGCCACCCGCGCGGTGGTCGTCCGCAACAGTCTGCGCACCGGGTTGGGGCTGGCGCTGGCCGTCGCGACCACCCACCTGTTCCCGGTGCAGCACGGTTTCTGGGTGGTGCTCGCGGCGATGTCGGTGCTGCGGTCGAGCGCACTGACCACGGGAACCAAGGTGTTGCGCGCGGTGGCGGGGACGACGGCCGGTTTCGTGATCGGCACCGTGATCATCGAGGCACTGGGCGTCGACCCGGTGGTGCTGTGGTGCGTGCTGCCGGTGGTCGCGTTCCTGGCCGCGTTCGTCCCCGACGTCTGGTCCTTCACCGCCGGCCAGGCCGCGTTCACCATGCTGGTGCTGATCGTGTTCAACCTCATCCATCCGACCGGCTGGCGCGTCGGGCTGGTCCGCATCGAGGACATCCTGGTGGGCGGTGCGGTCGGCATCGTGGTGTCCGTGCTGCTGTGGCCACGCGGTTCGGGTGCGGCGGTGTCCAAGGCCATCCGCTCGGCCTTCGAGGTCGGTACCGAGTACCTGCGCGTCGCGGTGTTCCGGATCACCCACGGCGCGTCCCCGGACCCGGTGGAGGAGCTCAGCCATCGTGCGCTGACGGCGGCGCGGACGGTGGATGACGCTATCCGCCAATATCTTTCGGAGAGCGGGGAGGCCGCCGATCACCGCGCACCGCTGGTGCGCAAGGCCAACCGGGCCGCCAAATTGCGCGCGGGGGCCGACCTGATCGCCGACATCCCGGCACCGCCGAGTCCGGGCTCGTACCCGAACACCCGCACGGTGCTGGACGCGCACGCGGCCATTGTGTCCGACCGGATGTCGGGGCGGACCAACGTCCCGATCGCCAGCGTGCTCATCACCGAACACTTCGTGATCGCCCTACGCGCCGAAGCGGCCGCCGCCGAGCACCCGGTCGCAGATGCACTGCCCCTGGTGACGGTGGCGGCCAACCTCGGCGAACTCGAGTTGCTCTACCCCGCTACGGATCCCACCTGATCTGTTCTGCGGTTACTGCGACGAAGTGCGAGAAGGATTGTCCGCCAGCGCAGAACAGATCCGGGTGATCAGCCCTGGACCCGGTGCGGCCGAAGGGCATTGGCCGGGATCGACCCGAACCGGCCGGCGTTGAAGTCCTCCATCGCCTCGATCACCTCGGCCTTGGAGTTCATCACGAACGGACCGTATTGGAACACCGGCTCGCGAATGGGCTTGCCGCCCAACAGCAGAACCTCGAGCGCGGGCCGATTGGAGTCCTGTGCGCCCTCCGCGGCGACGGTGATCCGGTCACCGGGCCCCAGCACGGCCAACTGTCCCTGCTGGATCGGATGCCCGACCGGGCCGACGGAGCCCCGCCCCGACAGGACGTACACCAGGGCGTTGAACTCACGGTTCCACGGCAGGTTGAGCTGCGCGCCGGGCTCGATGGTGGCGTGCGCCAACGTGATCGGCGTGTGGGTGGCCCCCGGCCCGGCATGATCGTCGATCTGGCCGGCGATGACGCGCACCAGCGCGCCGCCGTCGGGCGACGCCAGCAGGCGGACCTCTCCACCCTCGATCGACTGGTACCTGGGCGCCGCGAACTTGTCCGCCCTGGGCAGGTTGACCCACAGCTGGATGCCGTGGAATGTGCCACCGCTCTCGACCAGTTCGGCCGGCGGGGTCTCGATGTGCAGGATGCCCGATCCGGCCGTCATCCACTGGGTGGCGCCGTCGGTGATCAGTCCGCCACCGCCGTGGGAATCCTGGTGGGCGAACCGTCCGTCGATCATGTACGTGACGGTCTCGAACCCGCGGTGCGGATGCCAATCGGTGCCGCGCGGTTCGCCCGGCAGATATTCGACCTCACCCATCTGGTCCATGTGCACGAAGGGGTCCAGCGCGGCAGCGCTGACGCCGGCGAACGCGCGCACCACGGGGAAGCCTTCCCCCTCGTGGCCGCGCGGGCCGGTGGTGACCGATCGCACGGGTCGTTCGGTGTCCGTCGGCGCCGGCGCAGACAGACGGGGCAGGGTCAGAGCGGTTCGGGTGTCCACGGTGATGGCGGGCATTTGGGTACCTCCTTCAAGGGTTACCCGGTTAAACCGGACCGCAGTCCGATTATTCCCTAACCCAGGATGGCCAGCGCGGCGGCCCTGGCCTGACCGCTGCTGGTGGTCTTCAGGACCGCCTCGGCCGCCTCGCGGCACTGATCGGCGCTCACCGAGGCCACCTTGGCGCCCACCGCGGTGACCGCCGCCGAGGCCGCCGACAACGACGTCACGCCGAGCCCGACGAGCACGCAGGCCAGCAGCGGATCGGCGGCCGCCTCGCCGCACACACCGACCGGCTTGCCCGCGGCCCCACCCGCCCGGCCGGTGATCCCGATCAGGGTGAGCACGGCGGGCTGCCAGGGATCGGTCAGGGTGGCCAACTCCGCCGACATCCGGTCGGCGGCCATCGTGTACTGCGCCAGGTCGTTGGTGCCGATCGAGACGAAGTCGACCTGTTCGAGGATGCGGTCGGCCAGCAGCGCGGCCGCGGGGACCTCGATCATCACCCCGGGGCTCAGGTGATGTGCCCGCACCTTCGCGGCGAAGTCGCGCGCCTCCTCGGGGGTGGCGATCATCGGCGCCATCACCCACGGCGTGACGCCGGTCCGTTCGGCGGCGGCCGCGATCCCGGCGAGCTGATGCTCGATCAGCCCCGGATTGTCGAACGACGTCCGGATCCCGCGAACCCCCAGCGCCGGGTTGGCCTCGTCGGGGCTGTTGGCGAACTTCAGCGGTTTGTCCGATCCGGCGTCCAGGGTGCGCACCACGACCTTGCGGCCGACGAACGGTTCGAGCACCTCGGCGTAGATCTGCGCCTGCTCCTCGACGGACGGCTCGGTCTCACGGTTGAGGAAGCAGAGTTCGGTCCGGAACAGGCCGACGCCCTCGACAGGTGCCTGCGCGGCCACCCGCGCCGCCGCACCGTCCTGCACGTTGGCCAGAATCTGTACCGCCGCACCGTCTTTGGTGGCGCCAGGACCCGACCAGTTCGCCGCGGCCGCGGCTGCGCGTGCAGCGGCCTCCACCGCCGAGGTGGCAGCGGCGGCGTCCGGCGCGATCTCGATGGTGCCCCGGACGCCGTCGATCAGGACCAGCTCGCCGGCGGCGACGTCGTCGAGCCCGGGCGTGGCCACAACGCACGGGATGGCCAGCTGGCGCGCGATGATCGCCGTGTGGCTGGTGGGACCGCCGAGCGTGGTGGCCAGCCCGATGATGAGCGTCGGATCCAGGCCGGCGGTGTCGGCGGGCGCGAGGTCCTCGGCGCACAGGATGGACGGCACATCCGGCGTCGGGACGCCCGGTTCGGGCAACCCCGACAACTCGGCGATGACGCGATCGCGGATGTCCTGCAGATCGGTGACCCGCTCGGCCATCAGTCCGCCCATCTTGGTGAACATCTCGGCGAACTTGGCCACCGCCTCGGCCGTCGCCCGGACCGCCGGAGTGCCCGCCTTGATCCGCTTCTCGCTCTCGCCCAGCCAGGCGCGGTCCTGGGCCAGCTGAGCGGTGGCGGCCAGGACCTCCGCGGCCGAGCCGGTGGAATGCGCGGCGCGCTCGCGCAGGCGGTCGGCGACGGCGGTGGCCGCGGATTGGAAGCGCGCCACCTCGGCATCCCGGTCACCCTCGGCGACATCCGGGGCCGACGCAGCGGTGTCGAGCACCGGGTGCCGTCCGGGCCGGATCACCGGCCCGTATGCGACGCCGGGGACGACCGGAACCCCGGTCAGGACGGAACCGGGGCTGCTGGCATGTGATGCGGGCGCAGAGGTGGTGGTCATGTGAAGCAGGTTACACAAATTCCTTGACAACACCACATGTCTAAGCGTAAAACAACACAAAGCAACACAACGGAACGTGGAAACCCACACGAATACCAACGAATACTGGAGCAGGCTTTGTACCCGGAGGAACGCCAGCAGGCCATCGCCGCCCTGGTGCTCTCCCATGGACGTGCCTCCGTCGCCGAACTGGCCGAGGCCTATTCGGTGACCACCGAGACCGTCCGCCGCGATCTGGCCATCCTCGACCGCGCCGGCCTACTGCGCCGCGTCCACGGCGGCGCGGTTCCCGTCCGGTCACTGCACGTCGTCGAGACCGGCGTGGTCGAACGGGACGCCACTCACACCGCGCACAAGGACGCCATTGCCCGCGCCGCCGCGGACTTCTTTCCCCTCAGCGGCTGCAGCGTGCTGTTCGACGCCGGAACCACCACCGCCCGGGTGGCGGCGCTGCTGCCCACCGATCGTGAGCTGACCGTCGTCACCAACTCCGTGCCCATCGCCGCGCGGGTCTCGACACTGCCCGCGGTCAACCTCCAACTCCTCGGCGGCCGGGTACGTGGGCTCACGCAGGCCGCCGTCGGGGAACAGACCCTGCGGGCGCTGGACACCATGCGGGTGGACGTCGCCTTCATCGGAACCAACGGAATCACCGTCCGGCACGGCCTGTCGACACCGGACAGCGAGGAGGCCGCCGTCAAGCGGGCAATGGTCGATTGTGCGAATTATGTTGTTGCCGTGGCTGATTCATCAAAGATCGGACAGGAGGAGTTCGTGAGCTTCGCCCCCATCTCCAAGGTCGACACGTTGGTCACCGACACCGGGATACCCGAGGCCGACCGAGCCGAGCTCGGCGCGAACGGAGTCGACGTGATGCTCGCTCCGGCCGGTCAGGATCCGTCGTGATCGTCACCGTCACGCCCAATCCGAGCACCGACCGCACCGTGACGCTGTCGTCGGCGCTGACCCGCGGTGCGGTACACCGGGTGTCGTCGGTGTCCAGCGAACCCGGCGGCAAGGGCGTCAATGTGGCCCGCGCGCTGACGCTGGCCGGGGTGGACGCGATCGCGATACTGCCCGCCGCAGCCGCCGACCCGTTCCTGACGCTGCTGTCCGGCGCCGACGTCCCGGCCGCGCACGTCGCCGTGCGGGGCACCGTCCGCACCAACCTGGCGATCACCGAGCCCGACGGCACCACCACCAAACTCAACGAGCCCGGCGCCCGCCTCGATGCGGCCGAACTCGACGCGCTGACGGCCGCCGTGCTGGACCGTGCCGCCACCGCGAGCTGGGTGGTGTTGTCCGGATCGCTGCCGCCCGGTGTTCCCGACGGCTGGTACGCGGACGTGGTCGCGCGGCTGCGCGGGCTGGACTGCCGAGTGGCTGTGGACACCTCCGACGCTCCGCTGGCTGCGCTGGCCGCCGGGTTCGACCGCGCCGCCCCGGATCTGATCAAGCCCAACTCGGAGGAGCTGGCCGGGCTGTCGGGCCGGTCCGCCGAGGAACTCGAATCCTCGGTGCAGCACGGGGATCCGGCACCGGTGATCGCGGCGGCGCGTGAGCTGATCGGCCGCGGCGTCGGCGCGGTCCTGGCCACCCTGGGCGCCGCGGGCGCCGTGCTGGTCGACGCCGACGGCGCCTGGATCGCCGCACCGCCGCCGATCACCCCCCGCAGCACCGTCGGCGCCGGCGACTCGTCGCTGGCCGGATTCCTGCGCGCCGACGTGGTCGGGTGCGACGCCGCCGACCGACTGCGGATGGCCGTCGGCTACGGCAGCGCCGCCGCGGCCCTGCCCGGCTCGGCGCTGCCGTCACCGGCCGAACTGAACCTCGACGCCGTCCGCGTCACGTCCGTGGTCTCGTCCCCCAACACCCACTGAAACCCCACCCGCCGATCCGACGAAAGTAGTCGATATGACCAATCCGACCCCGTCCGTGACGACATCCGATCTGGTGCTGCTCGACGTCGACGCCGGAGCCGACAAGGAGGCCGTGATCGGCCGTCTGGCAACCACTCTCGCCGGTGCCGGGCGCTCCACCGACGCCGCCGGGCTGACTGGCGCGGCGATGACGCGGGAGGGCCAGTCGGCCACGGGCCTGCCCGGTGGCATCGCCATTCCGCACTGCCGCTCCCCCTACGTCGACACGCCCACCATCGGTTTCGCCCGGCTCAGTCCACCCGTCGACTTCGGCGCCCCTGACGGCCCGGCCGACCTGGTGTTCCTGATCGCCGCACCGGATTCCGGCGGCGCCGAGCACATGAAGTTACTGTCCAGCCTCGCCCGCGCGCTGGTGCGCCCCGAGTTCGTGCAGTCGCTGCGGGCGGCCTCGTCCAAGGATGAGGTGGTCGCCCTGGTCGACGGTGTGGTCAATCCGGCCCCGGCCGCACCCGCGGCCGCCGCCGCGCCACCGGCCGCTGCGCCCCAACAGAAGTCGATCGTGGCGATCACCGCCTGCCCCACCGGGATCGCGCACACCTACATGGCCGCCGACGCGCTGAAACTGGCCGCCGAGCGAGCCGGGGTGAACCTGATCGTGGAAACGCAGGGCTCCTCGGGCAGCACCCCGGTGGCGCCGGCCACCATCGCCGGCGCCGACGCCGTCATCTTCGCCACCGACGTCGGCGTCAAGGACCGCGGCCGGTTCGCCGGCAAGCCCGTCATCGCCTCGGGGGTCAAGCGCGCCATCAACGAGCCGGACACGATGATCGCCGAAGCCGTTGCGGCAGCTGGTAATCCGAATGCAGCCCGTGTCGAGGGCTCCGCCGCGGAGAGCGCGGCCACGGAGGGTTCGTCCGACGTCGGCTGGGGCACCCGGATCCGGCAGATCCTGCTCACCGGCGTGAGCTACATGATCCCGTTCGTGGCCGCCGGCGGTCTATTGATCGCCCTGGGCTTTCTGTTCGCCGGCTATGACATCGCCAACAAGCCCGAGGGCAAGACCGATTCGCTGGCGCACATCATCGCCACCACGAATACGCTGACCAACCTGCCACCCGGTGGGTTCACCCAGTATCTCGGGGCGGTGCTGTTCAGCCTCGGCGGACTGGCCTTCGGCTTCCTGGTGCCGGCGCTGGCCGGCTACATCTCGTTCGCCATCGCCGACCGGCCCGGTATCGCCCCCGGCTTCACCGCCGGCGCGGTGGCGGTGTTCGTCGGCGGCGGCTTCATCGGCGGCATCGTGGGCGGTCTGATCGCCGGATTCGCCGCCCTGTGGATCAGTAAATGGTCGGTGCCGCAATGGTTCCGAGGACTGATGCCGGTGGTGATCATCCCGCTCGGAGCCTCCCTCATCGTGGGTCTGCTGATGTTCCTGCTGCTGGGCCGCCCGCTGGCCGCGATCACCACCGGGCTGACCAATTGGCTCAACGGAATGACGGGCGGCTCGGTGATCCTGTTGGGCGTCATCCTGGGCCTGATGATGTGCTTCGACCTCGGCGGCCCGGTGAACAAGGCGGCCTACGCATTCGCCGTGGCCGGCCTCTCGACCACCGATATCGCGTCGCTGCGCATCATGGCGGCGGTCATGGCGGCCGGCATGGTGCCGCCCCTGGCAATGGCGCTGGCCACCACGGTGCGTCCCGGCTTGTTCAGCGAGCCGGAACGCGAAAATGGTCGGGCGGCATGGCTTCTCGGTGCTTCGTTCATCTCCGAGGGTGCCATCCCGTTCGCGGCGGCCGACCCGCTGCGGGTGATCCCGTCGATGATGGCCGGCGGCGCCGTCACCGGTGCGCTGGTCATGGCGTTCGACGTGACCCTGCGTGCGCCGCACGGCGGCATCTTCGTGTTCTTCGCGATCGGCAACCTGCTGTGGTTCCTGGCGGCACTGGCCGCCGGCACCGTCGTCGGCGCGATCTGCGTCGTCGCCGCCAAACAGTTCACCGGAAAGTCCGACGCCGAGCTCGCCACACCGGCAACCGCCACCGCGTAGAGTCGCCCGAACGCACGTATGGGCGACTTCGTTCGAGTACAACCGTGCACAACGTCGATCTCGACGTCACGCAGATAAGGAGCACATCCACATGCCCAGCAAGATCGTCACCGTCGGATCGGCCGTCGGCCTGCACGCCCGCCCAGCCGCTGTCATCTCCGAGGCCGTCGTCAACTCCGGGGCCAACGTCACACTCTCCGTGGACGGCGGCGAACCGGTGGACGCCGGCTCGGCGCTGATGATCATGACCCTCGGGGCCGGCAACGGCGCCCAGGTCACGGTGGAGTCCGACGATCCCGCTGTCCTGGACCAGATCGCCGCGCTGGTCGAGCAGGATCTCGACGCCTGAAACTGCGCCGGGTACGCACCAGCTCCGGGCTGCGCACCGAGTACCTCGCCGACGGTCAGTGGCGTGAGCTCACCGAGCCCTCGCCACTGGCCCCGTCGCCGTTCACCGGTGAGTGGGAACTCGCGACGGCCGACCGGCACCTGCAGCACACGGACGCGCTGTTGCCGTTCCAGCCGTTGTCGTTCCGGGACTTCATGCTCTCGGAGCGGCACAACATCGACGCCGCCCGCGGCATGATCCGCCGGTTCCACTCGGCCAGTCATCTGGTGACGTCGACATTCGAAACGCTCACCCGGACAACGTTTCCGGCGTTCAAGCCGAAGAAGCTGTTCTACCGGCAGCCCATCTACTACATGTCGAACGCCATGACCATCGTCCCCACCGGCACTCCGGTGGCCTTCCCGTCCTATTCGCGCGGCCTGGACTTCGAGCTGGAGCTCGCCTTCGTCCTGCGCGCCCCGCTGACGAACGCGTCGCCGGCGGAGGCCCTCGACGCAGTCGGCGCCTTCGTCCTGCTCAACGACTTCAGCGCGCGCGACGTGCAACGCGCCGAGATGACCTCCGGTCTGGGACCGCAGAAGTCCAAGCATTTCTGCTCGTCGATGTCGGCCACCGCGGTCACTGCCGACGAGGTGCTGCCCCGCATCGATCGGCTGACCGGCTCGGTCCAGATCAACGGCAAGACCGTCAGCACAGTCGACAGCGCCGGGCTGCAATGGTCGGTCGGCGACGTCCTGGCGCACGCATCGCGTGACGAGCAACTCCTGCCCGGTGAGCTGATCGGGCTCGGCACCCTGCCCGGCGGTTCGGGCATGGAGACCGGAAACTGGTTGCGGCCCGGCGACAGCCTGCGGCTCGTTCTCGACGAAATCGGCGAAGTACAGCACCGCATCTGCTGACAACAGGATCGGCGAACGTGCACAAAAGCACGTCCAGCGCGGCGTGTCGGCGGACCGACGCGCACACTCGCGGGGAAGGGAGCCGTCCGACGTGTAACGAGATAGCAAACCGGTGGAGACGGTTTGCTCTCAACGGCTGTTCTGATGCTGAGGGCGTGTCACGGTGAATAGCAAACTATTTTCCGGCGAAAGGTCGACGACATGCAACGTCCCACCATGTTCCACCGGTTGTCCGCGGAGACGATCGGCACGTTCTGGCTGGTCCTCGGTGGTTGCGGCAGCGCTGTGTTCGCCGCCGGATTCATGTCCGGGGACGGCGTCCATCTGGGCATCGGATTCCTCGGTGTCGCACTGGCTTTCGGCCTCACCGTGCTCACCGGCGTCTATGCCTTCGGCGTCATCTCCGGCGGCCACTTCAACCCTGCCGTCACCCTGGGTGCGGCCATCGCCGGCCGCGTGGAATGGAAAGTGCTGCCGGTCTACTGGATTGCGCAGGTGGTCGGCGGCCTGATCGGCGGCGCGGTCATCTATCTCATTGCCAGCGGCAAATCGGGATTCGAGGCAACCGGCCACATGGCGGCCAACGGGTTCGGTGCGCACTCACCCGGCGGCTACTCCCTGGCCGCGGTGCTCATCGCCGAGATCGTCCTGACGGCCGTATTCCTGCTGGTGATCCTCGGTGCCACCGACGATCGGGCGCCAAAGGGCTTCGCCGGGTTGGCGATCGGCCTGACCCTGACGCTGATCCACCTGATCTCCATCCCGATCTCCAACACGTCGGTGAACCCGGCCCGCAGCACCGCCGTCGCGTTCTTCAACGGTGACGGCGCCCCGGCCCAGCTGTGGGCGTTCTGGCTGGCACCCCTGGTCGGGGCTGCGATCGCCGGCATCGCCTACCCGTTGCTGTTCGGCCGCGCCGAGGAGCTTGCCGATCGACCGGTCCGCGACGACCTGCTCGACGAGCTGGTCGCGGACTGACACCCGCGACCGCGCGCCCCGTCGACCGTTGACGGGGCGCGCGGTGCGTGGGTCCGGACAGGTCAGGGTCAGCGTGCCTTGCCGGCCGCGGCCTTCTCGGTCTTCTTGCCCTCGTGGGCCAGCCGGCCACCGGAGTTCTCCAGGTGCGCCCGGACGAACCATTGGAACTTCTCCAGTTCGGAGGCGTGCCCGATCAGGATGTCCTGCGTGACGGGGTCGAGCTCATCGGTCTCCGTGATGGCCTTGCGGACGTCCTCGATGACACCGTTGTAGACCAGATCCAGCGCCGCCAGGTGGGCCTGAACGGTGTCCCGGCCCACCGAGTAGTCGTCCCAGTCGCGGTCGCGGATGATCGAACCGGGAGTTCCCTGCGGTGAAAAACCAAGGGTGGCAATGCGTTCCGCGACCTCGTCGGCGTAGCCACGGACCAGTTCGACCTGCGGGTCGATCATCTCGTGCACTCCGATGAAGTTCGGACCCACCACATTCCAGTGCACATGTTTGAGGGTGAGGTGCAGGTCGTTGTAGGTGCTCAACGACCGCTGCAACAGTTCGGCCACCTGGGCGCCCTGCTTGTCGGTCAATCCGGGAATGGTGAATTGATTTGTCGCCATGGCGCTCGCATACCCGGTGCCCGCAGATGCAAACCCGGACTACAGCGCGTGGATGTTCTGCACCGGAAGCCGCGCACCGCGACGCGGTGCGCCTCTGGCCGCGGCAAGGCCACTGAGCTCGAGGAGCCGAACCACCCGGTGCCGGTGCGGCCGCATCGGTTCGAGCAGTTCGATCATTCCGGCGTCGTCCAGCGGACGCCCGACCAGCGTCCAGCCCACCATCTTGGACACGTGATAGTCGCCGACCGACAGCGCATCGGCGTCACCGAACGCCCGTTGCGCCACCTCGGCGGCGGTCCACACCCCGACCCCGGGCAGGGACATCAGCGCGGTCCGGGCGGCCTCGGCCGGGCGGGACACCAGTCGTTCGAGGGCGTCGGCGCGGCCGGCGGCCAGGAAGACGGTCCGGGCCCGGCCCGGGTCGACGTTGGCCCGGTGGTATTCCCACGACGGGATGGTCCGCCAGACCTCGGCGGGCGGGAACACCCGCATCCGCGCGGGTGCCGGACCCGGCGCCGGCCCGCCGAACCGGTTCACCAGCGTCCGCCACGCCCGGAACGCGTCGGCCCCGGGGACGCGCTGCTCGATGATCGCGGGGACCAGGGCCTCGAACACTCGGCCCGACCGGCCCAGCCGCAGGTGTGCGGCGCCCCGGGCCGCGGCGGCGACCGTCGGCTCCTCGGGCTGGAAGTCCGCCCACTCGTCGTGCAGGCCCAGCAGAGCCGGCAGCGCGTCGGCGAACTCGACGGCCCCCGGGCCCCACATCCGGGTGTCGACGGCCGTAGGTCCGGCGCGGACGATGCGGGCGGTCACGGGTCCGGAGGCGAGCAGGCTGGTGCGCCAGATCGCGCCGTCGGGGGTGATCTGGAAGGTCGGGTCCCCCGCCCCCCGCCGCCACGGGGCCAGGGTCGCGCCGTAGCTGACGGGACCCGGGAAGGAGACCGTCCGGTCGATCGGTTCGCTGTGTCCTATCCGGCCAAACTATCCCGCCGCACGGCCCGGTGCGTTGACGGTGCGGGTGCCAACCACCAGGATTACCGATTGTGACCACGCCGTTCGACGATCCGCAGGCCGAACTCGCGTGGATGTTCCTGCAGAATCTCAGCGAGGACGGCGACCTCGACGAGGGGTTCGCGCTGCTCGCGGACGACTTCACGTACTGGAGCAACACGATCATGCGGACCTGCGACAAGACGGAACTGCGGCAGATTGCCGAGCAACTCCGCCAGTTGGTGCGGTTGGATTTCGACCTGATCAGCTGCACCAACGAGGGCGAGAACGTGGTGATCGAGGCGCAGCCCGACGGTGTCACCAAAGCCGGGGTCCGCTACAACACCCCGACGGTGTTCATCTTCGAGACCCGCGACGGACAGATCACCGCGCTGCGTGAGTACGGGGACACCCGTTTGGTCGAGAAGGCCTTCGGGTCGGTTCTGGGGAGACGGCCATGACGTCCACCACCCCGCCGACCCTGTCGACCGACATCACGGTCAGCGCCACACCGGAGACGGTCTACGCGCTGCTCACCGATCTGCCGGTGCTGGCCGAACTCGCCGAGGAAACCACCGCCATGCGTTGGGTCAGCGGCGATTCGGCCCGCACGGGGTCGGTGTTCAAGGGCGACAACGCCAACGGCCGGCACCGCTGGACCACCACGTGCACCGTGTCGGAGGCCGCCCCCGGCCGGGCGTTCTCGTGGAGCGTCGCCAGTGGCCCCGTTCGAATCGCGCGCTGGCGCTACGCAATTGACCCGATACCCGATGGCTGCCGGGTCACCGAGAGCATGTGGGACGACCGGCCGTGGTGGCTGCGTCGATTCGGGGTCCTGCTGACCGGAACCCCCGACCGGCAGGCGACCAACGCCGAGCACATGCGACTGACGTTGCAGCGGCTCAAGGCTCGGGCCGAGCAGCCCGCTCCTGAACGTCGATGAGTGACGCCAGGATCTTCTCGATCTGTTGATCCTGGGTCAGCAGATGGGCCTGGATGCACTTGGCCTCCTCCAGGATGGCGGTTGCATCCCGGTAGGTCGCCTCGGCCCGTTCGTCGGCCCCCTTGGCCTGGATGTTCTGCCCGACGATGATGATGGGCAGCAGCACCAATTGCAGGAACGTCTGCGCGATCCAGGCCACCATGACGATGAGGTCGTGGCTCTGGAACGCCGACGGGGCGCTGACCAGGGCCAACAGCGTGAACAGGTATGCGGCCCACATGGTTCCGACGATGACGGTGATCTTCAGCCCGACCCGGGCGTTGAACCGCCCGATCCAGGAGTCGCCGTGCACCTTCTTCGCCGCCGCGGCCACCGTCGGCGGGCCCGCAGCCAGCCGGTTCTTGACATGGGGATGCGGTAGGTATTCGAAAATGTCGGCCATGCGGATCAGGCTGTCATGAATACCCGCCGCTGTACACGAAACCCATTGCCCATGAACAGAACTACTGAACGTCGGCTGTGAGGTGGCTGTCCGATCAGGGCCGGCGTGCGATGGCGTCGGCAGCGACGGCGATCGGCGACGTCGACGATCGGCCATGGGACTCGTGTGCGTCGGCCAGTTTGTAGGCCGAGTACATGCCCCGAACTCCCAACCACCGCAATGGTTCCGGCTCCCAGGTCCGGGATCGGTGGCCGACCCACGGGAACCGGGTCAACGGTGTGTCCCGGCGCAGTACGAGATCGGCCAGCGTCTGCCCGGCCAGGTTCGTCGCCGTCACGCCGTGCCCGACGTAGCCACCGGCCCAGCCCAGTCCGGTCGAATGATCCAGGGCCACACCGGCTGTCCAGTCGCGGGGCACCGCCAGCACACCACACCAGCCGTGCGCGATGCCGATCCCCCGGGTCTGCGGGAAGACGGAGCCGAGTACACCGGTCAGGTAGGCGATGGTTCGCGGACCGACCGCGCCGTCGCGGTCGATGCCCGAACCGTAGCGGTAGGGCATCGCGCGGCCACCGATCGCAATGCGGTCGTCGGCGGTGCGCTGCGCGTAGAAGAATCCGTGTGCGGTGTCCCCCAACGTTTCCCGGCCCTGCCAGCCGATGTCCGACCATATCTGGGCCGGCAGCGGGTCGGTGGCGATCATCGCGCTGTTCATCGGCAGCCAGCGTCGCTTCAGCCCGGGCAGCCTCGTGGTGAACCCCTCGGTGGCACGCAACACGACCGGGGCACGCACGCTGCCGTGTGGTGTCGACGCGCGGCCGGGACCGATCTCGGTGACGGTGGTCTGCTCATGCAGGCGGCACCCGAGTCGTTCGACCGCGTCGGCCAGCCCCCGGACCAGCTTGGCCGGCTGGATCCGCGCGCAGTGCGGCGTGTATGCGCCCAGGAGCAACCGGTCGACGTTGACACGTTGTGCCGCTTCGTCCTTGGTGAGCAGCACGGAGTCGGTATCGCCCCAGGACCGGTCGTCGTCGACCTGCGCACGCAGCCGCTGCACCTGCGGTTGGTTGCGGGCGACCTCCAGCGTTCCACCCTTGACGACGTCTGCGTCGATCCGCTCTCGCTCGGCGACCGCGATCACCTCGTCGATCGCCCCGTTCAGTGCGTGCTGCCAGGCGATCACCGCGGCCCGGCCGTGCCGCGCGGCCAGCAGTCCCCGATGGCCGGGCGCCAGGCCGGACAGCCACCCGCCGTTGCGGCCCGACGCCCCGAACCCGGCGAACCGCTCCTCGAGGACGGTGATCCGCAACGACGGATCGGCCCTCAGGAGGTAGTAGGCGGTCCAGAGTCCCGTGTAGCCGGCGCCGACGATGCACACATCGGCATCCCGGTCACCGGGCAGGGCGGGTCGCGGCGACGGGAGTTCGGTGAACCAGTGCGAGACCTGCCCGTTGATCGTCGACGACATGTGCCGATCCTGTCAGCCGGGACCGAAGGCGTAGCGGTGGTACGTCGAAATGGTCCGCAGGACGGGCACCTTGGACATCACGGCCTGGACGAATCGGTAGTAGCGGCCGAGCTCGCCGAAGTCGTGCGCCTCGAACACCGGCTGGACGGTCACCGGGCGCACCCCGGGTACCGCGTCGACGATGTCCGACGGCTTCTCGATGGCCCAGTGCAGGGTGGAGCCCGAGCGCCGCACCACGGCATTGACCACCTGGAACCGGATACCGAATCGGCTGAACGCATCGAATTGCAGTTCCCCCGAAGGGAATCGGGCCACCACCCGGCGCAGCAACGCCAGCCCGTCGGCCTCGGTCAGGTACATGGTCAGACCCTCACCCAGGATCAGCGTGGGCCGATCGGCGGGGATGCGGTCCAGCCAGCCGGGGTCGGTCACCGACGCCGCGATGGTCGTGCAGTGCTCGCGCGGCGGGTAGATCCGGTCGCGCAGTGTGATCACGGACGGGTGATCGACGTCGAACCACTCGACCCGGGGGCCGGGGTCGAGGCGGTACAACCGGGCGTCTAGGCCGCAGCCGAGGTGCACGACGTTCGCGACGTCATGGGCGGCCAGGAACTCACGGGCCCACCGGTCGAAGTGGGCGCTGCGCATCGCGACGCCGGCCGCCGACGTCGGAGTGATGGTGGTGCGCGACCAGTCGTACTCGATGCGTTCCACCGCGGCCCTGGCGAATTCATCGTGCAGCACCGAGTGCGGCGATTGCGCATCGAGCGCCTTGGCGTACAACGTCGCCAGCATCGTCTGCGGGGGGCCGGTCAGATCGATCGCGATCCTGTCCACCCATCCGAGAGTAGGTCAGGCCCTGGCCTTGCGGCGGGCCTCGCGCATCCCCGCCCAGAACCGCGCGGCCTCCCGGACGGATTCCTGCACCGGTGCGGGTTGCCAGCCCAATTCACGGCGTGCCTTGGTGCAGTCCACGTCGGCCTCGGCCCGCATCAGCCGCACCGACGGCAGTGTCATGCGTTCGTCGGTGCCACGCAGCCGGGCCCTGACGGAGCCGATCGCCCCCATCAGATAGAGCACCGGGACCGGGATGGAGCGCTTGGGGACCGGCACGCCGGCCTCCTGCGCGGCGATGGTGATGACCTCGCGGTTGGTGATCATCCGCTCGGAGATCAGGTAGCGCTCACCGGGGCGGCCGTGTTCGGCGGCCAGCAGCATCGCCCGCGCCGCATCGTCGACACCGACGGCTTCCAGTGCGATCCTGTCGAGGACGAACGGCATCCTGCCGAACACCGTGCCGGCGATCAGCGCGCCGTGTGGCGTCATCCCGTAGTCCCCGGGGCCGTAGGTGGTCGAGATGCACATCGCGACGGCAGGTAGCCCGCGGGTGCGTGCGTGGTCCAGCACCATCTCCTCGGCCTGCACCCGTGATCGCACGTATGCGGTGAGGTTCCGCTGGTCGATGATGTCGGCCTCGGTGGCCACCCGACCCTTCTTGCGCCCGACGGTCGAGTAGCTGCTGGTGAAGACGAACGTGCGCAACGACTTCTGGCCGGCCGCCACCTCCAGCACGCCACGCAGTCCGTCGACGTTGGTGCGGAACAGCGGGCTCGGATCACGCAGCCAGGCGCGGGTGTCGACGACGCAGTAGTACACGACATCGCAGCCGTCCATCGCGGCACGCACGGTGTCCAGGTCGAAGATGTCGCCCTCGAACCGGGTCACGTCGAGATCGTCGATGCCGATGGTGTTCGCGTTCTCGCGCACCATCACGCGGACGTCGTCGCCGGCAGCCACCAGCTGCCGGGTCACCCGGCTGCCCAGGAAACCGTTGGCGCCCATCACCAGAACGGTGCTCATGCGCTCATCCGGCCGCGCCGCCGAACTTCGCCAGCCACGCCGCGGCGTCGTCGTCGAGAGTGCCGAGTTCCTGCGCCTTGCGGCACCACTTGATCGAGGCCTGCACGAATCGCAACGGGTTGTAGATGTCCTCCTGTTGCTTCCACTTGCCGTCCCCGGCGTAGGTGATGATCGAGATGTTGGTGGCGCTGATGATCGTGCCGTCGCCGGGATCGCGCATCGGGTTGTCCAGTTCGCAGATGATCCGGCCGGTTGGCTCGTCGATGACATGCCACAGCGACGGGAAGTGCGTCATGTGACTACCGGGGAAGCTGCCCATGGTGCGCCGGATCCAGGTACGGACCTCGTCGCGGCCGTGCATGGTGCCGGCGGCGTGTTCGATGTAGAGCACGTCGTCGGTGTAGTGCTCGACCCAGGCGTCCCAGTCGTGCCGCCGGGCGGCGTCGTCCACGGTTCGTTCGAATTTCGCGAACGCGTCGGCCAGTTCGTCGCGGGTGAAGGTTCTCGCCGTCGATTGCGCCACGCGAGCAACTAGAACACGTTCCAGTACGCCTTGTCGAGGTATTCCCGCATCCAGGCAGCGGTCATCGCGACATCGTGCGAGAAGGGCTCGCAGAGGACGCTGACTCGATGCCCGGTCCGCTAGACGGTCTGGCGTCTGGGGAGCTTCCAGCCGGGACGCGGATAGTGGCACGTATATCCGTTCGGGAAGCGTTCCAGGTAATCCTGGTGCTCGGGTTCGGCATCCCAGAAATCACTCGCCGGGGTCACCTCGGTGACCACCTTGCCCGGCCACAGACCGGAGGCATCCACGTCGGCGATGGTGTCGAGCGCGATGCGCTTCTGGTCGTCGTCGAGGTAGAAGATCGCCGACCGGTAACTGGTGCCGACGTCGTTGCCCTGCCGGTTGGTGGTGCTGGGGTCATGGATCTGGAAGAAGAACTCCAGCAGGTCGCGAAAACCGGTCTTCGTGGGGTCGTAGGTGATCTCGATGGCCTCGGCGTGCCCGGGGTGGTTGCGATACGTCGGGTGGTCATTCTGGCCGCCGGTGTATCCCACGCGGGTGGACACCACGCCCGGCTGCTTGCGGATCAGATCCTGCATGCCCCAGAAGCAGCCGCCGGCCAGTATCGCCCTCTGAATGTCACTCATCTGGTCCTCCTGAAGTCGAAGGGATCAACTTCCAGAGAAGCCCAGTTGTTCCGAGCGCGCAACTAGCGGCGCCGGTGCACCGTCATCCGGCCACCGCTCTTCGGGGTGAAGGCCACGCCGCGGGAATGCACCTTCTCGTCCCGTGCGGTCGTCGTTTCGATGGTGACGGTGCGCAGAACGGTTCGCAGCACGATGTCCATCTCCATGTTGGCGAAGGCGGCCCCGACGCAGCGGCGGGTGCCGCCACCGAACGGGATCCAGGCGAACACGTTCGGCCTCTCGCCGACGAAGCGGGACGGGTCGAAGCGCGTGGGATCGGGGAACTCGTCGGTGTTGCTGTGCACCTGCGCGAGCGCTACGGTAATCGAATAGCCTTGCGGGATAACCCATTTGCCGAGTTGCACGCTGGGCGCGTAGACATGGCGGCCGGAGAAGTCGATGACGGTGCGGTTGCGCTGCACTTCCAGGATGGTGGCCTGGCGGTACTCGTTGTCGTCGGTGCCGGCTTCGGCGACCAGTCGGTCGAGCACGGCGGGATGCCGGGAGATCCGCTCGAACGCCCACGCCAGCGTCGAGGCGGTCGTCTCGTGGCCGGCGGCCAGCAGGGTCAGCAGCTCATCGCGGATCTCACCGCGGGACATCGGGGTGCCATCCTCGTAGGTGCTGCGCAGCAGCAGCGACAGGATGTCGGTACGCTCGCCGAGGTTCGGGTCGGCCAGCGCCTGATCGATGAGCTCGTCGATGGCGGTGTCGTATTCGTGCCGGTAGGCGGCCAGGCGCCCCCATGGGCTCCGGCGCCCGAGATCCCGGGTGGGCGAGGGCAGCACCGCCAGGCGCGACCCCAGAGTGACCCAGGGCGGGATGATCCGGCGCAGCGTCTCGAGTTGCGCGCCGTCGGCGCCGAAGATCGCGCGCAGGATGATGTTCAGCGTGATCCGCATCATCGGTTCGAGGGTCTCGAACGGGCGGCCCTCGGGCCATGACGCGATCTCCGCCAGCGTCTCCTCCTCGACGATGGATTCGTATTTCTTCATCGCCTTGCCGTGGAACGGCGGAGTCAGCAGCTTGCGGCGACGGCGGTGATCGGCCCCCTCGAGAGCGAACACCGAACCGGGTCCGAACACCCGGGCCAGGCTGGGTTTGATGTTGCCGAGGTCTTCGGGGCTGGCCGTGAATACCTGCTTGGCCAGTGTCGGGTCGGTGACCACCACCATGTTCCCGAACAGCGGCACCTTGATGGTGAATGCCTCACCGTAGGCGGCGGTCATGCGGCTGACGAACTGCCGCCGGAAGAACGCATATCCGAGGCCCTGCACGATCTTGGGTAGCCTGGGCGGCGACGGCGGGATCCGGAACGATGGCAACTCCTTGGGCTTCGCGGTTGCCGGTGCGATGACGGATTCGGTCATCGAGACTGCCTCCCGTTCGTTCTGGTACCCACGCGTACCACGCCGTTGTCGAGTACGGTACTCCGTGGTACCACGATTGGCAAGGACTTCGGGAGGAATGGCGTTTGACCACCGCATTGGGGGCATCGGGCACCGCCCGTGAGCGGACCGGGGACGAACCGGCCGGCGACCCGTTCCGGGAGCGACTGCTGGAAGGTCTCGCCGACTCGATCGCCCAGCGGGGATACCGGGAAACCACGGTCGCCGACATCGTGCGGAACGCCAAGACCTCCAAGCGGACCTTCTACGCCCACTTCACCGGTAAGGACGCCGCGCTGCTCGAGCTGCTGGAGGCCGACAACGTCACGATGATCGCCGGGATCCGCGCCGCGGTCGATCCGGTCGCCGACTGGCGGGTCCAGGTGGAGCAGGCCGTGCAGGCCTACGTCACCGCCATCGGTGCCAACCCCGCGCTGACGCTGGCCTGGATCCGTGAATTCCCAGCCCTCGGGGAGGCGGTCCGGCCCGTACAGCGGCGCGGTATGAGCAACTTCACCGACATGCTGGTCGACATCACCTCCAGCCCCGGCTTCCAGCGCGCCGGCCTGCGCACGGTATCCCGCCAGACGGCACTGATCCTGCTCGGCGGCCTGCGTGAACTCACCGCCCACACCCTCGAGGACGGCGAGGACATCCGCGGCATCACGGACACCGCGGTGGCGGCCTGCATCGGGCTGGTGACGGTCGAGTCGACGTAGCGCTGCGGCACGCAGCGCGGAGGAGCGAGACGATCCAGCCCGGTCGAGTCGACGTAGCGTGATGTCTATGTGTCGACGCCGAGCGTGAATCCTTTGCGAAATTCGGCCCAATTCCTCGCACAGGTTTCACACTCGACGAGCCAGAGCACGGCGGTACTGGCGAGCAACAGCGTCACCACATCCCGTTGGGCAGTACGAACGCCCACGCCCGCGCAAACCCCACACCGCGCATCCGGCCGGCCCGGATGTCGGCGGTGCCCACCGTGCGAATCTCACCGGAACTCGGTTCATAGCAACGGAATCCGCTCGTACCGACCACGTCGATCAGCAGTACCCAGTGCCGCGGCAGCCAATTGCCCACCAGCATCGCGACCGGATGGCCGAGTAGCACGGCCTCGCGGACATCGAGGAGCCGATCGTGCCGCGGACGTGCCGCCCGCCACCGGTACGGAACCGCGCTGTGCCGCGACAACGCGCGCCGAATACCCCGCGGCGTGGTTCCCAGCGCACGCGGCCACAGCCGGTTCAGCCCGCGGTGCAGCCGGCCCTGCTCGTCGGCGAACCAGTCGGCATCGGTCAGCGCCCCCGCGTAATCGGGATCCAGCAGGGCCGCACCGACGATCGCCACCGACGGTCCGCACGTGACGCCGTCGCGCTGACGCAGTCGCAGGCCTTCGATGCGCCGCTCGGGAATGCTCACCCGGCGGGCGGCGGAAAGCCGCCGGTGGCCACCGGCCCCCAGCGCCGCGGTGTCAGCCGGATGACGCACTTGCCCTGATCGACCATCGCTCGCCGGTACTCGTCCCAGTCGGGATGCTCGCCGGCCACCACGCGGAAATACTCGACGAGCACCTCCACCGCGTCGGGCAGTTCGACCACCTCGGCGTCACCGTCCACCTGAACGTAGGGACCGTTGAATTCGTCGGAGGGCACCAGCACCGAGGCGGTGCCCGAGCGGCGGACGTTGACGGCCTTGGCACGCTGCGGGTAGCTCGCGATCACCAGCCGGCCGGCCGTATCGACGCCACCGGTGACCGGGGATGTCTGTGGGGAACCGTCGGCGCGGAACGTCGTCAGCACCATGTGGTGTCGCGGGCGGATGAAGTCGAGCAGTTCGGTTTCGCCGACGCGGTCGGCGGTCGCGTACTTGCGCGCCATGTGGCCAAGGGTAGCCGGGCGGCCCTTTCGGCGGGCTACTGTCGCTCCCATGCGACTCTCGACTCGAAATCAACTGACCGGCGTCATCACCGAGGTCAGTCTCGGCGCGGTGATGGCCACGGTGAAGGTCAGGCTCGACGGCGGTGAGCAGATCGTCACCGCGTCGATAACGAAGGACGCGGCCGAGGATCTCGGCCTGGCGGCGGGCAAGCCAGCGACGGTCCTGGTGAAGTCCACCGAGGTCATGATCGGCGTCGACTGACCGATGGCGACCATGATGCGCGCGCAGCGCCTCTACACCGATACGAAAACCATTGCGGTGGAAGATGTTCCGATTCCCGAACCCGGGCCGGGTGAGGTCCTGGTCAAGGTGGCGTTCTGTGGCATCTGCCATTCGGACCTGAGCCTGATCAACGGAACCTTCCCGGCCTTCCTGCCCGTGGTGACACAGGGCCATGAGGCGTCGGGGACCGTGGCGGCCCTCGGGCCGGGGGTCACGGGCTGGGCCGAGGGCGACCGGGTGACCGTCCCCGCCGGGCGCCCGTGCCTGGAGTGCACCGACTGCCTGCGCGGCAACTCCGCGGGATGTCAGCGGGTCCGGCTCATGGCGTTCGCCTACGACGGCGCCTGGGCGGAGTACACCGTCGCCCTGGCCGGGGGGCTCACCCGCGTCCCCGACAACGTGTCCCTCGAACAGGCCGCCATCCTGGCCGACGCGGTGTCCACTCCGTACGGCGCCGTCGTGCACACCGGCAAGGTGGCCATCGGCGAGTCCGTCGGCGTGTGGGGTGTCGGCGGTGTCGGCACCCACATCGTGCAGTTGGCCCGCCTGGTCGGGGCTGCCCCGATCATCGCGGTCGACCTGAACCCGGCGGTCCGCGAGCGGGCCCTGGAGTTGGGGGCCGACTACGCGTTCGACTCCCGCGACGACGGGCTGCCGGATGCCATTCGGGAGATCACCGGTGGCCGCGGCCTCGATGTCGCGTTCGACGCCGTCGGCCTGAAGGTGACCTTCGAGCAGGCGCTCGACCAACTCGCCACCGGCGGCCGGCTGGTCTGCGTCGGCCTCAGCGACCAAGAACCGGGCATCGGCTCCACCACCACCATCGGCCTCACCCAACGGCAGGTGCTCGGGCACCTCGGCTACGAGAACGCGGACATCGGCACCCTGGCCATGCTGGTGTCTCGCGGCCGCCTGGATCTGTCCCGGTCGATCAGCGCCGTGATCGGCCTCGAGGACATCGAGCACGGCATCGAGATGCTGGAGCGGCAGGAGGGCAATCCCATCCGGATCTTGGTGCAGCCCTGAGCATTTCAGCCTGATCTACTGACGGCCGCGCCGGCATCGCCGGGTAGTCGGAGCGTCTCGATCAGGGTCAGCGCCATCAGGGCACCGAGCACCAGATAGGTCACCGGGTAGGCCCCGGTCTGGCCGAGCAGCACCGCTGCCACGGCGATGCCCAGACCGGCCGCCAGCTCCTGCACGGCCGCGTTGAGGGTGTTGGCGTGCGTCAGGTCGTCGCCGACCACGTCGGAGAACGCCAAGCTGTTGTAGGCGGTGAAACCGATGGAGCGCAGCGCCCCGGACACGTAGAGGATCGCCGCGACGGCCACGACGGGCAGCCCCGGGTGCAGGACGGCCAGCAGGCCGAAACACCCCACCGACAGCACGGCATTCACCAGCAGCACCGTGCGGATGCCCAGCGCCCGCATCAGCGGCGTGGTGAACGGCTTGATGGTCAGATTCCCCAGGAACAGCACCGCCACCATCAGACCGGCGGACAGCGGGGTCCACCCGAACTCCAGCTGGAACTGCAGCGGCAACAGGAACGGCACCGCCGTGATCACCATGCGGTACAGCGAGCCGGAGGCGACGGTGATCCGCAGCGTCCGCACCGTCAGCACCCGCAACTGCACCAGCGGTTGGGCCGCGCGCAACAGCCGGCGCACCGCCGCGACCAGCAGGGCCGTCGCCGCAACGGCACCGCCGGCCACCACCGCCCAATCCGTGCCGCGCAGCCGGATCTTCTCCAGAGCGATCAACGATGTCGCGATCCCGCCGCCCAGCAGCAGCATCCCGGGCCAGTCCAGCGACCAGCGCCCGGATGCCGGTTCACCGCGAATCATCCTGAGCGCCAACAGGAATCCGATGACCCCCAGCGGGATGTTGACGATGAAGATCCACCGCCACGATCCCGTCGTCGCGATGGCACCGCCCAGGGCGGGGGCCAGCACCGGGGCGATCAGGGCCGGCCAGGTCAACACCGCGATGGCCCGCACCAGATCGGCCTTTCCGGTGGAACGCAGCACCGCCAGCCGGCCGACCGGCACCATCATGGCCCCGCCCATCCCCTGCAGCACGCGCATCACAACGAGCATCGGCAGCGAGGCCGCGGCCGCGCAACCGACAGAGGCCAGCGTGAAAGCCACGATCGCGGAGAGGAACACCCGCCGGATGCCGAACCTCGCGGCCGCCCATCCACTCACCGGGATCAGCACGGCGACGGTCATCAGATAGGCCGAGATCGCGACGTTGACGTCCAGCGCGGCCACCCCGAAGGATTCCGCGATGCTCGGGATGGCCGGCGTGATGATCGTGGCGTCCAGGATCTCCATGAAGAACGCACCCGCCACCAGCAGCGCCACCCCACGGGGAAAGGTCGCGCCGGCGGGCGGGTGATCGGACATCCCGGTAAATCTAGCCCCCGAACAACAGATACAAACCGGTGAAGGTGTAGGCGACCATCACCAGCATCATGGTCAGCTGCCCGGTGATCTGATGTCCCTTGGGTAGCACCCGCAGTGCGGCGTCGTGCGCGGCCAGGACTCCGGCGATGTGCCCGAACACCACGCAGAGGACCTTGAGGGTGGCGCCCACCGCCGGGTGCATCGACAGCAGGTAATTCGCCTGTGCACCACCGAGTCCCAGCAGATTCCAGTCCAGACCGAACGGATCGGCCAGCCGGATCACGGTCTCCTGTCCGCGCTCGATCAGGTACGAGAGATAGTGCGCGAACACGTATCCGACGACGATCGGGATCAGCGCATGGGCGAACTGGCCGGGCAGCAGGCGGCGCCGGACGGCATCCACGCCGCCGGTTGCCCGCGCGGCACACCAGAACGTCAGCCCGACGATCAGTGCGAACAGCGCCAGGCCGGTGGTCGTGACGGCGCACGCGGTCCACGGGCTGCCCGCGAAGCGGTCGAGTAGGCCGCGCCACTGCGGCAACGCCGAGAAGCTGTCGAACGCTGTCGATCCCAACAGCACGGCGAGCACCGTCACGGTGCCGCGTCGCACCGGCAGCGTCGGCAGGTGGTCGAACGGATTGCCGATCACGATGCGCCCGGCCGGGTTTCGCCGCAGCGGGGAGAGCCGCGACGCCACCATGCTGTACACCTCGAACGGGTCGGTGCGGGCGAACCACCGCTGCCCGTAGGCGACCGCGCCGACGAGCATCACTACGACGTAGCTCCCCAGCCACCACCGGATGGCCGGGAGCGCGGCTGGGTCGGGGCTGGCCAGTTCCAGCCACACGAAGGCGAAAAGACCAACGGCCGCAGGCAGATATCCCCACCGCTCCGGGTAGCCCCGCAGCCCGGCGAACAGCCGGCCGGGCACCAGTCGGGTCACCGTCCGAAGCGGTGATACAAGTCGCCAGACCGGGCCGAGGATCACCGATAATGCGACCAGTCCCACCCACAGCAGCACGTAGAACGTGCCGGGCAGGGCGTTGCGGCTGTTCTGCGGACCGAACACCCCCGCGGCCCCTACCCACAGCCAGAACACCAGTGCCGCAATCGCAATCGCCCACCGCACCGCGGGCGTATCCACTATCGCGCTCACCCGGCCGGGGAGCGGGCGGCCGGGATGCGCCGGATCGAACCGGGGGACGCGCCACGCCAGGATGACCACCGCGAAGGTCAGAGTGAGCACCCAGGCCGCTCCGATGAGCGCGTAGGTGTACGGAATCGGCAGATCGTTGGAGCCGCCCAGGCCGTGCGCCAGCAGCTTCGTCACGGGCGCACTTGGAGGACCGCGACCGTTCGGTTCAGGTGGTGCAGCTCGATCTCGACGCGGCCGGGTACGTCGACGGTGAACTCGAATCGCTGTGCCGCACCGGGTTTCACCTCGAACTCGTGTTCTGGCACGGCGTGCACGTGCAGTTCGTCGTCGGCGTCGCTGGTGACGTTCAGGGTGATGGGCTCGTTGATGCGGGCCGACAGTTCGGCATTGGCCGGGTTGACGGTGCCGTCGGCAATCGTGATGTCCAGCACCACAGCGTCGGCCGCCGCACTCCGCGCGGGCGACTCACCGGCCGACGTCGGAGAGTCGGCGGGCCGCGCGCCGCAGCCGGCCAGCACCAGTCCCAGAACCATGCACACCGCGGCCGCTGCCCGGATCATCATGACAATGAATCACTTTCGCCGTCGGTGTCGTCGTCGGGTGTACGTCGGTCCCGCAGCACCACGAACAGCACGACACCAGCGACGATGAGTGCGGGCACCAGCGCGGGCAGGGCCAGCAACAGGGTGTGGTCGGCCAGGTGGACCGTCATGTCCGGGGCAGTACCCCCGGTTCCGGAGCGCGCAACTGCGCCGCAATCGCGTCACCCCGGTTGATCCGGCCGGCGCCCCATGTCAGGGCGGCGATCAACGCCAGCGTGCAGCACAGCACGACCAGGCCGGCCACACTGAACAACCAGGACGGATGGTTGAAGTTCCGCTCCCGCTGCAGGATGGTGATCTCGGGGACGAAGTCACGGGTGAAAGTGCTCTCTGCCGCAACGCCTTTCGCGCCGATACCCGGATCGTCGGGCAGATAGATCGGCACCCCGGCCATGGTGCGGCCGTCCTGCACCCGCAGCAGGGTCTTCCACGAGCCCCAAACCGGGACGGGCCGGGTCGAGCGGTAGTGGCCGGGCCCCACCTTCTCCAGGGTGTCGATGACCAGCCCGCGGTCGTGGGCCAGACCGCCCTGCCAGGACAGTATGCTCACCCATTCCGGATCGTCGCCGACCAGATCGACCGGCGTGATCCGGACGTCCGCGGACACCTGCCGCTGTCCCGGCTCCGCGGGTTGCTCGATCAGGGCGAACGCGGCGGTCGCATGCTCGGGCACCGTGGTGTGCAGACCGTTGGCGACCGACCCGGCGATCGCCAGCACCGCCAGCACTACGCACGTGATGCCGACCGCCGGCCGGGGCAGACGTGTTCCGGTGAGCACCATCGCCAGCAGCGCACCGCAGATCCCCATCGTCACCGCGACGGGCACTGACATGGCCAGCGCCTCCGGCCACATGCTGACCGGCCACGGGTAGTGGTAGACCGCGGCGATCCACAACGATTCCAGCCACAGCCCGACGGTGCCCACCAGAATGCCGGCGATGGCGCCAAAAGCGATGTGGCGCTTGAACAACGGGGTCAGCGCCAACAGTTCCACGACGACGGCGGCACCGAGGTACAACGGGAACCAGCTGTACGGCCCGCCCAGCACGGGCCCCACCATGAACGACACGCCACCGCGCAGTACCACCGACAGCAGGGCCGCGGCAATGGCGGCACCCCGTCCCAGCACGTAGCGAGCGGCCACCATTGCCAGCGCACCCGCACCGGCGATCATCATGGGCTGCAACACCAGCCGGAACTGCTCGACACCGAAGTCGTACTCGATCTGGAACACCGACAGCCCCACCGCCAGACCACCGAAGGACAGGTAGCGCAGCATCTTGATCAGATGCCCGTCCGCCGGCGGTGGTTGACCTTCGACGACCATCGCGCGCCGGCCCTCGTATTCCAGGAAGAGGACCGCGATCAGCGACAGTCCCGCGCCGCCGATGAGCATCAGATGCGTTGGGCCCCACAGCGTGACGTCCTGACCGAAAATGCGGTGCCAGATGTCGTCGAGCGGGAAACCGATGAGCGCGTACAGCCCGCAGGCCGACATGAGCAGGCCACCGACCGGTGCGTACCAATGCCGGGTGATGCGGACCGCCGATGGTCCCGGCTTGTCGTAGGGCAGCACCACCGCGGACACGCCCGCGATGAAGAGCATGAAGAGCCCGACCAGGATGAAGTAGTGCGCCGGGTTGGCCAGCGGACCCGGATCGCGGCCCTTGCCGATGTGCAGGCTGACATCCCAGATGAAACCGAACAGCGCACAGACCAGTGTCGCGGTGAACATCAGGACCTGGAGCGCTACCCACGGCGGGCGGTTGAACGTCCGGCCCAGCCGTTCGGCGAGGTCGTTCAGCCAGGTTATCCGGCGTTGACGGTGCTGGTATCCGATCCACAGAAGGACAACGGAAACGATCGCCGCCGCGACCGTCATACCGATCACCTGGTCCAGTGCGGCACCGCCACCCTCGCTCGCCGCCGCAAGAATCGACATGGCGTGCGATGTTACTCGTTACCGTCGGTATCGGATACACCCTCGCCGAATCTGGGTACATGTCGGCACGGCGCGCACACCTATCCACGACTGGCTAGCGTTGACGATCGTCCGCGCATGTTTCGAAGAGGGCAGTGGGTGCAACCATCGTGACCACATCACCAGCGCCGGTACCCGCACCGGCCGATCCGCCGGCCGTCGAGGTCTGGCCCGGCAAGGCCTACCCCCTGGGCGCCACCTACGACGGTTCGGGCACCAACTTCGCCGTCTTCAGCGAGGTGGCCGAGCAGGTCGAGCTGTGCCTCTTCGACCCGGACGGAACGGAGCGCCGGGTCACGCTGCCCGAGGTGGACGGCTTCGTCTGGCACACCTTCCTGCCCGGTATCGAGCCGGGCCAGCGCTACGGCTACCGCATTCACGGCCCGCACGACCCGGCCAACGGGTTGCGCTGCAATCCCAACAAGCTGCTGCTCGACCCGTACTCGAAGGCCATCGACGGCGTGTTCGACTGGAACCAGTCGCTGTTCGGCTACAACTTCGGCGACCCCGACAGCCGCAACGACGACGACTCCGCGGCCGGCATGCCCAAGTCGGTGGTCATCAACCCGTTCTTCGACTGGGGAGTCGACCGTCCTCCGCAACGCGAATACGCCGACAGCATCATCTACGAGGCCCACGTCAAGGGACTGACCGAGACGCATCCCGACATCCCCGACCAACTCCGCGGAACCTATGCGGGCATCGCACATCCGGCGATCATCGAGCACCTGAAGTCGTTGGGTATCACGGCAATCGAACTGATGCCGGTGCACCATTTCGCCAACGACTCGACCCTGATGGACAAGGGCTTGTCGAACTACTGGGGCTACAACACCATCGGCTTCTTCGCACCCGACGCCAAGTACACCTCGAGTACGACCCCGGGCGGTCAGGTGCAGGAGTTCAAGGCGATGGTCCGCGCCCTGCACGAAGCCGGCATCGAGGTGATCCTCGACGTCGTCTACAACCACACCGCCGAGGGGAACCACCTGGGCCCGACGCTGTCGATGCGCGGCATCGACAACCCGGCGTACTACCGGCTGGTCGACGACGACAAGCGCTACTACATGGACTACACCGGCACGGGCAACAGCCTGAACGTCGGCAATCCGCACTCGCTGCAGCTGATCATGGACTCATTGCGGTACTGGGTCACCGAGATGCACGTCGACGGCTTCCGGTTCGATCTGGCGGCGACGCTGGCCCGCGAGTTCTACGACGTCGACCGCCTCAGCGCGTTCTTCGAACTGGTGCAACAGGATCCGACGGTCAGCCAGGTCAAGCTGATCGCCGAGCCGTGGGACGTCGGGCCCGGCGGCTACCAGGTCGGCAACTTCCCGCCGCAGTGGACGGAGTGGAACGGCAAGTACCGGGACACCGTGCGCGACTACTGGCGCGGCGAGGACGCCACCCTCGGCGAGTTCGCCTCACGCCTGACCGGTTCGGCCGATCTCTACGAGCACACCGCCCGCCGGCCGGTCGCGTCGATCAACTTCGTCACCGCCCACGACGGATTCACGCTACGAGACCTGGTGTCCTACAACGACAAACACAACGACGCCAACGGCGAGGACAACAACGACGGCGAGAGTCACAACCGGTCTTGGAATTGTGGTACGGAGGGGCCGACCGACGATCCGGCGATCACCGCGTTGCGCGCCCAGCAGCAGCGCAACTTCGTCGCCACTCTGCTTCTGTCGCAGGGGGTTCCGATGCTCTGTCACGGCGACGAACTGGGTCGCACGCAGGGCGGCAATAACAACGGCTACTGCCAGGACAACGCGATCACCTGGGTGGACTGGGCCAACACCGACGACGAACTGCTGGCGTTCGTCCGCAAGGTCGCCGTGCTGCGCGGTGAGCATCCCGTCTTCCGACGGCGCCGGTTCTTCACCGGACATCCCGTCCGTCAGATCGGCAGCACCGGGCTGCCGGACATCTCCTGGTTCCGTCCCGACGGTTCGGAGATGACCGAGGCCGACTGGGACACCGCCTTCGACAAGTCGATCGCGGTCTACCTCAACGGTCAGGGCATCCCCGATCTGGATCCGCGCGGGCACCGGGTCACCGGCGACTCGTTCCTGATCTGCTTCAACGCACACTTCGAGCCGATCCAATTCACTTTGCCCCCAGCCGAATTCGGAGCGCGGTGGAGAATTGTCGTAGACACCGCCAACCCACAGAACGGTAGCCCGGACGGCGAGGCGGCCCTGTTCCCGCCGGGCGGAAGCGGCCCGGTGCAGGCCCGATCGCTAGTGGTCCTCCAGGCCGTCAGCGACTAGCGGTTTCCACGGCTGCCGTCGTCGACCCCCGCCTACACCGCTGCGGGCGGCGCGCTGCCTGCCGGCGAGATGCGTACCAGCGTCCCCGGGCTGTAGGTCAGTTGGTAGATGCCGCCGTCGGTTCCCGGACCCTGGGCCAGGACGACGGTGGAGCCGGCCTGCAGGTCGAAGTCCTGTGGGGGGGCACTGCACGACGTGTACGTCGGGTTGCAGGTCAACAGCTTGATCCAGCCCTGGACCTCGTCGGCGATGAAGACCTTGTTCTGATACTGCGGGAACAGCGCGCCACCGTAGGCGAGCACCGACGAGATGGCCGAGCCGCTGCCGCGGGGGTAGGTGTAGATCGGGTTGATCTGACCCGTGCAATTACTGGTGCAGAGCCCTTCGGAGCCCGGCCAGCCGTAGTTGCCTCCGGCCACGACGTTGTTGAGTTCGTCGAAGAGCAGGTTGCCCACGTCGGCGACCAGCAGCTGACCGGTCGGGGTGAAATTCAACCGGAACGGATTGCGCAGGCCGTAGGCGTAGATCTGGGGCAACGACCCCGCCGGCAACACGGGGTTGTCCGACGGTGTGCTGCCGTCGGGATTGAATCGCAGGATCTTGCCGTACATGTTGGTCAGGTCCTGCGCGTTCGCGCCGACGAAGTTGTCGCCCTTGCCCCAGTAGAGTTTTCCGTCGGGGCCGAAGGCCAACCCACCGCCGTGGTGGTAGTTGGCCACCGTGTCCGGCGACTCCATGAACACGACCTCGGTGCCCAGCGCGGCCGAATTCCCGACGACGGTGAATTGGGACAACCGGTCCTTGATCGCCGCGGTGGTGTAGGCCACGTAGATGTGGCCGTTGGTGGCGAACTGCGGATCGATGGCCAGCCCGCTGACACCCCGCTCACCGACGGTGTTCACCGATAACGTGAGCAGTGGCTGTGCGAGGACGTTGCCGTTCTTGTCGACGACCTTGATCGCGCCGCCCTTCTCGGCGACGAGGAGCCGGCCGTCCGGCAGAAAGCGGAAGTCCACCGGTGAATTCAGCCCCGAGACGACCACGGAGCGCTGCACCCCGATGAACACGGTCTGGGTCTTGTAGTGCCCGCTGAGACCGAAGAGACCGAACGTGAACAGGTCGATCAACCCGAGGAAGCCGTGGATGTGGAAATCGCTGCCGGCATCGCTGACGGTGACGTCGAACTTGTCCTGGTCGGCGTAGTTCGCGCCCGGGGTGTAGTCGAAGGTGCCGTTGGAGTTGACCACGACGGTCCCGAAGGTGGGCTTGGTCGCGGTGTAGGTCAACGTCGTCGAGTCGATATCGACGGGGTGCAGATTGCCCAGAATGTGGCCATTGGCGGCGACGGTGTTCTCGGATGCGTTGTAGGACAGGGTGGGCGTCTGGTTGTCGAAGAACGGATTCGGGTTGACGACGGCGGCCGCCGATGTGGCGGCGACTTCCGCTACCGGCTCGGTGCTCACGGTTTCGGCCGAGGCGACGAGGCCGGCCGGATGCTTGTCCGTCCGCGCGGCGACTTCCTGGACGACGTCGGGCTGGGCTTCTTCGACCTCGTCGGGCTCCTCGGCGTCCACCTGGCCGACCGCGGCGGCGTCGTCGTCCGCGGTCGCCCCGGTGGCGTCCGATCCGTCCGTGGCAGTGGCTTCCGCCTCGGCCTCGGTCCCCGAATCCGGCTGCGCTTCCGTCTCCGCCTCGGTCGCCGACGGCTCGTTCGCCGACTCCGACTCCGCGCTCGACCCCGAATCGGTGTTCGACTCCGACTCCCCGGCGGCCTTCGCCGGTCCCGGGGAACCATCGGAGTGCTGCGCCGCCTCCGAGCCGCCCGTCGCCGACTCGGTGCCCTCGGCCCACGCCGTCCCGGCGCCCGCGAGTATCGCGGTACCGACCCCCAGGGCGAACGCCAATCCGCCGACCCGTCCGATGTAGCGGGCGGGCCGGCTCATCGGCCGCGCGGTCCGAGCAATGGCTGGAGAATCATTCATGGCGCCCCTCACGAACTGGGCGCCCCGCCGCCCGACGGAAGCTGTGTCGCTGATTGGCCACAGCTGCCATACAGCTAACTCCGAAAGTTTGCCCACCGTGGCGTTTTCCACCACGCCGAGACGTACGTTTCGGCGAACTTTCGCGAGAAGCACCCGCCAATTCGTCGATCTGGGCATCCTGACCGCATGACCACGTCACGCAAGATTCTCTGTGCCGTCTATGCCGTCATCGCGGCGGCAGCCCTCGTCGCGACCTGGAGCCAGAACGTCGCCTACTTCGGCGCCGGCCACGGCGCGTCAGGACTCCTGGATTTCTGGAAGGACACCCGGGCCAACCCGGCAACGCAGTCGATCACCGTCGACATCGCACTGTTCATGTTGGCGGCCGTGGTGTTCATGGTGCTCGATGCGCGGCGACTGAGGATTCGCCATGTGTGGCTTTATGTCCTGGGTGCCGTGCTGATCGCCATCAGTGTGACCTTCCCGCTGTACCTGATCGCGCGGGAGCGACGCCTGGCCGCGGCCGGCGACGACGTCCCCCGGCTACCGGCGGCCGACAAGGTCGGCCTCGCTCTGGTGGCTGCCGGGGTCGCGGCGTTCACCGTGTGGGTGGACATGGGATGACGCCGCGCCGTCGGTAGACAGATCCTGAGATCTGTTCACACGCGGTGCCGGATCGGCTAGCCTTCACCGGATGCGCAACCCGCACTCCGGGACCCCGTTCACCACCTCCGACGACGAGATCGCGGCCGCACTGCAGGATGTCTCGGTCCCCGCACTGCTGCTGTCCTGCCTGCACATGACCGGCGACGTGACTCTGCTCGACGGACCGCTGCGCCCGGCGGGCCTGTTCCTCAACGAGGTCCAGGGCTACATGTCCGAGGACGACAAGGCCGCCGCCCGGGCGCTGGCATTGGACATCATCCGCGACTACCGCGACCGCGGCTGCCCCGAACCAGCGCCGGTGGACGCCGCGCAACTGAAGCGGATGATGGACTGGCTGGTCTGCGAGGACGTTCCCGCCGAGTATGTGCCGATGCTCCTCGAGGAGATGGAACTCACCGGTCACGACGAACGTGGCACCGAATTCGCGTCCAGCGCCGCCGCCCGCGCCGACTTTTCCGTCGTGGTCATCGGCTGCGGGATGTCCGGACTGTTGGCCGCAATCCGGTTGCAGGAGGCCGGAATCCCATACACCGTGCTCGAGAAGAACGCCGGTGTGGGCGGAACGTGGTGGGAGAACACCTATCCCGGCGCCCGCGTCGACGTGGGCAACCACTTCTACTGCTACAGCTTCGAACCCGACGACCACTGGACCGAGTTCTTCGCGCGGCAGCCCGAACTGCAGTCCTACTTCCAGGCCGTCATGGACCGCCGCGGGATCGACGAACACGTGCGGTTCAACACGCGGGTGACCGCCGCCACCTGGAACGACGCCGACGCGACGTGGTCGGTCGACGTCGAGTCGGCCGACGGCAGCACCGAGACGCTGACGGCCCGTGCGGTGATCGGCGCGGTGGGTCAGCTGAACGCGCCGTTCATCCCGGAATTCGATGGTGCGCAATCATTTTCCGGGCCGGCGTTCCACAGCGCGCGCTGGGACCACGACGTTCCGTTGACCGGCAAGGACGTCGCGATGATCGGTGCGGGGGCGTCGGGCTTCCAGATCGCGCCGGCGATCGCCGATGACGTCAAGAGCCTCAAGATATTCCAGCGCACCGCACAGTGGATGTTCCCCAACCCCAACTACCACGAGCCGGTCGGCACCGGAGTGCAGTGGGCGCTGCGACACCTGCCGTTCTACGCCCGCTGGTACCGGTTCCTGTTGTTCTGGCCCGGCTGCGACAAGGGTCTGGCGGCCGCCATCGTCGACCCCGACTGGCCGGATCAGCAGAGCGCCGTCAGCCAGGCCAACGACCTGGCCCGGATGATGTTCACCCAGTGGATCGAGAGCCAGATTCCCGACGATCCGGCGTTGCGGGACAAGGTCATCCCGGACTATCCGGCCACCGGCAAGCGCACCCTGCAGGACAACGGCAGCTGGTTGCAGACGCTGACCCGCGATGACGTGGACCTGGTCCGCACCCCCATCGATCACATCGAATCCGACGCGGTGGTCACCGCCGACGGCACCCGCCACCATGCCGACGTCCTCGTCTACGCTACCGGCTTCCGGGTCAACGACATGGTGTCTTCGCTGAAGGTGTTCGGCCGCAACGGAATCGAACTGCACGAGCAATGGGGCGACCGACCCGCCGCATATCTGGGAATCACCGTTCCCAACTTCCCCAACTTCTTCCTGCTCTACGGTCCGGGCACCAACCTCGCCAGCGGCGGCAGCCTGATCTTCCACTCCGAGTGCGAAGTTCGCTACATCATGGGCTGCCTCGATGCGCTGATCGCCGCCGACAAGGCCGCCATGGAACCCCGCCAGGACCGCTACGACGACTGGTACCGGCGCTGCCAGGCGGAGCTGAGTACCACGGTGTGGGCACACCCCGGTATCAAGCACAGCTTCTACAAGAACGCCGACGGCCTGGTGCACTCGCTGAGCCCGTGGCGACTCGTCGACTACTGGACCTGGACGCGGACGCCCGACCCCGATGATTTCATCTTCGCCGGGCCTCGCGCTCGCGGAACCACACCGCTCGCCGAACCCGGCGGATCAGTCGCCGCCGGGCCTCGCGCTCGCGGAACCACACCGCTCGCCGAACCCGGCGGATCAGTCGCCGCCGGGCCTCGCGCTCGCGGAACCACACCGCTCGCCGAACCCGGCGGTCCAGCTGAAGGAGATTCATGCGCACAGTCGTGATCGACGGACCCGGTCAGGTCCGGGTCGACACCCGCCCCGACCCAATGCTGCCCGGACCCGACGGCGCGATCGTCGCCGTCGGCCACACCGCGATCTGCGGATCTGATCTGCACTTCTGGGACGGCGACTATCCGCTCATCGAGCCGGTGGCCCTGGGCCACGAGGCGGTGGGAACGGTCGCCGAGGTCGGTCCCGACGTCCGCAGCGTGAAAGTCGGTGACCTGGTGCTGGTTTCGTCGGTGGCCGGCTGCGGGCACTGCGCCGGTTGCGCCACGCGCGATCCGGTGACGTGCGTGTCCGGTCCGCAGATCTTCGGCGCCGGTGTCCTGGGCGGCGCGCAGTCCGATCTGCTCGCCGTGCCCGCCGCGGACTTCCAGCTGTTGGCGATCCCCGACGGCATCGACACCGAAGAGGCGCTGCTGCTCACCGACAACCTGGCCACCGGATGGGCGGGCGCACAACGTGCCGACATTCCTCCCGGCGGCACCGTGGTGGTCTACGGCCTGGGCGCCGTCGGATTGTGCGCGCTGCGCAGCGCCATCGTGCAGGGCGCCGGGCAGGTCTTCGCGGTCGACCCCGTGGAGGGCCGGCGCAACCGGGCGGCACTGTGGGGCGCCACGCCGCTCGCGCCGCCCGCTCTCGGGGCAGTGCTGGAGGCCACCGGCGGGCGCGGCGCGGCCTCGGTGATCGATGCCGTCGCCAGCGATGCCACCCTGACCGAAGGGCTGACGGTCGTCCGCCCGGGCGGCACCGTCTCGGTGATCGGTGTGCACGACCTCAACCCGTTCCCGTTCCCCGCCACGATGAGCCTGGTGCGCAGCGTTTCCATGCGGCTGACCACCGCGCCGGTGCAGCGGACCTGGCCGCAGCTGATCCCGCTGATCCAGTCCGGCCGACTGGACACCGGCGGCATCTTCACCGATTCCATGCCGCTGGACGACGCGCCCGCGGCGTACGCCAAGGTGGCGTCACGGTCGGCGGACTGCGTGAAGATCGCCCTGCAGGTATGAGCCGGCTCGCCTCGGCGATGACCTGGTTGCGGGGCGACCGCCGGTTCGTCCAGGCCGCGCTGCCACCGGGCTCCACCGCCGATGGCAAGGTGGCCGATCTGACCGGACCGGGCCGCACCGACCAATGGGGAGTGACGTCGACCGATCTCGGCGCGGCGGTGATCGCCCCCGACGGAAAACTCGTCGCGGTGTTCGGCGACACGTTCTCCGGACCCCGCGTCGGCCGCGGCGACTGGCGCTCTCCGGTTCTGCTCGTCGGTGCGGGCGATGCGGCCACCCCCATCGTCTGGGAGCACGCCGGCGGGCCCGATCCTGGTTTCGCCCGGCAACTGCGGTCCTATATCCACGACGCACCACCCTGGCGGGCTGGCGGCATCAGCACCGTGCTGCCGTCGGATCTGCTCCGTGTCGACGATATGCTCTACCTGCACGTGATCGTCAATCATGGCTTCCCCCAGGTGATCTGGACCGAGATCTGGTCGTCGGCCGACAGCGGCGTCACCTGGGAGCACATGGGCGAGCCGGCCAAGTTCCCGGCCGATCTCTACGAGGGGCATGCCCAGTTGTGGTCGTGGGATTACGATCCCGGCGACGGCTGGGTGTACGTGGTGTCGACGGGATTCCAGCGCGACAAGGGCGTGATCCTGCGCCGGGTGCGTCCCGAGGGCATCGGGATCGCCGACGCGTACCAGGCCTGGGGCCACTCCGGCGGTGCATGGTCGTGGGGTGAGCGGGCGACGATCATCACCCCGGACGGCGAGACCTGGGGCGAACTGTCGTTCCGGCGGCTCGGACCGCGGATGTGGGTGCTGGGCGGGTTCATGTCGTCGGGGTACGCGTTGGGCTATCGAACGTTGAGCACACCGGCGACGTATCTGGCCGGGATCGAGGTGCAGACACCCGTCACCGGGTGCGGGTGGGACGAGGAGAACCACGTCGATTGCCGGGTGGCCCAGCTCTACGGCGGATATCTGCTGCCCGGTTCCCGGGTGGGAACGCCGGGCGGTGTCGGACTTGTGGTGTCGCACTGGAACACTCGCCGCGGATGGCCGTATCGGGTGATGCAGTTCCGCACCACTCTTCGCGACACCACCATGGTCGCGGTCCAGGCGCAACGGCCGCGCGGTACCTAGACTGCCCTCATGGTTGCCGGGGAGTGGTGGCCGATCGTGCCCGCCGCCACGGTCGGGGCACCCCGGTTCGCCGACGGTATCGTCGACCGGCCCGCGCTGGTGTCGCGGCTTCTCGCGGCGCGCGACGGCGAACTGGTGACGATCACCGCGCCCGCCGGGTACGGCAAGACCAACATCGCCACACAATGGGCCGCCGCCGACCCACGGCCGTTCGCGTGGGCACGGATCGACCAATTGGACGACGACCCCGCGCACCTGCTGCTGCACATCGCCACCGCGCTCGACGCGGCGTGCGGCATCGAGCCGGAGGTGCTGCGGTATCTACGCGGCCCCGGCCGCCCGGTGTTCACCAGTTCGCTGCCCTCCCTCATCCGCGCGCTGGAGGCCTGCGGGCCGGTGGTCGTGCTGCTCGATGACCTTCATGAGCTCAGATCCCCCGACGCGGTCGGCATCTTGCAATCCTTCGTCGATACCGCGCCGTCGACGACCACCGTCGCTGTCCTGGGGCGCGGTCCCCTTCCGCTGGAGCTGGCGCGTCGGCGCCTGCAGCGCACGGTCGTCGAACTCGACACCGCCGATCTGAAGTTCTCTCGCGCCGAGGCGGCGGCCGCGATCGCCTCCGTCGGTGCGACGCTGACCCCGGAGGCCACCTCGTCGATCATCGACCGGTGCGAGGGCTGGCCGGCCGGTGTGGTGCTGGCGGCCATGGCCGTCCGTGACGGCACCGGCGCCGAGAACTTCACCGGCAGTGGCGGTCTCATCGGTGACTACTTGGTCGAGGAGGTGTTGTCCGCCCTCGACGAGAAGATGACCACCTTCCTGCTCGAGTCGGCCGTCGTGCCCCGCTTCAGCGCTGATCTCCTCGACACCCTGTTGCAGCGCCAGGATTCGGCGATGCTGCTCGAAGCACTCTCCCGGTCCGGGAACCTGTTCCTGACCTCGCTGGACACCGAACGGATCTGGTATCGCTACCACCCGCTGTTCCGGGACCTGCTGCTGGACCGGTTGCGGAGCCGGACGCCGGCGCGGTTCCGCGAGATCGCCTCGCGCGCAGCGGGCCTGAGCGCTGCGGCCGGCGACATCGACGGCGCCGTGCTGCTGGCGCTCGCCGCGGACGACCGACCCACTGCCGCCGCACTGGTGGGACGCGATGCGGTGCGGTTGGGTTTCGACGGCAGGGCAGGTGTCCTGGGGCGGCGTATCGCCCTGCTCGACGAGCAGACGGTGGCGCAGTACCCCGACGCCGCGATCGCCTGCGCGTGGCTCGGTGTCACGACCGGTGACGCCGAGCTGATCCAGCGGTCGCTGCTGCAGGCCGTTGCGGCCGATCGTGGCCAACCGCTCTCCGACGGCACATCGTCGGTGAAAGTTGCTGTCGCACTGGTGAGTTCGCTCGTCGGGGTGAACGGGGTGCGGGAGGTTCTGCGGCAGTCCGAGATCGTCCGGAGCGCCGGCGATCACCTGGTCAATCGCTGGTGGGCCGCGGCGACGGTGATGAAAGGTAGCGCCGAGTCCATGATCGGCAACACCACCGCCGCACGCACGCTCCTCGAATCGGCACTGCCGGTGATCGGTGACCTCCCGGGATTCCACGCCGCGGCACTGGCCCATCTCGCACTGCTCGATCTCACCGAGGGCGACGGCGCGGGCAGCACGGCCCGCAGTGCGCAGGCCCGGGTGATTGCCGATTCGCACGACCTGTGCGACGTCGTCCCGATGGTCGTGGTGTACGGGGTCAGCGCTGTCACCGCGGCGCGGCTCGGTGATCAGGCCACAGCGCGGGCAGCGGCGACGGCCACCGAACGGCTGCTCGACCGTCTCGGCAGTCTGGCCGCTCGGACCGCGCTGCTGGGCCACGGCCTGCTCGCGTGGACCGCCGCCCTGCTGGCGGACGCGGACCTGCTGACCAGACATCTCGAGGCGGCCGAGCGGGCCCGCAGGCGCGAGCCGGAGGCGACCGCGCTGTCGCGGCGGCTGGACCGGGTCCGTGCCCTGTCGACGGGCGGCGATCGGCGACCGCTCACGGCGGCCGAACTACGCCTGCTGCCCCACCTCGCCACCCACCTGTCCCTGCAGCAGATCTCGGAGGACTTGCGCATCGGAAGGGAGACCGCGAAGTCACAATCAGCCTCGATCTACCGCAAGCTCGGGGTGTCCTCCCGGTCCGCCGCGGTCACGGAGGCCAAGCGGATAGGACTCCTGCCGACCTAGACCTCTGCGTCAGCTCTGGCGCATCGTCACCAGGTTGCTCCACAGCCGGCGCAGGCTCTCGGTTCCGCCGAACAGCGTCGTGAAGTGCGTCGAGTCGATCAGCACCACATCGCCGGCGCGATCACCGGCGGGCGGCATCCAGATGACCGCGTTGAATTCGGTATTGCCCGCCGCGGTGAACGGATGTGGCCGATCCGGATCCACCCGCTGGCGACCCAGCACGCGCAGTCCGTCCCCCGCAGGGGCGGTCAGCTCGTAGTGCGGCAGATGCTGGTGGAAGCTCAGTGTCGGCACGTCCGTCAGCAGACCGATGTCGTCGAGATCCGCCGAAACCGTCAGTGGCGCAATATCCTTCGTGCCTGCGACGACGGCGGGACGTAGTCCCCACGTGTTGTGCACCGGAACATCGAGAGCGCGCATGAGGCCGCGCGTGTACTCGCTGAACCGCTGCTGGCGCGGCACCAGACGGTCACCGTGGTGCTCGTATTCCATCTGCCGCTGTTGGAAGTCGTCGGTGAATCCGACGTCGTGGTGTAGTGCGAGCAACAGACAGGTGCCCTCGCGCTGCAGCCAGGCTTTGATGGCCTCCACTTCGGCGGCAGCCGGCTCCAGACCGCCCAGCAGGTGGTCCAGCCCGAAGACCATCAGGGTGTCGGTGTCGGCAAGGATCCGTTCGTCGATCGGCTGGTGGTAGCCGGCCTGGTCGACCCGCTGGAACACCGCGACCTGGTGTCCCGTCACGTCACCGGCCAGTTGCTGGAAGTTCAACGTCGATCGGTGGAAGAGCTCCAGGGTCCCGGCGATGCCCTGCAGGAAGTTCGCCGCGCTGAACTCGGGCGTCTCGTAGGCGGGCCAGACGACGTTGCGCACCTCGGTGATCGTGGAGAACCGGTTCTCCATCGCCGCGGGATCACGTTGGGCTTCCCAGGGATAACTCCATGTCCAGTAGATGCTGACCCGGCGCCGGCCGTCGTGCGGGCGGGCGGTGTGCCACTGGTTGTACGTACGGGCCGGTGTGGTGTTCACGTCACTCCTGTTCTGCCGACGCGGCCAGGTGGCGTAACGCGCTCAATCCGGGGAGGAAGAAGTACGCGCCACCGCGCAGGGTGGTGAACGCGGGTATTCCCTTGTGTACCTTACGGATCGGCCTCTTCGGAACGGTGAAGTCCAGCGTGCCGTCCTGGGTTCCGCAGATGGGATCGCGTTCGTTGCCCAGCTCGTGGAATGCCTTGTCGTTGATCCACACGTTCTGCGCGAACTCGAACTGGCGCACGAGGTCCGCGCAGATGATGAAGGCGGCGATCCCGCGATCGACCCCGTCCTCGGCCGCGCCGTCGGGCAGCGCCGGGCCGTAGGTAGCGCCGCGCCGGATCATCCTCCTGCGGTTCATGTTGTGCGCCGTGTCGCGCGGGTTGAGCCGACGGGCATGCGAACCCAGTGGACATGCATAGCCGAACGGATCCATCTCCTTGTAGTTGAAATCGTTGTTGCGCAACGGGTCTGCACCCAGATCCGGATCGTCGGTGTCGGGAGCCAGCACCAGCGGTGCTCCGCTGCGCCACCGGCCCATGAACTTGGCGGCCAGGAGTTCCTGCTCCTGCGGGGTGCCCGCGTGATCGGCGAGATACTCCCGGAACCTGCCCACGTGCTCTTCCAACCGCCGGTACGCCATGAAGCTGCCGTTGCGGGCGAGCACCCCCGGGATCCCGGCGCCGGCGGGCGCGCCGTCTTCGTCCGGATACCCCAGGATGAATTCGCCGGGCTGCAACGGTGCTCCGGATCCCGGGGTCGGCGCCTCACCCGACCCCTCGATTACGGGCTGGGACAACCGATCCCGGAATCCGAAATGATCGTGGGCGTAGTTGAACGGCGGGGTGGCATTGAGGTCGAGGTGCGACAGTGAGCGCACGCCGGAGCAGCGGGCCAACAACGCGTCGTGCTCACCGATGCAGCGGTCCCGTTCCTCGTCGTCACGGGCGAACAGGATCGCGATGGCGTGCAGGTCATCGCCGGCCAGGCCGCCGTCCCAGTGCTCGGGCGCATTCGCGCCGGTGTCACCGAGGATGTCCGCACGCGCGGCCATTCCCTCCCGGAACGCGTCGGGAAAGGTGGCCAGGTCGTCGTCGGGAACCCCGAGCGCCCGCAGCCCCGTCCAGGTGAACGCGAGCGTGATCCAGCGCTTCGATGCGTCCATCGACTCGACGGCGGCGCTGGCCGAGTCCACCCGGTCGATCAGTTCGCGCAACCAGGCGCGACCACCGGCCGCGCTGTCGAAGGTCAGGAACTCGTACCGGCCCGTCATCGCCGGTGTCCGGGTCAGCAGGATGTGCTGGATGTCATCGAATTCGAGCGTGCTGGGCATGGGCGATGCGGACCGCTACTGCATCTGGTCGAGCATGTCGGAGAACGCCGCCTTCAGCTTCAGCGCCTTCTTGATCTCGTCGGCGGTGACGTAGGGGTATTCGCCGTACTCGAGGAAGCTCGGGCACTGGTGGTCACGCACGAAGTTGATGAATGCCTCCGGGTTGGTCTTCCAGTCCTCGGGAAATCCCTCGAGGTTGGTGAACACCGTCGTGATGCCGGTCTGGCTGAACAGCTGCACCGCGTCCTCGGTGTACTTGTCGAAGTCGGTGTCGAAGATGCCCTGGTACTGAAAGTGTAGGCCCGAGCCCACATCGAACAGCACCCAGCGCAGATAGTGCAACCGCAGCGGGGCGAGCACATCCGGGGATGCGGCGATCGCCTCCTCGATCTGTTTTCCATACGCCCGCACCGCTTCCTCGCGGCCCTCCTTCACCTTGGCGATGATCGAGAAGCCGTGACACGCCGGCGTACGGGGATAGACCGGGCCGTAGCGGCCCCGCTCCATCTCGAGGTAGCCCTCCGGCGGGATGGCCAGTGCGGCCGGCTTCGCCCACGCAGGATCGTTCGCCATGTCGGACCTCTTCTCCACGTTCTCCACGGGGTATGAATCCGAACGCTAATGGCGCGGTCACGGCGTTGTCGTCCCCCGGCCTGGGGGATGGCCGTTACCGCGCCCGCGACATAACATCTGTCCAATGCGGTTGTTGTGGGGTTTCTTGGCGCCTGCGCTGGTTGTCGGCGGACTGGGTTTTGCCGATGTCGTCGATGCGGTGCCGGCGCGTGCCGACTGCACCAGCAGTGGCGGCACCACGATCTGCTCCCAGGGCGACGTCCGAGGTGCGGACAATGGCCAGGGCCCGGGCAGCATGGGTGGCGGCAGCGGCTACGGCTACATGTGCGGGTATGACTGGGACTGCGATTACGGCTGGGGCGTCGACTTCGACGTCGACCTGAACCCCGGCCCTCGACCGCCCGGTGGCGGCGGCATCGGACCCGGCCGGCCGGGCGGCGGTGGCGGCATCGGCGGCGGCGGAGGCCGTGGCGGCGGGGGCCGCGGGCGCTGACCCTGCTACCCGCCGGTTGACTCGTCCTCGTCGACGATGTCGTAGAACGACTCCCCGTCCTCCGGGCTGCCGTCGATCTGGCCCTGGTGCCGTCGAGTGGGGCGGGCCTGCCGTCCCGTACCGGGCGGAAGAACGTCAGGGACCTCGGCGGCCAGCTTCTCGTCGAGGGTGCTGTCCTCGTGGACCTCGATCCAACGATCGGGCGGATCGGCGACGATGTCGCCGTCGTCGTTGCGTACCTCATCGGAGTCCAGCGATTCGCTGGGCGACAGGGTGTTGTCGGGTCCGGGATCGTCGTCGTCGCTGCCCATGACAGCCAGTGTGCCTGGCCCGCGGACGTCAACGTGACCCAATCGTTATCCAGGCAGGTCAACCCTCGATCAACAGGCGTGTCGCACCCTGCTCGTTACTCGCCAGTAACTAGATCTGACCCGGCTGCCGTTACGGTAGATCGAGACCTACCGCCGAGAGGAGGCGTAAAGGGCATGACCGAGATGAACTATCTCGAGGTGAACGGTGACCGGATCGCCTATCGCGACGAGGGCGCCGGCGAGGTTCTGCTGCTGGTGCACGGCATGGCCGGCAGCTCGCAGACCTGGCGGGAACTGATCCCCCGGTTGGCGCGGCATTACCGGGTGATCGCCCCCGACCTGCTGGGGCACGGACTTTCCGACAAGCCGAACAGTGACTATTCGCTCGGCGGCTACGCGGTCTGGATACGCGACTTCATGGCCGCGCTGGGGATTCCCCGCGCCACCGTGGTCGGCCAGTCCCTGGGCGCAGGCATCGCGATGCAGTTCGCGTATCAGCACCGTCAACGCTGCGAGCGGCTGATCCTGATCGGCGGCAGCGGTCTCGAGACCGAACTGAGTCTGCCGCTGCGGCTGCTCTCGGCCCCCGGCGCCGAACTGGTGCTGCCGATGGTGGCCCCGGCGCCCGTGCGCGACATGGCGAAGATGGTCGGTTCCGTGCTGTTCTCGGAGGGGCTGCCCCCGGCCGGCAAGGAGCTGTGGAACACCTACACCTCGCTGAGCGACGGCGCCAGCCGCGCGGCGTTCCTGCGTGCGGCACGATCCGTCGTGGACTACCGGGCGCAGGCCGTCACCGCGATGAACCAGCTGCACATCGCCGCACAGCTGCCGGTGTTGTTGATCTGGGGTGAGCGGGACTGGGTGGTGCCGGTGTCACACGGACATGCCGCACATCAGGCCCTGCCGGGCAGCCGACTGACGGTGCTGGCCGGCGCCGGGCACTTCCCGCATGTGCAGGAGCCCGACGCGGTCACCGCCGTGGTGCGCGATTTCGTCGCCACCACCGAGCGGCGGTCGGCCAAGGTCACCCGCTGCTGATCGTGTGTCAGCCCCAAAGGGGTTGCCGCCCAGTCGATTCGGGGTGGCCGACCCTCAGTAGGCGATGAACAGGATCTCGTCGCGGGAGTACTCGTGGCCCGGATGGTTGTCCTTGAGGTGCGCCTGGGTCTTTTCGACCAGATCGTCCTCGTCGGTGCCGACGATGGATTCCCCGCACGGGCAGTTCAGATGCGTCTTCATGGGATAAGTGTCTACCCGAAGCGGAGCCGGTGCGGTAGCCGGGGTTCCCCGGTCCTGTGTCAGGGTTGATCACCATGAACTGGCTGCTCCTGCTGGTCGCCGGCATCACCGGCGGCCTGACCGGAAGCATCGCCGGCCTGGCGTCGGTGGCCACCTACCCCGCGCTGCTCGCCGCCGGTCTGCCACCGGTGACCGCGAACGTCACCAACACCGTGGCGCTGGTGTTCAACGCGATCGGTTCCATGTGGGGGTCCCGGCCCGAACTGGCCGGGCAGGGCCGGTGGCTGCTGCGGATGACGCCGGTGGCCGCACTGGGCGGTGGCGCCGGCGCGACACTGCTCCTGACGACGCCGGCCGATGGGTTCGAGAAGGTCGTCCCCCTGCTGCTCGGTTTCTCGGCGCTGGCCATTGCCCTGCCCCGCAAGCAGGGCGACGACGCCGTCATGGACGCACCCCACGGCCGGTTCGTCGCCATGGCGTCGGCGATCTTCGTGATCGCGCTGTACGGCGGCTATTTCGGGGCGGCCGCCGGCGTGGTGTTGTTGGCGCTGCTGCTCCGCACGGGCCACGCGACGCTGGCGCACGCCAACGCCGCGAAGAACGTCCTGCTGGGGGCGTCGAACCTGACCGCCGCCGTGATGTTCGCAGTCCTGGCGCCGGTGCATTGGGCGTCGGCCGTTCCGCTGGGCCTGGGCTGCCTGATCGGCTCGCGCCTGGGCCCCGTGGTCGTCCGCCACACGCCGACGACGCCCATGCGCATCGTGATCGGGATCGCCGCCCTGGCGCTGGCGGTCAAACTCGGCCTCGACGCCTACCGGTAACGCCGCTCCGCGAGCGGCCGTGTCTGTACACGACACGCCGTGGCGGACCGTACAAATGCGGACGCTCGCGGAGAAGAAATTGTGTCAGCCGCCGATGTAGCGCAGCACACTCTCGGCGACACAGGCCGGCTTGCCGCCGCCCTCGATTTCGATCACCGTCGACACGGTCAGCTGCACGGTGTCGTTGCCGACGTCCTCGGCGTCCACCAGCGTGCTGGTGGCCCGGACCTTGGAACCCACCGGCACCGGGGACGGGAAGCGGACCTTGTTGAGGCCGTAGTTGATGGCCAGCTTGATGCCGCCGACGGTGTACATCTCGTGCATCAGCCGCGGAATCAGCGACAGCGTCATGAAGCCGTGCGCGATGGTGCCGCCGAACGGTCCGGACTTCGCCTTCTCCACATCGACGTGGATCCACTGGTGATCGCCGGTGGCATCGGCGAACAGGTTGACCGCTTCCTGGGTGATCTCGACCCAGGAGCTGGTGCCCAGCACCTCACCCTTGGCGGCGACGAGGGCGTCGAGTGATTCGAAGGTCCGCATCTTTTTTCTCCTCTGCGCATTGTTGAACCACCGTTATATTGCCCGGTCACTCGCGAGCGGCGATCAGGCCCTCCTGCACCATGGTCGCGGCGATCAGCCCGTTGTCCCCCACCAGACTGGCGGTCACCAGCCCGCGGCCGCGGGTGGCCGCCGGGGAGCGGGACTCCAGTAGGTTCCAGCCGTCGGCGCGGACCGGGCGGTGGAACCAGACCGACGCGTCGACGGTGCCACTGCGGTGGGTGCGCTCACGCATCGAGAATCCGTGCACCTGCAGTGGGGCGTCGATCAGGTAGACATCGGTCACGAACAGCGCCACACACAGGTGTGCCAGCGGGTCGTCGGGCATCGAAACCGTTGTGCGCCAGAACATCCGGCGCACGAACTCACCGCTGCTGCGGTCATCCACATAGCGGATGTCCAGCTCGTCGAGCGGCAGTCCCGGTGCGGGACCGGCCGGTCCGGTGGGTTCCAGCAGATCCGGATCGTGGGCCAGCTCGCCGTACTCGCCGTGCTCGGGGCCGGCCATCGGCTCGGCGAACGACACCGTTGCGGCGATCAGGGTGCGGCCGTCCTGCGAACCCAGCACCCGCCGGGTGGCCGCGGTCCGGCCGTTGTACAGGCACTCGACGTCGTAGGTGGTGTCGACGCCACCGAGACCGCCGCGCAGGAACTGCAGGTGCAGGCTGGTCGGGCCCTTCGCGTCGTCGACGGTGCGCGCCGCGGCCGCCAGCGTCTGCGCCAGGAACTGGCCACCGAAGGCGCGTTTGCCCTCGGGGCCGTATCCGGGTGCGACGAACGCGTCGCCCCCGCCGGGTCGTAGCCCGAGCAGCCGCAGCAGCTCACTCATCCCGCGAAACCTGTTGCAATGATGCCTGATTCGCGCAACCGGGACAGTTCCTCCGGCGGTATTCCGATACCGGAGAGCACATCGGCGGTGTCGTCGCCCAGGGCGGGCGAGGGCGTCGCCGGCACCCGGTCACCGCCGATGGAGTACGGCAGGCCCGGCGCCAGGTATTCCCCGATCCCGGGCTGGTTCAGCGTCGTGAACAACGGGTTGGCCGTCACCTTCGGGTCGACGGCGGCCTCGGCGAAACTGCGGTAGCGCTCCCACAGGATCGAGGTGCCCGCCAGCGCAGTGGCGATCTCGTCGGCCGCGTGCGCCGCGAACCATGGCGTGAACAACGTCGACAGCGCCGCGCGGTGGGTGAACCGCTGGCCCTCGTCGGTGAAGTCGGCACCCAGCTCCGCTGCCAGCTCGTCGGCCTCCGCGCCCGTCCCGGTCAGCTCGACCAGGTCGCGAAAGTGCCGGCCGGTCAGCGCGACCAACATGAACGGCACCCCGTCGGCGCTGGTGAAGGTCTGGCCGTACTGGCCGTAGATCGCATTGCCCAGCCGCTCGCGCTGACTGCCGTTGACCATCGGTTCGGTCAGGAAGCCCAGGTTGCCCGCGGTGGCCAGCGCGACGTCCTCGAGCGGGAGCCGGATGGCCGCGCCGGCGCCGGTCGCGTCGCGGTGGTGCAGTGCGGCCGTCACGGCCAGCGCCGCGTACAACCCGCACGACACGTCCCACGCGGGCAGCACGTGGTTGACCGGACCGGATTCGGTCGGCGGGCCCGTCACCAGGGGGAAGCCGAGCCCGGCGTTGACGGTGTAGTCGACACCCGTCCCGCCGTCGGAGCGACCCGAGACCTCCAGGTGGATCAGATCGGGCCGCACCGCAGCCAGCGACTCGTAGGAATGCCATTGCCGGCCAACCACATTGGTGATCAGGACCCCGCAGTCGAGGATCAGCCGGCGAACCAGATCCTGGCCCTCTGGCGACCGCATGTCGACGGCCACCGACTTCTTGCCCTTGTTCAGGCCGGTCCAGTAGATGCTGGTGCCACTCTCGGCCAGCGGCCAACGGCGGTAGTCCGCGGCGCCGCCGACGGGATCGACGCGCATCACCTCGGCGCCCAGTTGCGCCAGCGTCATACCGGCCAGCGGCACCGCCACGAAACTGGAGATCTCCACGACCCGTACCCCGGCCAGCGGTCTCTGCGTCATGTTGCAAGAGTCAACCAGGTGCGCCTGCTACTGATCTCCGACACCCACATCCCGCACCGGGCCCGCGACCTGCCGGCGCCGGTGTGGGACCAGGTCGAGCGCGCCGACGTCGTCATCCATGCCGGCGACTGGGTCGACATCGCGCTGCTCGACGAACTCGAACGACGGTCGGCCCGGCTGCTCGCCTGCTGGGGCAACAACGACGGACCCGAATTGCGGGCCCGGCTACCCGAACGCGCCGACGCCACGATCGACGGGGTGCGGTTCACGGTGGTGCACGAGACGGGCGCCGCGGCGGACCGCGAGAGGCGGATGGCGCGGCGCTATCCCGAGACCGACGTGCTGGTGTTCGGGCACAGCCATATCCCGTGGGACACCACCACGGGCACCGGCCTGCGGCTGCTCAATCCGGGCTCGCCGACCGACCGTCGCCGGCAGCCGTACTGCACCTACATGACCGCCATGGCGACCGGCGGAACCTTGGCCGAGGTCCGGTTGCACACCCTCGAATGAGGGCATACTGCGATCTGTGAAGTCCGAGCTGCTGTCCCGCCGAAACATCGACTTCCTACTGTTCGAGTGGCTCGATGTGGAGGCCCTGACGAAACGCCCGCGCTTCGCCGACCACTCCGCGGAGACGTTCGCCGGCGCCCTGGATCTCTGCGAGCAACTGGCCACCCGGTACTTCGCCAATCACAACAAGTTGAGCGACGCCAACGAGCCGACGTTCGACGGCACCACCGTCACGATGATCCCCGAGGTCAAGCAGGCCTGGGATGCGCTGGCCGGGTCCGGGGTCCTGGCCATGACGATGGACGCCGAGATCGGCGGTGCCCAGTTGCCGGTGTCGGTCGCGCAGGCGGGCTTCGCCTGGTTCGAGGCCGCCAACGTCGCAACGGCCGGCTACGTGATGCTGACCATGGCCAACGCGAACCTGCTCAGCGAGTTCGGCACCCCGGCGCAGATCGAGTCATTCGTGGCGCCGATGCTCGCCGGACGGTTCTCCGGAACCATGGCGCTCTCGGAGACCCAGGCCGGTTCGTCGCTGGCCGACATCACCACCCGGGCCGAACCGCAGCCCGACGGCACCTACCGATTGTTCGGCTCGAAGATGTGGATCTCCGGCGCCGAGCACGAATTGACCGAGAACATCGTCAATCTGGTGTTGGCCAAGATCCCCGGCGGGCCGCCCGGAACCAAGGGCATCTCGCTGTTCATCGTGCCCAAGTTCCTGATCGGCGCGGACGGCGAGCGCGGCGAGCGCAATGACGTCGCCCTGGCCGGGCTCAACCACAAGATGGGCCAGCGGGGCATCACCAACACGGTGCTCAACTTCGGCGACGGCACGTTCAGCCCCGGTGGGCAGCCCGGCGCGGTGGGCTATCTCGTCGGCGAAGCACACCACGGCATCGTCTACATGTTCCACATGATGAACGCCGCCTGGGTGTCGGGATGTCCGCGGTGGCCCTGGGGTACACAGGATATCTGAAGTCCCTGGAGTACGCGCGCACCCGGCCGCAGGGCCGGGCCCTGTTGACCAAGGACCCGGCCACCCCGCAGATCCCCATCGTCGAGCACGCCGACGTGAAGCGAATGCTGTTGGCCCAGAAGGCTTATGTCGAAGGCGGCCTGGCGCTGGAGTTGTACTGCGCGCGACTGGTCGACATCGTCGCCTCGGCCGAATCCGACGACGAACGGACCTCGGCCTCGGCGCTGCTGGACCTGCTGACACCGGTGGCCAAGAGTTGGCCCTCGCAGTGGTGCGTGGAGGCCAACAGCCTGGCGATCCAGGTGCACGGCGGGTACGGCTACACCCGGGAGTACGACGTCGAGCAGCATTACCGGGACAACCGGCTGAACCCGATCCACGAAGGCACGCACGGTATCCAGAGCCTGGATCTGTTGGGCCGCAAGGTGACCCAGGGCGGGGGTGCCCTGCTGGCCGTCCTGGGCGGGGAGATCGCGGCGACGGTGGCGCGCGCCCATGAGGCCGACGGCGCCGCCGCCGAGCACGGGCAGCAGCTCGACGCGGTGTGGCAGCGGCTGACCGCCGTAACGGCGGCGATGTTCGCCTGCGGTGACCCCGAGGCGGCCTTGGCCAACAGCGTGATCTACCTGGAGGCGTTCGGGCATCTCGTCGTGGCGTGGCTATGGCTGGAACAGGAACTCGCCGCCGCCGGCCGCGACGGCGACTTCTACGACGGCAAGCGTGCGGCGGCGCGGTACTTCTTCGGCTACGAGTTGCCGCGGACCCGCCCGCAGCTCGACCTGCTGGAGAGTCTGGACCGGACCACCCTGGACATGCGCGACGCCTGGTTCTGACTGTTATTTCCCGCGAGCGTGCAACCTTGCGCATTTTCGCGCCGCCCGAACGCATATGGATGCACGCTCGCGGTGGCGAATAGCTCTGAGACAGAGGTATTGTGGTGGAGTGTCCACGTCCACCGACCTCACCAGCACGTTGTTCAGCACCGTCGGCCGCTTCCGGCGCAGGCTGCGCCGCTCGGCCGACCGGGGCTTCGACGGCACTGGTCTCACCGAATCCCAGGCCGAGCTCGTACGCCTGGTCGGCCGGCAGCCGGGCATCTCGGTCAGCGCGGCCGCGGCCGAACTCGGCCTGGTCGCCAACACGACGTCGACGCTGGTGTCCAAGCTGGTCACCGACGGAATGCTCACCCGGGCGGCCGATCCCACCGACCGGCGCATCGGCCGCCTCCGGCTCACCGACGAGGCCCAACGGCTCGCCGACGAAACACGTGCCGCCCGGCGCGCCGCGCTGTCAGCGGTGCTGGACCAGCTGACTCCCAGCGAAACCGCCTCGCTGACAGCGGGATTGGAAGTCATGCAGAAGATGACCCGGCTCCTCGACGAGGCCCGATCATGACACCGGCCATCGACTGCCGGCACCTGACCCACCGCTATGGCGACTTTGTCGCCGTCGATGACCTGACGCTGCAGGTGAACGCCGGTGAGACCCTCGGGCTGCTGGGGCCAAACGGGGCGGGCAAGACCACCGCGGTACGGGTGCTGACCACGCTCACCCCCGTACAGGACGGGCAGGTATCGATCTTCGGCCTGGACACCCGCACGAACATGATGGATATCCGATACAACATCGGCTATGTGCCACAGCAACTTTCGATCGAGTCCGCCCTCACCGGCCGGCAGAACGTGCAGTGGTTCGCCCGGCTCTACGACGTCCCCCATAAACACCGCGCCGAGCGCGTCGACGCCGCGCTGGCCGCGATGAACCTGACCGATGTGGCCGACAACCTGGCCGCCACCTACTCCGGCGGCATGGTGCGCCGGCTCGAACTGGCCCAGGCGCTGGTGAACCGGCCGTCGCTGCTGATCCTGGACGAACCCACCGTGGGACTGGATCCCATTGCGCGGGACGGGGTCTGGTCGACCGTGCAGCGCATGCAGGACGAGTTCGGGATGACCGTACTGCTGACGACGCACTACATGGAAGAGGCCGACGCCCTGTGCGACCGGGTGGCGCTGATGCACCACGGCCGGTTGCAGACCGTCGGTGCGCCCGACGAACTCAAGGCGCGCGTCGGACCGCAGGCCACCCTGGAAGACGTCTTCCGCTACCACGCCGGATCGGACCTGGGCGACGACGACACGTCACAACCGGGACTGCGCGAGATCCGGTCCAGCAGGAGGGCGGCCCGTCGTGTCGGTTGAATCTCCGCCAGTCACCCTGATCCGGGCTCCCCGCGGTTGGCGTCGGTTGACCCAATTGGGTTCGCGGATGGGCACTTTCGCTCTGGTCGAACTCCAGAAATTGCGGCACGACCGGACCGAGCTGTTCACCCGGATGGTGCAGCCCGCACTGTGGCTGCTGATCTTCGGCCAGACGTTCGCACATCTGCGGGTCATCGACACCGGCGAAGTGGACTACCTGGCGTTCCTGGCGCCGGGGATCATCGCGCAGTCGGCGCTGTTCATCTCGATCTTCTACGGCATCCAGATCGTCTGGGACCGCGATGCGGGAATCCTGGCCAAGCTGATGGTGACGCCCTCACCGGCCTCGGCACTGATCACGGGCAAGGCCTTCGCTGCCGGCGTTCGCTCGGTCGCGCAGGTGATCGGCGTGCTGGTGATCGCCTACCTGATGGGTATCCAGCTCACCGCCAACCCGCTGCGCATCCTCGGGGCGATGGCCGTGGTGGTGTTGGGCGCGGCGTTCTTCGCGTGCCTGTCGATGACGCTGGCCGGACTGGTGCGCAACCGGGACAGGTTGATGGGCATCGGTCAGGCCATCACGATGCCGCTGTTCTTCGCGTCCAATGCGCTCTACCCCGTGGACATCATGCCGCGGTGGCTGAGATACCTCTCGGCGGTCAACCCGCTCAGTTACGAGGTGAACGCCCTGCGCGGCCTGTTGATCGGCATGCCGTCGAACCTGCTCGTCGACGTCGGTGTGCTGGTGGTGGCGGCGGTGCTCGGGGTCGTGTCGGCGTCGCTGCTGCTGCGGCGATTGGTGCGCTGACACGCACGTTTGCCGAATGAGGAACACCACGCCACCATGAGCCCGTGACCGAAGCAGACTCCACGCCGAGCCGCCTCACCCCCGCACATCGCATTCGCCGGATGTCGGGCCGCGACCCGCACGAGGACGGCCGGGTCGCCACTCCACTCGAGTTGTTGTTCGACCTGACGTTCGTGATCGCCGTCGGTGTGGCCGCGTCGCAGCTGGCTCATGCCCTGGCGGCCGGCCACGTCGCTGCCGGAGTGCTCAGCTTCAGCGTCGCGACGTTCGCCGTGTGCTGGGCCTGGATCAACTTCAGCTGGTTCGCCTCGGCCTACGACACCGACGACTGGGTCTACCGGCTGACGACGATGCTCCAGATGGTGGGCGTGGTGATCCTGGCGCTGGGAATCCCCGCGCTGTTCGCCTCCATCGAGCACGGTGAACATGTTGACAACCGCGTAGTGGTCGCCGGCTACATCGTGATGCGGATCGCGATGGCGATCCAGTGGCTCCGCGCCGCCCGCGCGGATCCGGAACACCGGCGTGCTTGTCTGGCCTATGTCAACCTGATCGCCATCGCGCAGATCGGCTGGGTCGCCGCGCTGGTCCTGCACACGTCGGTGGCGACGAGCCTGGTCCTCTTCATCGTGCTCATGTGCTTCGAGATGTCCGTGCCGTATGTCGCCGAGAGACGTCGTGGCGGGACGCCGTGGCATGCCCATCACATCGCCGAGCGCTACAGCCTGTTCGCGATCATCGCGCTGGGCGAAGGCGTGGTGGGTACGGTCGCCACCCTGAGTGCGATTGTGGGCGAACAGGGTTGGAGCATCGACGCGGTGCTGATCGTCGTCGCCGGGGTGGGCCTGACCTTCAGCATGTGGTGGGTGTACTTCGTCGTGCCGGTGGCGCCGGTCCTGCATGCGCGCCGCGAGCGCTCCTTCCTGTTCGGCTACGGCCACATGCCGGTCTTCGGGGCGATCGTCGCCACCGGAGCGGGACTGCACGTCGCCGCCTACTACATCGAGGAGCAGTCCGTGCTCACGGCGACCCAGACCGTACTGGCGCTGGCCATTCCGGTCGGGCTGTACCTGGCACTGATCTTCGCGCTGTACTCCTACATGGTCCGCACCATCGACGTGTTCCACATCGTGCTCGTCAGCCTGGTGGCGATCACCCTGGCCGCATCCGTGGTGCTGGTGTCGGCCGGCGTGGACATGGCGGTGTGTTTGCTGGTTGTGATGCTCGCGCCCATCGTCGTGGTCATCGGGTTCGAACTGGTCGGGCACCGGCATGCCGAGGAGGCCCTGCGGCAGGCGGTCGTCGGCGAACCGTGATCGACGCCGGCCCGCCGGTCTGCTAGACGCCCCTGACCGTGGTGAATGCCGCGCTCCGAAGCCGACGACGGCACTCGACACGCCGGTCCGAGGTCACAGCGCGGTGACGAAAGCGGCTCCGTCGTGACGTCCAATCGTTAGTCAACCGCGATCGCGGATCGGGGTTTCGGCGCACGTTGCGGCGGTAATCACATGCTTCACTTGCGTCACATCGGTCAGACGATTAGTTGGGGTCACACACACAGAGGAGCTGTCGTGAAGGTTGTGCAGAATGTTCGTAGGAAGTTGCAGGGTAGATCCAGGCGCGCGCTGCGGGGCCTGGCCGTCGCGGCCGTCGCGGCTGCCACCCTGCCCGGATTCGCCGGTGCCGTCGGGCACATCACCCCCACCGCCGAGGCATTCTCGCGGCCGGGGCTCCCGGTGGAGTACCTCGACGTGCCGTCGGCGTCGATGGGCCGCAACATCCGCATCCAGTTCCAGGGCGGCGGGCCGCACGCGGTCTATCTGCTCGACGGCCTGCGCGCCCAGGACGACTACAACGGCTGGGACATCAACACCCCGGCCTTCGAGTGGATGGAGAACTCCGGGCTGTCGACGGTGATGCCGGTGGGCGGGCAGTCCAGCTTCTACACCGACTGGTACCAGCCGTCGCAGGGCAACGGGCAGAACTACACCTACAAGTGGGAAACGTTCATGACCCAGGAGCTGCCGACGTGGCTGGCCGCCAATCGCGGGGTCTCGCGCACCGGTAACGCCGCGGTCGGCATCTCGATGGCCGGCAGTGCCTCGCTGAACTACGCGATCTGGCATCCGGACCAGTTCTCCTACGCCGCTTCCCTTTCCGGCTTCCTCAACCCGTCCGAGGGCTGGTGGCCGACGCTGATCGGGCTGGCCATGAACGATGCCGGCGGGTTCAACGCCAACAGCATGTGGGGCCCGTCGTCCGACCCGGCCTGGAAGCGCAATGACCCGATGGTCAACATCGGCCGCCTGGTGGCCAACAACACCCGCATCTGGATCTACTGCGGCACCGGCACCCCGTCGGAGCTCGACACCTCCGGCGGCGGCGTCAACCTGATGTCGGCGCAGTTCCTGGAGGGCTTCACGCTGCGGACCAACATCACCTTCCGCGACAACTACATCGCGGCCGGCGGCACCAACGGCGTGTTCAACTTCCCCGCGAACGGCACGCACAGCTGGGGCTACTGGGGTCAGCAGTTGCAGCAGATGCTCCCGGACATGCAGCGGGTGCTCAACGGCGCACCGCCCGCTGCCTGACCTTCACATCTGGACCGCGAGCGTCCGTGTTTGTACGCGCCCAACGGCGTGTCACCGTACAAACACGGACGCTCGCGGTATTTGGTCAGTGTTGGGTCAGCCGATGCGCCAGACCGCTGGCCCGCACCACCCGCCGATCCAGGGCCGCGCGCACCTCGGCCGTCGTGCCCACGATGCGGACCTTCTCCTTGGCCCGGGTGACCGCGGTGTAGAGCAGTTCCCGCGACAGCAACCGCGAATCCTCCGGCGGCATCAGCACCGTCACCTCGTCGGCCTGACTGCCCTGACTCTTGTGAATTGTCATGGCGTGCATGGTCTCCACCTCCGACAGCCGGCTGGCGGCGAACTCCTGCACCCGGTCGGCACCCGCGACCGCCACCCGCAGGCCCCCGTCGACGAGGAGGCACACCCCGGTGTCGCCGTTGTACAGACCCAGCCCGTAATCGTTGGCCGTCACCAGCACCGGCCGGCCCAAATACCATTGGGCCCAGAATGATTCGCCCGTCTCCTCGGCCAGCCACCGTTCGACCTGCTGGTTCCAGTGCCGCACTCCCGACGGCCCATCCCGGTGCGCGCACAGCAACCGGTGCCGGTCGAGGTGGGCCAGGGCCGCGGCCGGATCGCCGGCAGCCGCCGCGGCCCTGATGCGCATCGCGTTGGCCACCAGCAGATCCCGCAGCGCCGCGGTGGGTTGCGCGGTGTCCACGAACTCGACGTGCGGGCCGCCGGCGGCCAGCAGGCCCAGCACCCCGTCGGCGTCACCGTCCCGGATGGCCTGGGCGAGTTGGCCGATCGAGGCGCCGAACCGGTGCGAGGTCCTCAGCTCGGCGATCCGGACGTCGTCGCGCCCACCGAGACCGTCGACCAGGTCGGCCAGCACCGCGCCGGCCTCCACCGACGCCAGCTGATCCGGATCGCCGACCAGGATGAGGCGGGTCTGCGGCCGGACCGCCTCGAGTAGCCGGGCCATCATCGTCAGCGACACCATCGACGTCTCGTCGACGACGATGACATCGTGCGGCAGCCGGTTGCCCCGATGATGCTTGAACCGCGCCGAGGTGCCGGGACGGTACCCGAGCAGTCGGTGCAGCGTGACAGCCCGCAGCCCACTGACCCGGGCGCGATCGGCCGCGCCCAGCAGCCCGACCTCGACGCGCACCGCCTCCTGCAACCGCGCGGCCGCCTTTCCGGTGGGCGCCGCCAGCGCGATGCGCGGCCGGGGCCGGCCACCGAGTTCGGCCTGCTCCATCAGCAGGGCCAGCAACCCGGCCACCGTGGTGGTCTTACCCGTTCCCGGGCCGCCGGTCAGCACGGTGGTCCACTGCGACAACGCAATTCGGACCGCTTGGCACTGCTCCTGCGAGCCGGGCCGGCTGAACACCCGGGCCAGTCCTGCCTCGAGGACGGCATCGTCCACCGCCGGCGGTGCCGGCCGCTCGGCCAGCAGGTCGGCGCATACCTGCTCCTCCTCCCGCCAATACCGGTCCAGGTACAACAGCCGGTCCTGATAGAGCCGCAGCACCGGCGTCTCCCCCAGCAGCGGGCTGCCCCGCAGTACCGCGAGCCACGCCGTGGGATCCGGCCACGACAGCTGCGGGTCGAGCGGGTGGTCGAGTTCGCCCGCCACGGTGGTCAGATCGACACACACCGAACCGGACCGCAGCGCGCGGACCGCCAGGGCGAGTGCCAGCGCGGCGGCCTCGCCGGCTTCGCCGGCCTGCATGCACAACCGGGTGGCCACGTGCACGTCGGCCGAATCCAGCACCCCGGCGTCGTTGAACGCGCGCAGAAGTCCGCCGGCGGTGAGACTGCGGCGCCAGTGCAGCGCGTCCTCGGGCATCGGCGCACTCATGACCCCACCTGCCGTCCGTCGAGCAGATCGGAGAGCGCGACCACCAGATCGGCCGGTGGCCGCCAGCTGAACACGCCGGTCGGATGTCCGTCGACCACGGGAGTATCGGCACCGCACATCCCCCGCAGGAACAGGTAGAGCACACCGCCGAGATGTCGCTCCGGCTGGTAGTCCGGCAACCGCCAGCGCAGGAACCGGTGCAGCACAATGTTGTACAGCAGCGCCTGCAACACGTAGTCCGAGTGCATCATCGCCGCGGCCAGCCGGTCCGGGGTGTAGTCGCCGGCCACCGACGGCGACTGCACGTCGCCGAGCCGGTTGGTCTTGTAGTCCACCACCACGTACCGGTGCCCGGCATCGCCGTCGCGCACCCGCAGCACCGCATCGATGGATCCCGAGAGATACCCGCGCAGCTTGGCCGGACCCAGGCCCGGGCCGCGCAGTCGGTCGGTGTACGCCCGCATCGGGTCCGGCGCCGGCAACAGCTGCGCCAGCACGTCGGCCATCCGGCCCAGCGTGACATCCGGCGCCACCCGCGTGAGATCACCTCCGGCCAACGGGATTTCGAACTCCAGTTCGCGCAGGCGGTCGCTCAGGGCAATGTCGCGCAGGGTGAGACCGGCGGCCAACGGGCCGAGCGGGGTGTCATGCACCGGCACCAGGGCCTCCGCGATGGCCTGCGGTGGGGCCGCCACCGGCCACCAGCTGAAGTGCCGGTCCACCGCCGCGGTCAGTTCGGCCGCCAGGTCCTCGGCCCGCGGGTCGGCGGTCTCGAGCACCGCGTGCACCAGCGATCCGAAGGTGGCACCGCCCGGTAGGTCTGCCATCGGCGACGGCAGATCGAATCCGGGTACGCGTGAATCGGCGGATAAGGCCGGCACGGAGGGAACATCGGAGACCTCGTCGTCCTTGATCGTGATCTCCGGTTCACTGCCGACTCCGGGGCCCCGATCCTCGGCGGCACGCACCAGCGCCGAGTACGACGTGCGCCGCCAGTCGACGTCGACGCCGCGGGCGAACGTGCGCACCGCCAACTGGCCCGGCCCCGCCCCCGGTTCCAGCGCCGGCGCCGATTCGATCACCGACTCCTCGACAACCGGGCCGCCGGCAGCCTGCCAGGCCGAGAACCGTTGCCGTACCTCGTCATCGGTGATCCCGGGTGCACAGCTGCCGGGCACCGACAGCTCCCCGGGCAGCCTGCCGCGCAGGAGTCGGGACAACCCGCCGTGCACCTCGTCACGGGACGGCCCCCACCATGCCACCACCTGGGACTGTGCCCGGGTCAGCGCGACGTAGGCCAGCCGCAACGTCTCCCCGGCGGACTCGGCCGCCGCGCGTGCGGCCGCCGACGCATAGTCCGAACTACCCTGGCCGCCGACGTGCAGACAGCGGTTCGTCGCGTCGTCGTGGAACAGGAAGCGGTCGCCGATCAGGATGTTGCGGTTGAACATGAACGGGAGGTAGACCACCGGGAACTCGAGCCCCTTGCTGCCCCAGTAGGTCATCATCTGGACCGCGGCGGCGTCGCTGTCCAATCGCCGATTACGCTCGGCGGCAGTATCTTTGGTGTCCCTTCGGGCGCGCAGCAGTTCGGCCAGCGCCGGCAGTGCCAGGCCGTCACGGTGCACCGCCGTCTGCAACAGGTCAGCCAGGTGCGCCAGGTCGGTCAGCCGGCGGACACCGCCGGGCCGCCCCAGCACCCGCCGGCCCATCCCGGCCAGGTTCGCCGACTCGTACACCGCGGCCACGCCGTGCAGCCGGGCCCGGTCGGCCCAGTCGCGCAGCGTCGCGGCCAGCCGGTCGGTCAGCTCGTCACCACCGGCGGCCAGGGTGGCGCCGGACTCTCCGAAGAATGCCGTCAGCCCGGCCGCGCGGACCAGTGCGGGCCGGTGGGTCTGTTCCATCGCCTCGATCAGACACAGCCAGTCCGCGGCGGCCGGCGACGCGTAGACATCGGAATCGCCCGAGTAGACGACGGGAACACCGGCCCGGTCGAACGCCTCGCGGCAGGCCGCCGCGTCCCACCGGTTGTCGACGATCACCGCGATGTCGCCCGCGCTGAGCGGCCGGCCGTCGAAGGTCGCTCCGCTGCCGAGCAATCGGGCGATGTCGGCGGCCATATCGGCGGCAATGTGTTCACGCAGGCCGCCGATGGGCACCATCTTGGTTCCCGTCCTGCCGAACGGTTCGCGGCCCACCACCCGCAGCCGGAACGGGTGGTTGCGTGGTGCGCCGGCGAGGCGATGGCCCGGCCGCTCGGCGGCCACGTCGACGACGACGATGTCCGGGTCGCCCAGCTCGGTACCCCCGATGACGGTGTGCACGGCGTCGAGCAGCGCCCGGTCGGTGCGCCGGTTGACCGCCAGGGTGTGCCGCTCACCGGCCGTCCCGGCGGCACTCAGATAGGTGGCGACATCACCGCCCCGGAAGGCGTAGATGGCCTGCTTGGGGTCACCGATCAGCACGACGGTGCTCACCCCGACGAAGGCCCGCTCGACCACCTGCCACTGGATCGGGTCGGTGTCCTGGAACTCGTCGACCATCACGATGTCCCAGCGCTGGCGCATCCGAACCCGTGCCGGCGCGTCGACGGGTTCGAGCGCCGCCGCCAGGCGGCCGAGCAGGTCGTCGTAGCCCTGGATCCGCAGCCGGCGCTTGCGCGGCTCGAGTTCGGTCAGCACGCGATGCACGAACTCGACGCGTACCGCGGCCGCGGAACCGGCTGGCTCACCCACCGGATGGATTGCCGCGCCCGGGTTTTCGACCGCCAGCTTGGCGATGTCGTAGGCCTCCCGGCGGGTCAGCGGCGGCGGCGTCTGCTGCTGACCGAACTGGGCGAGGTACACGTCGTCGACGATCTCGCCGATCAGATCCGCCAGGGATTCGACCAGGGTCACCTCGGCGTCGGCGTCGCCGGCGACGCCGAGCGACTTCAGCACGATGTGGCAGAACTGATGAGTGGTGGCGATGGTGGCCGAGTCGAAGTTGGCCAGCGCGTGCCGGAGCCGCGCGGCACGCCGCTGCCGTTCCGCGGCCGGCACCTTCAGCAGATGAGCGATCAGGTCGTTGGGGGGCTCGTCGGGCGGGGTGTCCAGCAGTTCGAGCGCCTGCAGCAGTTGCGCGCGCACCCGTTCGCGCAACTCCCGGGTGGCGGCGCGGCTGAAGGTCACCAGCAACATCTGGTCAAGTGCGGCAACACCTTCGGCGACGTAGCGGGTGACCAGCGCGGCCAGCGCGAAGGTCTTGCCCGTGCCGGCGCTGGCCTCGAGCACCATGGTGGACCCCGGCTCAGGCAGCGGACCGTAGAGGTCGAACGGCTTCATGCCCGGGGCTCCCGCTCGGCGGACAGCAGCGGTGTCCAGATCCGGGTGGCCAGCGCGCCCAACCGGGTGGTTTCGCCGCGGATCTCCTCCCCGGACCGTGGCGGTGTCAGCAGGGCACTCAACGGCGCCCGCTCACCCCAGGCCCGGGCATGGGCATCGTCGCCGTTCTCGGCGAATTCTCCACCAGCCCAATGAAATTGGGCCTCACGTTCCGGGTCGTCCCGGGTCCGGCGCGCCACTGCCCACGCATATGACGTCTTCAGCGGGATCGGGAGCGGCTCACGCAGGCCCGCGTCGTAGATCGCCACCAACTCGGCCAGGAGCTCGGCGGCCGGGCGCTCGGGCCGCCCGAAGGCCCGCACATCGACTCCCCCGTTGCGGCCCCGCCGGCCGATGCAGACCGCGGTCCAGTCCGTCTCCGGCGCGGCCGCGAACAGTGCGAGCAGCCGGATCCAGGCCTGCAGCAGATTCTTGGGGCCCAGCTTCGAGTACCCGACCGCGACGTACCGCGCCCCGTGTACCGGTGTGACGGTACCGGTGAGGCGGCGGTCGGGTCCGACGGCCAGATCCAGATCCACGGATGACTCGGCGCCGGTGCGGTATCCGAATGCGGTGGCCGCCAACTGATTTGCGTCCTCCCCCGCTTCACGGGCGATCCGCCAGCCGAGCTGGCCGGGGGGCAGCTGACCGCGTCGCCATTCGGCTTCCCGCGCCCACTTCGCGTCGTGCCCGCGCAACATGTCCTCGAGCATCCGGTTGCCGACCGCCCAACCGGCCAGATTGTCCATCTCGACCGGGATGGCATCGTCGAGCACGTCCGATTCGGACGGCAGCGCGATCGCGAAGTCCCGGAAGAACCCCTTGACCGGGTGGTTGTAGAAGCCGAGCAGTTCGTCGAGCGCGACGTCGGCGAGCTGCCGCGGCGGCAGTGCGGCAGCGAGGAAGTCGCGGTCGGGGACCGGTTCGGGCCGGCCCGCGGCCTCGGCGGCCACCAGTGCGGTGACGTCGAAGGTGAACGGTGTGGTGGCGGGCATCCCGAGGGCGCCCGGCGTGACGTTGCGGGCGTCGAACGGTTGCAACGGATGCGTGGTGACGATCGTGTCCGCGATGGGTACCGAGGTGGTGCGATCCAGGGTGTCGAGCACCTCGGCCAGCGGCACGCACGGGGGGTGGCGCCGGCCCGTGTGTTCGTCGGCGCCGGTGTAGGTGACGACGAGTGTCTCCTGCGCGGCGCCGATGGCGTCGAGCAGCAGTTGCCGGTCCTCGGAACGGATGTCGCGCTCACCCACCACCGGGCGCCGGGCCAGGACATCGTCGCCGTCGGGCGCACCGACCCGGGGGAACACACCGTCGTCGAGACCGACCAGGCAGACCACCCGATGCGGCACCGAGCGCATCGGCACCATGGTGCACACCGTCAGGCTGCCGCTGCGGAAGTTGGCCCGGGTGGGCCGGCCGCCCAGCCGGCGGCTCAGCAGCGAGCGAATGTCGTTGATGTGCAACGATATCGACCCGCGCCCGCCGGCGTCCGCGACGATCTCGGCGAACTCCCGGTGCAACTGGCCGCTCTGCCAGCCATCGGCGGCCCCCACCCGGGTCAGCCGGTCGACGCCGTCGCCCAGCAGGTCCATCCAGTCGGCCAGCCGATGATCCCCCGACAGTGAGTCCACCGTCCACTGCACCCGGTCGACGAACTCGGCGAATCGGCCGACCAGTTCGACCTGGTTACTGCTCACGTCGTCGAGCGGCAACGTCGACCGCAGCCAGCCCTCCGAATCGTCGGACATGGCCACTCCGCACAACACCCGGTCCAGACCGAAGTGCCAGGTGCTGTGCACGTAGGCCTCCAGTCCGTAGGGCCGCCGGTGCTCGGCGTCGAAGCCCCACCGGATCCCGGATTCGCGCACCCAGCCGTTGATGACGTCGAGATCGTCGTCGGTGAAGCCGAAACGGCTACGCACCGGCCCCATTTCGGCCAGGGTCAGGATCTCGCTCGCGCTGGCCCGACCACCGACCAGGTCGAGCAGCCGGGCGGTCACCGCGAGCAGCGGATTGGTCTGGGTGGGTGCACGATCGGCCAGCCGAACCCGCAGCCGGTGGGCCGGGTGACCGTCTCCGGCCTCGGCCAGCCCGAATCCGGCGGTGATCAACGGGGCGTAGGTGTCGATGTCGGGACACATCACCAGGATGTCGCGCGGCTCGAGGGTGGGGTCGTCGGCCAGCAGACCGAGCAGCACATCGCGCAGCACGTCGACCTGCCGGGCCGGGCCGTGGCAGCTGTGCACCTGGATCGACCGGTCGCCGGGCCGCAGGGTCCGTCCCGCGGGCCGGACGGCGTCGGCGCTGATATCGGACTGCAGCCAGCCCAGTAGGGTGTCGGGTCGTGTTGCACCACAACGTGTTTCGTCTTCCGCTGCGGTATTGGGGAGCACCCGCTGGAGCTCGCGGACGTCACGTGCCAGAGTGGTCAGCAGGGGGTGGCCACCCCGGTCCTCGTGGGCGGCCAGGTCGCGGGGCACCCGGCCGCGCACATCCGCCAGACGCTGCCACATGGCCGCGCTGGGGTGCGGGATCCACAGGTGCACATCATGATTGGTGGACAAGGCGTCGAGCAGCTCGATGTCGGTGGTGGCCAGCCGGGTCTGGCCGAACAACGACAACCGGGGCGGTAGCCCGGCACCCGACGCGCGCAGCGTGGCCAGCACGCGGGCGTGGCGGAGGTGCGGCGGATCGCCCGGGATCCGGGGGATCAGCGCCCGCCACAGTTCGGGTTGCCAGGCCAGGTCGGTATCGATCTCGGCGCCGAGCCCGTCGCTGTCGATTCCGTCGGTCCAATCGGCCAGCAGTTGCGGACGCTGCGCGGCGTAGGACGCGAACAGCGCGGCCACCCGGCGTGCCACCGCATGCCGGCGCCCGACCCGCAGGTCGGCGTCCGCACCGCGCTGGCCGTAGCCGAGATGTGCGGCCAGTCGGGCGCACCACGGCTGGCCGGCCGACGCGTCGATGGTGTCCAGCAGCGCCCAGACCAGCCGGTCCGGCGACCATGGATCGTCGTCGGCGGTACCGGTGAGGTCGGCCACCAGCGACCGGGGCGTGCGGAACTCGACGCCGGCGCACACCCCGTCGGCACCGGTTCCACGACCGAGCCGGTGCGACAGCCGCTGCGACAGCCAGCGCTCGATCCCGGGCGCGGGCACCAGGACCAGTTCGGGCGCGAACGGGTCGGCCTGCGGCGCGGCAAGCAGATCACCGAGCCCGTCGGCAAGCAGATCGGTCCGCTCGGCGCGGTGAACATGGAACGCCATCACCGCTCAATGTAGAGGCCGACACCGACAGATCAGGCCGGCGGTGTCCACCCGACCTGGAGTCGCTTGATGCCATGGATGAAGGCCGACTGCAGGATCGCCGGCTCGTCGACCGCCACGATGTCGGGCACCTGATCCCGCAGTTCCTCGAAGGCCACCCGGATCTCGCGCCGGGCCAGGTTGGCGCCCAGGCAGAAGTGGGTCCCGCCGGCGCCATACCCGAAGTGCGGATTCGGGTTTCGTCCCACATCGAACCGCCACGGATCGTCGAACTTGGACTCGTCGCGGTTGGCGGAGTTGTACCACATCGACACCTTCTCGCCGGCACGCATCCGCACTCCACCGAGTTCCACGTCCTCGGTCAGGGTTCGCCGCATGAAGATCACCGGCGTCGCCCAGCGCACGATCTCCTCGACGGCGGTGCCGGCCAGGCCGTCGAAATCCGACCACCATCTGGCCTTCTCGTCCGGGTAGCGGCTCAACGCGACCATGCCGTGGCTGATTGCGTTGCGGGTGGTCTCGTTACCGGCGCCGGACAGCAGGATGAAGAACGACGCGATCTCCGCCGACGTCAGGCGCTCACCGTCGACCTCCGCCTGCACCAGGTTGGAGGTCAGGTCGTCGCGCGGATGCGCCCGCCGGGATTCAGCGAGCTCGATGCCGTAGGCGGCGAGATCGAGGATGACCTGGATGATCTCGTCGCGGTTGTGTGCCACCTCTTCGTCGCCGGCGCCCAGCAGGACCGTCGTCCAGTGGTAGACCTTGGCCTCGTCCTCCTCGGGGATGCCCATCATGTCGCAGATGATCTGCAGCGGCAGCGGGCCGGAGACGGCCTCGACGAAGTCGGCGGTCCCGTCGGGATGGTTCGCGATCATGTCGGCGACCAGTCGCTGCGCCCTGATCCGGACGCTGTCCTCGATGCGGGCCACCATCTTCGGCGTGAAGGCCCGGTTCACGATCGACCGCAGCCGCTGATGCCGGGGATCGTCGAGATTGATGATCGACCCGCCGAACTCGGCGACGGCGGGGTCGATCTCGGCCAGCGTGGTGCTGGCCGGCACCGAGCTGAATATCTCGGGGTGCCTGCTGGCATGGTGCACGTGTTCGAACGTGGTCAGCGCCCAGTGCCCGGGGCCCGTTTCGAAGCCCGGCAGCTTGGGCACCTCGAAGAACTTGATCGGCGCCTCGCGGCGCAGTGTCGCGAACGCCCCGTCGCGCAGATCGTCGTCCCGGGACCAGAAGCGTCGTTTTCCCAGGTCGACATCGTCCAACGGAACATTCGGCGGTGGCGTCCCGTTCTGGCGGCCGCCCAGGCCGGCACCGATCGTCGTCGTCATGCGCACCTCCCCCGATGGCACCGAGAATCTCGCATCAGTATGACATTCGTCACTCTACGGTGTGTCGCTGGCGGCTCGCGGACGCGCGTCCGGGTATACGCCTGTGAAAATCGGGACAGGTGGGGCTTCGTCTGTCAGTCTCTTCGTGTGCCCCGCAAGCCGCTGCTCGTGCTCACCGCGACGGTGGTCGTCGTCGCCGGTGCGCTGGGTGCGGCGGCCGCGCTGCACCGGGCCCGGGTGGCGGTCGAGCAGGACATCTCGCGGCCGGTGGCCGTCGGCGACTGCGTGGTGGTGACGACCGGCGCCGGCGATGCCGTGCAGACCCGTCGGGCTTCCTGCGCGGATGATCCCAGCTACACGGTCGGGGCGATGACCGACGTGTCGGGAAGCTGCCCCACCACCGAGTACCAGCACTTCGCGGCGCCGGTCGCCGACCGGGCCACCGCGGGGCTGTGCCTGGTCCCCAACCTGGTGGCCGACCACTGCTACCGCCTGGGCATGCCGATCGGGGTGGTCGAGAAGGCCGCATGCAGCGATTCGCGCACCGGGAGTCCCGACAGCGGACTGCTGGTGCAGGTCACCCGCCGCCTCGACGTGCACGACCAGAGCGCGTGCCCGGCCGGCGGCGGCAGCTACGCCTGGCCGTATCCATCACCCGCACGGACCTACTGCACCGCCACGCTGTTCTGACAGCTCAGGGCTTTTCGAGCTCCGCCTTGATGCGGTTGAGCGTCGTCGTCATGTCCCGGCGGTTCCGGCGCGTGCGCAGCTGCCCGCCGAAGAGCCCGAACAGCGTCGTGAACAGGCCCTCGTTCATTCGGAACGACTCGGTGACGTCCGTGCCGTCGCCGGCCGGCGCCAGTTCGTAGAGCCAGTTGTTGACCGCCCGATTCCCGGCGAGCACCTCGAAGCCGAAGGACCGACCGGGCTCGCACGCCGTGACGCGGCACGTCGTCCAGTAGATCGGCCCCATCTCGTTGCGCTTGACATGGCCGCGGAACTTGGCGCCCAGCGCGGGGCCGGTGGCGCCGCCCAGCCACTCCGACTCGAACACCTCCGGTGAGAACCGCGGGGTATTGCGCACATCGGAGATGACGTTCCACACCGCTTCGGGCGGGGCGGCCATGTGAACGGTCACGGCAGCATGCATGTTGAGATCCTCTCGAGCACAGGTCATTCCAGCAATCGTGCGATGGAGCGCAGCGGGATGGACAGCCACGACGGACGATACCGGGCCTCATAGCCCGCCTCGTAGACCGCCTTGTCCAGTTCGTAGGCGGCCAGCAGATCGGGCGACGTTCGCGGATCCGCCCCGGCCACCTTGGCGTACCCGTCGCAGAACGCCTCCCGGTTGCGGTCGGTCCACTCGCGGGCCCGGGCGGCCAACTGCTTGTTGCCCTCCTGACCGACCAGCGGCTGATACGCGGCGTACTCGTAGGAGCGCAGCATTCCGGCCACGTCGCGCAGCGGCGAATCCGGCCGCCGGCGCTCGGCGATCGGCGCGCCGGGTTCGCCCTCGAAGTCGATCACGAGCCAGGTCTCGGGTGTGCGCAGCACCTGCCCCAGATGCAGATCGCCGTGGATGCGCTGCACGGTGATCGGCACATCGCGCAGGGCCTCGAACCGGGCGCGGATCGCATCGGCGAACGGCTCCAGGGCGGGCACCACGGCCCTGGTCGAATCCAGCCGGCTCAGAGCGGTCTGGACCGGGAACGACGACGTCGACGTGCCGAGTTGCTCGGCCAGCGTCAGGTGTACCGATGCGACGGCCTCACCCAGGCGGAAGGACTCGGCGGCGAAATCTCCACCCACCTCGTCGGCGTACAGATCGCCCTCGGCATACAGGTCGCGCGCACTGGCGCTCGCCATGTCCCACCCCTCGGCCGAGTTCGGCGCGAACGCCGTCACCATGCCCAGCGGGAAAGGCTCTGCGTCCCAAGTTGTTTCGTAGCTGCCGAGCAGCTTGGCCACGTTCGGGTCACCGGCCCGGCCGAGGGCACGATTCAGCTCGATATCGGGATTGATCCCCGGGGTGACGCGGCGGAACACCTTCAGGATCGCGCGCTGGCCGAAGATCACGCTGGTGTTGCTCTGCTCGGCGCCGAACACCCGGGGCGGTTCGTCGACGGGCAGATCCACCAAGGGTTCGGCACTGAACGTCACCTCACCGCGCACCGCCGAGCCCTCCATCAGCGTCATGAGGAACCGAGCGGCATCGGGATCGTAGAGCGCGTCGAAGCCGATCCGGCCGTCCGCGGAGCCGATCTCGGCTCGCTCGGCGTATTCGGGGACCGGTTCGATGTCCCAGCTGACCAGCACCTGGTAGCGCTCCGAGGTGCCGTCGGCGTACTGGGCATCGACGAGCATCAGGTCCAGATTGTCGCGCAGCGCAACGACCGAAGTTGCGGTGGCCGAGATCAATTCCCGCCCACCGGCGAACCATCGTTGGGCGGGCAGCCATTCGGCGAACGGCAGGCTCATTGCGCGCCTCCCTCCTGGGTGCCGGCGGCGGGGTCGAGTTGGCAGAGCTGAAACCAGTAGAACCCGTGACCCGGCAGCGTCAGCAGATACGGCAGCTGGCCGATCGGCGGGAAGTGCACCCGGCCCATCAGTTCCACCGGGGTGTAGCCGTTCCACGGCTGCAGATCCAGCTCGATGGGCTGCGGGAACCGCGACAGGTTGTTGACGCACAACACGATGTCGTCGGCGCCCCCCGCCGGCGCGCCCTCCCGGACGAACGCCAGCACCGACGGATTCGAGCCGCCCAGCTCCCGGAAGGTGCCGGTGGCGAACGCGTCATGACGCTTGCGCACCGAGAGCATCCGTCGCGTCCAGTTCAGCAATGACGCCGAATTGTCGCGCTGGGCTTCGACATTCACCGAGTGGTAGCCGTAGATCGCATCCTGGTTGGGCGGCAGGTACAAGCGACCGGGTGTGGCGGTGGAGAATCCGGCGTTGCGGTCGGGAGTCCACTGCATCGGGGTGCGCACGCCGTCGCGGTCGCCGAGCCAGATGATGTCGCCCATGCCGATTTCGTCTCCGTAGTACAGCACCGGCGATCCCGGCAGCGAGAGCAGCAGCGCGGTGAACAACTCGATCTGATTGCGATCGTTGTCCAGCAGGGGCGCCAGCCGGCGGCGGATGCCGACATTGGCCTTCATCCGCGGATCCTTGGCGTATTCGGTGTACATGTAGTCGCGCTCTTCGTCGGTGACCATCTCGAGGGTCAACTCGTCGTGGTTGCGCAGGAAGATGCCCCACTGGGCCAGGTCCGGGATCGGCGGAGTCTGCGCCAGTATCTCCGAGATCGGGAACCGGGATTCCCGCCGCACCGCCATGAAAATCCGTGGCATCAAAGGGAAATGGAAGGCCATGTGGCATTCGTCGCCGCCGGTGGCGGGGTCCCCGAAGTACTCGACGACATCGGCGGGCCACTGGTTTGCCTCGGCGAGCAGGACCCGGCCGGGGAACTCGTCGTCGATCACCTTGCGGCAGTGCTTGAGGAAGGCGTGCGTCTCGGGCAGGTTCTCACAGTTGGTGCCGTCGCGTTCGAACAGATACGGCACCGCGTCCAGTCGGAAACCGTCGATACCCAGACCCAGCCAGAACCGCAGAACGTCGACCATCGCCTCCTGCACGGCCGGGTTGTCGTAGTTCAGATCGGGCTGATGGCTGAAAAACCGGTGCCAGTAGAACTGCCGACGTACCGGATCGAACGTCCAGTTGGACTCCTCGGTGTCGACGAAGATGATCCGGGCATCCGGATAGCGCTCGCTGCTGTCGCCCCAGACATAGAAGTCGCCGTAGGGGCCACCGGGATCACGGCGGGACTCCTGGAACCACTGGTGCGAATCGGAGGTGTGATTCATCACCAGGTCGGTGATCACCCGGATGCCGCGCCGGTGCGCCGCGTCGAGCAGGGCCACGAAGTCGTCCACCGTGCCGAATTCGGGCAGCACCCGGTAGAAGTCACGGATGTCGTACCCGCCGTCCCGCAGCGGTGAATCGTAGAACGGCGGCAGCCACAGGCAGTCCACCCCGAGCCATTGCAGGTAGTCCAGTCGGTCGATCAGGCCGCACAGGTCCCCCGACCCGTCGGAGTCCGAGTCGTAGAACGCTCGTACCAGCACCTCGTAGAACACGGCCTTCTTGAACCAGGTGCGGTCCTCGGGCAGGATGCGGGCCTGCGCGAAGTCCTCCGCGTGGGGATGGTCGACGAAACCGTCCTCGGGTTGTTGCATCGTCACCGGATCCATCGCTCGTCTCGTACCCGCGACAGCGGGCGCTCAATCCGTCCCATCTTTGCAGCGTCGGCTCAGACCGGCACCACCATGACGGCGTCGACCTCGAGTTGGAGCGCAACCCGGCCGCCGGGAGTGAATTCGGCCGCCCGCGCGCTGGGCAGCTGGGCGGTCACCCGCACCCCGTCGAGTTCGCAGTGCACCCGGGAGATCGCGCCCATGAACGACACCGACGTCACCGTGGCCGGCCCGCCCGGGTCCGCGGTGACGGTCACGGCCTCGGGCCGCACGCGCGCAATGCCCGGCCCCGCGCTGACCGAGCCGGGCAATGTGGGCAGTGTCAGCCACAGCAGGTGTGCGGACCCATCGATCACCTGGCAGGGCAGCTCGTTGTTGAGGCCGACGAAATCGGCGACGAACGGCGTGGCCGGCCGGGCGTACAGTTCGACCGGCGCCGCGATCTGTTCGAGCCGGCCGTGGCTCATCACGCCCACGCGATCCGCGACGGCCAGCGCCTCCTCCTGATCGTGGGTGACGAACAGGGTCGTGATGCCGATCTCGGTCTGCACCCGGCGGATCTCCTCGCGCAGCTGCACCCGAACCTTGGCGTCCAGCGCGGAGAGGGGTTCGTCGAGCAGCAGCACGCGCGGCTCGATCGCCAGCGCCCGGGCCAGCGCGACGCGCTGTTGTTGGCCACCGGACAGTTCTGCGGCGTACTTGTCGGCGTGCGCGGACAGGCCCACCAGCTCGAGCAACTCGGCCGCGCGGGATATCCGGTCCGCCTTGCTCTTCCCGCGCAGTTTCAGCCCGAAGGCAACATTGTCGCGCGCGCTCAGATGCGGGAAGAGGCTGTAGGCCTGGAACACCATGCCCATGTCGCGCTTGTTGGCGGGAACGTCGGTGACGTCGCGGCCGTCGAGCGTCACCACGCCGGACGTGGGCGCATCCAACCCGGCCAGGATCCGCAGCGCCGAGGTCTTGCCGCACCCCGACGGCCCGAGCAGTGCCACCAGTTCACCCGGCTCCACCCGCAGCGACAATCCGTCCAGGGCCCGCACCGCGCCGAATTGTTTGGTCAGCGCCTGGAATTCGACGGCCACCGGCGCCCGGTGCCCGGTCATGAGGGCACCCCGCGCCGACGGCGGCCGGTCACCAACGACAGGACCATCAGGAGGACGAACCCGAACAGCAGCACCGCCAGCGACGCGGCGACGGAGGTCGGTCCGTCCGTCTTGCCGACGGCCACGATCTGGACCTGGATCGTCTCGAACCCACTCAGCGACGCGATGGTGTACTCCCCGAGGACCACCGCGATCGAGATGAATGCCGCCGACAGGATGCCCGACCAGATGTTGGGCAGCACCACCCGCAGGATGACGGTGGTCCAGCCCGCGCCGAGCGAGCGCGCCGCTTCCGACAGGGTCTGCAGGTCGATCGAGGAGAGCGCGCCGTCGAGGGCGCGGTAGGCGAACGGCAGCACGATGACGGCGTACACGAACGTCAGCGTCAGGGCCGACTCGCCGAGCAGGTAGGTCACCCACAGGTACACATTGCGCAGGCCGACCACGATCACAAGTGCGGGAATGGTCAGCGGCAACAGGCAGAGGAATTCGACCAGTCCGCGGGCCCAGGGCGCGCGCAGCCGCACCCAGATCATCGTCGGCACCAGGATCGCCAGCATCGTCAGCACGGTCAACACCGCCAGCGCCAGGGAGATGACGATCGCGTGGAACAGCGCGTCGTCGGCCAGCAGGTTGCGCCACGCGGCGAGCGTGCGCCCGTGACCGAGCAGGTTGCGGGTGCTGAAGTCGGCCATCGCATAGAGCGGGAACAGGAAGAACAGCGCGAAGAGTGCGGCCATCGACATGCGAAAGACCTTGGTGCCCAGTCCGGTTCGGTTCATCGCAGCCACCGTGCCGACCGCCGTACCAGCACCCGGTAGGCCAGCATCACCAGCGCGACCACCACCACCATCTCGACGGCCAGCGCGTAGGCGAAGCCCTCCCGGCCCAGGACCACCTCGCTGGTCAGCGCCGCCCTGATCAACAGGGGCACGATCGGCGCGCCCTGGCTCACCAGGGCCGCGGCGGTCGCGTAGGCGGCAAAGGCGTTGGCGAACAACAGGAGTGCGGATCCCACGAACGCGGGGGTCAACAGGGGGAACGCCACTTCCCGCCAGTACTGCCAGGTCGACGCGCCCAGGCTGACGGCCGCCTCCCGCCACTGGGTTCGCAGACCGTCGAGGGCCGGCAGGAAGACGACCACCATCAACGGGATCTGGAAGTAGCAGTACACCAGGATCAGGCCCGGCAGTCCGTACAACCAGCCGTCCCCGGACAGGTCCCAGCCGAACCGTTGCTGGGCCCACACCGTCAGCACGCCGTTGAGCCCGATGGTGGCCAGGAAGGCGAAAGCCAGTGCCACACCGCCGAATTGGGCCAGGACGCTGCACAGCGCGAGCACTGCGCGACGTAGCAGCGAGGTCGCCGGACGTCCGAGGACCAACCATGCCAGCACCGCACCGAGCACGGCGCCGATGACGGCGGTGACGCCGGACAGCACCAGGCTGCGGCCCATCGCGGTCAGGGCGGTGCGGCCGAACAGACCGGCGATCCGCTCCAGCGAGAAGCTGCCGTCGACGACGAATGCGTTCACCAGCACCGTCACGGTGGGGATGACCAGGAACACACCGACGAGCGCGAGGAAGGGCACCAGCGGCAGCGCCTCGCGCAGGCGAGGTGCGATTTCTCGGGGAGGGCGTGGCACCGCCGCTCAGCCGATCGCCTTGGCCCAGTTCTCGGCCAGGTAGGCACTGGCGGCCTTGTTCTGCTCCTCGGTCAGGATCACCGTCGGGCCGTCGATCGCCGGCAGCTTGTCGAACGCGGCCTTGTTCAGCGTGCCGGCCGAGATCATGTGGTCGGCCCGGACCGGACGCACGCCGCCCTGGGCGAACAGGTTCTGGCCCTCGTCGCTGTAGAGGAATTCCTGCCACAACCGGGCGGCGGCGGGATGCGGCGCGGCGGCGTTGATCGCCTGGTAGTAGTAGGAGGCCACGGCGGCGTTGGACGGCACGACCACCCGCCAGGACGGCAACTTCTCGGTCTGCACACCGTTGAGGTAGTTCCAGTCGATCACCACCGGGGTCTGACCGGACTGGATGGTGGCCGGTGTGGGATCGACGGGCAGGAAGTTGCCGGCCTGCTTCAGCTTGCCGAAGAACTCCACCCCCGGCGCGATGTCGTCGGCCGTACCGCCCTGTGACAGGGCTGCCATCATGACGCCGGAGAACGCGGCGCCGGCCTGGGTCGGGTCGCCGTTCAGCGCGACCTTGCCCTTGAATTCCGGCTTCAGCAGGTCATCGACGGACGTGATGTCGGGAACCTTGGCCGAGTCGTAGCCGATCGACATGAAACCGGCGTAGTCGTTGACCCACTTGCCCCCGGGGTCCTTGAGGCGGTCGGGGATCTCGGCCCAGTTCTGCACCTTGTAGGGCGCGAACGTCGCGGTGTTGGCCAGCGCCACCGACTGGCCGAGGTCGAACACGTCGGGCGCGGTGCTCTTGCCCTTCTGCTGGCTGGCGGCGTTGATCTCGTCCTGGCTGGCCGCGTCCGGCTGCGCCGAGTTGACCGTGATGCCGTACTTGTCGCCGAACGCCTTGATGATCGCACCGTAGTTCGCCCAGTCCGGCGGCAGCGCGATCACGTTCAGCTGACCCTCCTGCTTGGCCGCGGCGATCAACGCGTCGAGACCGCCGAGGTCCGCCGCCGACGTGGCCGTCGCGGCCGGGTGGTCGCCACCGGCACCGTCGCCGGTCTTGTTCGCCGGTGGCGCGCACGCGGTCATCGTGACGGCGCCCAGTGCGAGTGCGACGGATCCCAACAGCGCGCCGGTACGCCGGATTTTGATGGCCATGGGCGGAAACCCTCCGATGTTCGGCCGACGATGCGGTGTCGATGAGATGGCGGCGGCGCATCTCCAGCGTGAAACGTAGTCGCTCGTACCCGATCTGCGTGCCACAAAAACGCAAGTGCTACCGAAACGCAGAATCCCCCGACACCGTCGGGGGATTCGCGTTCGGCTCTCGTTCTTTCGAGGCCGATATCAGAGCAGGTGGGCCTGCAGGTCCGGCTTCATGGCCTGCAGCTCGCGGCCCCAGTACGCCCAGTTGTGCGTGCCGTTGTCCGGGAAGTTGAACACACCGTTGGTGCCACCGGCCGCGATGTAGTTGTCGCGGAAGGTGATGTTCGTCTTGATGGTCAGGCCCTCCAGGAAGGTGGCCGGCAGATCGCCGCCGCCCAGCTCGTTGGGCTGGCCGTTACCGCAGTAGATCCAGATGCGGGTGTTGTTGGCGACGATCTGCGGGATCTGCACCATCGGGTCGTTGCGCTTCCAGGCGCTGTTCGGGTCCTCGGTCCGGCCCCACATGTCGTTGGCGCTGAAGCCGCCGGCATCGCCCATCGAGATGTTGATCAGGAACGGCCACCAGCCCTCGGACGGGTTCAGGAAGCCCGACATCGAGCTCGCGTAGGTGAACTGATTGGGGTGGTACACCGACAGGATCAGCGAGGCCGAACCGGCCATCGACAGACCGACGGCGGCGTTGTTGGTGGGTCGCACGTCCCGGTTGGCCTGCAACCACGCGGGCAGTTCCTGGGTCAGGAACGTCTCCCACTTGTAGGTCTGGGTCGGGCCCTTGTTCTTGGCCGGCGCATACCAGTCGCTGTAGAAGCTGGACTGACCACCGACGGGCATCACGATCGACAGCCCCGAGTCGAGGTACCACTCGAAGGCCTGAGTGTTGATGTCCCAGCCGTTGTAATCGTCCTGGGCGCGCAGGCCGTCGAGCAGATACACGGCCGGCGAGTTCGGGCCGCCGCTCTGGAACTGGATCCGGATGTCGCGACCCATACCGGCCGACGGGACGTCCAGGTACTCGACCGGCAGGCCGGGGCGGGAGAACGCGCCGGCGGTGGCGATCTCGCCGGTCACTCCTGCCAGGCCCGGGAAGGCCAGGGCGGCCATCGCGGCCACGCCGAGCCGCTTGGCCCACGTCCCACGGATCTTCTCAACAAGTTTCATCTGTGCTTTCCAGCCAATCTGTCTTTACGACGCAGACGTCGCAGTCTCCATTCGCTCTCATGTATCGCCGAGAACGGTGTCTTCATTACGTGTTCGCATCGACATATGACATGCCTCGGGGGGTGACCCTACAGGGCAGACCCGGCCTTTGATAGTCGAGGGGTATGCGAACGCGGCTCGGTTAGGTCACAAGATGGGCGACTCGCTTTTGTCGAAAGTGACAATTATCGGGCTCGGCAGTTAGCGTTATCCCATGGCCCGACCTGCACAAACGGCGCGCAGTGAACGCACCCGGGAAGCGCTGCGCCAAGCGGCTCTGGTCCGGTTCCTCGCGCAGGGCGTCGACGACACATCCGCGGAGCAGATCGCGGCCGACGCCGGGGTTTCCCTGCGCACGTTCTATCGGCATTTCGCTTCCAAACACGACCTTTTGTTCGCCGATTACGACGCCGGATTGCAGTGGTTCCGCGCGGCATTGTTGGCCCGTCCGGACGACGAACCCGTCATCGCGTCCGTGTGCGCCGCGATCTTCGCGTTCCCGTACGACGGTGACGCGGTCACCAAGATCGCCGCGCTGCGGACCGAGGAGATGGATCCCGATCGCATCGTGCGTCACATCCGGCAGGTCGAGGCCGAGTTCGCCGGGGCGGTTCAGCTGCGCATGAACCGCACGCATGCGGAGATGTTCGCCGATCTGCCCGATCCCGAGCTGCAGCTGACGGTGGCCGCGCGCTGTGTCGCGGCGGCGGTGTTCGGCGCCATGGAGCTGTGGATGCTCGGCACCGACCGCACGCTCGACGAGCTGGCACGGTTGTGCCGCACCGGGCTCTCGACCCTCGAATCCGGCATCCTGAACGCACTTGTTTTGTCATAATTGACAAAACAAGTGTTGCCGAGCGTGCATGCATATGCATTTCAGCCGTCCAGAAATACATATGGATGCACGCTCGGCCGGCGAGGACGGGTCCACATGACGGAGTCAGATTTCGACGCGATCGTGATCGGTGCGGGCCACAACGGCCTGGCGGCCGCGGTCATCCTGCAGCGGGCCGGGCTTCGCACCCTGTGCCTGGACGCCAAGCTGTACGCGGGCGGGATGGCCTCCACGGTGGAACTCTTCGACGGGTACCACTTCGAGATCGCCGGTTCATTGCAGTTCCCCACCGCACTGACGGTGAGCAAGGAACTCGGCCTGGACACCCTGCCGACCATCGATCTGGACGTGATGTCGGTGTCACTGCGCGGGATCGGTGACGATCCGCTCATCTACTACACCGACCCGATGAAGCTGCTCGCCCATCTCGGCGAGGTGCACGGGGTCGAGGCCGTCAACGGAATGGCGGGCCTGATGGCGTGGAGCCTGGCCCCGACCCGCGCACTCGGGCGTTTCGATGCCGGCACACCACCCAGGACGTTCGACGAGATGTACGCGTGCGCGTCCACCCCGGCCGAGCGCCTCGCGATCAACGACCTGCTGTTCGGCTCGGTCACCGACGTCCTGGACCGCTACCTGCCCGATCGCGAGAAGCACGGCGCACTGCGGGGCATGCTGGCGTTCCTGGCCGTCAACACCACCTACCGCGGGCCGGAGGTGCCGGGCACCGCGGCCGCATTGGCGTACGGGCTGGCCGTCCCCGACGAGAACGCCGCGCTGATGAAGAAGCTCACCGGCGGCATCGGCGCGCTGACCGACCATCTGCGCGCGTCGTTCGAGGCCGCCGGCGGCGAGGTTCGGTTGCGCAGCAAGGTGACCGAGATCAGCACCGAGGCCGGTCGGGTGACCGGAGTCCGGCTCGAGGACGGCACGGTGCTGCGCGCGCCCGTCGTCGTCTCCGGTCTGGCGCCCGACCTCACCGTCAACGGGCTGCTCGACCCGGCGAGCGTTTCCGAGGAGGTGCGGACCCGGTTCGGCCACATCGACCATCGCGGCAGCTACCTGCAGATGCACTTCGCACTCGACGGCATCCCGGAATTCGCCGCGCCCTACGAGGTGCTCAACGACCCGGCCATGCAGTCGGCGATCGGATTGTTCAGCACGCCGGAGGAATTGCAGCAGCAGTGGGAGGACAGCCGGCGCGGGGTGGTGCCCGCCGATCCGGCGATCGCCCTGCAGATCCCGTCGGTGAACGACCCGGCGCTGGCGCCGGCGGGCAAGCATGCCGCCTCGGCGTTCTCGCTGTGGTTCCCCATCGGGGAACACCAGGCCGGCTACGGAGAGATGAAGGCCGAGATGGGCCGGCGGGTGATCGAGAAGATCAGCCGGATCGCGCCGAACTTCGAGAGCCTGATCACCCGGCACACCACGTTCACCCCGAAACACATGGGCACCATGTTCGGCGCGCCCGGCGGGGACTATTGTCACGGGCTGTTGCATTCCGACCAGATCGGCCCCAACCGACCGGGCCCGAACGGCTATGTGGACCAACCGATTCCGGTCGAGGGGCTCTATCTCGCGGGGGCCGGTTGCCACGGTGGGCCGGGCATCACCTTCATTCCGGGCTACAACGCGGCGCACGCGGCGCTCGCCGACAGGTGATCACAGCGGGCCAGCGCTGACGCACCAGGTCCACTCGAACGTCGTGTGCGTACTTGCTGACTCGACGAATTCGATCGGGGCTACAGTGCCGACATGACGTTGCGCGACCACGGCGACCCCGGTGACGCCCCCTCCATCCCGCCACCACTGGGTGATGTCGTCAACCCGGTTCGTCCGTCGGCCGCGGAGGAGGCCCGCACCATCGCGGCATCCACGAACACCGCGACGCTGGCCAGCCTGAGCCCCGACGGTTCCCCGTGGGCGTCACTGATCACCTACGGCCTGCTCGGTGGCGACCCGGTGCTGTGCGTGTCGCACATGGCCGAGCACGGCCGCAACCTGGCCGGCGACCGGCGGGCCAGCATCTCGGTGGTGGCACCCTCCGCCGACGGCGATCCGCTGGCACACGCCCGAATCACGCTGGCCGGCAACGTGTTCGCGCCCGACGACGACCTGCGGGACGCCGCACGGCAGGTGCACCTCGACGCCGTTCCGGCGGCGAAGTACTACGTCGACTACAGCGATTTCGCGCTGTGGGTGCTCCGGGTCGAGCGGGTGCGCTGGGTGGGCGGCTACGGGCGGATGGACTCGGCCTCCGGCCAGGACTACGCGGTGGCCGAAGCCGACCCGGTGACCCCGCGGGCCGGTGCCGCGATCGCCCACCTCAATGCCGACCACGCCGATTCCCTGGCGCTGCTCGCCCGCACCATGGGCGGTTACCCCGACACCGACTCGGCGGTGTGCACCGGCGCCGACCGGTACGGCCTGGATCTACGGGTGACCACACCGCGCGGGGTGGCCTATACGCGGGTGGGTTATCCGGCCCGGCTCGACGAGGTATCCGAAATGCGCCAGGCCACAGTCGATCTGGTAACACAGGCCCGCACCCTCAGCTGATCCCCCCTTTCGCCGAGCGTCCGTGTTCGTACGGCGACACGCCGCGCGCGGTGTACAAATGCGGACGCTCGGCGGGAGTACCGGGCCGGCTCAGGCCAGGCTGCGCAGCAGCGCCCGGGTGCGCGCCCGACCCTCCGGCGCGGGATCGAACGTGTCGGCCACGAACTCGTCGACACCGGCGGCCCGCACCTCGGCCAGCCGTTCGGTCACCTCGCCCTCGGACCCGATCAGCGCGGCGTCCTCGGGACCGGCATAGCCCTCACGGTCCAGCATCGCCCGGTACGACGGCAGCTGCCCGTACATGGCGTAGCGCTGCGCGGCGAAGGTGCGCAGCGCGTCGACGTCATCGGTGACCGCGACCGGCAGCGCGGACCCCACCCGCACCGCGTCGCGGGGCCGTCCCGCCGCGACCGCGGCATCGCGCAGCACCGGTCCGATGTGCTCGGCCAGCGTCTTGGGCCCGGTCATCCACGTCACGGTGCCCGCGGTGCGGCGCCCGGCCAGCTTCAGCATCTGCGGGCCCAGCGCGGCGATGTACACCGGTGGCGCACTCGCGCCGGGGATCTGCAGCGCACCCCGGGACGTCACGGTCTCCCCCGTGACATTGACCGGCTGGCCGTCGAGCAACGGCAGCAGCCCATCGAGAAACTCACCGAGACGCCGGATCGGCTTGTCCCACGGGATGCCCCACATCCCTTCGCTGACGGTCGCGTGCGTCATCCCCAGACCCAGGACCAGCCGGCCGCCGGCGATCGCGTTGAGGGTCAGGGCCCGCTGCGCGAGCAGCATCGGATGCTGATTCTGGATCGGCAGCACCCCGGTGGCCAGTTCGATGCCGTCGACCTCACGGAACGCGACGGCCATCGCGGTCAGCAGGTCGCGTTCGAAGGGCATCTGCGTGCTCCACACCCGGGTGAAGCCCTCGTCGTGCAGTTGCGCGACCTGTTCGACGTAGGCGTCGATGATCGACCGGCCGTCGCCTGCGCCCGAATACTCCAGGATGTTGATCTCCACCCGACCACGGTACCTACGCTGGGTGGCGTGTCCGACGGTTCCGGCGAACGTGATCGCCAACGGTTCGCATCGGCCCGGGTGGCCCGCCTGGCGACCGTCGCCGACGACGGTGCGCCACACCTGGTTCCGGTGGTGTTCGCCGTCGGCCAGGGTGTCGACCACGACAGGGTGTACACCGCCGTCGACGGCAAGCCGAAGTCCACGCAGCTGCTGAAACGGCTGGCCAACATCGCCGCTACACCTCGGGTGTGCCTGCTCGTCGACCACTACGACGACGACTGGGGGCAATTGTGGTGGGTGCGCGCCGACGGCGTCGCTTCGGTGTCCACGGCCGGGCCCGACGCCGATACCGGACGCGCGCTGCTCCGCGCGAAATATGCTCAGTACCAATCTGTTCCGCTGGACGGCCCGGTGATCGCCGTGACGGTGCAGCGCTGGACCGCCTGGCATCCGTAGCCCCTCCTACGGCGAGTGTGCTGTGATGGGTCCGTGGCTCCCCTTGGATGCACCGTCCGCGGCCGGGTGTGGCGCGGCGGCGTTTCGCAGCCGGATTTCGAATTCGACTCGATCTCGGACTACCTCACCGAGCCCGACACCCTGGTCTGGGTGGACCTCTACGATCCCGACCATGCCGCGCTCACCGATCTCGCCACCGAACTCGGCCTCAACGTGTGGGCCGTCGAGGACGCCGTCGCTCCATCGGAACGCGTGAAGGCCACCATCTATCCGACGCACACCTTCTTCACGGTCTACGCCGTGGACATGGCCACCCCGGACTACACGGCCGATCCGGTCTCGCTGCTGACCAAGCACCGCATCTCGGCCTTCGTCCTCGAGCGTGCCCTGGTGACCGTTCGCCTTGCGCCGCAGTTCGACATCGAGGAGGTGTCCCTGCGCTGGGATGAGCTGGACACGCCGCGTTATGGCGTGGCCGCCCTGGTGCACGGCCTGCTCGACGTCGTGGTCGACGGTCACTTCGATGCCGTGCAGGTTCTCGACGACTGCATCGAGGGGCTCGAGGACGAACTGTTCGACCCACCGTCGCGGGCCAACGACCAGCGACGGACGTTCCAGCGCCGCAGTTTTCAGTTCCGCAAGGATCTGGTGCAACTGCGCCGGGTCGTGTTGCCCATGCGTGAGGTGGTCAGCGCGATCCAGCACCGCCGTCACGAGAACCACCACTCCCCCGAACTCGACCCGCTCTACATCGATCTCTACGACCATGTGCTGCGGGTGTCGGAATGGACCGAATCGTTGCGGGACATGGTGACAACGGTTTTCGAGACGAACCTCTCGCTGCAGGACGCCCGGCTGAACAACGTGATGAAGAAGCTGACCGGGTGGGCGGCCATCGTCGCCGTCCCCACCGCCATCACGGGCTTCTACGGCCAGAACGTGCCCTATCCCGGTTTCGGGGTGCATTGGGGCTTTGTCGTGAGTTCCGCACTGATCGCGGTCATCTGCGTCCTCCTCTACATCGTGATGAAGCGCCGGGACTGGTTGTAGCGCGTGCCCGTCGAGGTAGTGGAGCGAGGCACCGGCAGCCAGCGGCATCCCGCGCCGCTGTTGTTCGTGCACGGCGCCTTCCATGGGGCGTGGTGCTGGACGGAGAACTTCCTGAACTTCTTCGCCGACAACGGTTATCGGGCGCTGGCGCTGAACCTGCGCGGCCACGGCAACAGTCCGTCGGACAAGCCGCTGAACCACTGCACCGTCGCCGACTACGTCGACGACATCCATGAGGTCGCATCGGCCCTGCCCGTCCCGCCGGTGGTGATCGGGCACTCGATGGGCGGATTCATCGTGCAGAAGTACCTCGCCGTGCACGCGGCGCCAGCCGGCGTGCTCGTCGCGTCGGCGCCGCCGCGGGGCCTGCTCCCCGCCATGGTGCGGGCCTCGGTCCGGCATCCCCGGCATATCGGCCGGCCGGCGTTGGTCCGCAGGCCGCTGTTGTTCTTCGGACAACCGGTGGTGGCCCGCAGTTCCTTCTACAGCCGCGCGACGCCGGTGGAGTTGGTGAACCGATACAACGCGCTCCTGCAGGACGAGAGCACGCGGGTGCTCTACCGCGACCTGCTCTACGCCGATCTCGCCAACCCGGACCGGGTCGGCGCCCCGGTGTTGGTGCTCGGCGCCGACGAGGACGGGTTGATCAGTCGCCGCCAGGTCCGCGCCACCGCTCGGGCCTACCGCACGCGGGCCCGGATGTTTCCCGGCATGGGGCACAACATGATGCTCGAGCCGGGCTGGCGCGACGTCGCCCGGTGCGTCGACGCCTGGCTGACCGGCCTGGACCTGTAACAATCCAGATGTCGAACGACGACAACTCCGTTGTCATGAGCGGTTTGCCGTGTGACGTTAGGATCGGTAGTCGCACTGCTTGGAAGGATGTTCACTTGCGTCGAGCGTTTCGCTATGTTCAGGCCATCTCCGGGGTGTCCGTGATCGCTCTGGTCATCCCCCTCTGGCCGGCCTCCGGTGCCGTCACCGGCCCCGGCACGGGTGCCACCTCGGCACCGACGGCCTTCCAGACCCCGCAGCCTGCTCCCCGCGTCGTCGAGGTTTCCCCCGACAACGGGGCAACGGTCGGCGTGGGCATGCCGATCACCGTGACCTATGCGGGCGCGGTGGCCGACCGGTCCGCGGCCGAGAAGTCCATCTTCGTGGTGTCACCCGCACGGGCCACCGGCACGTTCGAATGGCTCAGCGACAACATCGTTCAGTGGACCCCGGCACAGTTCTGGCCTGCGCATTCCCAGGTAAAGGCCTCCGTCGGCAATATGCCGCTGGACTTCAACGTCGGCGCGTCGGTGGTGGGGGTGGCCAGCATCTCCAACCACACGTTCACCGTCAGCATCGACGGCGAGGTCGCCCGGAAGATGCCGGCCTCGATGGGTAAGCCCAAGCACCCGACCCCCGTCGGCTCGTTCACCGTCCTGGAGAAGCAGAATCCGGTGGTGATGGACTCGCGGACCATCGGCATCCCGCTCAACGACCCGGAGGGCTACAAGCTGACGGTGTACTACGCGGTCCGGATCACCTGGGGCGGCGTCTACGTGCACTCCGCACCGTGGTCGGTCGGGCAACAGGGCTACTCCAACGTCAGCCACGGCTGCGTCAACCTCAGCCCGGACAACGCGCAGTGGTACTACAACAACGTCGGCATCGGCGACCCGGTGATCGTCAACGCCTGATCCCCGCGGCTACTCCGCGGTGATCGCGTGCTCGGGGCAGGCTTCGATCGCTTCGCGCACCGCGCCCTCGAACTCCGCCGGCACGTCGTCGTCGATCGCCTCGGCGTAGCCCCAGTCGGTGAGCGTGAACACCTCCGGGCACAGGGCGACGCACACCCCGTGGCCGCGGCACAGCCCGTCGTTGACCGACGCGCGCATCAGTCGAACTCCAGGTGCAGGTCGGTCAGGCCGCGCAGGATGAAGGTCGGCACGTAGCTGAACCGGCGCTGCCCGGCCGGGCCGTGGTGCTCTTCGGAGAGCCGGATGTTCTTGGTGCGCTGCAGGATTCGCTCCAGGCTGACCTTGGCCTCGGCGCGGGCCAACGGCGCACCCGGACAGCTGTGCACACCCCGGCCGAACGCGATGTGCCGGCGGGCGTTGGTCCGCTCGATGTCCAGCACGCCGGGATTCTCGAACTGGCGGGGATCGCGGTTGGCGGCTCCGTTCATCACCATGACAGTGGTGCCGGCGGGCACGTCCACGCCGCCAACGGTGGTATTCCGTTTGGCCAACCGGAAGTCACCCTTGACCGGGCTCTCGAACCGCAGGCACTCCTCGATGAAGTTGGGGATCAGGTCGCGCTCGGTACGCAGGCGCTGCTGCAGCTCCGGATCCTCGGCCAACAGCTTCAGCGCCGTGCTCAACAGCCGAACCGTGGTCTCCTGCCCGGCGGTGTAGAGGTTGGCCGCGATGCGTACCACGTCCATCACCTCCGGGGTGGATCCGTCGGGAAACTTCGCGGCGGCCATCTCCGAGAGCGCATCCTCGCGCGGGGTCGCGCGCCGGTCCTCGATATAGGCGGAGAACTTCTGGTACAGGTACTCGAGCGGGCTGTGCCCCAGGGACTTCTCGTTGGTGTTGCCGACCCCGCCCTTGCTGTGATCCATGTGCTCGGCGAACTCGGGGCGGTCCTCCTCCGGGACGCCGAGCAGGTCGGCGATGACGGCGAGGGTGAACGGCGCGCCGAACCCCTTGATGAAGTCGCCGCCGGTGGCCAGGTAGGGCTCGAGGTACCTGTCGGCGTGCGCCCACATGAAGTCCTCGTTCTCCTTGAGCCGCTTCGGGGTGATCAGTCCCATCAGCAACGCGCGGTGCTCGGTGTGCTTCGGCGGATCCATCACCGTGACCTGGTCACTGAACGGGAGCTGCTCGCGATACTCCTCGATGATGTCGGTGACGTCGTCGGCCGCGCCCTCGATCGGGACGGGGAAGCCGGGGAAGGGCCCGGTGACGGCGGTGCACGAGGAGAACGTGTCCGCGTCGCCGAAGACGGCGACGGCCTCGTCGTAGCCCGTCACGACTATGACGTTCTTGTGGGGTTCGCGTCGTACCGGGCATCCCTCCCGCATGGCCTCCATGTACGGATACGGGTCGGCGACCAGGTTCGGGTCGGTGAAGAAATCGAGCTGATCGAGTTCGGTCATCGAGGGCTGCTCTCCAATTTCGGCTTTACGATCGACTAGTACAGTACTTGACGATCGTAAAGGAATCTACTGTACGATCGGCTAGCAATGGAGAGGATCATGCCGTGACGGTTCCGGCGACTTCGGTGGCGCCCACGACGGGCGACACCCGTGCGCGTCTGATCGAGGCGGCGATCGACCTGTGCACCGTGCACACGTTCGCGGGCACGTCGTTGCAGATGATCGCCGACGAGCTCGGCCTCACCAAGGCGGCGATCTACCACCACTTCCGCACCCGCGAGGAATTGCTCGACGCCGTGGTGGGCCCGATCCTCGAACAACTGCGCGCCGTCGTCGACGCGGCCGAGAACCAACGCAGCACACCCGCTCGCGCCGAGTGCCTGATCAATGGGTTCGCCCAACTCGCCGTCGACAACCGGGTGGTCTCGGTGCTCGCGGCCGACCCGTCCGTGGCCCAGATGCTGCGAGCCAGCAAGGAGTGGGACAACCTCATCGACCGGCAGATGGCGGTACTGGCGGCGGTCAACCCCGGCCCCGGCGGTCCCGTCAAGGCCGCCGTCGCGCTTGCCGGCATCGCGGGCGCCTCCAGCCCGGGCTTCGCCAATCTCGACCGCGATGAACTGCACGCACAGCTCCTCGACGCCGGCCGCCGGGTCCTCGGACTGCGCGCACCCCGCCGAGTTTCAGCCCCCACAGATGGTTCAGCCCCCACAGATATAGAGGAGAGTCATGACTGACGAGAGCAGAGCACAGAAGGTCGCGCTGGTGACCGGCGGCGGCTCCGGTATCGGCAAGGCCATCGCCGAGCGGCTGGGGGCCGACGGCTACCGGGTCGCCACCATCGATCTGCAGTCCTCGGACACGCCCAACTCGTATGCGGCCGACGTCACCGACCGGGCCCAGATCGACGCGGCGCTCAAGAGCATCCACGAAAACCTCGGGCCGGTAAGCATTTTGGTGAACGCCGCGGGTGTCGACGGGTTCAAGCCGTTCCTCAAGATCTCGTTCGAGGACTGGCAACGCATCGTCAACGTGAACCTGCACGGTGTCTTCCACATGATCCAGGCCGTGCTGCCGGACATGATCGACGCCGGCTGGGGCCGGATCGTGAACATCTCGTCGTCGAGCACGCATTCCGGCACTCCGTACATGACGCACTACGTGTCGGCGAAGTCCGGCGTCAACGGCCTGACCAAGTCGCTGGCACTCGAGTTCGGCCCCAGCGGTGTCACGGTCAACGCCATTCCGCCGGGTTTCATCGACACCCCCATGCTGCGCAGCGCCGAACAACGCGGCAACCTGGGCGATATCGAGAAGACCATCGCCGCCACCCCGGTGCGCCGGATCGGCAAACCCGAGGACATCGCGGCGACGTGCTCGTTCCTGGTGTCCGAGGAGGCCGGCTACATCACCGGTCAGATCGTCGGCGTCAACGGCGGCCGTAACACCTGAGTGATTTCGGTGCATACACCGTCGGTCAGCGACGGCTATTGCACCGAAATCACATGCCCTGGACGATGGCGACCTTGCAGTCCGCCGAGGCCTGCCGCATCGGGGCTGCCTTCTGATAGAGCTCGGAGTTGTACCAGGCTTTCGCCGCGTCGCTCGATTCGAACTCCATGATGATGGTCTGCGGGCCGTGCCACTCTCCCTCGATCACCTCGGGGCTGGGGTCGAACGCCAGGACGGTCGCGGTGCCGTCGGCCATCGCCTTGGCGGCCTCTCCCATGTAGGCCTGGAAGCCCGCCGGATCGTGGACGTCCTCGGTGACGATGATGTAGGCCTTGGCCATCTGGTCGCTCCTTCAGCGCGGGAGAATGCCGCTCTCCAATGGGGAACATGACAGTTCCGGTCCGAGAAGACAGTTCCAGAGAAGTGTTGTCCCGTCAACGGTGGATGTCTTGCAATAGTTGTGAATAAACAACTATACTTTCACAAGTATCTACGGGGCGGGAGATTCATGACCACAACGGCAACCGGCGCCGGGCGCACCACCACCATCACGCCCGCCCTCCTGATCACCCTTGCCCTGCTCTCCGCGGTCGCCCCGTTCGCGATCGACCTCTATCTCCCGGCCTTCCCCACGATGGTCGACGATCTGCACACCACGCCGACGGGCGTCCAGCTCACGCTCACGGCATTCCTGCTGGGGCTCGCCATCGGGCAACTCGTGTTCGGGCCCCTCTCGGACCGCTTCGGTCGCATCGCACCGCTGGTCAGCGGGGCCGTGATCTGTGTCGCGGCCAGCGTCGCCGCCGTCCTCGCCCCCACCATCGAGATTCTCATCGGCGCGCGTTTCGTACAGGGTTGTGCGGGCGCGGCCGGGATGGTCATCGGTCGCGCGATCATCGCCGACCTGGCCACCGGCCGGGCCGCCGCCCGCGCCTTCAGCCTGATGATGATAATCGGTGGCATCGCCCCGGTGGTGGCTCCCCTGGTTGGTGGATTCCTGGTCCGGCCACTGGGCTGGCGCGGAACCCTGGGAGTGGTCCTCGGAATCGCCACCACCATGCTGATTGCGGTGTTAGTGGTGGTCAAGGAGACCCACACCGAACACCGCCGCGCCGAGCTGCGCGCTCAAAAGGCCGGTGCCGGTTCACCTTTGCGTGATCTGCGCAGCCGGACCTACGTCGGCAATACCGTGGCGCTGTGCTTCGCGTTCGCGGCGCTGATGGCCTACATCTCGGCATCACCGTTCATCTACCAGAACATGATGGGCCTGTCGCCCAACCAGTACGGAATGGCCTTCGGCCTCAACGCGCTGGGCCTGCTGGGCTGCAGTACCCTGTCCGCCCGCCTGGTCGTCACGCACGACGTCGCCGCACTGGCCCGCACGGGGCTGGTCATCCTGCTCGGCTCGAGCATCGCGGTGCTCACGCTGGCCGCCGCCGGAGCTCCCACCGGATGGCTCGCGGTGCCGCTGTGGACGGCCGTCGCCAGCATGGGCCTGATCTTCGGCAACAGTACGGCCCTGGCCCTCGGCGCGGTGCCACGAGCCGCCGGCACCGCTTCGGCCCTGCTCGGTTCGAGCCAATTCCTGTTGGCGGCCTTGGTTTCTCCGCTGGCCAGCCTGGCCGGCGAGACCACCGCGGTGCCCGCGGGCATCGTCATGGTCGGCGCGGCCGGCATCGCCTGCGCCGGCCACCTGACCGCAACCCTTCGGAAGGAAACCCCATGACCCTCACCAGCACCGCCACCGTCGCCACCGACCGCGCGCCCCGCTACGGCAAGCAACTCGTCTCACACCTGGGCCGCCGCTCGGTGGGCAACTGGGACGAGACCACCGGATCGGGCACGCTCGACATGAACGGCTCCCACGTCACCCTGACCTCCACCCCGGAGGCACTGGTGCTGCAGATCCAGGGCACCGGGGACGACGTCGCCACCTACGAGGACGTCGTCGGACGGCACCTGGTCCGCTTCGGCGAGCGCGACGAACTCAGCGTCGCGTGGACGCGCTCCGACGGCACGGCCGGATCGGCGCAGGGCTGACACCGCAGCCCTAATCCGGCTGTCGGACAAGTTCTTCCTGCAAACGCTGCCGTTCCTCGGCGATCTGCTGCGCGAACAACTCGGGTGGTGCGCCGTCGCCGTGTTCCACCGACCAGCACGCGGCGAGCACCCGGTAGCCGAGGTTCTCGGTGGCCATCACAGTGGGCCAGAGTCGTTCGGCCGCATCACGTTCGCGCACGGAACCGCCCACGCCGTTGTCGTAGGCCGCCACCATCGCCAGCAGGCTCAACTGCAGATCGCGCCGGGCGGCCAGCGCCGCGGCACTGCGTACGGTCCCGCCGGCCACGAACGGCACCGTCGCGCCGATGTCACCCAGGGTGGCGGTGGCGGTATCGGCCAGCCGCGCCACATCATGCCCGCGCGACGCCAGCCCGTACACGAGAAGTGCTGCCAGACAGCCGATCAGCGTGTCGACACCGCGCGCCATCAACAGCGCGGCCACGTCGTCGACCGGCCGACCGCCGAAGGCAATGGTCAGGGCCAACGGTGTGATGAGGACGACCGCCAGCGCGTAGCTGCGAACCACCAGCATCTCGACGCCGAACTGCAGTGCTGCGAGCAGGACCGCCAGCACCAATCCGTGCGGGTTGGCGGCCAGCACGGCGCCCGCCACGGCAAGCCCGACGAACGTGCCCACCACCCGCTCCAGCCCGCGGGTGACGGTACGGACCCAGTCGAATCCCTGATGAAGCATGAGCACCGCCGCGGCCACCGCCCAGTACGCGTGATCAACACCGAGCCACATCGCGACGAATCCAGCGATCACCGCGGCCACACCGACGCGGATCGCGATGCGGCCCACCGGCGATCCGCGGGCGGCCGACCGGCGCAGCAGGTCCACGGTCCGGGGTCGCCCCAGCGGCACACTGTCAGGATCGGGCGTACTGGTGGTCGTCGCGCCGTTCATCGCATCAGCGAATTGGAAGTGCAGCAGGAGTGCCTCACCCCGCAGCGCACGCAACCGAGGCGGTGGAACCGCGCGCGGCGGTTGGAAGTTGACCAGCATCTGCCAGCAGTCGTGCAACGCCCGCGCCGCGCGGTGCCGCGCCGACAATTCCGCATCGCTGCCCATCGCCGCCACATAGCCCTCGACCGCCCGCCGGGCCGCGGCTACGGACCCCCGCTCGGGTCGCCGATACCCCGCCACCGCACCGATCATGTGCACCACCCACGCGAAGGCACCGCCGCCGAGCACCAGCAGCCCGACGTGCCATCGGGACAGGTGCGCGGTCTCCAGGCCGGTCCCCGCGGCGCACGCCAGCATGAACATGTACGCGCCCGGCGGTCCCACCGACAGGGCGTTGCACACGAACGTCGCGAGCACCGCCACCGCGCAGATGGCCAGCACCCCGGTCCACGGCCGCTGGGCGGCCCAGTCGCCGAACGTCACGAAAACCGCGAAGCAGATCGCGATCGCCGCGAGATACCCCGCGCGGTACAGATAGGGCCGGTTGGCGCCGTAGAGCGCAGTGAACGCGCCGAGCGTCGCGATCAACCCGGCTCCGATGTCGCCGCAGACCCAGCCCACCACCACGGGTGCGGCCATACAGAGCGCGGCCCGCAGCGCGAACGCCAACCGGGGCGGGCCGGGCTGAATGATCAGCAGCCTGCGCAGCGGATTGCGCTCCGGGAACGGGTGGCCTGCGGTCACGGGTTCCATCCTGCCCAGACCCGACCGTCCAACGGAACGGGAACGCGTTCTAGATTGTCCGCATGGGTGACGCAGTGAACTTCGACCTCGCCAATGTGTTCTCCGCCGTAGCGAGGGCCATTCCCGATCATGAGTTCCTGGTGTGGCGCGACAAGCGGTTCACCTACGCCCAATTCGCGCAGCGCGTGACCGGCGTCGCCAACTACCTGGCGGCCGCCGGTCTGGGGTGTCACACCGAACGGGACGCACTGGCCGGGCACGAGTCCGGCCAGGATCACCTCGGCCTGTATCTGCGCAACGGCAATGAGTACCTCGAGGCGATGATCGCCGCCTACCAGGCCCGCGTCGCGCCCTTCAACGTCAGCTATCGCTACGTCGAAGAGGAATTGCTGTACCTGCTCAACGACTCCGGGGCCACCGCCCTGGTCTACAACGCCGAGTTTGCGCCGCACGTCGCGGCCATCCGGGACCGGCTGCCCCAGCTGAAGGTGCTCATCCAGGTCGCCGACGAGTCCGGCCACGACCTGCTGCCCGGCGCCGTCGACTACGAGTCGATCGTGGCGACCGCCGCGCCGGCGGGTGGACTGCCCGAGCCCACCGCCGACGATCTTTACATCCTCTACACCGGCGGCACCACCGGCATGCCCAAGGGGGTGCTGTGGCGCCAGCACGACATCTTCATCTCGGCAATGGGTGGCCGGCCGTTCGGTTCCAACGACGCGATGCAGTCCTACGCCGAGGTGGCCGAGCGCGCCAAGTCCATTGCCGGGCACATGTCGCTGCTGATGCTCCCCCCGCTGATGCACGGCGCCGCGCAGTGGGCGGCCTACAACATGATCACCATGGGCGGGCGCATCGTCATCCCCGACGACGTCGAACGGCTGCGAGCCGGCGACGTCCTGCGTCTCGTGGAACGTGAACGGGTACTGAGCATTCCGACGGTCGGCGACGCGATGGCCCGACCGCTGATCGACGAGATCGAGACCGGGAACTACGACCTGTCCGGCGTCATCTCGATCACCAACGGCGGTGCACCCATGTCCCCGGCGATCCGCAATCGGATCCGCGCGGCCCTGCCCAACCTGCTGTTGATGGACGCGGTCGGCTCCTCGGAGGCCGGCCAGCAGATGAGCACCGTGGCCACCGAGGAATCCGGGCAGTCACCGGTGTTCAACCCCCAGGCCGACACCACCGTCGTCTCCGCCGACTACACCCGGGTGCTCAGCCCTGCCGATGGAGATGAGGTGGGGTGGCTGGCCCGTCGGGACCTCATCCCGCTGGGGTACCTGGGGGATGCGGCGAAGACCGCCAAGACGTTCCCGACCATCGACGGGGTGCGCTGGTCGGTTCCCGGTGACAAGGCCCGCTTCCTGCCCGACGGCCGCATCGAACTGCTCGGCCGGGATTCGGTGACCATCAACTCCGGCGGCGAGAAGATCTTCGCCGAGGAGGTCGAGCGGGCGATCGCCGCCCACCCCAGCGTCTACGACGTCGTCGTGGTGGGCCGGCCGTCGGAGCGGTGGGGCAGCGAGGTCGTGGCGGTCGTGCAATTCGCCGAGGGCCGGTCGGCCAGCGACGACGAACTGGTCGACGTGTGCAATCAGCACATCGCCCGCTACAAGGTGCCCAAGGCCTTCATCCACACCGACAAGGTGGTGCGCTCCCCCGCCGGCAAGGCCGACTACCGCTGGGCCAAGTCGGTCGCCGAATCCACCCTGGCGTAACCCCTTTCGCAGAGATCCTTCCTCCGCGAGCGTGCGTGTTGGTCCGCCGACACGCCGTCGAGTGCGTACTTCTGCGCACGGTCGCCGTCACACACTCACCAACGGCCTACCGGCCGTCTCACGCACCGTGAGCACGGTCAGCAGCGAAACAACCGCTGCGCCAACGACATAGAACGCCGGTGACAGCGCATTGCCGGTGTGCCCCACCAGCCAGGTGACCACGTACGGGGTGGTTCCGCCGAACAGTGCGACGCACACGCTGTAGCCGACCGCGAATCCGCTGTAGCGCACCCGGGTGGCGAACATCTCCACACCTGCCGATACCGCCGCCGAGATGTACAGGCATTCGATGACGGCCAGTCCGACGTGGGCGCCGATCGCGGCAGCCAGGGTGCCCGAATTCAGCAGCAGGAACAGCGGATAACCGAACACCGCGAAGCCGACGGCGCCGCTGATCAACAGCGGGCGCCGGCCGATCCGGTCGCTCAGCGATGCCAGCGGGAGGATCAGGATGATGGCGACCAGGCAGGCGATGGTGCTGGACAGGAACGCCTGGGTCTTGGTGAAGTGCAGCGTCTTGATGAAGTACGTGGGCAGGTACGTGAACACCACGTAGTAACCGATGTTGAAGATGACGAACAGGCCGATCACCCGTAGGATCGACGCCCAGGACGTCCGGATCGCTTCCCGCAGCGGCGATTTCGCGACGCTGTCGGTCTCGGCGAGTTCCTTGAACTCGGGCGTGTCATCGAGGCGCAGCCGGATGTACAGACCCACCAGGCCCAGCGGCCCGGCAATCAGGAACGGGACGCGCCAGCCCCAGCTGTCCATGGCGCCGGCCGGCAGCCAGGCTTGCAGCAGGGTCACCGTCAGTGACCCGAACAGGAACCCCACGACCCCGGACCACACCATGTAGGTGATCGTCCGGCCGCGGTGAGTGTCGTCCGCGAATTCCGCGAGATATACCGCGCCACCGCCGTATTCGCCGCCCGCCGAGAAGCCCTGCAGGCAGCGCAGCAGCAACAGCAGCAGCGGCGCGGCCACCCCGATCGAGTGATAGGTGGGCAGCAGACCGATCGCCAGCGTGGCCGCCGACATCAACAGGATCACGACGGCCAGCACCCGGTGCCGGCCGATCCGGTCACCCAGTGGGCCGAACACGAAGCCGCCGAGCGGACGCATGAAGAACGCCGCCGCGAAGATCGCGAAGGTATTCAGCAGTGCGGCGGTGTCGTTACCCGCCGGGAAGAAGTTCGCCGCGATGAATGTCGCGAGGAAGCCGTAGATGGCGAAGTCGAACCATTCGACCGCGTTGCCGATGGCGGCACCGACGATCACCCGGCGCAGTGTCGAGGGATCCCGATCAGTCACAGCCGCAGCTTACAAGCAGCTGCTTTAACTTCGATGGATCAGGCGCGGTAGGTGCCGCGGCCTGTCACCAGCGGCATGTCCAGCGTGGTGCGGATGCCCGGCGCGGCGGCCACGGTGTCGGGAATGGCGTTGACGATTCGGCCGGCGCCGACCAGGATCGCCGCGTAGTTATGGTCGCCGCGGGCGCTGGTGGGGCAGATGTCGACGGCGTAGGACGGCTCGCCGGTGATCTCCACCCGGTAGGAACCGCCGGGCTGGGCGGGCTGGGCCCAGTCGGGGCGCAGGTCGCCGCGCACCCGGGTGACGTGCTCGACCACGACGACGGGCTTGCCGCCGACCATGCCGTTGATCTCGAAGCGCATGGCCGCGACGGTGCCCTCTTCGATGACGCCGATGGCGACGTCGATGTCCTCGGGCGCCGGCTCGAGTTCGAAACTCTCGGTGATCTCGTCGATCTCGAGGCCGAGACCGGCGGCCAGCATGTGGATCGCCGTCCCCCAGGCCGCGGCCAAGGTCCCCGGCTGGAACAGCAGGCCGGGTTGGTCCAGCGGGTTGCCGAAGCCCATCACCCACTTCATCACGATCTCGCCGTCGTAGGTCGCGTAGTCGGCGATCTCCATGGTCCTGATCTGCTCGACGCGTTGGCAGGTCCCGGCCAGAGCGAACGGCACCAGATCGGTCACGAAACCCGGATCGACGCCCGTGATGAAGACGGTCGAATTCCCTTGCTGGGCAGCGGCTTCCACCTTGTCGATGTACTTGGCGGGAACGGCGCCGCCCCACGGGAACTGCAGCCCGCCCGGCGCCGAGCCCACCACGTTGATGCCGGCCTCGAGCGCGGCGCACACCTCGAGCGTGGCCTCCTTGGTCCGGACGTCACCCATTGCGGTGTAGACCAGGCAGTCCGGCCGAGCGGCGATCAGCTGGTCGATGCCCTTGGTGGCCCGCACCCCGGTGACGACGTCCAGCCCGGCCAGCTCACCGGCGTCGCGACCGACCTTCTCGTCGTTGGACACCCCGACGGCGACGAGCTCGAACCGGGGGTCCTCGATCAATTGCAGCAGTGCGATCTGGCCGCAGTTTCCGGTCCCGAACAGTGCCACGCGTATAGCCATGCCAGGCAGTATGCGTGCTCCGTCCAAAAATTGGAACAGGTTCTAATTTCTGATTCGGGGTGCGGTAACGTGACGGCCCATGGGACGCGTGGACGACAAGGTCGTACTGATCAGCGGTGGCGCACAGGGTATGGGTGCCGCGCACGCCAAAATGCTCGTCGCCGAGGGTGCCAAGGTGGTCATCGGCGACATCCTCGACGAGAAGGGGGAGGCGCTGGCGGCGGAGATCGGTGATTCCGCCCGCTACATCCATCTCGACGTCACGGAGGCCGACCAGTGGCAGGCCGCGGTCGATCTCGCCGTCCAGACCTACGGCAAGCTCACCACGCTGGTGAACAACGCCGGCATTGTCGCCCTGGGCAAGATCGGCCAGTTCGACATGGACAAGTTCCGCAAGGTCATCGACGTCAACCTGATCGGCACCTTCCTTGGCATGCAGGCCGTCGTCGAGCAGATGAAGGCCGTCGGCGGCGGGTCGATCATCAATGTGTCGTCGATCGAGGGTCTGCGCGGTGCGCCGATGGTGCACCCGTACGTCGCGTCCAAGTGGGCGGTCCGCGGGTTGGCCAAGTCGGCGGCAATCGAGTTGGGCAAGTTCAACATTCGGATCAACTCGGTCCACCCCGGTTTCATCCGGACCCCGATGACCAAGCACTTCCCCGACGATATGGTGACCGCACCATTGGGCCGACCGGGGACGTCCGAAGAGGTCGCGACGTTCATCGTGTTCCTCACCAGTGACGAGTCGTCGTTCTCCACCGGCGCCGAGTTCGTGGTCGACGGCGGACTGGTCACCGACGTCCCGCACAAGGACCTGTTCTAGCGGCCTGACTTTCTCGGCGAGCGTGCGTGTCGGTCCGCCGACACGCCGCTGCGAGCGGACTTCTGTGCACCCTCGCCGGTAGAAGTTCCGATAATCCGGCGGGTCATTTCGATGACCTTCGCGCGCAACGTCTCGTCATCGATGTCGGCAACCAGCGGATGCATCACCGCCGTACTGATCGCACCGGACAGCATCGCGCCGGCGACGCGGCCGTCGTCATCCAATTCGCCCAACAGCACGCGGTAGAGCCGCGACATGAAGTGTTGGAACTGCTCGTGTTCGGCGAGCAGTCGCACAACCACGGGATCGAACTGCAGTGTCCGTACCAGCCGACGGTCCCGTACCGCCATGTCGATCACCCCGGCCAGCAAAGCATCGCGCGCTTCAGCCGCGTGACTGCGGTCCTCGGCGTCCTCGAGCGCCGGTATCAGCCGGGCGAGTTCCCGTTCGGTGACCGCCAGGACGATGCGATCCTTGGTCGGGAACTGATGGTAGACAGCAGCTTTGGTGATCCCGACGGCATCGGCGATCATCTGGAGTGACGTGGCGCTGACGCCATGCTCGGCGAACAGTCGCAGCGCCGCGTCCAGCACGCGCGTGCGAGCGGCGCTGTATTCGACCACCTTCAGTTCCACACCCCGACCCTAGCCGACCCTTGACTAGCAGCTAGCCGGATGGCTAGCCTTCGCCTGGCTAGCCGATCGACTAGCCGGAAAGGCGGACCGCGGTGCGACGGACTGACGGCGAACTGATCCTGTTGTGGACGCTGCCCCTTGTCGCGCTGATCTGGCTCTCGGCGTTCCTGTGGTTCCCGGGCTTCACCCCACCCATGTCGCCGGGCATGTCGGCACAGCAGGTCGCCGAGTTCTACCGCGACCCCCAGAATGTGCCCCGCATCCGCTACAGCATGGTGCTGTTCAACTGGTTCTGCGTGGGGCTGATCCCGATCCTCATCCTGATCGTCATGCAGATCCGGCGGATGGCACACCGGACGCCGATCTTCTCCTACGCCATGATCGGCTGCATCTCCGGTGCGCCGACGCTGTTCCTGGTCGCCAACGTCTGCTGGTTGCTGGCGGCGTTCCGGCCCGACCGGGATCCGGGTCTGACCCAGTTGCTCAACGACCTGGCCTGGTTGACGTTCACTACTCAGGTGCCGTACCTGATCGCCCAGAGCGTGCTGGTGGCGCTGGCGATCTTCTTCGACGACGGACCCGAACCCGTGTTCCCGAAGTGGGTGGCGTATTTCAATCTGTCGGCGGCCACGGCGTTCGTGCCGGCCGCCTTCACCGCACTGGTCACCGGCGGACCGCTCGCCTGGAACGGCGCACTTTCGTTCTGGCTCAAGAATGTCACCATCGCGGTATGGATCGTGGTGATGACAATCGTTCTGGCCCAGGCGATCTACCGCGAGCGGGCCACGGCACCGGTGCCGGCATGAGAGGCCCGAAACGCGAACTGTGGCTGGCGTGGTGGACCATGGTGGTGTTCTACCAACTGTTCGGGCTGGTGTTCTTCGTCATCACCAGGACCCAGCCACCGCCCCCGCCGGCCTGGGACACCCCACACAAGGTGCAGTGGTTCAACGATCATCACCACGGCCTGCTGATCGGTTTCGCGCTCATGTTCGTCATCACCGGGATGACGGCGCCGATCAACGCGCTGATCGCCTACTCGATGCGCCGCATGTCGGTCAGCCCGGTGTTCGGCTACACGTATCTGGTCATCTACTCACTCAGTGCCATTCCCGGAATGCTGCTGCTCTGCCTGGCACTGACGGCGGGTGCCATGCGACCCGATCGGGATCCCGAATTGATCGGCTGGCTCTACGATTTCGCGTTCCTGTCCTTCGTCGGGACCATGGGGGTATTCCTGATCGGCTCACTGGTCTGGATGCTCGCCATCCTGATCGACAAGAACAACGTGCTGCCCAAGTGGTTCGGCTATCTGAACCTGTGCAACGCGCTCACCGAGATCGTGGTGTCACCGGCGTGGATCTTCGACCGCGGTGGGGTGCTGGCCTGGAACGGTGTCATCGCCTGGTGGGTGAACATGGTGGTGTTCGGCATCTACACGGGGGCCTTCATCGTGCTGCTGCGGAGGATGATCCTGCGCGAGGACTTCGGCACCGGGGTGTTGCCGCCGCTGGCGGGGGCCGCGGTATGACCGGGGTCAAGGCACCGCGCGCGAGAGCCGTTCCCGGCCAGCCGGACATGTGGATGTTCGTGTTGTTCGAGACGCTGGTCTTCACGGCCTATTTCGGCGTGTATCTGTTCTTCCGGGCACAGGATCCACAGCCGTTCCTGGCTGCCCAACGGCAACTGAGCCTCGGCGTCGGAATCTTCAACACCATTGTGCTGCTGTCGAGTTCGTGGTCGGTGGCCCGCTGCATCGAGGCCTCCCGCGTCGGAGACTTCTCTCGCGCCCTACGTGACGTGGCACTGACCGCCGCCTTCGGCGCGGTTTTCGCGGTGTCGAAGGTCTTCGAGTGGGCGCATCAGATCCGGCTGGGTAACACGATCTCAAGCGGCAACTTCTTCACCTACTACTTCTTCCTGACCGGTATCCACCTGCTGCACGTCCTGATCGGTTTCGTGGTGCTCGGCGTGGCGGTCTATCAGATCCGCGGACCGCGCCGCCGCTCTCAGCAGTTGATCGAAACATGCGCAACCTATTGGCACACCGTCGATTTCCTGTGGGTGCTGATCTTCGCGATGCTCTACGTGGTGAGGTGACGACGGTGAACAAACGTCTGCTGGTGGTGTGGCTGATCCTGTCCGGCCTGACGCTGGGCTACCTGTGGATCGATCACTCCGCCCAGCGCGGCGGCGTGCCGACGGCCAGCACGGTGGTGACCGTCAGCGCCATCGTCATCGCACTGGTCAAGGTGCGCATCATCTTTCGTGAGTTCATGGACGTCCGGCATGCGCCGGCGTTCTTGTGCCGGCTCACCGACGCCTGGGTGGTGCTGGTCGCGGTGTGTCTCCTGACGAGTTACTTCGTCGGCTCGACAATGGCCTGAGAACTACCGCGAGTGTGCAGCCATATGCAAAATTGTTGGCCTGATTTGCATATGGCCGCACGCTCGCGCAACAGGTTGTCTAGGCCGGGGCGTAGCCCAGCGCGGCCTTGATCTCCAGGTAGTCGTCGAACCCGAACAGTCCCCACTCGCGGCCGTTGCCGCTCTTCTTGTAGCCGCCGAACGGGGCGTTCATGTCGAAGCCGTGGTTGATCGCCACGGAACCCGCCCGGATCCGGCGTGCCACCGCCCGGGCCGCGTCCAGATCGGCGCCCGAAACATAGCCCGCCAGACCGTATTCCGTGTCATTGCCGATCTCGACGGCCTGATCCAGATCGTCGTAGCCCAGGATGCACAGCACCGGCCCGAAGATCTCCTCGCGGGCGATGGTCATGTCGTTACGCACGTTGGCGAACACCGTCGGCTTGATGTAGTAGCCAGTGTCCAGACCCTCAGGCCGGCCGGGTCCACCGGCCACCAGCGTTGCACCCTCGTCGACGCCCTTCTGCAGCAAGCCCTGGATCTTGTCGAACTGCGCCCTGGACGCCACCGGCCCGATCGCCTTCTCGTCGGCGGGATCGCCGACCGTCACCGCGCCCGCGACCTCACGCGCGATCGCGATGGCCTCATCCATCCGAGAATTGGGAACGAGCATGCGCGACGGCGCATTACAGCTCTGGCCGCTGTTCACCATCATCACCGATGTGCCGGCGACGACGCTCTTGGCAAAGTCCTCGTCATCGAGCACGATGTTGGGGCTCTTGCCGCCGAGTTCCTGCGTGACGCGCTTGACCGTCGGGGCCGCGTTACGGGCCACCTCGATGCCCGCGCGGGTCGACCCGGTGAACGACACCATGTCGATGTCGGGGTGGGTGGCCAGCACGACGCCGACGCCGGGACCGTCGCCGTACACCAGGTTGTAGACACCGGCGGGCACACCGGCAGCATCGATCACCTCGGTGAAGATCTGCGCCGAGTACGGCGCCACCTCCGACGGCTTGAGCACCATGGTGCAGCCGGTGGCCAGTGCGGGGAACACCTTGCAGGCGATCTGGTTGATCGGCCAGTTCCACGGCGTGATCAGACCGCACACGCCGATGGGTTCCTTGACCACCAGCGTCGACCCGTGCTGCTCCTCGAACTCGAAGTTCTTCAGCACATCGATCGCGGTGGCCAGGTGTCCCAGCCCGAGACCGACCTGCGGGCCCGCCGCCAGCGAGGCGGGTGCGCCCATCTCCTCGTTGACCGCATCGGCCAGGTCACCGGCGCGTTTCTGGTACTCGGCCATGATCGCCTGCAGCACGTCGAGGCGCTCCTCGCGGGTGGTCTGCGACCACGTTCCGAAGGCCTTGCGCGCGGCCTTGACCGCCCGGTCGACGTCGGCGGCGGTACCCAGCGCGATCCGGCCGGACACCACCTCGGTGGTCGGGTTGTCGACGTCGAGGGATGCCGGTTCGATGGGGTCGACCCACTGGCCGTCGATGTAGAACTTCAGGTACTCGCGCATGGGTCAGGTCCTTCTGCTGGGGCTACCGGGTGTCACTGGGTTCCTTCTGCATACCATGTGCGGAACCGGTCGTACTTGGGCATTTCTTCAGAATTCGCCTTCGGATCGATGCACACGTGCACCACGCCCACCTTCCCGCTGGCGTAGGCGCGGGCGATGGCCGGGCCGATCTCCTCTTCCTTCTCGACGTATTCGCCGTGGCAGCCGAAGCCCTCACCGATCTTGTCCATCCGGACCTCTTTGCTCCAGTGCACGCCGGGCTGCGGCGAGGGCTGCTCGAAGGTCCGCTTGTACACGCCGACCTCCAGACCCCACTGGTGATCGACGCCCACCACGCAGACCAGCGGAAGTTTCAGTCGCGCAGCGGTTTCCAGCTCGGCGATGTGGAACAGGAAGGCCGAATCCGAGGTCAGCAGCATGACCGGGCGCTTGCCGCCCTCGGCCACCGAGGCGCCGACCGCGTACGGCAGGCCGGTGCCCAGATGACCGAAGTTCTGGTTCCAGATCACGTCGCGAGGCTTGGATTGCGAATAGGTCCACTGGAAGATGACCGTCGCGCCGCCATCGCGGACCAGGATGCCGTCCTCGAGCTCGTTGAACGCCTTGGTGGCCTCGACGACGTACCGCGCCGGGTGGATCGGGGAGCGACCCGACGGCGCTTCCTCGGCCACCCGGGCGATCTCGGCGGCGTCGGCCTTGATCAGTGCATCCAGGTTGGCCGACGCTTCGCGGGGCGCGTCCCGCAACGCCTCGACCAGCTGCGGCACGACGCCGCGCAGATCGCCCACCAGGGCGACGTCGAAGGAGCGGTTGACGCCGATGGCGGTGGGATCCTGCTCGACGTACACCCACTTGCGGTTGGCATCGCCCTCGGCCCAGTGCTGGGTCCTGCCGTAGTGCATGGGCTCACCGAGTTCGGTGCCCAGCGCGACGCACAGGTCGGATTCCTCGACGGCCTGGTTGGCAGCCGGGGAGAACAGGTACGGGAAGGTCCGGTCCTGCAGGCCGGGGATGAACGAGGTGCCGCCGGAGGTCTGGATCACCGGGCAGGCCATCAGCTCGGCCAGCTCCTTGACCGCGGCCTGGGTGCGCGAGGTGTGCACGCCGTGGCCCACCAGCAGCACCGGGCTCTTGGCCGCGCGGATCAGCTCGACGGCCCTGGCGACCTCCGGTGCTCCGGCACCCTGGTTGACGAGCCGGTACTTCGACGGCTCCGGTGCCGCCGCGACATCCAATTCCTCGAGGATGACGTGCGACGGGAACTCGATGTAGGCCGGGCCGGGGGTGCCGGACATCGAGCGCCGGATCGCCTCGTGGATGATCTCGTCGGTCTGGTCGGCGTATTCGATGGAGCTGCTGTACTTGACCGACGGCGCGAAGAGTCCCTCCTGTTGGACGAACTGGATGCGGCCGCGCCGAACCCGACGCTCGGTGACACGGGCCCGCTGGCCGCCCAGGAAGATCACCGGCGAGTTCTCCACCAGCGCGCACATCATGGCGCCGGCGATGTTGGCGACGCCCGGACCCAGCGTGCCGATGCACAGGCCCGGCTTGCCGGTCATGCGGGATGCGGCCTCGGCCATGAATCCCGCCGAAAGTTCGTGGTGCGGTGCGACGACGGACCACCCACGGGCCTCGGCCTCGGTGAACATGTGCACGAAGTTGGGGTCCGGGATGCCGAACAACGTGTTGATGCCCTCGGCCTCGAAGAGGTCGAGGATGCGCTTGTAGACGGGGACGCCCATGGTCTTCTAACTCCTTGATTTCTTGTAGCGTTCTGCGAGTTCGTGTCGGTGCGCTGCCGGCGAGCCGAACAGCGAACGGTTGAGCGCGGCACGTTTGAGATACACGTGGATGCCGCTCTCCCACGTGTAGCCGATGCCGCCGTGCAATTGCATTGCCTTGCCGGCGATCTCGACGGCTGCACTGGTGACGAATGCCTTGGCCATGGCGGCGGCCGTGGTGGCCTCGGCCTCACCGGACCCGGTGGCCAGGGCCTCCACCGCCGTGCCAACCAGCTGGCGCGACACCGCGAGCGACACCATCATGTCGGCGCACGCATGCTTGACGGCCTGGAAGGACCCAATCGGACGGCCGAACTGGTGGCGCACCTTCACGTACGACACGGTGGCGTCCAGCATGGCCTGCGCCAGGCCGAGGCTGTCGCACGCGACGGCGACGGCGGCGCGGTCGCGTAGTTGCGGTGCCGCCTCGAACGGCAGCACCTCTGCGACGGGTGCGCCTTCGGCGGAGATCTCTGCCAGTGACCGGGTTTCGTCGACCACCGGCTGCGGCATCACGGTCAGTCCGGTCGGGGCAAGGGCCAGGGCGTTGCCGGCGACCACCAGAATCCGGTCGGCACCGGCCACATCGGGAACGAATTCCGCCGCACCATAGAGCTTTCCATCGCGCAGCTCGAACCCGTCCAGCACCACGGCGGACCGGATCTGGCCGGCCGCGATACCCGAGAGCAGCTCGTCGCGGGTGCCGCCGGGTGCCACCGCGGCCAGCGCCCCGACCGACAGCAGGCCACCCAGGTAGCCCGTCGCCGCGGCGGCGCGGCCGATCTCCTCACAGATCACCGCCGTCTCGGCGAAACTCGCGCCCGCGCCACCGAGCCCCTCGGGCACCTCGAAGCCGGTCCACCCGGCGTCAGCCAGCACTTGCCAGCCGCCACCCTTGGCCAGCACGCCGCCGGCCACCGACCGTAGCTCGTCGTGGAACTCTGCGAATTGACCTGTCATCAAGCCACACTCGGCTCGCGAGGCAGTTCCAGACCCCGTTCGGCGATGATGGTCCGCTGGATCTCGCTGGCGCCGCCGGGAATGGTCCACTCCCAGGAGCCGATGAAGTCGAGCATCCAGGCACCGGACTCCCAGCCGCTGGACATCGGTTTGGCCACCTGGGTGTGCACCGGCAGCCCACCGATCTCGGTCGCAAAGTCCGTCATCCGCTGCAGCAGTTCGCTGTAGAACAATTTGACGATCGACGCGTCCGCGGGTCCGGCCGCACCGTCATGGCTGCGCTGAACCAGGTCGCTACACAGGCCGCGTAGCGCGGTCAGCTCGATCTCGAACTGCGCCAACCGGTCCAACACCATTGGATCATCGAGCGGAGCGGACTCCACCAGCCAACGGAAGCCGGCGTTGCCCAGTCGCTCGGCCAGCTCGAGCATCGTCATCCCGCGCTCGGCACCCAGCGTCGCCTGCGCCACCTGCCAGCCGTTGTTCTCCGGCCCGATCAGATTGGCGGCCGGGATGCGGACGTCGCTGAGGAAGATCTCGCAGAAGTGCGAGTCGCCGATGGCGTTGCGGATCGGCCGGACGTCGATACCCGGGGTGGTCATGTCCATCAGGAAGTACGAAATACCCTTGCGTTTGGGGGCATCCGGGTCGGTCCGGGCCAGCAGCAGGCACCAGTCGGCATGTGCGCCACCGCTGGCCCACAGCTTCTGCCCGTTCACCACATACGTGTCGCCCTCCCGGCGGGCCGTGGTGCGCAGCGCGGCCAGATCGGAGCCGGCTTCGGGTTCGGAGAAGCCCTGCACCCAGATCTCGCCGTCGAGGATCGCGGGGAGATGCCGTTGCTTCTGCTCCTCGGTTCCGGCAACCAGCAGGGTGGATGCGGCGTGGTGGATACCGACGAAGGCGAGCACCAGGCGAGGTGCGTCCGCAGCAGCCAACTCTTGGTAGAGCACTACCTGCTCGGCCACCGACATCCCGCCGCCCCACTCGGCCGGCCAGTGCGGCACCGCGTAGCCGGCCTGGTGGAGCTCGGCGAGCCACTGCTTCTGGAACGCAACGAATTCGGCTTCGCCGACGCCGGTCTGGCGATCACGCCAGTCCGCCGGGATGTGCTCGGCACACCACGACCGCACCCGGGCGCGGAACTCGTCGAGATCACTCATGCGTACAACCCTGTCAAGCCGCGGCGACCGACGGCATGAGTCAGCGCTTCCCGGGTGCCGGACAGCCCGAATGGCAAGCGCCGCAACGGCTGGCTGTAGCGCGAGAGCCACGACAGGGTGGTCTCATCACAGAATCCGACCGCGCCGTGCAGCTGGTGGCACACCCGGAACACCACTTCGGCGGCCTCCAGTGCCGCCAGCCGCAGCGCCAGCGCGTCGTCGAAGGCTTCGGGCCGGCCACCGGCGATGCTCCACAGCGTGTACTTGGCCAGGATGTCGAGTCCGCTGCGCTCCACCTCGGCATCGGTCAGTTGGAACTGCACCCCTTGGAACGACGACAGCGTCTGCCCGAACTGCTTGCGCAGGCTCACGTGGGCGATGGTCAGCTCCAGGGCGCGGTCCAGCATCCCCAGCAGGGTCCAGGCCGACAGCGTCAGCGGCAGTGCCGCATCGCCGGCGCCCTCGGTATCCAGCGCGCTCAATTGCAGCTCGGTCACGAATGCCGGCCCCACCGCCCCGACTCCGCTGACCGTGCTGCGGGTGCCGTCCAGAGTGACAGTCGTCCAATGGTTTTCGAGGCCGCCCAGTGCGGCCGAGGGCCGCACGTCGGAGACCACCACCAGACCGTCGGCCTCGAGACCGATCGGAGCCGACAGCCGTTCGGCCACCGGGTACGGCAGGGCCCAGTATCCCGCGCTGCGGCACAGTGCGGCCGCCGCCTCGAGCCCGTCGGCGTCGGTCCGCGGATCCAGGTCGAACGCACCCAGACCGTCGAGCACCGGTTCGATCAGCGCGGCACGATCCTCCGGCTTCGCCTCTGCCTGCTGAACGAGTTCATCGCCGCCGGCCGCCTCGAAAGCCCGGAGCGCCTGGCGGCCATACTCTTTGGCGTCATCGCTCAGATCGAGGATCACTTGGCACCTCCCAGGAGCGAGCGGGACAACAGGATCCGCTGCATCTCGATGCTGCCCGAGGACACCGTCGACGCCTGGGAGTACTTCCAGTGGTCCTCGACCTCACCGAGGAACCAGGCGGCCCGCGGGTCGTCGTGGGACACCTCGGCGGCGATATCGGACAGCACCTCGGCGCTGTCCTGGTCCAGTTTCGTCACGGCGATCCGGTAGGCGGCGGCGTCGCCGGGTCGGACCTGCCCGGTGCTCTGCATCTCGACCACCCGGTAGGCCATCAGCCGGGCGCGGCGGCAATGGGTCAGCATCCGTACCCACCGGGCCCGCAGCTCCGCGGGCAACTCGTCCCATCGGTCGCCGAGAACCGTTGGCGCAGATGCCAACAGCCGCTCGCAGCGCGCGTACCGGGCAATGCCGACCCGTTCGAAGGACATCACGTCCTGCACGATCGACCAACCCTGGTCGACGGTGCCCAGCACATGGGCCGGGGTCACCCGCAGGTCATCGAAGAATACCTCGTTGAGGTGGTGCGGGCCCATCATGCAGCGGATCGGCCGCACGGTGATCGCCGGATCGTCCATGGGGACCAGGAAGATCGTCAGGCCCTGCTGCTTCTTCTGCGTTGCGCCCACTCCCACTTTCGAGGTGCGGGCCAGCAGGAAGCACCACTGCGCCATGGTCGCGTACGAGGTCCAGATCTTCTGCCCACTGACCAACCATCCGTCGCCATCGGGGCGGGCGGTGGTGCGCAACGACGCCAGGTCCGAACCGGCCTCCGGTTCGGAGAAGCCCTGACACCAGATGACCTCACCCGCGGCGATCGGCGGCAGGTGCGTGCGCTGCTGCTCGGGGGTGCCGTGCCGCATGATGATCGGCCCGACCCAGTTGACGCCCATGTACTGCGCGCCGCGCGGTTCGTGGTGCGCCCACATCTCCTCGCGGACCACGGTCTGCTCCCACACCGAGGCGTCCCGGCCGCCGAACTGCTCCGGCCACGCCATGCACAGCAGGTTGCGCTCAGCCAGGGTGCGGCAGAATCGTTGCGCCACATCCAGGTCCGCCGGGTCGTCGGTGAAGGCACCCAGATAGTGCTCGGGCACTTCAGCTTTCACCAGGTCCCGCAGTTCGGTCCGCAGGTCGTCGGCCTGCTGTCCCATTCGGAATTCCACGGCTATACCGCTCCCTCTGTTGCGGGCGGGGTGATGCCGAGTTCGCCGAGTACATCCTCGGTATCGGCACCCAGTTCCGGGGCGGGCCCGCGCACCCGGCCCGGTGTGCGTGAGAACCAGGTCGGCACACCGGGAAAGCGCACTGGTCCGGTGGACGTCTGAACCGTCTCGAACATGCCGGCCGCGTTCAACTGAGGTGAGTCGAACAGCGCGTCCAGCGAGTTGATCGGCGTTGCCGGAATCTCCAACTCGCCGAACAGGTCCAGCCACTCCTTGGTGGTTCGCTCGCGCATGGTCTGCGCCACCAACCCGTAGACGGTGTCGATCTGCTTGGCCCGCCCCGCCAGGGTGGCGTATTCATCACGGTTCCAGGTCGGCTGGACGGCCTCGATGAATGCGGCCCAGTGCTTGTCGTTGTAGATCAACGCGGCGACGTGGCCGTCCTTCGTCTCGTACGGACGCCGATTGGGCGCCACCGTGCGCGGATACACCGCCGGCCCCAGCGGGGGATCGAACATCGCACCGTTGGCATGTTCGACGAGCATGAACGAGGCCATCGTCTCGAACATGCTGACCTCGACCTCCTGCCCCTCGCCGGTGCGCTCCCGGTGGAACAGTCCCATCATTGTCGCGTACAGCGCGGTGAGCCCAGTGACCTTGTCCGCCATGATCGTTGCCACGTAGGTGGCGTCCCCGGTGAGTTGCTTCTGGACGGCGGGCAGGCCGCACTCCGCCTGAATGGTGTCGTCGTAGGCGGGCCGGTCGGCATCCGGGCCGCGTCTGCTGTAGCCGTAGCAGTTGGTGTAGACGATCTTCGGGTTCAGTTCGGCAACGCTCTCGTAGTCGAAGCCGAGCTTCGCGATCGCCTTCGACCGCATCGAGTGGATGAAGACATCCGCGGTGGAGATGAGCGCGCTCAGTGCATCTTTGCCCGACTCGGTCCGGAGATCCAGGACGACACTGCGCTTTCCGCGATTGACGTTCATGAACACACCGTTCATCCCCGGTGTCGGCCCGACGGCGACGTTTCGGGTGATGTCACCTTCTGGAGGTTCGATCTTCACGACATCGGCGCCCATGTCGGCCATGATCTGCGTGCAGTACGGCCCCATCACCACCGAGGTGACGTCGACGACGCGGATGCCCGCCAGCGGCCCGTCAGCCAATGGTCACTCCCTCGTCAAAAGGGCGGGCCATGCCGAAGCTGTACGCGATGTGGGCGTTATGGCCGTCGGGGACGACGGGGAACACCACGGATTCGGCGGTGTCGCGGATGTTGTCGATCTGTGCCGCGACGTCCTCGATGGACCAGGACGGCCGATACACGCCGGGTGTCTCGGCGATGTAGGCGCGGGCGATCCGGCCGGCGATTGCCACCAGCATTTCGCCGGTGATCGAACAGCTTTCGTGCGCCAGCCAGCCGACGGCGGGTGCGACCAGGTCGGCCCCCATCGGCGGATAGGCCGTGGTGTCGATGCCCTCGGCCATCCGGGTGACGGCGGCGGGGACGATCACGTTGCTGGTGACGTTGTGCGCCGCGCCCTCGATGGCCGCGACATTGGACAGCCCGATGACGCCCGCCTTGGCCACGCCGTAGTTGGCGACGTCGTGGTTGCCGTACAGGCCACCGATCGACGACGTCAGCACGATCCGGCCGTAGTCGGCGCGGCACATGTGCGGAAACGCCTCGCGCACCACGTGGAACGCGCCCCGCAGGTGCACGTCGAGCACAGCGTCGAAGTCGGTGTGGGACATCAGCGCCAGGGGTGCCCGCCGGACGTTGCCGGCGTTGTGCACCAGGATGTCCAGCCGGCCGAAGTTGTCCAGCGCGGCGGCGATGATCGCCCGGCCACCGGTGACCGTGGCCACGGTGTCGGTGGACACCACCGCGCTCCCGCCGGCCGCCTTGATCTCGGCGACCACCTCGGCCGCCGGACTCACGTCGGCGCCGTCCCCGGTGAGTGAGCCGCCGACGTCGTTCACCACGACGTGCGCGCCCCGGGATGCCAGCAGCAGCGCGTACTGTCGCCCCAGACCTCGCCCGGCGCCGGTGACGACCGCGACCCGGCCGTCGAACCGCAACTCACTCACGACAGTTCGAGACCTTCCAGGTCGCCCTTGTCGCGCCACTCGGCGATCAGTTCGTCGAAGGCGTAGAAACCCGGTGAGTAGAAGTCACCGAGGAAGCCACCGTTGTCGACGCGCGCGCCGCGGCCCTCATTGTTGTAATAGCCCGGGGTGCAGGTCATCTCGAACGCCGAGTTGTCGAATGCGAGTTCGTGGACGGTATCGACCCAGCCGTCCTGGCCCTCCTGGCTGGCCTCGACGACGGTCGCGCCGCGCTTCTGCGCCTCGGCGATGATGTAGGCGATGTGCTGTGCCTGCTGCTCGTACATCGCGGTGGTGTTGGCCGACACGCCACCCTGGATGAAGCCGGTGTGGAACTGGTTGGGGAAGCCCCGGCTGGTCATCCCGTGCAGCGTCCGATAGCTCTCGTGCCAGTGGTCGAAGAGCGACACCCCGTCGCGGCCCTCGATGGCGTCGATCGCATACCGGCGGCTGATCTCGGTGGAGATCTCGAAACCGCTGGCGAAGACCACGCAGTCGACCTCGTACTCAACGCCATTGGCGACAATGCCCTTCGCCGTCAGCCGCTCCACTCCCTTGGTCTCCGACACGTCGACCAGCGTCACGTTGGGCAGATTGAACGCGGGCAGGTACGTCTCGCTCGATGTCGGCCGCTTGCACATGAATCGGTAGTACGGCTTCAGCGCCTCCGCGGTGTCGGGGTCGTCGACCAGATCGGCCACCCGCCGCCGCAACCGCTCCATGATCTTGTAGTCCTCTTCTTCCTTGATCGCCATGATCTCCTCGACGCCCAGCGCGGCGGGGTCGGCGCTGGCCGCGATCCGTGCGCTCACATTGCGGCCGAGTTCGGTCCAGAAATCGCACACCAGATCGGGCTCGCCGAAGACCACGCCCACGAACGGTGACCAGTTGTGGAAGTTACGCTTGCGTTCTTCCTGCCAACCGGGCTGCAGCGCCGCCGCCCAGGCCGGATCGGTGGGCGTGTTGGCGCGCATGTCCACCGAGGACGGTGTGCGCTGGAACACGAAGAGCTGCTGGGCATCCCGGCCCAGGTGCGGTACCAGCTGGACACCGGTCGCGCCGGTGCCGACCAGCGCGACCCGCTTGTCGGCCAGCTTGTGCAGACCACCGTTCGCGTCGCCGCCGGTGTACTCGTAGTCCCAGCGCGCGGAGTGGAAGGCATGCCCGCCGGCGTCCAGGTATTCCTTGATCCCAGGGATGCCCGGCAGTTTCGGCTTGTTGTAGGCGCCTTGGGCCATCACCACGAACCGGGCCCGGATATCGTCGCCACGGTTGGTGCTCAGCCGCCAGCGTTTGATCGACTGGTCCCAGCGCATCGTCTCGACCTGGGTGGAGAAGATCGCGCCGTCGTACAACCCGAAGTGTTTTCCCATCGCCTGGCAGTGCGCGAAGATCTCGGCACCGTCGGCGAACTTCTTGCTCGGAACGAACTCGAGTTCTTCGAGCATCGGGATGTAGCAGTAGGCGTCGTTGTCGCACTGAATTCCCGGGAAGCGGTTCCAGTACCACACCCCACCGAAATCCCCGGCCATGTCGATCACCCGGACGTCCTGTACCCCAGCCTTTTTCAGGTACGCACCGGATAGCAGCCCGGCGAACCCGCCCCCGAGGACCACGACCTCGATGTCCTCATCGATCGGATCGCGTTCGGCCGCGGTGGTATAGGGGTCCACCTCGTAGAGGTCGGCCAGATCGCCTTCGAGTTCGAGGTACTGCGCCCCGCCGTCGGTGCGCAGTCGCTTCTGACGTTCCTGCGCGTACTTGGCGCGCATCGCGTCGATATCGACGTCCTGCGGTACGTCGGTGGGGCCGCATTCCATGTGCTCTCCTTCTCGGTGATTTCAGATCTCGCGGGGTTCGCCGATACCCATGTACTTGGACAACTGGTGGTGCAGGTTCACGGTGCTGCGTTCGCGGTACGGGTTGGGCAGCGTGCCGGGGAAGCCGGCCGACTTCATGCCCCGCTGCACGGCGGCCATGTTCGAGAAGTCCTGCGGCAGCACCGAGCGCCAGCGCGGGTCGCCGACCGGGGTGTATTCCCATTCATTCTGCGGCTCTTGGCCTTTCGGGTACAGCTCGAACACCGACACCTCGAAGATGCACTTGTCCGGGTTGTAGCTCGGATCGGGCCGGGCGCTGTAGCACAGCGCGCTGGTCAGGCCCTGGCCGATCTGGAAGTTCGGGAAGATCTGCCATGCGGTGCCGCTCTGGCCCAGGATGTCGGCGGGGATCACCGGCCAGATGACACCTCGCGCCGCGTCGTCGGCACGCGCCGAGGACAGCCAGTGCTCGAGCACCTTGTCCGCCGGGGTGCCCTCGGGCAGTTCGTCGACCAGTCGTTTGGCCGCCTCCACGAGCGTCTGCGTGGTGGTCGCGTTGGTCTCCTCCATGGTGTAGACCTGCATCTGCGCGGTCGAGATCCGCGGATCGCCGGAACCCAGCCGGATCTTCGACTTGGTCTCCTCCAGGTCGTCCGGTGCGTCGTAGCCGATGTTGGAGTGCCGGCCCTGCGCCTTGGCCCAGCCCTTGAACTCGCCGAACTGGTTGAACTCGGGATGGGTGGTGAACACGTGGTAGGTCTCGTTGAAGGCCTCCAGCGCAACCTTCCAGTTGCAGTCGAAATTCACCCACTTGCGCCACTTGCAGCGCATGTTCTCCAGACCGAACGGGTCGAGGATCTTCGCGGCGGGAAACAGGAAGTCCGCCAACGGTTCAGCGTCGGGATCCATGTTGATCCATAGCCAGCCGCCCCAGGTGTCCACCCGAACCGGGGCGAGGTGGGTGTTGCGCCGTGTCAGCGCCCCCTTCCAGTCGACCTGCTCCCGGACGTGGGTGCAGGTGCCGTCCAGACCGTAGGTCCAGCCGTGGAATCCGCACACGAACGACTTCCGCGCCCGGCCGAGCGCGTTCTTGGCGCCGTCGGGCACATCGATCAGGCGACGGCCGCGGTGCATGCAGACGTTGTGGTGGGCGGTGAATTCGTTCGGGCCAGTTCGTACGATGATGACCGAGTCGTCCAGGATGTCGTAGGTGAGGTAGCTGCCCACCTCGGGCAGCTCCTCGACCCGGCCGACCTGCTGCCAGACCTTGCGCCACAAGCGATCCCGCTCGGCACGGGCGTACTCGGGCGAGATGTAGGCGTCGACGCCGATGGTCGTCGGCTCCGACAGTTCTTCGATGCCGGCGGTGCCGGGTTCGAGGTCCGTCATGTGCCCTCCCAACTGGTGATGGCGGTGCGGAAGCTGTCGTCCTTGAGGAACAGCGAGGTGTTGTCCGGACCCAGGTGCGTCCAGCGCAGGTTCAGACCGCCGTCGACCAACAGGGTCTGCCCGGTGACGTAGCTCGACAGGTCCGAGAGCAGGAACAGGATGGCGCCGGCCTGTTCGGTGGGCCGGCCGCGGCGGCCCATCGCGATGGCGCGCAGATCCCGCTGAGGATCCTCATCGACATAGGCGCCCGACGCCGGCGTCTCGGTGACACCGGGCGCGACGGCGTTGACGCGGATACCCTGCGCGGCCAGTTCGGCCGCCATGGTCCGGGTGGCGGCGACGACGGCGGCCTTGGCGGTGCCGTAGGCCACGTGATACGGCGCGGTGTTCATCCCACTGATCGATGACAGCGACACGATTGATCCCGGCAGCCCCTGGGTCCGTAGCTCCTCGGCCACCGCCTGGCTCATGAAGAACATGGTCTCCAGGTTCTGGGTGAACAGGTCGCGCCAGGCCTGCCGGGTGACGCGGGTGGCCGGCATCCAGGTGTCCGGCGCCGCGCCACCGGCGATGTTGACCAGACCGTAGAGGCGCCCGTCGGCGCTCCGGGCCCGGTCGAGCACGGTGGCGATGCCGACGTCGGTGGCCGCATCGGCAACCACGGGCACCACGGCCAGCCCCTGGTCGGCCAGGGGTGCCACGTGTTGGTCGAGGTTGTCCCGGGACCGGCTCACCGCGAGGACCGTCGCGCCGCACCGGGCCGCCAGCTCGGTCACGGTGGTGCCGATGCCACCACCGCCGGCGCCGGAGACGACGACGATCCGGCCGGTGAGGTCCAACAGTCCCTCACCCATTAATTGTCCAGACAATAGAGTGCCATATTCACGATGGAGAACATCGTTCTACATATCGTGAGGTGGCGTCAAGGTCGGGGATCAAAGTTCCTCGGGACCTATTGTCTGGACCAATCGGCTGCTATGGTCACCACCTGTGACCGCACCCCAGGCCGCAGTCCTGCCGTCCCGCTACGTCGCCGCCGACGCCCCGCGCACCGCGGCTGACTGGACCCTGAAGCGCTGCACACCACCCAGTCGCGTGTTCGGGGCCAACGGCCTGCGCACCGGCCCCGACGGCCGTGTCTACATCGCGCAGGTCACCGGCAGCCAGATCAGCGCCCTCGACATCGCCACCGGATCGGTCGACACCATCAGCCCCAAGGGCAGCGACATCGTCGCTCCCGATGACGTCGCCTTCCTCGGCAGCACACTGATCGCCACCGAGGTGATGAATGGGCGGGTGAGCGCCCTGGAGAACGGTGTGTCCCGGGTGTTGCGCGACGACGTGCCGTCCGCCAACGGGATCACCGTCCACAATGACCGGCTGTTCATCGGCGAGTGCCGGCACGGCGGCAGGCTGTTGGAGCTCACCCTGGATGGCGCGGCACCCCGGGTGATCCTGGAGAACGTGCCGTCGCCCAACGCCATGGAGTTCGGGCCCGACGGCCTGCTGTACTTCCCGGTGATGGACGCCAACGAGATCTGGCGAATCGACGTCGACAGCCCGGATGCCGGCCCCGAGGTGGTTGCGACCGAACTCGGGGTGCCCGACTCGGTCAAGTTCGACACCGACGGCACCATCGTCTCCACCCAGGTGTTCAGCGGGCAGGTGCTGCGCATCGATCCCCGCACAGGCACCAAAACCCTACTGGCACAACTCGAACCGGGTCTGGACAACTGCACGTTCGTTGAGGGCAGGTTGTTCGTGTCGAGCTTCACCGGCGCGATCACCGAGATCCTCGGAGACGGCGGTACCCGCTCGGCGCTGCCCGGCGGCCTCAACTGGCCGCTGGACCTCGCGGTCGGCGCCGACGGCGAGCTCTACATCGCCGACGGCACGTTCTTCTACCGCCTGCAGGCCGACGGCACCAAACAGGTTGTCGGGACGCTGTTCACCCCCGGCTATCCGGGTTTCACCCGCGGCCTGGTGGCTGCCGGGCCCGGCGAGTTCGTGGTCACCACCGCCAACGGCGCGGTGGCCCGGTACCGGATCCGGACCAGCGAGCACGACGTGCTCGCCGAGGGCTTCGATCAGCTCTACGGCGTCGATCTGGCCGCCGACGGCACACCCCTCGTGGTCGAACAGGGCACGGGCCGAGTGCTGGCCATCCGGCCCGGTGGCGCCGAGGTCCTCGCCGACGGACTCGACCTGCCGGTCGGCGTGACGGTGACCCCCGACGGGTCCGTGCTGGTGTCGGAGCGGGGCCGGGTCGTCACCCTGAACAACGGCCGGTCCGAGACACTCGTGGGTGAGTTGGAGCTCCCGCAGGGTCTGCTGGTCCGCGATGGGCGACTCTACGTCGTCGACGCCGGGCTCAAGGCCGTCGTCGAGGTCGACCTGACCACCGGTGCCCGCCGGACCATCGCCGGCAACCTGCCAGTGGGCGCCCCACCCGGGGTCGTGCCCCGGCCGCTGCTCGGGATGCCGCCGTTCTCCGGCCCGCAGGGCCCGTTCGCCGGGATCACCGCTTCGGCTGATGGCACCTTGTATCTCTCCGCCGACGCCGACGGCAGCGTCCTGGCTCTCGTCCACTCCCAGCCGTAGCCCGATGACCGCGGCCGAGGAACAGCACCGTGCCGATCCGCGCTACCTCCAGGTCGCGCGTGAGCTGCGCCAGGACATCGTCGACGGCGTGTACCCGGTCGGGTCACAGCTACCCACCGAACACGAACTGTGCGAACGGTTCTCGGTCAGCCGCTACACCGTCCGCGAGGCACTGCGCCGCCTGCGGGACGACCATCTGATCGAATCCCGGCCCCGGGCGGGCACTCTGGTGGTGCCGCGCACCACCCCCGGGTCCTACGCGCAGGACGTGATGTCCATCGACGACCTGATGGCGTTCGCGACCGGCGCCCAGTTCGTGATCCACGCCAACAAGATGCTCACCATCGACGCCGCGCTGCACCAGCGCACCGGGCTGCCGATCGGCGAGGAGTGGCTGGCGGTCGGCGGGTTCCGCCAGGTGGACGGTGCCCCGCACCCGATCTGCTTCACCGAGTATTACATCAACCGCGCGTTCGCGTCCGTCGGCCGAATTCTGCAGCGGCACAACGGCCCCATCTTCCCGTTGATCGAGGATATGTTCGGCCGCACCGTCGTCGAGGTGCACCAGGAGATCACCGCGGTCGCCATGCGCGACGACCTGGGCGCCCGGCTGGACGTGGCGCCCGGTACGCCCGCGCTCGAGGTCCGCCGGACCTACACGACCTCCGACGGTGAGATCGCCCAGGTCACCATCAACACCCACCCGGGGAACCGGTACCGGCACTCGATGACGATGCGGCGGATCAAGGGGTGACGGCGCCCCTGCCCAGCACGCTTGCCGACGCGCTGCGCGACGCCGCGCCGGAACGCGTACTGATCATCGACGGCGACATCCAGCTCGATGCCGCGACCCTGCGGGAGCGGGCCACCGTGCTCGCCCGGACGCTGCTGGGCCGGATGCCCGTCGGCAGCGTCGTCTCGTTCATGCTGCCCAACTGGCACGAGGCCGCGGTGGTCTACCTCGGCGCCACCCTGGCGGGGATGGCCGTCAACCCGATCCTGCCCTCCCTGCGCGACCACGAGCTCCGTTTCATCCTCGACGACGTCGATTCCCGGATCATCTTCGTGCCCAGCGAGTTCCGTGGCCACGACTACGCCGGCATGCTGGACCGGGTGGTCGCCGACCTCCCCGATCCACCGGAGGTCGTCGTCGTCCGCGGGCCGGGTCACACCCCGTACGAGTCGCTGTTCGCCCCGGACGCGGTGGTGGCGCTGCCGGCCCTGGACCCCACCGACGTCCGGATGATCATGTACACCTCGGGAACCACGGGTCGGCCCAAAGGTGTTCTGCACACGCATAACTCGCTGCACGCACTCATCGGTCAACTCCGCGACAACTGGCACATCGAGCCGGCCGACCGGTTCCTGGTGCCCTCCCCCATCGCGCACATCGGCGGTTCCATCTACGCCTTCGAGTGTCCGCTGCTGCTGGGCACCACCGCGGTGCTGATGGAGCAGTGGGATCCCGCTGCGGCCGTGGGGCTGATGACCGCACAGCGCTGCACCCACATGGCCGGCGCGACGCCGTTCCTGACGGGTCTGCTGTCCGCCGCCGAGCGGGCCGGCACCCACCTGCCCGATCTGAAGGTGTTCATCTGCGGTGGCGCATCGGTACCGCCGTCGCTGATCCGCAGTGCCACTGACTATTTCGACAAAGCCATCGTGACCCGGGTCTACGGGTCCACCGAGGTGCCGGTCACCACGGTGGGGTCCACCCGACCGGGCGACACCGACCATGCCGCCGACACCGACGGCCGGCCGGGCATCGCCGACGTCCGGCTCGTCGACGGCGAGATCCGGGCCCGCGGTCCACAGATGCTGGTCGGCTATCTGCACTCGGAGGACGACGGCGATGCCTTTGATGCCGACGGCTACTTCCGCACGGGCGATCTGGGCGCATGGGTGGACGAGCACTATCTGGTGGTGACCGGCCGCGCCAAGGATCTGATCATCCGCAACGGCGAGAACATCTCGCCCAAGGAGATCGAGGACCTGCTGATCACCGAGCCGAACATCGCCGACATCGCCGTGGTCGGGCTGCCCGATCCGCGCACTGGCGAACGCGCCTGTGCCGTCATCGTTCCCGGCGATGGCCCGCCGCCGGACGTCGATGATCTGCGCCGGCTGCTGGCCGACCACGGGGTGGCGACGTTCAAGGCACCCGAAGAGGTGGCGATCTGGGATACGTTGCCCAAGAACGACGCCGGCAAGGTACTCAAACATCGGATCCGCGCACAGCTGATGGAGGAGCGGGCATGCCAGTAGCACACAAGGTTGCGATCGTCACCGGCGCCAGCAGTGGCATCGGCCTGGGTACCGCGGTCAAGCTTGCCGGTGAGGGCATGGCCGTCCTCGGCGCCGGCCGGGACGCCGCCAGGCTCGCCGAACTCGAGGCCACCGTCGGGGATTCTGGGCGCATCGCCACCGTCGCCGTGGACCTGACCGCGGACGACGGACCGGCCACCGTGGTGCAGGCGGCACTGTCGCGGTGGGGGCGCATCGACTATCTGATCAACAACGCCGGCGTCGGAAGTCCCAAGCCGCTGCACGAGACCGACGACGAAACCCTGGACCAGTTCCTGGGTCTCATGCTGCGCGCACCGTTCCGGCTGGCCCGGGACGTGATCGGCCACATGCAGCCGGGCTCGGCCATCATCAACGTCACCTCGACCTTCGCCGTCGTGGGAGGTCTGCGCGGCGGGGCCTACTCGGCGGCCAAGGGCGGGCTGACATCGCTGACCACCCACATCGCCGCCCAGTACGGGCCGCAGGGCATCCGGTGCAACGCCGTGGCCCCCGGGGTCACCGTCACGCCGATGGTCGAACACCGGCTCGAGGATCCCGGATTCCGCAAGATGCAGACCGAGATGACGCCGCACACGCGGCTGGGCCGGGTCGACGATATCGCGAGCACCATCGCGTTCCTGTGTTCGGAAGGTGGCAGCTTCATCAACGGTCAGACCATCGTGGTCGACGGCGGCTGGAGCTCCACCAAGTACCTATCCGAGTTTGCGCTGTCCTCGGAATGGGTTGCCCGATGAGTCTTTTCAGCCTGCTGGACCAGGCGGCCACCCGATTCGCGGATCGAGGTGCGGTATTCCGGGGAACGGAGCAGGTGTCGACGTGGGCCGAGCTGCGGGCCCGGGCGCTCGGACTGGCCGGGGCCATCCGGGCGTCCCGCGGACCGGGGACCCGGGTCGCGGTGGCCACCGAGAACTGTCCGGAGATCGTCGAGTTGATGTTCGGCATCTGGGCGGCGGAGTGCGTGTTCGTCCCGCTGAACTACAAGCTGCATCCACGTGAGATGGCCGACATCCTGGCCGATTCCGGGGCCGAGATCGTGTTCGCCTCGGCGAAGATCGGGACGGCCCTGGAACCGGTCACCGACCTGCCCCTCACGGTGCTCGGCTCGGATTCCTATGCCGCGCTGCTGGATTCGGAGCCATGGCGGCCCGCCGACGTCGATCCGGACGCATTGGCCTGGTTGTTCTACACCAGCGGTACCACCGGCCGCTCCAAGGGCGCGATGCTCTCGCACCGCAACCTGATGGCGATGACCGTGTCGCACCTCGCCGACTTCGATGACCCGGACGCCGACTGCAGCCTGGTGCACGGTGCTCCGATGTCGCACGGGTCCGGGATGTACGTGATGCCGTACGTGCTGCGCGGGGCGCGTCAGGTGATCCCCGCCTCGGGCGCCTTCGACGCGCAGGAGTTCCTCGACCTCTGCGGACACCACCCCGGCGCCGCGGCTTTCCTGGCACCCACCATGGTCCAGCGGCTGGTGCAGACCGGCCGGCCGTGTCCGGGCAATCTGCGCACGGTGATCTACGGCGGCGGGCCGATGTACGTCGAGAGTCTCAAGTCGGCGATGGCCGCGTTCGGGCCGATCTTCGTCCAGCTCTACGGCCAGGGCGAGGCGCCGATGACCATCACCGGACTGCGCAGGGCGGATCACATCGGGGCCGACGATGACGTCCTGGGCTCGGTGGGCTACCCCCGCTCGGGGGTAGAGGTCGCCGTGCTGGACGCGGACGGCAGCCTCGCCGCTGTCGGCGAGGTCGGCGAGATCGTCTGTCGCGGGGACGTGGTCATGTCCGGCTACTGGAACAACCCCGACGCCACCGCAGCCACGCTGGTCGACGGCTGGCTGCACACCGGGGATCTGGGTTCCTTCGACGACCGCGGTTGCCTGACGCTGCGCGACCGGTCGAAGGACGTGGTCATCAGCGGTGGGAGCAACATCTATCCGCGGGAGGTCGAAGAGGTGTTGCTGACCCACCCGCGGGTCGAGGAGGCGTGTGTGGTCGGGGCGCCCGACCCGGACTGGGGCGAGGTCGTCGTCGCGTTCGTAGTAGGCAGCGCGGGTTCGGACGAATTGGACGTCCACCTGCTCGAGCGCATTGCCCGGTTCAAGCGGCCCAAGCGGTACATCTTCATCGACGAGCTGCCCAAGAGCAGCTACGGCAAGGTGCTCAAGCGCGAACTACGGGACCAGCTCTAACCCCGCCACCAATCCTGCCGAGCGGCCGTGTTTGTACAGCTCCGCGCGGCGTGTCGCGTACAAGGGCGGACGCTCGCCGCTGATCTGGTAACAATCGACGCATGGCACAACCCTGTCCGTGTGGATCCGGTGCGGCCTACGGCGACTGCTGCGAGCCCCTGCACCACGGTGCGCCTGCCACGACGGCCGAAGCACTCATGCGCTCCCGATTCAGTGCCTACGCGGTGGGCAACGCCGACTACCTGCTGACCAGCTGGGATCCGGGAACTGCGCCCCGCCGGGTCGAGGTCGACCACGACACGGTGTGGCGCCGCCTGCAGATCGTCGACACCGAGGCCGGCGGCGCCGGGGACGACGAGGGTGTCGTCGAGTTCCGGGCCACCTATCTCCGCGACGGCCGGCATGGCGTGCTGCACGAGCGCAGCCGGTTCGGCCGGGTCGACGGCAGGTGGGTGTACGTCGACGGGGACACGTTCGACTGACCCCCGAAAGGGGTATTGGCGTTACCCGGCACGGCAGCCACTGGCTGGTTCGCCGTCGCCGCGCTTGACTGGGAGCCATGCACCGCATCCCGAACAGCAACTCCACCAAGGGGCCGGCCGATTTCTTCACCGGCGAGGTTTATTTCGACGTCATCGCCAAGGGTGAGGAGCCATCCCGACTACGGGTCAACACGGTGCGCTTCGCACCGTGCGCCCGCACCGCCTGGCACACCCACGCCTGCGGTCAGACCCTGCACGTGACCGACGGTATCGGCCTGGTCCAGTCCCGCGGCGGGAACGTCCTCGTCATGCGGCCCGGCGACACCGTGTACACGCCGCCGGACGAATGGCATTGGCACGGCGCGGCGCCCGATCACTTCATGACGCACCTCGCGATGTGGGAGGCGCCCGACCCGGACTCAGGCCGAGCGGAGACCACGTGGGGCGAACACGTCACCGACGACGAATACGGCTACCCGGAGAACTGAGGAGAGATCAATGCACACAAGGACCCTCGGACAGGGACTACGAGTATCGGCAATCGGCCTGGGCGCCATGGGGATGTCCATGGGCTACGGCCCCAACCCCGGCGACCGCGACGACATGCTTGCCGTCCTGCGCTACGCCGTCCAGGAAGCCGGCGTGACGTTCATCGACACCGCGGAGGTGTACGGCCCCTACGTCAACGAGGAACTCGTCGGCGAGGCGCTCGCGCCGTTGCGCGAGGAGGTGGTCGTGGCCACCAAGTTCGGCTGGCACATCGTCGACGGGAAGATGTCCGGCACCGATTCGCGGCCCGAGCAGATCCGCCGCGTCGCCGATGCGTCGTTGCGCCGCTTGGGAATCGACGCGATCGACCTGTTCTACCAGCACCGCGTGGACCCGAACGTGCCGATCGAGGACGTCGCCGGAGCGGTCGGTGAACTGATCTCCGCCGGGAAGGTCCGTCACTTCGGGCTGTCCGAGGCCGGCGCCGCCACCATCCGCCGCGCGCATGCCGTCCAACCGGTCACCGCGGTGCAGAGCGAGTACTCGCTTTGGACCCGCGACCCCGAGCCCGAAGTTCTCCCGACGTGCGCGGAACTCGGCATCGGGTTTGTTCCGTTCAGCCCGTTGGGCAAGGGCTTTCTCACCGGAACCGTCTCGCCGTCAACGGAATTCGCCGACGGAGACGTCCGGAACACCATTCCGCGATTCGAGGCCGGCAACATCGACGCCAATGCGGCGCTGCTGGACCGGATCCGCGCACTGGCCACCGAACGGAACGCGACGCCCGGTCAGATCGCACTGGCCTGGCTGCTGGCCCAACAACCCTGGATCGTGCCGATCCCGGGAACCCGCCGTCGGGACCGGATCGACGAGAACGTCGGCGCCACCGCCGTGGCGTTATCCGCCGATGAGGTGGCGGCGCTGGACGCCCTGGCCGCACGCGTCGGTGTGCAAGGAGACCGCTACAACCCGGCGGGAATGGCGATGGTCGGTCTCTAATGAGAATTAGCCTGATCCCATGAGCACCCCCGACCGTCGCAACGAGGTCCGCGAATTCTTGCGGACCCGCCGCGCCCGGATCACCCCCGCGCAGGCCGGGTTGCAGGTCTACGGCGGCAACCGCCGGGTAGCGGGGCTCCGGCGGGAGGAGGTGGCGCTGCTGGCCGGGGTATCCGTCGACTACTACGTCCGGATGGAACGCGGCAACCTGGCCGGCACCTCCGATTCCGTGCTCGCCGCGCTCGCCGACGCGCTGCATCTCGACGACGCCGAGCGCGACCACCTGTTCTCCCTCGCGCGGCAGTCCCAGACCGGCAGCCCGCGCCGCACCCGCAGCGCGCCCGCGACGGTGCGTCCCGCCATGCAGCAGGTGCTCGACGCGATCACCGGTGCGCCCGCCTGGATCCGCAACGGCCGGCACGACATCGTCGCGATGAACCACCTCGCCCGGGCGCTGTACTCGCCGGTGCTCGCGCTGCCCCGCCGGCCCGCCAACACCACCCGGTTCGTCTACCTGTATCCGGAACAGGCGCGCGAGTTCTTCGTCGACTACGACCAGATCGCCAACGACGCCGCGGCCATGCTGCGACTCGAGGCTGGCCGCAATCCGCACGACAAGGCGCTGATCGAACTGGTCGGCGAACTGAGCACCCAGAGCGAAACGTTCCGTCAGCGCTGGGCGTCGCAGGACGTGCGCTACCACCGAAGCGGGCGAAAGCGGTTGCGCCACCCCGTGGTCGGTCAACTGGATCTCGACTTCGAGGCCATGCCGCTGCCATCGGATCCCGGTTGGCAACTCAACATCTACACCGCAGCCGCGGGCACGCCGACCTCGGATGCGCTCAAACTACTGGCCTCCTGGGCCGCATCGCAGGACAGTATCGACACCGAACACCGTTCGGCCACAACCTCATAGGAGGAACTTCATGCGTGGCGCAGTTCTCTACGGTAAGGACGACGTCCGGCTCGAAGAGATCCCGGAGCCGGGGATCGTCGAGTCCACCGACGCCATCGTGCGCATCGCCGCCACGTGTGTGTGCGGGTCGGATCTGTGGCACTACCGCGGCATCAACCCACCGCCGAAGAAGCCGTCGCCCTTCGGGCACGAGTACTGCGGGGTGGTCGAGGCCGTCGGTGCCGATGTCACAACCATCAAACCGGGTGACTTCGTCATCGGGTCGTTCTTCGCCTCCGATGGCACCTGCCCCAACTGCCGCAACGGATTTCAGACCTTTTGTCTGCACATGGAGCCGCTGGTCGGCTGCCAGGCCGAAGTGGTGCGGGTGCCCTGGGCCGACGGCACCCTGGTCGCGACGCCCGAGATACCCAGCGCCGAGCTGATTCCCAGTCTGCTGGCCGCCTCCGACGTGCTGGGCACCGGCTGGTTCGCCGCGGACTCCGCGCAGGTCGCCCCCGGGATGACGGTGGCCGTGGTGGGCGACGGCGCCGTCGGGCTGTGCGGCGTCATCGCGGCCGCGCAACTGGGCGCCGACCGGATCATCGCCATGAGCCGACACTCGGCCCGTCAACAACTCGCCCGCGAGTTCGGCGCCACCGACATCGTCGAGGAACGCGGTGACGACGGCGTCGCGCGGATCAAGGACATGACCGATGGGATCGGGGCCGACGCCGTGCTCGAATGCGTCGGCACCGAACAGTCGATGCGGCAGGCCATTGCCTCGGGACGGCCGGGCGCGCTCGTCGGCATCGTGGGAGTGCCACACGACGTGGCGATCACCGGAACCACACTGTTCCGCTCCGGCGTCGGCGTGCGCGGCGGGCCGGCGCCCGTTCGCCGCTTCCTCCCGCACCTGATCGAGCTGATCTTCGACGGAAAGATCAATCCCGGGAAGGTGTTCGACCTCACCCTGCCGCTCGACGACGTCGCAGATGCCTACGCCGCGATGGACCAGCGGCGGGCCACCAAGGTGCTCTTGCAGCCGTAGCCACTGACCGGCGTTGCTAGACTGACGCTCCATGTTCCCGATCCGCCAGACGCTGGGCGCCCTGTGCCTCGGTGCCGTCGTCGTGATCGGCACCCCGGTGGCCCGCGCCGACGATGACGGCGCCCGCGCCGATAACCAGGTGCTCACCCCGTTCGACGTCGCCGATCCAGCGGTCGGCCGACTGGAGCCGGCGCTGTTGACCGCCATCCAGAACGCCGCCACCGCGGCCGCGGTCGACGGCATCACGATGACGGTGAACTCGGGCTGGCGTTCGCCGGACTTCCAGCAGCGGCTGCTCGACAACGCCATCCAGACCTACGGCAGCTTCGCCGCCGCGCGGCAGTACGTCCAGACGCCGGCGGCATCCAAACACGTCACCGGGCAGGCCGTCGACATCGGCGGGGACGCCGCCGATCAGTGGCTGATCGCCAACGGATCGCGGTTCGGACTGTGCCAGATCTACGCCAATGAGGCGTGGCACTTCGAGTTGGCCGCCGATCACGACGGTGTCTGCCCGCCGTTGCTCCCCAACGCGGCCGCCTGACGGGCCTCAGGCCGGCACCGGCAGCCTTCCATCGGTCAGCGGGGCGCCGGTCCTGGCCACCACCTCGTCGTGGCCGACACCGGGGGCCAGCTCGATCACCCGGAACCCCTCGCCCGTCACATCGAAGACTCCCAGATCGGTGATCACCCGGCTCACCACGGCTCTACCGGTCAGTGGCAGATCGCACGACGAAACCAGCTTGGCGGCACCGGATTTCGAGGCGTGATCCATCAGCACGATCACCCGGCCGGCGCCGCTGACCAGATCCATCGCCCCGCCCATGCCCTTGACCATCGAGCCGGGCACCATCCAGTTGGCCAGATCGCCGTTGCCGGCGACCTGCATACCGCCGAGCACCGCGACGTCGACATGCCCACCGCGGATCATCGAGAAACTGGCGGCCGAGTCGAAGTAGGAGGCACCGGGCAGCACCGAAACGGTCTGCTTGCCGGCGTTCACCAGATCCGGATCAACCTCGTCGGGGTACGGGAACGGGCCGACGCCCAGGATCCCGTTCTCGGCATGCAACTGCACATCGCTGCCCTCCGGCAGGTGGTCGGGGATCAGGGTGGGCAACCCGATACCCAGGTTCACGTACTCGCCGGCGCGCAGCTCCCGCGCGGCCCGCGCGGCCATTTCGGCTCTGTTCCAACTCATTTCACAACTCCGGATGTCCGTTCGCGGGTGGTCAGCTTCTCGATGCCCTTGCGGGCGGCCTGCTCGGGGGTCAGCTCGAGGATGCGCTGCACGAAGATGCCCGGCAGGTGGACCTCGTCGGGATGGAGTTCGCCGACCTCGACGACCCGCTCGGCCTCAACCACGGTGACCCGACCCGACATCGCGGCGGGGGGGTTGAAATTCCGTGCTGCGGCATGGAATACGCAGTTGCCCGCCCGGTCGGCGACGGCGGCGCGCACCAGGGCGTAGTCGGTGACGATCGACTCCTCGAGGAGCATCTCGCGGCCGTTGAAGACCCGCACCTCCTTGGCCGGAGAGGCCAGCGCGATGGTACCGTCGGCGTGATAACGCCACGGCAGTCCGCCCTCGGCCACCATCGTGCCGACGCCCGTCGGCGTGAAGAACGCGCCGATTCCGCTGCCGCCGGCGCGCATCCGCTCGGCCAGCGTGCCCTGCGGGGTCAGCTCCACGGTCAATTCGCCGGACAGGTACTGCCGGGCGAACTCCCGGTTCTCGCCGACATAGCTGGCGATGACGCGGTCGATCCGGCGCGCCTCGAGCAGCAGCCCCAGGCCGCCGCCGTCGACGCCGCAGTTGTTGCTCACGATGGTCAGCTCCCGCGCGCCCTGCTCGAGCAGGGCCTCGATGAGGAACCACGGGATGCCGGCCAGGCCGAATCCCCCGACCGCCAGGCTGGCTCCGTCCGGGATGTCGGCAACCGCATCGGCGGCCGAGCTCACCACTTTGTTCAGTGTCATCGTTCCTCCAGATTCAGGTGCTCCAGTAGGGCGCGGGTGACGGCGTCGGACTGCTCGACGTTGGCCAGATGGGCGGCGTGTTCGAGCACCACGAGCCGCGAATCCGTCATGGCGGCAACGATTTCCTGCAGCTTGGCCGGCGGGGTGGCCGGGTCGTCGGCTCCGGCGATGGCCAGTGTCGGCGCGGAGATCGACGAAAGCTCGTCGCGCAGATCGAGTTCCGCGATCGCCGCACAGCACGCGGCATAACCCACCGCCGGTGTGGCGGCGATCATCGACTGCCAGTACCCGAGGTCACCGTCGTAGTGCCGGGTGAACCACCGGCGCACCACCGTCTCGGCCATGCTCGCGGCGCCCTGCTCCCGCACCGCGGCCGCCCGTTCCAGCCACGCCGCCCGCGGCGGCAGGTGGGCCGCGGTGCACAGCACCGCGAGCCGATCCACCCGGCCGGGATTGCGGGCCGCCAGACGCATGGCCGTCATGCCGCCCAGCGACAACCCGACCACGTGTGCGCGGGGGACCCCGAGGCGGTCCAGCAGCGCCACCACGTCGTCGGCCAGATCGTCGATCGAGTAGGGCCCGGCCGGCACAGGTGATGCGCCGTGGCCGCGGGTGTCGTACCTGATCAACCGGAAGTGTTTCGCCAGCGCCTCCACCTGGTGGTCCCACATGCGGTGAGTGGAGCCGAGCGAGTTCGACAGCACCACGGCGGGAGCATCGGGGCGGCCACTCACAACAGCGTGAACATCGACTGCGGACATGTCATCGACCGTAACCACCAGCAGCGATATTCTGAAGTACTCATATCCGCGCTATTGATATACGTAAAGTCTTGATCATGGAGCTGCGTCACCTCCGGTACTTCCGGGCCGTCGCCGAGGAGCTGCATTTCGGGCGCGCCGCCCAACGCCTGCACATCGCCCAGCCGCCGCTGTCCCAGCAGATCCGGCAGCTCGAGCACGAACTGGGTGTCGATCTGCTGGTGCGCAGCACCCGGCGGGTCGAACTCACCCCGGCGGGCGAGGCCTACCTGCGCCGCGCGGTCGCAATCCTGGATGCCGTCGACGACGCATCCCGCCAGGCCCAGCGGGTGGCCCAGGGCATCGAGGGCCGGTTGGTGATCGGATGCGTCGGATCCGCAACGTATTCGCTGCTGCCCCGGTTGGTTCGCGCATTGCGCGACGCCCTGCCCGCGGTGGAGGTCAGCGTCCGCGGCGAGATGCTGGCGCCGGCCCAGACCTCGGCGCTGCTGGCCGGCGAGATCGACCTCGCGCTGCTGCGTCCCCCCATCAACCATCCCGCGATCCACACCGAGACACTGCGCCGCGACCGGTTGATCGTCGCGCTGCCCGACGGACACCCCGCGGCCGACTCCGACGGCGTGCGTATCGCGGACCTGCGCGACGAGGACTTCATCGCACACGCCGGCGGTGGACGGTCGGTGATGCACGGACTCCTCGGCGCGGTGTGCGCCGACGCCGGATTCGTGCCACGGGTGCGCCACGACGTGCAGGAGACGTCGACGTTGGTGACCTTGGTGGCGGCCGGTCTCGGCGTGGCCCTGGTGCCGGAACCGACTGCCGCCCTTGATATTGGGGGCGTGGGCTATCGGCCGCTGCAACCGGAGGGGCTGGGTGTCGACCTGCTCGTGGCGCATCTGCACGACGAGGTCTCACCCCTGCTGGGCCGGGTCCTCGAAGTCCTGCGCGACGTCGCCCGCCCCGCGTGATTTCGCGTTGTAGGGTGCAGGCATGCCACTCGACATCGGGGTGTACGTCCCGCAAATGGGCTTCGAGTATCCGGACCTTCGGCATCGCGCCCGTCGCTGCGAGGAACTCGGAATCGGCTCACTGTGGCTCTACGACCATCTCTACGGCCCGGGCCTGCCGGACGTGCCGTCCCTGGAGGCCTGGACGTTGGCCACCGCGCTGCTCGCGGACACCGAACGCCTCCGGGTCGGACACATGGTGCTGTGCAACCAGTTTCGCCATCCCGTCCTGCTGGCCAAGATGACAACCACCCTGGACCAGATCTCCGGCGGCCGACTCGCACTCGGCCTGGGCAGCGGATCGATCGAGGCCGAACACCGGCAGGCCGGTCTGGACTGGGGTAGCTTCGCCGATCGTTCAGCCCGCCTCGGTGAGACGCTCGAGATCCTCACCCAGGCCTTCGCCGCCGGCCGGATCGACCACGACGGCGCGCACTACCGGGTCAGCGACTTCCCGGTCAGTCCGGGCGCGATCCAGGATCCGCGACCACCGATCGTCGTCGGCGGGGTGGGCGAGAAGTTCACCCTGCCACTGGTGGCCCGGTACGCCGACGTCTGGAACGTGCCGACCTATGCCCTCGACAAACTCGAGCACAAGATCTCGGTGCTACGCGGCATCTGTGCCGACGTCGGCCGCGATCCGGACAGCATCGTGATGTCCGTCGAGGCCGTACTGGCGCTCGCGCCGGACGACGCCGCCCTGCCACGCGTCCGTGAACTGGCCGAAAAGCGGTTCGGTGGAACCGGTTTCGGCCTACACGACACCAACTTGATCGGAACACCCGCCACCATCGCGGCGCGGCTGCGGGCCCTCGGTGACCTCGGCTTCGGTCAGGTGGTGTTGTTCACCCATGACCGCGCTTCGGACACCACACTGGAACTGCTTGCCGGCCAGGTGATTCCGGCGCTCAGCGACTGAACGGCTCGATCACCTGGACCCGGAACTGGTCCAGCGCCGCCAGCGCACCGTCGAGGCTGTCGCCGGGCACGGACACCTGGGTCCAGGTAACCCCGAGCTTCGCGAGCTCCTCCAGACCGCCCAGATACGCCTCGGCGTCGAAGGAATCCGTACCCGGCGTACCACCGGTCAAGTTCGAGAAGGCGATGTCGACCGTCGCCGGGTCCCGGCCCGCGGCATCCAGGCGCCGGCGCAGATCGTCGATGCCCTGCGCCAGTTGTGCGTTGGAATCCAGCACATCGGTCCGGGCCGTCTTGGCGAGCATGCCCTGCGCGGGGAACGGGCACCAGCCGTCGCCGTACTCGGCGACCCGGCGCCGGGCCGCGGCGGTGTTACCGCCGATCCAGATCGGCGGGTGCGGGCGGCTGGGTGGCCGCGGGTGTGCGGTGATGCCCTGGGCGCTGAAGTGCCGGCCCTCGTAGGTCACGTCGTCGGTGGTCCAGATGGTGCGGATGACGTCGAGTGCCTCTTCGAGCAGCGCGCCACGTTCCTCGAAATCCACGCCCAGCGCGGTGAATTCCCGCTTCAGGTATCCGACGCCGATCGCCAGGGTGAACCGTCCGCCCGACAGGAGATCCAGGGTGGCACCTGATTTGGCGACGACGAACGGATTCCGGTAGGGCAGCACGACGATGTTGGGGATCAGCCGCAGAGTAGTAGTGTGCGCCGCGGCGAATCCCATTGCCACGAAGGGATCCAGCGCGTCGTGGCCGCCGGCGTCGAGCCAGCGCTGGGTCGGTGCGGGGTGGTCGGTGAAGCCGAACCCGCTGAATCCCGCCGCCTCGGCCGCCGAGGCCATGGCCGCCACGCCCGCTCCGGTCACGAGGTCCGGGTTGTAGGGGTGCGTGTGCATCGGATGGGTGATCGAGAACTTCATCGTTGTGGCGCCCATACCGCCGCGGGGGGAAGGGTGGCCCGACCCGGTACGGCGGCCAGCCGGGGCCTGCCCCGGGAGCCGGAGTGGAACAACTCGGTGGCCGGCGAATCGTCGAGCGCCGCCGCGTGCATCGCGTGCCGCTTGAACGCCCGCGCCGCACCACTGGGGACGTGCTCGACCGACTGCAGTCGTTCGGCCATATCGGGCGGGACGTCGCGGCCCCAGACCGTGACCTCCGGTACGCCGCGGGTGATCTCGTCGGCGAGGTGCTCACGCATGTCGGCGCTGACGGCCACCGCGGTGGGGCGGTGCGGCTGCGCGCGGTAGGCGGGCGCGTCGGCCAGTCGGTGTGGGGTGACACCCAGGATCCGCAAGGGCGCGGCATCGTCGGCGTCGGGCACGAACACGTTGACGTCCCAGCCCGCCAGGGCACGATCGGCCAGCCACCCGCCGGCCGAGCGGATGACATCGGGCACCGATCCGGCGATCACGTCCAGCCGGTGCCGGGTCGCCGCACCGGCCTCCGCCTCGGCGTGCGTAGCCCGTCGCCGTGGTGTTGCCGCAAAAGCGCTAGCCGCCATGCCGATTCACCTTTCTGCCGCTGTCAGCGCCGGTCGACGAAAATGTCCATGATCGGGTCCGGCCCGCCGCCGTATCGGGACAGGTCGCTCACCCCGGCCTCGGACAGCACCGCACTGTCGATGAAACACTGCGCGGTGGCGGCCCCGGCGGGCCGCGAGAAGATCTCCACGGCGGCGTCGGCCATGATCTCCGGACTGCGCGAGGCCGCGAGCATCTGGTCGCCCTGCCCGGAGTTGGCGACGGCTGCGGTGGCGATGTAGGTCTCGGGCCACAGGCAGTTGGACGAGATCTGCTGCTCGCGGTATTCCTCGGCCCAGCCCAGCGCCAGCAACGTCATGCCGTATTTGGACAGCGTGTACGACGGATGCACGCCCAGCCAGTACGGATTCATGTTCAGCGGCGGCGAGATGGTCAGCACGTGCGCGTTGGGCGACTTCCTGAGGTACGGCACGCACGCCTTGGTCAGCAGGAACGTGCCGCGGATATTGATCTGCTGCATCAGGTCGAACTTCTTGGCCGACAGTTCCTCGGTCGGTTCGACGGAGATGGCGCTCGCGTTGTTCACGCAGATGTCCACACCACCGAACCGGTCCACCGCGGCGTCGACGGCCCGCTGGACGTCCTCCTCACGCCGGACATCGCCGACCACGGCGAGCGCCGTGCCGCCGGCCGCCTCGATCTCCGCGGCGGCGGTGTGCACGGTGCCGGGCAGCTTGGGATGCGGTTCGGCCGTCTTGGCCAGCAGGACCACGTTGGCGCCGCGGCGGGCCACGCCGAGCGCGATGGCCAGACCGATGCCCCGGCTTCCGCCGGAGATCACCAGGGTCCGGTCCGCAAACGACCGATCCGCGCTATTCGGCAGGGCCATGCCACCACTCTCGATGTCGGGTGCGAAATGTGAACTGACCCCCAGCGTGACACTCTGGCGAAATTTTGTAAAGTACGGAGATGGCCGTTCCACTCCCCCGTGGTGTCGGACTGTGGTCGGGGTTCCTGGACCGGTTGCCGGCGCACGACGCAGTGGCTGCCGCCCGCACCATCGAATCCGGCGGCGTCTCGACCATCTGGCTGCAGGAGTTCAGTGGTGTCGATCCGTTCGTCCGCGCGGCCCTGTACCTGCAGGGCACCGCGGAACTGACTGTCGCACTGGGCGTCGCGACCATCCATGCGCGCGACCCCGAGGCCACGGTCGCCGCGGCCGCCACGCTGCACGAGGCGTTTCCCGGACGATTCCTGCTGGGGCTGGGAACCAGCCACCGGCAACTGGCCGAGGCCCGCGGGGGCCGCTATGACCGGCCCCTGTCGGACATGCGCGCCTACCTGACCGCCATGGATGCGGCGGTTGGTCGCCGGGTCCTGCCGCCGCGGTTCCTGGGCGCTCTGGGTCCCCGCATGGTCGAACTGGCCGCCACGGCCACCGACGGGCTACACACCTACTTCTGCCCGGTGGCCCACACCGCGGCCACCCGCACGGCCGTCGGTGCGGCCCCGTGGATCGCGCCGACACAGCTGGTGTCCCTGACCGCGGCGTGGCCCGACGCCGCGCGGGAGTACCTCGGCTTCTGCCTCGCAATGCCCAACTACCGCAACAACCTTCGCCGGTTAGGGTTCTCCGACGACGACCTCGACACCGCGTCCGACCGGCTGCTCGACGCGCTGGTGGTGCCCGACGAACCCGGGGCGCTGGCCGCCCGGATCGATGCCCACCACGCTGCGGGCGCCGATCACGTTGTGCTGCAGTTCATTCCTCCGCCCCGCGCTCAGGTGGTGCTGGACCGGATCACGGCAGAGCCGATAACTCCGCGATGAGTTCGAGCGAGCCCAGCTCGCGGATCGCCCGGCAGCTGCGCTGGATCATCGCGACCATGACGTCGTCGCCACGCTCGGTGGATGTCACGAACGCGACCGCCAGCGCGGTGATCAGCGGAACCTGCAACAGCCCCAGCCGGTAGTCGCGCCAGCAGGTGTCTTCGTCGTAGTCCTCCACCCCGTGGGTCAGTAGCTCCCGGTGGTAGCTGCCGACGAGATCACGTTCGATCTCGGCGCGCAGCTGTGGGTCCAGCCCGGAGGCGACGAAATAGGCCAGATCCCGCGCAGGCAGCCCGACCGCCAGTGTCTGCCAGTCCACCACCGAGATCCGGGTGCGGTCGGGATCGAAGAGCAGGTTGTCCAGCCGGAAGTCACCATGCAGGATGCTGTAGCGATCCGGCTCCAGCAGGAGCCAGGGAGCCATGACCTCGGCGACGGCGTCCAGGGTTGCCGCATCCTCGGCCGAAAGCCGTTGGCCGAGTTTGTCCTTGGTCAGACCCACCGCCATGGTGAAGATGCTCCCGAGGCCGTTGGCCGAGTCCGGGTCCGGCTTGCCCATCGCCGCGCCGGCGAAATCCCGCCACACCGGGTCGCACCAGCGAGGGCCGTGCAGACCGGCCAGCGCCCGCGCCGCCAGCTCGGCCTCCGGTGCGCCGCAGCCGGCGATCTGGTCGCCCTGCACAGCGGGCGCCATGTCGGCGAGCACCAGCACGAAATCGGTGCCGTCCGAGTTGATGTCGCAGTGGTAGCAGCGCGGCATGGGAACCTGCACGGTGTCGGCGACCTCGGTGTAGAACGCATGCTCGGCCTGATAGCCGAACGAGGCGCTGGCCCGCACCGCGGGATCCTGGGCGGGCAGCTTGACGACGAACGTCGCGGGCAGATCGCCCCCACCGCCGGCGCCGTAGGTCACCTCGGCACGGTAGGTCGCCCCGGTCTGCCCGGTACCGATCGGGCTGACCGTCACCTCGGCGACCGGCGTCGCCAGGATCGTCGAGAGCCACTGGGCGGTGATCTCCTCGGGGGTGGCCGGGATCGGGGTCCTCGTCATGTCAGCGGGCCATCGCTGCCAGGAACGCCGCCCAATCCCCGAACGCGTTGCGGCCCACCAACTCGATGCGCACGCCCAGGGGGTCGAGGTAGTAGGCGAAGATCGGCGAGTCGTCACCGCCGGCGCGCGCCTCGAACGCGTAGCCCGCCCGCTCCAGCGCGGCGCCGGTGGCCAGCACGTCGTCGGTCCAGTAGCCGAGGTGGTGCGCGGCGTTGCGCGGCGCACTGGTCCACGTGGTGCCGGGAACCTCCTGCACCAGTTCCAGGTGCGGGGCATCGATCGAATAGACCATCTTGAACGGAATGTCGACGGGCCCGTCGGCGGTGATCACCGGGATGGTGGCCTCGACCGTCTTCGTCCAGCGGTACCCCCCGACCGCGGACAGCCGCTCGATCGCCTCATCGAGATCCGGGACCACCACGCCCGTGTGGTAGAGGTCGGCGGGATTCAGCACAGACGTCATCTGCCCAGCCTGCCACAGGGGGGCGTGACACATTGTCCATAAGCTGTAAAGCTACTGAAATCGGGGCGCAACGAGAGGTAGAGCATTGGGCATCGTGACAACCACATCGGAGACGGCGTTCAACCACCCGCCGGAGGTCGTCTACGACTTCGTCACCAACCCGGCGAACTGGACCAAGACCTATCCGGGCAGCAACTACGTCGGCAAGCTGGACGACCTGCCGCTGAAGGTCGGCGACACCTGGGAGGAGGGCGGCCCGGACGGCACGCACATCTATACCTGGCATCTGGCCATGGCGATGCGGCCCAAGCTGTGGGTGTTCAACTCGGTCGGCAACCTCGGCCACGACGCCGACGGGAACGGCGGCAGGCCGGGTCGGATCACCGTCCAGTACCACTTCACCCAGCCCGGCCAGGGCATCACGCTGTTCACCCGGACCATGACCATCGAGGCGTACCAGGATTCACCCCTGCCCGACGGGCTGTTCCGGGTGGTGAACCCGGCCAACATCGACAAGTACCACGCGGCCGTCGCACGGGAACTCGAAGCGGTCGCGATCGGCGGCTGAGCCGGTGCGGATCACCCCGACCCACCCACCGTCGCCGCCGGCCGTGGCTCGCTTCCGCGCGGACGGCCACTGGCCGGCGACTGGACCGGCCGAGTTGCCCAGGACCTCCCGGCCCGCCCTGTCCGACGGCACCTCGGTGTGGACGTACGCCGACCTGAACGACGCTGTCACACGAATTCGGCTCGTGCTCAGCCACTCCGGCGTCACCCCCGAGGACGCGGTGCTCGTGGTGGCGCCGCTGCGGAACCAGGCCGTCGCCGCCCACCTCGCGGTGGTACGTCACGGCAGCGTCGTCGTCCTACTGGACCACCGCAGCGGCCGGGCCGACATCGAGACCGCCTGCGCCGCCACCCGGCCGCGGGTCGCACTGGCCATGCCCAGCGATGCGGATCGGTTGGGGCTCAACGAATTCTGCGTGGTACTCCCCCTCGACGGCGGCGGGACCGAGCTCGCCGTACCCGCTGCCGTACCGGTCGATCCCGACGCCGCGGCCGTCGTCGTGTTCACCTCCGGGACCACCAGCACGCCCAAGGGCGTGATCCACACTGTCAACAGCCTGCGCTGCGGCGTCGCCAACATGGTCGACGCCCTGCACCTCGACGCCCGCGACACCTTGTTCCTGGCCAGTCCGGTGGCCAGCATCACCGGTGTGCTCCAGCTCGAATCCGCGCTGTCGGTCGGAGCGCGAGTTGTACTGGCCGAACGCTTTTCGCCGGAGCACGCCTTCGAACAGGTCCAGGCCACCGGCGCCACCGTGATCGGCGGGGCCCCGGTGATCGCCGAGACGGTCCTTGCCGAAGCCGACAGGCGCGGTCTGACCTCGCTGCCCCTGCGCTGTATTGCATTGGGCGGGGCCATGATCCCGCCGGCCGTCGTCGAGTCCGCGAACCGGTTCGGGGTGCGGGTGGTCCGCGTGTACGGCTCGTCGGAGGTGCCCTTCTCCACGTCGACGGCGCTGGATGCCTACTCCAGCGACGACGGCGTCGCGCTACCCGGAGTGGACGTCGCGATCGGGGATTCGGGCGAACTGCTGATCAGCGGACCACACCAGTTCCACGGCTACCTGGATCCGGCCCACAACGACGAATCGTTCGACGACGACCGGGTACGCACCGGGGACCTGGCCGAGCTGCTGACCGATCACCGGATCCGGATCACCGGGCGGTTGAAGGAGATCGTGATCCGCAACGGCAAGAAGATCTCGCTGGCCGAGATCGACCTGGCGGCAACCGGACTCGGTGAGTGCGTGGCGTTCGCGGTGCCCGACGAACAGACCGGCGAACGGCTGGCACTGGCCATCCGCGGCACCACTACGGCCGTGACGTATCAGGCCGTCCGGGATGAACTGACCGCGGTCGGGCTGGCCGTCTGGAAGTTGCCGGAACAGATCGTGGTCTGGTCGGGTGAGTTCCCACGCACTCCCAGCGGCAAGGTCATCAGGCGTGCGCTGGCCGACGAAACCCGATGGATGGGGGTGCTCTACGGACCCCGGCTGTCCGAAGACTCAGGCCAGCGGATCTGAATCCGGTACGGGGAAGCCGCACCGAGCCCGCAGGTCGGTCATCGGCTGCCGGATGGCCCGGACCTCGGCCGCGGTCTGCGGGTTGTCCGCCAGATAGGCCTGGAGTTTGGCCCGCTGTTCGTCACGTGACTCGCCCTTCAGGCCGGTGACGAAGTCGTTGACGTCGGGATGGGTGAACAGATACGCCGAGGTGGCCGCCGTGACGCCCGCAGCGACGCCGGCCACGTCGGCGGTCGAGCAGTTGGGCGGGACATCCGCGGACGCGATGCTCGCGCTCGAGTAGGCCCCGGCGACCAATACCGCACCGATCATCCACAATCCCCGACGCATGTCCGACTCCCTTGTTCCAAAGCTGCCAACGCTCACATCTTCGCGCAGATTTTCCCCACCGTCACGCATTTGTCCGACGTGGCGCGCGTGCGGTGATGAGCGGCAGATCCAATGGCGTGAACACGCCGGCCGGTGCGGCAACCACCGCGGTGATCGCGTTGACCGCCGGCATCGCCGTGGTGGTGCCGACGTCGTAGCTCTCGAAATCAGCTGGTGCGAAAGACATCCGGAGCTCGACATTGGGATCGCCGACGATGTTGATCAGGTAGCCGTTGGCCAGCTTCCACCGAGGTTCCTGCGGGTGCCCGAGGACGGTGCCCAGGGTCCAGGTGGTGCGGAGATCGGCGACCGGTCGGCCGTCGCGGCTCCCCGTCCAGGTCGCGTCGATGCCGGCGACCGAACCGGCCGGGATCTGCAGGAAGCCCAGATCGCGGTCGGTCGTGGCGACCGCGAGTTCGACGCCGAGCTCCACATGGTCGATCTCCACCCCGATCGCCCGGGCCATCGCCGCGAGGGTTTCGGGGTAGTCGGGTTCGGCTGCCCGCAGGCCGGCCTCGATGGCCGATGGATCCGGCGGCGGTAGCAGTGATGAGCCGACAGGAACAGGCCCGGGCCACCCGTGCGGCGCTGATCGACGCAGCGCGCGAACTATGGTCGGCCAACGGCTTTTTCGCCACCAGCACCTCCGACATCGTGACCGCCGCGGCGGTGGGCACCCGCGGCGCCTTCTACGCGCACTTCCCCGACCGCGAACAACTGTTCCTGGCCGTCCTCGAGGACGTGAGTGTGCGGCTGAGCGCCGAACTCGAACAGCGGGTGACCCCCGCCGGGGACCCGCTGACCGATCTGCGGGCCGTGCTACTGGCCTTCCTCGACATCGTGGTCGAGGCGCCTGACGTGCAGGCGCTGCTGGTCGACGGCCCCGCGGTGTTCGGCCCGGCCCGCTGGCATCAGGCCGAGCAGGCCCGTGGCCTGGTGCCGATCGAGCAGCGGATCACCGCCGCCATCGCCGCCGGCGTCATCGCCGAACAGCCGGTGCGGCCGCTCGCGATGATCCTGCTGATGTTGGTCAACGACACCGCGCTGATGATCACGGCCGCCGCGGACCGGGCGGTGGCCCGCCGCGACGCGGGAGCGGCACTGGCGCAATTGATCTCGGGGTTGCGCACCGATCACTGATCGAGCTGGAACGCCCGGCGCAGCGCGGCCACCTGCATGGCATACAGCCGAAGGCTGACCTCCCAGTCCGGCAGGAAGGCGTCGAAGCCGTGACACGTGCCGGGGAAGACATGCAGTTCGGTCGCAACGCCGGACCACATCAACCGCAGCGCGTAGTCGATCGCCTCGTCGCGCAGTGGGTCGAGTTCCGAACACGTGATCAACGCCGGCGGCAATCCCGTCAGGTCGGCGAGCGCCGCCGGAACCGCCGCATCGGCGGGTTCGGCGAGCGGCGTCCTTCCGCGAGCAAGAGGCCCGGCGACGACCGCATCGTGCGGCCGGTCCGCACCGCCGAGGTAGTACTGCCACATCAGCTCGGCGGCGGGGCCGTCGAATCCCGGCGTGTCGGCGAACTCCTCCTTCGACGGTGAGGGCCGGTCGTCGAGCACCGGTTGGTGCAACAGCTGGAACACGAGCCGGTCCGCGGCCTGCTGGGCCAGCCCGGCGGCCAGCGCCCCGCCGGCACTGCTTCCCGCGACGGCCACCCGGTCCGGGTCGATGTCCACCGCACCACCGAGCACGGCGTCCAGCACGGCGCCGACGTCGTCGACCGCCGCGGGGTAGGGCTCCTGCGGGGCCAACCGGTAGTCCACCGAGACCACCGAACATTCGGCTCCGCGGGCCAGTTCGACACACATCCGATGGTCGGTGTCCAGATTGCCCAGGACGAATCCGCCGGAGTGACAGAAGATCACCGCGGGTGCGACACCCGTGCCGCCGCGATAGAGCCGGACCGGGACCGATCCGATCCGGACGTCGGTGATGTCCACCCCCACGGTGTCCATGACCGCGGCCTGCTGTGCGCGCCGCTCGTCCAGGCCGGCCCGCACCGCGGGCAACGTCCCCGGCGTCAGATCGGTGCGGGTACCCGCCAGATGACGTAGTGCTGGATCGAGACGCGCTGCAATCGAAAGTTCCTGGCCCACTGGGTCATCCGATCTTCAGGGATTGACCGCCGTCGACGACGAGCTCGGCCCCCGTGATGAACGATGCGGCATCGGAGATCAGGAACGCCACCGCATCGGCGATCTCCGTCGGTGTGCCCAGTCGGCCCGCGGAGGCAACCCGCCGCCAGCCGGGCCTGGGTCTGATCGTCGAGCATCGGCGTCGCCACCGCGCCCGGCAGGACGGCGTTCACCCGGATCCCGGCGGGCGCCAGTTCTGCGGCCGCGATCTGGGTGAGCCCCCGCAACGCCCATTTCGACGATCCGTACGCGACATGGTTCGGAAAGGGCCGCAGTGCGCCGGTGCTGCAGGTGTTCACGATCGAGGCTCCCTCGGCCTCCCGTAGTGCGGGCAGGCAGGCCTGCATCCCGAGGAATGGCCCCAATGTGTTGACCCGCCAGAGCTTTTCGAAGCCGGCGGCGGTCTCCTCGGCCAGCGTGGCCCGGTGCAGTACGCCCGCGTTGTTGACCAGCGCGGTCAGCGCACCGAAGGTGTCCAGCACGGCGGTCACACCAGCGGCCCACTGCGGTTCGGAGGTGACATCGAGCGGCACCGCGAGCACGCCGTCGTCGGACAGTTCCGCCACGAAGGCGGTCAATTCGGGGCCGGCCAGGTCGGCGGCGGCCACCTTGACGCCGTCGGCGCGCAGGCGCCGCACGATGGCCGCTCCCTGACCGCGCGCCGCGCCGGTCACCAGGGCCACGCGAGCGGTCATACCGGCTGCTCCTGAGGTGAGTCCGAAAGCCCTGCGGTGGTGAGGAATTGACAGCGCCGGCGGCGGAACCGCCACTGGCCGTCGACCTTCACGAGGTCGTCGTCGTAGAGCGCAGGGCGCATCGTGTGCGTACCGGCCTCGACGAACAGCACCTGCGTGCGCGCGACGGCGCTCTCACCGTCGACGGTGATGGTCGACACCCCGGTCAGGTGCATCCCGCGGGGCGCACGGGTGAACATCTTGCGCACCTTTTCGGGGCCCAGCAGCGTCTTGCCGAATACCTGATACTCGGAGTCCTCGGTGAACAGCCGCAGGCATCCGTCGATGTCGTCGGCGTCCAGCAGCAGCGCGTATTCCGCGATCAGCTCGCAGATCTGCTCACGTTCGGTCATCTCGTCCCCTCACCAGGATCTCGGTAGGCCCAGCAGCTGGGTCGCCAGTACGTTGTGCACGATCTCCGACGAACCACCCGAGATGGTCAGCGCCCGCGACCACAGGAATGCCTGCTGCCAACGGGCATTCACCTCGGCTCCCGCCGGGCGCAACCGGCCCGCGGCGGCCAATGTGATCGCGTACCGGCACAACGCGACGTTCAACTCGGTGTAGGCCAGTTTGGCGATCATCCCATCGGCCGGTGCGTCGATGCCCTTGGCAACTTTGTCGACGGCGTCGCGCGCGATCTGCTGCACGCCCGCCACCCGGGCCGCGAAGTCGGCCAGATCCTCCCGCACCACGGGGTCGTCGACGGCCACACCGTCGGGCAGTTCGACAACACGGGCCAGCTCTACCAGGTCGTCGAACAACAGCTCGAGCATCACCGCGTTGGCACCGACATAGGCACGCTCAGATATGAGCCCCGAATTCGCCACCGCCCAGCCCTGATTCAGCTCTCCGAGCACACTGTCGGGCGGCAGTATCGCGCCGTCGAAGTAGACCTCGCAGAATTCGTCGGACCCGGTCATCTCCCGGATCGGCCGTACCTCGATACCCGGCGTCGCCATGTCGACGACGAACATCGTCAGCCCGGCGTGCGGGCGCGCGGCCTCCGGATCGGTGCGGGCCAGCAGCACACCCATCTGCGACCACTGCCCGTCGGTGGTCCACACCTTCTGCCCGTCCACCCGGAACCTGCCGTCGGGCTGGCGGGCGGCCCGGGTGGTGAGCCGCGCCAGGTCGCTGCCGACGCCCGGCTCGCTGAGCAGCTGGCACCAGATATCCTGGGCCGAACGGATTCTCGGTAGGTACCGGTCCTGCTGTTCGGATGTCCCGAAGGTGATGAGCAGGTGCGCCGCCAGCATCACCTGGTCGATCGGCCGGGGTGCGCGCGCACGGACGATCTCCTCCATGACGACGGCGTCGTGCTGCGGTGTGTGTCCGGCATTGCCGCCGTACGCCGCGGGCCACGAGCCGCCCATGTAACCGGCGTCGAACAGGGCGGCGTACCACCGGCGCACGGCGGCCTCGGCTGCCGGATCCCGCGGCACCCGGATACCGTCGTACCAGTCACCGTCGGGTCGTTGCTCGGCGATGAATTGCCTTACCCGACTGCGATATTCGTCGACCGCGGTGTTCACCAGCCGGCCTCCTGCGCCAGTCGGCGCGCGGGCCGGCCATGGCCCGAGCCCAGCGGACCGTTCGCGGCCACCCGGCGCAGGTACAGGTGATGTCCCCATTCCCAGGTGAAGCCGATCCCGCCGCACAGTTGGATGCAGTCGCTGACGATCTCGGTCGCGCGGCTCCACAGGAAGGTCTCGGCGACGGCCAGCCGCATCGGCAGTCCGTCGTCGCGGGTATCGAAGGCGGCCACGGCCTCGGCCAGCAGCAGCCGGAGTTGCCGCGTGGTCACCGTGTGGTCGACCAGCCGGTGCGCGACGGCCTGGTACTTCCCGATCGGCGCGCCGAACGTGGTGCGCTGCTTGGCGTAGTCGACGGTCTTGGCCAGGACGTGTTCGAGGCAGCCCAGGGTATCGGCGGCATACAGCAGGCTGCGGGCCGCGCGGGCCCGGACGACGGTATCGGGTTGTACGACAAGGTCTTCGGTGTGCGCCGTGTAGGTCACGAAGCGACGGGAGACGTCCAGGACCGGCGCCTCGACAGCCTCGGCGGCGGTGGCCCGGGCCAGGGCGTCGCCGGTGGCGATGAGCAGCGCTGCGGGGGTCGGGACTTCCACCGCGGTGCCACCGGTGACGAACGCAGTCGGGCCGTCGATGCCGAGTTCGTCGGCGAGCAGTTCACCCACCATCGTCTCGTACGCGGGTCCGGGATACAGCCCGCGGCCCAGCTCCTCGGCGACCACCGACGCCAGCGCCAGCGAGCCGTCCGGCGGAACGAGGGTGGACCACACCCCAAGTTCGTCGATCGAGACACGCGCTGCCAGCGCGTCGCGGACGGCGTCGCGCAGCAGCGTCATCTCTTCGCGGAGGTGGTTCTGTGCCACGGCGGTCACCTCAGTTGTAGCCCTTCGTCGTCTCGGCCACGCCGCCGCCGGCGTCGCGCAGATGCTCCTGGGCACCACGTCGCAGCGCCTGCGATTCCGAGGCCAGCGTGATCATCCGGAATCCGCGCTGCGCCATCACCTTTCCCGTCCGGCCGTCCCCGGCGTGGATCCCGGCGACCAGTCCGGCCGCGGAAGCGGTCCGTTGGATCGTGTCGATCGCGTCGATCACGGCGGGCGCAGTGGTCATCTCGTCCAGTCCATGTCCCATCGATATCGCCAGATCGGCGGGTCCGACATATACCCCGGAGAGTCCTGGAACCGCGCAGATCTCGGCCACCGCAGGCAGCGCGGCAGCGGTCTCGATCATGACGTACACACCGGCCCGGGTCTCCAGGTCGACCGGGTTGATCCCGAGCGAGGCCCGCAACGGCCCGAAGCTGCGCACCCCCGCCGGGGCGTAGCGCGTGGCGGCAACCGCGGCTGCCGCCTGTTCGGGCGTCTCCACCATCGCGATGATGACGGCGTCGGCACCGGCGTCGAGGACCCGGCCGATCGGTGCCGGCGCGGCGGACGGCAGCCGCACGGCGGTACCGATCGGGACGTGCTCGAGGCGGCGCAACAGGCCGGCGACGTCGGCGTCGTCCAGATAGCCATGCTGCGTGTCGAATCCGACGTAGTCGTATCCGCAGCGGGCGTACTCCTCCGGGCCGATCGCGGTGGGTCCCACCACCCAGCCGCCCCACACCTGATCCTTGGCGGCCAGTGCAGCCTGCAGCCGGCTGAGCCCGCTCATCGGGTGATCGCGATCTTGACCCGCCCGGGGATCGGACGGCAGGCCAGTTCGAAGGCGCCCTGGACATCGTCGACGCCGAAGGTGTGGGTGATGTAGGCCGGCAATAGATCCGGGTGGGCGCGCGCGAATTCGTCGGCCGCGTGCAGCACTCGGGTTCGGTCGGCGGTGACCCCCGACTTGAGGGTCAGGTTGCCGCGCAACATGGTTCGCATGCTGAGGGGATAGCAGTCGTCATCGGGAACCCCGAAGTAGAACACGGTGCCGGCGAATGCGGCGGCCTCCACGGCGTGCTGCAGGGTGGCCACCTGATGCCCGACGGCTTCGATGACGACGTCGGCCTTGTCGGCGTACTCGAGCCGGCCGACCCAGCGGTCGCTGGTGGCCCGGACCGCGGTGTCCACCCCGAACGTCGCCGACAGTGCCGACCGGTCCACCGGGTCGACGCCGGTGATGTGACTGGCGCCCAACGCCTTCGCCACGTAGGCGAACAGCAGTCCGATCGAACCCTGGCCGATGATCGCCACGCGCTTCCCGGTCAGGTCGCCGACCTGTTCGAGTGCGTAGAGCACACAGGCCAGCGGCTGCAGCCCGATCGCCAGTTCCGGACCCAGCGCCGGGTCGTAGGAAACCAGGCCGTCGCCGTCGGAGCGCACGATGTCCATCAGGCCGTCGAAACCCGACGCCCACCCCACCACCCGGTCACCGACGGCGTGGTCGGGGTGACGGCTGGCCAGCACCTCGCCGACGATCTCGTGGATGGGGAATCCGTCGATGCCGGCGGCGCACGGACCGGTGTCACCGGGCAGCTTGCCCTGCGTGCCCTTGAATCCGGGCAGGTCGCTACCGCAGATCCCCGCGGCCAGGAATCGCAGCAGGACCTGGCGCTCGGCAAGCGATTCCGGGTCCGGTTCAGGGATGTCGATCCGTTCGAAGGTGTACGGGGCGACGAGCCGCTGGCACCACATCTCCTACACCTCCACCGGAATGTTGTTCCAGCCCCACTGGAAGCTCGACGGTGGTCGCGACGCCTGGTCTCCGGCGATCCGGTAGTCCGGGACGCGCCGGAGGAACTCCTGGATCATGATGGCGATCTCCAGGCGTGCCACGTGGACACCGAGGCAGAAGTGCTGGCCGTGCCCGAAGGACAGCAGCCGTTCGATGGGCCTGTTCCAGACGAACTCGTCCGGGTCGGCGTACTCCCGTTCGTCACGGGCCGCCGATGCCAGCAGGGTGATGATCCGTTGACCGGGCCGAAGCGTGGTGTCGTGGATGGTGTAGGGCCGGCGGACCGTTCGGGCGAACCACTGTGCGGGTGCGCAGTACCGGATGATCTCCTCACGCGCGACGGGGACGTTGGTCTCGAGGTCGGCGCGCACGGCCGCCAACTGGTCGGGTCGCTGCGCGAGCTCCCACAGCCCCGTCGCGGTGATCTTGGGGACCGTCTCGGTCCCGCCGATGAAGACACCGAGCATCTGCGTGGCCGCCTCGAGGTCGGTGAACTCCGATCCGTCCGGCAGCCGGAAGCCGATCAAGCTGTCGGCGATCGGGACAGAGCCGTCGGCACCGGCGGCCCGGCGGCGCTCGATGATCGGCGTCAGGTAGGACAGGTACCCGGGGCGCGCGTTTCCGACCTCGACACCCTCGCCGGGCTGCGCCAGGCTGCCCGCGTTGACCGTCGCGAGCACATCGGGTGCGAGATCGACCGGGAGGCCGACGAATTCGCACACCAGTGACGCCGCGACGATGCCGCCGTAATCCTGCGTCAGGTCGAAACTCCCCCGCGGCAGCAGCTCGTCGAGCCGCTCGTTGGCCAGGGTGCGGATCCTCTCGGTCAGCGTGGCGGCCGACCGCGGACGGAACTGCGCCGACGTACAGCGGCGCACGTTCTCGTAGATCGGTGAGTCGAAGTTGGCGTGGAAAGGCATGGGGTGCAACGGCGGATCGGCGACCGGCCCGTCGTTGTGATGTCCGAGCACAGTGGCGGCCGGCAGCGTGCCCTCCGAGGCGACGAACGTCCCGTCGGTGAGGCCGAGCACCTGCCAGATATCGTCGAACCGCGACAACGCGTAGGTGTCCCACTTGTCGATGTAGTAGACGGGGTGCTCGTCGCGCAGCCGCCGGTAGTACGGCAGTGGATCGGTCATCACGTCCGGATCGAACGGGTCGTACGAGAAGTTCTGCAACACGGGCTGATTCATATCGCTATCCCTGCAGTGGTGAGGGCGGCAGAGCCTGCAGGATCGAATCCTCCCAGCCGTCGCGCAGGGCCGGCGCGACGCTCATCCAGGTGACGATCTCGGCCGGCGGACTGTCCTTCCAGGACGGATAGTGGTTGTCGAAGCAATCCCAGTCGCCGTCGAGGGCCCAGTAGTGGATCACCTCGTTGAACCGGAAGGTGGTGATGAACGAACCCAGCCAGCGTTTGCCGGTGGATTCCGACCACGGGACGTAGAGCCGCTCGAGTTCACGGATGTAGTCGTCCTGGCGGCCCGGTTTGGTCTGCATGATCTCCTGGATCACCAGTCCAGCACCGAAATTGGCCTCGCGCAGCTGGGCCAGGGTCTTGTTGTACTTGCCGGCGTACATGATCCGGCCCTCCCCCGTCGCCCCCAGGCCCGACAGGTACTGCGCCCACTTGGCCGCCGCCTCGTGATGGCTGCCACCGCCGGCCTGGGCGCGCCCGATGCGCGCGTAATCGGCGAACGCGTCGATCTCCCAGATGATGGTGACCTGCGGCCAGTGCCCGTTGTAGGGCGTGGTCTCCCAGATGGCGAACAACCGGGCACCGAGATCCTCCATCATGGGCTGGTAGACCTCGCCGAACACGGCCGCGAACTGTTCACCCCGACCGGAGCCCAGCTCGATCGTCTCGTGCAGGTACAACAGTGTGTGACCGTAGTACTTCTTCATGCTCATAACGCGCGGAGGCTGGTTGACATTGGCACCTAGCGAGCGTGACACTTACGGCGTGATTTGTAAAGGTGCAACGTCACTGACGCCCCTGGCCGACGGATTCTGTTTCGGCGAGGGGCCACGCTGGTTCGAGGGCATGCTGTGGTTCTCCGACATGCTCGGGGAGGCCTTGCACACCGTCACGCTGTGCGGCTCGGGGACCACGGTCCCGCTGCCCGGTCAGGCCCCCTCCGGACTGGGCTTTCGTCCCGACGGCACCTTGCTGATCGTGTCCACCGAGGCCAAGCAGGTGCTCGCCTACGACGGCGACCACGTCACCGTCGTCGCCGACCTGTCCGAGCTGGCGCCGGCTGCCCTCGGGGACATGGTGGTCGACGAGGCCGGCCGCGCCTACGTCGGCTCGCAGGCCCGCGAGGGCGGTGTCGTCATCCGGATCGACCCCGACAACGCGGCCACCGTCGTCGCCGGTGATCTCGAATTCCCCAACGGCATGGTGCTCACCCCGGACGGGTCGACCCTCATCGTGGCCGAGTCGACGGGGCGCCGCCTGACCGCGTTCACCGTCGGCGCGGACGGCCTGTCGCAGCGACGGGTGTTCGCCGACGGCCTGGAAGGTCCGCCGGACGGCCTGGCGCTCGACGTCGACGGCGGCGTGTGGACGTCCCTGACGCTGGCGCACCGATTCGACCGCATCCTGTCCGGAGGAGCCGTGACGGACCGCGTCGAGACGGGCGGACGGGTCGCGATCGCCTGCGCGCTGGGCGGGCCGGAGAACAAGACCCTGTTCCTGCTCAGCAGCACCGACGCCTACCCGGAACGACTGCGTGGCACCCAGCTGTCGCGGGTCGACACGCTTGGCGTCGAGGTCGCCGGCACGGGCCCCCTGGATCGAGAGGTACACCACCACTGATGACCCACTCCCACTACTACGAACTACTCGACGCCGACGACGAACGGGGTGAGAAGTTCTCGGCCACCGACATGGTTCGCAGCACGTGGTCGGACAAGATCCAGCACGGCGGCCCGGTCTCGGCACTGCTGGTGCGTGGTCTGGAACGCTGCGCCCGCCGGGACGACACCCGGCTGGTGCGCGTCGTCATCGACCTGCTCGGTCCCGTACCGGCCGAGGGCGAGTTCTGGATCAGTAGCCGAATCGACCGCTCCGGCAAGCAGATCGAGCTCGTGAGCACCGAGATGCTCGCCCGCGGACCGGACGGGCCGCGGGCCGTCGCCCGGGCCAGCGGCTGGCGATTGCAGACGCTCGATACAACGGGGCTACTGCACGCACCCGCCGCGCCGTTGCGCCCGCTGTCCGAGGCGCGCAGCCGGGACATGGCCAAGGACTGGGCCGCCAACTACGTGCACAGCGTCGATTGGCGCTGGCTGACCACGATGGGTGAACCCGGCCCCGGTGAGTCCTGGCTCACCCCGATGGTCGGCCTGGTGGACGGCGAGGATCTGACTCCGATCCAGCGGCTGTTCACGGTGGCCGACTGCGCCAACGGGCTCGGCAGCAAGATCGACATCCGCAAGTACACGTTCCTCAACACCGATCTAGCGGTACACCTGCACCGGGTTCCCGTTGGGGAGTGGACCGGCATCCGGGCCGAAACCAACTACGGCCCAGACGGTATCGGGGTCACCCTCGGTACGCTGTTCGACCAGACCGGCCCCGTCGGGGCCATCCAGCAGTCGGTGCTCGTCCGCCCCCGCTAGCGCCGCATACGCCGAAACGCACGAACGGGCGAACTTGTGCGAGTAAGCGCCACCATTTCGTCGAACTCGGCACTCGTTGACCCCCGTTGGCGACCACTTGTCAGTGCTCACGGGAAGCATGCGGACATGACAGAGATATTTCTCGGCAACGAGGCCCTCGGCGAGGGTCTCTCCCGACACGAATTACGCCGCTGGTATCGCCCCTTGTTCCGCGGCGTGTACATGCCCACGGGCGCCAAGCCGTCCTTGGGTGACCGAACGCTCGGGGCGTGGCTGACCACAAATCGCACCGGAGTAGTCGCGGGTGTCGCAGCCGCGGCCCTGCACGGCTCCGCCTGGATCGACCCCGATGAGCCGATCGAACTCCTTTCAGAACACCGTCGCATGCAGGACGGCCTGATCCTGCGGGCTGATCGTTACCGCGACGACGAAGTCACCGAGATCGACGGGATACGAGTCACCACCGCGGCCCGCACGGCATTCGACATGGGCCGGCACCAGACGCAACGCGGCACCGCACTGGGCAGGCTCGACGCGCTGATGCGCGCAGCGCCGTTCACGATCGAGGACGTGCGCTCGATCATGGCGCGATACGGCCCCGTTCGCGGTGTCAGCCAGCTGCGCGAACTACTGCCCCTGATCGATGCCGGCGCGGCTTCGCCGACCGAGAGTTGGTGGCGACTGTTCCTCATCGACAACGGTTTTCCCGCACCAGAGACACAGCTTCCGGTTGTCGACGACGATGGCGTGGCGTTTGCCTACCTCGACATGGGATGGCAGGACCTGAGGCTTGCGCTCGAGTACGACGGCGATCAGCACCGCACGGACCGGGATCAGTACGTTCGCGATCTGCGGCGGCTTCCTCGCGTCGAGGGCCTTGGATGGCACGTTATCCGGACCATCGCCGAGGACCGGCCACACGATGTCCTGCGCCGGGTTTACGAAGAATGGCAGCGCCGCGGCGGACCCGAGATCGACAAAATGGTGTGGGCTTCTCGTACTCTTCCGCCGAGACGTACGTTTCGGCGTGGTGAGGGTGAGGAGGCCGCCTAGCCGATGTGGGCCGGTAGTCGCTTCACGCCGTGCACGAAGTTGCTGTGGAGCAGATCGGGCTCGCCGAACTCGATCGGCCCCAGCCGGGTGAGCAACTCGCGGAACAGGTTTCGCAGTTCGGTCTTGGCCAGCCGGTTGCCCAGGCAGAAATGCGGGCCACCGCCGCCGAACCCGAGATGCGGATTGGGCGAACGCGACAGATCGAAGGCGGTCGGGTCGGGGAACACCGACTCGTCGCGGTTGGCCGAACAGTAGAACAGCCCGATCTTGTCCCCGGCGCTGATCCGCTGCCCGGCGATCTCGACGTCCTCCGTGGCGAATCGCGCGAACTGCAGGACCGGTGACGCCCAGCGGACGAACTCCTCGACCGCCCCGTTGATGCGGTCGTCGAAATCCGCTGTCAGCCAGTCACGTTGGGCCGGGTTGGCGGCCAGTGCGAGCATCGCGTGCGTGGTGGTCTGTTTGGTGGTGTCGTTGCCCGCCGAGGCCAGCAGGATGAGGAACGCCCCCACCTCCTCGTCGGTCAGCCGGTGGCCGTCCACCTCGGCATTGACGATCTCGGTCATCAGATCGTCACCGGGATTGGCCCGGCGGAACTTGGCCAGCTCGATCCCCGTGCTGGACAGCAGCAGCATCTCGTTGATGGTGTCCTGGGCCCGCTCCTCGAGTGACGAGTACTCGTCGTCGCTCATGCTGAACAGCTTCTCGGCGGCCTTGGCGACGGCGGGTTGATCAGTGGTCGGTACGCCGAGCATGTCCATGATCGTGGTCATCGGCAGCCGGGCCGAGCACGCCTCCACGAAGTCGACGTCACCGGCGCCGACCAGGTCGTCGACGATCCGGACCGCGTTGGTATGGATCTGTTCCTCGATCCGGCGCAGGTGCCGCGGGGTGAAGGCCGCGCTGATCAGCGCGCGGTACCGGGTGTGCTCCGGAGGATCCATGGTCAGGAAGAAGGTTGCGATGCGCTGGAATTCGGCGGGCATCGGGTCCAGCGCCACCCCCTGCGCCGAGGTGAACAGCTCGGGATGCTGGCTGGCGAAGACGATGTCCTCGCGCCGGGTCAGCGCCCAGAATCCCGGCTCCTCGAGGTCGAAGAGGCTGGACAGGGGTGGGTGCCAGCTCAGCCCGTCGCTCTGGCGGAGCCGCGCGAACGCCTCGTCCCGCTGCGCGAAGGGCCGGCTCCAGAAGTCATGCGAGGTGATGTCGACCGAGCTGTACTCACGGGCCGGGGAACTGCTGACAACCGTCACTGCCACTCCTCACGTCGCCGAACAGCGTGACAGTTCTTCCTGTGTTTGTAAAGGCGGAGCTCAGGCCTCGCCGCGCAGGGCCGCAAGAACCTCCTCGGTGTGCTCGCCGAGTTTCGGAGCGGGGCAACGAGGTTGGGCCGGTGTTCCGGAGAAGTCGGCCGGCGAGGCAATCATCGGTACCGAATCGTCACCGTCCGGCACGTACACCACACCGCCGGCCGCATGGAACTGGTCGTCGACCAGAACGTCGTCCAGCGAGTTGATCGGGGACCAGAAGAACTCCGGTTCCCCGTCGAATATCGCGGCCCACTCGGCCATCGTGCGGGTCGCGAAGATCCGGTCCAACTCCGCGATCAACTCGACCGCATTGCCGGCGCGGGCGCGCGGAGTGTCGAATCGCGCGTCGCTCTGCCATTCCGGGTGGCCGACCGACCGGCACAGCGCGGGCCAGTGGCGATCGACCTCCAGGCCGACGATCCAGAACCGCTTGCCGTCGGAGGTCGCATAGTTGTTCATGCACGGGTTGCCCATCTTCTCCCGCTGACCGATCGCAATGGGCTGGCCGCTCATCAGCAGCGTGTTGAGATCGAAACTGACGGTGTAGACGCCCTGGCGGTACAGCGATGTCGTCACCAGCTGCCCGACCCCGGTTCGGTTGCGGGACAACAGCGCCGCGCAGATCGCCGCGGTCAGCGTGGTGCCCGCCGAGTGGTCACCCATGCCGCCGCGCTGGAACGGCGGGGTGTCACCGGGGCGGGTCAGCAGATCGGCGATGCCGGCCCGGGCCCAGAACGCGGCGACGTCGTACGCGGGCCGGTTGGCATCCGGGCCGTCCAGGCCGTACCCCGTGAGGATGCCGTACACCAGCGCCGGGTTGCGGGCCGCGACGGTCTGGAAGTCCAGGCCCAGGCGATCCAGTGCGGCGGGCCGGATGTTGGTCACGAAAACGTCCGCCGCAGCGAGCAGTTCGAGTGCGTCCGCCCGGCCTTCCGCAGTACCCAGATCCAGCACCACACTGCGCTTGGACCGGTTGTCCATCTCGAACGGCGGGTTCACGCCGGGACCCAGACCCAGCAGCCGCCCCCACATCCGGGCGGGATCACCGGACGGCGGTTCGATCTTCACGACGTCGGCGCCCCAGTCCGCGAGCAGACCGCCGGCGGCCGGACCTGCCACCCAGACACCGAGTTCGACAACTCTGACGCCCTCGAGTGGTCCGGCCATGGCTAGCAGTGTGCCCAGTGACGGCGCCGCGGCACGCCACTTTTCCGAAAGTATTTACAAATACGTATATGTTTGTAACGCTTGTCGGGTGAGTGAGACCGCAGCGCAGACCGAGGAGGAGATGTCCTCGCGGAATCGCATCCTGCGCGCTACCTCCGAGGTGCTGGGCCGCAGCGGTCAGGCGAAGCTCAGTCTATCGGAGGTCGCCCTGCAGGCCGGGGTCTCACGGCCCACCCTGTACCGCTGGTTCGCGTCCAAGGACGACCTGCTCAAGGCGTTCGGCGTGTTCGAGCGCGAGAACTTCGACTCGGGCATCACCAAGGTGACCGCCGGCCTGCGCGGTAACGAAAAGCTCGATGCCGCATTGCGCTTCATCGTGGAGTATCAGCAGTCCTATTCGGGTGTCCGGATTGTCGACATCGAGCCGGAAGTGTCGATCGAAGCACTGTCGAAGGTGATTCCGCTGATGCGGTCCCAACTGGAGAAACTGGTCAGCGGCCCCAACGGAGCCGTCAAGGCCGCCGCCGCGGTGCGGGTTGCGGTGTCGCACTACATCGTTCGCAGTGACGACGGCGAACAGTTCCTCGCTCAACTGCGGCACGCGGTGGGGCTCAAGGCCTGATCAGTCGCGGGTGACCACCACCTTGTCGGCCGCCCCAGGTGTGCCCGCCTTCGCCAGCGCGGTGTCGATCTCGGTGAACGGGATGGTGTCGCTGACGATCAACGCGTATCTGCGCCAGTTGGCCACCAGATCGGCGGTGACCGCGAAGAACTCGTCGGGGTAGCCCATCGAGCCGACGACGGTGATCTCGTGGCTCATCAGGGTCACCAGGTCCACGGGGACGGGTTGCTTGTGGACGGCCACCACGCCGATGGTGGCACCCTGCTTCGCCGACGCGATCGCGGTGTCCAGCACGGCCGGCACCCCAGCCGCGTCGAGATAGATGTCCGTGTCGGCCCGGCCGCCGAACATGGACTCACCTTCCCCGTGCAGGTCGACGAGACGTTCGCGCACATCCTCGGTGTTCGAGTCGATGACCGCGTCGGCGCCAACGGCCAGTGCCTTGTCCAGCCGGGACGGAATGATATCCGCCACCATAATATGGTGTACCCCAATCGATTTGAAGGCGAGTACCGCGCCGAGCCCGATGGGCCCCGCACCGAAGATCAACACCTTGTCGGTGCTGCGCGGACGGCAGCGGTTGGCCGCATGTCGCGCCACCGCCATCGGCTCGTTGAGCGCCGCGACCTCGAACGGAATGTGGTCCGGGATGACCTCCAGCCCCACTCCCCGCCGCGCGTCGGTGACCAGTAGGAACTCCGACAGACCCCCCTGTGGTCCGCCGTTGCCGATGATGCCGTCGGGTGCGGCCATGGGGTTGATCACCACCAGATCTCCGACGCCGATTCCCACGACGTCGGCACCCACTTCGACGACTTCCCCCGCGGGTTCATGTCCCAGCGGCATGTGCCCTGCCCGGGGTGGAAGCCCTCCGATGGCGATGTACAGCGCGTCGCTGCCACAGATCCCGCAGGCCCGAATGCGGACCAGGACGTCGCGCGGACCGGTGGCCGGTTTCGCCACCTCCACCACCGCTGTGGTACCTGGACCCGTCACGATCGACGACTTCATCTGCACCCCTTCGCTATTCGGTGTAACGGGTGGCCTCGATGCGCGCCGCGGCGGCCCGCACGTGCTCACCCAGTTTCTTGATCTCGGCACCGGTGATTCCCGCGAAGGGCGCCACGGTGATCGACATGGTGACCCCGGCGCGGCCCCGGATGGGCGACGACACCGATGCCACCGGATGGATCCGGGCGGCCCGCAGCTCGCCGGGAAGGAAGTCGACCAGGGCCAGATCGGCGAACGCGCCGGCCAGCCGCGCGGTGATCACGTCCGGTTGACCGTCCACCGACAACGCCTGCAGCGCCGTGTATACCCGGACGTACTCTCGGGTGAGCCGCTCGATGACGTAGCCGCGGTGCCGGATCTCGGCCAGCACATCCGAAAATCGTTGTGTCAGCTCCGGTGTCGGGCTTCCGATGCCCGCCAACCAGGCGTCCCGGTCTTCGTCGGTGGACCAGGCCAGGTAGTCGCGGCCGAACGGGGCCACCAGTGGCAGCCGCAGACCCGGACGTATCGGCGAACCCGCCGGAGCCTCGCCGACGCTGTCGAGCACCATGATGGTGGACGATTCGCGGCGCGCCACGAAGACCTGTACGCCCGTCGACTCGTACAGGTCCCGCAACACCGCATGGAACGGCCGTTCTGCGGCCAGCATGGTCACGGCCGGCAACCCCGGCCCCCAGGAGTAGCCGCCGGTGTGCTCGTCGCGCACCGCCCAGCGATGGTCCACGAGCGTCGCCAGGATGGCGTGTGCCGTGGCGCGGCTGATGCCCAGGGTGCGTGCGATCTGGGTCAACGACAGTCCACGACGGGATTCCGCGGCGAGCAGTTCCACCACCGCGATGACGCGCTCCGTGGGCGGGGAAGACGCTTGACGCACCCCCTCGGTGCGCTCTACCTTCGGTAGCGTCATATTTTCGAACAGTACATCGAATATTCGACGCCCACAATCCACGATCGGAGTGTGCACGATGAGCCAGGCGACCGAGGTGCTCGAATTCGACGACCTCACCGCGCCCCGGCTCACCGACATCCAGCGGCAGATCCTCGATCACACCGAATCCCGGACCGTCGACCTCGATGTCGAACAGATGCTCGACGAGGCGGTGCGCCTGGCCGGCGCCGACGACCTCGATAACGGCGACGGCGTCACGACGCGTATCGCCGCCTACGTCA
>NZ_JAXLSA010000004.1:0-484854 GCF_046330795.1 Mycobacterium sp. | reverse complement strand
GACGGTCACCGTCGACGGCCGGGACGTCAGCACGGTCGACCCGGTCAAACTGCGGTTGGGCATCGGCTACGTCATCCAGAGTGCGGGCCTCATGCCGCACCAGCGTGTCATCGACAACGTCGCCTGCGTGCCGGTGCTGCGCGGCCGGTCCCGCCGGCAGGCCCGCAAGGACGCCTACACCGTGCTGGAACGTGTCGGCCTGGATCCCGTCCTGGCCGACCGCTATCCGGCCCAGCTGTCCGGCGGTCAGCAGCAACGCGTCGGGGTGGCCCGGGCGCTGGCCGCCGATCCCCCGATCCTGTTGATGGACGAACCCTTCTCCGCCGTCGACCCGGTGGTGCGTGACGAACTGCAGGCCGAGATCCTGCGGCTGCAGGACGAGCTGCACAAGACCATCGTGTTCGTCACGCACGACATCGACGAGGCCCTCACACTCGGCGACCGCATCGCGGTCTTCGGCCGCGGCGGGGTGCTGCAGCAGTACGACGCGCCGGCTCGGGTGCTGTCGAATCCGGCCAATGACTTCGTCGCTGCTTTCGTCGGCGCCGACCGCGGTTACCGGGGCCTGCAGTTCCGGCACGCCACCGGCCTGCCGTTGCACCCGCTGCGGCACGTGGCCGAGAACGGCATCGACGAGCTCGAATTGGCCCCCGGGCAGTGGGTGCTGGTCACCAAGCCGGACGGCTCGCCGTACGCCTGGGTCGACGCGACGGGGGTGGGGATCCATCGGGACGGTGCATCGCTGTACGACAGCACCACCGCGGGCGGTTCGCTGTTCCCGCCGGACGGCACCCTGCGCCAGGCGCTCGACGCCGCGCTGTCGTCCCCGTCGGGGCTCGGGGTGGCCGTCGGCGCCGACGGCCAGGTGGTCGGTGGGGTCCGTGCGGAGGACGTGCTGGCCGCGCTGGAGACACAGCGACGGCAACGGCAGGCGGAGGTGTAGCGCGTGCGCTACCTGCTCACCCATCTGGACACGGCCTGGGCGCTGACGCTGATCCACCTGCGCCTCGCGCTGGTGCCACTGCTGCTCGGTCTGCTGATCGCGGTACCGCTGGGCACACTGGTGCAGCGCACCGCGGTGCCCCGGCGGATCACGACGGTGCTGGCCAGCATCGTCTTCACCATCCCGTCGCTGGCCCTGTTCGTGGTGCTGCCGCTGATCATCCCGACGCGCATCCTCGACGAGGCCAACGTGATCGTGGCGCTGACGCTCTACACCGTCGCGCTCCTGGTGCGGGCCGTACCCGAGGCCCTGGACGCGGTGCCCGCGCAGGTCCGCGACGCGGCCACCGCCGTCGGTTACCGGCCGTTGACCCGGATGCTCAAAGTTGAACTGCCACTGGCACTTCCGGTGCTCATCGCGAGCCTGCGGGTGGTGGCCGTGACCAACATCTCGATGGTCGCGGTCGGCTCGGTGATCGGTATCGGCGGTCTGGGCACCTGGTTCACCGAGGGCTACCAGGCCGACAAGAGTGACCAGATCGTCGCCGGCATCATCGCGATCTTCGTGCTGGCGATCGTCATCGACACGCTGATCATGCTGCTGGGCCGGGCCCTCACGTCCTGGACCAGAACGTCGCGGGCGGTGGTGCCCGCGTGAACTTCCTGCATCAGGCGCTGGCCTACATCTTCAGCGCCGCCAACTGGGCGGGGCCGTCCGGCCTGACGGCCCGCATCCTCGAGCATCTGATGTATACCGTTGTGGCGGTGGCGTTCTCGGTGCTCGTCGCCGTGCCGCTGGGAATGCTCATCGGGCACACCCGACGCGGCACGTTCCTGGTGGTCACGGGCGTCAACGCACTGCGGGCCCTGCCGACGCTCGGGGTGCTGCTGCTCGGTGTCCTGCTGTGGGGGCTGGGGCTGGTGCCGCCGACCGTGGCGCTGATGCTGCTCGGTATCCCGCCGCTGCTGGCCGGCACCTACGCGGGTATCGCCAATGTGGACCCCGATGTCGTGGACGCGGCGCGCGCCATGGGGATGACCGAGCGGCGCATCCTGCTGCGCGTCGAGACGCCCATCGCCATGCCGTTGATCCTGGGCGGCCTGCGCACAGCAACGCTGCAGATCGTCGCGACGGCAACGGTGGCCGCGTACGCCAGCCTGGGTGGGCTGGGTCGCTATCTGATCGACGGGATCAAGGTCCGGCAGTTCTACCTGGCCCTGGTCGGGGCGTTGATGGTGACCGCGCTGGCGTTGTTGCTCGATGCGGCGCTGGCCTTCGCGGTCCGGCTGTCGCTGCCCGGGTCGGGTCGGGCCAGGCGCTCCACCGGTCGACTCGGCCGGCGGAAACCCGGGCTCCCGGACGGGATCGGCGCCGAGGTCGCGATCGAATCGCGCCAACCGCCGCCCGCTGACCGGGGCACGTCGCTTACGGTAGATGGGTGAGCTCAGCCCAAGAGAGCAAGGACCAGAAGGACCAGACGGACCATGCCTGGCCGGCCATCTTGACCTGGCGTGCCCACAATCTGCCCCGGATGGAATCGGTGCGGGTGCAGCTCAGCGGCAACCGGATCAAGGCGTACGGCCGGATCGTGTCGGCCGCCACCGAGACCACGCCCGCCTTCAGCGCCTCCTACGACCTGGTGACCGACGAGGCCGGCGGCACCAAGCGGTTGTCCATGACGGTCACCCTCGCCGAGCGGGAGCGCCAGCTGTCGATCGCGCGCGACGAGGAGAACATGTGGCTGGTGCAGGACCCCACCGGCCAGACGTCGCGCGCGGCCTACGACGGCGCGCTCGACGTGGACTTGGTGTTCAGCCCGTTCTTCAACGCCCTGCCCATCCGGCGGACCGGGTTGTACCGGCGCGCCGATGCGGTGAGCCTGCCCATCGTCTACGTCTGGCTGCCGACCCTGACCGTCGAACCGGTGACCATCGGCTACACCAGCGACCGGGCCGACAACCACGACATCAAATTGCTCTCGCCGGTCGCCGACACCATCATCCAGGTCGACGACGACGGCTTCATCGTCGACTATCCGGGGCTGGCAGAGCGGATCTGATCACCCCGCCCGCCCGGCCGGCGGCCGCCAGTTCCGAGCGCCAGTCCGGCGCGCCGATGCGCACCGTGAGGATGTCCGGCCGGGAGAAGCTGTCGTAGCTGACCCGGGCGGCATGCCCGGCCTCGACCAGCTCGGCAACGCTGCCCCCGGTGACCAGCCCCGCGCGGGCCCGGCCCAGCAGCTCGATCGCACGGTCGAGCATCACGGTCAGCTCGTCGGCGTTGGCCTCGCACATCGCGCGAACCAGGTCCGGCGCGGTGGCTGCCACCCGGGTGCCGTCCCGGAACGACCCGGCGGCCAGGGCGAATGCCAGCGGAACCTCGGCGGCGATCTGGGCCACGGTCTCGGCGACCAGGTGCGGCAGGTGCGAGATGGCCGCGGCCGCGGCGTCGTGCTCGTCCGAGCGGGCCGGCACCACGAACGCGCCGCAGTCCAGCGCCAGCGTCATCACCTGGTGCCACACCGTGGCGTCGACGTGCTCGTCGACGGTGACCACCCACGGCGTGTCGCGGAACAGGCCGGCGTCCCCGGCGGCCCAGCCGGAGTGCGCCGTTCCCGTCATGGGGTGCCCGCCGACGTAGCAGGGCAGCAGGCCCGCGTCGGCGACGGCGTCGCGCACCGCGACCTTGACGCTGACCACGTCGGTCAGGGGATTGTCGGGGGCCTGTTCGGCCACCCGGGTCAGCAGTGCCGGGAGTGCGGGCATCGGAACGGCCAGCACGATCAGCGCACCCGATTCGGCGGCCCGGGCCAGCGCGGCGGACAGGTCGGTGGTGGCGTCGAACCCGTCGCCGGCGGCGGCCCGGGCACCCGCCGGTGAGCGGTTGTAGCCGAACGCCTGGCGCCCGGCGGCGTGTGCCGCCTGCAGCAGCGAGCCGCCGATCAGGCCGAGTCCGAGCACACAAATGGGCGGTTTCGTCACCGTCCAAGGTTGGCATATTCGCCCGGCGCACCGGCGAATGCGTGGTCAACCGGTGTGGTGGGTACTACCGTTGCCTCCATGGGACAGCGGGCCTCGAAACCGGGAGCGCCGGGTGGCGCGGACGGTGAAGACATCCCCGATGGATTCGGGGTCGCGGTGGTACGCGAGGACGGCGCATGGCGGTGTACGGCGATGCGTCGGGATGCGTTGACCAGTTTGACCGCGGCCGAGACCGCGCTGCGTGAACTGCGCAGTGCGGGTGCGGTTTTCGGACTGCTCAATATCGACGACGACTTTTTCGTGGTCGTGCGGCCGGCCCCGGCCGGCACCCGGCTGCTGCTCTCGGACGCCACGGCGGCCCTCGAATACGACATCGCCGAAGAGGTGCTGCGGAAGCTGGATGCCGAGATCGACGACGACGAGCTGGAGGATTCCGACCCCTTCGAGGAGGGTGACGTGGGTCTGCTGTCGGACATCGGTCTGCCCGGCGACGTGCTGGGTGTGATCCTGTCGGACACCGAGCTGTACGCGGACGAACAGCTGACCCGGATCGCCCGCGAGATGGGGTTCGACGACGAGTTCTCGGCGGTGCTCGACAAGCTCGGTCGGTGAGCGCCGACGAACAGCTGATTCGCACCGCGTTGGCGGCCGCGGCCGCCGCTGATCCCCGGGACGTCCCGATCGGAGCGGTGGTGTTCGACGCGACCGGTGTCGAGCTGGCCCGCGCCGCCAACGCCCGGGAGGAACTGGGTGATCCGACGGCACACGCCGAGATCCTGGCGCTGCGGGCGGCGGCGGCCGTCCACGGCGATGGCTGGCGGTTGGCGGGTGCGACGCTGGCGGTGACCGTCGAGCCGTGCACGATGTGCGCCGGTGCGCTGGTCGCGGCCCGGGTCGCGCGGGTGGTGTTCGGCGCGTGGGAGCCCAAGACGGGTGCCGTCGGTTCACTGTGGGATGTCGTGCGGGACCGACGCCTGACACACCGTCCGCAGGTGCGCGGGGGTGTGCTGGCCGACGAGTGCGCAGCGCTGCTCGAGGAGTTCTTCGCGCAGCAACGTTCTTGACGCCGAGCCTGCGCTCAGAGCTGAAGTGCGGACACCGGCCGGGTCCGGACGTTGAGGGGCCACCAGAACCAGCGGCCGAGCAGCGCCGCGGTGGCCGGCACCATGAACGACCGGACCACCAGGGTGTCGAACAGCAGCCCCAACCCGATCGTCGTGCCCAGCTGACCGATGGTGCGCAGATCGCTGACCGCCAGTGAGGACATGGTGAACGCGAACACCAGACCCGCCGCGGTCACCACACTGCCGGTGCCGCCCATGGTGCGGATGATGGCCGTGTTCAGCCCGCCGGGGATCTCCTCCTTGAGCCGGGACACCAGCAGCAGGTTGTAGTCCGAGCCGACCGCCAGCAGCACGATGATCGCCATCGGCATGACCATCCAGTGCAGCTCGATGCCCAGGATGTGCTGCCACAGCAGCACCGCCAGCCCGAACGACGCGCCCAGTGAGAGCACCACGCTGCCGACGATCACCATCGACGCGATCAGACTGCGGGTGAACAGCACCATGATCATGAAGATCAGGCAGAGCGAGGCGATCCCGGCGATCAGCATGTCGTACCGGGATCCCTCGGCCAGGTCCTTGAACGTCGCCGCGGTGCCGCCCAGCGAGATCCGGGCATCCTCCAGTGGGGTGCCCTTGACGGCTTCGATCGCGGCCTGCTTGATCGGCTCGACCAATGCCAGGCCCTCGGGCGACGCCGGGTCGTTGCGGTGCGCGATGATCATCCGGACGGCCTTGCCGTCCGGGGACAGGAACATCTTCATACCGCGTTTGAAGTCCGGGTTGTCGAACACCTCGGGCGGCAGGTAGAACGAATCGTCGTTGCGGGCGGCATCGAATGCCTGCCCCATTTTCTCTGCGCCCCTTGTGGTTTCGTCCATCGCGTCGTACACCCCGGCCATGGTGCTCTGCATCGTGAGCATCATCTGTCGCATGTTCTCCATGGTGTCGATCATGGGTGGGAACTGTTCGACCATCTGTGGCATCAGGTCGTTCATCCGGGCCATCTTCGCGACCATGCCGTCCATCTGGTCCGTCAGCGCGCTGACCCCGTCGAGGGTGTCGAACACCGATCGGAACGCCCAGCAGCCCGGGATGTCGAAACAGTGTGGCTCCCAATAGAAATAGTTGCGCACGGGCCGGAAGAAGTCGTCGAAGTCGGCCATCTTGTCGCGCAGGTCGTGCATCGTGCCCTGCGTGTTGCGCATATCGGTGACGAGTTCGTCGGTGATGCCGGTCATCTGGGTCATCAACTCGTAGGTGCGCCGCATGCTGGCCACGGTGCTGCCGATGTCGTCGGCCTGGGTCTTCATGTCCGCGATGCGGTCCTTCATCAGCTTCATGCTCTGCTGCTGACCGACTCCCTGCATGCTGATCAGGAAGGGGATCGAGGTGTGTTCGATGGGCGTGCCCTGCGGCCGCGTGATGGTCTGCACACGCGCGACGCCGGGGACCCGGAAGACGGCCTTGGCCACCTTGTCCAGCACCAGGAAGTCCGCCGAGTTGCGCATATCGTGGTCGGACTCGATGAGCAGGATGTCCGGACTCATCCGGGCCTGCGAGAAGTGCCGTTCGGCGGCCTGCAGGCCCTCGTTGGCGGGAATGTCCTGCGGGATGTAGCGGGTGTCGTCGTAGCTCATCCGGTAGCTGGGTAGCGCCACCAGTCCGACCAGCGCGGCGGCCATCGAGGCCAGCAGCACCGGCACCGGCCAGCGCACGTTGATGGTTCCGACCTTGCGCCAGAAGCGGATTCGCATTGCGCGCCGGGGTTCGAGCAGCCGGCCGAACCGGGTGGCGATGCTGATCACCGCCGGGCCCAGTGTGAGTGCGACGACGACCGCGACGATGATGCCGACCGCGCACGGCACGCCGAGGGTCTGGAAATAGGGCATCCGGGTCAGGCTCAGGCACAGCGCGGCGCCCGCGATGGTCAGCGCCGAACCCAGCACGACGTGTGCGGTGCCGGCGAACATGTCGTAGTAGGACGCCTCACGATCCAGGCCGGCGACGCGCGCCTCCTGGTAGCGGCCGATCAGGAAGATCGCGTAGTCGGTGCCCGCCGCGATGGCCATGGCCACCAACAGGTTGACCGCGAACGTCGACAGCGACGCCAGATGATGGTGCGCGATCAGGGCCACGGCGCCGCGCGCGGCGGCCAGCTGGATGCCGACGACCACCAACAGCAGCAGGACCGTGGCGATCGACCGGTAGAAGAACAGCAGCATGACGATGATCACCGAGAACGTCACCATCATGATCAGGCCGACGGTGCGCTCACCGGCGTGGTTGACGTCGGTCTGCAACGCCGCCGGCCCGGTCAGGAATACCCGGACGCCCGGCGGTGCGGGTGCCTCGTTGATGTGGGTGCGCACCGCCTCGACGGATTCGTTGGCCAGCGTCTCGCCGACGTTGCCCGCCAGGTTCAGCTGGACGTAGGCGGCCTTACCGTCCTTGCTCTGGGCGCCGGCCTCGGTCATTGGGTCGCCCCAGAAGTCCTGGATGTGCTGGATGTGGCCGGTGTCGGCACGCAGCCGGTCGATCAGCGCGTCGTAGTAGGTGTGGGCGTCGGCGCCCAGGGGTTGATCGCTCTCCAGCACGATCAGCGCGATGGAGTCCGAGTCGGACTCCCCGAACAGCAGGCCCATCTCCTTCATCGCCTGCATGGACGGGGCATCCTGCGGGTTCAGCGAGACGGCGTTCTCCTGGGCCACCACCTCGAGCGGCGGCGCGAGGAACGACATGGCGGCGACCACCGCGATCCAGCCCAGGATGATCGGGATAGCAAGGCGGCGAATCCATTTCGCGATCCGGGTCGGCTCACCCCGCTGGCTCGGTGCGCTCATGCGGCCTTGGCCAGGCAGTAGACGTAGGCGCTGGTGCCGGTGGCGGTCTTCTCCACCTTGACGACGTCGTCGGCGGTGATGCGGCAGCCGATACGGTCGCCGTCGCCCTGCGCCAGGATGTTGCCGGCCAGGGCCGGCGAGTTGCTGAGGATCTCCACCGACCACGGCAGGGCGGCCCCGGTGATCTGGTGCGGGGTGCCCTTGTCGTCGAGGTAGTTGATGTCGGCCGTCGCGCCCGGGACGCCCCAGATCTCGTAGACCACCCGCTTGGGATCGGAGACGTGGCTGTCGTCGGACATGCTGCCGGCGTAGGTCGGGGTCTGGTGCGAACCGAACATGCCGCGCAGCCTGGTCACCGTGAACGTGCCCAGGGCCAGGACCGCCACCAGGAGAAGTGGGATCCACGCCCGTCGCAGAACGGTGAGAATCTTAGGTTTCCCTTCCCTTAGTTGCGGCCCCACGGCAGGCTAGCGCACTTCGGGTATCGGCAGGGTGGCCGGGGATTATGGCGTGGGCTGGGTGGCCGGTAAGCTGCCACACGGTGGCGTGTCCGAGCGGCCTAAGGAGCACGCCTCGAAAGCGTGTGTGGGGTAACCCCCCACCGAGGGTTCAAATCCCTCCGCCACCGCCATAGCCCCGAACCTGTCCACGCAGGTGAGGGGCTATTTTTATGTTTGCTGAGGAGTGCCCTGCCCGCCCTGTGCCCACGTTTTGCCCACAGTCACAGGTGAATAGGAGCTATGCAGAGCGGCCGCAACTGCATCCAGATCAGTGTCGAACAGATCCGCGTAGGTATCCAAGGTGACCTTGGCGGACTTGTGCCCGAGCATCCGCTGAAGGGCCAGAACGTTGACGCCAGCAGAGATCGCCAAGCTGGCCGCCGTGTGCCGCAGGTCGTGCGGAGTGATCCGCTGAACGTTCGCTCGACTCACTGCACCGGAGAACCATCCGCGGATCGACTTCGGCCGGGGCAGGTAATTGCCTTCCGGTCCGGGGAACACCAGATCGTCGGGATTCTTGTCGGCGCACAGTGGAGCGATCTCGTTGAGTACGAACGACGGCACCGGCACGGAGCGGACCGTTCGACCCTTGGTCTGCCCAACCGCATGCTCGACGCCTAGCTGGACAGCGTTGTCCGCGACCACCAGCCGCCGCTTGAGGAACTCCACATCACGTACCCGCAGCGCGATGGCCTCTCCCCAGCGCAACCCGCAGAACGCGAGGATGTAGACAAGGGGGCGGTGCTCGCCGGACTCCGCGGCGAGCCGGTGCACGTCCTCAGCGGTTAGGTAGATGTGCCGTCGGGTTGACTTACGCGGTAGCCCGTCGATGCCACGAGCCGGGTTGACCGCCAACCTCCTGGCTTTGACTGCGTCCTGCAGGACCCCGGACAGCACACCGTGGGCACGAAGCACAGTGGTGGCGTTCTTACCCTCACGGACCATCTGCGCCACCCACGACTCGATGTCGGGCACCGCGACCTTTGAGACCTGCCAACCGCCCCACTTCGGCTGAACGTGAACCCGCCAAGCTGATTCGAGCATCCGGTAGTTCGATGGTGCGGTGGCCTGTGCCTTGCGGGACAGCCAACCCGGCGCAAGTTCGGCCACTGTGATGCGACCCGCAGAGTCCGAGATGAACTCGCCCGCAAGCTTCTTCACCTCAACATTGTGGGCAAACGCTTCGGCGTCCCGCTTGGTCTTGAATCCTCGTTTGTCGGTCTGTCGACGGTCGGGGGTGCGGTACCGAACGCGATATCTGGTCTTGCCGTCCCTGAGCTTGTACGTCTCAATCGTTGCCATGGTCAGTCCCGTCGCTCGTGCGATTCACAGCGCCCTCCCTATGTCTTTCGATACCTCAACGCGCGGAACGCGATTTCGTGCCGGACGCTTCGCTCGGCCATCGGCCACTGCCCCACACATCGCTGCCGGTAAGGAGCGGTATCCGCGCACGGGTTGAACCCGTCATTGGGTGCCGGGTGGCTGTGGCAGTCGTTCGTCCAGTTCTTGTCCCAGGCTTCAACCGTAGCAAACAGATGACGACACGGTCATACGCTGAAATCCAACTCCCAGAGGTAGTCCTGAATCCAAGGCTTATCAGTAGTCGAGAAACCACTATAAGTACATTTCAACGTACATTAGTCGGTACGCTGAAGTGCATTTCAAAGTCGTACGAAAGCGAGGTTGACAACGGCCGATTCCGCGCCGACCATGGCACCCATGAGCAAACTTTTGTCGCCAGACCCTCTTGGCTTGGCGTCGATATCAGAGATCGCCGACGCCCTGCACACCACAACGGCCCGTCTCGCTCAGATGCGATACCGGGGCACGGGTCCCAAGTTCGTCAAATGCGGTCGTAGGGTCCTGTACCGGTGGTCAGATGTCCAGGATTGGCTGGACAGCAACACCCGGGTGCGCACCGATGGCTAAGGACTCAGGGGGCGCGAACTCCAAAGGTGTATAGCTCGCACTCAGGCCGGACTCAATTGAGAAAATTTGCGGCCTCAATAACGAATGTCCCCGCCCTGGACGCATGTGGAACGAAATTCCGGGGGCGTTCGGGCTCGTCGGCCGAGGTCTTGGACAGGACGGTTATGTGTCGCCGTAAATGGCTATGTCCGACCTGCGGATACACGGCGTCCTTCGATTCCGCCAAAGCGGCAATCGAAAGAATCAGAAATTCACCTGTAGCTCTGCTGACATTGACAGCACAACACAATCGCCGTGACCCGCTGGAAGAGTTGTGGGACCAGATAGATGCAGGTTGGAATAGCACGAAAATCGGTTCGAGATGGCGTACGGCGCAGAAAAAACATGGGGTTCTGGGATACACACGGGTCACGGAGGTTGTACACCACCCCGATAGCGGGTGGAACCCGCATTTTCACGCCCTGATCCTCCTAGATAAACCCCTCGGCGAAGTCGAAATCCTCACCCTCAAAGAATCAATAGCTGGTCGATTCGCCCAAGGGGTCGCTGTAGCAGGTGGCTCGGCATCACTATCAGCCCAAGACCTGAGAATGATAGCCCCAGAGCATGTCGCGCAAACTACATACTACTGTTTCAAGGGAACTAGAGTCATCCGCAGCGCCCAATTCGCCCGCACGCCCATGCAGATACTCGCCGATTTATCGGACGCGGACGCGGACACGGGTCAGGACCAGGACCTATGGGACGAATTCGCGACCGTTGTTACAAAGAAGATCCGTCGGCAGATTATCCACTCTCGGCAGAACCCAGCCGCGCCGTGAATTCTAGCGACACTATCTTGATATATAGAGTAATTCAACGACCGCTTCTCGTTTATATTTCTTTTTATAACCCATAGGAGAAGTGTGAAGCAGATGCAGGACCACGAAGCGGAAAGTTCTCATCTATATTGACCACTGCCAGCGGATTCCTGTCGACGTGACATCCATAGCCTACATATTCGATGCAGTACTTCTGGAACTACCTTTGAAACTAAGGTATGGGACGTAGTCCCCTCAAGGGGTGTGCAGCCCCACCAGCTCGCCCTGTTCTGGAAATAGCCGTTTCCACCCCCGTATCGGCCCGTGTATCGACTTTTATCCCGTGGTTGGATGGGAGTGCCGGAGAGTTAATTTGTGGGCTAAGAATCCGCTTGGCCGCCTTTTTCTCCTCCCTGCCCACGTACCATTTAGGCTCATCTTCGTAAAGTATGGTGAGTGATACCGCTAGGGAGCACCAGGGAGCCTGTAGGACGCTCCGATTCGCTGTTAGAGAAATTGCTGTGACAGTGGGGCTGCCGGTCCGCTATTTGGAGGCAATCTGGTACTTTTGAGGGCGAGAAAGCTTGTCGGTGCCGTCTCCCGTTACAATCACCGGCAGTTCTTTCTCCCCTTTTCTTGGGTCTTGGTATGGAAGCGGGGCAGGTCAGCAGCGGCTGGCTTACCCATCCATATCCAAGAAGGAGATTGAACATGGCATTCAGCCACACCGAAGACTGCGTCCATTCGCCCCGGTACCAGGGTTCCGAGGAATGTGCCCCCAACGTCGGCGACTGGAATCAACCGCAGGGGTGGTTCGTCGAGGAGGCAAAGGCTGACGACGTATCCGGAGAGGCACCTTGGTGCCGCATTCGTGAACGGGCATGGCACTTGCAGGAGGAAGCCGATAAGTAAACGGCGGTGAGGATGCCTCCGTCGTCATGGCGGGGGTGTTCCCGCACCAGTGATACCCATTGCTGGGAAACGCGTGTGAGATTCCGGTGACGGTGGCACCATCATCCTGAGGGGTTCATCGGGGGGTGGAAATCGTGGGAATATCGAGCACTGCACGGCAGGTGTGCACTGTTGTGGGCTTCGCTGCTGCCACGCTTGTGGCTGCCCCAGCAGCACACGCCGACGGATTGTTCTTCGAGTGTCCGTCTGGGCGTGACGGGATAGTCGCCGGAACACCAACCTCGTGCGCATTCGCCGACAATGTGCGCATAGCCTGGCGCAGCCAACCCGGCAATCCAATCGTGGCGTACTCACCCGTCACCGGGCAGTACTACTCCATGTTCTGCGGCGTTGACACCGGCATCACGTTCACCGATGGGCACAGTGCTGACGCCGTCATCTGCATGGGCGGCAACAACGCCGAAGTCGTGGTCTGGTAGCAGAACATGAACGTGGAGCGACGGTTGATGTCGAAAGTAGTTCTACTGATTGGTATTTCGTGTACAGCCTGGGTTGCGCTCGGTAGTACCGTCGGCATCGGTTCGGCAGTAGCGGACGAGAGCACGCCGGTGGTGGTTGATTGCGGCGGCCACTCGTTGGTAGAGCCGCAGAGCATCGTGTTTACGTGCGCTGATGCGACCTGGGCCGTTGACAAAATCATCTGGACGAGCTGGAGCGTTGATGGCGCAATGGGTACCGGCATCGAATACCTACGGAGTTGCGTGCCGAACTGCGCGCAAGGTTCGGCAACCTATTCTCCGGTCACCATTTCGCTCACCGGTGCTGCGGCTCCGTATTTCCGGCACACCGATGCGGTAGTTACCAACGAGAACACAGGCAGGTCTGAGAACTCATCGCTGCCTCATGGGTAGCGCCGTGGGTCGTCCGGAAACAATCAGAACGGGGAGACGTTCTCCACGCTGACGAACATCCCGTGGCCGGTCGCATCGTTGGTAAAGCGGGTCCCTTGGCTGCTCGGCAGAATCGTCCACCCGGCGAGGTTGTAAGTCTGTCCGTACTGAAGGACCGTCTCCTGGAATCCCGGTCCACCGCCGACATCGCCGACAGCCCAGCGGAATCCACCACCAGCGGTAGCTTCCGCCCCATTCATGAGATATCCATCAGAGTCGCGAGGAGCCTGAGGAAAGCCGCCAAAATGCGTGCAATCCACCTTCCCTACATCCACAATGCATCGAACCTGACCGGATTCCGTTCGCACGTTGTAGGTCGAATCCGCATGAGCGGCAACCGAGGACGCCAATGCGGCGAGCATGCTTGCAACCAACGCCGTTGCGAATGATATGGACCTCGACATTCCGACCACCCCCGTGTACCTACCGTCAGACCTGGAAGTTAACACTTCTGCCCGAATATCATGCCGCGTTTGAATATTCGGGTTGCTCTGCGCCAGACAACGGTGAAACAGCCAGTTGGCCCGTTTTACACGAGCGCACGGCATGGTGGTTCTAGACTCCCCGAGCATCGGGTAATCGGCGCTCAGGGGTGGAGGACAGCTATGTCGATTCCAATGGGGGCGGCTCTCGGCGCCGGGAGGATGGCGGTCGGTTCAATCTGTACGGCAACCGCCTTGCTAGGCACCTCGGTGGCGCACGCCGACTGGATACCGTGCGACATCAAGAACTCCGTGCTCTACGCCACGACCCCGAATTCCAACGTTGAGGTCTTGACCGGTCCCCGATAGTCGGTCCACCCGGTTTTAGAGGCCAGGTTGTTGTTACCGATTTCAGTTGATCTCGCAGGCCACGGGGTAATGGGTGTGGCTGCATTGGGCAGCGTACTCGGCCGGTGTGAGGTAACCCAGGGCTGAGTGGCGGTGGGCGGTGTTGTGCTCGTGCTTGAAGTCGGCGATCGCGACGCGGGCCTCGAGCAGGGTGGTCCAGTGGTTGCGGTTGAGACACTCCTTGCGTAGCCGGTTGTTAAACGATTCGATGAACCCGTTGTTCCATGGCGTGCCCGGCGGAATGTAGGACAGCCCGACTTTGCTTTCGCAGAACTGTTGCAGCGCTTGGGAAATCATCTCTGGACCGTTGTCCATGCGCAGCACCATCGGCGGGCCGCCGGCGGCGGCGAAGCTGCGTTCCAGGTCTTCGATGAGCCGCTCGGCGGTGATCGACCGCTCCACGATGTTCAGCAGCGATTCGCGGGTGTGCTCATCGACCATGGAGCCGATCTTGACGGCCTTGCCGTCGATGGTGGAGTCGAACTGGAAGTCCAGGGCCCACACCACTTTGGGGGCATCGGCGCAGACCTGCGGGTGCGAGGACGCACCGGCGCGTTTGCGCCGGCTATGGACACGGCGTTGCAGGCCCTCCTCGGCCCACAACCGCTGCACCTTCTTCTTGTTGACGGTTCGATGCTCGTCGTGACGCAGCGCCGCCCACGCGCGGCGGAACCCGTGACACGGATGGGCGGTGGAGTATTTACGCAGCCAGGCCCGCAGATCGGCGTCCGGGTCGGCCGGGCTCTGCGCCAGCGGGACGCGCTGGTAGGTGGAGCGGGCGAGCCCGACTGCCTTGCACGCCAACCGTTCTGACATGCCCAAGACAGTCTTGAGCATGTCCACGGCGCGGCGCTTGGCAGCCGGGCTCAGAATTTTCCCTTGGCCACCTCGCGCAGGGCATCCTTCTCCAGTTCGGCCTCGGCCAGCAGCCGCTTGAGACGGGTGTTCTGCTCGCGCAGCTCCCTGAGTTCCTTGGCCGCGTTGAGGTCCATCCCGCCGTAGGCGCGACGCCAGTTGTACAGCGTCGCCGCCGAGACCTCGAGTTCGGCGGCGATCTCCTCGTTGGTCTTGCCCGCCGCCGCGAGCTCATCCGCCCGGCGCAACTTGCGCACCACGTCCTCCGCCGAATGCTTCTTACGGCCAGCCATGTGATTCATCGTCCCTTCCGGCCCGTTCACGGGCCACAGGACTCTAAAACAGAGTGGACTCGCTCACGGGGAACATGCCAGTCTGCTCGGTGAATGGCAGCATGGTCTACCAGGGCGAACGGCTACGTGACCGTTCGACCATCGTGCTGACCAACGTTGCAACGTTCCCCAATGCGAACAAGATCGAGGTGTACAACGAGGGCTGGACCTACTCCCTGCGACCAGACGGATTCCATCTCATCAGCCCTGGCGGAGTCGACAATTACGAACCGTGGGTTTCAATCCACACCTGGAATGTGACATAGCCCGAAACGCTTGGGAATCAGGAACTCTCACTACCGGGCGGCAGTGTCAGCTCCATTGCCACACGTAGTCGAGGTGACGGACGCCCAGCGAGCCATTTTTCTTGATTCGCCGTCCCCATAGCCGCAACTCTGTCATTCGACCGTCGTTGAACTCCACCGTGAAGTACTCGGGGCGAAACAGTTCGGTTCCGACGTGGTAGGGCACACCATCACGCGCACCACCGCAGGCCATGTCCGGAACGCTGCCCTCCGGGATGTCGAACCACACGTCACGTGCCCTGAAATTGCCGGTCATTTCGAGGTACCCCGTCCCGTCTTTGCTACTCGGCAGAAATCCAACGCTACGACAGACCCCCAACAACGTCCATTAAATTGTGCCCCAACGCTTCTGCGACGTAGCGCAGTTCGATGACATCGAGGCGGCGTTCCCCAGATTCGTACTTACTGACAAATGATTGGGGTACTGCGAGGTGTTCGGCGACCTGGGTCTGGGTCAGTCCCGCATCCTGGCGGAGCTGACGCAGCAGCGCACAAAGCTGCTGGTACTCCGCCGAGTAGATGGACTTCTCCACCCGGAAAGCGCACCTTGTGCCGAGTAATATCCCAATTTAGGATATTCCGGATGGTGGGTGAATGCCCGCCGTCAAATCGAGTCACGGAGGGGACCAAGATGTCGTACCAGGATATCCACGAAGTAGACGGGTGGACGAACGAGCAGATGGCCACGACGGCTGCTGAACAGGAGCTGCGGCTCAAGGGGGCCACCGATATCAAGTGCGTCGGCTCCAAACCGTCGGCCAATGGCGGAACCACCTACATGTTCGCCTACACGAAGCCCTACTGACTCTCGATCCATATCGCTCTGCGCCATCACGAATTCGGCACCGATCGCAGATGTCAAGTGCCGCGCCGTGCTTCACTGTGCCGATGGCGGGACGGGGCCGATGCTGTGAACGAAGCCATGCACCCTTCACGCCTGAGCATCTGAAGCGACTAGCAAGGATTGCACACGCGGACCGAGAGGGCCTCTTCGAGCGTAATCCTCACCTCGCTGTATACCGCGACCGTCTGCTGCTCGTTGCACTCTGCCAAGGCGGGGCACTGCATTACGCGGACTGCGGGAACGGTACGAAGCGAACAAACGGTGTCAAAGACCTCGATGTCTACAGTTTTTACGCTGAAGACCCGGATACTCCCTGGCCGTACCGGAGGCAAGGTATCGCCGATTTCGGCGAGTCTGAGTTCGGATACCATCCTGACGAGCGACAGGACTTCGTCGGGCGCCGTGTTGATCTGATGGGACGGGCACTCCCGGTTGAGCCCGACTCTGATCCGGTTCTGGCCGTTCGCGATTGGTTGGCAAAGAGCCACAACAAGACGCCGGGGTTTCTGCGTGAGAAGGCCGTCGTGGGCCTTTATCCAGCCCGGTACAGAGGAAAGGTTATCTGGAACCCATATTCAGAGGGATATCGGTGATGGTGTACTGACCGGGGGAGTTGACGACAGCAGCTACCATCTCGCCATGTCGTTGGCGTTGGGGGCGACCTTCGCCGGATACAGGATCCTGCAGGTGTTGGCATCCGGGGGATGGGGGTGACGGACGCGGTGGACCCATATAGGGCCGAGATTGAACAGATCCTCATCGGACATCCGAGGACTCGCTACGCCAAGGTCCTCGACGGCATGAACCGGGGTCTGACCGACGCTGAGATGTCGGTCGAAGCAGACGCAGCAAATCAGCCCTGCAGCGCGGAAAGCATTGCGGCGGTCCGCAAAATCGTCAACACAACCCTTGACGGGCAACTGGTCTCGGCACCTTCTGATGCCGACGGTCAGTCAGGGCTGTATCGCGAGCTGCTCAATTACCCACGTTCGCCCGGGTTGGATCAGCACATCCGGACACGGCTGGTTCAGCTGCAGGAGCTCGATCCTGCTGTCAAGCTCACCCCGCTGGGAGATGTGCGATTGGGCAGGAACGATTCGCCTCGGACCGAGACCGAACAACCAATGTGCCCACAGTGCTTCATGGTTCATGCCGGGGAGTGCCTGTGAACATGGCAGACACCGAGCGATTCGAAGCTGACATGTGGGCCGGGATCGAAGAGTCCAAACGGCTCGGCTACAACCCGACGCGCTTTATCCAGTTGGTGAAGCGGTACGGAGCGGTCGAGGCCACCAGGATGGTGGTGGACACCAAGGACCCCGCTGACGGGTTCGTCAGGCTGGCGTGGCTCATGGAGCCCCGCCGCCCGGACCTGACCAGTGAGCAGCTTGTGCTGAACTACCCCGATCTATTCACCGATGATGTCGTGACGAAAGCGCAGCAGCGGCTGGGAAAACCGTCACCACCCGAACGCAGCCACTAACATCCAAGTAGCCGGGAGGTGTGTGGGTGGACTCAAACGCTGGTGTGCTGTTCGATGTATGTGCTGCTCTTCGTGTCGGGGACTCTGGTTCTGCTAAGGCGACCCTTGGGGAGCGCTATCCGTTCGTGCCGATAGAGAAGATCGTCCGTCGATTCTCTATACGTCAGTCGATGGAGCTGTTCATGCGTGATGGCTTCATCGACCGCTACACGGGCAACCGACTCATTAACCCCGGCGTTCTCCGCCTCCTCCATGTTGTGCTCGGGGACGACTTCCCGGCAGATCCGCACTGGAGGGTCTCAAAGACGCACCCCGCTTTCTGGGAGTTGTTCCCGACGGTCGATCATGTCCTGCCCGTCAGCCGAGGTGGGCGCGACGACGAGTCGAACTGGGTCACAGCGTCGATGCTGAGCAATCAGGCTAAGGCCCAGTGGTCGGTGGGCGACCTCGGTTGGGAGCTGTATCCGGCTGGCTCTGTGGAGGAGTGGGACGGGTTGTCGCGGTGGCTGGTTGACTATCTCGCGGCGAACCCGACCGTGTTGGCGGAGGCAGCTGAGCCCCACGGTCGCTACATCCGACGATGGCTTACCGCCACCCAGGGGGCCGTAGAAGCGGACCGCGACGCGGTGAAATTCCGGTTTGACGTTCAACGTGTTAGCGGCGCTTCGGCTTCCGAGTTGCACCTGCCCGGCACGTCCTCGGCGGACGAGCCGATGAATACGATCGGGCGATCATCCCCAGCCGGAGTTAGGCGCATTCCTTAATCTGCCCAGGAGTTGTTTGGACGAACTCCACGGAAGGTCATGGTGACCGGTCCCCGATAGTCGGTCCACCCGGTTTTAGAGGCCAGGTTGTTGTTACCGATTTCAGTTGATCTCGCAGGCCACGGGGTAATGGGTGTGGCTGCATTGGGCAGCGTACTCGGCCGGTGTGAGGTAACCCAGGGCTGAGTGGCGGTGGGCGGTGTTGTGCTCGTGCTTGAAGTCGGCGATCGCGACGCGGGCCTCGAGCAGGGTGGTCCAGTGGTTGCGGTTGAGACACTCCTTGCGTAGCCGGTTGTTAAACGATTCGATGAACCCGTTGTTCCATGGCGTGCCCGGCGGAATGTAGGACAGCCCGACTTTGCTTTCGCAGAACTGTTGCAGCGCTTGGGAAATCATCTCTGGACCGTTGTCCATGCGCAGCACCATCGGCGGGCCGCCGGCGGCGGCGAAGCTGCGTTCCAGGTCTTCGATGAGCCGCTCGGCGGTGATCGACCGCTCCACGATGTTCAGCAGCGATTCGCGGGTGTGCTCATCGACCATGGAGCCGATCTTGACGGCCTTGCCGTCGATGGTGGAGTCGAACTGGAAGTCCAGGGCCCACACCACTTTGGGGGCATCGGCGCAGACCTGCGGGTGCGAGGACGCACCGGCGCGTTTGCGCCGGCTATGGACACGGCGTTGCAGGCCCTCCTCGGCCCACAACCGCTGCACCTTCTTCTTGTTGACGGTTCGATGCTCGTCGTGACGCAGCGCCGCCCACGCGCGGCGGAACCCGTGACACGGATGGGCGGTGGAGTATTTACGCAGCCAGGCCCGCAGATCGGCGTCCGGGTCGGCCGGGCTCTGCGCCAGCGGGACGCGCTGGTAGGTGGAGCGGGCGAGCCCGACTGCCTTGCACGCCAACCGTTCTGACATGCCCAAGACAGTCTTGAGCATGTCCACGGCGCGGCGCTTGGCAGCCGGGCTCAGAATTTTCCCTTGGCCACCTCGCGCAGGGCATCCTTCTCCAGTTCGGCCTCGGCCAGCAGCCGCTTGAGACGGGTGTTCTGCTCGCGCAGCTCCCTGAGTTCCTTGGCCGCGTTGAGGTCCATCCCGCCGTAGGCGCGACGCCAGTTGTACAGCGTCGCCGCCGAGACCTCGAGTTCGGCGGCGATCTCCTCGTTGGTCTTGCCCGCCGCCGCGAGCTCATCCGCCCGGCGCAACTTGCGCACCACGTCCTCCGCCGAATGCTTCTTACGGCCAGCCATGTGATTCATCGTCCCTTCCGGCCCGTTCACGGGCCACAGGACTCTAAAACAGAGTGGACTCGCTCACGGGGAACATGCCAATGGTGCACATCTTTTTGCCCATTAACCTCTTATGTCACAAAATAGACCACATTTGAGACACTCCGAGAGTGTCAGGTTCGCTCCGAAGAATTCCCACGTCGGCCCGTCTCAAATGTTCGTCTCGGAAATGAATGTCTCAATTCCGGCGTTTATCGACTTATGGAACAGAATTCGGTCGAAAAAGTCGACCACCGAACCGGCGGAACCCGGATTGGCTACACCCGGGTGAGCACCATCGCCCAGACATTGGAACAGCAGGAGGCGGCATTGACCGCTGCCGGGGTCACCAAGACCTTCTCCGACACGATGTCCGGTGCCCGTGATGACCGACCGGGATTGAAGGCGCTGCTGGAGTATGTCCGCGATGGTGACACCGTCGTTGTCTGGAAGCTGGACCGGCTCGGGCGCAACACCCTGCACATCCTGGAGACCGTGAAGGAGTTGACCTCTCGGGGTGTCACTCTGGTCTCGGTCATGTCAATGGCCAGGTTGAAGTATCCGCTGGTGGCCAGTTAAAAGTATCCACCCCGTGCGGTAGTTCTTAGTTTGGTGTGGGCTTCTCCTTCCGGTGTCGGGCGTCTTTCATGCGGTAGGAATCGCCGTCGGTGATGACGACGGTGGCGTGGTGCAGGAGCCGGTCGAGGATGCTGACGGCGGTGGTCTGCTCGGGCAGGAATCGGCCCCACTGTTCGAAGGGCCAGTGCGATCCGATGGCCAGGGATCGGCGTTCGTAGGCGCCGGCGACGAGCCGGAACAACAACTGGGTGCCGGTGTCATCCAAGGGGGCGAAGCCGAGTTCATCCAAGATGATCAGATCGACCCGCAGCAGGGATTCGATGATCTTGCCGACGGTGTTGTCGGCCAGGCCGCGGTACAGCGTTTCGACGAGGTCGGCGGCGGTGAAGTAGCGGACCTTGTGGCCGGCGTGGATTGCCGCGGTTCCCAGCCCGATCAGGGTGTGGGACTTGCCGGTGCCGGCGGGCCCGATGAGCGCCAGGTTCTGTTGCGCCCGTATCCATTCCAGACTCGACAGGTAGTCGAAGGTCTTGGGTGGGATCGAGGACGCGGCCACATCGAAGGACTCCAGTGTCTTGGGCACGGGAAACCCGGCGGCCTTGAGTCGGTTGACGACATTGGAGGCATCGCGTGCCGCCAACTCCGTCTCGACCAGGGTGCGCAGGACTTCCTCGGGGGTCCAGCGTTGGGTCTTGGCTGTGATCAACACCTCCGGTGCGGTGCGCCGGATCGCGGCCAACTTCAACCGCCGCAACCCGGCGTCCAGATCGGCGGCCAATGGTGGAACCGTCGGTGGGGCAACAGGTTCGGTGTCAGTGATCGGTGGGGTCGTGGTCACGGGATCACCTCACCATCGGCCACGGCGGGAATGATCCGGTAGGCGTCCAGCGATCGGGTCGGCGCGACCGGTAGGTCCAGGATCAGGGCGTCCCCGGCCGTGCGGGGCTGCGGTGTCCCGGTGCCGGCGGCCAGAATGGACCGCACGTCAGCGGCCCGGAACCTTCGGAACGCCACCGCCCGGTGCAACGCCGCGACCAGGGCGTCGGTGCCGTGTGCGGCCCCGAGGGCGAGCAGGATCTCCAGCTCCGACCCGAGTCGGGTGTTGCCGATCGCCGCAGCACCCACGAGGAACGCCTGCGCATCGTCACCGAGGTCGCAGAACTGCTTCTCGACCGTGGTCTTCGGGCGCGGTCCGCGACTGGGTGCAGGACGGGCTCCGTCGTAGTGCTCGTCGAGGATCGAGGTCCCGCCTGGGGCGACGAGTTCATGCTCGGCCACGATCACCCCGGTCGCGGGTTCCAGCAGGACGATCGCACCGTGGTCGACGACCACGGCCACCGTGGTGCCGATCAACCGCATCGGTACCGAGTAGCGGGCCGACCCGTATCGGATGCAGGACAGGCGGTCGACCTTGCGCAGCACCGACGGTGCACCGATCTGCAACCGCAGCGATGGCAAGGGTTGCAGCAGTTCCTGTTCGACGATCAACCGCTCGTTCGGGATAGCGCAGATCTCCGAATGGGTCGCGGCGTTCACCTCGGCGCACCACGTCACGGCGGCAGCGTTCGCATCACGCAGCGTGATGGGTTTCCCGGTGACGGCGGCCTCAGTCAACAGCGGCACGGCCAGATCGTCCTGGGCGTAGCCGCACAGGTTCTCCACGATGCCCTTCGATTGCGGGTCACTGGCGTGACAGAAATCGGGGGCGAACCCGTAATGGGACGCCAACCGGACGTAGTCCGGAGTCGGCACCACGACATTGGCCACCACACCGCCTTTGAGGCAGGCCATCCGATCGGCGAGCACCCGTGCCGGGACCCCGCCGGCAGCGGCCAGGGTCTCGGCGATCAACCCCAGCGTCGTGGATGCCCGCTCGTTGGTGGCGAAGCGCACGAACCGCCAGCGGGAGAACGCCAGGACCGCGCAGAACAGGAACAACCCCGGTGCGGCCTGGGCCCAGTCGATCACCAGGTACTCACCCGGTTCCCACACCGCCGGGCGGCGTCCCCGATGATTCTCACTGCGCCACAACGCTTTCGCCTCGGCGACGAGGCGGCGGAAGTTGCGGTCAGAACCGGTGTATCCGGCCGCGCGGGCCTTGGGGAGTAGCCGCTTGGCCGAGATTCGACCGTTCGATTTGTCCACCCGTTCGGCGACCAGATCGGCCACAGCGTCGTAGTTGTGTGCCCGTTCGGCCCGCGGCAGCGGCCGGATGCCGGCCTGGTCGGCCTCGAACTTGTCGACGACCTTCTTGACGGTGCGGTGGGTGGTGCCGCACTCCGCGGCGGCGGCTCGGTAGGACCCGAGCTGGTGATAGGCAGAAATGATGTCCATACGGTCCCTCGCAGACTTCAATGGAACTCCCCGGTGGTGATGGCGATTGGTTGGCGCCTTCACCGTCACCATCGGGGCCCGCAGTTCCTGATCGACACGACGAACACGGGGTGGATACTTTTACTTGGCCAAAAACGGATACCTCGACTTGGCCACCAGTGGGTACTTTTTCATGGCCACGGACAGGTCACCGACGGTATCGACTCGTCCACCGCCGCCGGACGGATGATGATCGGCGTCCTCGGTTCTCTCGCAGAGTATGAGCGGGAGCTGGTGAAAGAGCGCACAGCCCTGAAGAGGGAAACGTCGAGGGCCAACGGCACCCGATTCGGTCGTCCTCGGAAAGTGCAAGCGGTACAAGACATTGCCACTGCACAGCGGATGCGTCAGGATGGGCACACCATTAAGGACATCGCCAAGTATCTGGGGGTGAGTAGGGCTACGTTGTACAGGTATCTCGCTGAATCACCTGCGGCATAGGGGTAATCGATGAGTAGGTCAGCTTGGGCAACCGACGCCGAAATCCGTGTGAACTTCGCTGAGGCGCTGGAGGCCGCGATCCAGGTGGGACAATGGCCACCCAGCGACCAAGGGTTCGACGACCGCACCGACAGCGCTCTCCGTGCAGTGGCAAAGGCATATCCGGATGCGCCCAAGGCTCTCATCGACGAGGCCCATGCCCAGTTGCGTTCCCAACTGGATGGAACACACGCTCGTCAAAGGCGTGCTGAGATGGAGCGATTGTTCGACGAGCAGAGTTGACCTATACGCTTCGAATAAAGGCGAATTGGAGAACTGGCTTCACGCCGCCCCGCCTGCCGGTATGGCATTGGCCCGTACCGTGTCCAGAATTTCGACGATGGCATCGACATCGCCTTCTGCGAACACGGATTCTGGGCCGGTGGGGGCGTGGTCGGTGTAGGGCGATTCGTAGAGGCGGGCGGCTTCCACGACGCCGTTGGTGGTGAGTTCGTCGATGATGAGGTGGATGAACCGGATCTGTTCGGCGGTGAATTTGGCGCCGTCGAGGTAGGTGGCGAACGTGTCCAGCGCGGCGTGATGGTCCAGTCCGACCAGTGACCGGATGAACAGCCCCAGTCCGTGGGATTCCTCTGCGGCGCGGGCGATGTCGGCGGCTTCCCCTGCGCCGCTGTCGATGAGCATCTGTTCCAGGGACACCAGGTCCTCGGGGGTGAGTGCTTTGTTGCGGCGCAGTCGTTGCAGGGCGATGTGGTCCTGGTGCTGTTTGAGGTAGGCGGCGGCCTTGGCGCGGAATCGTTCCCAGTTGGTTCCGGGGGTAATGCCGGGCAGCTCAACGAGAGTCGCTGCAGTCAGCTCGTCCTGGAACGACGTGTACACCACCGCCTTCTTGGCCTTCTCCAGGAACTGGACCAGCCCCCGCAGGCGACGACGCACGAGTTCCAGCATCGGCAGGGTGACATCCACCCACCACTCATCACTGGCGACCTCATCGAGAAGGACCTGCTGGGCGGCCACCGACGGGATCGCCGTCTGCCCGAGCAGACCATCGGCGATGGTCTGGACCTGTTCTCGGAGGCGCTCGGCGGCAACAGCATCGCCGGTGAGTTGGGCGAACTGTCGACGCAGGATCAGCAGGTCGAAACGCTTGGCGTCCTCGTCTTCATCCTTGACCGTGGAGGGGAGTCCGCCCAGATTCTCGGCGACCTCCTCAGCGGCTTGGGTGCTCAGGGTGGACCAGTTCGGCCAGGCCGCGTAGGTGTCGACCAGCTTGCGGTGCGGGCGGACCAGGAAGTTGTCCAGGTTCATCCCGGCCACGGTCCGGTGCAGCGCCCAGGCGACATCGACTCGCAGTCCGCGTTCGGTGGCGGTGCCGTGCCCCTCGGCGGGATCGGGTTCGGCTGGGGGGTAGGTGTGGTCGAGTTCGGTGATCAGGCCGACGCGGGTCTCGAACAGACGCTGGTTCAGCGACTTCTGGTGGGAGCCCTCTGAGGTCGGGAGGTCGTGGCTGAAGAATTCCAGGTTGCCGCAGAAGTCGAAGACGTAGAAGTTCTCCTTGTCGTGGCCCGGTCCGAACAGGTCAGGGCACAGTCGGGTGCCGCGACCGATCATCTGCCAGAACTTGGTCTTGGACCGCACCGGTTTGAAGAACACCAGGTTCACCACTTCGGGCACATCGATGCCGGTGTCGAGCATGTCCACCGAGATGGCGATGTGGGGGGCCTTCTCCGGGGTGGAGAAGTCGTCGATCAAGGTTTGGGCGTAGGACATGCCGTGGGTGATGACACGGGCGAAATACCCGGCGTGCTCGGGGTATTGAAGGTCGAAGCGCTGCTGGATGAACTCGGCGTGGCGCTGGTTCTTGGCGAAGATGATCGTCTTGCCCAACCGGTCCCCATCGCTGACCTTGTGGCCCTTGTCCATCAGTGTGGCCAGCACCTGATCGACGGTGTCCTCGTTGAACAGGAACTTGTTGATCTCCTCCGAGGACACCTCATCGGGGGGGCCGTCCTCGCCCCACTCCAGGGTGTCCCACTCGTCCTTCTCCTCCTGGGACAGCTCGGAGTACTTGATGCCTTGGCGCAGGAACTTGGTGCCGACCGACACCCCCACCGCTGGAACCAGGAATCCCTCGTTGACCGCCTCGTCGAGGCCGTACACGTCGGTGGGGACACCGTCTTCGAGGTGGAACAGCCGGTAGGTGTTGTGGTCGACCTCGTCCTTCGGGGTGGCGGTCAACCCCACCAACAGGGAGTCGAACCAGGAGAAGATCGCCCGATATTTCTGATACACCGACCGGTGCGCCTCATCGATCACCACCAGATCGAAGTAACCCGGCCCGAACATCCGTGTGCCGGAGTCGGTGTCGTTGATCAGGTTCATCATCGTCGGATAGGTGCAGACGTATACCCGTCCGTCGGTGATCTTCTCGGTCACGAGGTTCACCGTCGTCACATCGGGCAGATGCTTCTTGAAGGCGTTGGCAGCCTGGGTCACCAGTGCGGTTCGATCAGCAAGGAACAGGACCCGCTTGACCCAGCCTGCCTCCATCAACTGCTTGACCAGAGCGATGACCGTCCTGGTCTTCCCGGCCCCAGTGGCCATCACCAGCAGGGCTTCGCGCTGTTTGGCGGTGAAGGCGTCGTCAATGGCTCGGATGGCGTGATGCTGGTAGTGGCGTTCCACGATGGCGGAGTCGATCACGATGTCGGTCAACGATTTCCGGGAGTCCCGGCGCTGGGTCAGCAGTTCCAGCTCATCACGGGTGTAGAAACCCTGGACCTCACGCGGTGGATAACCTGGGGCGTCGTCCCAGATCCAGTGCTCATACCCGTTGGTGTAGAAGATCACCGGTCGGCGTCCCGTCATCGCCTCCAGACAGTCGGCGTACAACTTGGCCTGCTGCTGACCCACCTGTGGGCTCTTCGTGGTCCGCTTCGCCTCCACGATGGCCAACGGCAGACCGTCAGCACCCCACAGCACGTAGTCGACATATCCAGTGCCGGTAGGCATACCGGTGACCGGGAACTCCCGATCCCGATCTTCGGTCAGCGGCCATCCCGCCTCCGCCAGCAGCACATCGATGAACCGGTCCCGGGTCTCGGCTTCGGAATAGTCCCGGTCGTCGACCTTCTGATTGGCGGCCTGGGCAGCCTTGATCTGCTCACGCAGCTCGGTGATTTCAGCGTCCTTGGCGGCTGCCAGTTCGTCCTTTTCCGCCAGTGCCTTGGCGTGCGCCTCGTCCTGCTGCTCGAATTTCTTGGCCAACTCGGCGACCTCGGCCCGCGTCAGGGGTGCCGCCTTCTGGGCCAGTGCAGGATCGAATTCCGCCTTCAGTGGGACGGCCTGCGGGTTGGTCGAGTGATGGAATGCCGCCCACACCATCACGTGGTGCAGCTCCCGCAGCGCATCCAGAGCTGCTCTCGGTGGGATCGGCTTCTGGTCATGCACGGCGTGGTTGCCTAGCTTGCGGATCAGGTTGAGCTTCGTCGCGATCCCTGCCCCGACCTTCGCCTTGAACCTGGCATCGTTGATCCGCGCCGACAGATCATTCTGATACGGAAACGGCAGCCGCAGAACGTCATACAGATAGTCCACCAGGTGCTCGACAGCGCGACGACTGTAGAAACATGCGGAGCGTGGATCACTAAGAGCGTAGCTCTCGGCCTTGGTGCAGTCGGCGAAAATTTCCGGCCAGCTGACGGTCGTCAGGAAGTCGAAGTTGGACATCGGTCACCCCCGACGATCACAGGTTTCCAGAGAATGCGCGGGACTGGAGTGAGGCGACTAGGGAGTCGAGTTGGTCAAGCTGGGCAACAGATTGCTTCATATGCACGTCGATCAATGTCGTGCGATTCAAGAATGCTCGCTGGTCGTCCAGCGAGGGGTGCGGCACCCTAACCGCGCGAAGCCCCTCGATATTTATGTTGTACTGGCCTGCCGAGGTCGTCGAGTTTTTCGTGAGCTGTCGCCGCCCGAGTCCATTCAAATAAGTGGCGGCGAAACGTGACAGGAGATTGCCGTGCAGCCTCGCCCGAATCAAGTACGAGGCGTACACCACGCCTTCCTTGGAGAGTCCTGCTTTTTCGAACGGTTCGGCAGTGAACACGGCACACCGACCGACGTTTTCACGGTTCCCATTCGTTCGAACAAAGAGTAGATCGCCGTCCTTGAGTTGAAGGCGCTTGGACTCCGCCTCACCAAGCTCCACAAACTTGAGGTCCCTGAGGTCTAGCGAGCCACCGAGCACGTTGGGGATCCTCAATACCGGTTGCCCGGCGCGCGTCGATTTGACGGACGTGCCGTATCGAAACTCTTCGACTAGGTCTGAAAGGGGAGTTCCGTCCGCACTGATGGCGTCCTGAAACATGTCGCAGAAGATCGACTGGATCGAACTCGCTAATCGGCGAAGCACGCTGCGACGCTTGGTCCGTAGACCCTCCGCATGGTCGAGAATATCGGCGATCCGGCGCTGTTCGGCCAAGTCCGGCAACGGGATTGGCCAGTTCTTTAGGTCGCCTAGGCTGATGTTGGGCTGCGCTCCTCCACGACCACGTGACCGCAGCTGTTCACGTTGCGACAGCAGATAGTGAAAGAGGTACTGCCGGTTGAGGCGTTTGTGGTCGGGTTGGACCGCCGCGATGGCTTGGTTGGTGGAGAGGCTCCGCCCGGCGATACCGAGCTTTCCGATGGATGCGCCGTACATGGCCACCAGGACTGTGCCATCAGGAATGACCTTCGCTGCGCTATTCGTAAGACCAGCAGGAGTGAGTGATTCCTTCGTCTGCTTGACGTAGGAATCATTGAGATCAGTGATTGACACCCATGGTGTGCCCTCACCGAAATAGTCGGCATTCGTCCTCGAAGGTGTACCGCCGCTGACAAGTTCAGCGACTTCCCCCAGCCGCGCCACCTTCACGACAGCATCGCCTTCAGCTCGGCCAGACCCTTGGTGATCTCCTCTTCGAGTTTCTCAATGTCGGCGATGATCTCCAACGGGGGTCGGTGTTCCACGTCGTCGTGGACGATCTCCTTGTATCGGTTGAGGGAAAGGTCGTAGCCCTGGGCGACGATGTCGGCCTTTGGGACGCAGAAGGATTGGTCGGTCCTGGCCCGTTTCCGTTCGGACGTAGTGCGTTTGCCCCATCGGGTGAGGGCATCGGGCAGATCGTTTGCCTCGACGGGGTTCCGCTTGTCGTCGAGGGAGAACCCGTCGGCCTGCACGTCGTAGAACCAGACATCCTCTGTGCCACCGGAGTTGGTCTTGGTGAACAGAAGGATGGCGGTAGAGACACCGGCATAGGGGCGGAACACCCCGGAGGGCAGCTTGACGATTCCGTCGAGTTTCTGGTCTTCGACAAGGATTCGCCGAAGGGCCTTGTGGGCGGTGGAGGAGCCGAACAGAACTCCGTCGGGGACGATGACCGCCGCCCGTCCGCCCGGCTTGAGCAGCTTCAGGAACAAGGCCAGGAACAGCAGTTCGGTCTTCTTGGTCTTGACGATCCGTTGGAGGTCCTTCGAGGTCGACTCGTAGTCCAGCGTCCCGGCGAACGGAGGGTTGGCCAGGATCAGGGTGTACTTCTCGGCGTCCCCGCTCGCCCCTTCCGACAGGGAGTCCCGATAGCGGATGTCCGGTGATTCGACGCCGTGCAGCAGCATGTTCATGCTGCCGATGCGCAGCATGGTGGCGTCGAAGTCGTAGCCGTGGAACATGCTGGCGTGGAAGTGTTTCCGCTGCGCCGCGTCGGTCAGGACCGAGGGGTGTTGTTCGCGGACGTACTCCGATGCTGCGACCAGGAACCCTGCGGTGCCGCAGGCGGGGTCGCAGATCTCATCCGACGGTTGTGGGGCGACCATGTCGACCATCAGCTTGATGATGTGTCGAGGGGTCCGGAACTGGCCGTTGACGCCTGCCGTGGCGATCTTGGACAGCAGGTATTCATACAGGTCGCCGGTGGTGTCCCGGTCGGCCATCGGGATGTCGTCGAGCATGTCCACCACCCGCGACAACAATTGCGGGGTCGGGATGGTGAACCGGGCGTCCTTCATGTGCTCGCCGTAGGTCGAGCCGTCCCCGCCGAGAGCCTGGAGGAATGGGAAGACCTTGCCGCCGACCGTCTTGTACATGACGGCGGGTTCGTCGTTCTTGAACCGCGACCACCGCAGATCCTGCTGATCGGGGCCGAAGATGACACCCTCGCTCTTGCCGGTGCGGTGGGCCTTTTTCTCCGCCAGGATGTTGAGGTCATCCAGGCGTCGAATGAACAACAGGTAGGTGATCTGCTCGATGACCTCCAGGGGGTTGGAGATGCCGCCGGACCAGAAGGCGTCCCACACCCGGTCGACCTTGCTCTTCAACTCGCCGGTGATCACCCTCTGCGCCCCTTCACCCTCGTCAACATGGAACTGAACGGAACTTTATACAGCGCGGGGCGGACAACAGCGGATCGTTCGACGTCCTTGCACCCAGGCGATTCACGAGACGAATGGCCGTCCGTCATCGGCTGTCTTTTTGGCCTGTTTGGAGCCGACGTAGTGGCCGAACATCCACAGCAGGTTGTCGGTCTCGGTGTAGGTCATGTGCTCTGGCGTCAGTGCCACCCCGGCGAGGGTGTACCGAAGGTAATTCTGGACTGGCTGATTGCGCTGTTTGATGAGCATCAACAGCCGCTCGAAACCCGCGGTCGCAGCCAACGCTGATAGTTCATCGTGCTCCACCCACGTGTTGAGCAATCCAACAATGTGTACATCGGGTTTGAAGCCGGGCCAGCCCAGATTTCGAAGAAACTCACTGCCGAGGGCGTGGGACATCCCCGGGACTTTGCGTTCGGCCACGGGGACGACCGCGGCGCGTGTCAGGTACTCGTTGCCCGGCCACCTGACTGTCGGATTGACGAAGTACGACACGACACACGGCATAAGGTGCGCTGGGTCTAACGGGGCGCCGTTGAGGTCGTTGAAAGCGTTGCCGACGTCGCAGATGGTGGCGTAGTAGTCGTCATCGGCGGCTAATCGATGCGCCCACTTGATGATTGCGTCGATGTCGGTTCTGGCGGTCAGTCCGTAGAAGATGGATTCCAACGCTGCGCGGTCAACGTCGTCGGCGACGGCGGCGGGGTCGTAGTGGTGGAGGACCTCGTCGAGGTTCGCCGCGTCGGCCCTGCGTTTGAAAACTGCCCAATCGCGCATGCTGCTGCCCAACGACATCACTGCTGCTCGGAAAACCTCCGCGTTGGACAGGTGCTGGTCGAGCGGGTCGAAGCCCGCCGGGCGGTTCTGGCCCATCTTCTCGACAACTTTTCGCAGAAAGGGAAGTGCATGCCGGTCGAGGTCGACCTCGACCTCATAGTCCTCGCCGATCTTCTGCCGGAATGTGTCCACTTCGCGGGCAATCAACTCGATGTCGAACTGCATCCGTCCCCCCGGTTCTACCGCAGCAGCTAGTCCTGCATATTGTCACGAAGCTGACTCAAATGAACCCGATTCCCGTCGGGGTCCCGGGTGGTCAGCCGATGTCGCAGCGGTAGCTCATAAAGAACGCCGACGCCGTCGAGTCGATGGGCGATTGCGGCGATATCGGGAACACGGAATCCGAGCTGAACCGTGGTGGCTGGTCGGTCATCTGCCGGATAGATCTGAACAGCGGTATTCCCGAGTGCACCGTCGTAATGCCGTGGGTGTCCTGGTTCTTCGACGAGAAACAGGTCGACGCCCAACGCCGTGTAGAAGGCGAACGAGCGGTCAACATCGGCCACGAACAGGGTCAGTTCGAGCAGACTGGGTCCATTCACCCGGTGATGGTGTCACCGGGTACTGACATCCTGGGGCTTGGCGATGGGGGTTGAACCGTGGACGACGACAACGGCTGGCACTGGGGCTATGACCGGTGTGGGCGTTACCAGTACCGGCGGGTCCTCGGGCGGGTAACGAATCCGAACCACCTGGAACCCACGGTGGCTACACCTACGGACGTGCCTGCCCTGAGTGTCGTCCGCCCGTACCGCAGGACGTGGGACCAAGGAGTTGACGCAGATGAACGCCGATGACCGACTGCTGGTGCGCTGGCGGGAGAAGACCGGTAATCCGTACCTGACGTTGAGCGTCGCCCAAGACGTGGACCGCATCGATGTGCGGTACCGGCACTTCAGTTCGGTTGCCACCCAGTTTGGGAGTCGCACACCAGAGGCTGGCCCTGTGGCGACTGCGCCCCATACTGTTGCTCACCGATGCACGGTGCACCCACCTGGCGAACACCGATCACGCCGATAGCACGCACCCATTTTCCAGTCCCGTCGCCTTGTGCAGAGCAGATCATTTGTGCGCCAGTCGATGTCTGTCCAAACTGGAATCGCTCGAAGTTGGCACACGGAGCACCTTCTACTGCGCCGCTGACTAATCCCGGCAGTCCGTACTCCTGAGACATCGGTAGCGGGCACTGGCCAGTCAGGGCGCCGATCGAGTTGATCTCAGCATTGGATCGAAGGTCACCCGCGTAGTCGATCTGATTCGTGCACCGGTTGTCGGCCCGGGCAACCGGTGTCCCGGCCACGAAACCGCCGACCAGCGTGAGCACCGCTGCCGTTAACGTCGCCACCATTACTGTCCCCGCCCTCATGCGGCACATCTTCGCACCCGGATGTCCCAAGGGCTGACGATTTCGAAGAACGGGTGCGGGCTATTCGTCGGTCGCGGTGCGTGACCCACCATGTGCCCACATTTTGCCCACAGTTACAGATACTTCGGGTGATCGCCGTTGATTCACATCCGCTGTTCAGGCGTACATGGCCTGGTCAACCAGCACCCGATTTATGCTTCAAATCCCTCCGCCACCGCCATAGCCCCGAACCTGTCCACGCAGGTGAGGGGCTATTTCAATGGGGGTCTCCCAGGTGTTCTTCCGCGGCGGAATGCAACGGCGACGAGCCATCCGGAGCTCCCCCGTGCTGCTCTTCGGCAGCGAACGACGTCCCTCCAATTCCGTTCCAATTCGCCCTGTCTACCGTTCGCCGATTGCTCGTCCGTCCTGAGATCCCGAGGAGAACACGCATGAACATCGGCCCGAAGGCGGCGGTGGCGGCAGTTGCGGCTGCGGCCCTGTTGACCGCCGGATGCGGTGGAAAGTCAGAAGCACCGGCGTCATCCACCTCCTCGGCCAAGTCCGAGTCGACCAGTGCGGCGGCCACGAGCAAGGCGTCGCCGACCGCCGCGGCCGCCGATCGCAGCAAGCTGTTGATCGACGCGGCCGACATCGTGGCACCGGGCGACACGTTCACCGCCCAGGAGCCCACCATGAACCCGGCGGGTGCGGACGGGGTGGCCACGGTGTTCTCCAACGGTGGCGACACCCGCGAGATCGGCGACACCATCCTGGTCCTGCCCGACGCCGCGGGTGCGGCAACCGCACTGCAGGGCGCCAAGGCCGCCCTCGGTAGTTCGGTCGTCGGCGGCACCCCCGCATCGGCGTCGATCGGAACGGACTCGGTGATCGTCGCGGGTAAGTCGCCCGACGGCGCCAAGGAGGTGACCGTCCTGCTGTTCACGCAGGGGCCGGCCTTCACCACACTCGAATTCGACAGTGCCGCCGGCGATCCGGTGCCGCAGGAGTTCGTGCTCGACGTCGCCGGCAAGCAGGCCAAGAAGATCGCCGACGGCCTCGGCGGCTGAGCCCCACCGCATCTGACGTGTCCGGCTTCTGGCGGAACTGGTGGTCCACGTCGAGGTTCCCGGCCGAGATCCAGGATCAGCTGGCCCGGGAGCACGTCCTCGTGATGGCCGAAAGGGCCTCTGTGGTACGGCATTTCAGCGGCCACGTACCGGGAGTGTTCTCGTCGGCCAGCGCCACCCGCTTTCGCGGCGCCTTCGCCCTGACCGCCACCCGGGTGGTCGCCACGCTACCCACCGGTGCCGACCCCCGGTTGATGGCGATCGACTCGCCCTGGTACGTACCGCGCGGAGCGGGCCGGGTGACGATCGGTCCGGACGGGTTGCTCCTGGACGTCGCGCTGCACGCGGTCGACCCGGCGTTCAGTGGCTCGATGAGCCTGAAGTACAGACACGCGATCACCGATGACCTGCTGGGGGACCTGCCGTCGACGCAGCTCTGGTGCGCTGTGGATCCCCTGTTGGTCTACCGGGCAGTGGGTGTGCGTCCGAAGAAGTAACCCTTGACCTAATTACGTTACGTATTGTAAATATAATCGCGTGACCAATGGTGACACGGGACGCGGACGACCGCGTGACCCGCGCACTGACGACGCGATCATGGCCGCCACCCGGCACCTGCTCGCCCGCGATGGCTACGACCAGGTGTCCATTGACGCCATCGCCAAGGAGGCCGGCGTCAGCCGGCCCACGATCTACCGCCGCTGGCCATCCAAGGCGCACGTGGTGTTCGACGCGGCCTTCGGTGAACCGGGTGACCGGATGCCGATCGGCGCCGGGGGGATCGAGGCCGAGATCTGCGAGTTCGTCCGTGGCACAGTCGAATTCTGGGGTGAACCGGTGGTACGGGCCGCCGCGCTGGGGATCCTGGCCGACCGGGCCCGCGATCCGGAGTTGCAGATCCGGACCCAGCAGCTACTGGACGAGCAGACCCGCGGGGCATTCACTGCACTGGCCCGGCGCGGCATCGACGCGGGGGCGTTGCGTGCGGACCTGGAGATCGGCACGCTCTACGAACTGCTCATCGGATCGGCCTTCTTCGCCGTCCAGGTCCAGCACCGGACCGACACCACCGACCTCATCGAGGAACTGTGCTCGCTGATCCTGCAGGGAGCCATCAGAAGGGACAAGCCATGACGGATCTGACCCAGGCCTACAACGAACTGCTCGACGAGCTGCGCGCCTTCGAACAGAAGCTACGCGAGGCGGATCCCCCTCTGCCGCAACAGGATCTGCTCGATGGCTACCGGCTGGGCTTCTCCCTGCTGCGGGTCGCCGTGGACACCTATGTCTGGGCCGACAAGGACGATCCGATCCTGTCCGACGTCATCGGGCCCTACCTGAAGTGGGGCGGTGACAACTCCGATGCCTACTACCAGTGCATGCCCGTCGACCCGGCCCGGACCTACCACGTCAGCGGCAACCGCGGCGACGCGGTGTACCTGTCGATGACGGTCTACGGCGGCCCCGACGACGGCCGCTACAGCGACCGGATCGTCGGCACTCTCAACGACCGGCAACTCGAATTCGACGCCGACGGGAACTTCTCGTTCACCATGAGCCCCGATCCCCAGCCCGGCCCGTGGCTGAAGCTCGAACCCGACGCGGTGGTCGGTATCACCCGCGACTATGTGACCGCCCGCGACACCGACCGGCGGCCGGTCTGGAAGGTTCGGACCGTCGATCCGCCGTTGCGCCGCAACGACTCTCCCGAGGATCTGGACCGGCGGTTGCGGGCGGCCCGGACCTGGCTGCGCGAGCAGTTCAACATGGTGCCGATCAACCTGAACCCGCCCAACGAGATCGCCGAACCGTACCCGGTGCCCAGCCAGACCTACGGCTGGGCGGCCGGCGACGCCGCCTACGCAATGGGCTGCTACGAACTGGGCCCGGATCAGGCGCTCATCATCGAGGGCACCTCGCCGGACTGCGTGTTCTGGAACCTGTGCCTGTGGAATCCGTTCCTGCACACCTACGACTTCCGGCGGGAACGGGTGACCATCAACGGCACCGAGGTGCAGTACGAACCCGACGGCTCCTGGCGCGTCGTCGTCAGCCCATCCGACCCCGGCCACCCGAACTGGGTGTCGACGGCCGGCCGCGGCAAGGGGCTGATCTGGTTGCGCTGGTTCCTGCCCGAGGCGACCCCGGCCCGGCCCCAGTGTCGCGTCGTGGACGTCAAGGACGTGCAGTGAGCACCCGGCCGGCCGATATCCGGCTGACCGATCTGGCCGATCCGGTGTACCCCGAAGCGTCCCAACCGATCCGCGATGGGCTGGCCGGCTACGGCGCGACCCTGCGCCTGGAACCCGAGGCGCTGCGGGAGGCGGCCACGGCGCGCACCGGCCTGAGCGATTTCGGGGACCCGGCGTTCCGGGAGCGGCTCGACATCCTGTGCACCGCGCTGCGGACCGAGGCGGGCCTGTCGGATACCGGCGTGGCCATGGTCTTCGAGCAACTGGTGGGCAACCTGATCAACCGGCTGCGGCTGCAGGCGCTGCTCACCGATCACCCGGAGATCGCGGACATCCCGATCGAACGGCCCATCATCATCTGCGGACTGCCCCGCACGGGCACGACGCACCTGCACAACCTGATGGCCGCCGATCCGGACCTGCGGCAGCTGTCCTACTGGGAGAGTCTGGAACCCTTCCCGGCGCCGGACGAGCCGGGCGAACAGGCGCGGCGGGACCGCTGCGCGGCCGGTCTGGACATCGTGAACACCTCGATGCCCGAGTTCAAGCGGATGCACGATATGACCGTCGATCACGCGCACGAGGAGATCCAGCTCCTCGCCAACGACATCTCCGGCATGCTGTTCGAAACCACGTACCGGATCCCGAGTTTCGCCGCGCACTACAAGGCCCACGACCAGTCCGCGTCGTACCAGCACATGAAGATGCAGCTGCGGGCCATGCAGTGGCTGCGCCCCGACGCGGGCGGCCGGTGGCTGCTGAAATCCCCCCAGCATCTCGAGCAGTTCCCCACCCTGCTGAATACCTTTCCGGATGCGACTTTCATTGTGACGCATCGGGATCCGGTCGAGGTGACGTTGTCGATGGCAACGATGATCAGCTACGCGTCGCGGATGGCCAACGATCATCCCGACCCCGTGGCGATCTCCCGGTACTGGCTCGACCGGGCCGGGGACCTCTTGGGCGGCTGCCTGCGTGACCGCGACCTGCTGCCGGCCGGACAGTCGATCGACGTCCGGTTCACTGACTTCATGGCCGACGAGGAAGGCACCATCGCCCGGATCTACGAGCTGGCCGGTCAGCCGCTGACCGCGCAGGCGCGCGCGGCGATGACGCAGTTCCGCACCGAGCATCCCCGCGGCCGGCACGGCGGCGTCCGGTACAACGCCGAGGATCTCGGTCTGGACGCCGATGCCGTCGGTCGCCGGCTGGCCGTCTATCGAGAGCGGTTCGTCACCTCCTGATCGAAGCGGACCTCGGTGGCGCCCCGGGCGGGTAGGAATGACGCATGGAACTGCTGTCCCCGACGGACTCGATCTTCCTCATCGGCGAGTCCCGCGAGCACCCGATGCACGTCGGCGCGTTGCAACTGTTCGACCCACCCGCCAATGGCCCGGACGGCTTCGTGCACGAGCTCTACGAGCAGGTGACCGCGCTCACCGACTTCTCGCCGATGTTCCGCAAGCGTCCGGCGACGCTGCTCGGCGGGATCGCCAACATCGGCTGGACGGTCGACGACGACGTCGACGTCAGCTACCACCTGCGGCGGTCGGCGCTGCCCACACCCGGCCGGATCCGTGATCTGCTCGAGCTGATCTCTCGGCTGCACAGCACGCTGCTCGACCGGCACCACCCGCTGTGGGAGGCCCACGTCATCGAGGGCCTGCCCGAGGGCCGGTTCGCGGTGTACACCAAGATGCATCACTCGCTGGTCGACGGGGTGTCGGCGCTCAAGCTCACCATGCGGGCGCTCTCGGACGATCCCGACGACACCGAACTGCGGGTGCCGTGGGCCCTGCCGGCGAGGACCTCCAAGAGGCCCGCGGTGGAGGGTCCGGGATTGCTGCGCACGATCGCCGGAACGGTGGGATCCGTTGCGGGCCTGGCTCCCTCGACGGTCAAACTCGCCAATGCGGCGCTGATCGAGCAGCAGTTGACATTGCCGTTCACCGCACCCAGGACGATGTTCAACGTCAAGATCGGCGGAGCCCGGCGGTTCGCCGCGCAGTCGTGGCCGTTCGAACGGATCCAGCGCGTCAAGGCGGCGGCGGGGGTCACCGTCAACGACGTGGTGCTCGCGATGTGCGCCGGGGCGCTGCGGGCCTACCTGATCGAGCAGAACGCACTGCCCGACGCCCCGCTGATCTCGATGGTCCCGGTGAACATGCGCTCCGACGGGGACAGCAGCGCTGGCGGGAACATGGTCGGCACCGTGCTCTGCAGCCTGGCCACCGACGTCGAGGATCCGGGCCACCGTCTCGAGGCCATCAGCGCGTCGATGCGCGGCAACAAGGAAGTGTTCGCCTCCCTGCCGAGGACGGAGGCGCTGGCCCTGTCCGCGTTGATGATCGCCCCGCTGGGTCTGGGCGCCGTCCCCGGCTACGTCGCCGCGGCGCCACCGCCGTTCAACGTCGTGATCTCCAACGTGCCCGGGCCGCGGCAGCCGATGTACTGGTGCGGCGCGCGGATGTCGGGGGACTATCCGGTCTCCATCGTGATGGACAACCTGGCGCTGAACATCACCCTGGTGAGCAATGACAAGAATCTGGACTTCGGGCTGATCGGCTGCCGGCGCAGCGTGCCGCATCTGCAGCGGCTACTGGGCCACCTCGAGGATTCGTTGGCCGACCTCGAGCGCGCCTTCGGCGTCTGAGATGCCCAGGCGCAGTGCGGGAGTGCTGCTCCATCGCGGTACGGGCACCGACCTCGAGGTGCTCATCGTCCATCCCGGAGGCCCGTTCTGGGCCCGCAAGGACGACGGCGCATGGAGCATCCCCAAGGGCGAATACACCGATGACGAGGATCCGTGGCAGGCGGCCAGGCGCGAATTCGCCGAGGAGTTGGGTCTGCCGGTGCCCGACGGGCAACGCGTCGACCTCGGTGAGATCCGGCAGTCGGCTGGCAAGGTGGTGACCGCCTTCGCGGTGGCCGCCGACCTGGACGTGACCGAAACGCATAGCAACACAGTCGAATTGGAGTGGCCGCGCGGTTCCGGCCGGCTCCGGGATTTCCCGGAGGTGGATCGTGTCGAATGGGTGCGGTTGGAGGTCGCCCGGGTCAAACTCCTTGCGGCGCAAACGGTTTTCCTCGACCGGCTGTGCGAGCGGCTGGCCTGAACGTGCCGAGGGCGGCACCCGCAGTGGGTGCCGCCCTCGGTCGGGAACGTCGTGCGAGAACTACGGGCAGGTGACCGCGATCTCGAACGGCTTGGTCATGGGCTGCATCGGGTTGGCCATGTCGACCCCCGTCGCGGTGCCCTTGATGGTGTAGGTGTTGCCGTCCTTGGTGGCGGTGGCCTCCCCGCCCGGGGCGCCTTCGGTGAATCCGAGGGCGACGCCGTTCACGTTGCCCAGTCCGACCTGCTTCACGGCCGGCGAGTCACCCTCGGTGAGCTGGGCGCCGATACCGGTGGTCGCGTTGCCGATCGCGATCTGGACGTTTCCGCCCATCGCGGTGCACACCACGGTGCCCTCGACATTCTGGTCCTGGCCGTCGATGCTGACCTTGGCCTTGCCGGCCTCGGGGTTGCCCTTGACGGCGTCGGTGGCCGACGTCACCGCGCTGCTGGCCTCGGAGGCGGCGCTCTTGGCGGTCTCCTTGGCCGAGGAGGTCGCGTCGCTGACCGACTTGTTGCTGGAACAGCCGACGAGGCTGCTGAACACGATGGCCGCCCCGCCCACCGTGAGCACGAAAGCTTGCTTCACCCCTGCATCTCCTTTTTTTGGTGCCCGACGACGCCGTCGGACTTCACGGAGAAGTATGGTTCGTCGCGATCCGAACGGACGCCGAATAGCGAAACTGGGTGTAGTCTGATCGGCCGCTGATGGCCCGCAGCCGGCTGATCGCTGCAGGTCAGCAGGCGGCTTTGATGGTGAAGGTGCCGCTGGACCGGAAGCTGGGTTTGTCGGTGGCGAAACCGTCGGCAGTGCCCGTGATGGTGTATGTCGACCCGGACAGCGATACGTCCGCCTTACCGCCGAGGCCCTCGTTGAAGCTGCCCGTGAAATTGGCCAGATCGCGGAGGCTGACCGACTTGGCGACCAGACCGTCGGCGTTGGAGATCACCGCGGTGCTGCCCTGCTGATCGTTGCCGGTGCTGATGGTCAGGTAGGCGCCGGCGGGCGTGCACTGGACCGCGTGGAACTCCCCGAGGTCGTCGTCGTTGACCGTGATGCGGGCGGTGCCGGCGGTCAGTGAGCCGGCCGGCGTGGGTGGGGGAGGCGCCGTGTGCGACGAACACCCGGCCACCGCGGCCAGTCCGACCACTGCCCCAACGAAGAACCTGTTCACGCGATGAATGTAGCCGTCCGGTCAGGGGCAGGTGGCCGCAATGTCGAACGGAAGGTCGATGGGCTTGTCCGGTGCGTCGGCCGTCGCTCCGGTGCTGGTTCCGCTGACCGTGAAGGTGCTGCCGGTGCGGGTGGCCTCGACCTTCCCGGAAACGCCGTTCACATAGGCCAGCGACGGGCCGGAGCCCAGTTCGCCGATGGTGACCGTCTGGATCGCCGGACTGGCCTCGTCGGTGACGACCAGGGTGGTCTTGGGGTTCGACTCGATGGTGACGGTGACCACGCCAGATGCGGTCTCGCACGTCACCGCGGCCTCGGCGCCCAGGTCGGCGTTGTTGAGCGAGACGTGGCCCGTTCCCGGCTTGGCGCCTGGTGCGGCCGGGGTCGCGGGCGCACCAGCAGGTGCGCTGGTCTCGGATCCTGCGACGGCGCTGCTGGTGGCCGCCGATCCCGCCGTCGACGTGGCGTGGTCGGCACCGTCCTTGGCGGCCGAGCAACCGGCGAGGGAAGCGACCACGGCCGCAGACGTCAGACCGAGAACCAGAGCAGATTTCATGGTGTCGAGTATCGCCCCCGCGCTCCGGCCGCAGCCGGGCAGGTCGGTCGCCGGTAGATTCAGCGGCAATGGAGGCCATCCCGGACATCCCCGCCGAGATCCTCGCCGGACCGACGGGCGCACGTGTCGGGGCGTTCTTCGACCTCGACGGCACGTTGGTGCAGGGGTTCACCGCCGCGGTCCATCTCGGGCACCGGATCCGGCACCGGCAGGCCCGGCTCGGTGAGCTGACCGGAACGCTCGAGGCGGCGCTGCGCTACCGATTCGGCCGGATGCGGTTCGAGCATCTGCTGTCCCGCGCCGGCGGTTATCTGCGCGGTGAGTCGCTGGACGAGTTGCACGAACTGGGCAGCCGGCTCTATGTGCAGCGCATCGAATCCCGCGTGCACGCCGAGATGCGGGACGTCGTCGCCGCGCATCGGCAGGCCGGTCACACCCTGGTGATGTGTTCGTCGGCGATGACCATGCACGCCGCGCCCATCGCGGCCGCACTGGCCATCCCGCACGTCATCTGCAATCGGTTCGACGTCGACGCCGACGGTCGGCTGACCGGGGCGATCATCCGGCCGATCATCTGGGGCCGACGCAAGGCGCAGGCCGTCACGGACTTCTGCGCGGCCAATGACGTTGAGCTGCAGCACAGTTACTTCTACGCCGACGGCGCCGAGGATCTACCGCTCATGCTCGAGGTCGGCAATCCGCGGCCGGTCAACCCGCGCCCCGGGCTGGCCGCGGCGGCGACCGAACACGGCTGGCCGGTGCTGCGGGTGGGCCGACCGGCGCGGCGCCGGTCGGGAAACGGCCGGGCATCGGGTTGAATACCTGACGTGGCGGACTTCTTCACGGTGGGCGAGCGCCTGCCCGGCACCCGCGGCCGCACCGGGGTCATCCACACGCCGCACGGCGATATCCAGACCCCGGCGTTCATCGCCGTCGGCACCAAGGCCACGGTCAAGGCCGTCCTGCCGGAGACCATGAAATCCCTTGGTGCCCAAGCGGTATTGGCCAACGCGTACCACCTCTACCTGCAGCCCGGTCCCGATGTCGTCGACGAGGCCGGCGGCCTGGGCGCCTTCATGAACTGGTCCGGGCCGACGTTCACCGACAGCGGCGGGTTCCAGGTGCTCTCCCTGGGCTCGGGTTTCCGCAAGGTGCTCGCGATGGACACCGAGCGGGTGCAGGCCGACGACATCATCGCCAAGGGCAAGGACCGTCTCGCGCGGGTCGACGACGACGGCGTGACGTTCACCTCACACCTGGACGGTTCGACCCATCGGTTCACCCCGGAGGTGTCGATGGGCATCCAGCACCAACTGGGCGCCGACATCATCTTCGCGTTCGACGAACTCACGACGCTGGTCAACACTCGCGGCTACCAGGAACAGTCGGTGCAGCGGACCCATGATTGGGCGGTGCGGTGCCTGGCCGAGCACCGGCGGTTGACGCTCGAACGCGCCGGCAAGCCGTATCAGGCCCTGTTCGGGGTGGTGCAGGGCGCGCAGTACGAGGATCTGCGCCGGGCCGCGACCCGAGGGCTGGTGTCGCTGGCGGACGACGACGGCAACGGCTTCGACGGCTACGGCATCGGGGGAGCCCTGGAGAAGCAGAACCTCGCGACCATCGTCGGCTGGGTGACCGACGAGTTGCCCGAGGACAAACCGCGGCACCTGCTGGGCATCAGTGAACCCGACGACCTGTTCGCGGCCGTCGCCGCCGGCGCCGACACGTTCGACTGCGTGTCGCCGTCCCGGGTGGCCCGCAACGCCGCCATCTACTCGGTCACCGGCCGGTACAACGTCACCGGCGCGCGGTACAAGCGGGACTTCACGCCGCTGGATCCCGAATGCGACTGCTACACCTGCGCCAACTACACGCGCGCCTATGTCCACCATCTCTTCAAGGCCAAGGAGATCCTGGCCGCGACGCTCTGCACCATCCACAACGAGCGGTTCATCATCCGGTTGGTCGACCAGATCCGGGCGTCGATCACCGCCGGCGAATTCGACGAACTGCGCGGGCACACCCTGGGCCGCTACTACGGCACGGCCACCCGGTAGACCCGGCGCGCGTTGTCCCGCAGGATGCGGGACTCGTCGAACTGGTCGCCGAGCACGTCGCGCAGCAGCGAAACACTCTGTGCCAGAGAAATATTGGGCTTGTCCATCGGGAAGTTCGAGGACCAGAACGTGCGCTCCGGGCCGAACGAGGACTGCAGGTGCGTGATCAACGGTGCCGCGGCGTCGCGCCGCTGCGGATACGGAACCGGCCCCAGGCCGAGCACCGGCATGCCCAGGCCGCTGTGCTTGGCGACGACGTTGGGTAGTCCGGCGAGTGCCGCGATGTCGTCGCGCCACCGTGCCACGATGTCGCGCCGTGTCGCGGCGTCGGTCCCGGTCGCGCGTCCGGCGGGGCCGAACGCGCCCGCCGGTGTGCCGTAGTGGTCGAGGACGAAAGAGGTGTCGGGGTACTCGCGCGCCAGGACCAGCGCATCGGGCAGCTGGTGCGCGTACGCCCACATGTCGAAGCTCAGATCGCGCTCCGCGAGGGCGGCGAAGCCACGCAGGAACGCCGGATCCGTGTACAGGTGTGCGGCCGGGTTCCAGTCCATGATGCCGGGGTCGTCGCTGTGTGCGGCCATACAACGAACCCCGCGAACGAGCGGGCTCGCGGCCAGGTGGGCGTCCAGCAGTGCACCGAATGTCGGCTGCGTCGGGTCGGCGTGGACGACGATGGCACCCAGCGCCGGTGCGCCGCCGAGGCCGAAAGGGAGCCGGGCGATCCAGCGGGTCTCCTCGGCCGGGCCCAGGGGATCCTTTGCGTGCCAACCGGCTTCGACGTGCACCACGGTTCCGACGCCGGCCGGGGCGCCGTCGGCGCGGTAGTCCGCGGGCAGGTAGGGGGCGAGCACGTATTGCGGATCGCCGACGAAGTCGCGGACCGGGCGCGGGAACATTCGCCGCAGCGCCGGTGCGAGTATCGGTGCGCGGCGCAGGATCTTGGCGGCCGTCGAGGTCACCCGCGGCGTGGTGTAGGGGTCCCATTGGTGGATGTGGGCATCGACGACCGATACCGCGGTGTCCGTCACCCCACCACTGTGCGGGCGGCGAGCGTCGTCCGCAGGGAAAGCGCGGAATCCGGGTGCTCGGCCCGGGCAGGCACACTGGAGTCATGACCGCCGTCACCGATCCGCAGGAGCTGCTCGTGCGGCTGCTGGACCCGGCCAGCCGATCCGACCCCTATCCGCTCTACGCGCAGATCCGCGAACACGGCGTGCTGGAGCTACCGGCCATGCACCTCGTGGTGTTCTCCGACTTCGATTCCTGCGACGAGATCCTGCGGCACCCGATGTCGGCCAGCGATCGGATGAAGGCCACCGTGACCCAGCAGGCGGTCGCCAGCGGCCAGGCGGTCCGCCCGCTGGGTGAGCCGGGATTCCTGTTCCTGGACCCGCCGGATCACACGCGCCTGCGCAAGCTCGCCCAGCAGGCGTTCGCGCCCCGGGTGGTCAAGGCGCTCGAACCCGAGATCGCCGCCCTGGTCGAGGGATTGCTCGCGGATATCGGCAGCACCCCGACAACCTTTGACGCGATTGCCGATCTGGCCTATCCGCTGCCCGTGGCGGTCATCTGCCGGCTGCTCGGCGTGCCGATGGAGGACGAGCCGCAGTTCAGCCGCGCGTCGGCGTTGCTGGCGCAGGGCCTGGATCCGTTCGTCGCGTTCACCGGGCAGGTGTCCGACGACTTCGATGACCGGGTGCAGGCCGGGTTGTGGCTGCGCGGCTACCTGCGCGACCTGATCGGACAGCGCCGGGAAGCACCGCGTGAGGACCTCATCTCGGCGTTGATCGCCGCGGAGGAGGACGGCGACCACCTCAGCGCGGAGGAGATCGTCGCCACGTGCAACCTGCTGCTGATCGCCGGGCATGAGACGACGGTCAACCTCATCGCCAATGCGGTGCTGGCGCTGCTGCGCGATCCGGCTCAGTGGTCGGCGCTGGTCGACGATCCCGGCCGGGCGGCCGCTGTCGTCGAGGAGACGTTGCGATTCGACCCGCCGGTCCAGATGACCAGTCGGGTGGCCGCCGAGGACATGACCGTCGGCGGCGTGCACGTGCCCAAGGGCGACATCATGATGCTGCTGTTGGCCGGCGCGCAGCGGGATCCGGCCAGCTACGACCACCCGGACCGGTTCGACCCCGACCGTGGCGCCATCCGGCACCTGGCGTTCGGGCTGGGCCCGCACTTCTGCCTGGGTGCCCCGCTGGCCCGGCTGGAGGCCGTGATGGCGCTGACGGCGTTGGCGGCGAGATTCCCGCAGGCGCGGCTGGCGGCCGAGCCGGCCTACAAACCGAACGTCACCCTGCGGGGGATGGTGGCGCTGCCCGTCACGGTGTGAGTTCGGCGATCACGGCGTGCGCGGCCCGTTCGCCCGCCTCCACCGCGCCCTCCATGTACGCGCTCCACTGGTCCGCGGTATCCGTTGAGGCCCAATGGATCACGCCGATGGGTTCGGCGAGTGCGGCACCGAAGTGCGTCCACACCAGCGGTCCGAAATTGGTGTTGTAGCAGCCACGCGTCCACTGCCGCTCGGACCACTCGCCATCGGTGTACAGCTCGGGACGGGCGGCCCGGGGACCGAAGTGCCGAACCAGTTCGGCCGCCAGCAGGTCGCGGCGGTCCTCCTGCGGCATCCGGCCGAAGGTCCGGGCCTGCTCGCCCTCCAGGAACAGCAGGATCACGCCGTGATCGTCGCCGGGCATGCAGGTGTCGTTGGACATCCGGGCCGGCCCGACATCGGAGATCACCTGGCCGTTGAGGCCGTCGGCCCGCCAGAACGGTTCGTCGTAGACGAAGAACGCCTTCATCGCCGACGCGTTGGGCAGCCGCTGGGTGAGCAGATCGCGCGTGCCGGGCAGCGGGGGGTCGTACATGATCCGGCCGGCCAGCGTCGGAGAGATCGCCACGATCACCCGCCGTCCGCGCGCCACCAACCCGCCCCGGCAGTGCACCGTGACACGGTCGGCGCTGTGCTCGATCAGCTGCACCGGGGCGCCCAGCACGATGTGCTCGGAGATGAGGGCGGCCAGCCGGTTGGGGATCTCGGCGGTGCCGCCGACGAACCGGGTGGTCTGCGCGCCGCCCTCGGACTCGGCGAACAGCTCGGAGGTGACCCCGCAGGTCTGGATGGTGAAGAGCAGGTGCAGGAAGGACACCTCGACGGTCGGCACCGCCAGGATGCCCACCGTGCAGATCTCCAACAGTTCGCGGGCCACCGGCGAAAGTCCTTGTGCGTCATACCAGGATCCGGCGGTGATGGCGTCCCATTCCGCGGCGTGCGGGGCCGACCACGGTGCGTCCGTGGGGACCTCGGCGGCCAGTTCGTCGAGCCTGCGCAGCACCTTCTCCAGCTCTGCCAGATCGTCGGCGAAACGTTCGTGAAAGGTGTTCTCCCGCAGCACTCCCGAGCCCACCAACTCGTACGAGGTCTCGCCCTGGTCGTACTGGGCGAATGTCTCCACACCCAGTTCGGCGGCCAGTGCGAACATCCGGCGGTGGGTGTCGCCGATCCACTGGGCGCCGATCTCGACGGGAAGGCCCGGGGCCACCTCCTCGGTCAGGATCCGACCGCCCACCCGGTCGTCGGCCTCGAGGACCAACGGTTGCAGGCCGGCGGCGATCAGGGTGCGGGCAGCGATCAGACCGGACAGGCCGGCGCCGACGACGATGACGTCGGCCTCACGTACGGCGGGAGACATGCTGCACACCTTGCCATCAGCGGGGCCGGTCGACCCACGGTTCGCGCGGGAGTCGCGCCGGGTCGAACTCGGCGAGCATGCCGTCGACGGTGTCGGCGCGGTAGCCGAGCGAATCCGCGATCAGGCGCAGCGCTGTCGGGACCCCGAGTTCGGCCAGCGTCACCGCGCCGTCGCGCTTGGCCAATCGCTTGCCGTCGGTGTTGAGGGCCAGGGGCACGTGCGCGTACACCGGCGGCCGGTGCCCCAGCAGGGTGCCGAGGTAGGCCTGCCGGGGTGCGGAGGCCAACAGGTCGTCGCCGCGGACCACCTGGTCGACACCCTGGGCCGCGTCGTCGACGACGACCGCCAGGTTGTAGGCCGGCACCCCGTCGCCGCGGCGCAGCACCAGATCGTCCACCACCCCGGTGTAGGTGCCGTGCAGCAGATCCGTGACGGTGTATTCGGTTGTCCCGGAACGTAATCGGAGCGCCGGTGGGCGGCCGGTCGCGCGGCGTTCGGCGCGCTGGGCATCCGTCAGGTCGCGGCAGGTCCCCGGATACGCGCCCTCGGGTGCGTGCGGGGCGCGCGGGGCCTGCAGGATTTCCCTTCTGCTGCAATAACATTCGTAGACCAACCCGCGGGCGGCCAGGTCATCGATCGCTGCGGTGTAGCGAGCGGAATGTGCGGTCTGGTACTCGGGTTCGGCGTCCCAGGTCACTCCGATGGCGGCCAGGTCGGCGATCTGACGCTCCGCGACGTCGTCGAAGGTGCGATCGTCGAGATCCTCGACGCGAACCAGGAATCGCCGCGCCGTCGAGCGGGCGAACAGCCAGGCCAGTACCGCGGTGCGCAGATTCCCGATGTGCAGGTCCGCCGACGGGCTCGGCGCGAATCGGCCGGCACCGGACGGGGAACTGGCCGCGGTCACGCCGTAATACTGCCAGCCCGCCGATCTACTCTGCAGCCACTGCGAGATCCACTCGCACATCGTGTCCGTGGCTGCAGGACAGATCCGCGTTGCGTTTCAGTGGCGCGAGGAGGCCCATGCGTCGGAGCCCGCTCGTCACGAACTGTCGCCAACCCGCACCGGCGGAATAGTCCGTCCACGGCAGGACTTGTTAGGTGGAAGTCGCTATCCGGATGAGGGGTTGACACATGAATCTCGCCAACATTCCTGACGTTGCCTTTGGTACCGGCGGCAAGACACCGCACACCTCGCGGGGGCGAGACAAGCACGTCGTGGCGGTGGTGATTCTTCCCGACACCATTGCATTGGGCGTCTATGTGGTGAAGACCGTGTTCGGTCAGCCGGCCGGCATGCTGGCGGAGGTGATGGGCATCGATCAGCCCTCTCCGTACGAGGTCGTGTTGTGTGGCGCCAGCCAGCGGCAGGTGCTGCCCAGCGGGATCGACTTCGGCGACCTTGCTCCGCTCGACGTGGCACGTGATGCCGACACTGTCGTCGTACCCGGTGTGGTCGAGCCCCTGGAGGCGCGCGACGCCGAGGTGTTGGAAGCGTTGCGTGATGCCTATGAAGCGGGGGCGCGGATTGTGTCGACCTGCAGCGGTGCCTTCATTCTCGGCCAGGCGGGCCTGCTCGACGGCCGCACGGCGACAACGCATTGGCTGCTTGCCGCAGAGTTCCGCCGAGCCTTTACTCGGGTACGCCTCGATATCGACCGGCTCTACGTCGATGACGGCCGGGTACACACTTCCGCGGGCCGGATGGCTGCGATGGACATGGCGTTACACCTTCTGGCGCTGGACCGCGGGCAGGTCGCGGCCAACGATATGAGCAGGGTCCTGGTCAGCGCGCCACAGCGTTCCGGTGGCCAGGCACAGTTCGTCAAGGACTCCCTTCTCGTCGGCCGCACGACGTCGATGGAGCCGCTGTTCGCGTGGCTGCGCGATAACGTGGAAAAGCCGCTGACTCTCGCCCAGATCGCCGCGCACCAGCATATGAGTGAACGCACCCTGGCCCGAAAGTTCCGCGCTGCCACCGGGATCACGGTGTTCGAATGGATCATCCGTGAACGGATCAACCGTGCCAAGGTGCTGCTGGAGACCACCGACTTCAGCATCGGCGAGGTCGCCGCGATGGCCGGGTTCGGTTCGACCGAGGGACTGCGTCGCCACTTCGATAAGGCCGTGGGCACCACCGCAGGGGCGTACAGGCGAACCTTTCGGCACCGTCCGGCAGGTGCCGGCGAAGCGGCGTCATAGGGCCTAGCGTGAGGTCAACGCGTCGGCCGCCGCCACACCAGCGTCGCGCGAGCGGATTGACCGGCGTGGTCGATGTCGGCGGCCAGCGTGAGCGTGCCGTCCCCGACGTGGCCATGCCTGATCTGAGGTTGCCCGATCCAATTGGGCAGCAAGGAGACTGACACATGGTGATAGAAGGTGCCACTGGCCTCGTCCAACTCGAAGGGCCCGGCGTAGGCAAGGTAGCCACGCGCCGCGGCGACCGTCTGCTCAGAGGTGCCGCCGAGCGGATCGGCTTCGTCGAAGGCCGGTCGGTCGCGGCTCATCAACTGCGCCGACATGAACCCGTCTTCGGTGTACGCGATGATGCCAGCAGGGGCGGTTCCCAACGGCCGGTCGAGCAGATCGCCGTCGCTGCCTCGAACTTCGTAGGACACCAATTCCCACGCCCCCAAGATCGCCTCGACCCGAACTGGTTCGGTCACTGCCGGACCAATGATCCGAGATCCAGACCGAACATCAGCCACGCTTGTGGACTCGACCAGTGTGGATAGAGCTTGTTCATCTCGTCGTAGAGTTCACGGTCACTGGTGGTGCTCTGCTGCAGTCGGCCGAAGTCGGTCAGGTACTGCTTGGATTCCTCGATCGTGTCCGGGGTGTCGGGCGCGCCTTCCTTCTTGTGCCCGGCGACAGCATGTTTCGGCTTCAACGCGGCGAGTCGGTCCAAGGCTGCGATCCAGTTGGCGCGGCTTTCGGCGGTGGTACCGCCGACATACATGTTGCACTGGTTGTAGAGCACGTCGCCGCCCACGACCAAGTCGATCGACGGAACATGAACTGATGTGGTGTGCACCGTATCGGTACGACCCTGCTCGATGATGCGGAGCTCGTGACCTTCGAGGGTGAAGGTGTCGCCGTCGAAAGATTCGGCCGCGGTGATCGAGGCCGGGATCTGCCCGGGCCAGCACTGTCTGAAGAAGTGCTGAAGCGGAATCGCCTGGGAGTGCATGAGTTCCACCGACCTGGGTGTGGCGATCGCCTGTGCGTCGGGGAAATGCCGAAGCAGTACACACAAACCGTAGAAGTGGTCGAAATGACCGTGGGTGATGTAGATGGTAGTGAGCTTGCGGTTGTGCAGAGCGATCCATGCAGCGAGCGCCTCAGCTTCGGCGACGGTGGTCAGGGCGTCGACCAGAACAGCCTCGCGCTCGCCGAAGATCAGCGTCGAGGTGGTCGGGTCCCAGCCCAGTGGCGGTCCGAACGGGCGCGGGCGTTCGCCCACGACGAGTTTCTCGGGAGCGGTGAACACATTGAAGCCAAGCGGCATGTCTGTGCCTCTCTGATCAAGAACCGGACACTCCTACGGTGCCTGCCGCGAACCCCTCGGCTGCCACCGATCACGCCACATTTGCCGCACTTGTCGCCGACATCGGCACAAGCTCCCGCGCAGACTCCAGACCCGGGCCAAGGTCGTCTCCAACGGATGACATCGACGACGAAAGAGGATGCTGCGGTGGATCTGGTCGACCGAGTACTGGAAGCACACGGCGGGGCGGACCGATGGTCAGCTATCTCGGGCCTCACGGCGCGAATATCGCTCGGCGGCCCCTTCTGGGCCGGTCGGGGTTGGCCCGGAATCTGGGCCGACCCGACGATCGACATGGATACGGCGCGAGAACGGATCACATTCTCCCCGTTCGTCGATCCCGGACGCAGTGTCACCTACGACGCCGGAACCGGCGTTGTTGACGACGGTTGAAGTTCCGGCCAGTAGCGACGGTTGAAAAGTAGGCCACCCAATCAGATTGGATGGGTGATCTCCTTGGAAGACTGGGCCTTGATCCGGCATCTTCACCGCAGCGAGGGTTTGTCGCAGCGGGCCATCGCACGACAGCTCGGTATTGCGCGGGACACGGTGGCCGGCGCGCTGGCCAGTGATGGTCCGCCGAAGTACGAGCGGACCTCGATGCCGTCGGCGATCAATGAGGTGGAGCCACGGATTCGGGCCTTGTTATCGGCGTATCCGCAGCTGCCGGCGACGGTGATCGCCGAGCGGGTCGGGTGGACCGGCTCGATCTCCTGGTTCCGGGAGCGGGTCCGGGCGATCCGTCCGGAGTACTTGCCCGCCGATCCGGTCGACCGCCTCGAGCATCCGCCGGGGCGGGTGATCCAGTGCGACCTGTGGTTCCCCGCGCCCAAGATTGCGGTCGGGTTCGGCCAGGAGGCGATGCTGCCGGTGTTGGTGATGGTCGCCGCGTTCTCCCGGTTCATCACCGCGGTGATGCTGCCCTCGCGCCAGACCATGGATCTGGTGGCCGGGATGTGGCAGCTGCTCTTGGGCAGCTTCGCCGCGGTTCCGCGTGAGCTGTGGTGGGACAACGAAGCCGGGATCGGACGTCGGGGCCGGCTGACCGATCCGGTCACCGCGTTGGTGGGCACGTTGGGGTCGCGGCTGGTGCAACTCAAACCCTATGACCCCGAATCCAAGGGGATAGTCGAGCGAGCCAACCGGTATCTGGAGACGTCGTTTCTGCCGGGCCGTCACTTCACCTCACCACAAGACTTCAATGATCAGCTCCAGCAATGGCTTCCGGTTGCCAACAGCCGTCGGGTGCGGGTCCTCGATGGCCGCCCGATCGATTTCCTCGATGCCGACCGAGCTCAGATGCTGAGGCTGCCGCCGGTGCCGCCGGTCGTGCAGACGCTGACCTCGGTGCGGCTGGGACGTGACTATTACGTGCGGGTGGCCGGCAACGACTACTCCGTGGATCCGACTGCGATCGGCCAACTCGTCGACGTGACCACCACCTTGACCCAAGTGACAGTGAGCCGGGCAGGGTGCCTGCTGGCGGCACACGAGCGCTGCTGGGCGGCGCGACAGACCCTCACCGACCCGGCCCACGTTCAGGTTGCCGCAACTCTGCGCCAGCAGTTTCAAGCCGGGGCGGCGCCGCAGGCGGGCGCTCACCTACTGCGCGATCTGGCCGACTACGACCGGGCATTCGGTGTCGACTTCGGCACGGGCACAGTCACTTCCGATGGTGAGGTTGCCTGATCATGGCCGAGGACCCACTCAAGGCCGTCCTGCACTACGCCCAGGCCCTCAAGGCGCCACGCATCCGCGACTCCGCCGCCCGACTGGCCGAGCAAGCCCGCGACGCCGGCTGGACGCACGAAGAGTATCTGGCGGCGGTGCTGTCCCGGGAGGTCGCAGCCCGCGAGGCCTCCGGTGCCGCGATCCGTATCCGCTCGGCGGGGTTCCCGACCCGCAAGTCGTTGGAGGACTTCAACTTCGATCATCAGCCCGCGTTGAATCGGGACATGATCGCCCACCTGGGCACCGGAGCGTTCCTGGCCAAGGCGTCCAACGTGGTGCTGCTCGGTCCACCCGGGACCGGCAAGACTCACCTCGCCATCGGGTTGGCGGTCAAGGCCGCCCAAGCTGGGCATCGCATCGCGTTCGCCACCGCGGTGGACTGGGTGGCCCGCCTCAAGGCCGCTCACAACGCTGGGCGGCTGCCGGCCGAGCTGGTCAAGCTGCGGCGCATCGGACTACTGGTCGTCGATGAGGTCGGATACATCCCGTTCGAGCAAGACGCGGCGAACCTGTTCTTTCAACTGGTCTCCAGCCGCTACGAACACGCCTCGCTGATCTTGACCTCGAACCTGCCCTTCGCCCGTTGGGGTGATGTATTCGGCGATCAAGTGGTGGCCGCGGCGATGATCGACCGGATCGTGCACCACGCCGACGTCTTAACCCTCAAAGGCTCCAGCTACCGGCTCAAAGACACCGGAATCGACACTCTGCCCTCCGCCAGAGCCGACAACACGGCACAATAACCACGACCACGTGGCCTACTTTTCAACCGTCGCTTCCGGCCTGGTTTTCGACCGTCGTCAACAGGCGTCGCAGCGGGAGAACGGATCTGGCTCACCGACAGCGACGGCAGAACTGTTGAGGAACGTGCCGATCCCCGGTCCAGTTTCCCGACCTACAGCGCCGACAGGGGTTGGGATGCCCTGCAGACGGCCTACTTCACCTCCGTCGCCGTATGGAACTACCTGGCGACCCCGTTCCTGTTCCGGTATCCGGGCGTCAGCGCACACGAGATCGAACCGTGGCGCGAGGACGGCGAGACCTGGCGCCGGCTGGCCGTGCGATTCCCGCCGACCTTGCCCAACCACAATCCCGATCAGGTCTTCTACTACGACGACACCCTGTACCAACGCCGCGTCGACTATCAGCCTGCGGTCACGGGCGCCAGGATCGCGCACTACACCTACGAACCACAGGAATTCGACGGCCTCACCTTTTACACGAAGCGAGCGGTGTACCTGCGGGACGCCCATGGCATCGCCAACAAGAGCGTCGCCGCCATCACCTTGGCCACCACGTCCGTGCACACCCTGGCACTGCTCGACCACCCGCTGACAGCGCGTGACTTCGATACACGTCCGTGAGCCTCGAACACACCGATCCCGCCAGGATTCAGCACATCCCCGCCAACTTGCCCGCACCGGGATGTCCCGCCCGCCGCGGACTGCTTGTCTCCTGTGTCAGCCCCGCTTCAAATTCACCTGCGACAGGAGAACAGTCATGCCACGGTTGCCCGGAAAGACTAGCTACACGCTGACGGCAGCGTCGTTGGCCTTCATGCTCGCCGCCGCCTGCTCGACATCGCCATCTCCGGCGCCGGCCGCGCCACCGCCTGCCGGACCCAAACCCACAGTCGTGCTGGTACACGGTGCGTGGGCGGAAACCTCGAGCTGGGACGGCGAAGTGCAAGAGCTGCAGAAGCAGGGGTACGTCGCGCGGGCGATCCCCAACCCCCTCGACGGACTGCTGCCCGATGCCGAATCCGTCAAGGATTTCCTTGCGACGATCCATGGGCCGATAGTGCTGGTCGGACACTCCTACGGCGGCGCGGTGATCACCAATGCGGCGGCCGGCAACCCAAACGTCAAGGCGCTGGTCTACATCGATGCGGTGGCACCAGCCATCGGGGAGACCAACATCGCACTGATCGGTGAGAAATCCGCACTCGCCGGCAAGTCGGACGACGAGTTGTATGACAAAGTCTCCTATCCGGGAGCGCCCGAAGGTGCCAGCAAGCTGTACCTGAAGAGGGACGCTTTCTTGAAAGACTTCGGCAGCGACCTGCCGGCCGATGTAGCCGACCGCCTATGGGCTGGCCAACGTGCCGTCTCGACCATCGCATTTTCGACTCCGACGGCCGCCGCCGCATGGACGACCATCCCGTCGTGGTTCTTCATCAGCAGCGGCGACCAGATCATCACCGCAGGGTCCAAGGAACAAATGGCAGCGCGCGCGCAGTCGCACATCACCCACTTCGATGGCGGCTCGCACCTCACACTGATCTCACACCCCGACGCCGTCACCAAGACTATCGACGAAGCAGCCTCGTCGTTGAGCTGAAATGGGTAGCGCAATGATGTGGGGACCTACCGAGATGCGCCCACTCCCAGACCGGGAGATCCAGCCGTCCCGAATTCGCTCGGCAACTCGCTGGAGCACCACAGCCTGATCCGACCCACAGTGGGGACCGTGGATCACCGGCGCGTGCCTGCAATGAGGCCGATGACATTGATCGGTGCGCCTGGTCTGCACGAGTATGGAACCCGTGGACCTGCCCGTGCTGCCGCCCCTGGATCCCATGCTGGCCAAGGCGGCCGCGCGGGTGCCCGACGATCCGGACACCTGGTCCTATGAGCCGAAATGGGACGGCTTCCTTCACTGAACTTGTCAAGCAATGGCGAACCGCGTTCTCAACGTGAAGCGCCCTGCTAGTCAAGAGCCGACCGGCTGCCTTCGGCGTGTCCGCCAGTTGCCGGGGAGGCGAGCACCCTCGGCGGTGTACTAGTTGCAACCTCCGGCGCTGACCCATCGGCCGTTGTACCCGATACAGCCGCTCACGTTGGACCCCGGCGGCGGCGGTGGAGGTGGCGGCGGGTCTTCCGGCAGCGGTGCATAGTAGGCCGGTGGCGGGACGTAGGGGGCGACTGCGTCGGCGATGTTGACACATCCCCCGACTGAGATGCGGCGCCCCGCGCTGGCGCACACGTCCGCGTTGGCCGTGCCGGCGGGCACGGCCAACACAATGGCGCCGGGCAACGTCAGGAACGCCAGCGCGACAGTCATACCGCGGACTCGGGCCGGCCAACGCAATCCGTTCACTACTGTTGCCCTCCAAGCAAATTGGGTTCGCCGTATCCGCAGCGGTTACGGAAATCGACCAGCGGTTGGCGGATGCCCCTCAGCTCAGCAAGCTCTTGGGGATGGGCGTCGAAGAACACTCTGGTGGATTCGGGCACTTCTTCGTGGGGACGTCCGTGCAGGTCGGTGAAAAATTCGTTCACGTCGGGATGGGTGAACAGGTAGGCCGATGTCGCGGCCGCGACCCCGGAGGCGATGCCGGCGAGATCGGCGGCGGCACAATTCGGTGGGCGTACCGGGTCAGTGGGCGGCTCGGCGGCGGCCGTGCCCCCGCCCAGTAGGGCAACTGCGGCGAGCGCGAGCCCTCCGACTCCTCCAACTCGGGTCATCATCAACGCCATTCGGGTTCCTTTCCTGAGTTTGGATTACTGGCGGGCCAGTGCGATGCGGACCGCATCCTCGGGTGACACGATGTGATTGTCGGCCTGGGCGGCGTCGGCGATGGCCAACTGGACACCTTTGACGCGACCGTTGAACGCATTGTGGGCCGGTGGATAGTCGGGTGAGACGGGGGACCCAGTGTCGACGCCGACGTCGCAGCCGTCGTCGGCAGAGAAGACGTTGGCCAGTGTGGCCTCCACACGTCCTGCACCGACCTGCTGACCGTCGAGGTAAAGCGTCACTTCACCACCTTTGCCCAAACCTTCACCGTCGTAGGCGAATTCCATCCGGACCTGATGTTCGCCTGCGGGCAAGGCGTTGGCGGACTCGGCGTAGAAGTGTTTGATCCCGCCAAGGTTGTAGCAGTACTTGAGCTTGCCGCCCGTGGCATACAGGCTCCAGCCGCCGATATTGGCCCCTTGGGCCACGATCACACCTTCAGCACCGTTCTCGGGCACGACGATCTCCGCGGTCACCGAGTGCGACTTGTTCTTCAGGTTCAGGACGCAGTTCTCGGCCAGCCTGCCCATCCCGGAGAACAGGATCTGGGTGTTGCCCTTGATGAGGACCGGGCGGCCAGCCAGATCAGAGTTCATTCTGCTGGCGGGGTCGTCGTTGAGCGGCAGCACGTTGTAGCGGGTGGCCTCGATGAGCCATAACCGCTGCAGTTCGTGGAGTTTGTCGGGCATGTCTTTCGATAGATCCCGGGCTTGGGCCCAGTCGGTGCCGTCGTACAGTTCCCACACGTCGTCGTCGAAGGCCGGCTTGTCCGCGCCCACCAGCAGCCACGGCGTTCCGTGTTTGGTCACCGCCGTCCAGCCCTTGTGGTAGATACCGCGGTTGCCCAACATTTCGAAGTACTGGGTTTCATGACGATCGGGGGCCTGTGCGTCGTTGAACGAGTACAGCATGCTGGTGCCCTCGATGGGGTGCTGTTGCACGCCGTTGACGAACAGCGGCTCAGGGATTCCGGCGGCCTCCAGAATGGTTGGCGCGACGTCGATGACGTGGTGGAACTGGTTACGAACTTCGGCCGTGGCGGTGATCGCCGCGGGCCAGTGCACGATGGTGCCATTGCGGGTGCCGCCCCAGTGTGAGGCCACCTGTTTTGTCCACTGGTACGGGGTGTCCATCGCGTGGGCCCAGCCCACCGCGTAGTGGTTGTAGGAATCGGGTCCGCCGAGCTTGTCGATCGTGCTCATGAGGAATTCGGGGGTTTCGATGGCGGCCATGCCGTTGAAGTTCAGCATCTCGTTGTAGGTGCCGTTGAGGGTGCCCTCGGCCGAAGCGCCGTTGTCACCGATGATGTAGAACACCAGCGTGTCGTCCAGCACGCCGAGGCGCTCGAGGCTGTCGATGAGCCGGCCGACGTGGTGGTCGGTGTACTCCAAGAAACCGGCGTAGACCTCCATCTGGCGACGCAGCACCGGTTTGAGCTCCTCGGGCATGTCCTCCCACGCAGGAATCTCGGCGTGCCGAGCGGTGAGTTCGCAGTCCGGGGGAATCACCCCGAGCTCCTTCTGGCGGGCAAATGTCCGCTCTCGCAACACATCCCAGCCGTCATCGAATCGGCCCCGGTACTTGTCGGCCCACTCCACGGGCACATGGTGCGGGGCATGGGTGGCGCCGGGCGCGAAGTAGGTGAAGAAAGGGATGTCGGGGGCCAAGGCCTTCTGCTGACCGATCCAGGCGATCGCCTTATCGGTCATGTCCTCCATGAAGTGGTAGCCCTCCTCGGGGGTGCGGTCTACCTCGATCGGCGTGGTGCCCTCATAAAGGCTGGGGTACCACTGGTTGGCTTCACCGCCGATGAATCCGTAGAAGTACTCGAAACCCCCGCCTGCGGACGGCCACGCGTCGAACGGCCCGACCGGGCTGGTCTGCCACACCGGCACCTCGTGGCACTTGCCGAACTGCGCGGTGTTGTAGCCGTTGAGCTTTAAAGTCCGCGCGACCGGGGCCATCGTGTTGGGCAGCACTGAGCTGTAACCGGGTGCTCCGGAAGCGATTTCAGTGATGCCACCCATGCCCACGGAGTGATGATTGCGGCCCGTCAGCAGGGCCTGCCGGGTCGGTGAACACAACGCGGTGGTGTGGAACCGGTTGTATTTCAGCCCCCCGTCGGCGAGCCGTTCGGCCACCGGGGTCTGGCACGGCCCACCGAAAGCGCTCGACGCGCCGAACCCGACATCGTCGAGCAGAATTAACAACACGTTCGGTGCCCCCGCCGGCGGCCGTAACCGCTCAATAGGCGGGAACGCGCAATCCGGGTCCTTGGCGTCATAGGTGATCAACCCGGTGCGGGTCTGACTCGGGATCGGCAGATGCGTTCTGTTCACCATGTCTTGCCCGCTCATATCTTGCAGTCCTCTTTCGGTCGCTTCGACATTTGTGACAGCAGTGCCACGATGCGCACGGCGTTTCTCCGATGCCCATCCTTGCTGCAGACCAGCATCGCCGTCTTGACATTTCTGGACGTCTATTTCACTCTTCTGGACATGCAGCTGGTTCGGGGATCGTCGCTGACCGGCTTCATCCCTCTGATCGCTGCTCATGGGGGCGACCCAGCTGCTGTCCTGGTATTGGCCGACCTCGACGCTGACGACATCGGGCAGCGCGACCGTCACATTTCACTGCGCAGCGCCATCGGCGCCGTGGAGACCGCAGCCACCATGCTCAACGTGCTCGATTTCGGTCGTCAACTCGCAACCCGGCAAGACATCGACGTTCTCGGGCCGGTCGGCGTGGCGGCCCGCACCGCGGCGACCGTCGCCGACGCCTTCGCGATCCTCGACACCTATATGGGCGCCTACAGTCCCGGCATCGCCATCCGTATCGCCAGCCATCCCGACCCCGGGCTGTGCCGCTTGGAGTACGACTTCCTCCTCAACCCGGCGCCACCGCAAGCCCAGGCCATCGAGCTCGCCCTCGGTGTCACGCTGCGAGTCATGCATCTGTTCCTGGGCACCGCCTATCACCCCGTTGCGGTGCACCTGCCCCACCCGGCGCTGGGCACCAAGACTGACTACCGCCGCTACTTCGGGTGCCCGCCGTTGTTCAACGAGCTGGTCTCCGGGTTCACGATGCGCGCCACCGACCTGCAACGGCCGCTAAGCCACGACCCACTGGCCCACCAGCTCGCAATGACCTACCTGTCAACCGCCTTCGGTGACTCCACCCGGGGCCTGGCCCACAACCTTTGTAACGTCATCCGGCAACTGCTGCCCTCCGGGAGACTGACCTCCGAACTCGCGGCCCGCCATTTCGGTCTGCACTCCAAAACTCTGCAGCGGCGACTGGCTGCCGAGCACACCACGTACGCCGCACTCGTCGATCACACTCGCCGCGAAGTCGCCCACAGGCTGCTGCTCGACACCAACCTGAGCCTGCGCCAGATCTGCCATCAGCTCGGGTATGCCGAACAAAGCGTCCTCACACGATCCTGCAAACGCTGGTTCAACGCCACACCCAGCGCCTACCGCAGCCTCGGCCACCGATCGTGAGTGAATAGCGAATGAATGTGCTCAGCGACGCGGGCTACGACTTTGCCTAGGCATATCAACTCCGGGGGAATCGAGGCCAGGAAGGATATCGGCGAGTCGGTAGGCCGATGGCTGCTCCAGTTGTGCGTACGTGCATGAGCACGGATCGCGGTCGGGCCGCCAACGGTTGAACTGCGCGGTATGGCGGAACCGGTCACCTTCCATGTGGTCATAGCGCACCTCAACGACACGCTCGGGTCGCAACGGGACGAACGAGAGATCCTTACCGGCGTTCCAACGCGACGCCTCGTTCTTGAGCGGTGTGCGGTCACCGGCGTCGTGGGCGGCCCAGTTCCATGGATGATCATCGAAACTGGTTACCAGCGGCTGCAATTCGCTGAACAACTGCCGCCTCTTGGCCATCGGGAACGCTCCGATCACGCCCACCGAGGATAGGGTGCCGTCGTCTGTATAGAGGCCCAATAGTAGGGAGCCGATCGCGTCGTCGCTGGACTTATGCACGCGGTAGCCAGCGATGACACAGTCAGCCGTCCGCTGGTGCTTGACCTTGAACATGACCCGTTTGTCGGGCTGATAGGTGACGGTCAGCGGTTTGGCGATTACCCCGTCGAGGCCGGCTCCTTCGAACTCTTCGAACCATCGTTGTGCGGTCGCGAGGTCGGTGGTCGCTGGTGTGAGGTGGACCGAGGGACCGGAGTCGGCCAACGCCTCAACGAGTGCGTCGCGGCGCTCGGTAAACGGCCGCCGGGTGTAGTCCTCGTCGCCCAATGCGAGGAGATCGAACGCTATGAAGGACGCTGGGGTCTTCTCCGCGAGCATCCGTACTCGCGAGTCCGCTGGGTGGATGCGCTGCTGCAGCGCCTCGAAGTCCAAGCTGTGGTCGGTGGCGATGATGATCTCACCGTCGATGACGCATCGCTCGGGCAACTCAGCGGTGACCGCGGCGACCAGTTCGGGGAAATACCGGGTCAGGGGTCGTTCGTTACGGCTGCCCAGCTGGACCTCCGCGCCATCGCGAAAGCAGATCGAACGGAACCCGTCCCACTTGGGTTCATAGGACGCATCGGGCGGGATGGCCGAGACCGATTTGGCCAGCATCGGTGAGACCGGTGGCATGACGGGTAGCTTCACAGTCTCATTGTGGTCTCTGGTCCGCGAACGGGTTGGCCCCGTGCGAAAGCTGTTGCCGAGCTTCGGATTGTCGAATACGCAGATGCTTGATGCTTTCCTCCAGCGCGGCGACCTCGCCGAGCCACGCTCGGTCCTTCGCCTCTGCGAGGCGCTGCTCGGCGTTCTCGGTCATCTCGTCGATGCGGCCCAGCTGAGCAGGGTCAACGCGCAGAAACCGGCATCGAGTGCAGGCGTGCTCGTGGACGCAGGGTGTGCCGTAGGGGCGGTGGCACTCGCCGAGCGCTACGCGGCGCAGTAGGAAATGTTCTTCGAAGTCGGCCCACTCGTCGTCGTCGGCGACCTTGGCCTCCTCGAAAGGTCGCAGTTGGCGACGGCGCTCGATGAACGCCTGGTGGGCAGTGACGATGTGCTCAGGAAACACCGCCGTGTAGCCGCGCGTGGTGTCAAGGTTGAGGTGGCCGAGCAACGCCGCGGCGATGTGCAGTGGAAGACCGTTGTTGACCGCATCGGTGGCGAACAGGCGACGGAAGTCGTGCGGACTGAAGTGCACCGGGCGACCCGCATCGTTCAACCTGGCGATCGTGGCGAGGTGGATCAGGATCTGGCGCACATAGTGCCGGCCCAGCACTTCGTGGCGGGTGCCCAAGGGACGTGCGAACAGGTGTGGGAATGGTTCGCTGTGGACCTTGTCGTTGGTGTCGTAGGCAACTGACAGCGGCACCTGATCCTTGCCGGCCTTAGCGCGGCGCAGCACCTCAAGCAGCACCGCCACCAGTTCCGGGGTCATGGGTATGAGCCGCTCGCAGTCGGTCTTGGACGGGACGATGTGCAGCAACGGCACCAGAGTGGCGGTGGTGGAGGCGGTGTAGTGCCGAAGCGACAGCTGAGTCAGCTCCAGTAGTTCTTCGATGCGAATACCTGTGTGACGCAACGTCTCCACGACGGCCCAACCCCAGAAGCCTTCCTCTTCCAGCGCGGTTACGTCGATGCGCTGAGCGCGACCCCGGATCCAGCTCGGTCGTTGCTGCCCGGGAGCGAGGTGCGCCCAGATCCGGGCCCGTTCGTCGCCGTCACGTCGCAGCGGTGGGCAGTGCCGCAGAAACGTGGAGCCGTCGACCACGAACTCCTGGTCGTGCACGCAGGCCAGGGCGCGCTGCAGCAGCAGCGCGGTGCGGTCCTTGTGGGCGGCAGCCGTCGCCAGTATCGCGGGTAGCAGCGGCGTCAGCATGCGGGTGCGGTCCTGCATTGTGGCCTTCTGGCGGCGTTTCTCCTTGGCCGCCGCGCGGCTGAGAGCTCGCGGCACTGGACACGGCGCCACCCACACGCCCCAGCGGGCGGGGTCGTCGTGCGACCACTCGGCCAGGTCGCGATACATCCCGCGGATGGCGAACAGGGTCGAATGCACTTCGCGTCGCGGTCGGCCGTCCAGGGTCAGCGCCAAGCGTTCTCGCCACGCCGTCACCACCTCGGCCGAGATCGCCAAGTTGGCCTGACCGGGGTTGATCTGCAGGATCTCCCACCAGAACAGCCTGGCCAATCGGTAGGCCAAGCCTTCCAACGAGCCATAGTCCATGTTGGGCTGAAGCTCTTCGAGGTAGCCCACCAGGACATCACGCACCCCTGAGGCGGGGATGCCGTATCTATCGACCATCGTCGCGGCGCTGTGTTGGCGTGAGTTGCCCCGCGCCGACCACGTCGCCCTTAGCGTCGGTGCTTCCCCCGCCAAGGGGCCCAACGCGACCAGCAGCTCCCAGATGAGGTGTTCGCGTCGCTGCCGCCCCGAGGTACGCACGACATCTGCGTAAAACAGCAGATCGTCACCGCACACCTCGGCAATGGTCTTTCCGGTGCGAATCATCACCCGCGCCAACGCCTTTTCGGCGTCGGCCTGGTACTTGGGCACCGCGTCCTGGTAAGCGGGCAGCGCACGTAGCCGTTCCAAGTCCGGACCGCCGTTGTAGTCGAGGAACCTCCACAGGTTCACTCTTTGCTTGGAGTCCAGCAGCCAACTGTATGACGGCCGTAGCGCCCGAACCCGCAGCAGCGCATTGACTGCTTTGAGCGTGGGTGACCAGTGATCGTAGTGCGGCAAAGCGTCATGCTCGAACCAGGTGCGAGGTGCGGCGTCGTAGCCACTGGCCAACCACCGCTGCTCCCACGTCTGCCCGGGATACCGAGCCAGCACATCCAGCACTGCTCGCGTTCCTCGAACGATGGGCTGCAGCTGCTGGGGTGCCATGGTTTGGTGATACTCGGCGACGACGTCGCACAACTCCGTGATGCTCAACGCCTGCATCGCCGCACCGCGGGCATGATCAGGCAGCGGCGGGGGCGCATGATTGGCGTCATACCCCCACAGGGGACGTACCAGGCCTGCGGGGCCGAATCGGCTGTCCGCCGGGATCGCTTGTAAGTGAGGAGAATCGGGCCTCGACAGCAGCTGGACTTGGGGGCTCATCGCGCGGCGCGTCGCCGCAGCCTGTCGGCGTTGCGGTGACCGGGTGTCCTCGGCGCTCAACGCGGCAGCCCCAGCAGCTCTCGGACCGCCGCGGCGTCATAGGCCGGTTCGATAGTCGCCACATCGGCCTTCGGTCGGGCGTGATGTTCGAGGACCTTGCCGATCAAATCGTCTAGGCGCGGCTGGGTGTAGATCTGGGTGGTGGTGACGCTTGCATGGCGTAGCACAGTCTGCACATCGACCAAGGTGAAGGCGGGATCAGCCAGCATCCGCGCAGCGGCGGTATGGCGAAAGTCGTGCAATGACCAGTTCGCGCCCAAGCTGGCATTGGCGCGGCGCAGCACCGCGCGCATGGCGTGGTAGTTCAGCGGTGCCGGGCGGGAGCGTCGGGTCCACCACACCGGGGCGCCAGGCTGCATAGGTGGTTGCTCGGCCAGGTAGAGCGCCAGCCACACGAACGAGTCCACCGAAGCCGGCACCGTCTCCCGCACGCGGCTACCCTTACTGGTCACCGTGATTGTGTATCGGCCGGCATCCAGATCGCCGTGACGCAGGCCCAACAGCTCCGACGCGCGAACGCCTGAGGACAGATAGAAACTCACCAGCGCTCGGTCGCGGTGACTGCGCAGCGCGTTGAACAGAGCTCTGGCAGCATCATCAGGGATCGCCCGCCACACCGGCCGGGGAGTCTTCTGCCGATAGTTAGCGCGCCGGAAGATCGCAAAGTCTTCCATCGGGTTGTGGTGAGCATGCGGCCGACCACCATGCCTAGCGCGCTGTGCCGGAACGGGATTCACCAACGGACCCAGGTCGGCGGCACAGGCGTGTTCGTAGAACCCGAACAAGACCGACAGTTGATGATTGATGGTGCGAGGCGCGTACTTGCCCGACAACTCCGTCTTGCCGGTCACCGCGTTCACCGAGCCCGGCGGCGGCGCATCCGGACGTCGGCGCAACCGCTGCGGATTGGGCACCGCCCGCAGGTGCTCTACGAACGCGCGGACGTCGACCCGTTCGGCTCGTTCCCACTTGATCAGGCGTTCGTGGAGGAACCGGAACCACCGCAGCAGGTCGAACGCGTAACTTCGAACTGTGAGTGGACTGCAATCAGACGCCGCCAGCTCCCGCAGGTACGACGTGGCACCCGTGTGCTCGACATCGGGGAAGATCACCCGCCACGGCAGGCCGCACTCGGCTGACTCCACCCGTCCCAACTCGCCCATTACCGGATCCTCCGCCCGCTGCACCCACCCCACCGGCAGGCTCGCCGAAGTTCAGTCAACTAGACGCGCCTTGGTGTTCCGGGGTGGCGACGAGGTGGTGCTGCTGTCGCGCAACGGCCGCGACCTCGGCCGCTATTTCCCGGAGCTGATCGAAGCGGTGCGGTCCGAACTGGCGCCCCGCTGCGTCCTGGACGGCGAGATCGTCGTACCCCGTGAGGTCGACGGCCGCACCCGACTGGACTGGGACTCGCTCTCCCAACGCATCCACCCGGCAGCCAGCCGGGTCAACATGCTCGCCGAGCAGACCCCGGCGCACTTCATCGGTTTCGATGCGCTGGCCGTTGGGGACACCTCCCTGATGGGCGAACCGTTCCGGCGGCGGCGTGCCGCACTGGTCACTGCGGTCCGACCGCAGCAGCGCTGCCACGTCACCCGCACCACCGAGGATCCGAGCCTGGGCGCACAGTGGCTGGAGATGTTCGAAGGGGCAGGGCTGGACGGCGTGATCGCCAAACGCCTTGACGGACCGTATGTTCCGGGCAAGCGGGAGATGGTGAAGGTGAAACACGCCCGCGATGCCGATTGTGTGGCCATCGGCTACCGGATCCACAAGAGCGGCCAGGGCGTCGGCTCGATCCTGCTCGGGCTGTACCGCGACGACGGCGAACTCCAAATGGTCGGCGGCGCTGCGTCGTTCACCGCCAAGGCGCGGCTCGAGCTGCTCGCCGACCTGGAGCCACTGCGCAAGGGTGATGAGGTGCTCGACGGCGAACCCAGCCGGTGGAACTCGGCGGCCGACAAACGCTGGATCCCGCTGCGGCCGGAGAAGGTGGCCGAGGTGGCCTACGACCAGATGGAGGGCAACGGCGGCTGGGTGCGATTCCGGCACACCGTGCGACTGGTGCGCTGGCGACCCGACCGTGATCCGCGCAGCTGTACGTTCGACCAGCTGGACGTCCCGGCGAACTACGACCTCTACGACGTCCTGGAGTCACGCTGATGCCCAATCCCGCGAGCGAGATCGACGTCGACGGTGTCATGGTCCGAATCACCAACCCGGACAAGCCGTTCTACCCCGCACTCGGAGCCGATGGCACCAAGGGCAGGCTCATCGACTACTACCGGGCGGTGGCCGGCGGTCCGATGCTCACGGCGCTGCGGGATCGGCCGACCCATCTGCAGCGGTTCCCCGACGGCATCGAGGGCGAGGAGATCTACCAGAAACGGATCCCGCAGAAGCATCCCGACTACCTGCAGACCTGCACGGTCACCTTCCCGTCGGGCCGCACCGCCGACGCACTGAAGATCACCCATCCGGCCGCCATCGTCTGGGCCGCGCAGATGGGCACCGTCACCCTGCACCCGTGGCCGGTGCGCTGCCCGGACACCGAACATCCCGACGAGCTGCGGATCGACCTGGATCCCCAACCGGGCACCGGATTTCCCGAAGCCCGACGGGTGGCCGTCGAGGTGCTGAAACCCACGCTCGACGAGCTGGGTCTGGTCGGGTATCCGAAGACCTCCGGGGGTAGGGGGATCCATGTCTACCTGCGCATCGCGACCGACTGGGACTTCATCGCGGTGCGCCGGGCCGGTATCGCGCTGGCCCGTGAATTGGAAAGGCGTGCACCCGATCTGGTCACCACATCGTGGTGGAAGGAGGAACGCGGCGAGCGGATCTTCGTCGACTTCAACCAGAACGCCCGCGACCGGACGATGGCCTCGCCGTACTCGGCGCGCCGGACCGCGATCGCGACGGTGTCGATGCCGCTCACGTGGGCCGAACTCGCCGAGGCGGATCCCGACGACTACACCATCCTGACGGTGCCGCACATGGTCGCCGGCCGCGAGGACCCCTGGGCCGGCATCGACAGCGACGCGCAGTCGTTGCAGCCGCTGCTGGAGATGGTGGCCGCGGACGAGGCGAACGGGCTCGGCGATATGCCCTACCCCCCGAGTTATCCGAAGATGCCGGGCGAGCCGCCCCGGGTACAGCCCAGCAAGAAAGTCGCTGCCAACTGGGACGCGGAGGGAAATCCGGTCGGCAATCGGAGCGAATGAACCGCTGGTCGGCGGCCCAGCCGCGGACGCGGCGACGAACTCCAGGCCCACGCGTTGACGAGCACCAGTCGATCGCAGACGCCGGGTGCTCGGCCCTCTCTTCCGTGTTGAATGGTTCGCCCGAGCGATACTTCCTGGGTGCTTGACCCCTCACCCTCCACATGAGTTGCGCCAGCCTGATCGCATATACATCACCTATGTGATGTATCGTCCCGCTTGTGCAGCAGACGTTGACGGGCGAGATCGGTGCGTGCCTGGACCAGGCGATGGAGCTGACGGCGCGCTACCTCAGCGACCGCGCCGACCTGAGCGCATCGGCCGCCTACGTCCTGCATCGCGTGCTGAGCGACGGTCCCACCCGGCTGACCACTCTCGCGGCAAAGGAAGGTGTCGGCCAACCGTCGATGACGCAGCTGATCCAGCGACTGGAACGTCAGGACCTGGTCACGCGACTGGCCGACCCGGAGGACGGCCGGGCCGCGCTGGTGGCCATCACGGATGCGGGGCGGGCCCTGCTCGCGCAGCGGACCGAGCTGCGTCGGGAACGTCTCGATCTACTGCTGGCCGATGTCCCGGCCGAGGATCGGCACGCGCTCTGGCTGGCCTGCCAGGTGGCCACCCCCATCCTGCAGCGCCTCGCCAGCATTGCCGCCGACGGGGACCGACATGGGAAATAGCCTGTCGCGCAGGGTGATCCGCTGGACGTGGATCCCGCTGGTGCTGATCGTCGTGCTCGCGGTGTCGGGCCTGGTGGTCAGCCGGCTGCATCGCAAGTTCGCGTCCGAGGATCTCAACGCCAACGCGGGAGCCGGTATCGAGATCGTCCAGTTCAATCCGAAAGTGTTGGTGTACGACGTGTTCGGGCCACCGGGAACCACCGCAAGGATCAGCTACTTGGACGCCGAGGCGAACCTGCACCACCTCGACGACGCGCCCCTGCCCTGGTCGACCACCATCTCCACGACGCTGCCGAGCGTCAGCGCCAACATCATGGTGCAGGGCGACAGCGGCCAGATCGGTTGCCGCGTGACGATCGACGGCACCGTTCGTGACGAGCGCACCGCCGACGGTCAGCAGGCCCAGACCTACTGCTTGGTGAAGTCCGCATGACCCTGACCGAGACAGCCCCGGTCCCGGCGCCCGGGGCGACCCCGAAGCGTCCGCTGCTGCCGCACGCGATCCGCATCCTGTCGGTACCGATCCTGTTGTTCTGGATCGGTTTCACCGTCCTGGTGAACTTGATTGCGCCACAACTGGAAGTGGTCGGCGAGATGCACGCCGCACCGATGGCGCCCGAGGACGCGCCGTCGATGATGGCGATGAAGCGCATGGGAGCCAACTTCGGAGAATTCGACTCCAACAGCACCGTCATGATCATCGTGGAGGGCCAGCAACCGCTCGGTGACGACGCCCACCGGTACTTCGACCAGATCATCGCCAAGCTGCGCAACGACCCCGAGCACATCCAGCACATCCAGGACTTCTGGAGCAACCGGCTGACGGCCGCGGGTTCGCAGAGCCCGGATGGCAAGGCCGCGTACGTGATGCTGAACCTGGCCGGCGAACAGGGGCAGACGCTGGCCAACGAGTCGGTTGCGGCGGCACGCAAGGCGATCACGGACACCCCGGCGCCGCCGGGCGTACAGGCCTACGTCACCGGCCCGGCCGCGCTGACCCACGACACCCACGTGATCGGCAACGAGAGCCTGGGCAAGATCACGCTCTTCACCCTCGCCGCCATCGCGATCATGCTGCTCGTCGTCTACCGGTCTGTCTTCACCACCGTCGTCCAGCTCTTCCTGACGTTCCTCGCGCTGTTGTGTTCCCGTGGCGTGATCGCGGTACTGGCCACCCATGGGCTGTTCGGGCTGACGACCTTCGCGGGGAACATCCTGACGATGCTCGCCATTGCGGCGGCCACTGACTACGGGATCTTCCTGTTCGGCCGCTACAAGGAGGCGCGCGGCGCCGGCGAGGACCGAGAAGCCGCCTACTACACCACATTCCGGTCGGTGGCCCCCGTCATCGTCGGCTCGGGCCTGACCATCGCCGGGGCCACCTTCTGCCTGAGCTTCGCCCGGCTGCCGTACTTCACCACCATGGGTGCACCGGTGGCGATCGGGATGGTCGTGGTGGTGCTGATCTCGGTCACGCTCGGGCCTGCGGTGCTCTTCCTGGGTAGCAAGATCGGCCGCTACGAATCCAAGAAGGCGAGCCGGCCCAGGTTCTGGCGCCGGGTCGGAACGGCCGTCGTGCGTTGGCCCGCACCGATTTTCGTGACCAGCCTGGCGGTGGTGCTGCTCGGAATGCTCGGCCTGCCCGGCTTCACCACGGCCTACAACGACCGGTACTACCTGCCCGCCGACGCGCCCGTCAACGTCGGGTACGCGGCGGCCGACCGGCATTTCAGCCCCGCCCGGATGAACCCCGACATCCTCATGATCGAAGCCGGCCACGACATGCGGAACCCGGCCGACATGCTGGTGCTGGACAAGATCGCCCGCAACATCATGGGCACCGAGGGCATTGCGATGGTCCAGGACATCACCCGACCACTGGGAATTCCCATCCAGCACAGCTCGATTCCGTTCCAGACCAGCATGTCGGGCCAGACGAACAACCTGAACCTGCCGTTCCAGCGTCAGCAGCTGGCCGACCAGCTGAGGATGATCGACGCGACCAACGCCTCGATCGACATCATGGAGCAGCAGTACCAACTCTCGTTGCAGCAGAGCCAGCTCACCCAGGACTCGGCGGCCAAGTCGCGAGATCTGCTGGCCACCACCGAGAAGCTGCGCGATCACATCGCCGACTTCGACGATCAGTTCCGGCCGATGCGCAACTACTTCTACTGGGAACCGCACTGCTTCGACATCCCGATGTGTGCCGCGGCACGATCCCTGTTCGATTCCCTCGACGGCATTTCCGACGTGACCGACCAGACGGCGGCGGTCCAGGGCAACACCGATCAACTCGCGGCACTGGCGCCGAAGCTGACCGCGTTGCTCCCGCAGACCATCGCCACCATGAAAGCCAGCAGGGACATGTCGCTGGCGTCGTACAACTCGCAGAAGGCGCTGCTCGACCAGATGGAGTCGATGAACGACACCGCGATCGCCATGGGGCAGAGCTTCGACACGGCCAAGAACGGCGACCTGTTCTACCTGCCGCCCGAGGCGTTCGACAACCCGGACTTCAAGATCGGCCTCGAGCAGTTCCTGTCCCCCGACGGGAAGTCGGCCCGGTTCTTCATCACCCACGAGGGCGATCCGGCCACTCCCGAGGGCATCGCGCGGGTGGGCCCGGAACGAAAAGCTGCGCAGGACGCTTTGAAGATGTCGTCGCTGTCCGACGCGAAGGTCTTCCTGGGTGGAACCGCGGCCACCTACAAGGACATGCACGACGGTGCCCGCTACGACCTGATGATCGCGGTGGTCTCGGCGCTGACCCTGATCTTCATGATCATGCTGATCCTGACGCGCAGCGTGGTCGCCGCACTGGTGATCGTCGGCACGGCGGCCAGTTCGATCGCCGCGTCGTTCGGCCTGTCCGTGCTGATCTGGCAGGACCTGCTCGGCATCAATGTGCACTGGATCGTGCTGCTGATGTCGGTCATCATCCTGCTGGCGGTGGGTTCGGACTACAACCTCCTGCTGGTATCGCGATTCCAGGAGGAGATCCACGCGGGCCTCAAGACCGGGATCATCCGGTCCATGGCCGGCACGGGTGGGGTGGTGACGTCGGCGGGCCTGGTGTTCGCGGTCACGATGGCCGCGATGCTCGGCAGTGATCTGACCGTCGTCGCGCAGATGGGCTCGACCATCGCCATCGGCCTGCTCCTGGACACGCTGATCGTGCGCTCCCTGTTGATGCCGTCGATCGCGACGATGCTGGGCCGGTGGTTCTGGTGGCCCAAGGTGGTCCGGCCCCGCGGCGACAACCACCTGCAGCGCCGGGTCGAGGCCGCCACGCCGTAGCGTTCCGGCTCCCCCGGCGGGTGGTGTACACAGTTGGGTGTGAAGTTATCGGGGCTTCGGAAGCTGCTCGCCGCGTTGTGCATCGTGGCCATCGCGGTGACGGGTATCGGCGTGGCAATCTTCCTGTTCACGCGGATGGACACCTTGAAGTCCGCGCCGTCCGCGGCGCGCAGCACGCTCGCCGCGCCCGAACCGAAGATGCCGACGCCGCAGGAGTTCGAGGTGGGGGTGCAGGTCACCGCCACGCAGTGCACCGATCAGGGCGTCTGCACCTACACGTACTCGATCCAGCCCAACTACGTCGGCTTCCACCCGCTGCCCGAGCGTGATTTCGCGGTCTTCTACGACATCGAGGGCGGGACGGCGCCGCAGCCGGGCAACTTCACCGTCAGCAGCGGGCAGGCCAGGGTCTACAAGGACGTCACCGTCGAAGGTCCGCCGGGGGCGCAGCTGACGGCCAGGGTCACCGGGATCAGCCCGGTGGCGGGTCCCAAACCCCTGCCCGGTCCGGGCGCCAAGACCGAGGATGTGAGCCCGCAGCCGATCAGCTGACCGGGCCAACCACCAGCGTCACGGCCGCGTTGTGCGGCGCGCCCGCCCGGTCCAGCCAGTTCAGGTCGATGACGTTGCCCGGGTAGCGCTGGTCGAGTAGTCCGGTCAGCGCGTTGGCGGAGTCGATCGGGACACCGTCGATGACGGTGATGACGTCGCCGGGGCGCACGCCGGCCAGGCCGGCCGGCCCGCCCTGCAGTACCGAACGCACCCGCAGACCACCGGGTTCGGATGCGCCGGTGGCGGCGATCCCGATGCCGAGCATCGCCGACGGGCCGATGTGCACGGCCGGGCTGGCGGCGCCGCCGCGGATCTGGCTGGCGATGTCGAGCGCCCGGTTGATCGGGATGGCGAACCCCTCCCCGCCCGGCGTCGAGTCGCCGTCGATGGTGAAGTTCAGGGTCGCGGCCGCGTTCATGCCGACCACTTCGCCGGCACCGTTGACCAGCGCACCGCCCGAGTCCCCTGAGCGCAGGTTGGTCGACGACTGGATCAGCCCGCCCAGACTGTTCTTGGCGCCGGTCAGTTCGTCCTCGGCCGCGATCTCGCGGCTGAGGTTGGTGACCGCGCCGGTCTCATGGGTCATCGGGTTGCCCGAGCCGTTGGCGTTCCCGATCGTGAGCACCGGCTGGCCGATCGCCAGGGAGTTGGAGTCGCCGAGCGGTGCGACCGGCAGGCCCTGCGCGCCGCGCAGTTGCAGCAGCGCAATGTCGTTGGCGCGGTCGTAACCGAGGAGGTCGGCCTCGAAGGTCTGGCCGGTCCCCATGCTGACGGCCTTGATGTCGTTGGCCCCGGCCACCACATGGTGGTTGGTCAGGACCTGGCCGTCGGGTGTCAGCACGATGCCGGCGCCGTTGCCGACGACGCCCTGGAAGTCGACCAGGGTGGTGATCTGCACCAGGCCCGGTTCGACGCGGGCGGCCGCAGTGGACGGGTCCAGCGGCGCGGCCATCGCGGGTGCGAGGTGCGTCAGCGGCGCCGCCAGCAGCATCAGCAGCAGGGCATTGAACACACACAGCACGGCCCGGAGCCGGGCACGGCGGTGCCGGACTGGTTTGTCAGCCATACCTAGCCTCTCGGCGAACTGGGCATTTTCGTTACCGCCCATTCTGCCTGGAGGCCGGCCGGCCGGGATGCGCAGCTACCCGACGGGGCCGAATTGGGGGAACTGGTAGACCCCCTGCGGGAACATCGGAGTCGTGGCCGGCGGAGCCTCCACGGCGCCCTGCTGGGGCATCGAACCCGGTGGCGGTCCCGCCGGCAGTGGTGGCGTACCGGCGACGGCGCCCTGCTGTCCGCTGGATCCCTGCGCCACCGCCGGCGGCGCCACGCACCCGCCGTCATTGGTGATGACGCCGCCGGTGGTGATGCAGCATCCTTCGGGAGAGCGGGCGGTCTTCTTCATGCACGCGTCGTAGGCGCCGACATCCCATTCGCCGTCGGGTGCCCCGAGCGCAGCGGCGGGTTGGCCGAGCGCGCTGATACCGAACGTGACGGCGGCAATCCACAGGATCCGCCGGAGGTGTGAACTTCGCATTGGGCCCCCTGCCCTGAGGTGGGGCGGCTCGGCGCCGGTCGAACGATCGGAGGGGAGTCATCCCCGGTTATCTGATCGATTCAGCCTGCGCCCCGTTCGGTCACCCGGTCAAGGTCCGCTGGACCGGCACGACCCCGCGCGGCAGGATCAGCGGCAGGTCGTTGTAGGTGACGATGCCGGGAGCGGCGGCCACGACGGCCGGGATGGCATTGATCGGCGGCGTCGCGGTCATGATGTGGCCGAGCACCATGAACTCCTCGAGCGTGGTGGCCTCGAAGTCGGGCGGCGGCAGGAAGCCGACCTTCATCGTGACGGTTGGGCGGCCCGCAACCTCGATGACCCAGCCGTCCTGCTCGATCGGCCAGTCCGGCTCCAGGGTCTGACCCTTCTTCCACAGCACGGATATCTCGACCCGCACCTCACCACCGACGACACCCTGCCAGGTCGCATGTACGCCTGCGACGCAGCCCGCCGGAATGGTCCACGATCCCAGGTCGAGATCCTCGGTGGTCTGGGCGTACTCCGCGTCGCAGCGGACCTCGTCGAGTTCGATACCCAGCGCATCGGCGACCATCCGGACGGCCTCGCCGAACACGCCGGTGCCGTGCGCGGTCATCTCGGGCAGTGCGGGGTCGTCGATCGGCCGGCCGAATCCGACCGGCTTCTCGGTCTCGGGGGAGTCGTAGAAGGTGGTGTCGGCGGCTTCGTTGACGGTGATCCGGTCGACGCGGTCGCAGATCCCGGCGGCGACCACGGACAGCTGGTTCACATAGCCGGGGCTGATGCCCGAGCCGAACATCGTCGAGCCGCCCCGGGCGCAGGCATCGGCGATCTTGTCCCGGCCGGCGCCCTGGTTGTGGCCGGTGATGAAGGACGCGGTGGCGACGACGTTGACGCCGGCCTCCAGGATGCGCACCAATTCGTCGACGTCGATCCACATGGGGTTGTAGACCACGACGTCGGGTTTCAGCGCCAGCAGCGCGTCGACGTCGTTGGTGGCGGTGACGCCCAGCGGTGCGATGCCGGCCAGTTCGCCGACGTCGACGCCGGCCTTGTCCGGTGACCAGGCGTAGCAGCCGACCAGTTCGAGGGTGGGGTTGCGGGCGATGGCGGCGACGGAGCTCTTTCCGACGTTGCCGGTGGTCCACTGGACGACGCGATAGACACGGGGATCAGGAGTGTTGAGCACTCGCACAGCATAGGGATTTCAGCGCGGCAGGGCAGCGATTCGGCGAGCGGTGTGGTTCCGCGAGCAACGAGGCCCGGCGGCAATGGAACCTCCGACGTACCGGTCGGCTGACCGGGATCAGTCGCGCGGGAGTTTGGCGGGCCGCTTGTTACGCAGCCCACGGCGCGGCGCCTGCTCGACGAGCTCGAGTTCCTCGGGCGCAGCCGTGTCCTCGTCGGACTCGGTGTCCGGTTCCGGTTCGTCGGTCGCGTCGCCGGACACTTCGTCCGCCTCGTCATCGGCCTCGTCATCGGCGGTGACAACGGCCTCGGCCGGGTCCACCCGCTTCGTCTTCTTGGCCTTCAGCGGCTTCGGCGGCGCCGGCGGTCGCTCGGCGGCGAAGGCCACATAGAACGAGATGGCCGCGAGCACCGCGATGGCGGCGGCCGCTCCGTAGCTGCCGAACAACCACGAACCGGCCCTGTCCAGGCTCAGCCAGATCTCGGAGATGGCCGTCCCGACAACCAGCACGCCGGCGAGAACATGGCCGACGATCGACCAGATGCGCAGGCTCAACGCCAGCTGCGGGGTGCCGAACTCCGGTCGCCGGGTGTGCCGCAGCGTGAAGAACACCGGGAGCGCGGTCAGTGCGAGCACCACGCCGGTGACGATCCGCAGCGCGGTGCCCTGGGCGTGGGAGATGTGCGAACCGGACAGCTCCCACCAGCGGGGCAGGACGAACAGGAAATAGAGTCCGGCCGCCACGACGAACGACACCGCGTGCCAGCTGACCGCAACGCTGCGCCGCATTTCGCTTCCCTCTGACTACTCGTGACTCCGGGGTGCCCGCCGCGAATGTCGAATGTATCGACGTCGTCGGCTGGCACCCCGGACCAGTGCGGAGGATGCGGGATTTGAACCCGCGAGGGCTGTTAACCCAACCCGCGTTCCAGGCGAGCGCCATAGGCCACTAGGCGAATCCTCCGTCGGTCATGTTAGCCGAGTCGCCTGCGAGACCAGAATCACCGGCGCACGGAGCGAGATCCGGGACGGGCTAGACTCGCCGGTGGACCCCGCGCGGCGTCCATCCTGTGAACTCCCCCAGGGCCGGAAGGCAGCAAGGGTCAACGGGCTCTAGCGGGTGCGCGGGGTCCCCTGAATTTCTCCGTTCCCGTACCGGACCGCTGGCTCGGAAAGGCCTCAAGGTGTCGTTCAGTTCCCTCGGCCGCGCCGAACTCCAGGCCGAGCACGACCAGCAGTCCCGCAACTACGCCGAACTGCAGGCCAAGAAGCTCGCGCTGGACCTCACCCGCGGCAAGCCGGCACCGGAACAGCTCGATCTGTCCAACGCCCTGCTGCGGCTGCCCGGTGACGACTACCGCGATTCCGAGGGCACCGACACCCGCAACTACGGCGGCGTGCACGGGCTGCCCGAACTCCGCGAGATCTTCGGTGAGCTGCTCGGGATTCCGGTGCAGAACCTGATCGCCGGCAACAACGCGAGCCTCGAGATGATGCACGACGCCGTCGTGTTCTCCATGCTGCACGGCGCGGTCGACTCGCCGCGGCCGTGGGTGGACGAAGCCCGTGGGGGAACCGGCGTCAAGTTCCTGTGCCCGTCCCCGGGCTACGACCGACACTTCGCCATCACCGAGACCATGGGCATCGAGATGGTCACCGTGCCGCTGCGCGAGGACGGCCCCGACGTCGACCTCGTCGAGGAGCTCGTGGCCGCGGACCCCGCCATCAAGGGCATGTGGTGCGTCCCGGTGTACTCCAACCCGACCGGCGCCACCTACTCCTGGGAGAACACCCGCCGTCTCGTCCAGATGCAAACGGCTGCACCGGATTTCCGCCTCTTCTGGGACAACGCGTACGCCGTGCACACCCTGACGCACGACTTCCCGCGCCAGGTGGACGTGCTGGGCCTGGCGGCCGCTGCGGGAAACCCGAACCGGCCCTATGTGTTCGCGTCCACCTCGAAGATCACCTTCGCGGGCGCCGGCGTCAGCTTCTTCGGCGGTTCGCTGGGCAACATCGCCTGGTACCTGCAGTACGCGGGGAAGAAAACGATCGGGCCGGACAAGGTCAACCAGTTGCGGCACCTGCGCTTCTTCGGCGACGCCGACGGGGTGCGTCTGCAGATGCACCGCCACCAGCAGTTGATCGCGCCGAAGTTCGCTGCCGTCGCCGAGATCCTCGACGCCCGCCTGACCGACTCGAAGGTGGCGTCCTGGACCGACCCGCAGGGCGGCTATTTCATCAGCCTCGACGTGCTTCCCGGTACGGCCAAGCGGACGGTTGCCCTGGCCAAGGATGCGGGCATCGCCGTCACGGAGGCCGGTGCGTCGTTCCCCTACCGGAAAGACCCGGAGGACAAGAACATTCGCATCGCCCCCACCTTCCCGTCGATGCCCGATCTGCGCGCGGCCATCGACGGGCTGGCTACCTGCACCCTGCTGGCCGCGACCGAGGCGCTGCTGGCACTCGATCACGGCTGACGGCCCCGCACCGGTGTCATGCCCTGCCGGTAGCCTGCATCCGTGGCTCTCTACCGCAAGTACCGGCCGGCAACCTTCGCAGAGGTGGTGGGGCAGGAGCACGTCACCGCGCCGCTGTGCACCGCCCTGCAGGCCGGCCGCGTCAACCACGCCTACCTGTTCTCGGGTCCGCGCGGTTGCGGTAAGACCTCATCGGCGCGCATCCTGGCCCGCTCGCTCAACTGCGCGCAGGGCCCGACGTCCACGCCCTGCGGGGTGTGCGAGTCGTGCGTCGCGCTGGCGCCCAACGGGCCGGGCAGTGTGGACGTCACCGAATTGGACGCGGCCAGCCACGGCGGTGTCGACGACACTCGCGAACTGCGCGACCGGGCCTTCTACGCCCCGGCCAGCTCCCGCTACCGCATCTTCATCATCGACGAAGCGCACATGGTCACCACCGCGGGCTTCAACGCGCTGCTCAAGATCGTCGAGGAGCCGCCGGAGCACCTGATCTTCGTGTTCGCCACCACCGAGCCGGAGAAGGTGCTGCCCACCATCCGCTCGCGCACCCACCACTACCCGTTCCGGCTGCTGGCGCCGCGCACCATGCGGGCGCTGATCGGCAGCGTGTGCTCCTCGGAGAACGTCGAGGTGGACGACGCGGTCTACCCGCTGGTGATCCGGGCCGGCGGTGGCTCGCCGCGTGACACGCTCTCGGTGCTCGACCAACTGCTCGCCGGAGCCGAAGGAAACCACGTCTCGTACCAGCGGGCGCTGGCACTGCTGGGCGCCACCGACGTGGCGCTCATCGACGACGCCGTCGAGGCGCTGGCCGCCGGGGATGCCGCGGCGTTGTTCGGTGCGGTGGAGTCGGTGATCGACGCCGGCCACGACCCACGGCGCTTCGCCACCGATCTGTTGGAGCGCTTCCGCGATCTCATTGTGCTGCAAGCGGTTCCGGACGCGGCGGCCCGCGGGGTGGTGGAGGCGCCGGAGGACGAACTGGACAAGATGCGCTCGCAGGCCGAGCGCATCGGCACCGCGACACTCACCCGGTTCGCGGAGGTGGTGCACGCCGGGCTGGGCGAGATGCGCGGCGCGACGGCCCCTCGGCTGCTGCTCGAAGTGGTGTGTGCCCGGCTGCTGCTGCCCTCGGCCAGTGACACCGAATCCGCGCTGCTGCAGCGCGTAGAGCGCATCGAGACACGGCTGGATATGTCGATCCCCGCGGGCGAGGCCGCGGCCGGTGCGGTGCCGCGCGCCCCCAAGCAGTTCGTCCGCAAGACCCAGCAACCCGCGCCGCCGGCCGCCCCGGCCCCCGAGGCCACCCCGGTCCCGGAGGCAACCCTGACGCAGGCACCCCCCCGCAGCGAACCCCCGGTGGCGCAGCCGCCCGCACCGGAGCCCCCGCCCAGCGAGCCGCCCGCCGTGAAGGTGCCACCGCCCCCACCGCCGCCGGCACCCGAGCCCGAGCCCACCCCCGAGCCTGAAACCGCGCCGCCGGCCCCGGCCCCGGGAGCTCCCGATGCCGCGGCGGTGCGCAGCATGTGGACCACGGTGCGCGAGAAGGTCCGTCAGCGGAGCCGCACCACCGAGGTGATGCTCTCCGGGGCCACCGTGCGCGCGGTCGAGGACAACACCCTGGTGCTGATGCACGAGTCCGCGCCGCTGGCGAAACGCCTTGCCGAACAACGCAACTCGGATGTCATCCGCGAGGCCCTGAAGGATGCGCTCGGTGTCGACTGGCGGCTGCGCTGCGAGGTCGGGGTGGCATCGGAACTGCCCGGCGACTCCCCCGCGCTCGCACCATCGGCATCGGGCCCGGCGCACCGCAGCGCCGAGGTCCAGGCCGAGGAGGAGATGCTCGCCGAAGCCGCCGAGGCCGACAGTTCGGACGCGCCGCGGCGCGATCCCGAGGAAGTCGCTCTCGAACTGCTGCAGAGCGAGTTGGGCGCGCGCAAGATCGAGGGCTGACACCACCGGGGTAGTGGGTTACACCGTTATTCGTCGTCGCTCGACGGGAACACCTGCCGCACATGAACGTGTCGAGTGCCGTTGCCGCCGCTGCTCCGAACGGCGTGGGCGGCCTCGGTCGCCACGAGGAGCAGTTGGTCGACCACTTCCTGGGGACTGCAGGAGAGCGCGGGGTCCAGTGCGGTGGTGGCGCAACCGATGCTGGCAGTCAGCGCACGGGCCTCGTCGTTGACCCTGGCCCTGAGCCGTTCGGTCAACGGGCTCGGGTCGACGGTGGTGAACACATCAGCCACCAGGAACTCGGTGTCCCCGCAATGGGCCAGTACGGTGTCGCGGCGGGCCGTCTCCCGCAACCGCCGGGCAATGGCCACCCGCATCGCGCGGCCGTCCCCGGCGCCGCTGAGCTGCGCGGCCACTGCAAAGCTGTCCAGACTGATGACGATGATCGTCAGATAGCGGTCCCCGCTGCGGGCCCGCGTTCCCAGCATCTGCGCGACGCCGTCGTTGAAGGAGTCGCGAGTGAGCAACCCGGTGACGGGCTCGATGGTTCCGATGAAGTGGTCCGTGTCGATCAAGCCGATCAGCGTGCGGGTGATGATCGCGGCGAACGCGGTGACGAGCAGCAGGAGTATCCCGGACGCGATGGCGACATTCAGATCGTCCGGTCGGGAATGTGCCCAGCGCACATGGGCTGCCGTGATGACGACCGCCGCGATGCCGGCGCAGGCGATCAGGGTGCGCAGCGAGAAGAAGACCGCCGCGAACGTCGAGAGCACGACGAAGCCCGCCGTGGAGATCGCGGCGGCCACCGGATTGGGCCAGCACGACGCAAGGAATGCAACGAGTGTGATGCCGGCGCCCAGACACACACCCGCCGCGCGACTGGTCGGCCAGCGTCCACGGACCCACAGCAGGGCCAGGGCGAGGCAGCTGCCGGTGAATGTCAGTGCCATGGCCCAGATCTCCCAGCGCGCCGCACCGATCCCGAGCGCCAGGATCGTCGGCGGCAGCCCACCGAGGATGATCCACCCGGCGACCGTTCGGCAGGTCGTGACCCGCGCGCCGCGCGCGTCCAGCCGGGCCGTGATCCAGTGGTAGTGATCGGGGTGGCGCGGCTCGTACCAGTACGGAGTGCTCAAACCGTCCACCACGGCCGCAGCGGCAACCCCCCGTCGTCGCCGGCGGCGCCGTGCTTGACCGCCAGAACCTGGTGCAGCTGAACGACATCGGTCTCGAAGCCCAGCCGCGACCCGGCCATGTACAGTCCCCAGATCTTGGCCGTGGGCAGGCCCACCTCGGCGACGGCCTGGTCCCAGTGTGCCACCAGATTGGCGCACCAGTCGCGCAGCGTCAGGGCGTAGTGCCGCCGCAGGTTCTCCTCGTGGAGGACTTCGAGCCCGGCGTCCTGGACCTCGGCGATGATCCGGCCGGAGCCGGTGAGCTCCCCGTCGGGGAACACGTAGCGATCTATGAAAGCTCCAGCATCCGGCGTCCTCTTGTTGGACGGGCGGGTGATGCAGTGGTTGAGAAGCAGTGCGCCGGTGCGCATCCGGGACTTCAGGAAGCCGAAATAGGCGGGGTAGTTGGCCACGCCGATGTGTTCGGTCAGCCCGATCGAGGACACGGCGTCGAACCCGGACTCGGCGACGTCGCGGTAGTCGCCGTGGCGGACCTCGGCCAGGCCGTCGAGCCCCTCATCGACGATCTGGCGTTGCGCCCAGCCGGCCTGTTCGGCCGACAGTGTCACCCCGATCGCCCGCACACCGTGGCGTGCGGCGTAGCGCACCATCCCGCCCCAGCCGCAGCCCACGTCGAGCAGGCGGTCGCCCGCCTTCAGCCGCAGCTTCTCGAACACCAGCCGGTACTTGTTGTCCTGGGCCTCCTCGAGGGTGGCGTCCGCACTCGGATAGCACGCGCAGGTATACGTCATCGACGGCCCGAGCACCCATTCGTAGAAGGTGTTGGATACGTCGTAGTGGTGGTGGATGGCCTCGGCGTCACGAGTCCGGCTGTGGCGGAAGCCTTCTGCGATGCGACGCCACCGCGGCAGTGCCTCCTGCGGCGGCGGGGCGATGGGCCTGAGGTGCTCTACGCCGATCGACCGGACGATGTGGGCGAGCATCCGCGCGGGCGGTCGCTTGAACTCCAGATCGTCGGCCATCGCGCGCAGCAGCGGATACGGGTCCCCGGGATGCACACCCTGCATCTCCAGATCCCCGGACACGTAGGCGCGCACCATGCCCAGGTCGCCGGGCGCGGTGGCCAGGTAGGTGGTGCCGCGGGGGGTACGCAGGTCCAGGCCGAGTTCGGCGTCGTCAGGACCGGTGGAACTGCCGTCGTAGGCGGTGAACTTCAGCGGCAATTGGTTGCCGTCGGTGAACACCTCCAGGATTTCGGCGAGGGACAGCTTGCCGGGTTTGAGATCCGGGTGGTCGTCGAACGTGGTCATCGTCGTTGCACCGCCTTCGAATACAGGTCGAGGAACCGGGTTTCGGGGTCGAAGGTCTTCTTGGCTGCGTCGTAGGCCGGCCCGCCGTACAGCGCGTCGAACTCCTCGCGGGAATAGAACGCGTCCGAGTACAGCGACTTGTGCCCGTCGAGTTCGGAGACCTTCGCCTCGATCATGCGATTGGTGTACCCAGGTTCTGGCCCGACCGGCACCGAGGACCAGAAGCCGACGTTGACGTAGGTGTGCGCGGGTCGGATCGGGTAGAGCGGCCAACCGGACGGATCGCGAAGACGCAAGGGGCACAACCAGATCGGTGTGATGGGCACGGTTCCGAGGAACCAGTCGAGGAACTCGGCACATCGCTCGAGGGGTACCTCGATGTCCTGCACGACGCGCTCGCGCGGCGGACGGCCCCGACCGGTCTCGATCCGGTCGGCGATGTTGAACCGCTGGTCGTAGCCGATGAGCTTCCAGTAGAAGCTGCTGCGCCGCAGGCGCCGCGGCCACAGTCGGCGCACCACGGGACGCTGTGCGCCGAACGCCCGCGAGCACCAGAACCAGTCGGTGTCCCACCGCCACAGGTAGTCATGGATGGTCAACCGGTCGCTCTTGGCGGTGCCGTCATGCTGGATCGAGCGGTAGTAGATGTCGCGGCCGGTGTAGTCGCTGACGGGGCCGGGGGTGTCCGTCTTCACGCCCAGGCACAGGTAGGACTCGTCGGCGCTGAATACGACGCCGTCGAGGTAATCCACCCGGTGGCCTGGAATATCCGGGTACCCGCCGGTCTCGATGATGCGGTCCATGGCCGCGAGTAGTTCGTGGATGGCGCCGAACCGCAGATGGGTGAGCGCGACGAAGGGCGCCACCGGCTCCAGCTCGATCTTGAGGCGTACCGAATAGCCAAGTGTCCCATAGGAATTCGGGAAGGTCCGGTACAGCTCGGAGTTGACCGTCGGGGAGGCCGTCAACACCTCGCCGGTGCCGGTGAGGATGTCCATCTCCAACACCGATTCGTGGGGCAGGCCGTTGCGGAAGGAGGTCGACTCGATACCCAGCCCGGTGACGGCGCCGCCCAGCGTGATGGTCTTGAGCTGCGGAACCACCAATGGTGCCAGCCCGTGCGGCAGCGTGGCCGCCACCAGGTCCTCGTAGGTGCACATCCCGGCGACGTCCGCGGTGCGCGCTTCGGCGTCGACCGCGATCACACCGGTGAGCCCGGAGGTGTCCAGGCCGGGTGCGTCGCGTTCGGACCGGGTGCGGAACAGGTTCGAGGTCGGTTTCGCCAGCCGCACCGTTGCCCCGGGGCCGATCGCGCGATAACTGGCCAGCAAGCGCTGCACGCCCGCGCGGTGAGCCCGGGCCGTCGAGGTTGCGTCAGTCTCTCGAACGGACACCCCTCTAAACTAGTCGGCGGGTCCTGCGCGTGCGACCGCACGACGCAGCCGAATCACACATCTTGCGACCGAGGAGTACTGCGAATCATGGGACAGGTCAGTGCGGCCAGCACAGTTCTGATCAACGCCGCACCGGATGCGGTGCTCGCGGCGGTGTCCGACTACCAGACGGTGCGGCCCAAGATCCTGCCGAGCCAGTACAGCGACTACCAGGTGCTGCAGGGCGGCACGGGCGCGGGCACCGTGGCCCGGTGGAAGCTGCAGGCCACCAAGTCACGCGTGCGCGACGTGCAGGCGGGCGTCGACGTGGCGGGCAAGACCGTCATCGAGAAGGACGCCAACTCCTCGATGGTCACCAATTGGACCGTCGCCCCCGCGGGTACCGGGTCGACGGTCACCGTCAGAACCAGCTGGACCGGCGGCAGTGGGGTGAAGGGCTTCTTCGAGAAGACGTTCGCGCCGCTCGGCCTGCGGAAGATCCAGGCGGAGACGCTGGAGAACCTGAAGCGCGAGGTCGAGAAGAGCTAGGCCGTCCGGGCGGGCTGCGTCGCCAGGAACGCCACGATGCCCTTCACCACGGCGTCGGCGTACTTCTGCTGGCCCTCCGGCGTCTTCATCAGCGCCGAATCGGCCGGGTTCTTCATGTTGCCGCACTCGACCAGGACCGACGGATACTGCGCCAGGTTGAGGCCCGCGATATCCGAACGCGCGTCCAGCCCGTTGGTGCCGATGTAGTTGGCGGCTGGAACGCCGGCCGCCACCAATTGGTCGCGCATGGTCTGCGCGAACCGGACCGACGGCCCCGCCTGCACCTGATTCAGCGGCGGGCTCGAATACAACACGTGGAACCCGCGTCCGGTGGCCGGCCCGCCGTCGCCGTGGATGGACACGATCGCGTTGGGCTGCAGTGCGTTGGCCATCTGGGCACGAGCGTCCACGCACGGGCCCGGGCCGGCGTCGTCGCCGCGGGACATCGCGGTGCGCACGCCATACTGCGCGAGCAACTGCCGGATCTTCAGCGTCGTGTCCCACGTGAACGTGTGCTCGGGGTAGCCGTCGTCGGTCGACGTGCCGCTGGCCTGACAGTCCTTGGTGCCGCCGCGGCCGGTGGGCACCTGCCGGCCCATATCGGCCATCGCGGCCTGGTGACCCGGATCGAGGAACACGATCATGCCGGCGATGTTCGCGGGTGCGGCGTGCGCCGGGGCGACCTGGACGGCTGCGGCGACGAACATCGCGGCGGCGACCGGGGCCCCAACACGCAGGCGGACGGGAAGGCTCACGTGCGCCACCGTAGCCCGGTCGCGGTTAGGCTTGGAAGTCCGCAACCGCCGGATCGCTGATGCGCAACCAAGTCGAGACCAACATGCAAGGGGACCGTCATGCAACCCGATAACCAGATCGACATGTCGGCGTTGCTCGCCCAGGCGCAGCAGGTTCAGCAGAAATTGATGCAGGCGCAGCAGGAATTGTCGCGCGCCGAGGTGCACGGGGAGGCCGGCGGCGGCCTGGTCCGGGTCACCATGCACGGCAGCGGCGGCGTCACCGCGGTGCACATCGACCCCAAGGTCATCGACCCGTCGGATCCCGAGACCCTGCAGGACCTGATCGTGGGCGCGCTGTCCGACGCGGCCGCCAAGGCCGCAGAGCTGGCCCAGAACACGCTCGGCCCGCTGGCCGGCGGTATGGGCAACTCGCTGGGCATCTAGGTGTTCGAAGGCCCCGTACAGGATCTGATCGACGAGCTCGGGAAACTGCCCGGGATCGGTCCCAAGAGCGCGCAGCGCATCGCGTTCCACCTGTTGTCGGTGGAGCCGCCCGACATCGACCGGCTCACGGCGGTGCTCGGCCGGGTGCGCGACGGCGTCACCTTCTGTGAGGTGTGCGGCAACGTGTCCGACGCACAGCGCTGCCGCATCTGCGGCGACGCCCGGCGCGACGGGTCGGTGGTGTGCGTGGTCGAGGAGCCCAAGGACGTCCAAGCGGTGGAACGGACCCGGGAGTTCCGCGGTCGCTACCACGTCCTGGGCGGGGCGCTGGATCCACTATCGGGAGTGGGACCCGAACAGCTGCGTATCAGGGAACTCCTGAACCGGATCGGCGAGCGCGTCGACGGCGTCGACATCACCGAGATCATCATCGCCACCGATCCCAACACCGAGGGGGAGGCCACCGCGACGTACCTGGTGCGGATGCTGCGCGACATCCCGGGCCTGACGGTGACGCGGATCGCGTCCGGGCTGCCGATGGGCGGCGACCTCGAATTCGCCGACGAACTCACCCTGGGGCGTGCCCTGGTGGGCCGCCGCGCAATGGCCTGAACCGGTGGATACCGAACCGGTCTAGAACGCTCCGGCGGATTGGCCACCCTGGCTGTAGCCGGGGAAATCGTCCTGGGACTCGTCGCCGGTGCCACCGGCGTGCTCGCCGCCCAGGGTGTAACCGGGCGAGTTGTTCTGCGACTCCATGCCGGTGCCGCCGGCGTGGCCGCCGCCCTCCCAGTAGCCCGGGTAGGTCGACTCCATCGGGTCCGGGGAGTCCGGGTAGATCATGCTGTCACCGGACCCCTTGCCGTCGACGTCGTCGGCGTGGGCGACCGGCAGCAGGATGAGTGCGAATGCGGCGCACGCCGCGGCCAGCGGGGGAAGCGTTGTGATCACTCGCATCTCGCGAATATAGCGGCGACGCCCGCAACGTGCGGGGGTTCAGACCCGTCGTGGCGCGGCCAGTCGTTCGCGGCGCAACCGGTCGACCTCCTCGAGGTTCAGCGGTTCCAGCGGACCCACCACCCTGCTCAACAGATGGTCGGCCAGTTCCGGGTTGCGCGCCAGGCAGCAGCCGTGCAGATAGGTCGCCACCACGCTGCCCTGTACCGCGCCGTCGATGCCGTCGCCCAGACGGTTGCCGGCGCCCTTGGTGACCGCGGCCAGCGGTCGCGCCTGCGGGCCGAGAACCGTTCCGCCGCGGTGGTTCTCGAATCCGGTCAGCGGCTGGGTGAGCCCCTCGATCAGCGGGTTGGCGGCCACCTCGCCGATGGTCCGCGACTCCTGTGGGGAGGTGGTCACGTCGAGCAGTCCGACCCCGTCCACCCGTTCGCCCGCCGAGGTCTCGTACCAGTGCCCGAGGACCTGGATGGCCGCGCAGATCGCCAGCACCGGAGCACCGCGCGCGGCCGCCGACTGCAGACCGGGATAGCGGATCAGATGCTTGGTGGCCAGTCGCTGCGCGTAGTCCTCGGCCCCACCCAGCGTGTAGAGGTCCAGTGAGTCCGGCACCGGGTCGGCCAGGGTGATCTCGACGATCTCGGCGGGGATGCCCCGTAACCGCAGGCGCTGCCGCAGCACCACCGCGTTGCCGCTGTCGCCGTAGGTGCCCATGACGTCGGGCAGTACCAAGCCGATCCGCACCGCGCTGACGGCCATTACACCGCCTCCTCCTCATCGCTTCGCTCTGCATCGTCGGCGCTGGCGGCCATTACACCGCCTCCTCCTCATCGCTTCGCTCTGCATCGTCGGCGCTGGCGGTCACGGGAGCCGCCGGTTCAGTTGCAGGAACGCGGTGTAGTTGGCGACCACCTCGACTCGCCCCGGCGGGCAGGAGGCGATGGCCGCCATGGTGTCGTGCACCAGCGTGTGCTCGACGTCGGCATAGCCCAGCCGGACCGCGAGGTCGGTGCCGCGTTCCCCGGCGGCGACGACGGGGCCGGTGTGCTTCCCTACGCTGAAGTGTTCGAAGTTCACGTCCCACAGCCAGGACAGGTCCTCGCCGTCGGGTACCTGACCGTTGACGGAGATCACCACCCCGGCGGCGGTGGTGTCGACCATCGACAGGGCCTCCTGCCAGCCGGCCGGATTCTTGGCCAGCAGGATCCGGACCGCGTGCGGGCCGACCTGCACCGTGCGATAGCGTCCGGCCACTTCGTCGACCGCAGCGGCCGCGGCGACGGCCTGCGCGGGGTCGGCCCCCATGGTCACGGCGGCCGCGACGGCCTGTGCGGCGTTGCCGCGGTTGACCGCGCCCGGCAGCGACAGTGTCATGGGCAGGGACAGGCCGTCGGGTCCGTGCAGATCGGCGTCGTCGAACCACCACTGCGGCTCGGGCCGCTCGAAGTCGGTCCCGGTCGAGTACCAACGGACCCCGTCCCGCACGATCACCTCGCCGCTGCGCGGGCAGCTGACCGAATCGCCGGCCCAGCCGCCGCCGGCGGCCACCCACACCACATTGGGACAGTCGTAGGCGGCCGAGGTCATCAGAACGTCGTCGCAGTTGGCGACGATGGTGGCATCGGGATGCCGGGCCAGGCCGGCCCGCAGTGTGCGCTCGATGTGGTTGATCTCACCGACGCGATCCAGCTGATCGCGGGACAGGTTCAACAGCACGACCACCTCCGCGCCCACCGCGTCCATCACGTGCGGCACGTGCATCTCGTCGACCTCGAGCGCCGCGTAGCCCGCGTCCCGGTCGGCGGCCAGCGCCGCGATCAGGCCGGCGTCCATGTTCGAGCCCTCGGTGTTGGAGGCCACCGGGCCCAGCGTGCGCAGCGCGGCCGCGGTCATCCGGGTGGTGGTGGACTTGCCGTTCGTGCCGGTCACGACGACGGAACGGCGGCCCGTCCCGAGCTGACCCAGGATCGATTTGTCCAGGGTCATGGCGACCAGGCCGCCGATCATCGAGCCGGCGCCGCGCCCGGTCAGCCGGGAGGCCCAGCGTGCCGCGGAGCCTGCGGCCAGGGCGGCGCGTCCACGGGCGGTGATCACCCGGGCAGTCTAATTCGGCGTCGGGACTCGCCGCGGCGCGGTGAGGGCCGGTTTGTCGGAGTCGCGTGCCATTCTGAGTTCGTGAACCACCCCTGGGGCCGCCCGGTCACCGATCACGGCGACGGTTGGGCCGTCATCGACGTCGAGACGTCGGGTTTCCACCCCAATCAGGCGCGGGTGATCAGCGTCGCGGCCCTGGCGCTCGATGCCGGCGGCCGGGTCGAACAGTCGGTGGTCAGCCTGCTCAACCCCGGGGTCGACCCGGGCCCCACCCACATCCACGGTCTGACCGCCGAGATGCTGGAGGATCAGCCGACCTTCGGCGATATCGCCGAGGATCTGGCCGAGTTGGTGCGCGGTCGCACACTGGTCGCGCACAACGTCGGCTTCGACTACGGCTTCCTGGCCGCCGAGGCCGATCAGGCGCGCGTCGAGCTGCCCATCGACACCGTCATGTGCACCGTCGAATTGGCCCGTCGTCTCGACCTAGGCCTGGACAACTTGCGCCTGGAGACCCTGGCGCGGCACTGGGGTGTCACCCAGACCCGGGCGCACGACGCCTTCGACGACGCGCTGGTGCTCTCGCGGGTGCTGGCCCCGGCGCTGGACCGGGCGCGGGATCAGCAGGTCTGGCTGCCGGTCCGGCCGGTCACCCGGCGCCGCTGGCCGAATGGCCGCATCACGCACGACGAACTCAAGCCACTGAAGGCGCTGGCGGCGCGGATGCCGTGTCCCTACCAGAATCCGGGCCGCTACGTCGGGGGCCGGCCGATGGTGCAGGGCATGCGGGTGGCGCTGTCCAGCGAGGTGCGGCGCACGCACGAGGAACTGGTCGAGCGCATCCTGCACGCCGGGCTCGCCTACAGCGAGAGTGTCGACCCCGAGACCTCGATGGTCATCTGCAACAATTCGAATCCGTTGCAGGGCAAGGGTTTCACTGCGGTCGAATACGGGGTTCCGGTGGTTTCCGACGGCGAGTTCATGGCCAACGTCACCCACGTGATCGGTGGCACCGACGTCGAGCAGTTCGCCGACACCACCGCCGACGGGGATCAGTTCGCCTTGTTCTGACCGCGTAACGGGCCCGAAATCAGCTGAGCGCCTTGGCCTTCAGTGCCTCGAACTCCGGCTGGCTGATGGTGCCGTTGTCGAGCAGGGCCTTGGCGTCGGCGATCTGCTGGGCCGGCGAATGTCCGGCGACCTTCTTGATGTAGTTGTCCTGGTCCACCTTCGCCTCGGCCGCGGCACGCTGGGCCCGCAGCGTCATGCCCTTCCCGCGGGCGATGACGTAGATCAGGGCGGTCAGCCACGGAATGAAGATCAGACCGATCACCCACAGCGCCTTGGTGAAGCCGCGCGTCTCGTGGTCACGCCACAGCAGGTCGACGAGGATCTGGAACAACACCAGCAGATACGCGATCCACGCGAAGATGATCAGGAAGTGCCAGAGGAAATCCCAGGTTGAGCCCCAGTTCACGTCGAACTCCTTGTCAGGGGTGGTCGGGCCACGGCTTGACCCATGGAGTCCACCCGCAGCGCACACTACCGCGCACGGCCGACCCGGCGGGCGGGCGAATGGTCACACGGTGCGGGTCGAAGGTCCCGGGGAGTGGGCCAGACGTGCCGCGCGATTCACCGCGGAGACCACCGCCCGCAGCGAGGCGGTGGTGATCGAGGTCGCAATGCCGACGCCCCACACCGTCCGGCCGCCGATCGACGCCTCGACGTAGGCCGCGGCCTGCGCCTCTTCGCCGGAGGACATCGCATGCTCGGAGTAGTCCAGGACGTTGACGTCGAAACCGATGGCGCCCAACGCATCACAGAACGCGGCCAGTGGACCGTTACCGGCGCCGACGATCTCGCGTTCGGTGCCGTCGACCTTGACCACCGCGGTGATGGTGTCGGTGCCGCCGTCGGTCTCGGCGGCGTCCACCTTCTGGCGGATCCGCTCCAGCGGGGTGGTCGGGGCCAGATACTCGTCGTAGAAGGCGTCCCACATCTCCTTGGGCGAGACCTCGCCGCCCTCGCCGGCTGTGCCCTCTGCGATCTCCTGGATCGCGCGGGAGAACTCGATCTGCAGCCGTCGCGGCAGGGCCAGGCCGTGGTCGGCCTTCATGATGTAGGCCACGCCGCCCTTGCCGGATTGCGAGTTCACCCGGATGACGGCCTCGTAGGTCCGGCCCACGTCGCGCGGGTCGATCGGCAGATAGGGCACCTGCCACAGGATGTCGTCGACATCCGAGTCGGCGTCGTCGGCGTCGACCTTCATCTGGTCCAGGCCCTTGTTGATGGCGTCCTGGTGGCTGCCGGAGAACGCGGTGTAGACCAGATCGCCGCCGTACGGGTGGCGTTCGTGCACGGGCAGCTGGTTGCAGTACTCGACGGTGCGGCGGATCTCGTCGATGTTGGAGAAGTCGATCTGCGGATCCACTCCGCGGGAGAACATGTTCATGCCCAGCGTCACCAGGCAGACGTTGCCGGTGCGCTCACCGTTGCCGAACAGGCAGCCCTCGATCCGGTCGGCTCCGGCCTGATAGCCCAATTCTGCTGCGGCAACGGCGGTTCCGCGGTCATTGTGCGGGTGCAGGCTCAAGATGATGGAGTCCCGGCGGGCCAGGTTACGGCTCATCCACTCGATCGAGTCGGCGTACACGTTGGGGGTGGCCATTTCGACGGTGGCGGGCAGGTTCACGATCAGCGGCCACTCGGGGGTGGGCTGGATGACGTCGGCGACCGCGTCGCAGACCTCTTTCGCGTACTCCAGTTCGGTGCCCGTGTAGGACTCCGGCGAGTACTCGAAGCGCCAGTTGGTGCCCGGGTAGTCCTTGGCCGTCTGCACGCACAGCGCCGCGCCGTCGGTGGCGATCTTCTTCACCGCGTCGCGATCGGCGCGGAAAACCACGCGGCGCTGCAGGATCGACGTCGAGTTGTAGAAGTGCACGATGACGTTCGGCGCGCCCTGGCAGGCTTCGAAGGTGCGGGTGATCAGCTCGGGCCGGCACTGCGTCAGCACCTGGATGGTGACGTCGGGCGGGATCGCGCCCTGCTCGACGATCTCGCGGACGAAGTCGAAGTCGGTCTGCGACGCCGACGGGAAGCCGACCTCGATCTCCTTGTAGCCCATCCGCACCAGCAGGTCGAACATGCGGCGCTTGCGGGCCGGGCTCATCGGGTCGATCAGGGCCTGGTTACCGTCGCGCAGGTCCACCGCGCACCAGCCGGGGGCGCGGTCGATGACCTTGTCGGGCCAGGTCCGATCGGCCAGTTTGATGTTCTCGACCTCGTCGCCGAAGGACCGGTAACGGTTGACCGGCATCGAGGAGCCGCGCTGGGTGTTCCAGGCGGGCTGGCCGGGATTGGGTGCGCCGGCGGGCGTGGAGATGGTGCGAACCGAGCTGAATGCGTCGGGGCTAGAAACAGCTGATGCAAAAGATTCAGAGAAGCTGGTCATTGGTGGCTCCGGATGGTCTTTGGAATTGATCCAGTGGATATCAGACCGGCATCGCGAAAGACCCGCGACGGGAAGCCAGTCTGGATCAGACCCCGTCGCGGCGCCCGAGGAGGAGCACACGCTGCACGTCGGTCACTGTACTCCTGGCTGGGGGTAGCGCCAAAACCCGCGCCCACCTGCGGTGAACGCGGCGTTCAGACCTGCGAATCCGGGAACGCGATCACCGACAGGAACCGGATCGGCAGCTCGACCAGATCCGCGGGCCCGTGCGCGCCCTCGCCGTCGAACTGCAGCGAGTCGCCGGGCTCGAGCCGGTAGACCGAGCGGCTGTGGCTGTAGTCCATGACGCCTTGGATCATGAAGAGGAATTCCGTGCCAGGGTGCTGGAACAGCGGGTAGGTCTGGCTCTTCTCGGACAGCGTCACCATCAGGCATTCCAGCCGCTTGTGTTCCCCGCGCAGTGAGCCGAGAAGTTCGTACTCGTGGCCTTCCCGCGTGCCGTTGCGCACGATCCGGGCGCCAGTTCCGGCCTTGACGAAGGCGGCCGGCCGTTCGACGTCGGAGCCGCGGAACAAGCTGGTGACGGGGACGTCGAGGCCCTTGGCCAGCAGCGCCAGCGTCGACAGACTGCACGATGTCTGGGCGTTCTCGATCTTGGACAGCATGGCCTTGGAGATGCCGACCCTGGTCGCCATGTCGGCGACGGTCAGGCCCTGCTGTTGGCGCAGCAGGCGGACGTTCTGCCCGATGGCCGATTCGAGTTCGAGTTCGCCGACCGGTGACTGGGGGTCACGGTCGCGCGCGGTACCGGACTGGTTGCGGATCAGGTCGGACACGGCACCTGTCTATCGCATCTGTCCGGCCGCCGCGTAAGGGTACGGCGTTGTGAGCAGGTCGCCGTCCGCGAACCGGCTCAGCCGGAAGTCGGACTCGGGAATGCGAGGGTCGCTGCTGTGCCCGTCCACGACGAGATCGGCCACCAACCGGCCGACCGCCGGGGCGATCTTGAAACCGTGACCACTGAAGCCCGCCGCCACCACCAGGCCGTCGATGTCCGTTCGGGAGATCACCGGATTCCAGTCGGGGGTGACGTCGTAGCAGCCGGCGTAGCTGGAGCTCAGCGAGGCGTTCGTCAGCCCGGGGAATCGGGTGCTCACCTTGTCCACGGTGATGTCGACGAACTCCTCGGTGGCCCGGTTGGAGTAGTCGTCCGGATCGGCTTCCCCCGGGTCGGCCAGATCGCTGTTGCCGAACAGGATCTCCCCGCCGGCCTCCGGCCGGACGTATTGCAGCGAGACGAGATCGGAGAACACGGGCACCTGCCCGACCGCCATACCCGGATCGATCAGGACGATCTGCTCGCGCACGACGGTGATGGGAATGTCGATGCCGTACCGCAGCAGAAGTGGCCGGGTCCACGCGCCGGTGGCGACGACGACGGTGCCGGCGGAGATCTCGCGGCCGTCCGCGGTGCGGACCCCGGCCACCTTCTGATCCGTGGTCAGAAGGTCGGTGACCTCGGTGCCCTGCCGCAGCCGCACGCCGGCCGCGCGGGCGCTGCACATGAACGCCTGCGCGGTCTGATAGGCATCGCCGTAGCCGCCGCGCGCTTCCCAGCCGAACGCGCCGAACGGGCTGAGGTCGGCCCACGGCCACATCCTGGCCACCTCGTCGACACCGATCTCCTCCGTCTGCACGCCCACGGCACGTTGGGCGGCAAGGCTCTTGCGCATGTTCTCGACGTCGGGTTCGCCGACGCCGACGACGTAACCCGTCTGCCGGAAGCCGATGTCGGAGCCGAAGACCTCGTCGGCCTTCTCGAACGTCTCCAGCCCGACGGCGGCCATCGCGGCGAGTGAGCTCACCCCGTAGTGACAGCGGACGATGCCGCTGGACTTACCCGTCATCCCCGAGCCGACCGTATGACGTTCGACCACAACGATATTCGTGATCCCGCTCTGGGCGAGCGCCCACGCCGTCGCGGCACCCTCGAGGCCGCCGCCGACGATGACGACGTCTGCCGTCTCGCTCACCGGCCGGGGATCCAGTCCGTGCCTGCCAACGGCACCCGCGCCATGGCGGCCGCCTCGATACTGACCGCCACGAGATCATCGGGTTCCAGGTGCGTGACGTGCGCCTTTCCGCACGCCCGGGCGATGGTCTGGGCCTCCATGGTGAGCACCCGCAGGTAGTTGGCCAGCCGCCGCCCGGCGGCCACCGGATCCAGCCGTGCGGCCAGTTCCGGGTCCTGCGTGCTGATGCCGGCCGGATCGCGGCCGTCCTGGAAGTCGTCATAGAAGCCGGGGGCGCTCCCGAGCTTTTCGTACTCGGCCGCGTAGCGGGGATCGTTGTCGCCCAGTGCGATCAGCGCTGCGGTCCCGATCGCGACGGCGTCGGCGCCCAAGGCCAGTGCCTTGGCCACGTCGGCGCCGGTGCGGATGCCGCCGGAGACGATCAGTTGGACCTTTCGGTGGACGCCGAGTTCCTGCAGGGCCTGCACAGCCTGCGGGATGGCAGCCAGTGTCGGGACGCCGACGTGTTCGATGAACACCTCCTGGGTGGCGGCGGTGCCGCCCTGCATCCCGTCGACCACGACGACGTCGGCGCCCGCGTGTACCGCGAGCTTCACGTCGTAGTAGGTCCGGGTGGCTCCGACCTTGACGTAGATCGGCTTCTCCCAGTCGGTGATCTCGCGTAGTTCGTTGATCTTGATGGTCAGGTCATCGGGTCCGGTCCAGTCCGGATGCCGGCAGGCGCTGCGCTGGTCGATGCCCTGTGGCAGGGTGCGCATGGCCGCGACCCGTTCGGAGATCTTCTGCCCCAGCAACATTCCGCCACCGCCGGGCTTGGCGCCCTGGCCCAGCACCACCTCGATGGCGTCGGCCTTGCGCAGGTCATCGGGGTTCATCCCGTACCGCGACGGCAGGTACTGGTACACCAGGTGCTTGCTCTGGCCCCGCTCCTCGGGGGTCATACCGCCGTCGCCGGTGGTGGTGGACGTGCCGACCTCGCTGGCGCCGCGCCCGAGTGCCTCCTTGGCCTGGCCCGACAGTGCGCCGAAGCTCATGCCCGCGATGGTCACCGGGATATCCAGGTGCAGTGGGTATTTCGCGTGCCGATCACCGAGCACCACGTCGGTGCCGCACCGCTCGCGATACCCCTCCAGTGGATAGCGCGACATCGACGCGCCCAGGAACAACAGATCATCAAAATGCGGTAATGCGCGCTTGGCGCCCCAGCCGCGGATGTCGTAGATCCCGGTCTCGGCGGCACGCTGGATCGCGGCGATGGTGGCTCGGTCGAAGGTGGCCGATTCACGCAGGCCCAGTCGGGCCCGGTCGTCAGTGGTGTAGCTCATCAGTAGGTGCTCGCATTGTCGACGTGGAAGTGGTACAGGGATCGGGCCGAGCCGTAGCGGGTGTAGGCCCTGGTGTCGTCGTCCTCGAACCCGGCCGATTTCAGCAGGTACGCCAGCTCGGCATGGTGCTCGTCGGTCATCTCCTTGGCCACGCAGTCCGCGCCCAGCGACGCCGGCGTACCGCGCAGGTAGATCCGGGTCTCGTAGATCGAATCCCCCAGTGCCTCACCGGCATCGCCGCGGACGACCAACCGGCCGGCCTGGGCCATGAAGGCGCTCATGTGCCCGACGTTGCCGCCGACGACGATGTCGACACCCTTCATCGAGATGCCGCAGCGGGCCGCCGCATCGCCTTCGATCACCAGCAGGCCGCCGTGCCCGGTGGCGCCCGCCGACTGGGATGCGTTGCCCTTCACCCAGACCGTGCCGCTCATCATGTTCTCGGCGACCCCGGTGCCGGCGTTGCCGTTGATGGTGATCTCGGCCTGCTGATTCATGCCGGCGGCGTAGTACCCGACGTGACCGTCGATGCCGATCTGCACCGGAGCATTCACCCCGACCGCCACATTGTGTGCGCCGGACGGATTCTCGATGACGAATTCACCGGACAACCCGGGTTGGTGCAGTGCGGAATTGACCGTCCGCAACGGTGTCTGCGTGAGATCGAACGTCAGCGCTGCCACGCGTACACCACCTCGGGTTCGGGTTCCCAGATCTTCGCGCTCTCGACGCCCGGCAGACCGGACAGCGCGCGGTACTCGCTGGCCATCGCCACCCAGTCGGTGGTCTCGGCGATCACGGCCGGCTTGCATGCGATGGCGTCGCGCACCACCGCGAAGGAATCGCGGTTGGACACCAGCAGGGTGTAGAAGCCGTCAAAGGTCGCGCAGAGTTCTTTGAGTGCGGTCTCGACGTCACGTCCGGCGGCCAGTTGGGCGGCCACGAACCGGGCGCCCACCTCGGTGTCGTTGAGGCTGTCGAACTGTGCGCCGGCCGCAATCAGCTCGCGCCGGATGGTCGCGTGGTTGGCAAAGGATCCGTTGTGCACCAGGCACTGTCCCGGACCGACCGCGTAGGGGTGGGCTCCCGATGGCGTGACCGCCGATTCGGTGGCCATCCGAGTGTGTCCCACGCCCTGCCAGCCGGTGGCCCCGGCCAGCCCCCAGTGCTCGGTGAGAGTGCGGGGGTGACCGACGCCCTTGAGCACCGTGAGATCCGTGCCGAACCCGGAGATCAGTGCGCCGGGATACACCGAACGCACTGCCGCCAGGAGGTCTTCGGAATCCGCCGCGGCCGAGAGCTGACACGTGTCACCGATGCGGCATACGGTCACCGGCCTACCCAGCGCCTCGCTGACGCGGCGGCCCTCCGGTTCGACGTCGAGCACCGACACGCAGCCCTGCCCGGCCGGTGACCACACCGGATCGCCGTACACCGCGACGCCGGCCGAGTCGCTGCCGCGGTCGGCCATCTCACAGAGCATGCCCGTCAGCAGTTCGCCGAGCCTGGGCACCAGTTCAGGATTGCGTAGATGCAACCCCACGATCCCGCACATAGGTTGTGCTCCTTCGGTTCTCAGAATGCCGTCAGGTACCGTTCGACCTCCCACGGCGACACCGAGCCGTGGTAGGCGAAGAATTCGTCGCGCTTGAGACCGGCGAAGTAACCGGCCACCCCGTCACCCGCCGCATTGAGCGTTGCGCTCACCACCGGGTCGGCCTCGAGTGCGTCCACGGCGTGCAGCAGGGTCGGCGGCAGGGTGCCGCGACCGTTGGCCGGGGCACCGACCACGCCGGGGTCCGCGCTGCGTTTGATCCCGTCCAGTCCGGCGCCCAGTGCCGCCGCGATCGCCAGATATGGGTTGGCCGAGCCGTCGCCGCCGCGCAGCTCGATGCGCTGGTTGTCCGGCACGCGGATGTAGTGCGTGCGGTCGTTGCCGCCATACGTCGGGGTGCGCGGAGCCCAGGATGCGCCCGAGGCCGTTGACGTGGCCCCGGTTCGCTTGTAGGAGTTGACGGTTGGGGCGATGACCGACTGCAGGGCGCTCGCGTGGTCGAGGATGCCGCCGATGAACGCGTACGCGGTGGGGGACAGCCCCAGACCACGCTCGTCAACGCCCGTGGCGTCCATCGCGGGAAACACCGGGGTGCCGGCGCTGGTCAGCGACATGTGCAGGTGCAGCCCGCTGCCCGTGCGATCGGCAAAGGGTTTGGGCATGAAGGTGGCGACCATGCCGCGCTCGGTGGCGATCATCGACAGCAGGTAGCGCAGCGTGATCACGCGGTCGGCGGTGGTCAGCGCGTCGGCGTATTCGAAGTTCTGCTCGAACTGGCCGTTGCCGTCCTCGTGGTCGTTGGCGTAGTTGGACCAGCCGAGGGTGTTCATCGCGGTCGAGATGCTCGTCAGATGCTCGTACATCCGGGTGACGCCCCGGGCGTCATAACACGGTTGGTCGGCGGTGTCGGCGGCGTCCGCGGTGGACAGGCTGCCGTCCGGGTTCCGGGTCAGCAGGAAGTACTCGACCTCGGCGCCGACCCACGGCTCGAAGCCGGCATCGGCGGCCTGGGCGATCAACGACTTCAGGATGACCCGTGGGGCGTACGGCCACGGCGCACCGTTCACATGCGGATCGCAGTGCACGATGGCCAGGCCCTCCCGGATGAACGGGACGGGGGTGAACGACGCGGGATCCGGGATCGCCATCAGGTCGGGGTCCTTGGGTTCCTGACCGATGGCGCCCACCGCGTAGCCGGCGAAACCGACTCCCTCGGTGGCCAGCTGGTGGACGGCCTCGACGGGAACGAGCTTGGCACAAGGCTTTCCGCGTAGGTCGACGAACAACGCCAGGATGAATTTCGTCGCGGTGGCGGCGGCCCGGTCGGCCAGTTCAGAGGAGCTCATGAAGATCCTTGTCTCTTGTTAGGAATCAATGTATCGCACGATGAAACAACGCGCAGCGCGAGAACCGGAGAGAGCCACTTCCCGGCGGATGTTCCGTCGGGAAGTGGCTCCTCGTGGACTTGCCTATCTACTTGGGGTTCACGCGAACTCGATGGCGCGATTCCTCCTCGGCCGTGGCGGCCGCATCGTCATCACGCGAACTCGATGGCGCGATTCCTCCTCGGCCGTGGCGGCCGCATCGTCATCACGCGAACTCGATGGCGCGATTCCTCCTCGGCCGTGGCGGCCGCATCGTCATCACGCGAACTCGAACTCGTACGAGCCGTCGCGGTGGATCGTCGAGTCGATGCCCTTCTCCTCGTCCTCCGGGGCCACCCGGATGCCCATCGTCAGCTTCAGGACATAGGCGATGACGAACGCCACGATGAAGGAGTAGGCGATGACCGCGCCCGCGGCGATGGCCTGCTTCCACAGCTGGCCGAAGCCGCCGCCGTAGAACACTCCGTTGGTCGCGTTCGGCATGGAATCGCTTGCCAGGAAGCCGATCATCAGCGTGCCGACGATCCCGCCGACCAGGTGGACACCGACGACATCCAGGGTGTCGTCGTAGCCCAGCTTGCTCTTGAGCGCCACGGCGTAGGGGCAGATCACGCCGGCAATCACACCGAGGACGATCGCGCCGACGGGTGTGACGGCACCGCAGGCCGGGGTGATGGCAACCAGGCCGGTGATGGCGCCCGACGCCGCACCGACGCCGGTGACGTGCCCGTCCTTGAACTTCTCGACCACCAGCCAGGCCAGCGTCGCCGCGCAGGTCGCGACGAACGTGGTCACCATCACGATCGCGGCCGAATTCCCCGCGGCCAGTGCGGATCCGCCGTTGAACGCGTACCAGCCGGCCCAGAGCATTCCGGCGCCGAGCAACGTCAGCGGCACGTTGTGCGGCTTGCGGTCGCTGCCCCAGCTCAGGGACTTGCCCAGAACGATCGCCACGGCCAGGGCCGCCACTCCGGCGTTGATGTGCACCGCGGTGCCACCCGCGAAGTCAATTGCCTTGAGGTTGTTGGCGATCCAGCCGCCGACGGAGTCCTTGGTGACGACGCCGTCGAACGCGAACACCCAGTGCGCAACCGGGAAGTACACCAGCACTGCCCACAGGCCGGCGAACACCATCCAGGAACCGAACTTCATCCGGTCGGCTACTGCGCCGGAAATCAGTGCGACAGTGATGGCGGCGAACAACGCCTGGAACAACGCGAACAGGCTCACCGGCAGCCCGCTGACCGTGGTCTGCGATTCGAGCATGTCCTTCATCCCGGCGAATTCGGTAATGCTGCCGACGAATCCGCCGGTCGAGGTGCCGAACGTCATCGAGAAACCGAACAGCACCCACAGCACGCCCACCAGCGCGGCCGAGCCGAACGTCATCATCATCATGTTGGTCGAACTCTTGACCGAGACCATGCCGCCGTAGAACAGCGCCAGCCCGGGGATCATCAGCGTGAGGCCGATGATGCAACACAGCATGAAGGCAGTTGTGCCCGTGTCCATAAACCCTCTCCTGGGTACGCGGCCACCCGCGGGCCGTCCACTGCTAGTCACCGTCGTCTCTGTTACGGAAACAGGCTTCCTGGGTTTCGTCCGGGTTAATGCTGCGCGACCCGGGCCCGGGCCATACCGTCGCGAGGGTGATCGATGTACGGGAGTACGGCGCAACGGGTGACGGCCGGACCGACGACCACGCCGCCCTCACCGCCGCGCTGCTCGCCGCGGACGCGGCCGGCGGCGGCACGGTGTGCCTACCCGCCGGCACCTATGCGATCTCGGCCCCGCTGGGTCGCCACGATCCGCCGCTGTCCCGGGTGCATCTGACCGGCGTCGGCGACCGCGCGGTCCGGATTCTGGCCATCGGGCCGTTCGCCGCGGTCGCCGGCAGTTGGTTCATGTCCCGCATCGAGAACCTGATGATCGACGCGGGCGCGCACGGCGGACCCGGCCTGGTGGTCGATCTGGACAAGAGTTATCTCCGGCACTGCTGGGTGCTCAACTGGGCCGGCTTCGGGATCTCGCTGAACCCGGCCCGCGAGGGACTGCTCAACTGGATCGACGACAACTTCGTCGAACAGTGCGAGGGCACCGGTATCCATACGACCTACCGGTTCTACGACTCCTGGATCGTCAACAACAACGTCGGCTCCACCGGCCCGAACCTGTCGGTGGAGAGCGGACCGGTCCGGATCCTGGCCAACCACTTCGACGGGGCGCCACGGCACAACATCGAGATGCGCGGCAACCGGTTGCTCACGATCGTCGGCAACATCTGCGAGGGCGCCCGCCGTGAGGCGATCATCTACACCATGCCGGCGTGGCTGGACACCGACAGTCCACAGGTGCAGATCGTCGGCAACAACATCAGCAATGGCGGTAAGGAAGCACCGGGGACACGTCCGGCCATCGGCATCTACTCCCGCGATGCCGAACACCGCACGTCCGGCTTCACCATCACGGGCAACTTCTTCGCCTGCACCGACGACGACGCCGGCTGGACCTACGCGGTGGACGCAGAGCACGTCGACGCGCTCGCGATATCCGGAAACCAGTGGGAGAACCGGGGATTCACCATTGCCGCGACGCGCACTCGGGGCCGCGACGCCGTCGTGTCGGGCAACAGCTCCGGCAACATCGGCGCCGACCGCGTCGTCACCACCCTGGCCGCGCCCACCGTCCTGACGGACACCTCGGGCGACGGGGTCTACTTCCTGCACGACGGCGCCGCGGTCACTCTGCCGGATGCCGGTGCCAACCGCTGCCGGTACACGTTCAAGAACCTCGCGGCGTCGAATTGCCGGTTGAGCGCCCAGAGCGGGCAGAGTGTGAACCGGCAGCAGTCGATCTCGCTGGGACCGGCAGAATCGGTCGAACTGCTCTCGGACGGTAGGAGTTGGTGGTCCCTGTGATCAAACGCTGGCGGTTCACGATCGCGGCTGTCGTCATCGCGGTGATCGCGACGCTGGTGTACCAGTTCTGGTACCGCCGCGTTCCCGCGGAATGCAAGCCGGTGCAGGAGTTGCTGAGCTTCAATTCCGCGCAGTCGAAGGTGATCGACGAGAAGACCAAGGACGACCAGGGGCTCCCGAACCCGGACCAGCTGGCCGCCTACACCGCCTGGGCCGACGGGCTGGCCGACCGGGCGGGGAAGGTCACCGCGCCCAACCTGGCCCAGCCAGCGGTCGAGTTGGCCACCCTGGCAAACAAGTTCGTCGGCAAGCTCGAGCTGATCAGCTCCACCCCGCACGCCCCCGGTGCCCCGCCGCCGCCGGAGTACTACGAGCTGACGATCATCAACGACCAGATCAACGAGGACATCGCACAGTTGAAGAAGGCCTGCCAACGCTGATCGGCGACGTGCGCCAGCTAACCGAACCTCGGCACGGAGAAACGAGGTGCGGAACTCCCTTATCCTTATGTGCGAACAATCCCACGCTGGAAAGGGCGAACAGTGGCGCTCGTCGTGCAGAAATACGGCGGATCCTCGGTGTCGGACGCCGAGCGCATCCGGCGCGTCGCCGAGCGCATCGTGGAGACCAAGAAGGCCGGTAATGACGTCGTTGTCGTCGTCTCGGCCATGGGCGACACCACCGACGACCTGCTCGACCTGGCCCAGCAGGTGTGCCCGGCCCCGCCGGCGCGCGAACTCGACATGCTGCTGACCGCGGGTGAGCGCATCTCCAACGCCCTGGTCGCCATGGCCATCGAATCGCTCGGCGCGCACGCCCGGTCCTTCACCGGTTCGCAGGCCGGCGTCATCACCACCGGCACCCACGGCAACGCCAAGATCATCGACGTGACGCCCGGGCGGCTGCGGTCGGCGCTCGACGAGGGCCAGGTCGTCCTCGTCGCCGGGTTCCAGGGCGTCAGCCAGGACACCAAGGACGTCACCACCCTGGGCCGCGGCGGTTCGGACACCACGGCCGTGGCCGTGGCCGCGGCCCTGCAGGCCGACGTCTGCGAGATCTACACCGACGTCGACGGCATCTTCACCGCCGACCCGCGCATTGTGCCCAACGCTCGCCGTCTGGACACCGTCTCGTTCGAGGAGATGCTCGAGATGGCCGCCGCCGGTGCCAAGGTCCTGATGTTGCGTTGCGTCGAGTACGCGCGCCGCTACAACCTGCCCATCCACGTGCGTTCGTCGTACTCCGACAAGCCCGGCACCATCGTCAAAGGATCGATCGAGGACATCCCCATGGAAGACGCCATTCTGACCGGAGTCGCCCACGACCGCAGCGAGGCCAAGGTCACCGTCACCGGAGTGCCCGACGTACCGGGCTACGCCGCCAAGGTGTTTCGTGCGCTCGCCGACGCCGACGTGAACATCGACATGGTGCTGCAGAACATCTCCAAGGTCGAGGACGGCAAGACCGACATCACCTTCACGTGCTCGCGTGAGAGCGGGCCCGTCGCCGTGGAGAAGCTGACCGCCGAGCAGGGCGACATCGGGTTCACCCGGGTGCTCTACGACGATCACATCGGCAAGGTGTCCCTGATCGGTGCGGGCATGCGGTCGCACCCGGGCGTCACCGCGACGTTCTGTGAAGCGCTGGCCGACGCCGGCATCAACATCGACCTCATCTCCACGTCGGAGATCCGGATCTCGGTGCTGATCAAGGACACGGAACTGGACAAGGCCGTCGCGGCGTTGCACGAGGCATTCGAACTCGGCGGCGACGAAGAGGCCGTCGTCTACGGCGGGACGGGACGCTAGCAATGGTTGCCATTGGTGTTGTCGGTGCGACCGGCCAGGTCGGCCAGGTCATGAGGACCCTGTTGGAGGAGCGCGGTTTTCCCGCGACCGAGGTCCGGTTCTTCGCGTCGGCCCGGTCGGCGGGCAAGAAGCTGAGCTTCCGTGGTCAGGAGATCGAGGTGGAGGACACCGAGATCGCCGATCCATCGGGCCTGGACATCGCGCTGTTCTCCGCGGGCGCGACTATGTCGAGGGTGCAGGCGCCGCGCTTTGCCGCCGCCGGCGTCGTCGTCGTCGACAACTCCTCGGCGTGGCGCAAGGATCCCGACGTCCCGCTGGTGGTCAGTGAGGTCAACTTCGAACGCGATGCGGGTCGTCGACCCAGAGGCATCATCGCGAATCCGAACTGCACCACCATGGCCGCCATGCCGGTGCTGCGACCGCTGCACGACGAGGCCGGACTGACCCGGATGATCGTGTCGAGCTACCAGGCCGTCTCGGGCAGCGGGCTGGCCGGGGTCGAGGAACTCGCGAGTCAGGCCCGCGCCGTCATCGACGGTGTCGAGCAGTTGGTGCACGACGGCGGCGCCCTGGACTACCCGGCGCCGGCGAAATACGTTGCGCCCATTGCCTTCAACGTCATACCGCTGGCGGGTGCACTGGTCGACGACGGGTCCGGCGAGACCGACGAGGACCAGAAACTGCGCAACGAGAGCCGCAAGATCCTGGGCATCCCGGATCTGGCCGTGTCGGGAACCTGCGTGCGGGTGCCGGTGTTCACCGGGCACTCGTTGTCCATCAACGCCGAGTTCGCCCGGCCGATCTCGGTGGCCCGCGCCCAGGAAATCCTGGCGGCGGCCCCCGGCGTGAAGTTGGTCGATGTGCCGACCCCGCTGGCAGCCGCGGGGGTGGACGACTCCCTGGTGGGCCGGATCCGGCAGGATCCGGGCGTGCCCGACGGCCGGGGCCTGGCCCTGTTCATCTCGGGCGACAACCTGCGCAAGGGTGCGGCGCTGAACACGATCCAGATCGCGGAGTTGCTGGCAGCCCAGCTGTAGGGGCTTTCATAGCGAGCTCATAGCCGCATACCAGCTGACACTTCGATGTCGGCGAGGATCATCGAAGGTATGACCGAAACAACTGAGCACACCGTCGACACCCCCGTTGCCGTGGAACGGCAGCCGAATCGGCTCTACCAGATAGCTGCCTGGGTGGGGATCGCCGCAGGAACCGTTTTCATCGTCGCCGTCATCTTCTTCTCCGGCTTCTTACTCGGCCGGCATTCCGGCGGCGGTCATTTCGGGGGCCACGGTAGCGGCCATGGCGGCCCCGGCATGATGATGGACCGGCCCTGGGGGCCCGGCCCGATGCGCGGCGGACCCGGTGGCCCGGGCGACCGCGACGATCGCGGTCCCGGCATGATGCCCGGAATGATGCGGCCCGGCGGCGCCGGCGATGGTGGGACCAACGCACCGACCGGGCCGGGTACGCCCGTCGGCCCCGGTGCGCCGCAACAGCCGCCCGCGACGCCGGGCCGCTGATCCGACCACCGAACGGCACCGGGAGCGAATCGTCGCCCCCGGTGCCGTTTCGCCGTGCGGGCGAGGGGGAAGCCTGGGACCGACCGTAGGACGGAAAGGTGTCCCATGTCCCCCAAGATTGCGACCACCGATGCCGGCGCCCCGGCGCCCAGCGTCGAGCACTCCCTGACCGTCGGACCCGACGGTCCGATCCTGCTGCAGGACCATTACCTGATCGAGCAGATGGCCAACTTCAACCGCGAACGCATACCCGAGCGCCAACCCCACGCCAAGGGCAGCGGTGCGTTCGGCACGTTCGAGGTCACCCATGACGTCAGCGCCTACACGCGAGCGGCGGTCTTCCAGCCCGGCGTCAAGACCGAGATGCTCGCGCGGTTCTCCACCGTTGCGGGTGAGCGGGGCAGCCCCGACACGTGGCGGGACCCGCGTGGGTTCGCGCTGAAGTTCTACACGACCGACGGCAACTTCGACCTGGTCGGCAATAACACCCCGGTCTTCTTCATGCGCGACCCCATGAAGTTCCAGAACTTCATTCGCAGCCAGAAACGGTTGGCCGCCAACAATCTTCGCGACCACCACATGCAGTGGGACTTCTGGACGCTGGTTCCCGAATCGGCGCACCAGGTGACCTACCTGATGGGGGATCGCGGCATCCCGAAGAGCTGGCGGCACATGAACGGCTACTCCAGCCACACCTACAGCTGGAGCAACGCCGACGGCGAGATGTTCTGGGTCAAGTACCACTTCAAGACCGACCAGGGTGTCGATAATCTGACGCAGGAGGACGCCGACCAGCTGGCCGGCCAGGACGGCGACGCCCACGTGCGTGACCTCTACGAGGCGATCGAGCGCGGGGAGCACCCGACCTGGTCGCTGAAGATGCAGGTGATGCCGTTCGAGGACGCCAAGACCTATCACCTCAACCCGTTCGATCTGACCAAGGTGTGGCCACACGGCGACTACCCGCTGATCGATGTCGGGAGGATGACGCTCGACCGCAATCCCACCGATCACCACGCGCAGATCGAACAGGCGGCGTTCGAACCGAACAACCTGGTGCCCGGTACCGGCTTGTCCCCGGACAAGATGCTGCTGGCCCGCGGCTTCTCGTACTCCGACGCCCACCGGGCCCGGCTCGGGGTCAACTACCGGCAGATCCCGGTCAACGAACCGCACGTGGAGGTCAACAGCTACAGCAAGGACGGTGCGATGCGGATCCGTCCCGTCACCGATCCGGTGTACGCGCCGAACTCGATGGGCGGTCCGGTGGCGGACCCGGTGCGGGCCGACGAGCTGCACTGGGCCTCCGACGGTGACATGGTGCGCTCGGCCTACACGCTGCGCAAGGACGACGACGACTGGACGCAGCCCGGCATCCTGGTGCGCGACGTGATGGACGACGCGGCCCGGGATCGGTTGGCGTCGAACATCATCGGCCACGTGTCCGACGGCGTGCGCGAACCCGTCCTATCGCGGGTGTTCGAGTACTGGAGCAACGTCGACGCCGATCTGGGCAAGAAGATCGAAGAGGGTGTCCGGGCCAACCTGGCATCATCGACGTCATGAGTATCGAAGTCGTCTACACCGCAGAATCCACCGCGTCCGGCGGCGGCCGCGACGGCCACGTCGAGTCCACCGACGGACTCATCGATCTGGACACCCGCCCACCCAAGGAAATGGGTGGCAGCGGTGAGGGGGTCAATCCCGAACTGCTGTTCTCGGCGGGCTACGCCGCGTGCTTCCTGGGGGCGCTGCGACTGATCGCCAAGAACGACAAGATCGACCTCGACGACGCGACCGGTATCACCGCCCGGATCGGGTTCGGCAAGGACTCGGCAGGCGGATACGGCCTGACCGCTCATCTGATCGGCTATCTGCCGGGCCTCGAGCAAGCGGTGGCCGACGGCCTGATGGCAAAGGCGCACGAGTTCTGCCCGTACTCCAAGGCCACCCGCGGCAACATCGACGTCGAGCTGTCGGCGAAGGTCTGATCGGTTCCGGCCCGGTAGAACAGTGGTGGTGACCGGCGGGATGGGGTACACCGTGCCAGTGACCCTGGTTGACGGTGCGCTCGGTCGTACCGAGCAGGAGTTGACCAGTGCCGTGGACGCCGCCCTGTACATCGCGGACGGCACCCTGGCCGACGGGCCGATCGGCCAGGTCGGTCTGGAACTGGAAGCGCACTGCTTCGATTGCGTCGACCCGGCTCGGCGCCCGAGTTGGGACCGCATCGCCGAGGTCATCGCCTGCCTCCCGGCGCTCCCGGGAGACAGTCGCGTCACCGTCGAACCCGGTGGCGCGGTCGAACTCTCCGGGCCGCCGGCCGCCGGCGTGCTCGGCGCCGTCACCGCGATGCAGACGGACCGTGCGGTGGTTCGGGAGCACTTCGCCCGGGCCGGCCTCGGGCTGCTCCTGCTCGGCGCGGATCCGTTGCGCGCGCCGCGCCGGATCCATCCCGGGGGCCGCTACCGAGCGATGGAACGGTTCTTCGAGAGCAGCGGAACCGGCGCCATGGGCGCGGCGATGATGACGGCGACGGCCTCCATCCAGGTGAACATCGACGCCGGGCCGCGGGACGGCTGGACCGAACGGGTTCGGCTGGCACACGCCCTCGGCCCGACCATGATCGCGATCACCGCGAATTCCCCGCTGCTGGCCGGCGAGTTCACCGGCTGGCAGTCCAGCCGGCAACAGGTGTGGAGCGAATTGGATTCGGCGCGTTGTGGTCCGGTGCTCGGTGTCAGCGGGCTCGATCCAGCCACCGACTGGGCGCAGTACGCCCTGAAGGCACCGGTGATGCTGGTGCATGATCCCGAACCGCGGCCGGTGCTCGAGTGGGTGCCGTTCGTCGAATGGGTGCAGGGCGATGTCCGGCTGGGCGGGCGCCGGCCCACCACCGAGGATCTGGACTACCACCTGACGACCCTGTTCCCGCCCGTCCGTCCGCGGCGCTGGATCGAGATCCGTTATCTCGACGCGGTGTCCGATCTGCTCTGGCCGGCAGTGGTTTTCACCCTGGTGACCCTGCTGGATCGCGCCCCCGACGCGTCGGCCGCCGCGGTCGAGGATGTCGCCGCGGCCTGGGACACCGCCGCCCGGATCGGTCTGCGGGACCGCCACCTGTTCGAGGCTGCCACCCGCTGCCTGGCAATTGCGGAGCCGTTCGTCCCGGCCGCACTCGCCGATTCGTTCGACCGGCTGTCCGCGTCGGTTCGCGGGGGACGTTGTCCCGGTGAGGGATTCGCGGAGAATGCGGTGGAAATGGGTATCGAGCCGGCTGTCCTGGAGGCGCTGGGATGACGTCCCGACAGACGCTGGCCGACCACCTGGCCCGTGCCCGGGACCGCACACTACGGCTGGTCGACTTCGACGACGACGAGTTGGGTCGGCAGTACGACCCACTGATGAGTCCCCTGGTATGGGATCTCGCGCATATCGGTCAGCAGGAGGAACTGTGGTTGCTGCGTGACGGCAACCCGGCGCTGCCCGGCATGCTCGACCCGGCCGTCGAGCAGCTCTACGACGCGTTCCAACATCCCCGGGCCCACCGGGTGAATCTTCCGCTCCTTCCCGCTGCCGAGGCGCATCGGTATCTGAAGACGGTGCGCGCCAAGGCTTTCGATGCTCTCGACGCGCTGTCCGGCGATGACGACGGATTCGTATTCGCTCTGGCGGCCAGTCACGAGAACCAGCACGGCGAGACCATGCTGCAGGCCCTCGGCCTGCGCACCGGGGCGCCGTTGCTCGGACCCGGCGCGCTCCTGCCGGCCGGTCGTACCGGCGTGGCCGGTACGTCGGTCCTCGTCCCGGCGGGCCCGTTCGTCCTGGGTGTCGACGCCGCCGACGAACCCGGCTCCCTCGACAACGAGCGACCTGCGCACGTCGTCGACATCCCGGCATTCCGGATCGGCCGCGTCCCGGTGACCAACGCCGAATGGCGGGTGTTCATCGACGACGGCGGTTACCGGCACCGGGCGTTGTGGTCGGTCCTCGGGTGGGAGCACCGTCAGCGGGCGGGGCTCACGGCCCCGCAGTTCTGGAATCCCGACGGCAGCCGCACCCGCTTCGGCCGGGTCGAACAGATTCCCGACGACGAACCCGTCCAGCACGTGACGTACTTCGAGGCGGAGGCATACGCCGCGTGGGCCGGCGCGCGGCTGCCGACCGAGGTCGAGTGGGAGAAGGCATGTTGCTGGGATCCGAACGTCGGTGCACGGCGGCGCTTTCCGTGGGGAAGTCAACCGCCGACGCCGACGCTGGCCAACCTCGGTGGTGACGCGCTGCGCCCGGCGCCGGTCGGCGCCCATCCGGACGGGGCATCGGCCTACGGCGCGGAACAGATGCTCGGCGACGTGTGGGAATGGACCAGTTCGGCCTTCCGTCCGTGGCCGGGATTCACGCCGATGATCTACGACCGCTACAGCCAACCCTTCTTCGGAGCGGATGATTACCGGGTACTCCGCGGTGGCTCGTGGGCGGTGTCGCCGGACATCCTGCGGCCTAGCTTCCGCAACTGGGACCATCCCATCCGCCGGCAGATATTCTCCGGTGTGCGCCTGGCCTGGGATGCCTGATGTGCCGACACCTGGGTTGGTTGGGTGCGCCGACGCCGATCAGTGCCCTGTTGCTCGATCCACCGAACAGCCTTCTGGTGCAGTCCTATTCACCTCGTCGTCAGAAGCACGGTCTGCTCAACGCCGACGGGTGGGGGGTCGGGTTCTTCGCCGGTGGACAGGCCCGCCGCTGGCGCAGTGCCGCACCCCTGTGGGGTGATGCGTCCTTCGCCTCGGTGGCCCCAGCCCTGACGTCGGGATGCGTGGTGGCCGCGGTCCGGTCGGCCACGGTCGGCATGCCCGTCGAGTCCAGCGCGTGCGCCCCGTTCACCGACGGTCGGTGGTTGTTGTCGCACAACGGCGTTGTCGACCGATCGGTACTGCCGCCGGCGCCCGATGCCGAGTCCGTCGTCGACAGCGCGGTGCTCGCGGCGCTGATCTTCGCCCGCGGTCTCGACCACCTGGGCCGGACGATCATCGAGGTGGGCGAGGCCGATCCGAATGCGCGCCTGAATATCCTGGCCGCCAATGGTTCCCGGCTGCTCGCCACCACCTGGGGGGACACGCTGTCGGTATTGCGCCGGCCCGACGGAGTCGCGGTGGCCAGCGAACCCTATGACGACGATCCGGACTGGCAGGACGTGCCCGACCGGCACCTGGTTCAGGTCTCCTTCGACGGGAACGCCGACAATGTGACCCTGACCCCGCTGAGAGGAACCTCATGACCCTGGTGGCCGATCTCCTGGATGCCGACCACGCCGCCCGGGAGCTGCGCAACGATGTCCGCGAAGGACTGACACGGACACCGAAATCCTTGCCGCCCAAGTGGTTCTATGATGCGACCGGCAGTGATCTGTTCGACCGGATCACCCGGCTGCCCGAGTACTATCCGACGCGCGCCGAGGCCACGATCCTGCGGCAGCGGGCCGCGGCCATCGCGGCCGCCACGGGAGCGGACACGCTGGTCGAACTGGGCAGCGGCACCTCGGAGAAGACGCGCATGCTGCTGGACGCGCTACGCTCAGCGGGAACCCTGCGCCGGTTCGTCCCGTTCGACGTCGACCGCAGCGTGCTGGAAACCGCCTCGGCCGCACTGACTTCGGAGTACCCGGGGCTGTCCGTCGAGGCGGTGTGCGGCGACTTCGAGCGTCATCTGGGCGAGATACCGGGCGGTGGGCGCCGACTGGTGGCCTTCCTCGGCTCCACCATCGGGAACCTGACCCGGGGGCCCAGGACGGCATTCCTCAACGCGCTCAGCGAGGCAATGCTCCCCGGTGACGCACTGCTCCTGGGCACCGACCTGGTCAAGGACGTCGATCGGCTGGTGCGTGCCTACGACGACAGCGCGGGCGTGACGGCGGCATTCAACCGCAACGTGCTCGCGGTGATCAACCGGGAGCTGGGCGGCAACTTCGATCTGGAGGCATTCACCCATGTCGCGCGGTGGAATTCGGCGGCCCGCCGGATCGAGATGTGGCTGCGCGCCGACGCAGCGCAGACCGTGGTGATCCCCGCGCTCGACCTGACCGTCGAATTCACCGCGGGTGAAGAGATGCTGACCGAGGTGTCGTGCAAGTTCACCCCCGATGTCGTCGATGCCGAACTGTATGCCGCCGGGCTGACCCGCACCCACTGGTGGACCGACCCAGCCGGAGATTTCGGGTTGTCGCTGGCCGTCAAGTGATCGACATCGAACTGGCCGACCGGTGGCGGGCGGCCAGGCCGGCGGTCGCGGGTGTGCATCTGGATTCGGGGGCGTGTTCGCGACAGTCGTTCGCGGTGATCGAGGCGGCCGCGCAGCACGCCCGGCACGAGGCCGAGGTGGGCGGTTACGTGGCTGCCGAGGCGGCCGGACCGGTATTGCAGGCGGGACGGGCCGCCATCGGATCGCTCATCGGGCTGTCCGCCGACGACGTCGTGTTCACCACCGGCTCTGGTCACGCGCTGGACCTGCTTCTGTCCGCGTGGCCGGGTGAGCGCACGCTGGCCTGTCCGGCCGGCGAGTACGGGCCGAACCTGACGGCCATGGCGGCCAACGGATTTCGGGTCCACCGGTTGGAGACGGATCCGCTGGGCCGGGTGCTGGTGGAGGCGGCGGAGGCCGAGCTGCGCCGACGTCGGCCCGCCCTGGTCCACCTCACCGGTGTGGCCAGCCACCGCGGCGTCGTTCAACCGATCGCCGATATGGCCGAGATGTGTCGCCGGGTCGATGTGCCTCTGGTGGTCGACGCCGCGCAGGCGTTCGGTCAGGTGGACTGCGATGTCGGTGCCGATGCGGTGTATTCCTCGTCGCGCAAGTGGATGGCCGGTCCGCGTGGGGTGGGGTTCCTGGCGGTTCGGCCGGACCTGGCCGGGCGGCTGGGGCACGCCTTGGAGAGCATTGCGGCAGTCGAGGCGAATGTTGCTGCACACGTGGGCTATTCGATCGCGCTGGGTGAGTACCTGGCCATCGGCCCGGAGCGGATGCGCCAATGCCTGGCCCGGGTCGGCGCTGTTGCCAGGGGGACGCTCGATGGTGTGGCGGGATGGCGGGTGGTCGAACCGGCCGACGAGTCGACGGCCATCACCACGTTGGTGCCGCCCGCCGGTGTCGTTCCCGCCACGGTGCGGGCGCGGTTGATCGAACGGCACCGGATCGTGACCACCGCGGCCGAGATCGCCCGTGCGCCCTTCGAACTCACCGGCCCGGTGCTGCGGGTGTCCCCGCATGTGGATGTGACGGCCGAGGATCTCGAGGCGCTGGCGGTGGCCCTGGCGGACGCGTAGATCATGTCGGACCGGTCTGGTATATAGAACACATGTTCGATCACCCGTTGCCGGAGTCATCCGCTGTCGCGGGGCTCGGGGATGCGGCGCTGGTGGATGCGATGGCCGTCGGAGCTGCGGTGGAGGCGGCCGCGGCGGGTCGGCGATTGGCGGTGATCGCCGAGTTCGCGGTCCGTCGCCTCGGTGGGGACGAGCGTGCTGATTGGGCGGCTGATGGTTGGGATGCGGCCAGTGTGGAGGTCGCTGCGGCCCTGGGCATCTCGCTGGGCCGGGCGAGCAACCAGATGGATCTCGGGTTGGCGTTGCGGACCCGGCTGCCGAAGGTGGCCGCGCTGTTGTGCGACGGCGTGATCTCGCTGCAGATCGCCCGGACCGCGGTCACGCGGACTTCGCTGATCGTGGATCGTGACGCCCTGGAGGTCGTGGACAGTCGGATCGCGACGGCCGCGGCGCAGTGGGGGCGGCTCTCGCAGGCCAAGTTGGAAGCGGCCGTGGATCTGTGGGTCAACGCGGTGGATCCGGCCGCGGTGCACCGGACCCGGGATCGGGCCCGCGAGCGTGATATTCGGATCGGCGACCCCGACAACGACAGCGACGGACTGACCGCGATCTGGGGCATGCTGTTGAAGGTCGACGGTGAGATCCTCGATGCCCGCCTGGCGGCGATGGCGGCCATGGTGTGCGGCCAGGATCCGCGGACGGTGGCCCAGCGCCGTTCCGATGCGTTGGGCGCGTTGGGTGCCGGGCACCTGCATTTGTCATGTGCCTGCGGGCGGGAGGAGTGCACCGCCGTGGTCGACGACGGGCGTGCCACCTCGGTCACCATCCACGTGCTGGCCGACGCCGAGGCGGTGTCCGCACCGGTCGACCCGCAGATTCACGGGGAGAAGCCACCCGCCGAGCCGATCGGTTTCGCCGAGGCCATCCACGAATACCACGAAAAGCACTGCAGCGCGGAGACACTTGCTCCGTCCGCGGCCACCGCGGAGGCTGCCACCCCTGAACCGGTCGAATCGCCGAAGCCGTCGGACCCCGGACGCTCGAAGCGGCGGAACTCGGCCGGCTACATCCCCGGCGGCCCGGTCATCCCGGCCGAACAACTGGCCGATCTGATCGCCCGCGGCGCCACCATCGACCACCTGAAGCCGCCCGCCGCGGAGTCACAGAAAGGCCATCGGCCAACCCCGTCGCTGGCCACCTGGATCCGCCATCGCGACCTGACCTGCCGCGCGCCGGGTTGTGACCGACCCGCCACCAGCGCCGACCTCGACCACACCAACCCCTGGCCCTACGGCCCCACCCATCCGTCCAACATCAAGGGATACTGTCGCAAGCATCACCTGGTCAAAACCTTCTGGCCGGGTTTCACCGACCGTCAAAAACCTGATGGCACTATCGAATTCACCACACCTACCGGGCACACCTACATCACCCGCCCGCTGAGCGTCCTGCTGTTCCCACGTGCCGACGCCACCACCGCGACGTTGCCCGAACCCAGCGGGCCACCCCCGCCCCAGGCCGACGGTCAGATGATGCCCAAACGCGCCACCACCCGCACCCAGCAACGCACTTACCGCATCAATGCCCAACGCAAACGTAACCTGCTCGAACACCCACCCCAACCGCCGCCATTCTGAGGAGCGGGTGCGGTCAGCGCACTAGTTCATACCGGACCTGCGGGCGTCCCGCCCGGCCGTACTCACTTGCCCGCCGAACGGCCCCGTCGTCGGCCAGACGTTCCAGGTAGCGCCACGCGGTAACGCGCGAAATGCCCAACCACGCTGGCCGGCGGTCTGCAGAGCCACCGTCCCGAGCTGCTCGACGGCATCGGCCTGATCGTCGGCATCGACCGCTTCATGTCGGAAGCCCGCGCGGTCACCAACTTCTCCGGCAACGCGGTGGCCACCATCCTGGTCGGGGCCTGGACCAAGACCCTGGACAAGGCGCGCATGGACGATGTTCTCAACGGACGCAACCCCTTCGACGAGGAGACCATGGTCGACGACCACAGCACTCCGGCCGACTCGTAGGAGAAGCAACTGGTTCCGGCCTGAGCACCACGTATCCCGGCCATCGGCGGTCGCGTCCCACCCCCAGGGCGCGGCCGCCTTCGAGGGTCAGGAGGGGCCGTCCCAGGTGTGGACGGGATCATTGGCATGCATCCGCTCGCAGTACAGCCGCAGCATCTCGGCCAGGGCCCGGGGCCGGGACAGTCCTCGGCGTTGCAGCGCCTCGACGGTGCGCACCTGCCATGTCGCGCCGTTGCGGCCGGTCTTGGCGCGGCCCTCGATCACGCCGAGGTATCGGTCGCGGACCTCGGCGGCAACCCCCCATCGGCGCAGGCCCTCGTCGGCCATGGGGAGCAACCGGCGCAGCGCGAGTTCGTCGGCGGTGACCTCGCCCAGGCCCGGCCAGTACAACCGGGACTCGATGCCGTCGCGGGCGGCGGCGGCGAAATTCTGTTCCGCGGCAGCGAAACTCATCTTGGTCCACAGCGGACGGTCCTCCTCGGACATCGTCCGAAGTAGGCCGTAGTAGAACGCGGAATTGGCCATCATGTCGATCACGGTGGGCCCCGCGGGAAGCACCCGGTTCTCCACCCGCAGGTGCGGCTTACCGTCCACTCCGTCACCGACGACGTCGTAAACCGGCCGGTTCCACCGGTAGACCGTCCCGTTGTGCAGCCGGAGCTCCGAGAGCGCCGGGGTGCGTCCGGCCGCCAGGACGGCCCGGGGGTCCTCCTCCGAGAGTTCGGGCAGCAGGCTGGGGAAGTAACGGACGTTCTCCTCGAAGAGGTCGAAGATCGACGTTATCCAGCGTTCGCCGAACCACACTCGCGGCCGCACCCCCTGGGCCTTCAGTTCATCCGGCCGGGTGTCGGTGGCCTGGGCGAACAGCTCGACCCGGGTCTCGGCCCACAGATGATGGCCGAAGAAGAACGGTGAGTTGGCCCCCAGCGCGAGCTGCGGGCCGGCCACGATCTGGGCGGCGTTCCAGTTCGCGGCGAAGTCGGCCGGCGCCACCTGGAGATGCAACTGCATACTGGTGCAGGCAGATTCAGGGGCGATGGTCGACGAATACAGGCTCAGGCGCTCGGGTCCGGCGATGTCGATCAGAATGTCCTCGCCGCGTGCGGTGAAGATCGAGTCGTTGAGCGCCTGATACCGGTGCGACTCGCTCATCCAGTCGTGGTCCAGGTGCTCGGGCATCAAGGTGGGCAGGATTCCGACCATCACGATGTGTGCGCCGCGCGCATTGGCCTTGGCCTCGGCGGCATTGAGACTGGCGCGGACCTCGTCCTCCAGCTCGAGCCCGGCCCGGCCCGGCAGTGGGCGCGGCGGCACGTTGAATTCGATGTTGAACGCGCCCAATTCGGTCTGATAGGCCGGATCGGCGATGGAGGCGAGCACGTCGACGTTGGTCATGGCCGGCTGGTAGTCGCCGTCGACCAGGTTGCACTCGATCTCGAGGCCCGTCAGGGGGCGGTCGAATTCGAAGCTGGAGTTCGCGAGCATCGTCTCGAACACGTCCAGGCACAGCTGGACCTTGCGCCGGTACTCCTGGCGGTGTGCCCGGCTGTAATCGGTGTGCGTGATCTCCTCGCCCACGCCGAAATAGTATTCGGCTCAGCCGGAATTCCGGTGCGCGATCACCACCTGTTCGCTCAACGGCCCGCCGTGCAGTTCGAGCTCGATCGCCGGGCCGGCGTGGGCGGCCAGGGCACGCAGCGCCGACGGACTGTAGGTGCGCAACGAGCTGATGAGCCCGTCGTGCACGAATGGCACGAACGGTGCGAACGGCAGCATCGATGCCAGCCGGATGAGGTGCAGTGGCGCCGGCGGGCGGGGCAGGTCGACGATCAGTAGGACGTCGGCCACCCGGGTGCCCTCCCGCAGCACCTGTGCGGCGGCTTCCGGCGGTAGGTGGTGGAACGACAGCGCGAACAACGCCAGGTCGAAGGAGCCGTCCGGCGCGTCGATCGCGGTGGCGTCCATGACGCGCACGGTGGCGCGGGGCTCGCCGGTGAAGGACTCGGCCATCCGGGCGACCGAGTCGGGGTTGATGTCCGTGACGGTCAGGTGCGCGGTCGGATGTTCCTCGAGGAGCAGCCGCGACACCGCGCCGTGTCCGGCGCCGAGTTCCACGATCTTCGGGTCGGCGACGTCGGCCAGCACGTCCAGGACGCGGCGGGCGATCTTGCGATGGTTGCCGAACACCCGGCCGCTCCAGTCCAGCGCGTCGACGACCTGACGTTTTTTCCTCGCCAGGGCCGCGTCATCGGCGTCATTGCGATCCAGATATTCGTCCCGGCCGGTCTGTAACAGCCGGTCCAGGCAGGAGGCGTCGAAGCCGCCGCGCGGCATGTCGGCGATGTCGGTCACGAAAGTGGCGCCCATGAAATACATCATGGGCGCCACTTCGATCGGGTGTCAGCTCTCGCCGAGGATCTGGTAGATCTCGCGACGCGCGTTGTTGACGATGTCGAGGATCCGCTGCTGCTGATCCGCATCGGCGGCGTGCGCGGACTGCGCGACCGCACCGAACAGCTGGCCGACGGCCTCGCGGAGGTTGACCTGCGCGGGGTCTGCGCCCTCGGTGATCTCGGTCCACGGCGCGGTCTCGATCTTTTCGGCGGCGGCCCGGCCCTCGTCGGTGAGTTCGAACAGCTTCTTGCTGCCCTCGGTCTGGGCCGCGGAGATCAGGCCTTCGTCCTCGAGCATCTGCAGCGTGGGGTACACCGAGCCGGGGCTGGGCTTCCACAGGTTGTCGCTGCGCTCGGCGATCTCCTGGATCATCTCGTAGCCGTGCATCTGGCGTTCGGCCAGCAGCTTGAGGATGGCCGCACGGACGTCGCCGCGCTTGCCCCGGCCGCCGGGTCCCCGGCGACCCCCCGGTCCGCGCCGTCCTCGACCGCCGCCGAAGGGGCCGCCGCCGAACGGGCCGGGACCGAAGCCGAAACCGGGGCCGCCGGGTCCACCGGGGCCGAAGCCGGGACCGAACGGGCCGCCACCCTGAGCGCGGACCTGCTCGATGAACTCTGCGCGCCGGTCGGCGTGGCGGCGTCCGTGACCGTGGCCGTGCCGGCGGTCGCCGGGGCCGAAGCCGAATCCGGTGTGGGGTTCTGGGGGTGTGAATGGGGTGTTCATGTCTGATTCCTTCAGGTTCGGGGAAGCTCAGATCGAGCTTCGATGTGTTGACGATATATCGGAAACTATCGCGATGCAACCAGTTATTCCCCGAACGGTCGGATCTGCCCAGCCTTCTTGTCGAGTTCGGCGAGCAGCCAGCGGGCCCACTGGATCTCCATTTCGGCTTCTCGCAGCCCGTATTCCAGCGCGGCGCGACCGTAGAAGTCGCCCGGCGCGTCGGCGGGGTCATCGCTCCACGTGACCGTGTCCCGCAACTCCGCGTAGCGGGCCAGCTCGGACTCGGCGGAGTCGGCCACGCGCGCGACGTACGCGCGGGCTTGCTCGACGGGGAGCTGGCCGAGCAGGAAGACCCGCAGCAGATCCGGCCGGCGCAGGGGCGGGTCGCCGTCGGGATGGATGATCCAGTCCAGCAGCTCCATCCGGCCGGCGTCGGTGACGCGGTACTCCTTGCGTCCGCGGGGCCCCACGTCGCTGACCTCGATCAGACCGTCCCGGTCCAGCCGGTTGAGTTCGCCGTACAGCTGACTCTGCGTCGCCGGCCACACGTTGGCCATCGACACGTCGAACCGTTTCAGGAGGTCGTATCCACTGCCGGGATGCTGGGCGAGCAGGCCGAGGGCCGCGATGCGAAGGCTCACACCCGTAGTGTAGGGTCTCATTCCACTATTGACATGTCACTAGTGGAATGTCAGGGTGGGGCGTATGACCGATACCCACGACGTTTCTCTGGTCGCCGATGTCCCGGGCGACGGCCAGTTCTTCCTGCAGGGCAACTACGCGCCCGTCCCCGACGAACTCACCGCCGACAACCTGACTGTCACCGGCACGATCCCGCCCGAACTGGACGGCTGGTACCTACGCAACGGCCCCAACCCGCGCACGGCGAGCGGCCACTGGTTCACCGGCGACGGGATGATCCACGGCGTGCGGCTCGAGGGCGGCGCGGCCAAGTGGTACCGCAACCGCTGGGTGCGCACCGACAGCTTCGCCGACCCGTTCCCGGTCTACGGCCCCGACGGCGCCCGCAACCTGCGCGCCAGCGTCGCCAACACCCACGTCGTCAACCATGCCGGGCGCACGCTCGCGCTCGTCGAGTCCTCGCTGCCGTACGAGATCACCAACGATCTCGAGACCGTCGGGGCCTTCGACTTCGGCGGCAAGCTCGTCGACGCGATGACCGCGCACCCCAAGATCTGCCCCAGCACCGGCGAACTGCATTTCTTCGGCTACGGCAACCTCGCCGAACCGCACGTCACCTATCACCGTGCGGATGCCAACGGTGAGCTGGTGATCGACCGGCCCGTCGAGGTTCCGGCGTTGACGATGATGCACGACTTCGCGATGACGGCCGGGCACGTCGTCTTCATGGACCTGCCCATCGTGTTCAACCTCGACCTGGCGATCGACGGCAAGGGCATGCCATACCGGTGGGACGACGACTACGGCGCCCGGTTCGGCGTGCTGCGCCGGGACGACCCGTTCGGCGAGATCCGCTGGTTCGACATCGACCCCTGCTACGTCTTCCACGTGGTCAACGCCTTCGACACGGGCGACTCCCTGGAGATACAGGCGATCCGGTATCCCGAATTATGGCGCCACGACGGCGGATTCGACGCCGACGGCGTGCTGTGGAGCTGGACCCTGGACCTGGCGCGCGGAACCGTGACCGAGCGTCAGCTCGACGAGCGCGGGGTCGAGTTCCCGCGCATCGACGACCGGCTGGCCGGTCGGCCGGCCCGCTACGGCGTCGCGGTCGGTGGTGACCGCCTGGTGCGCTACGACCTGACCGACGGCAGCGCCGCCGAACGCGCCTTCGACGGCGGGCGACCGGGCGAGGCGGTGTTCGTCCCGGCGGCGGGCTCCACCGACGAGAGCGACGGCTGGTACCTGGCCTACGTGTACGACCCGGCCCGCAATGGCAGCGATCTGGTGATCCTGGATGCCTCCGACTTCGGCGGCGCGGCCGTCGCGACAATCCACCTGCCCCAACGGGTTCCGTACGGCTTCCACGGAAACTGGATCACCGGGCACAGCTGACGGGTCTAGGGTGTCCGGATGCCGCAGTTCGGGTTCGACACCCTGGCCCTGCTCGTCGTCATCGGGCTGGCCGGACCGCTGCTCGCCGCCGTCCCCGGCCTGGGCATCCCGATGGTGGTCGGCGAGCTCGTCGCCGGGATCGTCGTCGGCAGAACCGGTTTCAACATCGTCGACCCCGCCGATCCCACCCTCCAGCTACTGGCCAATACCGGCTTCGCGCTGGTGATGTTCCTCGTCGGCACCCACGTGCCGGTGCACAACCCGACGCTGCGGTCCGCACTGCCGACGGCCGTCGTTCGAGCCGTGCTCGTCGGAGTGGTCGCCGCGGTGTTCGGTGTCCTGCTCGCCGAAGCGTTCGGCACCGGTCAGGCGATGCTGTACGCGGTCCTGATGACCTCGTCGTCGGCGGCCCTGGCGCTGCCCGTCATCGACGGTCTGAAGCTCGCTGGCCCGGCGGTGCTGTCGACGACGGCACAGATCGCGATCGCCGATGCCGCCTGTATTGTGTTGCTGCCCTTGGTCATCGATCCCGACCACGCCGGGCGGGCCGCGCTGGGGGCGCTCGCGATCGCGGGTGTGGCCACGGTGCTGTTCGTCGCACTGCGGGCCTTCGAGCGCAGCGGCCGGCGCAAGCGGCTGCACCACTACTCCGAGGACCACCGGGAAGCACTGGAGCTCCGGGTGAGCCTGATCCTCTTGTTCGGCCTGGCGGCGTTGGCGGTCGCCACCCATGTGTCGGTGATGCTGGCCGGTTTCGCGTTGGGTCTGGTGGTCGGCGCCGTCGGCGAACCGCGCCGATTGGCCCGTCAGCTGTTCGGAATCACCGAGGGGTTCTTCGCGCCACTCTTCTTCGTCTGGCTGGGGGCCTCACTGCGCGTCCGCGAACTGGGGGAGCGTCCGGGTTTCATCGTGTTGGGTCTGGCGCTGGGGCTCGGTGCGGTGGTGGCCCACTGGACCGGGCGGCTCCTGCGTCAACCCCTGTCGCTCGGCACCCTGGCCGCCGCACAACTCGGGGTGCCGGTGGCCGCGGCCACCATCGGCACCGAACAGCACCTGCTGCAGCCGGGCGAGGCGTCCGCGCTGATCCTCGGTGCGCTGGTGACCGTGGTGGCGACGTCGGTCGCGGGCCGGGTGGCGGTCCGCACTCAGCTCGGCGGGGTGAAGCCGCCCGGCCCGGGCGGTGACGCCGGCGGTGGTGGTGGCGCCGCCGCAACCGGCGGGAAGAAACCGGCGCCGGCCTGAGCCGGCCCCGCCGCACCGAGGCGCATCAGCTCGCGGCGATGACGTTCGGCCAGCACCGCCGCCAGCAGGTACTGCGGCGGTGTGCCCGGCGGCGGTGGCGGTGAGATGTGCGCGACCACCTCGGCCGCGATGCGCGCGCCCATCTGATCCCGCAGCCGTGGCTCCAATTGCGGCGCCCGCGCGAGGAACTGCCGGGCCAGATCGGCCTGCTCGACCGAGAGTCCGGACAGCTGCAACGACGACGCCCACCACGCCAGCTGCGGCGGCATCACCGGCGGCGGTGGCGCTTTGGGGCCGCGTTCGCTGATCACCACGGTGCCGGCGAACACGTCACCGAGGCGCTTGCCCTTGGCCGACACCATGCTGGCGATCACCGCCGGCGCGCCGAAGAGCATCCAGATCTCGACCAGGCCGGCCAGCGCGCGGAACAGGGCCTGACGGAACCGCTCCGGGCCGCCGTCCTCGGACACCACCCGCAGCCCCATCGCGAACTTGCCCGGTGAACGGCCGCGGGTGGCTGTCTCGAACACCACCGGGTAGCCGATGAAGACGAGCACGGTGAAGATCACGACAATGGCCTGGGCGATCGCCAGGTCGAACTGGCGCAGCGTGAGCGCCCACAACACCGTCGCGATGATGTTGAGCAGCACCATGATCACGATGTCGATCAGGGCGCCCACCGCCCGCACCGGCAGTTGGGCGATCTGGACGTCGAGCACCACGGCGTCCCCGGTGACCATTGACGGCGAACTCATGCTCGAACGCTACTAAACTCGCCGGGGTGGATGTCGATGCGTTCGTGGTCGCACACCGCTCGACATGGACCCGGCTCGACCAGCTGGTCAAGCGCCGCAACAATCTGACCGGGGCCGAGGTCGACGAACTGGTCGACCTGTACCAGCGGGTCTCGACCCATCTGTCCATGGTCCGGTCGTCTTCCTCGGACTCTGTTCTGGTGGGGCGGCTGTCCTCGTTGGTGGCCCGTGCGCGTGCCGCGGTGACCGGGGCCCACGCCCCGCTGTGGAGCGATGTCGCCCGATTCTGGACGGTGTCGTTCCCGGTGGTCGCCTACCGGGCGTGGCGCTGGTGGCTGGCCACGGCGGTGGTCTTCTTCGCCGTCGCGGTGCTCATCGGTGGCTGGGTGGCACGGGATCCGGGCGTGCAGGCAACTCTCGGAACCCCCAGTGAGATAGCCGAATTGGTCAACCACGACTTCGAGTCGTACTACAGCGACCATCCGGCGGCGGCCTTCGCGCTGCAGGTCTGGGTGAACAACTCCTGGGTGGCTGCCCAGTGCATCGCGTTCGCGGTGCTGCTCGGGATCCCGATCCCGTACATCCTGTTCCAGAACGCCGCCAACGTGGGCGTGACCGGGGGACTCATGGTCAGCGCCGGCAAGGCCGACGTGCTGTTCGGCCTCCTCGTGCCGCACGGTCTGCTGGAGCTGACCGCCGTGTTCCTGGCCGGCGCGGTCGGGATGCGGCTGGGGTGGTCGGTGATCGCGCCCGGCGACCGGCCCCGCGGTCAGGTGCTGGCCGAGCAGGGCCGGGCGGTTGCCTCGGTGGCGCTCGGCCTGGTGGCCGTCCTGCTGGTGTCCGGTCTGGTCGAGGCGATGGTGACGCCGTCGGGGCTGCCGACGTGGGCGCGGATCGCGATCGGGGCGACCGTGTGGGCCGCCTTCCTGGGCTACGTCGTGCACTTCGGACGGCGGGGCGTGCGTGCCGGGGAGACCGGCGACATCGACGACGCGCCCGACGTGGTGCCCATTCGCTGACCAATTGTCTCGCTCCTCACCACCGCGTCCCCCGGTGGATCGTCGACTCGACTAGAGCCTGCCGGAGGCCTTCATCGCCAGATACTTGTCGGCCAGTGCCGGCGCGAGTTCGGCCGGCCCGGCGTCCACCACCTCGATGCCGAGGTTCCGCAGCCGGCCGGCCAGGTGCCGACGGTCGTTGCGGGCCCGTTCGGCGGCCGCGGCTCCATACACGGTCGCGGCATCGGAACGCCCGGCCGACATCTCCTCGACCCGCGGGTCGGACACCGCGGCGATGATCACCTGATGGCGCGCGGCCAGCTGCGGCAGCACCTGCAGCAGGCCCTCCTCGAGGGCCGAACTGTTCAGATCGGTCAGCAGCACCACCAGCGCGCGCCGGCGGATCCGTCGAGAGATCTCCGAAACCATTGCGGCGGAATTCGATTCGATCAGCTCGGGCTGCAGGGCGACCATCGCGTCGACCAGTTTCGGGAGCACCTCCGAGCGGGACAGCCCGAACACCGCGGCGCGGGCCACCTGGTCATGCGCCAGGAAGTCGACGTGGTCGCCGGCCCGCGCGGCCAGTGCCCCCAACAGCAGGGCGGCGTCCAGCGACCAGTCCAGCCGCGGCCAGCCCGTCGGGTCGGCGGCAATCGGATCCACCCCGACGCGCCCGGCGGACGTCCGCCCGGTGTCGACGACGATCACGATCCGGCGGTCCCGTTCCGGACGCCAGGTCCGCACCACCACGTCGGCGCGCCGGGCCGTCGCACGCCAGTCGATCGACCGGACGTCGTCGCCGACGACATACTCACGCAGCGAGTCGAATTCGGTGCCCTGGCCGCGGACCAGCACCGGCAGCAGGCCGTCGATCTCACGCAGTCGGGCCAGCCGCGACGGCAGGTGTTTGCGCGACAGGAAGGCCGGCAGGATGCGCACCGTCCAGGCGATCCGGCGGGACCGCTGCCGGCCCGCCAGCCCGAGCGGGCCCAGCGTGCGCACGGTGGTGGTGGCCGACCGCAGTTCGCCGCGCCGGACGGGTCGCAGCGTGGTCTGCACCACGGTGGATCCGTGTGCCCGGATATCGAGTGGGTGGCTGCGGGGTTCGGCGCGTGCACTGGGTGCCCACGCGTCGCGGATGCGGCCCCGCAACCGCCGGCCGGTGCCGTTGTTCACCTGCATCGTCAGGTCGACCGTCTCACCAAGGCGTGCCGACGTGCCGCCGGACCGGGTCAGCTCCACCCCGGCCGGGCTGGGCGCCAGCAGGACGTCGGCCAGTACGGCGACGGCCAACGCGGCCAGTAGTATCGCGAATGATGTTGCGGGCCATGGCGATACCGCGATCGGCAGCAGGCACACCAGTGCCACCAGTGCGGTCCGCCCGGTGAGTACCACTAGCGTGGTACCGGCACGGCTGCCAGGATCCCGTCGAGCACCCCGTCCGCGGTGGCGCCCTCGAGCTCGGCTTCCGGACGCAGCGCGATCCGGTGCCGCAGTGTCGGTTTCGCCATCGCCTTGACATCGTCGGGCGTGACGTAGCCCCGGCCGGACAGCCACGCCCACGATCGTGCGGTGGCCAGCAGTGCCGTCGCGCCGCGCGGTGAGACACCCAGGTTCAACGCCGGCGAATTCCGGGTGGCCCCGGCGATGTCGACGATGTAGCCGAGCACCTCATCGGCCACCAGCACCTGCCGCACCGCCTCGCGTCCCGCGGCCAGTTCGGCCGGACCGGCCACGGGCCGGATCGCCGACAGGTCGCGCGGATCGAATCCGTGCGCGTGCCGGGACAGGATCGCCACCTCCTGATCACGCGGCGGCAGCGGCACATTGAGCTTGAGCAGGAAGCGGTCCAGCTGCGCCTCGGGCAGCTGATAGGTGCCCTCGTACTCGATCGGGTTCTGGGTGGCGGCGACGATGAACGGATCCGGCAGCGCGCGCGGCTGCCCGTCGACGCTGACCTGACGTTCCTCCATGGCCTCCAGCAGGGCGGCCTGGGTCTTGGGCGGAGTGCGGTTGATCTCGTCGGCCAGCAGCAGGTTGGTGAACACCGGCCCCGCGCGGAACTCGAAGGCCGCGGTGCGCGCGTCGTACACCAGTGATCCGGTGACATCCCCGGGCATCAGGTCGGGGGTGAACTGCACGCGTTTGAAATCGAGTTGCAGCGCCGCCGCCAGCGCACGCACCAGCAGTGTCTTGGCCACGCCCGGAACACCTTCGAGCAATACGTGGCCGCGGCACAGCAGTGCGATCACCAGACCGCTGACCACGGCGTCCTGGCCCACGACGGCCTTTCCGATCTCGGCGCGCAGGGCGAGCAGCGCGGTGCGCGCCGGATCTGAGGGGGGAATCGGCTGACTCACGTGCGCCGGACCTGCCTTTCGATGGTGTCGAGGGTGTTTGCGAGTTGGACGAGTTGGTCGTCGCTGTGCGGCGGCGGCCCGAACAGCGCCTCGTGCACGGCCCTGGGTTCGCCGCCGCCCTGGGCGGCCACCGCCATCGCGACGGCTTCGGGCGTGGCCTGCGGGCCCAGGCCCAGCCGTGGGGTCAGCCGCTGCAGCGCCGCGGTCCGCAGCGCGCCGGCAGCCTGGACGCGGGCCCGCCGCGATCGGTACAGCCGGCCACGGCCCTCCACGGTTTCCGAGGCCCGCACCACGACGGGCAGCGTCTCGGCCACCAACGGGCCCATTCGCCGCGACCGCCACAGCGCCAGCAGCACGATCACCAGGACGAGTTGCGCGACGATCCAGTACACCCGCGCGGGGATGAGGTCGGACAGCGTTGCCGCGCCGTCCTTCTCGCCCTCGGCGCGCTGCGGCGCGTACCAGATCAGGTGGGCGTGCGAGCCGGCGAGGTTCATCGCCAGCGCGGCGTTGCCCTCCCGCAGCAGACCGCCATTCGTCATGAACCCCGATGCCCCGACCACGGTGACGGAGTCCGGGCCGTTCTGATAGCGCACCAGCACGCCGCCATAGCAGCGGGTGAGTTCCAGGTCGTCCGCGATTGACGTAAATGCTTGGGCGTCACCGAAATTCACGGCTCCGGCTTGTTGCGCCGCACGCAGGTCGCAGTCCGGGTCGGCGTGCTGCAGCCCACTCGGGGCGGTGCGGATTCCCGAGGCCAGCTGGTTACGGGCCGACGGGCCGGGATCGACGAGCAGGCGGTCGCCCGGAGCCTGGACCAGGTCGGCCAGCTGTGCATCGGTGCTGAGGTGGGGCGTCTGGGCCACCAGCAGCAGGGTGTCCGAACCCGCGTCCGAGGCCGCTCGCCGGGCATCGGCGGCCGAATCGGCCACGACCACGTCGACACCGCGCTCGCGCAACAGGGTGACCAGTGCGTGTGCGCCGTCGGTGGACGTGGAATCGGGATTCATCAGGCCGCCGCCCCGTGGAGCGGTCAGCCAGGCGGTCAATCCGGCCACCGCGACGATGGCCGCCAGCGCCAGCGTGAACCCGCGCCACGTCTTGCGGCGGGTGCGGGGCATCCCGGCCGTCACCGGACCGGTGTCCAATCCTGTTGTGCCGGTTGTGTCGTCGTCGCCGGCGCCCGGCGCGCGGAGTGCTCCCGCAGCCGGTCGTCGAGGTCGGCCACGATGCGGTAGGACTCGGATGTCCCGGGCATCTCGCCGTAGGCGACGTCGTTGAAAGCCGCTGCAGCGTTGGTGAATTGGGATGACAGTGCGGGGAACACCGCGCCGGCGTCGTGCGCCAGTTCCCCGGCCGTGCGGCCGGGCACCGGCGCCAGCGCGCCGTCCTCCTCGAGCTGGCGGGCCACGGCGCGCAACCGCTCCCGGACGGCGGCGGCCCATTCCCCGCGGGCTGCGTGCTGTTCGGCGGCGCCCCGGTGTGCGGCCGCGGTGCGTTCGGCGACGTCGAACAACTGATGGTCGGCGCGATCGACCCGCATGGCGCGCCGCGCCATGCGCACCGCGACCACCAGGGCGACGGCGACGATGATCACCAGGACGGTGACGGTGAACCAGCCACCGGGGACGTCCGACGCCAGCTGGGTCAACCGGAACAACTGGTCGTCGAGCCACTGCGAGATCCGGTCGAACAGCGACGGCTTCGGATAGATCGGCCGGGCGAGTTCGTGTCGGGCCGCTTCGTGCGCGGTGTCGCGGTCGACGTCGACGGTGGGCACTGTGCGCCTACGGACCGGTGAGCCACAGCTGGTCGGTGCCGGCGCCCGGGATCGCGTTCGCCGCGCCGCTGCGCAGCACCAGATCGAACGCCTCGGCCCGGATCCGCCGGTCGGTGTAGAGCAGCGTGTCCACTCCCGCGCTGAACGGTGTCACGACGATCTGCCCGATGATCGAACCGACCATGTTGGCCGTGGCGGCCAGCAGGATTGCGGCGGTGGACAACGACGACGCCGATGCCACCACCATCGTCACGATCGCGAACGGGACCGACACCGCGGTGGACACCGCCCCGGCCACCAACCCGGCCAGCAGGCGGATTCCCAGCACTCGCCAGAATCCGTTGCGCACCAGCGCGAGCGAACGCGAGAACGCGGCGAACACCGGCTTGCGTTCCAGCACGACCGCCACGGGTGCGAACGACACGATGGTGAAGAGCCAGACCAGCAGCGCCAGCGAGCCCAGCCCCAGCGGAACGCCGATCGCGGCGGCGGCATAACCGTTGCCCGCCATGGCGATTCCTGCGATGACGGCCGTCACGACGCCGATGATCACGGCCGCGCCGGCCACCTCGACAGCCACCAGGCCCAGCAGCGGAAGCAGTCGGCCCCGGATCCGGTCCCACGCCTCGGCCGCCGTGATCGGTGTACCGAACACCGCGCGGCCCACCACCACGGTGAGCATGCCGGTCAGTACGAGGGCGCCGAGCATTTTCACCACGAAACCGATGAACGACGTGATCGACGAAAGTGCAACGGCCCCGCCGTCATCGGCGGCGTTGACCATGGCGTCCAGATTGCCCGTCGCCGCCAGTGGACCGAGCTGGATGAACAGACCGAACAGCTGCGTGATGATCACCACGCCCGCGGTCAGCCCGAGCGTCACCCTCGGATTCGCCCGGATGTAGCGGATTGCCCCGTTGAACATGTCGCTGAGGGTCAGCGGTCGCAGGGGAATCACCCCGGGCTGCAACGCCATCGGCTGCCCGTACGGTGCGCCCGGCGGGGGGTGACCCGGGTAGCCCGGCGGGTAGCCCCCGTAGCCCGGGGGTGGGTAGCCGGGTGGCGGGTAACCCGGCGGTGGGTACTGCGAGGGGTAGGCCGAAGGTGGGTAGCCCGGTGGCCCCTGCCAGGATGGCCAGCCCGGACCCGTGGGGGGCATTGTCATCGCGCAGTCACCGGGAACGTCCCTCCCCCGTCGATCGAATGGTTTCGGATGTCGCTTCGGTCCAGTTTGGCACGGGTCGGCGTATCTTCGGCGGCATGGCCGAACTCGAGGACCGATTGCGGGCGGATCTGACCGTGGCGATGAAGTCGCAGGACAAGTTGCGAACGGCGACGCTGCGGATGTTGCTGGCCGCGATCCAGACCGAGAAGGTGTCGGGCAAGCAGGCCCGCGAACTGACCGACCCCGAGGTCTTGAAGGTGCTCGCCCGGGAGGCGCGCAAGCGTGGCGAGGCGGCCCAGATCTATGTCACCAACGGCCGCGGTGAGCTGGCTGCCAACGAACGCGCCGAGGCCGCCGTCATCGAGGAGTACCTGCCGTCGCCGCTGAGCGAGGACGAGATCGCCAATGTGGTCAACACCGCGATTGCGCAGGTGGCCGAGGAGATCGGCGAACGACCGCACATGAAGCACATGGGTCAGGTGATGAAGGCCGCCACGGCCATCGCGGCGGGCAAGGCCGACGGCGCCCGGCTGTCGGCGGCGGTCAGGGCGCGGCTGTAGTCGACCGATCCGTCAGGACAGGCCCATCAACCGGGTCACCCCGTGGTCGCGGCCGGCCGTGTACCCGCCGTCCACGGCGATGGCCTGGCCCGTGACGAACGACGCGTCAGCCGAGAGCAGGAACCTCGCCACCGACGCAATCTCCTCCGGACGGCCCAACCGGCGCAGCTTGTGCTCGTCGACCACGTGCGCCCGCACCTCCGCCATGCCGGGAAGGTCGAACACGTTGCGCAGCATGGGCGTATCGATGAAGCCCGGGCAGATGCAGTTGGCCCGGATTCCCTTGCCGCCGTAGTCGATCGCCAGGTTCTTGGTGAGGAGTACGACCCCGCCCTTGGACGCGTTGTAGGCACAACCACCGGCGGTGCCCTCCAGACCCTCGACGCTGGCGACGGTGACGATCGCGCCGCGCTCGCCGTCGCGGGGCTCCTGCTCGAGCATCCGCGCCGCGGCGTGCTTGGCGACGTGGAAGGTGCCCGTGAGGTTGATGCCGATGACCCGGTCCCATTCCCCGCGCTCGACGAAATGGGCCGGACCGCCCCCGCTGACCCCGGCGGAGGTGACCACCGCGTCGATGCGGCCGTGCCGGGACACGATGGCATCGATCAGGGTCGCGACGGCGACCTCGTCGGTGACGTCGAGTGCCTCGATCCCCTCGGCCGGGGTGATGTCGGCGCCGATCACCGTCGCTCCGTCGGCGGCCAACCGCGCCGCCGTGGCCGCCCCGATCCCGGAGGCCGCGCCGGTCACCAATGCCACCTTGCCCATGACTGTCATGGGGGCAATATGCCGCATCCGGAAAACCGCGCGCGGCCCTTTGCCCGTCCCGTATACAGAGGTGCATGTTGACGATCGGTCGGGTACGCGGGCTGGCGGCTGCGCTGGGTATCGGCGCTGCCCTGACCGTGGGTGCGGGGGTGGCGTGGGCCGAGGGCGACGGCACGGCCGCCGAGCATGCGGCCACCGACTCGGCTCCGGCGTCGTCGGACACCAACGCCGGACGCCCGGCGGCCGCAGCGACGGCGGACCACGAATCCGACACCACGGAGACTTCCGCGGCGACCGCGGCGGACGAGACACCGGCTCGTCACTCCGAGCAGCCTGACACCGAGAACACCGAGACCGCGGCGGACGACCCGGCCGATGAGGCCGCCGAACCGGCTGCGGCGCACCACTCTCGGTCGGTGGCCGAGGAGGCCACCGTGACCGTCGCCAGGACCTCGGACCCGGCCGACGAGCCGTCGTCGTCGAAAACGGACGACAGCCCGAGCGCGCCCGTGGACGAACCGGTGGCCGCGCTCGCGTATGCCGCCGTCGAGCGCCGTGAGAAGTCCGTGGCGGCGCCGTCCGCCCAGCGGGTGGTCCCCACCGAGACAACCAAGACAACCGAGACAACCGAGACAACCGAGACGGCCGACACGTCGGAACCCGTCGCCGTCACGACCACGAGTGCCCCCGCCACCGCGACGGACCTGATCGAGCAGTTCATCTATCTGCCCGTCCATTATCTCGTCCAAGCGTGGATCCGGAGCGGCATCGGCCGTGCGGTCGACGGCATTGTCAACGCACTCCTGGGCTCCTACGTCATCGGCAACGGCGCCGACGGCACCGAAGAGCATCCCGACGGCGGGGCCGGGGGCTGGTTGCTGGGTGACGGCGGTAAGGGCTGGAACAGCACCCTGGCGGGTTTCGCCGGCGGTAAGGGCGGCGCCGCCGGGGCGTTCGGCACCGGAGGTATCGGCGGGGCCGGCGGCGCGGGCGCGGCCGGTGGTGCCGGGGGTGCCGGGGGCTGGCTGATGGGTGTCGGCGGGGCCGGTGGCAACGGCGGTTCGGGTGCGCCAGGCGGTCCCGGTGGTGCCGGGGGTGCGGGCGGCGGCGCCGTCGGCCTGTTCCTGGGTGTCGGTGGGCACGGCGGCCGCGGCGGGGACGGCTCCGACGGCGGACGGGGCGGTACCGGCGGCGACGGCTCCTTGATCTTCGGTACCGGTGGTGCCGGCGGGGACGCGGGCGACAGTGGAATCGATGGTGCCACAACACAATTGCCCGCTCTCGGCGGCGCGGGCGGAACGGCCGGCTGGCTCGGTGCCCACGGCGCCGTCGGCAAGTCCGGTACCGGCGGGGTCATCCCGGGTCCCGGCAGCGGGGATTCCGACTCGGCCCTGCTGACTGTTTCGGCCAACGGCAGCTGGCTGACCACCGCCGACGGGCGGGTGGTTGTCCTGCACGGCGCCAACGAGGTCTACAAGGTCGACTCCTTCGACCCGGCCGACAGCGGGTTCGACGCCGACGATGCGGCATTCCTGGCGGCCAACGGCTTCAACGTCGTCCGGCTGGGCATCATCTGGGCCGCGGTGGAACCGCAGCCCGGGGTCTTCAATGATGCCTATCTCGCGTCCATCGCGCAGACGGTCCAGACGCTGGCCGACCACGGCATCTACAGCGTCCTGGACATGCACCAGGACAACTGGGGCACCACCTTTGGCGGTGAGGGCGCCCCGGAGTGGGCCACCCAGACCGGCGGACTGCCCAACAACGACTTCGGCTTCCCGTGGAGCTACTTCCTCAACCCCGCCGAGGGTCATGCCTGGGATTCGTTCTGGGCCAACGCCGAAACCCCGACCGGCCTCGGACTGACCGACGAATATGCCCGGGCGTGGGAGAACGTGGCGTCGTATTTCACCGGCAATTCGGCGGTGATCGGCTACGACATCATGAACGAGCCCTTCGAGGGCTCCAACTGGCTGTCTTCCCTGCTCGGCGGCACCTTCTTCGTCGAGCAGCAACTGGCGCCCATGTACAACCAGGTGATCGCCGCGATCAGGGCTGTCGATCCGACCACCGCCATCTTCGTCGAGCCGACGCCGGCCACCTTCGAGCTGGGCGCCCTGCTGGGCCGCCCACTGGTGATGGGCACCATCAACGACCCGAATGTCGTTATGGCAGTTCACAATTACTGCTATGGATCGGCTACCACCGGGATCTGCGGGTGGATCGCCACGACGGTGGCCGACAACGCGCAGGCCTACTCCGTCCAGCACCAGATCCCCGTGTTCATGGGTGAGTTCGGGGCCTCCGACGTGACCACCGATCTCACTGCGGCCACCAACGCCGCCGCCCGGTACTTCACCAGCTGGACGGTGTGGGCGTACTCCGGCAAGGGCGACATCACCACCGCCGGAACGACCACGGGCGAGGCGCTGGTGTACGACCCGGCGCAGCCGCCGTCCGGTACCAACGTCAACACGTCGAACGTGCTGACCCTGTCCGCGCCGTACCCGCAGCTGATCTCGGGTACACCGAACTCGTGGTCGTTCGCCGACGGCACGCTGAACTTCAGCTATTCCACCGAGAAGGTGGACGGCTCAGGCAGTTTCGATGCCGGCTCGCTCACCACCATCGCGGTCCCGGCCGGCCAGTTCCCGAACGGCTACCAGGTGAGCGTCACCGGCGGGCAGGTGGTGTCTGCCGCCGGCGCCCCGGTACTGGTCATCGCGTCCGATCTCGGAGCGACCACGGTCAGCGTCGTGGTGAACGCCAACGCGCCGGTTCAGGTCTGATCCGCCGCCGGGGCCGGATCGGCCTTCGGGGATGAATGTTCTTGCTGTTCCGATGAATTCGCTGGAACAACCCCCTCGTCGCCCTTGTGGTCCTGTTTCGGCGGCGCACTCTCCGGTGCGGTGGCGGCGGGCTCGTGTTCGTGGGATCGCGGCGCGTCCGTCGGCTCATCGGCCGTCTTGTCGGCGTCGCTGTCGCTCTTGTTGTCCGCGCCGGCCGGCTCATCGTCGTCGTCGACCGTGACCGGTTCGGGCGGATCAGCGGTGACCGACCGCGGCGATGGCTTCTTCTCCGGCGCCTGCGGCTTCGTGGTCGCGGTGTCGATCAGCTTGCCGTGCGACAGATGCGGGCCGTCCTCGGGGGTCAGGTTGCTGTAGCCCCTGTTGATGATCGGGATCAACATCGAATCCAGCGCATGCACGATCCCGGTGGGCACCCCGAGCTGTTCCAGCGGCCGGGTCAGCGGCAGGTACGGGGCCGGGACGAGGTAGGTGGTGATCGTGGCGCCCCTGCTGTTGGTGGTGGTGGTGATGTTCGACTCCGGCACGGTCGACAGATCCGCCCACTGGGTGAGCGGGTGCAGGTAGAAGCCGCCCAGGATGGCGTTCAGGTCGGCGAGCAGATGCCAGGGGCGGTCCGGGAAGTTGCCGACGCCGTCGTACTGGTAGGTGATGTCGACCCGGTCGAAGGCGCTGTCGGCCGGTGCGGCCCGCACCGTGTACTCCAGGATCGGAATGTGGGTGCCGGTGGGAAGGAACACGGTGAACAGGCCGGTCGCTCCCTGCGGGTCGGCGGTCGCGACGAAGGTGAGGTCGGCGTCCGGTTGGGTTCCCGTGCGGTCGAGATCGTCCTGCACGTCGTCGACCACCAGTGAGCCCTGCGATGTGCCGACCACCGTCACAGTGCCCGAGCTGCTTCCGATTGCCTTGTGCAGGTTGGCGATTCCTTCATCGACGGAGACTCCGAGAACCGGTCCGGTCGGGTCGGCCGCCGCGGTGAGTGGCCAGAACGACGCCGGATACTTCACCGTGACGACGTTGGTGCCGTAGGCGCCGTGGAGCACCGAGATCGGACCGCCCGGCGGTCCCGAGGGTGGCGGGCCGGGTACGACGGATTCCGTGCCGTTGAGCCACAGCACGGTGTCCGCGGCGTTGGCGGTGGAGATCGGCGCGGCCAGGATCGCGGCGGCAAGCGCGGCGACGAACCGTGTGCCACGGGAGCGAGAGACCTCGGTCAGCACAATTGCGCACCCCCGGTGAACGTGGTGGGGCCATCTTCCCACCACCGTTGCCGTTCAGGACGCCGATTGATCGACGTCGACGACCCTTCCGTGGCTGCGGATGTGTGGCGATGCGGGGCAGTCGTGGGTTCGGTTCCGGCCACCGTTCTTGGCCGCATACATTGCCCGGTCGGCGCGGCTGATGCACTCTTCTATCGTCTCGCCGGGCCGCCAGGCGGTGTATCCGATGGAGCATGTCTGGTCCGATGGCATGGAGCAGCGGATCCGTTCGAGCACCGAGACCGCTTGGGCCACGGTGATTTCGGGTAGGGCAACCAGGAACTCCTCGCCGCCCCAACGGGCCACGAGGTCCGATGACCGCACGTTGGTCGTAATCGTGTCCGCGATCTGGCGAAGGAGACGGTCGCCGGCGAGGTGCCCCGAAGAGTCGTTGAACGCTTTGAAGTGGTCGATGTCGATCATGGCGATCACGAGTTCACCGGCCGTCACGCACGGCTCGTCCAGCAGCGGCATGAGGTGGGCGATCCAGGCGCGGCGGTTCATCACATTGGTCAGGGCATCGGTATTGGCGATCTGCAGGAGATTCTGCTGGTCGGCGATCGCGTCGGTGACATCGCGGACCTGAACCTGAAAAGCATTCTGACCTGCATATTTGAGCGGTTGATGGTGTACTCGACGTGCAGCGTGATCCCGTCGCCGCGCTGCAGCACCGACCGGCCCGACGCCGAGTCCGTCTCCCTGGCGGCGAAGGCCGCCAGCGTCGACGCCAAGGCGTCCTGCTGACCCGGCGCCACCAGTTCGAGGGCCGAGCGTCCGTGGAGATCGTCGATGCTCGGCACCGCGCACAGCTGAACTGCGGCAGGGTTGACGTAGATGAGCACACCGGCTTCATCGGTCACGGCGATCGCCACCGGAGACGCTTCGACCAATGTCCGCAGCCGCATCTCGGCGTCTTCGAGGGCGGCGCGTTCGGCCTCCACATCCGTGATGTCGGTCGAGACCCCCGCGATGCCGATCACGTCGCCCGCGTCGTCCCGGACCGGGAACTTGGTCGAGCGGTAGGTGCGGTGTGAGCCGTCGCCGTGCATCAGGCGTTCGGTGAACACTTGGTGCTCAACGGTTTTGATGATCTTCTCGTCATTTCGCCGGTACTCGGCCGCGATCTCGGCGCTGAACAACTCCGCATCGCTGTGCCCGATCATGTTCTCGGTGACGCCGGTCGCCTGGGTGACCGCAGGGTTGACCATGACGTACTTGCCGTCCAGATCCTTGGCGTAGGTCAAGACGTCGGTGTGGTTCAGAACGCCCTCGAGCATGCGCCTGCTGGTTCGGGCCTCCTCCAACGCCGCCTGGAGCGCGATCGCCTGGCGACGGACCTCCAGCTGCGCCATCACCTGGGCGGCCAGGACGGTGAGCTGCCTGCGTTGCGTGTCGGAAAGGCGGCGCGGCTCATAATCTGCGACGCAGAGGGTGCCCAGACCGTGGCCGTCGGCCGTCCGCAGCGGCGCACCGGCGTAGAAGCGGAAACCGGGTTCGCCGCGGACGCAGTCATAGTGGGCGACCCGGGCGTCCTGTCGGGCGTCGGGGATCTCGACAACGTCGGTGCTGTCGAGCACGTGCACGCAGAACGACTCGTCGCGCGGGGTGGATGTGGCGTCGATACCGCGGCGGGATTTGAACCACTGGCGATCGGCGTCCACCAGGGTCACCAGAGAGACCGGAACCTCGCACAGTTCGGCAGCCAACTCCGTCAGATCATCAAAGTTCCGCTCGGCTGGCGTATCGAGCACAGCAAACGACTCGAGGACCTGAATCCGTTGCGTCTCAGAGGAGATCATGCCCGACTCGCAGTCCATGTATCCCTACTGACATGCGGAAAGTTTAGTCGCCACATCGCTTCGAATGGTCGAGAAACGCAGCTTTGCTACGGCGGCAAGCAAATGTACTTGCCCGACCGGACAAGGAGGCATCGAGTGCGGAATTTGCTGGAATCAGCGGGTCGCGCGCACTTCGTTTTCTGGCTATGTCCCCCGTTCGGGGTTGCCGCAGGAGGCGCCGCTGAGAGGCTTCGGCCCGAGTGGGCCGCGATCGCCCCCGGGCTCGGGGCCGAAGCTTCGCTGAATCTGCTGCGGCACGAGTGCTCCGCCCGAACGAGAGAAGGCCCCCATCCGGATACCGGATCGGAGCCCTCTGTCTGCGAAACACGAGTCGGGGTGGCGGGATTCGAACCCACGACCTCTTCGTCCCGAACGAAGCACGCTACCAAGCTGCGCCACACCCCGCGTGAAGCCACGACAGCGTATCGCACCGGCCTGCCCGGAAGCCAAACGCCGCCGAAGCGCTGGTCACGAATCGGGAAGCAGCGGGCGTGTCGACGCGTTGAGCCCAGATGAAGCTGTCACCCTGGGTGACGCCACAAGATCGCAGGAGAGACCATGACCATGCTGGGTGCCGCCCTCTACATCGGATTCTTCGCGGCGGCCGCACTGTGGCTGCTGCTGACCTCCGACGTCAGCGTGGAGACGGATCAGCCCGAGGCCGGCCACCGACCGGACTGCTCGAACCCGCTCAGCGTGGGTGCCCACTCGGCGAGGTCCAACCCCGCGTTGGCCACCCACTCGTCGCGGTAGTAGGTATCGGCGTACCGGTCGCCGCTGTCGGCCAGCAGCGTCACCACCGAACCTCGGCGGCCGTCCGCCACCATCTCGGCCAATAGGCCGAACGCACCCCACACATTGGTGCCCGTCGACGGGCCCACCCGGCGGCCCAGCACCCTGCTCACGTGCCGCGCGGCGGCCACCGAGCCCGCGTCCGGGACGCTGACCATCCGATCGACCACCTCCGGCAGGAACGATGGTTCCACGCGCGGCCGCCCGATGCCCTCGATGCGGGACGAGGCGCCGGTGGACACGGCGCGGCCCTCGACGTAGGAGGGGAAGAAGGCCGAGTTCTCCGGATCGACGACGCACAACCGGGTGGCCAACCGTCGGTAGCGGATGTAGCGCCCGATCGTCGCGCTGGTGCCGCCGGTGCCCGCGCCCACGACGATCCACTCCGGGACGGGGTGCGGTTCGTCGCGCATCTGGGCGAAGATCGATTCGGCGATGTTGTTGTTGCCGCGCCAATCGGTGGCCCGCTCGGCGTTGGTGAACTGGTCCAGGTAGTGCCCGCCCGTCTCGGTGGCCAGCCGCTGGGCCTCCGCGTAGATCTCGCCGGAGTTGTCGACGAAATGGCAACGGCCACCTTGTGATTCGATGAGCGCCACCTTGGCCGCGCTGGTCGACCGCGGCATCACGGCGATGAACGGGACATCGAGCAGCGCGGCGAAGTAGGCCTCCGAGACCGCCGTCGACCCCGACGACGCCTCCACCACGGTGGCGGTGTCCTCGGTGATCAGCCCGTTGCACAGCGCGTAGAGGAACAGCGAACGGGCCAGCCGGTGCTTGAGACTGCCGGTGATGTGGGTGGTCTCGTCCTTCAGATAGAGCTGAACATCCGCGTCCGCGGACCAGGACGGCAGCGGGTAGCGCAGTAGGTGGGTGTCGGCGCTGCGCCGGGCGTCGGCCTCGATCAGCGCCACGGCGCGGTCGACCCAGCGCCGCGAGCGCGAGCGGTCGGCCGTCCGGGTCACCGGGTCAGCGTGCGTAGGCTGTCCGCTTCGACCGGGGGAGAGGGCGTGAACGAGTCGTCACCGCCGATGGGCGAGGCGACCAGCGTGAGCATCGTGGCCTCGGGCCGGCAGCAGAACCGGAACGGCGCGTACGGCGACGTCCCGATGCCGGCCGATACGTGCAGGGCGGTGTTGGCGCCCCACTGGGACGGCCCCTTGGCGCGGGAGGTGTCCAGATCGCAGTTGGTCACCAGGGCGCCCTTGAACGGCAGACACAACTGGCCGCCGTGGGTGTGCCCGGCCAGCACCAACTGGTACCCGTCGGCGGCGAACCGGTCCAGCACCCGGGTGTAGGGCGCGTGCGTGATCCCGAGGCGCAGGTTGGCGGCCGCGTTCGGCGGCCCGGCGATGGTCTCGTAGCGGTCGCGGTCGATGTGGGCGTCATCCACCCCGCCGACCGCGATGGTCAGGCCCGCGACCTCGATCTCCCGGCGGGCGTGGGTGACGTCGAACCAGCCGCGCTCACTGAATGCGGCCCGCAGATCCTGCCAGGGCAGCGCCGGCCCGTGCGAGCGGTGGTCCTTGCGGAACAGGTAGTTGGCCGGGTTCTTCGGCTTGGGCCCGAAGTAGTCGTTGCTGCCGAACACGAAGACGCCCGGTACGGCCAACAGATCGCCGAGCGCCTGCACCACCGCCGGCACCGCTTTGCGGTGCGACAGATTGTCGCCGGTGTTGACGACCAGATCGGGTTCCCAGCCCGCGAGCTCCCGCAGCCAGGCCTGCTTGTGCCGTTGGTTGGGCCGCATGTGGATGTCGGACAGATGCAGCACCCGCAGCGGTGACGAGCCCGGCGCCAGCACCGGCATGGTGAGCTCGCGCACGACGAAGGCGTTGGGCTCCACCAGGGATGCGTAGCCGAGCCCGGCGATCGCCGTCCCGACTGCCAGGGTTACGGCACTCTTCAGAGCGTGTGGTGCGGCAGGCATGTAGCGAATGGTACTGCGGTCGACCGGCTACAGCGCAGTGATGCGCGTGTCACGGCGGTGGCGGCGGCGCAGGCGGAATCAGCACCGGAACGGTGATCGGTGGCAGGCCGGGGATCTCGACGACCGTCTGCCCGAACGCCGGCGGGGCCCCGGGTGGCGCCCCCGGCACGGGCGGCGGCGCCGCGGGCGGTGGCGGCGGTGGCGGCGGTACCCCGTTGCTGGCCAGGATGGTCACGATGACGCCCGGGATGGTCTGTCCGGCGGGCGACGTGCCCAGGATGCTGCCGTACGACGACGCGCTATTGATGTAGCTGATGTTGTCGGAGACCTGGAACCCGGAGTCCTTCAACCGCTGCCGCGCTTCGTCCTGGGTCAGACCGGCGACCGAGGGCACCCGCGAGTTCGGGCCCCCGTCGACATAGCGGGGATCGGTGGGCGGCAGTTTCACCTCGCCGAAGTTGTTGGCGACCGGGTTCATCGCGGCGAACCAGGTGGCCGCCGGCTCACTGCCGCCGGTCAGGTTGCCGTCGTAGCACTGGCGCAACGGGAAGGCGCACAGCTCGCCCGGGTCGGTGGAGTCGTCGTAGACGTAGGAGGCGCCGGCCAGGGTGTTGGTGAAGCCGATGAAGCCGGCCGACCGGTGCGCCTCGGTGGTTCCCGTCTTGCCCGCCATCGGCAGGTTCCAGCCCACCGAATTGGCGGACCCGGCCGCGGTGCCGTTGCCCTGGTCGTCGTGACTCATGGCGTTGGCCATGGTGTTGGCCAGCCCGTCGGGCACCACCTGCTCGCAGGTCTGCGTGGTCACCGACACCTCGTTGCCGTGCCGGTCGAAGACCTTGTCGATCGGGTTGGGCGGGCACCACACGCCACCGGAGGACAGCGTGGCGGCGACGTTGGCCAGTTCCAGTGCGTTCACCTGGATGGGGCCCAGGGTGAACGAGCCGAGGTTCTGCCGCTTGACGAACTCGGCCAGGCTCTCGTTGTTGTCGGGGTCGTAGGACCGCGCGGTGCCCGGCTCCGCGTAGGACCGCAGACCGAGCTTGACCGCCATGTCGACGGTGCGCTGCACCCCGATCTGCGAGATCAGCTTGGCGAACGCGGTGTTCGGTGAGGTCGCCAGGGCGTCGGTGACACTCATCGGCGAGCGGTAGGCGGAACCGTTGTAGTTCTGCACGCACCAGGTGTCCCGCGGGCAGCCCTTGGCGCCGCCACTGCCCAGCCCCTTGGCCTCGAACCGGTTCGGCACGTCGAGCTGGGCGTTGATGCCCATTCCCATCTCGAGGGCGGCGGCCGTGGTGAAGATCTTGAAGATCGACCCGGCGCCGTCGCCGACGAGCGAGAACGGCTGCGGCTGCATCGTCTCGCCGGCGTCGCTGTTCAGGCCGTAGGTCCGGTTGCTGACCATCGCCAGCACCGGATGCGACTCCCGTCCCGGCCGGATCACGCTCATCACGCTCGCGATGCCCTGGATGTCGGGCGCCGCGTTGCTGTCGACGGCGGCCTTCACCGGTGCCTGGATGTCGGGATCCAGGGTGGTGCGGACCAGGTAGCCGCCCTTGGAGAGTTGGTCCTTGCTGATGCCGGCGCGCGCCAGGTACTCCTGGACGTAGTCGCAGAAGAACGCGCGGTCGCCGGCGGCGATGCAGCCCCGCGGCAATTCGTTGGGCTGCGCCAGGATGCCCAGCGGCTGCTCCTTGGCGGCCCGCAGCTCGTCGGCGTGCTCCGGGATGTTGTCGATCATCGTGTCCAACACCAGGTTTCGCCGCGCCAGCGCACCGTCGGGGTTGGTGTAGGGATCGAGCATGCTGGTCGACTGGACCAGGCCGGCCAGCAGCGCCGCCTGCTGCCAGTTCAGCTGCGAGGCGTCGATGCCGAAGTAGGTCTGCGCGGCGTCCTGGATGCCGAAGGCGCCGTTGCCGAAGGAGACCAGGTTCAGATACCGCGTCAGGATCTCCGGCTTGGTGAAGGTCTTGTCGAGCGTCAGCGCCATCCGGATCTCCCGGAGCTTGCGCGCGGGGGTGGTCGCGACAGCGGCGCGCTTCTCGGCGTCGGTCTGTGAGATCACCAGCAGTTGGTAGTTCTTGACGTACTGCTGCTCGATGGTCGAACCACCGCGGGTGTCGTCGTCCCCGGACATGTAGCCGGTCAGGCCCGTCAGGGTGCCCTTCCAGTCGACGCCGTTGTGCTCGGCAAACCGTTTGTCCTCGATCGACACGATTGCCAGCTTCATCGTGTCGGCGATCTGGTCGCCGGCCACTTCGAAGCGGCGCTGCGAATAGAGCCAGGCGATGACGTTGCCCTTGGCGTCGACCATCGTCGTCACCGCCGGCACTTCGCCCTCGACCAACTGCGCCGAGCCGTTGGCCACCACATCGGAGGCGCGATTGGACATCACACCGGCCCCGCCGACGACGGGGAACAGCATGGCGGCCACGATCACCGCAGCCAGCAGGCAGCACCACGCCAGCTTGATGACGGTGACGGCCACCGGTGGGCGGTCCGACATGCACTACAGACTAACGACCGTCCCAGCGCCTCCGCGCACTCGTGGGTGCCCCGCAGTATCCGGGCCGGACGGCCATTGCGTGTCAATTCGACGGGTGTGTCGGCCTGTCTGCACGCTCGTCCCAAAAAAGTGGTTATCGAACTGTTGCGCAAACGGCACCTGACCACCTAACTTGAACACACGATGCGACACAGGTAACAACGACCTGCGTAGTGTGGCGTAGATCGCACTCAGCGATCTACACCCGTGGTTAGACCACCTCACGAGGTGGTCCGAGCGAATAGGGAGCGCTGATGTCAGCTTCTCGGCCCGCGCCGCGTAGGACGAACACCCCAGCCATACCGGCCACCGTCCAGAGCGTTGAAGCAGAGGCCCGGATCACCTGGGTCGCAAAGGCGAGGTGCCGGGGCGCGGACCCCGACGAGTTGTTCGTACGTGGTGCAGCCCAGCGCAAGGCCGCCGTCATCTGCCGGCACTGCCCGGTGATCGCCGAGTGCGGTGCCGATGCTCTGGACAACCGGGTGGAGTTCGGCGTCTGGGGCGGCATGACCGAGCGTCAGCGTCGTGCGCTGCTCAAGCAGCATCCCGAGGTTGTTTCCTGGGCAGAATTCTTCGCCGCGCAGCGCAAACACCGCGCGGTCGGCTAACCGGGCCTGTCAGGCCGACTTCGCGCCGGCCTGGGTGATCTGATCCGCGATTGCCTGCAACGCCTCCATATCGGAGACATCGAACGGCAGTGACGGCACGCCGACGATCGCCACGTGCGGGTTGGCGCCGGTGAAGCGGGACAGCAGCCGGATCTCCCGCTTGGCGGTCAGCGCCCGGTCCGCATGCACCCGCAGCACCCCGGCCGCCAGTGAATCCGCGTCGGCCTGCTCGAGCTCCTCGGCGGCGTCGGTCGCGCGCTCGACGGTCAGCGAGCACAACGTCGGATGTGTCCGGTTGAGGATGAGCCCGGCCAGCGGCATGTTCTCCTTCGACAACCGGTCGACGAAGAAGGCGGCCTCGCGCAGGGCGTCCGGTTCGGCCGCCGACACCACGACGAACTGGGTGCCGCGCCGCTTGAGCAGTTCGTAGGTCCGGTCGGCCTTCTCCCGGAAGCCACCGAACGTCGCATCCAGTGATTGCACGAAAGCCGAAGCATCGGAAAGCATTTGGGAACCGAGCACCGTCGAGAGGCCCTTCATGGCCAGGCCGACGGCGCCCGTGACGATCCGCCCGAAGCCACGACCGGGCGCCAGCAGCAGGCGCCACAGCCGGCCGTCCATGAAGCTGCCCAGCCGCTTCGGGGCATCGAGGAAGTCGAGCGCATTGCGGGACGGCGGGGTGTCCACCACCACCAGGTCCCACTTATCCTGGGCCAGCAGCTGACCCAGCTTCTCCATCGCCATGTACTCCTGCGTACCGGCCAATGAGGTTGCCACCGTCTGATAGAACTTGTTGTCCAGAATCGCTTGTGCGCGTTCGGGTTCCGAGTGCTCGATCACCATCTCGTCGAAGGTGCGCCGCATGTCGAGCATCATCGCCGACAGGTCGCCGGGCACGCTCTCGTCGAGCGGAACCCGCTGGGGGGTGTTGCCCAGATCCTTGACCCCGAGTGCCTGGGCCAGCCGGCGGGCCGGGTCGATGGTCAGCACCACGACGCTGCGGCCGTACTCGGCGGCGCGCAACGCCATGGCCGCGGCGGTCGTGGTCTTGCCGACACCGCCGGCGCCGCAACAGACGACCACGCGGTTGCTGCGGTCGGCCAGGATCGAGCCCATGTCCAGGGTGCGAGGTGTGGTGCTCATCGGTCAGACCTCACTTTTCGCTCTTCGCATCGCTCGTGCCTCGCTCTGCTCATCACTCAGCGGACTCCCTGTTGTGCCAACGCCTCGGCCAGCTCGTAGAGGCTGCCGAGATCGATGCCGTCGTTGATGGCCGGAAGTTCCAGACGCGGCACGTCGATCTCATCGAGCGCCTCGGCGCTCTCGGCGCGGGCCCGGATCCGGGTGGCGTGCTCGATGGTCTCGGTGAGCAGTCCGGCGAAGTCGGCGTCGGCGAGCTTCACGCCCACCCGGCCGAGGTCGGCACGAACCGTCTCCGCGTCGATCACCCCGTCGGCGGCCGCCAGCAGCGCATCCGACGGCAGGATCGTGGGGATGTTGCGGTTCACGATGACGCTGCCGATCGGCAGGTCCAGTTCCCGCAGTTCCTCGATGGCCTCGATGGTCTCCTGGATGGGGAGGGACTCGAGCAGCGTGACCAGATGGATCGCGGTGTTCTCGGAGTGCAGGATGTTGACCACACTCTCGGCCTGCGCGTGCACCGGCCCGCCCTTGGCCAGTTCCGACACCGCCTTGGTGACGTCGAGGAACCGCGAGATCCGGCCGGTGGGCGGTGAATCCACCACGATCGCGTCGTAGCGCTGTTTGTGGTCGTTCTCCGTGCGGGTGACGATCTCCCGGATCTTCCCGGTGAGCAGCACGTCGCGCAGACCGGGCGCGATGGTGGTGGCGAACTCGATGGCGCCGATGCGGCGCATGGCCTGACCCGCCAGCCCCAGGCGGTAGAACATGTCGAGGTATTCGAGGAACGCCGCCTCGATGTCGATGGCGAGTGCGTTGACCACCCCGCCGCCCTCGGCGGTGGCGATCTTCTGCTCCTTGTACGGCAGCGGCGGCACGTCGAAGAGCTGCGCAATCCCTTGGCGCTCTTCGACTTCCACGAGCAGCACCTTGCGACCGCCGGCCGCCAGCGTCAGGGCCAGAGCGGCGGCCACCGTCGATTTGCCGGTGCCGCCCTTGCCCGTGACGAAATGGAGCCGGGCCTTGGCCAAGCGGGAGGGCCAGCCGACGAGATGTCCGCCGCTTGCTGTGGTCACCATGAGTGCATGCTAACCAACAGGCACCCCCGGTTAAGCTCCAACCATGAGTGAGCTGACCACGTGGGAGTACGCGACCGTGCCACTGCTGACCCACGCGACCAAGCAGATCCTCGATCAGTGGGGCGCCGACGGCTGGGAGCTGGTGTCCGTGCTGCCCGGACCGACCGGCGAGCAGCACGTGGCGTACCTCAAGAGGCCCAAGTGAGCCACCGGGCGAAGCTGACCGAACTCGGTCTGGAACTGCCGCCGGTGGTCGCGCCCCTGGCGTCCTACGTGCCGGCGGTGCGCAGCGGCAACCTCGTCTTCACGTCCGGCCAGTTGCCGATGGTGGACGGCAAGTTGGTGCACAGCGGGAAGGTGGGCGCGGCCGTCACCCCGGAACAGGGCGCCGACCTGGCGCGCATCGCGGCCTTCAACGCACTGGCCGCGATCGACGCTCTGGTGGGCCTCGACGTGGTGACCCGCGTGGTCAAGGTCGTCGGGTTCGTCGCCTCGGCGTCCGGTTTCACCGGTCAACCCGCGGTGGTCAACGGCGCCTCGAACTTCCTGGGCGAGGTGTTCGGCGATGCCGGCGCACACGCCCGCTCGGCCGTCGGGGTCGCCGAACTGCCCCTGGATGCACCCGTCGAGATCGAGCTCGTCGTGGAGATCGGCTGATCCTGGAACATCCCGCCGTCGGCCAGCTGCGCGCGGTCACCGAGACCGCGTCGGTCCTGCTGTGCGACAACCCCGGGATCATGACGCTCGAGGGCACCAACACCTGGATCCTGCGCGGCCCCGGCAGCGCCGAGTTCGTCGTCGTCGACCCCGGCCCCGACGACGATGCGCACCTCGCCCGCATCGCCGAACTCGGCACCGTGGCACTGGTGCTGATCAGCCACCGGCACGGCGACCACACCGACGGGATCGACAAGTTGGTGGGGTCGACGGGCGCGGTGGTCCGTTCGGTGGGCAGCGGATTCCTGCGCGGGCTCGGCGGGCCGCTGACCGACGGCGAGGTGATCGACGCGGCCGGACTGCGCATCACCGTGCTGGCCACGCCGGGGCACACCGCCGACTCGGTGTCGTTCCTGCTCGACGACGCGGTGCTGACCGCCGACACCGTGCTGGGCCGTGGCACCACCGTCATCGACAGCGAGGACGGCTCGCTGCGGGACTACCTGGAATCGCTGCATCGGCTGGCCGGTCTGGGCGGCCGGCGGGTCCTGCCCGGCCACGGACCCGAGCTGCCCGACATCCGCGACGTCACCGCGATGTATCTGGCCCACCGTCGGGAACGGCTCGACCAGGTGCGCGGCGCGCTACGGGAACTCGGTGAGGACGCCGGCGCCCGACGGATCGTCGAACACGTCTACACCGACGTGGACGAAAAGCTATGGGACGCAGCCGAGAAATCGGTGCAGGCGCAGCTCGACTACCTGCGGTCCTGAAACACCCGTCCGACAACGACGAAATGGTGCGGCTTACTCGTACGAATTCGCCGAAAGGTACGTTTCGGCGAGGATCACCGCGCGCGGCGGGCCAGGCGCTCGCTGTCGCTGATCAGAACGCTCTTGCCCTCCAGGCGGATCCACCCGCGATGGGCGAAATCGGCCAGTGCCTTGTTGACCGTCTCGCGGGACGCGCCCACCAGCTGGGCGATCTCCTCCTGCGTCAGATCGTGGGTGACCCGCAGCGCGCCACCCTCCTGGGTGCCGAATCGCTGGGCCAGCTGCAGCAGCTGCTTGGCCACCCGGCCCGGCACGTCGGTGAAGATGAGGTCGGCCAGGTTGTTGTTGGTGCGGCGCAGCCGGCGTGCCAGCACGCGCAGCAACTGCTCGGCGATCTCCGGCCGATCGGCGATCCACGCCCGCAACGCCTCGCGGTCCATCGACACCGCGCGCACCTCGGTGATGGTGGTGGCGCTGGACGTCCGGGGGCCCGGGTCGAAGATCGACAGCTCACCGAACATGTCCGACGGACCCATGATGGTCAGCAGATTCTCCCGGCCGTCCGGCGACCGCCGGCCGATCTTCACCTTGCCGGAGATGATGATGTACAGCCGATCGCCGGGCTCGCCCTCGGCGAACACCGTGTGCCCACGCGGGAAATCGACAGGCTGCAGCTGCTTGGTCAGCGCTGATACAGCGGTTGGTTCGACTCCCTGGAAGATTCCGGCCCTGGCCAGGATCTCGTCCACGTTTTCCCTCGTATTCATCAATTGTCCGAAATGGCGCTGAACAGCTCCGACCTAGTCTAGAGGCAGGGCTGTGTGCGACGAGCCAACGCTACACAGGATTGGCATGGCGAGTCGCCCGAAACTGCGGATTCGCGGTCTCGTGCTGGCACACCCGCGTGGGCAGGCCGGGTTCGGTATCCAGCGCGGCGAGTCCGGTGAAGCCGCCGCTCGAGGACCATGACGGCAACGGCGGCAAGGTCGGCGCCGGGCGGGCGATCTGGTCGCGGGGCCGGTCCACCTTGGGCGGTGTCAGGGCAACGAGCTGATCGATCGCGTCGGGGTCGCCGTGGAAGCCGAGCGCGTTCTCCACCCGCTCGAGCCCGAATGTTCCCAGCATCAGCAATGCGGGGATCAGTGCGGGAAACATCCAGGACACAAGGGTGAAGTAAACACGCGGAAGGTCTCATCGGGATCACGAATTGTCACCGGTCCGGACCTGCTCAGTACCCTGACAGGGTGACGGCGGCGGGCACGGGCAAACGCGGATCGGCGAAGGTGCGCACCGAGTCGCAGCTCGGGTTGGTCCGCCGGGCCCGGCGGATGAATCGAACGCTGGCCCGCGCCTTCCCCCACGTCTACTGCGAACTCGATTTCACCAATCCGCTCGAGTTGGCCGTCGCCACCATCCTGTCGGCGCAGAGCACCGACAAGCGGGTCAACCTGACCACGCCGGCACTGTTTGCGCGGTACCGCACCGCCGCCGACTATGCGACCGCGAACCGGACCGAACTCGAGGAGCTCATCCGGCCCACCGGCTTCTACCGGAACAAGGCGAGCTCACTGATCGGACTCGGGCAGGCTCTGGTGGACCACTTCGGCGGGGAGGTGCCCGCCACCATGGATGAGTTGGTGACGCTGCCGGGCGTCGGCCGCAAGACCGCAAATGTCATCCTGGGCAACGCTTTCGACATCCCGGGCATCACGGTCGACACGCACTTCGGCCGGCTGGTCCGGCGCTGGCAGTGGACCACCGAAGAGGATCCGGTCAAGGTCGAGAAGGCGGTCGGCGAACTCATCGAACGCCGGGAGTGGACGCTGCTGAGCCATCGCGTGATCTTCCACGGCCGGCGGGTCTGCCATGCGCGCAAGCCGGCCTGTGGGGTGTGTGTGCTCGCTTCGGACTGCCCGTCGTTCGGGCTGGGTCCCACCGATCCTCTCCTGGCGGCACCGTTGGTCAAGGGGCCCGAGACCGAACACCTACTCGCCCTGGCCGGGCTGTAGGCGCGGATGCGCGGCTCGGCCCGGTGGACCCTGGTGTGCGCAGCGCTGGCGGCGCTGCTGGTCGTCGCGTTCGCGACCCAATTGGGTGGGACGGGTAAACCGGCCGGCGGTGACGGCCGGCCGGTGGTGCAGTCCGCGCCGGACGCCCAGGGCACCGAACTGGCCCTGGCCGATGTGCGCCGGCGCGCCGATCTGGCACCCTGCCCCGCGGGTTCCGGTGGCCCCGGGCCGGCGGCCCTGCGTGATGTCACCGTGCAGTGCGCGGCCGACGGCGCGCCGGTGGATGTCGCGCGCGCCCTGGCGGGCGGGCCCGTCGTCCTCAACCTGTGGGCCTACTGGTGCGGCCCGTGTGCCGTGGAACTACCCGCCATGGCCGAGTACCAGCGGCGTGCCGGTGCCGCCGTCACCGTCGTCACCGTGCACCAGGACCCCAACGCCGGGGCCGGTCTGCAACGTCTTGCCGAGCTGGGGGTGCGGCTGCCCACCTTCCAGGACGGTGACCGCCGGATAGCCGCTGCCCTGCACGTCCCCAATGTCATGCCCGCGACGGTGGTGCTGCGCGCGGACGGTACCGTTGCCGCAATCCTGCCGCGCGCGTTCACCGATGCCGACGAGATCGCCGCCGCGGTGGGCGAGGCACAGCGGCGATGACCCGATGACCGACGGCGAGAGGTGTGTGGCGGTGAATGCAGCCAATCCGCCGGCACCCCCGGAAATGGGAGCGGGGCCGGCCTGGCTGCGGCCGCTCATCGACAACATCGACGGAGTCCGAGGCGCCTACCGCCGCCGGGTGCCGGCCGACGTACTGGCCAGTATCGGCGCCGCCAATGCCGCCGCCGGTGTCCTCGGCGCGCGTCGCGACGCGGCGGTGCTGGTGCTGTTCTCCGGCGCCGCGGACGCGCCGGCAGGCGCCGTGCCCGCCGACGCGGACCTGCTGGTCACCGTGCGCGCGGCGACGCTGCGGCATCACGCCGGGCAGGCCGCCTTCCCCGGCGGCGCCAGTGATCCCGGAGACGACGGACCCGTCGGGACCGCCCTGCGCGAGGCGTTTGAGGAGACCGGCATCGACGTCACCCGCCTGCAACCCCTGGCCACCCTCGAGCGAATGTTCATCCCGCCCTCGGGATTTCACGTCGTCCCGGTGTTGGCGTACTCGAGTGATCCGGGTCCGGTCAGCGTCGTGGACGAGGCCGAGACGGCCGTGGTGGCACGAGTTCCGTTGCGCGCCTTCGTCAATCCGGAGAACCGGTTGATGGTGTATCGGGCGGCCAACACCCGGCGGTTCGCCGGCCCGGCCTTCCTGCTCAACCAGATGTTGGTGTGGGGCTTCACCGGTCAGGTGATCTCGGCAATGCTCGACGTCGCCGGCTGGGCACAGCCGTGGGACGACCGCAAGGTCCTCGAATTGGACGACGCTATGGCACGGGTTGGCGAAGGAGCGCGATGACATCGTCTCAGGTACTGGACATCGTGATCGTGGTGGTCGCGTTCCTCGCCGCGGTGTCGGGCTGGCGCTCGGGCGCGGTCGGTTCGCTGATGTCCTTCATCGGTGTGACCCTCGGGGCCGCCGCCGGTGTGCTGCTGGCGCCGCACGTGGTCACCCACCTCGACGGCACCCGGACCAAGACGTTCGCGACGCTGTTCCTGATCCTCGCGCTGGTGGTCGTCGGGGTGATCGCCGCGTCGGTGGTCGGGGGCGCGATGCGTGGCGCCATCCGGCACGGCGGCGCGCGACTGCTCGACTCGCTGATCGGCGTGGTTCTCCAGGTGGCGGTGGTGCTGTTGGCGGCGTGGCTGATGGCTGCTCCGCTGAAGGAGTCGACACAACCGAGTCTGGTTGCCGCCGTTCAAGATTCGAAAGTGATCCAGCAGATCGACCGGATCGCTCCGCCGTGGCTCCACAATCTGGTGAGCAGCCGGTTGAAGGAGGCCCTGGCCTCCTCCGGGCTGCAGATCGGACCGAATCAGACCGTCAACGTCGACGACCCGGACCCGTCCCTGGCCTCGAGTGCCGTGGTGAGCGCCCTGCGGCCCAGCGTGGTGAAGGTTCGCGGGGTGGCCACCGGCTGCGAAAAGGTGCTCGAGGGCAGCGGTTTCGTGGTGGCGCCCAACCGGGTGATGTCCAACGCGCACGTGGTGGCCGGATCGGCCAGCGTGACCGTCGAATCCGACGGCCAGGTGTACGACGCCGTGGTGGTGTCCTACGACCCGAACGAGGATCTGTCCATCCTCGAGGTACCGGATCTGCCGGCCGTGCCGATCCCGTTCGCCACCAAATCGGCGGTGACGGGAACCGATGCCCTGGTGCTCGGCTTCCCCGGCGGCGGCGACTTCGTGGCCACACCCGCCCGCGTGCGCGAGACGATCAAGCTCAACGGCCCCGACATCTACCGCAGCGCCACCGTCACCCGCGAGGTGTACACCGTCAAGGGGACTGTCCGACAGGGCAATTCGGGCGGTCCGCTGGTCAATCGGGGCGGGCAGGTGCTCGGCGTGGTGTTCGGCGCGGCCGTCGACGACAACGACACCGGGTTCGTGCTCACCGCCAACGAAGTGTCGCGGCAGCTGGCCCAGGTCAACAACACCGAGCCGGTGCCGACGGGGGCCTGCCTGCCGTCGGCATAGTCGAGTCGACGATGCCGCCGCGGATGCGGCGGAGGAGGAGCGAGACGGTCAGGTCGGGTCGAGTCGACGATGCCGCCGCGGATGCGGCGGAGGAGGAGCGAGACGGTCAGGTCGGGTCGAGTCGACGATGCCGCCGCGGATGCGGCGGAGGAGGAGCGGGACGGGTGTTCTCAGCCCGTGTGGACCTGGTCGAGGAATCGCCCCACATGACCGTTGACCTGGTCGGGCATCTCCTCGTGTGCGAAATGGCCGGCGCCGGTGATCGATACGAATCGGCCGTGCGGCGCGTACCGGCGGGTGTGTTCCACGGGTGCGGACAACACGTACGGGTCGGCCTCACCGCGCATGTGCAGAACGGGCACGCCCAGTGGCCGTGCCATCGAGCGCATGAACCGGTGTCCCTCGCGGCGCAGCTGACTGCGCACCGCCCAGCGCTGGTATTCGAGGGCGCAATGCGCCACCCCGGGGATCTGGAACGCCGTGCGGTAGTGCCCGATGCTTTCCGAGAAGTCTTCTGAGGCAATCCACTTCGCCGACGCGCGCACGCGGATCACGGCCTCGAGGGCGTCGGCGTCGTGCCGGGCCAGCCGGCGCTCCGGTAGGACCGGGAGCTGATAGGACAGCAGCGTCGGCAACAGGGCGCGGCTCTGATCGCGGCGGGTCAGCGCGCAGCCGCGCAGGGCCGCGGGGTGCGGCGAACTGACCAGCGCGATGGACCGCACCAACCGGGGATGCAGCATCGAGGTGGCCCAGCAGACCAGGCCGCCGTCGGCGTGGCCGATCAGCGTCGCCGACGTATGACCCAGCGCTCGGATCAGCCCGGCGGTGTCACCGGCCAGGGTCCAGCCGTCGTATCCGCGCGGCGGTTTGTCGCTGCCGCCGTAGCCGCGCAGATCGACGGCCACCGCACGCACCCCGGTCAGTCCGCGCAGCTGGTGCCGCCAGGACCACCAGAAGGACCCGAACCCGTGCAGCATGATGACCAGCGGCCGGGTGGTGGACGGCTCGCGGTCGGCGACGGTGCCCGCGGGCGGCACGGCCTCCACAACGTGGAAGCGGATGCCGTTGGCATGAACGTCCAGGTGCCGCCACGGCCCGGCGATGCGCGCGACCGACGGTCCCGGAACGCTCACCCGTCCGTCACCATCCGGATGGGTCCGTCTCGAGCTTCACGGCGGTGCCGGGCGCCCGGTCGTGGCCGGTGAACGCGGCGCGGGTCTCCTTGACCGTCTCGATGGTCTGCTGCGGGCCGCGGATCTTGCGGACCTTGCGCCAACCGAACAGTCCGAGCACGGCGGCACCCAGCACCATGCCGACGAACACGATCAGGAACGCCAGCCACCGCCAGATCCAGGTGTCCAGGAGCTCGGCGAGGAAGAAGAAGAAGAAGAAGGTCGAGTACAGCAGCACGACGCCGGCCAGGATGAAGAAGATACTGCCCGTCATCCCCTTCTTGACGTCGCGGGTGATCTCCGCCCGGGCCAGCTCGACCTCGGCGCGCACCAGCGTGGAGACCTGAGAGGTGGCGTTCTTGACCAGCTCCCCGATCGACGGGTCGGCGGACAACGCATGCGGGTCGACCAGCGGAATGGACGTCACGGTGCTGGGCACGCCGGTGGTGGGGTCACCATTGCTCACGGTCTGCGATCCTCCCCGATGGGCTGGAACTGGTCGGTCTGGAACTCAGCGTTCATCGTGCCATGCCCCGCCAGCTCCCGAGGAGCGAGTGCGCTGACCCGCGCAATGTTACGGGTGGGGCAAATGTGGTTCAGCTAGACTGGCGGCCGTGGGCTTCCAGGGCGAGCACAGATGAGCGGTCGGCACCGATTGCGGCCGACCAGTGCCGCGATCCCCGCATTGGTCGTCCTGTCCCTGCTGACCGCAGGGCCCGCCGCGGCGGCCCCGGTCACCCTGGGCGGCGGCTCCGGCATCGTCGTCGACGGTGATACCTACTGCACACTGACCACCATCGGGACCGACAACCGCGGCGAGCTGATCGGGTTCACCTCCGCGCACTGCGGTGGTCCCGGCGCGAAGGTGGCGGCCGAGTCGGCCAAGGACGCCGGGCCGGTCGGTGAGATGGTGGCGGGCAACGACGGCCTGGACTACGCGGTGATCAAGTTCGACCCGGCCAAGGTGACCCCGACCGATAACGTGAACGGCTTCGTCATCAGCGGGCTGGGTCCGGATCCGAAGCTCGGCGATATCGCCTGCAAACTGGGCCGCACCACCGGGTCGTCGTGCGGCATCACCTGGGGGCCCGGCAAGGACCCGGGCACCATCGTCAACCAGGTGTGCGGTCAGCCGGGCGATTCCGGCGCGCCGGTGACGGTGAACAACAGGCTGGTCGGCATGCTGCACGGCGCGTTCACCGAGGACCTGCCCACGTGCGTCATCAAGTACATCCCGTTGCATACCCCGGCCGTCACGATGTCGATCAACACCCAGCTGGCCGACATCGTCGCCAAGGGGCGCCCCGGCTCGGGATTCGTCCCGGTCGGCTGAGAGGACGGGAGCTCCGAGTGTGAATCCTTTGCGAGATTTCGACCGATTTCTCGCCAACGATTCACACTCGGCGCGTCGAGCCGGCGGTTCCATTGCCGCCGGGCCTCGTGCTCGCGGAACCGCGCCGCTCGCCGAACCCGGCGGTCTACTTGCTGGCGCGGATCGCCTCGAACACCTTGGGGTCCAACAACGTTGACGTATCGCCGAGTTCGCGGCCCTCGGCCACGTCGCGCAGCAGACGGCGCATGATCTTGCCGCTGCGGGTCTTCGGCAGCTCGGGAACCACGTGGATCTCCCGCGGCTTGGCGATCGGCGAGATCTCCCGCGCCACCTCGGCCCGCAGTTCCTCGACCATCTGCTCCTGCGACATCTCCGCGGCGTGCGCCTTGAGGATGACGAACGCGCAGATCGCCTGACCGGTGTGGTCGTCGGTGGCACCCACCACCGCCGCCTCCGCGACACCGGCGTGGCCGACGAGGGCGGACTCGACCTCGGCCGTGGAGATGCGGTGCCCCGACACGTTCATCACGTCGTCGATGCGGCCGAGCACCCAGACCTCGCCGTCGCTGCCGTAGCGGGCGCCGTCGCCGGCGAAGTACCAGCCCTGCTCGGCGAACCGGGCCCAGTACGTCTCCCGGAACCGCTCGGGATCACCCCAGATGCCGCGCAGCATGGCCGGCCACGGCTTGTCCAGGACCAGGTAGCCCGTGACGTGCTCGCCACCGTCGGCAGCCGGCTCCAGCTCGTTGCCGTCGTCGTCGACGATCTTGGCCGAGATGCCGGGCAGCGGACGCATGGCCGATCCGGGCTTGCAGTTCGTCACGCCCGGCAGCGGCGAGATCATGGCGGCCCCGGTTTCGGTCTGCCACCAGGTGTCGACGACCGGAGCGGTGTCGTGGCCGAAGGTCATCCGATACCAGCGCCAGGCCTCGGGGTTGATGGGCTCACCGACGGAGCCGAGCAACCGGATGCTGGACAGGTTGTGGGCGAAGGCAAGTTCGCGGCCCCACTTCATGAAGGTCCGGACCACCGTCGGCGCGGTGTAATAGATTGTGACGCCGTACTTTTCGATCACCTGGAAGTGCCGGTGCTCGTCGGGGGAGGCGGGAGTGCCCTCGTAGACCACCTGGGTGACGCCGTTGGAGAGCGGGCCGTAGGTGATGTAGGTGTGCCCGGTGACCCACCCGATGTCGGCGGTGCACCAGTAGACATCCGCCTCCGGTTTCACGTCGAACACGTTGTAGTGGGTGTACGACGCCTGGGTCAGATAGCCGCCCGAGGTGTGCATGATGCCCTTGGGCTTGCCGGTGGTTCCCGAGGTGTAGAGCAGGAACAGCGGATGCTCGGAGTCGAACGCCTCCGGGGTGTGCTCGGTGGCGGCTTTGGCGACCGTGTCGTGCCACCATAGGTCGCGGTCGTCGGTCATCGGGGTGTCGATCCCGGTGCGGCGCACCACCAGAACGTGCTCGACGGGGTTGTCGTCCCCGAGCCCGGCCAGTGCCTCGTCCACGCCGGCCTTCAGCGGCGCGGCGGAACCGCGCCGGAACTGCCCGTCGGTGGTGATCACCATCTTGGCCGCGGCGTCGTCGATACGGGCCCGCAGCGCTGATGCGGAGAAGCCGGCGAACACCACGCTGTGCATCACCCCGAGGCGCGCACATGCCAGCATCGCGACGATGGCCTCGGGCACCATCGGCATGTAGATGGCGACGCGGTCACCGGCTTCGAGCCCGAGTTCGGTCAGGGTGTTGGCGGCCCGGCACACCTCGTCCTTGAGTTCGGCGTACGTGATGTCGCGCGCGTCACCGACCGGTTCGCCCTCCCAGTGGATCGCGACCCGGGCGCCGTTGCCGGCCTCGACGTGGCGGTCGACGCAGTTGTAGGCGACGTTCAGCTTGCCGCCGACGAACCATTTGGCGACCGGTGCCTCCGACCAGTCGAGCACCTCGGTGAACGGGGTGTCCCAGGTGAGCCGATTCGCCTGCTCGGCCCAGAACGCCAGCCGGTCGGCCTCGGCCGCGTCGTACAGTTCCTGTGATGCGTTCGCGTTCGCCGCGAACTCCGCCGATGGCGGATAGCATGACTGAACTTCAGTGTGCGTCTCGGTCATGCTTGTGAGCGTAGTCACTCAACGTTGCATCAACGTTGGCAACTCACACCCCCTGACCGCGGACGGCGGGTGGTGTGCGCCGAACGGTCGCGCCCCGTGGGCCGAACGGTCCGGCGGACGCGGGTGCGGAAAGGGTGAGCCAGTGCTGCGGTTGCGAATTGCGGTGACCGCGATGTGTGTCCTGGTGCTGATGGTCATTGCCGGATGCGGCGGGGCGGGCGGTCCCGGGGCGGGTCAGGGCGTGGTGACGGTCAACGGGGGCGAACCGCAGAACCCGCTGATTCCCACCAACACCAACGAGAACAACGGCGGCCGGATCATCGACCGGCTCTTCGCCGGCCTGATGTCGTATGACGCCCACGGCAATCCCACCAACGAGGTCGCCCGGTCGATCGACACCACCGACAACGTCAACTTCCACATCACGCTCCAACCGGATTGGAAGTTCACCGACGGGACACCGGTGACGGCGAAATCGTTCGTCGACGCGTGGAACTACGGTGCGCTGAGCACCAACGGCCAACTGCAGCAGAGCTTCTTCTCGCCGATCGTCGGGTTCGACGAGGTGGCCGGTGAGAAGCCGACCGCGCAGACGATGTCGGGCCTGGTGGTCCTCAATGACACCGAGTTCACCGTGCGGCTCAAGGCGCCGACCATCGATTTCACCCAGCGGTTGGCGTTCACCCCGTTCTATCCGCTGCCGCAGGTGGCCTTCGCCGACATGGCCGCCTTCGGACGGCACCCCGTGGGCAACGGCCCCTACCGTCTGGCCGGCGCCGACGCCTGGCAGCACAACGTGCGCATCGACCTGGTGCCCAATGCGGACTACCACGGCAATCGCCCGGCCCGGAACAAGGGCCTGCGGATGGTGTTCTACGCCAACCTCGATACCGCCTACGCCGATCTGCTGGCCGGCAACCTGGACGTGCTCGACACCGTGCCGACCAGTGCGCTGCCCACCTTCCGCAAGGATCTCGGGGACCGGGCGATGACCGGGCCCGTGGCGCAGAACCAGACCCTGGACACGCCGCTGCGGCTCGATCACTTCGGCGGCGAGGAAGGCCGGCTGCGCCGGCTGGCCCTGTCCGCGGCGATCAACCGACCACAGATCTGCGAGCAGATTTTCAGCGGAAGCCGCTCTCCGGCGAGGGATTTCACCGCAAGCTCGTTGCCCGGATTCAGCGCCGACCTGCCTGGCAACGATGCGCTGGACTACAACCCGGACCGTGCCCGCGCGCTGTGGGCCAAGGCCGACGCCATCTCGCGGTGGAGCGGCCAGTACGTCATCGCCTACAACGCCGACGGCGGGCACCAGGAGTGGGTGGACGCGGTGGCCAACAGCCTGAAGAACACCCTGGGCATCGACGCCGTCGGTGCTCCGCAGCCGACGTTCGCCGCGATGCGCACCCAGATCACCGACCGCACCATCGGCACCGCCTTCCGGGCCGGCTGGCAGGGCGACTACCCGTCGATGCTGGAGTTCCTGGAGCCGTTGTTCGTCACCGGCGCCGGCTCCAACGACGTCGACTACTCCAACCGCGAGTTCGACGGTGCGGTGACCGCGGCGCAGGCCGCGCCGACACTGCCGGAGTCGCAGACGTTGACCAACACCGCGCAGCAGATCCTGCTCCAGGACATGCCGGTGGTGCCGCTGTGGGACTACATCGGCGCCGCGGGCCGCTCAGCGGCCGTCGACAACGTGGTGATGACGTGGAACGGATTGCCGGACTACGAGAACATCGTCAAGTCCTGATGTCCGGTTCCTGAGATGTGGGTCTACCTCGCGCGCCGGGTGGCGGTGATGGTGCCGGTGTTCTTCGGGGCGACGCTGCTGATCCATGCCATGGTCTTCCTGTTGCCGGGGGATCCGGTCGCCGCGCTCGGCGGCGACCGCCCATTGAGCCCCGGTGTGGTGGCCCAACTGCGCGCGCAGTACCACCTCGACCAGCCCTTCTGGCTGCAGTACGTGCACTACCTCGGCGGCATCCTGCGCGGCGACTTCGGTGTGTCGTTCTCCGGCCTGCCCGTCAGTGAGGTTCTGGCACAAGCGTTTCCGGTGACCATTCGGCTGGCCCTGGTGGCGCTGGCGGTCGAAGCGGTGTTCGGTATCGGGTTCGGTGTGCTCGCCGGGCTGCGCCGCGGCGGATGGTTCGACGCCACCGCGCTGCTGGCCAGCCTGGTGGTGATCGCGGTGCCGGTGTTCGTGCTGGGATTCCTGGCGCAGTTCCTGTTCGGCGTCCGATGGGGCATCGCACCGGTGACGGTCGGGGACCAGGCCAGCTTCGCGCGGCTACTGCTGCCCGGCATCGTGCTGGGGTCGGTGTCGTTCGCCTACGTGCTGCGGCTGACCCGGTCCGCGGTCGCCGAGACCGCGCAGGCCGACTGGGTACGCACCGCCGCGGCCACCGGCGCCTCCCGGTCCCGGGTGGTGTCGATGCACATCCTGCGCAACTCGCTGATCCCGGTCGTCACGTTCCTGGGCGCGGATCTGGGCGCGTTGCTCGGCGGCGCCGTCGTCACCGAGGGCATCTTCAACATCCACGGCGTCGGCGGTGCGCTCTACCAGGCCGTGACCCGCCAGGAGGCACCCACCGTCGTCGGCATCGTGACGGTGCTGGTGTTGGTGTACCTGGTGGCCAACCTGGTGGTGGATCTGCTCTACGCGGCCCTCGATCCCCGGATCCGGTATGGCTGAGCGGTCCGGCGGCCTGGTCACCGATACCTGGGCGCAGCTGCGGACCCGCCCGCAGTTCTACATCGCCGCCACGCTGATCGTCCTGGTGGCTGCCGCCGCGCTGGCGCCGGAACTGTTCACCGGGCTCGACCCGCACTACGCCGACCCCGCGCAGAGTCTGCTGGGCCCCTCGGCGCGGCACTGGTTCGGCACCGACCTGCAGGGCCACGACGTCTACGCACGCACGGTCCACGGCGCCCGCGCGTCGATCGCGGTGGGCCTGGGCGCGACGACGCTGGCGGTGCTGTTCGGCGGGACGCTCGGCGCGTTGGCGGGCTTCTTCGGTGGCCGGCTGGACGCACTGGTCTCGCGCTGCGCCGACATCTTCTTCGGCATCCCGCTGCTGCTGGCCGCCATCGTGCTGATGCAGGTGATGCGGCAGCGCAGCATCTTGACGGTGATCGTCATCCTGGCCGTGTTCGGCTGGCCGCAGGTGGCGCGTATCACCCGGGGCTCCGTGCTGGCGGTCCGCTCCTCGGACTACGTGCTGGCCGCAAAGGCCATGGGGCTCAGCCCGTTTCGCATCCTCCTGCGGCACGTACTGCCCAACGCCGTCGGCCCGGTGATCGTCGTCGCGACCATTGCGCTGGGGGCGTTCATCGTGACGGAGGCGACGCTGTCGTACCTGGGCGTGGGACTGCCGCCGTCGGTGATCTCCTGGGGAGGGGACATCAACACCGCACAGGCCCGGCTGCGATCCGGTTCGCCGGTGCTGTTCTATCCGGCAACGGCGCTGGCGCTGACGGTGCTGGCCTTCATGCTGATGGGCGACGCGCTGCGCGACGCGCTCGACCCGGGTGCCCGCGCCAGGCCGGCGTGGCGCGCATGACCGAACCACTGCTGCGGGTCGAGGGCCTCGAGGTGACCTACGACGGGCACCCGCCCGCGGTCACCGGCGTGGAGCTGTCGGTGTCCGCCGGGGAGACCGTCGCGGTGGTCGGCGAATCGGGTTCGGGCAAGTCCACTCTCGCGGCGGCGGTGCTGGGGCTGCTGCCCCCGGGCGGACGTGTCACCGCCGGGCGCATCGTGTTCGCCGGCACCGACCTGACCGCCGCGGACGATCGGGCGCGTCGAGCGGTTCGCGGCCGAGCCATCGGCTATGTGCCCCAGGATCCGGTGACCAACCTCAACCCGGTCTGGAAGGTGGGCGTTCAGATCCGGGAAGCGTTGCGCGCCAACAACATCAGAGCGCGAAAGGTGGCCCGGGCGCGTTCGGTGCAGCTGCTGGCCGACGTCGGGATGCCGGATCCGGCCGGCACGCTGACCCGCTACCCGCATCAACTGTCCGGCGGAATGTGCCAGCGTGCCCTCATCGCGATCGGACTGACGGGCCATCCGCGGCTGCTGATCGCCGACGAACCGACCTCGGCACTGGATGTCACGGTGCAGCGACAGGTTCTCGACCATCTGGCCGCGATGGCGGCGGATCTGGGCACGGCGGTCCTGTTCATCACCCACGACCTGGCGCTGGCCGCCGAACGTGCCGGCCGGATCGTCGTCATGCGGGACGGCCGGATCATGGAAGTCGGTGCGGCAGAACAGATCATCGCCGATCCGCAGGATGAGTACACCCGCCGGCTGGTGGCCTGTGCGCCGGCGCTGTCCGCATCCGAGCGTCGCCCGCCGCTCGCCGAACCCGGCGGCGATCTGGTGGTTGCCACCGACCTGACCAAGGTGTTCCCGCTGCCCGGACCGCCGCCGTGGCGACGACACGAGCTCACCGCCGTCGACGCGGTGTCCTTCCGGCTGCGGCGGGGGTCCACGCTGGCCGTGGCCGGCGAATCCGGTTCGGGCAAGTCCACGTTGGCGCGCATGGTGCTCGGGCTGACCGAACCGACGTCCGGAACGGTGGCCTTCGACGGCGCCGACGTCGCGGCACTGGACCGCCCGGGCACCCTGCAGTTCCGCCGCCGCGCCCAGCCGGTGTTCCAGAACCCGTACAGCAGCCTCGATCCGATGTACACGGTGCAGCGCCTCATCGAGGAGCCGCTGCGAATCCACGGCGTCGGCGACCGGGTGTCCCGCCGGCGGTCGGTGGCCGATCTGCTCGACGAGGTCGCCCTGCCGTCGGCGATCCTGGCCCGGCGGCCGCGGGAACTGTCCGGCGGTCAGCGCCAGCGGGTCGCGATCGCCCGGGCCCTGGCGCTTCGGCCGGACCTGCTGGTGTGCGACGAAGCGGTTTCCGCGCTGGATGTCATCGTGCAGGACCAGATCCTGCGCCTGCTGGCCGAATTGCAGGACCGGCTCGGGCTGACCTACCTGTTCATCAGCCACGACCTGGCGGTGATCCGGCGGATCGCCGATGACGTGCTGGTGATGCGGACGGGACGCGTCGTGGAGGCGGGTTCGGCCGAGCAGGTGTTCGACCATCCGCGCGACGACTACACCCGGCGTCTGCTCGATGCCGTCCCGGGTAGGGTGGGCCGCCGTGACCGCTGATCCGTTGGCTCCCCTGCTGGATCTGCCGGGTGTGGCCGAAGCGGCCGAGCATGCGCGCGACGCGCTGGGGCGCGCCCACCGGCACCGGGCGAATCTTCGGGGCTGGCCGGTGACCGCGGCCGAGGCGGCGCTGCGGGCCGCGCGTGCTTCGTCGGTGCTCGACGGCGGAACGCTGCAGCTGGACGAGAACACCGTCGAGGATCCGGTGTTCGCGGGGTCGCTGCGGGTGGCCCAGGCGCTCGAGGGCGGGGAGGGTTCGCTCATCGGTGTCTGGCGCCGCGCGCCGTTGCAGGCGCTGGCCCGGATCCACAGCCTGGCCGCCGCCGACCTGGTGGCCGAGGATGCGCTCGGCCGGCCGCGGCTGAACCCGGAGACCTCCGCCCGGCTGGACCTGATGGCGCGGCTGGTGACGGGCGGGTCGGCTGTCCCGGCTCCGATCCTGACCGCGGTGGCCCACGGCGAGCTGTTGGCGCTGTCCGCCTTCGGCAGCGCCGACGGCGTCGTCGCGCGGGGCGTGGGACGCCTGGTGAGTATCGCCACCGGACTCGATCCGCACGGGCTCGGTGTGCCCGAGGTGTTCTGGATGCGCCGGGCGGCCGATTACCGGGAAGCCGCGCAGGGCTTTGCATCTGGGACCGAGGACGGGTTGACGCGGTGGCTGGTCCTGACCTGCCGGGCGCTCCAGGAGGGCGCGCGCGAAGCGGTGGCGATCGCCGACGCCAAGGCCTGACGAGAACATGAAGCGGGCGGCGTTCCGAATTACTCGGCTCGCCGCCCGCTAGCACGGATCCCGGTTACCATGCGTGCAACTGTGGGTTACGCGGGATGGCCTCGGCGCTCTTGTGACGCGCTACGGCATTAGCCCCTCCCAAAGGGCCTGTGGGGAATCTCGAAGGAGTACCCCGAGCCATTCGCATTTTCGCAATTACGCAGGCCCGCAACACTTCTGCCATTATCGCGGCTGTGACTCCGCGTGGGTGCCGTGGAACCGTGCTGGGTTGCCGGTTGCGGGAGATCGACGCTTCTCTTCCGAGTCGACCTTGGCCTCACCGGCTTCCGTGCACTCCTTTGTACTACGTGACCCCGGTCACAGCAAGCTCTGACGCCGGATCGTTACGGGTGTGGCGCGAGTGTCGTGGAGTTATCCGGTCTCACCGAGACATCAAGCGCTGCAACACCGAATACGTCGCGGCGCCCGCGGCCAGCGCGCTGATCCCGATCGCGGCGGTGGTGGCGATGGCGGCCCGTGATGGCGCCGGCAACCGGTCGCGGATCGACACCGGCCGGGTGAACGTCAGCACAGGCCAGTTACGCGCTGTGGCTTCGCGCCGGAGCGTCCGGTCCGGGTTGACCACCGCCGCGTGTCCGACCGCCTCGAGCATCGGCAGATCGGTGCTCGAGTCCGAATACGCGTAGCAGTGCTCGAGGGCGTAACCCTCGCGGTCCGCCAACTCGCGGATGGCCTGCGCCTTGCCCTCGCCGTAGCAGTAGAACGCGATCTCGCCGGTGTACCGGCCGTCCTCGACGACCATCCGGGTCGCCATGGCATGGGTGGCTCCCAGGGCCCGGGCGATCGGGGCCACGACCTCTTCCCCCGAGGCGGACACGATGACGATGTCGCGGCCGCACAACCGATGGTCGGCGATCAGCTCGGCGGCTTCGGCGAACACCAGCGGGTCGACGATGTCGTGCAGGGTCTCGCCGACGATCGACTTGACCTGTTCGACGTCCCAGCCGGTGCACATGCTGGTCACGTAGGACCGCATCCGATCCATCTGCTCGTGATCGGCCCCGGACATCAGGAACAGGAACTGCGCGTAGCTCGATCTCAGGACGGTCCGCCGGTTGAGCAGCCCCTGATCCAGGAAGGGTTTGCTGAAGGCGAGCGCACTGGACTTGGCGATGACGGTCTTGTCGAGATCGAAGAACGCGGCGGTGCGGCCCGGCGGTCGCGAGCCCCGGATGATGGCGGGTCCGGCGGGCTGTTCGGGGTCCGGCACCGGGGCGGTCACGGTGCCAGGATAGAGGGTGCGTGACACAAGTCGCCCTTTTGTTCAAAGTGGCATTTCAAGCCAGGTGGCTGAGGCTGCAAAATTCCGAGATAACAGTTCGGTGTGTTGATTCCGCACACTTGCGGGGGTCACCGGTGTCGTGTGTATAGTGGGCATTACTCGGCTTATGTCGAGTGTGTATCAGCCCGACCCCCCGGGGCTGATACACGACGACCCTCGCCTCCTCCCCCCCTGGCGGGGGTCGTCTCATATCCGGACCACATTCGCTGGGTGGATTTCGATAGCGCCGCGAGTTTGCTGATCGCCGCAATCCACAGATTCGATCTCGTCCACAATTCCGCCGGTTTCCGGCCCGGCTCGGCGGTGTGCGCAGCCACGCAACCGGCACGCTGGGTCCATGTCGACTACGCCGCGCGTTCTGACCCTGCTCTCCGATCCGGCACTGCGCGAGGAGATCGATCGGGTCACCGCGGCGGTCGGAACCACCGCGGTGCACCTCGACGCCGGCTCCCGTCCGGGAGCCCGGATCTGGGCGGCGGCGCGTGCGGTCGTCGTCGACGGCGCCGCGGCGTGCGCCCTCGCTGTGATGCCGCTCACACGCAGGTCAGCGGTTTTCGTCGTGACGGCGGGAGCTCCCGACGATCCGCCTCCGGACACTGCCGTGCTGTCGGCGTCGATCGCGGTCGGCGCGGAGGCGGTGCTCACCCTGCCGGCCCACGCCGATCAGCTCGTCCGCGGGCTGTCGGATCCCGGTGATCACGCCGGCGTCAGGGGTTCCCGTGGCGCAGTGGTGGCCGTTGTCGGCGGCCGCGGTGGCGCGGGTGGGTCGTTGTTCTCGGCGGCCATGGCGTTGTCGCTCACAGGCTCGTTGCTGATGGACCTCGATCCCTGGGCCGGTGGCATTGACCTGTTACTCGGCGCCGAGGGCGCCGCCGGGTTGCGCTGGCCCGACATCCAGGTCCAGGACGGCAAGCTGGACTGGGCGGCGGTGCGCGAAGCACTGCCGCGACAGCGGGGCATCAGCATCCTGTCCGGCACACGGCGGGCGCACGACGTCGAACCCGCGGCCGCCGCGGCGTTCACCGATGCGGCCCGCTCCGGTGGCGTGACGGTCGTGTGCGATCTCCCCGGCCTGCATACGGCTGCGGCCCGAACCACCGTGGAGGCCGCGGATCTGGTGGTCGTGGTCGCCACGTGCGACGTCCGCTCGTGCGCGGCGACGGCGGCGCTCGCCCCGGCGCTGAGCGCGCTGAACCCCAACGTCGGCCTGGTCGTGCGCGGTCCGGCACCGGGCGGACTGGGTTCCGGCGAGTTCGGGTCCGCCGTCGGACTGCCCGTGCTCACCACGATGCGGCCCGAACCGATGCTCGCCGAACGGCTCGAACACGGCGGTCTGAAGCTGGGCGGCAGATCGCCGCTCGGCCGGGCGGCCCGGGAGATCCTCGACGTATTGGCGGGCGCCCACCGGGAGCCCAGCGGGCGGGCGGCATGAACGCCCCGCTGATCGATCGCGTCCGGGAACGGCTGGCGGCCGAACCCGGCCCGCTGCGTCCCAATGTGGTGGCGCGCGCCATCCGCGCGGAATCCGGCGGTGTGCTCGGTGATACCGACGTGTTGGCCAACCTGCGCGTATTGCAGACCGAGCTGACCGGGGCGGGACTTCTCGAACCGCTGCTGGCAGCGCCGGGCACCACCGATGTCCTGGTCACGGGTCCGGAGCAGGTGTGGGTCGACGACGGGCAGGGTCTGCGGCGCAGCACAATTCGGTTCCCCGACGACGCCGCGGTCCGCCGGCTGGCACAGCGGTTGGCGCTCGCCGCGGGCCGACGACTCGACGACGCCGCACCGTGGGTGGACGGCCTGCTGACCGAGATCGGGCCCACAGGCTGCAATGTGCGGCTGCATGCCGTCCTGCCGCCGGTTTCGGTTGGAGGGACAGCCATTTCGCTCCGAGTGTTGCGACCCGCCGGCCAGGATCTCGAGTCGCTGTGCCGGTCCGGTGCGGTGGTGGCCGAGATCAGCGGAATCCTGCGGGAGGTCATCGCGGCCCGGTTGGCCTTCCTGGTGTCCGGCGGGACCGGTGCCGGCAAGACGACGCTGTTGGCGGCACTGCTGGGTGCCGTGTCGGACAGTGAGCGGATCGTCTGCGTCGAGGACGCCGCCGAGCTGGCGCCGGTGCATCCACATGTAGTGAATCTCGTTGCGCGCGGGGCGAATATCGAGGGCGCCGGCGAGATCACGGTCCGCCAACTGGTCCGGCAGGCATTGCGCATGCGCCCGGACCGGATCGTCGTCGGTGAGGTCCGGGGCGCCGAGGTGGCCGACCTGCTTACCGCGCTGAACACCGGCCACGACGGCGGAGCGGGCACCGTGCACGCCAACAGCACCGCGGAGATCCCGGCTCGGCTGGAGGCCCTCGGCGCGCTGGGCGGCCTCGACCGGGCCGCACTGCATGCCCAATTGTGGGCGGCGGTGCGGGTGCTGCTGCACGTCGCACGGGACCGGGAGGGACAGCGACGGCTGACCGAGGTCTCGGTGCTCGATCGGGGAGGCCCGGACAACACCTGCCATGTCGTGCCGGCGTGGCGGGCCGGCGAGGGGTTCGGCGCGGGCATGGCGGCGCTGCGTGCACTTCTGCGGGACCGTCTGGTATGACCGGAATACCCTTCGCCGCAATTCTTCTGGCGCTGTCCCTGCTGACGCTTCCGGCTCCCGGACGCCCGGCCCCCGGTGTGCCGCGGGTGCGTCGGCGTCGCGTCCCGGTGTTCTGCGCGGCGGCGTCGCCGGCGGTGGTCGCCGTGGTCCTCCTGCCCGGTGCCACCACCCTGTCGGCGGCGGTCGCCGTCGCCACCGCCCTGGTGCGCGTGGCCCGGGCCGCCCGACGCCGGCGCGTGTCCGGTGAGGCCGAAGTCCTCATCGGCGCGCTGGACGTGCTCGTCGGTGAGCTCAGGATCGGCGCACACCCGGTGGCTGCCGTCGAAGCGGCGGCACGGGAATCGGCGGGGCCGGTGGCCACCGCACTGTGGGGGATCGCGGCCCGGGCCCGCCTCGGTGGCGATACGGTGTCGGGCCTGTCCGCGGGAATCCCCGGATCGCTCCTCTGCGCCGAATGGTCGCGGTTGGCGGTGGCCTGGCGGCTGGCGGCCGAGCACGGCATTCCGATCGGCGCGGTGATGCGGTCTGCCCAGACCGATATCGTTGAACGGCAACGCTTTCGGCAGAAGGTGCAATCGGCCCTGGCCGGTGCTCGCGCGTCAGCGGGCATCCTGGCCGCCCTGCCGGTGGCCGGGCTCGCCCTCGGTCAGGCGATCGGCGCGGATCCCGTCCGATTCCTGATCGGCGGCGGGGTGGGCGGATGGTGCCTGCTGGCCGGCGTCCTGTTGCTCGCGGCCGGGTTGCTCTGGGCCGATCGGATCATCGATCGGGTCGGCACGTGAGCGCGGCGGCGCTCGCACTCGCGTTGGCGGTGCTGCTCGCGGGGCGGTCGGCCGCGGTGCGGATGCGTGGCGGGAACGGGTCCCCGGAGGCCGCTCACGGCGGCCGGAAACGCGCCGCCGGTGATCCCTTCGCGACCGCGTCCGCCCTGGATATCTTCGCCACGTGTCTGTCCGCCGGGATGGCCCCGGCCACGGCCGCACGCGCGACGGCCCCCTCGGCTCCGGCGGAACTGGCGGTCCTGCTCCGGCGATCGGCCGACCTGCTCGCGCTGGGTGCCGAGCCCGCCGTCGCCTGGGCCGAACCCGCGCCCGTCGGAGAGGAGCACTGCCGTGTCGCCGCTCTCGCGTTGTTCCGGTTGGCGCGCCGATCGGCGTCCTCCGGGACGGCCCTGGCCGACGGGGTCGCCGAACTGGCGCTCGAGACACGCCAGCGCATCGCACATGACGCCGCGGCCGCGGGCGAGCGGGCCGGGGTGTTGATCGCCGGGCCGCTGGGCGTCTGCTTCCTGCCCGCGTTCATCTGCCTGGGCGTCGTGCCGGTGGTGGCCGGCCTGGCCCGCGACGCCTTTTCCTCCGGCCTGCTGTGAGTGGCAACGGGCATCAGCCCCACCAACTCCGAAGAAGTGTCACACAGAAAGGGAAATCAATTGTTACAGAAGGCTATTCGTCTCATCCGGCAGAAGCTGACGGTGGTGGTGACCGACGACACCGGGATGTCCACCGTGGAATACGCGATCGGCACCGTGGCCGCGGCGGCATTCGGCGCCATCCTCTACACCGTCGTCACGGGAGATTCGATCGTGACCGCGCTCAGCGGCATCATCGCGCGGGCCCTGAACACCAGCGTCTGAGCGGTGAGGCCGGATTCGGGACGGTGGAGGCTGCCCTGGCCGTTGCCGCCCTGGTCGTCGTTCTGGTGTTGTGCGCCGCCGGCCTGGCCGCGATCAGCGCTCAGATCCGGTGTGTGGACGCCGCCCGGGAGGCGGCGCGGCTGGCGGCCCGTGGCGACGAGCGGGCGTGGTCCGGCGCGCTCGGGTCCCTGGCCCCGGCCAATTCCGTCCTGCAGGTGCACCGGGACGGCGACTTCGTCGTGGCCACGGTTTCCTCCGGTACTCCGCTCCTGCCAGGGCTCACGTTGCGGGCCGAGTCGATCGCGGCGGTCGAACCGGCCGCCTGACCGGACGGCAGAGCGCGGTGCGGCCACCGTTCTGGGCGCGTTCCTGGCTGCGGTACTGGTGAGTGTGACGATCGCGCTGGCCACGATCGGTGCTGCCGCGCTGGCCCGGCACCGGGCGCAGGCCGGCGCGGACCTCGGCGCGCTGGCCGCCGCGCTGACGCTGCCCGCCGGGGCCGGCTCCGCGTGCGACCGCGCGCGCGAGCTGGTGAACGCCATGCGGATGTCGACGGCACACTGCGCGATCGAGCGACTCGACGTCGTCGTCACGGTGGCGGTCCCGGTCCGAGTGGCCGGTTGGAACCTGGGTACGGCGCGCGCGGTTGCGCGGGCAGGTCCGGCCGGCCCGGAATGAAGGAATGCGAAATTGCGCAAATTAATCGCAAACCGCTGCGTGCGCTGCGATATCAGTGTCGATAACCGCGTTATGCGACGAAATTGGTTGTAGGACGCCGGGTTCGGTGCGTGCCGCCGCGACAGGGGTGTTGCGGCGTGCTCGGTAGCGGGGGTAGCTTTCGGCAATGCACGTCGTCGAGGCGTGCATTCATCCTGGAAGCCGCCCGTCGAGGGGTCGGTTGGCCTCCAGTGCTGTGAGAACCGTCTGCAGCACGGCGATCGCCCCCATCTTGTCCAGGGGGTCGTTGCCGTTCCCGCATTTGGGGGACTGCACGCACGACGGACAGCCATTGGGGCATTCGCACGCCGATATCGCATCCAGGGTCGCGCCCAGCCAGACCGCGGCCTGCTGATAGCCCCGATCGGCGAATCCCGCGCCGCCCGGATGGCCGTCGTACACGAAGACGGTCGGCAGCCCGCCGGGGCCCACGGCCGTGGACAGGCCGCCGATGTCGCCCCGGTCGCAACTGGCCACCAGCGGCAGCAGGCCGATCGCCGCGTGCTCGGCCGCGTGCAGCGAACCCGGAATACGGACCGGGTCGATCCCGTTGTCGGACAACGCCTCCGGCGTGATCGTGTACATGACGGCGACGGTGGGCAGATGTTGCGGGGGCAGGTCGAGTTCGACGAAGTCGAGCACCTCGCCGGACAGGGTGCGCCGCAGGTACCCGGTGACGGTGTTCGTGACGGCAACCGGTACCACGCCGAGCGTGACCGGCCCGAGGTCGGTGTGGTCGCCCGACCCGGTGACCGTGATGTCGGTGACCTCCCGCGCGTGGGTCGAATAGCCGGGATCCTCGGCATGCACGAACGCGATCGCCGCCTCCAGGTCCAGCGAGTCGACCAGGTAGGTCTCACCCTGATGCAGGTACACCGCACCCGGGTGCACCGTCGCCGGGGCCCGGCCCGCCCCGACCCCGCCCAGCAGCCGGCCGGTGTCGGTCTCCAGGATGGCGACCTGGCCGCCGGCGGAGCCGCGGATATCGACCGCCGGATGCGGGTCGACGCCCGGACTCGGGTAATACCGCCCCCCGCGGCGGCGCAGCAGGCCGTCGTCGATCAGCGACGCCGCCACTTCGTGGGCCGACCACAGTGCGATCTCGGCTTCCCCGATCGGTAATTCTGTTGCGGCACAGAGGAGTTGGGGTCCCATCACGTACGGGTTGGCCGGGTCGATCACTACCCGCTCGACCGGCTCGTCCAGCAGGGCCGACGGGTGGTGCACCAGGTAGGTGTCCAGGGGGTCGTCCCGCGCGATGAGTACCACCAGCGCACCCTGGCCGCGACGCCCGGACCGGCCGGCCTGCTGCCAGAACGACGACACGCTGCCGGGGAACCCGGCCAGCACCACGGCGTCCAGTCCGGCGATGTCGATGCCCAGCTCGAGGGCATTCGTGGTCGCCAGGCCGCGCAGACCACCGTCGACGAGTGCCTGCTCGAGGGCCCGGCGGTCCTCGGCCAGATATCCGGCCCGGTACGACGACACCAGAGCGGCCAGTTCGGGGGCGACCTCGGCCAAGCGGGCGCGGGCACCCAGCGCGGTCAGTTCGGCGCCGCGCCGCGACCGCACGAAGGTCAGCGTCCGGGCGCCCTCGACGATCAGGTCGGCCATCACCCGGGCCGCTTCCGATCCCGCCGAACGCCGGACCGGCGCACCGTTCTCCCCGGTGATGTCGGTGCGCAGCGCGGGCTCCCACAGGGCGATGGTCCGCGCACCCTGCGGGGCGCCGTCGGCGGTGATCTCCTCGACGTGCTGGCCGATCAACTCGGCCGCCGTGCGGCCCGGCGCCGCCGTCGTGGCACTGGCCAGGATCACCGTCGGAATGGTGGCGTCGGGGGAGTAGCGCGCGGCCAGGCGCAGCAGCCGGCGCAGCACCATCGCCACGTTCGAGCCGAAAATTCCTCGGTAGTAATGACATTCGTCGACAACCAGATAGCGCAGCCCGCGCAGGAACACCGCCCACCGGGCGTGGTTGCGCAGCAGCGACAGGTGGATCATGTCGGGGTTGGAGAACACCCATCGCGACCGTTCGCGGGCGAACCGGCGGATCTCGGCGGGGGTGTCACCGTCGTACGCGGTGGGCGCCGCCGCGAAGTCCCCGGCCAGCGCCGGGATCGCCGCCGTCAGTGCGTGCGCGGAGCGCAGCTGGTCGTGGCCCAGTGCCTTGGTCGGACTCAGGTACAGGGCCCGGGCCCGGGGATCGCGGGCCAGCGCGTCGAGGATAGGCAGTTGATAGGCCAGCGACTTGCCCGACGCCGTGCCGGTGGCGATCACCACGTGCCGGCGCTGGTGGGCGAGTTCGGCAGCGTCGCGCTGGTGGGTCCACAACGCGGCGATGCCGCGCTCGGTGAAGGCGCGCACCACGTCGCCGTCGGCCCAGTCCGGCCAGGGTTGGCGCTGGCCGGGCCGGGCGGGCAACTCGGCGATGTGCCGGATCGGGCTTTCGGTGGTTTCGGTGCCCGCGAGCGCGGCGGCGAGCAGCTCACTGCCGAAATTCGTCGTCACTTTCGCCCTTTGTTCACCCGGTTCCTCGATGCACGACTGTTGCAAGTGCCCAGTTCATGATTGGATAAGGGTGGTCGCAGCTTCTGTGTGGTGTCAAAGCTCTCGCAGGATCGACGTTGCGGTCGCGGTTCCTGCGAAGGATGTGCGGTCGACAACGGGCCCGGTACGCCGAAAGGTGGTGTACCGCACCCGAAGTACACAGTAAGGAAAGATCGAAAGATGCCACAGGGAACTGTGAAGTGGTTCAACGCGGAAAAGGGCTTTGGCTTCATCGCCCCCGAGGACGGCTCCGCTGACGTTTTCGTCCACTACACGGAGATTCAGGGTTCGGGCTTCCGCACCCTGGAAGAGAACCAGCGAGTGGAGTTCGAGGTCGGCCAGAGCCCCAAGGGCCCGCAGGCCACCGGCGTTCGCGCCGTCTGAGCGACTCCCAGCTACGTAAACACCCCGGACGGTCCAACCGCCCGGGGTGTTTTGTCCGGTGGGGTGCGTTTTCGGCCGCCGGAGCGTTTTGTCGGCCGCCATGAGCACCGGTCTGGCTTAGTGTCGATGACGTGAGCCAGCTGTCGTTCTTCTCCGCTGACTCGGTGCCGCCCGCGGTGTCCGATCTCACCGGGCTGCTCGCGACATCCGGGCAGATCGTGGTCGTCGGCGCATCGGGCGCGCGGCTGTCCGTGGTCGTCGACCGCCCCTGGCGGGCGGATGCGCTGGCGGAGATGATCGCCGAGTGCGGGCTGACGCCGGAGGTGCTGCGCACCGAGGAGAACACGCCGCTGGTGCGAACCGGCGTCGACACCGCGCTGCTCGGTATCGCCGCCCTGTGGACACGTGGGGCGGTCAAGACGGTCCCCCCGCAGTGGGTGCCGGGGTCGCGCGAGCTGAGGGCCTGGGCGCTGGCGGCGGGTAGCCCCGACAACGACCGGTATCTCCTCGGCCTGGACCCGCACGCGCCCGACACGCACTCGCCGCTGGCCTCGGCGTTGATGCGGGCCGGAATCGCGCCGACGTTGATCGGAACTCGGGGGGCCCGTCCGGCGCTGCGGATCAGTGGTCGCCGACGGCTGTCTCGCCTGGTAGAGAACATCGGCGAGGCCCCGGACGGCATCGAGGCGTTCGACGCCTGGCCCCGGGTTTGAGCCCCTCGACCGGGGGAGCCGGTTTGCGTAGGTGGGCTTCGGATGCAAAATTGGCAGTTGCCCGCCGGGTTCGACGGGGTCGGTACCCGGCAAGTATGCCTATATATAGGCAATCATGAGCAGGAGCGTAGGCGCAGTTGGCTGACGATGACCGCGGTAGCGGCGGACGTAACGGCGGTGTCCGGCGACTCGTCATAGTCGAGTCGCCCACCAAGGCACGCAAGATCGCGGGCTATCTGGGCAAGGACTACATCGTCGAGTCGTCGCGTGGGCACATCCGCGACCTGCCCCGGGCCGCTGCCGACGTGCCCGCCAAGTACAAATCCGAGCCCTGGGCGCGCCTGGGGGTCAACGTGGACCAGGACTTCGAGCCCCTCTACATCGTCAGCCCCGAGAAGAAGTCCACCGTCACCGAACTCAAGGGCCTGCTCGAGGACGTCGACGAGCTCTACCTCGCGACGGACGGTGACCGCGAGGGCGAGGCCATCGCCTGGCACCTGCTGGAGACCCTCAAGCCGCGCATCCCGGTCAAACGGATGGTGTTCCACGAGATCACCGAGCCGGCCATCCGCGCGGCGGCCGAGGACCCCCGCGAACTGGACAACAACCTGGTCGACGCGCAGGAGACGCGCCGCATCCTGGACCGGCTGTACGGCTACGAGGTCTCCCCGGTGCTGTGGAAGAAGGTCGCTCCGCGGCTCTCGGCCGGCCGGGTGCAGTCCGTGGCCACCCGCATCATCGTGCAGCGCGAGCGGGAGCGGATGGCGTTCCGCAGCGCCGACTACTGGGATATCGCGGCCGAGCTGGACGCCAGTGTCTCGGACCCCACCGCAGTCCCGCCGGTGTTCTCGGCACGGCTGGTCAACGTCGACGGCCGCCGCGTGGCCACCGGCCGGGACTTCGATTCGCTCGGCGTGCTGACCAAGCCCGACGAGGTGCTGGTGCTCGACCAGGCCAGCGCCGGTGAACTGGTCGCCGGTCTGCGCGGAGCGAGCCTGACCGTCGCCTCGGTCGAGGAGAAGCCGTACACCCGCCGGCCGTACCCGCCGTTCATGACCTCCACGCTGCAGCAGGAGGCCGGGCGCAAGCTGCGGTTCTCGGCGGAACGCACGATGAGCCTGGCGCAGCGGCTGTACGAGAACGGCTACATCACCTACATGCGTACCGACTCGACGACGTTGTCGGCGAGCGCCATAGATGCGGCACGTCGCCAAGCCGGCCAGCTCTACGGCCAGGAGTACGTGCATCCCACCCCGCGCCAGTACACCCGCAAGGTGAAGAACGCGCAGGAGGCCCACGAGGCGATCCGTCCGGCCGGCGACACCTTCGCCACCCCGGACGCCGTACGGTCCGAGCTGGACAGTGACGAGTTCCGGCTCTACGAGCTGATCTGGCAGCGCACCGTCGCCTCCCAGATGGCCGACGCCCGCGGCACCACCCTGAGTCTGCGGATCTCCGGGCAGGCCGGATCGGGCCAGCGGGTGACCTTCGCCGCCAGCGGTCGCACCATCACCTTCGCGGGCTTCCTGAAGGCGTATGTGGAGACGGTCGACGAACTTGCCGGCGGCGAGGCCGACGACGAGGAACGCCGGCTGCCCAACCTGACGCAGGGTCAGCACGTCACCGCCAACGACCTGACCCCGGCCGGGCACTCGACCAACCCGCCGGCCCGCTACACCGAGGCCTCGCTGATCAAGGCGCTCGAGGATCTCGGCATCGGCCGGCCCTCGACGTACTCGTCGATCATCAAGACCATCCAGGACCGCGGCTACGTGTACAAGAAGGGCAGCGCGATGGTGCCGTCCTGGGTCGCGTTCGCCGTGATCGGCCTTCTGGAACAACACTTCTCGCGGCTGGTGGACTACGACTTCACCGCGGCCATGGAGGACGAGCTCGACGCCATCGCCGGCGGCCTCGAGCAGCGCACCAACTGGTTGTCCAACTTCTACTTCGGTGGGGAGCACGGAGTCGAGGGGTCGGTGGCCCGGGCCGGTGGCCTCAAGAAACTCGTCGGGGCCAACCTCGAGGACATCGACGCGCGAACGATCAACTCCATCAAGCTCTTCGACGACGAGGAAGGCCGCGCGGTCAACGTCCGCGTCGGCAAGAACGGTCCGTACCTGGAGCGGATGATCGTCGACCCCGACGATCCCGACGGTGCCCTCAAGCCGCAGCGGGCGAACCTCAACGACTCGCTGACCCCCGACGAGCTCACGCTGGAACTGGCCGAAAACCTGTTCGCCACACCGCAAGAGGGCCGCAGCCTCGGTGTGGACCCGGACACCGGCCACGAGATCGTCGCCAAGGACGGCCGGTACGGGCCGTACGTGACCGAGGTGCTTCCGGAGCCGCCGGAGGATCCCGACTCCGGGGTGACCGCCAAGAAGGGCAAGAAGCCCACCGGGCCCAAACCGCGCACCGGTTCGCTGCTGCGCAGCATGGACCTGCAGACGGTGACGCTCGAGGATGCGCTCAAGCTGCTGTCGCTGCCGCGGGTCGTCGGCGTGGACCCCGCCAGCGACGAGGAGATCACCGCCCAGAACGGCCGCTACGGTCCGTATCTGAAGAAGGGCACCGATTCCCGATCGCTGGCTACCGAGGACCAGATCTTCGAGATCACCCTCGACGAGGCCCTCAAGATCTACGCCGAGCCGAAACGCCGTGGGCGCCAAGCGGCTTCGGCCCCTCCGCTGCGCGAGCTGGGCAACGACCCGGCGTCCGGCAAGCCGATGGTGATCAAGGACGGCCGGTTCGGGCCGTACGTCACCGACGGTGAGACGAACGCCAGCCTGCGCAAGGGCGACGACGTGCTGTCCATCACCGACGAACGTGCCGCGGAGCTGCTGGCCGACCGGCGCGCCCGGGGACCGGTCAAGAAGACGGCCCGCAAGAGCGCCAAGAAGGCGCCGGCGAAGAAGGCCGCTAAGAAGGGCTGACGGCCGGGCTGGCCGAGGCCAGCCGGACCGGCCGGGCCAATTGGGTCGGTTTGGTCCGTCCGCGCAGTTCGACGACCTCGCCCACGTCCCATTGCAGCGCTTCGGCGTCCACCGCATCGCTGACGGCGTTCGATGATGCCAGGACGTGGCCCGGTTCCAGCTTGGCCAGCTCGGTGAGCCGGGCGGCCTCGTTGACCGGGTCGCCGATGACGGTGTACTCGAAGCGGGCCTGCGCGCCGATGTGCCCCGCGATCGCGCGGCCCGCCGAGACGCCGATGCCGAACTCGGCGTCGCCGATGACCGGTAGCAGGTCGTCGTGCAGCTCGCGGGCGGCGGCCAGCGCGGCGCCGGAGGCATCGGGATGCTCGATCGGGGCGCCGAAGATGGCCAGCGCCGCGTCACCCTGGAACTTGTTCACGAACCCGCCGTGCTTGTCCACCGTGTCTACGACCACCCGGAAGAACTCGTTGAGCAGGTTCACCACCTCGCCGGGCGGGCGGGTGGATGCCAGCTGCGTCGAACCCACCAGGTCGATGAACAGCACCGCGACGTCACGTTCCTGGCCGCCCAGCTCTGTCCCGCGCTCCAGCGCGCGGCGAGCCACGTCCTCGCCGACGTACCGGCCGAACAGGTCGCGCAGCCGCTGCCGCTCGGCCAGGTCGCGGACCATGTCGTTGAACCCGGCCTGCAGCAGCCCGAGCTCGCTGGCGTCGTAGATCTGCATGTGGGCGTTGAAGTTTCCGCGCTGGACCTCACCGAGCGCCCAGCGCAGCTGGCGCAGCGGGTCGGCGATCGACATGGCCGCCAGCACCGTGCCGGTGAGTCCGACGACCAGGGCGACCACCGCCAGGATCAGCAGCGGGGTGAACAGCTCGCCGGGCTCGGCGTGCAGGATCTGGAACCGGCTGGCCACTGCGGTGAGGATGATGGCCAGTAGCGGCACGCCGGTGCTCAGCACCCAGGTCAGCACCTGGCGCAGGATCACTCCGGGCGCGTGGAAGTGCTCGGGCACGCCGCCACGCAGAGCGGCCACCGCGACCGGGCGCAGCACCCGCTCGGACTGCAGGTATCCGATGATGGACGTCGCCGTGGCACCCAGTGCCGTCGCCACCGCCATCACGGGCGCGCCGTGGCTGGCGACCGACCAGCTGGCGGCGATGAACACGATGGCGCCGATCAGCCAGTTGGTGCCGCTGATGAGCGTCCGGTAGGTGGGCATCCGCAGCGCCCGGGTGCGGGCGAGTTCGGTGGCGGCGGGGTCGGTGACCGCCAGTCGGCCATCGCTGCGCTGCCAGCGGAACACCGGGGCCAGTAGCCACAGGCTCAGGATGGCGCCGAGGGTGAACGACACGAACAGATAGACGAGGAAGATCATCAGGTTGACGGTCGGCAGATCCTGGACCTGGATCCGGTCGGCGGCGGGCAGCCCGAATCGAAGGAAGCCGAGGACGAACAGTGCGCCGATGAGGTCGGCCTGCAACATGCTCAGCGTGAACAGCGGCCACGGCGTGCGGACGATCCAGCGGAGGAATCCGCCGATTCGCCTGCTCAGTGGCATGGTGGTCACCTGCTAACCGTATCGGTCCGGGCTGACGGATCCGAACCTCGCGAACGGATCCGGGTCCCGCCGGCCATGATTGCGTCGGCCGGCGCCGCTACTGTTGGCGCAGTGATGTCAGGGGTTTTCGCGCGATTGGTGGGTCAACAGGCCGTCGAGGCCGAGTTGGTGGCCGCCGCGGCCGCCGCGCGCGGTGATTCAACTCACAGCGGATTGACCACCGGACTGATGACACATGCCTGGCTGATCACCGGGCCGCCCGGGTCGGGCCGGTCGGTGGCCGCCCAGTGTTTCGCCGCGGCGTTGCAATGCACCGCCGACGGGGTCCCGGGCTGCGGCGAGTGCCGGGCCTGCACCACCACCATGGCCGGCACCCACGGCGACGTCCGGCGGGTGGTGCCGGAGGGCCTGTCCATCGGCGTGGACGAGATGCGCGCCATCGTCCAGACGGCGTCGCGCCGGCCCAGCACCGGGCGCTGGCAGATCGTGGTGATCGAGGACGCCGACCGGCTGACGGAGGGTGCGGCCAACGCGCTGCTGAAGGTCGTCGAGGAGCCACCGGCGTCGACGGTGTTCCTGCTGTGCGCGCCGTCGGTGGACCCGGAGGACATCGCGGTGACGCTGCGGTCGCGCTGTCGGCACGTCGCCCTGGTCACCCCGTCGGCCACGGCCATCGCGCAGGTGCTCACCGGCGCCGACGGAATCGACGCCGGCCAGGCGACCTGGGCGGCGTCGGTCAGCGGGGGCCACGTCGGCCGCGCCCGTCGGCTCGCCACCGATCCGGACGCGCGGGCCCGGCGCACGCAGGCGCTCGGCCTGGCCCGGGATGCCGCCACACCGTCGCGGACCTACGCCGCCGCCGAGGAACTCGTGGCCACCGCGGAAGCCGAGGCCAAGGCGCTGACCGAGGGCCGCAACGAGGTCGAGACCGAAGAGCTGCGCACCGCCCTGGGGGCGGGTGGCACCGGCAAGGGCACGGCGGGCGCCCTGCGCGGCGCCACCGGGGCCATCAAGGACCTGGAGAAACGGCAGAAGTCCCGCCAGACCAGGGCGTCGCGGGACGCGCTCGACCGCGCCCTGATCGACCTCGCGACGCATTTCCGGGACGCCCTGCTGCTGTCCAGCGGGGCGGATCAGGTGACGCTGAACCATCCCGACATGTCCGATCGGGCCGGCGCGCTGGCCGACCACGCCTCCCCGGAACGCCTGCTGCGCTGCATCGAGGCCGTGCTGCAGTGTCGTGAGGCGCTGGCCATCAACGTCAAGCCGAAGTTCGCCGTCGACGCCATGGTCGCCACCATCGGTCAATCCCTGCGCACCTGACGTCCCTGTGGTTTCGCCGCGTTTGGGCGGGTCGGCGCGCCTGCCGTAGACTCTGCTGCGCCCGGCCAGGCCGGGCACGCCGCCTTAGCTCAGTCGGTAGAGCGTCTCACTCGTAATGAGAAGGTCGGGGGTTCGATTCCCCCAGGCGGCTCCGGTGTGATGTCGCAGGACATCGGCATACCCGAACCGCTGTGCAGGGTTCGGATATTTCTTTTTTCGGATACCCGTAGATACGGGGAATACCTGCATGGCCCCCGAGCGATGAACCTTTTGAGGCCTCGAAGCAGTACAGCGGAGAGATCTGAGAGGTAGTGAAAATGTCCAAGTTGATTGCAGCAGTAGTGATTTCCGCAGCAGCGCTGGCCGGAGCGGCTCCGGCAGTGGCCGCGGGTCCCCCGCGGTGCAACACGATCACCGCGCTGAACGCCATGACGTGCCCGCCCGTGAACGGAAACACCGGTAACCGGTAATTCCGTTCTGACGGGGCGGAGCTACGGCCCGGTCGGACCGGTTTCGGCCGGCCGGGCCGTCATGGCCGCCCGGATGATCTCGAAATCGGCGTCGTCGATGGTGAACAGGCCGAATCGGAAGCGGAACCCCCAGCGCTGCTTGTCGGTGATGAAACCGAGTCGGTCGATGAGCGGCCGGATCGGTGTCTCTGCGCAGTCGACGAACTCAACGTTCCGGCGGTACGGATGAAAGTCCGTGGTGACCTCGACCTGGTGCGGTTCATCGTCGGTTACCCGGCCCAACGCCGTGAACGCTTGCAGCGCAGCGCCTTTCGGATAGTCGGTGCGCGGTGAATAGAACGCGATCCAGTCGCCGCGGCGCAGCCGGCGAAGGGCGTCCGGCTTGCCGTGGTTGGCCTGGGTGAACCCGCCGGAGACGCCACGCAGCACATGCTCGCGGCTGACGGTGTTGATCCATGTGGTCATGGCCCCACGGTAGGACCGGGGTGTGACAGCCGAACGGCTACAGTTCGTGGTCCTTGGACAGCGCCCGCACAGCCGCCGCCTTGGCGGCGTTGGCGGCGGGGAACCCCGCATAGCCGGTGGCGTGGTAGATCACCTCGGCCAGTTCGTCCTCGGTCAGCCCGTTCTGCAACGCGATGCGGAAATGGGATTCCATCTCCTGTTCGGCCCCGAGCGCGATCAGGATGCCGAGGGTCACCAGGCTTCGGTCGCGCCGGGCCAGCCCCTCGCGGGACCACAACCGCCCGAAGATGCCCTCGATCCCGATCTCCATCAATTCGGAGGCGAATCCACTGCCGAAGCTGACCTTCTCGTTGGGCACGTGGTCGGGGAGGGTGCCCGGCAGCATCTCCCGGAACACGTCGAGGCCCTGATCGCGCCAATTAGTCATGCGAACTACTTTGGCACAGTCACGCCGGTGCCAGGTAACCGACCGGGCCCGAGGCCAGGCAGACCGACAGCGCGGCGGTTCGGGCGCGCACGGTGATCGCATCGCCGGCACCGGGCAGTCGCACGTAGACCCGGTTCAACCCGGGCAGCACCGGCACCCTGGTCTCGGGGCCGTCGCTGAGGGTGAGCGTGATGGTGCCCTCGGTGTTGGCGAGGTAGTTCAACTCCACGGTCCAGTCCGATGGCAGCAGCGGACCGTCGAGGGGCATGGTCACCGGGGAGTCGGGCTGGGCCAGATAGCCGCAGCTGGGGGTGGGGCCCGGCCGGATGGTCCGCACCCAGGTGACCTTGGCCCCGATGAGCCGGCCGGTCATGTCCAGCATGCGTAACCGGGTTGTGCCGGAGGCGAATTGAGGACGGTCGCGAATGAGGGCGAACATGTGGCTGGCCAGGTTCTCCGGCCAGGCCACCCGCTGCAGGATCAGGGGGTCCACCTCCTGATCGAGCAGCGGGGCGCTCGACGTGACCCGAGCGTCGGCCAGTGCCGCCCGGACATTCTGCAGGTAGGCCTTCGTCGGGTTGTCCCGCCAGCTGGCCAGGAACGTCCATGACGAGTACAGGCTGCTGGCGACGAACAACGCGCACGCCCCGCCCACTGCTACTGCCCGCAACCGGGTCGCATCCAGCAGCGGGGTCACTCGATTCGGCGCGCACAGCCCGACGGCGCACAGCAGGGCCAGCACGAAGACCAGGTCGGGCTGATACCGCAGGGTCTGCGCCAGCTCGAGGGCGGTGAATCGCGAAGACCGCATCAGATAGATCGGCACCTGGCACACCGCGGCGTAGCCGAGGGCGGCCAGCCACACCGGTGCCAACCGTCGCTTGCGGAGCACGGAGACGACGACGACCGCGGCCAGTGCCAGCCAGCCCAGCGTCATCACCGTGGTCGGTGGCACCGCCCACGGCGAAGCCGGCGCCCAGCGCTGCCATTGCCACGGCCCACCCACCAGGCCGGGCACGATGCCGTGGGTGAAGGAGCGCCGCAACAGGTTCCACGTCATCGTCAGGTCCCAGCTCCAGCGCTGCTGATCGACCACCACGAGATATACCGCGACCCAGCCCGCCAGCAGCACACCCGCGGACACCCAGAGCCCGGTGCCACGGCGCCACACCGTCCTGAGCCAATCCCGTTCACCGGCAACGTAATAGAGCAGAGCGACCATCGCGAAGCCGACGAACGGGATCACCGCGGCTTTCTCGAAGAACAGCAGACCGCCCAGGAAGGCTGCCAGACCGGTGGCCAAGTAGCGGCGATTCCCGGTGCGCACCAACAGGATTGCGTCGCCGCAGAACCAGGCCAGGGCGGCCAGCATGGGTAATGAGTTCAGGCCCGCGGCCCACCAGGCGAAGCCGGGAAGCCCGAGCGGGGTGAACAACGCGAACGTCCACGGCACCAACAGCACCGGTCGCCGGCCCAAGATGATGTGCAGGGTGCGCAGCAGAGCCAGCCAGGCCAGCAGCTGCAGCAGCACCAGGGACAGCGCCGGCCAGAACCAGACCAGCGGCGCGGCCCGCGTGATCAGACCACCGAGCAGGAATCCGGCCGGCATCACGTGTCCGTCGTGATCGTCGAACAGATAACCCCAGGACAGCAGGTTCTGGGTGCCCGCCCGGCCGACCAGGATGAGGTCGTCCCAGTAGAAATAGCCGCCGAACGCCGGCACCGCACGGACGGCGAGTGCGACAGCCAGCAGTGCGGCGCAGATCACAGATACCCGGCGCGCAGACATTCCCCCCTTCATACCTGGGTAGGGTGAGCCGATGCGCGCACTGGTCACCGGCGCTGCCGGCTTCATCGGGTCGACCCTGGTCGACCGCCTCCTGGCCGACGGCCATTCCGTCGTGGGTCTGGACAATTTCGCCTCCGGCCGCGCCACCAACATCGAGCACCTGGCCGACAACCCGGAGTTCTTCTTCGTCGAGGCGGACATCGTCGAGGCCGATCTGGACACCATCCTCGAGGAGTACCACCCCGAGGTGGTGTTCCATCTGGCCGCGCAGATCGACGTCCGGCACTCGGTGGCCAACCCGCAGTTCGACGGGTCGGTCAACGTGATCGGGACCATCCGGCTGGCCGAGGCGGCCCGCAAGGTCGGAGTGCGCAAGATCGTGCACACCAGCTCGGGTGGCTCCATCTACGGCGTGCCCGACGTCTTCCCGACCTCCGAGGCGGTGCCCACGGATCCGCATTCGCCGTACGCGGCGGGCAAGGTCGCCGGCGAGATCTACCTGAACACCTTCCGGCACCTCTACGACGTGGACTGCTCGCACATCGCACCCGCCAACGTCTACGGACCCCGGCAGGACCCGCACGGTGAGGCCGGAGTCGTGGCGATCTTCGCGCAGGCGCTGCTGGAGGGCCGGCCGACGAAGGTGTTCGGGGACGGCGGCAACACCCGCGACTACGTCTTCGTCGACGATGTGGTGGACGCGTTCGTCAAGGCTTCCGGTACCGCCGGCGGCGGGTTGCGGTTCAACGTCGGCACCGGGGCCGAAACGTCGGACCGCGCGCTGCACACCGCGGTCGCCGCGGCGGTCGGCGCGGCCGACGACCCCGAGTTCGCCCCACCGCGCCTCGGTGACCTGAAGCGGTCCTGCCTGGACATCAGCCGCGCCGATCAGGTGCTCGGCTGGGCGCCCAAGGTCGCGCTGGACGAGGGTGTGCGCCGAACCGTGGAGTACTTCCGGTCGGTGGGGTGAATTCCTGCTCGACCGCCGGCGAAACCGTTGTAGCTCAAGCAGTTCCGGTGGATATCTCGCCGGCTGACGTAGCCTGGTGACCGTGACGGTTCCTGGGCCCGTGGACGGGCATCCGGTGATTGGTCCCCCGGACCCAATGGATCGACACTGGGGCTGGTTTGCCGGTATCTTCGCCGTGCTCGCCATCCTCGGCGTCGTCGGCGCAATGCTGTCCCTGCTGCCGCTGGCGATGGCCACCGACGGGTGCCACGGGGACGACGATTCAGGCGTATGCGGGCTGTCGGCCGCCGGTCAGAACGCCCTGGTACTCATCCCATGGATCGCGCTGGGGGTCGGATCCATCGTGACGATCGTCGGGGCCGCCGTCGCGGCGAGGGCCCACCGTTCGCCGCTCATCGGGTTGCTGGTGGGCGTCGTCGCGTACGTCGTGGTGATACCGCTGGCATACAGGATCGCGTTCCTGTTGTAGCTCAAGCACTTTCGTTCGGGTGCTCCGGCTGCTGCGCGCTCTGCAGTGCCACCGCGCGGGCCAGTCGGGCATACTTGAGTTCGAGATCCTTGAACCGCATGTAGGTGCTCATGGTGGTGAAGATGAACGCCACGATCAGCACGTAGCCGATCAGGTCGGCGCCGCGGTCGACCCCGAGCCAGTGCGCCACCACCGTCGTGTCGTCGGGCCGCAGGATGGCGTACACGGCCGCGATGACGAACAGCAGGTAGCCCACCTTGACCCACGCCTTGGTCTTGGCGCTGCTGCGTGAGCGCAGCAGGTAGAACAGCAGCGAGACGATGGCACCGATCAGCAGGACCTGGATCCAATTCATCGAGACAACCTTCCCCTGAGCAGTCCGTCGAACAGAATGTTGACGCCGTTGAGCAGCGGCTGCCCCTTGGCCAATGAATAGTCCGTATAGAGAATCTCGACCGTCTCTTCGCCTATCCGCCAATGGTTTTCGGCGACCAGCGCGATGAACTCGCCAGCGTGACTCATGCCGTTCATGGTGAGGTTCAGTCCGTCGGCCACCCGTTTGTCGAACACCCGCAGCCCGTTGTGCGCGTCGGTGAGCCCCAGCTTCCGGCTGCTCGGGCTCAGCCAGGCCGCTGCCTTGAGCACGATGCGCTTGAGGGCCGGCACGCGAGCGGGTGCGCCGGCCCCGGACACGTGGCCGAACCGGGTGCCCACCACGATGTTCAGATCGTCGCGGCGCAGTCGATCGATCATCGCGACGACGTCGGCGACGCGGTGCTGCCCGTCGGCGTCGAACGTCGCGAACACCTGGGCGCCCGGCTGGGCCCGCGCGTATTCCACCCCGGTCTGGATGGCGGCACCCTGGCCCAGGTTCACCGGATGCGGTACGACGTGGGCCCCGGCCCGCAATGCTGCCGTGGCCGTGCCGTCCCGGCTGCCGTCGTCGACCACCACGATGTTGCCGAACTCGGTGCGCAGATCTGCCACGACGTCGCCGATGACGGTTGCCTCGTGGTAGGCCGGGACGACGATCCAGACGTCGGGGTAGTGCGCGTCAATGCCCACAGCGTACGCGGTCGGTGCTCACGGAAAGATCTGCCGGGCGAAGGTTTCGACCGAGTTGTCGTCGAAGACCAGCGCCGTGCAGAGGAACGTGTTGTGGGATTCGAGTCCACTGCCGAACGGGACCGAGCCCGGCAGTGAGACCTGCCCGTTGACCTGCCAGGCGGCCCGCACCGACGACGGCGTGCGGCCGTCGTGCTGCAGCAGTCCCTGGACGTCCTCGCTGACGACGGTCTGCATCACCGTCGGCTCGCCGAACTGTGCGTCGCTGTGGATCCTGCGCTGCACATCGTCGCGCAGGTCCGCCAGACAGTGCGCCACCGCGGCGTCCTTCCCGAGTCGCCGATCGTGCAGCACAGTGCGATCGAGCACCAACCATCCGACGGCCAGGACGACGAGGACCGCCGTCGCGATGACCAGTCGACGTCGTCCGCTCATGTTTCTGACGCTCATGATCCGCCGATCTACCGTCCCGGCAGGGCCGGTTTTGTCAGTCCGTTCAGGGCGGCGACCAAGCGGTTGAAGCCGGTTGCGGAGTTGGGCGAACGAGACCACCCCGGGATGGTATCGGCCAGTGCGCCTGTGTGTTTACTGTGAAGAGCGCTGCCTCATCCGCGCTCCCTCAGCGCGGCCAGGTGCACCGCGATGCCGACCAGCGGTCCGCACACGAGCGCGACGACGGTGCGCGTCTCGAGGGCCAGCGGTAACAGGAGCAGCGCCGCCGCCGCCACGGTCGCGCACACCCAGCCCAACGAGTACGCCCGATGCAGTGCGGCGGCCACCGCGGCCGCTCCGGTGATGGTGAGCACGGCGATGACGACGGCCCCCGCCGTGAGCCAGGCCAGCAGCGCACCGGAGGCGCGGTACTGCTCGCCGAAACCGACGCGCAGCAGCCACGGGCCGGTCAGGGCGGCCAGGGTGATTCCGGCGGCCCCGACGACCGCGAGCACCGCCACGGCCTGTGCCACGGCCCGCAGCCGGTGCGCACGGGCATCCACGAAATGGGCGATCAGATTGCCCTGCATGGCGGTCAGCGGCACCAGCAGCGGCGCGCGGGTCAGGGTCACGGCCAGGATCACGACGCCGCCCGCGGCGCCCAGTTCGCCGGAGGTCGTTTTCAGCAGGACCGGGAAACCCATGACCAGGATCGCGCTGGCGCCGGCGGCGGCCACCGCGTGCGCCGCGCCGCGCAGGAACGAGGCCGGGCTCTCCCGGGCGACCAGTGTCGCGGCCGCGCGGGTGGCCGGGGAGGCCAGCAGGAGCAGCAGCCAGGACAGTGACCCGCCGACGGTGGCCCACAGGAAGCCCTCCAGGCCCCAGCCCAGGGCCACGCTGGCCACCGCGATCACCACGCGGATGCCGGCGTCGGTCACCATCAACGCGCCGTACTGCGACCACCGATCGGCACCGGCCAGCATGCCCAGCAGCGTCGCGTGCAGGCAGAAGCAGGCCAGCCCGACGGCCAGCAGGACCACCGAGAGGCGGCGCGACTCGATGAACACGTGCGGCGACCACAGCACCGCGGTGGTGGCGACGACGACCGCCGCGGTCACGCCGACGGCCGCGGCCAGGCGCAGGGGGCGGGTGATCCCGGTGGGCGCCGGAGCCGTCGGGTCGTGCCGGGCCGTTCTTCCCGAGAGCCGGATCTCGCGGGTGCTCTGCTGCAGCAGTCCGAATGCGGCACCGGTCACCAGACCGAAGGCACCCCAGAACACCCCGAACACCGAGAAGCCCGCCGGATCGAGATCCCGCGCCGCCAGGTAGAGCACGGCGTAGCCGCACAGCGCGCTGACGGCCGTCGCCGCACCCACCCGGGTGACGCTGCTGCGGGTCACCGGGCCGGTCGGCGTGCCGGCGTCGGTCACAACGGCGGTACCGGGGTCGAATGCAGCCAGGCGTCCCACAGCGGACGCAGCGAGGTCTGCGCGTAGTTCGCGGCCAGCCCGGTGAAGTCGTCGGTGACCACGGTGGAGTGCCGATACCGGGCGGTCCAGTCGCGCAGCAGGTCGAAGAAGTTCGCGTCGCCGATCACGCCGCGCAGCGCGTGCAGGGTCAGCGCGCCGCGCTTGTACACCCGGTCGTCGAACATGTCCCGTGGACCCGGATCGGACAGCAGCAGATCCTGCGGGGAATCGGTGAGCCGGCGGTGGTACTGGCGCGCCAGTTCGTCGGTGCTCGGGCCGCCGGAGTCCTGCGACCACAACCATTCGGCGTAACAGGCGAAGCCCTCGTGCAGCCAGATGTCCCGCCAGCGCCGCACGGTCACGCTGTTGCCGAACCACTGGTGCGCCAGTTCGTGGGCGATCAGCCGCTCCGAGCGGCGGGTGCCGTCGCAGTGGTTGGCGCCGAATATCGAAATCCCTTGTGCCTCCAGGGGTATCTCCAGATTGTCGTCGGTCACGACGACGGTGTAGCCGGTGGACAGCGGGTACGGGCCGAACAATTTGGTGAACAGTTTCATCATCAGCGGCTGGCGCGCGAAGGTCTGGTCGAAGCCGCGCCCCAGCCGCTCGGGCAGGGCGGCCTGCATCGGCGCCGGCGCCTTGGGCAGTTTGCGGATCTGGTACTCGCCGATCTGCAGGGTGATCAGGTAGGTCGACGTCGGCTCGACGAGGTCGTACGTCCAGCTGGTCATGCCCGCCTTGACGCGGCGAGAGACCAACTCCCCGTTGGCAATTGCGCGGTACGGCGTCTCGGTGCTGATCCGGATCCGGTAGCTGGCCTTGGAGGTGGGGTGGTCGTCGCACGGGAACCACGACGAGGCGCCGTTGGGTTGGCCGGCCACCAGCACCCCGTTGGTCAGCTCCTCGAAACCGACGTCACCCCAGATCGTGTGATTGGGTTTCGGCGAGCCCCCGTAGCGGATGTGGATCTGCATCGCCGCGCCCGTCGGCAACGCCGCGGCGAGCGTGATGTGCAGTTTGCCTGCGCTGCTGCGGAAGGACGCCGGGCGCCGGCCGTTCACCATCACCTTCGTCACCGAGAGCGCCGGGCTGAGATCGAGGGTGAAGGTCTTCAGCGCGGCCAGGGTGACGGCGGTGATGTCGGCCGCCCCGGCCAGCCGGTTGATGGTGACCTTGTACTCCAGCTCGAGTTCGTAGCGCGACACCCGGTAGCCGAAGTTGCCGGTGCCCGGCAGGTAGGGGTCGATGACCGGTGGACCCGCGGTCCGTTTCTTCGGTTTGCTCACGCGGCTGCTCCGCGGGCGGCCTTGGAGCCGCGCTTCTTGCGTGAATCCACCCACGGGGCAATCGGATTGCCCTGCCAGCGGGTGTTGGCGGGCACTTCGTCGCCGCGCATCACCAGCGACGCCGGGCCGACGGTCGCCCCCGCTCCGAGCCGGGCGGCCGGCAGCGCGACGCAGTGCGTGCCCAGCGTCGCGCCGGCCTCGAGCACCACCGTGTCCATCCGCATGATCCGGTCGTGGAACAGGTGGGTCTGCACCACGCAGCCGCGGTTGACGGTGCTGGCCCGCTCGAGCGTGACCAGATCGGCCTCGGGCAGCCAGTAGGTCTCGCACCACACGCCGCGGCCGATCTTCGCGCCCAGCCCGCGCAGCCACACGTTCATCACCGGGGTGCCGCTGGCGGCCCGGGCGAACCAGGGCGCGGCGACGGTCTCGACGAAGGTGTCCGACACTTCGTTGCGCCAGACGAACGACGACCACAGCGGATGCTCGACGGCCCGGATCCGGCCCACCACAACCCATTTCGCGACGACGGCGATGGCGCCGGCCACCCCGCCGGCGATCAGCAGCACCACCCCGCCGGACAGGGCGGCGCCGCCCCAGCCCCACGCGCCGGCGGCGGCCTGCAACGCGATCAGGACCCCGACGCCGATCGCGAACGTCACCATCATCGGGATCACCCGGCAGGTCTCGACGGTGCCGCGGGCCAGCTTCAGCGACGTCGAGGGGTGGAAGGTGCGCAGTACGTCGGCGGCAGTTGGCTTGCGGCGCAACCGGATCGGTGGGCTGCCCAGCCACGACGACCCACGCTTGGCCTTGTGCGGGGTGGCCGAGAGCACGGCCACCAGGCCGTCATCCGGCACCCGGCGGCCGGGCTGGGTGATCCCGGAGTTGCCCAGGAATGCGCGCTTGCCGATGGTTGCCGGGCCGACGTGGATCCAGCCGCCGCCCAGTTCGTAGGACCCCACCATGGTGTCGTCGGCCAGGAATGCGCCGTCCTCGACGACGGTGAACCGGGGGATCAGCAGGGCGGTCGAGATCTCGGTGTCCTTCCCGATCCGGGCGCCCAGCAGCCGCAGCCACCACGGGGTCAACAGGCTGGCGTAGACCGGGAACAGGTAGTTGCGGGCCGCGTCCATCAGCCGCTCGGTGGCCCACAGCTGCCAGCCCACCCGGCTGCGGACCGGGTGGTAGCCCTCGCGCAGCCCGAGGGACAGCAGTCGCACTCCGATGACGGTCAGCGCGGCGTAGATCGCGACGGAGACCAGCGTCGCCACCGGCACCCACAGCAGGGCCGGGCCGATGGCGGCGCTCAGGGTGGGCGCATCGCGGACGGCCCAGCCGATCACGGCCAGCCCCGCGGCCAGGGCGAGCAGCGGCAGCGCGCCCAGCAGTATCGAGGAGATCCCATAGGCGGCCACCCACCAGGGCGCCAGCGGCGGCCGGTGGTCGGGCCACGGGTGGCGGGCCTTGCCGGATTTCACGGCCGGGGAGCCCTTCCAGTACTGGCCGTTCTTGACCTTGCCGACCACGCCCGAGCCGGGCGCGATGTCGGCGTTCTTGCCCACCACGGCTCCCGGCAGCAGGGTGGTGCGCGCACCCACGGTGGCGTCGTCGCCGATCGTCACGGTGCCGACGTGGAAGAGGTCGCCGTCGATCCAGTGCCCGGACAGGTCCACCTCCGGCTCCACCGAACTGCGGTGGCCCAGGGTAAGCATCCCGGTCACCGGCGGCGCGGAGTGCAGGTCCACGCCCTTGCCGACGTCATTACCCAGCGCCCGGGCGTAATACACCAACCACGGAGCACCGGCCAGGTTCTCGGCGCCGCTGGCATCGGCGAGACGTTCGGTGAGCCACACCCGCAGGTGCTCGCTGCCGCCGCGGCGGTAGGTGCCCGGCCGCAGCCCCGACAGCAGCAGGCGGGCGAACAGAACGGCGATGCCCATCCGGCCCGGCGGGGTGATGAACACCAGGAACGCCGCCAGGATCCACCACCAGTTCAGCGGCACCAGCCAGGACAACCCGGCGGTGGGAGGCCCCCACGCCAGGACGACGTTGTTGGCAATGGCCAGCCAGGTCACCCACTGCAGCCCGGTCAGGGTGGTCAGGGGCAGCGTCAGTGCCATCTGGGCGGCCTGGGTCGTCAGCGGGGTCGGCGCCACCTGCCGGGGGAGGATCTGCGCGGGTGGGTCGAGTTCGTCGAGGAATTCGGCCAGCGAACCGAGCCGGGGATGGTCGTAGAGCTGGGCGACGGTCAGCCCCGGATAGCGTTCGCGCAACGCCGCCACCAACTGGGCGGCCGACAGCGACCCGCCGCCCAGGGCGAAGAAGTCCGCTTCGGGGCCGTCGATCTGGGCACCCAGGACGTCGCGCCAGCGGCCGGCCAGCCAGCCCAGGGTCCCGCCGAGATCGGCGGTGTCGTCACCGTCGTCGGCGCCCGGCGGGGGCCACGGCAGCGCGTCGCGATCCACCTTCCCCGACGTCCGGGTGGGCAGTTCGTCGACCACGACGAGGCGGGGCACCAGCGCGGCAGGGAGCTGCTCGGCCAGGGCGGCCCGCGCCGAGCCGACGTCGAAGGCCGGGTCCGCGCTCGCCACGTACCCCACGAGAATCGGTGTGCCGCTGGATGTCCGGCGCACGGCCGCCGCACCGCCGGACACGCCGGGCAGGTTCACCAGGGCCGCATCGACCTCGCCGAGTTCGATCCGGCGGCCGCCGACCTTCACCTGATCGTCGGCGCGGCCCTGGAAGTACAGGCCGTCGGCCTCCAGTCGCACCAGGTCACCGGAGCGGTAGGCCCGTTGCCAGCCGATCGACTCCAGCGGGGCGTACTTCTCGGCGTCCTTGTCCGGGTCGAGATACCGCGCCAGCCCGACGCCGCCGATCACCAGCTCGCCGATGTGGCCGTAGCCGACGGGCTGGCCGGCGGCGTCCACGACGGCCAGGTCCCAGCCGGGCAGCGGCAAGCCGATGCTGATCGGGCCCGCCCCGGTGAGCAGCGCGGCGCACGCCACCACCGTCGACTCGGTGGGACCGTAGGTGTTCCAGACCTCGCGGCCCTCGACCGCCAGTCGCTCGGCCAGCTCCGGTGGACATGCCTCGCCGCCGAAGATCAGCAGCCGGACCTGTTCGAGCGCTTCGGCCGGCCACAGCGCCGCCAGTGTGGGCACCGTGGAGACGACGGTGATGTCCCGGGATACCAGCCACGGCCCCAGGTCCATACCGCTGCGCACCAGCGAGCGGGGCGCCGGCACCAGGCACGCGCCGTGCCGCCAGGCCAGCCACATCTCCTCGCACGACGCGTCGAACGCCACCGAGAGTCCGGCCAGTACCCGATCGCCCGGTCCGATCGGGTTGTCCTGCAAGAAGATTCGTGCTTCGGCATCGACGAAGGCCGCGGCGTTACGATGGGTGACAGCGACGCCCTTGGGTGTGCCGGTGGAGCCGGAGGTGAAGATGATCCAGGCGTCGTCGCGGGCCAGCGGGGCACCCGCGCGCCAACCCCGGGACGAACCGGTGGCCCGGCTCAGGCCGGCCTCGGTGATGATGCCGACCACACCGGCTTCACCGAACACCAGGTCGGCGCGCTCCTGGGGATCGTCGGCGTCGACGGGGACGTAGGCGGCCCCGGCAGCCAGGATCGACAGGATCGCGACGTAGAGCGCATAACTGCCGGACGGCATCCGTACGCCGATCCGGTCACCCCGGCCGATCCCACGGGCGCCCAGCCACGCCACGCTGGCCTCGATGTCCTCGACCAGTTCGCTGTAGGTCAACTGGACGTCGCCGTCGTCGATCGCGGGCGCGTCGGGATGGCGCCGGGCGGTGTCGTGCAGGATGTCGATCAGGGTGCGGGGTTCGGGTGCTCGGGCGGACAGTAGGTACTGGGCAGGAATCTGCGGTGCCGGGGCGCCTGTCACAGTCCGAAATACTAAGGATCCCCGCCCCGGCCCGCACCGGCGGCGCCACGTGACTTCGCAATTTCTCCGCGGACCTGAAAGACTGTGCGCAGAGGGGAGTACTCCTTACGCCGCGGAGTCGTCATCACGTCGACCGTCATCGGGCGACCGGCGCCGCGGGCCGGTGCGCATCGCATGCCGGCGGAAGAGACCTCTGGCGATTTTTACCTGGCCGGAGGACTCTGCGTTGAATGTTTCTCAGCTCGAATGGATCATCACCCTGTCGGTGACGGTGGCGGTGTTGCTGTTCGACGTCGTGGTGATCGCCCGCAACCCGCACGAACCGACCACCCGTGAATGTGTGCGTGCGCTCATCTTCTACGTCGGTGCGGCGATCGCCTTCGGTGTCTGGTTGTGGAACTTCCACAGCCGGCAGTTCGCGCTGGAGTTCTATGCGGGCTGGCTCACCGAGTACAGCCTGTCCATCGACAACCTGTTCATCTTCATCATCATCATGGCCAGCTTCAAGGCGCCCAGGAAGTACCAGCAGCAGGCCCTGATGGTGGGCATCATCCTGGCGCTGATCTTCCGCGGTGTCTTCATCGCCCTCGGCGCCGTCGCGATCGAGCGGTTCTCGTGGATGTTCTACCTGTTCGGTGCGTTCCTGGTGTACACCGCGGTCAAGCTGGTGCGCGACACCGAACACGACGATGACGCCGACAACCGGGTGGTCCGGTTCGCGCAGCGGCACCTGAGTTTCACCGACAAGTGGGACGGCCTGAGGCTGTGGGTGCACGACAACGGCAAGCGCCTGATGACGCCCATGTTCCTGGTGATCGTGGCGCTGGGCACCACCGACCTGATGTTCGCCCTGGACTCCATCCCGGCGATCTACGGCCTGACCCGCGAGCCCTACATCGTGTTCACCGCCAACGTCTTTGCCCTGATGGGCCTGCGCCAGCTGTACTTCCTGCTCGGCGACCTGCTCAACCGGCTGGTGTACCTGTCGCAGGGGCTGGCGTTCATCCTGTTCTTCATCGGCGTGAAGCTGGTCCTGCACGCCCTGCACGAGAACGAGCTGCCGTTCATCAACGGTGGCCACGGTGTGCACGTGCCGGAGATTCCCACGCTGTGGAGCCTCGGCGTCATCATCCTGACCTTGTTCATCACGATGATCGCCAGCCTGATCAGGACCCGGGTCGCGTCCAGATCGGGCTGAGTGCCCGGCTGCGCGCCGACCCGCGCACTCACCAGTTCTGGTAGCCGCCCTCCGGACCGAGCATCCGCTCCAGGCGGGTCCGGTTGATCCGGGCCAGTTCGTTGCGGACGACCTTGCGCTCGGTCTCCTCGTCGTGGTGCATGCGGTCGTCGATCGCGGTCAGCACCTCGGTCGCCGTGCTGCCGCCGACGTACATCACGAACCCGAAGCCGAACTGGTCGGCGTAGCGGGTGGCCGCCGCGGCCAGTCGGGTCATCACCGCGGGGTCGTCGTCCCACAGCGCGCACTGCTCGGCCTGCGACCTGGCGCTGCGTGGCCGCCGTCCGACGTGCGGGTACGCGTCGAGAATGTGGTCGATCGCGGCCTCGGGCAGGCTGAACAGCAGCGCGTCGGCGCGCCGGAAGAGCGCGTCGTGGCCGGTGTACGGCCGGGTGTCGGCCAGGTCACCGGCCAGGGCGACGCTGTAGCAGCACTCGTAGAGGGCGTGGACGGCCTTGTGCCGGGGCAGCTCGTTGAAGGCGTCCAGGCCCATTCCCTGATGCAGCAGCACACCGCAATGATCGGAGACTCAGGGCACGCCCGCGTTACGCCGTGTTACGCCCGTGCAAATTCCGGCCGGTTCAGTGCCCGGTGGTCTTGAACCGCTCCAGCGAGCGCTGCACCTCCGCCTCGGCGTCGGCGCGTCCCACCCAGTCGGCGGCTTCCACGAACTTGCCCGGCTCCAGATCCTTGTAATGCACGAAGAAGTGCTTGATGGCGTCCAGTTCGAAGGTCGAGACGTCGCCGAGGTCCTGGATGTGATCCCACCGACTGTCCCCGGCCGGAACGCAGAGGACCTTGTCGTCGCCGCCGGCGTCGTCGACCATCTTGAACATCGCGACCGGGCGGGCCTCGACGATCACGCCGGGATGGACCGATTCGGGCAGCAGCACCATCGCGTCCAGCGGGTCGCCGTCCTCGCCCAGGGTGTCTTCGATGAACCCGTAGTCGGCCGGGTAGCCCATGGGCGTGTAGAGGTAGCGGTCCAACCGGAGGCGGCCCGTCTCGTGATCCACCTCGTACTTGTTGCGCTGTCCCTTGGGGATCTCGATGGTGACGTCAAACTCCACTGCATGGCTCCTTGGGTGTGCTGCCGGTGACTGTCCAGGGTCGGGGCCACCCTAATGGAGCGATACCCTGCAGTACATGCATCCCACCCGTTGGCGCCGGTCCACGCACCTCGTGGTCGGGCTCGGAGTGGTCGCGCTGACCGCCGTGCTGGTGGTGGCGGCGGTGTTCCTCACCGGCGCGCACAGCCGGGATCGCAACCGGATCCCGGCTCCGGAGCCGGCGGTGGCCGCGCCCGGGGTCACCCCGGTCGACGACTCCGCGACGGTGCCCACCGGCGCCGGTCTGGCCGCCGCGCTGGGCCCGCCGCTGGCGAATCCGGACCTGGGTGTCATCACCGGTCGGGTGGCCGACGCCCGGACCGGAAAGCTGTTGTGGCAGCAGGGTTCCGACGTGCCCATGCAGCCCGCGTCCACCAACAAGGTGCTCACCGCCGCAGCGGCGCTGCTGACCCTGGACCGCGACGAGCGGGTCACCACCAAGGTGGTGGCGGCCGAGTCGGGCCCCAGCGTCCGCGCCGGCACCGTGGTCCTGGTCGGCGGGGGCGATCCGACCCTGTCGGCGGCGCCGCCCGGTACGGAGACCTGGTACCCGGGCGCGGCGCGCATTGCCGACCTGGCCGCGCAGGTCCGCAGCGGCGGGGTGAAACCGACCGCGGTGCTGGTGGACACCTCACTGTTCAGCGGTCCGGAGATGGCGCCCGGGTGGGATCCCGCCGACATCGCCGGCGGCGACTTCGCCCCCATCCAGCCGGTGATGCTCGACGGCGGCCGCACCCAGCCGGTCAGCGTCGAATCGCCGCGGTCCCTGACCCCGGCGCTGGACGCCGGCCGCGCCCTGGCCGTCGCGCTGGGCGTCGATCCCGCCACCGTCACCACCGCACCTGGACCCGCCACCGGCGACGAACTGGCCTCGGTGCAGTCCGCACCGCTGATCGAACGGCTGCGCCAGATGATGTCGGCGTCGGACAACGTGATGGCCGAGAGCATCGCCCGCGAAGTGGCCGGTCACGATCAGCGCCCGCGCAGCTTCGCCGGTGCGGTCCAGGCCGTCACCGACCGGCTGTCGCGGGCCGGGGTCGAGATGACGGGCGCCACCCTGTACGACTCGAGCGGCCTGTCGGTGCTCGACCGGCTGACCGCCACCAACCTCGACGAGGTCGTGAGCCTGGCCGCCGGGCCCGACCAGCCGGCGCTGCGCCCGCTGGTGGACCTGCTGCCGGTCGCCGGCGGCAGCGGCACCCTGTCCGACCGGTTCCTGGACCCCGAGACCAGCCAGGGCGCGGCCGGCTGGCTGCGGGCCAAGACCGGGTCGCTGACCGCCACCAACGCGCTGGCCGGCATCGTCACCGATCGCGGCGGACGGGTTCTGACCTTCGCGCTGATCTCCAACGGCGCGGGCCAGACCGGCCGGACCGCGATCGACGCGCTGGCCGCGACCCTGCGGACGTGCGGTTGCGGGGCATGACACGCGCCCCGGCCGACCGAACCAGCCCACCGCCCACCCTGGGCCGGTCGGTGGACTGGGGTGTCGCGGCGTCGGTGGGGTCCCGGCTGACGCGGCCGGCGCCGCCCGTCACCGAGTACACCCGCGCCCAGGTGATCGACGAGCTGGCCGCGGCCTCACGGGCCGCCGAACCGCCGGTGCGCGAGGTCACCGGTCTGCACGCCGAGGGTCCGGTCCCCGATGCCCGCATCGTCGATCGCCCGCAGTGGATCGCCGCGGCCGCGCAGTCGATGCGGGCGATGACCGGTGGCGACCCCGATGCGGGAACCGGGGACGAACCTGCACACCCGTTCGCCGCGGTGACGGGAAAAGTGGCCGGTGCCCAGACCGGGGCGGTCCTGTCCTTCGTGTCCTCGGGAATCCTGGGCCAGTACGATCCGTTCGGCAGCGATGGCGGCATCCTGCTGCTGGTGTATCCGAACGTCATCTCCGTCGAACGACAGCTGCGTCTGAAGCCGGCCGACTTCCGGCTCTGGGTGTGCCTGCACGAGGTCACCCACCGGGTGCAGTTCACCGCGAATCCCTGGCTGGCCCAATACATGTCGAGTCAGCTGGGCACGCTGACCCAGGACATGAGCGAGGATGTCGGCGCGGTCGCCGGCCGGCTGGTCGCGCATCTGCGCAGCCGGCGCGACCGGGAGAACGTCGGCCCGGAGGACCCCAGTGAGCGCGGGGTGCTGGGCCTGATGCGCGCGGTGCAGTCCGAATCGCAGCGCGCGGCGCTGGACCGGCTGCTGGTGCTCGGCACGCTGCTCGAGGGCCACGCCGACCACGTCATGGACGCGGTCGGGCCGGCCGTGGTGCCCACCGTCGCCACCATCCGCAACCGCTTCGATGCCCGGCGGCAGCGCAAACAGCCTCCGCTGCAACGGATTCTGCGCGCGCTGCTGGGCATCGACGCCAAGCTGTCGCAGTACACCCGCGGCAAGGCATTCGTCGACGACGTCGTCGGCCGGGTGGGGATGGACGGGTTCAACCGGGTCTGGGAAGGGCCGGCGACGCTGCCCCTGCCCGACGAGATCGACCAGCCGCAGCGATGGATCGACCGGGTGCTCTGAACCGGGTGCGCTCCGCCGTGCGCGACTTCGCCGCGGCGTACCTGCCCGATGTCGACCGATGGTGCGTCGCGCTGTCCGGCGGTCCGGATTCACTGGCGCTGACGGCGGCCGCGGCCGGCGAGCGGCCCACCACCGCGCTGATCGTCGACCACGGCCTGCAGCCCGGCTCCGATGCGGTGGCCCGGTCCGCCGCCGAGTTGGCCATGTCGTTGGGATGCGTTGGCGCACAGATTATTCCGGTTCAGGTCGGAACGGTAGGCGGCCCCGAGGGTGCGGCGCGCACGGCGCGCTACGCCGCGCTGGAGCACGCCCGGACCGGCGCTCCGGTGCTGATCGGCCACACGCTCGACGATCAGGCCGAGACCGTGCTGCTGGGCCTGGGCCGCGGATCGGGACCGCGCTCGATCGCCGGGATCCGGCCCTACGACGCGCCCTGGTGCCGCCCGCTGCTGGCGCTGCGCCGGGCGGACACCGAGGCGGCGTGCGCGGAACTGGGCATCACCGCGTGGCGCGATCCGCACAACGACGATCCGCGCTACACCCGGGTGCGGTTGCGGGCCGAGGTGCTACCCCTGCTCGAGGAGGTCCTCGGCGGCGGGGTGGCCGAGGCGCTGGCCCGGACCGCCACCGCACTGCGGTCCGACGGCGATCTTCTGGATGCCCTGGCCGATCAGGCCCTGGCCGGCAGCCGGGCCGCGGACGGCGGGCCGGGACTGCCGGTTGCCGCGCTGGCCCCGTTGCCGGAACCGATCCGGCTGCGGGTCATCCGCGGCTGGCTGCGGGCCGGCGGCGCGGTGCGGCTGACCGCCAAACAGATCCTGGCCGTCGATGCGCTGGTGGTGGCCTGGAAGGGGCAGGGCGGTGTCGCGGTGGGCAGCGAACTGGCCGGGCAGCGGTTGTTCGCCGGACGTCGCGACGGCGTGCTGATGCTGTATTCCGAACCACTGGGTGGTTCTCCCGCCCCCGGCATGGCAACCTAGTGCCGTGCCAGCCCACACACCCGAGTTGTACTCGGGGGACATCAAGTCGGTCCTGTTGTCCGAAGAACAGATCAGGACGCGCACGGCCGAGCTGGCCGAGCTGGTGGCCCAGGATCACCGCGACGCGGGTGGGGACCAGGACCTGTTGCTGGTGACGGTGCTCAAGGGTGCCGTCATGTTCGTCACCGACCTGGCCCGCGCCATCCCGGTGCCGACCCAGCTGGAGTTCATGGCCGTCAGCTCCTACGGATCCTCGACGTCGTCGTCGGGGGTGGTCCGCATCCTCAAGGACCTCGACCGCGACATCCACGACCGCGACGTGCTGATCGTCGAGGACATCATCGACTCCGGGCTCACGTTGTCCTGGTTGCTGCGCAACCTGGCCACCCGGCATCCCCGCTCGCTGCGGGTGTGCACGCTGCTGCGCAAGCCGGAGGCGATGAAGGCCAACGTCGACGTCGCCTACATCGGCTTCGACATCCCCAACGAGTTCGTGGTGGGCTACGGCCTGGACTACGCCGAGCGCTACCGCGACCTGCCCTACATCGGCACCCTGGACCCCAAGGTCTACACGCTCTGAGAAGGCTCACATGACCCGTACCGCGCTGCGCATCTGCCCACTCTGCGAGGCCACCTGCGGTCTGAGCCTGACCATCGATGAAGCCGACCCGGTCGCCCACATCACCGCGGCCCGCGGCGACGCCGACGACGTGTTCAGCGCCGGGTTCGTCTGCCCCAAGGGGGCCAGTTTCGGGGAGCTCGACGGCGACCCGGACCGGTTGCGCCGGCCGCTGGTGCGCCGCGACGGCGTCCTGACCGAGGTGGACTGGGACGAGGCGTTCGCGACGGTCGCCGAGCGCCTCGGCGCGGTGGTCGCCGAATACGGGGGTCCGTCGGTGGGGGTCTACCTGGGCAACCCGAACGCCCACACGATGGCCGGGGCACTGTATCCCCCGGTGGTCATCAAGGCCCTGCGCACCCGCAACGTGTTCAGCGCCAGCACCCTGGACCAGATGCCCAAGCAGGTCGCCCTGGGGCTGATGTTCGGCAACCCGTTCGCGTTCACCGTGCCCGACATCGACCGGACCGACCATCTGGTGGTGATCGGCGCCAACCCGATGGTGTCCAACGGCAGCCTCGCCACGGCGGCCGACTTCCCGGGAAAGCTGCGGGCCCTGCGCCGACGGGGCGGCCGGCTGACGGTCATCGATCCGGCCCGCACCCGCACCGCCGCGCTGGCCGACCGGCATCTGGCGCCGCTGCCGGGCAGCGACGGGCTGCTGCTGCTCGCCGTGGTGCACGTGCTGTTCGACGAGGACCTGGTGACCGCCGACCTCGGCGGTATCGCCGAACACGTCACCGGTGTCGAAACCGTGCGCGCCCTGGCCGCCGACTTCCCACCCGAAGCCGTCACCGGCAGTTGCGGTGTTGCGGCAGAAGACATCCGGCAGTTGGCGCGCGACATCGCGACCTCGCCGTCGGCCGCGGTGTACGGGCGCATCGGCACGTCGACCGTCGAATTCGGGACCCTGGGCAGCTGGCTGGTGGACGTCGTCAACGTGCTGACCGGCAACCTGGACCGCCCGGGCGGGGCGATGTTCCCGCTCGGTCCGACCGCCCCGGCGCCCCGGCCGCCCCGGCCCGGCCGCGGATTCGCCACCGGCCGCTGGCACAGCCGGGTGTCCGGGTATCCGGAGACGGCCTCGGAGTTCCCGACCGCCGCCCTGGCCGAGGAGATCGACACACCGGGCGACGGCCAGCTCCGCGCGGTCATCACCATCGCGGGCAACCCGGTGCTCTCGGCGCCCGACGGCGACCGGTTGGCCAGGGCGCTCGACGGGATCGACTTCATGCTCAGCATCGACCCCTACCTCAACGAGACCACCTGCCACGCCGACGTGATCCTGCCGCCGCCCCCGCCCAGCCAGTGCGGTCATTTCGATTTCGCGCTGAACAACCTCGCCGTCCGGGCGAACGCGCGGTACTCACCACCGGTACTGGCCCTCGAGGAGGGCCGGCCCGACGAGGCGGAGATCCTGTCGCGGATTGCGCTGATCCTCTACGGCGCCGGGCCGGACGGGGATCCCGCGCTGGTCGACGGTCAGGTGATCGCGGCGACCCTGGCCAAGGAGACCGCGGACCCGCATTCGCCCGTGGCCGGCCGGGACGTCGACGAACTGACCGCGATGCTCACCGGCGACCGCGGCTACGAACGCCGGCTCGACATGATGTTGCGGCTGGGCCCATACGGTGACGGGTTCGGGGCCACGCCCGGCGGGCTGACCCTGCAGCGCCTGCTGGACGAACCGCACGGCGTCGATCTCGGGCCGTTGGCGCCCCGGCTGCCCGTGGTGCTGCGCACGCCGAGCGGCAAGGTCGAGCTGGCCCCCGCGTCGCTGGTCGCCGAGACCGCCCGGCTGCGCGACCGAATCAATTGCAGCACAACTGAACTGGTGCTGATCGGGCGCCGGCATCTGCGGTCCAACAACAGCTGGATGCACAATCTGCCGGCGCTGGCCGGCGGCACCAACCGGTGCACATTGCACATCCATCCCGACGACGCGCGCCGGCTCGGCATCGGGGATGACACAGATAGTGCCGTGGTCAAGGGCGCCGGCGGCGAGATCGTCGTGCCCGTCGAGGTCACCGACACCATCCGCCCGGGGGTGGTGTCCCTGCCGCACGGCTGGGGGCACGGTCAGGACGGCACCCGGCAGACGGTCGCCGCGGCACAGCCCGGCGCCAACGTGAATCAGCTCAACGACGGCACGCTGCTGGATCCGCTGTCGGGCACCGCGGTGCTCAACGGGTTGCCGGTGACGGTGTTCGCCGCGGGCTGAGCGGTCCTCAGACCAGTTCCCACACGGCGGTGACCTGGAAGCTCACCGTCTGCTGACCCGGTTCGATCGGCACCGCCGACACCGCGGCGTCGGCCATCGGACCGCGCGGCATCGGCACGGGCATCGGCGGGACGGCGCCGGGAACCTCGGCGATCGACAGCACGTTGCCGAGCTTCAGCCCGGACAGGTCGGCGAACTGCTGCGCGCGGTCCTTGGCGTCGTTGAAGGCGCGTGCCCGGGCGTCACGCAGCAGTTGCGAATCGTCGTTGATGGACAGGTTCACCGAGTTCAGCCGGGTGGCGTTGCCCCCGGTGCTGGTGATCACGGCCAGCACCCGCGAGGCGGTGCTCAGGTCGCGGACCGTCACGGTGAAGACGTTGCTGGCCTGGTATCCGGTGACGGTCGTCCCGTCGGAGCCGTACTGCGATTGCAGGGTGACGTTGCTGGTGGCGATGTCCTTGCGGTCGACGCCGGCGGTCACCAGCGCCTCGACGACGGCCTGCTGGCGTTCGTTGGTCTGGTTCATCGCCACCGTGACGTCGGATCCGGTGAAGGTGACCGTCGCGTTGGCGGTCAGGGTGTCGGGCGCGCCGTCGACCTTGCCGTTGCCGACGACGGTGACCTGGCGGGCGGCGCCGCCGGCCGGTGGCGCGGCCGGCTTGGAATCGCACCCCGACACCAGCGCGCCCGCCAGCAGTACACCGATGAACAGCATGACAACTCGCATGCGTCAGACCTTAGGCGATCACAGCGGGAAAACCTGACCGTCGGTGGCGATGGTGGTCCGGCCCGCGAAGTTCTTCCGGATCTCGCCGAGCCACCGGGCCTCCGGCAGATCGGGCGGGTCGTAATGACTGACGATGAGGTGCCGCGGCCCGGTCTGCGCCGCCACCTGTCCGACCTGTTCGGCCGACGTGTGCGACCGCACCAGGTAGTCCGTCGGGAATCGGCCACCGTAGAACGCCGAATCGAGACTGAACATCGACTCGTGCACCAGGACATCGGTGCCCCGGGCCAGGGTCACCAGGTTCTCCGACACCGTGGTGTCGCCCGAGAACGTGACCGAGACCGCGGGCCGGTGGATGTCGAAGCGGAACGCGAACGCCGGGTAGACGTCGTAGTGGGGAACCAAAGTTGCTGTGACGGCGACATTTTCGTCCGACATCACCGGGAACGGGTCCATCCGGGGCGAGCGGTCGAGGTAGTTCGGTCCCGGTGGGACAGCGATCTCGACCACGTCCATCAACGCGGCGATGTCGGCGACGCCGTTGTCCCGGATGAAGATGTTGCTGGTGTAGGCGAACGCCTGCTGCAGGGCGGCGGTGGTGGCGGCCAGGCCCGGTGCCGGGTTGCCGGGCGCGACGGTGGGCGGGTCGGGGTTGCCGACCTCGCTGGGCGGCAACCCACCGGCCGGGCCGGGTCCGTAGATCGCAACGGCGGCGCGTCCCGGCCGTGCCGCGGCGCCGCCGCTGAGGAAGAAGCTGTAGTAGTCGACGATGTGGTCGGCATGCAGGTGGGTGATGAACATCGACTTCAGGTCCGCGAACTTCAGTCCCGCATTGGCGAAGGCGTTCAGCGAGCCCAGCCCGCAGTCGATCACGTAGACGTCGGTGCCGATCTTGAGTGCCGAGGAGATGCCGATCCGGTTGGGTATCGGCGGTGGCCCGGCCTGTACGCCCAGGGTGATCAACGCGTTCTCGGGCAGGGCCGCGGCCGGTTGGGCCGCAGCGATGCCCGTCGAGGCGCTCAGCAGGCCCGCGCCGAGCACCGCCGAACCCGCCGCGGTCAGTGCCGCCCGCCGGGACACCGCCCCGACAAGATCCCCGTTCCCGTGTCCCTCGCCGCCGCAGCATCCATGCATGCGCCACAACGTAGCGGCTCACCAACCGCAGAAGTCGAGGAACTCCAACAGAATTCGATTGACGTCCGCCGCGTGGTCCTGCGGGATCCAGTGTCCGGCCCCGTCGAGCCACTCCTCGCGGTACGGACCGGTGACCACCTCGCGGGCCCGGTCGGTCCGGGTGAACCCGAGCACCGGATCGGCCCGGCCGCCGATGAACAGGGCCGGCACCGCGATGGTGGTCGGCTCGGTGGTCGCCCAGTTGCGGTCCATGTTGCGATACCAGTTCAGCCCGCCGGTGAAACCCGTCCGGGTGAACTCGGACGCGTAGAAGTCGAGGTCGGCCGCGCTCAGCCAGTCCGGCAGCGGCGCGTCGGGTGCACCGGCCAGCAGCGCGTGCAGGGTGGCCCGCGGGTCGGCGCCCAGTTCGGCGTCGGCGACGCCCGGCTCCTGGAACCGCAGGATGTAGAAGTCGTCGCCGAATTTGCCGAACGCCTCGGTCGGCCTGGTTCGCGGCCGGGGGACCGGCGGCACGCTGAGCCCGGCCACCGCCGCCACCCGGTCGGGGTGCAGTTGGGCCACGTTCCACACCACCGTCGCGCCCCAGTCGTGTCCGACGAAGACGGCCCGCTCGGCTCCCACCGAATCCAGCAGGGCGACCAGATCGCCGGTCAGCGCGTGGATGTCGTAGGCGGCGACGTCGGCCGGACACGACGAGCGCCCGTATCCCCGCTGGTCGGGTGCCAGCACCTGGTAGCCGGCCGCGGCCAGTACCGGAATCTGGTGCCGCCAGGTGTATGCCAGTTCGGGGAAGCCGTGCGCCAGCACCACCACGGGTGCGTCCGGCCGGCCCGCCCGGGTGACCGCCAGGCGCACCGCGCCGGTGGTGTGCACCTGGACGGACGTGGGGTTATCCGTGTTGTCCGGCACCCCTCTACCGAAGCACACGATTTCTCCAATGTGGGAACTGCTGATCGTTGAGGTAGCGGTAGCCTGAACATTTGATGCGCATTGGAAGGACCGGGGCCGGGCAGTCAGCGATGCCGGGCGAAACAGATCGATGAATCGACACCAACGATGAACCGAAAGAATGTCATCCGCACGCTCACGGTGATTGCCGTGGTCCTGTTGCTGGGGTGGTCCTTCTTCTACTTCGGCGACGACACCCGCTCCTACAAGCAGGTCGACACCTCCGTCGCGATGACCCAGATCCACGACGGCAACGTCAAGAGCGCCCAGATCGACGACCGCGAACAGCAGGTCCGGCTCGACCTGAAGAGCGGCAACTCCGACACGTCCGACTCCGCCAAGGTCATCAGCAAGTTCCCGACGGGCTACGCGGTCAACCTGTTCGACGCGCTGCAGGCCAAGAACACCCAGGTGAACACCGTGGTGAACCAGGGCAGCATGCTCGGGTCCCTGCTGATCTACATGCTGCCGCTGCTCCTGCTGGTCGGCCTGTTCATGATGTTCTCCCGGATGCAGTCCGGCGGCCGGATGGGCTTCGGCTTCGGCAAATCGCGGGCCAAACAGCTGTCCAAGGACATGCCGAAGACCACGTTCGCCGACGTCGCCGGCGCCGACGAGGCGGTCGAGGAGCTCTACGAGATCAAGGACTTCCTGCAGAACCCGGCGCGCTACCAGGCGCTGGGCGCCAAGATCCCGCGCGGCGTGCTGCTCTACGGTCCGCCGGGCACCGGCAAGACGCTGCTGGCGCGCGCCGTGGCCGGCGAGGCCGGCGTGCCGTTCTTCACCATCTCCGGTTCGGACTTCGTCGAGATGTTCGTCGGCGTCGGCGCCTCCCGGGTGCGTGATCTGTTCGAACAGGCCAAGCAGAACAGTCCCTGCATCATCTTCGTCGACGAGATCGACGCGGTCGGCCGTCAGCGCGGCGCGGGCCTCGGCGGTGGGCACGACGAACGCGAACAGACACTCAACCAGCTGCTGGTCGAGATGGACGGCTTCGGCGACCGCCAGGGCGTCATCCTGATCGCCGCCACCAACCGGCCCGACATCCTGGACCCGGCGCTGCTGCGCCCCGGCCGCTTCGACCGCCAGATCCCGGTCTCCAATCCCGACCTGGCCGGCCGCAAGGCGGTGCTGCGGGTGCACTCGCAGGGCAAGCCGATCGCGCCGGACGCCGATATGGACGGCCTGGCGAAGCGGACGGTGGGGATGTCCGGCGCCGATCTGGCCAACGTGATCAACGAGGCCGCGCTGCTGACCGCCCGCGAGAACGGCACCATCATCACCGGTGCCGCGCTCGAGGAAGCCGTCGACCGCGTGGTCGGCGGGCCGCGACGCAAGAGCCGCATCATCAGCGAGCACGAGAAGAAGATCACCGCCTACCACGAGGCCGGCCACACGTTGGCGGGATGGGCGATGCCGGACATCGAGCCGATCTACAAGGTCACCATCCTGGCCCGCGGCCGCACCGGTGGTCATGCGATGGCCGTGCCCGAGGACGACAAGGGTCTGATGACCCGGTCGGAGATGATCTCTCGGCTGGTGTTCGCGATGGGCGGGCGCGCTGCCGAGGAACTGGTCTTCCGTGAGCCCACCACCGGGGCGTCCTCCGACATCGACCAGGCCACCAAGATCGCCCGGGCGATGGTGACCGAGTACGGCATGAGCGCCAAGCTCGGCGCGGTGCGCTACGGGACCGAGCACGGCGATCCGTTCCTGGGCCGCACGATGGGGACGCAGGCCGACTACAGCCATGAGGTGGCCCGCGACATCGATGACGAGGTCCGCAAACTCATCGAGGCCGCGCACACCGAGGCCTGGGAGATCCTGTCGGAGTACCGCGACACCCTCGATGCGCTGGCGGGTGAGCTCCTGGAGAAGGAGACCCTGCACCGGCCGGAGCTGCAGAAGATCTTCGGCGAGGTCCGCAAGCGGCCGCGCATCACGGCGTTCGACGACTTCGGCGGCCGGATCCCGTCCGACAAGCCACCCATCAAAACCCCCGGCGAGCTGGCCATCGAGCGGGGTGAGGAGTGGCCGAAGCCGGTGCCGGAACCGGCGTTCAAGTCGGCCATCGCGGCCGCCGAGGCGGCCCGCCAATCAGGGCCCAACGGCTCCAACGGAGCGCCCGGCCGCAACGGCTCCAACGGCGGCGGTCATGACGGCGGGCCGACACAGCCCGACTACGGCGCCCCCGCGGGCTGGCACGCCCCGGGCTGGCCCCCGCCGGATCAGCCGCCGTATGGCTACGGGTACCCACCGGGGTATCGCCAGCCGCCGGCCTGGCAGCCCCCGCCGGGGCAGCCGTACCCGCCGCAGCCCCAGCCGAACCATGGTCACCACCCGGAGCCTCATGGCCGCCATCAGGCCGACCCGCCCGACCGCGCCAACACTCCGCCGCATCCGCCGGCGCACGGCTGACCACGACCACGGAGGGGAATATGTCCACAGAGGTGTCCGAAGCGCCGTCCGGCTCTCCGGAAGGGCTCCCCACCCTCGGGGTCTTCGATCAGGCCCGCGCGGAAGCCGCAGTACGTGAACTGCTCCTGGCGCTCGGCGAGGACCCGGACCGGCACGGCCTGATCGACACCCCGGCGCGGGTGGCCCGGGCCTATCGCGAGGTGTTCGCGGGGCTCTACGAGAATCCCGACGACGTGCTGAACACCACCTTCGACGAGCAGCATGACGAGCTGGTGCTGGTGAAGCAGATCCCGATGTACTCGACCTGCGAGCACCACCTGGTCTCCTTCCACGGCGTCGCGCACGTGGGCTACATCCCGGGCGTCGACGGCCGGGTCACCGGGCTGTCGAAGATCGCCCGGGTGGTCGACCTGTACGCCAAGCGCCCGCAGGTCCAGGAACGCCTCACCGGTCAGATCGCCGATGCGGTGATGCGCAAGCTCGATCCGCGCGGCGTCATCGTGGTGGTCGAGGCCGAGCACCTGTGCATGGCGATGCGCGGGGTGCGCAAGCCCGGAGCGGTGACCACCACGTCGGCCGTCCGCGGACAGTTCAAGACCGACAAGGCATCTCGAGCCGAGGCGCTGGATCTGATCCTGCGCAAGTGAGTCCTATGCGCACACAGGTCATGGGGGTCGTCAACGTCACCGACGACTCCTTCTCCGACGGGGGCCGCTACCTGGACCCTGCGGCGGCCGTCGAACACGGACTGCGCCTGGCGGCCGACGGTGCCGACATCGTCGACGTCGGCGGTGAGTCCACCCGGCCCGGTGCGGTCCGCGTCGATGCGGCCGTCGAGATCGCCCGCGTCATCCCGGTCGTCAAATCGCTTGCCGCCCAAGGATTGACGGTCAGCATCGACACCATGCACGCGGAGGTGGCCCGGGCGGCGCTGGACAACGGGGCGGCCATCGTCAACGACGTGTCGGGCGGGCGCGCCGACCCCGCGATGGCCGGTGTGGTGGCCGCGGCCGGGGTGCCGTGGATCCTGATGCACTGGCGGTCGGTCTCGGCCGGCGATCCGCACCGGGTGCCCGGCTACGGCGACGTCGTCGCCGAGGTGCGCGCCGAACTGCTGGGCGCCGTGGACGCCGCGGTGGCCGCCGGGGTGGACCCGGCGCGGGTGATCATCGACCCCGGGCTCGGTTTCGCCAAGACCGCGCAACACAATTGGGCGCTGCTGCATGCGCTGCCCGAACTCGTGGGTACCGGCATTCCCGTGCTGATCGGGGCGTCGCGCAAGCGGTTCCTCGGCGCCCTGCTGGCCGCTGATGACGGGCAACCGCGCCCACCGGACGGCCGGGAGACGGCCACCGCCGTCGTCTCCGCACTGGCCGCCGGCCACGGGGCGTGGGGTGTGCGGGTGCACGACGTGACCGCGTCGGTCGACGCACTCGCGGTACTCGCCGCGTGGAATTCCGGAGGTGGCGGTGGCTGACCGAATCGAACTGCGCGGCTTGACCGTTCGCGGGAACCACGGTGTCTTCGAGCATGAGCGCCGGGATGGCCAGGACTTCGTCGTCGACATCACGGTGTGGATCGACCTGGCCGCCGCGGCCGCCAGTGATCAGCTGGCCGACACCTACGACTACGGCACCCTGGCCCAGCGCGCCGCCGCGATCGTCGCGGGACCGGCGCGCAACCTCATCGAGACGGTGGCCGCCGAGATCGCCGAGGACGTGATGGCGGATCAGCGGGTCCATGCCGTCGAGGTGGTGGTGCACAAACCGTCGGCGCCGATTCCGTTGCAGTTCAACGATGTTGCCGTCACCGCGCGACGATCCCGCCGCGGCGGGCGGGGTGGTGGGAGCGACATCGGGCGGGGTGGCGGGGGGAGCCCCTCATGAGCCGGGTGGTCCTGTCCATCGGATCCAATCTCGGTGACCGGTTGGGCCGGCTGCAGTCGGTTATCGACGCGCTCGGCGAGGACGTCGTCGCCGTCTCACCGGTGTACGAGACCGACCCGTGGGGCGGCGTCGACCAGGGCCCCTTCCTCAACGCCGTGGTGGTGGCCGAGGATCCGCGGCGCGACGCCCACGACTGGCTGAACTTCGCACAGGCGGCCGAACGCGCCGCCGACCGGGTCCGCGGCCAGAAATGGGGTCCCCGCACGCTGGACGTCGACCTGGTTCGGGTCCAGCAGCGCGACCCCGACGGCACGTTGCGTGAGGTGGTCTCCCGCAGTGACGGCCTGACGTTGCCGCACCCGCTGACGCACCTGCGGGCGTTCGTCCTCATCCCGTGGCTGGACGTGGAGCCCGATGCGCAGCTGCCCGTCACCGACACGGACCGCCCCGTCGCCCGGTTGCTGGCCGAACTGGACCCGGCCGAGCGCACCGGCGTGCGCCCGACCGGTCTGGAGTTGCACGCGTGAGCCCCACCCGCACCCGGGACCTGGCCGCCACCGTGATCGCGACGGCGGTGGTCGCCTACGTGCTGGTGCTGTGGCTCTACCGGTGGTTCCCGCCGTTGACCGTCTGGACCGGACTGTCGCTGGCCGCGATCGCCGCCGCCGAGGCGGCCTGGGGTGGCTACGTGCGCGCCAAGGTCGGCGCGGGTGAGATCGGTGAGGGCGGCGATCGACTGCATCCCATCGCGGTGGCCCGCAGTGTCGTGATCGCGCAGGCGTCGGCGTGGGTGGGCGCCCTGGTGCTCGGCTGGTGGATCGGGGTGCTGGCCTATCTGCTGCCGCGCCGCGGGGAGTTGCGGGTGGCGGCCGCCGACACCGCCGGTGCCGTGGTGGCCGCGGTGTGCGCGCTGGCGCTCGTCGCCGCCGCGCTGTGGTTGCAGCATTCCTGCAAGTCCCCGCCGCAGGATCCACAGGATCCCGCCGGGAGCGCCGGCAAACCCGGCGAGACCGCGCCGGAGTAGTCGCCGTGCCGCACCGACGACGCGGGACCGCGATAACAACATTGAGAAATGCCGGTTGGCGCAACGGGTTCGGCCAGCTCTCGGCGGTACAGTCAGGCCATGAGTGAACCCCACCGCGGCGATCGAGCGCGCCGTGGTGGTCGTCGGCCGGGCTGGGCGCTGCTAACGGCCCTGCTGGTCCTGGCCATCGGCGCCAGCACGGCGCTGGTGTTCACCAGCCGGATCGAATTGCTGCGCCTGGGCCTGTTGCTGGCCCTGTGGGCGGCGGTGGTCGCCGCCTTCGTTTCGGTGACCTACCGCCGGCAGGCCGATCTGGACCAGGCCAAGGCCCGCGACCTCAAGACCGTCTACAACCTGCAGCTGGACCGCGAGATCTCCGCGCGGCGCGAATACGAGCTGAACGTCGAGGCCCACCTGCGCCGCGAACTCGCGCACGAGGCACGTGCCGAGACGAACGAAGAGGTGGCCGCGTTGCGGGCGGAGCTGTCCGCCCTGCGCACCCACCTGGAGATCCTGTTCGACGCCGATCTGTCGCACCGGCCGGCCATCGAACACGACCGCACCACCGCCCCGCGCTCGGTCGGCTGGTCGGGCCCGGCAGGTATCCCGGATGCGCCGCCGCGCCCGGACCGGGTGTCCAGCACCCGGATCACCGAGACGGAGGACGTCGAGGACATCTTCGTCGGTGCGGCCCCCGCCGAGCGCCCCGCCCACTCCGACACCGAGGACACCGCCGAGAGCCCGATCATCGACGTGCCGGAGGAACCGTTGTTCACCGGTGCCCAGCCGGTCGCCCAGCATCGCGCCGCCGACCCCGAGCCCCGCCGCGACGAGGTCCGCGATGTCGAGCAGACCCGTTGGATCCCACCGGTTCCCGCCACCCCGCCCGCACCGGCGCAGTGGATGCCGTCCGCGCCGCCGCCGGCCACCCGGCGCAACGGCGCGGAATCCGCTCCGGCGGCACCCCAGCCCGAGCGGCGCGGCCGGCACGCGCCGCCGCCGGAACCCGAGACCGTCCCGCGGCACGGCGCCGCCGACGACGACGCGCCCACCGGGGGCCAGTCGGTGGCCGAACTGCTGGCCCGCCTGCAGCACAGCGGCCCCACCGCGGGCGGCCGGCGCAGGCGCCGCGAGGACTGAGCTACCCTTTCCAGAACCGTTTCGACCGGTACCCCGAGTGGGACTGGATCGGGTCATACGAGAACTCGAGAGGTCGTCTGCATGCCGCAGTCGGGTCATGTCGAGGGGCTGCGCCCGGCACGCCTGAAGGTTGGGCTCATCTCCGCCGGCCGCGTGGGCACGGCACTGGGAGTCGCGCTCGAGCGTGCCGACCATGTCGTGGTGTCGGCCAGCGCGGTGTCGGCGGCCTCCCTGCGGCGCGCCGAACGGTACCTGCCCGACACCTTGATCCGCCCACCCGACGAGGTGGCCGCCGACGCCGAACTGCTGATCCTGGCGGTGCCGGACGCCGAACTGGCCGGGCTGGTGTCCGGGCTGGCGGCCACCGGGGCGGTCAAACCGGGCACCATCGTGGTGCACACGTCCGGCGCCAACGGTGTCGCCGTGCTGGGCCCGCTGACCGAACGGGGCTGCGTGCCGCTGGCGATCCATCCGGCGATGACCTTCACCGGGGCCGACGAGGACATCGCGCGGCTGGCCGACACCTGCTTCGGGATCACCGCCGCCGACGAGATCGGCTATGCCATTGCGCAGGCGCTGGTCCTCGAGATCGGCGGCGAGCCGTTCCGCGTCCGTGAGGATGCCCGGGCGCTGTACCACGCGGCCCTGGCGCACGCGTCCAATCACCTGGTGACCCTGATCGGGGATGCGCTCGAGGCCCTGCGGGCTGCGTTGTGGGGCGCCGAACTGCTCGGCCAGGAGACCGTCGTCGACGACCCGGCGGGCATCGCCGAGCGGGTGATCGCACCGCTGGCCCGCGCCGCGCTGGAGAACACGCTGCAGCGCGGCCAGGCGGCGCTGACCGGACCGGCGGCGCGCGGTGACGCCCCGGCGGTGGCGCGCCACCTGGCGGCGCTGCGCGAGGTCGACCCCGGTCTGGCCGAGGCCTACCGCACCGCGGCGTTGCGCACCGCGCAGCGCGCGCACGCTCCCGAGGAGGTATTCGAGGTGCTCGAACGATGACCAATGTATCACCCAAATTCGTTGCCGGACAATTGAATACGTACAATTCCCCGGCGGATGCCGCCGCGGTGAGCCGGGCGCTGCGGATGGCCGGTCGCCGGGTGGTGCTGGTCCCGACGATGGGCGCCCTGCACAACGGCCACCTGACGCTGGTGCGGATGGCCAAGCGCGTACCGGGATCCGTTGTCGCGGTGTCGATATTCGTCAACCCGCTGCAATTCGGGCCCGGCGAGGACCTGGACGCCTACCCGCGAACCCTGGACGCAGACGTCGAACTGCTGCGCTCCGAGGGGGTGGAACTCCTGTTCGCCCCGACCGCCGCCGCGATGTATCCCGACGGACCACGGACGTCGGTCCACCCGGGCCCGCTGGGCGCCGAGCTGGAGGGCGCCGCGCGACCGACCCACTTCGCCGGCATGCTCACCGTGGTGCTCAAACTGCTCGACATCATCCGGCCCGATCAGGCGTACTTCGGCGAAAAGGACTACCAGCAACTGGTTCTCGTCCGCCAGATGGTCGCCGACCTCAACGTCGGCGTCCGCATCGTGGGGGTGCCGATCGTGCGTGAACCCGACGGGCTGGCGCTGTCCTCCCGCAACCGCTACCTCGACGCCGAACAGCGGGAGCGGGCCACGGCGCTGTTCGCGGCACTGGTGGCCGCCCGGCACGTGGCCGGAACCGGTGCCGCTGCGGCCGTGGCCGCCGGCCGGGCGGTGATCGAGGCGGTGCCGGGACTCGAGCTCGACTACCTGGAGGCGCGTGGGCCCGACCTCGAGCCCGCACCGGCAGCGGGGCCGGGCCGCGTGCTGATCGCCGCGCGGCTGGGAACCACCCGGCTGCTGGACAACATCGCCGTCGAACTGGGGGGGAGCAACTGATGCTGCGAACGATGCTCAAGTCCAAGATCCACCGGGCCACCGTGACGCATGCCGACCTGCACTACGTCGGATCCGTGACGGTGGACGCCGACCTGATGGACGCCGCCGACCTCTTGGAGGGCGAGCAGGTCACCATCGTCGACATCGACAACGGCGCCCGGCTGGAGACCTATGTGATCACCGGCGCCCGCGGGTCCGGTGTCATCGGGATCAACGGTGCCGCAGCGCATCTGGTGCACCCCGGCGACCTGGTCATCCTGATCGCCTACGGGACCATGGCGGACGAGGAGGCCCGCACGTACCAACCGCGGGTGGTGTTCGTCGACGCCGACAACCGCACGATCGAGCTGGGGAGCGACCCCGCGTACGTACCGGCCGGGACACCCGGCCTGGTCTCGCCCCGGGGGCTGGGCTAGTGCTGCTGGCGATCGACGTACGCAACACGCATACCGTCGTCGGTCTGATCCAGGGTGCCGCTGAACATGCAAAGGTGGTGCAGCAGTGGCGGATTCGCACCGAACCGGAGGTCACCGGTGACGAGCTGGCGCTGACCATCGACGGGCTGATCGGTGACGACTCCGAGCGGCTCACCGGTGCGGTGGCGCTGTCCACCGTGCCGTCGGTGCTGCACGAGGTCCGGTCGATGCTCGACCAGTACTGGCCCTCGGTCCCGCACGTGCTGATCGAGCCGGGGGTGCGCACCGGGATCCCGCTGCTGGTCGACAATCCCAAGGAGGTCGGCGCCGACCGGATCGTCAACTGCCTGTCGGCCTTTCACAAGCTCGGTACGGCGGCCATCGTGGTCGACTTCGGATCGTCGATCGTCGTGGACGTGGTGTCCGCCAAGGGGGAGTTCCTGGGCGGGGCGATCGCACCGGGGGTGGGGGTGGCCTCCGATGCCGCGGCCGCGCGGTCGGCCGCGCTGCGCCGGGTGGAACTGACCCCGCCTCGGTCGGTGATCGGCAAGAACACCGTCGAATGCATGCAGTCCGGTGCGGTGTTCGGTTTCGCGGGCCTGGTCGACGGGTTGATCCGGCGGATCCGGGACACCCTGGCCGACACCGGCACCGACGGTGAGGTGTCCGTGGTGGTCACGGGGCACGCCGCGCCGATGATGCTGCCCGAACTGCAGACCGCGGCCCGCTTCGAGCGGTATCTGACGCTGGACGGGTTGCGGCTGGTGTTCGAGCGCAACCGTGACCAGCGTCCCAGGCGCTGACTTTGATTGAAGCTCGGGGTGTTCTCTCGAGTAGGCTGACGCGACGTGAGCGAGGCTGACCTTCCCGAACAGTTCCGGATCCGGCAGGACAAGCGCGACCGGCTGTTGGCCGAGGGTCGCGAACCGTACCCGGTAACGGTGCCGCGCACGCACACGCTGGCCGAGATCCGCGCCGCGTATCCCGAGCTGGCACCGGACACCCAGACCGGTGACGACGTGGGCGTCGCCGGCCGGGTGGTGTTCTCCCGCAACTCGGGCAAGTTGTGTTTCGCCACGCTGCAGGACGGCGACGGCACCCAGCTACAGGTGATGATCAGCCTGGCCGGCGTGGGCGAGCAGGCACTCGAGGCCTGGAAGGCCGACGTCGACCTCGGCGACATCGTGTTCGTGCACGGCGAGGTGATCAGTTCGCGGCGCGGGGAGCTGTCGGTGCTTGGTGACTCCTGGCTGATGGCCGCCAAGGCGCTGCGCCCGCTGCCGGTGGCGCACAAGGACATGAACGAGGAAACCCGGGTGCGGCAGCGCTACGTGGACCTGATCGTGCGGCCGGCCGCCCGCGATATCGCCCGGACCCGGATCGCCGTCGTGCGTGCCGTCCGGTCGGCCCTCGAGCGCCGCGGGTTCCTCGAGGTCGAGACCCCGATGCTGCAGACGCTGGCCGGTGGCGCCGCCGCGCGGCCGTTCGTCACCCATTCCAATGCCCTGGACACGGATCTGTACCTGCGTATCGCGCCGGAACTGTTCCTCAAGCGCTGCGTCGTCGGCGGTTTCGACAAGGTCTTCGAGCTGAATCGCAACTTCCGCAACGAGGGCGCGGATTCGACACATTCTCCCGAATTCTCGATGCTCGAGACTTATCAGGCGTACGGGGACTACGAGGATTCCGCGCGGATCACCCGCGAGGTAATTCAGGAAGTCGCCGACGAGGCGATCGGAACCCGGCAAGTGCCGCTGCCGGACGGTTCGGTGTACGACCTCGACGGGGAATGGTCGACGTTACAAATGTATCCCTCTCTGTCAGCGGCCCTCGACGAGGAGATAACCCCGTCGACTTCGGCCGAACACCTGTGGCAGATTGCCGACCGATTGGGTCTCGAGCTGCCGCGTGACCGCGGTTACGGGCACGGAAAGCTCGTCGAGGAGTTGTGGGAACACACCGTCGGCGATTCATTGTGGGCACCGGTATTCGTCAAGGATTTCCCGGTCGAGACGACGCCGTTGACCCGCCAGCACCGCAGTGTGGCGGGTGTGACCGAGAAGTGGGATCTCTACGTCCGCGGATTCGAACTGGCCACCGGCTATTCCGAGCTCGTCGACCCGGTGGTGCAGCGCGAGCGTTTTGTCGCGCAGGCCGTGGCGGCCGCCGCCGGCGATGACGAGGCGATGCAGCTGGACGAAGATTTCCTGGCCGCGATGGAGTACGGGATGCCACCCACCACCGGAACCGGAATGGGTATCGACCGGCTGTTGATGGCTTTAACAGGCTTGTCAATTAGGGAAACGGTGCTCTTTCCGATTGTCAAGCGCTCGCGATAAGTGCCGTCCGGCCTGCCGGAACGCCCGCTTCTTGAAATATCCGCACTCGATATGGCACATTGGTATCGACAATCCACATTCGGGTGATTCCCGCGAGTTCGGGGCGTGCGTATGTGTATATCCCGTGAGGTAGAAGGGTCGGCACACTAATGGCAAAAAAGGTTACCGTCACATTGGTCGACGATTTTGACGGTGAGGGTGCCGCCGATGAAACTGTCGAATTTTCCGTCGATGGTGTCACTTACGAGATCGATCTTTCCGCCAAGAATGCGAAAGCGTTGCGCAACGACCTGAAGAAGTGGGTCGAGGCGGGTCGCCGGGTGGGCGGCCGCCGGCGCGGCCGGTCGGGCGGTTCGGGCCGCGGCCGGGCGGCCATCGACCGCGAGCAGAGCGCGGCCATCCGGGACTGGGCCCGCCGCAACGGTCACAACGTGTCGACCCGCGGCCGCATCCCGGCCGACGTCATCGACGCCTTCCACGCGGCCACCTGACCCGCGGGCGCGCCCTGCCGAAGCCGGGGTGCCGTTCGCTGGTCGCGAACCTCCGCCATATCCGGGAAACGATTACGCAGTTCCCGTCGTTGCTCCGTCGAGTCGATCCCGTGGCGGGCCACCAAGGTAAAGCACCCGGGGGCCATGCCCACTACAGTGGTCGGCAAGGCGCTGTGCACCCTGTTCCACGTGCGGATCGTGCATGAGCGCCCGATCAAGGAGAGCAGGTAATCACGGATGTTCGAGAGATTCACCGACCGTGCCCGTCGTGTTGTCGTCCTGGCCCAGGAAGAGGCCCGGATGCTCAACCACAACTACATCGGCACCGAGCACATCCTGCTGGGACTGATTCACGAGGGTGAGGGCGTCGCCGCCAAGTCGCTCGAGTCGCTGGGCATCTCGCTCGAGGGCGTGCGCAGCCAGGTCGAGGAGATCATCGGCCAGGGCCAGCAGGCGCCGTCCGGGCACATCCCGTTCACTCCGCGGGCCAAGAAGGTGCTCGAACTCAGCCTGCGTGAGGCCCTGCAACTCGGCCACAACTACATCGGCACCGAGCACATTCTGCTCGGCCTGATCCGTGAGGGCGAAGGCGTTGCCGCCCAGGTCCTGGTGAAGCTGGGCGCCGAACTGACCCGGGTGCGCCAGCAGGTCATCCAGCTGCTCAGCGGATACCAGGGCAAGGAGACCGCCGAGGCCGGCAGCGGCGGGCGCGGTGGCGAGGCCGGTTCCCCGTCCACGTCGCTGGTGCTCGACCAGTTCGGCCGCAACCTGACCGCCGCCGCCATGGAGGGCAAGCTCGACCCGGTCATCGGGCGCGAGAAGGAGATCGAGCGGGTCATGCAGGTGCTGTCGCGGCGCACCAAGAACAACCCGGTGCTCATCGGCGAGCCGGGCGTCGGCAAGACCGCCGTCGTCGAGGGCCTGGCGCAGGCCATCGTGCACGGCGAGGTGCCCGAGACGCTGAAGGACAAGCAGCTCTACACCCTGGACCTCGGTTCACTGGTGGCCGGCAGCCGGTACCGCGGTGACTTCGAGGAGCGCCTGAAGAAGGTGCTCAAGGAGATCAACACCCGCGGCGACATCATCCTGTTCATCGACGAGCTGCACACCCTCGTCGGCGCCGGGGCCGCCGAAGGTGCCATCGACGCCGCGTCCATCCTCAAGCCCAAGCTGGCCCGCGGGGAGCTGCAGACCATCGGTGCCACCACGCTGGACGAGTACCGCAAGTACATCGAGAAGGACGCCGCCCTCGAGCGCCGGTTCCAGCCGGTGCAGGTCGGTGAGCCCACCGTCGAACACACCATCGAGATCCTCAAGGGTCTGCGCGACCGGTACGAGGCGCACCACCGGGTGTCCATCACGGATCCGGCGCTGGTGGCCGCGGCCACCCTGGCCGACCGCTACATCAACGACCGGTTCCTGCCGGACAAGGCGATCGACCTGATCGACGAGGCCGGCGCCCGGATGCGCATCCGCCGGATGACCGCGCCGCCCGACCTGCGCGAGTTCGACGAGAAGATCGCCGACGCCCGCCGCGAGAAGGAGAGCGCGATCGACGCGCAGGACTTCGAGAAGGCGGCCAACCTGCGCGACAAGGAGAAGCAGCTCGTCGCGCAGCGGGCCGAGCGCGAGAAGCAGTGGCGCTCAGGCGATCTCGACGTGGTCGCCGAGGTCGACGACGAGCAGATCGCCGAGGTGCTGGGCAACTGGACCGGCATCCCGGTGTTCAAGCTGACCGAGGCCGAGACCACCCGCCTGCTGCGCATGGAGGACGAACTGCACAAGCGGATCATCGGCCAGGAGGACGCCGTCAAGGCTGTCTCCAAGGCCATCCGGCGTACCCGCGCCGGGCTCAAGGATCCCAAGCGGCCGTCCGGTTCGTTCATCTTCGCCGGCCCGTCCGGTGTCGGTAAGACGGAGCTGTCCAAGGCGCTGGCGGAGTTCCTCTTCGGCGACGACGACGCACTCATCCAGATCGACATGGGCGAGTTCCACGACCGCTTCACCGCCTCGCGGCTGTTCGGTGCCCCTCCGGGCTACGTCGGCTACGAGGAGGGCGGCCAGCTCACCGAGAAGGTCCGGCGCAAGCCGTTCTCGGTGGTGCTGTTCGACGAGATCGAGAAGGCGCACCAGGAGATCTACAACACCCTGCTGCAGGTTCTCGAGGACGGCCGTCTGACCGACGGCCAGGGCCGCACCGTCGACTTCAAGAACACGGTGCTGATCTTCACGTCCAACCTGGGCACCTCCGACATCTCCAAGGCGGTGGGCCTGGGCTTCACGTCCGGCGGTGGGGAGAACAACTACGAGCGGATGAAGCTCAAGGTCAACGACGAGCTCAAGAAGCACTTCCGGCCCGAGTTCCTCAACCGGATCGACGACATCATCGTCTTCCACCAGCTGACCCAGGACGAGATCATCCAGATGGTCGACCTCATGGTCGGCCGGGTGTCCAAGCAGTTGGCGGCCAAGGACATGGAGATGGTGCTCACCGATCAGGCCAAGTCGCTGCTGGCCAAGCGCGGGTTCGACCCGGTGCTCGGTGCGCGGCCGCTGCGCCGGACCATCCAGCGCGAGATCGAGGACGCCCTGAGCGAGAAGATCCTGTTCGACGAGGTCGGACCGGGTCAGATCGTGACGGTCGGCGTCGAGGGCTGGGACGGCGAAGGCTCCGGCGAGGACGCGAAGTTCACCTTCAGCGGCGCACCCAAACCGCGCCCGGTCGAGGACGCGGACCTCGCCGGTGCGGGTGCGTCGGGCTCGGCCGCGGGATCGGCCGGAGTTGCACCGGCGGCCGATTAGCACGAATGTCGAACGGGCGGCCACTCCCCATTGGGGGTGGCCGCCCGTTTGTCGTAGGATCGCCCGGTAACCGACGAGTCGAGGAATCTGGTGTAACTCCAGAACGGTCGCGCCACTGTCACAGTCAGACCCCGGCCCGTCACCCCGCCTGACCCGGGACGCGTGATCCCCGAAAGGAAACCGACATGACCGCACCACAGACGCGCAGTACCGCTCGCGGTATCGACCTGTCCGCCGCCAAGGCCGTCGCCTGGCTGAGCCTGACCGCCTTCCTCGCGCTGCTGGTGCTCTACTTCGTCGGTGTGGACCAGGGCGCCACCTCGGTCTTCGGCGACAACATGTACATCCATGAGTTCGTGCACGACGCACGCCACCTCCTCGGCTTCCCCTGCCACTGACGCGGCCGACGGGAAATCGAGAACTGAACATGGAAAAGCACGTCATCTGGCGCGGCATCCTGGCCGGCGCCCTGGCCGGTGTACTGGCCTTCATCTGGTCGAAGATCTTCATCGAGCCCATCGTCGGGCGGGCCATCGACTTCGAGGACGGCTCGGCGGCCGCCCATGAGGCGATGGAGGCCGCTGCCGCACACGGCCACCACCACGAAGAGGGCGCGGAGCTGTTCACCCGCGCGGTGCAGTCGACGGTCGGCATGGGCCTCGGGGTGCTGGCCTTCAGCGTCGCCCTGGGTGCGCTGTTCGCCGTCGTGTTCTGCGTCGTCTACAGCCGCACCGACAACATCACCGCCCGGACGCTGTCGGTCCTGGTGGCCGGGGCCATGCTGATCTCGCTGTGGGTCGTACCGGCGTTGAAGTACCCGCCGAACCCGCCGGCGACCAGCCTGGACACCACCATCAAGGAGCGGGCGCTGCTCTACATCCTGTTGGTCGCGCTGTCCGCGCTGCTGATGGTGGCCGCGGTGTATCTCGGCAGCCAGCTGGCGCCGCGGTTCGGGGTCTGGAATGCGACCCTGCTCGCCGGCGCGGCCTACGTCGTCGCGGTGGCCGTCCTGATGCTGGTACTGCCGACTGTCGACGAGACACCCGGGCCCATCGAGGATGCGGCCGGGACCATCGTGTTCCCCGGTTTCCCGGCGGCGGATCTGTACGAGTTCCGGTTGTTCGCGCTGGGCACCCAGGTGATCATCTGGACCACCATCGGACTGGCCGGCGCCGCGATGCTGTCGCGGTTGCTGGACACAAAGCGAACAGAGCGGCTGACCGCGTCCTGACATTCACCCATTCCGCGGGGACCGACGGCGGGGCCGGGTAGGTTACCGGCATCGGAGCCGCGGGCAGGGGAGTGTTATCAGGTGACCAAGATCGTCCGGCTGACACTCGTGTCGCATGCGATGACCTCGGCGTTGTCGGCCGGACGGTTCCCCATCGACGAAGCGCTCAACGGGCTCGGCCACCGCCAGGTGATCGGCGCGGCCGACCTCGGCCCCGTCGCCCGCGCCCAGTGCGGGCCCGAGAAGCGCACCCGCCAGACGGCGGAGTTGCTGGGCCTGGACGCCGACATCGATCAGCGGCTGAGCGATCTGGATTTCGGCGCGTGGCGCGGCAAGACCCTCGAGGCCATCGATCCGGCCGAGTTGGCCATCTGGCTGACCGATCCGCGCACCGCGCCGCACGGTGGTGAGTCCGTGGTGGACCTGATGTGCCGGGTGCGCGACTGGCTCGGGTCGATCACCTCCAAGCAGTCCCGCATCACCGCGGTCACCCATCCGGCGGTGGTCCGTGCCGCCATCATGCTGACCCTCGACGCGACGGCAAACTCGTTCTGGCGCATCGATATCGAGCCCGTGAGCACTACCCTGCTGCATTTCCGCGGGGGTGCCTGGACGCTGCGCGTGCGGGCCTGACCGGGGTCACCGGATCGGGATCATCCCGAACATGCCCTTGATGATCATCATCAGCCAGCCGCCGGTGGTGGTGCCGTGGAAGCGGTTCCAGTTGGTCTGAAGGCTGACCACCCACGGCTGTCCCGTGCGGTCCACCGCATACCAGCTGAACGTCAGTTCCCCGGGCAGGTTTCCGGCCTTGGCCCCGATGTAGGGCCACTGGGTCCGGTCCAGATCGATGCCGGGGATGTTCGACATGATCTCCTTGACCGGCGCGGCGGCCCCGGTGGCGATCGTCTGCAGCGCCGCATGCACCCGGCAGATGTCCTCGGCGTTGCCGTACCACTCGGCCCCGTAGGCCGATGCCGGCGAATGCGTGCGCAGCGGATCGGGTTCGTAGTGTCGCGGGCTGACCTCGGCGAGCAGTTTGGCCCGGCCGCGCTGATCGGCGGTCTTCCACTGCTCCCGCAGATCTGGTTCACCCCAACCGATCTGGAACAGTGCGTGCATCGTGGGGAACGGCGTCATGCTGGCTGGGTCGTGATGGCCGGCGTCGGCCAGCGCACGTTCGACGGCCCGGGTGCCGACCCGGTTGATCAGCAGATCGGTGGCCATGTTGTCACTGTTGGCGATCATCTTGCCGGCGGCCGTGCGGACCGAGATCCGGGTGCCGGCGGGCATCTTGTCGAATGCCGACGAGCCGACGGTCTTGCCCTCGTCGGTGATGGTCAGCTGGTCGTCCCAGGACACGGTGCCGGCCTTGACGCCCTCCGCCACGGCGTAGAGGACGTAGAGCTTGAAGATGGACGCCAGTGGCAGTGAGTCGGCGGTGTTCGATCCGGCGAACTGCTCGCAGCGGCCGTCGACCACCCGGGAGACGCGGTACGAGTAGCGGCCGCCGGAGTTCGCCAGGGCGGCGTCGACGTCGGCCCAGGAGTGGATCACCGGCGGCACGGTGGTGACGGCGAACCCGTCGACCAGGGTGTCGTCGCCGGTGTGCAGTTCGATGTCCTGGCGCGCGCCGTAGGACGTCGACAGGTGCAGGGTCGCCGCGCCGGCCCGGATGTCGACCCCGGCAACCCGGTAGGGGCGTTCCCACCACAGGTTGTCCATGACCGTGCCGACGTAGTCGACCTGGTTGGGCGCGGCGAGCGTCTTGATCCCGACCGGGCCGATCGGCCAGTCGGAGTTGAGCATGTCGACGATCTGCTTGGCGCGTACACCCTGCGGGGTGTTGATGCTGATCCGTGCACCCGCGTCACCGGCGCTGGCCGAAGGAGTCGATGACGATGTGCACCCCCCGACGGAGCCGATGACCAGGACGGCGCCGCAGAGCGGCGCCAGTACCCGGCTAAGCCTTCGCGTCGGACCCGGCAACGTCGAGCACAACCTCGAACTCGAGCAGCGACGCCCCGGAGGCCACCGGGTTCTTTTGCTCGCCACGATGCGCCTCGATCGCCGGGCCGTTGGCCCAGGCCTGGAAGGCGTCGTCGGATTCCCACTGCGTCACCACGAAGTAGCGGTTGTCGCCCTTGACGGGACGCAGCAGCTGGAAGCCCAGGAAGCCCGGCTGGTTGTCGACGGCGTGCGCACGATGCGCGAAGCGCTTCTCCAGTTCGGGTCCAGCGCCCTCGGGCACCTCGATTGCGTTGATCTTCACCACGGCCATGGGGCAAGGCTACCGTGCGGGGTATGCCGGTCGACCCGTTGCGCCACGTCACCTACCGCGGGGGTACCGGTGCACCGGTGGTCCTGGTGCACGGGCTGATGGGCCGGGGGTCGACGTGGTCCCGGCAGATTCCCTGGTTGACGGAATTCGGTTCGGTCTACACCTACGACGCGCCGTGGCACCGCGGCCGAGACGTGCCGGATTCGCAGGCGATCAGCACCGAGCGATTCGTCGCCGATCTGGGTGACGTGCTCGATGCGCTGCCCGGCCCGGCGATCCTGGTCGGTCATTCGATGGGCAGCCTGCACTCATGGTGTCTGGCGGCCGCCCGGCCCGGAACGGTGTCCGCGGTGGTGGTCGAGGACATGGCACCGGACTTCCGCGGGCGCACCACCGGGCCGTGGGAGCCCTGGGTGCACGCGCTGCCGGTCGAGTTCCCGACCGAACAGGCCGTGATCGATGAATTCGGACCGGTGGCCGGCCGGTACTTCGCCGAGGCGTTCGACCGGACCGACACTGGTTGGCGGCTGCACGGCCGGCCGCAATGGTGGGTGCAGATCGCCGCGCAATGGGGCACTCGCGACTACTGGGAGCAGTGGCGCGCGGTGCGCGTGCCGACGCTGCTGATCGAGGCGGGCAACTCGGTGACCCCGCCGGGGCAGATGCGCAGAATGAGCGAAATCGGTTATCGCACAACATACGTCAGCGCTCCGGAGGCGGGTCATCTGGTCCACGACGATGCCCCCGAGATATATCGCGACGCGGTGGAGTCGTTCCTGGGGGATCTCACGGGCTAGCGGTGATGGTCGAACCGGGTGCGGATCGCCTCGATGTCGTGTTCAACCCGGCGCAGATCGGCGTCATCATCGGAGAACAGCCGGCCGGCCATCGGTGCGGCGAATCGGAACTGGTCGAAATGCCAGCGCAAGTGGCCGTCACGGCGGGCACGTCCGGCCAGGGCCGCCACCACGGCGAACGGTCCGAGCAGGACCGCCAGGATGAGCAGGAATTGGATCAGTGTGTTCATGGCAGTAACTATGCTGACAAAAAGATCCCGCCAACAGTGGCAGCACTGACGCTGTGCAATAAGATACTGCCATGCTGGAAACGGTCAGCGCGCTGGTGCTCGACGGCCTGGCGCCGTTCGAGTTCGGAGTCGTCTGCGAGGTGTTCGGCATCGACCGAACCGCCGACGGGGTGCCCAACTTCGACTTCAAGATCTGCGGCCCGGTGGCGGGGGTGCCCGTACGGACGTCGGTCGGGGCGTCGGTGGTCCCCGATCACGACCTGTCGGCGCTGCACGGCGCGGATCTGGTTGCCGTCCCGGCGATCCACGACCCCGGCGCGGCCGGCTACCCACGCGCGGCGCTCGACGCCCTACGGGCGGCCGCCGATGCCGGATCGATCATCCTGACCGTGTGCTCGGGCGCCTTCGTCGCGGGTGCGGCCGGACTGCTGGACGGCCGGCCCTGCACGACGCACTGGATGCACGCCGACGAGTTGTCCCGGCAGTACCCCACCGCCCGGGTGGACCGCAACGTGCTCTTCGTCGATGACGGCAACCTGATCACCAGCGCGGGCACGGCCGCCGGGATCGACGCCTGCCTGCATCTGGTGCGCCGCGAACTCGGCAGTGCGACCACCAACGTCATCGCCCGGCGCATGGTCGTGCCGCCGCAGCGCGACGGCGGTCAACGGCAGTACATCGACCAGCCGATACCGCCGAGGTGCTCGGAAGGCTTTGCCCCCCAGCTGGATTGGATCATCGCCAACCTGGAGCAACCGCACACTGTGGCGACGCTGGCGCGCCGGGCGAACATGTCGGCGCGGACCTTCGCCCGCCGGTTCGTCGACGAGACGGGCACCACTCCGATGCAGTGGATCACCGATCAGCGGGTGCTCTACGCGCGCCGACTGCTCGAGGAGACCGACCTCGAGATCGACCGGGTGGCCGAGCGTAGCGGCTTCGGGAGTGCCACGCTGCTGCGGCACCACTTTCGGCGAATCATCGGCGTCACCCCGTCGGACTACCGCCGCAGCTTCGCCGCCTGAGTCCTTCCCCCGGGCATCTGTTCTGCGTCCTCTGCGAGATCTACTCGACTTTTGTCGCAGCCAGCGCTGAGCAGATCAAGATTCGCGCCCATCGTCGCCTTCGCCGGCGAGCGCGAACCGGCCGTCCGCCGTCTGCTCCACCAGCCCGTCGACCAACAGTGAATCCAGCGCGCGGTCGCGCTGCGCGGTATCGGTGAGCCACGCGGTGTCCAGCTGCGCACGGGTCACCGGAAAATCGTTGCCGCGCAACACATCCAGCAGGCGGCCGCGAACCTGCCGATCCGTGCCGGCATACTTCTGCACCCGCTTGGCCACACCGTCACCCGGCGGAAAGCCCGCCGCCCGCCACGCGCAGTGACTCAGCGGGCACACCCCGCACTTCGGGTTGCGGGCCGTGCAGACCAGCGCGCCCAGCTCCATCAGTGCGGCCGAAAAGCGCGGCGCCAGTGCGTCTTCCGGTAACAGCACGACGACGTCCGCCTCGTCACGGACGGGCGCCGGGGAGCCCGCATCGGCGCGGCCGTGCACGGCCCGCGCGATCACCCGCCGCACGTTGGTGTCGACGACGGGCACCGCTTGCCGGTAGGCGAAACAGGCCACCGCACGGGCGGTGTAACTGCCGATGCCCGGCAGTGCCACCAGGGCCGCCACGTCGGCGGGCACAACGTCGCCGTGGTCGCGGGCGATCGCGACGGCGCACTCGTGCAGCCACTTGGCCCGGCGCGGATACCCCAGCTTGCCCCAGGCCCGCAGCACGTCGGCCGACCCGGCCGCGGCGGTGGCCGACGGGGTCGGCCAGCGGGCCACCCAGTCGATCCAGATCGGCAGGACCCGGGCCACCGGGGTCTGCTGCAGCATGAACTCGCTGACCAGGATCTGCCACGCGCTCACCCCTTCCGCACGCCAGGGCAGGTCGCGGCCCTCGCGGTCGAACCAGGCGATCAACTCACCGGGAGGCAGGCTCATCGCATGCGTCCGGACGTGGCAGGGCACAATGGCAGCCATGCCGAATACCAGTCCTGTGACCGCTTGGAAGGCACTCAAGGAGGGTAACGAGCGCTTCGTCGCCGGCCAGCCCGTGCACCCCAGTCAGAGCATCGAGCACCGCGCCGCCCTGGCCTCCGAGCAGAAGCCCACCGCCGTGGTGTTCGGCTGCGCCGACAGCCGGGTGGCGGCCGAGATCATCTTCGACCAGGGTCTCGGTGACATGTTCGTGGTGCGCACCGCGGGCCACGTCATCGACTCGGCCGTACTCGGCTCGATCGAATACGCCGTGGAGATCCTCAATGTGCCGCTGATCGTCGTGCTCGGTCACGACAGCTGCGGCGCGGTCAAGGCCACCATCTCGGCCCTGGATGACGGCGCCGTGCCGGGCGGCTATGTCCGCGACGTGGTGGAGCGGGTCACCTCGTCGATCCTGTTGGGCCGGCGCGACGGCCTGACCCGCGTCGACGAGTTCGAGGCCCGCCACGTGATCGAGACCGGCGCGCAGCTGATGGCCCGGTCCACGGCCATCGCCGAGCGGGTCAACGCGGGAACGCTGGCCATCGCCGGCGTCACCTACCACCTGGCCGACGGGAAGGCCGCTCTGCGAGCGCACCTGGGCGACGTCGGCGAGGCCGACTGACCGCTACTGCGGCACCACGATGCCGTGGTTGTAGGCGTACACGATCGCCGCGGCGCGGTCGCGCAGGCCGAGCTTGAGGAAGATCCGCCCGATGTGGGTCTTGACCGTCACCTCGGAGATGAACAGTTCGGCGGCGATCTCGGCGTTGGACCGGCCCTTGGCGATCAGCGTCAGCACACCGGCCTCTCGGGCCGTGAGTTCCTCGACGGCGACGGTCGCAGGCGCCGGGGTGGCGTGCCGGTAGGTCTGCAGCACCCGCGAGGTGACCGCCGGATCGAGGTAGCTGTCGCCGGCGGCGACAGCCCGCACCGCGCGGATGAGTTCCTCGGCCGAGGAGTCTTTCAGGACGAACCCGGCCGCGCCGGCGCGTAGCACCCCGGACAGCAGTTCGTCCTCGTTGAAGGTCGTCAGGGCCAGCACCGGCGGGGCGTCCGGACCGGCGAGCCGGCGGGTGGCCTCGATGCCGTCCACCCGTTTCATCCGCAGATCCATCACCACGATGTCGGGCCGGTGCTCGGCCACCGCGGCGGGCACCTCGTCGCCGTCGGAACACTCCGCCACGATCACGAAACCGTCCTTGCGGCGCAGGATCCGGCGCAGCCCGGAGCGGACCAGTTCCTGATCATCGACCAGGATGACGGTGATATCGGGGGTGTCGCCGGTGGTGGTCATGTCAGCCGGTGCACCAGGGTACCCGGCTGGATCCAGAGAAACCGCCGGATCCATTGTCGGTCAACGGAATCGACGCCCGCACGTGCCAATTACCTTGCGCCGGGCCGACATCGATGTCGCCGCCGAGCAACTCCACCCGCTGCCGCATACCGTGCAACCCGCGTCCCTCCGAATTTCGAGCCGCACCCACCGTCACGGGCAGCCGGTTGGTGATCGACAGCTCTGCCGTCGCAGGCGTGATGCGCAGCGTGACGACGGGCCCGGTCTGCGGCGCGTGTTTGGCGATGTTGGCCAGGGACTCCTGGGTGATCCGGTACAGTGCAAGACCTTCGGCCGCCGAGACCCGCCCGGTGGGCCCGTCGATCCGCAGTCGCACGTTCATCCCGGCCTTCGTGAAATCGTCCACCAGGGCGCCGATGTCGTCGACGCCCGGTTCGGGAGCCATCCGGGCATTCCCGTCGTCGAGTAGTCCCACCGTACGGCGGATGTCGGCCATCGCCTGCCGGCCCAGCCGTTCGGCATCCTCGAGGGCCTCCTGCGCATCGTCGACGTCGCGGTCCTGCTGCAGCGCCCGGCGGGCGGCGGTGACGTGCAGCAGCGTCACGCTCAGCGAGTGCGCGATGACGTCGTGCACCTCCCGCGCGATCCGTCTCCTTTCGTCGGTGACCGCGTGTTCGGCCAGGGCGGCCTGGTTCTCCTCCTGTTTGATCATCAGCTTGCGCTGCGTCTGCATCAAGAACCCGACCAGCCAGCCCATCCCGAGCACCGGGAGGTAGAGCAGCAGGCCGTCGAGCCGACCGGCCTGACCCGCGGCCACCAGCAGCGCCGCGCTCGACGCCGACACCATCACCCCGAACAGCGGTGGGCTCATCGCCACCGTGGCGCCGACCGCCAGGACCAGCAATAGCGGGGCGAAGTCGGATTCGACGGGAGTGCTGGTGGCGAACAACAGGAGAGCGGTGGTGATCATCGCGAACACCCACATCACGGCGGGATGGAACTTCGTGGAGGAGAAGAAGAACCAGACGTCGGGAATGACCGCGAGGAAGATCGCCAGCAGGCAGATCGCGAGGTCGGCGGGTGGACGCTGAAGCATAGCGACCACCAGGATGGCGGCCATTGTCACGTCCACGACGACGGCGAACGTCCACGAGAACCCCAGCGGGATCAGTTCACCCCGCTGGCGGATTCGGTCACCCAGGTAGGTGGCCAGCTCACCCAGCACCGCACCATCCTAGAGGCGCGGCCCGGCCCGGTACATCGTTCCGCGGTCGTACCGCTGACCGCCGTTGTCCTACCACGGTAGGAGGGCCGAGTCCGGACCGTGGCACGACGCGGCGGTGTGCCCGGCGCTCGTAGCGTCGCGGTATGACTTGGACACAGTTTCACGAACGCAATGACTTCATGGCCCGAACGATCGATCGCGCGGCAGCCGAACCCGAACGTGCACTGGACTTCTCGCCCGAAGAGCTCGCCGAAGTGAGTCGTCTCTTCGGCGACGTGGACAGCCTGCTGCTGGCGCTGCGCGCACGGTGGATGACGACGCTGAGCGCCAAACTGGAACAGGCGGTGTACGACGACATCCCGGTGGAACGCGTCCGCGCCCAGCTCGCGGCCGCGCAGCCGGGACTGAGCGCGCTGGTCAGCGCGGCGTCGCGCCGGTCGGTGCGGGTGCGCGCGCTGGTGCACGGCGAGCAGCAGATGGTGGACTACTTCGACGGTCCGAACCAGCCCAAACGCCGCGACATTGTTGCGTGAGAGGAGATCACCGGCGGAGCTGATCCGGCCCCTGCTGATCATCTCCGTCTGGGTGATTCTCGCGGCGCTCGGCAATGTGCTGGTGCCCCAGCTGGAGCGGGTGGTCGAACAGCACGCCCGGGCGTTCATGCCGGCCGATGCCCCGAGTTCGACGGCGGTCCGCCAGTCGGCACTGCTGTTCGGTGAGAGCCCCGGCAACAACATCAATTATGTTGTGCTGGAACGAAGTACCGGCCTGACCGGGGACGACCGCCGGTTCTACGGCGACCTGGTCTCGCGACTGCACGCCGACTCCGCCCAGGTCACCTCGGTGACCGACCTGTGGTCGGATCCGGTGACCGCTGAGGCCGCAGTCAGCGCCGACGGTCGCGCGGCGGTCGTGATGATCCGACTGGTCGGCGACCTGGGAACCGCCGAGGCGGGCGACGCGGTCCGGGCGGTGCGCACCGATGTCTCGACACTCGGGCCGCCGGCGGGCCTCGACGTCTACGTCACCGGCCCCGGGGCCACGATCGGCGACGAGTTCGCCGCGATCGACCGGCAGATGCTGATGATCACCGGCGCGACGGTGCTGTTGATCCTGGTGCTGTTGCTGATCCTGTACCGGTCGCCGGTGACCGCAGCGATCCCACTGCTCGCGGTCGGCGTCGCGCTCGCCGTCGCCCGCCCGATCGTGGCGGCCCTCGGCCAGGCCGGAGTCATCGAGGTATCGCTGTTCTCGGTGACCCTGCTGGCCGCGCTGATGCTCGGCGCGGGAACCGATTACGGCATCTTCCTGATCGGTCGCTACCACGAGGCCCGCCGACAGGGCACGCCGCGCGACTCGGCGCTCGGGTTGGCCCGCCGGGGCGTGGGTCCCGTCATCGTGGGTTCGGCCCTGACCATCGCCGCTGCGCTCGGCGCGCTCGGGTTCGCCAAGGTCGGCATGTTGCGCAGCGCCGGAATACCCACGGCGGTAGGAACTCTCGTGGTCATGGTTGCCTCGCTGACGCTCACTCCGGCGCTGCTGGATCTGGCGACGCGCCTCGGGTTCGCCGAGCCGCGCCCGACCAACGCGATCCGGCGGTGGCGGCGGGTGGGGACGACGGTGGCGCGCTGGCCCGGTCCGGTGCTGGTGGCTGCGATCGGGCTGGTCGCGCTGCTGGCCCTGCCGTTGGCCGGAATGCGCGTCGGCTGGAACGAGATCGACGCGACCCCGTCGGGTTCGGAATCGAATCGCGGGTACGCCGCCGCCGACCGGCACTTCCCCGCCAACCAGATCCTGCCCACGGCGGTCGTCGTCACCGCCGACCACAGCCTGCGCAACCCGGCCGGCCTGCTGGCGCTCGAGCGGGTCAGCCGGGCGCTGATGGCGATTCCCGGGGTGCGGTCCGTGCAGTCCGCGAGTCGGCCGGCCGGCCGGGTGCCGGACGAGGCCACGATTAGCCACCAGGCCGGCGTCATCGGGCGCCAGTTCGGGGACGCCATCGACCAGTTGACCGGACAGTTGCAGCGCGTCGGCGATCTGGATGCGACTCTGTCGCAGCTGCAGGACGTGGTGGCGGGTCTGCCCGGGCAGCTCGGCCGCGGCCGTGGCGGATTCACCGAGATCGAGTCCGCCGCAGGCGATATGCAACGCGGCATGGCCGATGTCCAGCGCACGGCCACCGAGCTGTCCGGCCGGCTGGACCCGTTGCGCAACTTCGTCGCCGGGACGCCGGACTGTCCGGGGAACATGTTGTGCGCCGCCGTCGATCAGGTGGTGGCGCCGGTCGACGAACTGCTGCGCGGATCGGCCGGACTGGCCGACAGTGCCGCACGGCTGCGTGGCGGCACGCAGCAGGCCGGTGGCGCATTCGACGGTCTCCCGGCGGCGCTGACGACGATGCGCGACGCGTTGGCCCGGGCCCGGTCGTCGGCCCGGGAGGTCACCGAGGTTGTCGGCGCGATGGGCCCCGATATGCACCAGCTGTCCGACTACCTCGGCGAGTTGGGTGCCCAGTTCAGCGGGAGCGCCGACGGGGGCTTCTACCTACCGCAGCAGGCACTGTCGGATCCGCGCCTGCGCGCCGCGATGGATTCCCTGCTGTCCACCGACGGCCGGGCCGCCTATCTGCTGGTCCATGGGGAGGGCCCGGAGTGGGGCGTCGACGGCGCCGCGCGCTCGCGACTGATCGAGACGGCCGTGCACGAGGCGACCAAGGAGGGCACGTTGCGGCCGGCCGCGGTTTACCTCGGCGGTGTCGGGCCAGTGACCCGCGACCTGCAGACGCTGCTCGCGCGGGACATGCGTCTGCTGGTCGGCACGGCGCTGGTGCTGATCTTCGCGATCATGCTGGTCATGCTGCGCAGCCCGGTCGCGGCCCTGGTGGTGGTCGGGACCGTCGTGGTGTCGTTCGCCGCCGCGGTGGGCGCATCGGTGCTCGTCTGGCAGTACCTGCTCGGCCATGACCTGCACTGGGCGGTCGCGCCCATCGCGTTGATCGCGCTGCTGGCGGTCGGCGCCGACTACAACCTGTTGCTGACACTGCGGCTGCGCGAGGAGACCTTCGTCCGCGCGGCCGGCCCCAGAACGGGGCTGATCCGGGCGTTCGGTGCCACCGGCGCGACGGTGACGGCCGCGGGAGTGGTGTTCGGCGTGACGATGGCGGCGCTGGCCGGAAGCACGGTGCTCAGCGTCGCCCAGATCGGGACCACCATCGGTATCGGTCTGATGATCGACACGCTGGTGATCCGCGCGTTCGTGGTGCCCAGCGTTGCGGTGCTGCTGGGCCGGTGGTTCTGGTGGCCAATACCGCCTGTGAGTCCGATGAGGGTGGCGACACGCCGCCCCGGGTCGAACATGTTGCGGTGACCTGCCCTTACCGTTGAGAACGTGCTGGATTTGGAACCGCGCGGGCCGTTATCGCCCGAGATCTACCGCCGCCGCCGGGCGCTGGCCATCGGCGTCGCCGGCCTCGTGGCGGCCATCGTCATCGGAACCTTGTTCATGGTCTTCGGTGGTGGGAGCTCCGGCACCCCGAAGAAGGCCGCCGAACCCAACACGTCGCAGGGGCCGCTGGGCCAGGCGCCGGACCCCGGCGTGAAGACCCCCGTGGTGGCGCCCGCCGAGCAGAGCCCCGCGGCCACGCCGACGCCGACGGCGGCCGTCGAACCGCCGCCGGTGCTCAAACCGGGCGACGACTGCCCCGATTCGACGCTGGCCGTCAAGGGCCTGACCAACGAGCCGCGCTACGTCATCGGCGATCAGCCGAAGTTCACGATGGTGGTCACCAATATCGGCCTGACGGCCTGCCAACGTGACGTGGGCGCGGCGGTGCTGGCGGCCTACGTGTACACCCTGGACAACAAGCGGCTGTGGTCCAACCTGGACTGCGCGCCCTCCAACGAGACCCTGGTGAAGTCGTTCAATCCCGGTGAGCAGGTGACCACCGAGGTCACCTGGACGGGGATGGGCTCGGCCCCGCAGTGCCCGCTGCCGCGTCAGCCCATCGGGCCGGGGACGTACAACCTGGTGGTCCAGCTGGGCAATCTGCGGTCGGCGACGGTGCCGTTCGTGCTCGCGGAACCGTCCGCCCAGGACCCCGCAGCCCCGGCGCCGCCACCGGCTCCGGACGCCCCCGCTCCGCCGCCCGAGGGCCCGGCCCCGGCCGGCTGAGCGCCGCTCAGGCCAGCCGGTCGGCGATGGTCGACTCGGCGAGCTGGGACAGCCCCTCCCGGACGTGCCGGGCCCACATGGCGCCGATCCCGTCGACCGACTGCAGATCTGTGGCGCTGGCCGCCAGCAGACCCTGTAGGGATCCGAACGTGCGTACCAGCAGGTCGACGTGGGCGAACTGCAGGCGCGGAATGCCGGCCATCGCCCGGTAGCCGCGCGAGTTCAGCGCCGAGTCCTGGGCTTCGACGGTGGATGGATAGCCGAACACCTGGGCCAGTGCGGTGAAGTCCAGCAGGTCGGCGTCGGAGAGGGTGTCGAGTGCGTCGAGCGTCTCGGCCACCTCGGTCTCCGACGGGGCGTCGGGGTTGGCGTGGTAGTCGCGCACGATCAGTTCCCGGGCGGTGTCGTTGCCGCCGAGCAGTTCCTCGAGCTGCAGCCGGAGCTGACGGCCGTCGGTTCCCAATTCCACTGTGTCATAATCGATTTCGAGTCCGATGCGACGGACCATCTCCAGCCGCTGCACCACGGTCATCACATCGCGCAGCGTGACGAAATCCTCGATCTCCCCGGTGGACAACTGCCGGCTGACCTCGTCGAGGCGGGCCTTGTAGCGCTCGAGGGTGGCGATGGCCTGGTTGGCCCGCGACAAGATGGTGGCCGAATCGGCCACCACATGACGTTCACCGGCCACATACACCGTCACGATGCTCATCGAATGACTGACCGAGATCACCGGAAAGCCGGTCTGAATGGCCGTACGTTCGGCCGAGCGGTGCCGGGTGCCGGACTCGTCGGTGGGAATGGACGGATCCGGGACCAGTTGGACATTGGCGCGGACGATTCGCTCACCGTCGGTGGACAGCACGACCGCGCCGTCCATCTTGGACAGCTCGCGCAGCCTGGTGGGGGCGTACCGGACGTCCAGCGCGAAGCCGCCGTCGCAGATCCCCTCGACGCGCTCGTCGTACCCGAGCACGATCAGCGCACCCGTGCGGCCGCGCAGGATCCGTTCCAGGCCGTCGCGCAGCGCGGTGCCGGGGGCCAGGCGTCCGATGGTGTCCCGCAGGGTCGGGCCGGTGGTGCTGGGTGTCACGACCAACCATTGTCCCCTGTGTCGTCCGCGGGTGGATGCCGGTCCACGACTTTGAGGTCCGGCCGGGTTGGAGGTTTGACCACGGGCGGTGCGCCGGCCGGCCGGACGGCGATCTTCATCAGGGTGGCCAGCGCGTCCCGGATGGTGGCGACCTCGAGCAGGCGGATGCCCGGCGGGGGTTTGGTGACGCCGGGCGGGACGATGGCCGTGGTGAAGCCCAGCCGGGCCGCCTCGGCCAGCCGCCGCTCGAGTCCGGTGACCCGGCGCAGATCGCCCGCCAGCCCGACTTCGCCGATCACGACCGTCGACGTGGGCAGGCACAGGTCGGCGTACGCGGAGGTGATGGCCAGCGCGACGGCCAGATCCGACGACGGGTCGGTCAAGCGCATGCCACCGACCGTCGACAGGTACACATCGTGCTTGCCGATCCGGATGCCGGCGCGCGAGTCCAGCACAGCGGCCGTCATCGCCGCCCGGGACTGGTCGACCCCGCTGACCGCGCGGCGCGGCGAGGGCACCTCCTGGGTGCCGATCAGCGCCTGGATCTCGCCGATCAGCGGTCGCTTGCCGTCCAGGGTGACGGTCACCGCGGTGCCGGGCACCGGCTCGGGCCGTTGATCCAGGAACAACCCGGACGGGTCGGCCACCCCTTCGATCCCGTTGTCGTGCAACAGGAAACAGCCCACCTCGTCGGCGGAGCCGAACCGGTTCTTGACCCCGCGGACCATGCGCAGGGTGCTGTTGCGGTCGCCCTCGAAGTGCAGCACCACATCGACGAGGTGCTCGAGCGACCGCGGGCCGGCGATGGCGCCGTCCTTGGTGACATGACCGACCAGGACCATCGCCACCCCGGGCCCGGCCTTGGCGTAACCCGTCAGCGCCGTGGTGACCGCGCGCACCTGTGTGACGCCGCCGGTGACGCCGTCGGTCTCGGTGGTGGACAGGGTCTGCACGGAGTCGATGACGACCAGCGACGGGCGCACCGCGTCCAGATGGCCCAGCACGGTCTGCACGTCGGACTCGGCGGCGAGGTAGACCTCGTCGTGGGCGCAGCCGGTGCGTTCGGCCCGCATCCGGATCTGGCCGGCGGACTCCTCGCCGGACACGTACAGCGCGCGACGCCCGGCCGACGCCCAGCGGTGCACGACCTCGAGCAGCAGCGTCGACTTGCCCACCCCCGGCTCGCCGGCGAGCAGGATGACCGACCCCGGGACGATCCCGCCGCCCAGAACGCGGTCCAGCTCGGCGACGGCGGTGGGGACGTGGCGGGTGTGGTCGGGGTCGATAGCGCTGATCGGCACGGCGGCCGAGACCGGCACCTTGGATCGGCCGGTGCCGCCCAGCGAGGTCAGTACCGCGACCTCGTCAACGGTGCCCCACGTGCCGCATTCCGGGCAGCGGCCCACCCATTTGGCCGTGACATGCCGGCACTCCGAGCACTGGAACTGCGGGCGCGGTCGGGCACTGGCTCTGGTCACGTCGCGACCGTAACCGGGGGGTACGACAGATCGGCGCAGACACGGCGCTGCCGGTCGGGCCTGTTGGTCAGCCCTCTTGGCGCGATGCGTTGCCGGCCGAGATCGGCACGGCCAGGGTCTTCTGGCCGGCCTTCTCGAAGGTGAAGGTGAAGTCGTACGTCAGGCCGTTGCGGATCGGCTTGGTCAGCGCGACCGAGGCCCCGGCAGCGGTCGCGGCCTCCACGGAGCTCAGCTCCGCGGCGCCGTCCGGCACCCCCACCGCGAGCATCCCCTGGGCGGGCACCTCGGTATTGCCGGTCAGCGTCACCTCGCCGACGTCGGTGGTGATGCCGACCAGCCGGTCGTTGACGTCCGGGGAGGAGTTGGCGACCGCGAGGATCAGGGCGACGTCGCTGCCCGGCTCCAGCGCGTCACCGGTCTCGACGGCCTGGATGTGGACGTTGCGCAGAGCGATCGGGCCCAGGTTGCCGAGGGTGCCGTTGACGGCGGGTTCCTGGGTGGCGACCTGGGAGACCTGCCCGGCGCCGCATCCGGCCAGAGTGGCCGCGACGACCAGTCCGGCGGCGGCCAGCCCGATGCGGGCGGCGGTACGACGGCTATCCATGCTCACCACTGGTGGCCTCCTGCTCGGGAACGGACTTGGAAGAAGACTAGTACGCAGCGTAGTAGTCGGCGTCAACCGCCGCCCGGGACCCGCCCCGCATTGGCCCCCGCAGGGCGGTTCGTTGCACGTAAACGACACCCTGTCAACCCCCAGTCTTAACCCGTTGTGCCCCTGACCTGCATCGTTGGATCACGCTTGGTCACAGCGCGTGCTATCCTGGTGGAGCGAAAGGGGCTCTAATCTGATGATTTTCAAGGTCGGAGACACCGTTGTCTATCCACACCACGGTGCTGCGTTGATCGAGGCGATCGAAACCCGGACCATCAAGGGCGAGCAGAAGGAATATCTGGTCCTCAAGGTCGCCCAGGGCGACCTGACCGTACGGGTGCCCGCCGACAACGCCGAATACGTCGGTGTTCGCGACGTGGTTGGACAGGAGGGTCTCGACAAGGTCTTCCAGGTGCTGCGCGCCCCCCATACCGAGGAGCCGACCAACTGGTCGCGCCGGTACAAGGCCAACCTCGAGAAGCTCGCCTCGGGTGACGTCAACAAGGTCGCCGAGGTCGTTCGCGACCTGTGGCGCCGTGATCAGGAGCGCGGACTGTCCGCCGGCGAGAAGCGCATGCTGGCCAAGGCCCGGCAGATCCTGGTCGGGGAGCTTGCCCTGGCCGAGAACACCGATGACGCCAAGGCCGAGATCATCCTCGACGAGGTTCTGGCGGCCGCCTCCTAGGCCGCGGTGGGCACTCACGTGCGCACCGTTGCCATCGTCCCCGCCGCCGGTGCCGGACACCGGCTGGGCGCGGGAGTTCCGAAGGCCTTCGTCGAACTCGAAGGCAGATCGCTCATCGAGCATGCGCTGATCGGGTTGCGAGAATCGGGTGCCGTCGACGAGATCGTCGTCGCCGTGCCGCCCGGCCGCACCGATGAGGCGATGCTCGTGCTGTTCTCGCCCGACCACCCCGTGACCGTCGTCGCCGGCGGCGCGGAGCGCGGCGATTCCGTCCGGCTGGCGCTCGAGGCCGCCGGTTCCGCGGATTTCGTCCTGATCCACGATGCCGCGCGGCCATTGACGCCGCCCGCTCTGATCGCCCGCGTCGCGGCCGCGCTGCGCGACGGCCACGACGCGGTGGTGCCCGGCCTGCCGCTGGCGGACACGGTCAAGGCCGTCGACGCCAACGGCGACGTCCTGGGCACACCGGAACGGGCCGGACTGCGCGCGGTGCAGACACCGCAGGGCTTCGCCACCGAGCTGCTGTTGCGGGCCCATCAGCGGAGCGCCGGGACGTTCACCGACGACGCGGCCATGGTCGAGAACATCGGTGGCCGGGTCCACGTGGTCGACGGCGACCCGCTGGCCTTCAAGATCACCACACCCCTGGACCTGACCCTGGCCAGGGCGGTGCTCCGTGGTCTCTGACGTGGGAGCTGCACTCCCCCGGGTCGGGCAGGGCGTCGATGTGCACCCCGTGGAACCGGGCCGGCCGTGCCACCTGCTGGGGTTGCTGTTCGACGGCGCCGACGGGTGTGCGGGCCATTCCGACGGTGACGTGGCCGCGCATGCCCTGTGCGACGCCCTGCTGTCGGCCGCCGGATTGGGTGACATCGGCGGCGTGTTCGGCGTCGACGATCCGCGGTGGGCCGGTGTGACGGGCCGGGTGATGCTCGCGCACGTACGCGAACTGCTCGCCGGGGCGGGCTACCGGATCGGCAACGCCGTGGTCCAGGTGATCGGCAACCGGCCCAAGGTCGGCCCGCGCCGGGCCGAGGCGCAGCAGCTGCTCTCCGAGCTCCTCGGTGCGCCGGTCTCGGTCTCGGCGACCACCACCGACGGTCTGGGCCTGACCGGGCGGGGTGAAGGCCTGGCCGCCATCGCCACCGCGCTCGTCGTCGCCGATGCCGGTTCCGCCCCGAACGGCCGGTAAGCTCGCACGTCGTGATTGAACGCGGGGCTGCCAATGGCCTGAAGCTGCACGACACCATGACCGGTGCCGTGCGTGAGTTCACGCCCGTGCGGCCCGGCCACGTCTCGATCTACCTGTGCGGCGCCACCGTGCAGGGGCTGCCCCACATCGGCCACGTCCGCAGCGGCGTCGCATTCGACGTGCTGCGCCGCTGGCTACTGGCCAAGGGGCTCGATGTCGCGTTCATCCGCAACGTCACCGACATCGACGACAAGATCCTCACGAAGGCCGCCGCCGCGGACCGGCCGTGGTGGGAGTGGGCCGCGACCCACGAGCGGGCCTTCGCCGCCGCCTACGACGCGCTCGGTGTGTTGCCGCCGTCGGCCGAGCCGCGTGCCACCGGGCACATCACTCAGATCGTCGAGCTGATCGAGCGGCTGATCGACACCGGCCACGCCTATACCGGCGCTGGCGACGTCTACTTCGACGTCCTGAGCTATCCCGAATACGGGGCGCTGTCGGGACACCGCATCGACGACGTGCACCAGGGCGAGGGCGTGGCCACCGGTAAGCGTGACCAGCGGGACTTCACCCTCTGGAAGGGCGCCAAGCCCGGTGAGCCGTCGTGGCCGACGCCGTGGGGGCGCGGCCGGCCGGGCTGGCATTCCGAGTGCGTGGCGATGGCGCACGAGTACCTCGGGGCGCAGTTCGACATCCATTGCGGCGGAATGGATCTGGTTTTCCCGCATCACGAGAACGAGATCGCCCAGGCCCGGGCGGCCGGCGACCGGTTCGCGGAGTTCTGGCTGCACAACGGGTGGGTCACCATGGGTGGCGAGAAGATGAGCAAGTCGCTGGGCAACGTGCTCTCGATTCCCGCAGTGCTGCAACGGGTTCGGCCCGCCGAGTTGCGGTACTACCTGGGTAGCGCCCACTATCGGTCGATGCTGGAGTTCTCCGAAGGGGCATTGCAGGATGCGGTGAAGGCCTATGTGGGCCTGGAGGACTTCCTGCACCGGGTACGCACCCGGGTCGGCGTCGTCGAGGTCGGCCGGTGGACCGACCGGTTCGGCGCCGCGCTCGACGACGACCTGGCGGTGCCGGCCGCGCTCGCCGAGGTGCACACCGCCCGCGCCGACGGCAACCGCGCCCTGGATGCCGGCGACCACGATGGCGCCATGGCCCAGGCCGCCTCGATCCGGGCCATGATGGGGATCCTCGGCTGCGACCCGCTCGACGAGCGCTGGGTGTCGCGCGACGAGACGTCCTCGGCCCTGGCCGCCATCGACGTGTTGACCAAATGGGCCCTCGAGGGCCGTACTGATGCTCGCGCACAACGGGATTGGGCCCGGGCCGACGAGATCCGCGACCGGCTCAAGGCGGCCGGGATCGAGGTCACCGATACCTCCGACGGCCCGCAATGGTCCCTGGCCGACGGGACGGCCCGCTGATGGCCGGCAATTCGCAGCGGCGCGGCGCCGTCCGCAAGCCGGGCACCAAGAAGGGGCCGACGGTCGGGTCCGGTGGCGTCCGGCGCCGCGGGCTCGAGGGCAAGGGCGCAACTCCGCCGGCCCATGAGCGGCCCCACCATCCGGCCGGCAAGCGGGCGGCCAAGGCCGCTCGGTCGGCGCAGGGCCGGCAGAAGAAGACCGACGACACCGAGATCGTGCTCGGCCGCAACCCGGTGGTGGAGTGCCTGCGGGCCGGTGTTCCCGCGACCGCGCTCTACGTCGCGCTGGGCACCGAATCCGATGAGCGGCTGACCGAATCCGTCACGCGGGCAGCCGATTCCGGCATCCCGATCCTCGAAGTGTCCCGTACCGACCTGGACCGGATGAGCAGCAACGGGCTGCATCAGGGTATCGGCCTGCAGGTGCCGCCGTACCAGTACGCGCATCCCACCGATCTGCTGCGGGAGGCCACCTCCGATGCGATGCCCGCCCTGCTGGTCGCGCTCGACAACATCTCCGATCCCCGGAACCTGGGCGCGATCGTGCGGTCGGCCGCGGCGTTCGGCGGACACGGTGTGCTGATCCCGCAGCGTCGCTCCGCATCGGTGACCGCGGTCGCGTGGCGCACCAGTGCCGGTGCGGCGGCCCGGCTGCCGGTGGCCCGCGCGACGAATCTCAATAGAACGCTGAAGGATTGGGGCGACGCCGGGTTGCAGATCGTCGGGCTGGATGCGGGTGGCGACACCACCCTGGACGAGCTCGATGCGACCGGGCCCACCGTGGTGGTGGTCGGTTCGGAGGGCAAGGGCCTGTCGCGCCTGGTCCGGGAGAACTGCGATGCGGTGGTGTCGATCCCGATGGCCGGCCCGACGGAATCGCTGAACGCCTCGGTGGCCGCCGGAGTGGTACTGGCCGAGATCGCCCGCCAGCGCCGCTGATTCGGGCGGAACCTGCTCGCTCAGACGCCGAACACACGGATGCCGGCCCACAGCGCCAGCACCGCCAGCACCAGCGTCACCGGGACGGTGAGCACGCCCAGCACGGTGAATTCCCGCACATCCGTCGAGATCCCCTGGGCGCCGAGGACTCGCCGCCACAACAGGTTCGCCAGCGATCCGACGTAGGTCAGGTTGGGGCCGATGTTCACCCCGATCAGCACGGCCAGCACCGCGGCCGGTCCAGTGACGCTCACCAGCGGCAGCAGCACGAGGACCGCGGGCAGGTTGTTGATCAGGTTGGCCAGCACCGCGGCCAGCATCGCGATACCCAGCAGGGCGGCCGGCCCGGTGCCGTCGGGCACCAGGTGGCCCAACCGGTCGGCCAGTCCGTTGTCCATCACGGCCCGCACCACGACCCCGAGTGCCAGCACGAAGACCAGGAACACCGGGTGGGCCGAGCGCGCCAGCCCCGTCCACGTGCTGGTGCCGCGCGCCAGACTGTGCGCGCCGAGCACCGCCGCACCGCCGGCCGCCGCCCAGAACGGCTCCAGGCCGAGGAACGACGTCACCGCGAACCCGGCCAGGGTCACTGCGAGCACCGCCAGGACGAAGCGCGGCAGCGTGGGCGGGTCGATCGCGGCCACGGTGGCGGGGCCGTCGCGGTTCGGCTCGGGCGTGAGATCGCCGGCGAAGAACAATCGGAACAGGACGTATTCGGCGGCGATCGCGATCAGCCACGGCCCGGTCATCAGCACCGCGAACCGCGTGAACGACACACCCGCGGCGGCGAACGCCAACAGGTTGGTCAGGTTGGATACCGGCAGCAGCAGCGAGGCCGTGTTCGAGAGGTGGGCCGTGGCATAGGCGTGCGGCCGGACGGGCACGGCCGCCTTGCGGGCGGTGGCCAGCACCACCGGGGTGAGCAGCACGATCGTGGCGTCCAGCGAGAGCACCGCGGTGGTGACGGCCGCGACGGCGAACACCTGGCCCAGGAGTCGGACCGGTCGGCCGGGGCTGCGGCGTGCCATCATCGTGCCCAGGGCGTCGAAGAGCCCCTCGTCGTCGCAGATCCGGGCCAGCACGAGGACGGCGCCCAGGAAGGCGACGACGGGCAGCAGGCGGTGGGCCTCGGCCAGTGCGTCGCGCGACGAGATCGCGCCGACCGCAACGAGAATCAGTGCGGCCGGCAGCGCGGCGGCGGCTTCCGGCCAGCCCTGCGGGCGGGCGATGGCGAACACCAGGACGATCAGCAGCAGTGCCAGCGACAGGACCGACACGAACGTCACCGCCAGGGGTCCTCGCGCTGCCAGAGGGTGGGCAGGAGCAGGCGTACGCCGTCGGCGCGGGCCAGTTCGCCGAGCACCCGCAGCGAGTTGTCGAGGTCATCGCCGGCATAGGGCAACGCGCGCAACGGTTTCGACAGCGGCCGGAAGAAGTCGTCCCAGTGGATCCCGACCACCGTGCGGGCGCCGACCGCGCGGACGGTCTCGGTCCAGTAGTCGACGAGGTACTGCCGCGGCTGAATACCCAACTGGCCCAGCCCGAGGTAGGCGACCTCGGCGCGGTGCTCCCGCAGTGCGCCGGGCACGAAACCCGCGCTGCCCTGGATCAGGACGCGCCGGTCGCTGGGCCGGTGGTGCAGGAAGGCGGACCAGGCTTCCCCGCACCGGTAGGCCGAGGTGCGCACGGGCGGCCGCACGGGTTCGGTGATCACACCGGGGAACCGGTCGGGCGGACAGTGGTGGGATTCGACCAGGGTGAGGTCGAACGCGCCGAACGACAGCGCCGAACCCGGGTCGGCAACCACGATCCGATCTTCCGGAAGTCCTTGTCCGCGGCCGATATTCGCCGCAGACCGGCCGCCGATCAGGGTGGCACCGGTGCGCTCGGCCACCACTGCGGAGTCGAGCCCGTGGTCGAAGTGCGTGTGCACGGGCAGCACCGCGTCGAGGCGCCGCACGCCCAGGCGGCCCAGGCAACCGTCGATGCGTGGGGCGCTCGGGGCGATCCGGCCCAGGCCCACCCGTGCCAGTGACGGCCGAGTGAAGAAGCCGTCGGTCATCAGCGCCGACTCGCCGTCGCTGATCAGCAGCGTCGACACCCCGGCCCAGGTGATGGCCAGCGGGCCGGCGGGCTCGGCGGTGGGGACGGCGAACAGGTGGTTGTGGTCGGCGAGGTCCGGCCGGCCCAGTCGTGCGCGCATCAGCTGAACGCCTCCAGAGTCACGCCGCGCTGCTGCAGCCGGGTCCGCACCGCCCGCGCGATCTGCGTTGCGCCCGGTGAATCACCATGTACGCAAATGGATTCCACGTTCAGTTCGATGCGCGTGCCGTCGACCGCGGTGATCGTACCGGTGGTCACCATCTGCTCGACGCGATCGGCGATCTCGGTGGCGTCGTGCAGGACGGCGCCCGGCTGGCCGCGGGGCACCAGGGTGGCGTCCGCCAGGTAGGCGCGGTCGGCGAAACCTTCGGTGACGGTGCGCAGTCCCAGGCGGCGGGCCTCGGTGAAGAATGCCGAACCGGCCAGCCCGAGCACCGGCAGGCCGGTGTCGACGGCGGCCACCGCGGCGGCCACGGCCCGGGCCTGCTGAGTGTCGGTGACGATGGTGTTGTACAGCGCGCCGTGCGGTTTGACGTAACCGACGTGGGCGCCGACGGATCGGGCCAGTGCCTGCAGTGCCCCGATCTGGTAGATCACATCGGCCATCAGATCGTCGTGAGCGACGTCGATGTAGCGCCGGCCGAACCCGGCGAGATCGCGGTAACCGATCTGCGCGCCGATGCGGACGCCGGCCTGCGCGGCCTGTCGGCATACGCCGCGCAGACCCGCCGGGTCGCCGGCATGGAATCCGCAGGCCAGGTTGGCGCTGGTGACGATGCCGAGCATGGCGGCGTCGTCACCGACCCGCCACACCCCGAAACCCTCGCCGAGATCGGCGTTCAGATCGACGCGCGTCGTCATGGGGCATCAGCCTATGCGCCGAACGCGATGTGTCCTCCTTATTGAAAACCGTTACCATTAGTGCTGTGCGAATCCTCGGCCTGCTGTCCCTGGTCAGTGCGTCCGTCGTGCTGATGTCCTGTTCGTCCGGGACGAAGGAGCCGTCCGGCGCGGCCGGCGCCGCGGACTGCCCCACCGATCCCGTCGACGTCGTCGTCAGTGTCGACCAGTGGGGCGACATCGTCTCCGAACTCGGCGGCGCGTGCGCCCGGGTGACGACGCTCCTGGCCGGTTCCGCGGCCGACCCGCACGACTACGAGCCCACCCCGGCCGCCGCCGCCGCGTTCCGCGACGCCCAACTGGTGGTGGTCAACGGAGGGCACTACGACGAGTGGGCGGCCAAGCTGGCAGCCGCGTCGGCGCCCACGGCGCCGGTCGTCACCGCCGCGCCCGAGGGCACCCCGAACCCGCACGTCTGGTACGACCCCGTGGCCGTGGTTGCCCTCGCCGACACGGTGACCGCCAAGCTCAGCGCGCTCGCGCCGGGCGCCGCGGCCTACTTCACCGACCGGCGGGCCGGATTCACCACCGCGCTGCAGCCCTACGACGCCGCCGTCGCCGCCCTGAAGGCCGGTGCGGCCGGAAAGTCCTACGCGGCCACCGAAGCGGTGTTCGATGACATGGCGGCGGCCATCGGCCTGCAGAACCGGACCCCGGCGGGCTACCAGGCGTCGGCGGCCCACGAGGCCGAACCGTCGCCCGGGGATCTCGGCGCGTTCCTGAAGCTGCTGGCCGGCCGGGGCGTCGACGTGCTGATCTACAACACCCAGACCGAGGGCGCACTGCCGCAGCAGATCCGGGCCGCCGCCGAGGCCGCCGGTGTCCCGGTGGTCGAGGTCACCGAAACGGTGGCGCCGGGCGCGAAAACGTTCGAGGCTTGGCAGGTGGACCAACTCACCGCCCTGGCCAAGGCGCTCGGTGTCAGTCGCTGAGCCCCCGGCGCTGGCCTTCGACGACGTCAGCGTCGTCCGCGGCGGCCGGCTGATCTGGTCGGAAGGCACGTTCGACGTGCCGTCGGGCGGCATCACGGCCGTCATCGGCTCGAACGGATCGGGCAAGACGACGCTGCTACAGGTGGTGCTGGGGCTGGTTCCGGTCGCATCGGGCACCGTCGAGGTGCTCGGCCGGCCCGCGGGGGAGGCGACGTCGGCGATCGGCTACGTGCCACAGAACTACGCGGCCGTGCCCGGCGACGCCATCCGCGCGGGCGACGCGGTGATGCTCGGGCTGATCGGCGCCCGGTGGGGGTTCGCCGGCCCCAGCGACGAGGAGCGCCGCCGCGTCGTCGAGACCCTCGACGCGGTGGGCGCGGCGCCGTTCGCCCACCGCCGGCTCTCGCAGCTCTCCGGCGGCCAGCGCCAGCGGGTGGCCGTCGCCGAAGCGCTGGTCGGCCGGCCGCGGCTGCTGATCCTCGACGAACCCCTGGCCTCGCTGGACCTGCGCAACCAGCGGGAGATCGTCACCCTGCTGGCCCGGGTCCGCGACACCTTCGGTGTCACCATCCTGGTCGTCGCGCACGACCTCAACCCCCTGCTCGGTGTGCTGGACAGCGCCATCTACCTGTTGGACGGCCACGCCCACTTCGACACCATGGACGAGGTGGTCAACGCGGATCTGCTGAGCCATCTCTATGGCACCTCCATCCAGGTGGTGCACACCCCGCAGGGTGATCTCTACATGCGGAGCATCTGATGACCACCCGCCTGATGGCCGTCGGCTACCAGCCGAACTGGTGGGAGATCCTGACGTCGCCGTTCATGCGCAACGCGCTGCTGGGCGGCACCCTGGTCGCGCTGGCCGCCGGTTTGATCGGCTACTTCATCATCGTCCGCAACACCGCGTTCGCGGCACATGCCCTGGCGCACATCGGGTTTCCCGGGGCCACCGGTGCGGTGCTGCTCGGTCTGCCGGTCACCGCGGGCCTCGCGGTGTTCTGCATCGGGGGCGCGCTGGTGATCGGGGCGCTGGGCAAGCGCGCCGACGAGCGTGAGGTCGCGACCGGTACGGTGCTGGCCGCGGCGACGGGCCTGGGCCTGTTCTTCAGCTCGCTGGCCACCCGCAGCAGCAGCACGGTGACCAACATCCTGTTCGGGAATCTGTTGGCCGTCACCGGCCGCCAACTGGTGCTGTTCGCCGTGGCGGTGGTGGTGCTCACCGTGGTCATCACCTTCGTGTTCCGCCCGCTGTTGTTCGCGTCGGTCAATCCGGCGGTGGCCGAGGCCAAGGGCGTTCCGGTGCGCCTGCTGTCGGTCATCTTCATGGCGCTGCTCGGGCTGGCGGTCACCATGGCGGTGCAGGCCGTCGGGACGCTGCTGTTGTTCGCGCTGTTGGTCACCCCGGCCGCCACCGCCATCATGCTGACCGCCCGGCCCACCGCCGCCATGGCGGTCTCGACGGTGTTGGCGCTGGTCGCGGTGTGGGCCGGGCTGGCGCTGTCGGCGATGTTCAACATGCCGCCCAGCTTCCTGATCGTCACGATCGTCAGCGTGGTCTGGTTCGTGGTGTGGCTGGCCGCCCAGCGTGTCCGCGGCGGGACGGCCGAACCGGGCCCGGCGATCCGCTAGCCTCGGAGAGCATGTCGCGGAGTCCCACGCCCCGGCGGCGGGCCACCCTGGCGTCCCTGGCGGCCGAGCTCGAAGTCTCCCGCACCACCATCTCCAATGCCTACAACCGGCCCGACCAGCTGTCGGCCGAGCTGCGCGAGCGGATCCTGGCCACCGCCAAACGGCTGGGCTACGCCGGTCCCGATCCGGTTGCCCGATCCCTGCGGACCCGCCGGGCCGGCGCCGTCGGGTTGGTCATCACCGAGCCGCTGACCTATTCGTTCAGCGATCCGGCGGCGCTGAACTTCGTCGCCGGCCTGGCCGAGTCCTGCGAAGAGGTCGGCCAGGGCCTGCTGCTGGTGGCCGCCGGTCCGGGCCGCACGGCGGACGAGGGTTCCGGCGCCGTGTTGTCGGCCGGGGTGGATGGATTCGTGGTCTACGCCGCCGCGGACGAGGATCCCTATCTGCAGCTCGTGCTGCAACGGCAGCTCCCGGTGGTGGTCGTCGACCAGCCCACCGATGTCCCGGGGGCGTCGCGGGTCGGGATCGACGACCGCCGGGCCATGCGCGAGCTGGCAGACTACGTTCTGTCGCTGGGTCATCGCGAAATCGGGCTTCTCACAATGAAACTCGGCGACGATGGCGGTCCGGGATCGGTGCGCGTCGCCGACGCGGACCGGATCGCCGCCACCCAGTACCGAGTGCAGGGCGAGCGGATCGGCGGGGTGCGGGACGCGCTGGTGGCTGCCGGGGTGGGTGCCGACGCGCTGACGGTGGTCGAGAGTTCCGAGCATGGGCCCGAATCCGGCGGCGCCGCAGCTGAATTGGCGTTGGCGACCAACCCGCGGATCACCGCCCTGATGTGCACCGCCGACGTGCTGGCATTGGCGGCGATGGATTTCCTGCGCGCCCGCGGCATCTACGTGCCGGGGCGGATGACGGTCACCGGTTTCGATGGAATTCCCGCGGCGCTCAAGCGCGGGCTGACCACCATGTCGCAACCCAGCATGGAGAAGGGCCGGATCGCCGGCCGGATGTTGCACAGCCCACCGCGGTCCGGGCTGCCGATCATCGAGATGCTGCCCACCGAACTCATCCGCGGGCGCACCGCGGGTCCGCCGGGCTGATCTCAGCGCAATGCGCCGCGTTCGGCGGTCAGCACCGCCAGCGCCGCGGCCACGTCGGCCGGAGTGTCGACCCGGAATTCCGCCGCGGTGTCGCCGGTGCCGACCTTGACCGACACGTCCCCGTCGCGCATCCGCCGGAACGCCTTTTCGTCGGTCACGTCGTCTCCGAAAAAGACTACCGCAGAAGCCTTTTCACGGTCACGAAGAATCTCGATCGCGTCCCCCTTGTCCGTCGTGATGACCGCGAACTCCAGGATCTGCTTGCCCTCGGTCATCGTTGCGGACCACGCAACCGCGGCGGCGCGGGCGGCCGTCAGCGCGGCTTCGCCGTCCTCGGCGGTCGCGTTGCGCACGTGCAGCACCACACCGGCGGGTTTGGTCTCGACCATGGCGCCCGGGAACCGGTCGGCGATGGTTCGCAGTCCGGTGCCGATGCTCTCCAGGAGGCCGGTGTCGATCCGTTCGGCGAATCCGGTGTCGAATTCCGCGCCGTGGCTGCCGATCAGGTGCACGCCGGCCGGGGCGCCGGACAGCGTGGTCAGCACGTCGAGGGAGCGGCCCGAGATCAGCGCCGCGGCGGTGTCGGGCAGTAGCGCGAGCGCACACAGGGATTCCAGCGCACCCGGCAGCGCCCGGGCGTCGGCGGGGTTGTTCACCAGCGGCGCCAGCGTGCCGTCGAAGTCGGAGGTGACCAGCAGGCGGGTGGTGCGGGCGGCCCGGGCCAGCGCGGCCCGCAGATCAGTGGGGGGCACCGTCACACCTTGGGGTGTTCGGCGTCCCCGATGAGCAGCCGGACCGCGAGGTCGAGGCGCTTGCTGACGTCGGTGGCCGACGCGCGGCGGGTCAGCCAGGCCAGCAGGTTGGACAGCCAGACGTCGGAGATCACCCGGGCGATGTGGAACTGGTCCTCGGAGGGGTCGCCGTCGGCCATCGCGCGGGCGAACATCGAGTCGATGATCTTCTCCACGTGGTCCACCTCGCCGGCCGCCGAGGCGTCGGCGAACACGTAGGCCCGCGTCATCGCCTCGGTCAGCAGCGGGTTGCGCTGCATTGCCCGGTTGAGCTTGTTGACCATGAAGCTCAGCCGCTGGTACGAGGTTCCGCCGGCGACCACGGTGCGGTCGGTCTTGGCGTCGATGCGTTCGAACTCGCGTCCCAGCGCCGACACCAGCAGGTGCACCTTGGAGGGGAAATACCGGTACAGGGTGCCCACCGCGACGTCCGCGCGATCGGCCACGGCGCGCATCTGGACGGCTTCGTAGCCGCCCTTGGAGGCAATCGCCATGGTGGCGTCCAGGATGCGCTTGCGGCGTTCCCGTTGCGCCTCGGAGCCCAGTTCGGATTCGGCCAGGACTGCCACGGTCAGCACCTCCCGCGGTTTCGCGTCCGGGTCAGCCGATTCCCGGTCTGGTGGCGACGACATGCGGCGGACACCTCCTTCATGGTGTGCGTTCGCGGGCGGGTTTCGGGAACGACGGGTCGGGCATGATCCCTCACCTCCGGCAGACCCTCGGACACCGTATTTCCTGCTGCGATGGCAGTCGACTTGACTGACGATTGCTGGCACTATTAGAACACGTTCTAGTGGGCCGTACCGGCCTTCGTCCGCCAAATGATCGAGGAGTCCGGTATGTCTGGGGTCTCTGCAGGCGTCACGTCCGAGCAGGCCGCCGCGCGTGAGCTGGTTCGCGACTGGGCCGCCGGGTCGGGCGGTATCGCCGCCGGCCGCGACGTCGAGCACGGTGAGCCCGACGCCTGGCGGCCGGTCTATGCCGGTCTGGCCGAACTCGGCCTGTTCGGGGTCGCGGTGGCCGAGGAGGACGGCGGTGCCGGGGCGGCGGTGACCGATCTGTGCGCGATGGTCGACGAGGCCGCCGCCGCGCTGGTGCCCGGTCCGGTGGCGTCCAGCGCACTGGCGACGCTGGTGCTCGACGCCCCCGACGTGCTGGCGGCGCTGATGACCGGCGAGCGCACGGCCGGTTTCGCGCTGAGCGCCGATCTGACGGTGACCGACGGTCGCGCCACCGGCTCGGCCGATCACGTTCTGGGTGCGGTGGCCGGCGGGTACGTGCTGCTGCCCGCGGCGGACGGTTGGGTCCTGATCGACACCACGGCCGACGGCGTTGCCGTCGAGGCGCTGACGGCCACGGATTTCACCCGCCCGCTGGGCCGGGTCGTCCTCGACGGCGCGCCGGTGGTCCCGATCGCGATGACGCCGCGGCGCATCGAGGATCTCGCCGTGACGGTGCTCGCGGCCGAGGCCGCCGGGGTGACGCGGTGGGCGCTGCGCACCGCGGCCGACTACGCCAAGGTGCGCGAGCAGTTCGGCAAGCCGATCGGCAGTTTCCAGGCCATCAAACACATGTGCGCGGAGATGCTGCTGCGTTCCGAGCAGGCCTCGGTGGCCGCGTCCGACGCCGCGCAGGCCGCCATGGGAGACGATCCCGACCAGCTGGCGCTGGCCGCGGCCGTCGCCGCCGCCACCGTGATCGAGACCGCCCGGGCCAACACCAAGGACTGCATCCAGGTGCTCGGTGGCATCGGCATCACCTGGGAGCACGATGCGCACCTGTATCTGCGTCGCGCGTATGGGATTTCGCAGATCCTCGGCGGGCGTAGCCGGTGGTTGCGCAAGGTTGTCGGGCTGACCCGGGACGGCGTCCGTCGCGACCTCGAGATCGACCTGAGTTCCGTGGAGCAGTTGCGGCCGGAGATCGGCGCTGCCGTGGCGACCGTCGCCGCACTTCCCGCGGCCCAGCGTCAACCGGGGCTGGCCGAGGCCGGTCTGCAGGCGCCACACTGGCCGAAGCCCTACGGGCGCAACGCTTCTCCGGCCGAGCAGCTGCTGATCGACCAGGAGATGGCCGCCGCCGGCGTCGAACGTCCGGATCTGGTGATCGGCTGGTGGGCCGTCCCGACGATCCTCGAGCACGGCTCGCCCGAGCAGGTGGAGCGGTTCGTGCCGCCCACGCTCTCCGGTGAGCTGGTGTGGTGTCAGCTGTTCTCCGAGCCGGGTGCGGGTTCGGATCTGGCCGCCCTGCGGATGAAGGCGGTGCGGGCCGACGGGGGCTGGAAGCTGACCGGGCAGAAGGTGTGGACCTCGGCCGCGCAGAAGGCGCACTGGGGTGTGTGCCTGGCCCGGACGAACCCCGACGCCCCGAAGCACAAGGGCATCACCTACTTCCTGATCGACATGACCTCGCCGGGCATCCTGGTTCGCCCGCTGCGCGAGATCACCGGCGACGAGTTGTTCAACGAGGTCTTCTTCGACGACGTGTTCGTGCCCGACGAGATGGTGGTCGGCACGGTCGACGACGGCTGGCGGCTGGCCCGCACCACGCTGGCCAACGAGCGCGTCGCGATGGCGCAGGGCACCGCGTTGGGCAATCCGATGGAGGAGCTGCTGCGGGCGGCCGGCGATCTCGACCCGGCCGATCAGGACCGTCTCGGCGCGCTGATCGTGTCGGCGCAGGTGGGCTCCCTGTTGGATCAGCGGATCGCGCAGCTGGCGGTCAGTGGTGACGACCCGGGCCCGCAGGCCAGCGCCCGCAAGTTGATCGGGGTGCGCTACCGGCAGAATCTCGCGGAGTTCCGGATGGAGCTGTCGGCCGGCGGTGGGCTGGTGGTCGACGAACGGGTCTTCGACTTCCTCAACACCCGCTGCCTGACCATCGCCGGTGGCTCCGAGCAGATCCTGCTGACGCTGGCCGGGGAGCGCCTGCTCGGCCTGCCCCGCTGAGTCAGAAGCGGGTCTGGCTGCAGGTGCTCGGGGTGGCCAGGTTGTGGCCGTTCCACACGGCCTGGATGTGCGTGCACACGATGAAATCGGCGCCCGTCGCGGGCCGTCCGTCGGTCCAGTTCCGGGGTGCCGACGTGCCGTCGACCACGAACCGCTCCGGTGCGCCGCCGCCGAAGTAGGTCACCGAGATCTCGACGTTGTTGAGCGCCCGGTACATCTTCGACAGGACGTTGTCGATGTTGGCGCCCTTGGTCTGACGGGGCGATCCGATCGGCGCGCTGTACTCGGCTTCCTGCCAGACGTTGCGGTCCGACGATCGCACCTCGACGGTCTGGCGGCCCCAGAAGTCGCCGGGGAATCCGGTGGGACCCTCCGGGGTCATCAGGTTGGCGGTGGCGGTGAAATAGCACCGGCCCTCGGCGGCCACGCAATTGGCGGTGGTGTGCGACTGCAGCTGGGTCACGGCGTCGACGGGAACCGAGCTCTGAGAACTGTGCGCCGCGGCCGCCGCTCCCGGGGGCGGGACGAGGGCGAGCAGCAGCAGCGGTCCGGCCAGGGCCGGGATCAGGCGCTTCATCTGCACGACGGTAATCCGTTCGCTATTCGTCGTAGGTGACTTCGACGGTATCGGTGGTCGGATGCGCCTGGCAGGCCAGGATCAGCCCCTCGTCGAGGTCGGAGGGTTCGAGCACGTCGTTGATCTCCATGTCGACCGAGCCGCTCTTCATCATCACCGCGCATGCGCCGCAATGCCCTTCGCGACAGGAGAACGGCGCGTCCAGGCCCTTGTCGAGCAGCACGTCGAGCAGCTTGGCCCGGCGGGGCCAGGTCAGTTCATGGGTGCTGCCGTCCAGGGTGACCACCGCCGTGGCGGGGCCCTCGTCGCCGTCGCCGTCGCCGGAGTAGTCGATCTCCACGGCCTTGAAGGGATCGGAGTCCAGGGATTTGAACACCTCGATGTGCACCTGTTGGGCGGGCACCTGCAGCGCCTCCAGTGCCGCCGATGCCGCCGTCATGAACGGCCCCGGCCCGCAGATGAACACCTGCCGGCCGGTGTGGGGTGCCGCGAGGCGGCCGAGGCCGGGCGCGCTCGGCAGGCCCTGCACGGACTCGAGCCAGTGCACGACGGCGAACCGGTCGGGGTATTCGGCCGCCAGCGCGCGCAGGGCGCCGGCGAAGATCACCGACTTCTCGTCGCGGTTGGCGTAGATCAGGGTGACCTGACCGGTGCCCTGCGACAGTGCCGATTTGCAGATCGCCATCATCGGGGTGATGCCGCTGCCGCCGGCGATCAGCAGGAAGTCGGTGTCGAGATCGGTGGGGACGAAGGTGCCCGACGGGGCCAGCACATGCAGCTTCATGCCCGGGTGCGCGTGGTCGCACAGCCAGTTGGAGGCGTATCCGTCCGCGGTGCGCTTGACGGTGACGGCCAGGGCGTCGTCGATGTGCGGCGAGCTGTAGAGCGAGTAGCAGCGCGCGACGGACCCGGTGCGCTCGCTGGGCACGCGCAGGGTCAGGAATTGGCCGGGGGAGTACGCCAACCTGCCGGCCGGGATCTCGACCCCGTCGGGAACGCGGAAGACCAGCGACCGGGAATCGTCGGTCTCGGCGATGACCTCGGCCACCTCGAGCTCGAGCACGTGGCTGCCGAGCGGCTCGTCCGTCACTGGGGCACCCTTTCGACCGTCATAACTAGAACAGGTTACAGAAATGCAATACCGCAGGTCAATCACGTAGGGGAACCCGCTGCTCGACATGAATCGTAACGTGTTCTAGTCTTTCTGGAACAGGTTCCAATTCGGGCCCAGAGTCCCATGGAGGCATTGCCGTGACGTCCATTCAACAGCGTGATGCACAGTCGGTCCTCGCCGGTATCGACGAACTGCTCCCGGCGCTGCGCGAGCGCGCCCAGGCCACCGAGGATCTGCGCCGGCTGCCCGACGAGAACATCAAGGCGCTCGACGACGTCGGCTTCTTCAAGCTGATCCAGCCCGAGCAGTGGGGTGGCCTGCAGTGCGATCCCACCGTCTTCTACGAGGCGGTCCGGCGGCTCGCCAGCGCGTGCGGATCGACCGGCTGGGTCGCCGGCATCCTGGGCATCCACAACTGGCACCTGGCGCAGTTCGACCAGGCCGCCCAGGACGAGGTCTGGGGCGAGGACCCCAGCGTGCGCATCTCGTCGTCGTACGCCCCGATGGGCGCCGGCGTGGTGACCGAGGCGGGCGACGGCTACATCGTCAACGGTGCCTGGAACTGGTCCTCCGGATGTGACCACGCCACCTGGGCCTTCCTCGGCGGCCCGGTGATCAAGGACGGCAAGCCGGTCGACTTCGGCAGCTTCCTGATCCCGCGCACCGAATACGCCATCGACGACGTCTGGCACGTCGTCGGCCTCAAGGGCACCGGTTCCAACACCGTCGTCGTCAAGGACGTGTTCGTGCCGCGGCACCGCTTCCTGTCCTACAAGGCGATGAACGACCACACCGCCGGCGGCCTGGTGAACAACACCGCCCCGGTCTACAAGATGCCCTGGGGCACAATCCATCCCACCACCATCTCGACCCCGATCGTCGGCATGGCCTACGGTGCCTACGACGCCCATGTCGAGCACCAGGGCAAGCGGGTGCGCGCGGCGTTCGCCGGGGAGAAGGCCAAGGACGACCCGTTCGCCAAGATCCGGATCGCCGAGGCGGCCAGTGACATCGACGCCGCGTGGCGGCAGCTGATCGGCAATGTGGCCGACGAGTACGCCTTCCTGACGGCCGGCCAGGAGATCCCGTTCGAGCTGCGGGCCCGGGCCCGCCGCGACCAGGTCCGGGCAACCGGGCGGGCGATCGCGTCGATCGACCGGCTGTTCGAGGCGTCCGGTGCCACCGCGTTGGCCAGTGATGCTCCGGTGCAACGGTTCTGGCGGGACGCACACGCCGGGCGGGTGCACGCGGCCAACGATCCCGAGCGCGCCTACCTGATCTTCGGTAACGAGGCGTTCGGGTTGCCGGCGCAGGACACGATGGTCTGATCGGCGCATGACGGCCACGCAGGACCTGACGTTCGAGTCCACCTCTCGGTACGCAGAGGTCGATGGCGGCACGCGGAACATGCGGCTGCACTACCACGAGGCCGGCGATCCGTCGGCGCAGACCGTGGTGCTGCTGCACGGTGGCGGTCCCGGCGCGTCCAGCTGGTCGAACTTCTCCAAGAACATCGCCGTGCTGGCCCGGCACTTCCATGTGCTGGCCGTCGATCAGCCCGGGTACGGGCATTCCGACAAGCACGCCGAACACGAGCAGTACAACCGGTACAGCGCCAACGCGCTGCTCGGGTTGTTCGACCACCTCGGCATCGAACGTGCTGCGCTGGTGGGCAATTCGCTCGGCGGCGGCACGGCGGTGCGGTTCGCGCTGGACAATCCGGGCCGGGCCGGCCGGCTGGTCCTGATGGGCCCGGGCGGGCTGAGCGTCAACCTGTTCGCACCCGACCCCACCGAGGGTGTGAAGCTGCTGGGCAAGTTCACCGTGGAGCCCACCCGGGAGAACATCGAGAAGTTCCTGCGGATCATGGTCTTCGACCAGAAGCTCATCACGCCCGAGTTGGTCGACGAGCGGTTCGCGATCGCCAGCCAGCCCGAGTCGCTGGCCGCCGCCAAGGCGATGGGCCGATCGTTCGCCGGCGCCGACTTCGAGCTCGGGATGATGTGGCGCGACGTCTACAAACTGCGTCAGCGGGTGCTGCTGATCTGGGGCCGCGAGGACCGGGTCAACCCGATCGACGGGGCCCTGGTCGCGCTCAAACAGATTCCACGGGTGCAGCTGCACGTTTTCGGGCAGTGTGGGCACTGGGCACAATTGGAGAAGTTCGACGAGTTCAACAAGCTCACCGTCGACTTCCTGGAAGGTGAGTGAGATGGGCCTGCGTTCGCTGGGATATCTGCGGATCGAATCCACCGACGTCGCCGCCTGGCGCGAGTACGGCCTGAAGGTGCTCGGCATGGTCGAGGGCTCCGGGGCCACCGACGGTGCGCTGTACCTGCGCATGGACGAGTTCCCCGCTCGCCTGGTGATCGTGCCGGGAGATCGCGACCGGCTGTTGGTCGCCGGCTGGGAGACGGCCAACGCCGCCGAACTGCAGGAGATCCGCAATGCCCTCGACATCGAGGGCACGCCGTACAAGGAAGCCTCGGCGGCCGAGCTGGCGGACCGTCGCGTCGACGAGATGATCACCTTCGACGACCCGTCGGGTAACACCCTCGAGGTCTTCCACGGCGCCGCACTCGAGCATCGCCGGGTGGTCAGTCCGTACGGGCACAAGTTCGTCACCGAGGAACAGGGCCTGGGCCACGTCGTCATCACCACTCGCGACGACGCCGAATCCACCCACTTCTACCGCGATGTGCTGGGCTTCAAACTGCGCGATTCGATGCGGCTGCCCCCGCAGCTGGTCGGCCGTCCCGCGGACGGGCCGCCGGCCTGGTTACGGTTCTTCGGGATCAACCCGCGCCACCACAGCCTGGCCATCATGCCGGGCGAAACGCCCAGTGGCATCGTCCATCTCATGATGGAGGTCGAGAGCGCCGACGACGTCGGGCTGTGCCTGGATCGCGCGTACCGGCGCAAGGTGCCGATGTCAGCCACCCTCGGCCGCCACGTCAACGACAAGATGCTGTCGTTCTACATGAAGACCCCGGGCGGATTCGACGTCGAATTCGGTTGCGAGGGTTTGGAAGTCGACGACACCGATTGGATCGCCCGGGAGAGCACCGCGGTCAGCCTGTGGGGCCACGACTTCTCCATCGGGTTCAAGTAGGCCCGGCGTAGGTCTGGTCCAGGCTCATGGGCTCCGCCGCCGTCGACCCGCGCGCATTCCGCAATGTGCTCGGCCAGTTCTGCACGGGTATCACCATCATCACCACGGTGCACGAAGAGGTGCCGGTCGGTTTCGCCTGTCAGTCGTTCGCCGCGCTGTCGCTCGACCCGCCGCTGGTGCTGTTCTGTCCCACCAAGGCATCCCGGTCCTGGGCCGCGATCGAGGCCAGCGGGCGGTTCTGCGTCAACATCCTGCACGAGAACCAGCAGGAGGTCTCGGCTCGGTTCGGTTCACGTGAGCCGGACAAGTTCGGTGGAATCGACTGGACCCCTACCGAACTCGGCTCACCGGTGATCACGGGGTCGCTGGCCCATATCGACTGCTCGGTGCACTCCGTCCATGACGGGGGCGACCACTTCGTGGTATTCGGTGCGGTGCAATCACTTTCGGAACTACCCGAGCGTAAGCCACGCCCGCTGCTGTTCTACCGCGGCGAGTACACCGGCATCGAGCCGGACAAGAACACCCCGGCGCAGTGGCGCAATGACCTCGAGGCGTTCCTGACCACCACTACCGAGGACACCTGGCTCTAGATACAGGCGACCGCGCAGACGTCGGCGGGCGGGAGATCTTCGGCGTTCGGCATCGGGGGCTGACCCTGGGTCATATCGACGTCGTGGTCGAGATCGGGCAGCGACGGGATCATGTTGCAGACGAACGACAGTTGGCCGCAGTTCGGCATGCCCGGATCGGCGGCGGCCGGCGCGGCCAGCGTGAGCGCCCCGACGGCCAGTCCACCGCCCAGTGCGATCAGGATCCGAGACGACATGCCGCGAGACTACTCCGCCGCGTCCGCGGCTTCGGCGGGTATCTCCCGATTCACGCGGCGCCGAGCAGCTCGGCGGGAATACTCAGGGCGAATGTGATACGTCACGAGCCGAAGGAGATCCGATGAGTGACACCGCCGAGTACCCGACGTCCGGGTTGCGCCGGGTGGTGATCGCGTCGATGGCCGGCACGGTGGTCGAGTGGTACGAATTCTTCCTCTATGCCACCGCGGTGACGCTGGTCTTCAGCAAGTTGTTCTTCCCCGCCGGTGTGAACGAGTACAACGCGATCATCGCGGGCTTCGCGACGTACGCGGTCGGCTTCGTCGCGCGTCCGCTCGGCGGGGTGGTGTTCGGCCACTACGGCGACAAGTACGGCCGCAAGAAGCTGCTGCAGTTCTCGCTGATCCTCGTCGGTATCGCCACCTTTGCTATGGGTTGCCTGCCCACCTACGCCCAAATCGGTATCTGGGCGCCGATCCTGCTGGTGGTGTTGCGGTTTGCTCAGGGCTTCGCGGTCGGTGGCGAATGGGGCGGCGCGGTGCTGCTGGTCGCCGAACACAGCCCGAACCGCAGCCGTGGGTTCTGGTCCAGTTGGCCGCAGGCCGGCGTCCCGGTGGGCAACATGCTGGCCACCGTCGTCCTGCTGACGCTCACCGCGACGCTGTCGGACGCCGCGTTCCTGTCCTGGGGCTGGCGGGTCGCGTTCTGGCTGTCGGCCGTCGTGGTGTTGATCGGCTACTACGTGCGCACCAAGGTGACCGACGCGCCGATCTTCCTGGAGGCGCAGCAGGAGGCCGAACGCATCAAGGCGTCGTCGCTGTCGGTGGTCGAGGTGTGCAGGCGCTACCCGCGCGGCGTGCTCACCGCGATGGGGATGCGGTTCGCGGAGAACATCATGTACTACCTGGTGGCGACATTCACCATCACTTATCTCAAGATCCACGCCGGTGTGAGTACCTCCGCCATCCTCTGGTACCTGCTGATCGCGCATGCGGTGCACCTGGTGGTGATCCCGTTGGCGGGACGGCTCTCCGACCGCTACGGCCGGCGGCCGGTGATCATGACGGGCGCGGTGCTGGCCGGCACCTGGGGATTCTTCGCCTATCCGATGATGGACAGCGGGCACTATCTGGTGATCATGCTCGCCGTCGTCATCGGCCTGATGATCCATTCGCTGATGTACGCCCCGCAGCCGGCCATCATGGCCGAGATGTTTCCGACCCGGATGCGCTATTCCGGTGTGTCCGTTGGCTATCAGGTCACGGCGATCGTCGCCGGTTCGGTGGCGCCGATGATCGCGGTCGCCTTGCTGCAGCGGTTCGGGACCTGGGTGCCGATCGCGATCTATCTGGCCGCCGCGTCCGTCGTGACGATCATCGCGGTGTTCTTCGCCCGCGAAACCCGGGGCATCGATCTCGCCGACGTCGACGCCGCCGATGCGCGGGCACTGGCGCAGGAGCAGGCGCGCACGTGAGGGGTCAGGCGGCCGCGAAGGTCACCAGGTCGACGCTGAGTCTGCCTTCGACCAGGCTGAGCTTTTTGCGTACCGGCACCCCGGGTAGTGGTGGCGCCGTCGATCGGTACACCGCACCGGTCGGGGTGGTGAACTCCGCGGTGTGGACGCCGGCGGTGTCGTTAATGGTGACGACCCACCCCGGAGCTTCCTTCGTGTAGTTGCAGGCCTCGCAGGTACCGAGACCGTTCAGCGCGCTGGTGGGCCCGCCCCGGCGTTTCGGCACGGCGTGGTCGCGATGCCGGATCGGGGCATTGCAGTACGGGGTGCGGCAGGTCTGGTCGCGCAGGCCGATGAACGCGGCCAGACCCTTCGGGAAGATCCGCGACCGCGATTCCATGGCGACCAGTTGCCCGCTGACCGGATGCCGGTACAGCCGTCGCAGAGCGGCCTTGGCGGATGCGTCGGCCACGGCGTCGCCGGTCAGCGCGCGGGCCAACCCCGCCGGGACCGGGCCGAAGTTCTCCAGCCAGCCCGGCGCATCGTCCTCGCCGAAGAGGGTGGTATCCGCCATCACCAGATTCAGTGCCACCGGCACCGGTTGATCTGCGGCCCTGCCGGTGACCCGCTCGACCACGGTGTCGGCCATCACCTGGCCGCGCGAGCGACCGTCGCACGTGGTGTCGGCCGCCCGGGTGAGCGCGGCGTAGACCGCAACGCCCTGACCGACGGGCAGCAACACCGTCACATAGGTCATGGTGTCCGGAGCCGGACGTATTGTGACGCAACGATCTTCGGCGGCCTTGGCCGACCGTGCCACTACGGCGGCCGCGTCGAGCCGAGCCGCGATCCGCTTGGCCTCCGCTTCCACCCGCGCGTTGCCCCAGCCCGCCAGCTTGGAGATGTCGGCACACAGATCGGCGTCCAACTGCCCGCGGTGCTCGACACTCAGGCACGCCGATTCCCGGACGATCAGGGTGGCCCGCCATTCCGACAGGGCTCCGCACTGCAGAGCGGCCAGCGTGTGCGGCATCTCGTCGACGAGCGCCCGCGCCAGGCCGAGGTGGGTGTTGCCGCGCATAGGTGCGTCGTTGCGGGCCAGTGCGACTTCGGCGGCCAGCCCGCGGCCGCGCCTGGCCGCGGACATGCCGGCCGCCTCCTCGGCGGCGAGGCGCTTGGCCGCCCAGGCGGCGGTGGCGCGGGCCTGCGCGGCGGCCGCGGCGGACTTCATCCGCTCGAACTGCTCGACCTGGGCCCGCAGGTCGGCCTCGGCCGCCTCGGGATCGATTTCGAACAAACTTTCGAACATGCTGTCGACGGTACACCGCGGCGCCGACAAGAATGTTCAGCGCAGCCAGGACCCCAGCCGCTCCAGCGCCGAGGTGATGTCGGACGTCGGCCCGGCGAAGGACAACCGCACGAACGAGCCGCCGCGAGCGGGGTCGAAATCGATCCCCGGTGCGATCGCCAGCCCGGTGTCGGCCAGCAGCTTCTCGCAGAACGTCAAGGAGTCGCCGGTGAACTCGGAGACGTCGGCATACACGTAGAACGCGCCGTCGGTCGGCGCCAGCCGGTCGATCCCGATATCTCGCAACCCGTTCAGCAGCAGTTGCCGGTTGGCGCCGTAGTGCCGCAGGTGGCCGTCGGCCTCGGCGATCGACTCGGGGGTGAACGCGGCCACGGCGGCGTACTGCGCGAGCACCGGCGGGCAGATGGTGAAATTGCCCGTCAGGCAGTCGATCGTGCGCTGCAGCGACTTGGGCACCAACAGCCAGCCGAGCCGCCAGCCCGTCATCGCGAAATACTTCGAGAAGCTGTTGACCACCACCGCGTCGCGCGAGGTGCTCCAGGCGCAACTCGTCTGTGGCGCACCGGGATACACCAGACCGTGGTAGACCTCGTCGCTGATCAGCCGGACGCCCGAATCGGCGCACCACGACGCGATGGCCGCCAGTTCCGCGGGCGCGATGACGGTGCCGGTCGGGTTGGCCGGGCTGGCGACGATCACCCCGTCCAGCGGGCCGGCCTCGGCCAGCATCTCGGCGGTGGGCTGGTACCGGGTGTCCGGGCCGCACGGGAGCTCGACCACCGTGCAGCCGAGCGCGGACAGGATGTTGCGGTAGCAGGGGTAGCCCGGGCTGGCGATGGCCACCCGGTCGCCGGCGTCGAAACAGGCCAGGAACGCCAACAGGAATCCGCCCGATGAACCGGTGGTGAGCACCACGTCGTCGGGCTCCACCACCAGGCCATGGCGCTGGGCGTAGGACTGCGCTATCGCGGCGCGCAGCTCCGGAATGCCGAGCGCCACGGTGTAACCCAGCTGATTGGCCGTCAGCGCCTCGATGGCCGCCGCCCGCACGGGTTCTGGGGCACCGACACTGGGCTGGCCGGCGGACAGGTTGACCAGATCGCCGTGGGTGCGCTGACGCTCGGCGGCGGCGAGCCACACGTCCATGACGTAGAACGGCGGGATGCCGGCCCGCAGTGCGGTCTTCACCAGGCCAAGGCTAATTCAGTGCGGCCGACTCGAGGCGGCGCAGGTACTCGATCGGCTGACCGAACAGCTGGGCGCTGCCATGCGCGCGTTTGAAATAGAGCTGGATGTCGTGTTCGGCGGTGATCGCGATGCCGCCGTGCAGCTGGATGGCCTCGCCGGCGACGTCGCGGAAAGCCTCGATCGCGGTGACGTGCGCCAGCGCGGCCGACGTCGGCGACGGATCCTGGAGTGCCTCGTCGACGACGGCGGCGGCGGTCTGGACCTTGACGTACATGTCGGCCATCCGGTGCTTGAGGGCCTGGAAACTGCCGATCGGCCGACCGAACTGCACCCGCTCCTTGGCGTATTCGACGGTCAACTCGAGACAGCGGGTGGCGGCGCCGACCGCCTCGGCGGCCAGCAACAGCGCGGCCATGTCGGCCAGGCCGGGATCGGCGCCCAGCGGTTCGGTCTGCGTGGCGGTGAGCGCGGCCAGCCGCCGCGTCGGGTCCATCGCGACCGCCGGGGTCACGGTCGGTTCGGTCCAGCGGCTCAGTCGGCCGTCGGCGGCCGCGATCACGACGTCGGCGTCGGCACCGTTGACCACGAAGCCGGGGTCGAACACCACCGTGCCGATCGACTCGCCGGCGACCAGCGCCTCGAGCGTGTCGGTGTCGGGTTCGACGCCGTCCTGGGGTGCCAGCAGAGCGAGTTCGGCCAGCGTGGTGCCGAGCAGCGGGGTGGGCACCAGGGCGCGACCCAGTTCGGCGATGACGGCCGCGGCGTCGGCCAGTTCGCCGCCCGCGCCGCCGAGGTCCTCCGGGATGACCAGGGCCGCCGCACCGACCTGCTCGCACAGCAGTCGCCAGAGCGATTCGTCGTAGCCACGCTCGGATTCCATTGCTGCACGGACGGATTCGGAGTCGGCGTGCTTGCTCACCAGATCCCGGACGGTCCGGACCAGCAGGGCCCGATCTTCGTTCGTGGTCACAGCGCCTCCAATACGCGGCGCCGGTGCGCCGTGGTGTCACCCCAGGCCGAGCGCAGCGCCTGTGCACGCAGCAGCAACAGCCCGAGGTCATGTTCCTGGGTGAACCCGATGGCGCCGTGGGTCTGCAGCGCCGAGCGGGCCGCCAGCAGACCGGCTTCCGCGGCAGCGACTTTGGCGGCGCTGACGTCGCGCGCGGTGTCCGGGGAGTCGGCATGCAGGCTCAGTGCGGCGCCGTACACCAGCGGCCGGGCCAGCTCGAGGGCGATGTGCACGTCCGCCAGCTTGTGCTTGATCGCCTGGTACGAGCCGATGACCCGGCCGAACTGCGAACGCTGTTTGGCGTACTGCACCGAGAGGTCCAGCATCGCCTGGCCGGCCCCAATGAGCTGGGCGGCCGTCGCCAGGGCGCCGAACTCGCGGGCCCGCTGGACATCAGCAGCCCAGCTGTCGTCGGAAGCATTGACGTCGAACAGCTTTCGGCTCGGATCGAGCGATTCGTGCGCACCCTCGGCGGTGCCCTCGCTGACCGCACCGTCGCGGCCCACCAGGATCACACCGGCGAACTCGGCGTCGACGGCGCGGGGTGACTCGGGGGCGATCGCGGCGGTGGCGATCAGTTCACCGGCGGCCAGTTCGGCACTGCGCTGGGCATCGGAGGCCAGCAGAACCGGTGCCACGGCGATGGATTCGGTCACGGGGCCGGGCACGCAATGGGCGCCGAGGCGTTCGAGTGCGACCACCAGGTCCACCGGATGTGCGCCGATGCCGTCGTGCTCCTCGGCCACGGCCAGCGCCGTGACGCCGAGTTCGGTCAGCGTCTGCCACACCTTGCGACCGGGTGCGGTGTCGCCGGCGGCCCAGGCGCGCACCACTGCGGGAAGGTCGGCCGAGCCGAGGGCCGCGTCGATGCTGGCGGCGAAATCGCGCTGCTGTTCGTCGATCTCGAAGTTCATTTGCCCTCCCTGGGCAGGCCCAGCAGTCTCTCAGCGATGATGTTGCGCTGAATCTCGTTGGTGCCCGCGTAGATCGGTCCGCCGAGGGCGAACAGGTAGGACTCGGTCCACGAATCCGCCAGTTCGGCATCGGCGCCCTGCAGGTCCAGGGCCGTCTGGTTGATCGCGACGTCGAGGTCCGACCAGAACACCTTGGTGACCGATGACTCGGCACCCAATTCGCCACCGGCCGCCAGTCGGGTGACGGTGCCGAACGTCTGCAGACGGTAGGCCTGCGCCTGGATCCAGGCGTCGGTGACGCGGTCGGCGAACTGGTCGCGAACCGCCTTGTCGGGGTTGGACTTCCACAGCTCGACCAGTCGCGCTGCCGCCGAGGTGAATCGCGCCGGACTGCGCAGCGACATGCCGCGCTCATTGCTCGACGTGCTCATGGCGGCCCGCCAGCCGTCGTTCGGCGTCCCGATCACGTCCTGGTCGGGCACGAAGACATCGTCGAGGAAGATCTCACCGAAGCCGGTGTCGCCGCCGAGTTGGGCGATCGGCCGCACGGTGATGCCGTCGGCCTTCAGGTCGAACATGAAGTACGTCAGGCCCTTGTGTCGCTGCGCTTCCGGGTCGGAGCGGAACAGGCCGAACCCACGGTCGCCGAACGGCGCCCGTGAACTCCAGATCTTCTGGCCGTTGAGTTTCCAGCCGCCGTCCACCTTGGTGGCGGTGGATCTCAGCGACGCCAGGTCGCTGCCGGATTCCGGCTCCGACCAGGCCTGCGCCCAGATCTCTTCGCCGCTGGCCATTTTCGGCAGGATCCGCATCAGCTGCTCCTCGGTTCCGTGCGCGAACAACGTCGGCGCCAGCATGGACGTCCCGTTGGCGCTGGCCCGTCCCGGCGCGCCGGCGTGGAAGTACTCCTCCTCGTAGGCCACCCACTCGAGCAGGCTCGCGTCACGGCCGCCGTACTTCGCCGGCCAGCTGATCACCGACAGGCCGGCGTCGAAGAGGATCTTGTCCCAGCGTCGATGCTGCTCGAAACCCACTGCCGTGTCATAGGACTCGGTGGGGAAGTGCGCGCGATTGGCGGCGAGGAACTCGCGGACCTCCGCGCGGAACGATTCGACTGGTTCATCGAAGTCCAGATCCATCAGATTGACTCCCTCAGTAGGGGTTTGACGACCTTGCCGCCCGGGTTGCGTGGGAGCGCATCGAGGAACTCCACCGAACGCGGTGTCTTGAAGTTGGCCAGGTGTTCCTTGGTGTACGCGATGACGGCGGCCTCGTCGAGATCGGCACCGGGCAGCCGCACCACGAACGCCTTGCCCACTTCGCCGAGGCGGTCGTCGGGAACCCCGATCACGGCGGCCTCGGCGACGCCGGGCAACCGGGCCAGCACCTGCTCGATCTCGGCCGGGTAGACGTTGAACCCGCCGCAGATGTACATGTCCTTCAGCCGGTCGGTGATGCGCAGATTGCCTGCGGCGTCGACGGTTCCGACGTCGCCGGTGTGCAACCAGCCCTCGGTGTCGACGGCCGCCGCGGTGGCCGCCGGGTCGTCGAGGTAGCCCAGCATCACGTTGGGTCCGCGCAGCAGTACCTCGCCGGGTTCGCCGTCGCCGGGCGCGTCGATGCGCAGTTCGAAGTCGGCGATGGGCCGCCCGCAGGTGGTGGCGACGGTGACGGCGTCGTCGTCGGGCCGGCACATCGTGCCGAATCCGGCGGCCTCCGTCAGGCCGTAGGCCGTCAGCACGATGTCGATGTCGAGTTCGGTCTGCATCCGCTCGATGAGGACCACAGGCACCACCGCGGCGCCGGTGACGGCGAACCGCAGCGAGCTGAGGTCGTACCGGCCGCGGTTCGGGTGATCGAGCAGCATCTGATAGATCGTGGGCGGCCCGGGCAGCACCGAGGCGCGGTGTTCCTGCACGGCGTGCATGGCCTGCTCGGCGTCGAACGTCACCATCGGGATCAGCGTCGCGCCGGTCTGCAGGCAGGCCAGGATGCCGGCCTTGTAGCCGAAGTTGTGGAAGAACGGGTTGATGCACAGGTAGCGGTCGGTGGAGTCGACCTCGCCGCACGCTGCCCAGGCCGCCGAACCGGCCAGCGACTGACGGTGCGCGCACAACACACCCTTGCTGCGGCCGGTGGTGCCGGAGGTGAAGAGGATGTCGGAGATGTCGTCGGGCCGGACCGCGTCGGCCCGGGCGTCGGCCTCCGCCAGGGCGTCCGCCCGTTCGCCGCGCGCGACGAACTCGGCCCAGGTGCCGTCCGTCTTCTCGACGGGCACCCGCACGATGTGGCGCAGTGCGGGCAGCGCGTCCCGGTCGAGCTCGGCGCTGCGATCCGCGCCGAGGAATTCACCCGCGGCGATCAGCAGCGGGGCCTGGGTGCGCGCCAGGATGTCAGTCGCCTCGGTGGCGGTGTAGCGGGTGTTCAGCGGCACCAGCACCGCACCCGCATGGTGGGTGGCCAGGCAGGCGACCACCCAGTGCCAGGTGTTCGGCGACCAGACCGCGACCCGGTCGCCCGGGTTGACGCCCAGGTCGACCATGGCGGCGGCGGCCCGGCGTACCTCTTCGCGCAGTTGGGTGAACGTCAGCGTCTTCTCCGGCGTGACCAGCGCTTCGTGGTCGGGGAGCGCACGGGCGATCCGATCCAGCACCGCAGGTGTCGTCTGCGGGACGCTCGTCATCGAAGCTCCTCGTGTTGTCGACCGGCTGTGGCGCTGCCCGGTACCCGTGCCGCTGGCGGCGAGGCCGCCGACATCCTGGTGCACACTGAGTCGCCCCGGGGCTAACAAAGCAAGTGCTTGGTAGGTTAGCCTACAGGGATGGAGGAGGTCCAGAAGTTCCGGGCGGAGGTCCGCGAGTGGCTCGCCGACAATCTGGTCGGCGAATTCGCAGAGCTGAAAGGCCTCGGCGGGCCGGGACGTGAGCACGAAGCGTTCGAGGAACGCCGGGCGTGGAACCAGCATCTGGCCAAGGCCGGGCTGACGTGCCTGGGGTGGCCGGTCGAACACGGCGGGCGCGGCCTGTCGGTGGCCCACCGGGTGGCCTTCTACGAGGAATACGCCCGCGCGGACGCCCCCGACAAGGTCAACCACTTCGGTGAGGAGCTCCTCGGCCCGACGCTCATCGCATTCGGTACGCCCGAACAGCAGCAGCGCTTCCTGCCGCGCATCCTCGACGTCACCGAGTTGTGGTGCCAGGGCTATTCCGAGCCCAACGCCGGCAGCGACCTGGCCAACGTGTCGACCACCGCCGAACTGGATGCGGAGGGTCAGCAGTGGCACATCACTGGGCAGAAGGTGTGGACGTCGCTGGCGCACTGGGCGCAGTGGTGCTTCGTGGTGGCCCGCACCGAGAAGGGCTCCAAGCGGCACGCCGGTCTGTCGTATCTCCTGGTGCCGCTGGATCAACCGGGTGTCGAGGTCCGGCCCATCGTCCAGCTGACCGGTGACTCCGAATTCAACGAGGTGTTCTTCGACGACGCCCGTACCGACGCCGATCTGGTGGTCGGCGCACCCGGCGATGGCTGGCGGGTTGCCATGGGCACGCTGACCTTCGAGCGCGGGGTTTCCACGCTGGGCCAGCAGATCCGTTATGCGCGTGAGCTTTCCGGCATCGTGGCGCTGGCCCGCGACAACGGCAGCATCGACGACCCGCTGATCCGGGAGCGGCTGACCCGGGCCTGGGTCGGGCTGCGAGCCATGCGGTCGTACGCCCTGGCCACCATGGATGTCGAGAAGCCGGGCCAGGACAACATCTCGAAGTTGTTGTGGGCCAATTGGCATCGGGACCTCGGCGAGCTCGCCATGGACGTACTGGGCAAGGCGGGCCTGCTCCGCGACGGCGAATCCCACGACTTCAATGAGTGGCAGCGGCTGTTCCTGTTCTCGCGCGCCGACACCATCTACGGCGGATCGAACGAGATCCAGCGCAACGTCCTCGCCGAGCGAGTGCTCGGCCTGCCGAGAGAGGTAAAGGGATGACCGACCTGGCACAGGTTCCCGAAGAGATCGAGGGACACGGACTCCTGACCGGCAAGGTGGTGGTCGTGACCGCCGCCGCCGGCACGGGGATCGGTGCGTCGACCGCGCGCCGGGCGCTGCTCGAAGGAGCCGACGTCGTCGTCTCCGATCATCATGAGCGCCGCCTCGGCGAGACGCGCGAGCAGCTGGAGAGCCTGGGCCTGGGCCGGGTGGAGAGTGTGGTCTGCGACGTGACCTCCACCGCGCAGGTCGATGCGCTGATCTCCTCGACCACCGCGCGGCTGGGCCGGTTGGACGTGCTGGTCAACAACGCCGGTCTCGGTGGGCAGACGCCGGTGGTCGACATGACCGACGAGGAATGGGACCGGGTGCTCAACGTCAGCCTCACCTCGGTGATGCGCGCGACGCGTGCCGCGCTGGCCTACTTCCGCGACGCCGGCCACGGCGGCGTCATCGTGAACAACGCCAGCGTATTGGGCTGGCGCGCACAGCATTCGCAGTCCCACTACGCCGCCGCGAAGGCCGGCGTGATGGCGCTGACCCGGTGCAGTGCCATCGAGGCCGTCGAGTACGGCGTGCGGATCAACGCGGTGTCCCCCAGCATCGCCCGGCACAAGTTCCTGGAGAAGACGTCGTCGTCGGACCTGCTGGACCGGCTGTCGTCGGACGAGGCATTCGGCCGTGCCGCCGAGCCGTGGGAGGTCGCCGCAACCATCGCCTTCCTGGCCAGTGACTACTCCAGTTACCTGACCGGCGAGGTCATTTCGGTGTCGAGTCAACGCGCGTAATGACGTGACCAGACGCGACGAACTGCTGGAGCTGGCCGCGGCGATGATGGCCGAGCGGGGCCTGCGCGCCACCACGGTGCGCGACATCGCCGATGCTGCGGGAATCCTGTCCGGCAGCCTCTACCACCACTTCTCCTCCAAGGAGGAGATGGTCGATGAGGTGCTGCGCGGGTTCCTGGACTGGCTGTTCGCGCGGTATCAGGAGATCATCGACACCGAACCCAATCCGCTGGCCCGGCTCGAAGGCCTGTTCATGGCGTCCTTCGAGGCCATCGACACGCGGCACGCGCAGGTGGTGATCTACCAGGACGAGGCCAAGCGACTCTCGGCGCAGCCCCGGTTCGCCTACGTCGACGAACGCAACCGCGAGCAGCGCAAGATGTGGCTCGATGTCCTCGATCAGGGCATCAAGGAGGGCTGTTTCCGGCCGGACCTCGACGTCGATCTGGTGTACCGGTTCATCCGCGACACTACGTGGGTGTCGGTGCGCTGGTATCAGCCCGGTGGCCCGCTGACCGCCCAGGAAGTGGGCCGGCAGTACCTCGCGATAGTACTCGGGGGAATCACGAATTCCCCAAAAGAGCAGTGAGCAAAGGAGATTGGTAATGGCTGAAGCGTATGTGATCGACGCCGTGCGGTCCGCCGTCGGCAAGCGGGGCGGCACCCTGTCCGGAGTCCATCCGGTGGACCTGGGCGCCCTGGGCTGGCGCGCGATCTTCGAGCGCAACGACGTGGATCCCGCGGCGGTCGACGACGTGGTGGCCGGCTGCCTGGACACCATCGGTCCGCAGGCGGGCAACATCGCCCGGCTGTCCTGGCTGGCCGCGGGATTCGACGAGGCGGTGCCCGGTGTCACCGTCGACCGACAGTGCGGGTCGAGCCAGCAGGCCATTTCCTTTGGCGCCCAGGCGATCATGTCGGGAACCGCCGACCTGATCCTGGCCGGCGGCATGCAGAACATGAGCGCGATCCCGATCAGCTCGGCGATGACCGTCGCCGAGCAGTTCGGCTTCACCTCGCCCACCAACGAATCCAAGTTGTGGCTGGAACGCTATGGGGATCAAGAGATCTCGCAGTTCCGCGGATCCGAACTGATCGCCGAGAAGTGGGACCTGTCCCGTGAGGACATGGAGAAGTACTCGCTGCGCAGCCATGAGCGGGCCTTCGAGGCGATCAAGGCCGGGCATTTCGACAACGAGATCTTCACCGTCGAGACCGAGCACGGCCCGTTCCGGGTCGACGAGGGCCCGCGGGAGTCCTCACTCGAGAAGATGGCCGGCCTGAAGACCCTGGTCGAGGGCGGTCGGCTGACCGCGGCGATGGCCAGCCAGATCTCGGACGGCGCCAGCGCGGTGCTGCTCGCTTCGGAGCAGGCCGTCAAGGATCACGGTCTGAAGCCGCGGGCCCGCATCCATCACATCAGCACCCGTGGCGCCGACCCGGTGTTCATGTTGACCGGTCCGATCCCGGCCACCCAGTACGCACTCGAGAAGACCGGCCTGTCGATCGACGACATCGACACCGTCGAGATCAACGAGGCGTTCGCGCCGGTGGTGATGGCCTGGCTGAAGGAGACCAAGGCCGACCCGGCCAAGGTCAATCCCAGCGGCGGTGCGATCGCCCTCGGCCATCCGCTCGGCGCCACCGGCGCCAAGCTGTTCACCACGATGCTGAACACGCTCGAGCGCACGGGCGGCCGCTACGGCCTGCAGACCATGTGCGAGGGCGGCGGCACCGCCAACGTCACCATCATCGAAAGGCTGTAGTAAGGCTCCAGAACTGCCGCTCGTGCGAGCAGGTCAGTGGTCGTGCAGCACCACGCCGCGGATGTTCTTGCCGGCCCGCATGTCCTCGTAGCCCTCGTTGACCTCGGCCAGCTTGTACTCGTGCGTGACGGTCTCGTCGAGCAGCAGCTTGCCCTCGCGGTAGAGGCTGAGCAGGCGCGGGATGTCGGCGCGCGGATTGGCCTCGCCGTAGAGGCTGCCCAAGAGGCGCTTCTGGAACAGCGTGAACATCATCATGTTCAGGGTCGGCGTGGAGTCGGCCATCCGGCCCAGGGCGGTCATCACCACCGCGCCGCCCTTGCGGACCAGGTTCGCGGCGTCCTCGAGCATCGCGCCCTCCAGCAGGCCGACCGTGAGGATCGACGAATCGGCCATCACGCCCTTGGTCAGGTCGGCGACCAGCGCCATGGCCTCCGGCATGGACGTGACGAAGTGCGTGGCGCCGAACTCCGTTGCCTTGGCCCGCTTGCTCTCTATGGGGTCGATGACGATGATCTTCTCGGCCCCGGCCAGCCGGGCGCCCTGGACCGCGCCGCTGCCGATGCCGCCCAGGCCGATCACGACGACGGTGTCGCCGGGCGATACGTCGGCGGTGTTGACGGCCGAGCCCCAGCCGGTGGTGACGCCGCAACCCAGCAGGCAGGCCCGGGACAGCGGCAGGTCGTCGTCGATCTTGACGATCGATGCCTCGGGCACGGTGCCGTACTGCGAGAAGGTTCCGACGAACGCCATGACACCGACGTTCTGGCCACGGGCCCGGCGCCGGTGGGTGCCGTCGGCCTGGGTGCCCGCCATGATGAGCGCACCGAGGTCACACAGGTTCTGATGCCCGGTCGAACAGAACCGGCAGCGGCCGCAGGCCGGCAGGAACGACGCCACCACGTGATCGCCGGGTTTGAGACCCTGCACTCCGGGGCCGACCTCCTGGACGATGCCGGCTCCCTCGTGGCCGCCGATCATCGGCAGCGGGGCGGGCAGGTCGCCGGTGCGGATGTGTTCATCGGAGTGGCACAGTCCGGTCGCCTCCCACGAAACCAGCACCTCGCCGTCCTGCGGGGGGTCGAGGTCGATCTCCTCGACCTCCCAGTTGCCACCGAACTCCCAGAGGATTGCGGCATTCGTCTTCATCGGTGATCTCCTCATCGCTTGGCTCCCCACCGGAGTCTAGGAAGTGCTCCAGCACGAATCCGGGTTTCTCCGAGATCGGTACGCTGCCGGCGCTCGCGCTAGATTCACACGGTGCATGCTGCCGGCCGCCGCCGAGTTGGTGGGATCGTGGCGGCCCTCGCGATGACGACGGCGTTGACGCAGTGTGCGGACCCGCCGCAACCGTCACCGGCCACGCCGTCCAGCGCCGCGATGGTGACCGTTGCGCCGCCGTCCGTGCACCCGGTCACCGCGGGCGAACTCGGCGCCAGCTGGCATCCCGGGTGCCCGGTCGGCCCGGCACAGTTGCGCCGAGTCGAGCTGACGTATGAAGGCTTCGACGGTGCGCCACATCGCGGCGAACTGGTGGTGCACCAGGATCGGGTCAGCGAGATCGAGCAGGTGTTCGCCGAGCTATTCCGGCTGCACTTCCCGATCGCGAAAATGCAACTGCCGCAGAACTATCCTGATGCGCAGGACGAGCTCTCGATGGAGGACAACAACACCTCGGCGTTCAACTGCCGCGGGATCCCCGGATCATCGAGCTGGTCGCAGCACGCGTACGGCCGGGCGGTCGACGTCAACCCGCTGCTGAACCCGTCGGTGCACCAGGACGGGTGGCTCGAGCCCAGCACCGCGGAGCGCTATCGGGATCGCGCTCGCACCGATCCGGGGCTGCTGCATGACGGCGACGCGGCCGTGCGGGTGTTCACCGACCGCGGTTGGACCTGGGGCGGGCACTGGCGGAATCCGAAGGATTACCAGCACTTCGAGCTGCCGGCGCCGGGGTGAGTGTGCACAGGAGTCCGCGCACGGGCGGCGTGTTGCGGACCAACACGCACGCTCGCCGAGCTAGGTGATGTGCGCGGTGGCCGCGCGCAGGTGTGCGACGGCCTCGGCGACGATCGCGGGCACCAGCTCCGCGCACGACGGCAGATCGTCCAGGATGCCGGCCACCTGTCCCGACGCCAGCACACCGGCATCGGTGTTGCCCTCCACCAGTCCGGCCTTGAGCAGCATCGGGGTGTTGGCCGCCATCACGACCTGCGACCAGGTGAGATCCTTCCCGTGCCGCATGGCCATGCCGTCGCGGATCATCGACCGCCATGTCATGCCGGTCATCTTCTTGAACTTCTGCGCGTTGCCGATTGCCGCGGTGAAACCGCGTACCCGCGAACCGCTTTCGAGCTTCTCGACCAGTCCGGTCCGCAGGACGCGGTGGGGCATGCCGTCGACGCGCGTGGACACGACGGTGCCGTCCAGGGCCGCGCCGAGATAGCGCTGCTTGACCTCGTCGGGGACCGTGGAGTCCGAGGTGAGCAGGAACCGGGTCCCCATGGCGACGCCCGCGGCGCCGTACGACAGGGCGGCGGCCAGTCCGCGGCCGTCGAAGAAGCCGCCGGCCGCGATCACCGGCATCCCGGTATCGGCGACGGCGTCGAGCACCGACGGCAGCAGCAGTGTGGTCGCGACGGGACCGGTGTGACCGCCACCCTCGCCGCCCTGCACGATCACGGCGTCGGCTCCCCAGCCGGCCACCTTCTTGGCGTGTTTGGCGGCGCCGACGGACGGAATGACAACCACGCCAGCGTCTTTCAGGCGCGCAATCAGATCGGGCTTGGGAGCCAGGGCGAAGGAGGCAACCTTGACGCCTTCGCGGATCAGGAGGTCGACACGGTCGTTCGCGTCACCGGCGTCGGCGCGGATGTTGATGCCGAACGGCTTGTCCGTGGCGGCCTTCACCTTGCCCACCGCGGTGCGAAGCTCGTCCAGCGTCATGGTCGCCGACGCCAGGATTCCCAGGCCGCCGGCGTTGGAGGTGGCGGCCACCAGGCGGGCGCCGGCCACCCAGCCCATGCCGGTCTGCACGACGGGATGCTCGATGCCGACCAGTTCGGTCAGCGGCGTGCTCAGTGATCCCCCGGGTCGCGGCGCTCCTGCCCCCTGCGACGCTGAACTCATATCTTGACCTCTTTGTCCCGCAACGACTTCGGGTCGATCGACCGGAGCAGTTCGAGCTCGGCGCTGCTGGGCAGCCGGGTGGTCTCGGCGGTGTCCAGGCCAGCCACCTCGAAGGAGGTGTTCTCGGCGACCTGATCGGCCTCGACCCCGGGGTGCAGCGACAGCGCGCGCATCGTGTGGTCCGGGCCGTTGAAGTCGAACACCCCCAGGTTGGACACCACCCGGTAGACGTCGACGAAGCGGTACGCGGGGTTGTCGGGATCCACCTTGTCCCAACCGATTCCGGAGACGATGTCCACCGAGTCGCAGAACACCCGCGTGGAGTGGTTGCCGACGAAGTAGCTGGTGGCGTGGTTGATGGTGTTGCCCGGCGCTCCGCGCACCCCGAACATCTGTCGGGTCGGATGCTGCGGCGGCCCGAACGCCGACAGGTTCTGGTTGCCGAACCGGTCGATCTGGTTGGCGCCCATCACCACATGGCGACGGCCCCAGGCCAGTGTCTCGAACACCCGGCCGAAGGGCATCCAGCCCTCGATGGCCGCGGGCGCGCCGATGGCCGGGGTGTCGGCGATCAGCCGGGCCTCCCCGTCGGTCAGCACGATGTCGGGGGAGAACGAGAGCCTGGCCAGCCGGGCCCCGATGGACACGATGGTGGTCATGGGGGAGACCATGATCTCGCCGGCGTCGCGGAACAGTTCGGCACAGGCGACGGCGCAGACGTCACCGCGGCTCACGGAAATCACTTGGACGCCTCCTGATCAGCCTTGAACTTCCGGACGGCCGCCTGGTAGTCGGCCTCGCTGCCGGACAGGTACGTGGACACGAACTCGGCCCAGGTGTCGTCGGAGCCGGCCGCCTCGGCGTAGTGCCGCTGGAACTTCTCGTCGCGCCGGTAGTCGGGTTCGTTGGTGGTGAAATGCGCCCCGTTGGGGGCCTCGACCACGGTGTCGACCATCATCCGGTTGACCAGAAGTTGCTGCGGGACAACTGATTTGACCAATTCGTCGGTGGGCACCACCTTTTCCACCGAGAGCAGCCGCCGCCGCGCCGACATCAGGAACAGATCGTCGAAGTACGGGTCGATGCCGGTGTATGCGGCGTTGCCGGACTCGTCCCCGAGGTTCAGGTGGCACAGGGCGACGTCGAGGTTCAGCGCGGGCATCGCGATCAGTTCCTCGTACCCGTCGCCGGTGGGGTAGGGGGAGCGCACCGTCTTCAGTTCGTCGCCCCAGAACGCCCGCACGTCGCTGCCCAGGCCGGCCCGGATCGGCAGGAACGGCAGTCGCTGGGCCGCGGCCTGCAGGCCGCAGCGCAGCATGCCCTCGTCCATCTCGCGGGCCTCGATGGCGCCGGTGGTGCGGGCCTTGGCGAACCACGGGTCGTAGAACGGCGGCGAGTCCAGCGAGACGAAGCCGTAGTAGACCTTCTTGACCTTGCCGGCCGAGCACAGCAGGCCCAGATCCGGTCCGCCGTAGGTGACGACGGTCAGGTCGGTGACGTCGGTGCGCAACAGCGCCCGGATGAACGCCATCGGCTTGCGCCGCGAGCCCCAACCGCCGATGCCGATGGTCATCCCGCTCTCGACGGCGGCGACGGCCTGGTCCAGAGTTGTTCTCTTGTCGGTCATTTGGCGTCGGAGCCCTTCGAAGTGCCGGCAAAGGCATCGCGATGCTCGTCGGAGACACCCGCGAGATTGAGCTCGAAGGTGAAACCCTGCTCCATCCGGTACCGCGCGGTGACCGGCTGGATGTCGATGAAGTTCAGCGCCTCCTTGGCGGCCCGGATCACCCGGGTGTCCTTGGATGCGATGTCGCGGGCCACCCGCAGTGCAGCCTCGTCCAGATCGGCGTGGGGCACCACCTCGTGCACCGAGCCGAAGTGGTGCAGCGTCTCGGCATCGACGGTGGCCGCGGTGAAGAACAGCCGCCGCATCATGTGCTGGGGCACCAGCCGGGACAGGTGGGTGGCCGCACCCAGTGCGCCGCGTTCGACCTCGGGCAGGCCGAACTTCGCGTCGTCGGAGGCGACGATGACGTCGGCGTTGCCGACCAGGCCGATGCCGCCGCCCACGCAGAATCCGTTGACCGCCGCGACCACCGGCACCGCACACTCGTAGACCGCGCGGAAGGCTTCGTAGCAGCCCCGGTTGGCGTCGATCAGGGCGGTGAAGCCCTCGGTGTTCTGCATCTCCTTGATGTCGACGCCGGCGTTGAAGCCGCGGCCCTCGGCCCGCAGGATCACCACGTGCGTCGAGAGATCGCGGCCGGCGGCGGTGATGGCGTCGGCCAGTTCGAACCAGCCCCGGGACGGGATGGCGTTGACGGGCGGATAGTCGACGGTGACCGAGACGATGCCCGGTTCGACGGTCTTGGTGGTGATCGGCATGGATTCCTCGTCGCTACTGGGGTGGCTACCTAAGCAAGCACTTGCTTGGTACGCTAGCACAGTGACCGCAGCCGCTGACAGTGCTGAGATGAACGACGAACCGGCGATCAACCTGCAACTGGCCGGCCGCGTGGTCCTGGTCACCGGCGGGGTACGTGGGGTCGGAGCCGGCATCAGTGCCGTGTTCGCCGCCCAGGGCGCAACCGTCGTGACCTGCGCCCGGCGCCCCGTCGACGGACTGCCCTACGAATTCCATCCCTGCGATGTGCGCGACGACGCCTCCGTGGAGGCACTCATCGGCGCCGTCGTGGACGAGCACGGCCGGCTGGACGTCGTGGTCAACAACGCCGGCGGATCGCCCTACGTGGCGGCGGCCGCGGCATCGGCGAAATTCAGCGCCAAGATCATCGAGTTGAATCTGCTGGGGCCGCTGTCGGTTTCGCAGCACGCCAATGCCGTCATGCAGACCCAGGACACCGGTGGGACGATCGTGAACATCTCGAGCGTCAGCGGCCGCCGGCCGACCCCGGGCACCGCGGCCTACGGTGCCGCCAAGGCCGGGATCGACAACCTCACCGCGACGCTAGCGGTCGAGTGGGCGCCGAAGGTCCGGGTGAACTCCGTGGTGGTGGGCATGGTCGAGACCGAGCAGTCCGAGCTGTTCTACGGTGACGCCGAATCGGTGGCGGCGGTGGCCGCCACGGTCCCCCTCGGCCGGCTCGCCAAGCCGGCCGACATCGGTTGGGCCGCAGCGTTTCTGGCCTCCGGTGCGGCGTCCTACATCAGCGGCGCCACCCTCGAGGTCCATGGCGGCGGCGAGCCACCCACCTACCTGGAAGCCTCCAGTGCCAACAAATGAGGAGAGAAATGGGATTGCTTGACGGCCGCGTGGTCATCGTCACCGGAGCCGGCGGCGGTATCGGCCGCGCCCACGCCCTGGCCTTCGCCGCCGAGGGCGCCCGGGTGGTGGTCAACGACATCGGTGTCGGCCTGGACGGCTCTGGAGCCGGGTCGGCGACAGAAAAGGTGAGTGCTGCCCAGGGTGTGGTCGACGAAATCACCGCTGCCGGAGGCGAAGCCGTGGCCAACGGGTCCAACGTCGCCGACTGGGCGCAGGCCGAGGCCCTGATCCAGACCGCCGTCGACTCCTTCGGCGGCCTGGACGTGCTGGTCAACAACGCCGGCATCGTGCGTGACCGGATGTTCGTCAACGCCACGGAGGATGAGTTCGACGCCGTCACCGCCGTGCATCTCAAGGGGCACTTCGCCACCATGCGGCATGCCGGCGCCTACTGGCGCGCCAAGTCCAAGGCCGGTGAGGCGGTGGACGCCCGCATCATCAACACCAGCTCCGGCGCCGGACTGCAGGGCAGCGTCGGTCAGGCCACCTACAGCGCCGCCAAGGCCGGCATCGCGGCCCTGACGTTGGTGGCCGCCGCGGAGATGAGCCGCATCGGCGTCACCGTGAATGCGATCGCGCCGTCAGCGCGCACCCGGATGACCGAGACCGTGTTCGCCGACATGATGGCCACCCAGGGGCAGGACTTCGACGCCATGGCGCCCGAGAACGTCTCACCCCTGGTGGTGTGGCTGGGCTCGGTTTGGTCCCGCGACGTCACCGGCCAGGTCTTCGAGGTCGAAGGCGGCAAGATCCGCGTCGCCGAGGGCTGGGCCCACGGCCCGCAGATCGACAAGGGCGCGCGCTGGGATCCGGCCGAGCTCGGACCGGTGGTCAGCGACCTGCTGAGCCAGGCGCGCCCCGCGGTGCCGGTCTACGGAGCCTGAGTTCGCTCAGGCGGCCGCATCCTGGGTGTGGTCGGTAGCGACGGAAGTCGCTGCGGTGGAATGGGTTTCATTCGCCGTGGTGTCCTCGGCCGGCGTGCTGGCCGACGAGGCGTCGGATTCGGACTGATCGTCCTTGGTCGCGACGTCGGCGTCCGCGGCAGCGTCGGCGTCGGCGTCGGCGGCTTCGGTATCGGTCTCGGCGGCTTCGGTGTCGGTTGCCGGGGTGCCGGTCTCCTCGGCCGGGTCCTCCGCCTCCGTCAGGTCCTGGTCCGCAACCTCCGCCGTGGTGGCCTCGGTGGTGGCCGGGGCGGCGGATTCGGTCTGCTCCACGGCCGTCGGCGTCGGCTCGGCGGTGGCGGTGGCAGTCGCCGGTTCGGCCCCGGCCACCGTGGTGCCGGACGTCACGGCGAGCGGAGTGGCGACAGCTGGCGTGACGTCGGCCGAGGCCGGATCGGGCACGGCCGCGAGTCGCGCGGCCGGCTCGGGGGCCGCCTCGACGGCGGCGGTCGACACCCCGGACGTCGTGGTGGGCTTGAAGATCTCGTCGATGAGGTTCTTGGCCACCGAGACGACGAAGTCGATCGGCGACAGGCCGAGTTTGATCGCCGCCTTGATCAGCGCATCCGCCGCTTCGAACAGGTTGCCGCTGTCGAATGCGTGGTTGACGGTGTAGATGGCCTCCTGCGGGGCGACGATGAGGTCCCGCACATCGACGAACAGCTTCATCAGCAGCGACGGTTCGGCGGCGACCTCGATGCCGTCCCAGCTCACCAGCTTCCAGCCGTCCTCCGGGTTGCCGTTGATGACCACCACCGACGTGTTGTTCAACTGGTGGCTGAACAGCAGGAAGAGGTCGGGGTTGTCGACGTTCATCAGGGTCCAGAACATGATCGTGGCGCCGTGCGAGAACACCACGGGATTCTGGTTGCCGCTGTCGTAGATGTCCTGGATGGCATCCGCGACGCGATGCTGGAAGACGTTTCCGTCGGAGTCCGTCGAGCCGGGCATGGTGGCGAATCTCAGTCCGAGCGTCCACAGCAGCGGAGTGGCCGCGTACCCGAGGCGACCCCACCCGTCGTCCTCCGAGGATCCCTCGTAGACGCCCGCGTCGATCTCGTGCAGACCTGGCAACACCGTGATCGACTTGCCCAGCAGGTCGGCCAGCGGTTGGGCGGTCTCCTGTGTGCGGATCATGTCCGACGCATAGATGCCGTCGTAGCCGTTGCCGGCGAGCGCGTCCCGGATCGCCTGGGCCTGCGCGAGGCCGACCGGATCGGACAAATGAGGACCCGGAACCTTGGTATCGATCACGCCGTCGGCGTTCGCCTGCGATTCGGCGTGCCGGACGAATGTCACCGTGATACTGGTGGCGGCCAGTGCCGACGCCGCAAACACCAACGCCGCCGTCAGGACGGCCAGGAACGTTGTTGCAATAGCTAACGCTGAACGATGCATACCCCGCATCTAGGAAACCGTAAGCAAATTCTCGGGAAGCGGTGCGCTTTCGGTGAATTTACTTGGCCCAGCTACCGAAATCGCCGCTGTCAGGCCGGATCACAGATGACGATCGGGATCTTGCGGTTGGTGTAGGACCGGTAGTTGACGAAGTCGGGGTACATGGCGTCGAGCTTGGGCCAGTACAGGTCGCGTTCGGCGTCGGTGGCATCGCGCGCGGTCAACTCGACGGTGCCCTTCTTGCTCTGGAACTTGACCCGCGGGTCGGCCACGAGATTGAGGTACCACATCGGGTTGGTGGCCCGGCCGCCCTGGGAGGCCACCAGCACGATGCGGCTGCCCTCCTGCAGGAAGAGCAGCGGGCTGTCCCGCGGCTGGCCGGACTTGCGGCCGGTGGTGGTCAGGATGCCGACCTCGGCCCCGCGCAGGAACTTGTTGCCGAGCTTGCCGCCGGACGCCTTGAACAACCACGTCTGTGCCTTCGACATCCACTTGATCGCGGTGCCGGTCGATTTCGCGTTGAGCCGTTCAACCTGCTTGGGGCTCAGCGGACGGGGAGTGTCGGCCATGGCGGGAACCTATCTAGCGTGTGATGCGGGGCCGGATGGTGGCCCGGATGTGGTGGATCAGGCCGTCGGTGGCCGGGATGGTGAACGTTTCATCGACGTGCGCGCCGATCCCCACGCCGGCCACGGCGGGTTTGGTCGCGAGATCGAACAGCACTCGGACCTCGTCACCGGTGACCGTGGCCTGCCGAACCTCGACCGACTTGATCAGCCGGAACTGCGGCCCGCGATTCAGGCTGCGGCGCAAGTGATCTCCGGAGAACCCGGTCTTCAGACCGTTCTCGACGCGGGTGCACCCCGGGGCGAACGCGACGTCGTCGCCGTGATGGGACACCAGAGCGTCGATGTAGGCACGCGCAACGGCGATCCGTTCGGCGTCGGTCAGCTGGGCGGTCGGGGCCATCAGATGCGTTCGATGATGGTGCCGGTGGAAAGAGCACCGCCGGCGCACATGGTGATCAGCGCGGTGGACTTGTCGCTGCGTTCCAGTTCGTGCAGGGCGGTGGTGATCAGCCGGGCGCCGGTCGAGCCGACCGGGTGACCGAGCGCGATCGCGCCGCCGTTGACGTTCACCTTGTCCATGTCCGCGTTGTGCACACTGGCCCACGACAGCACCACCGAGGCGAACGCCTCGTTGATCTCGGTCAGGTCGATGTCGCCCATCTTCATCCCGGCCTTCTCCAGAACCCGCGCGGTGGACTGGACCGGGCCGTCGAGGTGGTAGTAGGTCTCGGAGCCGACGTTGGCCTGCGCCACGATCCGGGCGCGCGGCTTCAGGCCGAGCGACTTGGCCACATCGCTGTCCATCCACAGCACCGCCGCCGCGCCGTCCGAGATCTGCGACGAGGTACCCGCGGTGTGCAGCGCGCCCTCCATCACGGGCTTCAGGCCGGCGAGGCCCTCGAGCGTGGTCTCGCGCAGGCCCTGGTCCCGGCTCACCATGTGCCGCTCGGCGGTGGGCTGCTTGTTCTCGTCGATCACGGGTGCCTCGATCGGGGAGATCTCCCGGTCGAACCGGCCCTCGGCCCAGGCGCGGGCGGCCTTCTGCTGCGAGGCTAGCCCGAACGCGTCCAGGTCGGCGCGGGTGATGCCGCGGCGCTGGGCGATCCGCTCGGCGGCCTCGAACTGGTTGGGCATGTCGATGTCCCAGGACGAGGCGCGGATCACCGAGCGGTCCGGGCCGGCGTTGGCGCCCAGGCCCACGCGGCTCATGGCCTCGATGCCGCACGCGATGCCGATGTCGATGGCCCCAGTGGCGATCAACCCCGCGACGAGATGATTGGCCTGCTGGGCGCTGCCGCACTGGCAGTCCACCGTGGTGGCGCCGACGTGCTCGGGCAGGCCGGCCGTCAGCCAGCCCACCCGGGTGATGTTGTTGGACTGCTCGCCGTACTGCGTGACGCAGCCGCCGATGAGCTGCTCCACGGAACCGGGATCGATCCCGGCCTTTTCCACGACGGCTTTCTGGACGGCGCCCAGCAGCTCGGTAGCGTGCAGACCGGACAGCCAGCCGCCCCGTTTGCCGATCGGGCTGCGGGTGGCTTCGACGATGACAGGGTTACCCATCCAGCCAGGCTAGAACACGTTTCAGTACGATGACAAGCGCCGACGCTGCTCACAACGTCCTCGGACCTTTGATCTGCGGTGAAGCCGTGTTTCAATGGTCGCCAGCACGGTCCGAGAACAACTAGACCACGTTGTTTCTAGGCTGTAATCAGTGAGTACGAATACCGACTTGGAGGCTGACCATGGGCCGCACGAACATTCCGGATGACTTCGACTTCCTGGACGCCGACCTGAACCTGAAGGGGCTTCCGGTCGAGGAACTCGCCGAGCTGCGCCGGGCCGAGCCGATCCACTGGGTCGACGTACCCGGCGGCACCGGCGGGTTCGGTGACAAGGGCTACTGGCTGGTGACCAAGCACGCCGACGTCAAGGAAGTGTCCCGGCGCAGCGACGTGTTCCTCAGCTCGCCGGACGGAGCCATTCCGGTCTGGCCGCAGGAGATGACCCGCGATGCCATCGACCTGCAGCGCAGCGTCCTGCTCAACATGGACGCCCCGCACCACACCCGGCTGCGCAAGATCATCTCGCGCGGATTCACCCCGCGCGCCATCGGTGCGCTCAAGGACGAACTCGCCGCGCGGGCGCAGAACATCGTCAAGGCCGCGGCCAGCGAGGGCTCCGGCGACTTCGTCGAGCAGGTCTCCTGCGAACTCCCGCTGCAGGCCATCGCCGAATTGCTGGGCGTTCCGCAGGACGATCGCGACAAGCTGTTCCGGTGGTCCAACGAGATGACCGCGGGCGAGGACCCGGAATACGCCGGCGTCGATCCCGCGATGTCCTCGTTCGAGGTCATCACGTACGCCATGAAGATGGCCGAGGAGCGCGGCAAGAACCCGACGGACGATATTGTCACGCAGCTCATCCAGGCCGACATCGACGGCGAGAAGCTGTCCGACGACGAATTCGGATTCTTCGTCATCATGCTCGCGGTGGCCGGCAACGAGACATCGCGCAACTCGATCACCAACGGCATGATCGCCTTCTCGCAGAACCCGGAGCAGTGGGAGCTCTTCAAGCGTGAGCGTCCGGACACGGCGGTCGACGAGGTGATCCGTTGGGCCACACCGGTTTCCGCGTTCCAGCGGACTGCCAGCGAGGACACCGAGCTGTCCGGCGTGCAGATCAAGAAGGGCCAGCGGGTGGTGATGTCCTATCGGGCCGCCAACTTCGATGACGAGGTGTTCGAGGATCCTTACACTTTCAACATCTTGCGCAACCCCAATCCGCACGTCGGGTTCGGCGGAACCGGGGCGCACTACTGCATCGGCGCCAACCTGGCCCGGATGACGGTCGGTCTGGTGTTCAATGCGATCGCCGACAACATGCCCGACCTGAAGCCGATCGGCGAGCCCGAACGGTTGAAGTCGGGCTGGCTCAACGGCATCAAGCACTGGCAGATGGACTACAGCGGTAACCAGGCCTGAGTTCGCTCACCAGTCGATCAAGGAGGATCGGTGGACTTCACCCTGGACGAGGGGCAGCAGGCAGTTGCCGACGTCGTCGCTTCGGTACTCGGGCGAGACGGTGCTCTCGAACCGGAGAACACCTGGCAGGCGCTGGTCGACGGCGGCGTGACGGCGCTCGGCGTTCCCGAACGGCTCGGCGGTGACGGTGTGGGATTGGCGGAGATCGCCACCGCACTCACCGAGATCGCCCGGCGGGGCGCCATCAGCCCCGCGCTGGCGACCCTGGGTCTGGGCCTTGTTCCGCTGCTCGATCTGGCGACCGATGCGCAACAGGATCGCTATCTCGCCGGGGTGCCCGGTGGTGCGATCCTGACCGCGGCCCTCGATGAGCCCGGCACGGCGCTACCCGAGAGACCGCAGACATCACTGTCCGGTGGCCGGCTGAACGGTACCAAGATCGCGGTGCCATATGCCGAGCGCGCGGCGTGGCTGGTGGTGAGCACCGACTCCGGCGTCGTGGTCGTCTCACCACAGGCTGCGGGCGTGACGCTGACCAGGACACCGTCGTCCAACCATTCCGATGAGTACGTGGTGTCCTTCGCCGATGTTGCCGTCGCCGCCGACGATCTGCTCGACGGTGCGACCGTGCGACGGCTCAATCAGTTGGCACTCGCGGCGATCGGTGCGTTCGGCGCGGGCCTGGTGGCCGGCGCGCTGCGGCTGACCGCCGACTACGTGGCCACCCGTGAGCAATTCGGCCGGCCGCTGTCGACGTTCCAGACGGTGGCTGCGCAGCTCGCCGAGGTCTATATCGCCTCGCGCACAATATCGTTGGTGGCCACATCGGTTGCCTGGCGGTTGGCCGAAGGGCTGGACGCCGACGAGGACCTCGAGATCCTCGGTTACTGGTTGACGTCGCAGGCGCCACCGGCGATGCGGGTCTGTCATCACCTACACGGCGGGATGGGTATGGACATCACCTACCCGATGGACCGCTACTACTCGTCGATCAAGGATCTGACCCGGCTGCTCGGTGGTCCTTCGGTTCGGCTGGACCTGGTGGGAGTCTGAGTGTTCATCGATCTGACGCCCGAGCAGCGGGCACTGCAAGCCGAACTGCGGCAATACTTCTCGACCCTCATCACGCCCGATGAGGCGGCGGCAATGGAGTCCGACCGGCACAACGAGGCCTACCGTGCAGTGATCAAACGGATGGGTAGCGACGGAAAGCTGGGTGTCGGCTGGCCCAAGGAGTACGGCGGCCTGGGATTCGGCCCGGTCGAACAGCAGATCTTCATCAACGAGGCCAATCGGGCCGATGTGCCGCTGCCGCTGGTGACGTTGCAGACGGTGGGCCCGACCCTGCAGGCCTACGGCACCGAGGCGCAGAAGAAGAAATTCCTGCCCGGGATCCTCTCCGGCGACATCCATTTCGCGATCGGCTACTCCGAGCCGGATGCCGGTACCGATCTGGCCTCGCTGCGCACCAGCGCCACCAAGCACGGCGACGAGTGGGTGGTCAACGGCCAGAAAATGTGGACCACGGGCGCGCACGATGCCGATTACATCTGGCTGGCCTGCCGTACCGATCCGAATGCCGCCAAGCACAAGGGCATTTCGATCCTGATCGTCGACACCAAGGATCCGGGCTACTCATGGACCCCGATCATCCTGTCCGACGGTGCGCACCACACCAACGCCTCGTACTACAACGACGTCCGGGTTCCGACCGACATGCTGGTCGGCGAGGAGAACGGCGGCTGGAAGCTGATCACCACCCAGCTGAACCACGAGCGGGTTGGTCTTGGGCCGGCCGGCCGGATGGCGGGCATCTACGAGAAGGTGCACACCTGGGCCGCCAAGCCCGGCAGCGACGGTGTCACTCCACTGGAGAATGACGACGTCAGAAGGCTTCTCGCGCAGATCAAGTCGATCTGGCGGATCAACGAACTGCTCAACTGGCAGGTGGCCGCATCCGGTGAGACCATCGCCGTCGCCGACGCCTCGGCCACCAAGGTCTTCTCCACCGACCGGATCCAGGAAGTGGGGCGTCTTGCCGAAGAGATCGTCGCGCGGTGCGGGAATGCGGCCGATCCGGAGACCGGTGAGCTGCTGGACTGGCTGGACAAGATGACCAAGCGCAATCTGGTGATCACCTTCGGCGGCGGTGTCAACGAGGTGATGCGCGAGATGATCGCGGCATTCGGGCTGGGTGTTCCGCGGGTGACGCGATGAGCGATCTGCAGGCCGGCATCGAAGCGTTGAAGGCCTCGGGCAGCAGCACGCCGCGGCTGGGTCGCTTCCCGGTCAACGGGCCCATGGTGGAGCACTGGCTCGACGCGATCGGCGACAAGAATCCGATCTACGTCGACGAGGCGGCCGCGGTCAGCGCCGGGCATCCGGGCGTGGTCGCACCGCCCGCCATGATCCAGGTGTGGACCATGGTGGGCCTGGGCGGCGTCCGGCCCGATGACGATCCGCTGGGCAAGATCATCGAGTTGTTCGATGCCGCAGGCTATGTCGGCGTGGTGGCCACCAACTGCGAGCAGACCTATCACCGGTACCTGGTGCCCGGTGAAGAGGTCAGCATCGCCGCGGAGATCACCGATGTCGTCGGGCCCAAGCGGACCGCCTTGGGCGAGGGCTACTTCATCACCCAGAAGATGACGTGGACCGTCGGCGAGGAAGTCGTGGCCGAGATGATGTGGCGGATGATGAAGTTCATCCCCGCCGACCAGTCCGTCGATGGCTCGGCCGTGCCGGAGGATCTGGACCCCGACAAACTGATGCGGCCCGCCGCGTCGCGGGATTCGAAGTTCTTCTGGGACGGCGTGGACGCCCACGAGTTGCGGATCCAGCGTCGTCCCGACGGGACGTTGCAGCACCCGCCGGTGCCGGCGCTCTGGCAGGACCACACCGCGCCCATCGACTACGTGGTGTCCTCGGGCAATGGCACGGTGTACAGCTTCGTGGTGCACCATGCCCCCAAGGTGCCCGGTCGGACCCTGCCGTTCGTCATCGCGCTGATCGAACTCGACGAGGGTGTTCGGATGCTCGGCGAGCTCCGTGGCGTCGACCCGGCCGCGGTGGAGATCGGAATGCCGGTCCGCGCAACGTATATCGACATCCCCGAGTCGGCCACCGGCCCGGCCTGGACGCTGTATGCATGGGAGCCCACCGCGTGAGCACGCCGACCGTGGGCACCAGGCTGCCCGAACTGAAGATCTACGGCGACCCGACGTTCATCGTCTCGACGGCCATCGCCACGCGTGACTATCAGGACGTCCATCACGACCGGGACAAGGCGCAGGCCAAGGGGTCCAAGGACATCTTCGTCAACATCCTGACCGATACCGGTCTGGTGCAGCGCTTCCTGACCGATTGGGCAGGTCCGAACGCCGTGGTGAAATCGATCGGACTGCGTCTCGGGGTGCCCTGGTACGCATACGACACCGTCACCTTCACCGGCGAGGTCACCGCGGTCGACGGTGACGTGGTGACCACCAAGGTCGTTGGCAGCAACAGCCTGGGCGATCATGTGATCGCCACCGCGACACTGACGATGGGTAACTAGGATGCTCTCCGGGAAAGCTGCCATCGCCGGCATCGGTGCCACCGATTTCTCCAAGGACTCCGGCCGTAGTGAGCTGCGGCTGGCCGCCGAGGCCGTACTGGACGCGCTGGACGATGCGGGTCTGGCTCCGTCCGACGTCGATGGTCTGGTGACCTTCACCATGGACTCCAACACCGAGCAGGCGGTGGCGAGAGCCGCCGGCATTGGTGAGTTGAAGTTCTTCTCGCAGATCCATTACGGCGGTGGCGCGGCCTGCGCCACGGTCCAGCAGGCCGCCATCGCGGTGGCCACCGGGGTGGCCGATGTCGTCGTCGCCTACCGGGCCTTCAATGAACGCTCCGGCATGCGGTTCGGTCAGGTCCAGACCGCCCTGGCGGGATCGGTTGGTGCGACGGCGAATTCGACGCAGGCCGACAATGCGTTCTCCTATCCATTCGGCCTTTCCACCCCGGCAGCACAGGTGGCGATGATCGCGCGCCGCTACATGCACGCGTCCGGTGCGACCAGCCGGGATTTCGGTGCGATCTCGGTGGCCGACCGGCGGCACGCCGCGACGAACCCGAAGGCGTACTTCTACGAGAAGCCGATCACCATCGAGGACCACCAGAATTCGCGGTGGATCGCCGAGCCGTTACGCCTGCTGGACTGCTGCCAGGAGACCGACGGCGCGGTGGCGATCGTCGTCACCACGGCGGAGCGCGCCAAGGATCTGAAGCACCGGCCGGCGGTCATCGAGGCCGCTGCGCAGGGCTCCGGCGTCGACCAGTACACGATGGTCAGCTACTACCGGCCCGAGCTCGGGCTGCCGGAGATGGGCCTGGTGGGTGATCAGCTGTGGGCGCAGTCCGGCCTGAAGCCCACCGACATCCAGACCGCCATCCTCTATGACCACTTCACCCCGTTCACCCTCATCCAGCTCGAGGAACTGGGCTTCTGCGCCCGTGGTGACGCGAAGGATTTCGTCGCCAACGGCGCCATCGAGATCGGCGGCCGGCTGCCGATCAACACCCACGGTGGACAGCTCGGCGAGGCCTACATCCACGGGATGAACGGCATCGCCGAAGGTGTCCGGCAGCTGCGCGGTACATCGGTCAATCAGGTCGACAACGTCGAGCACGTCCTCGTCACCGCGGGCACCGGCGTGCCGACATCGGGTCTGATTCTGGGCCGAGGGGCCCAGTAGGGGCCCGGATCCTCGTTCGCGACGGCCGTGGACTGCACCAATTTTTGCGGTTCTGGCAAACATTAGCTGGGATGCGCATAGCGCTCGAAGCCGAATCGATCAAGTGTGCCAGACCAGGCCGCCTGATCGCGAAGTCTGGCTAAATATGCAGATAGAACGGGTCAGCTAGGCGATATATCGAATCGCCGAGGTTGCGGTTCGGCCCCCCCGTTGGGCCCTCGCTGAGGATATGGCCCGCTACCAACTGGTATGGCAAATCTTTTCCTGGCCAAAAAATTCATCGCTGGATCACTAGTAAAACTGCTGATCGACGCCCACAATATGTTCTATCGCGGGGGCGAGGGCGCTTGAATCTTTGAGTGGGGTTGGGTATGAGAGGTTCACCCTGGACTGGGTCGGGACCAGACGGGTCCGAGGACAATTCACGGTCGTTGTGGGTACAGGTACCCGTCCGGCGATCCAGCTCCGATGATGCATGGGCCGGGCCCACCGAGAAGGTGTTCCGGCGCGAGATGATTGATCGGGCCACGGTCCATGCGCCGGTGCAGTCGGACGTGTCCGCCGCCTACGGGGGACCGCGGTGGACCTATCACAACGGGGTGAACGAGACGGCGCCGCGGGAGCAACGCTCGCCGCTGGCCGATCTCCGGCTCCTGATCGTCGACGACTGCACCCTCCAGCGCGAGAACCTGGCCGCCGCGATCGCCGCCCACGGCCCCGCGCGGCCCAAGTCGGCGTGGGATCTCTCGTCGTTGGTCACCGCACTGAACGACGATTCGCCGAACCTGGTGCTCATCAATCTGGACACCCGGGACAGTGCGATGTTGGTGCAGGCCACCTTCGAGGTTCGGCCCGACATCCGCGTCATCGTTCTCGGGATGTCCGAGGACGATGAAACGCGGATCGTCGCGTGTGCCGAGGCCGGAGTCTCCGGCTACCACCTGCGCAGTGAATCGATCGACGACCTCATCGCGCTGATCGGCCGGGTGGCCAGCGGCGAGTCGCTGTGCTCGCCGCGGGTGTCGGCGATGTTGCTGCGCAGACTGTCCGCGCTGGCCGCGGATCGACAGCCGGCCGCAAAGGAATTGGTGCTGACCTCACGGGAGGCCCAGATCCTGCGGATGCTCGAGATGGGTCTGTCGAACCGGGATATCGCCGATCGTCTCTGCATCGCCGTGCACACGGTCAAGAACCATGTCCACAGCGTTCTGACCAAGCTCGGTGTCAACACCCGAGCGGAGGCGGCGGCGCAGTTCCGCACGATGAGGTTCAACGGGATCCGGCCGCCGGCACACGATTCCGCGATCGAGGGCACCCGGGCCTAGGCCGCCCCGACGTTCCCGGCCGGACAGAACTAGTCCTGCCGCGGTCGAGGTACCGAACATCACAGGGCTGTTTCCGGCCCGGAAATGCGCCGTGGTCCTAGGCACGGAACCGGTACGAAGATGGTTCCAACGGCCCATGTACGACAGGGCCGCACAGGGCCGATAGTGAAGCGATGGCGTTGGGGTCCGGCGCTTCGGGCGCATCCACCAGGGCACCGGCACGTCCACAGGGGTGGCGGGCCCGTGCTCGAAAGGTTCGGCTCTCCAGCCGAATTCGATCGGCCGGCACATCGGTGGACGGCGCCGCCGGTGGTTCCGCGGTCAGGTCGGGACGTTGATCACCGGCTGCCCCCGGCCGGGGGAACTGAGCGGCCGGCACGCACCTCGCCCGAACGGGGACCGCCGCGTACATCCGGCGTCGTCCGGCTCGCGGCGGTCGAACCCGCGGATGCGATCCCGACCGGTGGGCGAGGGCGAACCCGATCGGGCCGCGCGCAGCGGCCGGGTGCTGATCCTGGACGACTGCCGGCTGTTTCGTGAGTGTCTCGCCGGGACACTGGAATTCAGCGGCACGCCGGAACCCGCAGTCGCCTGGGATCTGCCCTCGCTGGTCCAGGTGCTCAGGGAGGCCGACGTGGGCGTCGTCCTGCTGAGCATGACCACCCACGGCAGTCACCTACTGCTACGGGCGACGATGGACATCGATCCGACCATGCGGGTGATCGTGCTGGGCGTGTCCGAGGACGATGAGACGGGCATCGTGGCGTGTGCCGAGGCCGGGGTGGTCGGGTACCACATGCGCAGCGATTCGTTCGACGATCTCGTGGTTCTGATGCACAAGGTGGTGGCCGGGGAGATCTGCTGCCCGCCATCGGTGGCGGCGATCCTGTTGCAGCGGTTGCTGACACTGACCTCCCAGCCCCCGGCAGTGGTGCAGGATCTGGCTCTCACGGCCCGGGAGGTCCAGATCCTCGGGATGCTGGAACTAGGTCGGTCGAACCGCGATATCGCGGAGCGCCTCGACATCGCCGTGCATACCGTGAAGAACCACGTGCACAGCCTGTTGGCCAAGCTCGGAGTGACCACCCGCGCCCAGGCGGCGGCCATGTGGCGGACCTATCGCTCCGATCGCGGAACGGACTGGAGCTAGTCCTCGGACTAGTCAAAATTGGCTCCGATGGCCCATGTACGCAACAGTTGCCGCCGCCGATAGTGAGATGGTGAATCAGAGGCCGGCTTGCTGCGACGACCTGCCCGCAACGGTGAATCCGATTGTGGCAGTGCAAAAGTCGATGAAGGCCGAATCAGATCTGGGGGGGCTCGGATGAAGGTCGCGGTGATCGGGGCGGGCTATCTGGGGACGACGCACGCCGCGGGAATGGCACAACTCGGCCACGACGTGGTCGCCGTCGACATCGACGCCGACAAGGTGGCCAAGCTGCAGTCCGGCGTGGTTCCGTTCTTCGAGCCCGAACTCGAGGAGGTCGTGCAGGACGGACTGGCCGCCGGCCGACTGCGGTTCACCGAGTCCTACACCGAGGCTGCCGAATTCGCCGATGTGCACTTCCTGGTGGTCGGCACCCCGCAGAACAAGCGGGACTGCAGCGCCGACATGTCCTACATCGACGCGGCGATCGACGCGCTGTGCCCGCACCTGGACCGCCCGACGCTGATCGTCGGGAAGTCGACGGTACCGGTGGGAACCGCGCAACGGCTGGCGGAGCGGGCCCGCGGCATCGCTCCGGCCGGGGACGGGGTGGAGCTGGCCTGGAATCCGGAGTTCCTCCGGGAGGGCCTCGCGCTGCAGGACACCCTGCACCCGGACCGCATCGTGGTCGGTGTCGAGGACCGGCCGGACTCCCGCTCGGAGAGTCTGCTGCGCGCGTTGTACGCCCCGTTGCTCGACTGCGGCACACCGTTTCTGGTCACCACCCTCGAGACAGCGGAGCTGGTCAAGGTCGCGGCCAATGCGTTCCTGGCCACCAAGATCTCGTTCATCAACGCGATCGCCGAGGTGTGCGAGGTCACCTCGGCGAACATCGCGACCCTGGCCGATGCGATCGGCTACGACAACCGGATCGGGCGCCGATTCCTGGACGCCGGCCTGGGATTCGGCGGGGGATGTCTGTCGAAGGACATTCGCGGGTTCGTCACGCGGGCAACGGAACTGGGGGTCGGTGACTCGCTGAACTTCCTCCGCGAGATCGACGACCTCAATTGCCGCCGGCGGGCCCGCATCGTGGACATCACCCGGGATGCGTGCGGATCGCTGGCCGGTGCGCGGGTGGGAATCCTGGGCGCGGCGTTCAAACCCAACACCGACGACATCCGTGACTCGCCCGCGCTGGACGTCGCGAACCGGATCCAGTCGGAGGGAGCGGAGGTCAGCGTGTTCGACCCGAAGGCCATGGACAACGCGCGAAAGGCTTTCCCCACGCTCAACTATGCGTTCTCGGCCGCCGACGCATGCACCGGGGTCGACGCGGTCCTGGTCCTGACCGAGTGGGACGAGTTCCGGAACCTGCGGCCCGAGGACCTCGCGGACGTCACGAGATCCAACCACGTCATCGACGCACGCAACTGCCTGGAGCCGGGTGCCTGGCGGGCCGCGGGCTGGACCTATCGCGGCTTCGGGCGTCAGTGACACGGAGCCGGTGAGACACACGGGCGACACCAACCACACAACAGGGGAGACCGATGAGAATTCTCGTCACCGGGGGAGCCGGATTTCTTGGATCCCATCTGTGCGAACTGTTCCTGGCGCGCGGCGACACGGTCGTGTGCCTGGACGATCTGTCGAGCGGACGCCGGTCGAACATCGAGCCCCTGACCTCCTCGTCGCGGTTCACCTTCGTCGAGGCCTGCGTGCTCGACCCGATCGACGTCGAGGGTGAGTTCGAGGGTGTCGTGCACCTGGCCAGCCCGGCGTCGCCGCGGCTCTATCTGATGAAGCCGATCTTCACCCTGCGCACCGGCGCGGAGGGCACGCGCAATGTGCTCGAATTCGCCCGCGCGAAATCGGCCCGGTTCATCCTGGCGTCCACCAGTGAGGTCTACGGCGAGCCGCTGATCCATCCGCAGTCCGAGACCTATTGGGGCAACGTCAATCCGGCCGGACCCAGGAGTGTTTACGACGAGGCCAAACGCTATGCGGAGGCGTTGACCACCACGTACCGCACCACGTACGGCGTGGACACCGGCATCGTCCGGATCTTCAACACGTACGGCCCGCGGATGCGGCCCGACGACGGGCGGGTGGTGTCCAGCTTCATCGACCAGGCCCTGCGGCGCGCGCCGCTGACGGTCTTCGGCGACGGCCGTCAGACCAGGAGCCTGTGTTACGTGGACGACCTGGTACGGGGTATCGCGGCGATGCTCGGCTCCCGCGAGGCCGGCCCGATCAACCTCGGGAATCCGGTGGAACTTCGGGTCCGCGAGATCGCGGAACTCGTACGGGTGCTGACCGGTTCCACCTCACGGATCGAACTGCACCCGCTGCCGCAGGACGACCCGACACGCCGCCGGCCCGACATCACGCTGGCCCGCGAACGGCTCGGCTGGTCACCCCGCGTCGCGGTTCGCGAAGGGGTCGCCCGGACGATCGCCTGGCACCAGCAGGCCCTCAAGGAAGCCCTGGCGTCGTGACGACCATCGGCGGCGAGCACCTTCGCACCGGACCGGGAATGCGGATTCCCCAGCCGGAGAGCATGATCCGGGCCCAGGGGCCGTCGCGGCACGTCCTGGACCGCCTGCGCTGGCAGCGCCGGTACACCGCGATCCTGCTGACCGCGGACATCGCGGTGGTCTGTGGCGCGGTGTTGCTCGCGCAGTTCATCCGGTTCGGTGAGGATTCCCTGACGTCCGGGCCCGAGGACCATTACGCGACGGTGTATTCGGTGCTGATCGCCACGCTGTGGCTGACCGTGCTGGCCGGATTCCACGCTCGCTCGGCGAAGGTCGTCGGCCGGGGGATCGAGGAGTACCGGCGCGTCGTGCAGGGCAGCCTGTGGACGTTCGTGATCATCGCGCTGGCCGAACTGCTCTTCAAGCTCGAGCTCGCGCGGGGTTACCTCGCGGTGGCGCTGCCGGCCGGCATCTTCGGACTGTTGCTGAGCAGGTCGCTGGTGCGCAGACACGTCGCGCGCGAACGGATCAACGGCGGCTACCGGACCGCGGTGCTCGCGGTGGGAAGGCTGGGCGCCGTCGAGCGGCTCGCGGACGAATTCGACCGGAATCCGAAGGACGGCATGGTGGTCGTCGGCGCGTGCGTGCCGGGCTGCGATCCATCCGACCCGTTCCGCACGGTGGTGTCGCCCCGCGGGATACCCGTCATCGGCGACGAATCGGCCATCCTGGAGGCGGTCGACACCTGCAGCGCCGACACCGTCGCGATCGTCGGCACCGATCATCTCGACGTCCACGACATCCGCACGCTCACCTGGAAACTCGAACCCACGGATGTCAATCTTGTCGTCTCACCGGGTGTGCTGGACATCGCGGTCTCGCGGATGGCGGTGCTGCCGGTCGCCGGACTGCCGCTGCTGCAGATCGGGCGGCCGCAGTACCGCGACGCACGACGGTTCCAGAAGCGGGCCTTCGACTTCTGCTTCGCCCTGGCCGCACTCATGGGAACGCTGCCGATCCTGGTCATCGCCGCCATCGCGATCAAACTGAACAGCCGCGGACCGGTCTTCTACTCGTCCCAGCGGATCGGCCTCGACGGCCGGCAGTTCGGGATGCTGAAACTGCGCACCATGGTGCCGGACGCGGACAAGATGCTGGACGGACTGCTGGACAGCAACGAGTGCGACGGGCAGCTGTTCAAGATCCGCAACGATCCGCGCGTCACGCCGGTGGGCCGGGTGTTGCGGCGCTTCAGCATCGACGAGCTGCCGCAGTTCATCAACGTGCTGCGCCAGGAGATGAGCGTGGTCGGGCCGCGCCCGCTGTTCGAGGTCGAGGCGGACCGATTCGACGATGACTTCGGGCACCGGCTGCTGGTCAAACCCGGGATCACCGGACTGTGGCAGATCAGCGGGAGATCCGATCTCGCCTGGGCCGATGCGCTCCGGCTGGATCTCTCCTACGTCGACAACTGTTCGATGACATCGGATCTGGTGATCATCGCGAAGACAATCCGGTCGGTGTTCGAGCGTAGGGGGGCCTACTGACCATGGCCGGCAGCAACCCCGTCGAGGACAGGAGTGACACGTCGTGCGTACATTGATAACCGGCGCAGCCGGATTCATCGGATCCACCCTGGTGGATCGGCTGTTGGCCGAGGGCCATGATGTGGTCGGGATCGACAACCTGAGCACCGGCCGGATCGCGAATCTCGCGGAAGCGTTCTGCTGCAACAGGAATCGGCGGGGTCGATTCACCTATCTGCAGAACGACATTCAGGCGCCCGAACTCACCGACATCGTCGCGGGCACCAATCCGGACGTGATCTTCCATCTGGCCGCGCAGGTCGATCTGCGGGCGTCGGTGTCCGATCCGCTGTTCGACGCCCGGTGCAACGTGCTCGGGACCATCAACGTCCTGGAAGCCGCGCGACGGTCCGGGGTCCGGCGGCTCGTCTACGCCGCCTCGGGCGGCTCACGGTACGGAGCGCCCACCCGGCTCCCCGTGGACGAGACCACGAGGCTGGGCCCGTTGTCGCCGTATGCCGCCGCCAAGGTGGCCGGCGAGATGTACATCGGCGCGTACGCGGGGATGTACGGGATCGCGCCGATCTGCCTGGGTCTGGCCAATGTGTATGGGCCGCGGCAGAATCCGCACGGTGAGGCCGGCGTGATCGCGATCTTCGCCAGCCGGATGCTCGCCGGCCGGCCGGTGACGGTGTTCGGCGACGGGACCGCCGCACGTGATTACGTCTACGTCGATGACGTGGTCGACGCCTTCGTCCGGGCCGGCCGGGCCCCCCTGACGACGGTGGGGACCTACAACATCGGCACCGGGCGGCAGGCGACGGTCACCGAGGTGCACGAGCTGATCGCCGCGTTCCTCGGCGAGGTCCCGCCACCCTGCTACGCCGAGGCGCGTACCGGTGAATTGCAGGCGATCGCCCTGGATGCCACGCGCGCGCAACGGGAACTCGGGTGGCTGCCGGAGATCCATCTGGCCGAGGGGATCCAGCGCACCATGGAGTGGCTGCGCGCGATCCTCGACCCCGAACCCGCACTGCTCGAAGCGTGAACCCGGTGAGGACGGACTCATGACACACCACTTGCGGGAGCGGCCGGGGACCCGGCGCGGGGTCGATGCGGCGCCCACCGACCAGCCCTATTCCTATGCGCGCAAAGAACTGTCGGAACCCGACTGGCGCCGCTTCCCGGGCTGGGCGGCGGTCACCGACGCCGAATGGCGGGACCCGCAATGGCAGCGGGCGCACTCGGTGAAGAACATCCGGCAACTGCGCGCGGTCATGGGCGACCTGCTCGACGACCGGTTCTACGCCGATCTGGCCGCCGATCAGGAACAGCGGGCGACCATGTCGATGTTGTTGCCGCCCCAGATGCTCAACACCATGGTCCCGGATCACACGCCGCAGCGCAGCGATCACACCGAGGCCTTCTACGCCGACCCGATCAGGCGCTACATGCTCCCGGTGCTCAGCGACCGCGAGCCGGAATGGTGTTCGCACCCCTATGCGGAGCGGGATTCGTTGCACGAGAGCGATATGTGGGTGGTCGAGGGACTGACGCATCGCTACCCGACCAAGGTGCTCGTCGAGCTGCTGTCCACCTGCCCGCAGTATTGCGGCCACTGCACCCGGATGGATCTGATCGGCAACTCGACGCCGACGGTCGACAAGGCGAAACTGGTCCTGCAACCGGTGGATCGGCAGACGCGAACGCTGGAGTATCTGCGCGCCACCCCGACGGTGCGCGACGTGGTGGTCTCCGGCGGAGATGTGGCCAATGTCCCGTGGCCGCGGCTGGAAGCATTCCTGACCCAGCTGCTCGAGATCGACACCATTCGCGATATCCGGCTCGCGACAAAGGCATTGGCGTCACTGCCGCAGCACTGGCTGCAGCCCAAGGTGGTCGACGGGGTCCACCGGGTGGCTCGGATCGCCGCGGCGCGCGGGGTCAACCTGGCCCTGCACACGCATGTCAACCACGTGAACTCGGTGACACCGCTGGTCGCTGCGGCCGCGCGGGCGCTGCTCGACGTTGGCCTGCGCGACGTGCGCAACCAGGGGGTGTTGATGCGCGGGGTCAATGCCACCGCGGAGGATCTGCTGGACCTGTGCTTCGCGCTGCAGGGCGAGGCCAACATCCTGCCCTACTACTTCTACATGTGCGACATGATCCCCAACGCCGAACACTGGCGTACGTCGCTCGCGGAGTCGCAGGAATTGCAGCTGGCGATCCTGGGCTACCTGCCCGGATTCGCGACGCCCCGAATCGTGTGCGACGTGCCGTTCGTCGGCAAGCGGTGGGTGCACCAGGTGGAACGGTACGACCGGGAGTTGGGCGTTTCGTACTGGAGCAAGAACTACCGGACGGTGCTCGACGGGTCGGACTCCGACGCACTCGACCGCGTCCACCCGTTCTACGACCCGATCGACAGCCTGCCGGCCTCCGGTCAGTCGTGGTGGCGGAAGAACGCCGGGACCAACTGTGGGACAAGGCATCCCATCGACAATCAACGAGTTGTGCTGCCCGCCTGAGCGCGGGTGGACGGGGGTCGGTAGCGGTGGACGAAGAACACCACGAGGCACACGGGCGGCCGCAGTCGCGCCACGGCGGCGCACCGCAGGCCCCGTCCGTCGCACTCACGGCCGTGCTGCGGCCCAAGCGGACGCGGCTGACCGCGGAGGCCAGCCCGATCACGGACGAGGATGTTGCCGCGGTGGCGGAATTCCTGCGGACCAATCTCAACGACCGGGTGCCGTGGACGCTGGCGTGCGCGACGGTCCCGTGGAAGATCGATGCGCCCAACCACGGGTTCATGCTCCGCGACGGGAACCGGGTGGTGGGCGTGCTGTTGGCGCTGTACTCCGAACGGCTGGTCGCGGGACGGCGCGAGCGGTTCTGCAACATGGGATCGTGGTGTGTCGGACCCGACTACCGGTCCGGCAGCCTGTTGCTCCTCAGAGCGCTCCTGGCACAGGAGAACTACCACTTCACGGTCCTCACGGCCGACGTCGGTCCCCAGGAGATCCTGGCCTGGTCCGGATTCCGCCCCCTGGACACGTCCGCGGTCCTGATTCCCAACCTGCCGTGGCCCACCCGGCCGGGCCGGACGCGGGTCAGTGCCGACCCGGAGGTCATCGAGCGGACGCTGACCGGGGCGGTGCTCGAGCTCTACCACGATCACGAGCGGGCCCTGGCCGCCAATCATCTCGTCCTGATCCGCGACGCGGAGTCCTGTTATGTGGTGTATCGCGAATCCGAATACCGCAACAAGCCGATCGCCCTGATCCTGTACGTCAGCAACCCGGACGTGTTCCACGCCGCCCTGGCGCCGTTGACCCGCCATCTGCTGTTCCGTCGGCGCCTGCTGGCGACCATGGCGGAGTTGCACGTGGTCGGACGCGCACCGTGGCTCGGGGTCAATGTGCACAGCTCGCCCAGGATGTATCGCAGTGCGGCACTGGGGCCGGAGCACTTCGACTATCTCTACAGCGAGCTCACGTGCGTGCCGTGGTAGCCGGGCGACTGTTCCCGCGCGACGACATCGCCGCCCACGGCGGGCCGGCGGGGTGCCGGGACATCACCTTCCGCGTCGAGCCGATGGGTCCGCTGGCCGAACTCGAACGCGACTGGCGCCGGCTCGAAGCCGATGCCGCGCCGTCGTTCTTCCTGTCGTGGAACTGGATCGGCACGCTGCTGGAGACCATCCCGCCGGAGGTGGCTCCGCGGCTGCTGCGCGGCACGGTGGGCGACCGGACGGTGGCCCTCGGTGTGCTGGGCGATGCGTCGATCCGCCGGCACCGGGTGGTCCGGGCGCGCCGCTGGGTACTCAACGCCACCGGCGATCCCGAGTTCGACTGCGTGCACCTCGAGCACAACGGGTTGCTGGCCGCCCCGCAGGCCGGCTGGGCCGGGCTGCTCGATGCGTTCGCGAACACGGCGGGCGTCGACGAGATCGGCCTGCCCGGGGTCGCCGCACCGCCCCCGGTGGCTCTGGTGGAGCAGCGCGGGCTGCTCCGGCACGAGACCCCGGAGCTGTCGTTCGCGGTCGACCTCGGCGCGCTGGACGACAGCGGCGGTGACGTCGCCGCGATCCTGAGCCGGAACTCGCGCTCGCAGTTCCGGCGTGCCCTGCACCGGCTCGAACCCGCGCGACTCGAGGCGGCCACGAGCCCGGCCGAGGCGATCGACTTCTTCCGGACCCTCAAGGAACTGCACGTGCCCTGGTGGGAGCGGCGGGGGCTGCCGCACGCGTTCGTCCACGACTTCTTCGAGCACTTCCATGAACGGCTCATCGAGCGCGGGTTCGCCGAGGGCGCCATCGAGCTGCTGCGGCTGCGCAGCGCCGACCGGACCCTCGGGGTCCTGTACAACTTCCGCCGGGGCTCCCAGGTGTACGCCTACCAGAGCGGGTTCGTCCAGCCCTCGGAGCACGAACGTCCCGGCGTCGTGGCCCATGCACTCGCGATCCGGCGGGCCTGGCAGCAGGGGGCCCGGGTCTACGACTTCATGGCCGGTGAGAACCAGCTCAAACGCAGCTTCGGGAACCGGATCCAGACGCTGTCGTGGACGGTGGTGCAGAAGCCCCGGTTGCGTTTTCGGGCCGAACGGCTGGCCCTCGGCGGCATGCGCCGGACGATTCCGCCGCACCAGACCGGCCCGGGGAGTGGTCCGCGATGACGCGGGCATCCCGGATCGGCTGGTATGCGGGCCGCGCGGCGGCGATGTCACCGCGGGAGATAGCTTGGCGCGCAAGATGTATGGGCGATGTGCTGTTGCACCGTGACGGACTGCGCGAGCGGTCGGACGACGGGATTCGCTCCGACTGGCCCAGCATGCTCGAGCGGTTCCGCGCCGGCGACGGCCGGGCGGTGCTGCTCGACCGTGACCGTGCCCGCCGGGTCGCCGACGAACAGCCGGCGCAGATGGCCCAACTGATCGCCGAGGCCGACGGGATCCTGGCCGGCGAACGGGAATTCTTCGGCTATCCCCGGGTGAATGTCGGTGCACGGCCCGACTGGAACCTGGATCCGTTCACCGAATACCGTTGGCCGGCAGCCCCGGCCGGCCGGATCGATCCGCGGGTGGCGACCAGTGACCCGAAGTGGATCTGGGAACTGAACCGGCTCCAGCACCTGCCCGCGCTGGCGCAGGCGTGGCTGGTGAGCGGCGAATCACGGTATGCCGACGGCGCGTTCGACCACCTCGACTCGTGGCTGGAGCAGAACCCGCCCGGTACCGGAATCGCCTGGCGGGGCGCCTTCGAGGCGGGCATCCGGGCGATCTCGGTGGCAGTCGCCCTGCAGGGTCTGCGGGACGCGCCCGGCATGACCGTGCAGCGATACCGCCGGACCGCCCGGCTGCTGGACGCGAGCGCCCGCTACTGCTGGCGCGCGCGGTCCCGCTACAGCTCAGCCAACAACCATCTGGTGGGTGAGCTCGCGGGGTTGATCGCCGTACATCTGATTCTTCCCGAACTCGACGCGCCCGCCACCTTGTGCAGGAGCGCACTCGACGCACTCGCCGGCGAGGCGCAGCGGCAGATCCTGCCCGATGGCGCCGGAGCCGAGCAGTCGGTCTCCTATCAGATGTTCACCGCCGAGCTGCTGGCGATCGTGGTCCTGCTCCTGCGGCTGCACGGGGAACGGGTCCCTCGGGAGCTCACCTCGGCGCTGGGACGCAGCTCCAAATACCTTGTCTCGTTGGTGGGTTCGGCGGACCCGGATCCGCGCTACGGAGACGACGACGACGGATTCGGGCTGCGGCTCGGCGCCGAACCGAAACGCACGGTGCGCGACCACCTGGGGATCATGGCGGCCATCACCGGCGATACCGTCGTGGGCAGCCATGGCCGGGCCACACTCACCTCCGCGTGGATCTCGGCGGCGCTGGGTGGTTCCGTCCCGGAGGTGGGCGCCGACGGTCCTGGGGGTGGAGCACCGGGTAGCCTCTTTGCGCCGCACGGCGGGCTCGTGGTGCTGCGAACCACCGCCCGTCGGCTGACCATGGACGTCGGCCCGTTGGGTTACCTGTCGACCGCGGCACACGGGCACGCCGACGCACTGGCGGTAACGCTCAGCGACGGGTACGACGAATTGATCGTTGATCCGGGAACCGGGAGCTACTACGGAAACCCGGCCTGGCGCAGTGCTTTCCGGGGCACCCGGGCGCACGCCACGGTCTGCGTGGACGACACCGACCAGTCCGAGATGGGCGGGCCGTTCTACTGGCGACGCCAGGCCACCACCACGGTCCACGCGGTGGACCTCGAACGCGGCATCGTCGATGCCGAGCACGACGGCTATCGCCGACTCGATGACCCCGTGGTGCACCGCCGGTTGCTGATCGCCGCGCCCGGCGGCGTCACGACGGTGGTGGTCGACCTGCTCGACGGACGATCGGTGCACGACGTGACGGTGTCGTGGCCGCTGCATCCGGATCTGGACGTCGTACCCGCCGACGACGGGCACCTGGCCGTCCGGGATGGTCGGCCCGTACTCCAGCTATGTTATGCCGCAACGGTTCCCATCCAGGTCGAACAGCGCCGAGCGGACTGCCGGTCCCACCTCGGCTGGCTGTCGGATCGACTGGAGGCCAGGAAGCCGGCCTGGCTGCTCGGCGCGCACGCCCGGACCGCGCTGCCGTTGGCGATGCTGTCCGTGCTCCGCAACCCCGATGCGGGCGAGATCGCGCTGCCGGACGTCATCCGGGACGGCGCGACCCTCACCGTCAGCTGGTCCGAGTGCGGACTCCGGCGTGGCCTGAAGATCGATCTCGCCGGTGCGGGTTCGGTGGCCGATATTCCCTTGTTGTCGCCCGTGAGGTTGGTGAGCGAATCATGAACAGCATCAGCGTTTTCGGTCTCGGCTACGTCGGCTGTGTGAGCGCTGCGTGCCTGGCCTCGCGCGGCCACCGGGTGGTCGGCGTGGACGTGAACCCCGACAAGATGTCGGCCCTGCGGCAGGGGACGTCGCCGATCGTCGAGGCGGAGATCGGCGACCTCACCGCGGCGGTGGTCGCCGCCGGCAACCTGGTGGTCACCCCCGACGCACACGAGGCCGTCCTGGCGACCGACGTCTCACTGATCTGTGTCGGGACCCCGTCGGCGGCCGGTGGGGCGCTGTTGACCCGGTACCTCGAAGAGGTGACCGCCGAGATCGGGGCGGCGCTGCGGGACAAGGACGGCTGGCACGTCGTGGTGTACCGCAGCACCATGGTGCCCGGAACCTGCGAAGGGCTGCTGATCCCGCTGCTGGAGGATGCTTCGGGTAAACGCGCGGGGGTGGACTTCGGGGTGTGCGTCAACCCGGAGTTCCTGCGAGAGGGGACCAGCGTGCGCGACTTCCTGGATCCGCCCAAAACTGTTGTCGGGGGTACTGATTCACGCAGCATCGAGACGGTGTTCGGGCTCTACGCGGGGTTGCCCGGGCCGTGCTTCCCGGTGGCCGTCAAGGTCGCCGAGATGACCAAGTACGTCGACAACAGCTTCCATGCGGTGAAGATCGGATTCGCCAACGAGATCGGCGCCATCTGCGCCGCCCTCGGCCTGGACTCGCACGCCGTCATGGATGTGTTCATGTCCGACACGAAACTCAACATCAGCCCCGCCTACCTGCGCCCGGGGTTCGCCTTCGGCGGGTCGTGCCTGCCCAAGGATCTGCGGGCGCTGACCCACACCGCGCGCAGCAACGACATCGACACGCCGCTGCTGGCGAATGTGCTGGCCTCCAACGAGGTCCGGCTGCGGCACGCCGTCGATCTGGTGATCGCCGACGGGCGGCGCAAGGTCGGCATCTTCGGGCTGTCCTTCAAACCGGGCACCGACGATCTACGGGAGAGCCCGATGCTCGAGCTCGCGGAGCGGCTGATCGGCAAGGGCTTCGACGTCAAGATCCACGACGCGAACGTCATCGTGTCACGGCTGATCGGCGCCAACCGCAGCTACATCGATGAGCGGCTGCCGCACATCGGCGAGCTTCTGGTGGACGACGTCGATGCCGTTGTCGCACATGGTGAAGTGCTGATCGTCGCATCGCGTGCCCCCGAGGTGCTGGACGCGCTGTCGCGCGCCGGGTCGGAGCGGTTGATCATCGACCTGGTGCGGCTGCCCGACGCCGGGCAGCGCCGCGAGACCGCGAACTATCAGGGCATCGGCTGGTGATCCGATGACGTCGGCCGAGCTGAGCGCCGAGGCGGGTGGCCTCAGTGGCGTGGTCAAGCGGGGGGTCGGATACTCCGCCGTCGGCGTGGCAGTCTGCCAGCTGGTCGTTGTCGTCCAGACGATCGTGCTGGGCCGGCTGCTGGGACCCGCGGAGGTGGGTGTCTACACGGCGGGGTCGGTGCTGACGGGCTTCCTGCTGGTGTTCTCGCAGGGCACCCTCGCGCAGGCGCTCATGCATCGCGGTGAGGACATCGAGGATGCCGCCAACACGGTCCTGGTGGTGACGTTCGGGACGGGCCTGTTGCTGGGGGTCGGGGTGCTGATCGCCTCGCCGTTGATCGGCGAGCTCTTCCACAGCGCCCGGGCCGGGCAGATCTCGGCGGCGACCTCGGGGCTGATGCTGCTGTATCTATGCCTGAGCGTTCCAGAGGCACTGATGCAGCGCGCATTTCGATTCAAGCAACGGATGATCATCCAGCCCGCGGCCAAGATCGCGTTCGCCGGGGTGTCGATCGTGTTCGCGGTGTGGGGGTTCGGTGCGTGGTCGATGGTCATCGGTTCCTACGCATCGATCATCACCTTGCTGGTGCTGAGCTGGTCGATGGCGAGATGGCGGCCGTTCCGGGGGCGCTTCTCGGTCCGACTGTGGCGCGAGATGGCGAAGTTCTCGCTGCCGTTGGTGCTCGAGCACATGGCCGACAGCATCCGGGACACCTTCCAGCAGGTGCTGCTCGGCCGTCGGCTCGGCACCGCCGACCTGGGCCAGTACCGCTACGGGTACCAGATGGCCGGGATGCCGGCCATGGCCATCGTCGAGATCTTCGGGTATCTGTTGTTCCCGGCGTTCGCACGGCTTTCCGCCGACGCGGCCCGACTGCGGGACGCGTTCCTGCGCGCACTCGGCTGGACCTGGTTCGCCGTGCTGCCCCTGGGCGCCATCCTCGTCGTGGCCAGCCGGCCGGTGGCGGTTCTGCTGCTGGGCGAGCAGTGGCGCCCGGCCGGGACGGCGGCCATGGCGATGTCGGGCATGACCGTGGGTGCGGCGCTGCATGCGCTCGGCGCGACGGTGATGAAGGGTGCCGGCCGGTCGTCGCTGGTGAACTGGCTCAGCGTGGTGGGCCTGGCGCTGCACCTGCCGCTCATCGTGGTGCTGCTGCGGTTCGGCCTCGTCGGCGTCGGCGTCGGCCTGTCGATCACCTACGTCGTCGGCGGTGTCGTGAGCGTGCTGATCGCGCGATCGGTGGTCCGCGCGTCCCTGCGCGAAATATTCAGCTGTGTTGCGCCCTCGACGATTTCGGTGCTCGCGGCCTTCGCCGTGGTGTTCCCGCTGGAACACGTCCTGGTCAGGTCGGACCGACTGGTCGAACCCGTCGGCCTGGGATCGATCTTCGTCGAATGCCTGATCTTCGGGCTGCTCTACCTCGGTGCGCTGCGACTGTTGTCGCCGCAGCGGTTTCGAGCGGTCCGCGGTTTCGCCGAGCGTGCCGTGCGCAGGCTGACGAGCGCGGCTCGCCGGCGGACGTGAGTGGGGGATCGACATGGGGCTGAAAGTGCTGATGATCGGGACGTATCCGGTGCAGCCGGGTGTCGTGCGCGGTGGGGTCGAGTCTGCCACCAGCGCACTGGTGCCCGCCCTGGCACGACGCGACGACATCGACAGCGTCACGGTACTGCGCTTCCATCACGGCGAGGCGCCGACGGCGTACCGGCGCGAGACGCCGAAGGTCCAGGTGTTCTATGTGCGCGGTCAATACCGGTGGCGGATGACCACCCGCGCGTATCTGGATGTGCGCAAGGCGCGCAAGCTGATCGCGGAGCTGAAACCCGACGTGGTGCACGGCCAGGAGATCGGGCTGAACAGCGACATCGCCGCGCGCTGCAGCCGCAACTGCGTGGTGACCGTACACGGGATCACCTACGTCGAGACCCATCTCTATCATCGGGCGAGCCTGCGGAACACCCTGCGGGCCAAGCTCATCCACGATGTCGCACGGCGCGTGCTGCGTCGGGCCAAGGTTGTCATCTCGATCTCCGGGTACGACGCGCGGGAGCTCTCGGGCATGACCCGGGGAGCCCGGGTGAGCATCGCCAATCCGACCGCCGCGGAGTTCTTCGCACTCGCGCCTTCGGCGCCCACGGGCCCGCGGCTGTTGTTCGCCGGCGGCCTCATCCCGTTGAAGAACCCGCTCGGGCTGGTCAACGCATTCGCCGAGGCGCACCATAGGTTTCCCGATGCCCGGCTGGCACTGGTCGGTCCACAGCCGGACGGGGAGTACCTGACCCTGCTGCGGGACCGGGTGGCGACGCTGGGACTGACCGACTGTGTCGACTTCGTCGGAATGGTGGACAACGAGCGGATGTTGCGCGAGATCGCAGCCGCGCGTGCCGTCGTGCTGTTCTCCCGGCAGGAGAATGCGCCGACCATCATCGCGCAGGCGATGGCGGCGGGAAAGCCCGTGGTGGCCAGCCGCGTCGGCGGCGTGGCCGAGATGGTGGACGACGGTGCGACGGGATTCCTGGTGGAGTCCGAGGACGAGGCCGCGCTGGCCGACCGGCTCGCGCGGGTCCTGGATGACGAACCCCTGTGCGGGCGGATGGGCCGTCGGGCCCATGAGGTCGCCTCGGCGCGGTTCGCGCCCGACGCGATCGCCGAGCTGACCGTCCGGGCATATCAGACAGCTCTGAATTAGGAGGCCGACATGTTCATCGAGCCAGTGCAGCAGTGGAATCCGCCCGTGGGGGCCAAGGAGACGGCCGCCCGGATCCTGTGTGCCATCGGGGTTCCCGCGTTCGCGCGATGGCGCAACTCCCGACGGCTCGCGATCCTGATGTACCACGGCGTGGAGGCGGAACCCGTCCGGCCGCGCTGTAGCTACGTTCTCGATGTTGCGACCCTGCGGCAGCAGCTGACGTACGTCCGCCGGCACTTCAACGTGCTGCCGATCGAAGAGGCCCTGCGGCGGCTCCGTGCTGGCACGCTACCCCGTCGTGCGGCCGTGCTGACCTTCGACGACGGGACCCGCAACCTCGCGACCCACGCCGCGCCGGTGCTGCGCGAGCTGGGCCTGCCCGCCGCGGTGTTCCTGGCGACGGGGCCGATGGGAACCGGTGAATCGCTCTGGCCCGACCGCCTCTGGCTGGCGTTCGCCCGGACACAGGTACCCGAGGTCGACCTGACCGCCATCGGGCTGGGGAAACGGCCCCTGCGAATCCCGGCCGACCGCAAGGAGACTCGCGAGGAAGCGGTGCAGTACTTCAAGCAGCTCCCCGACCCGGAGCGAATTGCCGGGGTCGACTGGCTGGTCGGTCTGCTCGGCCCCGAGCTCGATGCGTACGGGAGTCCGTTCGAGATGCTCGGCTGGGACGATGCGCGGGAGCTCGCCGGCGACGGACGCGTCTCGCTCTACCCGCACACCGTCACACATCCGATCCTGGCGAACTGTTCGGACGAGAAGGTCGATTACGAGATCACCGAGTCGTGCCGGACGATCCAGCGCGAAACAGGCAGCGCCCCCGCGGTCTTCGCCTATCCCAACGGCGGCGCGGAAGACTTCGACGGGCGCGCCAGGGCGGCGCTGTGGCGCAACGGAGTGCGCTGGGCGCTGTCGACCACGAACGGGTTCGCGGGTCGCGACTCCGATCCACTCGCACTGCCCCGCATCGGGATCGCGAGCCAGCACGCCTTTGCGTTGTTCCGGCTCAAGGTCTCCGGTTTCGAACTGCGGCGCAATCCGCTGCGCCGGACCAGGCCGGCGCGACCGGTCACGCCGGCACGGCCGGGCGCCGCGGCGATGGCGGCGAACGCACATGCCTGAGCGCTCCGGCGCTCTGCGTACGCGGGCGGCCCCCGGCCCGGCCCGAACCGCCTGGCGCATCGGCGGCACCGGCTGTGCGGTGCTGGTCGGCCTCGTCGTGGTCCTGAGCCGGCTGCCCTTCCTCGGGCGTGGCTACGGGAGCGATCCCGACGCGTGGCGGGCCATTTCGGCGGCCCGGCACCTCCTGGAGACGGGCCGGTACGTGCCGTCCCGGGTGCCCGGTTACCCGCTGCCGGAGTATTTCGACGCACTCATGCTCCGCGTCGGTGCCGGCTCAGCGCTGGGGATCGGCCTGGTGTCGGCGCTGCTGTCCGGGGTCGCGGCGGCGCTGTTCGTCCTCCTGCTGATGCCCCTGGGCCGAGCCCGTGCGGTGGCCGGTGCGCTGGCGCTGTCGTTCACGCCCGTGGTGTACGTCGCCGGGCTGGGTGCCATGGACTACCTCTGGGGGCTGACATTCTTCCTGGCGGCCACGCTGTGCACGGTGTCGCGCCGGGCGGGGCTCGCGGCCCTCTTCCTGGGTCTGGCCGCAGCCTCCCGGCCGAGCTACGCGCTGGCGATCATCCCGCTGGGCCTGCTGTGCGTCGACTTCGAGCCGGCGCAACTACGGCTGGCGCTGCCCAGACGGCGACTCTTCGTGCTGGCCGCGGGGTCGGGGCTGATCGCGCTGGCGTTCTTCCTGCCCGCGTTCGCCACGGTCGGCGTCCAGGTGCCCCGGGCGTACGGCGGTTGGGAACACGTCGTCGTCAACAGTTCCGTGGGCCTGTTCGGCGCCGCCGGGCTGCTCGGGGTCGGCTGGGCCGTGGTCTCCGCCTGGCGGGGGCGCCGCCATCCCGTCCCGCTGTCCGACGGCCTCGGGGGCAACCTCGACCGCTGGGCCGTCACGGTCCTGATCGTCTACGGCCTGCTGTTCGTCCGACTGCCCGACGAGGCGTCCTATCTCCTGCCTGTGCTACCCGGCCTGTACTGGCTGCTGTGCCGGTACGCGCGGGACATCGCACTCTGGGTGCTGACAGCGGCATTGTTGTTGTCCTGCTTCGTCTTCTCGGTCAACCGGGACTCCGGTGCGGTGGGTATGACCCTGCGCGGCCCCGTCCTGCACGAGATCGGGACACAGGAGGACCGGGACTGCGTGGCGAACGTCGTGCAGCGGAAGCTGGCGGCCTCGCCCGACGGGCTCGACCTGGTGATCGCGGGTGCGAGCCGCCCCCAGTTGCTCGTCGAACTGGGGGCGCCGCTGTCCGACCGGGTGCTCTACACGGTGCGGCCCGGGGCCGACGGGACCCTGGTCGACACGGAAGGGGTGGTGGTTCCCCGGAACGCCCGGCTGTTGTTGCTGGACCGGGCCGCCGATCAGCAGTCCGAACTGTGGCAGATCCCCGAAGGCCTTGTCGCAGTCCTGGATTCGGGCGACGAGTGCGGCGATCAGGACTAGAGGGCCGCCTGGGTCGGTGCGCACCGGAAACCGGCGTGGTACACGACACCCGTCGGCGCGATCCCGTTCTGCCGGTAGTAGCCCTCCTTGTAGTAGACGGAGGGAGCCGGTCCGCCGGGTACCAGTGTGCGCACCCGGTAGGTCTGTGAGCCGTCGGTGAACTGCTGACGAACTCCGTTGTGCCACAACTCCACGAACCCGACCGAGTCCGACGCCGACCAACCGATCTGCATCTGGACGTCGTGCCAGGTGCCCGGGGCCAGGGGAGTGTTGAACAGCGCGATCTGACCGATCGAGTCACCTGCCGAGGACTGCCGGTCGGCGAGCAGCGTCCACTGCCCGTCCTGGTGGCTGACGCTCCAGTTGAGCGGCGGTGTGCTGAAATTCGATCCGCCGTGCCACTGATTGGTCAGACCCCAGCCCAGACTCGCGTGGTCGTCGGGGAAGGACGGATCGAACTTGGTGGCCAGCCGATACCAGCGGACCTGACCCTCCACCCCACCGGAGCTGTCGCCGCCGCTCACTTCCGAACGTTCACCGCCGCCGAACGGTGCCACGTCGCCGGTACGGACCTCGAACCGGGCCGCGTGACCGGTCTGGGCGTCCGGCACGACGCCGGCCGAATACGAACCCGGGAACGCGCTGCCCTCGCCGTTGTATCCCTTGCACTGGACCCACCACTGACTGAAATCGCCTGTGCTGTAATCGCCGTCGAAGGATTCCAGGCTGGTGGGCCGGACCCCCGCGGAGGTGACCGCCGGTGGCGTGCCGGCCGTCGGCCTGGCGGCACAGCTGCCGACGATGCCGGTGGCCAGCGCGAGCGACATGCGCGCGAAGTCGCGACGCCCCAGCCGGGGACCCGATTCGCCGGCATCGGAATGCGGATGGCTAGACGTGGTCTCGGACACGGTGACTCCTTGTTGATCCCGTCGTCGGTGCTGCGGGCCTGCCGAGCAACTTCTCGTAGAACGAGACGAGGGCCCGCCGGGAGATATCCCAGGAGAGTTCCTCGGTGAGCCGGCGGTACCCCGCATCGCCCATCTGCCGGCGCCGTGCCGGATCGTTCAGCAGTTCGTCGATCGCCCGCGCGAAGGCGAGGCCGTCGTTGGGCCGGACATACACGGCCGCACTGCCGGCCGACACGCGGGCCTCGGTGAGTTCGAAGGACACCATCGGGCGTCCCATGGCCATGTATTCCACCACTTTGTTCATCGTCGACACGTCGTTGACCGGGTTCAGCGGATCCGGCGACAGGCACACGTCCGCGGTGGACAGGCAGCGCTGCACGAACTCGTCGGTCACCCGGCCGGGAAACTCGGCGATGTCGGCGAGACCGAGTTGCTCGGCGAGCGCGACGAGTTCGTCGTAGCGGTCGCCGGAACCCATGAAGATGCAATGGAAATCGTCGCGTCCGATCTCGTCTCGCAACAGCGCCAACGCCCGCACCGCGTGGTCGACCCCGTCACAGGCCCCCATCACGCCCAGGTAGGCCAGCAGGTGCGGCTTGCCGCGACGCAGGCTGTCGTCCGGATCGCGCCGGACGAAGCGGCCGATGTCGGGTGCGCTGCGGACGACGACCACCCGGTCGGCGGGCATCTTCCCCCGCTCGATCGCCACCCGACGATAGCTCTCGTTGGTCGAGATCGCCGCGGTGGCGGAGGCGAAGGTGAGTCGTTCGGCAATTCTGGTCAGCCAGTAGAGGATTCGCCCCGCGCCGGGGAAGCGGGACAGGAACATCTCGGGGAACATGTCGTGGTGGTCGAAGACGAACCGGGCGCCCGTGGGTCGTAGCGCCAGCGCGACGAGGAACAGCAGGTCGGGCGGGTTGCAGGCCTGGACGACATCGACCCGCTCATGCCGGCGCACCCGGATCGCGAGACGCAGCGTGTGGAACAACGCCTGGGTGTACTCGAACAGGTAACCGAGCGGCCCGCCCGTCGCCGCGCGCAACGGGTAGCGCAGGATCCGGATGCCGTCGATCGTGGTTTCCCGCTCCCGGTCCTGGCCGGCGCCGACGGGACAAATGACGGTGACCGTGAATCCCGCGGCGGTCAGCGCCCGGGCCTCCTGCCAGACCCGGCGGTCGAACGGCACCGACAGGTTCTCGACGAGAATCAGAATGTGACGACTCATCCGCTACTCCGAACGCTCGAAAGACGTTGGCCCGCGACTACTTCCTCGATGGCATGCTGGGCCGCACGGACGCTGTGCTCCAGACTGAACTGGGTCTGCACCCGGTCGCGGGCTGCGCGACCCATGCGCTGTGCGAGCCCCGGGTTCGACAGGACCTCGAGGAGGCGGGCGGCCAGCCGCTCGGGATCCCCGGGCGGCACCAGGAAACCGGTTTCCCCGTCGACGATCATCTCGGGGATTCCCCCGACCGCGGTGCAGACCGCGGGCCGCGCACACGCCATGGCCTCGAGCAGGGCGATGGAGAAGCATTCCACCGTCACCGAACTCAGCGCGAAGACGTCGATCGCACGCAGCAGCCGCCCGACATCGCGGCGCACACCGGTGAAGTGGACGTTCGCCGAGATCCCCAGTTCCGCGCTGAGCTGCTCCAGCGCGCCGCGTCGCGCGCCGTCGCCGATGACCAGGAACCGCGCCCCCGGCAGCTCCCGGACCACGAGCCGGGCCGCCCGCAGAAAGGTGTCGTGATCCTTGATCGGGCTGAGCTCGGCGAGGATGCCGACCACCTGGTCGGCGTCCGCCCAGCCCAGTTCGGCCAGTACCTCCCGGTCGGTGCCGACCTCGAACAGGGCCGGGTCCACCCCGTTGTGGATGATGCGGATCCGGTCGCCCGGGTAGCCGAGATCGTCCGTCAGGTAGCGCCGTTGGGCCTCGGCGACACCGAAGTAGGCGCTGGTCCGGCCCGTCAGGGCACGGTCGACCGCGGTGCGAATCATGCTGCGGGGCTTGGGGTCACCGATATTGTGCGCCCACAGGATGGTGTGCCCGACGCCCGCCGCGCGGGCCGCGACGCGGCCCAGGATCTCCGCGTTGTATCCCCGCACCACCACCACGTCGGGCCGGTCCCTGCGCATGATCGCGATCAGTTCGGCCAGCGCGCGGGCCGCCCGCCACTTGCCCCCGAGATGCAGTGCGCGGGCGTCGATCCCGGCCGCGCGCAGGTCCTCGAAGAGCTCGCCCTCCTTGCCGATGCACACCACGGACGCGGCGAACCGGTCCGGGTCCAACCGCGGCAGCAGGGTGGTCACGTGCCGCTCGGCACCGCCGACCCGGAGATCCGGGACGACGAACAGGAGCCGGATGGGGTGCCCGTTCATCGGGCCACTTCGCGGTAGAGCGCGTCGAGGCGGGCCGCGACGGCGTCGACGTCGAACCGGGCCGCCGCCCGCGCGTGCGCGGCCGCACCGCGGGAGGCACGCAATTCGCGGTCCCAGATCACCTGTCGCAGAGCCGCTTCGATCGCCTCGGTATCCTCGGGTGGGATCAGGACCCCGCACCCGTCGCCGATCATCTCGGGGATCCCGCCGACCTCGGTGGCGACCACACACACGCCCCGGGCCATCGCCTCCAGGATCGCCATCGGCTGCCCCTCGTTGCGCGACGGCAGCACCAGCACGTGGGCCTGGTCGAGCAGCTTGGCGACCTCCGGCTCCGACAGCCAGCTGTGGACCTCCACGTCGTCGAGGCCGAGGTCCCGGATGCGCCGGCGGGCCCGGTCCACCTCACCGTCCCCGGCCAGGGTCAAGGTGGCCGCCGTCCGGACGCCGGTGCCGAACGCCGGGTCGGCGGCCAGCGCCGCCCACGCGTCGAGCAGCCGGAACGTGCCCTTGTGTTCGCCGATACGGCCGAGGAACACCACGGAGACCGGCTCGCCGGGCTCCGGCTGCGGCGCTCGTGGCCCCACCCGAATTGCGTTGGGGATGGCGATGATCCGCGCCGTCGGCGCGATCTCGCGGATCCGGTCCGACCACACCTCGCCGAGCGCGACGAACGCACTGGTCCCGCGCAGGGTCGCGCGGATCACCGCCCGGAACGCCCGGGGTGAGGTGGCGTAGAACTCCGGGAAGGCCGAGCCGTGCATGTGCATCACGACGGGCACCCGGGCCGGCCGGCTGATCCAGAACAGTGCCGCCTTACGGACGAAACTGCCCCGTGCGCTGGCATGCAGGTGTACGACGTGGGGACGGAACCGGATGAGCTCGATCACGAAGAGCACCGCGCCGCGCGCGAACGTGCCGATCTTCTCCGCCGTGGAACCGTCCCCGTGGGTGACCACGTGCCGGACGTTCCAGTCCGTCCACATGGGCGTCTGCTGCATCGCGCGGACGTAGCTGGCGATGCCGCCCCGGGTCTGCGTGCTGGTGGCCACCCACAGGGCCCGGCGCTCAGACATGGTGCAGCACCGTCGGTCGAGGAATGCCGCCCGCGCCGGCCGGGGTTCGGCTGGTTCGGTCCGCCCCGCCGATCGCGATTCCGATGAGCAGGAAGATGACCGTGATCGCGAACTCGAAGAACCTGAGGTCGACCGTCATTCCGGCGCTGATCAGGATGGCCATCGCCATCATCGCGAGGACGGCCAGCGGCTTACCACACAGGTCGGCATCCGGGAGGGTGCGGTACGCGCGCCACACCCCGATGGCGGCGAGCGCCAGCACACAGATCCATGCCGTGAGCCCGACGATGCCCAACTCGGCCAGGATCGCCAGCTCGTTCTGGTGCGAGACCTCGCCGTAGCCGAGGCTGAACGCGGTGTCGACGCTCCACTGCTGATGGTGGTAGGTGTTGACGGACTGGAACCGGCCGATACCCCAGCCCTCCAACGGCTTTCGCTCGAATGCCCAGAACGCGGTCCGGATGTCGTTGAGCCGGGAATCGACCTCGTTGAGCGACCCCACGCCGCCGGCCTCCCGGTCGGCGCTGGTGAACGTGGACCAGTTGGCCGCAACGGTGGTGATCACCAGGAGCAGGGCCACGACGAACCCGGTGCGGTATCCCGTGGCCAGCAGCGCCCCGATGAGCAGGACCGCCAGCGCGCCGAGCCAGGCCGCACGCGTATGGGTTTCGTAGACGCCGATTCCGGAGGCGATACCGATCACCAGCGCGGTGCGTCGCTGCCAGGCGGGTTCGTCGCGCCGGGCGGCCAACAGCATCGCGATCGCGACGCCGAGCGCCAGGACCATCCCGTTGACCACGGGCTGGTTGAAGATGCCGACGGCCCGGCCGGCCCAGCCCGGCGTCTGGATCTCGACGATGTACCGCGGCCAGACCCAGTCGGCCAACCCGACCGACGGCATGATGCTGACCACGGCGGAGAACGCCGCCAACGCCAGGATCGCCCAGAGCAGTGTGCGCACCGCCGATCTCCGGTCGAAGGCGTACCGGCCGACGAGGTACATCGCGAACGGGATCAGTGAGCCCATGACGATGAGACGGGTCACCGAAAGCCGCTCGCCGACAACGGGATCTGCCGCGACATACTGGTGCGGGGTGAACATCGAGTACACGTTCCACGTGAGGTAGGCGACCATCGCCCAGCCGACCGAACCCAGGCCACGCAACCGATCCGGGGTGCGGTCCATCCACAGCACCGTCGAGACCGCCACCCCGGCGAACGCGATCAGGAACAGCTCGACGGGAAGTCCGACCGCCGCACGGATCGGCAACCGGAGGAACATCGTCACCAGCAGCAGGACGGTCGCCAGGACCGGATTGATCAGGGCGCATACTCCGATGGCCAGCGCAACCATCCCGGCCGCCAGGATCAGGATGGACGTCGAACCCATCAGCGGCATGGCGGCAACGGCGACCACGACCCCGGTCCCGATGACGGCGGCGGGCAGCCGGGACGCACGGGGCCCCCGGTGTGCGCCCGCGGTCGCCAGTGCGGTCATCCGCCCTTCCTCCCCTCGACCAGCACCGCGCCGAGCAGCACCGCGTGCGTGTCGGCCAGCGACTCGACCGCCGCGGTGACATCACCGGCGCGCGTGTTGCGTCCGTCGACGACGACGATGGTGAGATCCGCTGCCGCACATATCGGTTGGGTGTCAACGGTGTCGACGATCGACGGCGCCACCACCACGATCACGTCGGCCTCCGCGCGCAGCTCGTCGAACACGGCGGCAATCCGGTCACGGCTGACCAGCGGGTAGCGATCGGTGACGGCCGAGCCCGAGTACATGATCTTCAACGACTCGACGGTGCCGGCCTGCAGGGCGCTGCTCACCACGTTGCGGTCGGCGAGGGCTTCGTTGAAGCCGATTCGGGCGGTGCGCAGCGGTGCGTCGTTGCCGGTGTGCACCAGTACCGTGGAGTTTCCCTGTTCGGCCGACAACCTGGCCAATGCCGCGGCGAGTTCCCGCGCGGCACTGGCACCGCGGGTGTCGGTGAGCGCCACGACCGTCGACTTCGGCAGGTCCTGCAGGCTGACCATGTTGGCCAGCATGCGCAACCGGTCCTCGCGCAGACTGTCCTGCTTCATCGAACCGCCGGCGGGCACCTCGATCAACGGTTTGATGCCGGTCTTCTCCAGGAGTTCCGTCGAGTTGGAGAGCCGTCTCGACATGGTCGCCAGACCGAGGGCGGCGAGCACGCCGAGCACCAGGCCCCCCAGGGCCCGCGCCGCGAACTGGAACGCCAGCTTGGGCGATTCCTGGGTGACGCCCGCGCGCAGTTGAAGTTCCTGGAGCTGGTCGGTCGAATCGGAGCGCAGGGTGTTCAGCTGCTGCTGGACGACGGGCACCAGCGGATTCATGAAGCCGTCGGGCCCGGGCTTGGTCATCAGCACGTCGAGCTCGGCCTGCCTGTCCTGGATGGCCTTGTCGATCCGCCGCTGCCGGACCGCGTTGATGTCGTCCCGGAACGCTTCGGCGACGTCCTGGGCCGCGTTCTGCGCCACGTTCGGATCCGTTGCCGCCGCCGCCACGGTCACGATCGGGCTCGCCCCGACCATCCGGCCCTCGACGGTCACCTCCTTGGGGATGTTGCGGGCAGCCTTGAGCCGGGCGATCGTCGCGGGCTCGTTCAACAGGCTGGCGTAGCCGACGGCCATCGCCGCGTCCTCGACGGGACTTCGGCCCGGTGACGCGAGCACGAGCGTCGACGTCGCCTCGTACATGGGCTTGTTGTTCGTCAGCAGCTGCACACCGGACAGCGTCGCCAGGGTCGCGATGACCACTACCACCCACCAGCGTCGACGGACCTGGTCGATCCGGCGTCGCACAATCGGATTCATTCCCCCGCTGCCGCTCACGACGGCACACCCTCGAGTGCGGCCGCGGCCGGCGCGCGGTCCTCGATCAGCTCGGCGACCACCCGCCGGGCCGACCTGATCGCACCTTCCATCAGGCCGAAGTACTCCAGACTGGTCTCGGTGCCGGCCCAGTGGACGCGGCCGTGCGGGGTGGTCAGCGCCGGGCCCAGCCGCAGCCAGTCGCCCGGCCCGAACAGCGCGGCGTAGCAGCCCCTGCTGTACTGCTCGGCGGGCCAGTCCGTCACCGACACCCGGTCCGGTGGCGGCAGATCGGGGAACAGTCGCCGGGCGTGGGCCAGCGCGGCCTCCTGCTGCTGCGCCGGGGGCATCGCCGAGAAGGTCGTTGCGGCGGCGCCGGTGACGAATCCCGTGAGGACACCGGCGGATTCATCGGGCGGCGAGTCGTCGACCGTGGACAGCAGCGGACCGTCGGTGCTCACCGACCACCCGGACAGTCCGCCCGCGCGCCACAGCGGCGCCGGATAGCTCAGGTGCACCTTGACCGCGCAGCCGCGTCCGGTGGCCGCCGAGGCTCTCGGCGTGCTCAACGCGGGCCGGAAGTCGATCCCCTGTGCCAGCAGTGGTGGCACGGCGACCACGACACGGTCGGCCCGGAAGTCGACCGGATTGCCGTCCGCAGCGGAGACACATTGCACCACAACACTTTCGGAATCCTGGATGATCGTGCTGACCGGGTGCCGCAGGCGCACCCGGTCGCCGAGCCGGTCGGCGAGTGCCAGGCACAGCAGGTGGGAGCCGCCGTCGATCCGCCACTGCTGGGCACCGCCCTCGAACGAGTTCAGGTAGCGGATGCCGCCGCCGGATCGCAGATAGAAGGCCATGTGCAGGACGGAGATGTCCGCCGGGTCGGCGGCCATCATCTCGCCGATGAAGAGCGGGAAGAACGTCCGGGCATCGGGGTGGTTCACCTCGTCGGCGAGCCAGCGGGCGGCGGTCTGCCGGTCGAGCCGTCCGGCCTGCGGGGTCTGCCACGGGGCGTCGATCCGGACCTGCGCGACGAGATCCTCGAGCCGATCGAAGAGGTCCCCCAGCGCCACCGCGTCCAGGGGAGGTACCCGGCCGGCCGTCGTCGTCCGGGCCCCCGACATCAGGAACGTGCTGTGCCCGGCCATCCCCGTCGACGCCAGGGGCAGGCCGTACTCCCGGATCATGGCGAGCAACTCGGTGTGCTTGACGCCGAGGTACGCCGCACCCCCGTCGGCGAAAACGTCGGTGGATACCGGGATCCCGTGCATCCGGCCACCCACCCGGTCGCGCGCCTCGACGATGGTGACCTCGGCGCCGGCCGCCAACAGGTCCACCGCAGCGGTCAGTCCGGCCAGGCCGGCTCCGACGACGACAACATGCATTTCTCCCCCGTTTCACGTAGTGGCGAAGGCGACCTTCGTGAACAGCCCCTCCGGTGTGGGGTCGTCGACGAAGTCGTCGTACAACAGCTCCGTGCCGGAATCGCGCGCGATCGCGCTCAGCACCCGGGTGGCCAGTAACGAGTCGCCGCCGAGTTCGAAGAAGTCGGAGTTGACGTCGACGTCCTGGATCCCGAGCACCCGCCGGAAGATCTCCACGATCCGAACTGCGTTCATGGGCCGGTTCCTTTGCTCTCGCCGATGTGGGCGGCACGCCGCGTTGCCGACCGGTCGATCTTCCCGCTGGCCGTGTATTCCAGCGCCGCAACGAATTTCATTCTGGTGGGGACGAACTGGCCGGGCAGTCGCGCGCGCAGGAAGCTCTTCAGTTCGGCCGCGGTGGTGTCCCCGGCCGGCACGACATACGCGGTCAACGTGGTTCGCCCCCGGCTGTGTTCGCCGACGACGACGGACCCCACCACGGCCGGATGAGCGTTGAGCTGCGTCTCCACCTCGGCCGGATGTACCCGCACACCAAGAACTTTCACCTGCTCGTCCGCACGGCCGCGGGAATGTATGAGCCCGTGTTCGTCGCGCGCCACCAGATCGCCGGTGCGGAACCAGCGGGTGGGGCCGCCGCCGTGGTCGGCGATCGGGAATGCGCTGTCGGTGGCGTCCGGCAACCGCAGATAGCAGCTCGCCAGGGACGTCCCCGAGATCAGCAGCTCGCCGTCGGCGGTGATGTGATCCCGGACGTGGGGCAGCGCCCGGCCCAGCGGTGCGTCGCCGTCGTGGGTGGCGATCGCCTGTTCGGTGCCGGGGCCGCCGAGTTGCACCGCGTGGGTGATCATCGTCGTCTCGGTGCACCCGTAGGTGTTGAGCAGCCGGACGTGCCCGACGTCGAGGTCGCGCCACTGCCGCAACCGGGTCGGGTCGACCCGTTCGCCGCCGATCACCACCAGCCGGATGCTGGGCGGCAGCGCGGCCCGTTCCTCATGGAGGTAGAGCACCAGTTCGTGCCAGAACGCGGTCGGCAGGTCGACGACGGTGATCTCCTGTGCGGCCAGCGTGCGGACGAACCGCGGCATGGAACCGCAGTGCACGCCGTCGTCGAAGACCAGGGCCGCACCCGTGGTCAGCGCGGGCAGGATCTCCTCCAGGCAGGTGTCCCACCCGAGTGACGCGAACTGCAGCACCCGGTCGTCCGGGGTGAGCGCGAACAGCCGGCGCAGGGCGCGCACCGTGGCGGTCAGGGCCCGCCGCGACACCACCACCGGTTTCGGCGCCCCGGTCGAACCCGAGGTGCACAGCACGTAGGCTGGGTGATCCGATGAAAAAGTCTGCGGCAGTGCATAATCCGGTGCAGCCGGGATGCCGTCGAGAATTTCGGTCGGCAGACCGGTGGATCTGGCCGGGTCCGCGGTCAACGTGTGCAACCGGTCGATCCCGAGCACCGACGCGATCGCCTGCACCCGGGTGGCCGGAAGGCCGGCGTCGATCGGGCAGTAGGCCGCGCCGGCCCGCATTATCGCGAGCAACTGCTCGGCCACATCCGGGGTGTGTGCGACCAGCGCACCGACCAGATCGGCCGATCCGCCGAAACCCGTTGTCCGGTACCGTGATGCGGCCAGGCGCACCCGGGCCGCGAATTCAGCGTAAGTGGCGGGGACCCCGTTGTGCACGACGGCGGTGCGCCGGGGGCATTCCTGCACCACCGCGTCGAAGTCCCCGACCACGTCTTCGCCGGACCGGACCCCATCCCCGGCCCAGGCGCCCATTCTGGGCGGCCGACCCGCCACTGTCCGCAGCGACGGGTCGGCCGGTGTGATGGCCCCGTCGGCGGGCACGACCAGGCCGACCCCCGTATTCGATGCCCCCGGTGTCATCGGATCAATCCACCGTCACGGACTTCGCCAGGTTTCGGGGCTTGTCGACGTTGCAGCCCAGGATCAGCCCGATCGTGCGGGCCAGGATCTGCATCGGCAACACGCTCTCCAACGGGCCCCAGGGCGCATTCAGGTTGGTGGGCAACGGAATCGTGCAGCCCTCGGTGTTGCCGACGCTGATGATGCGGCCGCCGCGCGTCGCGACCTCGGCGATGCTCGAGGCCATCTTCGGATCCCCGTTGTCGACCACCACGACGGGAGTTCCATCGCCGATCAACGCGAGTGGACCGTGCTTCAACTCGCCGGCCGGGCAGCATTCGGTCCACCGGTAGGTCAGTTCCTTCAGTTTGAGCGCCCCCTCGGCCGCGTACGGCAACCCGTTGCCCTTCGAGATGAACACGAAGCCACTGCTCGAACTCACCTCTTCGGCGATCGGCGGGATGAGGCACTTCGACACCGTCGCGGCGGCGGCCAGCCGATCCGGCATGCGCCGCAGCTCGTCGACCAGTTGCGCGGCGGTCGACCGCGTCATCCGGTCGGAGTCGACCAGTGCGGACAGTGCCACGGCCGTCCCCGCGATCACCTGGCAGACGAAGGTCTTGGTGGCCGCCACACCGACCTCGGGGCCGGCCGAACAGGTGATGAAACCGGCGGCGCGCCTGGCCAAGGTGGAATGCGCATTATTGGTGATGGCCAGCACCGGGTCACCGGGTTCCAGGCCGTCCACGGCGCGCAACACATCGGCCGTCTCACCGGACTGGCTGATCGCCAGGCACAGGGTACCGGCCTCCGCGATCTCCGCGCCGGCCTCGCTGGCCACCGTGACGCGTACCGGCACGCCACCCACCCGGCGCATCAGGTTGGCGACGACCTGACCGGCGTTCAGCGAAGTGCCACAACCGATCACGTGCACTCGATCGAACGGCGCACAGCCCAGCTCCCGCCACAGGCTGCCGTCGGCGACCCGGTCGCCGAGCTCGTCGAGCACGCGGGCCGCGGCGGCGGGTTGTTCGTCGATCTCCTTGGCCATGTGGTCGACGTAGCCGTTCAACTCCACGTCGCCGCTGCGCCACGGGCAACGCGCCACCGCGTTGGGATGGCGGGGCCCGGACCGGGCCGGGGCCGCGGCACCGGTCAGTTCGACGACGTCGTCGTCCTCGAGCACCGTGAAATGGTCGACCCAATCCGTGACCGCGGCGATGTCGCTGGTCGCGAAGGCGCCGTGGGCGGAATGAGCGATCAGCAGGGGTGAGCGGCGGGCGGCCACCACGATCCGGCCGGTCCGCTTCTCCAGCACCGCCAGCGCCCAGGATCCCTCCAGCGGAGTGAGCGCGGCCTGCACCGCATCCGGCAGATCCCCGGACACGGCCAGCTGATCCTCGATCAGATGACACAGCACTTCGCTGTCGACGTCCGACGTGAAGTGATGGCCCGACAGCGCCAGCGCGTGCCGGAGCTGAACGGCGTTCTCGATTATCCCGTTGTGCACCAGACTGATTCGCCCGCCGCAGTCGGAGTGCGGGTGGGCATTGCCCTCGGTGGCCGGTCCGTGGGTGGCCCACCGGGTGTGACCGATACCCGTGCCGTCCAGTTCGGGGCCGGTCCAGCCGGCGACCGAGCGGTTCAGCGCTTCGACGTGTCCCACCGTCCGGAACCGCACGACATCCCCGGTCGTCGTGCGCACGGCGACCCCGGCCGAGTCGTAGCCACGGTATTCGAGCCTGCGAAGCGCGGTCAGAAGGTAGTCGATCGCCGGAGCCTGGGTACGGCACGCGATGATCCCGCACATCAGCGGGTCCGCCCATCCGGACCGATCGGAAGCGGGCGGCGGCCCCCCAGCCGCCGCCACCGCTCCGATGTGACCGTCGTTCGCCCGGCGTACCCCACGTCCGCCGGACCCAGCAAAGAATTTGCCAGCAAGCGCTGACCGTCACTGGGAGCTAACTTCCGGATCACCACTTCACTATCGGTCCCGGCACGGGTGAGGTACATGGACCATCAGAGCCAATTTTGGCTAGTCCGCGGACTAGCTCCCCCGGATCGCGCCCCGAGTTCCGGCGGTGCCCCGGCACCGGCCCGCGGGATGCCGCGGGCCGCGTCGAGGCTGGCCGACGGCCCGTGGGCGAGGTTTTCGGCGGTGCGGCACGTCCCCCACGACACCGCGGTTCGAGCGGACTAGTTCCCACCGCCGAAGGATCTGGATCTTCCCAACCAAGAGAGCTGGATCCCCGTCCCGCGGGGAGCCGTCAGCAGCCCGGTTGCAGGACCGCCCGGACATAACCGGCGGTCTGGTAGGCGTATTCGAAACCCCACCTGGCGGGCGTGAGGTGCGCCGGGCTCGCGACCATGACGAGGTCGCCGTCGAAGCACTGCCCGAGGATGTAGCGGGCCCGGGAGATGTGCGGCTGGAACGTCACGACGATGACCGTGTGCCATCCGTGCAGGGTCGCCAGCCGGCGCAGCTCACGTCCCTCGCCCTTGGTCGTGACGGGATCCGGCACGAAGCAGTGCACCGTGATCCCCGGGTCCGGGGCGGCGCACAGGTCGGCCAAGCGCCGGTTGTCCGTGCCAGCGGGGTTCGAAATCACCAGTTCGGGGGCCCAGCCCTGTTCGGCGAGGTCCAGACCGAAGGGGTAACGGCCGTGTTTGGGCCCGCTCAGGACCAGGATTGCGTCGGCGCGGCGCAGCTGGTCGACCTGGGGACGCACGTACACCGGCAGCCCCGCGGCGACAACGCCGCACAGCAGGCAGACGACGACCGCGAGGTGCCGGACCCGGTGGCGCGCCAGGAGGTCACCGGGCGGCACGGCGGACCGCCGAGGGGCGCGCGGCACCGGTCGCCGGTCGTGGGAGGCGTCGCTGCACCTCGGTGACGAGTGCGGCGAACGTCGGGGCATGACCGGGCAGCAGCATGACATCGCCCGTGCAGCCCTCGGGCCCGGCGAACACCGCCGTGCTCACGGTCGATCTGCCCCAGCGCAACGGGCGTGCCCAGGACCGCCGCCAGGACGAGCAGGGCAGCATCACATCCAGGTGGCAGCCGCAGGGTCCAGGCGTGTACTCGCGCACCGCGGCCATCGTCGTCTCCTCGACGCGCTGGCGCCTGGCCAGCACCGGATCGGAGATCTGCGCGGCCCGGCGCGGCGTCAACCGGCGCAGCCGGGCGGCCAGGTACCGCCGGCGCTCGGACGCCGGGACCTGCAGCAGGGTCCGGGCGTGCGTCACCGAACGTCCGGCCAGGTAGCGGGCCTGGGCCGCCCGGATGCGCAGGGGACGGTAGGACGTGCAGTACGGCGCTCCGAACAGGATCAGGTTCGTGACGTCCGCACCCGCAGCGGTCAACTGGCGCGTCAGCTCGAACGCCACGGTCCCGCCGGCGCAGTACCCGGCGATCGACATGGGCCCCGTGGGCCGGAACGCGCGGATCTGCGCGGCGAAATAGCGCGCCATGTCCTCGACGCTGGTCAACGGAACGCTGCCCTCCTCGAGCCCCGCCGGTTGGAGACCGAAGAACGGCTGATCCGGGGCGAGGTGCTGGACCAGTGCGCGATAGGCGAACACATCGCCGTTGTGCCCGGCCACCGCGAAGATCGGCGCCCGCGTCCCGGTGACCTGCAGGGGCACGATCGCGCGCTGCTGCACGGCCAGCCGCTGAGCCTCCCGCAGGAAGGCGACCACCTCGGGCTTGCGCTGCGCCAGATCGCGTTTGTGTTCGTCGGTCAGCACCCCCGCCGGGGCGTCCAGCCGCAACCGGTCGCCGTCGAGCGCCACGCTCACATCCAGCTTGCGCAACTCCGCGAGCAACTCGGCTGCCGTCATAGTTCGATCTCCTCCCGCGGGCCCGAGCGGGCAGCCGCGAGCGGGGCGCGCTCATCGGCCGTCCAGGACAGTGCGTCGATCGCGGCGGCGAGCTGCTCGGCCGTCGGCCGCTCGAACAGGTTGCGCAGGGGTAGATCGACGTGCGCCATCTCGCACAGCTTCGCCATCACACGGGCGGCCATCAGCGAGTGGCCGCCGAGGTCGAAGAAGTTGTCGAACACGCTGATGTCGCTGCGATCGAGCACTTCGCTGAACACCCCGACCACCAGGCTCTCGCTGGACGACCGCGGGACGACGATCTCGTGCGGCTCGGTGTGGGTGGGTTGGGGTGGGGGTAGGGCGTTGCGGTCGAGTTTGCCGTTGGGGGTCAGGGGGAGGTGGGGGAGGGGGTGGTAGTGGGTGGGGTGCATGTAGTCGGGGAGGTGGGTGGCGAGGTGGTGGCGTAGTTCGGTGTGCAGGTTGGGGGGGGGGGGGGGGGGTGACGAGGTAGGCGGTGAGTTGGTGGTGGCCGTGGGGGTGTTGGTGGGTGGTGACGGCGACGTGGTTGATGTGGGGGTGGGTGGCGATGGTGGTTTCGATTTCGGCGAGTTCGATGCGGTAGCCGCGGATTTTGATCTGGTGGTCGATGCGGCCGAGGTATTCGATGTCGCCGTTGTCGAGGCGGCGGGCCAGGTCGCCGCTGCGGTACATGTGGCCGTCGTGGAAGGGGTCGGGCAGGAAGCGTTGGGTGGTGAGGTCGGGGCGGTTGAGGTAGCCGGCGGTGACGCCGGGTCCGGCGATGTGGATTTCGCCGGTGACGCCGATGGGGACGGGGTTGCCGTGGGGGTCGAGCAGGTAGAGGCGGAGGTCGGGGATGGGTTGGCCGATGGGGCTGGTGGTGGTGTTCAGGTCGGTGGTGGTGATGGGTCGGTAGGTGGCGTGGATGGTGGTTTCGGTGATGCCGTACATGTTGATCAGTTGGGGGTGCTGGTCGCCGTAGCGCTGGATCCAGGGGGCCAGGGTGGGGGGTGGAGGGCTTCGCCGGCGAAGATGATGTGCCGGAGTGCCCAGGTGGCCCGGGGTTGGGTGTGGTCGGCGTCGATGAGGCCGGTGAACGCGGTGGGGGTTTGGCAGTAGATGGTGACGTGGTGGTGTTGGAGCAGGGTGTGCAGGGCGGTGGGGTCGCGGCTGGTGTCCTGGGATATGACGATGAGTTGTCCGCCGTGTAGCAGGGCGCCCCAGGTTTCGAAGACGGAGACGTCGAAGGCGTAGGAGTGGAACAGGGTCCAGACGTCGGTGGGGCCGAATCCGAACCAGTGGTCGGTGGCGGCGAACAGGCGTAGCACGTTGTGGTGGGTGACGCGGACGCCTTTGGGTTGGCCGGTGGATCCGGAGGTGTACATGACGTAGGCCAGGTCGTCGCCGGTGGCGGGGGTGGCTGGTGGTGTGGTGGTGGTGGGGGGGAGGGGTTCGTCGAGGTAGAGGTGTTCGATGGTGTTGGGGTCGAGTTGGTCGGCCAGGTCGCGGTGGGTCAGGACGAGGTGGGCGTGGGCGTCGGTGAGCATGAAGGTGGCGCGTTCGGGGGGGTAGATGGGGTCCAGGGGCAGGTAGGCGGCGCCGGTTTTGAGGATGGCCAGGATGGCGATGATGACCTGGGGGCTGCGGGGGAGTCGGATGCCGATGATGGTGCCGGTGCGGGCGCCGCGGGTGCGTAGGTGGGTGGCCAGGGTGTCGGCGTGGTGGTCCAGTTCGGCGTAGGTGTAGGTGATCGGGCCGGTGGGGGTGTCCATGTGCAGGGCGGTCGCGTTGGGGGTGGCCTGGGCTTGGTGGGTGAAACTGTCATGGAGCGTGGCCCGCGCCGTGGTGAACACCGGAGTCTCACCCTCACCCACCAACAACACCCGCTCACTCGGCGACACCAGCGACAGCGCGGCGAGTTCGGCGGCCGGTTCCGCGGTCACCTGCTCGAGTAGCAGCCGGTACTGCTCGAGCCACCGCGCCACCGTCGTGCCGTCGAACAGGTCGGCGTTGAAGTCGCACTCGACCACGATGCGTTCGCCGTCGTCGATCGCGTTGAGGCCCAGGTCGAAGTTGTAGAACGCCTTCGGTGTCTCGATGCCGTCCACGGTGAGCTCGCCGAAATCGATCGGGGCGGCGACCTTGTCCATGTTGAAGATCACCGACACCAGCGGGGTCCGGCTCAGGTCACGGGGCAGTCCCAGCTCCTGCACCAGGGTGCCGAACGTGAGCCGGGGATGCGCGTGCGCGTCCAGGAATGTGCGGCAAGCCGAGCGCAGATGCTCGGCGAACGTCTGGCGGGCGTCGACGTGGCAGCGCAGCGGGACCATGTTGACGCCGTGGGCCACGAGGTGGCTGTTCTCCTGCAGTCCCTGACCCGCGATCGGCACACCGACGACGAACTCGTCGACCGCCGCCAAGCGCGAGACCAGCACCTCGAAAACGGCGAGCAGCATGACGAACGGTGTGGCGCCCTGCTGGGCGGCGCACCGGCGGATGGCCTGGTAGAGCGCGCTGTCCAGCTCCAGCACCCGCCGGTCGGCGGGATAGGTCTTGACCGCGGGCCGGGCGCGGTCCAGCGGCAGTTCGAAGGTCGGCACGCCGGACGCGTACTGCTGCATCCAGAATTCGAGCGCCGCGTCGGACTCCGCCATGGTCTCCGGCGACCGCTGCTGGTCCACGAAACCGCGGAACGACGCGGCCTGCGGCAGCATGGGCGTCACGCCGAAACGGCTGGCCGTGTAGCTGCCGCCCAGGTCGGCGAACACCACCGCCGACGACCACCCGTCGACGACGGCGTGGTGCGCGGTGAACACCAGGCGGTGCCGGACGGGCGCTTCCCGGATGAGTTCCGCGCGCCACAGCGGCGCGGCCCCGAGGTCGAACGGGGTGCGCATCTCGCGGTCCACCAGTCGCGCGATGGCCGCCTCCCGTTCTGGTTCGTCGAGCGCGGCGAGATCCGTGACCGGCAGCTCGACCAGACCGCCGGCGGCGGGGAGCACGCGCTGGGATTCGTCCGTCAGGTCGATCGACAGGCGCAGCGCCTCGTGGCGCCGGACCACCTCGGTGAGCGCGCGCCGCAGCGACTCCACGTCGAGTGGGCCGGTCAGCGTCAGCACGAAGCATTCGTTGTAGGCGCAGTTCGCGTCGTCCCCCATCAGCGTCGCCGCGCAGAGTTCCCGCTGACCCTCCGTCAGCGGGAACGGTGAACCCGCCTCAGGGGTGCCGGTGCGCCGGGGCAGGAAGTCGGCGTCCTGCATCTGTGCGAGCGTGGCGCCGAACGCCGCCACGATGTGGTCGAGGTCGGCGTCGTCGTGGGCGAGTGTCAAGAAGCACGGCCGACCCTCCGAGATGTACACCCCCTTCTCGCGCATCAGCGGGTAGTACATCGGCGCCAGCGGCAGATCGGGCGGGAACGACACCACGAACCACGACGAGAAGTGGGTGATCCGGATCGGCGCACCGGCGTCGTCGGCGACTCTCCTGAGCCGTTCGACCAGTTCGGTGGTCCGCAGGTTGAGGCCGCGCTGCAGCTCGGGACCGTCGCGGCGCAGGCGGTCCAGCACCGCGCGGGCGGCGGCAAGTGCGAGTGGGTGGCGCACGAAGGTGCCGGCGAAGAACGTGACGCCCACCTCCGGTCCGGAGTCGTCCCCGTACCGCCAGTCACCGCCGTCGAGCGCATCGAGGTACTTCGCGCTGCCGGCGACCATGCCGATCGGCAGGCCGCCGCCGATCACCTTCCCGTAGGTGGCGATGTCGGCGCGGACCCCGAACACCGACTGCGCGCCGCCGGGGTGCGCGCGGAACCCGGTCACCATCTCGTCGAAGATCAGGGCGGTGTCGCTCTGCGCGGTCACCGCGCGCAACTCGTGCAGGAATTCGCGCGGCTGCAGTTCGGGGCACCGGCTCTGCACCGGTTCGACGAGGACCGCGGCGAGCCGGCCCGCCAGGGACCTGATGGTCTCCAGGGCCTCCGGCGTGCCGTATTCGAGCACCAGGATGTTGTCGGCCATCGCGGCCGGAATACCGGGTGCGACGGGCACGGCGCGGCCGTCACCGCTCATGGTCGGGCGCACCAGCACCTCGTCGAAGACCCCGTGATACGAGCCCGCGAACGCGACGATCGTGTCGCGTCCCGACACCGTTCTGGCCACCCGGATCGCGGCCATGACGGCTTCGGACCCGGTGCTGCAGAACGCCGCGCGTTCCATGCCGACCATGTCGCAGAGGAGTTCGGCGACCTCGCCCGCCAGCAGTGACTGCGGTCCGATCTCGATGCCGGCCCGGTACTGCTCGCAGACGGCATCCCGGATGAACTCCGGGTTGTGGCCGAACAGGATCATGCCGAACCCGTTGGTCATGTCGACGTAGTCGTTGCCGTCCACGTCCTGCAGGTGGGCACCGGAACTGCCGACGGAGACGATCGGGTAGACCAGCTCCTTCCAGCCCTGCCGGAAGCCGGCCACTGTGCGCGGATCGGCCAGGTGCGCCCGGGCGGCCTGCGTCGCGGCCTTGGACTTCGCGGTTCTGCGGTTGTACCGCTCGATCATTGCCGCGAGGTGCCGGCCCTGGTGTTCGGTCGGCGCTCCGGACGGGCCACGCTTCGGCGGACGGTACGGCCCGAACGCCGTCGTGGCCGGGGTTGTGGGTGCCACCGCCGCCGAAGTCGTCGGGGATCGGTCCGGCGGCGATGGCACCGAGTCGGAGGACAGCGTCGGCCCCGAGTGTTCGGCCAGGAGCTCGGCCAGCAGGTTCAGTGTCGGCGCGTCGGCCAGCAGGGTCCGCACGGAAACCTTGGTCGCGAACTGCTTCTGCAGTGCGTTCGTCGCCTGGGTGAGCAGCAGCGAATCGAAGCCGAGCTCCAGGAAGTTCGCATCGGGTGTGAGGATCGCGGGGTCGACGCCCGAGAGGTCCACGAACAGCGCCCGCAGCCGCGACAGCAGCGCGTCGGCGCGGGTGTCGGTATCGGTCGGCGGTACCTCGGCCGGGACCTCGGCGGCGGGTGCGGGCCCGGCCGGCTCCGGCCGCGCAACCGGCTCGACCCAGTGCCGCTGACGCCGGAACGGGTAGGTGGGCAGCGGCACCCGGCGACGACGTCCCGGGCCGTGCAATCCACGCCAGTCGATGTCGACGCCATGCGCCCAGAGCTGACCCGCGGCCCCGAGCAGGTGCTCGACGTCGGCGTCCCAGTCCTGGCCGGGATTCAGCGACGTGGTGATGAGCTGCGTCGCGGGCCGCCGATCGTGCTGGCGTGCCAGCGTCGCGAGCGCTCCGCCGGGACCGACCTCGAGCAGTGCGTGCTCGTCGTCGATGAGCTCGCCGATCCCGCGGGCGAACTGCACGGGCTCGCGGAGTTGACGGGCCCAGTAGTACGGATCGACGGCTTCCTCGTCGGTGATCGGGCGGCCGGTTCGGCTCGAGATCCAGCGGGATTCCGGTGCGCGTCGCGGGGTCGCGGCGACGATCCCGGCGAACGGCTCGACGACGGGCTCCATCATCGGTGAGTGATACGCGTGCGACGTGTGCAGCCGCCGATGGGCGATGCCGTCCCGGTCCAGGGCCGCCGCGAACGCCGCGATCGCCTCGGCGGCTCCCGAGACGACGGTGAGGTTGGCCGAATTGATCGCCGCGATCGACACGTCCGCGGTCGATGCCGCCGCGACCACGTCGACCGGCGCCCGGACGGCGAGCATCGAGCCCGGCGGCGTGTCCTGCATGAGGCGGGCCCGGCGGGCCACCAGTACCAGCGCGTCGTCCCGCGTGAACGTGCCACCGAGGCACGCGGCGACGTACTCGCCGATGCTGTGGCCGATCATCGCGTCGGGCCGAACACCCCACGACCTCCACAGCTCGGCCAGCGCATATTCGGTGGCGAACAGCGCGGGCTGCGTGATCGCGGTCTGGGTCAGTCGCTGCCGGGCGGACTCGGTATCCGACTCGCCGGGATAGAGCACGGTGCGAAGATCGACGCCGATCTCGGGCTGCAGCACCTCTGCGCATCCGTCGATGACGTCGCGGAAAACCGGTTCGGTCTCGTAGAGCCGACGGGCCATGTTGACGTGCTGTGAACCCTGGCCCGGGAACATGAACGCGACGCCAGGGCCGTCCGCCTCGCCGGTGCAGTCCCGTACGCGGGTGCCGTCGCCGCCGCCGAGGAGTGTGATCGCGTCGTCGCGATCGCGGCAGACGATCGAACGTCGCCGGACGAACCGGCGCCGGCCGGTCTGCAGCGTGAACGCGACATCGGCGAGGTCGACCGTCACGTCCTGCACGAGGTGGTCCCGCAGCTGGAGTGCCGCACGATCCAGTGCCTCCGGATCCCGGCCCGATAGCACCAGCAGCTGCTGGCGGCGTGCGGGCGGGCCGGTCGGTGCCGGCAGCGGGGCCTCTTCGAGCACCACGTGGGCGTTGGTTCCGCCGAGGCCGAACGAACTGACGCCGGCCCGGCGCGGGGTCGGGCCCGCCGGCCAGTCGCGCTGCGCCGCGTTGACGAAGAACGGGGTGTTCTCGATGTCCAGTTTCGGGTTCGGCGACGCGTAGTTGATGCTGGCGGGCAGGGTTCGGTGATGCAGGGCGAGCGCGGTCTTGATCAGCCCCGCGACCCCGGCCGCGACGTCGAGATGCCCGATGTTCGACTTGATCGAGCCGATTGCGCAGAAGCCGTTCCCGTCGGCGCCGCCGGCCCGGAACGCCTGCGTCAGGCCCGCGATCTCGATGGGATCGCCCAGTGCGGTGCCGGTGCCGTGGGCTTCGATGTAGGAGATGGTCGCCGGATCGATCCCGCCGAGCATCTGTGCCATCGAGATCACCTGCGCGTGACCGTCGACGCTGGGTGCGGTGAATCCGACCTTGGCACTGCCGTCGTTGTTCAGCGCCGCGCCCTTGATGACCGCGTAGATCGTGTTGCCGTCCGCGAGGGCGTCGCGCAGCCGGCGCAGCACGACGATGCCGAGCCCGTTGCTGGACACCGTGCCGGCCGCGTCGGCGTCGAACGCGCGGCAGTGGCCGTCCGGCGCCAGGATCAGACCCTCTTCGTGGAGGTATCCCCGCCGTTGCGGGAGTCGGACCGACACCGCACCGGCCAGTGCCATGTCGCACTGGTAGGTCTGCAGACTCTGCACCGCGAGGCAGACGGCCACCAGCGAGGTCGAGCACGCGTTCTGGATGTTCAGCGCGGGTCCCTGCAGATCGAACTTGTAGGACACCCGCGTGGCGATGTAGTCGTTCGCGTTGCTCATCAGGACCGTCATGGGGCCCAGCGGGTCGGTCACATCGCTGCGGGAAAGCAGGTTCTGCAGGTAGTAGCTGTTGGTGGTCGCCCCGGCGAACACCCCGATCGGGCCGTCGAAACGCTGCGGGTCATGGCCCGCGTTCTCGAGGGCCTCCCACGCGGACTGCATGAACAGCCGCTGCTGCGGGTCGAGGATCTCGGCTTCCCGGGGAGTGAATCCGAAGAACTGCTCATCGAACTCGTCGGCCCCGGACAGCACGCCGCGGGCGCGCACGTAGTTCGGGTCCGACCGGACCAGCATGTCCTCCCGGTCGCCGGGCTCGAGTTCGTCGGGGGCGAACCGGGTGATGCACTCGCGGCCCGCGAGCAGGTTCTGCCAGAGCGCGGCGACGGTCGGCGAGTCGGGAAAGCGGCCGGACATCCCGACGATGGCGATGCCGTCGAGAGGGTCGTAGTCGTCGGAGTAGGGCCCGGAGTCGGACATCGGGTCAGCCCCGTCCCGCCGGATTGCGTTGCCGGGCGTAGGCCGCGCGTTGCTGACGGGCCCGCTGCTGGTGACGCGATCGGTCTTCGGACCCGCCGTCGCCGCCTGCACCGGCGAGGTGGCGGGCCAGCGAGCGCACGGTCGGGTACTGCAGGAGGGCGACCATCGACAGGTCCGCGTCGAGCCTTTCGCTGAGCTGGGCGTGCACCCGGATGGTGAGCAGCGAGTCGCCGCCGAGCTCGAAGAAGTGATCGTCGAGGCCCACCTTGTCGACGTGCAATACCCGCTTCCAGACGTCGGCGATCGCTTTTTCGGCCGGGTTGCGCGGCGCGATGTAGGGGCTGCTGGTTTCGGTGTGGGTGGGTTGGGGTGGGGGTAGGGCGTTGCGGTCGAGTTTGCCGTTGGGGGTCAGGGGGAGGTGGGGGAGGTGGTGGTAGTGGGTGGGGTGCATGTAGTCGGGGAGGTGGGTGGCGAGGTGGTGGCGTAGTTCGGTGTGCAGGTTGGGGGGTGGGGGGGTGGTGGTGACGAGGTAGGCGGTGAGTTGGTGGTGGCCGTGGGGGTGTTGGTGGGTGGTGACGGCGACGTGGTTGATGTGGGGGTGGGTGGCGATGGTGGTTTCGATTTCGGCGAGTTCGATGCGGTAGCCGCGGATTTTGATCTGGTGGTCGATGCGGCCGAGGTATTCGATGTCGCCGTTGTCGAGGCGGCGGGCCAGGTCGCCGCTGCGGTACATGTGGCCGTCGTGGAAGGGGTCGGGCAGGAAGCGTTGGGTGGTGAGGTCGGGGCGGTTGAGGTAGCCGGCGGTGACGCCGGGTCCGGCGATGTGGATTTCGCCGGTGACGCCGATGGGGACGGGGTTGCCGTGGGGGTCGAGCAGGTAGAGGCGGAGGTCGGGGATGGGTTGGCCGATGGGGCTGGTGGTGGTGTTCAGGTCGGTGGTGGTGATGGGTCGGTAGGTGGCGTGGATGGTGGTTTCGGTGATGCCGTACATGTTGATCAGTTGGGGGTGCTGGTCGCCGTAGCGCTGGATCCAGGGGGCCAGGGTGGGGGGGTGGAGGGCTTCGCCGGCGAAGATGATGTGCCGGAGTGCCCAGGTGGCCCGGGGTTGGGTGTGGTCGGCGTCGATGAGGCCGGTGAACGCGGTGGGGGTTTGGCAGTAGATGGTGACGTGGTGGTGTTGGAGCAGGGTGTGCAGGGCGGTGGGGTCGCGGCTGGTGTCCTGGGATATGACGATGAGTTGTCCGCCGTGTAGCAGGGCGCCCCAGGTTTCGAAGACGGAGACGTCGAAGGCGTAGGAGTGGAACAGGGTCCAGACGTCGGTGGGGCCGAATCCGAACCAGTGGTCGGTGGCGGCGAACAGGCGTAGCACGTTGTGGTGGGTGACGCGGACGCCTTTGGGTTGGCCGGTGGATCCGGAGGTGTACATGACGTAGGCCAGGTCGTCGCCGGTGGCGGGGGTGGCTGGTGGTGTGGTGGTGGTGGTTGGGGGGAGGGGTTCGTCGAGGTAGAGGTGTTCGATGGTGTTGGGGTCGAGTTGGTCGGCCAGGTCGCGGTGGGTCAGGACGAGGTGGGCGTGGGCGTCGGTGAGCATGAAGGTGGCGCGTTCGGGGGGGTAGATGGGGTCCAGGGGCAGGTAGGCGGCGCCGGTTTTGAGGATGGCCAGGATGGCGATGATGACCTGGGGGCTGCGGGGGAGCCGGATGCCGATGATGGTGCCGGTGCGGGCGCCGCGGGTGCGTAGGTGGGTGGCCAGGGTGTCGGCGTGGTGGTCCAGTTCGGCGTAGGTGTAGGTGATCGGGCCGGTGGGGGTGTCCATGTGCAGGGCGGTCGCGTTCGGGGTGGCCTGGGCCTGGTGGGTGAAACTGTCATGGAGCGTGGCCCGCGCCGTGGTGAACACCGGAGTCTCACCCTCACCCACCAACAACACCCGCTCGGCCTCGTCGACCGGGTCGAGTTCGCGAACGTAGGTCGCGTCCCCGCCCGAGAGCCGCATCAGCACGGTCACCAGATGGGTGAACATCCGCTCGATGGCGGCCTCGGTGAAGCGCTCGGCGGAATACTCGAGGCGCAGCAGCATCTCCTCGTCGCCGTAGACCAGCAGCGCCAGCGGATAGTTGGTCTGCCCGATGTACTCGAAGTGGCGCCCCGGCAGCTGCAGACACGAATCGAGCGTCAAGTAGTCGAACACGACCATGCTCTCGAACAGCGGGGTTCCGCGAGCCACTCCGCTCCACGCCTGGACGGCGGCCAGCGGCGTGTGCTCGAAGGGCCGCCGCGCAGTCTGCTGGGTGCGCTGGGTGCGCAACCACTCATCGATCTGCGCGTCGTCGTCGACCGCGATCCGCACGGGCAGCGTGTTGATGAACAGGCCGACCCGTGCTTCGACGTCGGCCATTCCCGTCCACCGTCCGGTGCGGGTCGCGCCGAACACGATGTCGGATTCGCCGCTGTAGCGATGCAGCAGGTAGGCCCACGCGGCCTGCACCAGCGTGTTGACCGTGACGCCCGCCCGCCCGGCCCCCTCGCGAAGCTGGTCGGATAGCGCACGCGACAGGCGTTGCGCGCGAGCGCCGAACTTCTCGTCGCCCGGCCCGAGGGTTATCTGCGTGTCGACGCCGAACGGTGTCGGCGCCCGGAAGGTGCCCAGTTCAGCGCGCCAGAATGTCTCGGCCGGGGCGAGGTCGAGCTCCCGCCGCCACTCCAGGTACTCCCGGTACGGCCGGGTCGGCGGCAGGGTCAGTGGCTCGCCGCGCTGGGCGGCGTCGTAGATCGCGAACCATTCGCGCAGCACGATGTAGGAGCGGCCATCGCCGAGCAGGTGGTGGAACGTCCAGATGACGCGGTCGGTGCCGTCCGGGAACCGCGCCACGAACAGGCGGTGCAGGGGCGCACGGGACAGGTCGAAATCGCGGTGGCGGTCGGCGCGGCGGTGCTCTTCGAATTTTCTTTCGGCCTCGTCGGGCGCGAGGTCGCGCCAGTCGGCCACCGTGGCCGTCTGTTCGGCCCGCGCCAGCACCTCCTGTCGCGGCTCGTCCACGTCGCCGAAGCGGAACCGCGTGCGCAGGACGTCGTGGCGCAGCACGACGTCGTGCAGGGCCCGTTCGAAAGCAGGTACGTCAAGCCGTTCGTGCAGCGTGACGATGATCTGTTCGATATCGACCCCGGCCCCCGGCGAACTGAGGGCGTGGACGAGCATGCCCTGCTGCATCGGCGACAACTCGTAGGTATCGACCGCGTCGTTCTCGGCAACGTCCCCCATGGCCCATCGCCGCCTACCCCGTCGGGATCCGCGCCGCGCGCGGTAGCCCCGATGGGCCCCGCCGCAGACATCCCCCGACGGGCTCTCTCCTTGCTTCCCACATGGTTCCCCCTCGAGGTTTCATGCAAGGTTTCCTCCCCGTGGCAAACTCTACGAGCAAGCGGTGATTATCGCTAGAACTTGTTTCGCGGGATCATTCCGACGCCCCCGCATCGCCCGCCCGGCGATGGCGCGGCGCCACCGGTCCGGCAACGCACACCCCACGCGCACCGCTCGCGGCCCCGGCGACGTCGGGCGCATCGCGCGGGTCGTCCGCCGGCCACCGGGCCGGCATCGGCCCGCCATCTCGCCCCGGCGGGCCGGGCCGGGCCGGGTCACCGCCGCAGCGGATCGGTGCCGCGACCCGCTCTCGCGGTTGATCGCTCGGGCTTGGACAATGTCGTAAGACCTTCTGCGCCAAGGTAATTCACTTGAATTCGGCAACCGGTGGCGCGGTACGCGGTACCGTCCCCGAGCCCGGATCGCGGCGTCGGGGCGCCGGTCGGCGGTGTGATGAACGGTCGACCCCGGCCGCGGGCGGGTCGGCGGAAACCGACATCACCTGTGCCGCAGGGGTCCTCGGCAATGCGGGTGTTCCACCGAGCCCGGACGGCCACCTGCCGATCCGGACAGCAAACGCCGGATCGGAGCACTGCCCATGGGATGATCGGTCGGCGAAAAATTTGGCCAGCGGCGTCGACGGCGGTGTGACAACCGGCGCCGCGCGGCCCGGATCGAGTACGGACCGTACTCGAACCCGGGGCGCGGCGGCGCAAACTAGGCTGCTTGCCAGAGTCCGGGCGCTGTCCGAGCCGAACCAGAATCAGGAGTCGTCCAGTTCGATGGGGAGTAACGCGGTGATTCGGAAATGACGGTTCCCGACAACCCCGATCCGGGGGCACCGGAGGATTTCGACGACGAGCGGGCCGACACCGACCCCATGATGAATTCGGCCAATCCCTACGGTGCCGGCTGGGGTGCGGGCTGGGGTGCCAGCTGGGCCGACGCGCCGGAGCCCAATGCCACCGCGCCCGATCCCCCGCCCGCCGAGCGGACGCCAGCGCCGACGCTCGGTGAGGTCGAACTTCCCTCGGCGACAGCATCTTTCGCGTTCCCCACCCAGCCCGCTCGCAGTACCGGGTCGGTTTCCGGACGGCAGATCGCGCTGGTGGTCGGTGGACTCGCGGCGCTGGCAGCGATTATCGGACTGGTTTTCTGGTCGATCAATCGCTCACCGTCGGCCACCGAGGCCACGGACGCCGGTGACAGCGGCCAGGTGAACAGCCCCGCCGCATCGACCACCGCCGACACGACCACCAGGGCGGCCCGGGACGCCGGTGCGGAAGCGAGCCTGGTCCGGATGCTGCCGCCCGGCTATCCGCCGGCAGCCTGCCGGCCGGTGGATCCGCAACAGGGGGCCGTCGCCACGGTGACCTGCGACGGAAACGTCGACCCGGGCGGCCCGCCGTCGGCCACCTACCTTCTCCTGCGTGATCGGCCGGCCCTCGATGCCGCGTTTGTGGCCGCTGTGCGCCCCGACGCCGTGGTGACGTGCCCGGGGAACATCCAATCGCCGGGCCCGTGGCGGCGGAACGCGACACCGCAGAAGGTCAGCGGGACCCTGGTGTGCGGAGTGCAGGACGGTGTGCCGACGCTCGCGTGGACCGACACCGAGCGGATGCTGGTCGGCGTGGTCCGGTCGGATTCACCCGGACCCACGCTCGACCAGCTCTACCAGTGGTGGTCCAGCCACTCCTGATCGGTCAGGATGCGGGCGTACCGGAGCTGCCCATTCCGTGCGGGACGCCGACGACCGTGGTGGTGGGCACCGACTGCACGGCGGGGGTGCCGGTGCTGCCCTCGACGGGCGCCGGGGTCCCAGCGCTGCCGGCGGCCGGCGCCGGCGCGACCGCCGGAGTGCCCTCGCTCGCCGGGGTACCGGAGCTGCCCGCGGCAGCGGGCGCCGGGGTGGCCGGGGTTCCCGCGCTGCCGGCCGGGGCCGGGGTGCCCTCGGTTGCCGGAGTGCCCTCGGTGATCGGGGTGCCCGAGCTCCCTGCGGCTGCCGGGGCCGCCGTGGTGCCCTCGGCGATAGGGGTGCCGGAGCTACCCGTGGCCGCCGGGGCTGCCGTGCCGGGCGTGGTTGCCGCCGGGGCGCTCTGCGCGGGTGCGGTCCAACTGCTGCCCGAGCCGCCGGTGGCGACGGGAGCCGGGGGCGCGGGCTTCCAGACCAGCAGATCGTGTCCGCCCGCGTTGTAGACGACCGTGTCCGGCGCAGCGCCGGTGACGTCGAAGTAGACCTTGCCCGAGGTCGAATCGCCCTGGGCGAGCGCTCCGGGGTTGACACCCTGCGGGGTGGCGACGCCGAAGAGCACCCGGTAGTTCTGGCCGTCGGCGGCCCGGGCGTTCAGGTTGGAGACGATCGGCTGGACGGATCCCTCGATGGCTTGGTTGGTGGCGGTCGCCTCCCACAGCGTTCCCTGCGGCGTGTAGGGAATGACGTCGGTGCTGGGTTTCAGTCCCGCGATGGTCCAGCCCTGGACGACGGCTCCGTCGGTCAGCCTGGCCTGCTGCCCGATGGTGGCCGTGGTGACGGCGCCCTCGTCGTCGGCAAGGGCCGCCGGTGCGGCCGCGAGACCGATGGCGGCTGCCGCGGAGGCGGCGATCAGCGCGGTCTTGATGCTGGTGGTGTTCACAGTGACTGCTCCCCTGAGTCCGGCCGCTCGCGGACACGGGCGGCTTACGTAACGCAACTGAAACTAGCAGTCGCGCTCGTTCCTATTGCCGAGCCGGGGGCGGACTAAACCGAGCGGAATTCGACATCGCCGAGGGCGACGGCGTTGTCCCGTGCGGGAACCGTGACATTTCCGACGTAACCGTCGTCGCCCTTCCAGGCCGTCACCCGCAGCGTCTCGCCGGGGAATACCACGCCGGCCATCCGCGCGCCGTAGGACCCCAACGCGGCGGCATCGCCGTCGAGCAGCGTGTCGACGAGTGCCTTGCACGTCATCCCATAGGTGCATAGGCCGTGCAGGATGGGCCGGGGAAAACCTGCGGCAGAAGCGAATTCGGGGTCGGAGTGCAACGGGTTGCGGTCGCCGCACAGCCGGTACAGCAGGGCCTGCTGCGGCAGCGTCGGCACGTCGATCTCCAGGTCTGGTTCCCGGTCGGGAATGGCGACGCCGGCCGACGGGCCGCGGTCGCCGCCGAAGCCGCCCTCGCCGCGCGCGAAGATGGACCGCTTCTGCTTCCACAGGACCTGGCCGGCCGGATCGGTGACGGTGGTCTCCGACCAGATGACCGCCGCCTTGCCCTTGTCCCAGATCTCGGTGAATCGGGTGACGGCGGTGCCGGTGCCCGCCGCCGGAATGGGCCCGGGAGCGCTGATCGCCTCGCTCGCGTGCAGCACCCGCGACAGCTCGATGTCGATGCCGGGGAACTTCACCGCCGGCGGTTCGGTCATGTGGAATGTCTGGGCCACGTTGCCGAACGTCGGCAGCACCTGCGGGGTGTTGTCGGTCAGGTAGCGCAACTCGCGCGGGTCCATCGGGTCATGGCCGGCGCCCAGTCCGAGGTGGTAGAGCTGCACGTCGGAGCTGGTCCAGCTGAACTCGACGGGGGCGAGTTCAGCGCCGATGGCCTCGTCGAGATTGATCGGCACGTGTTCAGGCCTTTCCGGCGATATGCAGTGCGGCGAGGTAACCGAACGTCATCGCGGGTCCGATGGTGCCGCCCGGCCCGGGATAGGTGTGGCCCATCACCGGCGCGCTCACGTTGCCGGCGGCGTACAGGCCCTCGATCACCGAACCGTCGTCGCGCAGCGCGCGGCCGTGCACATCGGTGACGATGCCGCCCTTGGTGCCCAGATCGCCGGGGACCAGCTTGGCCGCGTAGTACGGCGGATGGCTGATCTCACCGAGGTTCGGGTTCGGCTTGTTGGTCGGATCGCCGTAGTAGCGGTCGTAGGCGCTCTCGCCGCGGTGGAAGTCCTCGTCGACCCCGCTGCGGGCGAAGCCGTTGAACCGGTCGACGGTCGCGCGCAGCGCGTCGGCGGGCAACGAGGTCAGCTCGGCCAACTCATCCAGGGTGTCGGCCTTGACGATGACACCCGACTCCATCCACTTCGTGGGGATCCGCTGACCCGGCTGCAGGCCGGCGAAGATGTACCGGTCCCGGTACTGCTGATCGAACACCAGCCACGACGGGATGTTCTCGCCGGGGCCGGCGCCGTGGCCGTACTGACCGCCGTACATGTTGTGACCCGCCTCCACGTAAGGCATCGATTCGTTCATGAACCGCTTGCCCGACATGTTCACCATGATCGCGCCGGGTGAATTGCGTTCCGACAGGGCGATCCACGGCGCTCCCACCAGCGGCACCGTCGGGATCCACCAGGCGTCCTCCATCAACCCCAGTGCGGCGCCGAGCTTTTCGGCGGCCAGAATGCCCTCTCCGGTGTTGGCCGTCGCGCCCACGGTCCACTCTGCGTTGATCGGCGCGCGCTGATACTTGACCCGCATCTGCTCGTTGCGCTCGAAACCGCCCGAGCCGAGGATCACACCCCTGCGGGCCCGGATCAGTTGGGGCTCAGTGCTTTCGGAGTCTCCCGCACCCTTTGCGTAGATGCCACGCACCACGCCGTCCTCGACGTACAGGTCGGTCATCGCGGTGTTGAGCTGGACGGGGACGCCGGCCTCCTGGAGGCCGACGCGCAGTGGGGCGATCAGCGCCCGGCCCATGCCGACCAGATTCTTGCCGGTGGCCTGCGCCCACATGGTCCGCGCGCCCACCTTGAGGCTGCGCAGCACGCCGCGCGGGTGCCGCTTGAGCTGATTGAGGCGGACGTAATCCTGCTGCATCACAACCACATTGAGCGGAACCTTGCCGTACGGCGGTTCCAGACCGGCCAGGTCGCTGCCCAGCTTCTTGGCGTCGAAGGGCTTCGGTTCCACCGAACGTCCGCCGGCCCGACCGCCGGGGCTCTCCGGGTAGTAGTCGGAGTAGTTGGGCACCCAGCACAGCTTCAGCGGCGAATTCGCGAGGACGAACGACAGCATCTCGGGCCCGCGCTGCAGGTAGGTGTCGATGCGCTCGGCGGGCACCACGTCGCCGATGATCGAGTGCAGGTAGGTGCGGGCGGCCTCGGGGGTGTCGCTCACCCCGTCGCGCTCCAGAATCTCGTTGTTCGGGATCCACACGCCTCCGCCGGACCGCGCGGTGGAACCGCCGTAGTGCGGTGCCTTCTCGACGACTACTGTGGAGAGGCCCTGGTGAGCGGCGGTCAGCGCGGCCACCATGCCGGCGCCGCCGCTACCGACCACGACGACGTCGTACTCCTGAACGGTCATGTAGAACACGTTATAGAATTGCCCCGGTGCTGGACAACTGCGCCGGTCAAAGAAGTGAGGGGACTTCACGGAATGTTGGACGATGCGATCCGCGCCGAACTCGCGGCCGACCTGGCCGAGGCCGAGCGCAGCCGGGTGCCGATCGACCCCCTGACCGACGGCAATCCCGGGATCGACGTCGTGGACGCGTATGAGATCCAGTTGCTCAACATCCGGCAGCGGGTGGCCGAGGGCGCCCGGGTGGTGGGGCACAAGGTCGGTCTCTCCAGCGAGGCCATGCAGAAGATGATGAATGTCGACGAGCCCGACTACGGGCATCTGCTGGCCGACATGGAGGTCTTCCAGGATGTGCCCGTCAAGACGTCCGACTACCTCTATCCGCGGGTCGAGGTCGAGGTCGCGTTCATCCTCGCCGAGGACCTGCCCGGGGCGGGCTGCACCGAGGACGACGTGCTGGCCGCCACGGCCGCGTTCGCGCCGTCGATCGAACTCATCGACACCCGGATCAAGAACTGGCAGATCAAACTGTGTGACACCATCGCCGACAACGCCTCGTCGGCTGGGTGGATCCTGGGCCCGGAGCGGGTGTCCCCGAAGGATATTGACATCCGCGCCATCGACGCCGTGCTGAAGTGCAACGGCGAGACGGTGGCCGAGGGCCGCAGCGATGCGGTGCTGGGGAACCCGGTGACGGCCGTCGCCTGGCTGGCCCGCAAGGTGGACGGTTTCGGGGTGCGACTCAAGGCCGGCGACGTCGTGTTGCCGGGCGCCTGCATGCGCGCGATAGATGCACGCCCGGGGGACAGTTTCCTTGCGGAGTTCACTGGATTAGGTTCAGTCCGACTGTCTTTCGAATAGTCACGCCTTGGAGTAGGAGCACGACACATGCCAGAGAAAGCGTCCGTCGCGATCGTCGGGTCGGGGAACATCAGTACCGACCTGTTGTACAAACTGCTGCGGTCGGACTGGCTCGAGCCGCGCTGGATGATCGGCATCGATCCGGAGTCCGAGGGCCTGGCGCGCGCCCGCAAGCTCGGGTTGGAGACCAGCCACGAGGGTGTGGACTGGCTGCTGGCGCAGTCGGAGAAGCCGGACCTGGTCTTCGAGGCCACCAGCGCCTACGTGCACAAGGCCGCCGCGCCGCGGTACGAGGAAGCCGGAATCCGCGCCATCGACCTCACCCCGGCCGCCGTCGGTCCGGGCGTCATCCCGCCGGCCAACCTGCGCGCGCACTTGGATGCGCCCAACGTCAACATGGTCACCTGCGGCGGCCAGGCCACGATCCCGATGGTCTATGCCGTGTCCCGCGTGGTGGACGTGCCCTACGCCGAGATCGTGGCGTCGGTCTCGTCGGCCTCGGCAGGGCCGGGAACCCGGGCCAACATCGATGAGTTCACCAAGACCACCAGCGCCGGCGTCGAGGTCATCGGTGGCGCGAAGCGGGGCAAGGCGATCATCATCCTCAATCCCGCCGACCCGCCAATGATCATGCGCGACACGATCTTCTGCGCCATCCCCGAGGACGCCGATCGCGACGCGATCACCCAGTCCATCAAGGATGTGGTGGCCGAGGTGCAGACGTATGTGCCCGGTTACCGGTTGCTCAACGAACCGCAGTTCGACGAGCCGTCGGTGGTCAACGGCGGCAACTTCGTCGTCACCACGTTCGTCGAGGTCGAGGGTGCGGGTGACTACCTGCCGCCGTATGCGGGAAACCTGGACATCATGACCGCAGCCGCCACCAAGGTCGGCGAAGAAATCGCGAAGGAACGGGCCTCCGCAGGAACGGGAGCGCAAGCATGAGTCGCGCCAACTGGGATGCCGGGCGAAGCCGAGCGACGGGCACGAGCGATGAGGAGGAGTGGCGCCATGAGCACTGAAGTTTGGTTCGACGCGAGCTGGGACGTCCGGATGACGGACACCTCCCTGCGCGACGGCAGCCACCACAAGCGCCATCAGTTCACCAAGGACGAGGTCGGTGCGATCGTCGCCGCCCTCGATAGCGCGGGCGTCCCGGTCATCGAAGTGACCCACGGTGACGGGCTGGGCGGCTCGAGCTTCAACTACGGGTTCTCCAAGACTCCCGAGCAGGAGCTGATCAAGCTCGCGGCAGAGACGGCCAAGGAAGCCAAGATCGCCTTCCTCATGCTGCCCGGTGTGGGCACCAAGGAAGACATCAAGGAGGCCCAGGGCAACGGCGGGTCGATCTGTCGCATCGCCACCCACTGCACCGAGGCCGACGTGTCGATCCAGCACTTCGGGCTGGCCCGCGAGCTGGGCCTGGAGACCGTCGGGTTCCTGATGATGAGCCACACCATCTCGCCGGAGAAACTGGCCGCCCAAGCCCGGATCATGGCTGATGCCGGCTGCCAGTGCGTCTACGTGGTGGATTCGGCCGGCGCCCTGGTGCTCGAAGGCGTGGCCGACCGGGTGGCCGCGCTGGTCGCCGAACTCGGTGACGACGCGCAGGTTGGTTTTCATGGGCACGAGAATCTCGGCCTGGGCGTGGCCAACTCGGTCGAAGCCGTCCGCGCGGGTGCCAAGCAGATCGACGGGTCCTGCCGCCGGTTCGGCGCCGGGGCCGGCAACGCGCCGGTCGAGGCGCTGGTCGGGGTGTTCGACAAGATCGGCGTCAAGACCGGTATCGACTTCTTCGAGATCGCCGACGCCGCCGAGGAGGTTGTCGCGCCCGCCATGCCGGCAGAGTGCCTGCTGGACCGCAACGCACTGGTGATGGGCTACGCCGGGGTGTACTCCAGCTTCCTCAAACACGCGGTACGCCAGGGCGAACGCTACGGCGTGCCCGCCCATGAGCTGTTGCTGCGCGTCGGCCAGCGCAAACTGATCGGCGGCCAGGAGGACCAGCTCATCGACATCGCCCTCGAGATCAAGCGCGAGCAGGCCGGTAACCAGGCTGGCGCCGCCGCCGGCTGATTTTTTCTCGACCACCCGGTTTCCTCGGCGTGTCCTGCGCGGATACCGCCCGCGACACGCCGGTGCGGTCACCGGCGGTGTTTAGGGCAGGTGCGGTTCGGGTTAGGCCTTTGGGCGCGATCAACATCGCAGACCGAAGGAGAAATTCGAATGGTTTCGACCAATACCCGCATGACCGCCGTTCGTCGCGGCCTGTACAGCATCGGGGCCGGCGGCCTGCTCGCAACCGCGGCCGCGGGAGCTTCCCTGGCCATCCTCGCGCCCACCGCCAACGCGGCGCCCGCGCCGGCGACGCCGGATCAGTGCTCTGTCAGCGGCATCGCCACCACCAACAGCTCGGTGTCGGCGTCGATGGGGTCCTACCTGCAGGAGCACCCGGAGACCGACAAGGCGCTCACGGACATCTCGAAGCAGTCCCCGGACCAGGCCCCGCAGGCCTACCGGGTGTACTTCACCGAGAACCCGCAGGTCGCCAAGGATCTGAAGCAGATCCAGCAGCCCGTCTCGGCGCTGTCGGAGTCGTGCCACACCCAGGTGGGCACTGACGTGATCACCGACGCGCTCGGCGCGGTCTGACCTCGCATGGCGTTCGGCCCTCCCCTCGCGGGAGGGCCGAACGTGCGGTTTCGTCGACAACACTCCGGCCGGGCCGTGCTTTCCGTACGCCGGCGCCGAATCGTGTGCTCATCCGCCTCATCCGTAACGCGCGGCGTCGCCGACGCGAAGTCACTACCAAGTTGCCCCCGAACCAGGAGTAATCCATGAATCGCGACAAGACGGTGCGTGGCGCCGCATTGACCCTGCTGGCCGCCGGTGCGGCCTGCTCCGCGCTGGCCCTTCCGCTGGCCCAGGCCGAGCCGACCGCGCCCGAACCCGCCGCGCCGGTGGAGCCGGCCACGCCGTCCACCCCCGCCCCCGCACCCGGCGCCGACGCCCCGGACGCGACTCCGCTGGCCGATGCGCCGGAGCCTACCGCGCCCGCGGAACCGAGTGAATCCCCGGCCGCCGTACCGGCCGCCTCCGCCGACGGCTGCACCGCAGCCGGGCTGTCGAGCACCATCAACTCGGTCACCGGCGCGCTGTCGAAGTACTTCGAGAAGAACCCCGACGTGAACGCCGCACTCCTCGACGCCACCCGCCAACCGGCATTCGTTGCCGTCGGCCAGATGGACAGCTACTTCGCCGACCATCCGCAGCAGGCCGACGAGGTCCGTGCCATCAAGGCCCCGCTGAACGATTTCCAGAACCGGTGCGGACTGCAGGTCTCACCCGCGGAGGCACTGGTCGCGCTGTCCGACCTCTGAGCGAGTCACCCGGGTAGCCCCGGTCCAGGGCATACGCTCTGTGGGTGCACGCCACGTGGCCGCTGACCGGTCGCGCGTCGGCGATGGGGGACATCGACGCCGCGCTGTCGGATCCGGACGTCTCGGGGGTCGCCGTCTGGGGGTCCGCCGGCGCCGGCAAGAGCCGCATCGCCCGTGAGGCGATGCAGCGCGCGGCGGCACGCGGATCGGACACCCGGTGGGTGGTCGGGACGTCCGCGGGACGGTCGATTCCGCTGGGCGCGTTCACCGCGTGGACCCAGCCCGGTGTCACCGACACGGTCCAGCTGGTGCGCCGGGTGATCGAGTCCCTGACGGCGGCGGGACCGGCCACCGTGATCGTGGTCGATGACGCGCATCGATTGGACGACCTGTCGGCCTTCGTGGTGAATCAGATCGTCCAGCGGCGTACCGCACAGGTGATCCTCACCCTCCCCGACGGCGAACCGATTCCCCCTGCGGTGCAAGAGATCACGGAGGCCGGCCGGTTCACGCGAGTGGACCTGCCAACGCTCTCGCCCGCAGAGACCGAGATGCTTCTGTCGGCGGCGCTGGACTCGGCGATCGATCCGGATGCGGCGCAACGATTGTGGAATCTGACCCACGGCAACGTTCTGTACCTGCGCAACATCGTCGAACAGGAGATCAGCGACGGCCGTCTGGTTCGTCAGCGGGGATTCGTCCGGTGGCTCGGGGATCCCGTTCTACCGCGGGGACTGGTCGCGTTGATCGAGTCGCGGATGGGCGGGCTGCCGGATCCCGTGAGTGACGTGGTCGACACGCTCGCGGTCGGCGAGCCGATCGACCTCGCCGCATTGCAGCGCATCACCGACCCGGCCGCGATCGAGGAGGCCGACACCCGCGGATTGATCGTGCTCGACTCCCTGGCCGGGGGCGTGCAGGTGCGGTTGGCCCATCCACTGTTCGGACAGATCCGCCGCAAACGCGCACCCGCGACCAAGCTGCGTCGGCTGCGCGGGCTCGTCGCCGCCGAACTGGCCGGGTCCGACGACATCCGGATCGTGGTACGGCGGGCGACCCTCACGCTCGAGGCCGACGACGCGCCGGACGCGGATCTCCTGCTGCGGGCCGCACACGGAGCGGTGTGGCTGGCGGACCTGCCGCTGGCCAACCGGCTGGCCGAGGCGGCGACCCGGGCCGGAGCGGGACCCGAGCCGAACTTCGTTCGCGCGCACGCCCTTTCCTGGCTGGGCCGTGGTGAGGAAGCGGAGTCCGTGCTCGCGGGAATCCCCACCGATGGGCTGACCGACGGCGAGTGTGCCCGGCTGGCGTTCCTGCGCGCCAGCAATCTGCTCTGGGCGATCGGTGATCCCGCACGCGCAAAGGCCGTCATCGACGACGCGGCCAGGGTCGCACCCCCTGGCGCACGCACGTACATCGACGCCTTCTACACGGTGTACTGGTTCGCGACGGACCGGCCGGATCTCGCCGCCGAAGCTGCTGAACCCCTTGTCCTGCACGATCTTCCACCGGTTGTGGGTGCCGAGATCGGGTGGGTACTCACGGCCATCGCGGCGGACGCCGGCAGGACGAGCGTAGCCGTCGAGTATGCGAAGGCGGGGTACGACGCCGCCACCCGGTCCCTGGACGCGCCGCACATGCGGTTCAACATCGCCGACGCCCACGTCGGTGCGCTCCTGGTGGCCGGCTCGATCCCCGACGCACTCGAGGTGGCCGATTGGGTGCGCGGCCAGGCCGCCGACCTGCCGGGTGCTGCGCAATCGTTGGGCGCCGGAATTGCCGGCCGGGCCGCGCTCGGCGCCGGTCGCCTCGACGACGCGCGCGTGCTGTTGGAACGTGCGTCGACCGGACTGACGGCAGCCGGGTACGGCGCCGGCTGGGGTTTCCGTTACCGGGTCCCGAATGTGATGGCCCTGGCGATCAGCGATTCGACCGGCCCGGCCGTTGAAGCGCTCGCCGAACTCGACCGCGTTCGGCGGACGTTCCGTTCCCTGGATCACGAGCAGAGCCTGGCCAGGGCCTGGGTGTCGGCCGCCCAGGGGGCTGTCAGCGAAGCGATTGCCATCGTGCGTAGCGCTGCCGAAAGGGCTTCGAGCAAGGGGCAATTCGCGGTCGAGGTGATGTGTCTGCAGACTGCGGCCCAGTTCGGCGACCCGACGTGCGCGCCCCGGCTTCGTGAGCTGGAATCGGTCGTGGAGGGTCCTCGCGTCGGCCTGGCGGCGCGATTCGCCCGAGCGCTTCGGGACGGTGACGCTGCCGAGATGTCTTCCTTGTCAGAGGAATTCGAGAGCATGGGGGACGTGGTAGCGGCCACCGACGCTGCCGCTCATGCCGCGGTCCGTTACCGCGCTCAGGAACTGCGCGGATCGTCGTTGACGTGTTCGGCGCGGGCCAGTGCGCTGGCCGAACAGTGTGGTGGGTTGACCACTCCCGTGCTCTACCGAGCGGTGGAGTCATTGCCGTTCACCGACCGCGAGCGCGAGATCGTGAGCCTGCTCGCCGCGGGTCTGTCCAATCGTGAAGTGGCCGAGCGGCTGACGCTGTCCGTCCGCACCGTCGAGAGTCATATCTACCGGGCGATGAACAAGACCGGCACGGGTAGCCGCGAGGAACTGGTGAAGCTGTTGTCCGGCGGATCCACGTAGATTCCCTACGCCAGCCGAAATATCGACTGCAGGGTTTTGCCGCTGTAGTTCACCGGACCGTAGGTGTACAACAGCATCAGCTTGCCGTCGGCGGACATCACGGGGTAGTTGATCGGTCCGGGGATCAGTCCGATGGTGCTGCCGATCTGGGTTCCCGTGGTGGTGTCGATGGCTACCAGCTTGGTGGACATCGGCTCGCCGTAATCGTAGGAGACGAGGGCAACACGGTCCGTATCGGCGCTCGAAACGAGATCCAGTCCGCCCGTGGGCAGGATCACGTTGGTTGTCGTCACAATCTGGTTGAGCAGGGTGTCGACCCTGACCACTCGGACGACCCGGTTGGGTGAGGCCGGGTCCAGGACCGAGGTTACATAGATGGCGCTGCTGCCATCAACGCTGAGAGCCTTCTCGGTGACCGCGCCGGTGAAGGTCACGACGCTGCCGAGGGTGTTCTGCTGGCCGGTGAGGATGTCGGTCGCCCAGTGCTGCAGGGAGGTGGTCCCGGTCGCCGCATCGTAGGTGTTGGTGAAGGTCAGGATCGTGGTGGCGTCGGTGTTGAATCGGGTGGTGTCGGGGTCATTGCCGATGTTCAGCAGAGTGCTGATCCGCGCCCCGGTGGTCGTGTCGAGCACCAGCGCCTGGGTGTCCATGAGAATCAGGGCACGCACTCCGTTCGCGCTCATGATGACTGCATTCGCGGCTTCGGGAAGCGTGAGAACGGGACCGATCTGGGTGCCGGTACCGATGTCGATCACCGCCGCCCGGTAACTCATGCTGTACTGCGATTCGCCCTGCCAGTCGACGTTCGAGGTGGTGATCACGGCGCGGGTGTGATCGGGATTCTGGGTCAGCCGGCCCGGCGAGCCGGTGAGGCGGATGGTGGTGCCGGTCTGGGTGCCACTGGCGATATCGAGCACCGACAGATAGCCGATCGCCTTCTGGGCGGTCGGATCGTAACCCACGGTCGAGATCAGGACCTTCGTGCTGCGTGCGACGAATTGGGCAATGGCCTCACCGCCGCTGAGTGCAACCGTGGCGCCGACCTGTTTACCGGAGGCGGCGTCGATCGACAACACCTGGGCGGTGTTGGTCGCAGGAAGGTCGCCGAGGTTGCGGAGGACGAGAACCCTTGTGCCGTCGGCATTGAACTTTGCCCAACCGTTGCCGACGACCGCGATGGAGGTCCCGATCCGGGTCCCCGTGCGGGTGTCGATGATCGCTGCCGATTTCGAGGTGGTGACTGCGACCCGGTTCTCCGAGGCGTCGACATCCATCGACTCGGCGGTCCCGGAGAATATGACGGTGGCCCCGATCTGAGCACCCCTTTCGGTATCGATGACCGCCACGTCGAGCGACTGGTCGAGACCGGTTCCGGTACCGGTGGTGATCAGCGCCCGGGAGTCGTTGGCGATCAATCGAATTGTCGGAGTGGACGTACCAGCTCCCGGCACCGTGACGGTGCTGCCGATCTGGGCTCCCGTTGCGGTGTCGATGACCGTCACACCGAGTGATTGGTTGGCCGTGGTGCCGGTGGTGGTGGTGATCAGCGCGCGCGAGCCGCCGGAGATCAGTTGCAGGGTCGGGCCGCTGGCGCCGGAGTCGATTCGGGTGGTGCCGATCTGCGTGAGGGTGACAGTGTTCAGCACCATGATCGTGGCGGTGTAGCCGGTGGTGTTCGAATAGGTGGACGTCGAGACCACCAACCGGTCGCCGGTGGCGTTCAGCTGGACCGAGTGAACGTAGGCCCCTACCGTAGGCACGACACTGAGCTCACGACCTGTGGTGGTGTTGAGGATCGACACCTGCACGTTCCCGCTGACCTCCGTGACGATCACCGCGCGAGTGCCGTCGGCGTTGAATTCCGCGCTGCCCTTGCCGTTGAAATTGAGTGTGCTGCCGAGCTGCGCTCCGGTGGTGGTGTCGACCACCGCCACCCGGGTGATGGACTTCTGGGTCCAGAAATCGGTCTCGACCGTGGTCAGGAGTGCCCGGGAACTGTCGGCATTCAGCACGGGTCGCACATTCGCGGGGTACCCGTCGATTGTCGTTCCGCCGACGAGCGAGATGCCGGCGAGGGGCGGAGCAACTGCCAGGGTGAGTGGCGTCGTGGTGGTTCCGCCGAGACTGTCGGTGACCGTGACGGTGAAGGCGTCCGCCTTGGCGGTAGCAGATGCACCCGCTGCGCCGGCGGCGGTGCGTGCGGTGAATGTGGGTGTGTAGGTGAAGCTTCCGTCGGCGGTGAAGGTGATGACGCCTTTGGTGGGGGTGGCGGTGTAGGTCAGTGGGTCGGCGTCGGGGTCGGTGGCGGTCAGGGTGCCGGTGACGATTCCGGTGACGGGGTCGGGTTTGCCGATGGTGGGGTTGGGGGCGACGGTCGGTGCGGTGTTCTTCGGGCTGATGGTGACGGTGATGTTCTTGGTGGTGGTGCCGCCGTGGCCGTCGTTGACGGTGATGGTGAAGGTGTCGGTCTTGGCGGTGGCGGGGGCGTTGGTGGCTGCGGCGGCGTGGCGGGCGGCTGCGGTGGGGGTGTAGGTGAAGGCGCCGGTGGAGTTGTTGAGGGTGATGGTGCCCTTGGTGGTGCTGGTGGGTGCGGAGTAGGTGAGTTTGTCCCAGTCGGCGTCGTTGCCGCTGACGTTGCCGGCGATGGCTCCGGTGTTGGGGTCGGCCCAGCCGGTGGCGGCGTTGGCTGTGGGGGCGGTGTTCTGCGGGGAGATGGCGACCTTGACGGGTTGGCTGGTGGTTCCGCCGTGGCCGTCGGTGACGGTGACGGTGAAGGTGTCGGTCTTGTCGGCGGCGTTGTCGGTGGCGGCGGCGTGGCGGGCTGTTGCGGTGGGACCGTAGGTGAATGCTCCGGTGTTGGTGTCGATGCTGACCCAGCCCTTGGTGGCGCCGGTGGCGGTGTAGGTCAGTTGGTCCTTGTCGGTGTCGGTGGCGGTGACCTTGCCCGAGACCCAGCCGAAGAACGACGGGTTGGGGTCGCCGACCGTCGTCGCGGTGATCACCGGCGCCGAATTCACCGGAGCCACTGCGGCATTCGACGCGGCAAGAAGTTGGCCGGTGGTCTGCCCCGAACTGGTGGCGGCCACTTCGTTCTCGGTGTCACCCAACTGACGCCGGGCCGCGGCGGCCATCACCCAGGTCGCCGGCGAATCGGTGACTCCGCCCGTCCCGCCACCGAACAGGCTGTGGGACACCGCGGCCGCGACGGACTCCGACACAGTCGCTTGTTCGGTGGCCGCGGATGCGGCAGCCGGCGTGCCCGCCGGCGCGATCTCGGAGTTCGCGCCGACCGCGACAGCGGCGGCGACCACTTCGGTCTTCGCGCGGGCATCGGGGAGTGCGGCAGGTGTCCGGTCGGCGGAGCCGGTTTCGTCCGGTTGCTCCGCGCGTGCGACGGCCCGGGCCGGGTGCGTACCCGCAGCCTCGGCACTGTCGTCGTCCCGTGCCGGGCGCTCTGGTGCGGGCGAACCCTCGCTGTCGTCGCGATCGGCCCGGTCCTGGGATCCGCGGCGCTTCTTCGGCGGGGTCCGGTGCTCGTCGGCGGTGTGCGTCGTCGCGTCCGGGACCGTATCCGTCGAGGCGGATTGCTGGTCCGGATCCGGCGCACCGGGCGCAGCACTGTGCTCCGGTGATGAATCCGTTTCGCCGTCGGCGGGTGCCGAATCACGGGTCGGGGATGTCTTGGATGCGGTGTCAGCGGCGGTCTCGTCCGCCCACGCGGTGGGCCCGCACAACGAGAGCGCGACCCCGACGCCCAGCGCCGCAGCCAATCCGCCAACACGTCCGACATGATGCTTCGACCTCATGACATCCCCCTGTTGTAGGTGACCTGCAGTGATCGTCACGCGCGCTTCCGGTTCGGGATGCAGTGTTCCCGTACTGCAAGTTCTGCCGTCCGGTACTGAGCTACGTAACGTTGATCTCCCGGTGCGGACCGGGGATCGGGTGGGCGCCGCTGCGGAATCGGTGCAGGAGCCGGTGAACGCCGGGCTCTGACATGGCGTGGAATTCCTTTGGTGGCAACGACATCTGGAACACAAGGCCCCGGCCACCCGGTCCGTCCATCAGCGCCCCGAGTCCCGCAACGGGTAGTTTCATCAACGGCGTGTAGTAGGAGGTGAAGGTGTCTTCGAATTGGATGCGATAGACCCCGAAGCCGCTCCAGTTGGAGACGAGCGGGTTCCACCGGGCCGCATCGAAGGCAGTCGATACACAGCGTGCGGCCCGCCATGCACCGGCGTCGTCCAGGAACCGTTGGTTGATACGCATGTCACAGTGTTCGTCGGCGAAGTGGTCCACCTTGTGACGGATGCGTTCGGCAATGGCACTGGCCGCCTCTCCACGTCGCAGGTCGACGTTCAGCGTTGTGATGATGTTGCCGACGAGCATCGGATCGAGCCCACAACGATTCCGCGCATTCACGGCGATCGCGAGGGTACGACGATCCACCGTGGGATCCGTCTTCATGAGGGCTTCCGAAACATGCGCGCACACAGCGTCGTTCGCGGACACGGGGATCCGACTTCCGTAGGCGTCGCGCATACTGGCGACTTCGTCTTCGCCGAAGCTGATGCTCAGCGTCCGCTGCTTTCGCGCGTCCTTTGCCAGGTAGAGCAGGCCACGAGCAGTCTCGCCGAGTCCGAGACAGCGCACTCCGGGCGTCCGAGCTCCGTCGGCGGGGAGATGGCTGTCGAGGTAGCCGGCGCGGTCCTCGACGAGCACGGGCTCAGCGAGTGGCTTGCCGGCAGCGGCGGCGGCCCACGCGTTCATGAAGTGCATCCCGGTCTGCATGTCGCCGATCGAGTGGTGCCATGAGAGACCGATCGCGGTCGCGTCGTCCGCGAGATGAGTGACACGTACCTTGCACAACGGCCCCAGACCCCATCGAGCCGTGGCACCGTTCACCGGGTCGATGAGCCATAGTCCCTGGTCCTCCGACGCCGAGCGGATCGCCTGACGGAGTGTGCGGTCGGACGACGCCGATGTGAAGGGCACGCCCTGCCCCTCACATCGGATTCGCATGCTGCCGTGGTGCACGGTCATTCGGCCCGCGAAGATGGGGAGATTCGTGAGCGCGTGCGCAAACGCGCGGGTGAGCGCCCCGGTGTCGAGATGCCGCTCGAAGAAGAGGACGATGTGCACCGCCAGGTTCGCGACCATGACATCGCCGACATTGCAGCGGATTTCGAGCCGCTCCGGCTCTGATGGCCTGATCAGCTGGGTCGACACAATGGCCTCTTTTCTGCGGGCTGCCTTCGGCGGTTCACCACGATGCGCCCGCCACGTTTCGGGATGTGGGCGACTCCCCGGAAGTACGACTTCTCGTCGGCGGCGCCATCGGTCCGGATCACGAAGTTGCGCAGCACCGTTCGCAGCACGATGTCGATTTCGGCGATCGTGAAGTCAGCGCCGATGCATCGCCGTGTTCCGCCGCTGAACGCCAGCCATGCTGGTGCCGCCGGCTTGGTTGCGCGGAAGCGAGATGGATCGAATCGTTCGGGATGAGGGAAGGCTTCCGGATTCTCGTGAAGGTCGGCAATGCGCACGAACACCGTGCGGTCCTGCGGAATCCGCCACGCGCCGAGGTCGAAACCGGGCGCTGTGACCCGGCGGCCGATCACATCGACGACGCTGCACACTCGCAGCACCTCGAAGATCGTGGCGCGGCGGAAGTCGCTTCCCCCTTCGTCGAGTTCTCCGACCAGTTCGGCCAGCACGTCCGGGTTGCGCCGCAGCCGCTCGAACGTCCAGGCCAGAACTGCGGCGGTGGTTTCGTGGCCCGCGCACACGAGGGTCAACAGTTCGTCAGACAGGTCTCGCCGTGGAATCGTCGTTCCGTCGTCGTACCCGCTGCGCAGCAGGGATGCCAGGACGTCCGACCTCTCGCCGAGATCTGGATCGGCGCTGGCCCTGTCGATCAGCGTGGAGACGATCCGGTCGAAGGCGTTGCGGAACTCGTCCAGCTTGCGCCACGGGCGGTAGCGCCTGGCCCAGAATGGCGGCGCCGGTACGAACGCCATGACCTGTGCGAGCTTCATGAAGGGCGGGATGATCTCCCTGAGCTCTTCGAGTTCGTTGCATTCCGCACCCGCGGAGCCGAACACGGTCCGCAGGATCACGTTCAGTGTGATCCTGTTCATCGGTTCGAGGGTCCGGAACTCGTTGTCCTCGGGCCAGTTCGCGCTCTCACGCAGGGTTTCGTCCTCGATGATCTTCTCGTAGTTCTCGAGGCGCTGCCCGTGGAACGCCGGTGCGAGCAGCCGGCGCCGATCGCGATGCCGAGGGCCGTCGAACCCGAATACCGACCCGGGCCCGAACAGATTGTTGAGATTCGGCTGGATGTTGATGAGCTGTTCGGTGCTCGTCGTGCACACCGACTTCACCAGAGTCGGGTCGGAAACGACGACGGATCGACCGAAGATGGGCACGTTGATCTCGAAGATGCGGCCGTGGCGCTCGATCCACGTGTGCATCGCCCGGCGACGGAAGATCGCGAACTGAACGCCCTGCACGAGCCGCGGTGTGCGGACCACTGGGGGGTTGCACCGCGGGGTGGATGTCGCGCGGGGAGTGGCCGGGCCGGATGCGGTCACTGCGCCCTCCAATCTGGGGTGTTCCTCGGCGCCATCGCCTGGGCAATCGTGATCCGAGCACCGCGGGGTGGTTGCAGTGTTGTGGCACTGCAATTTCGATCGCGTCGACGCAAGTACTACTGCGTCCGAGCGGCACCGGACCGGGCCAGATCGCAGTAGTGCCCTACTGCAGTACTGCGGCCGCGGCCGGGCGACGATCATGCGGTCGCAACACTCCGTGGACGTGGAGGCGTGAGGTGTCCGAATTGGATGTGCCGGCCGTTACGACCGAGCCGGTAGTGCAACTCCACGGCGTGGGCAAGACGTACCGCCGGGGCGGGGAGGACGTTCGGGTGCTCGTCGACTTCGATTTCACCGCGTACGCAGGCGAATTCGTGGTGGTTACCGGTCCGTCGGGGGCCGGCAAATCGACCTTGCTGCATGTCGCCGGGGGACTGGACGCCCCGGACCGCGGCAGCGTGATCGTCGGCGGCCGGGACCTGTGGACGATGAAGAGTGGCGCGCGGGCCGCATTCCGGCGCCGGCACCTCGGGTTCGTCTTCCAGTTCTTCAACCTGGTGCCCATGCTGAGCGCCGTCGAGAACGTATCCCTTCCGCTGGTGGTCGACGGGGTGCCGGCCCGTGCCGCGGACGCCCGGGCCGCCGAGTTGCTGGAGCGGGTCGGGCTCGGCGACCGGGCCGGGCATCGGCCGGCGGAGCTGTCGGGCGGGCAGATGCAGCGGGTGGCGGTCGCGCGGGCGCTGGTGGCCCGGCCGGCCGTCGTGCTGGCCGACGAGCCGACGGGAAATCTCGACAGCCACTCGTCGGCCGAGGTCCTCGAACTGCTCAGGTCCCTGGCCGACGAGGACGGGACCGCGGTGGTGATGGTGACCCACGATCCGGCCGCGGTGCGGTACGGGACCCGGGAACTGCATCTGGTCGACGGATGCGCCCGGTCCCCCGAAGCCACGCCGAACCGGACACGCTGATGCGTCGGCCGGGTGCCGGGTGGTCGACCTTCCGGCGAATCCACCTCTCGGCATTGATCGGCGATCGGCGCCGGACACTCCTGAGCATCATCGGCGTGGCCGTCGGGGTGAGCGTGGTTCTCGGCACCCTGGTCCTGAAGGCCGAACTCACCCGGCCGTTCGACGCCTTCGGGCCGGCGCTGACCCACGCCGCCGGCAGCGGCGTCCTGGAGGTCACGCCGAATGTCAACGGCCGGTTGCCGATCGATATCGTCGAGCGGCTACGCGACGAGGTGCCGGGTGCCGAGGCGGTCATCCCGGTCGTTGCGGGACTGACGCCCGTCGACAGCGGATCCGGGAGTCACGGCTTCTTCCTGCTCGGTGGCACCTGCCAGATCGAACTGCTCGTCGGCACCTTCGGCTGCGACGACCGGGCTGCCGCGAATCCCGCTGCCGGACCGGGTATTCCGCTGCAGATGCCCGCCGTCATCGCCGCCCGCCACGGCCTGGCGCTCGGTGACGAACTGCGGATCCCGGGCCTGCCCCGCGGCTCGGCGCACCTGGGCTGGACATTCCCGGAGTTCGACCGCGTCGAGGGCATCAACGACGGATACGTCCTGCTGGCCCCGTCGCCGGAGGTCGCGGCCACGATGCTCGCCACCCCGGGGTTCGTCACGTCCGCGTTCGTCGTGCCGCGACCCGGCGCCGAGGTGAGCGCCGACGTCGATCGTGCGGTCCAGGGCGTCGCCACCGCCGGCCCACCACACCCGCATCGGCCCGCGATATTCGAAGGGGCAACGCAGGCACTGAATCTGACCGTCCTGGCGGGCATCCTGATCGGGTTCCTGGTGGCGGTGAACACCATCCTGCTGGCGGTCGAGGATCGGCGTTCGGTGATGGGAACCATCGGTGCGATCGGGGCGAACCCGGTCCGGCTGTTTTCCGGGATGTTGGCCGAAGGCGCCGTGGTCGGCGTGCTCGGTGGTGTGTTGGCGGTGCCCAGTGGGTTCCTGCTCGGGGCGTTCCTCGTGGATCGGTTCGGCAGGTCGATGTTGGCCGGGTCGGGCGGCAGCGTCATCACGCATTTTTCGCCGAACCTGTTCGGCATTGGAGCGGCGGCGGGACTGGTGTCCGGGGTGCTCGCGATGCTGGGCCCGGCGCTGAGACTGGTCCGGGAAGGACCGTTGGCATCGATGGCCACGGCCGGCGGCGTGCAGCGCGCCAGACGAATCCCGTTGTGGCCGATCGCCGTCGGACTGGCGATCCTCTCGGCGTCGATCTATGTGCTGAAGATCTTCGAACGGGGTCCACTCCCGCTGAACGTGGGCATCAACACGATGACCGCGGGGCTGTTCGGGGTCGATCTGGTGACGATGTTCGCCGCACCGCTCCTTGCGCTGTGGTTGATCCCTCTGCTCACCGTCGCGCGCCCCGCCGTAGGCCGGTTGCTGCGCGCCGATGTCCAGCGGTATGCGCTACTCTTCGGCATCTCGGCGGCGGTGTTGGTCAACGGAACCAGTTTGGCGATCGGCTCACAGAGCATGCAGTTCCTCGGCACCGACCAGGTGGCCGCCGAGAAGAGCGACCGACTGCCGGCCTCGGTGTTGATTGCCGCGCAGTCGGTGCTCGATCAGCGTGACGGCAGCATCGCCGATCCGACCTTCGCGCAGATCACGGCCGCCGCCGGTGGTCGCAAGGTGTCATCCCGGTGGCGTTCGATGATCTCGTCGGGCATGTTGTCCCGCGTCGTGATCGGGGTTTCCCCGGGTGACGAGTTCGGGCGGGCGCTCTACGCGCCGACCGCCGACGACGACCGATTCTGGCAGGGGCTGCGCGACGGGGACATCGCCCTGAGTCAGATCGCCGCGAGCCGACTGGGCGCCCGGACAGGTGATTCCGTCCAACTGCCCACCGTCACCGGGCTCGAGAACTTCCGGGTGGCCGGCGTCTTCCGGCCGACGATGATCGACGACGCCGCGGTGGGGGACATCGTCCTGGCGTCCGACGCGCTGGCGCGCACCGACTGGGCGGCCGTCCGGGATCAGGTCTCGGTCGCCTATTCCTCCGCTGCCGAAGCCGCCTCCCACCGTGACGATTTCGTTGCCCTGGGGGCGGGCCTGACCGTGTACGACGATGCGCAGTGGCGCACGGTCGCCACCACCGGCATCACCCGATTCCTGTCACCGTTCACACTCTCGGGGTACGTCGTGATGATCTCGGCGGGCCTGAGCGTCCTGAACGTCTTCATCCTCGGATTGGTGCAGCGTCGGCGGGAACGCGCCGCGTTGCGGGCGATCGGTGTCACCCCGCGGCTCGAACAGGCGGTCGTCATCGCGCACGCGGGGTTGTTGACCGCGACGGTCGCGGCCTTCGGCGTCGCCGGGGGCATCCTGATGACCTATCTGTGGTCACTGGGTTCGCCTGTTTACTACGGCATCTCGATCGAGTGGGGTGTGCTCGCGGCACCGTTGCGGACGGGTGTGGCCGTGGCGCTCGTACTGGTGTCGGTGGCGGCGCTGTATCCGGTGATCCACGCCCGCCGGCTGGAAACCGCCGAGATACTGCGGAGCGCGTGAGCGGACCGGGCCGAATCGCGGTGGTGCGCTGGCCTTCTCTTTCCCGGCCACGAACACGGCTACCGGGCACGGCGGTCGTCAGTACTCCACCAGCTTTTCGGCCCAGGCGATATGCCCTTCGAGGGCAAGTGATGTCGCCATATCGCGATACCTGTCCAGCAGTGCGGGGTAGGCGTCATCACCACGGGCGCGGGCCAGCAGTGTGCGCAGCCGCAGCACGGTGATGTCGAGAATGGCCCCGGCGGCGGCGGGCAGACCGGCCAGCAGCCGGATCCACTGCTCCGCCTCGGCGAGTTCATCGCCGGTTGCCCGGTGCAACAGCGCCTCGACGAAAAATGCCGTCCCGCAGACGCACCACCCGAAGCGGCCTTCCTCGAATAGATGATCCGCGGCAGCGCGCATCACCGGCAGGGCTGCCTCGCGATCGCCGCTGCGCGCCCGCTCGCGGCCGACGAACAACTCGACAACCGGAACCAGTGACGGCATGCGCTCCGGCAACCACGTGTCGTGGATCTGCGTGAGGATCTCCGCACCCCGCAGTCGGTCGGCCTCGGCGTCCCGACACAGGAGTGCGCCGCCGAGCGCGAACTGGGCGCCGCTGAGCGCGAGATCGTTGCCGTCCCGTTCAGCGGTCTGCGCCGTCTCGTCCATCGTGTGGAGCATGGCGTCGTCGACGCGAAACACCCCGAAGGCCGCCCCCATTCCGTACGTCCATGAGATCACCAGTGAGCGGCTGGTTCGATCGCCGTTGCTGGACATCGCCAGTGCGTCGTCGACATCGGTCCGCCACCCGGGGAGTCCCAGCCACCAACGGGCCAGGCTGCGAAACGCGGTCGCCACGGCCAAGGGCGTTCCGAGCCCGAAGCCGGCACCCGCGGTGGAGTCGCTCCCGGCCAGGTCGATGACGTTCTGCGACCACCGCCGAATTTCGCCGATGTCGCCACTGTTGAACCCAGTTCACGAAGGCCACGAACGACAATCCGATGGTGAGATTGGGGTCACCGATCGACTCCAGCAGCGTCATCTGTTCGGATGCGAGCCTCGAGCCGGCACGGGATTTGCTGCTGTAGATGAGCTCGGTGGCCAGCCCCGTCATGCCGATTGCCAACGAAACCTTGTCTCCGGCCGCGTCGCACAGGTCCCGCAATTCGTCGAAGTGGCCCCGGCGTTCGGCGACGGCGGGCGCCTGCCAGTCGGTGGTGCACAGCATGGTGAGCGGCGCGATGAGCATCGACAGGCGCCGGGGCTCGTCGGCGGGCAATGCGTCGGCAATCTGCTTGGCACGTTGCCAACCGAGCCGAGCGGCGTCGACGTCGCGACCGGCGGACCAGCCCGCGGCGCGCAGGTGCCAGTTGTAGGCCGCCTGCAGATCGCCGGCGGCGCGCAGGTGCTCGGCGATCAGAGCGGCGTTCTCGTCCACCTGGTCGGGCGCCCGTTCCTCGATGGCGGCGGCGAGGCGCCGATGCCACTGCGCGCGATCGGATCTCAGCTGCGACTCGTAGGCCACCGCGTGGATCAGTGGGTGATGAAAGGCGTACTTCGGGCGCGGCGCGAACCGGACCTGGTCGATCAGCTCGACTGCGAGCAATTCGTCGAGCACCGCGGTGATCCCGAGGGCCGCCAGTAGTTCCGCCTCGAAATGCGCACCGATCACAGATGCGGCGGTCAGGGTCCGCTTGGCCGGGGCGCTGAGCCGGTCGATGCGGGCCTCGATGGTCGCCTGCACCGTCGCCGGGACCCGCAATTCGTCCACCTCGGCGCGGCACACATAGTTCCCGCGCTGACCGGTGAGGACTCCTCGCTGGGCGAGTTCGCGAACGATCTCCTCGGCGAAGAACGGATTGCCGACGGTTCGCTCGGCGATGACGGCCGCGAGGTCGGCCACCGACGGATCCGTGCCCAGCAACTCCGCCAGTAGCGCAGCGACATCCGAATCGACCAGCGGTGCAAGGACTATCGCCTGAGCTGCCGGGGCATGGCGTAGTGCGCCGTCGTACTCCGGTCGCGCGGTGATCAGCACTATCGCCCTGGTCCGGTGGATGGCCGCGAGGAGCTCGGCGAGCAGCGACTCGCTGCCCACGTCGATCCAGTGGGCGTCCTCGACCACCAAGAGTGCAGGTTCGTCCTCGGCGAGCAGCAGGGCGGTGATCAGCGCCACGACCCGCCGCCGCCAGGCGTCGGGATCGATCTGGGGCGCCGGCGTATCCGGATCGGTGACGCCGAGCAGGCCGTCCAGCAGCAGGAGATCCTCCAGGTCGGCGACCGGGAGGCGTTCGCGGATACGCTCGCGGGCCGTGACGTCGTCCAGGCCATCCACACCGGTGACCGAGCGCAGCAGTTGGGCGATGACGCCGAAGAGAACGTCGCGAGAATGTGCCTCACAGAAGGCCCAGTACACGTTCGTGTGGCGCTCCGCCGCGCGCGCAGCAGCCTCCCGGGCCACCCGGCTCTTCCCGATGCCAGGCGGCCCGATCACCCGTACGACACCGCCGCGGCCATTGCCGGCCCGGTCGAGAAGAGCTCTCAGGGTCGCCATCTCCAGGCGCCGGCCGACCAGCCTGATCTCCGTCCGCCCGCGCAGGGCATTCCGCGGGCTGATCGCCACGAGTCGACGGGCACACACGGGATCGTCGAACCCCTTGATACGCACCTGCTCCGGATCGCCGAGTGCGGTGAGATGCTCGACCAGGCGGGCGGTGGACTCCGACAGCATCACCCCACCTGGCGGGGCGACGGATTCCATCCGCTGGGCCATCCCGACGTCCTCACCGGTGGCGGCGTACCCCAGCGAGCCCGAGCCGATGTCGCCGGCGATCACCTGACCGGAGTTCAGCCCGACGCGCAGCTGCACTGCCGTGCCCTGGCGCGCCACGGTACCGGCCATCAGGCCGGCCTCACGCTGGATGTCCAGTGCGGCCAGGCAGGCGCGAAACGCGTGGTCCTCCAGAGCGATCGGCGCACCGAACAGCGCCATCACGCCGTCGCCGTTGTATTCGGCGGTGCCGCCGTAGCGGCGGACCACGGCCGCCATTCGTTCCACCACATCGGTCATGAGGGTGCGCAGCTGTTCTGGATCCAGTGCCGCCGCGATGTCCATCGACCGGACGACGTCGGCGAACAGAACCGTCACCTGTTTGTACTCGGCGCGACGGGCGGACGGGACCACCCGCGAACCACACGAATCGCAGAACTTCGCACCGTCGCGCAGCGTCGTGCCGCACGCGGAACACGTCACCCCCGCTGACGTCATACGCTGAAGAATAGGTCCCGGGCGCGCGCGGCGGAACGATAATCGGCGGCGATCAGGGTCGCCGCCCGCCCAGCTGTTCGGTCAGTGCATCCGCTGCGGCCACCAAAGATGTTGCTCGCGTGTCGATCTCATCGTCGGTGAGTGCCCGGCCGACGTGCAGCGAGACCACCATCGCCTGGCGGCCGTGGTGGTCGTACACCGGCGCGGAGATCACGCTGATGTCATGGCGCCGGCGGTCCCCGTCGGGACTCTCCCCCGGCAGCAGCACCCGCTCGCCGACGTCCGACACGAGCTCGCCGAGCAGGGCCCGTAACTCCTGGGGCAGGGTGCTCGACATGCCGGCCATCAATGCGTACAGCCGACGGCCGGCGGCGGTCTGCCGTTCGGCGAGATACCCGGCGGCGCGGCACTCGGTGATCACCTGATCGAGCCGGGCGCTGTCGGTCCGCGACGGGATCGTGGGTTCTTTGGCCAGCCAGGCCCGCAGCGCGTCGTCGTCCCACAGCACGAACATCAGGCCGACCGGCGGCGCGAACGGGTAGCTCTGGCCGGCGCCGACACCCGCGTCGTTCCCGGTGGGCGACACGACGTCCAGCACGGTGATGCGGTCGTCCACCACGGCCGAAAGTGCCGCGGTGGTGTCGAAGGTGGCCGACAGCCGCCGTAGCTCCTCGCGCGCGGCGGGACTGACACGCAGCGACTCCTGGGCGGTGTGACCCAGGGCGATCAGTGCGGGCCCGAGCCGATAGGTCCGGTCGACGGAATCCCGGATCAGGTAGCCCGCGTCGGTCAGGGTGGTCAGGATTCCCAGACACGTCGGCTTGCTCAGAGTCAGCCGGCGGGCCAGCTCGGAGAGCCCGAAGGTGTCGTGCGGATGGCGAGCCAGGAAGTCGAGCACGGCGACGACGCGTGCGGTGGGTGGTGACGATCGGCCGGGAGGTTCCGGGGTGGGCATGGTCGGGATCCCTCCTTGAACCAGTCGACCGGCATTGACTCGAATTGGAACGCGTTCTACTGTCGACGGTAGCAATCTACCACTACGGTCCAATATTGGACCGAGGAGGCCTGTCCCGCGATGTACTCCCAGCCACTGGCCGACGCGATCGCCGAGGCCGAGGCCCTCGTCGCTGCCGCGCCGTTCATCGAGTCCGATGCCGATCTCTTCGAGGGCCTGCAGTACCTGGCCGGCTGCATCTCCGCCTGCACGCACCTGGCCTTCGACTACGACCGCGATCACCCGTTCCTGCAGTCGGGCACGGGCCCCTTCACCAAGATGGGCCTCGACAATCCCGACACGCTCTACTTCGGCACCCGCGTCCAGCCCGGCCATGAATACGTCGTCACCGGAACGCGCGGAACCACCACCGACCTGAGTTTCCAGATGCTCGGCGGCGAGTACACCGACGACAACGTCCCGGCCAGCCAGGCGGCGTTCGACGACCGTGAGCTGGACATCGCCGCCGACGGAACCTTCGAGTGGCGCGTCACCCCGAACACCCCGTCGCAGTTGCTGGTCCGTGAGGTCTACAACGACTGGTCGGCGCGGCGTGGATTCATCAGTGTGGCCCGCACCGACACCGCCGGCACCGCCCCACCGCCGTTGACGCGCGAGCTGGTCGAGAAGCGCTACGCGGTGGCGGGAAAGCAACTGGTGCAACGGGTCAAGACGTGGCTGCAGTTCCCGCAGTGGTTCTACAACACCCTGCCCGTCAACACGATGATCGCCCCGCGCCTCACGCCGGGCGGCCTGGCCACCCAGTACTCGTCCGTTGGCCACTTCGACCTGAATCCCGATCAGGCGATCGTCATCACCCTGCCGGTGAGCGACGCGCCCTACGTCGGGTTCCAGCTCGGCAGCCTGTGGTACATCTCGCTCGACTACATCAACCATCAGACCTCGCTGAACGGCACACAGGCGCAAGCGGATCCGGACGGCAAGATCAGGATCGTGGTGTCCGACACCAACCCCGGTGTCACCAACTGGTGCGAGACACTGGGCCACCGCAAGGGTTACCTGCAGTTCCGCTGGCAACGGCTGTCGCGGGAGCTCACCGCGGCCGACGGCCCGACCGCCGAGGTCGTCGACGCCGGTGAAGTGCGCAAGGTGCTTCCGTATTACGAATCGAACAAGATCTCCGACGAGGACTGGCGCGCGCGGATCGCGTTGCGCCAGAAGCAGATCAGCGACAGGATGGTGGGTTGAGATGTCAGGTCTACTCGACGGCAAGGTGGTCGTCATCAGTGGTGTGGGACCCGCGCTGGGAACGACGCTGGCGCGTCGCTGCGCCGGCGCGGGCGCGGACCTGGTGCTGGCGGCGCGCACCGTGGACCGCCTCGACGACCTGGCCAAGGAGGTCGCCGGCATGGGCCGGCGCGCCGTGGCCGTCGGCACCGACATCACCGATCAGGACCAGGTGGACAACCTGGTCCGCGAGGCGCTCGCGGCCTACGGCAAGGTGGATGTGTTGATCAACAACGCCTTTCGGGTGCCGTCGATGAAGCCGTTCGCGCAGACCAGCATCGAGCACATGCGGGACGCCATCGAACTGACCGTGTTCGGGGCGCTGCGGCTGATCCAGGGTTTCACGCCGGCGTTGTCGGAGTCGAACGGATCGGTGGTCAACGTCAACTCGATGGTCGTGCGGCATTCGCAGGCCAAGTACGGCGCCTACAAGATGGCCAAGTCGGCGCTGCTGGCGATGTCGCAGACCCTGGCCACGGAGCTCGGCGAGCAGGGTATCCGGGTGAATTCGATTCTGCCCGGCTATATCTGGGGTGGCACGCTGCAGTCCTACTTCGAGCACCAGGCCGGCAAGTACGGCACCACCGTGGACGAGATCTACCAGGCGTCGGCCGCCGGCTCGGATCTGAAGCGCCTGCCCACCGAGGACGAGGTGGCCTCGGCCATCCTGTTCATGGCCAGCGATCTGTCCAGCGGTATCACCGGTCAGGCGCTGGATGTCAACTGCGGGGAGTACAAGGCGTGAGAACGAGGAGTTCTTTTCTTCGCGAGCGTGCATCCTTGTGCAGATCCCGCCAGACGGGATGCATAGGGCTGCACGTTCGTGCAGGGGGGACGGACGGAGCGATCGATGAGAACTGATGTCGGCACCGTCGAGGACCTGCACGCCTCGGCGGTAAAGGCTTGCGGGCTCGATGATTTCGGCGGTGATGACGACAACTACATCGAGGCCCTGACGGTCCTGCTCGACGCGTACCGGACCGAGGCCGATCTCACCGAGTTCGGCAGCAAGATGCAGCGATTCTTCGCCCGCAACGCGCTGGTGGCCCGCCTGGTGTCGGAAGCGGCCTTCACGCAGTACCCCCAGCATGTCGACGTCGCGATCGAGCGACCCATCTTCGTCACGGGTCTCCCGCGCACCGGCACCACCGCCGTCCATCGGCTGCTCGCGGCCGATCCGCGCCATCAGGGTCTGCAGCTCTGGCTCGCCGAGTTCCCGCAGCCCCGGCCGCCACGGGAAGCCTGGTCGCAGAACCCGGTCTTCCAACAGATGCAGGAGCAGTTCGCCAAGGCGCATGCCGCGGATCCGGAGTACACCGGCCTGCACTTCATGACGCCGGACGAGGTGGAGGAATGCTGGCAGCTGCTCCGGCAGTCACTGCACTCCGTCTCGTACGAAACGCTGGCGCACGTGCCCTCCTACGCGCAGTGGCTGGCCGGGCAGGACTGGACCAGGTCGTATCAGCGGCACCGCAAGAATCTGCAGTTGATCGGTCTCAACGACACCGAGAAGCGTTGGGTGCTCAAGAATCCCAGCCATCTGTTCGCGCTGGACGCGTTGATGGCCACCTATCCCGACGCGCTGGTGGTGCAATGTCACCGCCCGGCCGAGACCATCATGGCCTCGATGTGCTCGCTGGCGCAGCACACCACGGCGGGGTGGTCGAACACCTTCACCGGCGCGGTGATCGGTGCGGACTCACTCGAAACCTGGTCGCGTGGGCTGCGCCTGTTCAACACCGAACGGGCCAAGCATGATCCGGCGCAGTTCTACGATCTGGAGTATTCGGCCCTGGTGTCGGATCCGGTTGCCGCAGTGGCGGATATCTATCGGCACTTCGGTATCGAGCTCACCGACGAGGCCCGGGCGGCCATCGTCGACACCGACGAGCAGAGCAAGCAGGGACCACGCGCGCCCAAGCACACCTATTCGCTGGCCGACTACGGTCTGACCGCGGATCAGGTCAAGGACACCTTCGCCGGGCTGTGACATACGCCGAAACGTACCTACGGGCGGGAAAGTTCGAGAAGATCCCGCCCGTTCGTGCGTTTCGGCGTGGTTGGCCGTCAGCCGTCGCCGGGGGAGGGGGCTGACGACACGGCCTCGAGGCAACCCTCGGCGACTGCGTGCTTGATGCTGTCCCCCAGTCGCGGACAGGACCGGGCGCGACTGCTGTCGCCGCCGCCGGCCCGGATCTCGGCGAAGTAGGCACACCGCTGCGAGGCATCCGAATTCCACTGAACCGCAGTGTATTCCGGACCCAGTTTCTTGACGTTGACGGTGGCATGGCAGAACCGGCAGTCGACCGGTGTCAGGCCCGCGGTCAGGTATCGCTGCCGATCGGCCTCGGTGGCCGCGTGCACGGCGGCCGCCCGCTGCGGATCGGAGGCGAAATCCGGTGCCTTCGACCACGATCCACCAGCGTGCCCGTCCGTGCCGTGGTGGTGGTCGTCCTGGTCGTCGTGGCCGCCGTGCAGGAGCACCATCGACCGGGCGAGCCGGTCGACCAGAGGCGTGTCGCTGGGTGCCTGCTTCTTCGGCGGCGTCATGTCGCGGGCTGCTGTTCCTTCGGTTCAGCGGGCTTGGCCAGGTTCGCGAGATTCTCCTGAACCTCGACGTTCCACTTCTCGACGGCCGCGGTGGTGTCGACCTCGAGTTCGAAGCGGTCGGTCATCTCCGCGGTCACGTCGGCCACGTCGACATAGAACTGCTGGTACCAGCGGCGCATCTGGTAGACGGCGCCGTCCTCCTCCACCAGCAGCGGGTTGTCGATGCGGGTCTTGTGCTTCCAGATCTCCACGTCCTGCAGGAAGCCCTTGCTGACGCCCTCGGTGAAGGCGACGGCCAGCTTCTCGGTGGTGGCGTCGTCGAGCCCCTTGGGCTTCTCGACGATGACGCCCCACTGCAGCACGAAGCTGTTCTGGTTCACCGGGTAGTGGCAGTTGATCAGGATCGACTCGGCCTTGAAGTCGCCGTACTTGTTGTGCAGCCAGTTGATCATGAACGACGGCCCGAAGTACGACGCCTCGGAGTCCAGGCTGGCCTCGCCGTACGCGGTGCCCATGTCGTTGATGTCGGGCCGGCCGACGTTGTGCAGGTACTGCGACGCGATGTGGCCCTCGAAGACGTTCTTGAAGTACGTCGGCAGGCCGAAGTGGATGTAGAAGAAGTGCGCCATGTCGGTGACGTTGTCGATGATCTCGCGGCAGTTGCTGCCCTCGATGAGCATCGTGTTCCACTTCCAGTCGGTCCATTCGCCGCCGGCCCATTCGGGGATCTCGGGGATACGGACGTCCTCGGTGGGCGGGTTGCCCTCGTGGTCGTGCCAGACGAACAGCAGGCCACCGCGGACGTCGGTGTGCCAGGCACGGGTGCGGGCCAGCCGGGGGGTGCGTTTGGCGTAGGGCACCAGCTTGCACTTGCCGTCGCCGCCCCAGCGCCAGTCGTGGAACGGGCAGGCGATCTCGTCGCCCTTGATGGTGCCCTGGGACAGGTCGCCGCCCATGTGCCGGCAGTAGCCGTCGAGAACCTTGAGCTCGCCCTGGGAATCGGCGAAGACCACCAGCTTCGTGCCGAACGCCTCGATCGAGTGCGGTTTGCCGTCGCGGAAGTCCTTGACGGTTCCCAGGCAGTGCCATCCTCGCGCGTACCGATCCGGCAGTTCGCCGGTGTCGATCTCGCGAACGCCGCTGTGGGCTGTATCAGTCGTCACTTCGCGCCTCCATCAGTGCTCTCTAACTAGAACACGTTACAGTTTTGCTCGGCGGCGGCGCAATGTAATGGCGTCTACCTGCGATGAATTGTGACCAAGGTCCCTGACCGCCGGTGCTCAACTGCCCGAGTCCGGCATACCCACTCTGAGCGCGATCTGCTGCATCTTCGCGACGTCGGTGACGAACCGGTCGGTGGTGGGGTCGCCGGTCGCGCTGTCGAACTCGAGGCGGGCCAGCACCGGGCCATGGGTGAACAGCACCAGCGTGACGGCCTTGGAGCTGTCGGGCGCGTTGCCCCGGATGACGGTGCCATCGGTACCCACGCCCAGCGGCGCCGGAGCCCCGCCGGTGACCACGGTGTTCGCGGTGTCGAGCGTCTGCTGCCGGGCGGCGGAGGCCGCCGCCGCGTTCGGGAAGCCCGCCAGGGTCACCGAGATGGCGCGGGTCTCGTCGGCGTTGACGAACAGCGCGCTGGCACCCGGGTGCCCGTTGAGATCGGGCTTGGTGGAGGCCACCGTGAAGGTGTCCTGGTCGTCGCTGACATCGCCGGCCTGCAGGAGCAGCGGGCCGAAGTCGATGCTGGACGCCTCCGTGGTGGTGGTCGGCTGGAACGGGGACGCCGGTGACGTGGCGGCGCCGGTCGGTCCGGTGGTCCCGGCCCCGGTGGTGCCGGTGTGACGGGTGTCGTCGCCGGTGGCGGCGCACCCTGCCAGGGACAGCGTCAGGAGAACCGCGGTGGACAGTGTTGCCACCCGGGTACTGCGAGAAGACATGAAAGAACCTGTACGTGATCGGATACGTGCGCCATCCAACGTACCGACCGCCGCGCGGTGAGCCGCGTCTCAGTCCTGCCAGCCGGAGTGGATGTAGGTCTCGGCGAACCGCTTCATCGAGTCGATCTTCTTCTCCACCGGGGCGTCGAAGCCCAGACCCTCGAACACCCACGGGATGCCGATGTAGTCGGTGACGCCGGCCGCGGCGATGTCGCGATGGCCGTCGAGACCGAACTTGTCGATGCACACGGCCTGGTACTCGAACGGGTCGTCGGCGCGACCGGCGTCGGCCAGCAGCTTCTTCAGCTGGCCGATTGTCTCGGCCAGCTGTTCGCACGTCATCATCGCGCTGGTCCAGCCGTCGCCGATCCGGACGGCGCGCTCCAGCGCGACGTCGGTGTGTCCGCCGACGTAGAACGGAACGGGCTGTGACGGCGCCGGGCTCATCTGCAGCCGGTCGAAGTCGTAGAAGTGGCCGTGGTACTCGACCATGCCGCCGGCGAGCACCAGCTTGATGACGTCGATCATCTCATCAACGCGCTTGCCCCGCTTCGCGTAGGGCACCCCACACCACTCGAATTCCTCGGGAGCCCAGCCGATCCCGACGCCGAAGCCGAATCGGTTGTTCGTCAGATTCGCGACCGAGCCGACTTGGCGGGCCAGCAGCAGCGGGTTGCGCGAGCCGAGCTTCATCACGTTGGTGTAGAAGCGCAGCTTCGATGTCACCGCGCCCAGGGTGCCCGCGAGGATCAGCGGATCGACCCAGGGCGAGTTCTCGTCGAACATCCGCTTGCCGTCCGCGGTATAGGGATAGTCGACGGACTGCTTCTCGAAATAGAAGATCGAGTCGGGCAACGCGATGTTGTCGAAGCCGAGTTCCTCTGCCGCCCGGGCGATTTCGGTCAGTTGGTCGAGTGGGCTGAACGCGATGCTGATGGTGTATTGCATGCGGGTCATTTGGCCGCCGGCTTGTCGCTCGAGACCACCCACATGGAGTAGTACTGCGCGCCACCGCCGTAGGCGTGTCCGAGCGCCTTGCGAGCGCCCTCCACCTGATGTTCGCCGGCCTTGCCCATCACCTGGATCGCGGACTCGGCGAACCGGATCATGCCCGATGCGCCAATGGGATTCGAGCTCAGCACGCCGCCGGAGGGGTTGAACGGGATCTTGCCGCCGATCGCGGTCTCCCCGGCCTCGGTCAGCTTCCAGCCGCCGCCCTCGGGTGCGAAACCGAGGCTCTCCAGCCACATGGGCTCGTACCAGGAGAACGGCACGTACACCTCGGCGACGTCGATCTCGTCGATCGGGCTGGTGATTCCGGCGGCCTTCCACAGCGCCGCGGCCGCGTCCCGGCTGGCCTGCGGGTTGACCTGATCGCGTCCGGCGTAGGCCAACGGCTCGGTTCGCAGCGCGGTCGCGTGGATCCAGGCGACCGGATGTCCTTCGGCGACACGGGCATCCGCGGCGGCCTCGTCACCGATCACCAGGGCCGCTGCGCCGTCCGACGATGGGCAGGTCTCGTCGTAGCGGATCGGATCCCACAGCATCGGCGACTCCATCACCTTCTCGACGGTGATGTCGGGCTGATGCAGGTGTGCCAGCGGGTTCTTCGCACCGTTGAGGCGATCCTTGACCGCGACGATCGCGCCGATGTTGTTGGGCGCGCCCGACCGGCGGATGTAGGCACGCACGTGCGGGGCGAAGTATCCGCCCGCGCCGGCACCGACTGGTTTGGTGAACGGCACCGGAATGCTCAACGCCCACATGGCATTCGACTCCGACTGCTTCTCCCAGGCCATGGTCAGCACGCGGCGGTACTTGCCGGACTGCACCAGGCTGGCCGCGACGATCGCGGTGGACCCGCCGACCGACCCGGCGGTGTGCACCCGGATCAGCGGCTTGCCCGTCGCACCGGTGGCGTCGGCCATGAACAACTCGGGCATCATCACGCCCTCGAAGAAGTCCGGTGCCTTGCCCACCACGACCGCGTCGATATCGGCCATGGTGCAACCGGAATCGGCCAGCGCCCTGTCGATGGCTTCGCGCACCAGGCCGTTCATCGACACGTCGTGACGCTTGGCGACGTACTTGGTCTGCCCGGTGCCCAGCACCGCTGCCAGCTGCTTAGCCATCTGCGCCACTCCTCCTCATCGCTTCGCTCTGCATCGTCATCGGCGCGCGTCCCGTCCTTCCAGAACCGCAACCAGGTTCTGCTGCAACGCCGGCCCGCTGGTGGCATGCGCCAGCGTCCGCTGCGCGGAACCGTCGAAGATGTGTTGGGCGGCAAAGCCGATCCGTTCCAGCCCGGCCGAGAACATCGGATTGGCGGCCAGCGCGCCGCCCGACGGGTTGATCCTGGTCGACGAACCCAGTCCGATCGCCTCGGTCAGGATCAGCTGCTGATGGGTGAAAGGTGCGTGCAGTTCGGCGATCTCGATGGACCCGGCGTCCCCGCCAGTGGCCGCCGCGGCCGACGCCGCAGTCGAGGGCGAGGTGGTCAGGTCCCGCGCCCCCAGGATCGGCGTCTCGATGCGGTGTTCGATTCCGGTGATCCAGGCCGGCCGTTCCCGCAGCTCGCGGGCGCGGTCGCCGGAAGCCAGCACGATCGCCGCCGCCCCGTCGCTGATGGGGGCAATATCGTGGCGGCGCAATGGATCTGCGAAGAAGGGCCGCGACAGCAGGTCCTCTACGCTATCGGCGGGCTCCACCCGGTCGGTGCGCTGCGCCACGGCGAACGAGTCCAGCGCCACCTGCGCCATCTGCTCGGCGGTCCAGGTACCGGCGTCCAGGCCCGCGCGGGCCTGCAGCCCGGCCATCGACACCGAGTCCGGCCACAGCGGCGCCACGGTATAGGGGTCGGTCTGCAACGCCAGGACACGGCGCAGGATGCCGGCACTGGATTTGCCGAATCCGTAGACCAGGGCGGTCTCGATCTCGCCGGTCAGCAGCTTGATGTAGGCCTCGTACAGCGCCCAGGCGGCGTCCATCTCGACGTGTGACTCGTTGATGGGCGGCACCGCGCCGATCGAGTCGATTGCCGAGATGAACGAGAACGCCCGGCCGGCAAGGTAATCGGAGGATCCCGAGCACCAGAAACCGATGTCGGTCTGCTTCAGTCCGAGCTCGGCGTAGATCGAGGCGAAGCATGGCATCAGCATTTCGACGCCGTTGGTGGTGCCCTCCGTGCGGCGCACGTGGGGCGCGTGGGCGAAGCCGACCACAGCTACATCAGTCATCAGGAGGTGTCCTCTTCCGCGGATCTAGAGGTGGTGCTTGTAGGTGTCGTACTCGGCGTCCGGTTCGCCGGTGGGCCGGAAGTAGTCGATGTTGTCGATCCCCAGGCCCCACTCCTCGCGGGGCTTCCACACTGCCTGCACCCGCATGCCCATCCGGACATCGGCCGCGTCGATCTCGGTGACCAGATGCAGGAACGGGATGTCTGCGCCGTCCAGGAGGATGTAGGCCGCGACATACGGCGGTTTGATGCGCTGCCCGGGGAACGGGATGTTGATGATCGCGAACGTCGTGACGGTGCCGGTGTCGCCGAGTTCGACGAACTGGTCCAGTTCCCGCCCGGTCGCCGGGTCGGCCTCCTTGGGCGGGAAGTAGACCTTGCCGTGGTCGCCGGTGCGCGCGGCCAGCAGCTTGCCCTGCTCGAGCGCGCGCAGGAACCGGCTCTCCGGCGCCGATGCCGTGTGCTGGATCTCGATGGACGACGGCACCACCAGCATCGTGACCGGATCCAGCCCTTCGGCGGGGGCGGGGACCTCCTCGGCCCGGTCGCCCGGCAAGAAGTAGGCGATGTCGGTGATCGCGCCGACGGTCTCGTCGGCCCAGTGCACGTGCACCCGGTCGCCCGTCCTGATCCCAGCGGACCCCGCGGCTCCAACATCTACGGCGTGCAGGATCGCGGTGTCCGCGCCGTCGAGCTTGATCAGTGCCCACGCGAACGGACGATCCAGCGGCTGGCCCTCCAGCGGCTCGGGCTGCCACGTCCAGGACTGCACCGTGCCGACGCTGGCGACGTCGACCACCTCGGTCAGTGCCTCGTAGGTCACGGGGTCATACTCAGCGGGCGGAACGAACACCCGGCCGTCGGATCCGCGGGTGCCCACCACGCGCCGGTCACGCAGCGCGGTGAAGAACTGGCCGAGGACCGGACCAACTGAACGGGTGTAGTCGAATGCGAGTTTCAGCGGGGCGGAAAGCGGCGGCTCATGCTGATCGATCAGGGCCGGGGTGCTCTGACTGGCGTTCACGGCATCGAGTAGAACAGGTTCTAACAATGGTCGCAAGGACCCGTCATCGACAGGGAAAGGCAATCTGATGAAACTGGGCCTTCAGCTCGGATACTGGGGTGCGCAGCCGCCCACCAACCATGCCGAACTCGTCGCCGCGGCCGAAGCGGCCGGGTTCGACACGGTGTTCACGGCCGAGGCCTGGGGTTCGGACGCCTTCACGCCATTGGCCTGGTGGGGCCGCGAGACGACGCGGATGCGGCTGGGCACATCGGTGGTGCAGTTGTCGGCCCGCACACCGACGGCCTGCGCGATGGCGTCGCTGACACTGGATCACCTCTCCGGTGGCCGGCATATCCTCGGTCTCGGTGTGTCGGGTCCGCAGGTCGTCGAGGGTTGGTACGGCGCGAAGTTCCCCAAGCCGCTGGCCCGCACCCGGGAGTACATCGACGTCGTCCGGCAGGTCTGGGCGCGGCAGGCGCCGGTGACCAGCGCCGGGCCGCATTACCCGCTGCCGCTCACGGGCGAGGGCACGACGGGCCTGGGCAAGCCGCTCAAGCCGATCACCCACCCGCTGCGTGCCGACATCCCGATCATGCTGGGCGCCGAGGGCCCCAAGAACGTCGCGCTGACCGCCGAGATCGCCGACGGCTGGCTGCCGATCTTCTACTCGCCGCGGATCGCCCCGATGTACAACGAGTGGCTCGACGAGGGCTTCGCCCGGCCGGGCGCGCGGCGGTCCCGGGAGGACTTCGAGATCTGCGCGACGGCGCAGGTGGTGGTGACCGACGACCGGCCGGCCATCATGGAGCTGATGAAACCGCACCTGGCGCTGTACATGGGCGGGATGGGTTCGGAGGACACGAATTTCCACGCCGAGGTGTACCGGCGGATGGGCTACTCCGAGGTGGTCGACGACGTCACTCGGCTCTTCCGGACGGACCGCAAAGAGGAAGCGGCCAAGGTGATTCCCGATGAGCTGGTCGACGATTCGGCGATCGTCGGCAACCTGGACTACGTGCGTGAGCAGATCGTGGCCTGGGAGGCCTCGGGTGTGACGATGATGGTGGTCGGTGCGCGTTCGGTCGAGCAGATCGATGATCTTGCTGCGCTGGCCGACAGTCGGTAGACACTTCTTGCAGTCTGTTCACTTCGGACTCTAGATTGGCGTGATGGCCGCCACAGGGGAGCTGTCCCAACACACCATCGCCGGCACGGTGCTGACGATGCCGGTGCGGGTGCGCAAGGCGCAGCAACACATGGCGATGTTCGCTGTCGACGCCGATGCGGCCCAGCAGATGATCGACTACAGCGGTCTGCGGGTTTTTCGGCTGCGGCCCAACCGTGCGGTGGTGGTGCTGATGCTGATGCACTATCTCGACAGCGATCTCGGCCAGTACTACGAGTACGGCACCAACGTCATGGTCAACCCGCCGGGCGAGAATCACGTCGGACCCCGGGCCATGCAGTCGGCGGGCGCCTTCATCCACCACCTGCCCGTCGACCAGGAATTCACGCTGGAGGCCGGCCGTACCATCTGGGGTTACCCGAAGGTGTTGGCGGACTTCACCATTCGCGACGGCTGCCAGTTCGGGTTCGACGTCAGCCACGAGGGCCGGTTGATCGCGGGGATGGAGTTCCGTCCCGGTCTGCCGATCCCGGGCCGGTTCACGTCGGCGCAGCAGGAATACCGGACGTATTCGCACACCGGCGGCATCACCCGCGAGACCATCGGCGAGTCGCGGCTCACCGGGGTGCGCTATCGCCCCGGCGGCGCGCGGATCTGGCTCGGGGACCACCCCTACGCCCGTGAGCTGGCCGCCCTCGGGCTGCCCAAACGTCCCTTCATGTCCGGCTCGGCCGACAACGTCGAGATGACCTTCGCTGACGCACAGGAGATCGCATGACCCAGACACTGGCCGCCACCAAACCCGACGTCGACCTGACGGACGGCAACTTCTACTCCGACGGCAATGCGCGCGCGGCCTACAAGTGGATGCGCGCCAACCAGCCGGTGTTCCGGGATCGCAACGGCCAGGCCGCGGCCACCACCTACCAGGCGGTGCTGGACGCCGAGCGCAACCCGGAGGTGTTCTCCAACACCGGCGGCATCCGGCCGGATCAGCCGGGCATGCCCTACATGATCGACATGGACGATCCGGCGCATCTGTTGCGCCGCAAGCTCGTCAACGCGGGGTTCACCCGTAAGCGCGTGATGGACAAGGTGCCCTCGATCGAGCGGCTCTGCGACACCCTGATCGACAACGTGATCGAGCGCGGTGAGTGCGACTTCGTCCGCGACATCGCCGCCCCGCTGCCGATGGCGGTCATCGGCGACATGCTCGGCGTGCTGCCCGAAGAGCGCGACATGCTGCTGAAGTGGTCCGACGACATGGTGTGCGGCCTGAGTTCCCACGTCGACGAGACGGTGATCCAGATGCTGATGGACACCTTCGCCGCCTACACCGGCTTCACCATGGGTGTCATCGCCGACCGGCGGGCCAACCCGCGCGACGACCTGTTCTCGATCCTGGTCAACTCCGAGGTCGAGGGCCAGCAGATGTCCGATGACGAGATCGTCATGGAGACCCTGCTGATCCTGATCGGCGGCGACGAGACCACCCGGCACACACTGTCCGGCGGGACCGAGCAGTTGCTGCGGCATCGCGACCAGTGGGGTGCGGTGGTGGCCGACCCGGAGCTGCTGACCGGCGCCATCGAGGAGATGCTGCGCTGGACCTCGCCGGTGAAGAACATGTGCCGCACCGCGGTCGTGGACACCGAGCTGCACGGCACCGAGCTGAAGGCCGGCGAGAAGGTCATGCTGATGTTCGAGTCCGCCAACTTCGACGAGACGGTGTTCGAGGATCCGGACAGCTTCCGCTTCGATCGGAATCCGAACAGCCACCTGGCTTTCGGTTTCGGCACCCATTTCTGCATGGGCAACCAGCTGGCCCGCCTCGAGCTGAAGATCATGCTGACCAAGCTGCTCGCCCGGATCCCGGATCTGCGGCTGGCCGACGAATCCCGGCTGCCGCTGCGCCCGGCGAACTTCGTCTCCGGGCTGGAGGCCATGCCGGTGGTGTTCACCCCGGGTGCCCGCGTCCTGGACCGAGAACGGCGCCGAGCGTGAAACCTCTGCGAAATCCGGCCGGATAATTCGCACACGTTTCACGTTCGGTGCGCGAATGCCGCCTCGACCCGGCCGAGGATGCTCGCGTCGCCGTCCTCGGCGGTCACCCGAATGACTTCCCAGCCCATCTCGCGCAGCAATTCGGTGCGCCGGATGTCCCGGGCCAGCTGCTGCCGATCGGTCCAATGGTGGTCGCCGTCGTATTCGACACCGATCTTCAGCTCGGGCCAACCCATATCGAGTCGCGCGACGATCTGCCCGTAGTCGTCGAGCACCCGGATCTGGGTTTGCGGACGCGGCAGTCCGGCCTTGATCAGTAGCAGTCGCAGCCACGTCTCGCGCGGCGATTCGGCGCCGCCGTCGACCAGGGCGAGCGCTCTGTGCGCGTTCCGGACACCACGACGGCCGCGGTGGCGGGCGAGCAGGATCTCAATCTCGCCGCGGTCCAGCCCAGTGGCCCGCAGCAGGGCGTCCATCTCGGCGACCGCTTGCCGCAGCGGGGTGCGACGGCACCCGATGTCCACCGCCGTCCGTGCCGCAGACGTGACCGGGATGCCGCTGATGGTCTGCACTTCGTCGTCCGCGATGGCGTCGCACCAGGTCCATATCCCCCGCGGCGGATGGCGGTTGTGGTGGATCAGTTCTGCGGGCCGGCCACCTTCGACCCACTTCGCACCGTGCAGCACCGCGGCGGAGCGGCCGGCGACGATGCCCCGACGCCGGGACCACAGCCAGGCCGCTTCGGCCCGGAGAGCCGCTGTCACCGGACTGTTGCGGGCAATGTGTACGCCCGGGTAGATCGCGGTATATCGGCTGCGCAGCGCATACGGTGTCAGCCGGCCGGCGGCGACGGCCTCGGCGCCGAGAAAAGGTGCAGTCATCTCTGGCCGACAGTGTGACGATTCGCGGGGCCGAGGGCACTTCACCGAGCGAGCGTGAAACCTGTGCGAGAAATCGGGCGGGAATTCGCAGCCGTTTCACGTTCGGCACTGAGCACCGTTAGCTCGGTAGGCGATGGACCCGAACTGGGCGTTCAGCTTCGCACTTGAACTGAAATGGAACACGTTCTAGTTTGTTTCCGTGGCTCTGAACATCGCCGATCTCGCCGAACACACCATCGACGCCGTGCCGGACCGTGTCGCCCTGATCTGCGGCGGCGAAACGCTGACCTACGGCCAACTCGAGGAGAAGGCCAACCGGCTCGCGCACTACCTCATCGACCATGGCGTCAAGAAGGACGACAAGGTCGGTCTGTACTGCCGCAACCGCATCGAGATCGTGATCGGGATGCTCGGCATCGTCAAGGCCGGCGCCATCCTGGTCAACGTCAATTTCCGGTATGTCGAGGGCGAGCTGAAGTACCTGTTCGAGAACTCCGACATGGTGGCGCTGATCCATGAGCGGCAGTACTCCGACCGGGTCGCCAACGTGCTGCCCGAAACCCCGGAGGTCAAGACCGTCCTGGTGGTCGAGGACGGATCCGACAAGGACTTCAGCAGTTACGGCGGCGTCGAGTTCGAGGCCGCACTCGCAGAGGGTTCACCCGTGCGCGACTTCGGTCCGCGCAGCCAGGACGACATCTACCTCCTCTACACCGGCGGGACCACCGGCTTCCCCAAGGGCGTGATGTGGCGTCATGAGGACATCTACCGGGTGCTGTTCGGTGGCACCGATTTCGCCACCGGCGAGCCCATCGAGAGTGAGCACACGCACGCCGAGCGGGCGATCGCGAACACCAGCCCGATGGTGCGCCTGCCGATCCCACCGATGATCCACGGCGCCACCCAGTCGGCCACCTGGATGGCGTTGTTCGCGGGCGAAACCGTGGTGCTGACACCGGAATTCGACGCCGATCAGGTTTGGCGGCTGATCCATGACCACAAGGTCAACCTGCTGTTCTTCACCGGTGACGCGATGGCCCGGCCGCTGCTGGACGCGCTGCTGGCCCACCAGGACGCCGGGAACACCTACGACCTGGGCTCGCTGTTCCTGCTCGCCAGCACCGCGGCGCTGTTCTCCACCAGTCTCAAGGAGAAGTTCCTCGAGCTGCTGCCCGACCGGATCATCACCGACTCCATCGGCTCCTCCGAAACCGGTTTCGGCGGAACGAGTGTGGTCGCCAAGGGCCAGTCGCACACCGGCGGCCCGCGGGTATCGATCGACAAGAACACCGTGGTCCTCGACGACGACGGCAACGAGGTGGTACCCGGTTCCGGGGTGCGGGGCATCATCGCCAAGCGTGGCCACATCCCGGTCGGCTACTACAAGGACGAGAAGAAGACGGCCGAGACCTTCCAGACCATCAAGGGCGTGCGTTACGCGATCCCCGGCGACTACGCCGAGGTCGAGGCCGACGGCAGCGTGACGATGCTGGGCCGCGGCTCGGTGTCGATCAACTCCGGCGGCGAGAAGATCTACCCCGAAGAGGTCGAGGCCGCGCTCAAGGGACATCCCGACGTGTTCGACGCGCTGGTGGTCGGCGTGCCCGACGAGCGGTTCGGCCAGCACGTCGCCGCCGTGGTGCAGGCGCGTGAGGGTACCAAACCGACACTGGCCGAACTGGATTCGTTCGTGCGCACCGAGATCGCCGGCTACAAGGTGCCGCGCAGCCTCTGGTTGGTCGACGAGGTGAAGCGCTCGCCGGCGGGCAAACCCGACTACCGGTGGGCCAAGGAACAGACCGAGATCCGCCCGGCCGACGAGGTGCACGCCAAGCACGCGGGAGCCAAGGCGTGAGGACCGAGATCTGCGAGCGGTTCGGCATCGACTACCCGATCTTTGTCTTCACCCCGTCGGAGAAGGTGGCCGCGGCCGTCACGCGGGCCGGCGGACTCGGCGTGCTGGGCTGCGTGCGGTTCAACGACGCCGACGACCTCGAGAACGTGCTGCAGTGGATGGACGCCAACACCGACGGCAAGCCGTACGGCGTGGACGTCGTGATGCCGGCGAAGGTGCCCACCGAGGGCAGCGCCGTCGACATCAACAAGCTGATCCCGCAGACCCACCGCGACTTCGTCGCCAAGACGCTGGCCGACCTCGGCGTGCCGCCGCTGCCCGCGGACGAGGACCGCAACGAGGGCGTGCTGGGCTGGCTGCACTCGGTCGCCCGCTCGCATGTGGATGTCGCACTGCGGCACCCGATCAAGCTGATCGCCAATGCGCTCGGCTCACCGCCGAAGGACGTCATCGACCAGGTGCACGCGGCCGGTGTTCCGGTGGCGGCGCTGGCGGGCAGCGCCAAGCACGCGCAGCGACACATCGAGAACGGTGTGGACATCATCGTCGCGCAGGGCCACGAGGCCGGGGGGCATACCGGTGAGATCGGCTCGATGGTGCTGTGGCCCGAGATCGTCGATGCCGCAGGGGACACCCCGGTGCTGGCGGCGGGCGGAATCGGCACCGGCCGGCAGGTGGCCGCCGCACTGGCCCTTGGCGCACAAGGGGTTTGGATGGGGTCGGCGTTCCTGACCGCCGCCGAGTACGACCTGGGCGTGCGTAGCGAGGGCGGCACGTCGGTCATGCAGGATGCGCTGCTGGCCGCCACGTCGGCCGACACTGTGCGCCGCCGGATCTACACCGGCAAGCCCGCACGGCTGCTCAAGAGCCGCTGGACCGAGGCCTGGGACGCCGAGGGCGCACCCGAACCCCTACCGATGCCGCTACAGAACATCCTGGTCAGCGAGGCGCATCAGCGGATGAGCGAATCGCACGATCCGTCGGCGATCGCGATGCCCGTCGGCCAGATCGTCGGCAGGATGAACGAGATCCGCCCCGTGGCCGACATCATCGCCGAACTGGTCGCCGGCTTCGAGGCTGCCACCGAACGGCTGGACGGCATCCGGGAGAGCTGAACCGCGCTGCGCCGCGGACCCGAAGTCAGAGGTCCATCCGGTCGATCTGCCAGTCGATGTCGCCGAACTTCGGCATCTCCCGGCCGTCGTCGACACCGATCTCCGCCTTGATCCGGGCCTCCATCTCCGAGCTCCGGCCGAGCACCAGTTCGGCGTTATCCCCTTTGTTCGCAGCCAGATTCGTCATCTCGTTGGGGTCGGATCGCAGGTCGTAGAGCTCAACATCGTTGAACCGGTAGAGCTCGTCGAGGTCGGTCGGTGCGTTGCGTTGATCCGGGGCGAAGTACCGGGAGAACTTGTACCGGCCGTCGAACATCGTGCGCAGACTTCCACGCTTGTCCAGATCCGGCCGAAAGCCGCTGGCCTGCATCAGCTGTTGCGGGTTCTTGCCCGCGGCCTTGGCCTCGGCGAACATCTTCACCGCGGCACTGTCGTTGGTGGCCAACCCGCTGTAGGTGAACAGCACGCTGTCGCGCACCGCGTGCAGGTCCGCCTTTCCCGGGTCGGAGAGTGCGCCGCTGAAGTCCTTGCCGGGCAAGGCCCGTCCCGCATACTCGGCGGCCGTGGTCGGCGCGACACCGGCCATCGACAGCAGGCTCGGCACCAGGTCGATGTGGCTGGTCAGTGCGTTCAGGTGCTGTCCGCCCCGCACGTCCGGATGCATCACGTACATCGGCAGGTGGATCGACTCCTGGTAGGCGAACGGGCCCTTGCCGCGCAGGCCGTGTGCGCCGGCCATCTCACCGTGATCCGAGGTGAACACCACAATGGTGTTGTCGGTCAAGGCAAGATTGTCCAACTCGGTGAGCAGCATCGTGAGCTGCTGGTCGACGGTGCGGATGCTGTTGAGGTAGAAATCGGTGAATCGTTGCCACCGCGCTGGTTCGGGCGGAATGTTGCCCAATACGTAACCCCAGGCCTTGTCGAACTCGCCGTGCGCGGCGGGCCGTCCGGGTTCGGTCATCGGCTGGGCGAGGTTCGCCGGCAGGGAAGTGTTCCACTTCTGTTGGTAGACGGCCTGTTCCGGGGCTCGCGCGGCCTGCATCAGCAGCTTGCCGGTGTCCTGGACGTGCTCGCCGGGTTCGTCGGTGTTGAAGTACATGATGTCGTGCGGGTTGATCAGGCTGACGAACAACGCCCATGGTTTGCGCTCGTCGGCCATCGGCCTGCCGGTGTCGCGCAGCCAGGACTGCGCGGTGCCGCCGATCACCGCGTCAGTGGTATAGCCGCCCAGGTCGTGCGCCAGTGAGTCCACCGGGAAGCCGAAATCGGAGAAGCCGTAGGCGTCCATCCGCTCTGTCAGTACGTGCGTCACGGGCTCCCTGTTGAACTCCGCGTCCAGGTGCCACTTGCCCTTGTAGGCGGTGTAGTAGCCGGCTCTTCGAAGCAGGTGGCCGATGGTGGGCACCGAGGTGCTCATGGCCTTCACGTAGGGCATGTCGGCGTTCTCGAACATGCCGTTGTCGGGTGTCTGCAGCCCGGTCAACATCACCGCCCGCGAACTGGTGCACATGGTTGCCGCGCAGTAGTGCTGGCCGAAGCTCACGCCCGACGTCGCCAGCCGCTCATGGCCCGGCAGTGATATCCCGGCCGGCCAAGCGTCGAAATAGCGCTCCTGGTCGGTGAATACGAACACGATGTTGGGTCGCGATGACGCCGGCGGTGCCGGCGGCATGGTCAGCGACGGTCCCGCGGCCGGGTGCGACGCGTTCTTGCCCGGCCCGCAGGCCGCCAGGGCCGTCGTGGCCGCGGCACCTGCGCCGGCCATCGCAAGAAATCGGCGTCGTGAGGTCATGGATCGGTTCCTTCCGGGGAGAGTCGCATGGCGGCGTCGTAGAGCATCTGGGCATGCAGGCCGAACATGGCGGGCAGATCGATCGCATCACCCTCGATCTGCTGGGCGATGAACAGGCCATCGGCGCCGGCGAAGGCATGGCTGGTCAGCAGACGCACCGCCGACTCGTCGAGCTTCGGCGCGAAACCGCGGATGGTCGAGGCGATCTCGCGTGCGGCGCGTGCTCGCGTCTCGAGGTACATCGCCCGCGCCCGGGGCTCGACGGGCCGCCGTTCGAGCGACAGCATCAAACCAAGCCGGATGAATTCGGGGGAGTCGAGCATGGCCTTGGCGACATTGCTGGCCAAGGTGGCGAACCGGACCCGGTCGTCGTCCCCCGGCGGCATCTCCCAGGCGGTCAGCCATCGGTTGAAGCTGCGTTCGATCACCGCGGCGATCAGATCGTCCTTGTCCTTGAAATGCCAGTAGATCGAACTGGCCGGCAGCCCACACCGGCTGCTCACCAATGAGATCGACGTGCCCTCGTAGCCACGTTCGCCGGCGATCTCGGCGGCGGCATCGAGTATTCGGGTCCGCGACTGTTCACCGTTGGCCCGCCGGCGACGTGCGGTCGGCTGCTCCGGCATCGGCGTCGACTCCCTCGGTGACTCTCGGTGGCCCTCCGCGAGAACCTTATCGTAACGATCATTACAGGAAGAGCGTCATCGCCGCTACGGATTGGCGGAAGTCGTCACCGGCCGGTGGGGACGAGGTGACAAGGTGGGCATATGAACGGTGCCCACTCGCTGCTCTCGACATTGGTCGCCAACGGCGTCGACGTCTGCTTCGCCAACCCCGGCACCTCGGAGATGCACTTCGTCGCCGGGCTGGACAGCGTGCCGCAGATGCGCGGCGTGCTGACCCTGTTCGAAGGAGTAGCAACCGGCGCCGCCGATGGGTACGCCCGGATCGCCGACAAACCCGCCGCGGTGCTGCTGCATCTGGGTCCGGGTCTGGGCAACGGGCTGGCGAACCTGCACAACGCGCGTCGCGCCCACACCCCGATGGTGGTGGTGGTCGGCGACCACGCCACGTATCACAAGAAGTACGACGCCCCGCTGGAGTCCGATATCGACGCCCTGGCCGGGACGGTGTCGGGGTGGGTGCGTCGCAGCGCACGGCCGCAGGACGTCGGGGCCGACACCGCTGACGCCATCACCGCCGCGGGCACCGGGGTGATCTCGACGCTGATCCTGCCCGCCGATGTGTCGTGGTCCGACAGTGACCAGCAGCTGGTCGTGGCCGATCCGCCGCCACCGCCGGCCACCGACGGCGACGGGCTGCGTGCGGCGGCCAAGACCCTGCGATCGGGCGAGCCGACCGTGATCCTGATCGGCGGCGACGCCACCCGCGGCCCGGGACTGTCGGCGGCCGTGCGGATCGCCGAGGCCACCGGGGCGCGCGTGCTGTGCGAGACGTTCCCCGCCCGCCTCGAACGCGGCGCCGGGGTGCCCGCGGTGGAACGCCTGGCCTACTTCGCCGAGGGAGCCGCCGGTCAGCTGGCCGGCGCGCAGCATCTGATCCTGGCGGGCGCGACATCGCCGGTGTCGTTCTTCGCCTATCCGGGCAAGCCCAGCGACCTGGTGCCCGAGGGTTGCGCGGTGCACCCGGTCGCCGGATATCGCGGCGCCGCAATGGCTCTGGCGCAGCTGGCCGATGAATTGGCGCCGGGGACGCGCGCGCCGGTCGCCGCCCTGGCGCGTCCCGAGCAACCGTCCGGCCCGCTGAATGCGGTGTCGGCGGGTGCGGTGATCGCCGCGCTGCTGCCGGAGTCGGCCATCGTGGTCGACGAATCCAACACCGCCGGGGTCATGCTGTCGGCGGCCACCGCCGGTTGCCCCGCGCACGACGTGCTGACCCTGACCGGCGGTGCGATCGGCTACGGCCTGCCGGCCGCGGTCGGTGCGGCGCTGGCCGCCCCCGATCGACCGGTGCTGAGCCTGCAGGCCGACGGTTCGGCGATGTACACGCTCTCCGCCCTGTGGACCCAGGCCCGCGAGAACCTGGACGTGACGACCGTGATCTTCAACAACGGTGCCTACGACATCCTGCGGATCGAGTTGCAGCGGGTGGGCGCCGAGAATGCCGAATCACCCGGGCCGAAGGCGCTCGATCTGCTCGACCTGGGCCGTCCCACAATCGATTTCGTGAAGATCGCCGAGGGGATGGGGGTGCCGGCGCGGCGGGCAGTCACGGCCGAGGAGCTGGCCGCCGCGCTCGTCGACGCCTTCGCCGAGCCTGGACCGTATCTGATCGAGGCCGTGGTGCCGTCCCTGGTGGGATGAGCCCATCCGGCTTTCGGCGTGCGAGATGCCCCGCGGGGGCGTAGACCTCTACACGTGGACTCGATGCAGGAGTACGACCTGGTCGTGATCGGCTCAGGACCCGGGGGCCAACGGGCGGCCATCGCGGCCGCCAAACTGGGCAGATCGGTCGCCGTGATCGAGCGCGGCCGGATGCTCGGCGGCGTGTGCGTCAACACCGGCACCATCCCGTCGAAGACGCTGCGCGAGGCCGTCGTCTACCTGACCGGCATGAGCCAGCGCGAGCTGTACGGCGCCAGTTACCGGGTCAAGGACAAGATCACTCCCGCCGACCTGCTGGCCCGCACCCAGCACGTGATCGGCAAGGAGATCGAGGTGGTGCGCTCGCAGCTGATGCGCAACCGCGTCGAGATGTTCACCGGGCACGGCCGCTTCGTCGACGAGCACACCGTGGTGGTGGAGGACCCCAATCGGGCGGAGACGATCTCGGTGCGCGGCCGCCACATCGTGCTGGCCACCGGCACCGTGCCGGCCCGGCCCAACGGCGTGGCGTTCGACGACGACCGCGTGCTCGATTCCGACGGCATCCTCGAACTCAAATCGCTGCCGGCATCGATGGTGGTGGTGGGCGCCGGTGTGATCGGGATCGAGTACGCCTCGATGTTCGCCGCACTCGGCACCAAGGTGACCGTGGTGGAGAAGCGCGACACCATGCTGGAGTTCTGCGACCCCGAGATCATCGAGGCGTTGCGCTTCCACCTGCGCGACCTGGCGGTGACGTTCCGGTTCGGCGAGGAGGTCACCGCCGTCGACGTCGGTGCGTCCGGCACCGTCACCAGTCTGGTCAGCGGCAAGCGGATCCCGGCCGAGACCGTGATGTACTCGGCCGGGCGGCAGGGTCAGACCGAGGGACTGGGACTGGCCGCCGCCGGCCTGGTCGCCGACGACCGGGGCCGGATCGCCGTCGACGCGAACTTCGCCACCCCGGTCGAACACATCTACGCCGTCGGCGACCTCATCGGATTCCCGGCACTGGCGGCGACGTCGATGGAGCAGGGCCGGCTGGCCGCCTATCACGCGTTCGGCGAACCGACCAAGGGCATGATGGACCTCCAGCCGATCGGCATCTACTCGATCCCCGAGATCTCGTACGTCGGAGCGACGGAGAGCGAACTGACCCGCGACGCAGTGCCCTACGAGGTCGGCGTATCCCGCTACCGGGAGCTGGCCCGCGGCCAGATCGCCGGGGATTCCTACGGCATGCTCAAGCTACTGGTGTCGACCGACGACCTGCGTCTGCTCGGTGTGCACATCTTCGGTACCAACGCCACCGAGATGGTCCACATAGGGCAGGCCGTGATGGGGTGCGGCGGCACCGTCGAGTACCTGGTCGATGCGGTGTTCAACTATCCGACGTTCTCCGAGGCGTACAAAGTGGCCGCGCTGGACGTGATGAACAAGCTGCGCGCGCTGCACAATTTCGAGGTCGGAGGAATCTAACCCCGCGCCATGTTCTCGGCGACCTCCTGCCGCCAGAGTTCGTTGGCGTGCGAGGTGTCCACCTCCTGCTCGAACCGTTCGGTCATGTCCGGGCTCACGTCGGCGGCATCGACATAGAACTGCTGGTACCACCGCCGGTGTTGGTAGACCGGGCCGTCCTCCTCGGTCAGCAGCGGATTGTCGATGCGGGTCTTGTTCCGCCAGATCTCGACGTCCTCGAGGAATCCCTCGCCGAACGTCCGGTTCATTGCCGCGGCAAGCTTTTCCGCCTTGTCGGCCGGCAGTCCTGGCATCGACCGGACCGCCACACCCCACTGCAGCATGAACGAGTTGTGCGTCACCGGATAGTGGCAGTTGATCAGCGCCACCTCGACGGTGAAGCCCGGGCCGAGGTCGTTGTGCAACCAGTTGATCATGTAGGCGGGCCCGAAATATGTTGCCTCCGAACGCAAGTAAGTACCATCCCAGAGCTTGTCGGGATCGGCGGTGTAGTCGGGCCGGGGTTTGGACTCCATGAACTGGCTGGCGGTGTGGCCCTCGATGACGTTCTTGAAGTACGTCGGGTAGGCGTGGTGGATGTAGAAGAAATGTGCCATGTCGACGTTGTTGTCCACGATCTCACGGCAGTTGGAGCCCTCGATGAGGATCGAGCTCCACTGCCACGGCGACCAGACACCGTCGTCGAAGCCGTCGACGGTGGGCGGGGTGAGTTCCGGTGCCGGCGTGGAGCCTTCGGGGTCGTGCCACACCAGCAGCTGACCGTTGACCTGGGTGGTGTGCCAGGCACGGGTGCGGGCCAGCCGGGGGGTGCGTTTGGCGTAGGGCACCAGCTTGCACCTGCCGTCGCCGCCCCAGCGCCAGTCGTGGAACGGACAGGCGATCTCGTCGCCCTTGATGGTGCCCCGGGACAGATCGCCACCCATGTGCCGGCAGTAGCCGTCCAGCACCCGCAGTGCGCCGGACGAGTCGGTGAACACCACCAGCTTCGTGCCGAACGCCTCGATGCCGTGCGGCTGACCGTCGCGGAACTGCTCGGCCAGACCCAGGCAGTGCCAGCCGCGGGCGAACCGGGTGGTGGGGGTGCCGGTGTCGATCTCGCGGATGGTGCCGTCAGGACTCATCACTCAACGCTAACGCTCGAGCATGTTCTTGACAGCCAAGTGGGAGAACACCATCGATGTGCCGATCGGGTTCCCGCCGCCCGGGTAGGCGTAGCCGCTGGGCGCGGCCATGGTGTTGCCGGCCGCGTACAGGCCCGGAATCGCGTTGCCGGCCTTGTCCAGCACGCGGGCGGCCGAGTCGGTGCGCAGTCCGCCCTTGGTGCCCAGGTCGGACACCCCGAACGCGGCGGCGTGGAACGGGGCCGTCACGATGGGGTACAGCGGCGATGCTCCGCCGGAGAACGCGCGGTCGTACGCCTCGTCGCCACGGCCGAAGTCCTCGTCCACCCCGCGCTCGGCGAAATCGTTGAACCTGGCGACGGTGTCCACCAGGTTCTGCGGCGGCACCCCGATCAGCGTGGCCAATTCCTCGAGCGTGTCCGCGGTGCGCCACAGCCCGGCCTCGACGTACTTCTCCGGTTCGACCATCGACACGTTGGTCGCCTTGACGGGTGGCACTCTGGGGTCGGCGCCGTCGCCGCCGGAGTCGTAGACCATCCAGTACGGCAGCGTGACCGAACCGTCGGCCATCGCGTCGAGCACGGCGCGGCCCAGGCGGTCGTAGGCGGCCGACTCGTTGGTGAACCGCCGACCCTCGGCGTTGACGAAGATGCCGCCGGTGAACCACAGCGCGAACGCCGAACGCCCGTCGGGATGGGTCAGCCCCGGCGACCACCAGGCCTGGTCCATCAGATCGGTGTCGGCGCCCGCGGCGATGCCCGCCATATGTGCGCGGCCCTGATTTCCCCACGGCCCCATCGTGTCCCGCGATGATCCCGGCACGCCGAACCGGGCCCGCAGCTCGTCGTTCTGCTCGAATCCACCCGCAGCCAGCAGGACTCCGCGACGGGTCCCGACCGTGCGGGTGGTGCCGTTTGTCTCGAGCACGGCGCCCACGACGCGGCCGTCCTCGACCACCAGGTCCACCAGCGCGGTGTTCAGCCGGGTGGTGAAGTTCGGATACTGCCGGGCGGCCAGCAGGAAGCGGGCGATCAGTGCCCGGCCGCCGACGTAGTAGTCGCCGGGCCGGGGGGCGCCCAGCCGGTCGGAATCCAGCGGCCCCCGGATCAATTCGGTGAGATCGGGTGCGGCGGCGACCTTCAGGGGTTTGGCCGCCATGTGCCGCATCCCGTCGGTGCGTGCCTTCGGGGCGCTGCCGAAGTAGTCCGGCCATGGCATCGGCATGAACTTGATGTTCTCGTCCGCCTCGAGGTATTCGACCAGGGGTGCGCCGCCGCGCACATAGGTCTCCTGCAGTTCGCGCGGGGTCCGGTCACCGACGACGGCGGTGTAGTACTCGAGTGCGTCCGCCACGGTGTCGTCGGTTCCGGCACGCAGCAGAAAAGGATTGGCGGGGAACCACATTCCACCGCCGCCGGAATAGGCGGTGGTTCCGCCGAACATCTCGCTGGCCTCGACCAGCAGGACGTCCAGACCTTCTCTGGCGGCGGTGTAGGCGCCGGTCACGCCACCGGCGCCGGAGCCCGCTACCAGGACATCGCATTCTTCATCCCAGTCAGCCAAGGCGCTGCCTTCCGTATCGGGTGAACTCGGCGTCGAGTGCACGTTTGTCGTCATCGGTCATGCAGCGGTAGTCGGGGCGCCCCCGGCCCATCCACCGATACACCGGCTCGGCGGTGTGCCAGCGCTGCGCCTGCAGATCCCGCTTGAGCACCTTGTTGGATCCGGTGACCGGCAGTCCGTCGGATACCCGCAACAGTCGCGGTATTCCCTTGGCGCCCAGATCTTCCTGGCCCGTGAGGTAGCCGGCGAACTGTACGGTGTCGAAGCGCTGCGGATCGGCGACCTCGATCGCGGCCATCACCTGATCCCCCGAGCGTGGGTCGGGCACGCCATACACGCCGGCGGCAATCACCTCGGGGTGCCGGCGCAGCACCCGTTCGATGCCGAGTGCGGACACGTTCTCGCCGTCCACCCGGATCCAGTCACCGCGGCGGCCGGCGAAGTAGAGGAACCCGGCCTCGTCGAGGTAACCCAGATCCCCGGTCCAGTACCAGCCGTTCCGCACGCGATCGGCGTCGGCGCTGTCGTTGCGGTAGTAGCCCTCGAAATCGCGGACGCCGCGCTGATCGACGATCTCGCCCACCGCGGCATCTGCGTTGAGGACCCGGCCGTGGGGGTCCAGAACCGCTGCGGCACAGGGTTGCATCGTCTCCGGATCGACGATCACGACGCCGTCGTGTGCCGGCCGCCCCAGCGCGCCCGCGGGGGCGGCCGGGTCGGGGAGGGCGACGGCGCCGCCCTCGCTGGAGCCGTACCCCTCATGAAGCACCGCGCCGAAGCGGCGCCGGAACTCGGACTGATCCTCCGGGGAGGCCTCGGTGCCGAATCCGCGTTGCAGGGTGTTGTCGGCGTCGTCGGCGGCGGCAGGAGTGGCCAGCAGGTAGCCCAGGGCCTTGCCGACATAGGTGAAGAACGTGGCACCGAAGTAGCGCACGTCGGGCAGGAAACCCGACGCCGAGAACGATGGTGTCAGGCACACTGTGGCGCCCACCGACAGGGCCGGGGCCCACAACGCCATGATCGCGTTGCCGTGAAACAGTGGCATACAACAGTATTCGACGTCGTCGCGGACGTGGCCGAACTTCCCCGCCGCGGTGTGGGCGATCCGCGCCAGCCGGCCCTGGGTGCACCGGACTGCTTTGGAGGTCCCCGTGGTGCCCGAGGTGAACAGCAGCAACAACAGCTCCCGGGGCCCGACCCCGGGAGCCGCTGCGGGCTGCTCCCGGTGCCGATCGAGCGCGGCCGCGTACGCCGGATCGTCGATGCACAGGATGGCCGCGGGGTCCAATCCGTGGTCGAGGGCGAGCGCGAGGTCCAGCCGCGCGGCGTCGGTGACGATCAACTGGCAGTCGGCGTGCCGGATGTCGGCGGCCATATCGGCCGGTCCCCGGGTCGGGTTGATCCCGACGATCACGGCCCCGGCCAGCGCCGCACCACCGAGCCAGAAGACGAAATCCTCGACGTTGTCCAGCAGTACCCCGATGTGCGGTGGCTTGTCCGGAAAGTGTTTGCGGCGCAAGTCAATTGCCAAGGCACCCCGGGCGGCCGATTCACGGACCACCTGGTCCCAGGTCCAGTCCCGGGTCCGCGTGCGCAGACCGGGATGCTGATCGCCCAGGCGATCCAGCAGCAGCGTGGCGATGTCGTCAGGCATGGGTGCGCGGACGGCCTTCCGTCATGGCGAGGTACTTGTCGGGCAGATCGGCGTGCGAGAGCGCTGTCACGCTCACCGGTCCGCTGTGGTAGGCGTCCTCGCCCTGGATCAGACCATCGGCGTCGACCGGCCAGAGGATCAGCTGACGGAACACCACCAGGTAATCGCCGGCCGGATCGGGCACCGGGATGCCGATACCGGCCGCGGCGGCGCCCGGATAGAGCACCTTCAGCCAGCCCTCGGTCACCAGACAATCATCGTCGAGGACCAGCCGATCTATCTCGAACTCGAGCACATTCGCCCCGCTCTCGACGAACGCCGTGTAGTAGGCGCGCACCCCGTCGGTGCCGTTCGGTCCGGCGTTCTGACCGTCGATCCAGAAGTGGTAATCCGGTGCCGGGCCCAGGGTGGCCATCAGCCGGTCCATATCGGGTTCGGCCTCGGCCTTCATATGTTCGATCACCACGCTCAGGACGGCCCGGCGCCGCGCGTCAGTGGTGTCGGCCAGCAGGCGTTCCAGCGGTTGCCAGGTGCGTTCGGGGTCGATGACGGCCATGGGGTGTGCTCCTCGGGGCTGGGGGATGACGGACGACGCCATCGTCGCGCGCGGCGGTGCGCGCCGTCAGCCGCCGGGAGTCGCCCGTTCGCCGGTGTCGGCCCGACGAATGTCGGGCCGGTCACGGAGAATCGGCTTCCGCCAGCGCGGCCGCCGAGAGTGAGATGCGACGCACCATCAGCACCAGGGTGGCCATGAACCGGTCCATCGGATCGTCGAAGTCCCAGCCCATCTGCTCGGCCACGTGCGCCAGCCGGGCCGCCACCGTGCTGTGGTGGACATGAAGTTCCTCTGCGGTTCGGCGCAGCGACCCGAAGACGCAGAACGCCTCGACGGTGCCGACCTCGACGGCACCCGATGGGGTGGCGGCGATCTCGTTGATCCGTGCGATGTCGCGATTGGCCAGCACCTGCTCGGGCGCCAGGTCGGCCAGCAGCTCGAGCACGCTGAGCCGTTCGTAGGCGATGGCCCGGCGGCCGTATCCGGTGGACGATGCGAAGCGCAGCGCACGCAGCGCCTGCCGCCACGATTCCGACGCCGCGAACACCCCGACGGAACACCCGATGCCGATCCACGGCCCGCGGTCGGCGCCGGTCGCCATCGGGGCGGGATGAGCCGCCGCGATCGTCTGCTCCAGTACCTCGGTCAGGGCCCGGGTCTCGGCGACGCCCTGACACAGCACCGCGATGGTGTGGCCGATGGTCGCACTCGAGTAACGGCCCGGCAGAACCGATTCCACCAATCGCAGGGTCTCCCGTGGCATGTGAGTGGACACCGCGAGCACCACCAGATCGCGGGCCTCGTCCAAACCCAGCAGCCGGATCGCGCGGCCGCGGTCGGCGGGTTGTTCCTTGGCCGATATCACCACCTCGACCAGCGCCGGGTCGGCCAGATGCAGCGGGTCGACGGGGCGCAGTGCCCGGCGCAGCCGGTCGACGACAACCGCATCCAGCGGGTGGGCGGGACCGTCGCGGTTGATCGATACCGCGGGCTGGCCGTCGGTCCACTGCACATCCACCGGGCAGCCCGTCAGGTGCGTCGCGGCAGCGATGAGGCGCTCGGGGGCGCTGCCTTCGAGCCGATCGAAATGGTTCACGATCACCAGTACGGACGCCGGATCGTCGCCCAGCGCATCGAGTGTCGGCGGAGTGGACGTCATTTCCGGCTGATCGGGTACACCGGATCGGCGCAGTCGGTGGCCTCGGCGGACAGTTGACGCTTGAGGATCTTGAAGGTCTCGGTCCGCGGCAACGCCGAGCCGACCCGCACGAAGGCGGGCCACTGCTTGGGCCCGAGATCGTCCTGCTCGCAGAGGAATCGGTGGAAGTCGGCGGGATCGAACACGGCGTCCTCGGGGAGCACCAGCGCGGCCATCACCTGATCGCCGACGGCCGGATCGGGGATGGGGTACACCGCGGCCTCGGTCACCAGCGGATGCCGCATCAGGATGCGCTCGATGGGCGCGGTGCCCAGGTTCTCCCCGTCGACGCGCATCCAGTCGCCATGGCGCCCGGCGAAGTAGGCGAAGCCGTTCTCGTCGCGGTAGGCCAGATCGCCGGTGTGGTAGATGCCGTCCCGCATCCGGTCCGCTTCGGCCGCCGTGTCCTTGTAGTACCCGCGGAACTGTCCGCGCCCGGTCGAGTTGACCAGCTCGCCCACCACGCCCGGCGGGCATTCCGCACCGGTGTCGACGTCGAGGATCGTGACGCCGTCGACCAGTGGACCCAGGGCTCCCTCGGGGGTGTCCGGGGTGCGCGCGATGGCGACGCCGCCCTCGCTCGAGCCGAAGCCGTCGACGACCCGGACCCCGAACCGGGCGGCGAAGCGGCCCAGATCCCTTGGCGCACCCTCGTTCCCGTAGGCGACCCGGAGCGGGTTGTCGGCATCGTCGGGCGCCGGCGGGGTGGCCAGGATGTAGGTCAGCGGCTTGCCGACGTAGTTGGCGTAGGTGGCGCCGAACCGGCGGACGTCGGGGAAGAAGCCCGACGCGGAGAACTTGCGGCGCAGGGCGATCGACGATCCGCCCGCGACGGCCGGAGCCCAGCCGGCCATGATCGCGTTCGAATGGAACAGCGGCATCGACAGGTAACAGGTGTCCGCCGGGCCGAGGCCGAACCGCTGGGCCAGCATCAGACCCGGAAACGCGACCTTCTCGTGCGTGCAGCGGACGGCTTTCGGATCGCCACTGGTGCCGGAAGTGAAGATCAGCATGAAGAGGTCATCCGGGTCGGCCTCCGGGAAGTCGACCGGCGCATCGTGGTGGGCGGCGAGTTCACTTGCGAAATCGGCTGATTCGACATCGACGGCGCTGATCCCGTCCTGCGCTGTGTCGTGCGGGGCGGACCGGTCGGCAAGCACCAGCTGGCAGTCGGCGTGGTCGATGTCGCGCTGTAGTGCGGCACCCCGGCGAGTCGGATTCAGTCCCACCGGCACGATGCCCGACAGCGCGGCCGCCACCAGGACCGTGCAGAAGAACGGTGTGTTGCCGAGCAGCACGCCGACGTGCCGCGGCCGGCCGGGATCCAGACGTTCGTCCAGCAGCGCGGCCAGGGCCGCACCGTCCCGAATGTGGTTGCGCCAGCTGACGAATGACACCGTGTCACCGTCGGCCGAATACACGCCCCGATCGTCGACGTCGGTCAGGCCGGCCAGCAGCCCGGACACCGTCGAGTGATTTCGGTGCATTTCCCGTCGGTCGGCGACGGTTCCTGCACCGAAATCACTCATCGTCACACTCAGGCGGGGGTGTCGGCCAGTTCGCGGCCGATCACCAGGAGCTGCCCGGTGGCACTGCCGATGGCGAACTCGGTCTGCTTGGCGGCCAGGAAGTACCGGTGCACAGGGTGATCGGTGTCGATGCCGACCCCGCCGTGGACATGCACCGCGGTATGTGCGACCCGGTGTCCCGCCTCGGCGGCCCAGAACGCGGCGGTACGCACGTCGACGTCGGCCGGCAGATCCTCGGCGAGCCGCCAGGCGGCCTGTGTGAGGGTCAGGCGCAGGCCCTTGACGTCGATGTAGCCGTCGGCGAGCCGTTGCGCGACCGCCTGGAAGCTGCCGATCGGCCGGTCGAACTGTTCCCGCTCCCGGGCGTACTCGGCGGTCATCTGGAGCGCCCGGGCCACGACCCCGAGCTGGAATGCGCTCAGCCCCAGCGTCTGCCGGATGGTCAGCCATTCGACCACCTCGTCGCCGCCGACCAGTCGATCGGCGCCCAGCGCCACACCGGCGAGCTCGAGGTGCGCCACGCTACCGAAACCGGTGGTGCTCAGCGGGGTGACGGTGACGCCGGCGTCGGCGGCGGACACCAGGAAGACCGAGGTGCCCGAACCGGTGTCGGCCGGCACCAGGAACGCATCGGCCACCGGGCCGTAGGCGACCTGGGCGCGGGTGCCGGTGAGCCGGTACCCGGAGCCGCCGGCTTCGGAAGCCTGAGCCTGCACCGGACCGTCACCCATGTCGCCGGCGAGCGCGACCGTGAGGACCTTGCTGCCGGCGACTGCGGGCGCGGCCCAATCCTGTTGCAGCTCGGCCGATCCGAACTTCGCCAGGGCGCCGGCGGCCAGCACCGCCGACTCCAGATAGGGGACGGCTGCCAGCTGACGGCCCAGTGCCTCGAGCACGGCGACCTGCTCGAGCACCCCGTAGTCCCCGCCGCCCAGTGCCTCGGGTGCCGCGGCGGACAGGACGTCGGCGTCGATCAGCTTGGCCCACAGGTCGCGGTCGAAACGGGTATCCGCAGAGTCGAGTTCACGCTGGTGTTCGTTGGTGCACACCGATTCGGTGATGGTCCGCACCAGGCCGCCGAGGTCGTCGGAAGCTTCGGTTGTGGTGAAATCCATTGGGAATCCTCCTGATCAACGATTCGCGTGGGGCAGCCCGAGCGCCACCATGCCGATGATGTCGCGCTGGATCTCGTTCGTTCCGCCGCCGAACGTCAGGATCAGGCAGGACCGGTGCATCCGCTCGACGCGGCCGCGCAGCAGCGCGCCGGGCGAGCCGGGACGCAGCGTGGCCGCCGTGCCCAGCACCTCCATCAGCAGCCGGTAGGCCTCGGTGGACAGTTCGGTGCCGTAGACCTTGGCCGCCGAGGCGTCGGCCGGCGACGGCGCCGATTCGGTCGAGGCGAGTTCCCAGTTGATGAGCTTGAGCACCTCGGCCTTGGCGTGCACCCGGGCCAGGTTGAGCTGGACCCACTCGGAATCGATCAGGCGCTTACCGTGCACATCCTTGGTGTTCTGTGCCCATTCGCGAACACCCTTGAGCGCCAAGAAGATCGGTTGGGCAGAAGACAGTGCGACGCGCTCGTGATTGAGCTGATTGGTCACCAGCTTCCAGCCCGCGTTCTCCTCGCCGACCAGGTTGGTCACGGGAATGCGGACATCCTGGTAGTAGGTGGCGCTGGTGTCGACACCGGACATGGTGTGCACCGGTGTCCAGGAGAAGCCCTCGGCCGTGGTCGGCATGATCAGCATCGAGATGCCACGGTGCTTCTTGGCCTCGGGGTTGGTGCGCACCGCCAGCCACACGTAGTCGGCGTAGGCGATCAGCGACGTCCACATCTTCTGGCCGTTGACGACGTAGTCGTCGCCGTCGCGCACCGCGGTGGTGCGCAGCGACGCCAGGTCCGTGCCGGCGCCCGGTTCGGAGTAGCCGATCGAGAAGTGCAGATCACCCGCGGCGATCTTGGGCAGGAAGAACTTCTTCTGTTCCTCGGACCCGAAATGCATGATGGTCGGCGCGACGCTGTTGATGGTCAGGAACGGCACCGGCACATTGGCGATGGCGGCCTCGTCGTTGAAGATCAGGCCGTCCATCGGGGGCCGCTCCTGGCCGCCGAACTCCTTGGGCCACGACAGGGTCAACCAGCCGTCCTTGCCCATCTGCGCGACGGTTTCGCGGTAGACGTTCCCGCGGCCCATCTCGCCATCATTGGACGCCAGCGCCTCGGCGCGCTCCGGTGTCATGAGCTTGGTGAAGTACGCGCGCAGTTCGCGGCGCAACTCCTCCTGCTCGGGGGTGTAGCCGATCCGCATCGCGCTTCCTCACTCCTGGGGCGGCCTCGGGAATTCCGCCCGATTGCATTCCTGGTTGTAACACGTTCTAGTCTTGGGGTCCAGAACGGTGCAAGACTGATCCGGTGGAACCCACGGGTTGTGGACTCCACCGGGCCGGCGGGAGCCAGTGAGGAGATCATCATGCGGGTGGAGGTCGATCGCGATCGGTGCGAAGGCAACGCGATCTGTGTGGGAATTGCTCCGGACCTGTTCGAGCTCGACGACGACGATTACGCCGTCATGAAGGTCGACGTGATTCCCGCCGATCAGGAAGAACTGGCCAAGCAGGCGGTGGCCGAGTGCCCGCGCGCCGCACTGACCGAAAAAGACTAGAGGTATTCGTAAGTTGAGTGATATCGATCTGTCCGGGAAGGTCGCTGTCGTCACCGGTGCTGCCGCCGGGCTGGGCCGCGCCGAAGCGGTCGGGCTCGCGGCCGCCGGCGCCACGGTCGTCGTCAATGACATGGCCGCGGCGCTGGACAAGTCCGACGTCCTGGCCGAGATCTCGGCGCTGGGGGCCAAGGCCGTCGCCGTGTCCGGTGACGTCTGTGCCCGGTCCACCGCCGACGAGCTGGTCGCCACCGCTGACGGCCTCGGCGGTCTGCACATCGTGGTGAACAACGCGGGCATCACCCGGGACCGGATGCTGTTCAACATGACCGACGAGGACTTCGACGCGGTCATCGCGGTCCATCTGCGCGGGCACTTCCTGCTGACCCGCAATGCGGCCACCTACTGGCGGGACAAGGCCAAGGCCGGCGGGGACGACGGGCAGGGCACCGTGTACGGCCGGCTCGTGAACACCTCGTCGGAGGCCGGTCTGGGCGGCCCGCCGGGACAGGCCAATTACGGTGCGGCCAAGGCGGGCATCACGGCGCTGACGGTGTCGGCCGCCCGCGGGCTGGGCCGGTACGGCGTGCGCGCCAACGTGATCTGTCCGCGGGCCCGCACCCCGATGACGGCCGAGACGTTCGGCGACGCGCCCGAGCTGAGCACGGGCCAGGTCGATCCGTTGTCACCGGAGCACGTGGTGACCCTGGTCCGCTTCCTGGCCTCCCCGGCCGCATCCGAGGTGAACGGTCAGGTGTTCGTCGTCTACGGACCGTCGATCGGACTGGTCGCCGCGCCGGTCCTCGAGCAGCGATTCGACGCCGCGGGCGAGGCGTGGACGCCGGACGGTCTCGGCGATGCGATCGGCGGCTACTTTGCCGACCGCGATCCCCACCGCATGTTCTCGTCGATCGGGTTGCTCGACGCCTGACCGCGAGTGCACATAACGGGCGGCACCGCCGGTCGCCGACAGCGCCGCGTGGCGGCTAGAACGTGTTCTAGAATGATCTGCATCACAGTGGCTCTGACCTGCAAAAATAAGGACAATTGATGATTTTGTCCGTTCTTTGACACTGCGAACTTGTTCTAGTTTGGATTGCCGTCGCGCATAGGTCCATCGGTTTGTCCGGACGTTGCTCCGGACCGCGGAACGGAATCTATGCAGAATTCGCCACAGGGCAGCGGATCCGGTTCCCGGACCGTTCCCCGGGAGAAGGGAACCGAAGGTTGCTCGCACAGCTCGCGGTTCCAGCCCGGGCTGTGGGCGGCTTCATGGAGATGTCGATCGACACCTTCAGGGAGATGTTCCGGCGGCCGTTCCAGTTCCGTGAATTCCTCGATCAGACCTGGATGATCGCGCGGGTGTCGATGATCCCCACGCTGCTGGTCTCCATCCCGTTCACCGTTCTGGTCGCCTTCACCCTGAACATCCTGCTGCGCGAGATCGGCGCCGCCGACCTGTCCGGCGCGGGCACCGCATTCGGCACCATCACTCAGCTGGGCCCGGTCGTCACCGTGCTGGTGGTCGCCGGTGCCGGCGCGACGGCCATCTGCGCGGACCTCGGCGCCCGCACCATCCGCGAGGAGATCGACGCGATGCGGGTGCTGGGCATCGATCCCGTCCACCGACTGGTGGTGCCGCGCGTGCTGGCGTCGACGTTCGTCGCGCTGCTGCTCAACGGATTGGTCTGCGCCATCGGCATCGCCGGCGGCTATGTGTTCTCGGTGTTCCTGCAGGGCGTGAACCCGGGTGCGTTCATCAACGGCCTCACCGTGCTGACCGGGCTGCCCGAACTCGTCCTCGCCGAGATCAAGGCACTGCTGTTCGGCGTGGTCGCCGGGCTGGTCGGCTGCTATCGGGGGCTGACCGTGCAGGGCGGTCCCAAGGGCGTCGGCATCGCCGTGAACGAGACCGTCGTCTACGCATTCATCTGCCTGTTCGTCATCAACGTGATCATGACGGCCATCGGCGTGCGGGTGCTGGCCCGATGAGCGAGCGGCGCGTAGCGCGGGGAGCGAGTGGGCCGATGGATGTGGCCCGATGAGCTACGACGCCACCTACCGGTTCCGGCGGCTGTTCCGCGGCGTCCCCCAGGCGGTCGACGGCTTCGGCGAGCAGGCGCTGTTCTACGGCGAGTCGATGCGCTACATCCCCAATGCGCTGACCCGCTACCGCAAGGAGACGGTCCGGTTGATCGCCGAGATGACCATGGGCGTCGGCGCGCTCGCGATCATCGGCGGAACGGTCGGGGTCGCGACCTTCCTGACCCTGGCCTCCGGCGGCGTCATCGCCGTCCAGGGGTACTCGTCGCTCGGCAACATCGGCATTGAAGCGCTCACCGGGTTCCTGTCGGCCTTCCTCAACGTCCGCATCGTCGCGCCGGTGGTGGCCGGGATCGCGCTGGCGGCGACCATCGGTGCCGGCACCACCGCCCAGCTCGGGGCCATGCGGGTGGCCGAGGAGATCGACGCCGTCGAGTCGATGGCCGTGCACTCGGTGTCGTATCTGGTGTCCACCCGGATCGTCGCGGGCCTCATCGCGATCATCCCGCTGTACTCGCTGTCGGTGCTCGCGGCCTTCTTCGCGGCGCGGTTCACCACGGTGTTCATCAACGACCAGTCCTCGGGCCTGTACGACCACTACTTCAACACCTTCCTGATCCCGACCGATCTGCTGTGGTCGTTCCTGCAGGCCATCGTCATGTCCATCGCCGTGATGCTGGTGCACACCTATTACGGCTACAACGCGTCCGGCGGCCCCGTGGGTGTCGGTATCGCGGTGGGCAAGGCGGTTCGCACCTCGCTCGTCGTCGTCGTCGTGATCACCCTGCTCATCTCCCTGGCCGTCTACGGCGGCTCCGGCAACTTCAACCTGTCGGGTTAGCGGGGCACGATGTCGGACGTGACGGGCGGGGGGACCCGCGTGCGGGTGGCGGCGGCGATCCTCGCCGGCCTGATCCTGGCGGCCGTCGTTTTCACCGTGCTGGCGTACACGTCCGCGTTCACCGCGACCGACAAGGTGACGGTCATGGCGCCGCGGGCCGGTCTGGTCACCGAACGGGACGCGAAGGTCAAGTACCGCGGCATCCAGGTCGGAAAGGTCACCGACATCTCGTATGCCGGTGATCAGGCCCGGCTCACGCTGTCCATCGACCGCCGGCACATGCCGTACATCCCGTCGAACGCCGAGGTGCGTATCGCCGGCAACACGGTGTTCGGCGCGAAGTCGGTGGAGTTCCAGCCGCCCGCCACGCCGTCGGGCTCACCGTTGCGCGACGGCGCCACGGTGGCGGCGTCGTCGGTGCAGCTCGAGGTGAACACGTTGTTCCAGACGCTGACCGACGTACTGCACAAGATCGACCCCGTCGAGCTGAATGCGACACTGACCGCCCTGGGCGAAGGCCTGCGCAACAACGGCGACAACATCGGGGCCACCCTCGCGGGCCTGAATACCCTGCTGGCCCAGGTCAATCCGAAGCTGCCCACCCTGCGTAGCGACCTGGCGCAGACCGCGGCCGTGGCCGACATCTACGGCGACATCGGGCCGGATCTGGTGACCGTGCTCAACAACGCGCCGAAGATCTCCGACACCATCGTCGACCAGCAGGACAACCTCAACGCGACGCTGCTGGCCACCACCGGGCTGGCCAACAACGCCTACGAGGCGTTCGCGCCGGCGGCCGACGACTACGTCGCGGCGATCAACCGGGTCCGCGCTCCGCTGAAGGTGGTGGCTGACTACTCCCCGGAGTTCGGCTGCATCCTGCAGGGCACGGCCACCGCCGTCGACAAGTTCGCACCGGTCATCGGCGGTGTGCGGCCCGGGCTGTTCGTGTCCTCCAGCTTCATTCCCGGGGCGCCGGCCTACACGTATCCGGAAAGCCTGCCGATCGTCAACGCCTCCGGCGGACCGAATTGCCGTGGCCTGCCCAATGTTCCGGGCAAGCAACTCGGCGGCTCCTCGTACCACACCCCGTTCCTGGTGACCGACAACGCCTACGTGCCCTACGAGCCGAACACCGAATTGCAGTTCGACGCGCCGTCCACCCTGCAGTTCCTGTTCAACGGGGCCTTCGCGGAACGGGACCGGTACTGATGCAATCGAATTCCACGGCGATCAAGGTCGGCATCTTCACGCTGGCCATGCTGCTGGTGGCCGCCGGGCTGATCGTGGTGTTCGGCGAGTTCCGCTTCTCGTCGACCAACACCTACCACGCCAAGTTCAGCACCGCGTCACGACTCAAGACCGGTCAGGACGTCCGGATCGCGGGCGTGCCGGTCGGCACCGTGACCGACATCGCGCTGGCCCCGGACAACACCGTCGACGTCACGTTCGACGTGAACAAGCGCTACCAGCTCTACACGTCCACCCGTGCGCTGATCCGCTACGAGAACCTGGTGGGTGACCGCTTCCTCGAAATCACCTCGGGCCCGGGCGATCTGCGCAAGCTGGCGCCGGGTGCGACCATCGCCGAGACCAACACCCAGCCGGCGCTGGATCTCGACGCGCTGCTGGGCGGTCTGCGGCCGGTGCTCGAGGGCCTCGACGGGAACAAGGTCAACGAGGTCAGCAACGCGGTGATCGAACTGCTCCAGGGGCAGGGCGGGGCGCTGTCGCAGATGCTGTCCAGCACCAGCTCGTTCACCACCGACCTGGCGGCGCGTGATCAGCTGATCGGCGACGTGATCAACAACCTCAACACCGTGCTGAAGACCGTGGACGACAAGGGTGCCCAGTTCGACACCTCGGTGGACAAGCTGCAGCAACTGATCACCGGTCTGGCGCAGGGGTCCGACCCGATCGCCGGCGCGATCCCGCCGCTGGCGTCGGCGTCGGCGGATCTCACCGACATGCTGACCAAGGGCCGCCGCCCGGTGCAGGCCGTGATCGAGAACATGCGCCCGCTGTCCCAGGCGCTCAACGACCGGCAGGCCGACGTGAACGCGGTGATCGAGCCGCTGGCCGAGAACTACCTGCGGCTCAACGCCCTCGGCGCGTACGGCTCGTTCTTCAACATCTACTACTGCTCGATCCGGATGAAGATCAACGGACCCGCGGGCAGCGATGTGCTGATCCCGTTCGGTGGACCGCCGGACCCGTCCAAGGGGAGGTGCGCTCCTGCCAAGGACAGCTGACGACGGGCACAATCCCGTCCGAACCGGAATTCTGGGCATCTTCGTGGTGGCCAGCCTCGTGTTGATCTCGTTCGGCTACACCGGGCTGCCGTTCTGGCCGCAGGGCAAGACCTACGAGGCGTACTTCACCGACGCCGCCGGCATCTCGCCCGGCAGCGATGTCAACGTCTCGGGCATCAAGGTCGGTCACGTCGAGTCCGTCGGCCTGGCCGGCACCGCGGCCAAGGTGCGATTCACCGTCGACCGCAAGGTACGGGTGGGCGAGCAGTCGCTGGCGGCCATCAAGACCGAGACCGTGCTCGGTGAGAAGCTGCTGGAGATCACCCCGGCCGGCGGCGGGTCGGCCACTACGATCCCGCTGGGCCGCACCACAACTCCCTACACGCTGAGCACCGCGTTGCAGGATCTGGGCGAGAACACCGCGGCGCTGGACAAGCCGAAGTTCGAGCAGGCCCTGTCCGTGCTCACCGACACCCTGGCCGATGCCACACCGCAGCTGCGCGGTGCGCTCGACGGTGTGGCCGGCCTGTCGCGCACCCTGAACAAGCGGGACGAAGCGCTGGGCGACCTGCTGGGCCACGCCCGGTCGGTCACCAAGATGCTGGCGGACCGGGCCGGACAGGTCAACCAACTGGTGGTCGACGGCAATCAGCTGTTCGCCGCCCTGGACGAGCGGCGCCAGGCATTGTCGAACCTGATTGCCGGGATCGACGATGTCTCCCAACAGATTTCCGGTTTCACCGCCGATAATCAGAAGGAGTTCGGTCCCGCGCTGGTTCAGCTGAACAAGGTGATGGAGAACCTGAACTCCCGGCGCGACCACATCAGCGAGGCCCTCAAGCGGCTGCCCCCGTATGCCACCGCACTGGGCGAGGTCGTGGGTTCGGCCCCCGGATTCCAGATCAACCTCTACGGCCTGCCGCCGGCCACCATCTCGGAAGTGTTGCTGGACAGCTACTTCCAGCCGGGCAAGCTGCCCGACAGCCTGTCGGACTACCTGAAGGGCCTGATCGCCGAACGCCTGATCCTGAGGCCGAAGACGCCATGACCGAATCTCGTACCCGAAACTCCGGTGCCCGCAGCTGGCTCGTCGGGCTGACCGCCGTGCTGTTGGCCGTCGCGCTGGTCGGAATGCTGCTGTTGTGGCCGCACCGCAAGTCCCACACCGTGGTCGCGTTGTTCTCCTCCGCGGTGGGCCTCTATCCCGGTGACGACGTCCGCGTCGTCGGTGTGCCGGTGGGCAAGATCGAGTCGGTCGAGCCGCGTGCCGAGGACGTCAAGGTGACGATGTCGGTTCGCGACGAGGTCCAGGTGCCCGCGGATGCCCGGGCGATCATCATCTCGCCGAACCTGGTGGCGGCCAGGTTCGTTCAGCTGACACCCGCCTACGACGCCGCGAGCCACGCCCCAACGCTGGCCGACGGCGGGACCATCGGACTGGACCGCACCGGTGTGCCCGTCGAATGGGACGAGGTCAAGAAGGAACTGACCGACCTGTCGGCCCAACTCGGCCCCAAGGACGGTGGGCTGCAGGGCCCGTTGAGCACGTTCGTCGATCAGGCGGCCACCACGTTCGACGGCAACGGAGACTCGTTCCGCAACGCGCTGCACGAGCTGTCGCAGACCGCCGGGCGCCTCGGGGATTCCAGCGGAGACCTGTTCGGCACGGTCAAGAACCTGCAGATCCTGGTCAACGCCCTGTCGGCGAGCAACGAGCAGATCGTGCAGTTCTCCAACCACGTCGCCTCGGTGTCGCAGGTGCTCGCCGAGAGCACGACGGGCCTCGATGCCACCCTGGGCACCCTCGACAAGGCGCTGGGTGATGTCCGGAACCTGTTGAAGGACAACAACACCGCTTTGATCAATTCGGTCGATCAGCTGGCGTCGTTCACCAAGATCCTCTCGGACCAGCACGACGACATCGAGCAGGTCCTGCATGTCACGCCGAACGGCCTGGCCAACTTCTACAACATCTACAACCCGTCCGTCGGCACGGTGGCGGGCGTGCTGTCGCTGCCGAACTTCGCCAACCCGGTGCAGTTCATCTGCGGCGGCAACTTCGAGACCGGCGCCAATCCCGACAACTACAAGCGGGCCGAGATCTGCCGCGAGCGGATGGCCCCGGTGCTGCGCCGGCTGACCATGAACTTCCCGCCGGTGCTGTTCCACCCGATCAACAGCATCACCGCGTACAAGGGTCAGGTCATCTACGACACACCGGAGACGCAGGCCAAGGCCCAGACGCCGGTGCCGTACCTGCAGTGGCAGGCGGCGCCCGGGGTGGCCCCGCCGGTGATCCCGCCCGGTGCGACGCTGGGCGACCTGGTGCTCCCGCCGCCGGCGGTGCAGGGCCAGATCTCGCCCGGACCCGCGACCGTGCTGGGGTCCGGACCGCCCCCCGGACCGGCGCCCGGCGCACCGGCAACCGGAGGTGGCCGATGACCGGCACGTGCAAGGTAGTGCGCGCCAAGGCTTTCCGTATCGGGTACCGCGCGACGGCGGTCGGCTGCGGGGCGGTCCTGCTGGCCGGCTGCTCGTTCGGTGGCCTGAACTCCGTCGACATGCCGGGGACCAGTGGGCACGGCCGAGGCTCCTACACCGTCAACGTGGAACTCCCGGACGTGGCGACGCTGCCGCAGAACTCCCCGGTGATGGTCAACGACGTGACGGTCGGCAGTGTGTCCGGCATCGACGCGGTGCAGCGGCCCGACGGCACGTTCTATGCGTCGGTGAAGGTGTCGCTGGATCGCGACGTCAACCTGCCCGCGAACGCGATGGCCAAGGTGGCGCAGACGTCCCTGCTGGGCTCGCAACACATCGAATTGTCCGCGCCGACAACCGAAGCCGGAACCGGCAGGCTGGCCGAGGGTGCCACCATCCCGCTCTCCCGGACGGGCCGCTACCCAACCACCGAAGAGGTGCTGTCCTCGCTGGGCATGGTGGTGAACAAGGGCAATCTGGCGGCGTTGCAGGACATCACCGACGAGGCGTATGCCGCGGTGGCCGGCCGCGCCGGCAGCTTCACCGACCTGATCCCCAAGCTGGCGCAGCTGACCGACTCGCTGGCGCAGCAGACCAACGACATCATCGCCGCCGCCGACGGGCTCAACCGGTTCGCCGGGATCCTGGCGTCCAACAAGGACAGCCTGGGCCGCGCACTGGACACGCTGCCGGGTGCGCTGCAGGTCCTCAACGCCAACCGGGCCAACATCGTCGACGCCTTCGCGGCCCTGCGCCGGGTGGGCATCGTCGCGGCCGACGTGCTGGCCAAGACCAAGGACGACTTCGCCGCCGATTTCAAGGACCTCTTTCCGGCGGTCAAGGCGCTCAACGACTACTCGTACTACTTCATCAAGGACCTGTCATTCCTGCCGACGTTCCCGTTCCACTACAAGTACCTGCGGCAGGCGGTGCGGGGTGACTACCTCAACGTGTTCGTCACCTTCGACCTCACGCTGCGCCGCCTCGGCGAGACGGTGTTCACCACCAACCCGGCGCTCGACCCGAACATGAAGCGCCTCTCCGAGGTGGTCAACCCGCCCGACATGCTGCTGGGCGCCATGGCCAATCTGTCCGGTCAGGCGGCCGATCCGTTCAAGATTCCGCCGGGCACGGCCACCCAGACGTCGGAGCCGCACTGATGCTGACCCGTCTGACCCGAATCCAGCTGGCGATCTTCGCCCTCGTCACGGTGCTCGCGGTGGGCGCCATCTCGGTGTTCTTCCTGCACCTGCCCGCGAAGTTGGGACTGGGCACCTACAAGGTGAATGCCGAGTTCGCCACCGGTGGCGGCATCTACCCCAACGCGAACGTCACCTATCGCGGTGTCACGATCGGCCGTGTCGAGCAGCTGGGACTCAACCACGACGGCGTGGTGGCCAACATGCGGCTCAACAGCGGCACGCCGGTCCCCGAGAACGTCACCGCCACGGTCAAGAGCGTGTCCGCGGTCGGCGAGCAGTACATCGACCTGGTGCCCCCGAAGCAGGCGCAGGGGCAGGCCCCGGCGGCAATCCTGCGCGACGGCGACACCATCGGGCAGGACCGGACGTTCGTCGGACAGGACGTCGCCGACCTGCTCGCGCAGGCCGACCAACTCGTCAGCAGCATCGACAACGCCCGGCTCAAGGACCTGCTGTCGGAGACCTTCAAGGCGTTCAACGGATCCGGGCCCGAACTCGCCCGGCTGATCCAGTCGTCCCGCGTCATCATCGACACGGCCAACGCGCACGTGGACGAGACCACCAAACTCATCGACCAGGCGGGTCCGTTCCTGGACGCGCAACTGCGCAGCGGCGACGACATCCGCAGCCTGGCCGACGGGCTGGCCCGGCTGACCAACAACCTCAACGGCGCGGATCCGCAGTTCCGGTCGCTGCTGCAGACCGCACCGGGCGCCGCCCAAGAGGTCGACACCGCGTTCAGCGGCATCCGCCCCACGTTCCCGATGCTGGCGGCCAACCTGGCCAACCTGGGCCGGATCGGCGTGATCTACCACAAGTCGCTCGAGCAGGCGTTGGTGATCTTCCCGGCGCTGATGAGCGCCCTGCTCACGGTGGGCGAGGGCCTGCCACCCGACGAGGGCGGCAAGCTGGACTTCAAGATCGACCTCGGCGACCCGCCCACCTGCAACGTCGGTTTCCTGCCCGCCACCCAGATCCGTTCGCCGGCCGACGAGACCCTGCGCGATCTGCCCACCGACATGTACTGCAAAGCGGCCCAGAACGATCCGACGGTGGTGCGCGGTGCGCGCAACTACCCGTGCATGGAGTACCCGGGTAAGCGGGCGCCGACCGTGCAGCTGTGCCGTGACCCGGTCGGGTTCGTGCCGCTGGCCGCCAATCCGTGGCGCGGTGCCCCGATCCCCTACGGCACGCCGGTCCAGGACGGCCGGAATATCCTGCCGCCCAACAAGTTCCCGTTCATCCCGCCCGGTGCGGACTACGATCCGGGTCCGCCGTCGGTCCAGTTGCCGCCCGGTGCGGTGCCCGGGCCCGGGCCGGCGCCGAATGCGCCGTTCCCGCTCCCGGTGCCGCCGGTCGACGGTCCGCCGCCACCGCCGTGGCCGTTCTTCGCCCCCCAGGATCAGATCGTGCCGCCGTACGCGCGGCCGCCGCTGGAGGCGCCCGGGCCGCCGCCGGGACCGGTGCCGGATCCAGCGGCCCCGCCGCTGCCGGCCGAAGCCCCGCAGCCGCAGGCCAGCGGGCCCGGTTTCGGCACGTACGATCGGGACGGTAAGTTCATCGACCCGTCGGGCAACATCGGCGTCTTCACCGGAGGCGCCGCGAAGACATCGCCCGCGGAAAGCTGGGTGGATCTCATGAGCGACCCGAGGCAGGCCTGATGGCCGATACTCCGGACATCGCAACGGATTCCGGGGGCTCGGGGCATCTCGTCGAGCCCGGACGGCCGGTCCGCCGCCGCGCGTCGCGGGCCGCCGGCCCGGCATCGGCCGACGCCGCGGCCGCAACGCTGACCACCGCGCTGGATGCGCCGACGGCGAATCCGCGGGCCCCGAAGGTGTCGATGACCGTCGCGCCGCCGCCGCGCCGCCGCCCCAATCTGGCGGCCGCCGTGCTGGTGGGTTCGCTGTGCGCCCTGGTGTTGGCGGCCGGACTCGGTTGGGGCGTATGGGAATTGAACAATCAGCGGCACGCTGCTGCGGCGGCCGAGGCCCGGCAGCAGCGGTTCGTCGACACCGCGCAGCAGACCGTCGTCAACATGTTCAGCTATACCCAGGACGACATCGACAAGAGCGTCAACACCTTCGTCGACGGGACCAGCGGACCGCTGCGGGACATGCTGAGCCAGAACCAGAACGTCGACAATCTCAAGGCGATGTTCCGCGATACGCGCGCCAGCTCCGAGGCCGTCGTCAACGGTGCCGCGCTGGAGCGCATCGACGAGACGAGCGACAACGCATCCGTTCTGGTGGCTGTGCGGGTCACCGTCACCGACATCGACGGGGTCAACAAGCCGTCGCAGGCCTACCGGCTGCGGGTGATCGTGCACGAGGACGACAACGGCCGGATGACCGGCTACGACCTCAAGTATCCGGACGGTGGTAACTGATGGGCCGGTTGCGCAGCACGCTGTCGTTGCTGTTGGTGGTGGTCGCGACGGCCGGGATCGTGGCCCTGGGCGCCATCGGTGGCGCGCTGTACTGGGGTCGTGTGCTGGTGCGTGCGCAGCAGGCCACCCGGGACGCACTGATCCCGATGGCGGCCGATCAGATCCCGAAGGTGTTCGGCTACGACTACCAGACCGTCGAACGCAGTCTCGGCGACGCGGCCAACTACCTGACGCCGGAGTACCGCAGGGAATTCGAGGATCGGGTCAACAAGGACATCATCCCGCAGGCCCGCGACCGTCAGGTGGTCGCCCAGGCCAACGTCGTCGGCGTGGGTCTGCTTGATGCCCAACGGGATTCGGGTTCGGTGCTGGTGTACATGAATCGCACCATCACCGACAAGTCCCGGCAGCCGGCCTACGACGGCAGTCGGCTCCAGGTCGACTATCAGAAGGTCGACGGCCACTGGTTGATCAACTACATCCGGCCGATCTGACGCTGCTGCCGCATCGAGTAAGCGTTGCCTGCGACGCCTTCTCGAACAATGTCGCAGCGGGCGCTGGGTCGGTGCGGGCGGCGACTCAGTCGAGCCTGGACGCCCGGCCGGCCAGCGCGTCGAGGAACGAACGCGCCCAGCGGTCGACGTCATGGGCCAGCACCTGCCGGCGCATGGCGCGCATCCGCCGCCGGCCGTCCTCGGGTTGCTGGTTCAGGGCGGCCTCGATGCCGTCCTTCACCCCGTCCAGGTCGTGCGGGTTGACCAGGTAGGCCTGCCTGAGTTCGGCTGCGGCACCGGTGAATTCGCTGAGCACCAGCGCTCCGCCGAGGTCGCTGCGGCACGCCACGTACTCCTTGGCCACCAGATTCATACCGTCCCGCAGGGGTGTCACCAGCATCACGTCGGCCGCCGCGTAGAACGCGATGAGGTCGTTGCGCGGCACCGGCCGGTGCAGGTACTGCACCACCGGCCGGCCGACGTCGCCGTACTCGCCGTTGATCCGGCCGACCTGCCGTTCGATGTCGTCGCGCAGCAACCGGTAGCTCTCCACCCGCTCGCGGCTCGGGGTGGCCAGCTGGACCAGGACGGTGTCGGTGCGGTCGATCCGCTGGTCCTCGAGGAGTTCGTCGAAGGCCTGCAGACGGACGTCGATGCCCTTGGTGTAGTCGAGGCGGTCGACGCCCAGCAGGATCTTGCGCGGATTGCCCAGCTCGGTGCGGAGCTCGCGGGCCCGGCGCCGGATGTCGCGGTTGCGGGCCTTCTGGTCCAGGTCGGCCGAGTCGATCGAGATCGGGAAGGCACCCACCTTCACGGTTCGGAAGCCGACCTGGATGCTGCCGAACCGTGACCGCACACCGATGGTGGCGCGGGAGGTGTTGGCGCCGATCAGGCGGCGCGCCAGGACGAGGAAGTTCTGCGCGCCGCCGGCGAGGTGGAAGCCGACGAGGTCCGCGCCCAGGAGGCCCTCGATGATCTCGGTGCGCCACGGCATCTGCATGAACAGCTCGACCGGCGGGAACGGGATGTGCAGGAAGAAGCCGATGGTCAGATCCGGGCGCAGCATCCGCAGCATCTTGGGCACCAGCTGCAGCTGGTAGTCCTGCACCCACACGGTGGCGCCGGGCGCGGCCGTGCGTGCGGTGGTCTCGGCGAAGCGCCGGTTGACCTCGACGTAGCTGTCCCACCAGTGCCGGTGGTACTCGGGCCGGACGATGACATCGTGGTAGAGCGGCCACAGCGTCGCGTTGGAGAAGCCCTCGTAGTAGTCGGCGACCTCCTGCGTGCTCAGCCCGACCGGAACGAGCGTGAGGCCGTCCTGTTCGATCGGCTCGGGTTCGCCGTCGCCAGGGATCTCGTCGGCGATGCCGGGCCAGCCGATCCAGGCCCCGCGATGGCGGCGCAGGATCGGTTCGAGCGCGGTGACCAGCCCACCGGGGCTGCGCTTCCAGGTGGTGGAGCCGTCGGGTCGGCGCTCCATGTCCACCGGGAGCCGGTTGGCGACGACGACGAAGTCGGATTCTCCGGAGAGCCCTCCGGCCGCCACTAGACCTCGAGTTTCGACGGACCGATTCCGAGCATGGCGAGGAACACCCGACATTCGTCGGCGTCGGTGGCATAGGCGGCGACAACGCGGCGCGCCTGGCTCGCGGTGGTGTCGGCCAACGGCTCGACGTCGTCGATCTCGGCGGGGTCATTCTTTGCAGCCATTGTTCGATTTTACGGGACGTCGGCCAGGTCGCCCCCACCGCGTGACATTCCGGGGGTCAGTTGTAATGTGCAGGCATGGCCAGGCCTGACGAGTCCGTCGATACCGACGCTGCCGAGTTCATCGAGTACGAGACCCTCGACGAGGGTCGTATCGCCCGCATCTGGCTGAATCGGCCGGCCGAGGCCAACGCCCAGAACCGCAGCCTGCTGGTAGAGCTCGACAACGCCTTCCGGCGCGCCGAGGCCGATGACCAGGTGCGGGTCATCATCCTGGCCGGCCGCGGAAAGAACTTCTCGGCCGGACACGATCTCGGCTCGGACGCCCAGTTGCGGGACTACACGCCCGGGCCGAACCAGCACCCGAGCTTCCGCATCGACGGCGCCACCCGGGAGGGCCGCGTCGAATCGCTCTATCTGCAGGAGTGGCACTACTACTTCGAGAACACCGTCCGGTGGCGCGATTTGCGCAAGATCACCATCGCGCAGGTGCAGGGCAACGCGATCTCGGCCGGGCTGATGCTGATCTGGGCCTGCGACCTCATCGTGGCCGCCGACAACGCCAAGTTCAGCGACGTGGTGGCGTCCCGGCTCGGGATGCCCGGGGTCGAGTACTTCGCGCATCCGTGGGAGTTCGGCCCCCGCAAGGCCAAGGAACTGCTGCTGACCGGTGATTCGCTGGACGCCGACGAGGCCTACCGCCTCGGCATGGTGTCCAAGGTGTTCCCGGTCGCCGAACTCGAGGACAAGACCCTGGAGTTCGCCCGGCGGATCGCCGAGCGCCCGACGATGGCCACCCTGCTGATCAAGGATTCGGTGAACGCCGCCTCCGACGCGATGGGCTTCAGTGAGGCCCTGCGGCATGCGTTCCATATCCACGAGCTCGGGCACGCGCACTGGGCCGCCAAGAATGAGAACCGTTTCCCGGTGGCGCAGCCGCCCGATGTGCAGGATTGGCGGACCGCGCCGAAGACCCAGCCGTCGCGCAAGGACGTTCCCTGACGTACCGCAGTCCGGCTGTGGTTCCATACTGGAACGTGTTCCAGTTCTCTCTCTGAAGGGGTCGCTGTGCAGCTGTCCTTCGACAATCGGACGTATCTGATCACCGGTGGGGGCAGCGGGATCGGCAAGGGTGTCGCCGCGGCGCTGGTGGCCTCTGGCGCCAACGTCATGCTGATGGGCCGGACCGCGGATCGGCTGGCCGCCGCGGCCGACGAGATCCGGGCGGGCGGCAGCGGCCAGGTGAATTGCGAGGCCGCCGACATCACCAACGAGGACGACGTCGCGCGCGTCGTGGACGCCGTGGTGGCCTGGAAGGGCAAGCTCGACGGCGTGGTCAACAGCGCCGGCGGCAGCAACACCGTCGGTCCGATCACCCAGATCGATTCCGAATTGTGGCGCGGCGTCATCGATCTCAATGTCAACGGCATGATGTACGTCCTCAAGCACTCGGCGCGGGCGATGGTGCGCGGCGGCGGCGGATCCTTCATCGGGATCTCGTCGATCGCGGCCAGCAACACCCACCGCTGGTTCGGCGCCTACGGCCCCGCGAAGTCCGCCGTCGACCACATGGTCAAACTCGCCGCCGACGAACTCGGGACGTCCGGGGTCCGCGTGAACGGCATCCGGCCGGGCCTCATCCGGACCGAGCTGACCGAGGCCGTACTGATGTCGCCGGAGGTCAGCGCCGACTATCGGGATTGCACGCCGCTCGAGCGCATCGGCGAGGTCGAGGACATCGCCAACGTCTCGTTGTTCCTGCTGTCGGACGCGGCCAGCTACGTCACCGGGCAGATCATCAACGTCGACGGCGGCATGCAGGTGCGCCGCGGGCCGGACTACTCGGCGATGTTCGAGCCACTGTTCGGGGCCGACGCGCTACGCGGGGTCGTCTGACCGCGGATCGTCACAGCGAGGCCCGGATGGCCTCGACCACCCGCAGTGTGGCCAGCGTGCGGGCGTGATCCCGGGCGACCCCACCGTCGCCGTCGATCAGTTCGGCGAATCGCCGGATCTCGTGGACCATGTTGTTGCGCGGACCGTCGAAGGCATGCTCGGTCACCGTTCCGTCCAGCATCGTCACCCGGGCCGACCGGGGCTCCGCAACGCTGTCGAATGTCAGAGTGCCTCGCTCGGACTGGATTTCGCCGCCGCGCGCGGAGGCGGTGATCTTCGAGTACGACAGGTCCACGATGTACTCGCCGTTGTACGCCAGCGCCGCACCGCAGCCGTCGGCGCCACCGGGGATCGGTACGGCCCAACCGGACACCCGCTCGGGCTCGCCGAACATCGACACCATTGCGCTCACGCAGTACACGCCGAGGTCGTAGAGCGCACCGCCACCGAGTGCCGGATCGAAGATGTTCACCCGCTCCCCGGCGAGCACCTTGTCGTAGCGGGCCGAGCGCTGGCAGTACGCGAACGACGCTCGACGAACCGGGCCCAGCTGCGCGCTGAGATCCGCGATGGCCGCCAGGGCGGGGTCATACGCATTGCGCATCGCCTCCAGGACGATCACACCCGTCCGGGCGGCGGCGTCCGTCAGCGTCGCGAAATCCGCCGGGGTGAGCACCGCGGGCTTCTCCACCAGCACATGCTTGCCGGCTTCGACCGTGCGCAGCGCCTGCGCGAAGTGGATGGCGTTGGGCGAGGCGATGTACACCGCGTCGATATCGGCCGATGCCAGCAGCGCGTCCAGATCGGATGCGCTACCGGGGATGCCGGTCTCCGCGGCGAACCGGCGGGCGTGGTCGCCGTCGCGCGAATAGGCCGTGGTGACGGTGACCTCGGGCACCGCGGCGGCCGCGTCGAGGAAGGTCCGGGTGATGGTGCTGGTCCCGATGGTCGCTATCCGGATCATCGGTTCATCGTGCCAGTCAGTTGACGCAGGGAATACTGCCGCCCGCCCCGGCCGTCACCGCGTGCCCGACCTCCGGCGTCGGCATCGTGCTGGTCTCGTAGGCCAGCTGATCGACCGCCGCGGTGGTGGTCGGCAACGAGGTTGAACCGTAGTAGCTCGACGTGCTCTGGATGTCCGACGCGTCGAAGCTCTCGCCGAGGATGACGCGAATGTGGTTGGGCGCCAAGCTGTCGTCGCGGTAGGCGCCCGCCTCGATGCCGAGCATGGCGGCGACGCTGTGGGCGTCGGTGTCGGCGCCGGCCCCGTAGGCGACCGAGGTGTAGTGCGGTTCAGTGGACGTCGGGTCCCGCACCTCGCCGGTGGTGAAGCCGCGGCCGGTGAGGTCGGCCGACACCGTGGCCGCCAGGCCGACGGTGCGGCTGGCGTTGACGACGTCGACGACGGTGTCCGACCCGGGTGTGGCGAGTGTGCTGGTCGCCGGCGCACTCATCCCGAACGCGGTGGCCACCTCGGTCCGGATCTGTTCCGGGTCAACGATGTTCACGTCCTGACCGTTGACGTTCTCGTAGCGCACCACCGGCAGCGTGCGGAACTCGACATCGCTGCCGGCCAGCGCGGAGAGCCGACTGAACTGCTGCTCGCCCCAGCCCGAGGACAGCACCACGTCCTCATGCGCCATGTCGACCAGGCTGCGCAGTTTGCCGATGTCGCCGAATGTTCCGGCTTCCTGCAGTTGGTGCATCACCGAGATGAGGAACGCCTGCTGACGATGCGTGCGGTCCAGGTCGCCGTTCTGCAGGCCATGGCGCTGGCGGACGAAGGCCAATGCCTGCGACGCGTTCAGGGTCTGCATCCCGGCGGGGAAGTCGGCACCCGAATAGTCGTCGTGCACAGCCTGATTCAGGCACACCGTCACGCCACCGAGATTGTCGGTGAGGTGGTAGAACCCGGCCAGATTGACCTCGGCGAAGTAGTCGATCGGCGCTCCGGTCAGATTGCGGACCGCCTTGAGAGTGGCCGTGCGGCCCGCTTCGCGGCCCTTGGTCTCCAGCTCCTCGCGGTCGGTCACGCCCTCGTCGGCCAGCTGCTGTTCCGTGTGGGCCTTCGTCAGGCCGTAGGCCTCTTTGATCTTGATGTTCTGGTAGCCCGGGATGCCGTTGAACGGGACGTAGTCGTCGCGTGGGATCGAGAATGCGACCACCTTGTCGTCGGCGCCGACGTGAACGAGGATCAGGGTGTTGGTGTTGTAGCCGCCGGCCTCGGAGTCCCCGGCGTGCAACTGGTCGAGGATCTCCTGCGGCAGGTCGTCGCCGTGTTGATCCTTCCGGGAATCCAGACCGATCAGCAGCAGGTTCATCTCGCCGCCGGCGGAGCGCGGCGCGTCGGCGCCGAGGGCCTGCGAAACGTTGATCCCGCCGAGAAGTCCGTGCACCGAATACCAGCCCAGCGCGGTCGCCAGCAGGGCCACGGTGGAGGCCACCGCGGTGAAGCCGCGTACCGCACGCCGCCGCCATCCGGCGTGTGCCGGAGGCATGCGGTGGCGGCTGCTGGACATCGCGTCAGTATGCGGGTATTGGCTGAAGAACGCCTGAGCGAGGGTTCGACAGTGATCTGGGCCACACCCCTGGGTCGGATCACCTCCGGAGACGGCCATGCGCCGCCAACCGGACGAAATGGCGAAATCCGCCTCGATCTTTTCCGCCCTTCCGTACGTTTGGGGCAAGACAGGGCCCGGGGAGGGGCGCGCAACGTGAGTGATCGGATCTCGGTCGTCCTGGCGGAGGATTCTCTGCTGGTCCGCGACAGTGTGGTGCGCGCGCTGTCGACGGATCCCGACGTCACCGTCGTGGGCGTCGCCGAGGACTACGATGCCGCGGTCGCCCTGGTCGCCGAACACTCGCCGACGATCGTCCTGACCGACATCCGCATGCCGCCCACGTCGACCGATGAGGGCATCCGGTTGGCGCGCTGGATGCGCACCGCGCATCCGCACATCGGGGTGATCGTCCTGTCGAACTACGCCGATCCCGGCTACGCCGCAGGTCTGCTGGAGCGCGGTACGGCCGGCCGCGGCTACCTGCTGAAGGAACGGGTGGCCCGGTTCGAGGAACTGCACGACGCGGTTCGCCAGGTGGCAGACGGCGGTACGGTGCTCGACCCGTTGGTCGTCGAGGCATTGCTGGCCCAACCGCGGTCCGTCCAGATGCTGAGCCGGTTGACCGCGCGGGAGCGCGAAGTGCTCAGCGAACTGGCGACCGGGTTCAGCAACCGGACGGTCGCGCAGCGTCTGGTGCTGTCCCAGCGGGCCGTGGAGAAGCACATCAACTCGATCTTCGCCAAGCTCGAATTGACCGTTGACGACTCCGTTGACCGCCGCGTCAAGGCGGTGCTGATGTTCCTCGGCGACGACGGATCGCCATGACCGATCGACCCCCGATGGTGGTGTGTACACCCTCGCGCGGGGCAAACATGTCGGCCACGATGACACGGTGTCAGGAGAGTGTGTGCGGGTCTGGGTCATCGACGATCAGGCCACCTTCCGGCGGGCGACCGCCGCGACCCTGGCTGCGATGGACGGCTTTGTGATGGCCGGCGAATGCGAAACCGGTGAATCGGCCGTCGCCGCGCTCCGGGACGGCGCCGCCGACATCGTGCTCATGGACATCCACATGCCGGGCATGGGCGGCATCGAGGCCACCCGGCAGATCCGCGCCGCGAACCCCGACGTCGTCGTCGTTCTGATGTCGACCTACGACCTCGAAGATCTGCCGGCCGCGGCGTCGAGCTGCGGAGCGACCGCGTACCTGCACAAGGAACGGCTCGCACCGGACGTGTTGGGCCGGATATGGGCAACCGCGACCTGAAGGCCCCGCTGCCCGGTGAGCTGATGCCGCACTGGCGGGTGCCCAAGGTGCTGCTGACATTGGCGGTCCGGTCGTCCTCGGTCCTGGGCCACCAGCTGGTCAACCAGTTCACCGCCGCCCGATTCCAGCTGTTCATCCTGGCGCACATGGCCATGTGGGCCGGCGCCGGCGTCGCGCTCCCGGTCTGGGAGTACTTCTGGATCCTGCGCTCGATCTGGTATCTGGTGCTCGCCGCGATCTGCGCCGCGCACTGCGTCGTGCTCGCCGTGGCCCTGCGGCTGGCCCGCCGTGGCGACTATCAGCGTTCGATCACATTGGTCTGTATCGGAACCTGGATCGCCACCTCGATCGTCACCTTCGTCTTTCCGGGCCTCCTGCCGGTGATGGTGCTGGTCGCACTGGTGCCCGTTGTCTTCGCCGAGCCCTACATGCGCTGGCAGCAGGGCCTGGTCTTCACCGTCATCACCGGATTGTGCGTGCTCGCGATGGCCGTGATGTCCATCAGCGCGCGCTTCATGCCCGCCGCGGCCGCGGATGCGGCGGCACCGCGGTGGGTCGGCGTCGCGTTCATCGTCGGCGCCGTTCCGGTGCATGCGTTCCACCTGCTGGTGATCGTGTGGAACAACGCCGCGGCGCTGCGGACCTCCGAGGGACGGCTTGCCGAGCGCGCCGCCGAACTCACCGCGTCCCGGACGCGGTTGGCGACTGCCGCCGACGAAGAGCGGCGCCGGATCGAGCGGGATCTGCACGACGGTGCCCAGCAGCATCTCGTCGCGCTGTCGGTGCTGCTCGGACTCGCGCGCAACGCCGAACCGGACCAATCACGCGCGCTGCTGGCCGAGGCCTCCGAGCTCGTCGAGACCTCGATCGTCGAGATCCGCCGCCTGGCCCACGGCATCTATCCGGCACTGCTCATCAGCGGCGGTCTGCCCGAAGCGCTGCCCACCCTGGCCGCGCGGTCCGCGGTCCCGGCGCAGCTGGACCTGCATGGCGTCGGACGGTATCCGGCGCCGACCGAGGCGGCGCTGTACTACTGCTGCAGCGAGGCGCTGCAGAACGCCACCAAACACGGCGGCCCGGGTACCACGGTGACCATCACCGCGCGGGACGTCGACGGGACGTTGACCCTCGTGATCGCCGACACCGGGCGCGGATTCGATCCTGCGCTGCGTGGCCACGGTCTGGTCAACATGACCGACCGGTTGTCATCGATCGGCGGCACCCTGGCAGTCGACAGCGCCGCCGGGCGCGGGACCCGCATCGTCGCCGTCGTCACCGCCGCAGTCTGATCGCCGAGGGGTGCACACACCACCCCCGACTGTGTTGTGGGCATGATCGCGACAGCGGCTGTGACACAGCAGGATTGAGCTCGTAATCGAAACCAATCACCTCGCTGAGTTCTCGTGATCGGGGGATCGCATGTCACTCGTCGTCCGCTCGCTGGCCGGATCCTCGCCGTCGGAGCGCGTGATCTACTCGCCGCGAAAGACGCAGGTGTCCAACAACTCTGACGCAGTACTACCCACCGGAACCGTGACGCTGCTGCTGGCCGATGTGGTGGGCTCCACCCGGCTGTGGGAATCCCGGCCCGTGGTGATGGCGGCGGCGCTGGTTGCCATGGATCGTCTGCTCGGCCACCTGGTGCCGGCTCATCACGGCGTGTGCCCGGTCGAACAGGGCGAGGGTGACAGCTTCGTCATCGCCTTCGCGCACGCCGCGGACGCGGTGGCGTGTGCGCTCGCCCTACAGCAGGCACCGCTCACGCCATTGCGGCTGCGGGTCGGGGTGCACACCGGCACGGTGCAGCTGCGCGATGAGCACAAATACATGGGGCCCACGGTCAACCGGGCTGCGCGGGTGCGCGATCTGGGCCACGGAGGTCAGGTGCTGCTGTCCGGCGCCACCTGCGATCTGGTCGAGCAGGCCTTGCCCGATCGGGCTCGACTGCACGAGCTCGGGCACTTCCCGTTGCGTGGGATGACGCGTCCGGAGCGGGTGGTGCAGCTGAACCACCCGGACCTGTGCGACAGCTTCCCGCCGTTGCGCGCCGTCTCTGAGGGGTGACGGCGCACAACGGGGGCAGGCCGGGTTGTTCGTGGTCCCGTGGACAGAACGCCGGTGCGGTCCAGCACCATGCCGCTGTGATCAGCGTGACCGCGGGCGGTTGGTCGGAGTGGATAACGGGGACAAGGGGCATCGCTGATAATCTGCTGCAGACGTTGGTGAACGCCCCCGTAGCTCAGTGGTAGAGCGCCGCTCTTGTAAAGCGAAGGCCGTCGGTTCAATCCCGACCGGGGGCTCCATCTTGTCGGAGCTGATGGCTAACGTCTTCGCATGTCGATCACGTGTCTGGGGTGTGGACTCAATCTCCAAGGTCGGCGACGAAAGGTGTTCTGCACCAATGCATGCCAACAGTCACACCGCCGGCGGTTGCTCTTGGCTGCCTGGCTGGAAACCGGAGTCTGTGGTCGCACGTCGTATCAAGGTCACTACGTCCGGGACTACCTCTTCGAGCAACAGGACGGTCGATGCTCGATCTGCGGCATGGACAACAGCTGGAACGGTGCGTCCCTGGTCCTGATCGTCGATCACATCAACGGAGACCCAAACGATGATCATCGCGAGAACTTGCGGCTGATCTGTCCCAACTGCGACAGCCAGCTGCCGACGTACAAGGCGAGGAACCGCGGCAGCGGTCGCTACTACCGGCGACAACGGTACGCCGACGGCCAGTCCTACTGACGATGCAGCTGCCCAGCGTCTGACAGCCTGTCGGCCTATTCGTGGTGGTCGATCACGCGCGGCGAGGTGGTCGGCCGGGTGCTGTACCGGCGGCTGCGGCCGGGCCGGGGAATCAGGTCGGCAAAATTGCTCAGCGGATTCATCGCCGAGCCGAGGGTGATCACGGCGTCGCGCAACGCCTCGACCGTCGGCTCCATCGCCTGCAATCCCTGACCCATCCGGTTGATGGTGTCGGTCAGGTCGGCGAGCTGCTGCAACGGCCCGTTGGCGGCGGTCAGCTTGTCGATCACGCCCTCTTCGGCGAGCAGGCGGTCGGTCAGGCCGTCGTCGGCCAGCAGCCGCTCCAACAGGCCGTCCTCCGCCAGCAGGCGTTCCAGCACGCCACCCGGCTTCAGGGCCCGTTCGAGGGTGCCGCCCTCGGCGGTCAGCCGATCCGCCAGGCCGCCGGGTTCGCTCATGCGGTCGAGCAGGCCGCCGGGCCGCAACAGCCGGTCCAGCGAGCCGCCCGGGGCGATCGCCCGGCCCAGGGGCGCGTCGTCGTCGAGTAGTTCGTTGGCGACCCGGGCCACCTTGTTGACGCCGTCGACCGTGTCGCCGAGCCCCAGCGTCTGCAGCACCACGGGTGCGGCCTGCTTGCTGGCCTCGTCGGCGGTCCGGCGCGCCCGGCCGATGACGTTCTCGGCGATGCCCAGGCCGGCCTCCGCAACGGCCGCACCGGCACGTACCGGGGCGAATGCCAAGTTCACCAGGTTCTTGCCCAGGTCCATGGCAATCAGTCTAGGGAGTGGCCGGCGGGCCATTCACAGGAAACTGGCAGGAACCTGGAAGACGATGGGGAAGGAACTGGGAGGACATTGAAGGAATGGCTGCGCCCGTGAGCACTCAGACAACGCCCGAAGCCCGTGTGCTCGTCGTCGACGACGAGACCAACATCGTGGAATTGCTGTCGGTCAGCCTGAAATTCCAGGGTTTCGAGGTATACACGGCCGACAACGGCCCAGCGGCGCTCGACCGTGCGCGCGAGATCAAGCCCGACGCGGTGATCCTCGACGTGATGATGCCGGGGATGGACGGTTTCGGGGTCCTGCGCCGGCTGCGCGCCGACGGCATCGATGCGCCCGCGCTGTTCCTCACGGCCCGCGACACCCTGCAGGACAAGATCACCGGCCTGACCCTGGGCGGCGACGACTACGTGACCAAGCCGTTCAGCCTGGAGGAAGTGGTGGCGCGGCTGCGGGTCATCCTGCGCCGGACCAATCGGGGCGCCGAGGAGGTCCGGACGTCGCGGTTGTCCTTCGCCGACATCGAGCTGGACGAGGACACCCATGAGGTCTGGAAGGCCGGTGAGCCGGTGTCGCTGTCGCCGACGGAGTTCACGCTGCTGCGGTATTTCGTGATCAACGCCGGAACCGTGCTGAGCAAACCGAAGATCCTCGACCACGTGTGGCGCTACGACTTCGGCGGTGACGTCAACGTCGTCGAGTCCTACGTCTCCTACCTGCGGCGCAAGATCGACACGGGGGAGAGGCGGCTGCTGCACACATTGCGTGGTGTCGGCTATGTCCTGCGGGAGCCCCGCTAGCGGACAATGGGCGCCATGTCCCGATCCGTGCGGCCCGGCATTCCGCTGCGGGTGGCGCTGGTGGCGGCCACCCTGGTGCTGGTGGCGATGGGCCTGCTGGCGTCCGGCATCGCCGTCACCACCATCCTGCGCGCCGATCTGATCAACCGTGTCGACCAGACGCTCATCGACGCGTCCAACAGTTGGGCGCAGGCGCCGCGGCGGACGTCTCCGGTCGCCACCGAGGTGCCCAATCCGGGACGGCCGCCGTCGAACTTCTACGTGCGGGGCATCGGCCAGGACGGCCAGGTCTGGATCGCCGTCAACGACCGGGACGCAGAGCCCGATCTGCCCGACGATAACGATGTCGGCCCGGACCCGACGACGGTCGGCTCGATGGACGGTTCGCACGTGCGGTGGCGGGCGGTGTCGGTCCGCGGCCCGGAGGGTGAGCTGACCACGGTCGCCATGGACCTCTCCGACGTGGAGTCGACGCTGCGGTCGCTGGTGTATGCGCAGTTCGGCATCGGGACCGCGGTGCTGCTGGTGCTCGGCATCGTCGGCTATGCCGTGGTGCACCGCAGCCTGCGGCCCCTGGTGGAGGTGGAGCGCACGGCTGCCGCGATCGCCGCCGGTGAGCTGGATCGCCGTGTGCCGCAACGTGATCCACGCACCGAGGTCGGTCGGCTCTCGCTCGCGCTCAACGGCATGCTGGCGCAGATCCAGCGGGCGGTCGCGTCGTCGGACCAGTCCGCGGAGCAGGCGCGCAGTTCCGAGCTGCGGATGCGCCGGTTCATCACCGATGCCAGTCACGAACTACGCACGCCGCTGACCACCATTCGCGGGTTCGCCGAGTTGTACCGCCAGGGCGCAGCGCGCGACGTCGAGATGCTGATGTCACGCATCGAGAGCGAATCCCGGCGGATGGGCCTGCTGGTCGAGGATCTGTTGCTGCTGGCCCGCCTGGACGCCCAGCGTCCCTTGGATCAGCACCGCGTGGACCTGCTGACCCTGGCCACCGACGCGGTCCACGACGCGCAATCCATTGCGCCACAGCGCAACATCACCCTCGAGGTGTTCGACGGGCCGGGCACGCCCGAGGTCGTCGGCGACGAGGCCCGGCTGCGACAGGTGCTGGGCAATCTGGTGGCCAACGCACTGCAACACACGCCCGTACGGGCGGGGATCACCGTGCGGGTGGGCACCGTCGGTGACGAGGCGGTGCTCGAGGTGGTCGATCAGGGGCCGGGCATGGATCAGCATGATGCGCAGCGGGTGTTCGAGCGGTTCTATCGCACCGACTCGTCGCGCACCCGCAGCAGCGGCGGCACGGGGCTTGGCCTGTCCATCGTCGATTCGCTGGTGCACGCCCACAACGGCACCGTCACGGTGACGACGGCGCCGGGGCGGGGCTGCCGGTTCCGGGTGGCGCTGCCGCGGGTGGCGGATGCGGCGGAGCACGCCGAGGACACCGACGACTTCGGGGATGTGGCCGACGACGCCGAATTGGTCAATCCAGTTCTGCCAGAGCGGCTTTGATCTTGGCCTGAGCTTCGTCCAGGGATTCGGGCGACGGATTGCGGTCCACTCCCGCGAAGCCGAAGTCGGTGAGGTTGTAGGCCGGGAACACGTGCACGTGCAGGTGCGGCACTTCGAGTCCGGCGATCAGCAGCCCCGCCCGCTGCGCGCCGAAGGCCTTGGTCACCGCGCGGCCGAGGCGCTGCGCGACGGCCATGCAGCGGGCGAACACGGCCGGGTCGACGTCCTGCCACTGATCGATCTCCGCGCGCGGGACCACCAGGGTATGGCCCTGTGTCATCGGCTCGATGGTCAGGAAGGCGACGAATTCGTCGTCCTCGTAGACGAACCGACCCGGGATCTCGCCGTTGATAATCTTCGTGAAGATGGAGGCCATGGCACCACCCTAAGCTGCCGAGCAGACGCAAAGGACCCCCTCTCGTCGCCGAAAAGGGGTCCTTTGCGTCTGCTCGCGGGAGGAAGCCGGTTACCGGTCGGCGTCGGTGTAGCGGATGACGCCGCGGATGTTGCGGCCCTCGAGCATGTCGGCGTAGCCGTCGTTGATCTGCTCGAGCTTGTACTGCCGGGTGACCATGTCGTCCAGGTTCAGCCGCCCCGCCTTGTACATGCTCAGCAGCTGCGGGATGTCGTGGTGCGGGTTGCCGCCGCCGAAGATGGTGCCCTGCAGGCGCTTCTGCAGCAGGGTCAGCATCGACAGGTTCAGCTTGACGTCGCTGCTGGCCATGTTCGCGACCGCGGTGGCCACGACGGTGCCGCCCTTGGCGGTGATGTTCATGTAGTGGTCGATGTCCTCGCCCTTGAGTTCACCGACGGTGACGATGGTCTTGTGCGCCATCCGCCCGTTGGTGACCTCGGCGACGCCGGCCATCGCACTGAAGATGTCCGGGTAGGCGTGGGTGGCGCCGAACTTCAGCGCGTTGTCCCGCTTGAACTCGACCGGGTCGACCGCGAACACGTTGCGTGCGCCCGCGTTCAGCGCGCCCTGCAGCGCGCCGGTGCCCACACCGCCGACGCCGACGATCACGACGTCGTCACCGGGGCGCACGTCGCCGCTGCGCACCGCCGAGCCGTAGCCCGTGGTCACGCCGCAGCCGACCAGGCAGGCCACCTCGAACGGGATGGTCGGGTCGATCTTCACCACCGAGCTCTTGTGCACCACCATGTACGGGCTGAAGGTGCCCAGCAGGGTCATCGGGATGACCGGGGTGCCGTCGGCGGCGTGGATGCGGTGGGTGCCGTCGGACACCGCGGTGCCGGCCAGCAGACCCGCGCCGAGGTCGCACAGGTTGCGCAGGCCCTCCTGGCAGGCCGGACACTCACCGCACGACGGGATGAACGACAGCACCACGTGATCACCGGGGGCGATGTGCTCGACACCCGGTCCGACCTCGGTCACGATGCCGGCGCCCTCGTGGCCGCCGAGCACGGGGAATCCGGCCATCGGGATGTCACCGGTCACCAGGTGGTGATCCGAATGGCACATCCCCGACGCTTCCATCTGGATCTTGACCTCGTCCTTGACGGGGTCGCCGATCTCGATCTCCTCGATCGACCATGGCTGGTTGAACTCCCAGATCAGAGCGCCTTTGGTCTTCATCTGTACCTCTTTCGACTAGAGCAACTAGAGCCTCTGGTCAACAGACTAGAGGCTCTAGTTAAGTGCGTCACAACCACCCCGAAGCAACCGCTTGGTGGAGTGGTCTCGGGACCGATCTGCGCTACCAGATCTTGACCGGTGCCTGGCCCAGCGGGTAATAGCCGGGCAGCTTCTCGCCGGCCATGCTGCGCTCGATGCGCTTCTGCATGGTGGGCGTCAGGTCGCCGGAGGAGATCAGGTTGACGAACGCCTTCTGCACGTGGCCGAAGTCGAAGAAGTCGCGCTGCCACTCGATGAGCAGCTGATCGTTCAACCGGAACCAGCTGCCGCCGATCCCGTAGATCTCGTCGGTGGTGCCGTCGGACTTGTTGGCGATCTGCTTCCAGAAGCCGACGATCTCGTTCTGCTTCTCATCGATGAGCACCTTCTGGTACTCGTACACCCAGTTCTCCAGGCCCTCCATCTCGAGACCCAGGGCGACGTCGCGGATCTCGTCGCGTCCGACGCACATGACGTCTTCCTTGGGGCCGATGTTCCAGCCGTAGGTTGCATCCTCGGTGTAGAAATCGGCCAGCGGCTTCCAGTCGCCGGCGGCTTCGGCGTCCCGGTTGGCCTTCAGCCAGCGGTCGGCCCAGTTCTCCAGTTCTTCTCGTGACGCCATTGTCGGAGGCTCCTCATTTCTCGGTTATGGACAGTGCTCGGGTGGGACACATCTCGACGGCGCGTTCCACGTCGTCGCGCAGTTCGTCGGGCGGTTCGGGGTCGAGGATCTCGACGACGCCGCGTTTGGGCACCTTGAAGACGTCCGGCGCCTCCAATTCGCACATGGCGTGACCCTGGCACAGGTCATCGTCGAGTTCGACTCGGTAGCAACCCATTTCAGTCTCGCACTCGCCGGCGGTAGCGCACCCGGGCCGGCCGGGCCAGCTGGACCACCATCTTGGAGTGGTCGTTCTGGTAGCTCTCGGGCGGCTGGGCCATCTCGAACTCATACTCGCGCAACAGAACCGAGAAGATCGCCTTGATCTGCATCTGTGCGAACGCCGCCCCCACACACCGGTGCTTTCCGGCACCGAACGGGATCCAGGTCCAGCGGTTGATCAGGTCCTCCTGGCGCGGCTTCTCGTACCGGTCGGGGTCGAAGGCGTCCGGATCGGGGAAGTCCTCGGGGATCCGGTTCGAGATCGCCGGTGAGGCGGCCACCATCTGGCCCTTGTGGATCGGATGGCCGGCGACCTCGAACTCGTCCTGGGCCACCCGCATCAGGATGATCAGCGGCGGATGCAGGCGCAGGGTCTCCTTGAGCGCGTTGTCCAGGTTCGGAATCTGGCGCAGCGCATGGAAACTCACCTCCTGGCCGTCGGCGTACAGGTCGTCGAGCTCTTGCTGGACCTTGGCGTAGAAGTCGGGATTGCGCAGCAGCTCGATGAGCGTCCACGACGAGGTGCCCGAGCTGGTGTGGTGACCGGCGAACATCAGCGAGATGAACATGCCGGTGATCTCGTTGGCGCTGAACCGCGGATTACCCTCCTCGTCCTTGATCGAGACCAGCACGTCGAGCATGTCGCGGTTGCTCTTGTCCTTGGGCGGGTTGGCGATCCGGCCGCTCATGACCTCCTGCACCAACTCGACCAGCCCGGCGCGGGCCTCGTCGCGGATGCGGAAGCTCTCGATGGGCAGGTAGGGGTCGACGTAGCAGAGCGGGTCGGTGCCGCGCTCGAGCAGGTGGTAGTAGTTGGCGAACCGCGAGTCGAGCTGATTGCGGAACTTCAGTCCGATCAGGCACGCCGTCGAGGTGTAGATGGTCAGCTCGGCGAAGAACTCGAGTAGGTCGATCTCTCCGCTCTCGCCCCAGTTCTCGATCATCCGCCGCACTTCGTTCTCGATGGTGGCGGCGTGGCCCTTCATCTGCTCACCGCGCAGCGCGGTGTTGTGCAGCATCTCGGCCCGGCGTTCGGGGTCGGCGTCGAACACCACACCCTCGCCGAAGATCGGCGTCATGAACGGGTAGGCCTCGGCCTGGTTGAGTTCGCTGTCGCTGGACCGGAAGAAGAACTCATTCGCTTCCGCGCCCGAGAGCATGATGACCTGTTTGTCGGCCAGCTGGAACCAGCCGGCGTCGCCGCACTCGTCGCGGATGCGCTGCATCAGGCCGATCGGGTCGGTGCGGAATTCCTCGAGGTGGCCGTGCTCCTCCTGGCCACCCGAAACCCGCTGTACCTCTTTGAGTTCCTGGCTAGTCATGATTCTCCTAAGGCTCCACTCGCAGCTTCTGACGGTCGGTGACATCGGCGAGCGGAGCCTCGGGCTGGATCTCCAACTCGGCGATGAAACCGCCACGCGGGGTTTCCGCGACGAAGGTGATGGCGCGGGCCAGGTCGGCCGCGCGCAGGAAATAGTCGTGGCGGGCCTGGCCCCATTTGGCCCAGTCCTCGAGCATAGCGCCGACCTTGTCCATGTCGGCGCTCCAGCCCATCGCGGTCTTGGTGGGACCGGGATGCACGACCGAGGCCCGCACGCCGGTGCCCTCGAGTTCCATCTGCAGGGTCCGGGCCATCGCCAGCAGGCCGGCCTTGGCCGCGCCGTACCCGCCCATGTGCGGCCGCGGGCGCAGCGATACGTCGGAGCCGACGAAGATGACATCCCCGCGCCGGCGTTCCACCATGTCCGGAACCACCGCCGTGACAAGGCGATTGGCGCCGATCAGGTGGATCTGGACCTGCTGCTCGAAGTCGTCGGTGCTGATCTCATGGAGCTGACCGAAGAAGGTGTCACCGGCTCCGGCCACCAGCAGTTCGATGTCGCCGAGTGCTTCGGTGGCGCCGTGCACGAAGCCCTTGACCGAGTCCGGGTCGGTCACATCGAGCGGCAGCGCGATGGCCTCACCACCGTCGGCGACGATCTTGTCGACCAGTTCCTGGCACTTCTCCACCCGGCGCGCCCCGAGTGCGACCGGAAAGCCGTGCGCGGCAAGCTCGGTCGCGGTGGCGGCACCGATTCCCGACGATGCTCCGGCCACGATGGCGGGGCGGCGGGCGGGATGCGGTTCGAAGCGAGCCATGTAGGTTCCTCTCGGCGGACCTGGATGCGGACGGGTTTCAGCGGACGTCGAGCCGCATCGGAAGATGCGCGAAGCCGCGGACATTGCTGGAGTGCACACGCACGGAGTTGGTCTCGTCGACCTCGAAGCCGCGGATCCGTGCGAACAGCTCGGTGAGCGCCACCCGGGCCTCCATCCGGGCCAGGTGCGCGCCCAGGCAGAAGTGGGCGCCACTGCCGAAACTCAGTAGACGGGGCCCGATCTCACGGCCGATGACGAAGTCGTCGGGGTTCTCGAAGGCGCGTTCGTCGCGGTGCGCCGAGCCGGGCAGCAGCAGCACGATGTCGCCGTCGGGGATCGTGGTGTCGTAGAGCGTGAACTCGCCCTCGACGGTGCGGGCCAGGATCTGGCTGGACGTGTCGTAGCGCAGGGTCTCCTCGACCCACAGCGGAACGCGCTCGGGATCGGTGTACACGGGCGTCAGCTGGTCGGGGTTCTGGTGTCCCCAGAACGCCGCGTTGGCAAGGAGTTTGGTGGTGGTTTCGTTGCCGGCGATCACCATCAGGAACATGAAGCCGAGGATCTCGTCATCGGTGAGTTTGTCGCCGTCGATCTCCGCCTCGAGCAGTGCCGAGGTGAGGTCGTCGGTCGGCTTCTTGCGGCGCTGGGCCACCATGTCCTGGTAGTAGACGATCAGGTTGATGGATGCCTCGATGGCCTCCGGTGGGACGTCGGTGACGCCGTCCTCACGGTGCATGACGCCGTCGGCCCAGGCCCGCAACGTCTGACGGTCGGGCTCGGGCACGCCCATGAGTTCGGAGATGACGTCCATCGGGAGCTTGCCGGCGAATTCGGATACGTAGTCAACCGTGCCGCCGGGGTTCGAGCGCGCCAGTTCCAGCATGGTGTCCAGGTGCCGGTGGGCGATCTCGGTGACGCGCGGCTCGAGTTCGCGAATCCGCCTGGGGGTGAAGCCCTTCGACACCAGCGTGCGCAGCCGGAGGTGTCCCGGGTCGTCCATGGCGAGGAAGGACATGGTCTTCGACGCATGCGGTCCGCGGGAGGCCGGGTCGAGCGAGACACCGAACTTGTTCGACAGCGTGGTGCTGTTGCGGAACCCGGCCAGAACGTCGGCGTGCCGCGACAGCGCCCAGAACCCGAGTTCGTCGTTGCGGTACAGCGGCGCCTCGTCACGCAGCCGCTTGTAGTAGGGGTACGGATCCTCGTGGAAGTCGTAGTCGTAGGGGTCGAGCACCGGGGGCTGGTCGGTCTGGACGGTCATGAGGGTGTCGGTTCTCCCAGGATCAGGCCGACCACGAAGGTCAGCTGGTCTGCGATCTGGCGGTAGGTGAAGGCGCCGCTGCCGGCCTGGACGAGCGCACCGAAGAACGTCATTTCCAGTGCCCCGACCGTGCGGGCGTCGGCATCCGGTCCGATCGCCGAGGTGATCCGGCGATGGATCTCGGCGCCGATGCGGTTGCGGACGGCCACGACGGCGTCGTCGTTGCCGGACATCAGTGCGGTGGTGCACGCGGCGGCCACCTCGGGTTCGTCGGCGACGACCAGGGTCAGGTGTCGCAGCACGCTGTCGACCCGGGTTCTGAGGGTGTCGTTGACATCGGTGAAGTACGGCGCGTGGTTGACGAGGTCGAGGTAGACCTCGGCGACGAGATGGTTCTTGGAGGAGAAGTAGGTGTACGCGGTGGCGGGGGCCACGTTGGCGCGCTTGGCCACCGCGCGGACGGTGAGGTCGGCGTACGAACTCTCCCGCAGCATCTCCCGGGCCGCGACGAGCACGCGGCGGAAGGTTTCCTCCTGGCGCCGGTTGCGCGACGGTGTGGGGCTGATCCCCACCGCGGAGTTGCTGGACACATGTCCAACCTATCCGAACGACCGTCCGCTGGGCAAGACGGTGCAACATAATTGCATTTCAGGTCGGTATTAGAGGCCGTGCTCGCGGTGACCCCTTGTCATCGAAGGTAAAGAAAGGCTATGTTCGGGCGACAGCCATCAGACACTTGTCCAGACTTCACCGGATCCAGCAGGACGGAATCTCAACCATGGCGCTGCTCGCCGACAGGGAAAGCAAGCTGCTCATCGACGGCAAATTGGTCGGCGGCTCGGGCGGTGTTTTCACCACCATCAACCCGGCCACCGAAGAGGTGCTCGGCACCGCGGCGGACGCCGATGCCACGGATATGTCGAACGCCATCGAGGCTGCCCGTCGCGCTTTCGACGACACCGACTGGTCGCGCAACACCGAGCTCCGGGTCCGGTGTATCCGGCAGTTGCGTCAGGCGCTGAAGGACCACATCGAAGAGTTACGCGAACTGACGATCTCGGAGGTCGGCGCACCGCGCATGCTGACCTCCGGCGGGCAGCTCGACGGCCCGGTCAACGATCTGTCGTTCTGTGCGGATACCGCCGAGAACTACTCCTGGACAACCGATCTCGGCTTCGCGACGCCGCAGGGCATGCCGACCAACCGAACCATCGCCCGCGAGGCCGTCGGCGTGGTCGGCGCCATCACCCCGTGGAACTTCCCGCACCAGATCAACCTGGCCAAGATCGGCCCGGCGCTGGCGGCCGGTAACACCCTGGTGCTCAAGCCGGCGCCGGACACCCCGTGGATGGCGGCCGTGCTCGGCGAGGTGATCGCCGAGCACACCGACTTCCCCGCCGGTGTGGTCAACATCGTCACCTCCAGCGACCACGGCGTCGGTGCGATCCTGTCGAAAGACCCACGGGTGGACATGATCTCGTTCACCGGCTCCACCGCCACCGGCCGGGCGATCATGGTGGACGGGGCGGCCACCATCAAGAAGGTGTTCCTGGAACTCGGCGGCAAGTCGGCCTTCCTGGTGCTCGACGACGCCGATGTGGCCGCGGCGTGCTCGATGGCCGGCTTCACCGCCTCGATGCATGCGGGGCAGGGCTGTGCGCTGACCACGCGCCTGGTGGTGCCGCGCGCCAAGTACGACCAGGCGGTAGAAGCAGCAGCGGCCACCATGGCCGGGCTGAAAGCCGGCGACCCGAACAGCAAGCGCACCGTGTGCGGCCCGGTGATCTCCGAGCGGCAGCGCGACCGGGTGCAGTCCTATCTGGACCTCGCGATCGAGGAGGGTGGCAGGTTCGCCTGCGGCGGTGGGCGTTCCGCCGATCACGACAAGGGCTTCTTCATCGACCCCACGGTGATCGCCGGACTGGACAACACCGCCCGGGTCGCCCGGGAGGAGATCTTCGGGCCGGTGCTGACGGTCATCGCCCACGACGGCGACGACGATGCCGTCCGGATCGCCAACGACTCGCCGTACGGCCTGTCCGGCACGGTGTTCTCACCCGACGCCGAGCGCGCCGCCGGGGTGGCCGCCCGCCTGCGGGTCGGCACCGTCAACGTCAACGGCGGCGTCTGGTACGCCGCCGACGCGCCGTTCGGCGGCTACAAACAGTCCGGCGTCGGCCGCGAGATGGGGCTGGCCGGCTTCGAGGAGTACCTGGAGATCAAGACCATCGCCACCCTGGCGCAGTAGAGGAGAGACATGACGAACAGATTCGAGGACAAGGTCAGCATCGTCACCGGTGCCGGCGGCGGCATCGGGCAGGCCTACGCCGAGGCACTGGCCCGTGAGGGTGCCGCCGTGGTGATCGCCGACATCAACCTGGACGGCGCGCAGAAGGTCGCCGACGGGATCAAGGGTGAGGGCGGCAGGGCGCTCGCGGTCGCGGTCGACGTGTCCGATCCCGACTCGGCCAAGGCGATGGCCGACCAGACGCTGGCGGAGTTCGGCCGCATCGACCACCTGGTGAACAACGCCGCGATCTTCGGCGGGATGAAGCTGGACTTCCTGGTCACCGTCGACCCCGAGTACTACCGAAAGTTCATGAGCGTCAACCTCGACGGCGCACTGTGGTGCACCCGTGCGGTGTACAAGAAGATGGCCAAGGGTGGCGGCGGTGCGATCGTCAACCAGTCCTCGACCGCGGCCTGGTTGTACTCCAACTTCTACGGCCTGGCCAAGACCGGGATCAACGGCCTGACCCAGCAGCTGTCCCGCGAACTCGGGGGTCAGAACATCCGGATCAACGCGATCGCGCCGGGCCCGATCGACACCGAGGCCAACCGCACCACCACCCCGCAGGAGATCGTGGCCGACATCGTCAAGGGACTTCCGTTGTCCCGCATGGGAACCCCCGAGGATCTGGTCGGCATGTGCCTGTTCCTGCTGTCGGACGAGGCGTCGTGGATCACCGGCCAGATCTTCAACGTCGACGGCGGACAGATCATCCGGTCATGAAGCTGGGATACATCGGCCTGGGCAATCAGGGCGCGCCCATGGCGAAGCGACTGGTGGACTGGCCCGGCGGGCTGATCGTGTTCGATGTGCGCGCCGACGCCATGACGCCGTTCGTCGAAGCCGGTGCCACCGCCGCCGCGAGTGTGGCCGAGGTGGCCGCCGCAGACGTCATCAGCGTGACCGTGCTCAACGACGAGCAGGTCCGCGAGGTGGTGGCCGAACTGGCCGCGAACGCCCGGCCCGGCACCGTCATCGCCATCCACTCGACCATCGGCGCCCAGACCGCGGCCGAGCTGGCAGAACAACTGCGGCCCCAGGGGATTCACGTCGTCGATGCCCCGGTCAGCGGCGGCGCGGGTGCGGCCGACAAGGGCGAGCTCGCCGTCATGGTCGGTGCGGATGACGACGCCTACGAGAGCATCAAGCCGGTGTTCAAGAAGTGGGCGTCGATGGTGGTGCGCGCCGGTGAACCCGGGGCGGGAACCCGAATGAAGCTGGCGCGCAACATGTTGACGTTCGTCGGCTTCGCCGCGGCCAACGAGGCGATGCGCCTCGCCGAGGCCGTCGGGCTGGATCTGCAGAAGCTGGGCCGGGTGGTGCGGCACTCCGATGCGCAATCGGGCGGCCCGGGCGCCATCATGGTCCGCGAGGACATGAACGTCCTCGCGGGGGACAACTTCCTGTACAACATGTTCATGCACACCCGTGGCCTGGGCGAGAAGGATCTGGGCCTGGCACTGGAACTCGGCGAGTCCGTCGGCGTCGATCTTCCCCTGGCCGAGGTCGCCATCCGGGATCTGGCGGCCGGTCTGGGTGTCCCGCATACCGAGTCGACGAGTCCGAAGGAGTGACGATCGTGTCGAACGAAGAGCTGCGCAAGAAGGGCCTCGCGAAGATGAACGAGGTCTACGGCTGGGAGATGCCCGATATCAAGGGCGATCCGTATTTCGACCTGACGGTTGATCACCTCTTCGGCACGGTCTGGAGCGATTCGAGCCTGTCGATGCGGGAGAAACGCATCATGACACTGGCGTGTGTGACGGCGGTCGGCCGGCAGGACCTGGCGGAGATCCAGATCAACGCGGCCCTGCTCAACGGTGAACTCACCGATACCGAACTCAAGGACATGGCCGTCTTCCTCACCCAGTACCTGGGTTTCCCCCTCGGGTCCGCGCTCAACGGGGCCGTCGACACCGTGGTGAACCGCCGGAAGAAGGCGGCGGCCAAGGGACAGGGCGAGGATCGCAGGGCGAACGTCAACGCGGCGCTGAAGATGCACTCCGGAACCTCGCTCGACGAGATCGACTAGCCGATGGTCCTGGTGCGCGACGCGGTAGCCCTCGACGGCCGCGTGGCGGTGGTGACCGGCGGCGGTGCGGGCATCGGTCGCGGCATCGCGGCGGGCTTCGCGGAATTCGGTGCCCGCGTGGCGATCTGGGAGAAGGATCCGCAGTCCGCGGCATCGGCGGCCCGGGATATCGGCGCACTCGAATGCGTGCTCGACGTCCGGGACGCCGAGCAGGTCGACGCCGCACTCGCCCGAACGATCGAGGAACTCGGCACGCCGTCGATCCTGGTGAACAACGCCGGCGGAACGTTCCATTCGGACCTGCTCGACACCTCGGCCAACGGCTGGGACGCGCTGATCCGGTCCAACCTGACCCAGGTTCTGCTGTGCACCCAGCGGGTGGCCCGCGCGATGGTGGCCGCCGGGACCGGCGGCAGCATCATCAACGTCAGTTCCATCGAGGGCACCCGCGCCGCGCCCGGGTACGCGGCCTATGCGGCGGCCAAGGCCGGTGTCCTGAACTACACCAAGACATCCGCCCTCGAACTCGCACCGCACGGGATCCGGGTCAACGCACTGGCCCCTGACTTCACCCTCACCGAGGCGCTGGCCCGACTGTCGCCCAGTGGCGGGCAGAGCGCCAGCAACATGGTTCCCCTGGGCCGACCCGGCAATGTCGACGAAATGGCCGGTGCCGCCGTGTTCCTCGCCAGTGACCTGAGTTCCTACGTCACCGGGCAGACGCTGCACGTCGACGGCGGCACTGCCGCGGCGGGCGGTTGGTACCACCACCCCGACGACGGTCACTACGTCCTGGGTACTTCCCGTTGATCACCGGTCCGTTGCAGGTCCGATAGGGTTTCCCCGTGCGCGTCCTCGTGATCGGCTCCGGTGCCCGTGAACATGCCCTGTTGCTCGCGTTGCGGCGCGATGACGCCGTCGAGGCGCTGGCCGTCGCCCCGGGCAACGCCGGCACGGCATCGATTGCCGAACAACACGACGTCGACGTCACCTCCGGTCCGGCCGTCGTCGCGCTGGCCCGGCAGTTCGCCGCCGATCTGGTGGTGATCGGCCCGGAGGTGCCCCTGGTGCTCGGCGTGGCCGACGCCCTGCGGGCCGCGGGCATCGCCTGCTTCGGGCCGTCGAAGGACGCCGCCCGCATCGAGGGCTCGAAAGCCTTCGCCAAGGACGTGATGGCCGCCGCGGGGGTCCGCACCGCCACCAGCGAGACCGTCGACAATCCCGCGCATCTCGACGCCGCACTGGACCGCTTCGGCCCGCCCGCCGGCCAGCGCGCCTGGGTGGTCAAGGACGACGGCCTGGCCGCCGGCAAGGGGGTGGTGGTCACCACCGACCGCGACGCAGCCCGGGCGCACGCCGCCGAACTGCTCGAGACCGGTCATCCGGTGCTGCTGGAATCGTTCCTGGACGGCCCCGAGGTGTCACTGTTCTGCGTCGTCGACGGTGAGACGGTGGTGCCGCTGCTGCCCGCGCAGGACTTCAAGCGCGTCGGGGACGGGGACACCGGGCCCAACACCGGGGGCATGGGCGCCTATGCGCCACTGCCCTGGCTGTCCGACGAGATCACCACCGCCATCGTCGACGAGATCGTCAAACCTGTTGCCGCCGAGATGGTTCGGCGCGGCAGCTCGTTCTCCGGGTTGCTCTACGCGGGCCTGGCGATCACCTCAGCGGGGCCGTCGGTGGTGGAGTTCAACTGCCGGTTCGGTGATCCGGAGACCCAGGCGGTGCTCGCCCTGCTGGACACCCCGCTCGGCGGATTGCTCAACGCCGCGGCCACCGGCACCCTGGCGCAGGCCGATCCGTTGCGCTGGCAACCGGGCGCCGCCGTCACCGTCGTCATCGCCGCGGAGAACTACCCGGGCAAGCCGCGGACCGGCGACGTCATCACCGGGTCGGAGGCGCCCGGGGTGCTGCACGCCGGCACCGCCCGTCGCGACGACGGATCCGTGGTGTCCACCGGCGGCCGGGTGCTCTCGGTGGTCGGCACCGGTCCGGACCTGGCGGCTGCGCGGGCCGCCGCCTATGGCACCGCGGCATCGATTCGCTTGCCGGGCAGCCATTTTCGCTCCGATATCGCGCTGGCCGCTGAGCGCGGCGAGATCAGCCTCTGACCGGTTCGGGCATTCCCGACAGGCAGGCTGCCGAATCGCTTACAGTTGGCCCATCGATTACTGATGGGAGTCAGCGGTGTCCGAACGTGTTGCGGTGGTGGTCGGGGGAGCGTCGGGGATCGGCCGGGCGGTCGTCGTGGGCCTGGCCGAGCAGGGCTACCGCGTCGTTGTTGCCGACCGGAACGCTGACGGAGCAGCCGCCGTGGCCGCGGAGCTGGGGGACATGGCCACGGCGGCGACCGTTGACGTCACCGACGAGGACACCGTCGCGGCGCTGTTCGACCGGGCCGGTCCGGTGGACATCGTCGTCAACACCGCCGGGTTCGGCGACTTCGGGCGCATCGTCGACCTCGAGGTGGAGCGGTTCCGCGCCCTGATCGACTGCTGCCTGACAGGTGCGTTCCTGGTGATGAAGCATGCCGGCCGCCACCTGCGCGACGGTGGTTCGCTGGTGTCGATCACGTCGCTGAATGCGCGGCTGGCCGCACCCGGGATGAGCGCCTACTGCGCGGCCAAGGCGGGCCTGGCGATGCTCACCCAGGTGGCCGCTCTGGAATTCGCGCCCCGCAACATCCGGGTCAACGCGGTGTCGCCGGGGTTCGTGCAGACGCCGTTGACCGAGTTGGTGACGCTGGCGCCCGGTGTGCTGGAGGACTACGTCGAGAACACCCCACTCGGACGGGTGGGCACCGCGCAGGACGTTGCCGACGCGGTCCTGTTCGTGTGCTCGGACAAGGCCACCTGGATGACCGGCGAGGTCGTCGATCTCAACGGCGGCGCCCACCTCAAGCGCTACCCGGACGTGCTCGGTCACGTGGAACGGATGGCGCAGCAGTGAAAAGCGGCCTGGCCGGAAAGCACGCCGTGGTCACCGGCGCGGGTTCGGGCATCGGCGCTGCCCTGTGCCGTGCGCTGGCCGCCCGGGGTGCGCACGTGCTGTGCACCGACGTCGACGGCGATGCGGCCGAGCGGACCGCCTCGACACTGGGCGCCACTGCGCGGGCCGCGTGCGTCGACGTGACGGACGCCGCCTCCGTTCAGGCCGCCGTCGACGGCGTCGTCGAACGGACCGGCCGGCTCGACCTGATGTTCAACAACGCGGGGATCACCTGGGCCGCCGACACCGAGAATCTGACTCTCGCGCACTGGAATTCGATCATCGACGTCAACATCCGCGGTGTGGTGCACGGCATCGTCGCCGCCTACCCGCAGATGATCCGGCAGGGTGGTGGATTCATCGTCAACACCGCATCGATGGCCGGCCTGGCGGCCGCCGGCCAGATCACCAGCTACGTGATGTCCAAGCACGCGGTCGTCGGTCTGTCCCTCGCGCTGCGTTCGGAGGCCGCCGCACACCAGGTCGGTGTGCTCGCCGTCTGCCCGGCCGCGGTGGAGACGCCCATCCTGGACAAGGGGCTCATCACCGGGATCAACGGGCGCGATTTCTACCGAATGGGACAGCGCAGCAAGGACTTCTACGATGCCGACCGACTGGCCGCCGACACCATGCGGGCCATCGGACGCAACAAGGCCATTCTGGTGGCGCCGCGTCGGGCCCGGGCCGGCTGGCTGCTGGCGCGCTACGCGCCCGGAGTGATGAACCGGATGGCGATCCAGTTCGTCGGACGGCAGCGCGCTGCCCAGGCACTCGAGCGTCAGGAGGCCCGATGACCCTCGCACGCCCACGCACCGCGATCATCGGTGCCGGCATCAGCGGCCTGACCGCCGGGAAGATGTTGCGCGACTACGGCGTTCCGTACACCACCTTCGAACTGTCCGACCGGATCGGCGGCAACTGGGCGTTCGGCAACCCCAACGGACTCAGCAGCGCCTACCGGTCGCTGCACATCGACACGTCCAAACATCGGTTGTCCTTCAAGGACTTTCCCATCCCGGCCGACTTCCCGGCGTTCCCGCACCACTCCGACATCAAGCGCTACCTCGACGACTACGCCGACGCCTTCGATCTGCTGGAGAACATCGAGTTCAACAACGGTGTGGTGCGCGCCCGCCGCATGGGCGCGGGTTGGGAGATCGAGGATCAGGCCGGCGCCGTGCGGGAGTTCGACCTGCTGGTGGTGGGCAACGGACATCACTGGGACGCCCGGATGGCGGACTTCCCGGGCACTTTCACCGGTGAGGTGATGCACTCGCACCATTACGTCGACCCGCACACCCCGCTGGAACTCACCGGGAAACGGATCCTGGTGGTCGGCATCGGCAATAGCGCGGCCGATATCACCGTCGAACTGTCGTCGAAGACGCTGCAGAACAGCGTCACCCTCTCGACGCGGTCCAGCGCGTGGATCGTCCCGAAGTTCATCGCGGGGCAGCCCGGCGACAAGTTGTTCAAGACCTCGCCCCACATTCCGTTGTCGTGGCAGCGCAAGGCCGTCCAGTTCATCGCCCCCTATCTGGGCACCGATCCCACCAGCTATGGTCTGCCGCCGGCCAATCACAAACTGTTCGAGGCGCATCCGACCCAGTCGGTGGAGCTGCCGTTGCGGCTGGCATCCGGCGACATCGCCCCCAAGCCCAATGTGGCCAGGCTCGACGGTGACACCGTGCATTTCGAGGACGGCACCAGCGGCGTCTTCGACGCCATCGTCTACGCGACCGGATACAACATCACCTTCCCGTTCTTCGACCCGGACTTCATCAGCGCCCCGGACAACCAGATCCGGCTCTACAAGCGGATGTTCTACCCGGGTATCGACAACCTGGTGTTCATCGGTTTCGCCCAGGCGATTCCGACGCTGTTCCCGTTCGTCGAATGTCAGGCCCGGCTGCTCGCGGCCTACGCCGTGGGGCGCTACGCGCTGCCGCCGGTGGCCGAGATGGAACGGATCATCGACGCCGACCAGCAGTTGCACGCCGGCCATTGTGTCGACCGGCCCCGCCACACCCAGCAGGTGGACTACTTCTACTACGAACACGACCTCCGGGCCAAGGAGATCCCCGCCGGCGTCAGGCGCGCCGGATGAGCCGCCGCGACGTCACGTTCGAATCCGACGGAGTGCGCTGCAGCGCCTGGCATTTCGCCGCGACGGCTCCCGGGCCACGGCCTGTCGTGGTGATGGCGCACGGCTTCGCCGGCACCAAGGACTCCGGGCTGGAACCGTTCGCCCAGCGGTTCGCCGCAGCCGGATTCGACGTGCTGGCCTTTGACTACCGTGGCTTCGGGAGTTCGGAAGGTGTTCCACGGCAAAGCATTTCGATCGAACGGCAGCTGCAGGACTATGAGTCCGCCATCGCGGCGGCCAAACGATTGCCCGGTGTCGACCCGAACGCGATCGTGCTGTGGGGTGTATCGCTGTCCGGCGGCCACGTCATCCGGGTCGCTGCCGATCGTGACGACGTCAGGGCGGTGATCGCGATGACGCCGCTGACGGACGCGGTCGCCACCGCGCGCGGAATACTCGGGCAGTACCGGCTGTCCGCGGCGGGCCGGGCCACCGTCGACGGCGTCGTCAGCCGCGTGGCGGTGGCGCGTGGCCGCACGCCCGTGCTGATGCCCGTGGTGGCGCGGCCGGGGGAACCGGGCGGGCTGACCCTGGCGGGTGCCTATGAGAACTACCACGCGATCGCGGGTCCGACCTGGCGCAACGAGGTGGACGCCGCGGTGGGCCAGGAACTGATGAAGATCAGGACCAAGGCGTACGCCAAGCGCCTGCGCGCCAGGCTACTGGTGCAGATCGCCGACTTCGACAACTATGTGCCCCCCGACGCGGTCGCGCGGACCGCTGAGTACGGCCGCGGGTGGGTCCACCACTATCCGTGTGATCACTTCGACGCCTGGCCCGGTCTGGACTGGTTCGACCGGGCCTCCGGCGATCAGGTGGCGTTCCTGCGCAAGGTGTTCGGGTAGAGCGCGCGCACCGCGTCGAGGCGGACCTTCATCGCCGCATTGCGGGGTAGTTCGTCGAGCACGGCGATCGCTACGGGGACCGATTGCGCGGGAAGTTCGGCGCGCACTGCGTCTTTCAGCTCATCCTCGGTGGTGGTGCGGCCGGGCAACAGTTCCACGGCGGCGAACGGTACCTGCCCCAGCCGGTCGTCGGGAACGGCGACCACACTCGCATCGTGCACCGCCGGGTGCTTCAGGAGCGCAGCCCGGACCCGCTCGGGCAGGATCTTGAACCCGCCGCGGTTGATCGCGCCGTCGGCGCGGCCGTGGATGGAGATGATGCCGTCGCCGTCGACCGAGGCCAGGTCGGTGGTGGTGAGCCATTGTGGGCCAAGGACTTCGACCCGGGCGGACAACAGGCCGTGTTCGCCGGTGCCGACCTCGGCGCCACTGTCCGGGTCGACGATCCGGACCCGGACCCCGGGCAGGGGCCGGCCCACGGTCCCGGGCCGGGGGCCGAACCGGTCCCGTAACGCGGGGGTCCAGCTGCACACGGTACCGGCGAATTCGGTTGCCCCGTAACCCCACAGGAGCGGAATCCCGTAGCGGTCCTCGAACCGCGCCTGGAGTTCGGGCTCCAGCGGCCCGCCGCCGCCGGTGAGGTACTCCAGCGACGCCAGCTGGTCCCGGGGGACTTCGGCGGCCAGCAGCATCCGCAGGATCGTGGGTTGTGTTCCGGCAGTGCGGATCCGGTGCTCACGCACGGCGCCAACCCAGTGCTCGACGGTGAACTTCTCCAGCAGCACGATCCGCTGGCCGGAATACGCGCCGGCCAGCAACTGGCACACCCCGACACTGCCGAACGGCCAGGAAACCAGCGCGGGCGGATCGTCCGGCGACGGGGGATTGCCCAGTGTCATGCTGAGCACGGTGTGCGCCAGCACCGCGGTCGGGATGTGCACCCGCTTGGGTGCGCCGGTGGTGCCGCTGCTCAGGATGTCCAGCCCGGCGCCCGCGTCGACCGGCCCGGCGGTACGTTGGGTGGCCACCGAGGGCCCGTCGGCGCCGAGCGTGATGCCCGCTGCGCCCACGCTGCGCACGCTGGCGTCGAGTTCGGGCGACCAGTCCTGAGGATCGGCGATAACCGCTGCGGGAGCGATGGATTCGATATCGCGGGCGATGGCCTGCGGTGACTGGTAGGAGTAGACCATCGAGACCGGACGCCCGGCGGCGATGGACCCGAGGATGGCCGCGGCATGCGGCACGCGGTTGCGGACCACCAGGGCCACCGGCTCGGCCGGGCCGAGACCGCGCAGTGCGTGATTGATCGCGTCGATGTAACCGGTGACCTGCTCGCCGGTGTGCCAAGCGCCCTCGAACTCGATGCACTGCCGGGGCCCGTAGCCGGCCAGTGCGGCCGACAGGGTCTCGGCGAACGCCGGATCGGCGCGCATGTTCATGCGATCAGTACTGCGAGGACCCGTTGTCGACCGAGATCGCCGACGCCGTGATGCATTTCGACTCGTCGGTGGCCAGCCAGCAGACCGTGTCGGCGATGTCCTCGGGCATCGACACGTACGGCGGCATCATCGGCGTGCCCATGTGCGCCAGTTGGGTGTTCGTCTCGCCCGCCCGCTGCAACGCGCCCAGCATGTCGCCGGTGCCCATGTCGGTGGCCACCGGTCCGGGGTGCACGCTGTTGACCCGGATCGAGTGCGGGCCCAGCTCTGCGGCGAACGCCCGCGCCATGCCGGTGACCGCATGCTTGCTGGCGGTGTAGTGGATCATGAACGGCTGCATGCTGATTCCGGCGGCCGAACTGATCAGGATGATCGAGCCGCCGCGTCCGCCGTCGATGATGTGCTGGGCGCCCGCGACCGCGGCGTTCCAGGTTCCGGTCACGTTGATGTCGAGCACGTCGCGGAAGTCCTGCGTCGAGATCTGGTTCCACGGCTGTGGCGCGGTGACGCCGGCGTTGGCGACGATGATGTCCAGCCGGCCGAATTCGGCGACGCCGTCGTCGACGGCCTTTTGCACCGCGGCCAGGTCGCGGGTGTCGGCGACGCTGGCCCGGATGCGCTGACCGGTCTTCTCGACCAGGCGGACGGTCTCGTCGAGGTCCTCGCGGGTGGCGGAGTTGTAGGGCACGCACGATGGCAGCGGTCCGCAGATGTCGATGGCGATGATGTCGGCGCCCTCGTCGGCCATCTTGACGGCGTGCGCGCGCCCCTGTCCGCGGGCAGCGCCCGTGATGAACGCGACCCTGCCGGCCAGTCGGTCGGTCATGGGGCTCCTATCGTCGACGTCACAGTAACGCCGTCGATAGTAGCCCGCGGGGTCACTGGCCGCGCTGGGCCGCCTTCACCAGGCCGCCGCCGATGATCAGCCGCTGGATCTCGCTGGTGCCCTCGTACAGGCGCAGCAGTCGGACCTCGCGGTAGATCCGTTCCACGGGGACCTCGCGCATGTAGCCGGTGCCGCCGTGGATCTGGACCGCCAGGTCGGCGACCTGACCGGCCATCTCGGTGCAGAACAGCTTGGCCGCCGACGGGGCGATGCGACGGTCCTCGCCGGCCACCCACTTGCGGGCGGTGTCACGGACCAGGGCGCGGCCGGCCAGCACACCGGTCTGCTGGTCGGCGATCATCGCCTGGACCAACTGGAAATCGCCGATCGGCGTGCCGCCCTGGGTGGCGGTGGCAGCGTAGGCGACCGATTCGTCGAGGGCGCGTTGCGCGGCGCCGACGGCCAGTGCGGCGATGTGCACCCGGCCGCGGGCCAGCGACGTCATCGCGGCCCGGTAACCGTGATCCTCGCTGCCGCCGACGAGCGCGCTGTCGGGAACGCGAACGTCGGTGAAGCTGACGTCGGCGGTCCAGGCACCCTCCTGGCCCATCTTCTTGTCCTTGACGCCCACCTCCACGCCGGGTGCGTCGGCCGGCACCAGGAAGACCGCGATCCCGGCGCCCTTGTCGTCGGCCGGGCGGGTACGGGCGAACACCACGAACAGGTTTGCGGTCGGTGCGTTGGTGATGAATCGCTTCTGGCCGTTGATCACCCAGTCGCCGCCATCACGCACGGCTCGGGCCTTCAGCCCCGACGGATTGGACCCGGCCCCCGGTTCGGTCAGTGCGAACGACGCCACCACCTCGCCCGACGCGATGCCCTCCAGCCAGCGGGACTTCTGCTCGTCGGTGCCGAAGCCGACCAGCACCTGCCCGGCGATGCCGTTGTTGGTGCCGAACATCGAGCGCAGCGCCAACGACGTGTAGCCCAGCTCCATCGCCAGCTCGACATCCTGGGCCAGGTTCAATCCCAGGCCGCCCCACTCCTGCGGGATGGCGTAGCCGAACAGGCCCATCTTCATCGCCTGGTCGCGGATGTCGTCGGGGACCCGGTCCTCGGCCAGGATCTCGTTCTCCCGTGGGACGACCACGCTGCGGACGAATTGCCTTGTCTGATTGAGGATCTCGGCAAAGTCGTCGTCGCTGACTTCGGGCGTTGCGGTGGTGGTCAAGATCGGCACTCCTCGGCGTCGGGGACCCGGTATTGGCTGTAGATCATATATGAAATATGATATGTGAAACCTAGCGGACTGTTCTCGAAGGTAGGGGATTGACGGTGACGTTGTTGGCGGGCCGCACGGCGGTCGTGACGGGTGGGGCCCAGGGCCTCGGATTGGCGATCGCCCAGCGGTTCGTCGCCGAAGGTGCCCGCGTGGTGCTGGGCGATCTGAATCTGGAGGCCACCGACGCGGCGGCCGCTTCGTTGGGGGGCTCGGAGGTGGCCCTGGCGCATCAGTGCGACGTCACCTCGGCGGAATCGGTCGACGGTCTGGTGGCCGCGGCGATCCAGAAATTCGGCGGCCTGGACATCATGGTGAACAACGCCGGCATCACCCGCGACGCCACCATGCGCAAGATGACCGAGGACCAGTTCGACCAGGTGATCGCCGTGCACCTGAAGGGCACCTGGAACGGGCTGCGCGCGGCCGCGGCGATCATGCGCGAACAGCAGAGCGGCGCGATCGTGAACATGTCGTCGATCTCGGGCAAGGTCGGCATGATCGGGCAGACGAACTACTCGGCGGCCAAGGCCGGCATCGTCGGCATGACCAAGGCCGCCTCCAAGGAACTCGCCCATCTCGGGGTGCGGGTCAATGCCATTCAGCCCGGTCTCATCCGGTCCGCGATGACCGAGGCGATGCCGCAACGGATCTGGGATTCCAAGGTCGCCGAGGTGCCCATGGGCCGCGCCGGCGAGCCCGACGAGGTGGCCAACGTGGCGCTGTTCCTGGCGTCGGATCTGTCCTCGTACATGACGGGCACGGTCCTCGAGGTCACCGGGGGCCGCCACCTGTGACCGCCCCCCAACCACGCCGAAACGCACGTTTTGGCGGAGAAGTACGGGTGAAACCCGCCAGAACGTCGATCTCGGCACTGCGAGGGGGAGCCCCATGCGAGAAGTAGTCATCTGCGAACCCGTGCGGACACCCATCGGCCGCTACGGCGGGATGTTCGCCTCGCTGACGGCGGTCGACCTCGCGGTCACGGCGTTGAAGGGCCTGCTGGAGCGCACCGGAGTGGCACCCGATGCCGTCGAGGACGTCATTCTCGGGCACTGCTACCCCTCGATGGAGGCGCCCGCGATCGGCCGCGTCGTCGCGCTGGATGCCGGTCTGCCGGTGACGGTTCCGGGGATGCAGCTCGACCGTCGCTGCGGCTCGGGTCTGCAGGCGGTGATCCAGGCCGCCCTGCAGGTCGGCTCCGGCCAACACGATCTCGTCGTCGCCGGCGGCGCGGACTCCATGAGCAATGTGGTCTTCCACTCCACCGATATGCGCTGGGGTGGGTCGCGTGGTGGCGTCAGGGTGCACGACGCGCTGGCCCGCGGCCGTACCACCGCCGGCGGCAGGTTCTATCCCGTGCCCGGCGGCATGCTCGAGACCGCGGAGAACCTGCGCCGGCAGTACGGCATCCCGCGCGCCGAGCAGGACGAGCTTGCGGTCGCCTCCCACCAGCGGGCGGTTGCCGCGCAGCGCAGCGGCGTGTTCGCCGAAGAGATCGTCCCGGTGACCGTCCCGGCCCGCAAGGGTGAGCCGACCACCATCGACACCGACGAGCATCCGCGCGCCGACACCACCGTCGAGGCGCTGTCAAGGCTGAAACCCGTTCTGGGCAAGAATGATCCGGACGCCACCGTCACCGCGGGGAACTCCAGCGGCCAGAACGACGCGGCCTCGATGTGCCTGGTCACCACTGCGGAGAAGGCCGCCGAACTCGGCCTGACGCCGCTGGTGCGGCTGGTGTCCTGGGGTGTGGCCGGTGTCGAGCCCAAGATCATGGGCATCGGTCCGGTGCCCGCCACCGCGATCGCGCTGGCCAAGGCCGGCCTGTCATTGGCCGACATGGATCTGATCGAACTCAACGAGGCGTTCGCCGCGCAGGCGCTGGCGGTGATGCGGGAATGGGAGTTCACGCCGGCCGATCTCGAGCGCACCAATGTGCACGGATCCGGCATCTCGCTGGGGCACCCGGTGGGGGCGACCGGTGGGCGCATGCTCGCCAGCCTGGCCCGCGAGCTCCGGCGGCGCGGGGCCCGCTACGGCCTGGAGACCATGTGCATCGGCGGCGGCCAGGGTCTGGCGGCGGTGTTCGAGAGGGTGGAGAACTAGATGACCAGGCTGGCGCAGACGCTGGGGCTGACCGAGTTCCAGACCGAAATAGTCTCGACGGTACGACAATTCGTCGACAAGGAAATCATCCCCGTCGCTCAGGAACTCGAGCACGCCGACACCTACCCGCAGGCCATCATCGATCAGATGAAGGAGATGGGCCTGTTCGGGTTGATGATCCCCGAGGAGTACGGCGGCCTCGGCGAGTCGCTGCTGACCTACGCGCTGTGCGTCGAGGAGTTGGCGCGTGGCTGGATGAGCGTGTCCGGGGTCATCAACACCCACTTCATCGTCGCGTACATGATCCGGCAGCACGGTACCGCGGAGCAGAAGCGCTACCACCTGACCAAGATGGCCACGGGTGAGTCCCGCGGGGCGTTCTCGATGTCGGAGCCCGAACTCGGCTCCGATGTGGCCGCCATCCGGACCAAGGCGGTGCGTGGCGACGACGGCGATTACAGCATCAGCGGCCAGAAGATGTGGCTGACCAACGGCGGCAGCTCGACGTTGGTGGCGGTGCTGGTACGCACCGACGAGGGCGCGGACAAGCCGCACCGCAACCTGACTGCATTCCTGATCGAGAAGCCCTCCGGATTCGGTGAAGTCCTTCCGGGACTGACGATTCCGGGAAAGCTCGACAAGATGGGTTACAAGGGCATCGACACCACCGAGATGGTGTTCGACGGCTACCGTGCGTCGGCGGACCAGGTACTCGGCGGCAAGCCCGGGCAGGGCTTCTTCCAGATGATGGACGGCATCGAGGTCGGCCGGGTGAACGTCTCGGCACGGGCCTGCGGCGTCGGGATCCGGGCGTTCGAGCTCGCGGCACGGTACGCCCAGCAGCGTTCCACGTTCGGCAAGCCGATCGCCGAGCACCAGGCCATCGCGTTCCAGCTGGCCGAGATGGCAACGAAAGTCGAAGCGGCACATCTGATGATGGTCAACGCGGCACGTCTGAAGGACTCCGGTGAGCGCAACGACGTGGCCGCGGGTATGGCGAAGTACATGTGCAGCGAGTTCTGCGCCGACGTCACCCAGCAGAGCTTCCGCATCCACGGCGGCTACGGGTACTCCAAGGAGTACGAGATCGAGCGACTGATGCGCGACGCGCCGTTCCTCTTGATCGGCGAGGGCACCAGTGAGATCCAGAAGCAGATCATTAGCAAGCGACTGCTCGACGAGTACCGGATCTGACGTGTCCACAACGGAATTCGCGCCGCGCCCCCAGCTCGCCGAGGACGTGGCACGGCTGATCCGGCGGCGGATCTTCGACGGAACATATCCGGCCGGAAAATACATTCGGCTCGAGCAACTGGCCGACGAACTGGGCATCAGCGTCACCCCGGTTCGGGAAGCGTTGTTCGGCCTGCGGACCGAAGGGCTGCTCGTCCAGCAGCCGCGGCGCGGTTTTCTCGTCCTGCCCGTCACGCGACGTGACATCGACGACGTGTCCGCGGTGCAGGGGCACATCGGGGGTGAGTTGGCGAAGCGGGCAGCCGGCCGGATCACCGCCGAGCAGCTGGCGGAGCTGGAGCGGATCCAGCGTGAGCTCGAAAAAGCTTATGCTGCAGATGATTACGAAGGTGCGGTGCGGCTGAACCACGAGTTTCATCGCGGCATCAACGTGGCCGCCGACTCCCCGAAATTGGCGCAGTTGATGTCGCAGATCACCCGCTACGCACTGGAATCGGTGTATCCGGCCGTTGACGGATGGGCGGAGCAGTGCGCACGCGATCACCGGCGAGTGCTGGCCGCACTGCGCAAGGGCGACGGCGACGCGGCACGTACGGCCATGGACCGTCATCTGTGTGCCGGTTCGAAACCGTTGATCGACCACTTGGCCGGTCTCGGCGTCATCGACTAGGAAGGATACGTTCTGCGAGCAGACGCAAACTCGCACCGAATCGCCGATAAATGTGCGAGTTTGTGTCTGCTCGCCGAGGGGAAGGGGCCGAACATGGGTGTCCTGGAGGGAATCCGCGTTCTCGACTACGGCCGGTTCATCGCCGCGCCCTGGTGCAGCGCGATCCTCGCCGACATGGGCGCCGACGTGTTGCGGGTGGAGAAGCGCGAGGGCGGCGAGGACCGCTGGGTCCAGTCGGTCACCGACTCCGGCGAGGGCGGCACCTTCCTGCAATGCAATCGCAACAAGCGTTCGCTGACACTGGATTCCACCACAGCCGAGGGCGCCGAGATCACCCGCCGGCTGGTCGCCCGCTCCGACATCGTCGTCGCGAACATGCCCGCCGCGGGAATGCGGGCCAGCGGGCTGGACTACGAGACCCTGCGCGCGGTCAAGCCGGACATCATCCTGGCGTCGGCCACCGCATACGGCGAGGGTGGGCCGTACAGCGACCGGATCGGCTTCGACGGCGCCGGCCAGGTGATGTCGGGCGCGACCTACCGCCAGGGCCTGCCCGATCAGCCGATCCGAACGGTCGTGCCCTACGCGGATTTCGGGACCGCGCTGACGTTGACCATCGGTGTCATGATGGCGCTCTACCATCGGGACCGAACTGGTGCGGGCCAGCATGTCGAGGGCGCACTGCTGCCCACTGCGCTCATGCTCTCCAACGCGTTCCTCATCGAACGGGACCTGCTGGGCGTCGACAAACCGCGAATGGGCAACCGCGGTACCTCCGTTGCGCCGTGCGATCTGTACCGAACGTCCGACGGCGGCTGGGTGCTGCTGCAGATCGCGGGACAACCCATGTTCAAGCGGTGGTGCCGATTGGTCGGCCGGGAGGATCTGTTCGACGACCCCCGGTTCGCCGACGACGATCTGCGCTGGGCCAATGGTGATGTGCTCAACGACCTGATGGCCTCCTGGTGTGCGGACAAGACCAAGGCCGAGGTGCTGGCGCTTCTGGAGGCTGCGAAACTTCCTGCCGCACCGATGCATTCGACCGCTGATGTGCTCACCGATCCGCAGGTGCAGACGATGGGGTACCTGCAGCGGGTGCCGTTCCCCGGTGCACCGCACGATGTGCCGATCATCGAGACCCCGTTCCGAATGTCCGCCACGCCGGGTGAGATCCGGCATCGCGCGCCGCTGCTCGGCGAGCACACCGACGAGGTGTTGGACGAGATCGGCTATACCGCGGAGGATGTCCGCGGTCTGCGTGACCGCGCCATCGTGTGATCTCCACGGCGTCCGGGATGACCGGATCGGACAGGGCAACACGCGCGTTCCTGGCGTAGTTCTGGCACCGGCGGCGGTCTCGAGCCGGACTGCCCAGCACGTAGCCGCCGCCAGGAATTTGCGGTATCGCCGGTGTCCTACGCAGTGCCGGGCTCCCGCAGGAGCGGGCGCGGGTACGCGCCGAGGACCACGGCCACTACCGCGAACGCCGGCTACGGAATCGATTGGGTGCCCGGCGCCTCCGTCGGGGTTGGGGGTGGGAGGCGCCGGGCGGTCCGCTGCACGGTGGGCGACACGTGCGGCGGACGACTCGGGAAATCTGGACAAACGCACCGACGCCGATCGTCGGGGCGGCCTGGAATTTCGCACATGACGCGGCGTCCGTCAAGGTGTCGACGCCAGAGGGGATGGTGTCTGTCGCAAAAGACCGGTGAAGTTACGAAAACTGGAACGAACGGGTGCGGGGCGGGCCGAGCGATGTTCGCTCCCGGACCACTCGAATCAGCCCCGAGTCAGTGAAAGAGGGGCCGGCAATCATCCGGAGTCGCCGACCCGGTGGCTCAGACGTCGAATAGCTCTGCCAGAGCAGCAAGATTGACCTTACCGCTGGACCGCAACGGCAGTTCCGCGGTGGAGATCACTGCGAACCGCCGCGGAACCTTGTATGCCGACAACAGCTCCCGAAGCCGCGCGCGGGTGGCCGGTTCGTCGAAGGACGACGGATCGTCGAGCGCAAGGACGGCGGCGACGATCTGACCGCGCTCGGTGTCGGGCAGCCCGATGACGAACGCGGCGGCGCCCGGTACGACGGCGCCGAGCACCTGCTCCACCTCGGCGGGCGTGACGTTGGCGCCCGCGGTCTTGATCATCGCGCCCGCGCGGCCGAGGAAGTAGTAGAAGCCATCGGCATCGACGCGAAACAGATCGCCGGTGTGGAACCAGCCGTCCGCGTCGAAGCACTCCTCGCGACGGCGGCCGTAGTAGTGCTGCATGAGAGGGGCGCCGCGGATGCACAATTCGCCCGATTCGAGCAGCTTGGTGTCGAACCCCGGTGCGGGCTTCCCGTAGGAGCCGCGGCGGGATTCGGGTTGATCAGTGTCGTCCCCGGACAACAGGACGACACTCCCGGCCTCGGTCATGCCGAGCATGTTGTGCCGCAGTTCGGGATCGGCCGGCCGGATGTCCGCCGCCATGATCGGGTACAGATTTCCGCGCCGCATCGACGACAGATCCCGGCGGCCGAAGTCGGGGTGCCGGGTCAGGCCCGCGATCCCGGCGACGAAACCGTTGGTGATGGTGGGCCGTTCGGTCTCGAGCAGCTCGAGCGTCAGGCCGGGATCGGTGGCGTTGGAACAGATCAGGGTCGATCCCGCCACCAACGTTGCCAGCAGCGCGAACGCGAATCCGCCGATCCAGAAGAACGGCGAGTTGCAGAACAGCCGGTCGGTGGCGGTCAACCCGCGAATCTCGTTGAGATTGCGCTGGTGCGCCAACAGCGACGCGTGGGTGTGCACCGCGCCCTTGGGTGGGCCCGTCGATCCCGACGTGTACACGATGGCCAGCACGTCATGACCGTCGACCGCGTCCTCGCAGGCGGCCAGCTCGGCGACGTCGACCGCTTCGCCGAGCCGGACCAATTCCACGGTGTCGAAGCAGATGCGTCGCAGACGCGGAACGTTCGCGGCGGAGATGTCGGCCAATCTGGATCGGTAGTCGTTACCGCGATACACATTGGTGGACAACAGGATTTCGATGTCCGCGGATGCCAGCTGAGCCGGCAGCTCGGTGGCAGTGCTGAACGTCGACAGTGGTACCACCACCGCGCCGATGCGTGCAGCGGCCAGCATCGCGACGACGAAAGCGCCGCCATTGGGGTATAGCAGGCCGACGTGCATGCCCTTGCCGGCCCCTGCCGCGAGCAGACCGCGGGCCAGGGCCGCCGACCTGCGGTCGGCCTCGGCGTAGGTCAGGCGTTCCGAGTCGCAGATCAGCAGGGGACGCTCGGAGTGCGCGTGCCGGCGCAACTCCGACAAGATGGTGGGGTCAGTGGGCATGCTCGGTGAAATGCTCCCGCACGGCCCGCAGATCGGGCTTGCCCGACGGGGTCCGCGGGATCTGGTCGACGAAGACGACCTGCGCGGGAATTTCGTAGCGCGACAACCGGATGCGCAGGTGGGCCGCCAGCTCCTCGGCGGTGACGGCCCGTCCGGGCCGGCGTTCGACCAGTGCGACGGGTACCTCGCCGAGCCGCTCGTCCGGCCGGCCCACCACCGAGGCGCCCTGCACATCCGGATGGGACTCGAGGGCGGCCCGCACGTCCTCGGGCATCACCTTGAATCCGCCCCGGATGATGGCCTGATCGGCGCGGCCGAGGATCCACAGGAAGCCGTCGGCGTCGATGCGGGCCAGATCGGTGGTGCGCATCCAGTCGGTGCCGCCACCCAGCTGCGCCGGCTTGACCTCGAGCAGCCCCGGTTCGTCCGGCCCGAGCGGCCGGCCGTCATCGGACACCACCCGCAGGGCGGCACCGGGATTCGCGCGCCCGACGCTGCCACGCTTGGCCACCCAGAACTCGCGGTGGTCGGCGAGCGTCCAGGCCGCGACCCCGCCACCGAATTCCGTTGCCGCATAAGAAGTCAAGACCGGGATGCCGAACTTGGCGGTGAAGGCGTCCGCGTCGTCGGCGGATAACGGCGCCGTGCCCGACGTCACCGCCCGAACACCCGCGAGGTCGTCACGCGTGAGATCCGAATGCAGCACCATCCGCAGGGCGGCCGGCACCAGCGACACCGCGCGGGGCCGGTGTTCGCGCACCGCCGCCGACCAGGTGTCCAGGTCGAACTTCTCCAGCAGCACGAACGGCCGGGCCTCGCTGACGCACAACAGGATCCGGAAGACACCGCCGACGTGCACCAGTGGCGAGTTCACGATGGCCACCCCGGAGCGCAGTGTGGTGGGCGCGGCCGTGGGTTCGGGGCCCATGACGCTGTGCGCCAGCATGTCGTAGGTCAGGTCGACCCGCTTCGGCGGGCCGGTGGTACCGCTGGTCAGCATCCACACCGCCACACCCGGACGGCCCGGATCGGTTGCGCGGTCGACGGATTCCCGCAGCACACCGATGTCGTGACCCAACGTCACCACCGTGGTGTTCAGCGCCGGATCGACCAGGCCGGCCACGTCGTCGGGTGCACCGATGATCATCGGGAGGTCCAGTGCGGTGATGTCGTCCCGGGTGCGGGCGTCGCCGCGGGACGGGTTGATGACGACGACGGTGCCGCCGGCCAGCAGCACGCCCAGGAAGGCGGCGACGTGCGCCGGGCGGTTGCGCAGCATGATGCCGACCCGGGCGCCGGGATGGACGAGTCCGGCCACCCGCTGCGCGATGGTGCCCAGTTCGCCCCACGTCAGCCACGATCCGTCGTACTGCAGCGCGCGTGCGGCTGGGTCCAGCGCCAGGACGTCGGCAATGCGGCGGCCGAGGCGGTGCGGCATCACCGGATCCGCGGGCTGGTCCGCGGCGCGTCCCCGGCCGCCTTCAGCTCGGCCTTGCCCAGCGGGTTACCCAGCCGCGTGTAGATCAGGCCGTGGTCGAGCGCCGCGCGGTAGGGCTTGTCCAGGGACTCCCAGATGGCCTTCACGGTGCCCTGGGTGGCCGACGGTGGTTTGGCGGCAATGGTCTTCGCGATCTCGTGGGCACGAGCCCACAACTCGTCGGCCGCCACCACCTCGGTCACCAGTCCGATCCGCAGCGCGGTGTCGGCGCTGACGCGTTCGTCGTTGCCCATCAACGCCATTCGCAGGGTGTCCCCGAGGCCGATCTTGCGCATCAGGCCGATCGGTTCGAGTGCCGACACCAGTCCGGCGGTCACGTGCGAATCGAAGAAGGTGGCCTCCTGCGAACAGATCACGACGTCGGCCTCGTTGACGAAGTAGAGCGCTCCCGCGGTACACATGCCCTGAACGGCGCACACCACCGGCTTCCACATCTTCTGCCATTTGGGGCTGAGCAGTTCACCCGGATCCTCGTGGTTCCACACATTGTCGGGCTGCCCGTAGTCGGACTTGACGTCCAGGCCGGCGCTGAACGCGCGGGAGCCGGCGGCGCGCAGCACCACGGCGTTGGTGGCCTCGTCGAGCTTGACGATGCGCCAGACCGCCTGCATCTCCTCGCACATGGTCCGGTTGAACGAGTTCAGCCGGTCGGGCCGGTTCAGGGTGATGGTCGCGACGCGATCGGCGCGATCGAATTCCAGCAGGATCGTCTCGAACGGTTGTGCGGCAGAGGCGTTTTCCGGCATGTCAGCGACACTTCCAGTTCGGGACGCGCTTCTCGACGAAGGCCAGCGGGCCCTCGATCGCGTCGTCGGTACGGACCACGCGCTCGCGGAACGTCTCCGCGAGGATCTCGCCCTCGAGCAGCGGCAGGTCCAGCGTCTTGTGGATCGCCAGCCGGGTACCGCGAACCGCCAGCGGCGCATTGGAGTTGACGATGTCGGCGATCTCGTGGGCCCGTTCGAGCAGCCGGTCGTGCGGGACCACCTCGGTGATCATCCCGAGCTCGTAGGCGCGCTCGGCGTTCATGCGTTCGTGTTTGCCCATCAGTGCCATCCGCAGGGCAACCGACCGCGGCAGCGCCCGGGCGAGCCGGACCATCTCGCGCGCGGCCACCAGGCCGATGCTGACGTGCGGGTCGAAGAATGTGGCCCGGTCGGAGGCGATGACGATGTCGCCGGTGGTGACCCAGTCCAGACCTGCGCCGCAGCAGATTCCGTTGATGGCCGCCAGCACGGGCTTGGCCATTCGGCGGAACGGTGGGGTGCCCTCCTGCGGTGCCTCCCACTGGTCGTACGTGGACAGGTAGGGCCGCTCGTAGATGACCTTCCCGTCCTCGGGAATCTCCTTGACGTCGGCGCCGGTGCAGAACGCCCGGCCGTTCCCGGTGACGATCATCAACCAGATGTCGTCGTTGGTCTCGACCTCTTCGTAGGCCGCGCGCAGTTCGGTGATCATGTGCGGCGAGAGGGCGTTGAGCGCCTCGGGCCGGTTCAGCGTGATGGTGGCCGTGTGGCCGGTGACGTCGTATCCGATCGTGTCATAGGTCGGGGCCATGGCGGTCCTTTCTAACGGCCCTGGAAGTCGGGCGTGCGACGGTCCCGGAAGGCCGACAGGCCCTCCTTGAAATCGGCGCTGCGGGCCGACAATTCGAGGTCGGAGAGTTCGTGTGCCATCGACTGGCCCAGTGTGGCGTGCTGGCTGTTGGCCAGCGCCCGCTTGGCCAGCCCGAGCGCCACGGTGGGACCGGAGGCCAACTGTCCCAACAGTTTCTCGGCGGCCTCGGCGAGTCCGCCGGGCGGCACGGACTGATGGATCAGGCCCCATTCCGCCGCAGTGGCGCCGTCCACCTTCTCGCCGAGCAGCAGCATCCGGCGCGCCCGAGCCACGCCGATCAGCCGGGGCAGCAGCCAGGTGGCGCCGGAATCCGGGCTGAAGCCGCGATCGACGAACGGCTCCCAGAATGTCGCGTCGTCCATGGCCACCGTGAAGTCGGCGGCCAGCGCCAGATTGCAGCCGAGGCCGACGGCCCACCCGCGCACGACGCACACCACGGGCAACTGGATGGTGGTCAGGAGCTCGATGACACGGTTGGCGGTGTGCGGGATGCGGCGGCCCAGCTCGCCGGGCCGGGGCCGGCGCCCGGCGTCGTTGGTGGCCACCCAGTCGGCGCCGCTGCAGAAGTCCGATCCGGCGCCCTCGATGCACACCGCACGCAGCGAGTCGTCGTACGCGGCGGCGGTCAGCTGGGCAACCAGGTGATCGATCATGCTGTGGCTCAGCGAATTTCGCCGCTCCGGGCGGTTCAGGGTGAGGCGCAGCACGGCACCGTCGCGAACGCACTCCACTGTGCCGTCACTCACCGCCGAACCGCCTCTCCCGCGCGTACCGATGGACCTACAGTAGACGATACGGGCGCTATCCTGTACAACTTAGCAAGGAAAGGCCCGGTGCAACAGACGGAAGGGGTGCCGGTGCAGCGGATTCGTCCCCCCAGGGTGGCCGAGCTGGTCGCCTCCCGCCTGCGTGACGACATCCTGTCCGGCCGGCTCAAGGAGGGCGACGTACTGCCGAGTCAGGAGAGCCTGTTCGGCGAGTTCGGCGTCAGCCCACCAGCGCTGCGCGAGGCCATCCACCTGCTCGAGACGGACGGCCTGATCTCCGTGCGCCGCGGCAACGTCGGCGGCGCGGTGGTCCACCAACCGTCGGCGCAACGCACCGCCCACATGATCAGCATGGTGCTGCAGACCCGGTCGGCCACACCTGCCGATGTCAGCGGTGCCCTGATGCACCTCGAGCCGATCTGCGCGGCGATGTGCGCCGAACGCACCGATCGCGATACCGAGGTCGTCCCGTATCTGCAGGCCGAATTGGACGCCCAGACAGCGGCTCTCGACGACGTCGCCCAATTCGTGCCGAACGCCCGCCGATTCCACGAGGCACTCGTGTCGCGCTGCGGCAACGAACCGATGATCCTGGTGATCGGCGCGCTCGAGTTGATCTGGTCGGCACACGAGTCCGCGGTCTGGAGCGACCGGCCCGACGCGACGGACCGCCAGGCCACCCGCCGCGCCGCGTTGCGCGATCATCAGCGCCTGCTCGATGCCATCCGCGACGGCAATGCCGAACGGGCCGAACGGATCGCGCGGACCCATCTCACCGCCGACCGCCGGCAGACGCTGGCCCTGGAGTCGGTGAAGACCATCGAGGCGAACAAGATTTCCATGCAGAGGAGCACACCGTGACCGAATCCGGCGATGAGCGGGTCCTGTTCGACGTCGACTACGACGCCCGGATTGCGACCATCACGCTGAACAACCCCAAGCAGCGCAACTCCTACGACGCGGCGATGCGCGACGGCGTCGGTCGGTGCCTGGATCTCGTGGCCGACGACGACGACCTGACGGTGGTGCTGTTGCGGGGCGCCGAGGGGGTGTTCAGCACGGGCGCCGACATGAACAACGCCTACGGCTGGTACGGCGGTGAGCGTGTGGACGGCGGCACGCGGGACCAGCGACCCGCCAAGAGCCGGCCCAGCCAGCGGCGCCGACTCGCGGTGGACCGCAAGTCATTCGGCTTCTACCACAATCTGATGGGCTTCCCGAAGGTCACCGTCGGCGAGATCAGTGGGTTCGCGCTGGGCGGCGGCTTCGAGATGGCGCTCATGATGGACATCTCCGTCATCGCGCGGGATACCCGCATCGGCATGCCGGCCACCCGGTTCCTCGGCCCGGCCCTGGGCAGCCTGCACATGTTCTTCCATCGGCTCGGCCCGGTGCTGGCCCGGCGGATGTTGCTGACCGGCGACATCGTCGAGGCCGCAGCGGTCGAGAATCTCGGCGTGTTCACCGAAACCTGTGTGCCCGAGGCGGTTTCGGCCCGGGCGAGGTACTGGGCGCTGAAGGCCGCCAAGATGCCGGCCGACGGTGTCGTCATCGCCAAGGAGGCCTTCCGGCTGGTCGAGCAGAGCCAGGCCTATCAGGGTGAAGAGGTGTGCAGCTACCTGTTCCACGCCTACGGCACGAATCTGCAGTTCGCGCCGGGCGAGTTCAACTTCGTCAAGACCCGCGCACAGGTGGGCACCAAAGAGGCGTTCCGGTTGCGCGACGAGCACTTCCACGTGCCGGAGCCCGAGTAGTCAGCCCTTGCGGGATCGGGCGCCCTTCTTGCCGTCGGCGATCTGGCGGTCGATGTTGTCCAGGATGCAGTTCAGGCCGTATTCGAAGTTCGTGTCGTCGGCGGCGCCGATGCGGTGCCCCTCCCGCGTGACCTTCGAGAGCAGCGGGGCGGCTTCGGCGTCGTAGACCATGGTCTCCTCGAAGTCCCCCGGCCCGCCGCCCCCGGCCCGGTTCTTCTCGTAGAGACGTTGCAGCACAACCGAACCCCGCACATGAAGTGATACCGCGGAGTATGCGTCGAATGCCTGCTCGGCGGTCAGGCCGGCCGCCACCAGATTCTCGACGGCCAGTTCGACCTCCTGCACCCCGAGCTGGGCCGCCCGCGGCGAGAGCGCGGAACGGATGAGGACGAGGTCGGACAGGATCGGATTGCTCAGGAACGCCTTGCGCATTCCCCGCGCATGCTCGCCCAGGGTTGCGCGCCAGTCGTTGGCCTCGACATAGGGCGTGGCGACAGCGAATTGGCGCAGCGCGCGGTCAGTCATCGCGTTGAGCAGATCGTCCTTCTTGCGGAAGTACCAGTAGATGCTGGTGACCCCGACGCCGAGGTGCTTGCCCAGCAGCGGCATGCTCAGGTTGTCGATCCCGATCTGCTCGGCCAGCTGGAACGCGCCCTCGATGATGTCGTTGGGATTGATCGAGCCACGCTCGCGGCGCTGCCGCTTGACGGCGGTCGCCTGCTTCGCCACTTGCTGTACCTCCTCTAACCGACCATGCCCGACCGACCCGACAACCCTACCGGCAGCCTTGCGATTGGCGGCTCCGCGAAACGGCCGCTGAGACGAGAGCCACAGCGTCGCTGCCTGCGCGGAGTCACCCCGAAGGGCGTTACCGAAATACCAATGGTAATAGTTTCGGGTAGGGTGTGGGGGGATTTGACCGTCAGGGGATGCCATGGCAACCGCGAAGGACGCACGCGCCTGGGCGCGCGCTGGACTGCGTGGCATCGGGAACTCGCTGTACACACCGTTCAGCGGAACCGACGGCGACGAGATCGACTGGGACGCCTATCGGACGCTGGTGCGGTATTGCGTCGGCGAACTCGGTCACGAAATGCTCTGGTGCACAAGCGGTATCGCTGAGTTCTGGGCGCTGACCCTGGACGAGTGCAAGCGACTGCTCGAGGTGGCGGTCGAAGAGGGCCGCAGGGCCAATCCGGACGTGGTGGTGCAGGCCTGCACCGCGTCGATGTCGGCGAAGGACTGTGTCGAACTCACCCGGCACGCGCAGCAGGTCGGCGCCGATATCGCCTATATCCAGACCCCGATGATGGAGACCCATGCGGGGGACGGCGTGCTGCGGTTCTTCCGGTACGTGGCCGACCGGACCGACATCGCGCTGGGCATGTTCAACTCACCGTCGTCCGGGTACGTCCTGACCGCCGCTGAGAGCGCCCGGATCTACGACGAGATCCCGGCCGTCTGTGCCACCAAGGAAGGCGCGTTCCGGCCGCACAACAGCCGCCTGCTGCATGAGCTCGCGCCCGGTCTGGCCATCTGGGAATGCGATCTGACGGTCTACCGGGCCGGCTGGCTACGGGCCGGAATCGTGTGTGCGGCGCAGCTCGGCACCACCGGCTATCTGCACGAGACCCCGCAGCGCAAGATCCTGACGCCCTACTGGGACCTGATCCACAACGACAAGCTCACCGAGGCCATGGACTACGCGCGTGATGTCGGGATGGACCGGTTCGACCTCGACATGGCCGGCGTGTACACGTGTTACCCGGGGCGGCCGGACTATTTCACGCACTGGGGCGGGGCGTTCAAACACGCCGCGTCGGTGCTCGGATTACCGGTCGGCGACTACCCACATTCCCGGGCTCCGCAGGCGATCCTGCCGGACGCCGCGAAAGCCCGGATAGAAACCGCCTATCGGCGGCTCGGACTGGTGGAAACCGCCTAGCTCAGGAGTGGTTTTTCCCGGTCTCGGCGCGGCTTGCAGAATGCGCTACCGATAGGTATACAGTATGAGTGATCAAACCCAGGAGGACCAGCCGTCGATGAGCGTTGCCGAAGACGTGCGGCCCGCGCCGCTGCTCTACGAGGTCCGGAACTCCGGTGTCGCGATCCTGACCTTCAACCGGCCCGATCGGATGAATTCCTGGGGCGGGAACATGGTCGCCGAGTTCTACCGGCACATCGACCTCGCCGAGGCCGATCCGCAGGTCCGCGTCATCGTCATCACCGGAGCCGGCCGGGCGTTCTGCGCCGGCGCGGACATGGGTGGTCTGGATGCCATCTCGGAGGTCACCGTCGACTCCGCCAACCAGACCGACGTCAGTGCGATGGTGGCGGCCCGGCACCCGTACTTCCTCACGCAGCTGACCAAACCCGTCATCGCCGCGATCAACGGAGCGGTCGCCGGCATGGGACTGTCCCAGGCGCTGATGGCCGACATCCGGTTCGCCGCCGCCGGCGCGAAGTTCACCACGTCGTTCGCCCGGCGCGGCCTGGTCGCCGAGTACGGCATCTCCTGGATCCTGCCCCGCCTGGTGGGTTGGGCCACCGCCACCGAGCTGCTGCTGTCCGGACGGGTCTTCCTGGCCGAGGAGGCCGCCGAACTCGGGCTGGTCAAGGAAGTCGTGCCACGCGACGAGCTGATGGACCGGGTGCTGGCCTACGCCGACGACATGGCGATCAACTGCGCCCCGAGTTCGATGGCGATGATGAAGAAACAGCTGTACGCCGACGCCGGGATGGGCATCGTCGAAACCAGCCACAAGGCCGAGAAGCTGATGCACGATTCGATGCAACGGACCGATTTCATCGAGGGCGTCACGGCATTCTTCGAGAAGCGCGCACCGAACTTCCCGCCCATGCCGGGCGCCCTGCCCGATTGAACCGAAAGGACCCGCGATGACCACGCTGGAGAGGCCCACGCCGGCCAAGCTGGACTACGAAGCGATCGACGTCGACAACCACTACTACGAACCCATCGACGCGTTCACCCGGCATCTGCCCAAGGAATTCCGCAGTCGCGGTGTGCAGATGGTGCAGGACGGCAAGCGCACCCTGGCCGTGTTCGGTGGTGTGGTCAACCACTTCATCCCGAACCCGACATTCGACCCGATCATCGAACCGGGCTGCCTGGATCTGTTGTTCCGCGGGGAGATCCCCGAAGGTGTGAATCCCGCGTCGCTGATGAAGGTCGACAGCCTGGCCGATCATCCCGAGTACCAGAACCGCGACGCCCGGCTGAAGATCCTGGACAAGCAGAACCTGCAGTCGGTGTTCATGCTGCCCACCTTCGCCTGCGGCGTCGAAGAGGGGCTCAAGCACGACGTCGAGGCAACCATGGTCTCGATGCACGCCTTCAACATGTGGCTGGACGAGGACTGGGGGTTCGACCGGCCCGACCACCGGTTCTACAGTGCGCCCATCATCTCGCTGGCCGACCCGGTCAAGGCCGTCGAAGAGGTCGAATTCGTCATCGGTCGCGGCGCCAAGCTGGTGTGCGTCCGGCCCGCGCCGGTGCCCGGTGCGGTGCGGCCGCGGTCGCTCGGCGACCCGATCCACGACCCGGTGTGGGCGCGACTGGCCGAGGCCGGCGTCCCGGTGGTGTTCCACCTGTCCGACTCCGGCTATATGGCGATCCCCGCATTGTGGGGCGGCAGCGGAGTGTTCAAGGGCTTCGGCAAGCGCGATCCGCTGGACATGGTGATCATGGACGACCGTGCCATCCACGACACCATCGCCTCGATGATCGTGCACCAGGTGTTCACCCGCCATCCCAAGCTCAGGGTGGTCAGCATCGAGAACGGGTCGTACTTCGTCTACCGGTTGATCAAGCGGCTCAAGAAGTCTGCGAACAACGCGCCCTACCACTACAAGGAAGATCCGGTGGAGCAGCTGCGCAACAACGTGTGGATCGCGCCGTATTACGAGGATGACGTGAAGCTCCTGGCCGAAACCATCGGCGTGGACAAGATCCTGTTCGGTTCGGACTGGCCACACGGCGAAGGGCTGGCGGATCCGACGTCGTTCACCGCCGACATCCCGCAGTTCCCCGAGTTCAGCTACGAGGACACCCGAATGGTGATGCGCGACAACGCACTCACGCTGCTGGGGCTTGATGCCTGAGTGGACCCTGGGCGCCGTTCTGGACGCCATCGCGAAGGCGGTGCCCGACCGCGTCATGACGGTCTCCGGCGATCGCCGGAGCACTTATCGGGAAGCGGCAGACCGCACCCGGCGGCTGGCCAACTTCCTGGCGCACAACGGATTCGGCGCGCACACCGAGCGCGCTGAACTGCAGAACTGGGAGTGCGGCCAGGACGTCGTCGCACTCATCATGCACAACGACCTCTACCCGGACATGGTGCTGGCCTGCCTGAAGGCGCGGGTGGTACCGGTGAATATCAACCATCACTACACCCCGCGCGAAGTCGGCGAGCTGTTGGAGTACTTGTCGCCGCGCGGCGTCATCTATCACCGTGCCCTCGGCGCGAAGTTCGGCGACGTGTTGCCCGGGGGCGCACAGTTGCTGATCTCGGTGGACGACGGCAGCGATCTGCCCGAGTTGCCGGGTGCGGTCACGTTGGACCAGGCGCTGGCCGGCGGAACCGAGGATGCGGACATCGCTGCATCGCCCGACGACCTGTTGATGGTCTGCACGGGCGGTACCACGGGCCGGCCCAAGGGCGTGATGTGGCGGCAGGGCGACATCTACGTGTCGTCGATGAACGGCGCCGACCACGGCCAGGTCGGCGAGATCCACGACAAGGTGACCAACCACGGCCCGCCGTGGTTCGCGGTGTCCCCGCTGATGCACGCCGCGGGCATGTGGACGGCGTTCTCGGCGGTACTCAACGGGCAAACCATTGTGCTGCACGACACTTCACGAAAGTTCGACCCCGCTCATGTCCTGGGGACCGCGGAGCGCGAGCGGGTCGGCCTGATGACCATGGTGGGTGATGCGTACGCCGGACCCATCGTCGAGGAACTGGGTCGGCGACGCTATGACCTGTCGTCGCTGTTCGCCATCGGCACCGGTGGGGCGGGTACCAGCCTGAAGAATCAGCAGGGCCTGCTGGACCATCTGCCGAACATCACTGTGATCAACGGGTACGGCTCGTCGGAGACCGGCAACATGGGCTTCGGACACAACCAGCGTGGCAAGCACACCGACACCTTCGTCTTCCGGGACGGGGGCCTGGTGCTGGCCGAGGACTACTCCCGGTTCCTCGAACCCGGCGAGGACCAGATCGGCTGGTCGGCCCGAACGGGCCGGATTCCATTGGGCTACTTCAACGATCGTGACGCGACGGTCAAGACGTTCCCAGAGGTCGACGGCACCCGGGTGGTGATCTCCGGTGACCGGGCCACCCTCGCCGCCGACGGCACGTTGCGTCTGCTCGGCCGGGACTCCCTGGTGGTCAACACCGGCGGGGAAAAGGTGTTCGTCGAGGAGGTCGAAGAGGTTTTGCGCAGCCACCCCGATGTCGTCGACGCGCTGGTGGTCGGCCGGGAGAGCGCGCGCTGGGGTCAGGAAGTGGTGGCCGTCGTCGCCCTGCGCGACGGCGCGCATGTCGGGACCGACGCGCTGCACGGCGTGTGCACCGACGCGCTGGCCCGGTTCAAGGCGCCCAAGGACTACCTGATCGTCGATCGGGTGCAGCGGCTGGGCAACGGCAAGGCCGACTACCGCTGGGCCAAAGAGGTTGTGGCACAGACTCGAGGAGTGAAATGACACAGCGCGTGATCGATTGCCTGGTGAACGTGCACTTCGGCGAGACCGAGGTACAGCCGCAGTTCATGACGAAGGTGCGCGACGACTACTTCAAGGGCCCCAAGTCGATGTTCGATCCGGTGGACCTGGGTGAGCTGCTCGACGAGATGGACAGCCAGGGCGTCGAGAAGGCCGTCCTGATGGACAACCTCGGCAAACCCTCGGTGACGGCCCGCAAGTTCGTCGATGCCCGGCCCGATCGGTTCGCGCTCGCGATGGGTGGGGTCAATCTGCTGAAGCCGATCCCATCGCTGCGCGAACTGACCGCCATCGCCGCTGATCTGCCCGTCGTCTATACCGTTGTAGGGCCGAGCTTCTGGGGCGATGGCCAGTATCCGCCCAGCGACGCGGTCTACTACCCGCTGTACGCCAAGTGCGCCGAGATCGGGCTACCGCTGTGCGTCAATACCGGCATCCCCGGTCCGCCGATCCCCGGCGAGGTGCAGAACCCGATCCACCTCGATCGCGTGTGTGTACGGTTCCCGGAACTGAAGCTGTGCATGATCCACGGCGCAGATCCGTGGTGGGACATCGCGATCCGGATGTTGATCAAATACTCCAACCTGCGATTGATGACCTCGGCCTGGTCGCCCAAGCGGCTGCCCGAATCGCTGATCCACTACCTGCGTACCCGCGGCAAGGACAAGGTGATCTTCGCCTCCGACTGGCCGGTGCTGCGCCAGAGCCGGGTGGTGCCCGAGGCGCTGGCACTCGACCTGCCGGCCGACGTGCTCGACAACTACCTGTACAACAATGCCCAGCAGTTCTTCTTCGACCGGGAGCAGTGACGCACATGGACCGCTACGAGTTGCGACGGCTGGACTACAGCCTCACCGAGGACCACAAGGACTTGCAGGCGGCGTACCGCCAGCTGTTCGACACTCACTGCTCGATCGAAACCGTCTGGGCTGCTGAGGAATCCGGCTACGACAAGAGCCTGTGGGAGCGGCTGTGCGCCATGGGCGCCAGCTCGATGGCCATCGGTGAGGAAGCCGGTGGCGACGGTGCCACCCTGGTGGACCTGACCCTGGTCGCCGAGGAGGCCGGTCGTGCGCTGGCGCCGGTGCCGTGGATCGACCACGTCGTCGCGACCCGGCTGTGGGAGCGACTCGGCGGGGTGGACCCCGAAGCGGTGGCGGGCACCCGGATCGTGGCGCTGGACCCGAGGCTGGAGGTCAGCACGGGCCGGCGGCTGATCGGTTCGGGTGCGGTGGCCGACCGGATCATCGTTCGCGACGGTGACGACGTGATCCTGCTGGGCCACGACGCTCGCCCGGCCAAGGTCGACAATCTGGCCCGGCTGCCGATGGCGTGGGTCGATCCCGCTGCGGCCGATCAGCGGGTGGTGCTGGGTTCGGGGCCGCAGGCGGTCACCGAATATGTTCGTGCCCTTGATGAATGGCGCGTGCTGACCGCCGCGGCGCTGGCCGGTCTGGTGGAGCACACCATGACGATCGCGGCGGAGTTCGCCAAGAGCCGCTACACCCTGGGCGTGCCGATCTCGACGCTGCAGGCGATCTCGCATCCGCTGGCCAACATGGCGATCGTGGTGCAGGGCGGCCGCGGTCTGTCCCGGCGGGCCGCCTGGTTCCTGGACAACGAACCCGACGAGCGGCCGGAACTGGCCGGCTGTGCGTTCGTTTTCATGTCCGAAGAGGCCGCCAAGGCCGCGACCATGGCGGTGCACATCCAGGGCGGCCTCGGTGTTTCGGCCGAGGCGGCCGCCACCGCGTACCTGATCCGCGCGCGGGGCTGGCCGCTGGCCGGGGGTGACCCGGGCATCACCGCCAAGCACGTCGCCGAGCTCGTCGCCGCCCGTGAAGCTGCCGAATAGGACACCAGGACAATGGATTTCAGCACAGTAGAACTCTCCGAGGACGACCGGGCGTTTCAGGACGAGGCCCGCCGCTTCCTGTCCGAACAGGTCACCGACGAGGTGATCCGCCACGACCGCGAGACCGGCGACAACTTCCACGAGGGCGTGCACCTGGCGCTCGGCGCCGCCGGCTATCTGCACGGTGAGTGGACCCCCGAGCCCGACGGCGGCTTCACCCGGGTCCGTCGCCGGATCTGGGAGCTGGAGAAGCGCCGCCACCACGTCCCGTGGGTCACCTGGGGCACAACGGCTCTGGTGGCCCGGGCGGTGCAGGCGTTCGGCAAGCCGGAGTTGGTGGCCGAGGTCATGCCCAAGGTGTTCAGCGGGGAGGCCCGGATGTGCCTGGGCTACACCGAGCCCGAGGGTGGTTCGGATATCGCCACCTGCAAGACCCGCGCGGTCCGCGACGGCGACCAGTGGGTGATCAACGGCTCGAAGATGTTCACCACCGGCGCGCACAACTGTCAGTACGTCTTCCTGATCACCAACACCGATCCGGATGCGCGGAAACACAAGAGCCTCACCATGTTCCTCGTCCCGCTGGACCTGCCGGGCATCGAGATCCAGGGCATCCGGACCATCGACGGCGACCGCACCAACATCGTGTACTACAGCGATGTCCGCGTCGACGACAAGTACCTGCTGGGTGAACCCAATGGGGGCTGGACCGTGCTGCGCGGGCCCCTGGACGCCGAGCACGGCAACGTCGCGGCGAACAACGACGGTCTGCAGGACCCGGCGATCATGGCGCATCAGGCCGGCTTCATGGTCGATGCCGTCGATACCGCCGCCGGCGTCGTCGGTACCCCCGGCGCGGACGGCACGCGCCCGGTCGACGACGGCGCGGTGGCCTATCGGCTGGGCCGCAGTATCGCGAAAATGGAGGCCTGCCTGAGTACTCCGAGCATTTTCGGCCGCGTGGCGCAGGCCCAGATCATGCGTGACATCGCTCCCGACGTGATGGACATCCTCGGCACTGCGGCGTTACTGCCCGTCGAGACCGACGGTGCCGTCGATGCCGGGAAGTCGGAGTACGTCTACCGGTTCGCGCCGCTGGCCGGCATCTACGGCGGGTCGCTGGAGGTGTTCCGCAACATGATCGCCCAGCATGTGCTGGGCCTGGGGAAGCCGAACTACTCCCCACCCAAGGCCTCCTAGCCCCAGCCGGCGAGCGTGCACCCCTGTGCATTTCGGCGGCCTCGAAATGCTCAGGGCTGCACGCTCATCGAATAGTGGAGCGGGGCAACGTGGCGACCGGCGTGCGCTGAACAGCGCTGCTATCCATGGTCTTTCACGATGTTGTGTTGCGTGCCCAGGACGATCGCCCGGTCGTCGGTCGCCACGGAGGCCTCGACCGCATCGCCGTGGGCGAGATACTTCGGGTTGGCTGCCTGACGCTTGAAAAAGGCCTTCCATTTCAGGGCCGGCGGCAGCAGCGATCCGATGATCTCGATCGGCTTGGGTGGGGCGCTGAGCGCGGTGCCGGCCGGGGTCCCGGTGAGGATCAGGTCCCCGGCCGCGAGATCCTGGAACCGGGTCAGCGACTGCAGGGCCTGCAGCGGCGGATAGATCATGTCGCCGCCAACGTGCATGTCCTGGCGCAACTCCCCGTTGACCCGGAGCTGTAGATGCAGTTCCCCGAACCGGTTCCACTCATCTGCGGTCAGCAGCACCAGCGCCGGCCCGACCGGGGTGAAGCTCGGATAGGACTTGGCCTCGTAGAACTGCGTCTGCGGCAGCTGGATGTCGCGGGCCGAGATGTCGTTGGTGACCACCAGACCCGCGAGCACCCCGGGAAGCTCCGTGATGGTGGAACCCGCCGGCACATCGCGTCCGACGACCAGGCCGATCTCCACCTCGTAGTCCAGGAATCGCACATGTCCGGGGCGGACGATGTCGTCCCCCGGGCCAGTGATCGACGCCGAGGACTTGCGGAAGAAGGTCAGGGGAATGGTTTTCGGATCCATCCCGGAGTCGGTGACGTGAGAGGCGTAGTTGGTCATCTGGGCGATCACCCGGCATGGTCTGGTGACGGGGGAGTGCAGTTGGAGACTGGCCACCGGGACCGTGTCACCGCCGGCCTCGGCCGCAGCGACGGCGTCGCGATCCGCCAGCAGTTCTGCGGTGGTGGTGGCAGCCGTCGCGATCGGTGTTGCGCCGCTGGGCTTCTGGAGCCACCAGGTGTCGACGGTACGCAGGATGGTGGTTGTCATGAGCGGGCTACTTTCAACAGGCCGGTGAGGCGGTTCAGGTCGAATTCGTTGTCAGTGCGCAGGGCGGTCAGTAGTGCGGCCGCTTCGCCGCGTGCGTGTCGGGGGCTGGTGCCCAGGAAGTCGCCGGTGGCCGGCGGACCCCACTGCGCCAGACCGGAGGCGGTGAAGGGCGCCCAGCCTGGTTCGACGGTGTTGTCGAACAGGTCGCCGTCGGTGAAGTGTTCCACCAGTAGCCCGTCCGGGTCGCGCCAGTAGTCGAAGATCTGGCTGCCCTGGATGTGTCGGCCGATGCCCCAGGAGCGTTGGTAGCCGGCGTCTTTCAGGTATTCGCCACCGGCGGCCAACGCGTCGAGATCGCAGACCTGGAACGCGGAGTGCACGTACCGGTTCGCCGGGCCCAGCGCCATCGCGAGAGTGTGGTGGTCGGCGGGAGTGCTACCGCGGTCGCAACGGATGAAACTCATGGTCGGTCCGCGGTCGCGCTGACCGGGGAAGTACAGGAAGTCCGAGACGATCAGCCCGAGATGATCCAGGTACCAGTCCAGCGCCGCACGATATTTCGTGCTCTGGAGAACGACGTGCCCCAGTCGCTGGATGGTGGCCGGTGTCCGAGGTGGCCGTTGGGTGGCGTTGGTGCGTTCGGTGCCGTGGCCGACGTTGAGGGTGTGCGGGGTCTGACCGGATAGGGATTCCAGCCGATGGGTGTCGGTGACGACACGTACCGGCAGCCCGCTGGGGTCGATGAGGTCGGCGGCGATGCCGCCGAGGGTCTCCGGTAGCGGACGGACGCGCGCGCCCACGGCATCGGCCAGCCGTAGCACGTCGGCCCGCTCGGCGGCGGTGAATGCCACTGCGCGGAGCCGACTGGTTCCGCCCCGGTGGACGATCACGCATGGGGAACCCGGGTCCGCCCCGCGCAACATCAATTCGGTATCGGTGCGCAGCGCGGTCGCGAAGCCGAACGCGTGCGCGAACGCCTCGGTCCGGGCCAGATCGGGTTTCTCGAACTCCAGCCAGGCGAGGTCGGCCACCTTGATGACCGGGTTCATCGATCGGCCGGGATGTTCGGCGCGGGTTGCCTTGCGCATACGCCAATTGAACAATAGTGTTCAAAATAGATCAAGTATGTGTAATGATTGGTTGCATGACACCGGCCGAGCAGCGCATCCTCGCCGCAGCGCTGCGCCTCTATACGGCGAAGGGCACGACGGAGCTGACCATCAGTGAGCTTGCCGCCGAGGCCAACGTCGCCCGGGGCACCCTGTATCGCTACGTCGACTCCATGGATGAGTTGTTCGACAAGGTGGTCGCCAATTTCAGTGCGGATCTGCATCAGCGCGTGGCCGATAGCTTCGAATCCCTCGACGATCCGGCCACGCGGCTGGCCACCGGCGTGCGGATGTGGATCCGGTACGCCCACGAGCATCCCGATATGGGCCGCTTCGCGGTCCGGTTCGGGCAGACCGCGGAATCGCTGCGCGCCGTCCTGACGGGACCGACCATGCACGATCTCGAGAACGGTTTCAGTACCGGCCGGTTCCCGGTGGACCAAGCGCTGGCGGCCAATGTCGCGGCGCTGATCATCGGCACCACCGTCAGTGCCATGTGGTTGGTGCTCGACGGCCGTCAGACCTGGCGCGAGGCGGGTTCGGCCACCGCCGAACTGCTCTTGCGGGCGCTGGGCATCGACCCCGCCGAAGCCCGTGACATCAGTCGAATCCCACTGCCCGACCTGCATCCCAAATGATCCCCAGAAGGAGGATCCGATGTTGCTACTCCCGCTCGAGCCAGAACCCTTTACGGCACCCACCGACCGCGACATGCTGCCGTCCGAACGTCGCGAATTCGTGCGCACGCACCGCACGTGTGTGTTCGGCTACCGGCGCCGACATGACGGCCCGGCGATGTCGATCGTCTACTACATCCCGACCGACACGGACGAGCTGCTGGTCTCCACCATGGCCGGGCGGGGTAAGGAACGGGTCATCGCACGCGACGGAAAGATGAGCCTGTGCGTGCTGGATGAACGGTGGCCGTTCGCCTACCTACAGGTCTATGCCGATGCCGTCATCGATCGCGACCGCGAGCTGACCGTGGACGTCATGATGGCCGTCGCCGGCCGGATGTCCGGGCAGCCGCTGCCCGACGAGGCCCGGCCGGCCGTCGAGGCGATGGCCGAGTCCGAGAACCGAGTGGTGGTGCGCTGTCGGCCGTATGAGACGTTCGCGCAGCCGCCACGTCATCTGCACCGAAATGACCAGGAGGAGAAGGTCACCCACTGGATATCGGGCACTGTGCCGTGGGATACCCCCGATCCCGAACGATGATCCGAGCGTGCACCCATGTGCATTCCCGCGGCCTCGGGATACACAGGGATGCACACTCGGCGCATGGCTGTCAGGCGATCGCGCCGGCTTCCTTGAGCGCTTCGATGCGGTCCCAGTCCAGTCCGAGCTCCATGAGCACCAGCTCGGTGTGTTCGGAAGCCTGTGGGGCGCGGGTGGTTTCGAGCGGCTCGTGGTTGAACTGCACCGGACCGCGGACCACCTTGAACGGCTTGCCACCGACGGCGGACTCGACCTCGACCACCATGTCGTTGGCCAGCGCCTGCTCGTCGGTGCCCAGATCGACCAGACTCTGGAACGGCGCCCACTGGCCCCGCATGGTCTTGAGGTGCTGACGCCAGTACTCGAACGGCTTACTGCGGATGGCCTCGGCGATGAGCTGCACACCCTCGGAGGCGTTCTGGATGAGCGGCATGACATCGCTGAATCGTGGGTCGTCGGCCAGCTCGGGCAGGCCCAGGTGTTCGAAGGCATCCCGGATATAGCCCGTCGGGCTGACGATGCACAGGTTGATGATGCCGCCGTCGGAGGTGACGTAGTTGGCCATGAACGGATTCACCGATGTGACGTCGCCGGGCATGATCGAGCGCATGGTCTCGCCGGTCTCCATGCCCTGCGTGACGCTGGCGCCGGCGGCCCACCACGCGGTGGACAGCAGCGACACGTCGAGCTCACAGGTCTCACCCGTGCGCTCCCGGTGGAACAGCGCCGCCGAGATGCCGCCGGCGATGTTCATTCCGCCGATGGAATCGCCGAACGCCGGAATCCCTTGGGACAGTGCGCCGTCGATGGCTTCCGGGGTCAGGGCGTGCCCGATGCCGCTACGGGTCCAGAACGCGGTGCCGTCGAACCCGCCGGTGTCGCGCTCGGGTCCCTTGTCGCCGTAAGCGCTGCCGCGCGCGTAGATGATGTCCGGGTTGGCCGCACGAATGTGCTCGAGGTCGAACTTGTTCTTCTGCCGTTGGGCGGGCATGTAATTGGTGAGGAAGACATCGGACGTCCTGGCGAGCTCGTAGAGCACCTCCTGCCCGCCGGGTGTGGACACGTCAACGCCGACGCTGCGCTTGCCGCGGTTGGGATGCTCCATCAACGGATGGCGGTCGGGGTCGAGCTGGAACCCGCCCATGTTGATGAATCCGCGCTGGGTGTCGCCGCGTACCGGATGTTCGATCTTGATGACATCGGCGCCCCAATCGGCCAGGATCGCCCCGGCCGCCGGGACGAAGGTGAACTGGGCGACCTCCAGGACGCGGACGCCCTGCATCGGCTTGAACATGCGGTCCTCTCCGGGTCGGGCCGCCGAATCTATGCCGGATGCCCGATCGTCTTGATCTCGAGGTACTCCGTGAAGCCCTCGTCGCCATTGCGCCGGCCGAGACCACTCTGCTTCGTCCCGCCGAACGGGCTGGTGATGCCGAAGTGGCTCCGGCCGTTGACGGTCACGTTACCCGTTCGGAGTCGTCGCGCGATACAAAATGCCCTCTCGGTGTCAACCCCGGTGACTTCACCGGACAGCCCGTAGATGCTGTTGTTGGCGATCGCGACGGCCTCGTCATCGGTGTCGTAGGGGATGACGGTCAGCACCGGTCCGAAGATCTCCTCCTGGGCGACCTGGCTGTCCGGATCGACGTCGGCCAGCAGCGTCGGCTGGGTGAAGTATCCGGGCGGCGGACCGGCGGGAACGCCGCCGCCGGTGACCAGCCGGGCGCCCGAGTCGATGCCGCTACGGATGAGCCCGAGGACCTTCTGGCGCTGGGCCTCGCTGATCTGCGGGCCCTGCAGCACCCCCGGATCCCAGGGATCGCCGACGGGAGTGGCCTCCATGGCGGTCTTCAGGATGTCGATGCCTTCGTCATAACGGCTGTGCGGCAACAGGATCCGGCTGGCCATGATGCACGCCTGGCCGGACATCACGCACGCCACCATGGCGGCCATCGGCAGGCACTTCTCGAACTTGGCGTCGTCGAGCACGATGTGGGCGGACTTGCCGCCGAGTTCCATCATGGCCTTCTTCACCGTCGGCGCCGCGGCGGCCAGGATTGCCCGGCCGGTGGCGGTCGACCCGGTGAAGGTGATCATGTCCACCCGCGGGTCGGCGCTCAGGGCCGCGCCCACCTCGTTGGCATTGGACACCACGACATTGAAGACACCCCGCGGGATGTCGGTCTCCTCGGCGACGATCCGGCCGAGTTCGGCACCCGACCACGGCGTCAGCTGTGCCGGCTTGAGGACGACGGTGTTGCCGGCCATCAGCGCCGGCGTGCTCTCGGCGACGTTGAGATAGAACGGCACGTTCCACGGGGTGATCGCGCCGACCACGCCGACGGGGTCGAACGCCAGGGTGCGCCGTGCGGTGCCCATCGGGGCCTTGTGGATCCCGGTGTCGCGCAGGTATTCGAAGGATCGGCCGTACTCGGCCCAGTGCTTCACCTCGGCGATGGGATCCTCGATCTGACTGCCGGTCACGCTGATCGGGCAGCCGACCTCGGTCACGACGATGCGCCGTAGTCGTTCCTTGTTGCGTTCCAGCGCGTCGTGCAACTGCATCAGGCAGTGGTAGCGGAATTCGACGTCGCGGGACCAGTCCGTCCGGTCGAACGCGTCGCGGGCGGCGCGGATCGCGCGGTCCATGTCGGCGACGGTGCCGTCGGTGGCCGAACCCACCACCTCACCGGTGCCGGGGTGTTCGATGTCGAACAGTGCGCCCGAGGCGGTGTGCTGCAGTTCGCCGTCGATCAGCATCCGCTGTTCGCCGGCCAGAATCCCGGTGTCGCTGGCGGTTTGGGTCACGCCGCACCTCCGCCGGGTGCCACGAGCGCGGGCGGGTTCACGGCGTCGGGGTCGGGGTTGGCGATCGGCAGGCCCATGAAGCGCCGCGCGTTGTCGCCCATGAAATCGTAGGTCCGCCGCACGTCCATGCCCTCGGCGTACTTCCAGAACCCCTTCGGCTCGGCCAGGCCCTCCGGATGCGGATAGTCCGACCCGAACATCACCTTGTCCCAGCCGACGGTGTTCACCACGTCGGAGACACAGCCCTCCCAGAACGGCGAGACCCAGACGTTGCGGCGGAACACCTCGTGCGGATGCTCGGGGAAATTCTGCGGCATCTTCTTCTGCAGATCCTCGAAGTCGTTGAACAACGGGAAGATCCAGCCGCTGCCGTTCTCGACGCTGGCGATGCGCAGCTTCGGGAACCGGGTCAAGGTGCCGTGGCAGATCAGGCTGGTGAGCATGTCGGCGATCTCGCGGTGGCCCAGCACCATCCACCGGAATGCGCTCATCGCCATGAAGTTCTGGGTGTGCGGCGGTTCCCACGTGTTGACGTAGGAGTCCAGCGGCGGGTAGCTGGCGTGCAACACGATCGGGAATCCGGCGGCTTCGACATCCCGCCAGAACGGGTCGAACTCCGGCAGGGCCGGGGAGCGCCAGCCCCGAAGCCCGTTGACCGGCCCCGGTTTGATCAGCGCCACCTTGGCGCCGTTGGCGAGCACGTATTCCAGTTCACGCTGGGCGGTGTCGACCTCGGAGAGGTTGATGATCGGCGTGGAGAACACCCGGTTCTGGTAGTTGAAGCTCCAGTGCTCGGCCATCCACTGGTTCAGGGCATGAATGACTGCGATGGTCAATTCCGGGTCGTCGGCGGTGGCGTGCTCGATCAGGCTGGCCAGGGTCGGATAGTTGATGGCCTCGACCACGCCCTGACGGTCGAGTTCCTTGACGCGGTCCTCCGGGGTGCGGGTGGCCGCCGGCGCCTCGATGGCCCTGCCCTGCATCTCCCGCAGCGTCTGGCCCTCGGTGTTGTCCCCGGCGAAGAACTTCTCGTGCGCCCCGGGCGCGGCGACGCGCTCGAAGGTCGGGTTGGGGATGAAGTCGGACACCCGGCCGTTGATGACGATCCGGGTCTGACGGCCGAACTGGCCGTATTGCACCGCCGGCGCGTAGCGCTCCGGCAGGTACTTCGTCAGTGCCTCGGCCGTCTCGTACATGTGCTGGTCGGCGTCGAAGATCGGCGCGTCCCGAAACTGCTCGGTCATCGGTGACTCCTCAGGTGGTGAGCACGGTCGCGGCGGCGGTGCCGGGCGCGCCGTAGAGCTGGGTGAAGCCGACCTTCGGATTGCCGGGCACCTGCCGCTCGCCGGCCTGGCCCCGCAGCTGCCGGACGATTTCGTGGATCTGGCGCAGTCCCGACGCCCCGATGGGTTCACCGTTGGCGATCAGGCCGCCGTCGGTGTTGACCGGCATGGCCCCGCCGATCTCCGTCACACCGTCGGCCAAGAGCTTCTCCTGATCGCCGTCGGCGCAGAAGCCGCATTCGGCCATATGGATGATCTCTGCGCCGGCATCGGTGTCCTGGAGCTGGATCACATCGACGTCTTCCGGTGCCACACCGGCCTTTTCGAACGCGGCCCGCGCGGCGTAGACGGTGGGCGCGACGTCCTCCTCGACGGGCGCGAACGTCGTGTTCACCTCGTAGGCGCCGTAGGTGCGGGTGCGAATCTCGACGGCCTTCAGGTGCACCGGCTTGTCGGTGTAGCGGTGCGCGATGTCGGCCCGGCACATCACCACCGCCGCGGCACCCTCGTCGGGCGCGCAGAACATGTACTGCGTCAGTGGATAGTTCAGCATCGTCGAGTTCAGGATCTCGTCGATGCTGATCTCCTTGCGGCGGAACGCATTCGGGTTGAGAACGCCGTTGCGGAAGTTCTTGTTGGCCACCCGGGCCAGCGTCTCGTGCGAGATGCCGTGGTCGTGCAGGTACCGGTTGGCCTTCATGCCGAAGAACTGGGTGGTCAGGTACTGGCCGTTCTCGGCATACCACCGGGGCATCCCGACCAGTGCCGGATCCTCGGTGAAGGCGCCCTTGGGATGCTTGTCCAGACCGACGGCGATGCCGATGTCGTAGTCGCCGAGCCGGATGCCGTCGGCGCAAGCCTTGGCCGCACTGGCCGCCGTGGCGCAGGCGTTGAAGACGTTGGTGAACGGAATGCCGGTCAGCCCGGTCATCGCCACGATCGCGTCGGGGTTGGCGACGGTCCAGCTGCCGCCGGTGGCGGCCTGGATGTCGCGGTACTCGATGCCGGCGTCCCGGACGGCCGCGAAGATCGCGTCGACACCCATCTGCATGGCGGACTTGCCCTCGAACCGCCCGAACGGGTGCAGGCCCACCCCGATTATGGCGACCTCGTTGACTGCGCTCACGCTTTCCCCTTCCGATTCGGCCGCCTAACCGTAACACTTACAGTAGCGTATCTAGTGGCGGGTGACGAGCGACGAGAAAGCGGGACCCGATGGCACCTACCGACACGGCGAACGTCGAGCACAAGGTCACGTTCTGCCGGATCTGCGAGCCGCTGTGCGGCATGATCGCCACCGTCGAGGACGGTCGGCTCACCGCGCTGCGGCCGGACAAGGAGCACCCGCTGTCGGCCGGGTTCGCCTGCCCCAAGGGGATCGCCTTCACCGAAGTGGTCAACGACCCCGACCGGGTGACCCTGCCGCTGCGCCGGACGCCGGACGGATTCGAACCGGTCAGCTGGGACACCGCCCTCGACGACATTGCCGCCCGGCTGTCCGGGATCCTGCGCCGGAACGGCTCCGGGGCGATCGCTTGGTACTTCGGCAATCCCGCCGCGTTCAGCTACTCGCACCTGATGTCGGTGATGCCGTTCATCAAGGGCATCGGACGGCACTCACATCTGTTCACCTCGTCGTCGCAGGACACCAGCAACCGGCTGCTGGCCAGCCAATTCCTCTACGGCGGACCGATGGCTGTGCCGATCCCGGATGTGATGCGCACCGACTTCCTGGTCATGATCGGCTCCAATCCCGTTGTGTCCCATGGAAGTTTTCTGACCACCCCGCGGATCAAGGACCGCATGCACGACATCGTCAAGCGTGGTGGTCGGGTGGTGATCATCGATCCGCGCCGCACCGAAACCGCCGCGCAGTTCGAATGGCAGCCGATCACTCCCGACGGCGACGCCTATCTGCTGCTGTCGCTGCTGCAGGTGATGTTCGCCGAGGACCTGGTGGACGAACGTGCCGTCGCCGCACTCGCCGACGGGCTGGACTGGCTGCGCGCGCAGGCCGCGTCCTTCGACCCGGAGGTCACCGCGACCCGCACCGGTATCGACCCGGCGACGGTACGGCAGTTGGCCCGGGATCTCGCCGCGTCCCCGCGGGCCGCGGTCTACGGCCGGTTCGGTACCAGCGTGGGCCGCAACCCGACGCTGACCGCCTACTTGATCGACGTCGTCAATCTCGTTGCGGGACAGCTGGACAAGCCCGGCGGGAGTGTGTTCTCCACCTCCGGCGCGCCAGGGGAGCGGTTCGTCATGATGGCGATGGGCGCCAGTATGCGGCGGGCGTTCCGCCGCAAGCGGTCCCGCATCGGCGGATTTCCATCGGTGATCGGCGCCGAACCGGCGGCCATGCTGGCCAAGGAGATCTCGACCCCCGGCGCCAACCGGATCCGGGCCCTGTTCGTCAGTGCCGGCAATCCGGCCCTATCGGTGCCCAACGGCTCGGAACTGGAAGAGGCACTCGAGGAGCTCGATCTCATGGTGGGCCTGGACCTCTACGTCAACGAGACCACGGCCCACTGCGATTACGTCCTGCCGGTCACGACGATGTACGAGCGGGACGACTTCCCGGTAACATTCCAGAACTTCCAGAGCACACCGTTCCGCCAGGCCACCGAGGCGGTCGTGGCGCCGCGCGGCCAGGCCCGCACCGAATGGGACATCGTGGCCGACCTGACGGTACGGATGTCCCGGCGGCCACCGATCCTGGCCGTGCTCGCCGGCCTGCGACGACTGGTCGAGCGAACGGGCCGCACGTGGGCACCGCGGCCGATCATCGACGCGATGATCCGGACCTCCGACGGCGGAGACCTGTTCGGGTTGCGTCGCGGCGGGCTGAACCTCCGGCGGCTGGTCGGGGAACACCCGCACGGCGTGGTCGTCGACGAGTACATCCGCACCGGCGTCCTGCGTAAGGTCGTGGTGTATCGCGGTGGACGGATCAAGCTGGCGCACAGCGAGATCGAAGACGAGATCGAGGCGGTCTCGAACCGGGACCGCCCCAGTGAGTTCCCCCTGCGACTGATCGGGATGCGTCAGCCGCGATCGGAGAACTCCTGGATGCACAACTCGCCGATGCTGATGCGCCCGGTGCTCGAGCGCGGCGATCGCGCGCACGGTGCGGTGATGAACGTCGACGACGCCGGCGCGCTCGGCATCGCCGACGGCGACACGGTGCGGATCCGGTCGGCCAACGGGGCGATCGACATCCCCGTCACGGTCACCGGCGACATCGTGCCGGGCGCCATCGCCGTGCCGCACGGCTGGGGGCACAGCGGATCCGGGGGCTGGAAGTTGGCCAACCGGGGTGGCGGGGTGAACGTGAACACCCTGATGTCCAGCGCACCCGCCGACGTCGAGTCACTGGCCGGGATGTCCTGGCTGACCGGTATTCCGGTGGCCGTGCAGTCTGCCTGACGCGCTGGCGGGATGGCGGTCGACTGTACTACTGTAACCGTTACAGTATTGACCGACGAAAGGTGTGTCCGAATGGGGCGGGGGCGGTGACGACGTCCGAAGTGGAGGTCGAGCAGGATCAGCGCAGTGAAATGCTGATGCTGCTGGACCGTCAGCGCGAGGCGTTCCGTCGCGAAGGTCCGCCGGCGTTGTCGGTCCGGCAGAACCGGATCGACCGTCTGCTGGCGCTGCTGCTCGACAACACCGACGCGTTCACCGCGGCGATGAACTCCGACTTCGGCACCCGGTCCCGGTCGGCATCACTGTTCACCGAGGTGATTGGCGTCATCCCGGTGATCGAGCACACCAGAAGCCATGTGGCGCAATGGATGAGGGCCACCAAACTGCTGCGGGCGGCCCGGGTGGTCGGACTGACGGCCGCCGTGGAACCGACGCCACTGGGCGTCGTGGGCATCGTCGGCCCGTGGAATTTCCCCGTCAACCTGGTGGTGCTGCCGGCCGCAGCGGCGTTCGCGGCCGGCAACCGGGTGATGATCAAGATGTCCGAGATCACTCCGCGCACCGCGGCACTGATGAAAGAGCTTGCGCCACAATACTTCGAACCCACCGAGCTGGCGGTGATCACGGGCGGCCGGGACACCGCGGCCACCTTCACCGGCCTGCCGTTCGACCATCTCTTCTTCACCGGTTCGCCGGAGGTCGGCAAGCTGGTGCAACGGGCCGCGGCGGCCAACCTGGTGCCGGTGACGCTGGAACTGGGTGGCAAGAATCCGGTGGTGGTCGCCCGGGACGCGGACATTCCCACGGCGGCGGCACGGATCGCCACCGCGCGGATGGTCAACGGCGGGCAGGTGTGCGTCTGCCCGGACTACGTGTTCGTCCCGCAGGGCCGCGTCGAGGAGTTCGTGGCCGCGGCCCGCCGCGAGTTGACCGCCCGTTTCGGTTCGATCGTGGCCAACCCGGACTACTGCTCCTGTGTCGACGAGGCCAATTTCGACCGCGTGCTGGACCTGCTCGACGACGCGGCCGCCAACGGCGCATCCGTGGAATCCGTTGGTCCGGCCGGTGAATTGCTACCCGACCGGGCCAGCCGCAAGATCGCGCCCACCATCGTGCGGGGCGCCGATGACCGGATGCGGATCGCGCGCGAGGAGATCTTCGGCCCCGTTCTCATGGTGATGACGTACACCGATCCGCAGGAGGTTGTCGACTACGTCAACGATCGGCCGGCGCCCTTGGTGGCCTACTGGTACGGGCCCGGCGGACCCGATTTCCGGGACTTCGTCCGCCGCACGCGCAGCGGCGGGGTGGCCCGCAATGACTTTGCTGCGCAGATGATTCCGTCGGCTGCACCATTCGGTGGCGTGGGTCGCAGCGGGATGGGCGCCTACCACGGCAGGGCGGGGTTCGACGCGTTCAGTCACTACCGCACGGTGGTCGGTTCGGACCTGCCGTTCAGCATCACCGGGGCGGCCGCGCCCCCGTTCCGCAAACCCATGAAGATGTACGCCGAGGTTCAGCTTCGGTTGGCACGCAGACGAACTCACCGACGTCTCGAGGGTAAGTCAGGAGTGAACTCATGACCACGTTTCCAGCGGCGACAGTGGTGTTCGATCCCTTCTCGGAGGATTTCTTCAACAGCCCGTACGAGACCTACCGGCGGATGCGGGACGAGGCGCCGGTGTACTACAGCGCGGAGTACCAGTTCTACGCCCTGACCCGGCACGAGGACGTCGCGGCGGCGTTCAAGGACTACGAGACCTACTCGTCGGCATACGGAGTGGATCTGGGTCAGGTACGCAAGGGCCAGGTGACCGAACACGGTTCGATCATCGCGATGGACCCGCCGGCGCACCGGCGCATGCGCAGCCTGCTCAACAAGGTGTTCACCCCCCGCGCGATCGAGGCGCACCGCGGCCTGGTCGAACGGCTCGTCGACAAGCACCTGGCGGCGGTCGACCCGGCCGGATTCGACTTCGTCCAGGACTTCTCGGCCCTGTTCCCGGTCGACGTGATGACCACGATGCAGGGTGTGCCCGACGAGGACCACCAGCAGATCCGGTTGTGGATCGACCACTTCCTGAGCCGCGCTCCCGGTGAGGTCGACATGAGCGAGGCCGGCCTGAAGTCGGCCATCGACATGGCGATCTACTACTACAAGCTGATCAAGGAACGCCGGAAGAACCCGGGCGACGATCTGCTGAGCAAGCTCATCGACGCCGAGATCGAACGCGACAACGGCGAGATGGCGCCGTTGGACAATGTCGAGATCACCGAATTCGCCCAACTTCTCGGCGGTGCCGGGGCCGAGACCGTGACCAAGCTGCTGGGCAGCGCGGCCGTGGTGTTCGCGCGCTTCCCGGACCAGTGGCAGAAGCTGCTCGACGACCGCAGCAAGATCCCGGCCGCCGTCGAGGAGCTGTTGCGCTACGAAGCGCCGGCCCAGTACAACGTGCGCCGGTCGATGCGGGACATCACGCTGCACGGCGTCACCATCCCGGAGGGCAATCCCGTTTTCCTGGTGGGCGGTTCGGCCAACCGGGACCCCGCCGCCTGGGCCGATCCGGACGCTTTCGACGTCGACCGGGACCGCACCCAGGCCCAGAATCTGGGGCTGGGCTATGGGATCCACAGCTGCCTGGGAGCCGCGCTGGCGCGGATGGAGAGTGCGATCGCGCTGGACCGGATGCTGGACTTCATGCCGAGCTACGAGGTCGACTGGGACGGCTGCAAGCGCGTCAACATGCAGAACGTCGCCGGTTGGAGCAGCGTCCCCGTCCGCGTCCTCCGTTAGCCGGAATACGCCGAAACGGACGAGCGGGCGAGGAAGTCCGAGTAGCCAGCACCATTTCGTCGCGTTCGGCGCGGCTTGCGGGCTACCTCGCGTCGATGAAGTCGCGGAACTCCGTCAGCACGCCTGCGGGCCCGAGCATTGGCAAATGTCGGGTATCGGACGTGATCGAGATGCGCTCCTCGATCTGCCGGCACATCTTGATCCGGTCGATGGGGGTGCTCACGTCAACCATGATGCGACCGAAACGCGGGAGTGTGGGCGGAATCGACTCAGGTGAGTTCTTCGGCGGCAGACCAGCTGTCCATGATCCGCAGGGTCTGCGCCGACGGGGAGTGCGGCTCGGCGGTGTAACCGACCAGTGACAGGCCGGGTGCGGCGGTGATGTCGAAGACGTTGTAGTTCAGCGTGAGTTCACCGAACTGGTCGAGGTGAAAGCGCTTGGTGCCGTTGCGGTGTGCCTTCACGTTGTGAGCGGCCCACCGGGTGCGGAACGGTTCGCTACGGGTGGCCAGCTCTCCGACCACATCGGTGAGTGCGAGTGCGTGGGGTGAGCGGGCGGCCTCGGCCTGCAGCAGGCCGACGGCGTCGTCGGCCATGGCGTCCCAGTCCGGAAAGAGTTGCGCGGCAGCGGAATCGAAGAATATGAAACGAGCCAGGTTGGGGATTCCCGCGGCACGCTCGAACACCGGCCCGTACAGCCCCCGCCCGAGGGTGTTCCCGGCGACGATGTCGAGGCTGCCGGTGATGACGATCGCGGGTGCGGCCGTCATGCTGTCCATCAGTGCCTGCACGCCGGAGGGGACCCGCTGTGCGGCCGGGCGTCGTGTCCGGCCGGGTGCCTTCCCGCCGGCGGCGGCCCGGCAGAGGTCGAAGAAGTGCGCGGTCTCGTCGTCGCTCAACCGCAGCGCCCGCGTGATGGCCTGCAGCACCTCGTCGGAAACCCCGCCGACGTTCCCGCGCTCGATCTGCGTGTAGTACTCGGTGCTGACCCCGGCCAGTTGCGCGGCCTCCTCCCGGCGCAGCCCGGGGACGCGTCGTCGCTGCCCAGGGGCAAGCCCCACCTGCCCGGGGGTGATCCGCGCGCGCCGGCTCATCAGGAAGTCCCGGATGTCCTTGGCGATGTCCACGGTCGTCAGCATAGGAAGGTGCCCGAGATTTAGGGGAGGGTCTGCGGGTACCCCCGATAACCGGCGTCTGGCTACCCCCTCTGCGGGGTCGTAGCGTCAAAGGCATACCGATTCCGACCAGGGAGGATATGACAATGGCAGACAACAGCGCGGCGCAGGAAGCGTTCGACGGATTCGTGCAGATGTGGGTCACCGGGACCACCGCGGGCCGTCGGGCGCCCCTGCTGCGTCGGCCCGACGAGGTGGGCCTGGCCTACGAGGACGTGACGTTCCCGTCGATGGACGGGGTGCCGCTGGAGGGCTGGTTCATCCCGGCCGACTCGGACAAACTGATCATCCACAACCACTTCCTGCCCGGAAACCGCTACGGCTATCCGGGACACCTGCCGGAGTTCGGCGGCCTCGGCGGGTTCGAGGTCAGCTTCCTGCCCGAGTACAAGGCGTTGCACGACGCGGGCTACAACATCCTGGCCTACGACATCCGCAACCACGGGATGAGCGGGCAGGGCAACGGTGGCATCGTCGGCATCGGCCTGCTGGAGTACCGCGACGTCATCGGATCGCTCCGTTATGCCAAGACTCGGCCGGACACCAAGGGCATGAAGAAGGCCCTGCTGTCGGTGTGCCTGGGCGCGGACTCGACCGCCGTGGCGTGGTCGAAGCACCCCGCGGAATTCGACGAGATCCAGGCGATGGTGATGCTGCAGCCGGTGTCGGCCAATTACATCGTCGAGGAATTCGTGAAAGCCGTTGGTATGGAGGACGGTTACGCGAAGTTCGACAAGGCCGTGCACGAGCGCACCGGGTTCCATCTCGCCGAGCAGTCACCGCTGGAGCACGTGAAGGCCGTCAGCGTACCGACGCTGGTGGCCCAGGTGCACGACGACACCATGACCCGCCCGCAGGACGTCCAGGACATCTACGACGCCATCCCGGTCGACGAGAAGAGCCTGCACTGGATCACCGGTACCGACCGGCGGTTCGACGGCTACAACTACTTCGGGGTGCATCCCGAGGTCGCTGTCGAGTGGTTCGACAAGTACGTGGGCTGAGCCCTTCCGCCGAGAGTTATCTGGTTTGCGCCCCTTCTCGGGGACACGTACACCAAGGTGACTCTCGGCGGATCACGACCACGCTTCGATCAAGGCGTCGGCGGTGGTCACGGTGGCCAGCAGTGAGAGCGTGTTGTCGATGATGGCCTGTCCATAGTCCGCGGGGATACCGGCCACCGCGTCGCGCGGGAGCACCACCCGGTAGGCCGCGTTGACGGCGTCCATCACCAGGTTCGGGATCGCCACATTCAGCGACACCCCGACCGCGACGATGGTTCGCACACCCATGTTGCGCAGGACGGCGTCGAGGTCGGTGCCACCCATCGGGCCCAGCCCGTGCCACCGATGTAGTACGAGATCGGTTGGCTCCGGCCCGAATTCGGGTAGCAGCGCGGCACCCGGGCTGCCCGGCTCGATGGCCACTCCGCTGACCCCGATGGCGAACAGCTTCGCGTTGTGGTTGGAGCCCAGCCCGTCGGCGCGGCGCTGCACCAGGCAGTGCACCACCGGAACACCGGCGGCCCGGGCGGCCGGCAGCAGTCGGGCGATGTTGGGCAGGGCCTCGCGGCGCGCCTCGTCGGCCAGGGCCCGCAGCCCGGCGTCGGGACCGACCACCGCGCCCTGCAGCTCCTGGGTGACGATCGCGGTGTGTGCGGGATCGACGAGCTGCGGCAGCTTCACCGAACCAGCCCCGCCGACTTCTGCAGCGGGGTCGTCCCGTGCACCGTAACGCGACCCTGACGCAGAACTCGGCGCAGTAGAAACATGGTCATGCCCCGGCGCCGCACTCGCAGGATGCAACGGGCGGCACTTCGTAGAACTGGGTGGCCCACTTACGCAGGGCCATATAGTGTTTCGCGTCCACCTTCGCCAACGGGGGACGCTCGACGTAGATCTGGTGCTCCCAGATATCGACGTCCTCCCATACGGTCTTGAGGAACTTGCGTTCCACCGTCTCACGAACGTGTTGCGGTGGTACATCGGAGGTTTCGCCCCGCTCCTTGGGCCACCAGATGGAATAGAACATGTCCGACACCTCGTCGTCGACGGGCGTGCACGCGAAGATCAGCCGATGGTTGGACGAACCCTCGAACGCGCTCATGGCGAAGCCAAGGCCGGAATAGTGGCTGTGAATGCGGAGAGCCATCTTGTCCGGATCGTCGCTGCGCACGTCCGGCCACCCCGTCACGAACCGCCACTCTTCGTCGACGCCCGCCCACTCCAGGCACACCGGGGTGACGGTGGCGCCGTGCACGTACCGGAAATGTGAACTGTCCGGGGCATTCTCAGCCACGATCTGTGGGTGGACGTGGATACCGTCGGTCCGGCTGGAGAACTCCGGATAGGGCCGGTAGTACTTGTCCGGGTCGGTCTCGAACTGCGGGAACTTACCGATGATGTCCGGCAGGGGCCACTGCGGTTCCTTGCCGTGCGGGTGGTACCACATGAAGATGCAGCCGTACTGCTCCTGCACGGGGTAGGAGCGCAGCTTCAGGCCGCGATTGGGTTTGTCGGGCTGATAGGGGATGTAGGTGTTGTCGCCGTGCGGGCCCCAGCGCCAGCCGTGGAACGGGCACTCGATGCAGTCACCGACCACCGTGCCGCCGTGGCCGATGTGGGCACCGAGATGCTTGCAGTGCGCCTCGAGCAGGTGCAGCACACCGTCCTCGTCGCGGTAGGCGGCGAGGTGCTCCCCGAAGTACTTCAGCGCCTTGACGTCGCCGACCGCGTACTCGGCCGACCAGCCGATCATGAACCAGCCGGTGATCTTCCAGGTGAACGGCACTTTCATGGGCTTGCCCCTCTCGCTTCCACCGCGATACGGAATACATTACAGTAGCGGTTTCAGGCAAGTCCACGAACGGTTTGGGAGCCCATGGACGACATCGAGGCAATCCGCCTGCTCAAGGCGCGGTACTGCCGATTCCTCGACACCCGCGACATCGACTCCTGGCGGCAACTGTTCGCGTCCGACGTCGTGGTGTTGCTCGACGTCGCGGTCTCGACCGGCGGTGCCGACCCGCAGACGATGCCACCGCTGGTGGGCCTGGAGGCGTTCGAGCCGGTGGTGCTCGGTGGCATCGCCGGCGCCGCCACCATGCACCACTGCCACACGCCGGAGATCGAACTGACCTCCCCGGTGACGGCCACCGGCATCTGGGCGATGGAGGATCTGCTGGTGTTTCCCGACGGCAGCCGACTGCACGGGGCGGGGCACTACCACGAGGAGTACGAGAAGCGTGAAGGTCGTTGGCAGATCACGCGATTGCACCTGACCCGCACACTGATGGATTTCACGGCCGCGCGAAATGACCGCGGATGAACTACGACGTCGTCGTCATCGGTGCCGGATTCTCCGGCCTGTACATGCTGCACAAGCTGCGCGAGATGGGTCTGTCGGTGGTCGCGTTGGAGGCCGCCGAGGACATCGGCGGCACGTGGCTCTTCAACCGGTATCCGGGGGCCCGCTGCGATATCGAGAGCATCGAATACTCCTACAGCTTCTCCGACGAGATCCAGCAGGAATGGGTATGGACCGAGACGATGCCGGCCCAGCCGGAGATCGAGGCGTACCTGCACTTCGTCGCCGACAAGCTCGACCTGCGCCGGGACATCCGCCTCAACACCAGGGTGGACGCGATGGCGTTCTCCGACAATGCAGAGGACTCCGCCGAATGGACGATCGACACCGACACCGGCGAGGTTTTCACCGCGCGGTTCGTCGTGGCCGCGTCCGGAATTCTGTCGGTGCCGCTGGAGCCGGACATCCCCGGCGTGGACGACTTCGAGGGTGCGGTGCTCTTCACGAGCAGTTGGCCCAAGGACGGCTATGACCTGACGGGGAAGCGCGTCGGCGTCATCGGCACCGGATCGACGGGCGTGCAGTTGATCCCGGTCGCCGCCCGGCTGGCCGAACATCTGACGGTCTTGCAGCGCACTCCGGCCTACACGCTGCCGTGGTCGGTGCGGCCGTTCGAACCCGGCGAGCTCGACGAGTTCAAGGCCGACTACGCCGAGATCCGGGCGGCCCAGCGGGCACACCCCGTCGGCTCGGCACGGCTCAGCGCCTTCTCGGTGTTGCTCGACATGCTGATGCAACCACCGCTGAAGTCCGCCACCCGGGAGGAGCGGTTGCGCGCCATCGACGAACACGGCGTGATGGGCGCGCTGAACTGGGGCGACATCTTCTTCGATATCGAGGCCAGCCGGGAGGCGGCCGCCCTGTACGGCGAGGCGGTCGCCCGGATCGTGGACGACCCCGACACTGCGGCGGCGCTGGTGCCCACTCATCCATTCGGCTGCAAGCGGCCGATCATCGACCAGGGCTACTACCAGACGTTCAACCGCGACAACGTCACGCTGGTGGACCTGCGCAAGGGCGCGATCACCGCCATCACACCGCGGGGCATCCGGACCGAGCAGGGCGACGTCGACGTCGACGTGATCGTGTTCGCCACCGGGTTCGACGCCATGACCGGCGCACTGCGCCGCATCGATATCAAGGGACGCGACGGCGTGACGCTGCGCGACGTCTGGGACACCGAGGGGCCGACGTCCTACCTGGGGCTGATGGTGGCCGGATTCCCCAACCTGTTCATCGTCCAGGCGCCCGGAAGTCCTTCGGCGGCCACAAATTTCATTGCCGCGCTGGAACAGCACGTGGAATGGATCGCCGAGTGTATCGGGCACCTGCGGGCCCACGGTCACCGCAGCATCGAGGCGCAGGCGCAGGCCCAGCGCGACTGGATCGAGCACACCACCGCACTGGTCGAACCAACGGTGCTGGCACACCCCAGCTGCAAATCCTGGTACAACGGCGCCAATGTGCCGGGCAAGAAGCGCAGGTACATGGGCTACACCGCGGGCATCCCGGAGTACCGCCGGCGTTGCGACGAGATCGCGGCTGCGGGATACATCGGGTTCGACCTACTCTGATGGTCATGCGTCCGCAAGACCGCGCCAGACAGATCGCCCGGGAGATCGGCGGTGTCATTCCGCGGTCGGTGGGCGCGCTGACCGAAGCGGGCAACTGGACGGGGCGGACGGCGCGGGGCCTGCGGCAGCTCGGCGAGGTGGCGCTCGACGAGCTGGTGGTCACCGGGATGACGTTGACGGCGCCGCCGCCCAGCGTGCACACCGCGATCGAGACCTATCGCCCGGTGGCCGACGAGCTGACCCGACTGGGCATGGCGGGCTGCTACGCCGAGCCGGAACCGTTGCAGATCAAGAACATTCGCTGGCGAATGCTGGGCAAGTTCGCCTTCGAAGAGGTGAGCTACGAGCACGACCCGCGACTGCCGGGCTGTTTCGGGGAACTGGCCGCACCCACCACGGCGGTCTGCAACGTCGTGCGATCCGACACTCGGCGTCCCCGGCCCTGGCTCATCTGGGTGCACGGCGCCGGGCAGGGCGGATTGTCCGACCTGGCCGTCGCCCGCGTCGGGCGGATCCGTCGTGAACTCGGTTTCAATGTCGCGCTGCCCGTCCAGCCGGGACACGGTGTCCGACGGCGGTCGTGGCCCACCTACCCGGACACCGATCCGCTGGCCAATGTTGCGGGCATGATGCGGGCGGTGTCCGAGGTTCGCGCGGTGATCCACTGGATCGACCCGCAGGCCACGGTGGTGGTGTTGTCGGGATTGTCGTTGGGCAGCGGTGTGGCCGCGCTGGCCTCGGCGTTCGAACCGGTGGACGGCGTGGCGCTCTACACCCCGATCCTGGGCCTGAACGCCATGATCGCCAACCATCTGCACCGCTGGGGTGACGAAGCGGCCGATGTGTTGTCGGTGCTCGGCTCCGATGTGGTGACCGAGCTGACGTCGGTGATCGATCCGCTCGCGGTGCAGCCGCTGGCCCCGGAGAACCGCCGGCTGATCGTGGGCGCGTGGAACGACCAGATGGCCATGCGTGCGCCCGCGGAGTTGCTGCACGAGAAGTGGGGCGGCGAGTTGTACTGGCACGACGGCAGCCATGTGGGGCATGTCTTCTCGGGCCGGGTGCAGGCCGTGACGGAGCGATTCCTGCGTGAGGTGGCGGGTCAGGCTCCGTAGTCGCGGGTGATCCGCTGGCGCGTGTCGTGCAGTTCCTGCTCGAGGTCGTGGCCGGGTACCACGACCCATTGGAACGCCATGCCGAAAACGGCGGCCGTGATGTCATTGACGGCGGGCGCGATGTCGACGTCCGCGCGGATCGACCCGTCGTCGATCCCGTTGCGCAGCCCGACCTTGACCTTCACCGCGCCGCCCTCCAGTTGGGTCCTGACATTTTCGCGCAGGGGTGATGTGCTCTTGGCCGCTTCGAATGTCGCGACGAACATCGCCCGCAGCAGGGCAGGGTCCTGGGTGTGCAGATCTTCGATCCGGTCGAAGTGTGCAAGCACCTGGGCCAGGCCCGTGGTGCGCGGGTCGGGGTCGGGATTCAGGCGTTTGACGTATTCGTCGAGCAGCGCGTAGAGGATGGCGTCCTTGGTGCCGAACCGCGCGTGCACCATGGCGCGGCTGTAGCCCGCCCGCCGGCCGATCTCGGCGGCCGTGGTTGCCTCCCAGCCCTTTTCGACAATCAGCTCGGCCGCTGCCGACACCAGCCTGCGGGTGGACAGCTCGACCCGTTCGGGTTGGGTCAGGCCCCGGCTCGGCGACGGCACCCTTGCATATTAGACGCTCGACAACTAACTTAGTTGCTCTGCGTCAAATATTTCTCTTGGAGGCCGATGGTGACTCGCCGCTCCGTTGCGATCCCGTCATGCATCGACGACGTGACGCCGGAATGGCTGAGCGACGCGCTCGGGCGCACCGTGTCGGGCCTGGCTGCCCAGCGGATCGCCGAGGACAGCGGCTTTTCCTCCCTGCTCTACCGGGTCCGGTTGTCCGGCGACCCGGGTCTGCCGCAGACGGTGATCGTCAAGCTGCCCGGCACCCCGGAGGCCCGCGGCGCGATGGAGATGCTGGGTGGCTACCGGCGCGAGTTGGAGTTCTATCGTCGCGTGGCCGGCCGGGCGCCGATGGGCACCCCCGAGGTTCACGTGGCCGAAATGGGCGCCACGGCAGGCGACTTCGTCCTGGTCATGGAAGACCTCAGCGGATGGGAGAACGCCGACCACCTGGCCGGGCTGACAATGGCACAGGCCCGGACGGCGATCTCGGGACTGGCCGCCCTGCACTCCTGGCCCGGCGCCACCGGGATCCCGTTGGGCGTGTTCCCCAGCCTGGACACCCCTCTGGTGCGCGATCTGTTCTTCCCGGTGTTCGGGCTGGCGTGGCCGGTATACCTCGAGCACGCCAGCGAACCGGTACCCCCGGCCGTTGCGCGATTCGCCGAGCGATTCCCCGACTACGCGGCACAGGCCCTGGATGTGCTCGGCCGGCCGAACACGTTGCTGCACGGCGATATTCGCGCCGACAACCTGTTCTTCGCGGGCGACGAGATGAAGGTGGTGGATTTCCAGTTCGCCTGTACGGGCGCCGGCGCTTCCGATGTCGCCTATCTGGTGAGCCAGGGCCTGCCGACCCCGGTGCGGCGGGGTCACGACGAGGCGCTGCTGCGCGAGTATCTGGATGAGGCAGCGCTGGAAGGCTATTCGTTCGACGAGGCCTGGCGAGACTACCGGATGGCCACCGCGTACCTGATTGTGTTGCCGGTGATCACCCTGATGGGCTGGGATGCCATGCGGGAGCGGTCGCGCAAGCTGGTGATGAAGCTGACCGAGCGGGCGGTGGCCACCATCGACGAGACGGATGCACTGGAGGTATTTAAATGAGATCAGCGCGTGAGGTGGTCGAGCAGTACAACCTGGTGGTCTGGAACCAGCGCGACTTCGCCCTGGCCGAAGAACTGATGGGCGACAGCGTCATTCGGCATGAGGTGGGCGAGGCCACGGTGTTGACGCACGATGAGGCCGTCAAGCGGATCGTCGATCACTGGGAGATGTTCGAGGTATTGCGATTCGACCTGAACCTGGTGGTCGCCGGGGACGACGGTGAGCATGTCGCGATCGTCTACCAGTCGCCGATGACGCTGAAGGACGGCTCCCAGGTGGACGTCGGCAGTATGGAGATCTTCCGGGTGGTCGGCGGGCGCATCGTCGAAGTGTGGAACTGCGGATACAAACTAGGAGTGTGGGCGTGACTGATCAGGTGCTCGACGAGCTCGGCTACTACTTGCTGGCCGGTGCCGGCGGGGAAGGGCCCGCGACGCTGATGGACGAGGCCCGTCGCGGTGAGGAACTGGGATTCGGCACCGGGTTCATCTCCGAGCGGTGGAACGTCAAGGAGGCATCGTCGCTGACCGGCGCGGCCCTTGCGGTCACCTCCCGCATGCAGATCGCGACGGCCGCAACCAATCACAACACCCGGCATCCGCTGATCACCGGATCGTGGGCAACCACCATGCACCGGTTGTCGGGCGGCCGCTTCACGCTGGGTATCGGTCGCGGGATCGGCGCCATCTACAACTCGTTCGGGATCCCGGCCGTCACCACCGCCCAGATGGAGGATTTCGCGCAGGTGATGCGCCGGTTGTGGCACGGCGAGCTGATCTTCAACCATGACGGTCCGCTCGGAAAGTATCCGATCCTGTTCCTGGATCCCGATTTTCGTGAGGACATTCGGCTGGCGATCGTCGCGTTCGGGCCGCAGACGCTGGCCCTGGGTGGCCGGGAATTCGACGATGTCATCCTGCACACCTACTTCACCCCGGAGACGCTGCAGCGCGCGGTCAAGACGGTCAAGGATGCCGCCGAGCAGGCCGGCCGGGATCCGGCCACGGTCAAGGTGTGGTCCTGCTTCGCGACGGTGGGTGACCATCTGCCCGAGGAGTTGCGGCTGAAGAAGACGGTGGCGCGGCTGGCCACCTACCTGCAGGGCTACGGCGACTTGCTGGTGAACACCAATGGCTGGGATCCGGCTGTGCTGCAGCGATTCCGGGATGACAAAGTGGTGCAGTCCATCCCGGGCGGCATCGACCACAAGGCCAGCGCCGAGCAGATCGAACACATCGCGGGGTTGATCCCGGATGAATGGCTGGAGCCGTCGGCGACGGGCACCGCGCAGCAGTGTGTGGACCGGGTGCGCAAGGAGTTCGACTACGGCGCAGACGCGGTGATCATGCACGGGGCGACGCCGGACGAACTGGCGCCGATCGTGGAGGCGTACCGCGCGAGCGCGTAGGCGCGGAGTGATCACCGTGGCTTCGAGACCAGCGAATTGTTCGTGACGGCAGCGCATCACGAGACGCTGGTGCGAGTGTCGGCAGGCTAGCATTCCCCCGGCCCGTCAGAGGGCATCGGCACAACGGATTGGACGGATTGGCATGACCACCGCACGCGAGGTTGTCGACGGCGTCGACCTGATGGGAAAGACCTGCGTCATCACCGGCGCCTCGGCGGGCCTGGGCCGCGAGTCCGCCCGCGCGCTGGCGGCCGCCGGTGCGCACGTGATCCTGGCGGCGCGCAACATGGTTGCGCTGGACGAGGCGCAGCAGTGGATCGAGGCCGAGAGCCCCGGCGCCCGTACGTCGCTGGTGGCCCTGGACCTGACCTCGCTGGCCGGTGTCCGTACCGCGGCCGCCGCCATCGCCGAGCTCGCGCCGAGCATCGACGTGCTGATGAACAACGCCGGCGTCATGTTCACCCCGTTCGCCCGGACCGCCGATGGATTCGAGAACCAGTTCGGCACGAACCACCTGGGCCACTTCGAACTCACCCGGCTGCTACGCCCGCAGCTGACCGGCGCCCGCATCGTCATCCTGTCCTCCGACGGGCATCACATGAGCGATGTCGACCTGGACGACCCGAACTGGGAACGCCGCGAGTACGACAAGTTCGCCGCATACGGCGCGTCGAAGACCGCGAACATCCTGCACATGGTCGAACTCAACCGGCGCTACGCCGACGCCGGGGTGCACGCCGTCGCCGTCCACCCCGGCGTCGTGGGTACGTCGCTGGCGCGGCACATGACCCGGGACGACTTCGGCGCGCTGCGGTCGATGGCCGCCGACAATCGGGACAAGGGTGCGGTGCTGGACTCGCTGCTGACCCCGGAGCAGGGTGCGGCCACACAGGTGTGGGCCGCGACGGCGCCCGAACTGGACGGCGCGGGATCGGTGTATCTGGCCGACCGGGCGATCCGCGACGACGTCGAGGCCTACGCGCTGGATCCCGAACGAGCCGTGCGACTTTGGGAGATCTCCGAAACGCTCTGCGGCTGATCCGCATCCCGACCCATCTGTTCTGCGTTCACGGACACGAAGTGCGAGTGGATGTCGCACTGGGTGCTGAACAGATTTGGGTGGTCTCAGAGATTCGGCGAGAACTGGTAGCTGCCGACGGTGATGGCCTTGTCGCCCGCTCCCTCATCGAACAGGGTGGTCTGCACAACGACCATGCCGTCCGAACCACCGAGGGCGGTTGCCTCCGCCCGGAACGGGCCCGTCTTGCCGCGGGCCATGAACATCACGTGCGACGACACGCCCTGCAGCAGGCCGGTTCCGGCGGTCTCGGCGGCGGCGTCCAGCGCCGCGGTCTCGAGTGCGACGAACTGCGGGCCGATGTGCAGCGCGGCATCGGGCGAGGCGACCTCGTCGGACAGCTCGGGCAGGACCCAACTTCCGTCGGTCCTTCTGGCACAACCGAATACCTGGCGCAGCGGCGGCATGTCAGGAGAGTCGACCACGTCGAGCCGCTCGACCGGCATCTTCTGCAGACCCTCCGGCGGTGTGCCGATCGCCACGCCCTGGCCCGCGGTCAGCGCCAGCACCCGAGAAGGGTTGTCGGCGTCGACGATCCGGGAACGGCTGTAACCCATCTGGCGGCCCCGTTTGAGCGTCTCCGAGATCACCTCGATCCGGGCGACGTCGCGACCCGGATCGATCACCTGACAGGAGTGCACGACGGGATTGGGCACCGCCTCGAGATCCGACATGCCACCGCCCTCCGGGGAGGAGATGCCGAGCACGGCCAGTAACAGTCCGCCGGTCGCGTTGCGCATGTCGTGGCGCAGGGTCACGGTGTTGTCCTCCGGGCCGATGTCCATCGACGCGTAGGTCCGGCCCAGGTAGCGATAGCTGAGTAGGCCGCCCCACCGCCTGCGCAGTTCGGCCGCGTAGGCGTCGCGGTTGTCCGTCAGATCTCGGATATCTTGCGGCACAATGCTTCCTATTGGGTAGCCCGACGCCAGGTCAGGGTGCTGCGAGTGGTGATTCCCGCCGCATCGGTCGTCGTCGCAGACAGGGCCAGCAGGTCCCCGTCGATGCGGACCTCCCGCAACTGCGGTGCCGCGAGCAGGTCGGGCATGGTGGCCATCCGCACCTGGTGGTGCACGATTGCCGCGTCCTCATCGACATGGAACGGTCCGGTGTAGGCGATGTATTCGGCGATCTCGGAGCCGGCGGCATCGGGTGCCAATTGAGCCGACATGAATCCGTCCGCGGTGTAGAGGATCAGGCCCCGGGGCTGCGGGCCCAGCGGCTGGCGGACGGAACCGGTTGTAGTGTCCTGGGATTCGAACCGGACCAGTTCCCAGCTGCCGATCAGCTGCGAGCGTAGCGTCATCACGGCCACATCCGATCAGGGCAGGATCGCGGTTCGGGTGACCGGCTGCGCCGGAGCCTGGCGGGCGGATAGCGCGCGCCGCAGCGCGGTCAACAGTGCGTCGCGGGTCTCGCGGGGGTCGATGAGTTCGTCGAAGCCGAGGTTCTGCGCGGAGTGGTACGACGCCTGCAGTTCGGCCTCGCGAAGATCGGCGGACACGTCCGCGTCGGCGTGCGACGCCCGGCTGAGCGCTGCGGCGCTCATCGCCCCCATGGTTGCGCCCGGATAACCGAACGTCGCGACCTGATCGTCGAATCCCAACAACGACATGACCATTGACCCGAACCCGTACGCCTTGCGCAGGGTCAGATGCAGCTTGATGGTGCCGGCCATGGTCTGGGCGGCGAACATCCGCGCCCCGCTGCGCAGGATGCCGGCACGTTCGGACCGGCTGCCGGGCAGCATGCCCGGGTTGTCGGCCAGGAACACGATGGGCAGGTGGAACGAGTCGGCCACCATGATGAAATGCGCGGCCTTGTCGGCGGCGTGGCTGTCGATCGACCCGGCCATCACCTGTGGCTGATTGGCGACGACCGCGACCGGGTGGCCGCCCAGATGGGCCAGGGCACAGACGATTCCACGGCCGAACTTCGGCTGCACCTCCAACCAGTCCGGCCGGTCGAATACCACGTCCATGACGCGCCGGATGTCGTACACCCGCCGGTTGTCACGCGGGATGATGTCCACCAACTCGGGCGTGGACCGCGGACCGTCATCGGCCGGCCGTGCGGGTGGATACGACCACGCGCTGGACGGGAAATAGGACAGATAGCGCCGAATCTCGTCGAGCGCGGAGGCGTCGTCGTCGGCCAGATTGTGGATCACCCCGCTGGCCAGCGCGACACCCGGTCCGCCCAGCTCCTCCTTCGAGATGTCCTCCCCGGTCGATTCCCGGACCACCGGTGGTCCGGCCGTGAAGATCGCGCCGAGGCGGCTCATGATCCGGAAGTCGCACACCGGGGCGACCAGGGCGCCATGCCCGGCCGAGGGGCCCAGCACGGCGGCCACCGTGGGCACCAATCCCGAGCAGCGGGCCTGCCCGATGAGGTCGATGGGTGAGCGTCCACCGTGGGATCCCGGCCGAAAGCCCGCTCCCTCCAACAGCATTACCATCGGGATCTTGTTGCGGACCGCCAGTTCGGCGATCCGGTAACGCTTGGCGTTGCTGCCGGTGCCGATGGTCCCGGCCACGGTGGTGAAGTCCTCGGCACCCACCATTACCGGTGCTCCGTCGATCGTCCCGGAGCCCGCCACGATGCCGTCGGCGGGCACGTCCCCGCCCACCAGGGTGCCGATCTCGCGGAAACTTCCGTCGTCGAGCAGGTGCGCCACCCGGGCCCGGGCGTCGAGCTTGCCCCGGGCGCGATGTGCGGCCAGCCGCTCGGCCCCGCCCATTGCCGTCGACCGGTCGCGCCGGCGTTGCAGATCGGCCAGCGTGGCATCCCAGTCAGACATGCGTTGACCCTACCGAATTGCTTACTGTAGCGTCCTCAACATGGTCGGGAAGCTCAAGGTCGACCGCGGAATACCCAGCGATCTCGGACGTGTCGCGGAGGTGGCGCGGGCCCACGAGGCCGCTGGATACGACGGCTGCTGGACGGGCGAGATCAACAACGATCCGTTCTTCCCGCTGCTGCTGGCCGCCGAGCACACCTCGACACTAGAGGTGGGCACCAGCATCGCCGTCGCTTTCGCGCGCAACCCCATGACCGTCGCGCAGACGGCCTGGGATCTGCAGGCGTACTCACGGGGCCGATTCCTGCTCGGCCTGGGCACCCAGATCCAGCCGCACATCGAGAAGCGCTTCGGCATGCCGTGGAGCCACCCGGTGCGCCGGATGGCCGAATTCGTTGCGGCACTGCGGGAGATCTGGCGTTGCTGGCGGACGGGTGACCGGCTGCGATTCGCAGGTGAGTTCTACACCCACACGCTGATGACGCCGATGTTCACCCCCGCGCCGTCCGGGCAGCCCGACCCGGCCATTTTCATCGCCGCGGTCGGCGAGGCCATGACGCAGGTGTGCGGCGAGGTCGCCGACGGTCTGCTCGCCCACGCGTTCACGACGCGGCGCTACCTCGACGAGGTCACCATCCCGGCGCTGCAGCGCGGCCTCGACCGCGCCGGACGTCAACGCGCGCAGTTCCAGGTGTCCGGCCCGGTGTTCGTCGTGACCGGCCGGGACGAGGGCGAGATGGCGGCCGCGGCGGCGGCCTACCGCAAGCAGATCGCGTTCTATGCCTCCACCCCCGCCTATCGCAGGGTGCTGGAACTGCACGGCTGGGGCGAGCTGCAGCCCGAGTTGCGCCGGCTGTCCCTCGCGGGTGCCTGGGACGCGATGGCGGACCTGGTCGACGACGAGATGCTGGGCGCCTTCGCCGTCGTCGCCCCGATCGACAAGGTCGCCGCGGCGCTGGCGCACCGCTGCGACGGCGTGCTCGACCGGGTCCTGCCGGGCTTCGCCGGGGGCACACCGGAACCCGTCATCGCGGCAGTGCTCGAGGACGTCCGCGCGAAAGTGAATGACTGACAAGGAAATCCCGTGAGCATTGAGGGCAAGACCGTCGCGATCACCGGAGCCGCCCGCGGCATCGGCCACGCAACCGCCGCGGCGCTGTTGGCGCGCGGTGCGCGGGTGGTGATCGGCGACCGCGACGTCGCGGCGCTCGAGGATGCGGTCCGGCGGTTGCCCGGGCGGGTCACCGGACACCCCCTGGACGTCAGCGATCCCGAGTCGTTCGCGAACTTCCTGGACCGTGCCCGCGCCGACGGCGACGGCCGGATCGACGTGCTGATCAACAATGCCGGGGTGATGCCGGTGGGTCACTACCTCGACCAGTCCGAGCAGGCCATCCGCACCGCCGTCGAGGTCAACCTGTGCGGGGTGCTGACCGGATGCCGGCTGGTGCTGCCCGAGATGGTCGACCGCCGCAGCGGGCACATCGTCAACATCGCGTCACTGGCCGGCGCGGTGCCGGTACCGGGGCAGGTGGTGTACGCCGGAACGAAGTTCGCCGTGGTGGGAATGTCGACGGCGATGGCCGACGAGTTCGCCCCACACGGCGTGCATGTCAGCGTGGTCATGCCACCGCTCACCGCCACCGACCTGATCGCGGGCACCCGGACGCCGTTGGGCAGCAAACCGGTGGCGCCCGCGGATATCGCCGCCGCCGTGGTCAAGGTGCTCGAGAAGCCGAAAACCCATGTCGTGGTGCCGTATCCGATGCGGTTCATGGCCCCGTTGATGTCGATGCTGGGCCCGCGGGGGCGCCGCTGGCTCAACGCGAGGGTGGGTTCCGATCGGGTCTTCCTGGACTTCGACGCCGACGCCCGGCGGGCGTACCAGCAACGGGCCGAGACGGCTACCGGAATGCTGGCCCCAGCCGATACTGAATAACTTACCGGAACTGCTACTGTGGTTGCGCCGGTCAGCGGCGTCACAGGATGAGGAGCGTGGGGATGGCCAGTCCGACCGTCGAATCAGCCGGGGCGATGCTCGCCGATCCGAAGGCCTACACCGACGAGGCGCGCCTGCACGCGGGGCTCGCGCAGCTGCGGGCCGACGCCCCGGTGTCGTGGGTCGAGGTGCCCGGCTACGCGCCGTTCTGGGCCATCACCAAGCATGCCGACATCATGGAGATCGAGCGCGCCAACGACATCTTCACCAACTCGCCGCGCCCGGTGCTGACCACCCGGGAGGGCGACGAGCAACAGGCCGCCCTGGGAATCCGGACGTTGATCCACGCCGACGACCCGTTGCACCGTGACCTGCGGGCCATCGGGGCCAACTGGTTCCGGCCGAAAGCCATGCGCGCGTTGAAGGATCGGGCCGACGAACTGGCCGAGCGGTTCGTCGACAAGATGGCCGCCGAAGGTCCGGAGTGCGACTTCGTCCAGCAGGTGGCGGTCAACTACCCGCTGTACATGATCATGACGCTGCTCGGCGTGCCCGAGTCCGACTTCGCGTTCATGCTCAGGCTCACCCAGGAGTTGTTCGGCAGCGATGACGACGAGTTCAAGCGCGGAGCCACCGTCGAGGAGCAGGGCATGGCGCTGCTCGAAATGTTTCAGTACTTCACCGAACTCACCGCGTCACGCCGCGCGAACCCGACCGACGATCTGGCGTCCACGATCTCCAATGCCACCCTGGACGGCGAGCCGCTGTCCGACATCGACACGGTGTCCTACTACACGATCGTCGCCGCCGCCGGGCACGACACCAGCAGCGCGGCCATCTCCGGCGGCATGCTGGCACTGCTGGAGAACCCGGACCAGCTGGCCCGCCTGCAGAACGACATGAGCCTGCTGCCGTTGGCGGTCGAGGAGATGGTCCGGTGGACCACGCCCGTCAAGGAGTTCATGCGCACCGCGCAGCAGGACTACGAGATCCGCGGGGTCCGGATCGCCGCCGGCGAATCGGTACTGCTGTCCTACGTCTCCGGCAACCGCGACGAGGACATCTTCGACGAGCCGTTCCGGTTCGACGTCGGCCGAGATCCCAACAAGCACATCGCATTCGGGTACGGCGTGCACTTCTGCCTCGGTGCGGCGCTGGCCCGGATGGAGATCAACAGCTTCTTCGCCGAACTGCTGCCGCGATTGGCGTCGGCCGAACTCGCGGGTGCGCCGGAACACATGGCCACCACGTTCGTCGGCGGCCTCAAGCACCTGCCGATGCGCTACTCGGTGAGCTGAAACCGGGACCACGGGCCGCTGACCAGAACGGCTCAGGCCGTCAGCAGCGGTGCCATCCAGGTGAGTTCACCGGGCAGCTGCGAACTCCAGAACCCGGCGTCGTGCCCGCCCGGTGACGACCCGCCGGCCGGATGGTTCGGCAGCTGCGCGATGAAGTCCTGGGTGGCGTCGTAGAACGGGTCCGATGTGCCGATGTCGATGCGGATCGGGATCTGGGCCAGGGCCGGCAGACCCCACACCGTATTCGCGGCGTAGTCGGCGGCGCCGTCGAAAGCACCGGGCGCCGTCGCACCCGAGGACAGCCACAGCGCGGGACTGACCGCCGTGATGGCCGCGGTGCGGGCGGGCCCGAGCCGCGCGCCCAGCAGCAGCGCGCCGTAACCGCCCATCGACCAGCCGAGGAACGCCACCCGCGACGTGTCGAGGCCCTGCGCGCCGAGCATCGGGATCAGCTCGTCGAGCACCATGGCCCCGGAGTCCTCCCCGGACGCCCGCTTGTGCCAGTAGCTGCCGCCGCCGTCGACCGCCACCACCGCGAACGGCGGCAGGCCGGCGGCCACCGCCTGCGCCAGACCCTGCTCCACACCGCCGGCCATCACCGTCGCGGCATCGCTGCCCTTGCCGTGCAGGGCGATCACCGGGCGCAGCGGTTGCGTCTGACCCGGCGGGCGAGCGATGGCCCAGTTGGTGTTCACGCCGCCGCGCGCGGCCGACACGAACGATCCGGTGACCATCGTCGGTTGGGTGGGTTGGACCGCTGGTTCGAGCGGGACAGGCGTGGCTGGTGGGGCGGCGGATCCGATGAGCGGATCGGCCAGTCCGCCGAGGACGACGGCGCCCGCCGCCCCGGCGACCGCGCCCACACCCAGACGTAATGCACTGCGGCGACTCATGTTCGGCATGCGGGCCATCTTGCCATCGCCCGACCGCCTGTCGGAAACCTGTGACCAGGCTTGGAAAAGTGTGGCCGTTTACCGCAAAACGCCCAGCGTGGCCGGGGTTTGCTGGCACCATGACCAACCATGACGGCAGCGGTGACCCCGAAAGGGGAACGGCGACGGGGCGCGCTCGTGAGCGCCGCCGCCGAGCTGCTGTCCGAGGGCGGATTCGAAGCCGTTCGCCATCGCGCCGTCGCGCGGCGGGCCGGTCTGCCGCTGGCGTCGACCACCTACTACTTCTCGTCCCTGGACGAGTTGATCGCGGCCGCCGTCGAATACATCGGCCTGGCCGAGGCGGCCCAGATGCGCAGCCGTGTCTCGTTGCTGTCGCGCCGGCGCCGCGGTGCCGAGTCGACCGCCGACGTCCTCGTCGAACTCCTCCTCGACGACACCGGTGCCGGCACCGAACAACTCATCTCCCGCTACGAGCGCTACATCGCGTGCGCACGTCAGCCGGCGCTGCGCGACATCCAGCGACGCGTCCTGCGCCAGCGCACCGACGCCGTCGGCGAGGCCGTCGAACGCTCGGGCCGGTGCGTGCGCAGCGACCTGCTGTCCGCGTTGGTGTGCGCGGTCGACGGCGCGGTGGTCTCGGCACTGGTCGACGACGGCGGTACGCCCCGCGACAGCGCGCGGGCCACGCTGATCGACGTCATCGACGTGTTCGCGCCCATCGACCAGCGCGCCCTGCACGTCTGAGACCGCCGCCCGGCCGAAAGCTCAGCCGCCGATCTTCCTGAACCTGTTCTCCAGCAAGGCAATTCGGTGCTGGTTGTCCTGCAGCCCCACGTATCGTGGGCCGAACACCGCCAGTAACACGTCGTCGAGGCGGCGGACCGCGCCCGCCGGATAGCGATAACCCATCGCGGCGTTGACGGCGTCGGTGTCGATGCCGGCGAGCACACCGTCGAGCGCGTCGAGTGAGTCGATGCCCAGATCCAGCAGCAGCCCGGAGATCCAGGCGTAGTGCTCGGTGCGCGACCAGCCGGCGTCGGGGAATCGGTTGCCCAGATAGGTCGCCAGCACCGGGGTGGGGATCCTCGGGTCCGCGGTGTCGGCGTCCTGGGATGTGCGCTCGACCGGCGCGGTGGACCGCAGCCGGTCCCGGATCGCCGAGAACTCGTTGTCGGCCAGCTCGAGCAGGCCGGCCGCCAGGGCGAATCGGCGATCCAGATCCGGGACATCCTCCTCGGGCACCGACCCCTTGTAGCGGATGTCGTGCTCGAACTCCGCCCAGGCATGTTGCAGGATCGTGCGCACCTGGATGGAGGCGGGTTGCTGCTCGCCCTCGGCCGCCACCAGCAGGTGCCGGCTGGAATAACCCCACCGGCCCGCGCTCGCGGTCTCGCGGCCCATGTCGCGGTCCTCGAGCAGGCGCATCTCGTCGGCGAGCAGATTGGCCACCGTCGCGACGTCGTCGCGCAGGAAGGTGATGACCCGCAGCCCGATCTGGTCGGTGATCTCCGAGAGGGGATCGGTGTAGAGCCGCCGGCCGTCCACGGTCCGGTCCGCCTTGGCGGCGAACGACGCCACCGTCTTGGTGCGGCCGCGCACGCTCAGGTAGTTGATGCCGGCGTCGTCGAGCAGGTTGGTCACCTGGGCCAGGTAGCGCTCGGTCGATTCGGCCAGGCTCGGGAGCCGCTGGGTGTAGGTGGCGATCGCGTCGTGGATGGCGCCCGGCGTCGGTTCCGGGGCGGCCGGGACCAGATCGTGCGGCAGCGTCGGGGTGACGATGTAGCCCGTCCCGGCGTCACCGTAGGTGGTGACATCGGCCGGTCGGCGGAACGCGAACATCGCCACGTAGGCACACAGCACCGCGTCCACCGGATCCTCGGCGGTGCGCAATTCGCTCTTGCGCGAAGCACTTTCGACGACGTCGCGCAGGTGCACCCAGTCGTCGCTGTCGGCGACCCGCAGGGCCGGGGTGGCCTGGGCCAGCTCCTCGATGTGCTCCATGAGCCGCAGCAGTTCGGCCCGCAGCCCGGCGACGGTGCGGCCCGGCTTGGCCTTGTACTTCAGCGTGCGGCCGAGCCGGAACAACGCGACCGCGGCGGCATGCGGATACACCTCGAACGCGCGACGTGTGGCGCCATCAACCGCGGTGGCGTCCGGGGCGATGTCCAGCCCCAGCGCCCCGGCGAGCCGGGCGCCGCGCGGTGTGCCGGCGAACTCGGGCTTGCCCGTGTTGGTGGGATGCGCACCGGCCTGGTAGCGCGCGAAGTCGGCGTTGAGTTGGCGTTCGGCGGGCCGCTGACCGGTCGGGTTCGTCACGACCAGCGGCGCGTCGATGCCGACCACACAGTCGCCCTGCACGTACGGCGCCAGGGCGGCGCGGATGCTGTCGTCATCGGTGGCCGCACCCGCGTACACCAGCCGCCCGGTGTCGCCGGTGCATTCGATGATGGCGACTCCGGTGGGCTTGCGTTCACCCCAGGCGAGGTCCAGGCCGACGAAATACACCGTCCTACTGTGCCTGATCGGGGACCGTAAGCTGTGTCTTCGTGAGCATTCCCGGGAGCATTCCCAACGTACTGGCCGGTCGCTACGCCAGCGCCGAGATGTTGTCCATCTGGTCGCCGGAGGCCAAGATCGTCGCCGAACGGCGGTTGTGGCTGGCGGTCCTGCGGGCGCAGGCCGAACTCGGCGTACCGGTGCCCGACGGTGTGGTCGACGACTACGAGCGGGTGCTCGAGGACGTCTCGCTGTCGTCGATCGCCGACCGTGAACGCGTCACGCGCCACGACGTCAAGGCCCGCATCGAGGAGTTCAACGCGCTGGCCGGGCACGAGCACGTGCACAAGGGCATGACCAGCCGCGACCTGACCGAGAACGTCGAACAGCTGCAGGTCCGCCGGTCACTGGAACTGGTGTTCGCCCACGGGGTGGCCGTCGTCGCGCGGCTGACCGACCGCGCCGTGCAGTACCGGGACCTGGTGATGGCGGGGCGTTCGCACAACGTCGCCGCCCAGGCGACCACGCTGGGCAAGCGGTTCGCCTCGGCCGCGCAGGAGACGCTGGTGGCCCTGCAGCGGCTGCGGGAGCTGCTCGACCGGTACCCGCTGCGCGGCATCAAAGGCCCGATGGGAACCGCGCAGGACATGCTCGACCTGTTCGACGGGGACGCCGCACGGCTTTCCGAGTTGGAGTCGCGGGTGGCATCGTTTCTCGGGTTCGGCGCCGTGCTGTCCAGTGTCGGGCAGGTCTACCCCCGGTCGCTGGACCACGACGTGCTGTCGGCGCTGGTGCAGTTCGGTGCCGGTCCGTCATCGTTCGCCCACACCGTCCGTCTGATGGCCGGCCACGAGCTCGTGACCGAGGGCTTCGCGCCGGGTCAGGTCGGATCCTCGGCCATGCCGCACAAGATGAACACCCGGTCCTGCGAGCGGGTCAACGGCCTGCAGGTGGTGCTGCGCGGCTACGCCTCGATGGCCGCCGAACTCGCCGGTGCGCAATGGAACGAGGGCGACGTGTTCTGCTCGGTGGTGCGCCGGGTGGCACTGCCCGACGCGTTCTTCGCCGTCGACGGGCAGACCGAGACGTTCCTGACGGTGCTCGACGAGTTCGGTGCCTACCCCGCGGTGATCCAGCGTGAGCTGGACCGCTATCTACCGTTCCTGGCGACCACCCGCATCCTGATCGCCGCGGTGCGCGCCGGTGTGGGCCGCGAGACCGCGCACGAGGTCATCAAGGAACACGCCGTGGCCGTCGCCCTGGCGATGCGCGAAAAGGGTTTGGAGCCTGACCTTCTGGACCGGCTGGCCGCCGACCCGCGGCTGCCGCTGGACCGGCCCGCACTCGACGCCGCCCTGGCCGACAGGTCCGCGTTCACCGGCGCGGCCGCCGATCAGGTGGATGCCGTCGCCGCCGCGGTGTCGGAACTGGTGGCGCGCTACCCGGAGGCCGCCAAGTACACCCCGGGAGCGATCCTCTGATCGGGGCCGATCTCACCGATCTGGACAATTTCGCCGCAGGCTTCCCGCACGAGTTGTTCGACCGGCACCGGCGCGAGGCTCCGGTGTACTGGCACGAGCCCACCGAGAACACCCCCGACGACGAAGGCTTCTGGTCGGTGGCCGGCTACGCGGAAACCCTTGCTGTACTGCGTGATCCGGTGCTCTACTCGTCGGTCACCGGTGGCGGCCGACCGTTCGGCGGCACCCTGCTGCAGGACATCTCGATCGCCGGCCAGGTGCTCAACATGATGGACGATCCCCGGCACTCGGCGATCCGCCGCCTGGTCAGCTCGGGCCTGACCCCGCGGATGATCGCGCGGGTCGAGGACGATCTGCGGGCCCGGGCCACGCGGCTGCTCGACGGTGTCCAACGCGGCACCGGTTTCGATTTCCTGGTGGACGTGGCCGCCGAGCTGCCGATGCAGATGATCTGCATCCTGCTGGGAATTCCCGAATCCGAGCGGCACTGGCTGTTCGAGGCCATCGAACCGCACTTCGACTTCGGCGGTGCGCGGCGCGCCTCGATGCGGATGTCCGTCGAGGAGGCGGGTTCGCGGATCTACCAGTTCGGGACCGAATTGATTGCGGCCAAACGCATTTCGCCCACCGACGACATGCTATCCGTGGTCGCCAACGCCGACTTCGGCGACGGTCCGGGGTCGGCCCTGAGTGGTATCGAACTCTACCTGTTCTTCAATCTGCTGTTCTCGGCCGGCGCGGAGACCACCCGCAATGCCATCGCGGGCGGACTGCTGGCCCTGGCCCAGCACCCCGATCAGTACGCGCTGTTGCGCGACGATCCCGCGGCGTTGCCGTCGGCCATCGAGGAGATGCTGCGGTGGACGACACCGTCGCCGTCCAAGCGGCGCACCGCAACCGCCGATACCGAACTGGGCGGCTGCGCGATCGAGGCGGGGCAGAAGGTACTGGTGTGGGAGGCGTCGGCCAACCGCGACGCGCAGGTGTTCGATGCCCCGGACGTGTTCGACATCCGGCGTAAACCCAACCCGCACCTGGGCTTCGGACAGGGCGTCCACTACTGCCTGGGCGCCAATCTGGCGCGGCTGGAACTGCGGGTGCTCTTCGAGGAGATCCTGGCCCGGTATGCCGCGGTCGAGGTGACCGCACCGGTCGAGTGGACCCGCAGCAATCGGCACACCGGCATCCGGCACCTGTGGGTCGCCCTGATGTGATTTCGGTGATCACGTCGGATTGGACGATCGCCGTGTCCGAAGGGCTCCCGCCGTGTTGGGATCGATGGCATGAGTTCGCGCTATGTGCCCTACGCCTCCCGGCCACACCGGTTGTTCATGCAGCTCGTCAGCGATGTGACTGTGATCGGCTGGGTCGTCGTCTGGGTGATGGTCGGGATGGCGGTGCACTCGGCGGTGTCCACCATCGCCGAGGTGGGCACCCAGGTCGAAGGGGGTGCCAACGGCATCGCCGAGAACCTCAACTCCGCCGGGGACAGCGTCGACGGCGT
>NZ_JAXLSA010000003.1:0-658420 GCF_046330795.1 Mycobacterium sp. | reverse complement strand
TGGCAACGGTTCTCGCTGCGGCCGGCGGCGGTCAACACCACCCGGGCCCGCAGGAGCTCAACATGTGGGGGCACCCCATCGACAAGCTGCGGTACTCCTACGCCAGCTGGCAGCGGGTGACGTTGCTGGAGCGGTCGCACCTGCGGCGTTGACCACTTCATGACACGGGTGGTCCTGGGCTCGGCTTCCACCGGGCGCCTCGGTGTGCTGCGCAGTGCCGGTGTCGAACCCGTCGTGATCGTGTCGGGTGTCGACGAAGACGCCATCATCGCCGAGCACCCCGGTACACCGGCCGAGGTGGTGCTGGCGCTGGCCGAGGCCAAGGCACACGATGTGGCATCCAAGGTTCCGGCTGATCTGGCCGTGGATTGCGTTGTCATCGGCTGTGATTCGATGCTGCTGCTGGACGGTCAGCTCTGCGGCAAACCCGGGACCGCCGAGGCGGCGCGGGCACAGTGGCAAGCGCAGGCCGGAAGATCTGGCGTGCTCCTGACCGGGCACTGCGTCATTCGACTGACGGACAACGCTGCTCTTCGCGTGGTGTCCGAAACCGATTCCACCACAGTCCATTTCGCCACACCGTCCGACGTCGACCTTGACGCCTACATCGCGAGCGGTGAGCCGTTGGCAGTGGCCGGCGGCTTCACCCTCGACGGGTTGGGCGGTTGGTTCGTTGACTCCATCGAAGGCAACCCGTCGAACGTCATCGGGCTGAGCCTGCCCACACTGCGGCAACTGCTATCGACTCTCGACATCAACGTCTCGCAGATCTGGGCGACGACAGGCTGATCTGGCATGGCCCGTCGCCACGCACCGACGCGGGGTTTCATATCTGCCGTCGGGCCTCGCAAACGCTGTCGGGCACGAAACCGCCGCCATCGGGGCATTCGGAGTACCCCCGACCGGGCGACGTGCAGTACCCCGACGGCCGCACCGGGAGGGCCCCGCGCACAAACCCGGCAACTACGACGTCGACTTCACCAGCGAGGACGGCCGCCGACTGCGGTTCGGTTCTCGCAACGCCAGCCTGATCACCGCCTACATCGGATGCCGCCGCGCCGGCGACGGACTCTGGGTCGACGGCCGCATCCCGATGCCGCCGGACCCGCAGCCGTGACCCGCCGGCTGCTCGCCGCACCTCGATAGTCGCGGCTGCCGCGATCAATGCTCCTTGGCCGGCAACCGGCACCCGGTATTGCCGGTCAACAACGCAGCCTTCTGCGATGCCAGCCGTAGGACCATTCCACTGTCGCTGGAGTACTGGACGTCATGATCGTTCGGTGCGTCCTTGAACACCGTGGCACTGGTCAGACCGAGCTGCTCGGCGGCATGGGCCACCGCATCGCGGGCCTGCTGCCAATGTTGTTCGGGGATCGGCACATCGGAGACGTAACTCGCGAGCAGGATCTCCTGCCCCTGCGACTGCTCGAACGGCGCCACACAGCCGCCGCGACTGTCCTCCCGCCGCCACGACCACGTCACCTGCACCGCGATCACCGAAATCTGTTGACCCACTTGCTCGATCGTGGCCGCCAGCTTTGCCCGGGTGTCTTCCAGGCTCGGCAGCGATTTCAGTTGTTCCGCCGCCTTGGTGGCGTCGGTCGGTTCGGTCGGCTGATACGGATTTTTCGTCACGTGACATCCTGTCGTAGCTAAAACGATTGCCGCGCAACCAAGAACGCCGACAAGCCGACGTCTGGACGGTTGGCGGTGCGGCGTCATAGCGGTTCACTCATTTCTGCGGGATCGGCGTCGTGCCGGCGATGACCGAGGCGATGTTGTATCCGGTGGTGTAGAGCTGATTGTGAGCACTGTCCCAGCGCGGGTAGTCACTGTGACCACTGGCCGCATACCAGGTGTGCCCGTCGGGCCCGGGGACAGTGCCGGTCGCCAGGTGCGTGAAGTTCGGGTTGGTGGCCGGGTTCGGCCCGAAATCCCCGGCCCCGGTGAGATCACCGGCCAACAGACCACCGGTGAGCAACGGGCCCAGTCCCGGGACCAACGGCGCCAACCCCTTTGCGATCGGCGGCCCGTCATAGACCCATTGAATCGGATCATCCGGTGTCTCCATGGTGAAGACATGGCCGGGCTGCAGATGAAGATCGCTCGGCACGCGGGCCTCGATGCCCGGGGAGCCGTAGAACAGCGCGTTGTCCACCCCATGATCCCCCGGCACCTGCAGGGCCAGCCCGGTGGTGAGCGATCCGTACGAGTGCCCGATCGCGGTCAGATCCAGCGGTCGAGAACCATGGGCCGCGTTGATGCCGTCGTAGAACCGCGCGAGGTCCACGGCACCGGCCTTGGCCACGTCGTCGTGGCTGACTTCCCAGCCACCCGCCAGCGAGCCGCCGATGTCGTCGGTGCCGGGAACCTGCGGCGGGTCGTAACCGATCCACGCGATGGACGCCACCGTCTCGTTGCCGCGCCCCGCGGCGTCGAGCTGCCGCAGCGCCTCCTGCCGGGCGTGCATGGCCTCGTCGGCCATTCCCGTGATCGCTCCGTGCACCGTGGTGTTCAGCCCGGGCGCGGTGACCGACACATGGTCGGCGTTGTCGGGATCGCCGACGGCGACCGCGGCGCGGGCCTGACGGCCCGACTGGGTGTCCAGCAGCAGTAGTTTGCGATCCGGGTTGTTGGCCACCGCCTTGTTGACCGCCTGCAGATCGGCCAGGTACTTCGAGCCGTTGAGCGCCGCGGTGTACTGCCGCTGCCACGCCGCGTACTCCTGGGCGTCGGCGACGTTGCGCGGCAGGTTCTGGCCGTTGGCCCAATCGGGGTGCTGGGCCCTCAGCGCGGCCGCCTGGTCGGCCGCCGCCTGTGCGCGGGGCAGCTGATCAGCCAGATTCAGCCGGTTGTAGAAGTCCGCGCCGGGATGGTCGTCGTCCCCGGCGGGCATTCCCGGATGATTGCCGACGTTGTGATCCTTGTTGTACAGGTAGTCCTTCTGCTCCCTGGACAGGCTGTTCCAGAACTTCGTGAACTCCTTGGGATCTTCGGGCAGCGGCTGATCCAGCATCGGCTTGTTCAAGCCCGCATCGGGAATCGGCACCGAACCGTCGGCCATGCGAATCGCATTGGCCAGCGCCGCATCCACCGCGTTGGCGTGCGCGACGATCTTGTCCAGCCGCGGCTGCAACTGCTCCTCCTTGAGCAGCGCCTCCATCGGGTTGCGGACCGACCGACCGGGCAGCACCCGCCCGGACACCGAATCGATCTCCATCCCAAGGGATTCCGCATCCGCCTTCAGCGAGGCCAGGTCCGACTTGATCTGCTCGATCTCATCAGCGGCACTGCGGGCCGCGTTGGCCACCGCCTGCGCCTCACGACCATGGGCGTCCAGATCACGGCGCGTCTTGCCGATCGCCTCCTTGGCCGCCTCGGCGGCCACCCCGCCCCACGTCTCGAAGGCCGGCAGGGTGGCCAACCCGTTGGCGGCATCGGCGGCCGCTTGGGCACGGCTGGTCGCCGCATGGAAAACCTCGCGGACCGAACCCGCGTCCCAGCGTTCGATATCGGCGACCGTCAGTGTCACGACCGGTCAAGCCCTCCTCCCGCACGCCACCAGCTGCTCGAACATGTGTACCAGCAGCGCCGCCGACCACGCCAGTTACCGGCAGAAATTCACGAACGTGTCTGAGCGGCAATCGATTACAGGAAGTTCCCCGTCCAGCAGATCCACACCTGATCCCTAACGGGGACAAAGCCCGCACCCCACCCGGCCATAGCTTGTCTCCCTAACGTCCGAAGTGTCAGTACCGAGCTCGAATTGCCAGGAAGGACAGGGCTCATGAAGCACATTCGATCAACAGGCGTATTCACCCTCGCCGCGGCCAGCGCCGCGATGGTGGGCACGCTGGCACTGCCCGCCGCCGCGTCGGCCGAACCGCTGGGCGGTGGCACCGGCATCAGCCAGTGGGGCCCGCAATGGGGCCAACCCGGCCATCCCGGTGAGCCCGGCCCCGGTAGGCCGCCGGGCGCCCCGGCCGAGTGGCACCACCCCGAGTGGGGGGCCGGCTGGAACGACGGTTACCCGCAGCAGGGTTGGCAACCGCCGCAGGGCTGGGAACCCCCACCGGGCTGGACCAACCCGACCGGCTGGCAACCGCCCGCGGGCGCGGGCTGGTGCGGCGGCCAGATCCGCGACCTGATCCACCCGATCTGCTGGTTCCTGCCGCACTGACCCCCAGAGCTGGAATCACCGACGCCGCTCCGAGACCACGCCGGGGCGGCGTCGGCCCCCACCACGTTCGGCCACCGCCGCTCCCGTCGTCCCCGGTAGGCTGGCCGGGTGCCGCTTCCCGCAGACCCCAGCCCCGTCCTGAAGGACTACGCCCACCCCGAGCGCCTCGTCACCGCCGACTGGCTGTCGGCGCATCTGGGCACCCCCGGCCTGGCCATCGTCGAGTCCGACGAGGACGTCCTGCTCTACGACATCGGGCACATTCCCGGTGCCGTCAAGATCGACTGGCACACCGACCTCAACGACCCGAACGTGCGCGACTACATCACCGGCGAACAGTTCGCAGAACTGATGAACCGCAAGGGAATTCGCCGCGACGACACCGTCGTGATCTACGGCGACAAGAGCAACTGGTGGGCCGCCTACGCCCTGTGGGTGTTCACCCTGTTCGGCCACGAGGACGTCCGGCTGCTCAACGGCGGTCGCGATCTGTGGATCTCCGATCACCGCGACACCACCCTGGACGTGCCGTCGAAACCCACATCGGGCTACCCCGTCGTCGAACGCAATGACGCCCCCATCCGCGCCTACCGCGAGGACGTCCTGAGCACCCTGGGCACCAACACGCTGATCGACGTCCGCTCGCCGCAGGAGTACACCGGCGAACGCACCCACATGCCGGACTATCCCGAAGAGGGCGCACTGCGCGGTGGGCACATCCCCACCGCCGTCTCGGTGCCGTGGGCCCGCGCCGCCGACGACAGCGGCCGATTCCGCAGCCGCAAGGAACTCGACGAGATCTACGCCTTCGCCACCGACGGCACCCCCGTCATCGCCTACTGCCGCATCGGCGAGCGGTCCAGCCACACCTGGTTCGTCCTGACCCATCTGCTCGGCGTGCCCGGCGTGCGCAACTACGACGGTTCGTGGACCGAATGGGGCAACACCGTGCGGGTGCCCATCGTGGCGGGTGAAGAACCGGGCTCTGTATGAAACCCCTTCCATCTGTTCAGCGGTGGCTGCGAGAAAGTTCGAGTGAATCTCGCACAGGCCGCAGAACAGATCGGGGAGCGGGTCGGTGAGCGTCCCCGCTCCGTTGGCCGAGGTGGTCGCCGACTTCGCTGACGTCGACGGTCAGGACAAGCTGGCGCTGCTGCTGGAGTTCTCCCAGGACCTGCCCGACCTGCCGTCGTGGCTCGAGGAAGCCGCCATGGAACCGGTGCCCGAATGCCAGTCGCCGCTGTTCCTCCACGTCGACGCCGACGACCCCGACCATGTCCGGCTGTATTTCAGCGCGCCGCCCGAGGCGCCCACCACCCGCGGCTTCGCGTCCATCCTCGCGACCGGGCTCGACGGCCAGTCCCGCGCCGACATCCTGGCCGTGCCCGACGACTTCTACGCCGAGCTGGGTCTGGCCAAGCTGATCAGCCCCCTGCGGCTGCGCGGCATGTCGGCCATGCTCACGCGGATCAAGCGCCGCCTGCGCGAGAGCTGATTCCCGCATCTGTTCAGCGCGGGCTGCGAGAAACGTCGAGTGGATCCCGCACTGGCCGCTGAACAGATCGGAATTAGTAACGTCGAACCCGCTCCCACCGAGGTACCGGAGCGACGGCCGTGACCATCGGCGAGCGCCAGAGCGCGCCCCGGCGCGGGTTACCGGCGAGTAAGGGATACCCGCCACAGCGTGCCGATTCGCGCCACATAAACTGCCCGGGATAGTTTGTTTAAGACCGATTCTTAGAGACCCAGCCTCAGGAGGCGCAGTGGCCAGTCACGCCAACGAGAAGATCTCGAAGGTGCTCGTCGCCAACCGCGGTGAGATCGCGGTTCGAGTGATCCGTGCGGCCAAGGATGCCGGCCTCGAGAGCGTGGCCGTCTACGCCGAGCCCGACGCCGACGCGCCCCACGTGCGGCTCGCCGACGAGGCCTTCGCGCTGGGCGGCCAGACCTCCGCCGAGTCCTACCTCGACTTCGCCAAGCTGCTCGACGCCGCCGACAAGTCCGGCGCCAACGCCGTGCACCCCGGCTACGGCTTCCTCTCGGAGAATGCCGACTTCGCCCAGGCCGTCCTCGACGCCGGACTGATCTGGATCGGGCCGTCCCCGCAGTCCATCCGCGACCTCGGCGACAAGGTCACCGCCCGCCACATCGCCGCCCGCGCCGAGGCCCCCCTGGTGCCCGGCACCCCCGACCCGGTCAAGGACGCCGACGAGGTCGTCGCGTTCGCCCAGCAGTACGGCGTCCCCGTGGCCATCAAGGCCGCGTTCGGCGGCGGCGGACGCGGCATGAAGGTCGCCCGCACCATCGAAGAGATCCCCGAACTGTTCGAGTCGGCCACCCGCGAGGCCGTCGCCGCCTTCGGTCGCGGCGAGTGCTTCGTCGAGCGCTACCTGGACAAGCCGCGCCACGTCGAGGCCCAGGTGATCGCCGACAAGCACGGCAACGTCGTCGTCGCCGGCACCCGCGACTGCTCCCTGCAGCGCCGGTTCCAGAAGCTCGTCGAGGAAGCGCCCGCGCCGTTCCTGAGCGACGCGCAGCGCAAGGAGATCCACGAGTCCGCCAAGCGCATCTGCAAGGAAGCCGGCTACTACGGCGCCGGCACCGTGGAATACCTGGTCGGCCAGGACGGCCTGATCAGCTTCCTCGAGGTCAACACCCGCCTGCAGGTGGAACACCCCGTCACCGAAGAGACCTCCGGCCTGGACCTGGTGCGCCAGCAGTTCCGCATCGCCGAGGGCGAGAAGCTCGACATCACCGAGGATCCCGAGCCCCGCGGCCACAGCATCGAATTCCGGATCAACGGCGAGGACGCCGGCCGCGGCTTCCTGCCCGCCCCCGGCCCCGTCACCAAGTTCGAGCCGCCGACCGGCGCCGGCGTGCGCCTGGACTCCGGCGTCGAGACCGGCTCGGTCATCGGCGGCCAGTTCGACTCGATGCTGGCCAAGCTGATCGTCACCGGCGCCACCCGCGACGAGGCCCTCGACCGCTCACGCCGGGCTCTCGCGGAATTCAATGTCGAGGGCCTCGCCACCGTCATCCCGTTCCACCGTGCGGTCGTCAGCGACCCGGCCTTCATCGGCAACGCGGACGGCTTCTCGGTCCACACCCGCTGGATCGAGACCGAGTGGGACAACACCGTCGAGCCCTTCACCGGCGGCGGAGCCGTCGACGAGGAAGAGGCCACCCCGCGGCAGACCGTCGTCGTCGAGGTGGGCGGCCGTCGCCTCGAGGTCTCGCTGCCCGGCGACATGGCCATCGGCGGCGGCGCCGGACCCGAGCACGGGGCCATCCGCAAGAAGCCCAAGGCCCGCAAGCGGGCTCGCGGCGGCGGCGCGGCGGCCTCCGGTGACTCCGTCACCGCGCCCATGCAGGGCACTGTCGTCAAGGTGGCCGTCGAAGAGGGACAACAGGTTTCGGCCGGCGACCTCATCGTCGTGCTGGAGGCCATGAAGATGGAGAACCCGGTGACCGCCCACAAGGACGGCACCGTCACGGGCCTGGCCGTCGAGCCGGGCGCCGCCATCACCCAGGGCACCGTCATCGCGGAGCTGAAGGACTAACTCCCCCCTTTTCGGATCTGTTCTGCAACAGCTGCGACGTTGTGCGAGTAGACGTCGCAGAGACTGCAGAACAGATCCGGTGGGGGCGCCGTCAGAACTCGATGCTGCCCAGCATCGCCCCGGGTTCGGTGACCAGACTGTCCTGTCGAAGTCGCGCGCCGAAATAACGCGCGTTCGCGTCGACCGCCACCGACTGTTCGCCGTGCCGACGTGCCACCACCGCGCGCGCCAGATCGGCGAACGACAACTTCTCCGGACCGCCGATGTTCACGACGTGATTACGGGGTGCCTCCACCGCGACCTCCGCCAGGAACGCCGCCACCTCATCGCCGGCGATCGGCTGGATCAGGGCGTCGGGCACCCGGACGTCGTCCCCGTCGGTCAGCGAATCCACGATCGTGCCGGCGAATTCATGGAACTGCGTGGCGCGCACGATCGTGTACGGCAGCACCGATCTGGTGATCACCCTCTCCTGGGCGGCCTTGGCACTCAGATACGGACTGTCCGGCAGCCCGTCGGTGCCCACGATCGACAGCTCGACGAAATGCTTCACCCCGGCATGCTTCGCGGCGGTCACCATGTTGGTGGTGCCTTTGTTGAAGAACTCCCGCAACTCGTCGGGATCGAAGGACGGCGCGTTGGTCGCATCGACGACGGCGTCGGCACCCGCCAGCGCCTTCGCCAGACCGGCTCCGGTGAGCACGTCGACGCCCGAGCGCCGCGACGCCGCCACCACCTGCTCGCCCTCGCGCGTCAGCATGTCGACGACCTTGGTCCCAATGAATCCACCGGCTCCGAACACCACAACCTTCATGCATCGAGCATGGCACGCTGTCGCGGTGGAACCCATCGAGATCAACGCCGGATCCTGGTATCTGCGCGCGCTGCGCGCCGACGAACGCATCGACGACCGGCCCGCGCTGGCCGACCTCGGCATCACCGCGGCCGGCTACGTCCCGAGCGCACTCGAGGGCTGGACGCGCGACGCGCTCTACACGTGGGCTGTGTGCGAACCCACAACGGGAGAACTGCTCGGAGTGGTGACTCTGGCGCCGTCGACCGGAATGATCGAATCGCAGGCCCGCCAGGGCCACGACGACGCCGTGCAGACCGCCGCCGGCGCCGTTCGCAGGTTCGCCGACTCGCTATAGGAGCTAGGAGCGCCATGCCGACGCCCGTCACCGTCACCGTCACCGGCGCCGCCGGCCAGATCGGTTACGCCGCACTGTTCCGCATCGCCGCCGGAGCCATGCTCGGCCACGACACCCCGGTGGCGCTGCGACTGCTCGAACTGCCCTCGGCGGTGCGCGCGGCCGAAGGCGTGGTGATGGAACTCGACGACGGCGCCTTCCCGCTGCTGGCGTCCACCGAGATCCACGACGACCCGGTGAAGGCCTTCGACGGGGTGAACGTCGCGCTGCTGATCGGTGCGCGGCCGCGCAGCAAGGGCATGGAACGCGCAGATCTGTTGTCCGCCAACGCCGAAATCTTCTCGGTGTCCGGGCAGGCACTGAATGCCGGTGCCGCGGAAGACATTCGGGTTCTGGTGGTGGGCAACCCCGCGAACACCAACGCCCTGGTGGCCTCCGCGCACGCCCCCGACATCCCCGCCGACCGGTTCACCGCGCTGACGCGGCTGGATCACAACCGGGCCGTCGCCGCCCTGGCCCGTCATGCGCGGGTGCCCGTCACCGAGATCTCGCGGATGACCATCTGGGGCAATCACTCCCCCACCCAGTACCCCGACATCTTCCACGCCGTCGTGGCGGGCCGCTCCGGGGCCGACTATGCCGCCGACACCCATTGGCTCACAGACGATTTCATCCCGACGGTGGCCCGACGCGGCACCGCGATCATCGAGGCCCGCGGGACGTCGTCGGCGGCGTCGGCGGCCAACGGGGCCATCGACCACATCGACGACTGGGTGCACGGCACGTCGTGGACATCCGTCGCGCTGCCCTCTCCCGGCGTCTACGGCGTCGACGAGGGCCTGGTGTGCTCGTTCCCGTGCCGATCGGTGGACGGCCGCTGGGAAATCATCGAGGGTCTGGACGTCAACGAGTTCTCGCGCACCCGCATCGAGGCCTCCGTGGCCGAATTGCGTTCCGAGCGTGACGCCGTCGCGGCCCTGGGCCTCTTGTAGCGCGACCGCTCAGCAACGTACGTCCGGAGACCCCGAAACCGTACGTCAGCCATCGCTGGGCAACAAAACGACCCTTTGCTGGCCACTTGGTGATTGAATCTCAGCAACTATTTGCTATCGTCATCCCGGCCGGGTCAACAAGGGGGGTCAAATGCGTCACGCCATTGAGGTGGATGTTCCGCGGAGTTCGCTCACCGAGCGAAGCAACCCCCTCCAGCTAGGCAAAGTCCTCGCGGCCGGAACCATGGTCGTCAGCTCGACCTTTGCTGGCGTGCAGGCCACAGTCCCGGCCCCGGCCCCCGTCCACGATGCGCCCGTGTCCCTGGCCAGCAAGGTTTACACGCTCCGGGGCGGCATCCCATGGCCCATCGACACGACGCTGGACGGCGCGATCTGCGACCAGGCCAGCGGCAACACCTGTAGCGACCTGACGTACCCCTACCTCTGGGGCGACATGAGCGTCGACTGGGGCGCACAGTCGCTCACGGACACACTGAACGACGTCACCACACCGACCACCGTCTGGGGGTATTCCCTGGGCGCGGCCGTGGCCACGCGGTGGCTGACCGCGCATGCCCACGACGCCGATGCCCCATCAGCCAGCGACCTGAACTTCATCCTGACCGGAAATGCGAAGCGCAAATACGGCGGGTCGTGGTGGCTCTACCCCAGCACCACGACAACCCCGGGCAGCCAGTACACCGTGCTGGACATCGCCCGCGAATATGACGGCGCGGCCGACACCCCCAGCGACATGGGGAACATCGTCGCCTGGGCGAATCAGATAGCGGGCTTCTGGTTCATCCACACCAACTACGGCTCCGTCGATCTGGTGAACGACGAAAAGCTGGTGTGGCAGGAAGGCAACACCACCTACGTGCTGGTCCGCACGCCGAATGTGCCGCTGCTGGAGCCGCTGCGCTGGGTGGGCCTGGGCTTCATCGCCGACTTCTTCAACGCGCCGCTCAAAGAGATCATCGACTCGGCCTACGACCGCGACTACCCGAACATCATCACCGATCCGGTCAAGGCACAGAAGGCCGTTGACGACGCACTGCACGGTGTCTCCGCGGCGACAGCGCTCGATGCCAAGCCCGCGGCGGACCTGGCCGCGGCCGCGTCGGTGACGGCAGCCGCCCTGGTCTCCGACCAGAAGGCCCAGCCCGACGACACCAAGGACCAAGCCCCTACGGAGACCGTCGAACAGCCCGTTCAGGCGGCCAAAGCCCTTGCCGTCGAAAAGGTCACCTCAGACGCCTCGGTCGGCACCGCGCAGACGACCAACCCCTCGACCGAGGCCCCCAAGGCCTCCGACTTCGACTCCGAATCCGAGGCCGACGCGGAGCCCGAGCAGGCTTCCACGACCGAGGCATCCGATCAGGACGACGACGGATACGTGGGTCGCCACCGCGCCGCCCAGACCACCTCGGACGACGACGCCGATGCCACCCCGACGGCGTCGACCGACAACGCGTCGACCGACAAGGCATCCACCGACAACGCGTCGGCCGGCGACCCGAGCGCCCAGCACGTCACGGCATCCACCGCGTCCGACTCCTCGTCAGACTGACGGCGGCGCGGTATCGATATCGATACCGGACGCCAGATCTTGACATTCGACCGCCACGACGTCGTCGCGACCGGCGAGGAAGCCGCGCGCGCCCTGATCGCCGTGCAGGGTCTCGATCAGCTCGGGCCAGTGCCGGCGCGCGATCACCACCGGATGGCCCGGCCGGCCGTCGAAGACCGCCCGCGCCAGACCCGATTCACCGACCGCGGCCAGCACCCGAGCCACCACGTCGCCCGTCACGTCGGGGGTGTCGACGACGTGCACCACGGCCGGATCGCCACCGCCACCGGCGATTTCCCGCAGGCCGGCCCGCAGTGACGCCGCCATCCCGTCGGCCCAGTCCGCGGCGATCACAGCGCGAGCGCGCGCCGGAACGTCCACCACAGCGGCGCCCAGAACCACGACCACTTCCGCGCAGCCGCCGACACTCAGGGCGTCGACGGCCCGCGAAAGCCAGTCAGCAGCAAGAACTTTGGGCATGCCGAACCGGGTTCCAGAGCCCGCCGCCAACACGATGCCCACCGGCCCCGTCATCCGAGTCATCAGGACGCGATCATATCGGCCAGGGCACGCGAGGGACCAGATTGGTGCATTTGTTCGACACGGAGCGTATGGTCGATATCACGGTTGAGCTCACAGCCCCGGATGCCGTTACGGTCTTCAACACCCGAGCACCCTGACGGACCCGAACGTACGAACCCAGCTTCGACAGACGGAGTCCACCCATGTCCGCAACCCTGCCGGCGCCGCGCGTGACGCAGCGCCACGGCATCTTCCTGTCCGCGCTCCATGACGCCGGCGGCACCATCGTCGTCGTCAACGGCGAACTCGACGCGGCGGGCATCCCCGACTTCATCACCTACGCCAAAGAGCATGCCAGCGCAGGAAATCGGTTGACGGTCGACCTGTCGAAGCTGAAATTCCTTGCCGTCGAAGGCTATTCGGCGATCCAGGACCTGCGCTCGCATTGCAATCGCACGGGAACCACGTGGATGCTGGTGGCCGGCCCGGCCGTGCATCGCGTCCTCAACATCTGCGATCCCAACCGCCGGCCGCTGGCCGTCAGATCACTCCAGCTGGTCCCGCAGCCGGCCGAGCGCACGCGCCAGTAGCCGCGACACATGCATCTGTGACACCCCGACGCGTTCGGCGATCTGCGTCTGCGTCATGTTCTCGAAGAACCGCAGCACCAGCACCGTGCGCTCACGCTCCGAGAGCGACTCGAGCAGCGGCCGCAGCGACTCCCGGTTCTCGATCTGATCCAGCGCCAGATCCACGTCGCCCAATGTGTCGGCAATCGCGGGCGAGTCGTCGTCGCCACCACCACCGCTGTCGATCGACAACGTGTTGTACGAGCTGCCGGCCACCAGACCCTCGACCACCTCGTCGCGATCCATCTCGAGTTCCAGGGCCAGCTCGGTGGCCGTCGGCGCGCGGCCCAGCCGCTGCGAGAGCTCCGCGGTGGCCGTGCCCAGCCGCAGATGCAGCTCCTTGAGCCGCCGAGGCACCTTCACCGACCAGCTGTTGTCCCGGAAATGCCGACGGACCTCGCCCATGATGGTGGGCACCGCGAATGACACGAAATCCGAACCGGCATTGACGTCGAACCGGATCACAGCATTGACCAGCCCGACGCGGGCCACCTGAACCAGGTCGTCGCGGGGCTCGCCGCGGCCGTCGAACCGGCGGGCGATGTGATCGGCCAGCGGCAGGCAGCGTTCGACGATCCTGTCGCGCTGACGCTGGAACGGCGCGGTGTCCTCCGTCAGCTCCGCCAATTCCCGGAACATGGCCGGGACATCGGCGTACTCGGAGGTCGATCTGCCGGACCGTCCGCGCGACGCGGGAACGCTCACCGCGCGGAGCTCGCTCGCCTGCTCGTCAAGGAGATACCCACCACGGGCCCTGCCCCGCCGAGTTCGATGCCGTCGTTGAACACCTGGACGTCGTCGGTCAGCGATGTCAGGACATGCCAGCTGAAGCTGCCGTGCGCCAGCACCTCCTCGACATCCAGCTCCGAAGCTGCGCATACGTCGACCACCAGCTCGCCGGGCCGCGGGTCGACCACCACGACGAGCACACTGTCCGGGGTGGTGGCCTTCATCACCCGGGTACACGCCTCGTCGACGGCCAGCCGCAGGTCGGCCACCGCGTCCAGGTCGAGATCCTCGAAGGTGGCCAGGGCACCGATGACGGTACGGACCACGGCGAGGTTCTCCAGCTGGGCCGCGACCCGAACCTCGACGGACCTCGGACTGCGCGCACTCATGGCGTTCGACATGTACTGCCCTCTCGGCGATATCGACCCGAGGGTACCCCAGCGAATCGGGGGTTCAGGTGTGCGCATTGAATTCATTGTGTGCGCCCTAATACCCACGTTTGGGCGGGCGCCAAACGTCAACGGGACCAAGGTATCTTCGGGCCATGACCGAACCCTTGGACAGCGCTTCCGACGACGAGGATCCGCCATTGGAGAGCGACTCCGCCGACTGGCAGGAGCAGCAGCAGGACGTCCCCGGCGATCTGGACGAGCGACGCTGAACCCTGCTGCAGCCCAGGGCTATCCGCTGCCCAGACCGGCAATCGGCGGAAAACCCATCGTCAGGGTGAACAGCGTCAGCGTCAGCAGGAACCAGCCGGCGCCCTGCCACGCCCACCACACGCCGTCCGCGCGCCAGATCCGATAGGTCCGGATGAACGCACCGATCGTGCCGATGCCGAGGGTGATCGGGGCGGCCAGGCCCAGCAATGTTCGCTCCACCCGGCCGCACGCCGCCGTGTCCGCGTCGATTTCGACACCACAGCTATGAACCGACAGTGCCGCCACGATCAGGAGCGCCGTGCCGATCACGGCGAACCACGCCGCCCACTTGGTGGCGGACCGGCCCTGCGCGCGATCGAAGGGGTTGCCGCGCGTCGGCGTGGAGTACCGACTCATTCCGTCATTGTCCCCCGTCGCGGGGTAAATCAAACGCCGCGCGGGGCACCCTTGACCGCGGCGACGGTGTCCGGGTCACCCGCGAAGTCGGCGTGGACCTCGTTGCGACCGAAGGCGAACATCAGCAGCTCGGGCACGTCGCCGGTGATGGTCACCGCCGGGCCGCGCCCCGCGGTGGCCAGCGTCTTGCCGTCCGGGGTGCGCAGCGACACCCGGCCGGGCATCTTGGCCATCCCCAACCGGACGAACACCGGCAGCGGCCGGCGCAACGCGGCGACGGTGGCGGGGTCGAGTGCTCTCGGCTGCCAGCCCGGCACGGCGCGGCGGACGTCCTCGTGGTGGACGAACATCTCGTGCATGTTGGCCACCGGGTCGAGCAGCTTCAGCGGTGAATACAGCGGCGGGCCGGCGGCCAGCTTGGCCAGCAGCTCGTCCCAGTCGGTCTCGGCGGCCACCCGGTTCTGCACCTTGGCCGTGTAGTCGGCCAGCGCCGGGACCAGGATGCCGGGGGCGGCGTCGAGGCGGTGTTCGCGGACCACCATGTGCGCGACGAGGTCCTTCGTGGTCCAGCCCTCGCAGAGGGTCGGGGCGTCGGGGCCGGCGTCGCGCAGGGTGGCGATCAACGCGGCGCGTTCGTGTCGGGCTGCGGACATAGCCCCCACGATACGTGGGCCTGGGGTTCCCTCATCTCCGATCTGTTCTGCGCTCAGTGCGCGGTCTACTCGCACTTTGTCGCACAGGACGCGGAACAGATCGCGGGACGACACCGCGCAGTAGGGCACGCAACTGCGGCAGCTGCCCACCGGTGACCAGATGACAGCCGTGCAGATCGGCCAGAGCACGAGCCGCCGGCGTGAACTCGTTGTTGGTGACGACCATGGTCTGCGCGCAGTCCTGCATCGGCGCGCCGGCGACCACCTCCTGCACGGCCGCCGGCCCGACCGGCCGGGCCGACCGTTTACATTGCACAGCAAGGCGATTCGGCCGCGACCCGACAATGAGGTCGACCCCCCAATCACCCGAGAGCGGCGTCATGATCACCGGCAGGCCGCAGCCGCGGGCGACGTTGGCGACGTAGTCCTCGAACTGCGTGCCCGACATCACCTCGGCGCGGCCGGCGGCGTCCTCGCGACGCGACGGCGTCCGCACACCCGTCCAGGCGCCCTTGACGAACATCGGCAGCATCGGTGTCAGCACGAATGCCGCCAACGCCCAGGGCCAGCCGGCACCCGTCGCGCATACCGCCACGGCGGCAACAAGACCCGCGACCAGGTATGCCCGTCTCACGGGACTGATGTTAGGGGTGTCCCCCGACAGTCTCGTGGATCTGTTCTGCGTCCTGTGCGACAAAGTGCGAGTAGACCCCGCAGCCACCGCAGAACAGATCGCGAGGATCAGGTCAGAGCGTCACGCACTGCGGCCACGGCGATGTCGAGCTCGGCACGGCCGACCGTCAGCGCGGGCCGGAAGCGCACACTGGCGTCGCCACTCGCCAGCACGATTACCCCGCGCTTCCACAGTCGATCGACCAGCTGATCCCGGGCCGCCGCCGACGGCAGTGTGAACGCGCACATCAGTCCGCGGCCACGGACGTCGCGCACCATGTCCGGGAACTCGCCCGCCAACCCCTGCAACAGATCCCGCAGATACCGGCCCTGCACCGCCGCATTCTCGAAAAGATTTTCTGCAGCAATGGTTTCCAGAATTCTCCGGGACCGCACCATGTCCACCAGGTTGCCGCCCCAGGTGGAGTTGATGCGCGAGCTCACCGCGAACACATTGTCGGGAACCTCGTCGACCCGTCGGCCCGCCATCACCCCGCACACCTGGGTCTTCTTGCCGAACGCCACGATGTCGGGCTGCACGCCCAGCTGCTGATAAGCCCACGGCGTGCCGGTGATTCCGCAACCGGTCTGCACCTCGTCGAAGATCAGCAGCGCGTCGAACTCGTCGCACAGGGCGCGCACCTTGGCGAAGAACTCCGGGCGGAAATGCCGATCGCCGCCCTCCCCCTGAATGGGCTCGGCGATGAAGCAGGCGATGTCGTGCGGGTGCGCCTCGAACGCTGCGCGCGCCTGACGCAGCGAATCCGCTTCCCGCTCAACGAGATCCGGCCCCAGATAAGGGGCGTCAATGCGCGGCCAGTCGAACTTCGGGAACCGGGCCACCTTGTTCGGATCGGTGTTGGTCAGAGACAGCGTGTAGCCGCTGCGACCGTGGAAGGCGCCCTCGAGATGCAGCACCTTGCTGCCGGATGCCGCGATGCCATGGGCCTCGTTGAACCGGCTCTTCCAGTCGAAGGCCACTTTCAGTGCGTTCTCGACGGCCAGCGCCCCGCCGTCGATGAAGAACAGATGCGGCAGCGCAGGATCGCCGAGCACGCGGGCGAATGTGTCGACGAAGCGGGCCATCTCGACGGTGTAGATGTCGGAGTTGCTCGGCTTGTTGATCGCCGCGCGAGCCAATTCAGCGCGGAACGCCAGGTCGTCGGCCAGGGCGGGATGGTTCATACCCAGGGCCGAGGATGCGAAGAACGTGAACATGTCCAGGTATCGCCGACCGGTGCGGGCGTCCACCAGGTACGAACCGCGGGAGCGTTCGAGATCGAGCACCAGGTCCATGCCATCGGCCAGGATGCTGCGGCCGAGCACCTCATGGACGGATTCCGGTGTCACCTCGGACATGAACGAGTGCGTGTCAGTCTTCAGGATCTCCGTCATAACGGGCACTGTACCGTATATTTTCCTTTCGAATACGCCTGGTGACGCACTTTTTACCTCTGGGCGCCCATACGCCTGATTGCCGCAACAGGATCGCCGGCGGCTCGCAGGTGGGCCGCAGCCCAGCGGCCTCCAATCGGCGATACACCGCCTGAGGGTGATCACCCTTCACGATCCTCACCCGTTGGTACTGCTGTGCAATGAATTCCGAGCGCAAGATGTCGCTGGCGTACTGCTGGTCGTCAGTACGGTGCTGCTCGCCGTCGTACTCGGCAGCGACCGCCTGATCCCGCCACCCCATATCGAGGTAGTAATACGAATAGCCGTCCGCTCGAAGCACCGGCAGTTGGGTCTCCGGCCGCGCGTATCCGCCGGCCAGAATCCGCATCCGCCAATAGGATTCCTGCATCGACTGCGCTCCAGCATCCATCAGATCCAGAATTTCAGGCACCCACAATCGCCCGGGTGCACCTGGATGACACGCCGACAATTCGATTACGTCGTCGGCCTTGAATTCGACGGCGCGGGCGAGTGCGTCCAGCCGACCGACGGCATCGGCGACCGAGCCGAATCGCGCGAGGTCGAACACAGTGCGTTCAACGGAGGTCACCAGCACGCCGTTGACGTCCACAACCTCGTTGTCATGCAGCGTCTCCTGACGACTCATGATGCCGACCGGAGCGCGGATATTCGCGTGGTTGAGGTCGATGACGGCGTCCGCGTCGACCCATCGAGCGCCGTGCAATGCCGCGGCGGCAGCGCCGCTGATCACTCCGCGGCGTCCGGACCACAGAAATGCCGCAAAGCAGCGGTCCCACAGCGACAGTTGAACGCCCTTGGGTGCGTGGACTCCGGGGAACACGCGCCGGTAGTGCCGCCGCAACTCATGGGTTGTCACGAGACCGGATGCCAATGCCTCGGCGCCGAGAATGATCATGGGCCAGACAGTGCCCATCGGCAACGATTTGTGTGTGCAGTCATCCACACCCCGGATCTGTTCTGCGCTCCGTGCGGTCCCTACTCGCACAACGTCGCACTCACCGCAGAACAGATCCGATGGTGCCGCCGCGTATGCCGGAAAAATTACGGTATGTATCGCCGATCGGTGTAGAAAGTCTGTAAGATGATCGTGCTGCGCGTCTTGACGTTGGCGGCGGAGCGGATCTGCTGGAGAAGTCCTTCCAGCGCCCGCGCCGACGGCACATGGACCTGCAGCACGTAACTGTCCTCGCCGGCCACCGAATTGCACGACTCGATCTCCGGGATGTGCTCCAGCCGCGCGGGGACATCGTCAGGTTCGGACGGATCGAGAGGGGTGATGGCGACGAACGCCGAGAGCTGCTGGCCCAGCGTGTCCGGCGCGACCCGCGCCGCGTACCCCGAGATCACCCCACGCGCCTCGAGGCGCCGCACCCGCGACTGCACCGCCGACACCGACAACCCGGCGGTCGACGCCAGATGCGCCAGCGTGGCACGTCCGTCGGCAACCAGTTCGCGCAGCAGAGTGCGGTCGATGTCGTCGAGTTCCACGGCGGCCATCCCCGGAGAGTACCGGTGAGCGCCACACCGCAGTGGAAGTTGCGGGCGAGCTTCGCTGCGGGGCTATCCGCCATGTACGGCGCCGAGGTACCCGCCTACACCACGCTGGTCGACGTCAGCGCACAGGTGAACGCCGACTACGTCGCGGCCCACCCCGATGCCGAACGCCTGGGCTCGCTGGACCGCGTGACCGCCGAACGCCACGGCGCGATCCGGGTCGCCAACCCGGCCGAACTGGCCGACGTCGCCACACTTTTCGCCGCGTTCGGCATGTACCCGGTGGGTTTCTACGACCTGCGCGACGCGGCTTCCCCGGTTCCGGTGGTGTCGACGGCGTTCCGTCCGGTCGACGACGACGAACTGGCCCGCAACCCGTTCCGCGTCTTCACCTCGATGCTGGCCACCCGGGACCGCCGGTTCTTCCACCCCGATCTTCGCGACCGCGTGGAAGCCTTTGTGGCACAACGACAATTGTTCGACCCGGCGCTGATCGACATTGCCCGGCGCGTGGCCACCGACGGCGAATGCCCAGCTTCGGACGCCGACGACTTCGTGCAGCGGGCGGTCGAGGCGTTCAGCCTGTCCCGCACCCCGATCGACCGCGCCTGGTACGACGAACTGTCGGCCGTGTCCGCCGTGGCCGCCGACATCGCCGGGGTGGACCGCACCCACATCAACCATCTGACCCCGCGCGTCCTGGACATCGACGACCTGTATGCCCGGATGAGCGCACGCGGCATCGCGATGATCGACGCCATCCAGGGTCCACCCCGTCGCACACCCGCGGTCCTGTTGCGCCAGACGTCATTTCGCGCCCTGGCCGAGCCGCGACGGTTCGCCGAACCCGACGGCAGCGTGCACGACGGCACCCTGCGCGTCCGGTTCGGGGAAGTCGAGGCCCGCGGCGTCGCGCTGACCCACAAGGGCCGCGAACGCTACGACGCCGCTATGGCCCAGCCCGATCGGGACGCGACGTGGGGGGACCATTTCCCCGACACCGACGCCGAGATGGCCCGTCAGGGATTGGCCTACTACCGCCACGGCGACCCAGCCAAACCCGTTGTGTACGAAGACTTCCTGCCCGCTTCGGCGGCCGGGATCTTCCGCTCCAACCTGGACTCCGAGGCCCGCAAGGCCGACGGTGACGCCGGTGACTACTCCTGGCAGTGGATGGCTTCCCTTTTGCACGCCAACGGCGTGGAACTCTTCGACCCTTACGCACTCTACGAAAAGGCGGCATCATGACAACGATGGAACAGACCCTGCCCACCGAGACCCAGTTGCGCGACGCCGTCACCACCGCGCTGTCGACGCTCGGCGCGACGGTGGACCTGGGCGCGCCCGGTGAGCACGGCCTGCAGGCCAGCACACCCATCACCGGCGACGTGCTGTTCAGCCTGCCCGAGTGCACCGATCCCGGAGCCGCTATTTCCGAAGCGGCCCAAGCCTTTACGGCCTGGCGCACCACTCCCGCACCGGTGCGCGGCGCCCTGGTCGCCCGGCTCGGCCAGCTGCTGACCGAGCACAAGGAGGCGCTGGGAACGCTGGTCACCATCGAGGCCGGCAAGATCACCTCCGAGGCCCTCGGCGAGGTGCAGGAGATGATCGACATCTGCGACTTCGCCGTCGGGCTCTCGCGCCAGCTCTACGGCAAGACCATCGCCTCCGAGCGTCCGGGCCATCGCCTGATGGAGACCTGGCACCCGCTCGGCGTCGTCGGCGTCATCACCGCGTTCAACTTCCCCGTCGCGGTGTGGGCGTGGAACACCGCCATCGCCCTGGTCTGCGGCGACACCGTGGTCTGGAAGCCCTCGGACCTGACCCCGCTGACCGCCGTCGCCTGCCAGGCCCTGCTCGAACGGGCCGCCGCCGACGTCGGCGCACCCCCGGCCGTCGGCCGGCTGATCCTGGGCGGACGCCCGGTCGGCGAGGCCCTCGTCGACGACCCGCGGGTGGCGCTGCTCTCGGCCACCGGGTCGGTCCGGATGGGCCGGGAGGTCGGCCCGCGCGTCGCACAGCGGTTCGGCCGGGTGCTGCTGGAACTGGGCGGCAACAACGCCGCCGTCGTCACCCCGTCGGCCGACCTGGACCTCGCGGTCCGCGGCATCGTGTTCTCCGCAGCGGGCACCGCCGGTCAGCGCTGCACGACGCTGCGCCGGCTGATCGTGCACCGCAGTGTGGCCGACGCCCTGGTCGAACGCATCGTGACGGCCTACCGGAGCCTGCCGATCGGCAGCCCGATGGCCGACGGGACGCTGGTGGGTCCCCTGATCCACGAGCGCGGCTACCGCGACATGGTGGGCGCCCTCGAGCAGGCCCGCGCCGACGGCGGCGAGGTGTTCGGCGGCGAGCGCCATGACCTGGGCGAGGGTTCCTACTACGTCGAACCGGCCGTCGTGCGGATGCCGTCGCAGACACCCATCGTGCACACCGAGACCTTCGCGCCGATCCTCTACGTGTTGACCTACGACACCATCGACGAGGCGATCGAACTGAACAATGCGGTCCCACAAGGACTTTCGTCGGCCATCTTCACCACCGACATCCGCGAGGCGGAAAGCTTCCTGGCCGGCTCGGACTGCGGCATCGCCAACGTCAACATCGGCACCTCGGGCGCGGAGATCGGCGGGGCGTTCGGCGGCGAGAAGGAGACCGGCGGCGGCCGCGAATCCGGTTCGGATTCCTGGCGGGCCTACATGCGCCGGGCCACCAACACGGTCAACTATTCGTCGGAATTGCCGTTGGCGCAGGGCGTCCAGTTCGGCTGACCCCGGATCTGTTCTGCACTCACTGCGTACTTCACTCGCACAACGCCGCAGCCACCGCAGAACAGATCCCGTTGGGGACTCTGCGAAGATGTGGCATGCCGGAAAAGAAGCGACCCCGCCGCCGGCTCGCCCCCGGCGATCGCCGGGACGAGCTGCTCAAGCTCGGCTCGGAGATCTTCGGCCGGCGCCCCTATGACGAGGTCCGCATCGAGGAAGTCGCCGAACGTGCCGGTGTGTCAAGGGCTTTGATGTACCACTACTTCCCCGACAAGCGGGCATTCTTCACCGAGGTGGTCCGCACCGGGGCCGCGCAGCTGTTCGAGGCCACCGACACCCCGACGCAGCCCGGGCAGACGTTCTTCGACCGGGTGCGCGTCGGCGTGCTGGCCTACCTGCAGTACCACGAACAGCACCCGCACGAGTCACTGGCCGCGCACGTCGGCCTGGGCCGCTCGGACCCGATGCTGCGCTGGGCCGACGAGGCCGACAACGCCCGCCAGATGCAGCGGATTCTCGACGTGATCCACGACGTCGTTCCCGCCCTGCCGGGACTGGTGGAGCGTGATCTGAAGACGGTGATCTACGGCTGGCTGGCGTTCACCCTGGAACTGTGCCGGCAACGGATCATCGACCCGTCACTGGACGCCGGGAACCTGGCGGACGCCTGCGCGCACGCCCTGCTGGACGCACTCGGCCGGGTGTCCGGCATCCCGGATCCGCTGGCGAGTGCCGTCGCCGTCGAGAACCGCTAGTCGGCGACGCCGCAGCGGTTGTTGAAGTCGATGACCGGCTGCCGGATGGCGGCGAGTTCGTCCTTCACCTGCTGGTTGGCGTCCATGTATTCACGGATCTTCTGCTGGCGATCCGACTTCGGCAGCGCCTTGAGGCTGGTCAAGAAGTCGTTCACGACCGGATGAGTGAACAGGTACGCCGACGTGGCCGTCGACACCCCGCCCGTGATGCCGGCCAGATCGGCAGCCGTGCAGTTGGGCTCATCGGCCATCGCGGAAGCGGCACTTCCCAACATGACGGCACCGGCGGCAACGGCGACACACGCCGCTCGGATGATTCGCGACATACCTAACTCCTCCAGTGACTCGGACAAAACGGGTATCAGTTGTTGGGCGTCGGGCGCGGCGGCCGCGGACGCGGCGGGCTCGGGACGTTGTCCGGACCGTTGCCGGTGACCAGATCGGATTCGAATGTGCCCTGGCACGTCAGGCCGACGATACACGGATACGACGTCGTGGTCGGGGGCCCGGACTGACCGGGCGCCGGCGCGTCGGTGCACAACATGGTCCCGTTCCGCGCCTCGCAATCGGCACCCGCCGGGGCGGCGACATAAACGCCGACCACCGAGATCGCTACCGACGCCATCGGCACCATGAGGAGTCCGGCCAACCGCATAGGTCATCTCCTGCCCGAAATATGCACTACCCCGTCTCGTGACACACCTCGACGCGGGGCCAAATCCAAAGGCTCCGAACATCCTTATCTCGATGTGGTGACAGGAATACTATGCACGTTGCCACGGTGGCGCAACGAATAGCACGAATCGTAGGAGCGCACACGCGCATTCGGCATCCCCCACAACGGGGGAAACCGTTCGGAAAACCGCTGTTACGGCGTCATCTCCGGACCGCCGCCGCACCGGGCGTGGAAGTCCGTCAACGGCTGGCGAATGGCCTGGACCTCGGCCCGCTGATCCGGGTGTGCGTCGCCGTACGCCCGAAGCTGTTCGCGCCGTTGCTCTTTGGGCATGCCCTTCAACCCGGTGAGGAATGCGTTGACGTCCGGGTGGGTGAACAGATATCCCGACATCGCCGCCGACACCCCGGACATGACGCCCGCCAGATCGGCCGACGTACAGTTCGGCGGCGGATCCGCGGCAGCCGTCACCGTCGGACCCAAAAGGACGCCACCAATGACCGCAACCGTGCCCAGCCCACGAAAAAGAACCGACATTCTCACTCCATTCACCAACCGCCGAACGTGATACCGAAACCGTCGTCGTCGCAATACCAGTCATAGCTGCACGGGTAGGGCACCATCGGGCCCGACATCGTGCCGGGACCCTCGCCGGTATTCCCACCCCGGGCGGAGCCCTGTCCACACAGCGTCGTGCCCGCCGAACTGATGCAGTCCGCGGCGGCCGGTGCCGACAGTGCCAACCCCCCGAGCACGAGCCCCGCGCCCAGAACCGGTATCGACAGAAGTTGCCTGCGCATGAGCCATACACCTCCTATCTCGGATGTTCCCATCGTCTCACTGTTTGTCGGAGGGTGTTGGCACGATGGGGAGATGCCCGCCCCGACCGATCCCCTGGCCCGCTTCAGTGCGTTGACGCGGGAGTGGTTCGCGGGCACGTTCGTCGAACCCACCGCGGCCCAGGCGCAGGCCTGGCAGGCCATCGCCGACGGGAGGCACACCCTCGTCATCGCCCCGACCGGTTCCGGCAAGACGCTGGCCGCCTTCCTGTGGGCCATCGACCAACTGTCCCAGGCGCCGCCGGCCGAGAAGGGCACCCGCGTGCTCTACGTCTCGCCGCTCAAGGCGCTGGCCGTCGACGTCGAACGCAACCTGCGGACACCGCTGACGGGCATCACCCGCATCGCCGAGCGCACCGGCGCGCCGGTCCCCGACATCAGCGTCGGCGTGCGCTCGGGCGACACCCCGCCCAACCGCCGTCGCGAGCTCATCACCAAACCCCCCGACATCCTCATCACCACCCCGGAGTCGCTGTTCCTGATGCTGACCTCGGCCGCCCGCGAGACGCTGGCCTCGGTGCAGACGGTCATCATCGACGAGGTGCACGCCGTGGCCGGCACCAAACGCGGGGCGCACCTGGCGCTCTCGCTGGAACGCCTGGATGCCCTGCTGAGCAGCCCGGCCCAGCGCATCGGACTGTCGGCCACCGTGCGTCCGCCCGAGGAGGTCGCGCGGTTCCTGTCCGGCGGGGCTCCCGCCACCATCGTCGCTCCGCCGGCCGCCAAGACGTTCGACCTGGCCGTGCAGGTTCCCGTGCCCGACATGGCCAACCTCGAGAACAACTCGATCTGGCCCGACGTCGAGCAGCGCATCGTCGACCTGATCGAGAACCACCGCAGCTCCATCGTGTTCGCCAACAGTCGCCGGCTGGCCGAGCGACTCACGGCCCGGCTCAACGAGATTCACGCCGAACGCAGCGGCGTCGAATTGGGCGGCAAGAACCCCGGCGTGGCGGGTGGCGCCCCGGCCCACGTCATGGCCAGCGGCCAGACCTACGGCGCGACAACCGAACTGGCCCGCGCGCACCACGGCTCGGTGTCCAAGGAGACCCGCGCCGACGTCGAGGAAGAGCTGAAGTCGGGCAAGCTCAGGGCGGTCGTGGCCACCTCCAGCCTGGAGCTGGGCATCGACATGGGTTCGGTCGACCTGGTGATCCAGGTCGAGGCGCCGCCGTCGGTGGCCAGCGGGCTGCAGCGCATCGGCCGCGCCGGGCACCAGGTCGGCGAGATCTCCCGCGGCGTGCTGTTCCCCAAGCACCGCACCGACCTGATCAGCTGTGCGGTCAGCGTGCAACGCATGCTCGACGGGCAGATCGAGACGATGAAGGTGCCGGCCAACCCGCTCGACGTCCTCGCGCAGCACACGGTGGCGGCGTGCGCGCTGGAACCGATCAGCGCCGACGAATGGTTCGACACCGTGCGCCGGGCCGCACCGTTCGCCACGCTGCCCCGCAGCGCATTCGAGGCCACCCTGGACCTGCTGTCCGGCAAGTACCCGTCCACCGACTTCGCCGAGCTGCGGCCGCGGCTGGTTTACGACCGCGACACCGGCACGCTCACGGCCCGGCCCGGCGCGCAGCGGCTGGCGGTCACCTCCGGCGGCGCCATCCCCGACCGCGGCCTGTTCACCGTCTACCTGGCCGCCGGCGACGGAAAGACCTCGCGGGTGGGCGAACTCGACGAGGAGATGGTCTACGAGTCCCGGCCCGGTGATGTCATCTCACTGGGTGCCACCAGCTGGCGGATCACCGAGATCACGCACGACCGCGTGCTGGTGATCCCGGCGCCCGGCGAGCCCGCGCGGCTGCCGTTCTGGCGCGGCGACGGCGTGGGACGTCCCGCCGAGCTGGGCGCGGCCGTCGGCGCGTTCACCGGCGCAGTGGCCCGACTGGACCGCGACGCCTTCGACGAGCGTTGCCGTGCAATCGGATTCGACGATTTCGCCACCGAGAATCTGTGGCGACTGCTCGACGACCAGCGCACCGCCACCGGAACCGTGCCCTCGGACACCACACTGCTGGTCGAACGATTCCGCGACGAACTCGGTGACTGGCGGGTCATCCTGCACTCCCCCTACGGGCTGCGGGTGCACGGCGCCCTGGCGCTGATGGTCGGCAGGCGGTTGTTCGACCGGTACGGCATCGACGAGAAGCCGACCGCGTCCGACGACGGCATCATCGTGCGACTGCCCGACACCGACGAAACCGCGCCCGGTGCAGACCTTTTCGTGTTCGACGCGGACGAGGTGTCCGCGTTGGTGACCGCCGAGGTCGGCGGGTCGGCCTTGTTCGCGTCCCGGTTCCGCGAATGCGCGGCCCGTGCGCTGCTGCTGCCACGCCGGCATCCCGGCAAGCGTTCACCGCTGTGGCATCAGCGTCAGCGGGCCGCCCAGTTGCTCGACGTGGCCCGGCGCCACCCCGACTTCCCGATCGTGCTCGAGGCGGTCCGCGAGTGCCTGCAGGACGTGTACGACGTCCCGGCGCTGACCGACCTGATGACCCGGATCGCCGCCCGCCGGGTCCGGGTGCAGGAGGTCCAGACCGAGATGCCGTCGCCGTTCGCGGCGTCACTGCTGTTCGGTTACGTCGGCGCGTTCATGTACGAGGGCGACAGCCCGCTGGCCGAAAGACGCGCCGCCGCACTGTCCCTGGACACCGCACTGCTCGCCGAGCTGATGGGCCGCGTCGAATTGCGCGAACTGCTCGACGCTGATGTGGTGTCGAGCACGGAACGGCAGCTGCAACACCTGACCCCGGAGCGGGCCGCCCGTGACGCCGAGGCCGTCGCCGACCTGCTGCGGCTGCTGGGTCCGCTCACCGAGGAGGAGATCGCCGCCCGCAGCACCGCCGCCGATGTGGGCGCCTGGCTCGAAGGTCTGCGCGCCGCACGCCGGGTGCTGACGGTGTCGTTCGCGGGCCGGCCGTGGTGGGTGGCCGTCGAGGACGTCGGCCGGTTGCGCGACGGGGTGGGCGTCGCGGTCCCTGTCGGCGTACCGGCGGCGTTCACCGAGGCCGTCGCCGACCCGCTCGGCGAGTTGGTGGGCCGCTACGCCCGCACCCACGGGCCGTTCACCACCGCCGCGGTGGCCACCCGGTTCGGGCTGGGCCTGCGGGTGGCCGCCGACGTCCTGGGCCGGCTGGCCGCCGACCGGAAACTGACCCCCGGAGAATTCGTCGACGCGGCAGTCGATTCGCCCGGATCCGAACAGTGGTGCGACAGCGAGGTGCTGCGCATCCTGCGGCGTCGTTCGCTGGCCGCGCTGCGCGCACAGGTCGAACCCGTCGACACCGCGGCCTACGGCCGGTTCCTGCCGGCCTGGCAGCAGGTCGGCACCGCGTCCACCACCGGCGTCGACGGACTGGCCGCTGTCATCGAACAACTCGCCGGCGTGCCGCTGCCGGCCAGCGCGGTCGAACCCCTGGTGTTCGGCCAGCGGGTGGCCGACTACACCCCGGCGATGCTCGACGAACTGCTGGCCTCCGGCGAGGTCATCTGGTCGGGGCGCGGGTCGATCTCCGTCGGCGCGTCGGGCACCACCGACGGCTGGGTGGCGTTCCATCCCGCCGACACGGCTCCGCTGACGCTCGGCGCGCCGCTGGATCTCGACCTGACCGACGTCCACCGGGAAATCCTGGCGGCCCTCGGCAACGGTGGCGCATACTTCTTCCGCCAGCTCCAGGTCCCCGGGGTCACCGAAGCGGCGCTGAAAGAGGCGCTGTGGCAACTGATCTGGTCGGGCCATGCGACCGGTGACACCTTCGCCCCGGTGCGCGCGCTGCTGACCGGACCGCGACGGTCGGGCACCCCGGCGCACCGGCAACGGCGCGCACCCCGGCTGAGCCGCTACAGCGTGGCCCGCCCGCAGGCGCGCAGCGCGGATGCGACGGTCGCGGGCCGGTGGTCGGCCCTGCCTGTGGCCGAACCCGATTCGACGCTGCGTGCCCACTTCCAGGCCGACCAACTGCTGGCCCGCTACGGCGTGCTGACCCGGGGCTCGGTGGCCGCCGAGGAAGTGCCCGGCGGATTCGCGATGCTCTACAAGGTGCTGACCGCCCTCGAGGAAGCCGGCCGCTGCCAACGCGGCTACTTCGTGGAATCCCTCGGCGGAGCACAGTTCTCGATGGCCGGCACCGTCGACACCCTGCGCGGCTTCGCCACCGGCATCGACGGCAGCGCTGCGCCGGACGCACCCGGCGTCGTCGTGGCCGCCTGCGATCCGGCCAACCCGTACGGGGCGGCCCTGCCGTGGCCGGCCGGGGATGCCGCGCACCGACCGGGCCGCAAGGCCGGCGCCCTGGTGGCCCTCGTCGGCGGCGAGCTGGCGTGGTTCGTCGAGCGCGGGGGCCGCTCGGTGCTGACGTTCACCACCGATCCCGGTGTGCACCATGCGGCCGCGGCCGCCTTGGCGGATCTGGTCAGCGCGCGTCGGGTCGACGGGCTGCTGGTCGAGCGGATCGACGGGACGCCGGTGCTGGGTGGGGCGTCTGCGGCGGCCGACGCGCTGATGTCGGCGGGGTTCACCAAGACGCCCCGCGGGCTGCGGTTGCGCTGATGCCCGAGGGCGACACCGTCTTTCGCACGGCCGCAGCATTGCGGGAAGCCCTGGAGGGCAGGGTGCTGACCCGCTGCGACATCCGGGTGCCGCAGTTCGCCACCGTGGATCTGACCGGCCACGCCGTCGACGAGGTTCTCAGCCGGGGCAAGCACCTGTTCATCCGGGTGGGGGCGGCCAGTATCCACTCACATCTGAAGATGGACGGTAGCTGGCAGATCGGCCGGGTGCGAGGCGCCGGCCACAAGGTCCGCATCGTTCTGGCCGCCGGTGCCGTCACCGCCAGCGGCGTCGATCTCGGGGTTCTCGAAATCCTTCCTCGGGCAAACGATCTCGATGTCGTCGCGCACCTGGGGCCCGACCTGCTCGGCCCGGACTGGTCGGCGCCGGCCGCCGCCGCGGCGTTGAGCGCCGACCCGGGCCGGCCGCTGGCCGAGGCGCTGCTGGACCAACGGGTGATGGCCGGCGTCGGGAATGTCTACGCCAACGAGTTGTGTTTCGTGTTCGGTCGGCTGCCGGTGGCCCCCGTGAGCTCGGTGGCCGATCCGCTGCGTGTGGTGAACCGGGCCCAACAGATGTTGTGGGCCAATAGATTACGCGTGCATCGGACCACCACCGGCGACACCCGGCGTGGCCGCGAGCTCTGGGTCTACGGTCGGGCCGGCCTGCCGTGCCGTCGGTGCGGCACGCCGATCAGGACGGACACCAGCGGATCGCGGGTCACCTATTGGTGCCCGTCCTGCCAGCGCTGAGCGACCTCATCTCGCCGACTTCTGCACCAGGGTCGCTCTCGAGCCAGATGAACAACCCTCACGCAGAACTCGGCGATTCTCCGTCAGACGGTGCAGTCGGTCCCGGCGACCTGGGTGGCGATCACACACGCCGAGGCGTTGCTCAACTTCCAGGTGCCGCCGTCGTCCACCCAGTTGATGTCGTGGGTCTTGGTGCCGAAAACCGGGATCGTCACCGCCAGCTGCGCATCCAGCTGATTGCCGTTCAGCGCCGGGTTCTGCACCGACCAATTCACCATGCCCCCGTAGCGATTGAGCGCATTCGCGATGTTGTTGGCAGTGGGCACCGCGGCCTGCCCGCCCTGCAGTGCGGCCGCCCGCTGATCGTCGGGGGTGCCGGTGCTGAGCACCTGCCGCAACTGTGCGGTCAACTGATCGGCGCTGGGCACCGGCGGCGCCGCCGCCGCGATGCCCGTACCGATGCCTCCGCCCATCGCCAGAATCGACGCCGTCGCCGCCAGAACCGCACGCATGAAGAGCCTCCACTTGTTAGGTGAGGCTCACCAAATCACTTGAGCAAGGGGTCGTCAAGACCTTCCCTGCTGCGCTGACTCAGCGCTCCGTGCGGCGTTGTGCGAGTAGCCGCCGCAGAGGACGCTGAATGGATCGTCCTAGATGCAGCCGCTCACGCTGATCCGGCGGCCGACGTTCGCGCACACGTTGACGTTCGGCAACACCGGGGGCGGCGGCGCGTACACCGGAGGCGGCGGCGGAGGCGGCAGATACGCCGGCGGGGGTGGCGGAGGGGGCGGCAGGTAGTTCATCTCATAGAGCGGATCGGCGCATCCGCTGACATCGATACGCGGGCCGCCGATCGAACCGCACACCGCGCCGCTGACCGGTGCGCTGATCACGGCAGCCCCACTACCCAGCAGCAGTGCGGCGACACACAGGGCGGCACGCCCCGTCGTTCTGGACATCTACTTCCTCCGATCTTCGCCCGCCGCATCATGATGCCCGTTCCCGACCGGAAACTCTTGACAATGCCGGACAGAATCCGGTGTGTCGCTCAGGCGCGAGTCAGATCACCGGCAACCGAAGCCTTCTCGTGGCGGTGCTGGCGCTCGATCGTCGCGAAATAGAAGGCATAGGCGAACGCACAGCTGGTGAACAGACTGGCGACGAAGTACAGCCACGGCCGGCGAATGCCGCGCCGCATGCCGTCGGCAATGGTGAACAACGGCAGCAGGAGCACGTTGATGATCGTGTAGTCCTGGCTGGCCGACGCGGCGGCCGGGTTGGCGTAACCCAGCTTGATGAATTCCTGCCAGCTGCCGGGGCCCCAGAACATGTTGCCGGTGGGCACCGCGTACTGCGCGACGAACTGGTGGTTGAAGTAGTAGCCCAACGCGATCGACGCGATGCCGAGCACGTAGTAGACGACCTCCAGCGTCGAGAACGCCGGCCCACCCGGCACCCGCGAGAAAATCTGCGGGTTTGACCGGATGAGCCAGGCGATGACGGCTGCGCCGAGGATGAGGTGAATGCCCAACGAGACCATGCCCGTCAGTATTGCCTCACCCGCGGCATGTTTTGTCATTTTTGACAAACCCCAACTCGCCCAAACGTACGTCTCGGCGCCGACACGCCGTGTTCTGGCGCCGAGACGTACGTTTGGGCGTATCTCAGGGCAGGGCCAAGCGGCAGATCTTGCGCACCACGCTGGCGAACTGCTTGTGCAGCGGCCCGGTGTTGTACGGGATTCCGTAGCGCTCGCAGATCTCCTTGACCTCCGTGGAGAGCTCGGCGTAGCGATGCGCCGGTAGATCCGGGAACAGGTGATGCTCGATCTGGAAGCTCAGGTTGCCGGACATGATGTGGAACCACTTGCCGCCGGACAGGTTCGCCGATCCGAGGATCTGCCGGAAGTACCACTGCCCGCGGGTCTCGGCCTTGGTCTCCTCGACGGTGAATTCCTGTGTCCCCTCGGGGAAGTGGCCGCAGAAGATGATCATGAACGCCCAGACGTTGCGCATCAGGTTGGCGGTCATGTTGCCGGCGAACACGAACGGCGCGAACGGGCCGGCCAGCAGCGGGAAGGCCACGTAGTCCTTCAGGGTCTGCTTCTTGGTCTTGGCCCAGATCTCGCGCAGCACGTCCTTCTTGTCGCGCACACTGATGTCGCCGGCCCGGATCTTCTCGGTCTCGAGTTCATGCAGCGCGACGCCGTACTGGAACAGCACCATCAGCAGGAACGCGTAGACCGGGTTGCCCAGGAAGTACGGGCTCCACTTCTGGTCCTTGCTCATCCGCAGGATGCCGTAACCGATGTCGCGGTCCATGTCGACGATGTTGGTGTAGGTGTGGTGCATGTAGTTGTGCGAGTGCCGCCACTGGTCGGCCGGGCAGGCGGTGTCCCATTCGAACACCTGACCCTTGAGGTTCGGGTCACCCATCCAGTCGTACTGGCCGTGCATGACGTTGTGCCCGATCTCCATGTTGTCGATGATCTTGCTCAACCCCAGCAGCACGGTGCCGACGGGCCACAGCGGGGGCAGGAAAAGCATTGCCCGCCCGCTGATCTCGAGCCCGCGTTGGGCCTTGACCATGCCGCGGATGTAGTCGGCGTCGCGCTCGCCCAGATCGGCGATCACCCGGTCGCGGATGGCGTCCAGTTCGGCGCCGAATGCCTCGAGCTGATCGGCGGTCATCCGCACGGTGCGGTCGCCGACCTTCTTCTCGACGGCCGGGCGCTCGGTGGTTTCGGTGAAGTCGTGTTCCAGAACAGTCATGGGACAGGTCCTTTCGTAATCTAGAGAGCCAGTTCGACGCCGCCGACTGGCGCCGTCACGCAGATCTGGATGTCTTCGCCGGCGGCGGTCGAAACCACGCCGGAGATCAGGTTCTTGACCGCACCGGTCGTCTTGCGACGGGTGCAGCTGTGGCAGATGCCCATTCGGCAGCCACTCTCGGGGTTCAGCCCGGCGGCCTCGGCCTGCTCGAGCAGCGGGCGGCCGTCGTCCTCGACGTCGACGCCGGAATCAGCGAAACGCACACGGCCACCGGAGGATTCGGCGGTGTCGAAGGACGGTGGGACAAAGCTCTCGGTCTGCGCGCCGGGGTGCTGGGCCAGCACCGCGTCGGCCAGCTGCGGCGGACCGCACACATAGACGGCGTCGGGGTCGGGCTGGGCCAGGCGCAGGTGCTCGGCGCTGACGTGGCCGTCGAGGTCACCGCCGGAACCCGAGCGGGTGTAGCCGTGCAGCACCCGCACGCCGGGCATCGCGGCGAGCTCGCGGGCATAGACCGCATCCTCGGGCGTGCGCGCGTAGTGCACGAACGAGATGTCGGCGGTGCTGCCCTCGGCGCGCAGGGTGCGGACCATCGACATCACCGGGGTGATGCCGCTGCCGCCGCTGACGAACAGCATCCGCTGGGCCGTCCGGTCCAGCTCGAAGGTGGCACCCGGGGTGCCGATGCCGACCACCATGCCGGGATGGGCGAAGTCGTTGAGGAAGGTCGAGACCCGTCCGCCGTCGTGGCGGCCGACGGTCAGCTCGATCAGGTCGGAGCCCTCGGCATTGGCCGGCGAATACGTCCGGGTGTGCCGGCGGCCGTCGATCTCGACGCTGACGCTCACGTGCCCGCCGGCCCGGAATTCGGAGCACACGCGTGCACAGGGGGCGTTCGGACGGAGGGTCAGCGTGACGCTGCGGGGGGTGGTGCGACGGGCCGTGACGATGGTGGCGCGAGCCTCCCGATCGGTCCAGGCACGGTCCACGAGCTCGGTATAGGCGTCGACGCCGTGGGGTCCGGTCAGCACGCTCACCAGCGGCGACCGCAGGACGCGTCGGGCGAAGCCGCGAGGCGATGTTTGAGTGAACATGTGTACACCATTACCCCGTGGCCGCCCGCCGTCAACGGATTCGCAACCAGATGTGGTACGTTTCACATTCAGTGAACAGTCGTACACCAAGTTCGAGGCCACACCGCTCGGGCCGGTCCCGTTCGCGCGATTCGCATCGGGACGCCGAGAGCCTGTCGCGGGTCGAACGCAAGGAAGCCACGCGGCGCGCGATCCTCGGCGCCGCGCTGAACCTGTTGGAAAAGGACAGCTTCGCCGCGCTGAGCCTGCGCGAGGTCACCCGCGAGGCCGGCATCTCCCCCACCGCCTTCTACCGGCACTTCGAATCGATGGAAGCCCTGGGCCTGGTCCTGATCGACGAGTCGTTCCGCACCCTGCGCGACATGCTGCGCGGCGCGCGCGCCGGGCAGCTCGACCCCACCCGGGTGATCGACTCGTCGGTGGAGATCCTGTTCGACAGCGTGAACGCGCGCCGGGAGTACTGGCGGTTCATCGCCCGCGAGCGCAACAGCGGCGTGACCGTCCTGCGCTACGCGATCCGGACCGAGATCCGGCTGATCACCTCGGAACTGGCGATCGACCTGGCCCGCTTCCCCGGCCTGCGATCCTGGAGCGGCGAAGACCTGAACACCCTCGCGGTGCTGATCGTCAACGCCATGATCTCGATCGCCGAAGCCCTCGACGACACCGACGACCCCGTCGCGCTCGAAGAGATCCGGGCCACGGCGGTCAAGCAGCTCAAGATGATCATCGTCGGGGTGGCGAACTGGCGGTCACACGACTGAGGTGTTACAGCGAGCGCTCACTGACGAACCGCCGCGGCTGGCCGGTCAACGGATCGACGAACGACAGCGTGTGCGCCAGCAGCTGCAACGGATTCGAAAAGTCATCGGCGGCAACCTCTTTGATCACCGGATACAAGGGATCGCCAACAATCGGTACCCCCAGCCCCGCCATGTGCACCCGCAGCTGATGGGTCCGGCCGGTCCGCGGCGTCAGACGGTACCGGTCCCCGCCCAGCGATTCGACGAGCGTCTCCGCGTTCGGCTCCCCCGGCTCGACGGACGCCTGGAACACCCCGCGCCGCTTGACGATCCGATTCCGCACGACAACAGGCAGCGAGACAACCGGATCACCTACGGCCACAGCGTGATACGTCTTCGACACCGCACCGGAGGCGAACAGCGTCTGATACGCCCCGCGCACCTCGCGGCGGACGGTGAACAGCAGCACCCCGGCCGTCAACCGGTCCAGCCGGTGCGCCGGGGAGAGCTCGGGTAGCTCCAGTGCGCGCCGCAACTGCACCACCGCCGTCTGCACGACGTGTGACCCCCGTGGCATGGTGGCCAGGAAGTGCGGCTTGTCCACCACCACGATGTCGTCGTCGCGGTGCAGCACCGGGATATCAAAGGGTACTGGGACCTCGTCGGGCAGATCCCGGTAGAAGAACACGAAGGAACCCGCGGGCAGATCGGTGTCCAGCGAAACCACGTCGCCGGAGGTGGTAACCACTTCTCCAGCAACAACTTTCGCACCGGACCCGAAGCGTCGCTCGAACTCGTCGAAGACGTTGCCGCCCTGCAACCGCAACCGCGCCGGCCCGAGGCCGTCCCTGGGCGGTAGCGGCGGCCGGATCACCGCCCGCGCCGAGAGTCGACTTGTTGTACACATTTCACGAGTGGACCCGCGAACAACACAACTCTCGGCAACGTCGTCAATTCAGCGGGACCGGTTCCAGGATCTCGCCGCGCGCCTCGGGTGCCGCCGCCCGGAGTGCATCGGCGGACTCGTCGTCGGGCTGCGTCTGCGAGAGCACCTCGGCCTCCACCCGGGCCACATAGGTCGCCACCTCGCGGTCGACGTCCGCGGAACTCCAGCCCAGGATCGGCGCCACCACCTCGGCCACCTCGCGGGCACAGTCCACCCCGCGGTGCGGGTACTCGATGGAGATCCGCATCCGGCGCGCCAGGATGTCCTCGAGATGCAGGGCGCCCTCGGCGGCCGCGGCGTAGGCCGCCTCCACCTTCAAGTACACCGGCGCATCGGTGATCGGTTCCAGCAGTGACGGATCCGACGACGCCAGTTGCAGCACCTCGTCGATCATCGAGCCGTACCGGTCGAGCAGATGCCGCACCCGGTAGGGATGCAGACCGTATCGGACACCGACGTGCTCGGTCTGGTTGATCAGCGCGAAATAGCCGTCGGCACCCACCAGCGGCACCTTCTCGGTGATCGACGGCGCCACCCGGGTCGGGACGAACTCCGCGGCCGCATCCACGGCGTCGGCGGCCATCACCCGGTAGGTGGTGTACTTGCCGCCGGCGATGGCGACCAGGCCGGGCGACGGCGTGGCCACCGCGTGTTCACGCGACAGCTTGGACGTCTCCTCGCTCTCGCCCGCCAACAGCGGCCGCAGGCCGGCATACACGCCGTCGATGTCCTCGTGGGTCAGCTGGGTGACCAGCACCGTGTTGACGTGATCGAGGATGTAGTCGATATCGGCCTTGGTGGCCGCCGGGTGAGCCAGGTCGAGGTTCCAGTCGGTGTCGGTGGTGCCGATGATCCAGTGCGTGCCCCACGGGATGACGAACAGCACCGACTTCTCGGTGCGCAGGATGATCGCGACCTCGCTGACGATGCGGTCGCGCGGAACCACCACGTGCACACCCTTGGAGGCCCGCACCCGGAACCGGCCGCGCTGCTTGGACAGCGCCTGGATCTCGTCGGTCCACACCCCCGTCGCGTTGATCACCACATGCGCGCGAACCTCCGTCACCGAGCCGTCCTCGGAGTCGCGGACCCGCACCCCGACGACGCGGTCACCCTCGCGCAGCAGCGACACCACCTGCGTGGAGGTGCGCACCACGGCGCCGTAGTGGGCGGCGGTGCGGGCGACGGTCATGGTGTGCCGGGCGTCGTCGACGACGGTGTCGTAGTAGCGGATACCGCCGATCAAGGACGTCCGCTTCAACCCAGGACTCAGCCGCAACGCGCCGGAACGGGTCAGATGCTTTTGTGCCGGAACGGATTTCGCGCCACCGAGTTGGTCGTAGAGGAAGATGCCCGCGGCCACATACGGCCGCTCCCAGCCCCGCTTGGTGAGTGGGAACAGGAACGGCAGCGGCTTGACCAGATGCGGCGCCAACGTCGTGAGCGACAGTTCGCGCTCGTGCAGCGCCTCGCGCACCAGACCGAATTCGAGTTGCTCGAGGTAGCGCAGCCCGCCGTGGAACATCTTCGACGACCGACTCGAGGTGCCCGACGCGAAATCGCGGGCCTCGACCAGCGCAACCTTGAGCCCGCGCGTGGCCGCGTCCAGGGCACTGCCGGCCCCGACGACGCCACCGCCGATGACGACGACGTCGAACTGCTCCGAGCCGAGGCGGTCCCACGCGACCGCCCGCTGGGCGGGATTCATGGCTGAACCAGGATCCGCACCCAGCACCGGGTCTCCGGTCACAAAGCCTCCTTGTTACCCGTCAGTACCGCGTCCCAGGTTACGTGGTGCGGGCACCTCCAACAATCTGCTCAGCAATCCCTGCGACAACGTGCGAGTAGATCTCGCAGCCACCGCTGAGTAGATCGAGTCAGTCCAGGTCGTCGTGCGCCATCAACCGGCGCGCGGCCTCCACGATCGACCCGGACAACGACGGATACACCGACAGCGTCTGCGCCAGATCCGTCACCGAGATCCGGTTCTGCACCGCCAGCGCGATCGGCAGGATCAGCTCGGAGGCGATCGGCGCCACCACCACCCCGCCGATCACCACGCCGGTGGCCGGGCGGCAGAAGATCTTCACGAACCCGTGCCGCAGCAACGACATCTTGGCCCGCGCGTTGGTGCTCAGCGGCAGCATCAGCGTGCGGGCGGCCACACTGCCGTCGTCGATCGCGCTCTGCGGGATGCCCACCGCGCCGATCTCCGGCCGGGTGAACGTCGCCGACGCCACCGTCCGCAACCGGATCGGCGAAACCCCTTCGCCCAGAGCGTGATACATCGCGATGCGGCCCTGCATGGCGGCCACCGACGCCAGGGGGAACAGTCCGGTGCAGTCGCCGGCGGCGTAGATCCCCGATGCCGGTGTGCGTGACACCCGGTCGACCGGGATGTAGCCGCCCCGGCCCAATTCGACGCCGACCCGCTCGAGGCCGAGACCTTCGGTGTTGGGCGTCGAGCCGATGCACATCAGCGCGTGACTGCCCTCGACGGTCCGGCCGTCGGTCAGGTTCACCCGCACCCCGTCGTCGTGGCGGACCACCGAATCGGCCCGGGCGTTCTTGACGACGGTGACGCCGCGCTCGGCGAACACCTCCTCGAGCACCGCGGCGGCGTCGCTGTCCTCGTGCGGCAGGATCTGGTCGCGGCTGGCGACCACGGTGCACGTGACGCCGAGCTCGGTGTAGGCGTTGCAGAACTCGGCGCCGGTGACCCCGGAGCCGACGATCACCAGGTGCTTCGGCAGGTCGGGCAGGTCGTAGAGCTGGCGCCAGGTCAGGATCCGCTGCCCGTCGGGCACCGCGTTGGGCAGCACCCGCGGGCTCGCGCCCGTCGCGATCAGCACCACGTCGGCCTTCAGCACCCCGCCCACCCGGCCGTCGGGCGTGGTGACCTTGACCCGGTGGTGCGCCATGCCGGCGACGTCGTCGACCAGTGCGCCGCGGCCCCTGATGACGGTGATCCCGTTGTTGAGCAGCTGAGTGCCGATATCGGCCGACTGCGAGGCCGCCAGTGTCTTGGCCCGGTTGTTGATCTGGGACAGGCTGATCTTTGCCGCGTCGACGCCGATGTCGAACCCCAGGCCCTCGGCCCGTCGCAGCTCGGTGCGCACCCCGGTGGAGGCGATGAACGCCTTGGACGGCACGCAGTCAAACAGCACGCATGCACCGCCGATGCCGTCGCTGTCGACGACGGTGACCTGGGTGTTCGCCCGGTCGTAGCCGGCGGCCACCAGCGCCGCCTCGTATCCCGCCGGACCACCCCCGATGATCACGATGCGCGTTGCCACGGCTAAGAACCTAGTCCCTTCCGGCGAACGTGCAGCCCTAAGCAAATCTCGGACCGCCAATTACATATGGCTGCACTCTCGCGCTGGGGCGAACTCCTACGTTTAAGCTCATCGGCGTGCCGCTCTATGCCGCCTACGGCTCCAACATGCATCCCGAGCAGATGCAGCTGCGCGCCCCGCACTCGCCGATGGCCGGGACCGGCTGGCTGCCCGGCTGGCGGCTGACCTTCGGCGGCGAGGACATCGGCTGGGAGGGCGCGCTGGCCACCGTAGTGGAGGATCCCGACGACCCCGACGCACGCGTGTTCGTCGTGCTCTACGACATGACGGTCGAGGACGAGAAGGCCCTGGACCGCTGGGAGGGCTCCGACTTCGGAGTGCACAAGAAGATCAAGGTGCGCATCGTCCGTGAATCCTCGGACACCACAACCGATCCCGTGCTGGCGTGGCTGTACGTCGTCGATGCCTGGGAGGGCGGACTGCCGTCGGCGCGCTATCTCGGGGTGATGGCCGACGCGGCCGAGATCGCCGGTGCGCCCGCGGAATACATCCGCGATCTGCAGACCCGGCCGGCGCGCAACATCGGCCCCGGCACGTAGCTCTTCGCCCACCGACTCAGCGTCCCGTGCGAGGGCTACTCGCACAACTTCGCAGTCCACGCTGAGTGGATGCTCAGAACCCCGCCGACTGCTCGACGATATTGGCCAGCACCCGCACACCGACGCCCAGCGACCGCTCGTCCAGGTCGAAGTTCGGCTGATGCAGATCCAGCTGCGGGCCACGCCCGCCCCACACCCCCAGCCGGGCCATCGCGCCGGGCACCTCCTCGAGGTACCAGGAGAAGTCCTCGCCGCCGCCGGACTGCCGGGTCTCGGCCAGCGCATCGGGGCTGACCGCCTCGATGGCGTGGGTGAAGATGCGGGTCGAGATCTCCTCGTTGACCACCGGCGGCACCCCGCGCCGGTACTGCAGCGAATGCTCGATGCCCAGCGGCGACAACAGCCCCGAAACCGTCTCGCGCACAATGGATTCCAGACTCAACCAGGTTTCCCGGTCGGCGGTCCGGATGGTTCCCGACAACGTGCCGCTCTGCGGGATCGCGTTGGCGGCCTGCCCGGCGTTCACCGCGCCCCACACCATCACCGTCGACGTCCGCGGGTCCACGCGCCGGGACAGCACCCCGGGCAGTCCGGTGATCAGCGCGCCCAGCCCGTACACCAGATCGGTCGTCAGATGCGGACGCGACGTGTGCCCACCCGGCGAATGCAGGGTGATCTCCACCCAGTCCGCGGCCGACGTGATGGGCCCGGGCGTGATCGCTACCCGTCCGACGTCCAAACGCGGATCGCAGTGCATCGCGAAGATCCGCGACACCCCGGTCAGCGCCCCGGCCGCGATCGCGTCGATCGCACCGCCGGGCATCAACTCCTCGGCGGGCTGGAAGATCAGCCGGACCGCCACCGGCAGTTCCGGCAGCGCCGTCAGCGCCAGCGCGGTGCCCAGCAGGATCGCGGTGTGCGCATCGTGCCCGCAGGCGTGCGCCACACCGGGGACCGTCGAACTGTACGGGGCGCCGGTGCGTTCGGTCATCGGTAACGCGTCCATATCGGCACGCAGCGCGATCCGGGGCCGGTGCTCGGGACCCATATCGCACACCAAACCCGTTCCGCCGGGCATGATTTCGGGCTTCAGCCCGGCATCGGTCAGCTTCTCGGCGACGAACGTCGTGGTCGCATACTCCTGCCGGCCCAGCTCCGGATGACGGTGAATGTGCCGGCGCCAGCCCACCAGCTCGTCGTAGTTGGAGGCCAGCCAGGACTCGACGGTGTCGGAGATGTCGGGCTCGCCGAACGGTGCACTCACGACGCGGTCCTCCGCTCCAGCCGGTCGAGGACGCGGGCCCGCTCCGACGGCGTCTGCGCGAGCGTCACCACCGTGCGGGCCAGCAGCACCGCGCCGTCGATCACCGCGGCGTCACCGCCGGGGCCCGCCGCGGCGGCCGCGAACTCCGGCTGATGCACCGACACCCCGACCTCGGCGCCCACCCCCACCACCGGGTGGATGCCGGGCATGATCTGCGTGACGTTGCCCATGTCGGTGCTGCCCAGCGGCAGCGTGACCTCGACCTCGGGCGGCAGCGGGGTGCGGCCCAAGGCCTCCATCTCGGCCCGGCACACATCGGCCAGCCACGGGTCCGGCGCCAGGGCCTCGTACGTCGGCTCGGTCTCGCTGACCTCGTAGTCACAACCGGTGGCCAGCGCCCCGGCCAGGAAGCAGTCGCCGACGCGGCCCTCGAGCTCGCGCAGCGACGCCGTCTCGGCAGCCCGCATGGTGTAGCGCATCCCGGCCCGGGCGGGGATGACGTTCGGCGCGGCGCCACCGTCGGTCACGATCCCGTGCAGCATCTGCCCGGGCGCCAGCTGCTGGCGCAGCAATCCCAGCGCGACCTGCGCCACGGTGACCGCATCACCGGCGTTGACCCCCAGGTACGGCGCGACGGCGGCGTGCGCCTCCCGGCCGTGATAGCGCACCGCGACCTCCGAGAGGGCCAGCGAGCGGGCCGCGGCGATGTCGATGGCGCCGGGATGGATCATCACGGTGGCCGCCAGGTCGTCGAAGGTTCCGGCCCGCAGCAGCAACACTTTTCCGCCGCCGGCCTCCTCGGCCGGGGTGCCCAGCAGCACCACCGTCAGCCCGAGTTCGTCGGCCACCTCGGCCAGCGCCAGCGCCGCACCCACCGCCGCGGCGGCGATGATGTTGTGCCCGCAGGCGTGACCGATCTCGGGTAGCGCGTCGTACTCGGCGCACACCCCGATCTTCAGCGGCCCGCTGCCGTACGACGCCCGGAACGCCGTCGCCAGCCCGCCCGGCGCGTCGGCGATCTCGAAACCCCGCTCGGCCACCAGTGCGCGGGTCTTGGCCGCGCTGCGGAACTCCTGGAACGCCAGCTCCGGTTCGGCGTGGATCGAGTGTGAGAGTTCGAGCAGGTCACCGCGCCGGGCCAGCACAGCGTCGCGGACGCTGTCGGGGGCGGTGACCGTAGGCATCCCAGCAGTATCGCACCGTTGCGGACACCGCGACTTCCGCACCAGGGTTGTTCGGGACGCCGGGTCACGACCTGTTTGCAGAAGTCGGCGGAGGCGTCAATCCACGCTGCCTGAATGCCTCCCGCAGTCGGTGGAGGATGAACGCCCTGCTGTGCTCCGCGACCACGCGCAGATCGATCCAGCCGAGGTCATCGATCATCGAGTAACGGCCAATGTCGTTGACGTATGTTCGACGCTCGCTGCGGTGGTGATCGCCGTCGTAGTCCAGCCCGATCCGGTGCTCTTCCCAACCCAGGTCGATGAACGCGACGTTGACACCATCGGTGACTCGGACCTGCGTCTGCGGCCGTTCGTAGCCCGCATCGATGACGAGCAGCCGCAGCCACGTCTCGCGAGGCGACTGGGAACCGGCATCCATCAGATCCAGCGCCGCCCGGGCGCGCCGGGCGTGACGCGCAACGGGATAGCGCGCCGCGAGGCCCAGGACCGCCTCCTTCGAGATCGCGGTCGCGCGTGCCAGCGAATCCAGGTGTCGAACCGCCGAGTCCCTGGGCAGCCAGCGGGCGAGGTTCAACGCGGTCCGCTCGGGCGTCGACACCGGCAGGCCGCCAATGACGCACACCTCGTCGGACTTGATCTGCTCCTCGTGCACGATCACTCCCGGCCGTTTCCGGGTGTGCGGAACGATCAATTCGATCGGTGTGGAGTCGTCGATCCAGCGGGCTCCATGCAGCGCGGCGGCAGCGCGACCGGCAATTACTCCCCGCCGACTGGTCCAGAGCCACGCAGCAACGGTGTTCGACAGCAGTGTGCCGGCAGCGTCTCGTGGCACGTAGACACCCGGATGTACGGCGCGGAACCGCGACCGCAATTGACCGCGAGTCAGTCGACCGGCACGAATCGCCTCTGCGCCCAGGAAGGGTTCGACCATCACGACAGGGTTGCCGACAACGCGGTCGCTGCGCCGTCACAAGATCGATCGCCTGTGGATGGCCCCGCGACTTCTGCACACGGGTTGTTCAGACCGCCAGATCACGACCAATCTGCAGAACTCGGCGCAACTCGAATGAGCGATCGAACGCCACTAGGCTGCCCTGGTGATCGATGCCCCCGCCGATGCCTCCCGGGCCGCGGCCGTCATCGCCGAGCGCACCGGCGTGCCCGCCCACGACATCGCGGTGGTGCTGGGTTCGGGCTGGGCACCGGCCGTCGACGCCCTGGGCGCGCCGACGGCCACGGTCCCGATGGCCGAGCTACCCGGCTTCTCCGCGCCCACCGCGGCCGGGCACGGCGGCCGGATCCTGTCGATCCCGGTCGGCGAGCGCCGTGTGCTGGTGCTGCTGGGCCGCATCCACGCCTACGAGGGCCATGAGCTGTCCGCCGTGGTGCACCCGGTTCGCACGGCGTGCGCGGCCGGGGTTCGGACCGTGGTGCTGACCAACGCGGCCGGTGGCCTACGGCCCGAGTACCGGGTGGGCCAGCCGGTACTCATCAGCGACCACCTGAACCTGACCGCGCGGTCCCCGTTGGTCGGGGCGCAGTTCGTCGATCTGGTGGACGCCTACTCCCCCGCGCTGCGGGCCCTGGCCCGCGAGGTGGACCCGACGCTGGCCGAGGGCGTCTACGCCGGCCTGCCCGGCCCGCACTACGAGACGCCCGCCGAGATCCGGATGCTGCGCACGCTGGGCGCCGACCTGGTCGGCATGTCGACCGTGCACGAGACCATCGCCGCCCGGGCCGCGGGCGCCGCCGTGCTGGGGCTGTCGCTGGTGACGAACCTGGCCGCCGGCATGACCGGGGAACCGTTGTCGCACGACGAGGTGCTGGCCGCCGGCCGCACTTCCGCGACGGCGATGGGCGCACTGCTGGCCGCGGTGATCGCCCGGCTGTGACCGACCTGCCCCCGCTGACGTTCGGGACCGCCGGACTGCGCGCACCCATGCGCGACGGCCCCGACGGCATGAACGTGCCCAACGTGCTGCGCGCCACCTGGGCGGTGGCCCGCGTGCTCACCGATCGGGGTCGCGCCGGCGCCACCGTGGTGGTGGGGCGCGACGCCCGGCACCACTCCGACGAGTTCGCCCGGGCAACCGCCGAAGTGTTCAACGCCCAAGGCTTCCCGGTCATCATGTTGCCGCGACCGCTGCCCACCCCGGTGCTGGCTTTCGCGGTGCGCCACCTGGGTGCCGCGGCCGGTGTGCAGATCACCGCGTCGCACAACCCGGCCACCGACAACGGCTACAAGCTCTACTTCGACGGCGGGATCCAGATCATCGCCCCCACCGACCGCGAGATCGAGGCTGCCATGGTGGCCGCGCCGCCCACCGACCGGATCGCCCGGCTGGCCGTCGCGCCCAGCGGCGAGCACCTGGTCGACGAGTACGTCACCCGGGCCGCCGGCCTGCGCAGGGAACCGGGGAGGTTGCGGATCGCCCTGACGCCGCTGCACGGCGTCGGCGGCGAACTCGCGACGACGGTGTTGCGGCGGGCCGGCTTCACCGATCTGCACACCGTGACAACGCAATTCGACCCCGACCCCGACTTCCCGACCGTCGACTTCCCGAATCCGGAAGAACCGGGCGCTACCGACGCGCTGTTGAACCTGGCGGCCGATGTCGGTGCGGACGTCGCGATAGCGCTGGATCCCGATGCCGACCGGTGCGCCGTCGGGATTCCCGACTCGGGCGGCTGGCGGATGCTGTCCGGCAACGAAACCGGTTGGCTGCTGGGCGATTTCCTGCTTGCGCGGCTGAGTGCCGAGGAGGCGCGCGGGGCCCCCGAACCCCTGGTGGCCTCGTCGATCGTGTCGTCGCAGCTGCTGGGCGACATCGCCGCCGATCACGGCGCTCGGCACGTCGAGACGCTCACCGGGTTCAAATGGCTGGCGCGTGCCGACGACGGGGTGGCCGGTTCGACGTTGGTGTACGCCTACGAGGAGGCCATCGGACACTGCGTCGACCCCGCTGCCGTGCGCGACAAGGATGGCATCAGCGCGGCCGTCGTGTTCTGTGATCTGGTTGCGGCACTTGCCCGCCGGGGATCCTCGGTGCCCGAGGCGCTCGACGGGCTGGCCCACCGGTACGGCGTGCACGTCACGTCGGCGGTCAGCGCCCGCGTCGACGATGCCGGTGCAGTGATGACGCGACTGCGCACCACGCCGCCCCGACAGATCGCCGGTATCACCGTGGACGTCGAGGATCTGGCCGCCCGCACCGATGCGCTGATCTTCCGCGGGTCCGGGCTGCGCGTCGCGGTCCGGCCGTCCGGCACCGAGCCGAAGATCAAGTGCTACATCGAGATCCGGCGCCCCCGGGATGAGTCCGGCGCCCGGGCCGCGGCCGTGGCGTTGCAGCGGTCCGTCGAAGCCGAGATGTCCGCACTGCTCAGCAGCCCAGCACCGCGGCCTTGACCAGCGCGCCGTACTGGTAGGCGTAGATCCAGGTCCACCAGCCGAGGCTGTAGTTGTAGTAGGTCTGCACCGGGCGCATGGTGACGGTGCCGTCGAAGCACTGGCCGAAGATATAGCGGGCCCGGATCATGTGGAAGTTCCAGGAGACGAGAATCACATGATGCCAACCGAATTCGGTGGCCTTCTGCTGCACGAATTTCGCCTCGCCCTGCGTGGTGAACGGGTCGGGCCGAAAACAGATGACTCTGACGGCCGGGCCGCTCGACGCGCAGGCCCGATGGAACGCCGGCGATCTCTCCAGGAAGCCGCTGGAGATGACGACGGTGTGGGCGTAGCCCTGCCGGGCGAGTTCCATCCCGTACTGCACCCGCCCGTCGTCCTCGCCGCCGAGCACGACGATGGCGTCGGCCGGGGTCAGCGGGTCGCCGTGCGGACGGGTGAACAAGAAGTAGCCGGCGACGGCCAGCCCGGCGATCACCACCACGATCACCGTCGCGGCGCCGGCCAAGGTCCGGCGGATTCCTCGCACGCTCAGCGCGGACCGAACTGACGGTCCCCGGCGTCGCCGAGCCCCGGCACGATGTAAGCGATGTCGTTGAGGCCGTCGTCGATGGCCGCGGTGAACAGCCGCACGCTGGGCATGCACTCCTCCAGTGCCGCAATGCCTTCCGGTGCGGCCACCACGCAGACCACGGTGATGTCGACGGCACCGCGGGAGGCCAGCACCCCCAGCGTGTACACCATCGATCCACCGGTGGCCAGCATCGGGTCGAGGACCAGCACGGGCGTGCTGGACAGGTCGGCGGGCAACGATTCGAGGTACGGCGTGGGCTCATGCGACTCTTCGTCACGGGCCACGCCGACGAAGCCCACCCTGGCCTCCGGGATCAGGGTGTGCGCCTGGTCGACCATGCCCAGCCCGGCCCGTAGCACCGGCACCAGCAGCGGCGGGTTGGCCAGCTTTGTGCCCGTGGTTTCGGCCAGCGGGGTGCGGATGGTGGTGTGGGCCCGCTCGGCGTCGCGGGTGGCCTCGTAGACCAGCATCAGCGTCAGGTCGCGCAGCGCTGCGCGGAATGCCGCGTTGTCGGTGCGCTCATCGCGCATGGTGGTCAGCCGCGCAGCGGCCAGCGGGTGATCGACGACGCGGACATCCATGGCGGTCAGACTATCGAGCGCCGGCACGACCCGCCCCACCTCCATCTGTTCTGCGTTGGCTGCGAGAAAGTGCGAGTGGACCACACCGAGGTTGCAGAACAGATCATGCGTGGGCCGACGCCAGCACCATCACGACGGCCATGGCGTGGCAGTCGGTGTGCGACAGCGTCACCTCGCTCTGCTGCCAGCCCTGCCTCCCGGCCAGCTCGGCCGCCGCCCCGAACAGCCGCAGTTCGGGCAGTCCGGCGACGCGCACCACCTCGATCTCGGTGGGCGCCACCGCCAGATCCGCGACCGCGAACGCCTTGAACACCGCCTCCTTGGCGGCGAACCGGGCCGCCAGCCCCTGCACGCGGTCCACGCCCGCGCAGTCGGCAAGCTCGCCCGCACCGAAGACCCGGGTCAGATACCGGTCGCCGAACCGCTCGACCGAATTGGCGATGTCGCCGACCGGTGTGACGTCGCAGCCGACCCTGATCCGGAAGCCGGGCGGGATCTGCAGCGTCATTGCGGCACCGTCACCGACACGGGTGCCAGCGTGTCCACCGAAGAGACCCAGCCCACCGGCGCCGCACCCGAACCCCGCGCACTCACCGTGTACGGCACTCCGGCCAGCAGATGGAACGCGTTGTCCGACAAGGTCCATCCCGGCAGGTCCACCGTGACGTAACGCAGCGCGATGTCGGCGCTGACCTCGATCTCGAACCGATCCGGGCCGGATCGCAACGCCGTGGCGCGCAGCACCGAGGGAGACTGCCCCGGCCGCGGCTGGGTCACCAGACACTCCCGCGCCGACCGGCCGGCGTGCGGGAGCCACCAACGGACGTCGATGCCGTCGACCACCGGGGCGCCGAATCCGAACGCGCCCGAGAGATCCCGGAACTCGCCGGTGATCTCGTGGTCGAACCACGTCCGTGCCGAGTGCGCCGGCACCAGCACGTCACACTTCGCGTCGACGACCACCGAGCCGCGCACATCCGTTGCCTGTAGCCGTAATTCACCGCCGATGTCGGTACCGGAGTCGTTGTGCAGGCCGATGCGGACACCGCTCTGCCCGGCATCGCAGACGGTGACGCCGACCGGTTCCCACACCCGCGCCAGCACGTCGAGGGCGGCCTTGGCCGCACCGTCGACGTCGAGCAGACCCCAGCCCGCCCCGGGCATCAGGTCCTTGGACGACAGCACCAGGGCGCCGGCGCAGCCGGAACCCGGCTGCCGCCAGAACGAGAAACACCGGCCCATGGCCTCGGCGACGGCCATCCGGCCCAACTGCAGATAACGCTCGGGGTCGGCGCGGCGCACCGCCAGCGGGTCGACGCCGAACACCTCGCGCACGTAGAAGTCGCGGACGTCCTCGAAATCCCAGGACGCGCCACGATCCCTCGGCACGCCGGCCTTCCAGTCCGGATGGTGTCCGGCCCCCGCCGCCGAGCCGAAGTGCCGCTCGACCGCGGCGGGCGACGGCGGGTTGGCGAACGCCAGGCACTCGGCGGCGAAGCGGACCCCGGCCGATCGCACATCGGCGACCGGACGCAGATAGCCGCCGACACCGAACCAGTGCGCCACACCGGAATCCGGCCGGATCGCCAGATGGTCGCTGCCGTCCGGCGGCGCGGGGCTGGACCGGACGTAGACGACATCGCCACGCGGAGCGACGACGTCCCGCAGGACCTGATCGATCACCGGGACAGCGCGGTCCTCGGCCCGGACGCCGAGCATCTCGGGACGCTGCAGCGTCTCGCTGCCACCGCTGAGCACCGCCAGTGCGGGGTTCCCCGAGTGCGCGGCCAGCAGGGTGGTGACCTCACGGGCGATGACGTCGTCCAGCTCACGCGGCGGGTCGAACGTCGCGAGCATGGCATCCTGCCAGACCAGCAGGCCCAGTTCGGCGCAGCAGTCGTAGAACGCGGGCTGCTCGTACACCATGCCGCCGACCACCCGGACCATGTTGGCACCGCGCTGGGCGAGCTGTGAAAGATGCTGCCGCACAACATCGTCGGGGACGGTGAGGCGGACCGGATCGGGCGGGGTCCAGGCCGCACCGCGGCAGAACACCGGCACATCGTTGACCGCCAGCTGCCATGCCCCACCGGATTGGTCGACGCTCACCGTCCGGAAGCCGAACGTGCGGTCGGCGAGCACGGTGTCGCCCACGGTAACCACGGCCCGGTACAGCGGCTGACCGCCGTACCCGCGCGGCCACCAGAGTTGTGGATCCGGGACGACGACCGATAGGCCCAGAGTTCCTGCGGCCGAGGAGATCTCGGACCCGTCGGGCCCGAGGACGGTGACCCGAACGGGCCCGTCCGCCGAGCCGTCCACGCGCACCGTGCCCGTACCGGGATCGGCGGTGATGGTGATGTCGACCAGCTCACCGGCCGGGACCAGCCGGACCGGCCGCCAGCAGCCCACCGGGATGGGCACGTCGCCGTAGACGGGGGCGTGGCCGAGCAGCGTGGTGCGCGCCCAGCGCAGACCCTGGGCGGCAGTCAGGCTCGAACGCCAGCGCCCGCGCGGGCGCCGGTCGGCCAGCCACCGCGACAACGAACCGAACCGCACCACCACCTCATGCCGACCCGGGTCGACCCGCATACGCACCGGCAGGAACATCGACTCGCACTCGGCGACGGCGGCCCCGTCGACGAAAACCTCAGCGGGAAAGGTCAATCCGGCGAACTCCAGCCACGCCGGTGCGTCAACCTCGAGGTGGGTGCGCAGCCACCAGTCGCCGTCGGCGGCGTCCAGCGCCGACGGCAGTTCGCCCGGCGCCAGGGTGCGGGCCTCGTTCCAGCGGGCCTGCTCGCCCGGCGACGTGCGCACCGCCTGCCAGGCCGGAAAGCCGCTCAACCGACGGCCGTCTCGATCAGGTCCAGACCGCGCTGCCACGCGTCGGCCATGTCGGCCAGCGCATCGTCGACGTCGACCGCGCGGCCCCGGGCGGCCCGCGCCATCTTGAACTGGACCGCCTTGGCGCCCTCGGCGACCGCCGTCAGCGGCTCGCCCGCACGGGCCGCGCCGGGGAACGTGCCGTCGAGATGCCGGGCGAAATCGGCCGCCAGTTCGGCCGTCGCGCCGCACTGGCGCAGGGTGGCGAAGGACCACTGGTGGAACACCGTCATGTCGGTGTTCGGCAGCCACTCGACGGCCTCGCGGACCGACACCGCCAGCCGCTCGACCGGGTTACCCGGCGCCCGCCGGCGCAGGTGCTCACGGGTGACGGCGGCCAGGGCGCCGGGCTCGATCCGGTCGGGGTAGCGCCGGATCGCTTCGATGTACGGCGGCAGCTGCTCGGCGCCCGTCAGACCGAACACTCCGTCGAAATCCTCGCCGTGCAGCTCGTACATGCCCGCGTTGTGCAGGTACTCCATCACCCGGCGCGTCCGGTCCACCCGGGTGGGCACGATGGTGGTCTTGACGTGCTCGGTCCGGTAGGCGGTGCCGGCCGTGTCGGGCAGCCACCAGCTGTCCACCTCGACGGTGAAGAGCAGGCCCCGCGCCGGGCCGGACTCGACGGTGTCGAGCACCGGGCGCCACACGTTCTCCTCGGCCACCTCCAGGCCGTAGAGCCGGCGCAGATCCTCCGGCGCCGGCTTGAGGAATGTCCACTGCACACCGTCGTGGTCGGCCGAGAGCGCACAGGCGAACGCCGGCACCGGATCGAGCTGCAATGCGTGCAGCAATTCGGCCCACAGATCCATGTAGCAGTTGGTCTCGAGCCAGATCCGCGACACATCGTGCACCGAACTCGGACGATAATTTGCGCAATTAGCAAATATCTCTGAGTTCGTTGGATCGGCTCTGTCCGACAGCTGCGCCGAACCGACGGCCACCATGACGGGCGACGTCAGACCGAGGCCGCGACGAGCGACCCGATCAGCTGCTGGATCGCGTCGATGGACGCGAATGTCGACTTGCGCAGGGCCTCGTCGGGGAACTCCACGTCGAACTCATCTTCCAAGGCCAGCATGACATTCACGGTAGCGTGCGACGTGAGTCCGTGCTGGTACAGATCGGCACCGGGCGACAACGCCGAAACGTCCGCGCTCATGCGTCCGTGCTGGGCCAGCACCTCGCGGATCCGCTCCTGGGTCTGCTCCATCGATCTACCGCTCCCTCGGTTCGGCCTGGCCAATTGATAATTAGCTACGGCACTTACAGCAACGTTTTCGTCGAACGGGTGTTACTGTACTGCAGCAAACACCGCGCCGCTATCTGCACCGCGGCTGACAGACCGGGCACACGACAAATGACCAAACCCGCGATCAACGATCTGGCGAGGGACGTGGCGAAGGCCGCGGCCACCGCCGCCGGCGACGTCGACCGATCCGCCCGCTTCCCCGTGGAGGCGGTCGACGCCCTCAGGGAGGCGCAGCTGTTGTCCTGCTGCCTGCCCGAGGAACTCGGCGGCCGCGCCACCACCGTCACCGAACTCGCGGCCGTGGCCCGCACCATGGGCGCGGCGTGCAGCTCGGCGGCCATGGTGTTCGCGATGCACCACACCCAGGCCCTCACGCTGGCCCACCACGGCACCGCGGGCCCGATCGCCGAGCTGACCGCCGCCATCGCGCGGGACGAGTCGCTGCTGGCGTCGGCCACCACCGAGATCTCCACCGGCGGGGACGTGGGCCGCTCGACCTGCGCGGTCGAACGCGACGGCGACACCGTGACCCTGGAGAAGACGGCCCCGGTGATCTCCTACGGCGCGGTCGCCGATTACATCTGCACCACCGCCCGCCGCGGCCCCGACGCCGAACCCAGCGATCAGGTGCTCGTCGTCTGCCCCGCCGCCGACACCACGCTCGAGCAGATCAGCACCTGGGACGTGCTGGGCTTCCGCGGCACCTGCAGCCCCGGCTTCCTGCTGAAGACCCGGACGTCGGCGGCCCATGTGCTGCCCGTCGACTACTCGACCATCTCCGCGTCCACGATGCTGCCCGGTTCGCACACCCTGTGGGCCTCGGTGTGGCTGGGCATCGCCGACGCCGCGCTGTCCAAGGCGCGCGACGCCACCCGCTCCGCCGTCCGCAACAAACCCGGGACCACCGTGCCGCAGGCCGCCAAGCTCGCCGAACTGACCGTCGTGCACCAGCGGTTCGAGGCCTCGGTGGTTCGCGCACTGCAGCGCTACGAAGACTTCCTGCGCACCCCCGACCGCGAACCGACGGTGTCGTTCACCATCACCATGAACAACCTCAAGCTGACGGCGTCGACGGCCGTCATCGAGGTGGTGCTCGGCGCGCTGGAACTCATCGGCATCAACGGCTATCGCGAAGACCATCCGGCGTCCATGGGCCGGCTGGTCCGCGACGCGCTGGGACCCCAGCTGATGGTGTCCAACGACCGCATCAAGGCCAACAACGCCCACCTGGTGCTCGCCCAGCGGGGCGACTGACCACCCGACAACTAGGAGCAGACACCGATGACCACGGTCGAGATCGACATCGAAACGGCCCGCCGGGAATTCCGCGACCAACTGATCGAGGCGGGTCTGCTGATCCCGATGGGGATCGACGGACTGTTCGGCCGCGGCGCGGTGTTCGAGAACGTGATCGACGGTATCGACGTCGCCGTCCGCCGCAAAGGTCAAGCGGTACATGGTGATTCGGCGACCGTGCTGCGGTTCCCGCCGCTGTTCTCGCGCGCGGCGTTCGAGGGCACCGACTACATCGCCTCCTTCCCCAATCTGACCGGATCCGTCTCGACGTTCACCGGCGGCGACCGCGAACACCGCGACCTGCTCGAGGACCGCGCTTCGGGCAACGGCTGGGATCACCACCTGCACCCGGCCGGCACCATGCTGGTCTCGGCGGCCTGCCACCCCAGCTACAGCACCCTGGACCCGCAGCTGCCGCCCGACGGCCGGTTGCTGGACGTGTACGGCTACTGCTTCCGGCACGAGCCGGCCATCGACCCCGCCCGGATGCAGGCCTTCCGCATGCATGAGTACGTCCGCGTCGGTACGCCCGAGCAGGCCGTCGAGCACCGCGAGACGTGGATCGGCCACGGCCTGGCGATGCTCGCCGAGCTGGGCCTGGATGCGGCGCCCGTCGCTGCCAACGACCCGTTCTTCGGCCGCGCCGGGCGGATGCTGGCGGCCAATCAGCACGCCGAGAACCTCAAGACCGAACTGGTGATCCGGCTCTACGGCGATCTGACCGACGGCACCGCCGTGGTGTCGTCGAACTGCCATCAGGACCACTTCGGCACGACGTTCGCGTTGCGCACCGCCGACGGCGAGGTGGCGCACAGCGCCTGCGTGGGATTCGGGATGGAGCGCATCGCGCTGGCGCTGTTCCGCACCCACGGGCTCGATCCGGCGACCTGGCCGATATCGGTGCGCGCCGCGATGACGGCGTAACCGACTCCCCGGATCTGTTCAGCGCTCACCGACACGTCGGCCGAGTGGAGTTCGCCGCCAGTACTGAACAGATGCTCAGACGGTGGCGGACAGCAGCGCAGGCATGTCCATCAACCGGTTCAGCGCGCGCTGCGCGGTCTCCCGATCGATCAGGTCGGAGCGGAAGGACGCCGAGAATTCCATCCGGTCGTCCACGACGCACGCGAAAACACTGAGTCCCCCGGCGGCGATCGGATACGACATCCCCAGATAGCGGGCCTGCGAGCGGTCGCGCCACGGGATGTCGTCGGTGCCGGGGTTGCCGAGCATCGAGTTGAACGTCATCCGCACTCGTCCCGGCCGAACCTCCGGCCCCTTCGCGGCCGTCCGCTTGAACACCGAAATGCATTGTATGCCAATTGCTTTCAGAACGGTCGGCACGGCCTGCGCGGAATTCAACAATGCCCGCAGGTCGCGGCTGATCGTGTCGGCATCGGTCAGATCGGTGGGCAGCATCACGCTGACCGCCAGATTGCCCGTCAGGCAGGAATTCTCGGGCGACAGATAGCGGCGCAGGTCCACCAGGACGTAGAGGCCGTCGTCGGCGACGGCGACGCCCTCGCTGCGGAAGGCCCGAAACGCCGCCGCGGCCATCAGCGCGGTGATCGAGACGCCGGCTCCGTTGGCCGCGCGCCACACCTTGAACTCCCGGTAGCGATCCGCGTCGAGCACGACGCCGACCGAGACGGTGGAGGCGGCGGATTCCGTTTCCAACTCCCGGCTTTCGGCGTACGCGCGCTCGGCGGCCCACAGCGCACGCACGGCCCGGCGGCGGCCGATCCACTCACGCCAGTGCCGGCCGGACTGCCGCGCCGCCATCCGGAGCAGGTGACGCACACCGACCCGGCGCCCGACGTCGGACAGGCTGACCATCTGCCCCCGCACCAGTCGGGAACCGAGCAACGTCATCAACGACGCATCGCCGACGACGTGGTTGACGTAGAGCAGCACGGAACGGCGGCCGACGACCATCCGGAAGGGTGCCCGGTAGTCATCCGGCGGCCGGTTGACCGGCATCACCGCATACGGATCCGCGGCGTCATCCAGATCGGTGCTTGCCACGATGACGCTGTTCACATGTGCAGCGCGGAACTCCTCGGCGACCGGTATCCACCGGCCCGCATCGTCGGAAAGGTTGCAGGCCAACGGATCCGACGGGTTGGCGGTGATGAGGTCGAGCAACCTGGACCGCAAAACGCCGACATCGGCGGTGACGACCGGCGTCAGCGCGTGGACACCCCAGTGGTCCCGCCAGATGCGATCAAGTGGACTCGTGGCCATTGTTCCTCGCCCCCACGCTGTCACCCTTCTCTTCGGCCGCCGTCCCCGGGCCGGCTCCGATGACCATCGCGTACTCCGGATACGCCCGAGCCGGACTCGCCTCGTCGACCGACTCTTCTACTGCTTCCGAGGCCGGGACCTCGACCTCGGCGGGCGCCGGACGCCCTGCGCGCCGCGGCCACCAGTGGCGCTCACCGAGCACCACCAGCTGTACCGGGATACCGTAACGATCCAGTGCGGCAAAGGCTTCCGTCCAGGCGCTGCGATCGCGTCCGCGGGCGTCGATCACCGCGATGGCCAGCGGGTGCTTGCCGGCCTCCGGATCGCGCCACCAGTCGGAGCCGACGGAGCGCACCTCGACCCCGCCGCCCGAGCGGTCGCGTGACACGGCCTCGCCCACATACACCTGGGCCGTCGAGGACGCCGAGCGCAACAGCAGCACACCCGGGCCGTGCCCTCCGACGGTGTTCAGCAGCACCTGCGTGTCCAGCGGCCAGTCCGATGCACCGCGGTCGGCCGAGACGACCGAATAACCATGCCGGTGCGCGCGCCGGCGCACCCAGGCCGCGTTGGTGCGCCGCCCGATCCGGCCGTTGAGGAATGCGAACAGCTCTCCCAGGATCAACAGGCTGGCGAGGAAGACCACCCCGGTCTGACGCAGCGGCAGCGGTGCCACCTTGTCCGCCACACCCGGCTGGGAGAGCAGGACGATGCGGGTGGGCGGGGCGGCCCGCAGCTGCTGCGCGCGGGCCAACTGCGATTCGAAGTCGGCGTGCAGAACCAGGTAACGCGGCGAATCCGGGTCCAGGCCAACCATCTTCGTCGCCGAGTCGGCGGCCGAATTCTGCAGATCCTGCGCGTCCTTGGTGACCCGGTCGATCCACACGTTGACGATCGCCTCGTCCAGCGCGCTGACCATCGCGTTGGACAGCTGGATGGCACCGTCGGCCGTCGGCGCCCGCGAGGTGACCTGAACCAGGCTGGGCGACACCTGCACCGAGACGTCCACGTCCCTGGCCAGTTCCGCCGGCGAGGTGTCGATGTCGGCGCGCCTGGCCGCATCCTCGAGCACCGCCTGCGACTTGCTGAGCGCGACGAACGGCGGCGCCAGCGTGTTCACCGTGACGTCGGTCATGCCCGCCAGCGCCCCGGAGTCGATCTTGGCGGTCACGCTGTTCTGGTACTGGGGCGGCTGCGCGGACACCGCCTCGTACGCCACGCCGGCGACGACGAGCGCGCCCAGCAGTGCCGGCAGCACCACCCGGGCGAGTTCGCGGAGATGATGGCCGACGTCGAAGGTCGGCGGCACGTTCAGCCGCGTACGCAGATCGCGTTCGGTGAGGGGGTCGTTCTTCACGGTTACCTGCTCCGTCCCGGTTTCAATGGACACATCGACGTGATCAGCATTTCGATGCCGCCACCAGTTGTTGCACCGCGCCGAAGGCGGGCTTGGGTGTGAAATTGACATCCAGCAGCCCGAAATTCTGCTCCGGGTCGGCCGCATTGGTGCCGGAGTCCCGGATCGAATAGATCAGCACTGTATGGACATAACCCAGGCCGGCCACCGCCGACAGCCCGTCGGTCAGGTAGGCCGCCTGGACCTCCGGTGACACCGCGACCCGCGAGGAGCCCGTCGGCGCACCGAACTCGGTGATCCACAACGGTTTTCCCCCGTCACCGTGCGCGGCCATCAGATCGTGCAACCCGGGCATCTTCTGGAAGGTGTTCCAGCCGGCGGTCGCTGGGTCGGTGGGCATCGCCGGGAAGGAGTACGGGTGGACGGAGACCGCGTCGAAGCTGCCGCCGGCTCCCGCGTCGTACATCCGCGCCAGGAAGGTCAGGGGTTCCATGTCCCCGCCGGAGCCGTTCTCGGCCGGCGACAGCGCCCCGGCGAGCACCGTGGAGCCCGGCTGGACGGCCTTGATCGTCCGGTAGCTCTGCTGCAGCAGAGCGGTGTAGGTCGCCGGGTCGGCGCGCGGGGCCCAGAATGCGTCATTGTTGGGCTCGTTCCAGATCTCCCAGTCCGTGATCCGGCCGTTGTAGCGCTCGGCGGCGGCCCCGGCGAATGCGGCGAAGGCGGCGATGTCGACCGGGGCGCCGTGGAAGGAACCGGTGCCCGCCGTCTCGGCCCAGTCGGGCGCGTACGCCAGAACCCCCAGTGGGGTGAGCCCGGCGGCCAGGACCGCATTCACCACCCGATCCACCGGAGCCCAGTCGTAGCTGCCCCTGCTGCGTTCGACCACCGACCAGTCGACATCGAATCGGTAACGGCTGGAGCCCAATTCGCGGGCCGCGGCAAGATCACGGTCCAGATCAGCGGCCGACTCCCCGAGCACGTACGAGGGCGCGATGCCGATGGCGGGAATGCAGGCGGGTGCCGGGGCCTGCGGGATGGCGGGGCCGACAGCGGCATCGGAGGCCTTGGGCAGCACCACCCCGGCCGTCAGGATGAGCGCGGCGCTCAGGACGGCCCCTTGCAGCCGAAGGGGCCGGGGAGGCCGGCGACGGTCAACGGCTCGGTGCGGCGAGGACGTCACGATCCTGCACTCCTTCTGTGGCAGTCAACAACGCGTCGAGCATCGCGGGAAAGGCGGTGACCGCATCATGATCGGCCACCACCCTCTCCCTGCCCAGCCGCGTCATTGCGGCAAGTTCGTGCGGTCGTCGCAGCACCGAATCGATCGCTGCGGCAAGCGCATCCGGATCGCCCGGCGGCACCAGCACGCCGGCACCGTCGCGCAGCAGCCATGCGCAGCCACCGTGGTCGGTCCCGATCACCGGGACTCCCAGGCTCATCGCCTCGAGGGCGACGATGGGACCGGCCTCCGGCGAGGTGCTGGCGCTGACCAGGATGTCCCACCGCCGGATGGCCGACAGCGGTTCGACGTGACCGAGGAAGGCGACCCGGCCGGCGAGGTCGGGACCCGCCGCCAGTTGCCGCAACTGCTCGGCGTGGTCTTCGTCGCCATGGAAGGCGCTGCCCGCGATCTCGCACCGCACATCCGGCAGTTTCGCCAACGCCTGCAGCAGAATTCGGTGGCCCTTCCACGGCGTGAGGACGCCCATGATGCCGACCACCGGGGCGCCACCGGACCGCACATGCGGCTGCGGGGCTTCCGGCACATCGATGCCCAGCGGCGCCACCAGCGCGTGCACACCGAGCGGACGTACCGCTTCGGCGGTCGGCGGAGACACCGCGACCGCGCGCCGCACCGCACCACGGCCGACCCGGACGACCAAGCGCTGCTTGGCATCCGACACGGTGTCGTGGATCAACCACGACACGCCGCCGCGGATGCGGGCCAGGCGCGCCGCCGGCAGCGCCATCAAGGCATTGACGATCACGACGGTGTCCCCGGCCGCGGCCCGGCGGATGACGGAGGCCGCGCGCAGGGAACGTCGGGCCAGCGAGCCGTACGCGACGATTCGGCGCAACCCGGCGCTGCCGCCGAGGTCCAGCTCCTCGATGGGCAAGTGTTCCACGCCCGCCGGCAGCCGGTCGGCCAGCGGGCCGCGCGGGCTGACCACCCGCACCCGATGCCCCTGGCGCACAGCCACATCCACCAGCCGCAGCAGGACGACCTCGGCGCCGGAGATCCGGCCGGCCCGGTTGACGAACACCAGGGATGTCATGGGGTCCCCTCCCGCCGCGACGCCTTGGCGACCAGTGTCCGCGGGTCCACCAGTCGCAGCGCGAAGGCCCCGCCGACGAACAGCACCACGGCGGCCGCGGTGGCCACCGGCCACGGCGCGACGGCGTGCAGCAGCCCCGTCGCCGCGCACACTGCGGTGGTCAGGCCGGCCATGATGGCGAGCCGGCCGGCCGGCAGCAGCCGTCGGATCTCGACGGTGCGGGCCAGCAGGATCCACATGGCGACGAACATGCAGAACTCCGTGACCACCGTCGCGAAGGCGGAGCCGGTGAACGAATACCGCGGAATCAGCACGAAATTGAGGACCACGTTCAGGCCCAGCGCGCCGATGGCGACCCACGGATACGAGCGCTGCCGGCCGGCCGACACCAGGGTGACCAGGAGGAACTGGGACAGTGCCGCGAACACCGCGCCGACCAGCAGCATCCGGGTGGCAGCGGCACTCTCGGCGAACCGCTCGCCATACAGCAGCGCGACGATCCGGTCGGCCGAGGCCCACATGCCGCACACCGCCACGCAGGACAACAGCCCGACCGTCATCGCGGCCGAGCGGGCGCGGCGGCGGAACTCGTCGTGGAACATCGGCCACGCGGCGACCAGCAGCGTGGCGACGGGCGCCAGCACCGCCAGCACCGCGTAGGACACCAGATCCGCGAACTTGTAGGCGACGCTGTACAGCCCGACGGCGTTGAAGTTGTCCAGGTGGGCGATCATCAGGACGTCGATCTTGGACAGCAGCGTGACCATCGCCAGCCCGATGCTCAACGGGACCGCCTCGACGAGCATCTCCCGCCACAGCGCCCAGCTGGGCCGGGCGGTGATCCGCGGGCCCAGCCAGCCGCGTTGCACACCGATGAACTTCCATGTCCCGGAGAACAATTCGTTGGCGATCGCGGGCAGGATGAACGCCAACAGCGTGGGGTTGGTGATCGCGATCGCGATGGTCAGCAGCAATTGGACCAGCTGCGCCAGCGCCTCGGCGGTGGCGACGATCACCAGCTTCAGCCGGCTCTGGTACAGCACCGACAGCGCATGGCTGGGGGTCGCGATGACGACCACCAGGCCGGCCAGCGCGGTGGCGCCCACCACCTGGGCCGGATAGCCCAGGGCCACAACGTATCCGACGGCCAGCACATAGCCGATCAGCCCGAGCACGGCCCGCAGGCTGACGAATGAGCTGGCGACCTTCTCCGCCTCCTCGGGGTCGGCGTCGAGCAGACGCGCCAGGACGACGCGGCCCACACCCAGGTCGGTGACGATCGACATCATCCCGAGCAGACCGAAGACGAACGAGAAGACACCCCAGTCGTCCGGCGAGAGGTGCCGGGCGATCAGGACGGTGCCTGACCAGCCCAGCACCGCGACCACCATCCGGCTGGCCAGCAGCGCAACGGTGTTGCGGCTGGCCATGTTCCGCTGTTCCCCGTGGTCCCGGGCAACCTCGGCGTCGACCGCACTCTGAACGTCGTCCCTACGCATATGCACTTGTCTTCCACTGCCCCCGTGCGGTGGCCGGCTCCGGAGACTCCGGGACGGATTCGGTCTGGCCCTGCACCACCGCGCATCCCACCGCGGCGGCCAGCAGCCAGAAGTAGTAGTCCAGCGGGAAGATCTCGAAATAGGTGCTGACGAAGGCGGCCACGCAGGCCGACACGACAGAGGCACTGACGCCCAGGCAGAAGGCCGCGTCGGCGCCGGTCGTCAGGCGTGAGGCCCGCAGCGTCGACACCGCCACCGAGACGAGCAGCAACACCAGCAGCCACAGACCGACCGGGCCGACCTCGAGCAGGATCTTCACGTAGTAGTTGTCCGGCTGGTATCCCAGCGCCGGATTCAGCTTCTGCAGCACCATCAGGTACTTCTCGTTGATACCGCTGGCGGTGGCCAGCTTCTCGGCCGCCGACCCGGTGGAACCCAGCCCCTGACCGAACGGGTTGGTGGCGATGTCCACGCCGATCTTGGACCACCCGTCGGTGCGCTGGCCAAGGCTGGAGGACGAGAACATGCTGTCGGTGATCCGGCGCGGGATGACCAGCATGCCCAGCCCGCCGACCAGTGCCCCCGCCGCCAGCACACCGAACAGGTAGCGGTAGCGGTGGATCGCCAGCCAGACCAGGCCGACGATCAGCCCCAGGTAGGCCGCCCGCACGATCGAGACGCCCATCCCGACGATCAGCACGGGCATGGCGGCCAGGAACAGTTTGTTGCGGAGCCGGGAGGTGTCCTGCAGGGCGACGGCGCCGCCGACGAGGACGGCCATCAGGATGTACAGGCCGAACGGGAAGGGCTGGATGAACGTGCTGAAACTGCGCAGCAGCGGGCCGGCCGTCCGCACGGCCGTGTTGTATTCGTAGCCCAGGCCCACCAGGAACGGTGCGCCCAGGAACTGCTGGGCGATGCCCCACGCGGCGGTGACCGTGGCGGCCACCATGATGATGGTCACCAGGTGGTCGCGGTCCCGGGCGGTCAACGGGGTACGCCACACGATGAGGGTGACCACGATCAGATAGAAGAACGTGATCTTGATCGGCACCATGGCGTTGCCGCGCAGGGCGATCACCGCCGAGATGCACCCGATCACGACGAAGGCCGCGGCGGCCGGCAGCCACGGCAGCGAAAGACGCGGCCGCGGTGGACGATTCGGGGTGACGAAGGTGGCCAGCAGGGTCAGGACGAGCACGCCCTCCTTCCACCCGGCGAGCGAGGCGCCGTTCGGCACGATCAACAGCAGCCCGTGGAACGGGGTGAGCGCGGCAACCAGCAGCAGGCCACGCTGGGGACGTTCGTAGAGCGCCCGGCCGGCCACGCCCACCACGACCACCGCGACGACGGCCAGCGCCGCCAGCAGGCTCAGCCGGATCATGTCGGCACCCGGGACGGCTCGTCCTCGGTCGGCGGTTGCACGGGAATGCGCAGTGCGTCGGGGAATTCGCGCATCGCCACGGTCATCAGGTGACCGCGGACCAGGTCCTGGATGTCACGCTGCAGCAGCGGATGGTCACCGGTCGGCGCCGCGACCACCGTCGGCGCCCAGCCCTTGGCGGCCAGCCGCTGCAGACCCCGGGCGCCGCGCTGCTTGGCGAACCACTCGGCGTCCGACGGCGAGAGCACCATGTCGACCGACATGCCCGGGATCCGGCTCAGCCCGCTCAGCAGCACCTCGGGCACCTGGATCAGCCCGAGCCGCCCGAGCAGCAGCCACACCGGGTACGGGATCCACCGGCGGGCCAGCTTCTTGACGGTCCGCTCGAGCCACGGCTGCGGGGCGGGCTCCTCGCCGGGCGACGGCGGTGACATCCGCACCAGCTTCTCGGGCCCCACCTCGACGCGCCGCAGCGAGTACAGGATGACGTTCACCAGCACGATGGCCCTGCTGCCGCCGCCCGCGAGCGCACCGAACGCGGAGTTCGATCCCCCCGAGCAGACGCCGGTCATCATCAGCCGCTGCGGCTGCGCGCCAGTGCCACGCATGGCGGCCAGCACGTCGTCCCCGGACTCGGGTGAGTAGATGCGTGCGAATTCCGTTGTGGCAACACCGGTGTCACCCGTGCCGCGGCGGTCGTAGCGCACCGCGACCACGCCGGTGCCGGCGAGCTCGCGCGCTGAGTCCACCCAGACTCGGCCCGACCCGATCCGGTGTTCGCAGGCCGTGCTGTGGAACAGCATCGTCGGCGCGTCGGCACCCGGTTGGCCCATGGTGGTCCGGATGGTGAAAAGCCTTGCCGGACCGATGTATTCGAGCGATTCGCGGACCTGCTCACCCGTCGGGGACGTGGCGACGACGGCGTCCGTGACGATCAGGGGCGTCACCGGCACCCGGTCGGATGCGATGGCCCGGTCGAACCAGTCGGCGATCATCGCGATCGCCGGCGCCGGGATGACCACCACGAAGCTGGGCGGCGCCACGAACTCCGGCTGGCCGGCCACCTCGGCGACGGTGCAGTTGGCCCGCTCGCCCAGCGCCGTCAGGCACGGGTCGCCCAGGTTCTCCGGACGGGCACCGATCAGGACGTGCGGCACCGAACCGATGTCGGCCGGCAGCCGCAGCGCGCGCAGGTCGTCGACCGCCGCCGACGACAGGGTGATGCCGAGAAAATGCTCGTAGTTCTCAGCGCCGCCCGCGTCTGCGACTTCGGCGTGCTGGCCGACCGTCATCCGATACAGGGCGCGGCCCTCGCGCAGATAGCGGCGCCCGTCGGTGACCGGGTCCCACAGCGCCATCGCCGTGACCTCACCGAGTCGGTCAGCCAGGCTCGCGGCCAGCAGTGCGCCGAAGCGCAGCCCGACCACCCCGACGCGCTGCACGCCGGCGGCGCGCAGATAGTCGACCGCCGCGCGGACCCCGGCCTGGAACTGCGCGACGGCGGTGTCGCTGCGCTGCTCCCCGGCCGAGTCGCCGGTACCCGGATAGTCGAACCGCAGCACCGCGAAGCCACGCGCGCACAGGGCTTCGGCGAGCAGTTTGAGACCGCGGTAGGAGTCGACGTGTTCCTTGCCGATGGGCGGGCAGATGACGATCCCGGCGCGTGCGGCACCGCCGGCGGGCGTGTGCAGCACGCCGAACATGGGCGAGGCGTCCGAGCCGAACCATGTCGGCCGAGCGGTGTCGCCGCTGGCGTCGTCCATGTGCCGCTACCAATCCAGGGTCGTGGGCATATCCGGAGATACGCTATCTGTAGTTCGCTATCTTTGCATCTTTGGGAGGAGATTTGATCCCGAGGAGTACGTCACACCTGTGGCCAGCAACATATCGCTGGGTACCGGAATGTTGTTACCGGGCTGCGAATACACAGCTAATTGACCCGATCGCAAGTTAATCCAGCTCCGCTCCAACGGGCATCCAGTGAACATTTCCACACAAGGCAACCGTTCGACTTGAGATCAGATCCGACTCACCTTAAAGTTCGCTACAACCGAACCGAGGTGTGATGTCCAAGATCAGGAAACCGACCGTCATCCACGTGACGGAGTCCTTCGCGAGCGGTACGGCCTCGGCCATCACGGACTTCGTCCGCAACTCCCCCGATGTCACCCATCACCTCGTGTATTCGCTGCGGCCGGAGGCGCTGGTCGACCCGCGGGAGATGGATTGCTTCGCCTCCGCCGTCGAGATGCCCGCCGGAACGTGGGCGCGCATCCGGTTCCTGCGCCGGCATCTGCGGTCCGGCGAGGACGCGGTCATTCACGCGCACTCGAGCAAGGCCGGCGCCTACGTCCGGGCCGCGGTCCGGCGCACCCGCCGCCGGCCGATCGTCTACACACCGCACTGCTATGCGTTCGAGCGTCGCGACACCGGCCGGGTCCTGCGCGGCGCGTTCCGGACGGCGGAATGGCTGCTGTCGTTCAACACGACGGCCTATGGCGGCTGCTCGCCCCGGGAGGCCGAACTGTCCCGGTGGCCGCTGCGCCGACCGGGTGTGGTCGCGATACCCAACGTGCAGCCCGTCCCGCCCGGCTCGTACGAACCCCGGATCGAGCACGGCCTGCACATCGTCGGCAACGGGCGCCTGGGCCCGCAAAAGGACCCGGAGTTCTTCGCGGCGGCAGTCGCTGCAGCGCGTGCGGAATTCCCCGACATCGAGGCGACCTGGATCGGCGACGGCGACCCGGCAATCGCCGACGCGCTGCGCGGCCAGGCCATCACCGTCACCGGCTGGCTGTCCCGGCAGAAGGCCCTCGAGGTGATGGCCAGCGGCGACCTGTACCTCCACTCGGCGATGTGGGAGGGCTTCCCGATCGCCATCCTCGAGGCCGCCGGCCTCGGCCTGCCCGTGGTCGCCCGCAACCGGCCGTACCTGTCGGGCGTGGCGCTGCCGGAGGTCATCGACGAGCCGGCCGAACTGGCATCGGTCGTCGCGGGACTGCGGCGGCCGGCAGCGCTCGACGCCCTGCGTCGCGACACCGCGGCCGCGCTGGCGGGTAACACCGACCACGCGCAGCAGAATGCGCTGCGCAGCCTGTACGGCCCCCTGGCCCGGCGCCCGATCCACGTCAACGGCAAGTGGCTGGTGCAGCGCCAGACCGGCACGCAGCGCTACGCCGCCGAGATCGTCCGCGCCATCGGCGAGACCTCCGATGTCCCGCTCGTCGCGCATGTGCCCGCCGGCGCCGACGTCCCGGGTTGGCTGTCCGAGCGGGCCGAGATCCGCCGCGGGCCCGCGAAAGCCGTTGTGTTCGAACAGATCTACCTGCCGGTGGCCACCGCCGGACAGCTGCTGCTGAACTTCGCCGGACCAGCGCCACTGCTCAAACGGCGCCAGCTGGTGACCATGCACGACGCCACCCCGTTCCGGTTCCCGCAGACCTTCCGCAAGACCTTCGTCGGGTTCTACGCCGTGATGTACGGCGCGCTCGGCCGCTACGCCCGGCATCTGGTCACCGTCTCGCACTTCAGCGCCGGCGAGCTCGGCGGCGTCCTGCGCATCCCCGACGCGCGCTTCACCGTCGCCGGGTGCGCGGCCGACCGGCTCACACAGGTTGCTCCCGCGCGACCCGACGTCCCCGGGATCGACGGCCGGTTCTATCTGGTGGTGGGGACCCTGGCCACCCACAAGAACCTGCCCGCGCCCGTGCAGGCGATCGTCGACTCCGGCCGCACGGTGGTCGTCGTCGGCGCCGCCGGCAACCAGCAGGTGTTCAGCGGGCCCTCCGCGCTCGCACAGGGCGCCGTCGTCGCCGGGCATCTCAGCGACGCCGAGCTGGCCTGGCTGTACCGCAACGCCGAGGCGCTGGTGTTCCCCTCCAAGTACGAGGGGTTCGGCATGCCGCCGCTGGAGGCCCAGGCCCTGGGCTGCCCGGTGGTCGCGTCGACGGCCGCCGCACTGCCGGAGGTGCTGGCCGACACCGCACTGTTCTTCGACCCCGACGACACCACCGCCCTGCTGGACCGCCTCGGCGAACTGGAGGGCAATCCCGCGCTGGCGGCGCGGTTGCGGGCTTGGGGCGCCGAGAACTCCCGCCGGTACACCTGGGCGGGTTCGGCCGCCGCGGTCCTGAGGGCGCTTGGCGTGGCTCCGGCAGGGGCTGACTATCCTGTGCCGCATGGCTTCTGACCTGGTTCCGATCTGCCTGTCCGTGACCGAGGGGGATCTGTACACCCTGTGGGCCCCGCGGTGGCGCGAAGGCGGCGACGAATGGGAGGCGTTCCTGGGTGCCGGCGACGACCTCTACGGCTTTGCCGGCGCCGCCGACCTGACCGCTTTCGTCCGCGGCGGCGCGGCCAACGACCTGTCGGACCACCCGGCCTGGGCGCAGCTCACGGAGGCCAACGCACACCGGCTCGATCCCGACGACGATCACCGCTTCGACCTGGTGAGCGTCGAGGAACTGCTGGCCGGCAAGCCCGAAGCCGAAACCGTTCAGAAGGTCGCCAACACGCTGGCGATCGTGTCGTCGATCGGCACCGTGTGCGAGCTGCCGACGATCACCAAGTTCTTCAACGGCAACCCGACGCTGTCGTCGGTCAACAGCGGGGCGGCCGAGTTCAGCGGTAAGTCCGGCGCCAAGCGGTGGAGCGCCATCGCCGCGATCGTCGGGCGCAGCTGGGACGGCGTACTGGCCGCGGTCGAGGAGGTCCTGGTGACCCCCGACGTCGACGCCGCGCTGTCGGCCCGGGCCGCGACCGAGCTCGAGGAGCCGGCTCCGGAGGAGCCCGAGGAGTTGGCTGCCGCACTGGCCGAGGAAGATCCCGATGTCAGCGTGAACGACGCGTCACTGGACTACGACCACGACGGCCTGCCCGGCGTGACGGTCTCTGCCGGCACCGGCGCGCTCGGCGGCGACGTCGACTTCTGGGAGAAGGTCGGCATCGACCCGATCCGCATGATGACCGACTCCGGCGGCTTCTTCACCCTGCGCTGCTACTTCGGCGAGCGACCGATCTTCCTGGGCCGCAACGGGCGCATCAGCGTGTTCCCGTCCGAGCGGGCGCTGGCGCGCTACCTGGCCGACGAGCACGACCACGACCTGGCCGATCTGAGCACCTACGAGGACATCCGGACGGCCGCCACCGACGGGTCGCTGAACGTGCGGGTCAGCGAGGAGAACGTGTACGTGCTGACCGGGCTGGTCGACGACATCGCCGACGGGCCCGACGCCGTCGACCGCGATCAGCTGGACCTGGCCGTGGAATTGCTGCGCGACGCCGCCGACTACGCCGAGGACGACACCGTCGACCGGGTCCTGGCCGCCGACCGGCCGCTGGGCGCCTTCGTCGGCTACGTGCTCGACGGCGCGGGCACGCGTCCGGCCGGGCCGTGGGCCGCGGCCGTCAGCGACTTCGACAAGCTGGAGCGGTTCCTGGAATCCCGACTGCGCCGCGAGACGTAGTTTCTTTCCGGATCTATTCAGCGCTGGCTGCGACATTGTGCGAGTGGATCTCGCAGAGGCCGCTGAACAGATCGGGGATATCAGCCGATCAGCACCGCATAGCGCGGTTTGATCACCTCGTCGATGATCGCCAGCCGTTCGTCGAAGTGGATGAACGCCGACTTCATCGCGTTGATGGTGAACCGCTCCAGATCGCTCCAGCCGTAACCGAACGCCTCGACCAGCCGGGCCATCTCGTCGGTCATGGTGGTATCGCTCATCAACCGGTTGTCGGTGTTGACCGTCACCCGGAACCGCAGCCGCGCCAGCAGATCGAACGGATGCTCGGCGATCGACTTCGCCGCGCCGGTCTGCACGTTGGAACTCGGGCACATCTCCAGCGGAATTCGCTTGTCCCGCACGATGTTCGCGACCCGGCCCAAAGTGTATGTGCCGTCCGGGTTCTCGGTGATGTCGTCGACGATGCGGACCCCGTGCCCCAGCCGGTCGGCCCCGCAGAACGCCAGCGCCTCATGGATGGACGGCAGGCCGAATGCCTCGCCGGCGTGAATCGTGAAGCGTGCGTTGTTGTTCCGCATGTACTCGAACGCATCGAGATGACGGGTGGGCGGGTGCCCGGCCTCGGCGCCGGCGATGTCGAATCCGACCACACCCTTGTCCCGGAACCGGATCGCCAGCTCGGCGATCTCGCGGGACCGCGCGGCGTGGCGCATCGCGGTCACCAGGGTGCGCACCACGATCGGCCGGCCCTCGGCCGCGGCGGCCTTCTCCCCGTCGGCGAAACCGGCCAGCACGGCGTCGACGACGGCGTCCAGCGACAGGCCGCCGGCGATGTGCAACTCGGGCGCGAACCGGACCTCGGCGTACACCACGTTGTCGGCCGCCAGATCCTCGACGCATTCGAACGCCACCCGGTGCAGCGACTCCGGGGTCTGCATGACCGCCACCGTGTGCGCGAACGGCTCGAGGTAGCGCACCAGCGACCCGCTGTGCGCAGCGGTCCGGAAGAAGCGCGCCAGGCCGTCGACGTCGTGGACGGGCAGGTCGTTGTAACCGATCTGGCCGGCGATGTCCAGGACGGTGGCCGGACGTAGCCCGCCGTCGAGGTGGTCGTGCAGGAGGGCCTTGGGCGCCTGCTTGATCAGAGCGGGACTCAACGGCGTGGTCATCCATCCATCTTGCTCGCGGCATCGCCGGTCTGTTCAGCAGTCCCTGCGACATCCACTCGAACAACGTCGCAACCACCGCTGAACAGATGGGGATGGGGACGTCAGCCGATCCGGTCGATGACCAGCGGCCCCAGCTCGGGGGCGGCAGGCCCCACCGCCCAGGCGCCGTCGAGTTCGGCCAGTGCGCCGGGCAGGCGCTCGGCGGTGTCGGTGTAGAGCGTGAACACCGTGTCCCCCGCGACCACCGGCTCACCGGGCCGACGGTGGATGCGGACCCCGGCACCGAACTGGACCGGATGACCGGGCGCCGCCCGGCCCGCGCCGAGGCGCCACGCCGCCATCGCCACCGCCATCGCGTCGATGTCGCCCATCACGCCGGCGGTCGACGCGGCGACCGTCTCGGTGCACGCGCCGATCGGCAGCGGCCGGGTCAGGTCGCCGCCCTGGGCCGCGATCAGCCGACGGAACCGGTCCATCGCGGTCCCGTCGCGCAGCGTGCAAGCCGGATCGACCGCGTCGAGGCCCGCGGCGTCGAGCATCTCGGCGGCCAGCGCCAGCGTCAGCTCCACGACGTCGGCCGGCCCGCCGCCGGCCAGCACGTCCAGCGACTCCGCGACCTCGACGGAATTGCCGACCGTGCACCCCAGCGGACGGTTCATGTCGGTGAGCAGCGCCCGGGTCGGCACCCCGTAGGCGTTGCCCAGGGCCACCATCACCGCGGCCAACTCACGGGATTCGGCCTCCGTCGCCAGGAACGCACCGCGGCCGGCTTTCACGTCGAGCACCAGCGCACCGGCCCCCTCGGCCAGCTTCTTGCTCATCACCGAACTGGCGATCAGCGGCAGCGACTCGGTGGTTCCGGTGACGTCGCGCAGCGCGTAGATCTTGCGATCGGCCGGAGCCAGGTCGCCCGCGGCGAAAATGGCCGCGCCCACCTCGCGGAGCTGTTCGCGGATCCGGGATTCGGAGAGCTCCGGAGTGAATCCGGCGATGGACTCCAGCTTGTCGAGCGTTCCGCCGGTGTGCCCCAACCCGCGGCCGGCGGCCTGCGGCACCGCGGCGCCGCACGCCAGCACCACCGGAACCAGCGGAATCGTGATCTTGTCGCCCACCCCGCCGGTGGAATGCTTGTCCACCAGCGGCAGACCGAGGTCGGTGAAGTCGAACCGGCGGCCCGAATCGACCATGGCCGCGGTCCAGCGGGTGATCTCGGCGCCGTCCATCCCGCGCAGGAAGATCGCCATCAGCAGCGCGGCCATCTGTTCGTCGCCGACGTCGCCGCGGGTGTACGCGTCGATCACCCAGTCGATCTGCACGTCCGTCAGGCGGTGCCCGTCGCGTTTGGTCCTGATGACCGTCGGCATATCGAATGGGGCCGGGGCGTCGGGTCCCGTCACCGGGTCGCCCGGTCCAGGTCGTCGGGACCGAACGCGTCGGGCAGCAACTCGCCCAGCGGCTTCGGTCCGCCGGGATGGTCGACCAGCAGACCGGGCCCGCCGTGCTCGAGCAACACCTGCCGGCACCGGCCGCACGGCATCAGCGCCGCACCCAGGCGATCCACCACCGCGATCGCGATCAGGCGCCCACCACCACCGGAAACTAGGGCGCAGGTCACAGCACACTCGGCACAGAGACCTAGGCCATATGAGACATTCTCCACATTGCAGCCCACTACGACGGCACCCTCGGCGGTCAGCGCCGCCGCGCCCACCGGGAAGCCCGAATAGGGGGCATAGGCGTGCGAGCTGACCTCTAAGGCCTTGTCCCGCAACAGTTTCCAGTCAATCTGCGCGGTCATGTCAACGTCCCCGCGCTGTCACTGAATGCATTCACAAACCACCTGTCCGGCTACCGGGCGGGAACGTAGCCAGCCTAATGCCCGCCCCACGGAGGTTCGTTGTGGTCTGCAAATGGGTTTAGAGTCCACCCGATAGTCATTCACCGCCACGCCGGCAGCCCTGAACCATCCCCCGGCGTGCACCGATGGCGTTGGAGGCGCTGATGACAACGGCGGCACCGGCAGAGCCGGCCAAGCGGAGCAGACCGCGCCGACGCACCCTCTACAAGGGTGATCCCGGGATGTGGTCGTGGGTGTTGCACCGCATCACCGGCGCGACCATCTTCTTCTTCCTCTTCGTGCACGTGCTCGACACCGCCCTCGTGCGGGTCAGCCCGCAGGCCTACAACGAGGTCATCGAGACCTACAAGACCCCGATCGTCGGGCTCATGGAGGTCGGACTGGTGGCCGCCGTGTTGTTCCACGCCCTCAACGGGATCCGCGTCATCCTGGTCGACTTCTGGTCGGAAGGCCCCCGCCATCAGCGCACGATGCTCGTCGGCATCGGCGTGATCTGGCTGCTGGTAATGGTGCCGGCGTTGGTCGTCATCGGCATCCACATGTCGGAGCGATTCCTGTGACGGCCCCCGGCTCCTGGACCCCGCATCACCGCGACGGCCGCGTCGCGCCGGTGATGGAGAAGGAGCACGACCGCCCCGCCGCGCTGGACCACCCGCGCGCACCACGCAAACCCCGCGGCATCCCGTACTTCGAGAAGTACGCCTGGCTGTTCATGCGATTCTCCGGCGTCGCCCTGGTCTTTCTCGTCCTGGGTCACCTCTTCATCATGCTGATGTGGCAGGACGGGGTGTACCGCATCGACTTCAACTACGTCGCGCAGCGGTGGGCCTCGCCGTTCTGGCAGATCTGGGACATGGCACTGCTGTGGCTGGCCATGATCCACGGCGCCAACGGCATGCGCACCATCATCGGCGACTACGCCCGCAAGAACGTCACCAAGTTCTGGCTGAACTCCGTGCTGCTGCTGGCCACCGGCTTCACCCTGGTTCTCGGCAGCTACGTACTGGTGACGTTCGACGCGAACATCTCGTGAGGAAGCCATGATCCAAGAGCATCGCTATGACGTCGTCATCGTCGGCGCGGGCGGCGCAGGGATGCGCGCGGCCGTCGAGGCCGGGCCGCGGGTGCGCACCGCCGTGCTGACCAAGCTGTATCCGACCCGGTCGCACACCGGGGCGGCGCAGGGCGGCATGTGCGCCGCACTGGCCAACGTCGAGGACGACAACTGGGAGTGGCACACCTTCGACACCGTCAAGGGCGGTGACTACCTGGCCGATCAGGACGCCGTCGAGATCATGGCCAAGGAGGCCATCGACGCGGTGCTCGACCTCGAGAAGATGGGCATGCCGTTCAACCGGACGCCCGAGGGCCGCATCGACCAGCGCCGATTCGGCGGGCACACCCGCGACCACGGCAAGGCCCCGGTGCGCCGTGCCTGTTATGCCGCCGACCGCACCGGCCACATGATCCTGCAGACGCTGTACCAGAACTGCGTCAAGCACGACGTGGAGTTCTTCAACGAGTTCTACGCGCTGGACATCTCGCTGACCCAGACCCCTTCGGGTCCCGTGGCCACCGGCGTCATCGCCTACGAACTGGCGACCGGCGATATTCATATCTTCCACGCCAAGGCCATCGTGTTCGCCACGGGCGGGTCGGGCCGGATGTACAAGACCACCTCCAACGCGCACACCCTGACCGGCGACGGCCTGGGCATCGTGTTCCGCAAGGGACTTCCGTTGGAGGACATGGAGTTCCACCAGTTCCACCCGACGGGTCTGGCCGGTCTGGGGATCCTGATCTCCGAGGCCGTGCGCGGCGAGGGAGGCCGGTTGCTCAACGGCGAGGGCGAGCGGTTCATGGAGCGCTACGCGCCGACGATCGTCGACCTGGCGCCGCGCGACATCGTCGCCCGCTCAATGGTTCTGGAGGTTCTCGAGGGCCGCGGAGCCGGACCGAACAAGGACTACGTCTACATCGACGTCCGCCACCTCGGCGAGGACGTGCTCGAGGCCAAGCTGCCCGACATCACCGAATTCGCCCGGACCTACCTCGGCGTCGATCCGGTGACCGAACTGGTGCCGGTGTATCCGACCTGTCACTACGTCATGGGTGGCATCCCGACCACCGTCGAGGGACAGGTGCTGCGCGACAACAACAACATCGTGCCCGGCCTGTACGCCGCCGGTGAGTGCGCCTGCGTCTCGGTGCACGGCGCCAACCGGCTCGGGACCAATTCGCTGTTGGACATCAACGTCTTCGGACGTCGCGCCGGCATCGCCGCCGCGCAGTACGCAGCCACGCACGACTTCGTCGACCTGCCTTCGGAGCCCGCCGAGATGGTGGTTACCTGGGTCGGGGACATCCTCTCCGAGCACGGCGACGAGCGTGTCGCCGATATCCGCAGCGCCCTGCAGCAGTCGATGGACAACAACGCCGCGGTGTTCCGCACCGAGGACACCCTCAAGCAGGCCCTCACCGACATTCACGCGCTCAAGGAGCGTTATGCACGGATCACGGTGCACGACAAGGGAACCCGCTACAACAGTGATCTGCTGGAGGCCATCGAGCTGGGCTTCCTGCTGGAGCTGGCCGAGGTCACCGTAGTGGGTGCGCTCAACCGCAAGGAATCCCGCGGCGGGCACGCCCGCGAGGACTACCCCAACCGGGACGACACCAACTACATGCGCCACACCATGGCCTACAAGGAAGGCTCTGAGCTGATCTCCGACATCCGGCTGGACTACAAGCCCGTCGTCCAGACCCGGTACGAGCCGATGGAACGGAAGTACTAGCCATGACCGCTATTGCTGAACCCGAAGTCGGCGATCCGCCCCTGCCGCCCGTTCCCGACGGCGCCGTGATGGTGACTTTGAAGATCGCGCGCTTCAACCCGGAGAACCCCGATGCCGCCGGCTGGCAGAGCTTCCGGGTGCCGTGCCTGCCGTCGGACCGGCTGCTGAACCTGCTGCTCTACGTCAAGGGCTACCTCGACGGCACGCTGACCTTCCGGCGGTCGTGCGCGCACGGCGTGTGCGGGTCGGATGCCATGCGGATCAACGGTGTCAACCGGCTGGCGTGCAAGGTGCTGATGCGAGACCTGTTGCCCAAGAACGGGAAACCCCTCACCATCACCATCGAGCCGATCCGCGGGTTGCCCGTGGAGAAGGACCTCGTGGTCGACATGGAGCCGTTCTTCGACGCGTACCGTGCGGTCAAGCCATTCCTCATCACCTCCGGCAATCCGCCTACGCGCGAACGTATTCAGAGCCAGACCGACCGGGCCCGCTACGACGACACCACCAAGTGCATCCTGTGCGCGTGCTGCACCACGTCGTGCCCGGTCTACTGGAGTGAGGGGTCCTACTTCGGCCCGGCCGCGATCGTCAACGCGCACCGGTTCATCTTCGACTCCCGCGACGAGGCTGCCGCCGAGCGGCTCGACATCCTCAACGAGGTCGACGGCGTGTGGCGCTGCCGCACCACCTTCAACTGCACCGAGGCCTGCCCGCGTGGCATCGAGGTCACCAAGGCGATCCAGGAGGTCAAGCGCGCCCTGATGTTCGCGCGCTAGATTTCTTGGCGCGAGCGTGCTGCCATATGTAGTTGCGCGGTGCCGAATTGCATAAGCGTGCACGCTCGGGCAGAGGCTGCGGTGTCCACACTTCGGGCCTCGTACACAGTTAGCCCGCGACCGAATACCACACGTCCGGCATTACCCGCATGCTGCCGGCGTGACACTCGAACTCGATGCGGTCTTTGCCCGGCAGGGCGGCGTGGCGTCGTCTCCCCAGATCCTGCAGGTGATCGACGTGGGAACAATGCAGCGCTACCTACGCCATGGCCAACTCGTCAAGCTCTGGCCCAATGTTTACAGCCAGGGCGCCGTCGATCGGCTCACGCGATTGCGCGGCCTGGACCTACGGTGCGGCGAACCTGTCGCCGTGTGCCTGGGGACCGCGGCGGCACTGTACGGATTCGATACCCAAGGCGTCAGCGCCCTACACGTACTGAATCCCGTTGGCCAGCAACTGCGTAACCGCCTGGGGCTGCTCGTGCATCGCCGGGAGGGTGCGCCGCTGACCGTATACCAGGGCCAACTCGTCACCGCACCAGCCTGGACGGCCGTCGAGGTGGCGCGCTCATTGGACCGGCCGCGCGCATTGGCCACCCTGGACGCCGCCCTGCGCAGTGGTACCTGCAGCACCACGGACCTCATGGCAGCCGCGGGGCAGCAGACTGGCCGACGCGGCATCGTCGCGGTCCGCGAGCTCATCCCGCTCGCCCGCCCGCAGGCCGAGTCGGCGATGGAGAGCGAAGCCCGCCTCGTGATGCTCGACGGCGGCGTGCAGGAGCCAGTCTTGCAGTACGAAGTGGTCGACCGCGACGGTCGGCTGTGGCGACTCGACTTCGCGTGGCCGGATCAACGCCTGGCGGTCGAGTACGACGGATTCGATTACCACAGCTCGCCGGAACACCTTCGCAGAGACCGACAGAAACGGTCCGCGCTCGAAGAACTCGGCTGGGTCATCATCTCGATCGTGGGCGACGACGTGCGCGGGCGGGCGGCGGAGCTGGTGCGAAGAATCAACGCCTGGCTAGACTCACGCGCCGCCGCCTGACCCGCGAACGTGCACCCATATGTGTTTGCCGGCCCTCGAAATACATCTGGGTGCCCGCTCGCGGGGAAAGTGGGGGTCTCGACACGGTCACGGTCGGGTTCCACCCGTGAATCAGTGTGGTCTCGACGCCCTTTTTCCTGCGAATACCGGGTGGAATGGTGCGGGTGTCCCCATCGACCACCCCCATCGGCGGATACTGCGCGCCCGAATTCGCAGCCGTCCGTAGGGAGTTCGAACGCAACTTCACCGACCGCGGTGAGGTCGGCGCAGCCGTCGCCGCGTGGGTCGATGGCCAGCTGGTGGTCAACCTGTGGGGTGGATGGCGCGACGCCGCACGCCAGAAGCGTTGGTACGAGGACACCTTGGCCAGCGTGTTCTCCGGATCCAAGGGATTGACCAGCACCTGCCTGCATCTGTTGGCCGAACGTGGCGTCGTCGACCTGAACAAACCGGTCGCGACGTATTGGCCCGAGTTCGGCCAGGCCGGCAAGGCCGACATCACCCTGGCGAGCGTGCTGGCCCACCGGTCCGGAGTGATCGGCCCCCGGCGGCGGATGACTCCCGACGAGGTACTCGACCGCACCCTGGTCTGCGACCGCCTGGCCGCCGCCGAACCCTGGTGGGAACCGGGTACCGCGCAGGGGTACCACATGGTGACGTTCGGCTTCATCGTCAGCGCGGTGATCGAACGGGTGACGGGACTGACGGTCGGTGAGTTCCTGCGCGCCGAGATTGCCGACCCCCTGTGGGCCGACGTGCACATCGGTCTGGCCGACGCCGACCAGGACCGGTGCGCAGAGATGATCAACAAGCCGCACATCCGGGACGTGTTGGCGGACGGCGGTGCGCCCGAACACCCCACCTCCCTGGCCGAGCATCCGATGGCGGGCCTGGCCGTCACCATGGGCTTCATTCCCGACGACGAAGTCGGATCGGCGGACATCCGACGTTGGCGCGCAGCCGAATTCCCGGGTACCAATGCTCACGTGTCCGCGCTGGGCATGGCGACCTTCTACAACGCGATGGCGCAGGAGAAGCTACTCAGCCGCGAATTGATGGACCTGTGCCGGACGTCGCAGGGGGGCTTCGACCCCGACGTCGTACTGGGCCCGCGGGTCGCCGATCACGGTTGGGGGCTGGGCTACATGCTCAACCAGTGCAGTGTCGCGGGCCCCAATCCGCGGATATTCGGTCACGGTGGGTCCGGCGGATCCTATGCGTTCGTCGATCTCGAGCACCGCATCGGCTACTCCTACGTGATGAACTACTTCGACGCGACGAAGTGCAACGCCGACCCGCGCACGGTGGCCCTCTCCAATGAGATCTACGCGGCGCTCGGCGTGCCCGTATGCACCTGACCCTGGTCGCACCCGCCCCGGTGGAGCACCGCCGCGGGGCCGCAGTGCAGCTGACGGTGCTGGCCGCCGCCGCGTACGTCTACGCCGTGGCCGAGATGGCACCGATCGGTGCGATGCCGGCAATTGCCGCCGACCTGCACGTCGCCGAAGCGCACGTCGGAATGCTCACCGCGGCATACGCTTTCGTCAGTGTGATCGCAACGGTACCGTTGGTGCGCGCCACCGCTCACTGGCCGCGCCGACGCGTCTTCCTGCTCACGCTCGTATGTCTTGCTGTCTCACAAGCACTTTCAGCACTGTCCCCCGGCCTGCTGCTGTTGGGGGCCAGCCGCGTGCTGTGCGCGGCCACGCACGGCCTGATGTGGTCGATCGTCGTCCCGATAGGCGCACGACTCCTGCCGCCCAACCACACCGGCCGGGCCGCCACCGCGGTCTATGTCGGAACATCGGCCGCACTGGTCGTCGGCAATCCGATGACCACGTGGCTCAGCCAGGCCTGGGGATGGCGCCCGACGGTGGGTGCCGTGGCGGTTGCCGCTGCCGTCGTGGCGGTGCTGGCCCGGCTGGCGCTGCCGCGCATGGCCGACGCCACCACCGTTGCGGCACCGAATGCGGCGCGCGGGCCGTATCTCAACCCCCGGCTGATCACGCTGTGCGTCCTGACCACGATCGGGGTCAGCGCGCACTTCGCGTCGTACACGTTCATCGTCCCGATCGTGCGCGACGTCGTCGGCGTCGGCGGGCACGACGAGAATTGGCTACTGGGCGCCTACGGCATCGCCGGCCTGGTGACCATGGTGGTGTTGGCCCGCGCGGTCGACCGGCGGCTGTTCACCACCGTCATCGGTAGCCTCAGCGCGCTGTGCCTGGCGTTCTGGGTGCTGAGCTCGCCGGCCACCGGCATGTCGGTCGCGGTCGGCGCACTCGCCGTCGTCGCCTGGGGCGCCTCGGCTGCCGCACTGCCGCCGATGCTGCAGTCGGCCGCCATTCGAACCTGCGCGGAGCAGCCCGAGCGGGCGTCGGCGCTGTATGTGACGGCATTCCAGATCGGCATCCTGCTGGGGTCGGTCAACGGCGGGCTGGTCTACGGCCACCTCGGCCTGGCTGCGGTCATCGTGACCTCGGCGGCGTTGTTCGCCGTCACCCTCATCGGGGCGGCCTGGCGCCGCGACACCTTCCCCCTCTGATCCAGTCAGCGCTCTCTGCGACGTTGTTCGAGTAGGGCTCGCGGTGGACGCTGACTCGATGGCACCGGAGTGGTGTCACATCCACGCGGGGTACGTCGTCCAAGGGATATGACCACTTCCCGCATTCCCCCATTGACCCCCGAGCGCGCTCCCCTGCTGACCCGGCTGATGTACTGCTACGCCAAGCGGCGGTTCGGCGAGGTGCCCGAACCCTTCACCGCATCGGCGAACCACCGCGGCCTGCTGCTGACCGGCGCGATCCATGAAGCCCTGCTCGAACGCAACTCGAAGGTGCTTCCAGCCGCGGTCCGTGAGCTGGCCGTCTATTGGACGGCACGCACCATCGGCTGCGCGTGGTGCGTGGATTTCGGTTCGATGCTGATGCGTCTGGATGGCCTGGACATGGACCGGCTGACCCACATCGACGACTACGCGATATCCCCGTTGTTCACCGACGACGAGCGGGCGGCCATCGCCTACGCCGACGCCATGACCGTCGACCCACACACCGTCACCGACGAGCAGGTGGCCGATCTTCGGCGCCGGTTCGGCGACGCCGGGGTGATCGAACTGACCTATCAGATCGGGGTCGAGAACATGCGCGCCCGGGTGAATTCGGCGCTGGGCATCGCCGAACAAGGGTTCAATTCTGGGACGGAATGTCGGATTCCGTGGGCCCAGGCCGGCCCTCAGCAGGGCGAAGCGGCGACGCCGTGAACTTGTCCGGGTTCGCGACGTCCCACAGCGCACACACCTTGCCGTCGCGGACCGTCAGCGCCGTCACCCGTGGGTGCAACTGGGGCCAATCGTCCAGCGCAGGCGCGCCCGCCGAGACGAGCCCGAGTTCGCCGTTGACCAGCGCGGGCTCGCCGACCTCGAAGAACCGCGGGCCGTAGCGCTTGGCCAGCCCCAGAACGAACCGGGCCACCCGATCCGGGCCGTGGATCACCTGTGCCGCGGTGGGCGCGCGGCGGTTCGAATCGCCGACGAACGTGACGTCCGGATGCAGCAGTGCAACGACGGCGGAAAGGTCGCCGGAGGCCATCGCGGCCATTAGCCGGCCGACGATCTCATCGTGCTGAGGATCGGGATCCGGTGCGGGAGCGGCGTTCACGGCGCGCCGAGCGCGCGAACCCAGCTGACGAGCCGCGGCATCCGTCGTCCCGAGCACCCCGGCGATCTCCGCGAACGGCACGCCGAACCCGTCGTGCAGGACGAACGCAACCCGCTGATCGGGCACCAAACGGTCGAGCACGACCATGGCCGCGAACCGGGCGTCCTCGTTCGCGACCACGTCGGCCAGCGGGTCGGCGGCACCGAATCGGGTCACCACCGGTTCCGGCAGCCACTGCCCCACGTAGGTCTCGCGGCGGCGCGCCGCGGAGCGCAACCGGTCCAGGCATAGCCGGCTCACCACTGTGGTCAGCCAGGCCCGCAGCTCGGCGATGCCGGCACGCTCGGCGGGCGCCAATCCGTTCCACCGCAACCAGCTGTCCTGCACCGCATCCTCGGCGTCGGCGAAACTGCCGGTCAGCCGATACGCCACGGCCAACAGGTGCGGCCGCAGCGCCTCGAATTCGGAAACCGCCGTCGCGCCGCCATTTGATGCCATCGAAGTCAGCCTACAAGGCCCTCGAAATGCGGAATCCATGGTTTTTAGCCCTTGGGTTATCGAATTCCGTTGTTAGTGAGCACGACAGCCAATGAAACCGTATTCTGCATTTTCTGCGTTCCGCTGAAGCAAGCCGGTCCCGAGGAGCACGCATGAGCAAGGGCGAAGTCACCATGGTTCCCGAGGGGAACAGCGTCGAGAGCAAGGGCCTCAAGGGCGGCGCCCTGGGCCTGCTGTCGAGCATCGTGGTCGGGATGGCGTCGACGGCGCCGGCCTACAGCCTGGCCGCCACCCTGGGCTTCATCGTCGCTAGCGGCGGCGCACTGCTGGCCGGCGTCAAAGCGCCCGCCATCGTGCTGATCTCCTTCATCCCCATGTACTTGATCGCGGTCGCCTACCAGGAGCTCAACAAGGCGGAGCCCGACTGCGGCACCACCTTCACCTGGGCGTCCCGAGCCTTCGGGCCCGTCGTGGGTTGGCTGGGCGGCTGGGGCATCATCGCCGCCGACGTCATCGTGATGGCGAATCTGGCCCAGATCGCGGGTGCCTACTCATTCACCTTCGTCGGTGACCTGGGCTGGCACTCCGCGGCCGAGCTGGCGAGCAGTACGTTCTGGTCCACGGTGGCCGGAATCATCTGGATCGCCGTGATGACCTACATCTGTTACCGCGGCATCGAGGTCTCGGCCCGGCTGCAGTACGGCCTGCTCGGTATCGAGGTGGTGGTGCTGATCGTGCTGTCGATAGTCGCGCTGGTGAAGGTGTACACCCACAACGCCGAGTCCTACTCGCTGACCCCGTCACTGTCCTGGTTCTGGCCGGGCGGTATGGACTTCGGCACGGTGATCGCCCCCGCAGTCCTGATCACGATCTTCATCTACTGGGGCTGGGACACCGCCGTGGCCTGCAATGAAGAGTCCGACGATCCCGGCCGCACCCCGGGTCGGGCCGCGGTGATCTCGACCTTCCTGCTGTTGGCCACCTATGCCCTGGTCAGTGTGGCGGCCGTGGCGTTCGCAGGCGTCGGGACCGAGGGCATCGGCCTGGGCAACCCGGAGAACGCCGAGGACGTGTTCGCGGCGATCGGGCCAGATCTGTTCGGCGACAGCTTCCTCGGGCACGTCGGGCTGCTCCTGCTGTCGGCGTCCATCCTGACCTCGGCATCGGCGTCCACCCAGACCACGATCCTGCCGACTGCCCGCACCACGCTGTCGATGGGCGTCTACAAGGCCCTGCCGGAGTCGTTCGCCAAGATCCACCGGACCTATCTGACCCCAACGGTGTCAACGATCGCAATGGGTGTGGTGTCGGCAGTGTTCTACGTCGTGTTCACCGTCATCAGCCCCAATCTGCTGTCCGCGCTGATCGGTTCGGTCGGCCTCATGATCGCCTTCTATTACGGGCTGACCGGCTTCGCGTGCGTTTGGTACTACCGAAAGACGTTGACCCGCAACACCCGTGACTTCGTCATGCGGGGGCTGGTGCCACTGCTGGGCGGCGTCATGCTGTTGGTCATCTTTGGCTATGGCTTGAAGCAGTACGCCGCTCCGGATTGGCTCACCGACAGCGACGACAACAACGTGACGATCTTCGGCGTCGGCGCCGTCGCCGTGGTCGGTATCGGCGCGCTGGTACTCGGTCTTGTTCTCATGGTCATCTGGCGCTTCATGGCACCGCCGTTCTTCCAGGGGGCGACGCTGGAGCGACGCCACGACCTGATCCTGGAGACGGCCGTGGACGAGGCCGCCGCGGTGGCGCACTTCGGCCTGCCCGACTCGGGCAACATGCCGACGGTGGTGGCTCCCGACTTGTCCAATCTGCCGCCCGGCGAGACGGCGGTCGACCCGGAGACCGGCGAGGAATTCACCAAGAACTAGCCCCACCGGGGATCTGATGCTGCGGCGTCTGCGAGGTCTACTCGTACTTCACCGCGCTGACCTACAGCACTTTCACAGTTTGTCAGACGTTGCAGAATGCCAGCTCCGCTATGTCGCAGACCCGAGTTCCCGCTGTTCAGTCCTGTTGACATCCCCGCCCGAGCAACACATTTGGTGCATACCGATGCACGACCCAGGGCGCCGGGCTATGGTCAGCGAATCGACAGGCTGTTGCCACCACATTGGTAGGTGACAGGTGGGGAACTCGGGGGGTTCTTGTGGGGTATGCGCAGTTCGTGGGCCGGGTCGGTGCGCTGGCGGTGGCGCTGGGCGTGACCAATGTGGTCGGCCAACCGGTGCTCGCCTGGGCCGAGGAGCCCTCATCGAGCACCGACGGTGGCGATTCGACCCCGTCCACCGCTACCCCTGACAAGCCCGCCGAATCGCAGGCCGCGGATCCCACGACCGCACCCACCCACGAACCAACCGACGCCGACGAGGAACCCGCGGATACCGAGGCGCCCGATACCGAGGCGCCCGATACCGAGGCACCCGATACCGAGGCACCTGATACCGAGGCGCCCGAGGACACCGACGTCGACGAGACCGACGTCGAAACCCCCGACCCGACAATGACTCCCGCGCCCGAGGCCGAGGAGAAGGCGCAGGAGCCCAGCGCCGTCGAGGTGCCCGATACCACCGACGCACGCCCCAGCGAGGTCGATCTGGCGCCATCCGCCGACCCGCCTCCTGTCGACGAGGGCGCCGCCGACGACCCCGACACCAGCGATCAGAACCGCTTCGTGGCTCGCGCCCTGACCGTGTCCGGAGTGGACGAGGAATCCCTGGACGCCGCCCTGCCGATGTCGCTGGCCATCCCGGTGTCGGCCGACCTGGTCACCTCCAGCTCCACACCCACAGCGGCGGTCACCATCACCAAGGTCGATCCGGCGACCGTCGAAGAAACTCACCCGTTCCGCTCGCTGGTCCTCGGATTCCTCGGCATCTTCGGATTCGACCCCACCCCCGGCGCCACCAACGACGCCCTGCTGACCGCGCTGTGGGCCGCCTACCGCGGCTACGAGCGCCGCTTCGAGAACGAGACGCCGACCGTCAGCGGTGCCACCATCGTCAGCACCAGCCAGACCGAGGACGGCTACACCGCGGTCAAGATCTCCGTCGGATTCACCGACCCCGACGGCGACACGCTGCACTTCACCACCAGCAACGGTGCCCACGGCACCCTGACCGCCAACACCGACGGCACCTACACCTACCTGACCAACAGCATCGGTACCGACACCGTCACCATCACCGCCGACGACGATGACGGCACCGGCCACCTGCACGGTCTGCTCGGCTGGCTGTTCAAACCCCACGCCGGACACGAGCTCACCGTCACCCTGAGCGTGAACGTCACCGGATCGGTCAACCACGCCCCGTCGGCCACCGACGACACCGCGTCCACCAACGAAGACACCCCGGTAGTCATCCACGTCCTGGCCAACGACACCGACGCCGACAACGACCCCTTGTCGATCGCCGATCACACGTTGACCGCCCACGGAAGCCTCACCCTGAACGCCGACGGCACCTTCACCTACACACCCAATGAGAACTACTACGGCACAGACGAATTCACGTACAGCGTCACGGACGGCACTGGCCCCAGCAACACCGCCACCGTCCACATCACCATTCAGCCCATTAACGACCCACCGACGTTCGATCCGGCGTCGGCGATCACGGCGCTCGATCTCAGTACCGACTGGGGTAGCAAGATCGTCTTCAGCCCGGACGGCAGCCACGCCTACACAGTCCTCACCGCACACGACGAGGCAACCGGCAACGACGCGTTCGCACTGGCCGTCATCGATGCCACCACCAACGCCGTCACCGCGATTCCGCTGTCCGGTTACATCGACGCGAACAGTCTCACCGTCACCCCGAACGGCACCCGAGTACTCGCCTATGGAGCGTCGTACGACGAACCATCTACCTACTCCCTGACGGTTCTCGACACCGCGAGCAACACCGTCAGCACCATCCCGTTCCCCGGTTATGTCTACAACCCGCTACTCGACATCATCGTCAGCCTGGACAGCAGCCACGCCTATATCAGCTCCCAGGACAGCGCCACCTACCGCTACGTGTCCAATGTCTTTGACCTGACGGCAAATAGCGTCATCAGCGTCACGCTGCCCGCGCGCTTCTATCCGTATCAGCCCAGTTTCAACAGCGATGGCAGCAAGTTGTACCTACCGGCCGGCGGGGACTACCTGACCGGCTACCAACAAACGCTGTCGCAGATCGACAGCAGTACTGGTGCGGTCAACACCATCACGATGCCCGGCTATCCGCAAACCTTGACCTTCAGTTCCGACGGAACCCGCGCGTACGCAACCTTCGCCGCGAACGCCACCTGTACCGAGGGCAACTGCCTGGCCGTGATCGACACCGCAGCGATGACAACCACCTGGATCACCGTCCCCGCCATCTCCAGGACCATGGTGATCAGCGCCGACAACAGGTACGTGTACGCCACTGCCTCCGACAACACGCTGATGGTCGTCGACACCGCAACAGCCTCCGTCACCAGTATTCCACTGACCGGCAGTGCGTCCATGGAATACCTGCTGGCGGTGGCCCCGGACGGCAAGACTGCCTACGCCGTCACAGGATCCGGTGAGTTCAGCAATTACCAGTGGCAAGACCATTCACTGGAGATCGTCGACCTCACAAACCACGCCGTCACGGCAATCCCGTTGGACGGCAATCCAAATCAATTGGCGCTCAGCCCCGATGGCACGTTCGTCTACTTCAACGACAACGACCCGGACACGGGCCACAGCGCAGTGGTGTTGATCGATACCGCCACCAATATCGTGACCCGAATCCCCACTGACAGCCCGGGGTCGTGGCTCACCATCAGTGCCAACAGCGGGCGCCTGGTCGAGATCCGCACCATCGACTCGGTGTCGACGATCGTCGCGGTCGACACCGCCGCCAAGACGGCTGCCGCCATCCCGTTGCCGGCGACCGCCGCGCGCTACGCGGTGAGCCCGGACGGACTCCAGGTGTACGCGTGGACGGGTGATGAGGACGGGAACTATTCGCTGATCAGGGTTCTGCTTGGAGTCGGGACCACAGTCGATGAACCGGACCAGGCCAGTGGCGTGGTGACGGGAACGGTGAAAGCCACTGACCCCGAAGGGGATCCACTGACCTACGCCCTGGGCGACGGCGCGTCCCACGGCACCGCGACGGTCCACCCCGACGGGACCTTCACCTACGTGCCCACCCCGGAAGCCCGGCACAACGCCGCAACGGGCGGCGCCACCACCGACAGCTTCACCGTCACCGTCGTCGACGGACACGGTGGCTCGGCCTCGACGTCGGTGACCGTCACCGTGGCCCCCGAGGCTGTCTCCCCGCAGGCCGGTGCAGATACGGCGGTCACCGATGAGGACACCCCGGTGACCATTGCCGTGTTGGCCAACGACACCGGCAGCGGCGCACTGAACGTCACCACCGTATCGCAGCCCGGCCATGGCAGCGCGGCGATCAATGCGAACGGCACTATTACCTACACCCCGGACGCCGACTACAACGGCGACGACTCGTTCGTGTACACCCTCAGCGCCGGCACTGCCTCGAGCGTGGGCACCGTGTCCGTGACCGTCAACCCCGTCGACGACGCCCCGGTGATCCAATCCGTCGTCACCACAGCACTCTCGGCCACGAGCTGGCGGATCACCGTCACCGCGTACGACCCCGACGGCGATCCTATCGATATCACGCTCACGCCAACAGATCCCGTGCACGTCACCATTACACCCGAGGTGAATCTGTTGAGCGCCAGGATGTTCAGCGTCGCCACCCTCGACGCCGGCCCGGAACCCACCACCGTCAACTACGTGGCCGAGGTCGACCCCGACTATGCGGCGGCCCATCCCGGCCAGCCTGTCGGCGCCACTGTCGGCGTCACCGATGGGAACAGTCCAGAAGTGACCCAACAACAGCAGGTCGCCACGATCACCAATATGATCGGGTTCGGTGACTCCAACGGGTTCGGGCTCGTCGATCTCCCTGCTGCTCCGGCCGGTCTGAGCTACACGAAAGTCATTGTAGGACTGGTTAACTCGGTGGCATTACTCTCCGACGGCACAGCGACCCTCTACGGCGAGACCGGCGGCGGATTCTTCCAGATTCCCGACCTGCCCGCGAACGTCACCTATACGGACGCCGCCTACTCTGACTTCACCCTGTTCCTGCTGCGATCCGACGGCTCACTCGTCACCGCAGGTATCGCGGATCCCTTGTCCAGGATCCCCGCTGCACCCGACGGACTCACCTACACCGGCATCGTGAGTACCGTCGGGCACACGGCGCTGCTGCGCTCCGACGGAGCCGTCACCGTGGCCAACCTCAACGACGCAGATTCCTCCGGAGCCCAAGTTCTCACCGCGGGCGGCGGTCTCTCCTACACCCAGGCGGCCATCGCCGACGATCACGTCGTACTGCTCCGGTCCGACGGCACGGCAGTGGCCCTTACGATCCCCGGTGCCTCCGGAACCCCGAATTCCTTTGGGCAACTCGATGTCCCGGCCCTTACGAGCGGAATGACCTATACCCAGGTCGGGGCCGGCGACGGTTTCACCGTGCTGTTGCGTTCCGACGGCGAGGTGTTGGCCTTCGGCAAGAAGGACACCGACTACGTCGACCTGCCTCCGCTACCACCTGGAATGACCTATACCGCGATCGCCGTCGGCAACTCCTCGGCTCTCGCACTGCGCTCGGACGGGGCGGTGGTCAATTTCGGGAATGGCATTGCGCACATCGCCATTCCTGACCTTCCCGCCGAAACCATCTACACCCAGATCTATGCGGGGCTGGACGGCACCGGTGTGGCCGCCACCGCGCACACCACTGGATTATCGGCGGTACCGGATCAAGCGACCGGCAACGAAGACACCGAGGTGACCGTGGCCGTGCTCGCCAACGACACGGATCCCGACGGCAACCCGCTCACCGTCAGCGGTGCGACTCCGGGCGCCCATGGCACCACCGTGGTGAACGCCGACGGCACCATCACCTACACCCCGGACGCCGACTACTACGGGGCAGACAGCTTCGCCTACACCTTGTCCAACGGTGTCACGTCCACGGTTGCCGGCGTCATCGTCAAGCTCACCGCGGTCAACGATCCGCCCCGAGCCCAGGACGCCGACTACTACGGCGTCGCGGCGGGGTCGGTCCTCTACATCAACATGGCCGACAAGGTCTACGACCCGCCGGACCCGCTGGTCTTCCCGTTCAACGGCCTGGTCCAGTTGGAGATCGCCAGCCAGCCGGGCCTGGGTTCGGCCAGCTTCTCGCAGCTGACGTATCTGACCTACATCGCCCCGGCGGATCTGGACGGCGCCACCTCCACGACCTTCACCTATTACGGCAACGACGGGCTGTTACACGGCAACGTCGCGACGGTGACAATCCACTTCGTCTAACACCGAGGAACAGTAGGAACAAAGGGGGTTCTTGTGGGGTATGCACAGTTCGTGGGCCGGGTCGGTGCGCTGGCGGTGGCGCTGGGCGTGACCAATGTGGTCGGTCATCCATCCATCGCCTGGGCCGACGAGCCCTCATCGAATACCGGCACTGAATCGGCCCCGTCCACGGGCTCACCGGACAAGCCGAGCACCGAACCCGACAAGCCCACCCAGACCCAGTCCGCGGACCCCACGACCGCGCCCAGCCACGAGCCGGCCGACACCGACGAGGATGACCCCCAAGGCGACCCTCAAGACACCCAGGACCCCGACACCGAGGCACCCGAGGACACCGACGTCGACGAGACCGACGTCCAAACCGCCGACCCGACAACGGCTCCCGCGCCCGAGACCGAGGAGGACAAGGATCCAGAGCCCAGCACCGTCGAGGTGGCCGACACCACCGACACGCACCCCGGCGAGACCGACCAAGCGCCACCCGCCGACCCGGCCGGCACCGACGACGGCGCCAACGACGACCCCGACACCACCGATGATCAGAGCCAGTTCGTCGTCCACGCCCTGACCGTCTCCGGCCTCGACGAGGAATCCCTCGACACCCAGATGAGGATGTCGGTGGCCGGCCTCGTGGCCACCGACATGGTGAGCCCCCCGGCAAGCGCCTCCCCGACCTCCGCGGTCACCATCACCTCGGTCAGCCCCACCTCGGTGACCGAGGATCACCCGTTCCGTTCCCTGGTCCTGGGCGTCCTCGGCCTGTTCGGATTCGACCCCAACGCCGCCACCAACGACGCCCTGCTGGCCTCCCTGTGGGCCGCCTACCGCGGCTACGAGCGCCGCTTCGAGAACGAATCGCCCACCGTCGGCACCGCCACCGTGATCGACACCAGCCAGGGCGAGGACGGCTACACCTCCGTGCGGTTCTCCGTCGGCTTCACCGATCCCGACGGCGACGCCCTGCACTTCACCACCACCGACGGCCACGCCGGCACCCTGACCGACAACGGCGACGGCACCTACACCTACAAAACCCTGACCCCAGGCGTGGACTCGGTCACCATCACCGCCGACGACGACGACGGCACCCACATCCACGGCCTGCTCGGCTGGCTGTTCAAGCCGGACGCCGGGCACACCCGCACCGTGACCCTGACCATCGATGTCACCGCACCACCGGTCAACCACGCACCCGTCGCCGTCGACGACGCAGTCCCCACCGATGAAGACACCCCCGTCGTCATCGATGTCCTGACCAATGACACCGACGCCGACGGCGACCCGCTGTCGATCGGGTCCTACGGCACCGCCTCCCACGGCACCGTGGTCCTGAACGCCGACGGCACCTTCACCTACGTTCCCGACGAGAACTGCAACGGCGCAGACGAATTCAGCTACACCGTCACTGACGGCACCGCCCCGAGCAACACCGCCACCGTGCACATCACCATCGACCCGGTCAACGACGCCCCCGTCGCCCACGACGGCACCGTGCACAACGTCTCGGAGAACAGCACCGTCAGCGCCACCCTGGCCAACCTCGTCAGCGACGCCGACGGCGACACCCTGACCCTCGAAGTCGTCGACCAACCCGAACTCGGCTCCGTCACCTTCGTCACCAACACCGGCTTCTTCTACTACGCCCCACCCGAAGTCGGCACCGCCACCACCACCACCTTCACCTACCGCGCCTTCGACGGCACCGACTACAGCAACACCGCCACCGTCACCATCGAATTCGTCAACACCAACGACGCCCCCACCACCACCGACGACGACCTCAACACCGACGAAGACACCCCCCTACTCATCACCCCAAACACCCTGCTGGCCAACGACACCGACCCCGAGAACGACCCCCTGACCATCACCACCGTCAGCAACCCCGGCCACGGCACCCTGACCACCAACACCGACGGCACCTACACCTACACCCCCACCACCAACTACAACGGCGACGACTCCTTCACCTACACGGTCAGCGACGGCACCCTCACCTCACAGGGCACCGTCCACCTCACCATCAACCCCATCAACGACGCCCCCGTCGTCCACGACGGCACCGTGCACAACGTCTCGGAGAACAGCACCGTCAGCGCCACCCTGGCCAACCTCGTCAGCGACGCCGACGGCGACACCCTGACCCTCGAAGTCGTCGACCAACCCGAACTCGGCTCCGTCACCTTCGTCACCAACACCGGCTTCTTCTACTACGCCCCACCCGAAGTCGGCACCGCCACCACCACCACCTTCACCTACCGCGCCTTCGACGGCACCGACTACAGCAACACCGCCACCGTCACCATCGAATTCGTCAACACCAACGACGCCCCCACCACCACCGACGACGACCTCAACACCGACGAAGACACCCCCCTACTCATCACCCCAAACACCCTGCTGGCCAACGACACCGACCCCGAGAACGACCCCCTGACCATCACCACCGTCAGCAACCCCGGCCACGGCACCCTGACCACCAACACCGACGGCACCTACACCTACACCCCCACCACCAACTACAACGGCGACGACTCCTTCACCTACACGGTCAGCGACGGCACCCTCACCTCACAGGGCACCGTCCACCTCACCATCAACCCCATCAACGACGCCCCCGTCGTCCACGACGGCACCGTGCACAACGTCTCGGAGAACAGCACCGTCAGCGCCACCCTGGCCAACCTCGTCAGCGACGCCGACGGCGACACCCTGACCCTCGAAGTCGTCGACCAACCCGAACTCGGCTCCGTCACCTTCGTCACCAACACCGGCTTCTTCTACTACGCCCCACCCGAAGTCGGCACCGCCACCACCACCACCTTCACCTACCGCGCCTTCGACGGCACCGACTACAGCAACACCGCCACCGTCACCATCGAATTCGTCAACACCAACGACGCCCCCACCACCACCGACGACGACCTCAACACCGACGAAGACACCCCCCTACTCATCACCCCAAACACCCTGCTGGCCAACGACACCGACCCCGAGAACGACCCCCTGACCATCACCACCGTCAGCAACCCCGGCCACGGCACCCTGACCACCAACACCGACGGCACCTACACCTACACCCCCACCACCAACTACAACGGCGACGACTCCTTCACCTACACGGTCAGCGACGGCACCCTCACCTCACAGGGCACCGTCCACCTCACCATCAACCCCATCAACGACGCCCCCGTCGTCCACGACGGCACCGTGCACAACGTCTCGGAGAACAGCACCGTCAGCGCCACCCTGGCCAACCTCGTCAGCGACGCCGACGGCGACACCCTGACCCTCGAAGTCGTCGACCAACCCGAACTCGGCTCCGTCACCTTCGTCACCAACACCGGCTTCTTCTACTACGCCCCACCCGAAGTCGGCACCGCCACCACCACCACCTTCACCTACCGCGCCTTCGACGGCACCGACTACAGCAACACCGCCACCGTCACCATCGAATTCGTCAACACCAACGACGCCCCCACCACCACCGACGACGACCTCAACACCGACGAAGACACCCCCCTACTCATCACCCCAAACACCCTGCTGGCCAACGACACCGACCCCGAGAACGACCCCCTGACCATCACCACCGTCAGCAACCCCGGCCACGGCACCCTGACCACCAACACCGACGGCACCTACACCTACACCCCCACCACCAACTACAACGGCGACGACTCCTTCACCTACACGGTCAGCGACGGCACCCTCACCTCACAGGGCACCGTCCACCTCACCATCAACCCCATCAACGACGCCCCCGTCGTCCACGACGGCACCGTGCACAACGTCTCGGAGAACAGCACCGTCAGCGCCACCCTGGCCAACCTCGTCAGCGACGCCGACGGCGACACCCTGACCCTCGAAGTCGTCGACCAACCCGAACTCGGCTCCGTCACCTTCGTCACCAACACCGGCTTCTTCTACTACGCCCCACCCGAAGTCGGCACCGCCACCACCACCACCTTCACCTACCGCGCCTTCGACGGCACCGACTACAGCAACACCGCCACCGTCACCATCGAATTCGTCAACACCAACGACGCACCCACCGCCACCGACGACACCGCCACCACCGACGAAGACACTCCCGTCGTCATCGACGTCCTGGCCAACGACACCGACCCCGAGAACAACACCTTGTCGGTCGGATGGTTCAGCCACGGCGCCCACGGCACCGTCACCCGCAATGCCGACGGTACCCTGACCTATAGTCCCGATGAAAATTACAGCGGCACAGACGAATTCAGCTATACTACCGCCGACGGCGCCCTCGACGCCGAGGCAACCGTCCACATCACCATCAACCCGGTCAACGACGCCCCCGCGATCAGCGGGGTGGTGTCCAATCCGGAGACCGGCAACACGTGGTCCATCACCGTCATCGCCGATGACCCGGACGGCGATCCCCTGACGACCACCGTCACGGCTAACGACCCCGAACACGTCGACGTGACCGGCTCCGGTGAGTCCTACGTTGTCACCGTCATCGACACTGCCTGGGCCACAGCACATCCCGGACTCCAGATCAGCATCATCGTCACTACGACAGACGGCGACAACAGTGTCGAGACCACGTCCGTGATCGGGACCGTCAACAACGCGTACGCCGTCCTGGGCAATTACGGGCAGACCGAGATCCCGGCCCTGCCGGCCGGTCTCCTCTACACCCAAGCGGCAACCGGCTTGGAGCACACCGTGTTGCTGCGCTCCGATGGCACCGTCGTCGCGATCGGCGACAACACCTACGGGCAGACCGACATCCCGGCACTTCCGCCCACACTCACCAACACCAGCATCGCCGCCGGTGACTACAACACCATCCTTGTGCGCTCCGACGGGACGGCCGTCTCTGTCGGCGACAACACCTACGGGCAGAACGACATCCCCGAACTGCCCGCCGGGCTCTCCTACACCCAGGCTGACGGTGGAGGTGGCTTCACGGTGTTGCTGCGTTCCGACGGCACAGCAATTGCCCTTGGCAACAACACTCATGGGCAGACCGACATCCCCGAACTGCCCGCCGGGCTCACCTACATTCAGGTAGCCGCTGGCGAATCGTATACAACACTGCTGCGTTCCGACGGTGTGGCCGTTGGAATCGGATATGGGTTCTACGGTCAGGCGGATATGCCGTCGCCGCCCGCTGGGCTGACGTTTACCCAGGTCTCCGCCGGTAACAACCAGACCGTGCTGCTGCGCTCCGATGGCCAAGCCGTCGCGGTCGGCTTTGGATTCGATGGGCACAGCGTGATCGCGCCAACGCCCGCGGGAATGGTCTACACCCGGGTGACGGCCGGCGAGTGGTACGCGGTGCTGATCCGCTCCGACGGGCAGGCCATCACGGTCGACTTCAACGACTACGGCCACAACGAGCTTCCCGCGCCACCCGATGGTGTGGTGTACACCCAGGCGGTCGGCCGTTGGCACATGGTGCTACTCACCGCGGTCGGAAACGGACCGCACGCCCTCGCGGATACCGCCGCGACCGACGAGAACGGGTCGGTGACCATCACCGAAGCGCAGCTGCTGGCCAATGACACCGACCCACAGAATGATCCGCTGACCGTTATCGGGGTATCGCAGGGACTGCACGGCACCACCTCGGTCAGCGCGGGTGTCATCACGTACACCCCGACTGCCGGCTATCACGGCGAGGACAGCTTCACCTACACCGTCACCGACGGCACCCTCGACGCCCTGGGAACCGTCACCGTCACCGTCAACCCAATCAACGACGCGCCGGTCATCGAATCCGTGACGTCAACTCCGGGCATCGGTAACAGCTGGGCGGTCACGGTGGTGGTGAGTGATCCCGACAACGACACCGTGACGATCGGCGCGGCCACGGCTGACACCGACCACGTCGTTGTCAGCGGCTCCGGCGGCACCTACACGGTCACCGTCACCGACACCGCTTGGGCCGCAGCCAATCCGGGTGCACAGGTGTACGTGACGGTCACCGCCGACGACGGACGAACGACGACCACGAAGACGGTGGCCGTCGGCACGGTCAACAATGCGGCGGTCCTGGGCACCTTCGACATCGTGAACGTGCCCGCGTTGCCCGCGGGCGTCTCCTACATAGGCGGCAGCGCCGGCTATTCGCACAGCGTGCTGCTGCGCTCCGACGGCCAAGCCGTTGTACTCGGCAACGACTTCGGCGGACCGCCCGACGCCCCTGGCCTGCCCGACGGAGTCACCTACGTTGCGGCAGCAGCCGGAGGCTTCCACACCGTACTGATCCGGTCGGACGGTCAGGCCGTCGCCTTCGGCACTGACTACGACGGCGAGACCGTAATCCCTCCCCTACCTGATGGGGTCACCTACGTCGCCGCATCCGCAAGCCAGGAACTGACGGTCTTGCTGCGCTCCGACGGCCAAGCAGTGGCGATCGGCGTCCTCTCTGCGGTGCCCGCCTTACCCGACGGCCTGACCTACACTGCTGTCGACGCCGGACACTTCTTCGCAGTCCTGCTGCGGTCGGACGGCGCCGCGATCGCCGTCGGCAGCGGCCTATTTCAAGAGGGCCAGACAGACATCCCCGCCCTGCCTGCGGACCTGATATACACCCGCATCGCCACTGGGGCCTACCACACCTTGCTGTTGCGCTCCGACGGCACGGCCGTCGCCATCGGTAACGATGACTTCGGCCAGGTCGACATTCCGCCCCTGGCCAGCGGTCTGACCTACACCGCCGTCGACACCGGCTACTACCACGACGTCCTTCGCCGCTCCGACGGCGCGATAGTCGCCGTCGGACGCAACTACGAGGGCCAGACCGACATTCCCGCACTGCCCGACGGCGTCTCCTATTCGGCAGTCATCGCGGGGTATTACAGCACCATCGTGATCACGTCCAAGGCCACGGCAACCTAGGCTCCGGCGACGACGGTGGCCGCGGTACGAGCGTCTACCGCTTGGCGAAAATTGTCCGGTGCCAACCCTTTTCTGCCGAACCCGTGATGTCGCTCATAACGTGCTTGATGGTCAGGTACTCCTCGAAGGAGTACTGACTCATGTCCTTGCCGAACCCGGAGGCGCCGACGCCACCGTGCGGCATCTCGGAGATGATCGGGATGTGGTCGTTGATCCACACGCAGCCGGCGTTGATCTCCCGTGACGCCCGCCCCGCCCGGTAGACATCGCGCGTCCAGGCCGAGGCCGCCAACCCGTAAACCGTGTCATTCGCCTGCCGAAGAGCGTCGTCGTCGTCGGTGAACGGCCGCACCGTCAGCACCGGGCCGAAGATCTCGTCGCGGTAGATCTCCGAGGTCTCGGCCACGTCGGCGATCAGCGTCGGCCGGTAGAACGCCCCCGGAAGATCCGGCGCCGAACCGCCGCACACGATGCGCCCACCCTGCGACGGCGCCCGCGCCACCATCCCCGCCACCTTGTCCCGGTGCGCCAGTGAGATCAACGGCCCGATGTCGGTGTCGGGATCGTGCGGATCACCGACGACGACCCGGGACATCACGTCACCCACGCCTGCCACGAAGTCGTCGTACACCTCAGCAGAGACGATCGCGCGGGTGGCTGCCGTGCAGTCCTGCCCGGTGTTGATCAGCGCTCCGGCGACGGCCCCCTGGATGGCGGCGTCCAGGTCGGCGTCGTCGAACACCACGAACGGCGCCTTGCCGCCGAGCTCGAGCTGCGTGCGGTGCCCGTGCACCGCGGCGGCGGCCATCACCCTGCGGCCCACCGCCGTCGACCCCGTGAACGTCACCACGTCGACGTCCGGCTGTCCGGCCAGCGCCGTTCCCACATCGGCTCCGGCGCCGGTGATCACATTCAGTACGCCGTCGGGCAGGCCCGCCTCCTTGGCGATGCGGGCCAACGTCAGCGTCGTCAAAGGCGTGATCTCGGCCGGCTTGATCACCACCGCACACCCGGCGGCCAGCGCCGGGATCACCTTCCACACCGCCATCTGCAGCGGGTAGTTCCACGGCGTGATGGTGGCGACCACCCCGACCGCCTCCCGCCGGATCGACGAGGTGTGGTCGCCGGAATACTCCGCGGTGGCCTTGCCCTCCAAATGCCGTGCCGCACCGGCGAAGAACGCGATGTTGTCGACACTGCCCGGGACGTCGAACTCCGTGGCCAGGCGCACCGGCTTACCGCACTGGGCCACCTCCTCGGCGATGAACGTCGCCGCGTTGGCGTCCATCAGCTCGGCCAGCTTCCCCAGCACCGCGGACCGGTCCGCCGGGGTGGCCCGCGACCACTCGGCGAACGCGGCCCGCGCCGAGGACACCGCGCGGTCGACGTCACCGGGGGTGGCCAGCGCCAGTTCGGCGACGACGGAGCCGTCCGCCGGGTTGATCACCCGGTGCGCGGGACCACCGGTCTGCACGGCGACCCCATCGATCCAGCTGCCGGCCAGCGATTTGTCCCGTACCGTTGCGGTCATGGGCCAACGCTAGCCCACCACGTCTGTACCAGCTACGCATTCCTGCGATCAGAGCCTGGATTACCGCTCATATTGATTGTTTAGGTTGCTTCGAACAACGGATTCCGTGCACAATCGACTGATGCCACAGCCGGCCGCCAATGGGTCGAATCCCCCCGCGATGCAGCTCGACGAGCTGTCGAAGGCGATCATCGAGAACCTGCAACAGGACGGCAGGCGCTCGTACGCCGGCATCGGCAAGGCCGTCGGCCTGTCCGAGGCCGCCGTCCGCCAGCGGGTCCAGCGGCTGATCGACTCGGGCGTCATGCAGATCGTGGCCGTCACCGACCCGATGCAGCTGGGGTTCGCCCGGCAGGCCATGATCGGCATCCGCTGCACGGGCGACACCCTGCAGGTCGCCGACAAACTGGCCGCCATCCCGTCCGTCGACTACGTCGTTCTGACCGCCGGTTCCTACGACGCCATCGTCGAGGTCGTCTGCGAGGACGACGACGACCTGCTCGCTCTCCTCAACACCAAGATTCGCGCAGTCCCCGGGGTGATATCAACCGAAACACTGGTCTACCTGAAACTCGTCAAACAGCAATACAATTGGGGCACGCGATGACCACTACTGAATCACGCCAACAACTTTCGGACAGTCTGTCCGCCAAGGCCGACCGCCACCTGTGGGGCCACTTCTCCCGCCACGGGCACGGGATCACACCGCCGATCATCACCCGCGGCGAAGGCACGTACATCTACGACGACACCGGCCGCAAGTACTTCGACGCGCTGTCGGGCCTGTTCGTCGTGCAGGCCGGACACGGCCGCGCCGAACTCGCCGAAGCCGCCGCCAAGCAGGCCGAGACGCTGGCCTTCTTCCCGCTGTGGAGCTACGCCACACCGTCGGCAATCGAACTGGCCGAACGACTTTCGACCTACACGCCGGGCGACCTGAACCGGGTGTTCTTCACCACCGGTGGCGGCGAGGCCGTCGAGAGCGCGTGGAAGCTGGCCAAGCAGTACTTCAAGATCACCGGCAAACCGGGCAAGTACAAGGTGTTGTCACGGTCGATCGCCTACCACGGCACGCCACAGGGCGCCCTGGCGATCACCGGGATCCCGGCGTTCAAGGCACCGTTCGACCCGCCGACCCCCGGCGGTTTCCGCGTGCCGAATACGAACTTCTACCGCGCACCCGCGCCCTACGACACCGACATCAAGGCGTTCGGCGACTACTGCGCCGACCGCATCGCCGAGGCCATCGAATTCGAGGGCCCCGACACCGTCGCCGCCGTCTTCCTCGAACCCGTGCAGAACGCCGGTGGCTGCTTCCCGCCGCCGCCGGGATACTTCCAGCGGGTCCGCGAGATCTGCGACGAGTACGACGTGCTGCTGGTGTCCGACGAGGTGATCTGCGCCTACGGCCGGATCGGTTCGATGTTCGCCTGCAACGAGTTCGATTACATCCCCGACATCATCACCAGCGCCAAGGGGTTGACGTCGGGCTATTCGCCGCTGGGCGCGATGATCGCCAGCGACCGGCTGTTCGAACCGTTCAACGACGGGAAGACGGTCTTCGGGCACGGCTACACCTTCGGCGGGCACCCGGTGTCGGCGGCCGTCGCGCTGGCCAACCTCGACATCTTCGAACGCGAGGGCCTCAACGACCACGTCAAGCAGATGGCCCCGGCGTTCCGGACCACCCTCGAGCAGCTCTACGAGCTGCCGATCGTCGGCGACATCCGCGGCGAGGGCTTCTTCTACGGCATCGAACTGGTCAAGGACCGCGCCACCAAGGAGACGTTCAACGACCACGAGTCCGAACGGCTGCTGCGCGGATTCCTGACCACCGCACTGTGGGAGGCCGGACTGTACTGCCGCGCCGACGACCGTGGCGACCCAGTGGTGCAGCTGGCTCCCCCGCTGATCAGCGGGCAGAAGGAGTTCGACGAGATCTACGGCATCCTGCACCGGGTGCTCGGCGAAGCCAGCCGGCTGCTGTAGCTCTTTCCTCGCGAGTGTGCAGCCATATGTAGATCGGTGCCCTCCAGATACACATGGCTGCACACTCGCGGACAATGGTCGAGCCACATTTGCAACATTAGTCACATCAGTCACAGCGTGGCTCCCGGATTTGGGGCGTCGGCGGCCCTAATCTGCACTCACGATGACGAGCTTCAGACGGGTGACCGAACGTGCGGTGGGCCTGAGCGCGGCCCTGTTCCTGCTGGCCAGCCCCGCGCTGGCCAGCGCCGACCCCGCCCCCGCGGCGCCGATCGACCCGTGCCCCTACAAGGTCAGCACACCCAAGGCCGTCGACGCGTCCGAGGTTCCCAAGCCCGGTGACCCCACCCCCGATCCGCTGGCGGTGCCGCTGAAGCCGGTCGGCGGGGATGCCCTGGGCGACTGCGGCATCATCGCGGCACCAAATACCCCGCCGGTCCCCGGCGACGTCTCGGCGGAGTCCTGGGTGGTGGCCGACCTGGACACCGGCGAGGTGATCGCCGCCAAGGACCCTCATGCGCGGCACCGGCCCGCCAGCATCATCAAGGTGCTCGTCGCCATGCAGGCGATCAACGAACTCAACCTGAACAAGATGGTGCCCGGCACCCAGGACGACGCCAACGCCGAGGGCACCCGGGTCGGCGTCGACGTGGGTGGCAACTACACCGTCAACCAGCTGCTGCACGGCCTGCTGATGCACTCCGGCAACGACGCCGCCCACGCGCTGGCCGCGCAACTCGGCGGCATGGACGTCGCGCTGGGCAAGATCAACACGCTGGCCAGCAAGCTCGGCGGCCGCGACACCCGGGTGGCCACGCCCTCCGGCCTGGACGGCCCCGGCATGAGCACCTCGGCCTACGACATCGGCCTGTTCTACCGGTACGCGTGGATGAACCCGACGTTCGCCGACATCGTCGCCACCAAGACGTTCGACTTCCCCGGTCACGCCGGTGAGGACGGCGACCACCCCGGCTACCAGCTCGAGAACGACAACAAGCTGCTCTACAACTACCCCGGCGCCCTCGGCGGCAAGACCGGCTACACCGACGACGCCGGCCAGACGTTCGTCGGCGCCGCCGAGCGCGACGGCCGCCGACTGGTGGCGGTGCTGCTGCACGGCACCCGCGAACCGATCGCGCCCTGGGAGCAGGCCGCACACCTGCTGGACTACGGCTTCGCCACCCCGCCCGGAACCCGGGTCGGCACGCTGATCGACCCCGATCCGTCGCTGCTGCCCAAGAAGGACGACCCCGCGGCCGCTTCCGCGCACGCGGCCCCACTGCTGCCCGCCATCGATGCCACCCCGGTGCGCGTCGGCGTCGCGGTGGTGGGCGGCGTCATCGTGTTCTTCCTGATGCTGGGCGCCCGCCAGGTCAATCGACGTAACCGCGGGACCGCCTGAGCAGGTCCTCCGCTCCGCGGGCCAGCTTGTCGAGCACCGCCGCAGCCGGCTCGGACGTGGTGGCCGAGCCAACGCCCTGCCCCGCGTTCACCGGCGTCGGGCGTCCCACGCTGTCGATCAGTACCCGCTCGGGAAGTGTTGCAGGCCAACGGTATTGCGCGGCCAGGTCGAACTGACGCGTGGTCATTGTGTCAACCGAACGCGCACCCAGCAATTGCCGGCGGGCGGGCTCGGGGGTCAGCGATTCGGCGCAGGCCGCAAAGGCGGTGCCGATCCAGGCGCCCGACGCACCGGCGGCCAGCACGGCGGCCAGGGCGCGCGGCGACGCGATGCCGCCGGCCGCCAGTACCGGCACCTCGACCGCGTCGAGCACCTCGGCCAGCAGCGGCAGGGTGCCGATCAGTGGCGCCCCGTGTCCGCCGCCCTCGAGGCCGCGCGCCACGATGACGTCGACGCCCGCATCGGCGGCTCGCCGGGCCGCATCCAGGTCCGCCACCTGGATCGCCGCGGCGCTGCCGGCGTCGTGCACCCGGGACACCCAGGAGTAGTCGTCGCCGAAGCTGACGCTGAGCAGGGTCGGCCGCGCCGCCAGCGCCGTCTCGAACAGATCCGGCCGGTCGGCCATCACCCAGTGCACCAACCCGACGCCGAACGGCCCGGTGTCGCCCAGCTGATCCAGCTCGGCGCGCAGACTTGAAACCGTTGCGGCACTGCCCATCCCGACCAGCCCCAGGCCGCCGGCCCCCGACACCGCGGCGGCCAGCCGGCCACCGGCGGCGCCGCCCATCGGCGCGTTGACGATCGGCACCCGCAGACCCAGCTGCCGGGACCACGGCGTGGAAATGCTCACCGGCCCCGCCGGAGTCGCGAAAGACCCAGCACGCCAACGGCTCCCGCCAGCACCGCGCCGGCCACCTGCAGCGGACCGAGTCCCGGGGCAACCCGGTTGTGGATGACGGCCGGTGGTGGCGGCGGCGGCCGCTCGGCCTCGGCAGCCCGCGGCGTGTCACTGGCCGTCGCGGCCCAGGCGGTGGAGAACAACACCAGGCGCGCGGTGATGTAGGCGAACACCATCAGGCCCAGCACCGGCCCGAACGTCGCACCTGCCGGGCCGGTGACCACCGAACGCAGGTAGATCGAACCGACCTGTTTGAAGATCTCGAAGCCGACCGCCGCGATCAGCCCGGCCCGGGCACTGCTGCGCCACGTCACCCTCTCGCGGGGCAGCCGCGCGATGATCCAGGTGAACAGCAGCCACGACACAGCCAGCGACATCACCTGCGAGACGATCGTCAAGAGCGTCGACAACGCCGACGTGTCGTGAATCCCGATCCAGCCCAACACCTTTTCCATCAGTGACATGTTGCCCAGCGCCGTGAGCACCAAGGTCAGCAGGATCGCGACGAACGTCGACACCAACATCATCGCGTCGGCGAGTTTGGCCCGCACGAATCCCGGCGACTCGCCGCGGTAGGTGCCCCACATCTGGCTCAGGGCCTCGCGCAGGTTGTTCATCCAGCCCAGCCCGGCCCAGAGCGCGGTGGCCAGGCCGATGATGCCGACGGAGGTGCGGGAGGCGATCGCCGAATCCATCAACTGCACGATCTGCTGTCCCAGGTCCCCGTTGATCACCGCCTTGATCCGGTTCTCGATCCGCTCGAGCAACTCGGGCCGCCCGGCCAGGACGAAACCACCGGCGGCGAAGCCGACCATCAGGATCGGGAACATCGCGAAGATGGTGAAGTACGTGATGCCGGCGGCGTAGAAGTCGCCCTTGCTGTCGTTGTAGCGCTGCTGGGCCCGCAGGACGTGGTCGAACCACGGCATTCGCGCCCGCACCCGGTCGAGGAAGCCGGGCTTGGCCGGGTCGGTCATCCAGTCTCCACGAATCGCGTCAGGACAGTTGCGGTAGGAACCCTATCCGCTCATATACCCGGTTCAGCGTCTTTGCAGACACCTCCCGGGCGCGCTGCGCGCCGGCCGCCAGCACCGCCTCGAGCTCGGCCGGGTCACCGACCAACTCGTCGACCCGGGCCTTGATCGGCGTGACGAACTCGACGACCGCTTCGGCGGTGTCCTTCTTCAGGTCGCCGTAGCCGCGGCCCTGGTAGCCGGTGACCAATTCGTCGATGCCGGTCCCGGTGACCGCCGACTGGATGGTCAGCAGATTGGAGACACCCGGCTTGGTATCGGGATCGAACCGGATGTCGCGATCGCTGTCGGTGACCGCCGACCGGATCTTCTTGGCCGTGCGGGCCGGATCGTCGAGCAGGCTGATCAGCCCGGCCTCGGTGGCCGCCGATTTGCTCATCTTGGCCGTCGGGTCCTGCAGGTCGAAGATCTTGGCGGTGGCCTTGGGAATCATGGCCTCGGGCACGATCAGGGTGTCACCGAAGCGCGCGTTGAAACGCTGGGCGACGTCGCGGGTCAGCTCGAGGTGCTGGCGCTGATCCTCCCCCACCGGGACCAGCTCGGCGTCGTAGAGCAGGATGTCGGCAGCCATCAGGACCGGATAGGTGAACAGCCCCACGGTGGTGGCGTCGGCCCCCTGTTTGGCGGCCTTGTCCTTGAACTGCGTCATCCGCGATGCCTGCCCGAATCCGGTGAAACAGCCCAGCGCCCAAGCCAATTCGGCGTGCGCGGGCACGTGGCTCTGGACGAACACGGTCGCCCTGGCCGGGTCGATCCCCAGGGCCAGGTACTGCGCGGCGGTCACCAGCGTGCGGTTGCGGAGCACCGCCGGATCCTGCGCGACGGTGATGGCGTGCAGGTCGACCACGCAGAAGTAGGCGTCGTACTCGTCCTGCATCGCCACCCACTGGTTGACCGCACCCAGCGCATTGCCCAGGTGCAGCGAGTCGGAGGTGGGTTGCGCGCCGGAGAAGACGACCTGTTTGCTCATGATCGGCCCATCTTTTCATGTGCGACCGAGCCACCCCGCATCTGCTCAGCACTCCCCGACCCGAATCCCGGGTGGACCTCGCAGCCACCCTGAACAGATGGGTGGGCCGGCGATTGCTAGCCGAACTGCACCGTCACCGGTGCGTGGTCGGACCACCGCAACGCGTACGCGGCGGGACGTTCTGTCTCGGCGGCGACGACGCGCGCGGCCAGGCCCGGCGTCACCAGGTGGTAGTCGATGCGCCAGCCGGCGTCGTTGTCGAAGGCCTGACCCCGCCACGACCACCAGGCATACGGTCCGGCCACGCCGGGATGCATCTGCCGCACCACATCCACCCAGCCGGTGGCCAGCACGTCGCTGAGCCACTGACGCTCCTGTGGCAGGAACCCGGCCTTCTTGACGTTGCCCTTCCAGTTCTTGATGTCGGCCTCGGTGTGCGCGATGTTCCAGTCACCGCACAGGACGGCCTCGGTGCCGGCGGCCAGCAGCTGCTCCATCCGCGCGGCCACGGCGGCCATGAACCGTTCCTTCTCGAGCTGCCGGTCGGTCTCGGCCTCGCCGGTCGGGAAGTACACACTGGCGATCGTCACCCCCGCGGTTTCCACCTCGAGGTAGCGGCCATGTGCTTCGAATTCAGCCGCACCACAACCGATCCGCACACCGTCGAACGGTGTCCGCGACAGCACCGCCACGCCGTTGCGCCCCTTGACGTGCGGGACCGCCGACTCGAGGTGCCACCCGTCGGCCAGCGCGGGCGCCAGCGCCTCGGCGATCTGCGCGTCGTCGGCGCGAGTCTCCTGCAGACACACCACATCGGCCCGGGTGGTCTTCAGCCACGCCAACAGACCGAGGTTGTCCGTGGAGCGCTCCTTGACCGCCGCGCGGATGCCGTTGACGTTGATGGTGGTGACGATCACGGACCGACCCTATCCAGAGGGTCCGACGCATCTGCCGCCCAGCGTGCGCGTCGGTCCGCGACACGCCGTCGCGACACGGACCTTTGCGCACCCTCGCGGGATTGGCCGGGCGATCATCCAGTACCGCCGGTACTGGATAACCGGTACAGTCGGTCGCATGGCGATTCTGCGCGACCCCATTCACCTGGGCTCCGGCGAACCCGTCCTTCTGCTGCACCCGTTCCTGTGCTCCCAGCAGGTGTGGACCAACGTGGCCCCGAAGATCGCCGGCACCGGCCGCTACGAGGTCCACGCACCGACCATGGTCGGCCACCACGGCGGTCCGCGAGCCGGCACGTTCCTGCTGGACACCCATGTCTTCGCCGACGACATCGAACGCCAGCTCGACGCGCTGGGCTGGGAAACCGCCCACATCGTCGGCAATTCCCTGGGCGGCTGGGTGTCCTTCGAACTCGAGCGCCGCGGCCGGGCCCGCACGCTGACCGCGATCGCCCCGGCCGGCGGCTGGAGCGACCTGTCACCGGTCAAGTTCGAGATCGTCACCAAGTTCCTGCTCGGTGGACCCGTCCTGCTGGCCGCCCGCTGGCTGGGCCCGTTGATCCTGCGCCTGCCCTACGCCCGGCGCGTGGCGACCTGGCCGATCAGCGGTCCGGCCGACGGCCCGCCCGAGGACGAACTGCTGATGACCATCGAGGACGCCACCCACTGCCCGGCCTACGTCCAGCTGCTGATCAAGTCGCTGCTCGCGCCGGGGCTCAAAGAACTCGCCCAGTCCAAGGCGCCCGTGCACTTCGTCACCTGCGAATACGACCGGGTACTGCCGCATCCGCGGTTCAGCCGGCACTTCCACGAGCATCTGCCCGCCGTGGAGAAGATCACCCACCTCGACGGCGTCGGGCACATCCCGATGCTCGAGGCGCCCGATCTGATCGCCGGGCTGATCACCGAATTCCTCGACGCGCACAGCACTCCGCATCCGCAGGAGCGGCACGCCTGAGCTGCGTTCCGACAACTCGTTGGCAGTGCACCGCCGGGGTGCGATACCCTGGGTGCCGGTCATGAGCGCCAGCGTCAAGCCCCGGCTCGCTGGCCGGCAACCCTCCAACCGCGGTGGGGTGCCCCGGGTGATGACCAGGTTGAGCAGCTTCACTGCTGCACGGCAAGCGCGGGTCCGATGGACGGGCCCCTGACCTGGAGGGCCTCATGAGTGCTGACAACCCAACCATCGACTGGTCGTTCGAGACCAAGCAGATCCACGCCGGACAGTCCCCGGACTCCGCGACCAATGCGCGGGCGCTGCCGATCTACCAGACCACGTCGTACACCTTCAACAACACCGACCACGCCGCGGCGCTGTTCAGCCTGGCCGAACCGGGCAACATCTACACCCGCCTGATGAATCCGACCACCGACGTCGTCGAGCAACGCATCGCGGCGCTCGAGGGCGGCGTCGCCGCGCTGTTCCTGTCCTCCGGGCAGGCCGCCGAGACGTTCGCAATCCTCAATATCGCGGGCGCCGGAGATCACGTCGTGTCCTCACCCCGGTTGTACGGCGGCACCTACAACCTGCTGCACTACACGCTGCCGAAGCTCGGCATCGAGACCACCTTCGTCGACAACCCGGACGACGTCGACTCGTGGCGCGCCGCCGTGCGGCCGAACACCAAGGCGTTCTTCGCCGAGACCATCTCGAACCCCCAGATCGACATCCTCGACATCCCCGGGGTCGCCGGCGTCGCCCACGACAACGGGGTGCCGCTGATCGTCGACAACACCATCGCCACGCCCTACCTGATCCAGCCCATCGCCCACGGCGCCGACATCGTGGTCCACTCGGCGACCAAGTACCTGGGTGGCCACGGTTCGGCCATCGCCGGGGTGATCGTCGACGGCGGAAACTTCGACTGGACGGCCAGCGGCCGGTTCCCCGGATTCACCGAACCGGACCCCAGCTACCACGGCGTGGTGTTCGCCGACCTCGGGGCGCCCGCCTACGCGCTGAAGGCCCGGGTGCAGCTGCTGCGCGACCTCGGTTCGGCCGCTTCACCTTTCAACGCCTTCCTCATCGCGCAGGGGCTCGAGACGCTGAGCCTGCGTATCGAACGCCATGTCGCCAACGCCCAGCGGGTCGCCGAGTTCCTCGAAGCCGCTGACGGTGTGCTGAGCGTCAACTACGCCGGACTGCCGTCGTCGCCGTGGCACCAGCGGGCAAAAGAACTGGCGCCCAAGGGCGTCGGTGGCGTGCTGTCCTTCGAGCTGGCCGGCGGAGTGTCGGCGGGCAAGGCGTTCGTCGACGCGCTGACACTGCACAGCCATGTCGCCAACATCGGCGACGTGCGCTCGCTGGTCATCCACCCGGCGTCCACCACGCATCAGCAGCTCGCCGCCGAGGAGCAGCTGGCCAGCGGCGTCACCCCCGGCCTGGTCCGGCTGGCCGTCGGCATCGAGGGAATCGACGACATCCTGGCCGACCTGTCGTGCGGCCTGGCGGCCGCCAGAGCCGTTGCCCCCCAGGCAGTGACGGCCAGTTGAGCGAGCCTGACATGACCATCTCGCAAGATCGCGCCACCACCGTGGCGCTCCCCGCCGAGGGCGAAACCGGGATCATCGACATCGGCCCGCTGACACTCGAGAGCGGTGCGGTCCTCGACGACGTCAGCATCGCCGTCCAACGCTGGGGCGAGCTGTCCCCCACGCGCGACAACGTCGTCATCGTGCTGCACGCATTGACCGGCGACTCGCACGTCGTCGGCCCGGCCGGTCCCGGCCACCCGACCGAGGGCTGGTGGGACGGCATCGCCGGCCCCGGCGCTCCGATCGACACCACCAAGTGGTGCGCCATCGCCACCAATGTCCTGGGCGGCTGCCGCGGCTCGACGGGGCCCAGTTCCCTTGCGCGCGACGGCAAGCCGTGGGGTTCCCGATTTCCCGCCGTGACGATCCGCGACCAGGTTGCCGCCGACGTGGCCGCCCTGGCCGCACTGGGCATCGACCAGGTGGCCGCAGTGATCGGTGGCTCCATGGGCGGTGCCCGCGCGCTGGAATGGGCAGTCGGACATCCCGATTCGGTCCGCGCGGCCCTCGTGCTCGCCGTCGGCGCCCGTGCCACCGCCGACCAGATCGGCACCCAGTGCACCCAGATCGCGGCCATCAAGGCCGACCCGAACTGGCAGGGCGGCGACTACTACGACACCGGCAGCACGCCGGACGCGGGCCTGAAGATCGCCCGCCAGTTCGCGCACCTGACCTACCGCGGTGAACTCGACCTCGACGAGCGGTTCACCAACGACGCCCAGGGCGACGAGAACCCGCTCGACGGTGGGCGCTACGCCGTGCAGAGCTACCTGCAGCACCAGGGCGACAAGCTACTGACCCGCTTCGACGCGGGAAGCTATGTGGCGCTGTCGGATTCGCTGTCCAGCCACGACGTGGGCCGAGGACGCGGCGGCGTGGCGGCCGCGCTGCGCGCGTGCCCGGTGCCGGTGGTGGTCGGCGGCATCACCTCCGATCGGCTCTATCCGCTGCGTCTGCAGCGCGAGCTGGCCGAGCTGCTGCCCGGCTGCGACCGGCTCGACGTGATCGAATCCGACTGCGGCCATGACGGTTTCCTGATCGAGACTGATGCCGTGGGCGAGCTGGTTCGCCGCACCCTCGAGCTGGCCGACCGGTGAGCGATCGCTCCCTGTCCTTCGGCGCGCAGGCCGCCGCCTACGAACGGGGCCGTCCGTCGTACCCGCCGGAGGCCATCGACTGGCTGCTGCCCGCCGGCGCGCGCGACGTGCTGGACCTGGGCGCCGGGACCGGCAAGCTCACCACCCGGCTGGTGGAACGCGGCCTGAACGTCGTGGCCGTCGACCCGATCGCCGAGATGCTCGAGGTCCTCAGCCATGCTCTGCCGCAGACGCCGGCACTGCTGGGCACCGCGGAGGAAATCCCGTTGCCCGACAACAGTGTCGACGCGGTACTGGTGGCACAGGCGTGGCACTGGGTCGATCCCGAACGCGCAATCCCCGAGGTCGCCCGGGTGCTGCGGCCCGGCGGCCGCCTCGGTCTGGTGTGGAACACGCGCGACGAACGGCTCGGCTGGGTGAAGGATCTGGGCCGGATCATCGGGCCCGAGGACGACCCGTTCAGCCACAAGCTGTCGTTGCCCGCGCCGTTCACCGAACCCGAACGGCTGCACGTCGAGTGGACGAATTACCTGACGCCGCAAGCGGTTGTCGATCTGGTGGCGTCGCGCAGCTACTGCATCACCTCCCCGACCGACGTGCGCACCCGGGTGCTCGACGAGGTACGCGAACTGCTCGCCACGCATCCCGCCCTGGCGCAGGCCACGGGTGTGGCGCTGCCCTACATCACGGTGTGCATCCGGTCGACGCTGGGCTAGCCATTGAGCAGCCGCGCCTTCGCGGCCGTGAATTCGGCGTCGCTGAGCTGACCGCTGGCGTGCAGATCGGCCAGCTTCTGCAGCCCCGTTGCCACCGAATCATCCACCGGCGCAGTGAAATTGCCCCAGTCCTGCGTCGTGAACGTCGACTCTGCGGCCGGCCCGGCTTCCCCGTCGACGACCTCGAACCGGTTCGGGTTCATCGGGTCCACCCGCAGGTTGAACCGGTCACCGGGATCGGGAATGTTGCCGAACATGAACGTCCCCGAGTACTTGGCCTCGTACGGCGCCACGCCGTCGGACCGTTCGATCCGCAGCTGCATCGTGCGCCGGATGTAGGCGTTGTTGATCACCATGTTCATGATCGGCTGTTTGACGCTGAGCACCACGCCGACGGCCGGGACGCCATGCTGCTCGAGATCTTTCTGCGCGACCGACGACCGGTACATCCACCAGGCCTGGCCGCCGACCAGCACCGCCACCAGCAGCGGATAGAGAAGCGAGAACGGGGCCGACCAGTCGACCGCCCACGGCGCGAGCGAGGCGATGAACCAGCCGATCATGTTGTCGCGGCCGGTGAGTCTGCTGGCCCACATGAACGCGGCCAACTGCGCCAGGTAGCCGACGATCCAGACGATCATGATCGACCCGGTGATGTTGCCCATCAGGTCGAGTCCACCGAACGCGACCACCAGCATCCCGGGCAGGATGGCCAGCGCCCACCACAACGTCAACGCGAGCGGCAGTTTGCGATCCCCCGTCATCGGCGCAGGCTAACCCGGCGAGCTGGGAATCGACTGTGACTTCTGCTAGCTGGTTCCCAGCGGATCGATCGTGAACGCCGTGAAGATCACCGACGCCGCCACCGATGCCGTCATTGCGACGTCGAGCCCCTTGGACCGCACCGCCAACAGTCCCGCCCGATCGTCGGACAGCGCCAGCCGCAGACCGGCTGCCACCCCCACGCCGATGCCGATCAGTAGCGAGCCGCGGCGCCAGAAGCCCGCCGCCACCAGGACGAACGCCGTCAGGAAGATGACGCCGACCGCCACGATCGGCCACTGCGCGCGCACGGCGGTCCGAAAGCTCATCCCGCTTCGACCGACTCGACGACGTTGGTCAGCAGGAAGGCCCGCGTCAACGGCCCCACTCCGCCGGGGTTGGGTGACACGTGCCCGGCGACGTCCCACACGCCGGGATGCACGTCGCCGGTGAGCTTTCCGTCGACCCGGCTGACCCCGACGTCGACAACGGCCGCACCGGGTTTCACCATGTCCGCGGTCACCATGTGCGGCACACCCACGGCGGCGACGATGATGTCGGCCTGCCGGGTCAATGCCGGCAGATCGCGAGTTCCGGTGTGGCACAACGTCACCGTGGCGTTCTCGCTGCGCCGGGTCAGGAGCAGGCCCAGGGGGCGGCCGACCGTCACGCCGCGGCCGATCACCACCACGTGTGCGCCGGCGATCGGCACGTCGTACCGGCGCAGCAGATGCACGATGCCGCGCGGGGTGCACGGCAGGGGCGCTTCCTCACCCAATACCAACCGACCGAGGTTGGTCGGATGCAGCCCGTCGGCGTCCTTGTCCGGGTCGATGCGCTCGAGGGCGGCGTTCTCGTCCAATCGACCCCGTGGCAGCGGCAGCTGAACGATGTACCCGGTGCAGTCCGGGTTGGCGTTGAGTTCGTCGATGGTGGCGTCCAGCTCCGCCTGGCTGATGTCGGCAGGCAGATCACGGCGGATCGAGTTGATGCCGACCTTGGCGCAGTCGGCGTGCTTGCCGCGCACATAGGCCTGCGAGCCCGGGTCGTCGCCGACCAGGATGGTGCCCAGCCCGGGCGTGCGGCCCGCCGCGGTCAACGCCGCCACCCGCTCCGTCAGGTCGACGAAGATTTCGTCCCGGGTGGCCTTACCGTCCAGCACTGTCGCTCCCACGGTGGACATTCTGGCAGAGTCACAACGGTGAACACCCAGCCCGATGTGTTCAGTCCGGCCAAGCTCGGCCCGCTGACGCTGCGCAACCGCATCATCAAGGCCGCGACGTTCGAGGCGGCGTCCCCGGACGCCCTGGTCACCGACGACCTGATCAACTACCACCGGCGCCCCGCCGCGGGCGGTGTCGGCATGACCACCGTCGCCTACTGCGCGGTGTCGCCGGGCGGCCGGACCGACGGCTGGCAGATCTGGATGCGACCCGAGGCCGTCCCCGGTCTGCGCCGGCTGACCGACGCCGTGCACGCCGAGGGCGCGGCGATCAGCGCGCAGATCGGGCACGCCGGGCCGGTCGCCAATTCGCGCACCAACAAGGCGCCCGCTCTGGCACCGGTGCGGTTCTTCAACCCGCTGTCGATGCGGTTCGCGCGCAAGGCCACCCGCGACGACATCCGCGAGGTCACCGACGCCCACGCCAACGCCGCCCGGCTGGCCATCGAGGCCGGCTTCGACGCCGTCGAGATCCACCTCGGGCACAACTATCTGGCCAGTTCGTTCCTGTCGCCGTTGCTCAACCGCCGCGACGACGAGTTCGGCGGCTCGCTGGAGAACCGGGCGAAAGTGGCCCGCGGGGTGGTTCGCGCGGTGCGCGCCGAGGTCGGCGACCGGATCGCGGTGACGGCCAAGCTGAACATGTCCGACGGGGTGCGCGCCGGCATCCCGATCGAGGAGTCGCTGCAGACCGCGAAGTGGCTCGAGGACGACGGCGGCCTGGACGCCCTGGAACTGACCGCGGGGTCCTCGCTGGTGAATCCGATGTACCTGTTCCGCGGCGGTGCACCGGTCAAGGAGTTCGCCGCCAACTTCAAGCCCCCGATCAGCTGGGGCGTGCGGATGTCGGGCAACAAGTTCTTCCGCGAATACCCCTACCGCGAGGCGTATCTGATGCGCGACGCGGAGAAGTTCCGCGCCGAATTGAAACTGCCGATCATCCTGCTGGGCGGCATCACCAACCGCGAAACCATGGACAAGGCGATGGCCGCCGGGTTCGACTTCGTGGCGATGGGCCGCGCGCTGCTGGCCGAACCCGACCTGCTCAACCGCATCCAGGCGGACTCCGGGGTGCAGTCCATCTGCGATCACTGCAACCTGTGCATGCCGACCATCTACAGCCACACGCACTGCGTGGTGACGGGGGCGCCGGACCGCTGAACCCCCGCATCTGCTCAGCGCCGGCTGCGCCAGGTTGCGAGTAGGTCTCGCACTGACGGCTGAACAGATGCGGTGGTGCGGGCCGTCCGGACTCGGGCCCGCCAGCCGATACAGTTGGGGACGATGAGTCGACCAGTCGCTCCCGCATTGACCGTTCGATACGACGGAGCGCAGCGCACTTTCGCTCCCGGCCATGACGTGGTGGTGGGCCGCGACCTGCGCGCCGATGTCCGTATCGCCCACCCGCTGATCTCGCGGGCACACCTGCTGCTGCGGTTCGACCACAACCGCTGGGTCGCCATCGACAACGGCTCGCTCAACGGACTGTTCGTCAACGGCCGCCGCGTTCCCGCCGTCGACATCGCCGATGGCACGGCGGTCAACATCGGCAACCCCGACGGCCCGCTGCTGCGTTTCGACGTCGGCCAGGCCACCGGCATGGTCGGCCGGCCCCCGCAGACCACCGCGATCCCGGCCACCACCGTGATCCCGCCGCCGCCGGCATACCCGAGCGCTCCGCAGCCGTCGTACCCGCCGCCGCCCGTGCGACCCCCGTCGGCCCCGATCCCGACCCCGCCGCCGATGTCCGCCCCCACGCCGGCGCCCACGGCACCGGGCAACCTGCCGACCCAGATGGGCCCCACCGCGCTGCCCACCGGTGACAACACCAACCTGGCCACCAGCATGCTCAAGATCCTGCGGCCGGGCCGGTCGCAGGATGTGCCGGAGGGCGCCATCAAGATCGGTCGCGCCACCGACAACGACATCGTCGTTGCCGACGTGCTGGCCTCGCGCCACCACGCCACCCTGATTCCAGGGCCCGCGGGGACCGCAGAAATCACAGACAACCGCAGTATCAACGGCACGTTCGTCAACGGCCAGCGCGTCGACGCGGCCACGCTGCGCGACGGCGACGTGGTCACCATCGGCAACGTCGACCTGGTCTTCGCCGGCGGCACACTGGTCCGGCGCTCGGAGACCGAGGCGGCCACCCGCACCGGTGGACTCGAGGTGCGGGGACTGACCTGGACCATCGAGGGCAACAAGACGCTGCTCGACAACATCTCGATCGACGCCCGGCCCGGCACCCTGACCGCGGTGATCGGCCCATCCGGCGCCGGCAAGTCGACCTTCGCCCGCCAGGTCGCCGGCCTGACGCATCCGACCAGCGGCACCGTCACCTTCGAGGGCCACGACATCCACGCCGAGTACGCCTCGCTGCGTTCCCGGATCGGCATGGTGCCGCAGGACGACGTCGTGCACGGGCAGCTGACCGTGCACCAGGCACTGATGTACGCCGCCGAACTACGGCTGCCGCCCGACACCACCAAGGAGGACCGCGAGCAGGTCGTCGCGCAGGTGCTCGAAGAGCTGGAGATGACCCAGCACGCCGGCACCCGGGTGGAGAAACTGTCGGGCGGCCAGCGCAAACGGGCCTCGGTGGCCATGGAGCTGCTGACCGGGCCGTCGCTGCTGATCCTCGACGAGCCGACCTCGGGCCTGGATCCCGCCCTGGACCGCGCGGTCATGACGATGCTGCGGCAGCTGGCCGACGCGGGCCGCGTGGTGCTGGTGGTGACCCACTCGCTGACCTACCTCGATGTCTGCGACCAGGTGCTGCTGCTGGCGCCCGGCGGGCTGACCGCGTTCTGCGGACCCCCCAGCGACATCGGCGCGGCGATGGGTACCACCAACTGGGCCGACATCTTCAGTTCGGTGGCCGGCGATGCGAACGAAGCCCACCGGCGGTTCGTCGACCGCAGCGGCCCGCCGCCGCCCACCCCGGAGGCCGCCGCCCCCAGCGATCTGGGCAAGCCAGCGAAAACCAGCCTCAAGCGGCAGCTGTTCACCATCGCCCGCCGGCAGGTCAGGTTGGTGGTGTCCGACCGGGCCTACTCGGCGTTCCTACTGTTCCTGCCGTTCATCATGGGTGTGCTGTCGCTGTCCGTGCCGGGCGGCGGACCCGACGGTGCCAGCGTGGGCTTCGGCCTGCCGATCCCCGCGATCCAGGGCGGTGCCTCACCGAACGAGCCGGGTCAGATCCTGGTGATGCTCAACGTGGGCGCCATCTTCATGGGCACCGCGCTGACGGTGCGGGCACTGATCGGCGAGCGGGCCATCTTCCGCCGCGAACAGGCCGTCGGCCTGTCGACCACCGCCTATCTGCTGGCCAAGATCGCGGTCTTCACCGTGTTCGCGATCATCCAGTCGGTGATCGTGGTGACCATCACGGTCCTGGGCAAGGGCTGGGGCGAGGGTTCCGTCGACTCCGGCGCCTTCCTGAGCGGGCGCACCCTCGAGCTCTTCGTGGACATTGCCGCGACGTGTGTGGCCGCGGCCATGACGGGGCTGGCGCTGTCGGCGCTGGCCCGCTCGGCCGAACAGATCATGCCGCTGCTGGTGGTCGCGGTGATGAGCCAGCTGGTGTTCTCCGGCGGATTGATCCCGGTGACGGATCGGGTGGTGCTCGACCAATTGTCCTGGGTGACGCCGGCCCGCTGGGGGTTCGCCACATCGGCGTCGACGATCGACCTGACCCGGCTGGTGCCGGCGCCGCTGATGCCCGATGACAGTCACTGGAAGCACACGCCGGCGGCCTGGCTCTTCGACATGGCGATGCTGGCCGCGATCTGCATTGCCTACACCGGCTTCGTGCGCTGGAAGCTCCGGCTCAAAGCCAGCTAGCCGCTCGCCGACCCGCCACCGCGAGCGGCCGTGTCTGTACACGACACGCCGCGGGCGACCGTACAAAGGCGGACGCTCGGCGCTATTCGATGACCAGACCGTGGGCGGCGGCGAGCGCCACCGCCTGACCCAGATCCACCTTGGCGCCGCGTGTCCGGGCCGTCGTCCAGAAGGTCGGGTCCACGCGCGCGCCGCGCAGGTCGGCGTCCTCGAACCGGGCGCCCACCGTGCGGGCTCCGGTGAGGTCCGCGTCGCGCAGCACCGCCCTGCGCAGGTCGGCCTCCACCAGCGATGCCTCGCGCAGCCGGCAGCCGGACAGGTCGACGCCGCGCAGGTCGGCCCCGCCGAGCACGGCCAGGGTGAGGTCGACCTCGTCGAGCAGCACCGGTCGCAACCGGCAGTTGGTGAATACCGAACCCATCAGACTGCACGCCCGAAAGGTGCTGTGCCACAACGTGGTGCGGTCGAACCGGCAGTTGCGGAAGGCGCTGCCGCGATGCTCGGATTCGCTGAGGTTGACCCCGCCGAAGTGGCACCCGTCGAACACCACCCGCTCGGTCTGCAGTCCGCCCAGATCCTCGTCACGGAAGTCATGGTCGGTGAACTCGCGGTCGGTCCAGAGCATGCTGCCATCATCGTGGAGTGTTCAAGCTGATGTTCTACTCCCCCCGGATCGCGCCGAACACCGGCAACGCGATCCGGATGGTGGCGGCCACGGGCGCCGAGCTGCATCTGGTCGAGCCGTTGGGGTTCGACCTGTCCGAGCCGAAGCTGCGCCGCGCCGGGCTGGACTACCACGACCTGGCGTCGGTGACGGTGCACGCATCGCTCGACGACGCGTGGGCGGCCGTGACACCGGCGCGCGTGTTCGCGTTCACCGCACATTCGGATACCTCGTTCGCCGAGATCGCCTATCGCCCCGGCGATGTCCTGTTGTTCGGCCCGGAACCCACCGGGCTGGATGCACGGACGCTGGCCGATCCGCACGTCACCGCGCGGGTGCGCATCCCGATGCTGGCCGGCCGCCGATCGCTGAACCTGTCGAATGCGGCCGCCGTCGCGGTGTACGAAGCCTGGCGTCAGCAGGGGTTCACCGGAGCCGTCTAGATCAGGGCCGCCAGGATCCTGCGGAACTGGGCGCGGTCGGCCCCGCTCAACGTGGCCAGGATCCGCTCCTCGGCAGCCCGGACACCGGAGTCCGTGCGCCCCAACAACTTCGAGCCCGCCGCCGTCAGCTCGGCGGGACGCGCACGGCCCTTCTCGGCCGTCGGCGGACGCCGAACCAGACCCCGGTCCTGCAGCCCGCGCAGAACCAGGTTCATGGCCTGCCGGGACACGCTGATGTTGCGCGCCAGCTCGGCGTTCGACGCGCCGGGCGAATGCGAGAGCATCCGCAGGCAGATGTACTCGGGAAAGGTCAGGCCGAGCGGTTCGAGGACGGCCTCCGTGACCTCGCCGCGCAACGCCATGTGCAGACGGTGCATCACATAGCCCAGCGGCGGGTTGGCAGCCATGGATGTCAGTTTACTTGACACATCTACGGATCGTCGGTAGACCGGAGAACATGACCGAGCAACCGAGCGACGCGATGTTCGAACAGGCCTACCGGGGCGAGGCACCCGAGATGGGCGCCCGTCCGCCGTGGAGCATCGGTGAACCGCAGCCCGAGATCGCCGCGCTGATCGCGGCCGGCCTCGTGCACGGCGACGTGCTCGACGCCGGTTGCGGCGAGGCGGCCACCGCGATGGACCTCGCCGAGCGCGGCTTCACCGTCGTCGGCCTGGACCAGGCGCCGACGGCGATCGAACTGGCCCGCGCCGAGGCCGCCCGACGCGGCCTGACCAACGCCGCCTTCGAGGTCGCCGACATCAGCGACTTCGGCGGCTATGACGGCCGGTTCGGCACCATCATCGATTCGACCCTGTTCCACTCGATGCCGGTCGAGCTGCGCGACGGCTACCAGCGTTCGATCGTGCGAGCCGCCGCGCCCGGCGCGTCGTACTTCGTCCTGGTCTTCGACAAGACGGGCATGCCCGGTGACAGCCCGGTCAACGCCGTCGACGAGGCCGAACTGCGTGCCGCGGTCAGCCCGTACTGGACCATCGACGAGATCCGGCCGGCCCGCATCCACGGCCACATGCCGCCGAACGTCGGCGAGGCGTTGGGGCCGTTCGGCGGGGCCGACATCCGCGACGAGCCGAACGGCCGCAAGTCCCTACCGGCCTGGCTGCTGTCCGCGCACCGGTAGGCGCGACTACCAGGTGTTCCAATGGGTCAGCTGCTCGGCCGGCAGCCGGTTGGCCAGCTTGAAATCGGTGCCCTTGGTGTAGGCGATCGGGAACAAACCACCCTGGGCGTGCGTGTCGAACGGAATGCCGAGGACGTCGGCGGCCTGCTTCTCGCCGTCGCCGATCAGGTGCAGGGTGGTCCACGCCGAGCCGAGCCCGCGCGAGCGCAGCGCGAGCATGAAGCTCCACACCGCCGGCAACAGTGATCCCCAGTACGACGCGCTGATCCCGGCCGGCGCGCCGTCGGGGCGGCCCTCGAGGCACGGGATCATGAGCACCGGCGCCTCCTCGAAGTGCTCGTTGAGATACTTCGCCGAATTCATCACGGCCCCGATCTGCTGATCGCGGACGTCGCCGTACTCCGGCTTCTCGGCATCCAGGTAGGGCGTGGCGTTGGCCCGGTAGATGTCGGCCAGGGCCTTCTTCTTCGCCCGGTCGTCGACGAACACCCATTGCCAGCCCTGCGCATTGGAGCCCGTGGGCGCCTGCAACGCCAACTCCAGACATTCCATCAGCACCTCGCGCGGCACCGGTTTGTCGAAGTCCAGCCGCTTGCGCACCGACCGGGTGGTGGTCAACAGTTCATCATTGGACAGGTTGAGGGGCATCCCGCCAGGTTACATTCGAGGACATGGCCATTGACCTGACCGATGAGATGTCCAACAGACTTGTCGCCGACCAATACGGCTGGCTCACCACCATCGCGAAGTCCGGGTTGCCGGTGCCGCGGCTGATCTGGTTCCACTTCGACGGATCGGCGATCTACCTCTACACGATGCCCGGCGCGGCGAAGGTCGCGCACATCCGTCGCCACCCGCAGGTGAGTCTGAACCTCGATTCCGACGGCAACGGCGGCGGGATCGTGGTGGTGGCCGGCACCGCGCGGGTGGACGCCGAGGGAGTCGACGCCCGCAGCGATCGGCCGTACTGGGCCAAGTACAGCGCCGCCGCCGAGCAGTTCGGGATGACCGAGGCAATGGAGCAATACAGCACCCGGATCCGTATCGACATCGAAAAGGTTTGGGGCACACCGCAGGGCTGACTCCGCGAGCGTGCACAGAAGTACGGCGGCGACGGCGTGTCGGCGGACCGACACGCACACTCGCCGAGTAGCGGCTAGCGGAAGTCGCGGGATCGGGAGCCCACCCGCAGGTCGAGCGGGCGCATCCCATCGGCGACGACCGTGACCGCGCCGCTGGCGTTCTGCACGATCCCCCGCACCACCAGCGCCGGCGCCGTCTGCGCCAGCCGGCGGTTGCGTGCCCAAATCCCTTGCGAACAGAGCACATTGACCATACCGGTCTCGTCCTCGAGGTTCATGAACGTCACACCCTGCGCGGTCGCCGGACGCTGGCGATGCGTGACCGCCCCGGCCACCAGCACCCGGGTGCCGTCGCACACACCGAGCAGCTCGCCGGCGGGCACCACGCCGAGGGCGTTCAGGTCGGCCCGCAGGAACTGGGTGGGATAGCTGTCCGGTGACACACCGGTGGCCCACACATCGGCGGCCGCCAGTTCCAGCGCGCTCATCCCGGGCAGCGCCGGGGTGTGCGATGTCGTCCCGACACCGGGCAGCCGGTCGGCCCGCTCGCCGGCGGCCGCGCCCGCCGCCCACAGCGCCTCACGCCGGTCGACGCCGAAGCAGCCGAGCGCCCCCGCCGTGGCCAGCGCCTCGGTCTGCGGCACGCTCAATTGCAGGCGACCGGTCAGATCGAGCAGAGATGCGAACGGGCCGTTGGCCTTTCGCTCCTCGACCAGCCGCTGCGCCAGCTCGTCGCCGACGTGACGGACCGCGCCCAGCCCGAGCCGGACCTCGAGGCCGGCGTTCTCCAGTGTGGCGTGCGCCAGACTGGCGTTCACGCACGGGCCGTGCACCACCACACCATGCCGGCGGGCATCGGCCACCAGCGACTGCGGCGAATAGAAGCCCATCGGCTGTGCCCGCAGCAGCGCGGCGCAGAACGCGGCGGGGTGGTGCAGCTTGAGCCACGACGAGTAGAACACCAGTGAGGCGAAACTGAGCGCATGGCTCTCGGGGAAGCCGAAATTGGCGAAGGCCTCCAGCTTCTCGTAGATCCGGTCGGCCAGCGCACCCTCGATGCCGTGCAGTTCGCGCAGCCCGTCGTAGAACCGGCCGCGCAACCGGCGCATCTTCTCCGTCGACCGTTTGGATCCCATCGCCCGGCGCAGCTGATCGGCCTCGGCCGGGCTGAACCCGGCGCAGTCGACCGCCAACTGCATCAGCTGTTCCTGGAACAGCGGAACCCCCAACGTCTTTCGCAGCGCCGGCTTCATCGAGGGATGGTCGTAGACCACCGGATCCAGCTTGTTGCGGCGGCGGATGTAGGGATGCACGGACCCGCCCTGGATGGGGCCGGGACGGATCAGGGCCACCTCGACCACCAGGTCGTAGAACACCCGAGGTTTCAGCCGGGGCAGGGTGGCCATCTGCGCGCGCGACTCGACCTGGAACACCCCGACCGAGTCGGCGCGCTGCAGCATCTCGTAGACGGCCGGCTCCGAGAGATCCAGCTTCGCGAAGTCGACGTGCAGCCCCTTGTGCTCGGCGAGCAGGTCCACCGCATAGTGCAGGGCCGAGAGCATGCCCAGTCCGAGCAGATCGAATTTCACCAGACCTATTGCCGCACAGTCGTCCTTGTCCCACTGCAGCACGCTGCGGTTCGCCATGCGGGCCCACTCCACCGGGCACACGTCGGCGATCGGGCGGTCGCAGATCACCATGCCGCCGGAGTGGATGCCCATGTGCCGGGGCAGATCGGCGATCTCGCCGGCCAGCTCGACCACCGACCCGGGAATGTCCTCCACGTCCGGGGAATCGGCCCGGCCGTTCCACCGGCTGATCTGCTTGCTCCAGGCGTCCTGCTGGCCCTGTGAGTAGCCGAGCGCACGAGCCATGTCCCGCACCGAACTTCGCCCCCGGTAGGTGATGACGTTGGCCACCTGGGCTGCGTAGTCGCGGCCGTAGCGTTCGTAGACGTACTGGATGACGTTCTCGCGCAGATCCGATTCGATGTCGATGTCGATGTCCGGCGGCCCGTCCCGGGCCGGGGACAGGAAGCGTTCGAACAGCAATTCGTTGGCGATCGGGTCGACCGCGGTGACCCCCAGCGCGTAGCAGACCGCCGAGTTGGCGGCCGAACCCCGGCCCTGGCACAGGATGTCGCTGTCCCGGCAGAACCGGGTGATGTCGTGCACCACCAGGAAATAGCCCGGGAACTTCAGGCCGGCGATGATGTCGAGTTCCCGTTCGATCTGGGCGTAGGCGGTGGGGGCGGTGTCGCGCGGGCCGTAGCGGTCGGCCGCGCCGATCATCACCAGCTCCCGCAGCCAGCTGTCCTCGGTGTGCCCGGCCGGCACGTCATACGGCGGCAGCTGCGGGGCGATCAGCCGCAGGCCGAACGCGCACTGCTGCGCCAATTCGGCTGCCGCGGTGACGGCTTCGGGACGGTTGGCGAAGATCCGGGCCATCTCCTCCCCCGAGCGCAGGTGCGCACCACCCAGCGGAGCCAGCCGGCCGGCCGCCTCGTCGAGCGACTGCCGGGCCCGGATGGCGCTCATCGCCATGGCCAGCCGGCCCCGCGACGGGGCCGCGAAGTGCGCGGCGGTGGTGGCCACGACGCCGACGCCGAACCGCGGGGCCAACCCGGCCAGCACGGTGTTGCGTTCGTCGTCGAGCGGATGACCGTGACCGGTGAGCTCGACACTGACCCGGTCGGCGCCGAACCGGTCCACCAGATCGGCCAGCGCAGCGCTGGCCGCCTCCGGACCACCGGCGGAAAGAGCTTGGCGGACATGGCCTTTACGGCACCCGGTCAGGATGTGCCAGTGCCCGCCGGCAGCGTCGGTGAGCGCGTCGTAGTCGTACCGGAGCACCCCCTTCTGGCCGCCGGCCAGATGCGCGGCGGCCAGCTGGCGCGACAGCCGCCGGTACCCCTCGGGGCCGCGGGCCAGCACCAGCAGATGCGGGCCGGGTGGGTCGGCCTCCTCGGTGCGCGCGACGCCGCTCAACGACAGCTCGGCGCCGAACACCGTCGCCATGTCGAGTTCACGGGCGGCCTCGGCGAACCGGACGACGCCGTAGAGGCCGTCATGGTCGGTGAGGGCGATGGCCGTCAGGTCCAGCCGGGCCGCCTCCTCGACGAGCTCCTCCGGGGTGCTCGCACCGTCGAGGAAGCTGTAGGCCGAGTGGGCGTGCAACTCGGCATACGGAACCTGCGACCGTCGACGCTCGGCGGCAGGGGGCCGATAGGCGGCACGTTTGCGGGACCAGCCCGGACTGTCCCCGCCGTCGCCCACCGGCGGCCTGCCCTCCAGCACGCGCTGCATCTCGGCCCAGCTCGGCGGCCCGTTGTGCCAACCCATGGCCGAATGATATCGAACATTTGTTCGACTGTCAGTCGGCGGGATACGCGTGGATCACCGCGGTCGCGAGTTTGGGCACCGCGTGGATCAGGTCGTGTTCGGCGCCATGGGCGATCCGGTGGGCCTGGACCAGAGTGAGGTCGGGGTCGATGTCCAGTTCGGCGTCGGCGTGCAGGCGGTGACCGATCCAGCGCATCCGCACGCTGCGCACCGACCGCACTCCGGGGCGCGCCGCCAGCGTGGCTTGGGCGGTCTCGACCAGCCCCGGATCCACGCCATCCATCAAGCGGCGGAACACATCTCGGCCGGCAGTGCACAGCACGGCCAGAATGGCGACGGTGATGACCAGGCCGACAACGGGGTCGGCAAGCGGGAAGCCCAGCGCAACACCGCCGGCGCCGAGGAGGACGGCCAGCGAGGTGAAGCCGTCGGTGCGGGCATGCAGGCCGTCGGCGACCAGGGCGGCCGAGCCGATCCGTCGCCCGATGCGAATGCGGTACAGGGCGACCCATTCGTTGCCGATGAAGCCCAGCAGGCCCGCCAGGGCGACCCAGCCGAGGTGTTCGACGGGGCGCGGGTGGACGAGACGCTGGATGGCCTCGTAACCGGCGACGATCGCCGAGAGGGCGATCATCGCGACGACGAACAGCCCGGCCAGGTCCTCGACCCGGCCGAAACCGTAGGTGTAGCGGCGGGTGGCAGACCTGGTGCCCAGCGCGAACGCGATCCACAGCGGGATCGCGCTCAGCGCGTCGGAGAAGTTGTGAATCGTGTCGGCGGCCAGCGCGATCGATCCGGACAGCAGCACGACGACCACCTGTGCGAGCGCCGTGATGCCCAGCACCACCAGGCTGACCTTGACCGCCCGAATGCCCGCGGCACTGGCCCGCACCTCGTCGTCGAGGCCGTGTGCATGGTCGTGGGAATGCAGCAAATGACTCATCGTCCGTCGGCCTTTCGCTGGCGCGGCTTGGCAGGAAATGCGGCAACGGCCGGATCGTCGCGATGGTGCGACGGAACTCCCGGGCCGGCGTGTTCGGCGTTGAACACCGCATCCACCACGAGTTGGCGCACGTGCTCGTTCTCCAGGCTGTAGAAGATGGTGGTCCCGGCCCGCCGGGTACGCACCAGCCGGGCCATCCGCAGCTTGGCCAGATGCTGGGACACCGACGGCGCGGGCTTACCGACCCGCTCGGCCAGTTCGTTGACCGACAGCTCCGTCTCGGTGAGCGCCCACAGCACCTGGATCCGGGTGTGATCGGCCAGCATTCGGAACACCTCGACCACCAGACCCACCTGATCGTCGGCCAGCGGCAGCGGAGAACCACTAGTTGCGTTCATACGCAGATAGTAGGACAGGCCGATGCACACCGCCAACCAGGCCCATCTCCTACAGTCCGATGATGAGCCGTTGGATCGTCACCCACGTCCCCTCGGGACTGATCCTGGTGTGCCTGATGGCGATCATCGCCGGCGGCGCGGTGCTGGTGTCGATGTTCGTCCGCCGTCGCTTCGCGGCACTGACCGGCGACGAACACAACGACGTCCTCAAGTTCACCTACGGGTTCATCGGATTCGTCTACGCCTTCTTCATCGGTTTCGTGGTGTCCTCGATGTGGGGTCAGATCAACACCGCCGACGCGAACGCGCGGACGGAGGGCGCCACCGCAGTCCAGTTGGCCACCGACACAAGCGGATTCGACCAGGCCGACGCCGACCGGATCCGACACGATCTGGTCAGGTACACCAACGCCGCAATCGCCGAGTGGGACCAGGAGGGCAACCGTCGCTCACCCACCACCGACGCCGCGCTCGCTCAGCTGTACGCGACCTACGACCAGGTCGAAGCAGTGACCGACCGGCAGAAGAGCCTGGTGGCTTCCGCATACGCGAACCTGGACAAGCTCGGCCAGGCGCGCACCGTGCGGCTGCTGACCGACCAGCAGGACCAGGGGCCACCCTGGCCGTTGTGGACGGTCATCTTCCTGACCAGCGCGCTGGTCCTGGGCACGGCGATCAGCTACGGCGTCGAGAAGCCCCACCTGCATCTTCCGATGGTGGCCGTCGTCGGACTCGTCGTCGCAGCGAACCTGTTCCTGATCATGGAACTGGCGCACCCATACACCGGGGAGATTGCGACGACCTCCGATTCGCTGCGGGAAACCCTGCGGGTGCTCGACACCCACCCGTCCTGATCACCGTGCCAGGCGCTGGACCAACTCCTCGACACGGCCGGCGATATCGTCGCGGATGAGGCGCATGCGTTCCAGGCCCTCGATACCGCGCAGCGATGGTTCGTCGGTATCCCAGATCTCCACCGGCGGGCCGTGTTCGGGAAGATCGGGCTGGGCTGCGGTACCCACGATGACAATCAGATCGACGGCAGCAATCAAGGCGTCGTCCAGCTGGGTCGGTCGATGATCGCTGACATCGATTCCCAGTTCCGCCAGTGATTGCGCCGAGAGCGCGTTGACAGCGCCCTTGGCGTGCGTACCGGCCGACAGCGCCCGGATGCGCGGCCCGGCGAGCTTGTTCATGAGCGCCTGTGCCATAACGGATTTCCCGGCGTTGCTGACACAGACGAACAACACCGTGGGTACATCGGAATGTGTCATGCGCTCTCCGTGGCCATGCCGAATCGGGGCCGCAGCGCCAACGATGCGTACACCAACCCCACCAGGACGGGAACCTCGATGAGCGGTCCGACGACTCCGGCCAGTGCCTGCCCGCTGGCGGCGCCCCAGGTGGCGATTGCCACGGCGATGGCCAGTTCGAAGTTGTTGCCCGCCGCGGTGAACGCCAACGTGGTGGTGCGGGCATAGCCCAGTCCCAGGGACGCGCCCAACACCATTCCACCACCCCACATGAGCGCGAAGTAGACGAGCAGAGGCAGCGCGATGCGAACGACGTCGAACGGCTTGTCGATGATCTGATCGCCCTGCAGGGCGAAGAGGATCACGATGGTGAACAGCAACCCGTAGAGGGCCCAGGGCGAGACCCGGGGTAGGAATCGGGTTTCATACCAGCCCCGGCCCCGGGCACGTTCACCCAACCGGCGTGACAGGTAACCCGCGGCCAGTGGAATTCCCAGGAAGATGAGGACGGATTCCGCGATCCGCAGCGGCGAGGCGGTGATGTCGGTACTCGGCAGGCCGAGCCATCCCGGCAGCACCGTGAGGTAGAACCAGCCCAGTGCCGCGAACATGGCGACCTGGAACAGCGAATTCAGGGCAACCAGGACCGCGGCGGCTTCCCGGTCCCCGCATGCCAGGTCATTCCAGATGATCACCATCGCGATGCACCGGGCCAGCCCGACGACGATCAATCCGGTGCGGTACTCGGGCAGATCGGGCAGCAACAGCCACGCGAGGGCGAACATCACCGCGGGGCCGATCACCCAGTTGAGCACCAGGGAGACCACCATCAGCCGGCGATCCGCGGTGACGTCGCCCAGTCGGTCGTATCGGACCTTTGCCAGCACCGGGTACATCATCACCAACAGCCCCAGGGCGATCGGCAGCGAGACGCCGTCGATCTGGACCGCGCCGAGCGCACCGCCCAGGCCAGGGATCAGTCGGCCCATGGCCAGGCCCGCCACCATCGCCAACCCGATCCACAACGGCAGCAGCCGGTCCAGAGCGGACAGTCGCACGGATGTCATCAGCAGCACGGTTGTGCTTCGGAACCACCGCAGCACACCGTCGAATCATTCTGTTCAGCAGCACTTTTCGGACCCGATCCGAACTCCTCGGTGTCGGCCAGCTTGGTATAGACCTCCCAGCGTTCCCGATCCGGGCCCGTCACCCACACCTTGTCCTGGGTGGCGAAGCAGCACGTCGTACCGATCTCCGCGGCAGTGAACAAACCCGCTTCGGCCAACCGGGCGATCTCGGCATGAACCATGGCGCTCGACGGCACCTCCACGCCGAGGTGGTTGATGGAGCCGCCCTGCCCCGGGTTCTCCAGCAACACGAGTTTCAGCGGCGGATCCGCGATCGCGAAATTCGCGTAGCCCGGCTTGACCTTGGCCGGCTGCGTGCTGAAGAGCTTGGAGTAGAACGTGATTGCCGACGCGAGGTCGTCGACGTTGAGCGCGAGTTGAACACGGGACATGAGAACCGACCTCCCCAGGAGTCTGCGACATATGTCGAAGTAGTGCCGTAGGCCAGCATGCCACCTTTTCGATATAAGTCAAGATATCTATGGCATGATGGGCCCATGCCCAAAGCGCTGCCCGTCATCGACACCACCGCGCCGGTATGTTGCGCACCGGTGGCAGCGGGACCGATGAGCGACCACGATGCCCTGCAGATCGCGTTGCGGCTCAAGGCATTAGCGGACCCAGCCCGCGTCAAGATCGTCTCCCACCTGTTCAGCTCGGACTCGGGCGAGGAGATCTCCGGGAACCTGGCCGCCGTCCTCGGCCTGAGCGAATCCACCGCCAGCCATCACCTCACCCAACTGCGCAGGGCGGGGCTGGTCACCTCCGAGCGGCGCGGAATGAACGTCTACCACCGGGTGCGCCCCGACGCTCTCCAAGCTCTGTGCGCCGCGCTCGACCCCAACTGCTGCACCTGAGCGGGCCCGAGATCGACAAAATGGCGGGGCCGTCTCGCACAAATTCGCCGAAAGGTGCGTTTCGGCGTACGCCAGCGATGAGTAATGGGCGCCGGCGAAGTCAACACTGACATGACCGCCCTACCCACCGTCGTCGACGAACCGACCTGGCGCGCCGAACTCGACGTCCTGCGCCTCCGCGAGAAGGCCGCCACCCGCGAGCTCGACGCGATCGCCGCGCAGCGGCGCCGCCTGCCGATGGTGGCACTACCCGACTACACCCTCATCGGCGCGGCGGGACCCGCCCGGCTGGCCGACGTGTTCGACGGCAAGAGCCAGCTGATCACGTATCACCACATGTGGACCGACGGCGCGGAGTGGCAGTGCCCGGGCTGTACCGGTTACACCGCGCAGTTCACCCGGCTGGAATTCCTGGACAGCTACGACGCCCGCTTCGTGGTCGTGACCAACGGTCCCATCGACGAGGCACTGGCCTACCGCGCCAAGGTCGGCAACACAATGGACTGGTACTCCTCGGCGGACAACAGCTTCGGCCCCGACATGGGTGCTGCGCCGGGCGACGGCTTCGCGATCAACGTGTTCCTGCGCGATCCCGGCACCGACACCGTCTACCGCACCTGGCACACCAACGGCCGCGGCACCGAACAGCTCGGCCATACCTTCGGCCTCATCGACGTCCTGCCCTACGGCCGTCAGGAGGAATGGCAGGATTCCCCGGACGGCTGGCCGCAGTCGCCGACATACTCCAGGTGGCCGGGATCCGATGACATCGCCCGCGCCTACGGGCGGTGACCGCCGGCTGAGCATCGGGGTCGGAGGTCCCTATCGGGACCGCTGCCGGCGGACCACCGTGAGGAGATGGACCACCTCACCGTTCTGGACGCGGGATTCCTGCACGCCGAGGATTCCGATCCGAACATCAGCCTGGCCATCGGCGGCATCACCGTCCTCGAGGGACCACCGCCGGATTTCGACGAGCTGGTGGAGACACTGACCGAACGTCTGAGACAGGTCCCGCGGCTGCGCCGGGTGCTGCACACCCACCGGCTCGACATGGGGCCGCCGGTCTTCGAGGAGCGCTCCGGACTCGACCTGAGACCCCAGATCAAACATGCGGCGGTGCCCGCCCCGGGCGACGACGCCGATCTGTTCCGGCTGGCCGCCTCGATCGTCGAGCGCCGGCTCGACCGCCGCCACCCGCTCTGGGAGTGCTGGGTCATCGAGGGGCTGCGCGACGAACGCTGGGCGCTGCTGATGAAGGTCCACCACTGCCTGGCCGATGGCGTCTCCACCGCCCGGATGTTCACCGCCATGAGCGACAATGGTTCGGGGGCAACGACATTCGAGATCGGCTCCACCCATGAACAGCACCGGGATCCCCCGGTACCAAAGATCACGCTCAACCCGCTGGCCTGGGTCCGCACGGCCTGGAACCTGTCCGCCGCTGCGGTCGGCGCGGGTGCGCAGGCCGCCAGGGGGGCCACGGAGGTGCTGTCCGGCATGCTGTCCCCGGCCAGGCAAACCTCGCTGCTCGGCCCGGTGAGCACCATGCGGCGCTACCACGCGGCGCGCGCGTCACTGACCGACATCCACGACATCTGCGAGGCGTTCGACGTCACCCTCAACGACGTGGCACTGGCCGCCATCACCGCGGGGTTCCGCGCGGTGCTGCTCGGCCGCGGCGAGAAGCCCGGTCGCGAATCGCTGCGCACCCTGGTCCCGGTATCGATGCGCACCAGGGCCGACCCCGATAGCGCGCAGCGACCGGACAACCAGGTGTCGCTCATGTTGCCGCTGCTGCCGGTGGACCGGGCCAACCCGCTGGACCAGTTGCGCATCGTGCACCAGCGGATGACCCGGGCCAAGTCCAGCGGCCAGAAGCAGGCCGGCAGTTCGGCGCTCGGCGCGGCGGGCGTCATCCCGTTCCCGCTGACGGCCTGGACGGTGCGGACCCTGACCCGGATGCCGCAGCGCGGTGTGGTCACGTTGGCCACCAATGTTCCGGGACCGCGCGAGCAGCTGAAGATGCTGGGCCACAAGGTGATCCAGATGTACCCGATCCCGCCGATCGCGCTGCAGCTGCGTATCGGAATCGGAATGCTCAGCTACGGAGACGAATTCACGTTCGGAATCGTCGCCGACTACGACAGTGCCCCTGACATCGATGTGCTGACCGACGGGATCGAGCAGGCGATCAAGCGCCTCACCGAGCTTGCCGGGCGGCCTCGACGAGCAGTCGCCGCTCGGCCGTAGCGACCACCCGCCGGGTGGACTCGGCGGCGTCGGGGTTCACCGAGATCGACGTGATCCCCAGCTCAACGAGCCGTTCGGCGAACGCCGGATCGGTCGACGGGCGCTGCCCGCACAGCGACGATGTGATGCCGTGGCTGCGCGCGGTCGACACGATCCGGCCGATCGCATCCAGGACGGCCGCATCGGCTTCATCGAACACCTCGGCGCAGATCTCCGAGTCACGGTCGACCCCGAGCATCAGTTGGGTCAGGTCGTTGCTGCCGATCGACACGCCGTCGATACCCATCCCGATGTACTCCGGGAGCCAGTGCACCACCGAGGGCACCTCGGCCATCACCCACCGGTGCAGTCCGCGTTGACCACCCAGGGGGCTCGCATCCACCAGCGACAGACACTCCTCGAGTTCCCAGCGCGTCCGCACGAAGGGGATCATCAGGCCGAGGTTCGGGCTGGCTTCCCGAATCCGGGCCAGCGCACGCAATTCCAGTGCGAACAGTTCGGGTTCCTTGACGTACCGGAAGCACCCGCGGTAGCCGATCATCGGGTTGTGCTCGACGGGCTCGTAGGCCTCACCCCCGGTCAGGGTGCGGAACTCGTTGCTGCGAAAGTCGGTGGCACGGTAGATGACCGGGCGCGGTGCGAAAGCCGTGGCGATCCGCCCGACCGACGACACCAGCGCCTCGACCAGCGCCTCACCCTCGCCGTGGGCGATCAGGTCGTGCGGGTGCCGACCGCCCAGCGCCTCGGTCAGGATGAACTCGGCCCGCAGCAGGCCCACACCGTCCACGTCTTGTGCGGCAACCTTTTCCGCGCTGTCGGGCATGGCCAGGTTCACATAGATCTTGGTGGCGGTCACCTCCGAGCGCAGCACGACGGGTGCGGCAGGTTCGGTCACGCTGGCCGTCGGAGCCAAGGATCCGGCGCGGACCTGCCCGTGCGTCCCGTCCACGACGACGGACGCCCCGGCGACGAGGTCGGTGGTCGCGGTGCGCGCCCCGACGACGCAGGGCACGCCGAGTTCCCGCGCGACGATCGCGGCATGGCAGGTCATGCCGCCGTTGTCGGTGACGATCGCTGCGGCGCGGCGCAGTGTGGGCAGCCAATCCGGGTTCGTCATCGGCGCGACGAGCACCTCGCCGTCGACGAGGTCGTGGCCGTCCTCGGGGTTGCGCAGGATGCGGACAGCACCGCTGGCGACGCCCGGAGCGGCCGAGAGTCCGCGCGCCAGAATCGATCCCGCCGACGGCGCCGCCGCCCCGAGGGTGGTCACCGGTCGGGCCTGAACCAGCCAGATCGCGTCGCCGGCCACCGCCCATTCCAGGTCCTGCGGGCAGCCGTAGTGCCGCTCGACGTCGCGGGCGAGTTCGGCGACGCGGCGCAGGGTGTCGTCGTCGAGCACGCGGGCGTCGGCGAGTTCGGGCTCCAGGTCCTCCTGCCGGTCGCGCCCGTCGGGGCCCTGGATGATCCGGAAGTCCTGGTGGCCGATGCGGACGTCGAGGACGCGCAGCGATTCCTTGTCCACCACATAGGTGTCCGGCGTGACGAGCCCCGACACCACCACCTCGCCGAGCCCGAGCGCGGCCTCGATCACCACGCGGTCACGTGCGCCGGTGCTGGGGTCGGCGGTGAACCCGACCCCCGAGCGCTCCGAGGCGACCATCCGCTGCACCACCACGGCCATCGCGGGGTCGGCGGTGAAGCCCCGGCTGGCGCGGTAGGCGATCACCCGCGAGCCGAACAGCGACATCCAGCATTCGAGCACCGCCTGGATCAGTTCGTCGTCGCCGCGAACATTGGTCAGGGTGCGGTTCATCCCGGCGAACGAGGCATCCCGGCCGTCCTCGCCGGTGGCCGAGGACCGCACCGCCACCACTTCTGCGGCCCCCAACCGGTGGTAGGCGGTGAGGATTTCGGCACGCACGTCGTCGGCGACCCCGGCTCCGGAGACGATGTCCTGCAGTCGCCGGGACAGGTCGTCGAGGCGGTCCGGTTCGGATGCCGCCGCCAGCGCGTCGCGGTGCAGAGCCGCCAGTTGCGCGTCGACGCCGGCGGCCCGCATCGAGTCGCGGTAGCCGTCACGAAGCAGCACGAAGCCCGGTGGCACCGGCAGCCGCGCCGACACCATCTCGCCGAGGTTGGCGCCCTTGCCGCCGGCCTCCTCGGAGTCGGCAAGGCTCAGTTCGGCGAACGCGGCGACTCGGGCCGGAGTGCTCATGGCCTCATGATTCCGCCCGGCGCCCCGCCCGCACAGCCGGATTCCGGTACCGGGATGACGACCAAGTTCCCATCCGAGAATTACTTCTGCCCTCTTGCCACAACACCCGGACGGTGATCGGCTGGGAGACATGGCAACAGCCACCAGAGACGGGACTCCCCGCCGGCTGTTCCGGGACCGCCGGGAAGCGGGTCGCGTCGTGGCCGAACTCCTCGGCGCCTACCGGGACAACCCCGATGTCGTAGTGCTCGGACTGGCGCGCGGCGGGGTCCCGGTGGCGTTCGAGGTGGCCACCGCGCTGCGCGCACCGCTGGATGCGTACATCGTGCGCAAACTCGGGGCGCCGGGGCATGAGGAATTCGCGGTCGGCGCCCTGGCCAGCGGCGGGCGCATCGTGCTCAACGACGACGTCGTGCGCGGCCTCCGGGTGACCCCGGCCCAGCTGCGCGAGACCGCCGAGCGGGAAGGCCGTGAACTGGAGCGCCGCGAAGCCGTCTACCGCGCCGGCCGGCCCCCGCTCGACGTCACCGGCAAGACCGTCATCCTGGTCGATGACGGCCTGGCCACCGGCGCCAGCATGCTGGCCGCGGTCGCCGCGTTGCGCGACGCCAACCCCGCGCAGATCGTCGTGGCCGTCCCGGCGGCGCCGGAATCGACCTGTCGGGAGCTCGCGGCGCTGGTCGACGACGTGGTCTGCGCGTCGATGCCCACCCCGTTCCTGGCGGTCGGCGAATCGTTCTGGGACTTCAGCCAGACCAGCGACGAAGAGGTGCGCACCTTGCTGGCGACGCCGACCACCGGAATCGTCCGGCCGTTGGCCGAGTCACCGGCACTGGCCGTCAGCGCCGCCGCCGTCGACGCGCCCGGCGGTGTCCCGCCCGCCGACGTTCTCGACGACCTCATCGGCGACGCCCGGATCGTGCTGATCGGCGAGAGTTCGCACGGCACCCACGAGTTCTACGAGGCCCGCGCGGAGATCACCAAGTGGCTGATCCAGCACAAGGGTTTCACCGCCGTGGCCGCCGAGGCCGACTGGCCCGACGCCTACCGGGTGAATCGGTTCGTGCAGGGCCTGCCCGGCGACGCGTCGGCGGACCAGGCGCTGTCGGGATTCCAGCGCTTTCCGGCGTGGATGTGGCGCAACGACGTGGTGCGCGACTTCGTCGCCTGGCTGCACCGGCACAACCAGGACCGGGCCGGCAACCACGCCCGGAAGGTGGGGTTCTACGGCCTCGATCTGTACAGCCTGCACCGGTCGATGGCGGATGTCATCGACTACCTGGATCGCGTCGACCCCCCGGCGGCCACTCGCGCGCGCTCGCGCTACGCGTGCTTCGACCACGCCTCGGCGGACGACGGCCAGGCCTACGGATACGCGGCCGCGTTCGGCGCCGGCCCGTCCTGTGAACAGGAAGCCGTGGCACAACTGGTGGACATGCACCGCAACGCGATCCAGTATCTGAGCCTGGACGGCGTGGTGGCCGAGGACGAGTTGTTCTGCGCCCAGCAGAATGCCCAGACGGTCCGCAACGCCGAGGAATACTACCGCCGGATGTTCGGTGGCCGGGTCACGTCCTGGAATCTGCGCGACACGCACATGGCACAGACCCTCGACGCCCTCCTGGCCCACCTGGACAGCGCTGCGCAACCCGCCCGAATCGTGGTGTGGGCACACAACTCTCACGTCGGGGATGCCCGGGCCACGGAGGTCGGCGGGGACGGTCAGCTCACACTCGGACAGCTGGTCCGCGAGGAGCACGGGGCGGACTGCCGGTTGATCGGGTTCTCGACCTACCACGGGACCGTCACCGCGGCCACCGAATGGGGCGGCAACGCCTTCATCAAGACCGTGCGTCCCGCCCTGCCGGGCAGTGTCGAGGAACTCTTCCACGAAACCGGCCGGGCTGCGTTCCTCGTGGCGATGCACGACGGTGGGCCCGCCGCGCAGGCCCTCGAGGTCGTCCGGCTCGCGCGGGCGATCGGGGTGATCTACCTACCCGAGACCGAACGCCAGAGCCACTACTACCACGTGCGGCCGGCGGATCAGTACGACGCGATGATCCACCTCGAGCGGACCCGCGCGCTGCAGCCGCTGGACCCGACGAGCATCTGGATCGAGGGCCAGACGCCCGAAACGTATCCGAGCGGGCTCTAACCCGTCCGCGCGACGATGACGGGCACCTTGGTGGCCTGGACCACCGAGGAGGCGACCGAGCCGAGCAGCATGCCGGCGAAGCCACCCCGACCGTGGCTTCCCACAACAACCAGCTGCGCCTGCTCGGCCGCCTTCACGATGGCGTTCGCCGGCCGCGACCATTCCACGACCCGGTGCACGGTGACGTCCGGATAACGTTCCTGCCAGCCGGCCAGCCGCTCGGCGAGCACCTCGCTGCCGCGCTGCTCGAGGTGATCCCACTCCGCGCGCGGCACGTCCACCAGATCGCTGTCGCTGACCGAGTGAACGGCCACGAGATCAACGTTGCGCCAGGAGGCTTCGTCGAACGCGATGGCGGTGGCCCGCTCCGACGCGGGTGATCCGTCGATGCCGACGACCACCGGCGCGCGGGCCGGCGCCGGGGCCATCAGGTCCTCGTCGCGGATGACCGCGACGGGGCAGTGCGCGTGGCGCACGAGACCCGAGCTGACCGAACCGAGGATGGCACGAGCCAGTCCCCCGCGCCCGTGCGAGCCGACGACCACCATCGACGCGTCCTTGCTCAGGTCGACCAGCGTGCTGACCGACGGCCCGTCGATCTTCTCGGTCCGTACCTGCACGGTCGGCGCGGCGTCGCCCGCGACGCGGGCCGCATCCTCGAGGATTTCGTTGCCCCGCTCCTCTTCCCACTGCGCGTAGCCCGGCGGTATCCCCAATTCGGGCCACATCAGCATGCCGGGTGTCACGACATGCACCAATCGCAGTGGGACGTTGCGCTGGGCCGCCGACCGGGCTGCCCAGTCGACCGCGACCTTGGCGCACGCAGAGCCGTCAACGGCGACGAGAATGGACATCTGCGAACTCCTTCCAGGGCGTATCACGTCACCGTATTGCGGCCGGGCCGTCCCCGGTAGGGGCATGAGGTCCCCAATCCGGCTCACCAGAGTCACCGGCCACGCACCCGCGGTAGCGCCGGCCGATCTCGTGGACCAGCTCACCGATCGGACGGCCGGTGTCGACGCGGAGCGCGCCGGGCCGTTCGCGGCCGACGGCACCGGCCGCCAGAGCCTCCGCCACCTCGACGGTGGCATCCGACGTGCCACCGACCCGACCGGTGATGCGCTGCTGGGCCGCCGCGAGCGGGATCTCGCACACGAGGTCCAGCAGGGCCGCACCGTGGCCCTGCGCCAGCTCACCCGCCGCGGCTCGCTGCGCAGCATCGCGCCACGTGCCGTCGAGGATCACCGACAGGCCGCCCGAGAGCGCCGCCCCGGCCCGCCGCAGCACCTCCCGGTAGACCGCGGCGACCTTCTCCGGCGCGTAGAGCCCGGCGCCCACGGCGCCGGGCGCACCGTCCAGCGCGCCGGCGGCCACCAGCTCACGGCGCACGTCGTCGGTCGAAATCACCATGGCACCAACATGTTCGGCCAGCGCGCGGGACAGGGTCGACTTGCCCGTTCCGGGTCCGCCGCCGACGAGAACCAGCCGCGGGACCGCCGCGCACAGATGGGCACCGGCGATGCGCAGGTGACGTTGCGCGTCCGCGGCCGCCGCGGGATGCCCCTGCTCGACCCGGATGCAGTCCACCTTGGCGCGCACCAGCGCCCGATAGCCGATGTAGAAGTCGGCCAGCGACGCGGGTGCCGGGTCGCCGGCGGCGGCCCGGTAGTCGGCCAGGAACTGCTGCGCCAGGTCCGGCCGGCCGTGGAATTCGAGGTCCATCGCCAGGAACGCGGCGTCGTCGATACCGTCGAGGTAGCGCAGCCGGTCGTCGAAGTCCAAGCAGTCCAACAACATCGGGCCGTCGCCGGACCAGAAGATGTCGTCGGCGAGCAGGTCGCCGTGGCCGTCGACGATGCGCCGGTCGGCAACGCGGGCGGCGAACAGTCCGGCGCATCCGGCGAGGTATCGCCCGCTGAGCGCGGCCACCAGGTCCAGGTCGGCGTCGGGCAGCACCCAGTCGACGAACCGGCGCATGTCGTCGATGCTCTCGCGCCAGAGCCCCGCCAGCGCGGTGGCCCCGGCCGCCGTGTCGATCTCCGGGCCCCGCCGGGCCGCCGCATGGAATCTCGCCAGAACGCCGGCCACGGAACGCAATTCGTCGTCGATCGCCGATCCGTCGAGCCGGTTGGACAGTCGCGCGGCGTCCGGGTAGCGACGCATCACCACCACCGGTTCGCGCTCACCGGGACCGGGACCGGTCAGGTGCGCGATACCCAGATAGGCGGCGGGAGCCAGCCGACTGTTGAGCTCGACCTCCCGACGGCATGCCCGCTCCCGCAACGCAGGGGTGGAAAAATCCAGGAACTCGGTGCGCACCGGGCGCTTGGTCTTGTAGGCCCGATCACCGACCAGCACCACGAGGCCACTGTGGGTCTCGCGCACCTCGGGGCGGTCGGTGGCGGTCACACTGACGATGATCTGCGCCGGGCGCCGGGTCCGCAGCAGTCGTTGGACCCGCACGAGCGGGACCAATTACCCTGCCGCCGCGGACCCGGCCGGGCCATGATCGAAGGATGCGGGCAGGCACCGCCGACACCGAACTGATCAGGGCCGCCGTGACACTGGCGTCACGTGCACCGTCGCTGCACAACACCCAGCCATGGCTGTGGGTCGCCCACGACGACGCGCTGCACCTCCATCTGGACCGCAGCCGGATCGTGCGCAACACCGACACCGGCGGGCGTGAGGCCGTCATCGCGTGCGGGGCGATGCTGGATCATCTGGTGACCGCGATGGCCGTCGCCAACTGGTCCGCGGCGGTCGACCGGTTTCCCGACCCCGACGACGGCGCGCACCTGGCCGCCGTCGCCTTCACCCCGACCGCAGAGGTCACCGCCGCCCAGCGCCGCCGGGCCGACGCCATCCTGCGCCGGCGCACCGACCGGTTGCCGTTCCTGGCACCCACGGACCCGCGAGCGCTCGAGACAGCGCTGCGGGCCGCGATCGGTCCGGGCCCGACCGTGCTGGACGTCCTGGCCGACGAGCTGCGCGCCGAGCTCGCCGAGACCGCGGCGCTCACCGAGTCCGCGCAGCGTTTCAACACCGGTTATCAGGCCGAGTTGGATTGGTGGACAGCGCCTTTCGAGTATGTCGAAGGGATTCCCCGGAGTTCGCTGACGTCGGTGCAGGAGAGCGGACGGGTGACGGTGAACCGCAACTTCCCCGCCGAGGGCAACCGCCGGCGCCGGCCCCACATCGGCGACGACCGGGCCGTCGTACTGGTGTTGTCGACGCCGGAGGACACCTACCGCGACGCGCTGGAATGTGGCGAGGCGCTGTCGCGAGTGCTGCTGGAATGCACCGCTGCGGGGCTGGCGACGTGCCCGGTCACCCACATCACCGAGATCCCGTCGGCGCGGGGCGTCGTCGCCTCGATGCTGCCCCGCCCCGGGGTGCCGCAGGCGCTGATCCGGGTGGGCCGCACCCCCGAACTGGAGGAGGACCCGCCGATGACCCCGCGCCGCGACATCGCCGACATCCTGCGGTGATCGTCATCGGTGCGCTATGAATTGAGCGTGCTGCGCAGGGCTCTCGGGTACCACATCAGCGTCGAGGCGCTGATCGAAGTGGCGCTGTGGCTGGCGATCCCCCACATCACCATCGGGGTGATCTGGGCGTTCCTGCATCCCAGCCAGGTGCAGCACTACCAGATCCAGCTCGAACCGCTGGTGCCGGCGGGCGCCGATCTGATCGCGTTCGGCCTGACGGCCGGGCTGTGGCCGTTCCTGCTGATCGCACCGCTGATCTGCGGCTGAATCTCCCACGATCTCCCACGCCGAAACGTACGTCTCGGCGCGAAAACACGGCGTGTCGCCGCCGAGACGTACGTTTCGGCGTGTTTCTAGGGGGTGTATTCGGCGGTGCCGTCCTCGAGCACCACGCGCGCGTCCGTGTCATCGGGGCCGGAGGCCCCCGTAGCCTCGGTCCGGAACACCGCATGCCCCGGCTCGGTCCGCCACACCGACGTCGTCAGCGTCTCGCCCGGGAACACCGGCGAGGTGAACCGCGCGCCGATCGCGGTGATCCGGCTCGCGTCCCCCTCGCCGAGCTCGCCGACCAGGACCCGTCCGGCCACCCCGTACGTGCACAACCCGTGCAGGATCGGCCGCGGGAAACCGGCCAGCGTGGTGGCGAACCACGGATCGCTGTGCAGGGGATTGCGGTCACCGGAGAGTCGGTAGATCAGGGGCAGGTCCTCGGTGGTGGGCAGCGCGACGACGGCGTCCGGCTCGCGGTCGGGCACCGCGGGCGCGACGGGACGCTCACCCGGCTGGCCACCGAATCCGCCTTCGCCGCGGATGACGGCGGTGGAGACGGTTTCGGCGACGAGGTTGCCGGTGTCGGGGTCGACGGCGGTGCCCTTGAGCACCAGGATCGCGTTCTTGCCCTCGCCCTTGTCCTGGATGTCGAGCACCTCGGAGCTGACGTCGAGCCGGCCGGCCGCCGGCAGCGGCGCGTGCAGCCGGATCTGCTGGCTGCCGTGCAGCAGTTTGGCCCAGTTGAACGAGCCGACCTTGGCCGCCGCACCCCACGCCGGGCAGGCGATGACCGCATAGGTGGGCAGCACCTGCTGCGGGATGTCGTGGCTGTTCTCCGTGGTGAACGCCAGATCCCCGGTGCCGCAGCCCACGCCGAGGGCGTAGAGCAGGGTGTCGCGGTCGGTCCATTCGAACGGCTGGGCGGCGGTGGTGGCGCCCACGGCGCTCGGGTCGATCGGCATGGTGTCAATGTATAGAACTGTGCAGCGCGATCTTTCCGAGATTCTGAGTCTCTTCGATCTGCAGGACGCCGGCGACGGCGGGTTCCTCGGGCCGCAACCCGATCACCCCGGCCTGATGCGGGTGTACGGCGGACAGGTGGCCGCGCAGGCGATCGCCGCGGCGGCGCGCACGGTGACCGCCCGCCGGCTGCACAGCCTGCACGTGGCGTTCCTGCGGCCGGGCGACCCGATGGCCCCGCTGCACTATTCGGTCGCGACGCTGCGCGAGGGCCGGACCTTCTCGACGCGGCGCGTGACGGTGAGCCAGCACGGCCGGCCCATCATGGAAGCGCTGGTGTCGTTCATGGAGATGATCGACGGCCCCGGCGCTGACGACTACCAGCAGGTGATGTCGCCGGCACCGGAACCGGAGGAGCTGACGTCGCTGCCCGATCAGCTGCGCGCCCATCTGGGTCGCGGCATCCTCGACTACCTGGGCCCGGTACGGCTCGGCATCGTCGAGCTGCGCTACGTCGATCCCCCGCCACGCATCGCCATCGACACTCCGCGGCCCGCCGACGCACCGGATGCGTTGTGCCGCTTGTGGATCCGTCTGACCGGCGAGCTGCCGCAGCAATTGCTCGACGATCCCGTGACCGCGGCGTGCATGCTGGCCTACATCAGCGACTGGACCGTTCTTGATCCCGTTCAGGTGGCCGTCGGCAAGACCTGGCAGGAGATGGCCACCATGGCGTCGCTGGATCACGCCATCTGGTTCCACCGGCCGGTCGACTTCTCCGACTGGCTGCGCTACGACCAGCGGTCGCCCAGTGTGTCCGGCGGGGTCGGGCTGGGCATCGGGGCCATCTACCAGCGCGACGGCACCCTGCTCGCCACGGTGACCCAGGAGGGTTTCCTCGGTCCGCGCACATCATGAGTGTCAAGTTTTATTGACAACTCTGGCGGCGAGGTCCACGATGGCGCCATGAGCTATCTCGTTACCGGCGGTACCGGGTTCATCGGACGGCGACTCGTCACCGCACTGCTGCAACGCGACCCGAACGCCACCGTGTGGGTGCTGGTGCGACGCGGTTCGGCCGGACGTTTCGAACGACTGGCCGCCGAATGGGGTGAGCGGGCCCTGCCCCTGGTCGGTGACCTGACCGCGCCACAACTCGGCCTCGGCGACGAACAGTTCACCGAACTCGCCGGAGTGGATCACGTCGTGCACGCGGCCGCGATCTACGACCTGACGGCCGGCGAGGCCGAACAGCGCGCTACCAACGTCGAGGGCACCCGCGCCGTGATCGACCTGGCCAAGAAGCTGGACGCCACCCTGCACCACATCTCCTCGATCGCGGTGGCGGGCACCTTCCCCGGCACCTACACCGAAGCCGACTTCGATGTCTCCCAGGAACTTCCCACGCCGTACCACCAGACCAAGTTCGAGGCCGAGCAACTGGTCCGCGATGCCGCGGGCCTGCGCCACCGCATCTATCGGCCGGCCGTGGTGGTCGGCGATTCGCGCACCGGCGAGATGGACAAGATCGACGGCCCGTACTACTTCTTCGGCCCCCTGGCGGCGCTGGCCCGGTTGCCCCGCCTGACCCCCATCGCGCTGCCGGACGTCGGCCGCACCAACATCGTGCCGGTCGACTATGTGGTCAATGCCGTCGTGGCGCTCATCCACGTCCCCGATCGCGACGGGCAGACCTTCCACCTGACCGCGCCACGCAAGATCGGCATGCGGGGCATCTACCGCGCGGTCGCCCCGGCTGCCGGACTCCCGCCGGTGCGCGCCGGACTGCCACGCGCGGTCGCGACACCGTTCCTGGGCCTGCAGGGCCGCGCCAAGGTCTGGCGCAACATGGCGGTGACCCAGCTGGGTATCCCGCCGCAGATCCTCGACGTCGTCGATCTGGCACCGGACTTCACCGCCGAGAACACCGACGAAGCCTTGCGCGGCACCGGAATCAGCGTTCCGGAGTTCGCGTCGTACGCGTCCGTCGTGTGGCGGTACTGGGCCGAGCACCTGGATCCCGACCGCGCGCGCCGCGGCGCGGCGCATCCGCTGGCCGGCCGGCACGTCATCATCACGGGCGCCTCCAGTGGCATCGGCCGGGCCGCGGCCATTGCGGTGGCCGCCCGTGGGGCGACGGTGTTCGCCCTGGCCCGCAACGGCGCCGCGCTCGACGACCTGGTGGCCGAGATCCGCGCCGACGGCGGCCAGGCGCACGCATTCACCTGCGATGTGACCGACTCGGACTCGGTGGACGCCTGCGTCAAGGACATCCTCGGCCGGTTCGGTCACGTCGACTACCTGGTCAACAACGCCGGGCGGTCGATCCGGCGGTCGGTCGGGGCATCCACCGACCGGCTGCACGACTACGAGCGCGTGATGGCGGTCAACTACTTCGGCTCGGTGCGCATGGTGCTGGCCCTGTTGCCGCACTGGCGCGAACGCCGGTTCGGGCACGTGGTGAATGTGTCCAGTGCCGGCGTGCAGGCCAGTTCACCGCGCTATTCGGCCTACGTGCCGACCAAGGCCGCCCTGGATGCCTTCGCCGAGGTTGTCGGCTCCGAAACGCTGTCCGATCACGTGACGTTCACCAACATCCACATGCCGCTGGTGTCCACCCCGATGATCACGCCGTCGCACCGGCTCAACCCGGTGCCCGCGATCAGCCCCGAGCACGCCGCGGCCATGGTGGTACGCGGACTCGTCGATAAGCCCGTGCGCATCGACACCCCGCTGGGCACCCTGGCCGACATCGGGAACTACTTCACTCCGCGGTTGTCGCGGCGCGTACTGCACCAGCTGTACCTGGGTTATCCGGATTCGGCCGCGGCGCGCGGCGAGGATCAACCGGAAACCGAAGGGGAACAGGCACATTCACCGCGCCGGCCCCGGCCGCCGGTGCGGGCCGCCCGGGCGCTACGGGTGCCCCGGATACCGCGCCCGGTCAAGCGCGCGATCCGCGCCGTCCCCGGGGTGCACTGGTAGCTTCCTGCTGCCCTCCTTCGCGAGCGTGCAGCCATATGCAAATGTTGTGCCTGGATTTGCATATGGGTGCACATTCGCGCTGTTCCGGCGGGGACTGGTAGACCTTTTCCATGGGTTCGCTCGCCGATGACCCCGTCTACACCTTCTGCAGATATTGCCTGGCCTCGTGCGGCCTCGAGGTCACCGTGCAGGACAACCGGGTGGTCCGGATCTCGCCGGACAAGCAGAATCCGCACGGCTGGCACGACTTCTGCGCCAAGGGACGCACCGCCGGTGAGGTGGTCGACCATCCGCGACGCATCCTGGCGCCCATGCACCGGGTCGACGACGAAACGGGTTTCCGCTACGTCGAGGCGAGCTGGGACGACGCCCTCGCCGACATCGCGGCGCGCTGCAACGCGGTCATCGACGCCGGTGGACCAGATGCCGTCGGCGCCTACTACGGAAATCCGGCCGGGTACTCGTCGTCGAACCTGGTCTTCTTCAACGCGTGGCTGGACGCCGTCGGCACACACAACCGCTACGCCGTCGGTTCGGTGGACCAGAACGCCGTGCATGTGGTGGCCGAGGCAATGTTCGGCTCCCCGCTCCTGATGCTGGTGTCCGACATCGATCGTTGCGACTATTTCCTGATCGTCGGGGCCAATCCGGCGGTGAGCGCGTGGAATTGGCTCGAGACCGCACCGGGCGGCTGGCGCCGGGCACTGGCCCGCCAGCAGCAGGGCGCCCGGATCGTGGTGGTCGACCCGGTCCGCACCGAATCCGCCGACAAGGCCGACGTGCACCTGTCGGTGCGCCCCGGCCAGGACTGGGCCCTGCTGCTGGGTCTGGTGAAGGTCATTCTCGATGAGGGCCTCGAGTGCGCCGGCGCCTGCGCCGATCTGGCCACCGGCGTCGATTCGCTGCGCCAGCTGGTGGCCACCGCGGATCTGAATGACCTCAGCGCTCGCTGCGACCTTACCAGAACGCAGATCGAAGAAGTGGCAAGGGATTTCGCGTCGGCCAGAACGGCGATGGCGATCACGCGAACGGGCGTGTCGCTGCATGCGGGCGGCACCGTCGCCGAGTGGCTCGGTCAGGTACTCAACCTGATCACCGGCCGGATGGACGCGCCCGGCGGTCGCCGGTTCGAGCCCGGGTACGTCGACACGCTGCGACTCGCCGATCTGGCCGCTACCGAGGAACACACCAGCCGGCTGGCCGGCCGGCCGGCTGTGGCCGGCGCGCACGCGCTGGCGGAGTTGCCCGACGAGATCACCACACCCGGCCGTGGTCAGATTCGCGCCCTGATGATCAACTCCGGCAACCCGGTGATCTCCGGCCCGGACGGCGCGAAACTCGATGCGGCACTTGCCCAACTCGACCTCCTGGTCGCCATCGATTTCGTGCAGCGCGAGAGTCACCGGCATGCGCACTGGCTGCTCCCAGCCGCGCACTGGCTCGAGCGCGACGATCTGCTGGCTTTCACCAGCGGCATGCACGACGAGCCGTTCATCCAGTACGGTGCGCGGGCGGTAGAGCCCCCGTCGGGAGTACGCGAGGAATGGCGGATCTTCACCGACCTGGCGATCGCCATGCGCCGCCCATTGTTCGGTGTGCGCGGGGTGAACGGATTCATCGGAGTGACCCGGCGACTGGCAAGGCTGACCGGTCGAACACAGATCGAGTTCACCCCGCGCTGGCTGGACCGGCTGCTCTTGGTGACATCCCGGAAGGTCAACGGGCGCAGGGTGAAATGGCGCGATCTGCGGGACAATCCGCACGGGCTGGTGCTGGGTCCCCGGGAGTACGGGCACCTGCGCGCGGCCCTGCGGACCGACGACGGCACTGTGCACGCGGCCCCGGCCGAGTTCGTTGCCCGGGCCCGCGAGCTGCTGGCCGATCCGCCGCCCGTCCCGCCGCCGGGACAGCCGTTCCACCTCGGCAACCGGCGACGCCGGCATTCCATGAACTCCTGGCTCAACGAACTGCCCGGCCTGCACCCGAAGGGCCGGTCCACCGAGGTGCTCATCCATCCGACGGATGCGGCGACGACGGGCATCGCCGATGGGGATCGGGTCCGGGTGTTCTCCACCGTCGGGGCCGTCGAATTGGATGCGGTTATCAGTGACCGGCCGCGCCCCGGTCTGCTCATCATCGACCACGGGTGGGGATCGCGGGTGTTCGATCCGCGCGGCGGCGGCCTGCCACAGTCCTACGGGGTCAACCGCAATCTGCTGGTCGGCGCCGAGGTCGACCCCTTGTCGCAGACCTCGGTATTGAGTTCGGCCTGGGTCGGCATCACCAAGCTCGACCAGACCGGGCGGGTAGGGTCTGCCGAATGACCTCTGCGGCAACCGGTTCGGATCCGGCCCGGACGGCACTGCCGGTGTTCGCCGACGTGGACACCGGTGTCGACGATGCGATGGCGCTGGTGTACCTGCTGGCCAGTCCCGAGGCCGATCTGGTCGGGATCGCCTCGACCGGAGGCAACGTCGCGGTGGACCAGGTGTGTGTCAACAACCTGGGTCTGCTCCGGCTGTGCGGCGCACCGGACATCCCGGTGTCACGGGGTGCCGCCGAACCGCTGGCCTGTCCGATGCGCACCGCCGAGGACACCCACGGCCCGGCCGGCCTGGGCTACGCCGAACTGCCGCCGTCGGATCGCCGGCTCACCGAGTACGACGCCGCGCAGGCCTGGATCCGGGCCGCCCACGACCACCCCGGCGCGCTGATCGGTCTGGCGACCGGCCCGCTGACCAACCTGGCGCTGGCGTTGCGTGCCGAACCCGCGCTGCCCCGGCTGTTGCGCCGCCTGGTCATCATGGGTGGCGCGTTCGACTACCGCGGCAACACCACGCCGGTGGCCGAGTGGAACATCAGCGTGGACCCCGAGTCCGCGGCCGAGGTGTTCGCCGCATGGGGCGCGGCCTGGGGTGAGCAGGACCCCGACCATCTGCCGATCGTGTTGGGGCTCAACCTGACCGAGCACATCGCCATGACCCCGGCCATCCTGGCCCGGCTGGCGGCGGCGGCCGGCGCGCGCACGCCCGAGATGAGCGTGACCGACACCCGCGGCACCCGGTCACCGGCGACCAACCCGCTGATCGGCACCCTCGAGGACGCGATGCGGTTCTACTTCGAGTTCCATCACGACCAGGGCGAGGGCTATCTCGCCCATCTGCACGATCCGCTGGCCGCCGCCGCCGCTCTGGACCCCGGCCTGGTCCGGACCCGGGCAACCACGGTGGACGTCGAACTCGTCGGCGCGCTGACCCGCGGCATGACCGTGGCCGACTGGTCGGGTCACTGGGGCCGCCGGCCCAATGCGCTGATCGGCACCGAGACCGACCCCACGGTGTTCTTCGACCGGTTCATCGACCGGGTCGGCCGCTACGCGCGAAGATTCTGAGCGAGATCGCCCTGTGTCGGCTTCAGGGTGATCGTCTCCCAGCCCGGGGCGGCCCACCTGCTGCATGTACGGCAGTTCTGGCCGCTGCGACCCCGCGGGCGAATGCCGATTCGTCATCCTGGTCATTCAGGGACAGGTATGGATACAACAACGCCTACTCATAGACCCCCTCCACGTGCCATTGCCGCTGCCGATAGCACAGCAGCAGTCCGAGCCTGGAATCATTTGCCGCAGTGCGGTTCTCGATGAGTACCTGGGCACGAGCCGCCCGCCCGGCGCCCTCGCGCCGGTGATCCCACCACCATTCGTCGACCGGCCACGGCCCGGCCCACCAGCGCAGCTCCCCGTGGTAGCGCCCGGTCAACTGGGCAGGCTCGGCGGAGAACAGGCCACGCCCGGTGACCCGCACCGGATCGCCGGTGGCGTCGAGCAGTTCCACCGGGTCGTCGGCGAGCACCGCCGGCGCGGGTTCGGGCAGCCGGCCCGGCCACGGACCACCGGGGTCGGCCCGCGGCACCGGTTCGTCACCGAGCGCGGCGAAGGTGACCCGCTCGGCCGGGCTGCGCCCGCCGCTGAGCACCGGCACCTGGACCGCCTCCGGCCCGAGTAGCCCCTGCACCCGGACCAGGGCCCGGCGGGCCCGCACCCGCGCCTCATCACCCGCGCCCCACAACGGGAGCTGCAGCGCCTCGGCGGAAATCACCTCGACGGGTTCCAGCCGCAAGGTCGCGATGGGTCCGGTGGGACGGTCGCCGGAGTGGCGCCGGTTCAGCCAGCCGTCCAGCTGCCACCGGATCCGGTCGGCGGTGGCGTCCTCGGTCAGTGGCTCGGCGCAGCGCCAGACCCGGACCAGTTCGGAACCCTCGACGGTGACGGCGTGAATGGCCAGCCGGGTGCAACCGGCGGCGGCCGACTCCAGGTTGCGGTGCAGTTCGGCGGCCATCGAACGACCGGCGAACGCCGCCGCGTCGATCCGATCGACCGGCGGGTCGCACTGCATCAACACACCCAGCTCCGGAGGCAGCTCCCGACCCGACGGCCCGCGCATCGACTCGGCACGGGCGATCCGGTGGGCCAGCATCGCATCGGGGCCGAACCGGGAGGTGACATCGGCGCGGGACAACGCCGCGAACGCGCCGATGGTACGAATCCCCAACCGCCACAACAGATCGACCAGCTCGTCGCGGCCCGATGCCGACAGACTGGGCTCGGCCGAGAGCTCCCGGATGGACAACGGCGCCAGGAATTCCGCGTCCGCGGTATCGACGATGCGCCCGGCCCGGGACGCCAGGACAGCGGTGGACAGCTGTTCGGCGATACCGATCTGACATTCGGCGCCGGCGGCGGCCACCGCATCGATCAGCCGCTCGGCCACCGCATGTTCGGACCCGAAGTAGCGGGCCGCACCCGACACCGAGAGCACCAGCAGCCCGGGGCGCAGGACCTCGGCGCGCGGGACCAGATCGTCGACGGCGGCCACCACTCCCTCGAAATACCGGGCATCCCGACCCGGATCGGCGGGCACGACGTGCAACCGTGGGGAGCGGGCCTGGGACTCCCGACGCCGCAGGCCGCGCCTGACACCGTCCGCGCGCGCTCCGGCCGAGCAGGCAATCACCCGGTTGGCCACCGTGACGGCCACCGGCGCCGTGGCCGGCAACCCCGTCGCGGCCGCCGCGGCCACCGCCGGCCAGTCCATGCACCACAGCGCCAGCACCCGTCCGGACATCAGCCCACCTCGGCCCGGCCCCGGGCCCGCGTCGACAACCGCACCCGGCTGATCCGCCCGAAACCCGGCGCACCCGACACCTCATATCCGCACACCCGGGCGTCCAGCCGGATGGCCGCGCCGGGCCAGGCCCCATCGGCGACGAGCAGGGTGCATCCCCGCTGCCGGGCACGGGCCGTCACCGCCCGGGCCCGACTGGGCGGCACCGCGCGCCCCCGCAGTCCCAGCACCACCAGGTCCATCCCGTCGGTCAGCACGGCCGCCACCTCCACCGGATCGGCCCCCGGATCGGGGACCACCGCCACGCGATCCAGGTCGGCTCCCATCTCCGTGGCCGCCAGGAGTCCGAGGCCCGGCTGACCCACGATCGCGACGTATCCCCCGGCCGAGGTGACGGCCGCGGCGATGCTCAACGCCAGCGACCGGGCGCCGGTCAGCACCCCAACGGCACCCTTCGGCAACCCCGCGGGCAGCAGACCACCCAGCGAATCCGGCGTGAGCAGCAAACTTTCCGAGCAGGGAATCGGCGCGCTCTCGGCAATCGGCGACCGTCGGGAGACACCCACCCGGGATGGGACGGCGGCGATCTGCCGGCGAAGCTGTTCCAGCTGTTCAGAGCGACTTTCCCGAAGCCCTGCACGCGCCGTCGCCGTAGCCATAGTTGCCATCGCCCACCTCCCGGCCGGATCATTGTTCGAAACTTTGTTCGATATCGGCAGTAAACACCCGGCCCCCGACAATTTCAAGCGGACCCAATACAGCCATTGACAAATGTCACTATTCGGCGTTGTACTGATCGGCGTGAGCGCAGTCACATCGCGCGGTTCGGTCCGATCCCGCACCGCAGCCGCCATCAGCCACCTGACCCTGCGGCAGATCTCCGCGGTGCTGCCACCCGAGCAGGCCTGGGGCCTGTGGACCTCACGGCGGATCGTCAGCACGATCATGGACACCTTCGGCCCCCCATTGCCGAGCATCCCCGTCCAGCACGTCGACGAGCGACTGCCCGACGGCCGCCGGATCGTCGGCGAGTGGGTCCGCGCGCCCCATGCTCCGGAACCCCACAACGCCGACGCCGCAATCTATTTCCTGCACGGCAGCGGATATGCGATGTGTTCCCCACGCACCCATCGCCGCCTCACCGCCTGGCTGTCCGCGCACACCGCCCTGCCGGTGTTCTGCCTGGACTACCGACTGGCCCCGCGGCACCGCTTCCCCACCGCCGCCGACGACGCCCACGCCGGCTGGGAATGGTTGCAGCAGCAGGGTTTCCGGCCGGATCGAATGGCCATCGCGGCCGATTCCGCGGGCGGGCACCTGGCGGCCGACCTGCTGGTGCACGGGAATCAGCCCCACCCGGCGGCGCTGTGCCTGTTCTCCCCGCTGGTGGACATGACCCTGCAGGCCGCCCGCGGCCGAGAGAAACACCGGGCGGACCCCGCCATCCGCGCCGCCCACGCCGCCCGGCTGGTCCAGTTGTACTGCAGCGACATCGATCCCAGCCACCCAAGGCTGACGCACGATATCGCCGCGGGCCGGACCTTCCCGCCCACCCTGATCCAGGCCGGCGGCGCCGAGATGCTGGCCGCGGATGCCGAGCTGCTCGCCGACCGGATCCGCGCCTCCGGCGCGCACTGCGAACTGCAGATCTGGCCCGATCAGGTACATGTGTTCCAGGCGCTGCCGAAACTGTCGCCCGAGGCCACCCCGGCCATCCGGGCCGCAGCCCAATTCCTCTGCGCGGCACTGCCGACCGGCACCACGAAGCGTGCAACATGTGGCCGCTGAACGGACCCAGACGCAGCCACCACGCCGACGCCGTCGTCACCGGCGCGGGCAGTGGGATCGGTGCCGCATTCGCCAAGGAACTGAGCAAGCGCGGCAGCCGGGTGGTGTGCAGCGACATCGATTCCGTGGCCGCCAAGCGCGTCGCCACCGAGATCACCGATGCGGGTGGCACCGCCACTGCAGTGCACTGCGACGTCTCCCTGATCGATGATATGGAAAGTCTTGCCGCACAATCACAGTCGTGGTTCGGCGGGGCACCCACCCTGGTGATCAACAATGCCGGCGTCGGCGCCGGGGGGCAGCTCATCGGTGAGATCCCGCTCGACGACTGGCGGTGGACCCTGGGCGTCAACCTGTGGGGACCCATCCACGGCTGCCATGTCTTCACCCCCATCCTGCGCGAGGCGGGCGCACCGGCCGGCATCATCAACGTGGCCTCGGCCGCCTCCTTCGGGGCGGCGCCGACGATGGCCGCCTACAACGTCAGCAAGGCGGCCACCTTGTCCCTGACCGAAACACTGACCGCCGAACTGTCCGGGACCCCGATCCACGTCACCGCCCTGTGCCCGACGTTCGTCAAGACCAACATCGTCGAGGGCGGCCGCATCACCGACGAATCCACCGCGCTGGCCGACCAGCTGATGCGCTGGACCGGCATCTCCGCCGACCGGGTGGCCCGGACATGCCTGGACACCCTCGATCGCGGCGGGCTGTACTGCATGCCGCAGATCGAAGCCCGGATCGGTTGGGGCATCAAACGATTCGCACCACAGACCTTCACCCGCAGCATCGGCCTGGTGTCGCGGCTCGGCAGTGTCGTCAACCAGTGAGGAGATAGCCATGGCTGCACAGATCGACATGGACAACATGCTGGCCAAGATCAAGGACCGGCAGTGGGCGCTGGCCGACATCGACTGGGACGCACCCGGTGCCGAGACCATCACCGACGAGATGCGGCCCAAGCTGAAGGCCTTCATGGCCGACCTGTGCTGGATCGAGAACGTCGGCGCGCGCGGATTCGCGGCCATGGCCAAGAAGGCACCCACGCCGACCATCGCCGAGATCTACCGGTACTTCCACGCCGAGGAGCAGCGCCACGCCAATGCCGAACTGGCACTGATGAAGCGGTGGGGCATGCTCGACGACGGCGAGATGCCCGAACCGAACGTCAACATCCGGCTGGCCATCGACTGGCTGGACACCTACGCCGACGACATGTCCCTGTCGATCCTCGGCACGGTGATCCCGATGCTCGAGGTCGCACTCGACGGCGCGCTGCTGAAGTTCCTGCTCGAAGAGGTCCACGATCCGGTGTGCCATCAGGTGTTCGAGAAGATCAACAACGACGAATCGCGGCACCTCGCCGTCGATTTCGCCGTACTGGACATGATCGGCCATGCCGATCTCCGCAAGCTGGCCGTCCAGTTCGTCGGCAACGTCGCCACCCCGGGCGTGATCATCGGTGCCATCATGTACATCCCCCTGCTCAACCGGATGCGCAACAACATCGTCGACATGGGCCTGCAGCCGGAGAAGCTCTACAACGCGATGAAGCGGTACAAGACGCTCGGGGACCGTGGCCGGGGCAAGCGCGTGCCCACCTACCAGGTCCTGAAACTGCACGCGCGCATGGTGATCAACCCCGCCAATCCCTACCACTGGCTGGCCAATCCGATGGTGTGGGCCTCCGACCGCTACCCCAGGGCACTCCTGCGGCCGATCCCGTCCTGGTTCAAGGAACTCACCCACGAGCCGGCGGCCTGACCCATGACCGTTCACGACACCCTGATCATCGGCGCCGGGTTCACCGGACTGGGCGCGGCCATCAAGCTCACCGAGGCCGGCGTCGACGACATCGTCATCCTCGAGCGCAGCGACCGGGTCGGCGGCACCTGGCGGGACAACACCTATCCCGGCGTGGCCTGCGACATCCCGTCGCTGCTGTACTCGTACTCGTTCGTCAAGAACCCGTCCTGGTCGCGGGCCTACCCATCCGGGGCCGAGATCTGTACCCACATCGAGGAAATGGTCGACACCTTCGGCCTGCGTCCGCGAATCCGGTTCCGCACCACGGTCACCGGGCTGAGCTTTGACGAGGACGCCGGTGTGTGGACGGTGAACATCAAGGGCCGCAAGAAATTCCAGGCCCGCACCGTGGTGATGGCCGCCGGCCCGCTGGCGGACCACAAGTTCCCCGACATCCGCGGCATCGAGAGCTACCAGGGCCACAAGATCCACAGCGCCGGATGGGACCACGACTACGACTTCACCGGCAAGCGCGTCGGGGTCATCGGCACCGGCGCCAGCGCCGTCCAGATCGTGCCGGAACTCGTCAAGACCGCCGCATTCGTCAAAGTGTTCCAGCGCACCCCGGGCTGGGTGCTGCCGCGGCTGGATGTCGAGATGCCCGCTGCCGTGCAGGGCCTGTTCGCGAAAGTTCCCGCCGCCCAAGATGTTGCGCGCCAAGCCTTGTTCTGGGGCCATGAGGCCAGCGCCACCGCGCTGGTATGGAACACCCCGCTGTCGTCGCTGGTCGCCCGGCTGGGAAAGGCACACCTGCGCCGGCAGGTGGCCGACCCCTGGCTGCGCCGCCAACTGACGCCGAACTTCACCCCCGGCTGCAAACGCATGCTGGTGTCCAGCGACTACTACCCGGCCCTGCAGCAGGACAACTGCAAGCTGATCGACTGGCCGATCGCCACGATGAGCCCGGCCGGCATCCGGACCAGCGACGGCGTCGAGCACCACTTCGACGCGATCGTCTTCGCCACCGGCTACGACGTGCACCTGTCCGGGCCGCCGTTCCCGATCACCGGCATCGGTGGGCGATCCCTGCAGGACGAATGGTCCGGCCACGCGCAGGCCTACAAGAGCGCCAGCGTGCACGGCTATCCCAACCTGTTCCTGATGAGCGGGCCGAATTCGGGACCGGGGCACAACTCGTTGCTCGTCTACGTCGAGGGACAGCTGGACTACGCGGTCACGGGCATCACCACGATCCTGCGCGAGAACCTGCGCACCCTCGACGTCCGGGCCGACGTGCAGCGCCGCTACAACGACAACCTGCAGCGGCGGCTGCGCAGGACCACCTGGATGTCGGGCTGCTCGAGCTGGTACCTGACCGCCGACGGCTTCAACGCCTCCATGTACCCCGGGTTCGCGACCCAGTATCTTCGACAGATGCGGGACTTCCGGCGGTCGGACTACGAGATGGTCGGGCAGGTCCAGCGAAAGCCGGTGCTGGCCACCGCCTCACAAGGAGCCTAGGAGACCAGAAGTGAGTCCCGGCAACCAATCCCGACCACCGAACGGTGCGGTGGGAGCGATCCTGGCCGGGCTGCGCCGGGCACCCGCCAGGGTGAGCCGGCAATCCCGGGGCTTCATCGACAACGCGGTGTCGCAGCTGTTCGACGCCGCCGTGCGGCCGGGGTCGGAGAAGGACTCCGGTGAGTACCGCATCGACGATCTGGCCCGGCTGGCCGGCACCACCACCCGCAATGTCCGGGTGTACCGCGATCGGGGGCTGCTGCACCCGCCGCTGCGGGTGGGCCGCATCGCGCTGTACAACGACACCCATCTGACCCGGCTGCGGCTGGTCACCTCGATGCTCAACCGCGGGTACAACATCGCACACGTGCAGGAGATGCTCGGCGCGTGGGAGCAGGGCAAGGATCTCGGTGACGTGCTCGGCCTGGAATCGGCCATCATCGGAACCTGGGCGGCGGAGAAGCCCATGACCCTGTCCACCGCCGCGGCCCGCGAGCTGATCGGCGACGACACCGGGTTCGCGCGACTCGAACAGGCCGAGCTGATCCGTCCCGGCGAAGAGCCCGACACCGTGGTCATCCTGCGCCCCAAGCTGATCGAGGCGTTCAACGAGATCCGCGGCTACGGCCTGTCCATCGACACCCTGGTCGACATCAACAACGCGGTGGTCCCCCACGTCGACGCGATCAGCGACATCCTGGTGCAGGCCGGCCTGGCGCGGGTCCGCGAGATCATCAAACCCGGCGAATCGCTGCCGGATGACACCGAGGTGGCCGAGCTGATCACCATGCTGGTCCGGTTCCGTACCCAGGCGGTGGCCGCCGTGACCGCGACGCTGGCGGGCTCGATCGAGTCGACCATCGAATCCCTGGTCAGCAGAATGCTGGCCGACTACATCGACCCGGAATCCTGATCGTCGTCGTCGACCTCGATGTCGTGGCGGATCACCCGGACCCGGCCACCGGGCAGGCAGGCCATGAAGCCGTGCCGCTTGCCGAAGAGCTCCCACGCGGCGTGGTGCTGGTCGGGCCGGACCTCGATGTGATGGCCGCCGGCGAAATCCAGCTGCAGGGTTCCGTCGTCCTCGACGACGGCGTGGGTGCATCGCGCACCGGAGAAGTCGAGCAGGGGACGCTGGTACTCCGGCACGTGGAGCGGGTCGATGACGACGTCCTCGGCCGGAAACGCCCCGGTCGGGGGCAGGGTGAGCCGTAACGGGCGGGTGATCACCACTTCGTTGTAATCGTCCAGGTCGATGACCAGGCCGTCGCGCAGTCCGATGCGCTGGACAGAACAATTCTCGATCCACTGGGTCAACATGGCGTCTCCCCTCGCCGCTGAGTCGGATTCCTTCAGGCTACGCCGACTCGGCGCGCTCCCAGGCGAAATGCCCGGCGACCGCCACCACCGCACTGATCCCCGCCGCCACGAACAACGGGCCCGCGATGTGGACGCGCTCGAGGATCAGCGCACCCGAGAGCGCCCCGCCGAAGATCGCGGCGATGGCCCAGAATCGGCGGTGCCGGAACCAACCGAAGCCCGGTGCGAACAGGGTCTCACCCGCATATGCCGTCAACGTGGAGGTCACCACCACCGTCGTCATGTCCGGCACGGCCAGCGCGCGGGCCGCCGACGCCTGCCCGCCCATCAGCATCGCCAGTGCCGCGGCGATCAGCACTCCCGGGACCGACGAACCGGTGACATGGCCGACGGACAGCACGATGCCGGCGGCCGCGAGCGCCCCGGCATTGACCGTGAAAACCGCTGTGACGGCGGCGTTCCAGGTGCTCGGCCGGCCGGCCAGCACACGGCCCACGACGGCCGCTCCACACACGTAGCCGCCCAGGGCGGCCAGCGGTCCGGCCACCGGCAGGCCGCCGGCGGCGGCCAGGCCCATGCCGAGGATGACCACGTTGCCGGTCATGTTCCCGGTGAAGACCCGGTCCAGGCCCAGATAGCCGACCGCGTCGAGCATTCCGGTGGCGAACGTCAGCGCCACCATCAGCCGCACGCGCAGGTGCCGCGGCGCGGGCCTCACTCCCACTCGATGGTGCCCGGCGGCTTGCTCGTCACGTCGAGCACCACCCGGTTGACCTCCGGCACCTCATTGGTGATGCGGGTGGAAATCCGTTCCAGCACTTCGTAGGGAATGCGCGTCCAGTCGGCGGTCATGGCGTCCTCACTGGACACCGGGCGCAGTACGATGGGGTGACCGTAGGTCCGGCCGTCACCCTGCACGCCCACCGACCGGACGTCGGCGAGCAGCACCACCGGGCACTGCCAGATCTGCTGATCCAGACCTGCCGATGTCAGTTCCTCGCGCGCGATGGCGTCGGCGCGGCGCAGGGTGTCCAGCCGGTCCTCGGTGACCTCGCCGATGATCCGGATACCCAGACCGGGGCCCGGGAACGGTTGGCGCCCAACGATTTCCTCCGGCAGGCCGAGTTCGCGACCGACGGCACGAACCTCGTCCTTGAACAGCAGTCGTAGCGGTTCGACGAGGGTGAACCTCAGGTCGTCGGGCAGGCCGCCCACGTTGTGGTGGCTCTTGATGTTCGCCGCACCGGCTCCCCCACCGGACTCCACCACGTCGGGATACAGCGTGCCCTGCACCAGGAATTCGGTCTCGGCCTCGTTGGATCCGAGGGCGTCGCGCACCGCGCCCTCGAAGGCCCGGATGAACTCCCGGCCGATGATCTTGCGCTTGCCCTCGGGATTGGTGACACCGGCAAGCGCCTCCAGGAACCGCTTGGACACATCGACGGTTACCAGCCGGGCGCCGGTGGCCGCCACGAAGTCGCGCTCCACCTGCTCGCGTTCCCCGGCACGCAGCAGACCGTGGTCCACGAACACGCAGGTCAGGTTCTCCCCGACGGCGCGCTGCACCAGTGCGGCCGCCACCGCGGAATCCACGCCGCCGGACAGCCCGCAGATGGCGCGGCCGTCGCCGATCTGCTCGCGCACCCGGGCCACCAGGGAGTCGGCGATGTTGGCCGGTGTCCAGGTGGCGCCGATCCCGGCGAACTCGTGCAGGAAGCGGCTGAGCACCTGCTGGCCGTGCGGTGAGTGCATGACCTCCGGGTGGTACTGCACACCGGCCAGCCGGCGGGACCGATCCTCGAACGCGGCCACGGGCGCACCGGCACTGGTGCCGGCGACCTCGAACCCGGCGGGGGCCGCGGTGACGGCGTCACCATGGCTCATCCACACCGGCTGAGCGGTCGGCAACCCCGAATGAAGCTCACCGCCAACAACTTTCAGCTCGGTCCGGCCATATTCACTGGTGCCCGTGTGCGCGACGGTGCCACCGAGCGCCTGGGCCATGGCCTGGAAGCCGTAGCAGATGCCGAATACCGGGATGTCGAGGTCGAACAGCGCCGGGTCCAGCTGGGGGGCACCGTCGGCGTAGACACTGGCGGGGCCGCCGGAGAGGACCACCGCCTGTGGATCGCGGGCCTTGATCTCCTCGACCGTGGCGGTGTGCGGAATGACTTCGGAATACACCCGGGCCTCGCGCACCCGACGCGCGATGAGCTGCGCGTACTGCGCCCCGAAGTCGATCACGAGCACCGGACGCTGAGATTGGCTTTCCACGGCGATGAGTCTACGGGCGACGGTACCGTGGGCCGCGATGAGAAGAGTCCTCGCCGTGGCCGCGCTGGGCGCCGCCGCGTTGGTCGGCCGCCGTTACCTGGCGGTTCGAGATGACCTGGCCCGGGTGCCCCGGGAACTTCGCAGCCCACTGCTGCCATTCCTGGCCACCGACACCACGGCCCGGTCCCTGCCCCGGGCCCGGCGCATCTACGGGCGGATTCGAACACCGTCAGGCCGCGGCGTCATCGTGACCGAACGGGGGGTGGGCTCAACCGCTGTCCCCGTTACCGTCACCACCCCCAAGGGCGGCACGGCTCCGCGTCCCGGTGTCCTCTACATCCACGGCGGCGGAATGATCATGGGCTCACCGCAGACCGAGGCCGTGGGTAGTGCGCGGGTGGCACGGGAACTGGACGCCGTGGTCGTCTCCCCCGACTACCGACTGGCGCCTGAGCATCCGTATCCGGCCGCCCTGGACGATTGCATGGCCGCACTGCACTGGATGCGGGACGCCGCCGGCGAACTCGGCATCGACCCGGACCGCATCGCGGTCACCGGGTCCAGCGCCGGGGGCGGCCTGACGGCCGCGGTGGCCCAGCGCGCGCACGACGAGGGCATCACCCTGCGGGCGCAGGTCCTGGTGTATCCGATGCTCGATGACCGGTCGGCGTTGCGGGACCACGGCGTCCGCGGCCGGTTCTTGTGGACACCGGGGTCCAACCGATTCGGCTGGGCGAGCTACCTGGGCCGCGAACCCCGGGAGTCCGACGCCCCCGAGTACGCCGCGCCCGCCCGCCGCGAGGACCTCTCGGGCCTGGCCCCGGCCTGGGTCGGGGTGGGCGACCTGGACCTGTTGTACGACGAGTCGATCGATTACGCGCGACGCCTGCAGGCCGCCGGGGTGCCGTGCGAACTGGTCACCGTACCGGGGATGTACCACGGCGCCGACGGCCTCGCGATGAAAGCCCCTGCGATGCGGGAGTTTCGGCGCAGCTCATTGGACCACCTGCGGATGCACCTGTAACGCGTATTTGATGTCTATTGCGATGGACATCAAATAGTGTTTTGATGTCCATCAGTATGGACACCAAAACACGCGCATACGACATGACCGCCCGCGGCGAGGCGGCCTCGCTCACCCGCGACGCCATCGTTTCGGCGGTCATCGAATGCGTGACCGAGCAGCGTTCGCTGGGCATCACCCTGGCCGCAGTCGCCGAGCGCGCCGGGGTCACGGTCAAGACGGTGCTGCGGCACTTCGGCACCCGCGACGCCATGATCGACGCTGCCTGGGCACAGGTGCACGACGAGGTCGTCGCCGAACGCGCCGCCACACCCGGCGATCTGCCGGCCGCCCTGACGATCCTGATCGCGCACTACGAACAGCGTGGGGACATGATGATCGGGCTGCTCGCCGAGGAGGACGTCGAAGCGCGCGCCCGCGACGTGTGCGAATCCGGGCGAGCCACGCACCGCACCTGGGTGGAAAGTGTTTTCGCCGAACCCCTTCCGAACGGCCACCGGCAGCGCCAGCGGCTGGTGGACACGCTCGTGGTGGCCACCGACGTGTACAGCTGGAAGCTGCTGCGGCGGGACCACGGACTGTCGGTCGACGAGGTTCAGGACCGGATGATGTTGATGTGCAACGGCATTCTGCGCGAAGGGAGCCCACCGTGAGAGTCCTGTTCGCAGTTGCCGACGGGGGCGGGAACATACCGCCGCAGCTGGCCGTGGCCCGTGCGCTGCGGGCCCGCGGCGCGGAGGTCGAGTTCATCGGCCACGCCGCGGTCCGGCGGAAGGTCGAGGCCGACGGCTTCCCCTTCGAATCCTTCCGCACCGGACGTCAGATGGAGGCCACCACCCAGCGTCCGCTGCTGGCACTGACGGCCGACTTCGCCCGGACCGCGATGGATCGCGCGATCGGGCGGGACGTCGTCGCCGCGGCGCAGCGCCTGCAGACCGACGTCGTCGTCGTCGACATGCTCTTCCCCGCGGCCATCACCGAGGTGGCGGCGCATCGGCAGACGGTGGTGTTCGTCCACTGCTTCTACCGCGCCGCCCAGGATCTCGCGGCGGGTCCGATGGGCCGGCTGCTGTGGGTGCGGGGTATCGATCCGCTTGCCGCCGAGCGCAGCGGCGCACTCCAGATCGTTTCTGCGCGTGCCGATCTGGACCCGATACTCGGAGCACCCGACGTCCGACACGTCGGCGTCGTCTGGCAGGGCGCTCCGGTGGCCTCGACGCCGCAGCGGGTGCCCCGCATCCTGGTCAGCCTGTCGACGTGCGCATTCGCCGGACAACGACAAATGCTGCAGAACATCGTGGATGCGTTGGCGCCCTTGGCCGTCGAGGCGATCGTGACCGCTGGGCCGGGGATCGACACCACGGGACTGCGGCTCCCGGACAACACGTCGATCCACGCCTGGCTCGATCACGACGAGGTGCTGGCCACCACGTCACTGGTCGTCGGCCACGGCGGACACGGAACGAGCATGCGGGCGTTGTCCTTCGGGGTACCGCTGGTGATCATGCCCGCCAACGCGTTGATCGACCAGAAGCGCGTGGGCGCGGTCATCCAGCAGCACGGCGCCGGCCTGCTACTACACAAGCACAGTCGTCCAGCACGCATCCGGGCCGCCATCGATACCGTGCTGACTGACCCGGCATATCGCGAATCCGCCGGTCGTCTTGGTGATCGGATCCGCGAACGGGACGGAGCGCAGGTCGCGGCGGACGCCATCAGCGAGCTCGCCGGCGCTCAGACGTAGAGCGCCGGAAACGGCCCGAAGTCCAAGTTGCGCACCACGAACCAGACGACGGTGACGGCCAGTGCCACCATCGGCGACCACCGCCAGTGCTGCCAGCCCCGGATGGTCCGTCCCGTGGCCCTGCCGTAGGTCCAGGTGCAGAACGCGATGACGAGCAACACCACCGCGACGACCCCGAGAGCGTTGTACCGCAGCGCGGCCGCCAGCTCCCCGTGCATCAGCGAGTACAGCATCCGCAGGCTGCCGCAACCGGGACAGTCGATACCGAACAGCGCCTTGGTGGGGCACACCGGCAGCCATCCGCCGGGCGTTGTCGGGTCGGCCAGCCAGATCGCGCCGCACGCGCCCGCTGCCAGTGCGGCCACGCCCAACGGCTGCGCCAACCGGTGCACGATCAGCTGTAGGCCGACATCCCGGTGGCCACCGACACGATCAGGTAGATCACCCCGACGATTGCGCCGATGATCGCACCCCACATCGCGAACTTCTTCGCATCCGCGGACGCCTTCTGCGCCGCGGCGAACTGGCCGGACGCCCACAGGCCATTGACCTTGCTGGAGTTGATGATTGCCACGATTCCCAGCGGCAGGCAGCACAGCACGGTGCACAGGATCGACCACACCAGGTAGTTGTCCGGGGCCGGGCTCCCGGGCGGCCCGTACGCCGGGGCGCCGTAACCCGGGGCCGGAGCCCCGTAGCCCGGCGGTGGCGGCGGGTAACCGGACGGCTGCCCCTGACCGTAGGGCTGACCGGCGCCCTCCGGACTGTTCTCGATGGGCGGCGGTTCGTAGGGGCCGGACGGCGGTGGCGGGTATGTCATCGAACCGACCTTTCGGGCTGGGTCCGAAAACACGGACCGGGGATCGGCAGAGATTAACCACCATCGAGCAGCGCTGTCCACAGAACACTCAGGTTTTCCGACAGTCAACGCGGCTCGCGATCTCGTGGATCGTGCGCTGACCGCCGAATCACTCAGCGGCGCAATCGCACTCAGTTCCCCCCGGTGTTGACCGGCTCGATGGGGATTCGCCGGAGTGCCCCCGGCGCCGCGGCCGGAACGACGGGCCGGTTCGGCGCGACGGGATCCAGGCGCCGGTATGGCTCGCCCTGAGCCGGCCGCGGATCGGCTTCGTCCTTGTTCGGCCACAGCGAGGCCGCGCGTTCGGCCTGAGCGGTGATCGAAAGGGACGGATTGACACCGAGATTCGCCGATACCGCGGCCCCGTCCATGACGTGCAGGGTGGGGTAGTCGAACACCCGCTGGTACGGATCGATGACGCCATTGTCCGGGCTGTCGCTGATCGCCGCGCCGCCGAGGAAGTGCGCGGTCAGCGGGATGTTGAACAACTCGCCCCAGGTGCCGCCGGCGACGCCGTCGATCTTCGCGGCGATGCGGCGGGTGACTTCGTTGCCCGCCGGGATCCACGTCGGGTTCGGCTCGCCATGGCCCTGCTTGCTGGTCATGCGGCGCACGCCGAAGCGGTCCTTCTTGGTGTACGTGGTGATCGAGTTGTCCAGGTGCTGCATCACCAGCGCGATCATGGTGCGCTCGCTCCATTGCTTCGGGTTGAGCATCCGCAGCATGTTCTTCGGATCCGCACCGGCCTCGTCCAACAGCTGACGCCAGCGCGGCTTGTCGGTGCCCAGCGGTCCGTCGCCGTCGGTCATCAGCGTCTGCAACAGACCCATCGCGTTGGAACCCTTGCCGTAGCGGACGGGTTCGACGTGGGTGTCGGGCGTCGGATGAATGGACGACGTGATGGCCACGCCGTGCGTGAGGTCCAGATCCGAACCGACCTCGAGGCGGCCGGCGCCGACGATCGATTCCGAGTTGGTGCGGGTCAGCACGCCCAGTTTGTCGGACAGCCGCGGCAGCTGTCCGCCGTCGCGCATCTTGAACAGCAGCTTCTGGGTGTTGTACGTCCCGGCGGCCAGCACCAGATGCGTCGCGGTGAAGGTCCGGCGGCCACGGCGCAGCTTGCGGCCGGTACGTGCGGTCCGCACCTCCCAGAGCCCGTCGGCGCGTTGCGCGAACCCGGTCACGGTGGTCATCGGAAGTACTCGGGCCCCAGCGGATTCCGCAAGACCGAGATAGTTCTTGACCAACGTGTTCTTGGCGCCGTGCCGACAGCCCGTCATGCACTCGCCGCACTCGATACAGCCGGTGCGTTCCGGTCCGGCCCCACCGAAGTACGGATCGGGCACCCGCTGGCCGGGCATCTTGGTGCCGTCGGGCCCGAAGAACACCCCCACCGGCGTCGGCACGAAGGTGTCCCCGACGCCCATGTCGTCGGCGACCTCCTTCATGATCCGATCGGCGTCGGTGAACGTCGGGTTGATGACAACGCCGAGCATCCGCTTGGCCTGCTCGTAGTGCGGCATCAACTCGGCGCGCCAGTCGGTGATGTGCGCCCACTGCCGGTCGTTGAAGAACGGGTCCGGCGGCACGTACAGGGTGTTGGCGTAGTTCAGCGACCCGCCGCCCACGCCGGCGCCGGCCAGGATCATCGCGTTGCGCAACAGATGGATGCGCTGGATGCCGTAACAGCCGAGCTGCGGCGCCCACAGGAACTTGCGCAGATCCCAGGAGGTGTTGGCGAACTCCGCGTCGGTGAACCGGCGGCCGGCCTCCAGCACACCGACCCGGTAGCCCTTCTCCGTGAGTCGCAGCGCGGTGACGCTGCCTCCGAAACCCGACCCGATGACCAGAACGTCATAATCCGGCTGCATTCGGTCAGTATGAACCTACTCGTCGGTAGCCTCTAGCAAGGTCGCCCTAACAACAGAGCATCCGCGAGGCGACGACCGACCTGCACATCACCCCAGCGCATGCTGACCGGATCCGCGGCATCCAATGCGTGCCGGCTGTTGGCGAGCAAGCGATCGGCGGCGCCGTGGGCCCGCGCCACAGCCTGCCGGAACCGCCGGGCACGCATCCCGGGTCCGTCGTCGAGCGCCGTGACGACCTGGAGTCTGGCCGCGTCGATGTCCGAGGCCGCCCGGGCCACCTGCGCCGCGGCGTCGTCGGTGACCTCGTCACCGCCGTGGGAGACGGTCAACCGCGCGCGCACCCGGTCGACGTGGCTGCGCCAGACGCCATCCGCGGATCCGACCACCGCCGCGGCCGCACCGGCCACGGTTCGCGGATCGACAGGACGGACATCGGCGACGGGCACATCGTCGACGGTCACTGCGCACACACGCGCCCCGTCGAGGGCAGCGAGGCCGTCGGCGGGTTCGATCCGTGCCGCGGCGGCCGGCACGACTGCTTCGACCCCGTCGGGCAGGGACAGCCGCAGCAGTTCGGCGCTGCGAGCCCCCACCACCCATTCCCATTGGCCACTCAACCTGCCATCACGCACCGACCCGGAGCCTCGGACGCTCACACCGGACAACGCGGCCAGCCAACCCAGTGAGCCGTCCAGCGCCGCCAGCTCACAGATCACCGCGGTGAACTCACCGGAATCGGGTTCCACCCAACTCCGCAGCGCCGCAACCGATTCGGTCCGGCACAGCCTGAACAATTCCTGCGCGACGTCCGTCGCGGCTCTCGGCTCTGCCATACCCACCTCCCCGGCGCGTGTCAAATGGTATGCACTGATGGTGGCACGAGGCAGTTCGCACGCGGGCCGGCACTCGGTGCTCGAATCCGTCCGCGCCCTGTTGCCGGCCATCGCCGCATCCGCCGGTGACGTCGACCGCACCGGCGCGGTGAGTCCACGCATCATCGCCGAGCTGCGCAATGCGGGGTACTTCGCGCTGTTGAAGCCCGCCGCGTTCGGCGGGCTGGACGATCCGGACGGCTACCTCACCGCCACCCGCGAGTTGGCATCGGCGTGTACGTCCACTGGGTGGCTGGCGGGCTGGCTGGCGGTCAACAACTGGGGCCTGTCGGTGCGCAACGAACGCGTCCTCCAGGACATCTGGGGAGCCGATCCGCACGCCCTGTTGTGCGCGTCGTACGCTCCGACGGGACGCCTCGAACGTGTCCGGGGCGGATTCCGGCTGACGGGCCGCTGGAGCCGGTGCATCGGCGCCCCGCATGCATCGTGGTTGAGTGTCGCCGCGCTGCGCGTCGACCGCGACGGTGCGGCCCAGGATTTCCTGGCGGTCCTGTTGCCGCGATCCGACTACACCATCAAGAGAACGTGGAACGGCCTGGGGCTCAGGGGAATCGGTGCCGATGATGCGGTGGTGTCCGGCGCCTTCGTTCCGGACCACCGGGTGTTCAGCTGGTTGAACCTGAGTTTCGACGGGGTTCCCGCGCTGGATCGGCTACCGCAGCCGGCGGTGTTCACGCTGGCCGGAACGCTTCCGTTGCTGGGCGCCGCGGAGCGGGTGCTGACGGCCCGGCTACCGCAGCCGATCGACCCGCTCGACGAATTCGCGTTGTGCCGCAGCGATATCGAATTGTCGGTCCGCCAGATCGGGCGCAACATGGCCGATCTGGTGACGTGCGTGACCGCCGGCGGCTACCCGGACGCGGCGTTGATGTTGCGCACGCGCCGCGACCAGGTAATGGCGGCCGAACGCGCCGCCCGGGCCGTCGGCGCAGTGGTGGCCAACCCCGGCGTGGACACCGATGAGGTTCTCCTGGAACGTGTTTGGCGCGACGTTCAGACCGGCCGGATGCACGTGTCCAGCAAGGTCGATCAGGTTCTTGCCGTGGCGGGACGATTCGCGCTGGGCCTCGACGTCGACCACCTGATCTGGTAACTCAGACCCAGTCGTCGGACGACAGCGTCCGCAGGACCCGGGAGAGCATGTCGTCGGTGACGGTGGCGCCACGGGCCATCGCCGCTCCGCCCCGGCCGACCCGCTCGCTGATGCCGCGCGCCGCCCGGGTGAGGAACGGCGCCATCCGGGTCAGCCGCTGCGCCGACGTGGCGCCGGTGAGGGACAGCCCGGCGACATCGCCGGCGATCATCGTGATCGGGGCCGCCACGCTGGCCAGTCCGACGGCCAACTCCTGGTCGTCGTAGGCGAGTCCGTGCCGGGACCTGATCCGCGCCAACTCCTGGTGCAGGGTGGGCAGATCGGCGATGGTGGCCGGGGTGCTCTTCGGCAGGGTGGTCCGGAGCATCGCGTCGACCGCCTCGGCGGGCAGCGTCGCCAACATGGCCTTGCCGAGCGCGCTGGCGTGCGCCGGGGTGCGGCCGGCCACCCGGGTGGGCACCACCACCCCGCTGCTGCCCGAAACCTTGTCCAGGTGGACGACCTCGGCACCGCTGAGCACCCCGAGTTGCACCACCAGCGAGGTGTCGACATTGAGTTGCTCGAGCACCGGCGAAGCCGCGCTGCGCAACAGCGAATGATCCCCGTTGCCCGAAAGAGGCGATGTGGCAAGGCAATAGCCGGCCGGCCCGCGCTCGAGCAGCTGGGCTTCGTGCAGCTGGGTGAGGATGCGGTGCACCGAGGATCGCGGCAATCCGGTGTTACTGACCACCTGGTCGAGACGCTGCGTCCGGCCCGGAACGTCGAACACATTCATGATCATCGCGACGCGGGCCACCATCGACGTCGGCGCCTCCTGCACCGTCCCACTGTAGAACGCAACCGGCCCCTTCCACCGAAGGAAGGGGCCGGTTGGTTGGTGCCGACGGGCTACCGCGTCACGCGGCGTCGCGGTGCTCCGCGGCGCTGTCGTTGCCCGTGTCGCTCGGCGAGGTGCTGGCGGTGCTGGCGGACGTCACCGACGTGGCGGTGGTGTCGTCCTTGACCTCGGCCTTGGTGTCGGTCTCGTCGGCCTTGGTTTCCTCCGTGGCATCGACAGTTTCGTCCTTGACGTCATCCTTGGCGTCGGCCTTGGTTTCCTCCGTGGCATCGACGGTTTCGTCCGTGGCCTCGGTCGTGGTGTCGGTGTCGACCGTGGTGGCCGTCTCATCCTTGACCTCGACCGCTTCGGCCTTCGCCTCGGTCTTGGCCGCGGCCTTGGCGGCGTCGCCCGTGGCCGCCGGAGCGGTCTCGGCCGTGGTGTCCGTGTCGGCGCTGGCGGCCTCGGACTTCGCCGTCGCATCGGCCGCCAGGGTGGCCACCGCGGCAGTGGTGCCCGTGGTGGTTGTCGCCGGCGTCTGGCTGACGGTCCAGTCGTTGACGACCTTGGTCACCATGGCGCGACCGAACTTCACCACCGAGTAGAAGCTGTCGGAAATGCCGTCGCCGATTGCCTGGACGATCGCCGGGAAGTCGAACGACGCGATGGCCTGGACGACCTTGGTGGCCGACGCCGCCAACTGACGGGTCAGCGTTCGCAGCTGGACCGCGAACTCGGCCTCCAGGGTGCGATCGGGACTGAACTGCTGGCCGTTCCAGCTGACCAGCGTCCAGCCGTCCTCGTTATTGCCCTCGACGATGACGGAGTTCGTGTTGTCGAGCGGCGAGCCCTGCAGTAGCGCGAGCTTCTGCGCCGTGGTCAGGTTCACCGCGTTCATCATCGTCCAGAACATGATGGCGGCGCCGTGCGAAAAGACGACCGCGTTGCGGTCGCCGTTGTCGTAGATGGTCTGCAGGGCCTGATCCATCCGCGCGTCGAACTCATGGCCGTCGATCGAACCGGGGATCCGGACGTCCAGTGCGTTCGCCAACGCCCAGCCAACCAGGATCCGGCCGTAGCCGGCCGAGGCCTGGGATTCGGGCGTGCCCTCGAAGACGCCGGCCTCGACCTCCTGGATGCCGGGCAGCACCGTCACGGGCAGCCGCAGGTAGTCGGCCAGCGGCGCGGCGGTCTGCTGGGTGCGGACCATCTGCGAGGCGTAGATCGCGTCGTAGTTGTTGTAGCCGAGCGTGCCGACCACGGCCTGGGCCTGCTGCTGACCCAGCGCGGTGATGTTGGGGCCGGGGGTACTGGTATCGATCAATCCCGAGGCATTGCCCTCGGACTGCGCGTGCCGCACGAACGTCACCCGCATCAGTTCGGCAGCCGCCGCGGGGAAGGCGAAACCGATCGCGAGCGCTATCGCGGTCAGCGCGACGCCGACGGTGCGGAGCACCCGGCCTCTGGTTGAACTCATCGAAATACTTCCTCTTCCGTGGTGTGGGACAGCTCACAGTGAACAAACGGTTAACTGTGAGCAACCGCGAGTCCCACTCACCGGGACGTCATCCCGGAAGAGGTTGCCGGTCAGCTCCCGACGGACAGACCGACCTTCTGGAATTCCTTCAGATCGCAATAACCGGCCTTCGCCATCGACCGGCGCAGCCCGCCCACCAGATTCAGCGATCCGAACGGGTCGTCGGAAGGGCCGTTGAGGACATGGTCCAGCGATGGGCGTTCGCCCGCCGCGACGTCCAGCAGCGCGCCACGCGGCAACGACGGATGTGCCGCCGCCGACGGCCAGAACCAGCCCTCCCCCGGCGCCTCGGCGGCCACCGCCAGCGGCGGGCCCAACACGACCGCGTCGGCGCCGCACGCGATGGCCTTCGCCAGATCACCGGAGGTGTGGATATCGCCGTCGGCCAGCACGTGGACGTAACGACCGCCGGTCTCGTCGAGGTACTCGCGACGGGCCGCGGCCGCATCGGCGATGGCCGTGGCCATCGGCACGCTGATGCCCAGCACCTCGTCACTGGTGGTCACCCCGGCCGTCGATCCGTAGCCGACGATGACGCCGGCCGCCCCGGTGCGCATCAGGTGCAGCGCGGTCCGGTGATCCAGCACGCCACCGGCCACCACGGGGACGTCCAGCTCGGAGATGAACGTCTTGAGATTCAGAGGCTCGCCATCCTGGGCGACCCGTTCGGCGGAGATGATGGTGCCCTGGATGACCAACAGGTCGATGCCCGCGGCCACGAGCGTGGGCGTCAGCGCCTGGACGCTCTGCGGGCTGACCCGCACGGCCGTGGTGACACCGGCCTCGCGGATCCGGGACACCGCCGCGCCCAACAGATCCAGATCCAGCGGCGCCGCGTGCAGCTGTTGCAACAGCCGGATGGCCGCGGACGGATCGGGTTCCTTGGCGGCGGTTTCGACGATCTCGACCAACCTCGCCCCTACGTCGGCGTGCCGGCCGATCAGACCCTCGCCGTTGAGCACCCCGAGACCTCCGAGGCGGCCGAGCTCGATGGCCGACTCCACCGACACCACCGCATCGGTGGGGTGACTGATCACCGGGATGTCGAACCGGTAGGCGTCCAGCTGCCAGGCCGTCGACACGTCCTTGCTCGACCGGGTCCGCCGCGACGGCACGATCGCGATGTCATCGAGTTCGTAGGTACGGCGGGCGGTCCGGCCCATGCCGATCTCAACCATGTCGCGCATGAATCGTTCCCCCTAGCGCGAGTAGTAGTTCGGTGCTTCCACCGTCATCGTGATGTCGTGGGGGTGACTCTCCTTCAGCCCCGCGGCAGTGATCCGGACGAACTGCGCCTGCTGGAGATGCTCGATGCTCGGTGAGCCGGTGTAGCCCATCGCGGCCCGCAGCCCACCGGTGAGCTGATGGATCACTGTGGACAGCGGACCGCGGAATGGCACCCGGCCCTCGATGCCCTCGGGCACCAGCTTGTCCTCGGAGAGCACGTCATCCTGGAAGTACCGGTCCTTGGAGTAGGACCCGCGCGGCTTCCCTTCCCCGCGTCCCTGCATGGCCCCCAGGGACCCCATGCCGCGGTAGCTCTTGAACTGCTTGCCGTTGACGAAGATCAGATCCCCCGGCGCCTCGGCGGTGCCGGCCAGCAGCGAGCCGAGCATGGCCGTGGACGCGCCGGCCGCCAGCGCCTTGGCGATGTCGCCCGAGTACTGCAGGCCACCGTCGGCGATCACCGGCACGCCCGCGGGCGCACAGGCCGCGACGGCCTCGAGGATGGCGGTGATCTGGGGAGCCCCGACCCCCGCGACGACGCGGGTGGTGCAGATGGAGCCGGGGCCGACGCCGACCTTGACCGCGTCCGCGCCGGCATCGACGAGGGCGGCCGCCGCGGCACGGGTGGCGACGTTGCCGCCGACCACATCGACGCGCTCGCCGACCTCGGCCTTGAGTTTGCCGACCATGTCCAGGACGCGCCGGTTGTGCGCGTGCGCGGTATCGACGATCAGGACGTCCACCCCGGCGTCGACGAGTGCCATGGCCCGTACCCACGAGTCGTCGCCGACACCGACGGCCGCGCCGACGAGCAGCCGGCCGTCGCTGTCCTTGGTGGCGTCGGGATGCTGTTCGGTCTTGACGAAGTCCTTGACGGTGATCAGCCCGGTCAACTTGCCGTTGCCGTCGACGATCGGCAGCTTCTCGATCTTGTGGCGACGCAGCAGTCCCAGGGCCGCGTCGGCGGAGACACCCTCACGCGCGGTGATCAGCGGGGCCTTGGTCATGACCTCGGCCACCGGCTTGTTCTGGTCGACCTCGAACCGCATGTCGCGGTTGGTGATGATCCCAACAAGTGAGCCGAGCTGGTCGACTACCGGCAGACCGGAGATCCGGAACCGGGCGCACATCGCGTCGACCTCGGCCAGGGTGTTGTCCGGTGAGCAGGTGACCGGGTCCGTGACCATGCCCGCCTCGGACCGCTTGACGGTCTCGACCTGGCCGGCCTGTTCGGCGACCGGCAGGTTGCGGTGCAGCACGCCCATGCCGCCCGCGCGGGCCATCGCGATGGCCATCCGGGCCTCGGTGACGGTGTCCATCGCCGAACTGACCAACGGCACCTTGAGCCGGATCCGGCGGGTCAACTGGCTCGAGGTGTCGGCGGTGGCCGGGATGATGTCGGAGGCGGCCGGCAGCAGCAGGACGTCGTCGAACGTCAGCCCGAGCATCGCGATCTTGTGCGGATCGTCCCCACCCGTCGGCACGGTGTCGTCGAGCAGGCCGGACATTCGCGCCTCCATGGTTGACCTCCGTCGATAAGGGATGGCTAATCCTATCGGCTCCGCGACGGGGTGCGTCCGCTGGCGCTAACGCAATCGCGCTGCGTAGTGTGGAACCGTGCGCGACCACCTGCCGCCGGGTTTGCCGCCAGACCCATTCGCCGACGACCCCTGCGACCCCACCTCGGCTCTCGACGCGATCGAGCCGGGGCAGCCGCTGGACCCGCAGGAACGCGCCGCCGTCGAGGCCGATCTGGCTGACCTGGCCGTATACGAGGCCTTGCTGGCGCACAAGGGAATTCGCGGCCTGGTGGTCTGCTGTGACGAATGCCAGCAGGATCACTACCACGACTGGGACATGCTGCGGGCCAACCTGTTGCAACTGCTCGTCGACGGCACGGTGCGGCCCCATGAGCCGGCCTACGATCCCGAGCCCGACGCCTACGTGACGTGGGATTACTGCCGCGGCTACGCCGACGCGTCCCTCAATGAGGCCACCTCGGAGAGCGACGGATATCGCTGAGGGTGCTGGTCAGGCAACCCCGAGTGCGATAAGAACCGCTCCCACCACCACACCGGCCGCCGCGACGACCCCGGACTTGCCCAGGTTCGCCCCGTCCAGCGGCTCGATCGGCAGCCGCCGCCGTCAGCGCCAGCATCCGATCCGAGTCAGTTGGCCGGTTCGGCCAGTGTCGTGGTCACCACCGGCTCATTCTGCTGCTTGGTGGCCGTCGTCGGCGGAATCGTGGTGGTGATCGGTGCGGCCGTGGTGGTGGTCGTGGTGGTCGTCGTGGTCGAAGCCACCGTGGTGGTCGTCGTGGTCGGAGCCACGGTCGTGGTGATGGTGCTGGTGGCCGATGCGGCCGCGGGTTGCGACGACGTGGTGGCCGCGGTGGTCTCCACCGTCGTCGAGGCCGTGGTGCTCGGAGCCGCCGAAGTGGTGGTGGCCGCCGGAGCCGCCGAAGTGGTGGTTGTCGTCGGGGCCACCGAAGTGGTCGTCGTCGGGGCGGCGGACGTGGTGCTGGTGGCCGCGGGCGGAGTCGTCGTGGCCGACTCCCCCGAGGTCGTCGTGGTCGGCTCCCCCGAGGTCGTCGTGGTCGGCTCCCCCGAGGTCGTCGTGGTCGGCTCCCCCGAGGTCGTCGGAGAAGTGGACGTCGCAGACGTGCCGTCCGTCGTCGCCGACGTGGTCTCCGGTGACGTGGTGGCCTCGGTCGTCGTCGTGACGGCCGGCAACTCCATCAGCGTCACCCCGGGCGGCGGCGGCGCGGCCGGCTCACCGGGAGCCACCGATGGCAGGGTCGCGGCCGCGTCCCGCGTGCCGACCTTGACGCTCAGTTCGTTCCATTGCTGGATGAGATCGGTCTTGGTGCCCACGTCGTCGACACTCTGCACCTGGGTGCTGACGGCTGCCAGCTTCTGCTGCGCCTGATCCCAGTCGCCGTTGTCGATGAGCTGCTTGACCTGAGCCATCTCCGTCTGGGCGGCCAGCGCGACCTTGTCGTCACGGACCGACGTCTTCTCGCCGAACAGGGCGGTCTTCAGCCCGTACAACGAATCGCCCGGACCCGACCCCGCGACCACCGCGCCGAACCCGCCGATCGCCAGCACCGCAGCGGCGGTCGACGCGACCAGGGTCAGCCCCCGCCGGGCCGACTTGTCCCCCCGGCGGGACGTCTCCGGACCCTGGACGCGGCCGCGCTGCAGGGCGGTCTCGGCCTCGTCCTCGGACAGGATGTGGTCGATCGGCGGCCGGCGAACCCCGTCCCGCCACCCCTCGAGCAGCGCCACCAGGGCCTGCTCATCGGGATCGCCGGGGGTGAACCGGCGCTCGCCGGCGATGGCGTCCAGCAGCGCATCCGACTGCGCGATCGCTTCCAGCGACTCGAAATCAGCCACGGTCGTATCCCGTCGCCGAGATCTCGGTTTTCAGCCGCGCCAGCGCACGGTGCTGGGCGACGCGCACGGCGCCCGGGGTGCTGCCGACGGCGTCGGCCGTCTCCTCGGCCGACAGTCCGACGACCACGCGCAGGACCAGGATCTCCCGCTGCTTCTCCGGGAGCACGTTGAGCAACGCATCCATCCGGGCGGCGGAGTCGGCGTTGATGGCGAGCTGTTCGGGACCAGCCGCGACGTCGAGCCGCTCCGGCACGACCTCCGTGGGCTCGGCCCGGTTCCGGCCCGCGGCACGGTGCGCGTCAGCAACCTTGTGCGCCGCAATGCCGTACACGAAAGCAAGGAACGGACGTCCCTGATCCCGATACCGCGGCAGCGCCATCATGGCGGCCAAGCAAACCTCCTGAGCCACGTCGTCAGCTGAAAGACCACTTCGCTCCGTGGTTCCGACGCGGGCCCGGCAGTACCGGACCACGATCGGACGGATGGTCTCCAACACTTCGCGGAGCGCGTTACGATCGCCGGCCACCGCTTCAGCAACGACGACGTCGAGACGTTCTCCTGGAATTGTCATCGACGGCGATATCTCCAACGTTACGTACCGGACACATCCCGGCGGTGGGGCTCAGCTAGACAATAACGACCCGGAGCCGGACCAGCCGTCAGCCGCGCTGCCAGTGTCCGCCCCGATGTTCGACGAGGGCCGCCGACTCGTCGCGGATCACCTCTATATCCGGCCGGTCGTGAGCGGTGCTGCCGATGCCCGTCAGCAGGCTGGCCACCGCCCAGCGCAGCGGGATCAGCCCGTGCGCGGCGGTCCGTTCCAACAACCCGTCGGCCAGCGTCCGCGAGTCATCGAGCCGGCCCGCGCAGCACAGCGCCGCGGCCAGCACCACATTGCTCTTCGTCCGGTGCCGGACCGAGGCCAGCGGTTCGGCGAGTTCGACCCCGCGGCGCGCATGCATGACGGCCGCCGCACCGTCGCCGCTCGCCATCGCCAGCTCGGCACTGACCCACGCGAACCGGACGCCCGAGCGCGGTGGACCCGGCACCCCCTCGGCGGCGGCCAGCAGGGCGGCCGAGGTGGCCAGCCGGCCGACCCCCAGCGCGTCGGCGGCCAATCCGACCAGTGCGTCGGCCCGGGCCTGTGGGTCGGTGCCGGCACGGGCGAGCGCGCGGCCGTCCCAGTCCCGCGCCCGGTCGTGCCAGCCGAGCTGCCGCAACAGCGATGCCTGGGTACTGTGCGACAGGGACACCAGCGGCGCACCGGCCGTTCGGCGCAGCTCGGCCAGCTCGGCGAAGGCCGTGGCGTAGCGACCCTGACCGCCGGCGGCCACGGCACGCAGCCACCGCTGCTCGTCGGTCCGGGCGGCGGGCAACGGCCACTGCGACGGTGCGGCGCCGAACGCGGCGGCGGTCAGGTCGGGCACGGTTAACAGTTTGTCGTCACGGTGTTACGGCCATGTCAACTCCCCACCTGGCAGTAGAAATGCACTGTCGGACACTTTTCGGGCCGAACAGGACCGATTCAAGATCACCGCTGCCCGATTACCACCGGCCCGGTTACGAAACCCGGAAAACGATGAACGTGACGTAAATTCTCGAGCTGCCGATAGGACATTCGGCACATATGTCCGGTATTGACTGGCTTTCGTAACTGCACCTACCTTGAGGGCACGAGTAGTCACCGGCGACAGCACTCGGACCGTTTCCAGCCTCTGTACGCGAAAAGCGTGGCCACAGAGCGCAATCCAGGAAGGAACGTCCTAATGCCCCAGCCGCAGGAACTCCCGGGACCCAACGCCGATATCTGGGATTGGCAGATGCAGGGTCTGTGCCGCGGGGTCGACTCCGCGATGTTCTTCCACCCCGACGGAGAGCGCGGCCGGGCCCGCGCCCAGCGTGAGATGCGCGCCAAGGAGATGTGCCGGAGCTGTCCGGTGATCGCCGAATGCCGTTCGCACGCACTGGCCGTCGGCGAGCCGTACGGAATCTGGGGCGGCCTGTCCGAGTCCGAGCGCGAGCTCCTTCTCAAGCGGGGCATTCGCCGCACCGCCTGATCCGTCGCCGGTACCGTGATCGGACGATGACGATTCGTTGTCGGCCGGTCGGGGTACTTGCGGTGGCAGTCGCAGTACTGCTCGCGGCATCGGCACTGCCGGAGCCAGCGTCTGCGTATCGCGCACCCGTGATCGCCGGTCCCCTCGCGTCCCTGTTGAGCGCTTCGCGTGATCTCGGCCCGTCGGGGGCCGGCGATGCGCAGCTGACCGTGTCGCTGACGCGATCGGACCGGACCGATTCCCTGTCCAGCTGGGCCCGGGGCCGCCGTCTCGATGTGCGGTGGCAACCCGGCGACGAGTGGGCGATCGTGCACGGCGCGGCCCGGGACCTGGCACGGGCCTTCGACGTGCCCATCCACGACTATCGCGGTCGCCGCAATCAGGTGTTCTACGCATCGGCGCGGCAACCCGCCGTCCCGGCCGCACTCGCCGGCGACGTGTCCGCGGTCGGCCGGATCCTCAGTTACACCCCGCATCGCATGGCGCGCCCGCCGGCGCCCCGCGACGTCCCGCCCCACGGCCTGACCCCGCAGGCCCTGCTCACCACCTACAACGCGGCACCGCTGGCGGCAGCCGGGCACACCGGCCAGGGCGCGACCATTGTGTTCTTCGCGTTCGACGGATACGACCAGGCCGACCTCGACGCCTTCGCCGACCTCTCCGGGCTGCCGCGGTTCACCCCCGTGGTGGTCGGCGGCCGGCCCGACCAGGTGCACGGCGAGACGGCGATGGACCTCCAGGTGGCGCACGCCATCGCGCCCGACGCGCGGCTCGTGGTGGTCAACGCCCGCCCGACGGTCGAGGGCGGCGGCACCTTCGAGAAACTGAGCCAGCTGTTCACCGAGGCGGACCGGCAGTTTCCCGGCGCGGTCTGGAGCCTGTCGATCGGCTGGGGCTGCGAGAAGATCGTCACCGCCACCGACCTCGCCCCGGTCCGCTCCGCCCTGAGCCGGGCACACCGGAACGGTACCTCGGCCTTCGACGCCAGCGGCGATACCGCTGGGCTGGAATGCAAAGGCGGCGAAGACTTTTCGTCACCGCCCGGGGCGCAGGACGTCGGCGTGGACGCGGTGGCATCGGTGCCGGAGATGACGTCGGTCGGCGGTACCACGCTGTCGACGGATCCGCAGGGCCGGTGGCTGGCCGAGCACGCCTGGACCGACGTCCCGATGTCCCAGGGCACCAGTGGCGGCGTCACCACGCTGTTCGATCGCCCGCTGTTCCAGCGGGCGGTGTCCACGGCCCGGGACACCGCACATCGGCTGGTACCCGATGTGGCCGCGGTGGCCGACCCGTTCACTGGCGTCCGGATGGTCTACGACGGACGGGTGGTGCTCGGTGGCGGCACGTCCCAGGCCGCACCGATCTGGGCCGCGCTGACCGTCTTGATGAACCAGTACGTCATCGCACACGGCGGCAAGCGGCTGGGCGATCTGAATCCCCTGTTGTACCGGGTTGCGGCGGGCTCGAAGCTGCCGGCGTTCCGGGAGATCAACCTCGGCAGCAACGCCGTCGACGTCGCCGCCGCGGGATATGACCTGCTGACCGGGCTCGGCAGCCCGAACGTCGCCAACCTGGCACGCGAGTTGCTGGACGCACAGAACTCCACCCGCCCATGACCTCTCGGCTGCGGCTCGACCCGTTCGTGGTGGAGCCACGCGAACGGGTGCTACGCCCGTGGCTGGCCAGTTCGCTGTTCCCCCAACTGCCGGGCCGATCGCGCACCCCGTTCCGCATCGGCCTGGTCGTGCTGCTGGTGCTGGTGGCCGCCTTCGCCCTGCTGCGCTGGCAGGCGCCGATGATCGCGATCGCGGCATTCGGCTTCCCGATGTTGTTCATCGCCTACCTGCGTGAGATCGGTGTGAGTGAGCGCATCCCGCTGCGCATGCTGTTCCTGGCCGCGGCGATCGGTGCCGCGCTGGGCGCCGGCTGGGCCTACCTCGCCGGCACGGTGTTCGCCGACGGCTACGACGTCGCGCTGGGATTCGAGGTGGCAGCAGGGCCGAATGTGGTTCGCGCAGTTGCCATTTCGATTATCGAGGTCGTGCTGATGCTGCTGCCCGCGGCCATCGTGCGGATGGTATTCAGGTCACCCCTGGCCGCGCTGGACGGCTATGCGGTCGGGGCGGCCGGCGCCACCGCATTCACGGCGGCCGCCACCGTCATCTTCCTGTTCCCGCAACTGTCCGCCGGGATGGTGGCCGACGGCCGTTCCCTCGACGGGATCCTCGTCGAGGCAGGCATCCAGGGCGCGGCGATGCCGCTGGCCAGCGCGGCGGTGGGCGGGGCCTTCGGCATCGTGCTCTGGTTCACCGGTGGCCGGGCGTTGGTGGCGGTGGTGCTGTGTGCCCTGGTGCTGTTCACCGGATTCGGCCTGTTGGACGTCTCGCCGTTCTCCAATACCTGGTACGTGGCCGGTTACCTGGTGATCAGCGTGCTCGCGATGATCGGATTGCGGATCGCGATCCAGGCCGCCCTGCTGTACGGGCCGGCGTCGCCATCGATCCCGGTCCGCGACACCCGCGTGCTGGCCACCACCGTCGGCGGGGTGGCCGTCGCCGCCGTCGTGACAACCGTTGTCGCACTGGCGATGACGCCCGGCGTGGCCCCCTACCGCTGCCCGCCCGAATGTGGGCGCCCGCCCATCGGCGAACCGGTCGAGACGAATCCCCGTTACACGGCCGACGACGGTGCATTCTCGGTCAACCATCCCGGCGAGGGCAGCGCGTACCGGGCCACGTACAACGGCAACGGGATCGTGCTGCGGTATGTCGGCGGCGACACCGGAACCCTCGTGCTGTTCGGCGAACCGGCGCAGAACCGGCCGCCACAGGACATCGCCCAGGCGTTGATCGAGGAGAAGTACCCGAATGCCACCGTCGCCTATGAGATCCCGAACGCCTCAGTGGGTTATCAGCCGGGCTACGGCGTGGCGGCCGACGAGTATCCGCAGAACTCCACCGGCAAGTACGCGCGGCTGCGGATCATGGTGCTGGTTGCCGTCAAACACGATTACGCCCTGATCGCGGCCGCGGTCGGCCCGTACCGCCGGTTCACCCCTGACTACGGATCCGGCCACCCGTCGCCGGCCAATCTGGAACTGGCCAGGGATATGGGCAAGTACGTCAACAGTTTTCGGTGGCGCGGCGACCGCGAGGTGGGCGGTTCGTAGAACGCGTCAGCGACCGGTGGTAACGCGGAAGATCTCCATCTCCTCGGGCAGTCCCTTGAGACTGCGCTCCCCCCGGCTCTCGAACTGCAGACCGGAACCGGCCGACAGATCACGAACCGTACGACTGGTCAGGACCTCGTCCGGACCCGCCAGCGCACCGACGCGGGCTCCGATGTGGACCGCTACGCCGCTCCATTCGTCGCCACGTCGCTCACACTCGCCGATATGCACGCCCGCCCGGATCCTCAGCCCACGTGCGCCGAGGGCAGGGATCAGGTCCAGCGCACAACGAGCCGCCTTGGTGGGCCCGTCGAACAGCGCGAAGATCCCGTCGCCGGTGTGCTTCACCCGCCGGCCGCCGTACTTCTCCAACAGCCAGTCGACAACCTTGTCGTGGGTGTCGAGTTGCTGGCGCCACGTGGAATCACCCACCGAGCTCAATTGTTCGGTCGATCCGACGATGTCGGTGAACAGAACGGTCGCGAGCACGCGCTCGTCGACGGCGTGAATGCCGGGCGTCTCGGCAACAAAATCACGGATCGCCGATCCCAGCACGTCGTCGATCAGCGAATGCGGCCCCGCCGGCAAGGCCGCGAATCGAGCGGCAGGCATGGCGGCGGCCAACGCCGCCGCGGCCTCGAACGGAGCCACCTGGTCGTCGGGGCGTGCCAGAACCAGAGCGGGAGTGTGGATCGAGGTCAGGATTCCACGGACATCGATCTCCAGCAGCGCCTGCCACAACCACGCCGCCATGGTCGGACTCGCGCTGGTCCTTTGGTACCGACCATAGAAATCGCGGAACCCGGGAACATCGGCGATCTCACCGAAGAATAGTTCAGCCAATGCGCCTTCGCCCCAATGGCTTTCGATATTCGCCAGATGGCCTGCCTTCTGCTCGGCGGTGAACCCCCAGGGATGATCGGGCAACTCCTGCGAGAACCGCGCGGCCACGCCATACATCACCAGCGACCGCACTCGTTCCGGGAAGGTCGCCGCGAACAGCAGACTCATCGGGCCACCCTCGGACATGCCGAACAGAGTCGGCCGTTCGACCCCGGCAGCATCGAGCACGGCATGGAGGTCATCCATCCGCTCGTCCAGCGACGGAACCTGGGTGGCCGGGTCCGACAGCCCGGTGCCGCGCTTGTCCCACACCACCACCTTGCACACCGTTGTCAGCTGCTCCACGACTGCCGTGAACGGACTCATGGGGTCGTCGTACTGCTCCACGTTGCTGAACCAACCAGGGATCCAGACGAGGCTTGTGTCGGATTCGCCGAACTCGCGGTACGCAAGCCGGGTCTGCCCGTTGCGCGCATACCGCACCCGCCCGTCCATTCCAACATCTTGGCATTCAGAGGTGGCGTTCGAACGCGCGTCTGGCCAGACCGAGGACCGGCTGGCGGCTCGCGAGTCCCTCGATCCGGTTGAGACCGTAGACCTGCACTTCTGCCGACTTTCCTTTCAGAGCGTGGATTCCTCGGTCGGTCAGCCGTGAGATGTCGATCCCATGTCCACTGCAAGACACGGTCCATGGCTGAGGGTACCGCCGTGCGGTATCAGTCCCGCGGGCATCGGCCCATCGGAACGACCATCGGCACCTCACGCCGGTACCGGCGGTATGGATCACCCAGCGACTCGGAGAGATCGCGCTCCTCGATCCGGATCGCGGCCAGGATGTAGCCGGTCGTCGCCGCGGCGAACAGGAGGTGACCCGCGGTCATCGTCGGCGCGGCCCAGAACGCGAGCAGGAAGCCCAGCATCATCGGATGCCGGACCAGCCGGTACAGCAGCGGGGTGCGGAATCCCGTCCCGGCGAATCGCCGGCCCCGCCAGTGCGTGAAAACCTGCTGCAGCCCGAACAATTCGAAGTGGTTGATCATGAAGGTGGTGGCGAGCACGGTCAGCCAGCCGACGGCCGCGACCGTCCACACCGCCGTGCGTGCGATCGGTTGTCCGATGTCCCAGACCGTGCCGTCGATCGTGCGCCACTGCCAGCACAACAGGCCCAGCGCCGCACTGGCGGCGAGCACGAACGTGCTGCGTTCGACGGCCTGCGGCACGATCCCCGTCCACCATCGTTTGAATGCCGGCCTGGCCATGATGCTGTGCTGGGCGGCAAAGATCCCGAGCAGCGCGAGATTGACCGCGATCGCCGAAACCGGTGGGCCGGCGACGCCACGGTCGACGGTGCGTGGGACGAGGATCCCCAGCACGAACAGCACGGCGTAGCCGAACGAGGCGAGGAACGCCAGATAGCACAGAGCGCCGTACGCGATCACCATCCCACGGGTGATGGCGACGGTTCGAATTGTCGTTGTCATGTGTCCAATGGTCGGCGGAGAGCCGGGCCGGCACATGGGGCGGCTGCCTCAATCAGCGTGCGGTCAGCCCGTTCTGCAGCGCGTACAGGCTGGCGCCGATCCGGTTGGAGACACCGATCTTGGCGTAGGTCCGTTCGACGTGGTTGCGGGCCGTCTTCTCGCTGATCACCAGGGCGGCGGCGATCTCCTTGTTCGACGCACCGGTGGCCACCAGGCGCAGGACCTCGACCTCGCGCGGCGTCAGCCGGTCCGGCCGCGGGTGCGGGCGGACGTCCCGATGGCCGGCGGCCACCAGGACCGCCTCGGCGGCGGTCGCGTCCAGTTCGCCGGCGTCGGCCCTGGCCCGGAGCCGACGCTGGGCGTCACCGGCCGACATCGGCGCGCGGTACGGCCGGGGCTCCCGCGCCGATTGGTACCCGACGGCGGCGGCCAGGATACGGTCCGGCAGCCCGAGCGTCGGCCCGGTCAGTCCGCGCGGGTAACCGGTGCCGTTGACACACTCATGGTGATTCCCGGCCAGCGCCGCGATCTCCTGCAGACCGCTGACCTGGCTGAGGATCCGGACGGTCAGGTACGGGTGCAGGCGGACACGTTCGAACTCACCGGCGCTCAGCGCCGACGCCTTGGACCACACCTGGTTCGAGACGCCGATCCGGCCCAGGTCGTGGACATGGCCCGCACGGCGGATCATCCTGACCGTCGGCGCGTCCAGCCCGGCGACCGTTGCCGCGCCCGCCGCCAGTTCGGCCACCGCACGCGAATGCCCCAGTGTGAAAGGGCATTTCAGATCGACGAAGTCGCCCAGCGCCTCCAGCAGCGCATCCAGCGCGTCGTCGTCGAGACCCTGGGTGCGGTCGGGCGCCTCCCGCAGCGCGACGTTCCAGATGTCGCCCACCCCGGGTCCGGCCAGGATCCGTTCGGCGTCGTCGACGAAGGCATCCGCGATGCGCGGGTCGAACTGTCCGCCGCGCCGCGACCGCACCATCGCGATCGCGCCCTGCACCCCCAGCGCGCGGTGATGCACCTCGACCATGTCGGCCAGCTGGGCGATGCGGACCGCGACCGAAATGGCGTCGCCCGCAGCGCCGGCGGGCAGTCCGCCGCCGTCGTACCGTTCGAAGGTGAACCCGAGGGCGTGCTGAACGTCGGCGCCCAGGCCCATCCGTTCGGCGAGCAGGGACGCCGAGGTGCAATGCGAATGGATCAACCGGGACAACTGACCGCGGGCGTTGACGAACAGTGCAGCCATCACCACCAGACGCCGCGAAAGTGATTCTCCGCGTGCGACATTGGACAGCAGGAATTTCAGATACGGCACCCCGGACCAGTCCACCAGATACGAGTCGTGCCGAACGGCGATATCGTCGCCGAACCAGCGCGCGTACTCGTGCGAATCGGCATGGCAACCGATCCACATGATCAGTGAGGTGTAGTACACGCAGCCGCGCTCACCGGCATCCAGGCCCAGGCGGTCCGCGATCCGGGTCCCGATCAACGCCGACCGCAGCATGTGCTCGGCGGGCTGGCCCAGGCCGAGGTCCACCGCCACCGACAGCGCCGCCAGCAGTTCGGCGCGCGTTGGACCTGTCCCGGTGTCCATCAGATCAACTGTGCCGCACCCCGGTGCCGCGTGGGGTCGAAGGCCTCGAATCGGCCCTGCCCCACGACCGCGAGACCGCGCTGGGGTGCCCAGAATCCGCCGAGCCGTGCCTGCTCGGGCAGGGGTTGCGGCTCGCCCAGGTCATGGCCCTGCAGCGTCGCATGCGCCGACGCGACCGCCCACAGCTGCTTGGGGGCGATCCGGAACCGCTGGCCGTTCGGCATCGTGCCGACCAGCCGGACCCTGCCCGCCCCCAGCACCGGGCCGGCTAGCGACCCCAGCACACCGAGCGCGCCGGGGCTGGTCCACAGCGACTCCGGCAGCCTCGAGCCCACCCGGGTGAACATCCTGGTGGCCGTCGTGTGACGCAATTCGATTGTCCACGTAAGGATCTCGGGAATCTCGACGGTCAGGGTGAATTCGCCGGTCCAGATCACCTCGATCGGGCACACCACGGCAACGTTGGGGGTCGCCGAACTGAAGTAGCGCGCGCAGCTGTGCTCCGGGGCACTGGTGGCGTAGAACGTCCACATGCCGCCGGGGTCGCGGTGCCACACCGACCGGTAGCCCGCCGCGCCCGGCAGGAACGACGCGGCCGGGAAGTCGCGGAACGAGAGATAGTGACCGCTGGCGAACGGCAGCCCCATGACACCGAACCCGGTGACGGTCTCGTCGGGTCCCGCCGGTAGGCGCGGGTCGTGCGCGACGGCTGTCGCTGCGGTACGGGGAGAGATGATCGTGTTCATGGCATCAGGATTCCGCCGTGAACCGGTGCACGCATGGGGCGTCTGCCCCAATCAGGACCAGTCGAGACCGAAGATCCGGATCGGCGCCGACTTCCCCTTCAACATGTGGGATCCCCGATCGATGAGCCCGGGCGGTCGAACGGACAGGGCGTCCACGCAGGCCTCGGTCAGCAGAATCGCATCACCGGTGGTCTTGGTGAGTTGCTCGACCCGCGCAGCGACATTGGTGGTGTCTCCGATCAACGCGAACTCGAGATGGCCGCCGCCGCCGATGGTGCCGGCGATGCCCTTGCCGGTGTTGATCCCGATGCCGATTCGGAGGGTCCCACCGAATCGCTCGGCGACTGCCCGGTGAATCCGCACCGCGGCACCGACCGCGGCGTCGGCATGATCGGGCAGGTCGTTCGGGGCGCCGAAGACGGTCATCGCACCGTCCCCCAGGAACTTGTTGACATGCCCCCCGGCACCGACCACGGCGGGCACCAGGATCTCGAACAGGCCGTTGAGACGGGCGACCACATCCTCGGCAGGGTGCGCTTCGGCGAACGGCGTGAAATCCCGGACATCGACGAACATCACCGTCACCTCCCTGCGCTCACCGGCGAAGACTTCATCTGCTTGGTCGAGCAGCCGCTGGGCCAGTGCCGGGTCCACATAGGTGCCGAACGCGCTCTGAAGTCGTTGCCGCTCGGCCAAACCCGCCTGCATCCGGTTGAACGACGCCGCCAACGCACCCAGATCGTCGTCCTGGACCACGGGGAGTCGCCGGCCGTAATCGCCGGCGGCCACGCGCTCGGTCGCCTCGGCGAGGTCGCGGACCGGACGCAGGAGAGGTGAGATGGTCATGATCGTCAGCGGACCGGAAATGAGGGTGATCACACCCCCGATGACGACGGCGACGACGGGATCCTCGCGGACCCGATCGACAACGGACGCCGTGAACGCACCGCCGATGGCAAAGCCGAACCCGATTCCGAGGACGGCAGCGTTCGACCAGTCGGCAATCGTCGGACGGGACCGCGGCAGGGCATCGCCGATTGCGGTGCCACCGGCAACCGCCGCCCGCACCGGACGCCAGGCACCCTCGACGAACGCGTGCACACCGAGGAAGGAAATGGCCGCGCCGTACGTCACACCGACAATCCCGTACTGCACCAGGCGCCATTCGTCCGCCCCGGCGATCATCCCGACCCAAACGCCGAGCAGGGTCGCCCACACCGCATCCGTCACGACCACACGGAGAATTGCTTTGCGCGAGAAAGTGAACGTAGCGCGCAGCACGGCTACCGGATCCGTCCGGTCGCCCGCGGCCCATCGCTGCACCAGTCGCATCTCCCGTGAGAAGGGCAGCACGAATATGTACGCCCGAACGAGCAACGCGACCGCAGTGACCAGTACCGCCATCCCGTAGCGGTGGGAGTCCTCGAACGCCACGATGATCAACGAGAACGCGAGGTACGCCGTCATTCCCGAGACGTAGACGAGCACGAAGATCGCCCATGGAAATACCCGCCCACATCGATCCCACACCCATTGGAAGAATCGGTCCATGCGGCGAGGCTAATCCTCCCGGACGCCGAACGGTCCTGCTATCGAGCCAGCCCGTAGACCTGGAGCGTCGCCGACTTACCCTTCAGCACATGGGATCCCCGATCGATCAGGCCGGGCGGCCGCGCGGCGAGGGCGTCCACACATGCGTCGGTCAGCAGGATCGCATCACCGGTGGTCTTGGTGAGTTGCTCGACCCGGGCCGCCACGTTGACGGTGTCACCGATCAAGGTGAACTCCAATTTGCCCGCCGCGCCGATGGTCCCGGCGATGACCTTGCCGGTGTTGATCCCGATACCGATACGCAATGCCGCACCGAAGCGTTCGGCGACGCGACGCGCTATCAGCAATGCGGAAGACACCGCCGCATCGGCATGATGCTCGAGGTCGTTCGGGGCGCCGAACACTGCCAATGCACCGTCGCCGAGGAACTTGTTCACATGCCCACCGGCATCCACGACGGCGGGGACCACGATCTCGAAGAGGGCATTGAGTCGGGCGACAGCATCCTCCGCGGTGTTCGCTTCGGCGAACGGCGTGAAGTCCCGGATGTCGACGAACATCACCGTGACCTCGCGGCGCTCCCCGCTGAACACATCGTCACCCTGCTCCAACAACCGCTGTGCGAGCGCGGGATCCACATAGGTGCCGAAGGCGCTCTGAAGTCGTTGCCGCTCGGCCAAACCCGCCTGCATCCGGTTGAACGACGCCGCAAGCGCTCCCAAGTCATCGTCCTGGACCACTGGCAATCGCAGTGTGTAGTCACCAGCTGCGACACGTTCGGTGCCGCTGGCCAGATCGCGAATCGGTCGCAAGGACGGTGACACGATGCCGCCGACGGTGATCGGCCAAGCGATACCGATTGCCACGCAACCGATCAGGACAAGCAGTACCGGGAACTTGCCGGCGGGATCCCACACGATGCCCAGCATCGCGCCGATGACGGTGAAGCCGAACAGTGCGCCCAGCATTGCAGCGTTGAGCCACCCTCCGAACGTCGGCCGTGAGCGGGGCAGATCGTCACCGATTACGGTATCGGCGGCGAGGGCGGCTCGAACCGGACGCATCGCTCCTTGCACCGACGTGTGCATACCGAGCAGCGCCATCGCGAAACCCAGTGCGGCGCCCAGGATTCCGTACTGGACCAGCCGCCATTCCGTCGCTCCCGCCACTGCGCCGACGGAAGCCGTGAACAGTGCGGTCCAGACAGGCAGGAACCAGATCGCTCGGACACTCGCGGCTCGGGACCACGCGTACGTGTCGGCCAGTGCTTCCATGCGCCCGACCTCGCGGCCGGCGGCCCACTGATGCGCCCGACGAAACATCCGGCTGGCGGGAAGTATCGATACCGACGCATTCACCAGGACGGCGATTACGGTGACCACCACCGCCGCGAGGTAGCGATCCGAGTTCTCGAAAGCGACCAGAAGCTGCGACCACAGGATGTAGACCAACAGCATCGAGGCCAACGTGACTGCCCATATCGCCCACGAATACCTTGGTCCACACGAATCCCACGCCCTCTGCCAGAGACGGTCCATGCCGAGAACAAAACACCCCCGGCCGCACTGGCCGGGGGTGTTTTGAACTACTTCCTAGTGCGCGTGCCCGTGATGCCCATGGCCGGCGTGCTCGTCGGCCTCGGCGGGCTTGTCGACGACCGCCGTCTCGGTGGTCAGCACCATGCGGGCCACCGACGCGGCGTTGAGCACCGCGGAGCGGGTCACCTTGACCGGATCGATGACGCCCTGGGCCACCAGGTCGCCGTACTCCAGCGTCGCGGCGTTCAGACCGTGACCCGCGGGCAGTTCGCCGACCTTGCTGACCACGACGGCACCGTCGAGGCCGGCGTTGGTGGCGATCCAGAACAGCGGTGCAGTCACCGCGCTCTTGAACACCTCCACACCGGTGGCCTCGTCGCCGGACAGCGACGCTTTCAGGTCGTCGAGCACCTTGGCGGCCTGCACCAGCGCGGTGCCGCCACCGGACACAATGCCCTCCTCGACCGCAGCCTTGGCGGCGTGGACGGCGTCCTCGACGTTCTCCTTGCGCTTCTTGAGCGCGGTCTCGGTGGCCGCACCGACCTTGATGACGGCGACGCCGCCGGCCAGTTTGGCGAGGCGCTCCTCGAGCTTCTCGCGGTCCCAATCGGAGTCGGTGGACTCGATCTCGGCCTTGAGCTGCTTGACCCGACCGGCAACGGCCTCCGTGGTGCCGCCGCCGTCGACGATGACGGTGTCGTCCTTGCTGACCACCACACGCCGCGCGGTGCCCAGCACGTCGAGGCCGGCCTCACGCAACAGCAGACCGACATCGGGGTTGACCACCTGCGCGCCGGTCACAACCGCGAGATCCTCCAGGAACGCCTTGCGCCGGTCGCCGAAGAACGGTGCCTTGACCGCAACAGCCTTGAGCGTCTTGCGAATTGCGTTCACCACCAGGGTGGACAGCGGCTCGCCCTCGACATCCTCGGCGACGATCAGCAGCGGCTTGCCCGACTCGGCGACCTTCTCCAGCAACGGCAGCAGATCCGGCAGCGAGCTGATCTTGTCGCGGTGCAGCAGGATGTAGGCGTCCTCGAGGACGGCCTCCTGCAGGTCGAAATCGGTGACGAAGTAGGCCGACAGGTAACCCTTGTCGAAGCCGACACCGTCGGTGATCTCCAGCTCGGTGTTCAGGGTCGAGGACTCCTCGACGGTGACGACGCCGTCAGTGCCGACCTTGGTCATGGCCTCGCCGACCATTTCGCCGATCTCCTCGTCGCGAGAGGACACCGTGGCCACCTGGGCGATGGCGGTCTTGCCGTCGACCGGCTTGGCCGCGGCGAGCAGCGCCTCCGATACCGCATCGGCCGCCTTGCCGATACCCAGACCGAGTGCCATCGGGTTCGCCCCGGCGGCGATGTTGCGCAGACCCGCCTTGATGATGGCCTGGGCCAGCACGGTGGCGGTGGTGGTGCCGTCGCCGGCGACGTCGTTGGTCTTGGTCGCGACCGACTTGACCAGTTGAGCACCGAGGTTCTCGAACGGATCCTCGAGGTCGATCTCACGGGCGATGGTCACACCGTCGTTGGTGACGGTCGGGCCGCCCCACGACTTGGCCAGCACGACGTAGCGGCCACGCGGACCCAGGGTGATCTTGACCGCGTCGGCGAGCTTGTCGACGCCGACCTCCATGGCGCGGCGGGCGGTCTCGTTGAATTCAATCTGCTTGCTCATGAATTTCTTTCGCTAAGACATGCAACGCCCCGGACAGCACTAGGTTGTCCGGGGCGCCGACACGATTCGCTTACTTACCGACGACAGCCAGCACGTCGCGGGCCGACAGGATCAGGTACTCCTCGCCGTTGTACTTGATCTCGGTACCGCCGTACTTGCTGTAGATGACGACGTCGCCCTCCGACACGTCCAGCGGAATCCGCTTCTCGCCATCCTCATCCCAGCGGCCGGGGCCAACTGCGACGACGGTGCCTTCCTGCGGCTTCTCCTTGGCGGTGTCGGGGATGACCAGACCGGAAGCGGTGGTGGTCTCGGCCTCGTTGGCCTGAACGAGGATCTTGTCCTCGAGTGGCTTGATGTTCACGCTCGCCACGATGGAGCCCCTTCACTGATATGTGGTTGGGCCGGGGCTTGTCCCCGGGCCCTACTTCAGGTGTTCGGCCTGCGGATGTCCTGCGCGCCGTCGTCGCGGGTGCCGACACGAGGGCTTTCGCCTGCCGCCTAGCACTCTATACACGAGAGTGCTAGCACTCAAGGACGGGTTGGTGCCTATCTGGCGAACTCGCTGCCAGCGAACATGTTTGTCCACAGTCCCGGCTTCATCCACAGATCAGTCCGCCGCGACGCTACGGACCTGGTGACACGGCCTGGAGGCCGATTAGATTCGAATGCATGTTCGATAGCCAGCCACCTCGGCCCGCCGACCTGCGGAATTTGTCCGACGCCGACCTGGCGGCCGGGATCGCCGACTGGGCCCGATTGACCTCGGCGGCCGAGGCCGCCAAGAGCGCCGCCATCGCCGAACTGGTGCGGCGGCGCTGCGTCGACGAACATCCCGACTGGGCCTGCGACGACTGGGACGCCTGTGCGGCCGAGCTGTCCTGCATCCTGACGGTCTCGTCGCGGAGCGCGGCGGGGTTGATGACGCTCGCCGTGACCCTGCGTGACCGGCTCCCGAAGGTCGCCGCGCTCTTCCTCGACGGCCGGGTCTCGGCGCGCACCGTGGGAACCATCGCCTGGCGGACCAACCTGGTGGTCGACGCCGGTGCGCTCGATGCGATCGACACCGACATCGCCGGCGCCGCGGCCCGCTGGGGTCGGTTGTCCCAGCAGAAACTGGAGCGGGCCGTCGACGCCGCCGTGGCGCGACGGGACCCCGCGGCCGTGCACCGGGTGCGCACCGGCCTGCGGAACCGCGACTTCGTCATCGGGGACGCCGACGACATCACCGGTATGACCAGCATCTACGGCAGGATCTCGAAGGCGGACGCTGCCCTGCTCGACGAGGCGATCACGGCGCTGATCAATTCGGTCTGCCCCGACGACCCCCGCACGCTGGCGCAGCGCCGCTCGGATTCCATGGGAGCGTTGGCCGTCCGCGCCACCCGCCTGCCGTGCCGCTGCGGGAAGGACACCTGCCCGGTGGCCGGCGAACCGGATCCGATCGCGGCCCGTTTCGTCGTGCACCTGTTGGCCGAGGCCGACACCATCGACACTGCCTCGGACCCGGACTGGGATGGCGGCCGCGAAGACGACGCAGAAGACGACGTCGAAGAGGACAACGAGGACGACGACGAGGAACCCGACAAGGACGCGGGCCCCGAGGAGTGCACACCCGAAGAATCCGAACCCGAGCCTGCGCCACACCGCCCGCGCGGCATCGGGCTCATCCCCGGCATGCCGGGCACCGGCCTGCTCGACGGAGGCCAGGTCGCCGATCTGATCGCCCGCGGGGCAAGGGTTCGGCCCGTGACCACGCCGAGTGACGAACCCGAACCGGGTTATCGACCGTCGGCGGTGCTAGACCGCTGGATTCGACTGCGGGACTTGACCTGTCGATTCCCCGGCTGCGATCAGCCGGCGGTGCGTTCGGACATCGATCACACCATTCCCTGGCCCGCCGGGCCGACCCACCCGTCGAACAACAAGGCCTATTGCCGAAAACATCACTTGCTCAAGACATTCTGGCCCGGCTGGTCGGACCGGCAGGATCCGGACGGCCGGTTGCACATCACCACGCCCAGCGCGCTGACCTACGACTCCACACCGACTGCCACCCTGCTGTTCCCGCAGTGGAACACCACCACGGCCACCCTGCCGGCGCCACCGCCGGGACCCCCGCCGACGCCGGCGCGCGGACTGAAGATGCCCAAGCGCAGGCAGACCCGGACACAGGCCCGAGCGCGGTACATCGCGACCGAACGGGCCCGCAACGAGAGCAGCGACGAAGCCCCGTATTGAGGGGCGTCAGGCGACCTGCCCCTGCATCACCGGCAGACCGGGATCGCTGGCCACGTCCAGCGGCGACGGGGCGGCACCGGCGGCCATGAGGTGGGCCGCGAACGAGGCGATCATCGCGCCGTTGTCGGTGCACAACCGTGGCCGCGGGACCCGCAGCGTCAGACCTGCTGCGGCACAACGCTCTTCGGCCAGCTCACGCAATCGGGAGTTGGCCGCCACGCCGCCGGCGATCAGCAGGGTGGACACCCCGAGGTCGGTCGCGGCACGCACTGCCTTGCGGGTGAGCACATCGGCCACGGCCTCCTGGAAGCCCGCCGCGACGTCGGCCACCGGGGCATCGGGATTGGCCTCCACGTAGCGAGCCACCGCGGTCTTCAGCCCGGAGAAGCTGAACGCATAGGGATCATCGCGCGGGCCGGTCATCCCGCGCGGGAACACGATGGCGCCGGGATCGCCGGTGCGGGCCAACTCATCGAGCACGCGACCGCCCGGATAACCCAGCCCGAGCAGCCGCGCCACCTTGTCGTAGGCCTCGCCGGCGGCATCGTCGACGGTGGTGCCCAATTCGATGATCGGCTCGCCGAGCGAACGCACATGCAACAGATGGGTGTGCCCCCCGGACACCAGCAGTCCGACACTCTCGGGCAGCGGACCATGCTCGTAGACGTCGGCGGCAAGGTGCCCGCCGAGGTGGTTGACCGCATAGAACGGGACATCCCATGCCGCGGCGTACGCCTTGGCGGCCGCCACGCCCACCAGCAGCGCACCGGCCAGACCGGGGCCGATCGTGGCGGCCACGACGTCGGGACGCTCGATCCCGGCGGCCGCCAGCGCGCGGCGCATCGTCGGACCGAGCGCCTCGAGGTGAGCGCGCGAGGCGATCTCGGGTACCACGCCGCCGAACCGGGCATGCTCGTCGACACTCGAGGCCACCTCGTCGGCCAACAGCGTCACCGTCCCGCCCTCCAACCGGGCGATTCCGACTCCCGTTTCGTCACAAGAGCTTTCGATGGCCAGGATGACGGTCATCGGGCTTCCCTCCGCATCGTGAACGCATCCGCACCGCTGACCCGGTAGTACCGCTTGCGGATTCCCATCGTCTCGAACCCGGCGCTCTCGTACAGGGCGATCGCCGCTGCGTTGTCGGTCCGCACCTCCAGGTACACCACGCCGTCGCCGGCGAAGTCCAGCAGGCTCTCCAGCAACCGGCGGCCGATGCCGAGCCCCTGGTACGCCGGATCGACACCGATGGTGTGGATCTCGTACTCGAACGGTGGCCGCCGACCCAGTCGCGCGATGCCGGCGTAACCGACCAGCCGATCGCCCACCCGGGCAGCGACGTACTTGTTGTGGGGGGCATCGAGTTCGCGGCAGAACGCCTGTGCGGGCCATGGGTCGTCGCCGCCGAACAGCTGCGCCTCGAGCTCCGCGCAGCGCGCGGCGTCGCCCCGGACCAGATCCGTCAGCACGGCGTTCTCGATCGAGCTCACCGGGCCAGCCCTCGCTCCGCGAGCGTCTTCGCATCGGGTCGGCGCAGATACAGCGGCACCAGCGGTTCGGGCTCGGCACTCAGATCACCCACCGCTGCAACCAGATTCGCCGGATCCGGATATTCGGGGCCTACCACCGGCAGCCCCAGCAGAGCCGCGTGCTCGGGTGAGCCCGCCACCGCGGCGACGTCGAGCACCGGCACATCGCCGGGCGCATCCACCGCGGGACCGCCCACCCGCACCCCGTCCTGGTAACGCGCCCAGTACAACTCGCGGCGGCGCGCGTCGGTCACCACCAGTACCTCGCCGGTAGTACCTCCGCCGATGCCGTCCAGACTGCACACCCCGAACACCGGGACACCCAGCGCATGCCCGAAGGCTGCGGCGGTCGCCATCCCGACCCGCAGGCCGGTGAACGGACCGGGACCACAACCAACCACCACCGCATCGAGATCGGACATCGCCACATTCGAATCCGACATGGCGCCAAGAACATTGGGGGTCAACGACTCGGCATGGGCCCGGGGATCCCGGGTGAGCCGTTCGGCCAGCACGCTGGTCACGCCATTGGCGCGTACCACCGCCGCGGTCACCGTGGGCGTCGCGGTGTCGATCACCAGCACCAGGGTCATCCTCTGCTCCAGCACCACGTCGCGGTCCGCACCTCCGAATCGGCGGCCCGGTCGAGCCGGACGTCGAGATGACGCTCGGACAACCGCTCGGCCAGCCCCTCGCCCCACTCCACCACCACGACGGCGTCGTCGAGATCGGTGTCCAGATCCAGCGAATCCAGCTCGGCGAGCAGATCGGCCGCGGCATGGTCCAACAGCCGGTAGACGTCGACGTGCACCAGTGCCGGTGCACCCGCCTGCCGGGGCGGATGCACCCGCGCCAGCACGTAGGTCGGCGAGGTCACCGGCCCGTCGACATCCATGGCCCGGGCAATTCCCTTGGCCAGCATGGTCTTTCCCGCCCCCAGTGGCCCGGAGAGCACGACGACGTCACCGGCGCGCAGCCCGCTGCCCAGGCTCTCGCCGAGCGCAATGGTGTCCTCGGCGGTCACGAGCACCGCGGATCCGCTCTCAGCCACCACGCAACCGCCGCGCCATGGCCACCAGCTTGTTGGGGGTGGACCGCTCGACCAGCCGCACCAGCGCCGCGTTGACGGGATCGGGCTGCTCGAGCTGCACCAGGTGCCCGGCACCACCGACGACCACCAGTTCGGCCCTGGGCAGCGCGGCAGCCATCTCCTCGGAATGTTCGGGGGTGGTCAGGTTGTCCGCCGAACCGCACGCCACCAAGGTCGGCACCTTCGCCAGCACCGACAGGCCGCCAGTCTCGTTGTGCACCCCGAGGGCGTGCAGGAATCCGACCATCGTGGTGATGGGGGTGTCGTGGATCATCTGCTCGCAGTACCGCGCCACGGTCGGGCTGACCGCGGCATCCCCGAACGACGCGGCCTGTAGCACCGGTGAGAGCACCGAGCGCACGGCGCCGCGGCCGCGCTGCAGGAGATTCGGCGCGTAGCGGGTGGCGAACCGGGCCGCCTCGAGCGCCGGGTTCTGCAGGATCTCCCCCAGCGGCGACCGCGAAAGACCCTCGGCCGCAGAGGAAATGAGCGCGACGCCGACGATTCCGGTGCCGTACCGGCGGGGGAACTGCCGGGCGTGCGAGAGCACCGTCATCCCGCCCATCGAATGCCCGACCAGGATCACCGAACCCCGGGGTGCCATGACGGCGAGCACGGTCTCGAGGTCGCAGCCCAGCTGTGCCACCGTGTAGGTCCGCGGCGCCGCCGAACTGGATCTGCCGTGGCCGCGCTGGTCGTAGAACACCATCCGGACCTGATCGCCCCAGACCCGGGCCAGCTCGCGACGCTGGAAATGGAAGGCGCCCATGTTCATACAGAAGCCGTGGGCGAACACGACGGTGACGGGTGCGTCGACCGGCCCGACCTCTCGGACCACCAGGTCGACGCCGTCGGGTGTGGTGATCACACAACCTCGATCACCCTCGATCAACCCGAAATCCTCACCGGCGTAAGCATCTTCGACCATGACCCGCCGCGTCATCGTCCGGGCCGCGGTGGACCCGGCGACCGCGCCGACCGTCGACAGCCCGGCGGCCCCGGCCAGCCAGCGCCGGCGCCGCTGTCCTCCGTCAGGCATTGGCGCCCCGATATGTGCGCAGCACCCGGCAGCGCGGCGAGGTCACCACTTCGTAGTGGATGGTGCCCAGCAGGTTCGCCCAATCCTGCGCGGTCGGTTCACCGGCGGTGCCGGGTCCGAACAGCACCGCGGCGTCGCCGGCGCTGACGTCGACCCGACCGGGTCCCAGGTCGACGACGAACTGGTCCATGCAGATTCGCCCGACGTTGCGGTAGCGCCGCCCGTTGATCGCCACGTCGATCCGGCCGGACAGCCCGCGGAAGACCCCGTCGGCGTACCCCAGCGGGATCAGCGCCACCGAGCCGTCGGCGGTCGCATTCCACGCGTGGCCGTAGGACACCCCGTCGCCCGCACGCACCGACTTCACCGACAGCACAGGCGCTTTCAGCGTCATCGCGGGAATGAGGCCGAACCCACCGGGTGCGGCGAGCGGGTCGAGGCCGTACACCGCCACCCCGGGCCGCACCAGGTCGAACGCCAGGTCTGGCCGGCCCAGCGTCGCCGGCGAGTTGGCCAGGTGGGCGATCTCGAACCGAACGCCGCCGCGGCGCGCCATGGCCAGCGCCTCGCGCAGCAGCCCCGCCTGCCGGTCGTTGCTCGGGTGCTCGGGCTCGTCACCGTGCGACAGGTGCGACATCAGGCCGCGGGCCCGGACGGCGCCCTCGGCGACGGCACGGCCCAACGCGGCGATCACATCGGAGTAGTCGCCCGCTGCGACGCCGTTGCGGTTCAGGCCGGTATCGATCTTGACCGACACCGTGGCCGGTATGCCCGTCTCACGGGCCCCGGCGAGCACCGCGTCGAGCTGACCCACCGAGGACACCGCTACCTGCACGTCGGCGGCCACTGCCTCGGCGAAGTCGGTGCCCGGCGGATGCAGCCACGCCAGGACCGGCGCGGTGATCCCGGCACGACGCAGTTCCAGCGCCTCGCCGACGGTCGCCACACCGAGTTCGGCGGCCCCGGCCCCGAGCGCGGCACGGCCCGCCTCGACGGCCCCGTGGCCGTACCCGTCGGCCTTGACGACGGCCATCACCTGTGCGGATCCGGCGTGTTCGCGCAGGATCCGCACGTTGTGCCCGATCGCGTCGAGGTCGACCTCCGCGGTGGGCACGGTCAGGGGCTGATTCACGGTTCTCATCACCGCCGTCCAGTGTCCCAGGTGGGGGCTCAGTGGGCGAAATGCTCCTCCGTGGCGAACCCGCCGACCGGCAGTTTGTCCAGCTTGCCCAGCACTTCGACCAGGTCGTCGCGCAGCGCGCGGGCCAGGTTGGCCGAAAATCCCTCGCGCACCACGACCCGCAGCACGGCCACGTCGGTGGCCCCCTCCGGCATGGTGTACGCGGGCACCTGCCAGCCGTAGCCGCGCAGCAACGCCGAGATGTCGAACACCGTGTACCCGGGATCGCCGGTCAGCCGGAAGGACACCACCGGGATCGCCGAACCGTCCGAGATGACCTCGAAGACCGGCATTTCGGCCAGCTGGTGCGCCAGCCACTGCGCCGTCTCGGACAGACACCGCATGACCGACGTGAAGCCCTCCCGGCCCAGCCGCAGGAAGTTGTAGTACTGCCCGACCACCTGATTGCCCGGCCGGGAGAAGTTCAAGGTGAAGGTCGGCATGTCGCCGCCGAGGTAGTTGACCCGGAACACCAGCTCCTCGGGCAGCTGTTCGGCGTTGCGCCACACCACGAACCCGATGCCCGGATACGTCAGCCCGTACTTGTGCCCACTGACGTTGATGGACACCACACGCGGCAGCCGGAAATCCCACGGGAGATCCGGATGCAGGAACGGCACCACGAAGCCGCCGCTGGCGGCATCCACGTGCACCGGCACATCTATCTTCGGGGCTGCACCCTGCTTGCCGGCCAACTTGTCCAGTGCCGCACAGATTTCCGCGACGGGCTCGAGCTCGCCGGTGAACGTCGTCCCGACGATGGCCACCACACCGATGGTGTCCTCGTCGACCGCGTCGACCACCTGCTCCGGAGTGATCACGTAGCGGCCCTCGGCCATCGGCAGATAGCGCGGTTCGACATCGAAGTACCGGCAGAACTTCTCCCACACCACCTGGACGTTGGACCCCATCACCAGATTGGGTGTGCGCTTCTGCCAGTCCCCGACCCGGGCGCGCCAGCGCCACTTCATCGCCAGACCGGCCAGCATCACCGCCTCGCTGGACCCGACGGTGGACACCCCGACCGCCGCCGACGGATCGTCGTCGCGCAGGTTCTCGGCGTGGAACAGGTCGGCCACCATGGACACGCAGCGCTGCTCGATGGCCGCGGTGACCGGGTATTCGTCCTTGTCGATCATGTTCTTGTCGAACGTCTCGGCCATCAGCTCCTGGGCCTCGGGATCCATCCAGGTGGTCACGAAGGTCGCCAGGTTGAGCCGTGAACTGCCGTCGAGCATCAGCTCGTCGTGGATGAACCGGTAGGCCGCCACCGGTTCCATGCATTCATCGGGCAGCCGGAGCGCGGGCACGGGCGTGGTCGACATGCGTCCGGTGTAGGCAGGGGTGATCGATGAGTGGCGGGAAACATTCGGCATGACAACCCTTCTACAGAATCTCGGCGATCGCCGCGCGCAGATGGTGCAGGATGCGTGACGCCGACGTCGGCGCCGCCGCGGGACCGGGATCGTGGGCGGCGATGTCCGCGGCCCGGGTGTGGACGAACGCCGCCGCGGCGGCCGCCTCGGCCGGGGGCAGTCCCGCCGAGAGCAAGGCGCCGATGATCCCGGAGAGCACGTCGCCGGATCCGGCGGTGGCCGCCCACGCCGAGCCCGCCGGGTTGAGGTACACCGGCCCGCCGGGATCGGCGATGACGGTGACGTTGCCCTTGAGCAGGACGGTGGCGCCGAGGTCGTCGGCCAGCGCGCGGGTGGCGCCCACCCGGTCGTCGCCGGGCGGATGGCCGGCCAGGCGCTCGAACTCACCGGCGTGCGGGGTGAGTACCGTCGGCGCGGCGCGGGAGCGGACCAGCTCGGGATGCCGGGACAGGATGGTCAGCGCGTCGGCGTCGACGATCACCGGCAGGTCGGTGGCCAGTATCGCGCGCAGCGTCGCCGACTCGGCGTGTCCGGTGCCGAACCCGGGTCCGATCACCCAGGCCTGCACGCGGCCGGCGGCATCCAGCCCGGGCGCCGCCACCACCTCGGGCCAGTGCGAAACAACCTGGGCCGCCGCACTTCCCACGTACCGGACCATTCCGGAATGGGTGGCCACGGCCGCCCCGGTACACAGCACCGCCGCCCCCGGATAACCGTCGGAACCGGCCAGCACGCCCGTCACACCCTGGCTGTACTTGTCGTCCTGCCGCCCCGGCAGCGGCCAGCGCGCCGCGACGTCGGTGGTCTCGAATCCCAGCACGTCGGTGGCCGGTAGCTCCAGGCCGATGTCGACGAGGTGTACGCGCCCGCAGTCGGCCAGCGCGTGCACGGGTTTGAGCCCACCGAAGGTGACCGTCAGCACCGGACGCACCGCGGGACCCGTGATCGCGCCCGTCAGCACATCCACCCCGCTGGGCAGGTCGACCGAGACCGTCGGTACGTGGGCGGCGTCGGCCGCTTCGAACACCGCGGCGGCGGCGAGGCGCAGCGGGCCACTACCCGAGATACCGACGACGCCGTCGATCAGGAGGGCGGTGCCCGGTGCCACCCCGGGCACCTCGCGCCCGCCGGCCCTGCGGAACGCCGCTCGGGCGGCGGGATGGGCACGGACCGGGTCCAGGAGCACTGCGTCGGCGGCAGCGCCGCGGCGGCGCAGGAACGTGGCCGCCCACAGTGCGTCGCCGCCGTTGTCGCCCGATCCGACCACCGCACAGACCCGTCGGCCCGCCACCCCGCCGGTCCGGCGGCGCAACTCTTCGGCGATCGCGACGCCCAGGGGCCACGCGGCACGCCGCATGAGCGCACCGTCGGGTAGCGCGGCCAGCAGCGGTGCTTCCGCATCACGGATCTGCTGACCGGAGTAGTAGTGCCGCATCGGCACCCAGCGTAGAGATCAGTTGCGGGCGTTGGACCGGTACTGGCTGGGCGTGACCCCGACGCGGTGGCGGAACGTCGACGCGAAGTGGCTCGGAGTGGAGAAGCCGACCCCCTCACCCACGGCACGGATCGGCATCTCGGTGGACGCGAGCAGGCGTTGCGCCTCGTCGATCCGCCGGTTGAGCACATATTGGTAGGGGGTGTCGCCGAAGGTGGCCGTGAACGCGGTGACGAATGCGCTGACCGGCATCTTGGCCAGTTCGGCCAGGCGCTCCAGGCTGATGTCGGAGGCGAGTTCATCCTTCAGGTGTTCGGCGATGAGTCGCCGGCTACGGGCCGTCAGCCGCCGCGGCGAGCCGGCGGCCTCCGGGCGATCCAGCGTGTACTGATCGCGCAGATGCAGCCGGACCGCCTCGCCGATGCTCTCCCGCATCAGCAGACCCGTGACGTCGTCGCGCGCCACCAGGGAGCTCAGCCGTTTGACCGACTCGTGCACCAGCGGATCGTTGAATCCGAGACCGGGACGCAGCTGACCGTGGCCGAGCACCCGCTCGGACACGGTGAGTTGGACGTACTCGATGGAATCGCCGACCAGCACCGCCCCGCAGCGGTGACCGGCGGGAATCACCCAGACGTCACCGGGCTGCAGCGTGAGCGTGCCACGCGGGCCGTCCTCGTACTCGAAGCGCATGGTCCGCAGACGTCCGGCGTGGTGCACGACGAACGTGTGGTGCGGTTCGTTGAATCTCCAGCGCGTCGGTGTGGTGACACGCTCCCGGACGAACCGGTAATCGAGCCCGCGGATGCTCAGGCGGGACTCACCAAGGATGTGGCGACCGTCAACGTGCAATGGTTGCCACCCGGCGGTTGCCTGCGGAGCAACACTAACCATCATCTCCCCGACCGAACTTGCCAGATTTACATGAACGCGTGCAATCTTACTCACGAGTAAAATAAACACAACAGTTGACACGGGGAAATTGACCTATGTTGACCTATGTTGCTGTCCCAGACATTAGTTAGCTGGATGAATCTAGGTGGCGGATTTATTCTTTTCCGCAATCCAAGTTGGACGTTCGCTGGCGGTTCGTGCGGTTCCCGCGCGGGATCGGCGCACCTACGATCTGCACCATGAACTACGGCTATCCGCCGCCGGGCCATGCGCCCCCGCCGAAGCCTCCGATCGCGGCGGCGGATCTGACCATCTCCATCGTCGCCATGATCCTGACCGTGGTGGGCACCGCCGGCGCGGGCTTCATGGGCCTGATGATGTTGGCCTTCACCGACTACTGCCCGCCCGAGACGTGCCACCTCGACGCCGGGGTGACGGCGATCATGACCGGCTTGGGCGTCGCGGCGCTGATCGCCGTCGTGGGCAGCGGACTGACGATCGCCCGACTGGTCCGTCGCGAACAAGCGTGGCCGTTCGCGGTCGGCACGCTGGGCCTCTGTGCGGTGAGCTGCCTACTGGCGCTGTGGGGCTACACGCAGGCCGTCGGGGGCTGAGCTACTCGACGGTGACCGACTTGGCCAGGTTGCGCGGCTTGTCCACGTCATAACCGCGGGCCCGCGCGACCGCCGCCGAGAACACCTGCAACGGGACGGTGGACAGCAACGGCTGGAAAAGCGTTGACACCGAAGGTATTTCGATCAGGTGATCGGCATACGGCCGGACAGTGTCATCGCCCTCCTCGGCGATCACCACGGTCACCGCACCGCGTGCCTGGATCTCGCGGATGTTGGACAGCAGCTTGGAGTGCAGCAGCGCCGAACCCTTCGGTGACGGCATCACCACGAACACCGGCAGGCCCTCCTCGATCAGCGCGATCGGGCCGTGCTTGAGCTCACCGGCGGCGAACCCCTCGGCGTGCATGTACGCGAGTTCCTTGAGCTTGAGCGCACCCTCGAGCGCCACCGGATAGCCGACGTGGCGGCCCAGGAAGAGCACGGCATCGGACCGGGCGAACCGCTCGGCCAGGGCCTCGACGGGAGCCATCCGGGTCAGGACGTCGGCCACCAGATCCGGCATCGCCTCGAGTTCCCGGTACTCGCGGGCCACCTCGTCGGGGTACTTCGTACCGCGGGCCTGCGCCAGCGCCAGGCCGACGACGTAATTGGCGGCGATCTGCGCCAGGAACGTCTTGGTGGCGGCCACCCCGATCTCCGGTCCGGCGCGCGTGTAGAGCACCGCGTCGCACTCCCGCGGAATCTGACTGCCGTTGGTATTGCAGATCGCCAGCACCTTGGCCTTCTGGCCCTTGGCGTGCCGGACCGCCTCGAGGGTGTCGGCCGTCTCGCCGGACTGACTGATGGCGACCACCAGCGTGCTGCGATCCAGCACGGGGTCGCGGTAACGGAACTCACTGGCCAGCTCGACCTCGACGGGCAGCCGCGTCCAGTGCTCGATGGCGTACTTGGCCAGCATCCCGGAGTGGTACGCCGTCCCGCACGCGACGATGAAGACCTTGTCCACCTCGCGGAGTTCCTGGTCGGACAGGCGCTGCTCATCGAGGACGATGCGCCCGTCCACGAAATGCCCGAGCAGTGTGTCGGCGACCGCCGCGGGCTGCTCGGCGATCTCCTTGAGCATGAAGAAGTCGTAGCCGCCCTTCTGCGCGGCCGACAGATCCCAGTCGATATGAAAGACCCGGGCATCGGCGTCGCCAGGGGTGCCGTCGAAGCCCAGGATCCGATAGTCGTCGGCGGTGATGACGACGGCCTGATCCTGACCGAGCTCGACGGCCTCACGGGTGTATTCGATGAACGCCGCGACGTCCGAACCGATGAACATCTCGCCCTCGCCGATCCCGACCACCAGCGGGGTCGACCGGCGGGCCGCCACGACGGTGCCGGGCTCGTCGGCGAACGCGAACACCAGGGTGAAATGCCCCTCGAGCCGGCGCAGGACCGCCAGCACCGAACCCACGAAATCTCCGGCCGTCGGACCGTCGCGGAACGCGCGGGCCACCAGATGCACCGCGACCTCGCTGTCGGTGTCGCTGGCGAACTCCACCCCGTCGGCCTCGAGCTCGGCCCGCAGGGCGGCGAAGTTCTCGATGATGCCGTTGTGCACGACGGCGAAGCGCCCGGACGCATCGCGGTGTGGGTGGGCGTTGCGATCGGTGGGCCGACCGTGCGTGGCCCACCGGGTGTGCCCGATACCGGTACCGCCCTGCAGGTCCAGCGGGTCGGTGAGCGCCAGCGCCTCCTCGAGGTTGGCCAGCCGGCCGGCCCGCCGCCGCACCGTCATCCCGCCCGTGCCGTCCAGGACGGCCATGCCCGACGAGTCGTAGCCGCGATACTCCATCCGGCGCAGGGCGTCGACAACAACGTCGCGGGCATTGCGCTGCCCCACGTAGCCGACGATTCCGCACATGGTGAACCAGCCTAGTGCAGCTCCGGACCGACAGCCCCTGAGCTACGGTCGTGCGGTGGCCGCCATCAAGAAGCTCGTCGACGCCCTGTCCAGGCCCGGTCCGCACCGCGTCCTACGCGGTGACCTGGCATTCGCCGGGCAACCGGGCGTCGTCTACACCCCCGAGGACGGCCTCGGACTGCCCGGCATCGCCTTCGGCCACGATTGGGTCACATCGGCGGCCGGTTACGCCGGAACGCTGGAACACCTGGCGTCCTGGGGCATCGTGGCAGCGGCGCCGGACACCGAGCGGGGCATCGCCCCATCGGTCCTGAACCTGGCGTTCGACCTCGGCACGACGCTCGACATCATCACCGGGGTGCGGCTGGGCCCGGGCCGGATCAGCGTGCACCCCGGCAAGCTGGCCGTCGCCGGGCACGGGTTCGGGGCGTCGGCCGCAGTGTTCACCGCCGCGGGCCTCGGCAGCCGGCTGCGCGGGGTGGCGGCCCTCTACCCGGCCACCACCCGGCCGGCCGCGGAGGAGCCCGCAGCGTCGCTGAACCTGCCCGGCCTGGTGATCGGCGCACCCGATGACGCCGCCAACGTCCGGTTCAACGCCCTGGAACTGGCCCGCGCCTGGCCCGGCGCCGTGCTGCGCACCGTCAGCAAGTCCGAGGCCACCGGGTTGCCCGAGAATCGCCGTTTCTCGAAGTTCGCCGGCCTGGGCGGTTCCGACCGGGGGACCCAGCGCGCCGTGCGGCCGCTTCTGACCGGCTTCCTGCTCTACGTGCTGACCGGCGACAAGGAGTACCGGCAGTTCGCCGATCCCGAGGTCCGGCTGCCCCACACCGACGCGGTGGACCCGGACCATGCGCCGGTGCCACCGGAGGAGAAGCTGGTCGCGCTACTGCGACGGTAGGGCCAGGAATTCGGACTCGAACAGGCCGATGATCGCCTCGTTGTCCGCCACGGACATGCGGCATCGATCACCCGCTGTCGGGTGTCGAGGCTGTCCACCCCGGCCGGCCGACCGGGGCCCTGCCTGGGGAATCCGCCCATCGATGGCACACCAAACATCATTGCGCACCGTGCCTCGTCGGGGTGGGTCAAACCGCAGCCCCTATCGACCAACCAACCGGTTGGGGTATAACTCTGGGATGCGCACCGGCATCTTCCTCAGTTACGCGGGCGGGTTCAAAGACGCCGCCGAACAGGTCGTCGAGTTCGAGAAGGTGGGCGTCGACATCGCCCTCGTGGCCGAGGCCTACTCCTATGACGCCATCAGCCAGCTCGGTTACCTAGCCGCCAAGACCGACACGATCGAGCTCGGCACCGGCGTCGTCCCTATCTACGTGCGGACGCCGACACTGCTGGCGATGACCGCCGCCGGACTGGATTACGTCTCCGACGGCCGATTCCGGCTGGGCATCGGAACCTCCGGGCCACAGGTCATGGAAGGCTTCCACGGCGTGCCGTTCGACGCACCGATGGGACGCACCCGCGAGGTGGTCGACATCTGCCGGCAGGTCTGGCGGCGCGAGCGCGTGCAGCACTCCGGCAAGCACTACCAGATCCCACTGCCCGCCGACCGCGGGACCGGGTTGGGCAAGCCTCTTCGGCTCATCAATCACCCTGTGCGCGAACGAATTCCGATCACCATCGCCGCACTTGGTCCGCAGAACGTGGAACTCACCGCGGAAATCGCCGAGGGCTGGCAACCTGTGTTCTTCTATCCCGAGAAGGCGCATGAGGTCTGGGGCGATGCACTGCGGGCCGGCGCGGCCAAGCGTGATCCCCAGCTGGGCCCGCTGGACGTCATGGTGTCCGCCAGCCTGGCCATCGGCGAGAACGTGGATGACCGGCTGGCATGGGCCAAACCCCAACTGGCCCTCTATCTGGGCGGAATGGGTGCTCGGGGTAAGAACTTCTACCATGCGCTGGCAACCCGATACGGCTTCGGCGAAGCCGCCGACCGGATCCAGGATCTGTATCTGTCCGGCCGCAAACAAGAAGCGGTCGAAGCGGTTCCGGACGACCTGGTTCGGCATGTATCGCTGGTGGGTCCCCGCGGCTTCGTCGCGGACCGGCTGGCCGCCTACGCCGAGGCCGGGGTGACCACCATCCTGGTCCATCCGCTCGGCACCGACAACCGGGAATCGCTGGCCTTCGTCGAAGAGCTGCAGGCCATCACCCGGTGATCAGCTGCCGACCTGCGGCAGTTGGTCGGCGGCGATCTCACACGGGGTGGCCGGTGGCTCCGCCGCCGGTTCAGGTTGTGGGGCAGTCGGTTCCGGTTGTGGGGCAGTCGGTTCCGGTTGTGGGGTAGCCGATTCCGGTTCCGGCTCGGGCTCGGGCTTCTCGGGCTCGGGCTTCTCGGGCTCCTCCGCTTCGGGCTCGACTTCGGGTTTCTCGCTGTCTTCGTGGGATCCGGACTCGGGATTCTCGGGCGTATCGGGAGCGAACTGCGGCATGGTCGGTGCGCCATCACCCAGGTCCGGCATGGGCATCGACGGAAGGGACGCGGGAGCTGACGGGGGTGCGACCGGCGGCTGCAGGAGTCCAGAGCTATAGGTGTCCAATGGAATTGGTGGCGGGGCCGGAACCTGCGGTGCGGGCACCGGCGATGACACCGACGCGGGCATGGCGGGCGAGGGTGCCGACGCGGGCATGGCGGGCGAGGGTGCCGACGCGGGCATGGTGGACAGCGGCGCCGACGCGGGCATGGTGGGCGAGGGCGCCGACGCGGGAGGCGCACCGGTGGCAAGCGGGCCCGGCACCGCGAAACCGATCGGCCCGACCGCGTCCAGCGTGGTGATCGCCCGCCGGTAGACGGCCCGCGCGTCGTCGTCGGCCTGCCGCATGGCCGCCGTCCACTCGCCCAGGATGATGTTGTGCGCAAAGGCTTTCAGTTCTTCCCCGGCGACCTCGCCGGTGAGCCACTCGGGTCGCACCGCAGTCGCGACGGTCTGCGTTCGCGCCACCCGGGCGCCGACGATCCGCCACAGCTCCGCGCCGAGCGTCGCACAGGCCTCCGCCGCCAGCCGCACCGCCGACGCCAGCCGAGCAGCAGCCGCGGCATGCCCACCCACCAGATCCGCGGCCTGCTCACCGGCCGGGCCCCGCCACGCCTCGCTGAGCCGGCCGGGCTGCGCCCGCACCAGTTCCGCCGCCTCGTCGGCCCGGACGGCGGCTGCGCGCAGCACGCCCGCATCGGCGTCGAGTGCGATCAGGTCGAGTCCGTGCTCGCTGCCGTAGACGTCGATCAGCCGATAACCGGCCAGTCCGCACGCGTCGACGCACTTCTGCAGATTGTCCAGCGCCGCCCAACCGTCGCGCAGCCGCGCTGCCACATCGTTACCCACCGCTATCCCATCCGGGCCGCGGCGACGCGTTCAGACTCCGCATAATATTGTGTGGCAGAACGCAATTCGATCGAAGTTGTGCGTGCCGCGCGCGCCCAGTCGGACAACTCGTCGGCCCGCAGCGCGCACAGCCGGCGCACCGCCTCACCCTCGGACGGATAGCGGCGGCCGGCGGTGGACGCGCCGAACGTCAGCGGTGTCGCGACCGCCACCAATTGGGCGACCGCATCGAACTGGCCGGCCACCGCGCGCACCGCGACGGCGTCAAGATCGACAATGTGCATACCCGGTTAGACGTACCGGGTGCCGGTTCGGTTCCGGCTCAGCGCTGATCGCTCACGGACTCGGCGACGCTGAGCGCCAGCCGGCGCGCCGTGTCCTCGTCGGCGGCCTCGACCATGACGCGAACCAGCTGTTCGGTTCCGGAGGGCCGCAACAGGATTCGGCCGGTGTCCCCGAGTGCGGCCTCGGCGGCCTGCACCGCCGCGCGCACCGACGGCGCGTCGGCGACGGTGGCCTTGTCGGCCACCTCCACGTTGATCAGCACCTGCGGCAGCGTGTTCATGGCGGCCGCCAGGTCGGCCAGCGGCGAACCCGTCTGGGCCATCCGGGACATCAGCCGCAGGCCGGTGACGATGCCGTCGCCGGTGGTGCCGAACGCCGGCAGCACGATGTGACCGGACTGCTCGCCGCCCAGCGAGTACTCGCCGGCCCGCATCTCCTCGAGCACGTAGCGGTCCCCCACCGCCGTGGTACGGACGTCGATGCCGGCGTCGCGCATCGCCAGGTGCAGACCCAGATTGCTCATGACGGTGGCCACCAGCGTGTTGGACGCCAGCTCGCCGGAGTCCTGCATCGCCTTGGCCAGGACCACCATGATCGCGTCGCCGTCGACGACCTTGCCCGTCGCATCGACTGCCAGGCAGCGATCGGCGTCGCCGTCATGGGCCAGCCCGAGATCCGCCCCGTGGGCGATGACGGCAGCGGACAGCGCGTCCAGATGGGTCGAGCCGCAGCCGTCGTTGATGTTCAGCCCGTTGGGTTCGGCGCTGATGGCGATCACCTCGGCACCGGCGCCCCGGTAGGCCTGCGGCGCCGCGGCCCAAGCGGCCCCGTGCGCGCAGTCAACGACGACCTTGAGTCCGTCGAGCGTCGTCGTCGCCGCCTTGCCGGCGTGGCGCAGATACCGGTCCATCGCATCGGGCGCGTCGAGCACCCGGCCGATCCCGGCGCCGACCGGACGCTCCCCCGGGCCGGCCGCGACGAGTTCGGCGATGCGGTCCTCGGTGGCATCGTCGAGCTTGTGGCCACCGGCCCCGAAGATCTTGATGCCGTTGTCGGGCATCGGGTTGTGCGACGCGGAGATCATCACACCGAAGTCGGCGTCGTACGCATTGGTCAGGTACGCCACCGCCGGGGTTGGCAGGATCCCGACCCGAAGGGCGTCGACACCCTCGCTGGTCAGGCCCGCGATGACGGCGGCCTCCAACATCTCACCACTGGCGCGGGGATCGCGGCCGACGACGGCGACGCGGCGATTGCTGGTTCGGGGCGCCGGGCCGCCGTTGACCAGCTGACGCGCGGCGGCGGAGCCCAGAGCGAGGGCCAGTTCCGCGGTCAGGTCGCGGTTCGCGACGCCGCGAACTCCGTCGGTGCCGAACAATCGACCCACAGGCACACCTCCATAGAACGCCGAAGGCGGGCGTGTCCGAGAGTGCGACACGCCCGCCAGCGGACGGAAACGATCAGCGCTTGCTGTACTGAGGCGCCTTGCGGGCCTTCTTGAGGCCGTACTTCTTGCGCTCGATGGCACGCGGGTCGCGGGTCAGGAAGCCGGCCTTCTTCAGGGCCGGGCGATCCTCGGGCGACACCAGGATCAGCGCCCGGGCGATCGCCAGGCGCAGCGCGCCGGCCTGCCCGGACGGGCCGCCACCGTCGAGATGGGCGTAGATATCGAAGCTGCCCTCCCGGTTGACGGTGACCAGCGGGGCCTTGATCAGCTGCTGATGCACCTTGTTCGGGAAGTAGTTCTCCAGCGTGCGGCCGTCCAGCTCGAACTTGCCGGTGCCGGGCACCAGGCGAACGCGCACGACGGCTTCCTTGCGGCGGCCGACGGTCTGGATCGGGCGGTCGATGTAGACGGGCTCACGCGGAGCGGGCTGCTCGGCCACGGCCTCGGTGCTCTCCGCCACGACCTCGACGGCCTCGGGGGCATCCGACGCCTGCTCCAAGACCTCGGGGGCCTGCTCTTCGGTGGTCTCGATCTCGCTCACTGGCTCACCTGCTTGATCTCGTAGGTCTGCGGCTGCTGGGCACCGTGCGGGTGCTCCGGACCGGCGTAGACCTTCAGCTTCTTCTGGATCTGACGGCCCAGCTTGGTGTGCGGGAGCATGCCGACGATCGCGTTCTCGACGACGCGGGTCGGGTGCTTCTCCAGCAGCTCACCAACGCTGCGCCGGCGCAGGCCGCCCGGATAACCCGAGTGGCGGTAGGCGAACTTGTTGGTCAGCTTGTTGCCGGACAGGGCAACCTTTTCGGCGTTGATGACGATGACGAAGTCACCGCCGTCGGTGTTGGGGGTGAACGTCGGCTTGTGCTTACCGCGCAGCAGGTTGGCTGCCGCGACGGCAAGACGGCCGAGCACCACGTCCTGGGCGTCGATGACATACCACTCACGCGTGGTGTCACCCGCCTTCGGCGTGTACGTAGGCACAGCGCTTACCTCAATCTCTTCTCGGGTTATCAGTGCCGGTCAACGGCGTGCCCGCACCAGCAGAGCTGGCTCCCGGCGACCGACGTTGACCCGGGATGGAGCGGAATACCCACCTGGGTGGGAAGCACCGCGCACGCCAACGGAGCAGCTTACCGGCTGGCGTCCGCGCAGGTCAAAACGCTGCGGTGAGTGCGTCGAGGAGCACCGGCCACTCCGTGCGCACCGCCGCCCGCAGGTAGCCCTCGTCCAGCCCGGTGAACGTGTCGCAGCGCCGGATGGCGATATTGCGCTCCGCCAACCGACGGCGGGTTCCGTCGGCGTCGTCCACGGCGAACAGGACGAACGGCGCGACACCGTCGACGACGGCCAGGCCTGCACCCCGCATCGCCGCCACCATCTGTGCCCGGCACCGGGCCAGGTCCTCGGCCTCGCGCCGCGCCTCGGCAACCCGGGCCGGGGAGCAGCAGGCGGCCACGGCGATCATCGGCAAGGTGCCCACCGGCCAGTGCGGACGGCGCGCGCTCAACCGGGCCAGCACCTCCGGCGCGCCCAGGGCGTACCCGACCCGGAGCCCGGCCAGCGCCCAGGTCTTGGTGAGGCTGCGCAGCACCACCACATCGGCGAGCCGCTCGCCGGCCAGTGACTCCGGCTCGCCGGGAATCGCGTCGGTGAAGGCCTCGTCCACCACCAGGATCCGGCCCGGGCGGCGCAGGGCGAGGATCTCCTCCCGTCGGTGCAGCACCGAGGTCGGATTGGTGGGATTGCCGATGACCACCAGATCCGCGTCGTCGGGCACCCGCCCGTCGGCGAGCCGGAACGGCGGCGGCAGGACCACGTGCCGGTAGTCGATGCCCCACGCCGCGAACACCGCGGCGGGTTCGGTGAACGACGGTGCGATCAGCGCGACACGGCGCGGCGCCAGGTTGGGCAGCAGCGCGAAACCCTCTGCGCCACCGGCCAACAGCAGTACCTCGTCGGCGGGCCGGCCGTGACGGTCGGCTGCCGCCTCCACCGCCCGTCGTTCGACGAGGCCACCGGGATATCGACCGAGATCGGTGAGGCCAGTGGCCAATTCGTCACGTAGCCACTGCGGTGGCGCATCACCGCGCACGTTGACGGCGAAGTCGAGCATCCCGGGGAGTGCCGCCTGGTCGCCGTGATAGTGATGGTCGATTCCCATGTGCGACATCACAATACGGGCAGCGCCCGACGCAGGAGCGCGGCCGAGATCGCCGCCACCCCGTGGCCGAATGCCGCGAAGTCGAGGTGGGCGTCGCGGCCGGCGAGGTCCGACAGTGCGCGAATCACCAACCAGGGCAACCCGAAGCTCTCGCAGACCTGCGCGACCGCGCCGCCCTCCATCTCGATGGCCGCGGCGGCGAACTCGGCATGCAGCCTGGTCCGCGTCGGCTCGCAGTGCAGGTACTGGTCCCCGGTCAGGATCGTCCCGTACACCACGTGCGGCGGCCGGTCCTGGCCCCCAGCGGCCCGATCGAGGACCGGCAGTTCGAAGTCCGCCAGGCGGTCGCGCACCCGGGCCGCCAGCGAAGCATCGACGGGGTGGCCGAGTCGATCGGTCGGGTTGAAGAACCGGACATGGCCGGCCTGGTACACCTCGAGCCGTTCGTCGTGGATCATCCCCGCGTCGCACTGCACGATCCGGTCGGCGATCACCACGTCGCCGACCGACAGCGCGGGATCCAGCCCGCCGGCGATCCCGGAGAAGGCGATCGACCGGCAGCCGAAGCGGTCGATCAGCAGCGTGGTGACCAGCGCGGCATTCACCTTGCCCACGCCCGACCCGACCAGCACCACGTCGTGCCCGTCCAGGGTGCCCGTCGCGAACTCCGCGTGCCCGACGGTCACGGTCGCGACGCCGTCCAGGTTCGCGCGCAGGTGGGTCAGTTCCTCCGGGATCGCGCAGATCAGACCGACGGTCACGCCTCAGCCCACATCGACCCAGTCCAGGGTGCGCTCGACCGCCTTGCGCCAGCCCGCGTACCCGGCCTCACGCTGTTCGGCCGTCCACCGCGGCGTCCACCGCCGATCCTCCTGCCAGTTGGCGCGCAGTTCGTCCTCGGTCTCCCAGAAGCCGACCGCCAGCCCGGCGGCGTAGGCCGCACCCAGCGCGGTGGTCTCGGCGACGACCGGGCGGACGACGTCGACGCCGAGGACATCGGACTGGATCTGCATGCACAGATCGTTGGCGGTGATCCCGCCGTCCACCTTGAGCACCTCCAGATGCACACCCGAGTCGGCCCGCATCGCATCCATCACGTCGCGGCTCTGGTAACAGATCGCCTCGAGCGTGGCGCGGGCCAGGTGGGCGTTGGTGTTGAACCGGGACAGGCCCACGATCGCGCCGCGCGCATCCGACCGCCAGTACGGCGCGAACAGGCCGGAGAACGCCGGGACGAAGTACACCCCGCCGTTGTCCTCTACCTGGCGCGCGAGGGCCTCGCTCTGGGCGGCGCCGCTGATGATGCCCAGCTGATCACGCAGCCACTGCACCGCCGATCCGGTGACGGCGATCGACCCCTCGAGCGCGTACACCGGCTTGGCGTCCCCGAACCGATAGCAGACCGTGGTGAGCAGTCCGTTCTCGGAGCGGACGATCGTCTCTCCGGTGTTCAGCAGCAGGAAATTGCCGGTGCCGTAGGTGTTCTTGGCCTCGCCGGCGGACAGACACACCTGCCCCACCATGGCGGCCTGCTGATCGCCGAGGATGCCGGTGACCGCGACCTCCCCCTCCAGCGGCCCCGCCGCATGCGTCACCCCGTAGGGCTCGGGCGACGACGACGAGGCGATGCGCGGCAGCATCCGGCGCGGAATCCCGAAGAAGGACAACAGTTCATCGTCCCAGTCCAGGGTCTCCAGATTCATCAGCATGGTGCGGCTGGCATTGGTGACGTCGGTGACGTGCACGCCGCCGCGGGGCCCGCCGGTCAGGTTCCACACCACCCAGGTGTCGCAGGTACCGAACAGCGCGTCGCCACGCTCGGCGGCCTCGCGGACCCCGTCGACGTTGTCCAGGATCCACTGGACCTTGCCGCCGGAGAAGTAGGTGGCCGGGGGAAGCCCGGCCTTGTGCCGGATGACGTCCCCGCGGCCGTCGCGGTCCAGCGCGGTGGCGATCCGGTCGGTCCGGGTGTCCTGCCACACGATGGCGTTGTAGAACGGCCGGCCGGTCCGCCGGTCCCAGACGACCGTGGTCTCCCGCTGGTTGGTGATGCCGAGGGCCGCGATGTCCCCGCCCGTCAGGTTCGTGCTGTTCAGCGCCGACTGCAGCACCGAACCGACGCGCTCCCAGATCTCGACGGGGTTGTGCTCGACCCAGCCGGCGTCCGGCAGGATCTGCTCATGCTCGAGCTGGTGGCGACCCACCTCCCGCCCCGAGTGATCGAAGATCATCGCCCGGGTGCTGGTGGTGCCCTGATCGATGGCCGCGACGAAGTCGGTCATTGCATCGCTCCTCATCCCGAACGCCGGTGGTGACCCTGCTCGTCACGAACCTATCGGCAATGTGGTGGCAGTTGCGGTGCGACCCGACCACTCAGCGGTAGTCGATCACCACCCGGCCGTCGATCTCACCGCGCTCCATCCGGCCGAACACCGCGTTGATGTCGTCCAGGGCCGCCGTCTGGACGGTCGGGTGGATCAGGCCGCGGGCGTAGAAGTCCAGCGCCTCGACCATGTCCTGTCGGGTGCCGACGATCGAGCCGCGGATGGTCAGACCCTTGAGCACGATGTCGAAGATCGGCGCCGGGAAATCGCCGGGCGGCAGGCCGTTGAACACGATGGTGCCGCCGCGCCGGGTCAGGCCGATGGCCTGGCCGAACGCCTGCGGGTGCACCGCGGTGACCAGCACGCCGTGCACCCCGCCGGTGGCCTTCTGCACCTCGGCGATGACGTCGGCGGTCTTGCCGTTCACGGTGACCTCGGCACCGAGCCGCTGGGCCAGCGCCAGCTTGGCGTCGTCGATGTCGATGGCCACCACCCGCAGGCCCATGGCCCGGGCGTACTGCACGGCGATGTGGCCCAGGCCGCCGACGCCGGAGATCGCCACCCACTGGCCGGGCCGGGTGTCGGTGACCTTCAGGCCCTTGTATACGGTCACCCCGGCGCACAGGATCGGGGCCACCTCGACCGGATCGCAGCCGTCCGGGATGCGGGCCGCGTAGGCGGCGTTGACCAGCATGTAGCTGCCGAAGCTGCCGTTGACGGTGTAGCCGCCGTTCTGCTGCTTCTCGCACAGCGTCTCCCAGCCGGTGCGGCAGTATTCGCAGCTGCCGCAGGCCGACCACAGCCACGCGTTGCCGACCTTGTCGCCGACCGCCAGGTCATCCACACCCGGGCCCAGGGCGACGACGGTGCCGTAGCCCTCGTGGCCGGGGATGAACGGCGGGCTGGGCTTGACCGGCCAGTCGCCGTGCGCGGCGTGCAGGTCGGTGTGACAGACGCCGGATGTCTCCAACTTGACCAATGCCTCCCCGGGTCCGGGCGTGGGCAGCTCGAGATCGGAAACCTCCAGTGGCGCACCGAACTTGGCGACGACGGCGGCGCGCATCACTTCGGTCGCGGTGCCGGATTGGGCGTTCAGGGTTTGGGTCATGATCTTTCCAATCGTGAATGTTGTTTGCTGACAGTAATTTTCAGTTGGGTGATCCGGGCAGCAGCCATCAACGCCCGTACCGTGCGGGACTTTCCTGTGCTAGCGCGGGTCGATCAGAAGAAGCCCTGCGCCTTGTTGGAGTAGCTGACCAACAGGTTCTTGGTCTGCTGGTAGTGGTCGAGCATCATCAGGTGGTTCTCCCGGCCGATGCCCGACTGCTTGTAGCCACCGAACGCCGCGTGCGCGGGGTACTGGTGATAGCAGTTGGTCCAGACCCGGCCGGCCTTGATGTCACGACCGGCCCGGTAGGCAGTGTTGCCGTCGCGGCTCCAGACGCCGGCACCCAGGCCGTAGAGGGTGTCGTTGGCGATGTCGATGGCCTCGGCGTAGTCCTTGAACGACGTCACCGCCACCACCGGGCCGAAGATCTCCTCCTGGAACACCCGCATCTTGTTGTTGCCGGTGAAGATGGTGGGTGCGACGTAGTAGCCGCCGTTGAGGTCACCGCCCAGCTCGGCCCGCTCGCCGCCGGTCACCACCTGCGCGCCCTCGCTCTTGCCGATCTCGATGTAGGACAGGATCTTCTCGAGCTGGTCGTTGGAGGCCTGCGCGCCGATCATGGTCTCGGTGTCCAACGGGTTGCCCTGCCGGACGGCCTTGGTGCGGATGGCGGCCATCGCCAGGAACTCGTCGTAGATGTCCTGCTGGATCAGGCTGCGCGACGGGCAGGTGCACACCTCGCCCTGGTTCAGCGCGAACATCGTGAAGCCCTCGAGTGCCTTGTCCTGATAGTCGTCGTTGGCGGCCATCACGTCGGAGAAGAAAATGTTCGGGCTCTTGCCGCCGAGTTCCAGGGTGACGGGAATCAGGTTCTGGCTGGCGTACTGCATGATCAGCCGCCCGGTGGTGGTCTCACCGGTGAACGCGATCTTGGCGATCCGGTTGCTCGAGGCCAGCGGCTTGCCCGCCTCCACGCCGAAGCCGTTGACGATGTTCACCACGCCCGGCGGCAACAGGTCCCCGATGAGCGAGAACAGATAGAGCACCGAGACGGGGGTCTGCTCGGCGGGCTTGAGGACGATCGCGTTGCCCGCGGCCAGCGCGGGAGCCAGCTTCCAGACGGCCATCAGGATCGGGAAGTTCCACGGAATGATCTGCCCGACGACGCCGAGTGGCTCGTGGAAGTGGTAGGCGACCGTCTCCTCGTCGATCTCGCTGAGCGAGCCCTCCTGGGCGCGAATGGCACCCGCGTAGTACCGGAAGTGGTCGACGGCCAGCGGGATGTCGGCGTTCAGCGTCTCGCGGATGGGTTTGCCGTTGTCCCACGACTCGGCGAGCGCGATGGCCTCGAGGTTCTGCTCGATGCGATCGGCGATCTTGTTGAGGATGACGGCGCGTTCGGCCGCGGTGGTCCTGCCCCAGGCCGGCGCGGCGGCGTGCGCGGCGTCGAGGGCCTTCTCGATGTCGGCCTCGTCGGAACGGGCCACCTCGCAGAACACCTCGCCGGTGATCGGCGTCCTGTTCTCGAAATAGCGGCCCGCCGCGGGTGCGACCCAGCCGCCGCCGATGTAGTTGTCGTAGCGGGACTCGAAAGTCATGAGGGCATCAGCGCTGCCCGGGCGTGTGTAAACAGTCATGGGTGATGCCTCTCGTGTGTCGGTCATCACTCACACTAGGGACGAGAGGGTTGCACCACAGTTGCACCTAGCCCAGTTCGAAATCCAGTCCCGCCAGGTGCCCGTCGGCCCGGGCCCGCGCGGCCGAATCGGGGGCCCGCCGGTGCAGCACCTCCCAGCCGTCCCTGTCGTCGCGACCCTCCGGTAGTTCGAGCCACCGGCGCAGCAGCGCGGGCCGCTGCGCGGACCCGGCCACGACGGCCGCCCGCAACGTCGCCGACAGCTGGGTGCGCAACCGGGCGATCGCCGGCGACACCGACTGCGGGAGCAGCGCACCCTGGTAACGGCTCAGCGCCGTGTCGATGTCGTCGGCGTCCAGCGCGTCGAACACCTCGCCGACATCGGTGGTGATGGCCGCCAGCAGCCGGTAGGGCCGGGACGAAAGATGTTCGGGTCCGATCACCCGGCGCAGCCGCGACATCTCGGCCCGCACCGTCACCACGTCGAGGTCCTTGTCGTCCAGCAGTACCGCCAGGTGGTCCGCACTCAGTCCCTCGGGGTGGCGGCTGAGCAGCACCAGGATGTCGGCGTGCCGGCCGGTCAGCTGCGCGGCCCGCAGGCGGCCGTACTCATCGGTGGTCACCCAGCGCGGGCGTCCGGCGCCCAGCACCACCAGATGTGGTCGCGGCGCCGCGGGCTCGGGTACCGACCCCGTCAGCCGCAGCAGCGCCAGATGGTTCTCGACGGCGACGGCCGTGGCGCGGACCAGGGCCAGCGTCTGCGCCGAGGCCACCGGCGCCCCGCCGGTCAGGTCGATGGCGCCCAACAGCGCGCCGCTGGACGGGTCGTGAACGGGTGCCGCGGTGCAACTCCACGGCTGCACGATCCGGGAGAAATGCTCGGAGCCACGGATCTGGATCTCTCGGTCGAGCGCCAGCGCCGTCCCGGGCGCGTTGGTCCCGGCGCCGCGCTCGCTCCAGTCGGCTCCCGGGGCGAAGTTCATCTTCTCGGCCTTCGCCCGGGCCACCGGGTCGCCCTCGACCCAGAGCAGCGTGCCGTCGGCCGCCGTCACCGCCACCACCACGCCGGACTCCACGGCGTCGTCCACCAGGAGCCTGCGGATGATCGGCAGCGCGGGTGCCAGCGGATGACTGTCCCGCAGCCCGGCGACGTCCTGCACGGCGGGGCGGGCGCTGCCGAGATCGGGATCCACCCCCGTGGCCAGGCTCCGCCGCCAGCTCTGGGCGACGACGGGGCGCACGGCACTGGAGTCCAGCGCGGCGGGATCGACCTCGCCGGACACGAACCGCCCATGGATGTCATGGACATCGCTGATGTTGTGGGGCGGATCTGCGGTCACGACGCACACACTTTCTGACGGCATGGCCACCATACGCCCGGACGGGCGCGCAGTGCGGTCCCGCGGGGCCTCTCCCCCCGCAGGACCGCACAAGTTCTCCGGCGCTACCGCCAGGCGTTGGCGGCGCGCCGGTCGGTGTCGGCGACATCGCCGGCGCCGTCGCGCACGGCGTTGCCGAGGCGCACCAGGATGTCGTTGAGCGCGGCCGCGGACTGGTGCCAGCGGTCCTGTTCGAGCCGATAGGCGGCCGCGGATTCCCGGGTCCACAACTGCTGCAGCGGTGCGATCCGCGACCGCAGGTCCTCGAGCGCGCCGTTGAGCCGGGCCGCGGTGGTCTGGATCTCCTGGCGCACCGAGAATTCGATCTCGGCGAAATCGTAGGACAGGACGGGGTCCATGCTCAGACCCCCGCGATGTCGCCGCCGACGGCCACGATGCGGCCCTCGTGTGCCAGCGCGGCATCGTGCAGCAGCCGCTCGTTGGTGCGGATCGTGGCGGCGATGTCGTCGAGCGCCTGGCACAGCCGCGCGGATTCCGCGTTCCACCGGTCGACGACGTCGCGGAACCGCGCCGCCGCCGGACCGCTCCACACCGTCGCCGGAACCGCACCGACCCGGGCGATGAAGGCGCCCAGCATCGCGCGGATCTCCGCGGAGCGGCTGTCGGTTGCCGCTGCGACGTCGCGCATGAGCGCGAAATCGGTTGTCAGCCGGCCTTGTCCAGTGTCCATGGTTTTCCTCCCACGTATTCGGTTACCTGTTTAGACGGTTCGCCGGCCTGCGCGGTTCCCTTGCCGATCAACCAATTTCGCGCGCCGACGCGATCGCCTCGGCACAGGCGCCCGGAGCGCGCTGACATCCGATCGCGATCCGGACCCGGCCGCTGAGCAACACGGTCCAGGCGATCTCCCGGCCGGGACGGATCTCCCGGTAGGTCACCGCGGGGCGACCGGATCGCTGATCCGCGGGGTTGAAGTCGACGAACACATCGGGCGGCTCGGCGTCCAGGGCGGCCCGCAACGCGGCCGCGGCGGCGGCCGGATCCGGATCCGGGACGACCGACTGGGTGAGGTAGAGGACGGCGCCGGGATCATCCGGCGCTGCGACCTCGACGCGGGCCGAGCCCGGGCCGTCGGTCACGCGGTGCACCGCCCAGTGGGCCGGAACCCGCATCGTCACCCGGCCGTCGACGAGATCAGTTGTCGCCGACGGCTTTTCATGAACAACCGCCATCCCGGAAACAATGGCGAGTGCGGCCACGGCCGCCAGCACCCGCACCGCGACGGGCGGGAGCCGCCGTTTCGGCACCACGGGCTGCGGCGCTTCGCGGGCCGCGAGCCGCAGGTGACGATCGGTCAGCACCCGGACCGGCCGGCCGTCCACCCGCAGCTGCCGGGCCAGCCGGGCGGCCAGCGCATCGGCACCCGGCACACCGGCCGGCGCATCGATGTGGACGAGGCCGGCGGCCAGCCGTCCGGCCGCCCGGTCGACCACCACTACCGGCTCGGCACAACGCGTTTCGGCTCCCGTAATGCCCTCGCCGTCGCCGATGACGACAAATTCCGGCCCGATCTCGACGAACACCTCGTTGGGGTGCAACAACTCCCCGCGCGCGACGGTGCGGACCCGTGCGGCGAGGCCCCCGGCCGCGCCGGCCACCAGCGCCACCCGGTCGGCCGTCCACCATGAGGGGTGGACCAGCAGGACATCGGACGCCCCGGCCAGCAGCGGTTGGAGTGCCGACCGCCATCCATCGGCCGTGGTCTCCTCGGACGGGATGGGAAATGCTGCGGCACAATCTGTTCCGGGGTCCAGGAGCCGAACCGTTCCCGGACCGACCTCGCACACCGTCGTCACGCGGGCTCGGTCCACGCGACCTGGATGGTCCGTTCGTCGCCGCCGCGCCCGACCAGCACGCCGCGCCCGGGCGGTAGCCGCCGCGGCCGAGCGGTGCCCACCAGCGGACCCTCGTCGGGCGCGGCGCTCAGCTGCAATCCCATCGGCCCGGATTCCCGCAGCGCGCTCAGCACCGGGTCGTACAGCGCCCGGGCGGCTCCCCCGCTACCGCGGGCCATCACCACCCGCAGACCGATGTCGCGGGCATGCGGGAGCAGCTCGGCCAGCGGTGTCAGCGCCGTCGCGGCCAGTGCGTAGTCGTCGACCATGAGGTAGACCGTTGCTGCGCCGTCCTTCTCGCCGTCGAGCCGCCGGCGCAATCGGGCGAGGACCGCCGCAACGGGTTGCAGCCCGGCGCCGCGCGGATCGAGCAGCACCACCTCCGCGCCCGGCTCGGTGCGGGCGATCTCGCGGCACAGCAGCCGCACCACGGCCGTCTTCCCGGACCCCGGCTCACCGAGGACCAGCAGGTGTGCGGCCGCCAGATCGAGCGCGACCGGTTCGAGGCGTTCCTCGTCCACGCCGAGCACGGGCACGCTGCTCGCTGCGCGCGCGAGCAGGTCGCCGTGGTCCAGGACGGTGGGCAACAGCCGGACCGGCGGGACCCGCCAGCCGTCCGCCTCGCGCAGGTGCGGGCCGCCGGGCCGGGCGATCACGATGGGCAGGCCATCGGGACCCAGCCCGTGGCCCGGCCGGTTCCGCGGCACCGCGGCCGCCCGTGCCCGGTCGATCTCGGAGTCGGCGGGATCCCCCAACCGCAGTTCGATCCGGGTACCGAGCTGATCGCGCAGGGCGGGCCGGATGTCGGCCCAGCGCCCGGCCGTCACCACCAGGTGCACGCCGTGGGCCAGGCCCGCACCGGCGAGGATCCCCAGGGCCGACTCCAGGTCGTCATACTCCCGCCGGGCCGAGCCCCAGCCGTCGACCACGAGGAACACGGCGGCTCCGGCCGCGTCCCCGCCGGCTTCGCGACTGCGCAGGATGCCCAGGACGTCGGCGACCGTGCGGCGGACCAGATCCGGATTGTTCCCCGGCGCCACCACCCCGACGTGCGGCAGCTCCGCCAGCCCGGCCAGCCCGCCGCCGAAGTCCAGGCAGTACACCTGCGCGCGGCGCGGCCGGCGCGTGGCCGCCAGTGCGGTCACCAGGGTCCGCACCGTGGTCGTCTTCCCCGAGCGCGGGCCGCCGACGACCGCCACATTGCCGGCGGCTCCCGCCAGGTCGGCGAACAGCGGGTCCCGCCGGTGCTCGTACACCCGGTCCACCACGCCGATCGGCACCCCCTCGGGGTGCTCGGACAGCAGTACCGCCAGGTCCGGCGTCCCGGTCAGGGGCGCCAGCCACACCGGGTGCGGCGCCGGGCCAAGCCCGGCCACGGCGTCGAGCACGGTGTCCAGCAGCGTCGGGCCGCACGCGGGGTCCGGGGCCTCGGAACCGGTGAACAGCCGCGGCGCCGGCGAGGTGCGCGGCCGCACCGGCCGGCGCCCCGACACGTATCCGGCCTGGAACGGAACAGGTTCGGCCGCTGCGGCTTTCAGATATGCCGCGCCCGGCTGCGCCGGCAGGTGGTGCGCGTCGGGCACCCCGATCACCATCCGCGATTCGGTCTCCGACAGGGTCTTCAGGCAGATCCGGTAGGACAGGTGCGATTCGAGCCCGCGCAGCCGGCCCTCCTCGAGGCGCTGACTGGCCAGCAGCAGATGGATGCCCAGTGATCGGCCCAGCCGACCGACCGCCACGAACACGTCCGCGAATTCGGGGTGCCGGCTGAGCAGTTCGGAGAATTCGTCGACGATGAGGAACAACGTCGGCAGCTCCGGCAGGGCGTTGGCGCTCGCCAGATTTCCGGCAGCACGCAGCAGGCGTTGGCGCCGGTCGATCTCCCCGGTCAGCGCCTCCCGCATGCGATCGACCAGGTGGGCCTCCTCGTCGAGATTGGTGACGACGGCGGTGGTGTGCGGCGCACGGGCCAGGTCCAGGAACGTCGCACCACCTTTGAAGTCGATCAGGATCAGGTTGACGGTCGCCGGTGAGTGCCGGGCGATCATCCCGAGTGCGATGGTGCGCAAGAGTTCCGATTTCCCCGAGCCCGTCGCTCCGACGCACAGGCCGTGTGGGCCGATGCCGCCGAGTGCCGCCTCCCGGATGTCCAGCTCCAGCGGTTCGCCGGCGACGGTGGTGCCGATCGGGATGCCGTGCAGGCCGGACTCGTTGTCCCACCGCACTTCCGGGCCCGAGCCGATGCCCGGTTCGGGTGCGCGGTGGCCGGCGAGCCGGCGGGCCAGCGCCGTCGCGCCGATCGCCGAGAGGCCGTCTGGCCGGCCCGTCGGCATCGTGATTCCATCGACGTCGAGGACGAGTTCGGCTCGTTCGCCGTCCCAGGGCACGATCCGGATCCTCACGTGGCACGCCGATCCATCCCGGATCCGTTGATGCGGAAGCCATTTGAGCCAGCCCCAGTCGGCGCCACAGGAATCGACGACGCTGATCGCTAGATCGGCCGGGTCGTGTGCGACGGCCAGCTGGCAGATCAGTGCCCGCGCCAGTGCGCGGGCACCCTCGGCCGGACCACGGACGGCGATCTCCGAGGCGGCGGCCAGATCGACGGTCACCGGGGTGTCCGGCACGAACTCGTGGGCCCGTAACAATTGGTCCAGCGCGGCCGCCGTCACCGGGTCGGACTCCGCGGCACCGGCGGCGTCCGGTCCGAGCGCCCGCGCCTCGGGGACCACGGACCCCAGACCGACCCGCGCGGAGCCGAAGTCCGCCGCCGTACGGGTCCGGTCCCACAGTCGCTCCGCCGGCAGTGCCCACAGATCCTCTGGCGCCGGGTGTCGCGACCATAGTCGATCACGTTGTGCGGCAGCCTCATCGGCCAGCCGCTGCGACACGGAGTCGAGGTAGCGCAGATAACGCCGGCGGTCCGCGTTGAGTTCCGCGCGCCATCTGCCGGCCCCACCGGTCAGCACCGCCGCACCCGCCGACAGCAGCATCATGAGGGGAAGGACCAGCAGGGCCGGACTGTGCGCGGAGCCGTGTCGCGACGTCAGCAGGAACACCGCGACTCCGGCCGATGCCATCGCGAGCACCACCGGGACCACCCGGGCGGCGCCCGTGTCGGCCCGGCGCGGCACCGCCGGCGGTCCCTCGACGTGAATGTCGATCACGCCGGCGACGCTAGGGAACGCCGGTGGACGGCCGCAATTCAGTTGTGGATGACGGTCGGCCCGGAGCGGCCCGGGCTGGTTACCGTCGGCGCCCATGGACCCCGAGAACGACATGCGCCGGGTGGCGGTGCACGCCGGCGCCGAGTGCGTCGACCTGACCCTGCCGGCGGCGGTGCCACTCGCTGTGCTGCTGCCCCGGGTCTGCGAGCTGGTCGACCGGATGTGCGGTACCGTTCCCGCGGCACGGGCCCGGCGGCTGTGCACACCCACTGCGGCCACCCTGGATGTTTCGAAGACGTTGCTCCAGAACGGAATTCGTGACGGCGACGCCCTGGTGCTGACGACGGCGCGGGAATTGGAGCCGCCACGGGCGCGCCGGGATCCGGCGGCCGAGTTGGCGCACGCCACGCCTGCCGACGTCACCTGTTGGGATGCCCGTACGGCGGGGCTGCTGTCGGCGGTCGTGCTGCTCGGCGCGGTCGGCCCGACCGTCCTGGGCGGTGGGCCGGCCACGCCCCAGCTGCTGCTCGGCGCCAGCGCGGCGGGTGGGGCCGCAGCGGTCGCGGCCCGGATGGGGCGTCCGCCCACCCTGTTCGCGGGCCTGGCCGTCGGCGCCGGCCTGACCGCGGCGGCCGCGCTGGGTGGCACGTTCATGGCCTATGACCTGCAGCGGACCGGTGTGCTGCTGAGCGTCCTGGCCATCGCGATGCTGGTGGGCGCCACCCGATTGGCGCTGGCGGTCCCGGGACCGGCGAATGCGGTGCACCGCTTTTCGGTGATCGTGCACGCCGCCGCCGGCGCCGCGGCCACGGGTGTCGCGCTGGCCGCGGCCACGGGCGGTCCGGTGGAGTGCGGGCTGGGTGCGGTGGCCAGCACGGTGCTCGCGCTGCGGGCCCGCGCGCACCGCCGGCCGGTCCAGCGGTGGACCCTCCTGCTCGGCGGGGTGTTCGGCGCCGCGGTGACACTGGGGTCGGCCGCCCGACTCGAACCGAGCTGGGGCCCATGGCTGTGCGTGGCGGCGCTGGCCGCCGGCGCCGTCGTGGTGACGGTGACGCAGCGATCGGTCACCACTCCACTGCTCGGCGAGGCGCTGACGGTGGCCGAGTACGCGGGCCTGGCGGCGTTGCTGCCGCTGGCCGGCTGGAGCCTGGGTGTCTTCGACGTGCTGGGACCGACCCGATGACCCGCGCACTCCGCGCCGCACTGGCCGCGGCGTTCATGATCGCGGGCGCTCCGGTGGCTCCGGCGGGTGCGCTGACACCGCCCGTGGTCGACGGCGCCCGGCTGCCGGCCGCCGCCAGCCCCGCACCGCCGGGGCCGACCACCCAGCTGGCCCCGTGCGCCGTGCCCGTCGGCGGGGTGGCGCGCGGCGTGGATCTGGCTGCGCTGGTGCGCTACTCGCGCGGCGCGGGCCAACGGATCGCGGTGATCGACACCGGAGTCAACCGCGACGCACGGCTGACCCACCTGGACGCGGGCGGCGACTACGTGTCGACCGGCGACGGCACCCAGGACTGCGACGGCCATGGCACCGCGGTGGCCGGGATCATCGCCGATATCGCCCCTGCGGCAACACTTCTGGCGATCCGGCAGTCGACCGTGAAGTTCGGCGCCGCCGGGGATCCGGCCGGCAGCGGTTACGGCGACGTCGACACCATGGCCCGGGCCGTCCGGACCGCCGCCGATGCCGGCGCGACGGTCATCAACATCTCGGCGGTGGCCTGCGCGACGGGGCCGTTGCACGATGCGGCCCTGGGCGCCGCGCTGGCCTATGCCGTGGACGTCAGGAACGCCGTGGTGGTCACGGCCGCCGGCAACGCCGGCGGTTGTCCGCCGCAGGATTCCGCGGGCGGTGAGTTGAGCTGGGCCCAGGCCACCGTGGCGGTCAGCCCGGCCTGGTACGACGACTACGTGCTGACGGTCGGCTCGCTCGACGACGCCGGCCGGCCGTCGGCGTTCACCCAGCCCGGCCCGTGGGTCGACGTCGCCGCGCCCGGCGAGAACATGGTGCCCGGCGCCCCGGCCGGGGTCCCCGTGTCGGGAACCAGCTATGCCGCGCCCGTGGTCAGCGGTGTGGTGGCGCTGCTGCGGGCGCACTCCCCCGGCCTGACGGCGCGGCAGGTGATGGAGCGCATCCGGGCCAGCGCGCGCGGAGCCGCCGGGCGGCGCAGCGCGCTGGTGGGCTTCGGCGCCCTGGATCCCGTTGCGGCACTGGCTGGTTCGGGCTCGCCCGACCCGGCACCGGCGGCTCCGGTCGCGCTGCCGCGGGCCAACCGCACCCGGCGGGTGGCGGTGGCCGGCGCCGCGGTGTGCGTGGCCGTCACGGCTCTGGCGCTGGGTGTGCTGACCCTGACCGCTCGATCACGACGCCAGCAGTAGCGGCATCAGGTGGCGGCCGGCCAGGATCAGGCCGGTGAGCACCAGGCCGGACAGATAACAGATCCGCGGCGCCGCAACCGAACCCGCTTCCCCGTCGGGGTCGCCGTACAACAGCGCCGATTCGAGGCGCTGCTGCAGGAACCGGTGTGCGCTCAGCCGGAGGTGCCGGGATGCCGATGTCATCGGCTCACGGTACGGCGGCTCCGGCGTCCGCGTTCACCGCGTTGCACAGCTCAGCGCCAGCGCGCCCACACATAGGGCACCAGCGAGCGCAGGAAGTCCAGATCCGGTCCCGGATGTGCGTCGGCGAAGGCCTGTTCGAAGTAGTCCTCGGCGACCACCAGGATGCCCTCGGCGAACTCGCGGGTGAAGGTGATGCTGCCGTAGTCGTCCATCAGGGCGCGCACGGTGGCGACCAGCTCCGGTGACCGCTCGGCCCGGGAGCGCCGCAGGTAGTCGCGCACCAGTTGCCCGTCGCCGCCGTCCGCGGCGGCCAGCAGATGCACCAGCGGCAGCGTGCGCTTGCCCTCGTAGAGGTCGCCGAGGATCTCCTTGCCGTACTGCTGCTCGTCGCCGATGAGGTTCAGCAGGTCGTCGCGGATCTGGAAGGCCGCGCCGAAGTGGAACCCGAACCGGACCAGCGGAGCCAGGTCGGCCTGACCGCCCGAACCCACGATGGCGCCGACCCGCAGCGGATGGATCGTGGTGTACCAGCACGTTTTGTGCATGATGAGATTGAGGTAGTCGCTCGGTCCGAGATCTTCGACATTGTCTCGCTGCCAACCGATTTCGATGGCCTGACCCTCCAGCGTGCGCAGCGCCATGGTGTCGAACTCGCTCCAGATGAGGTCGGCCAGGTCCCGGTCGAGGCGCCGGGTGGCCCGGCGCAGCACCTGGCCGGCCACCACCGCCAGCCCGTCGCCCGCGTTGATCGCCGCGGCCACCCCGTGGCTGGCCGCCAATGTCGGTCTGCCACGGCGCATTTCGCTGCCGTCGACCACGTCGTCGTGCACCAGGAAGGCATTGTGCAGCAACTCGATGGCCACCGCGATGCCGAGCAAATCGGCCGGGTCGGCGCCGAAGGCCCGGCCGGCCGCCAGACACAGCGCCGGGCGCAGCGCCTTGCCCGGCCGCATCGGGTACTCCCGCACGGGGCCGTAGAGCCACTGCACCGGTTCCCCATCCGGCATCGCGTCGAGCATGACCCGGCGCACGGACCGGCCGACGCTGCGGAGCCGCTCCTCGACGGCGGATACCAGGTCGTGCCGGTCGGACGTCGCGGTCACGGCTCGATCGACAGCACCAGGGGCAGCCACACGTCGTCGTGCCCGTCGGCCAGCACGGTGCCCCGGTAGGTCCCGGCCGCCGCACCGGGCGGCACGTCGACGCTCAGCAGGACACCGCGGGATGAGCGCGCCGGCATCGGAACCGCCCCGGGCTCGAAACCGACACTGCGCGAATCGATGACCGATCCGTCGTGGGCGAGCAGATCACCGCAGCGCAGCACGATGGTCCCCAGGTCCATCGGCCCCCGGTTGTGCAGCCAGAACTCCACGGTCGCCGCGCCCGACCCGGCGGCGGACACGCGGACCTCGCGGTGGCCCCCGTGATCGCCGAAGTCCATGGCGGGCGAACCGCCCAGCCCGTTGCGGATCGAACCGGCGAACTGGCCCAGGATGCCCTCCCAGCCGGCCAGCACCATGGCGGCCTCGGGATTGCGGCTGCGCGGGTCGGGGCGGGCGGCGTGGGACGGTTCCGATCCGTTCCGGGCGCCCACGAAGTTGACGAACCGATCTACGACTTCGCTGGCCGCACGGAATCCCTCGGACTGCACCGCCCCCAGCGCACGAACATTTGCGGCCGCATCGAAAACCGAAGCCCAGGGGATGTCGTTGACCGTGCTGTCGTCAGCAAACGAACGGTCCGCCAATGGTCCTCCCGGACGGTCTGAAGCCCCTGCACAGGCCGGTTACAACGGTATGCTAAGTCCCACGGATCGGGAGGGCGGGGTCAATGGCGATTGACGATCTTCTCCATTCTCAGGTGGCGCTGTACGGCGAGATCGACGACCAGGTCGTCAAAGCCCGGCGGGGAACCACTGCGGCCGATGCCGCGGTGGTTGCCACCGCGGAAGCCTTCCTGCCGGGGAGCACCGGTTTCGGGCAGGCCGGCTGGCTCGGGGATCTGACGACGTTCCTCAACGGGACCGGGGTGCGCCGGTCCGGCCAGAGCCGGTTCGAATTCCCCACTTTCGCCGACGCCACCGGCATCGTGGCCGGCGCCGCGGTCGGAGAACCCGGCTCGAATCGTTCCGGCACACCACGATCCATCCCGTTCCCGAAGGCTCAGGTGCGGCGGTCGATCTTCGACCCCGCCCGTGACCCGGCCCTGGCCCGAAGTGTCTACGCCTCGGTCATCCTCGAAAAGCTCTACCGCATCCGCAATCCCGACGCCGCCGACCCGCGGGGCCGCGCCGATCCGGTGGCGAACCTGTTCGCGGCCACGCCCTCGATCGTCAACTCGTGGGCCGATGCGCACGGCCCGTCGCGCACCGACTCCCAGACCCTGGATCTGTTGACCGGAAGTCTGGACGGCATCCGGACCCGCATGGAGTGGATGGACTTCGCCGCCACGAACTTCGGCCCGGCCTTCGCGGACACCTCGAAGGCGTGCTTCGGAACCCTCGAGGATTCCGACGGGCTGTACTGCAGCACGATTTACACGGACAGCACCGCCGCGGATGTCAGCGTGGATCAGATCGCGCAGATCATCGACCCGGTGAACTGGCCGTACTGCAGCCAGTTCTTCGCCGAGATGAACCCACAGGTGCCCGCCTGCGACCGCAACGGCTGGACCCGGCTGGTCGAATCCATCGGGGCCGAGACCGCCGAGTACACCATCGAGACGGCCCTGGTCTTCCACTTCACCGATAACCGCGCATCGGCCACGAACGACATCGAGAAGGGCATCTTCCTCAACTACACCCTCGACCCCAACCGGGTGGGTGACAGCTGGATCGTCGAGGTCGACAACGGTTACGTCTGGGTCACGCCCCACAATGCCACCGGCAGCCCCGGCGACCCCGGTGTCCGGATCCGCTCCAGCAAGGAGGAACGGATCAACGGCTTGAGTCCCACCGCCACCTCCGCGCTGGCGTGCCTACTCGGCTGGGGCGACGCCGGCCGCGACATGATCGCCGGCACCGCCCGGCGGGTGTTCAACAACCCCTCCTCCGGCCCGGGTCATGACCCGGAGATCCCTCCGCTGTCGGTCTTCGAGCCATTTGTGGCCTCACCGCAGAGCGCCGCCCGTGACACCCCACTGAAACCGGCGACACCGCCCGAAACGGCGAAACTCCCGCCCAACTTCGGCGACACCGTCAACGACACCCGCGACCTCGTGAAGGACCTGATCGGGCGCGCGGCGACGGTCGGGGGCGATGCGTTCCGGCGGTGGCGAGACGGCCTGACCCCGGCCGATCTCGGCCAGGTCGCCACCGAATTCGGCCAGAATCTGCGGGAGTGGGCGGACACGGTCTACCAGACCGCCGAGGACAACGTGCGGCCCAAGGACAAAACCGGCGGAGGGGTGTGAGACATGGACGATCCGCAGGCCATCGCCGGCCGCATCGGTGACATCGCCAAGGAGGCGGTGACGGCGTCGGCCCATATCGCCTTCACGGCGTTCCGGGAGATCAACCAGGTTCCCGACGACGACGGCACAATGCCGCCGACCTACACCCCCGCCAAGGCGGTCGAGTCGATGAACAATCTGGTTGCCACGATGCTGAACGCAGGCGTGGCCATGGCCCGGGTGCCGCTGCGGGCCAACTACGACCAGAACATGATGATGCTGGCCGACAACGTCGCGTCGATCATCGGCCGCGGAATCACCCAGGCCGCCCAGGTCGCCGGTAAGGCCGCCGCGAGCGTCGAGAAGGACGGGATCAAGAACCGGACGGCGCTCGACTCCGCCATCGAGCTCACCAACATCGCGATGCTGCGCACCGCCGAGATCACGGAGGCCGTCGCCGCCGGACCGGGCCTGTACCGGGATCCGGTGCTCTACTCCGACCCGTTCACGGTTGCCGACAACGGCACGGTCCGGCAGCTGAAACTGTTGTCGATGGCCCGCGAGGACACCGGGGAGGACATCACCGCCCAGGTGTGGTTCGACCCGGCGAACAAGGTGCTGATGCCGGGGATGACCCAGTTCCGACTGGTGGCGAACTCGGCCGGGCTGCCCAGTGGGGTGTACTGCGGTGAGGTCGAGGTAACCACCACGGGACCCGCCCCCGCGAAGCCGAAGATCGAGGTTGCGTTCGCCCTGTGACGACACCGAATCCGCAACCGTCCGTCGACGAACTCCTCGATCGCGCATTCCAGGCACTCACTGAGGGTGATCGCCCACGGGCGAACATGCTCGCCAGCGAGGTCCTCCGATTCGACGAGCGCAACACCGAGGCCGAGGACCTGCTCGCGGCGCCCGACGACCACGGCGAGATCCGCCGGCTCACCATCATGTTCGCCGACGTGGTCGATTCGACCGTGCTCTCGACGTGGGTGGAACCCGAGGTGTACCGCACGCTGGTCGGCCGGTACCGCCAGATCGTGCAGGAGACCGTCGAGCAGTTCGAGGGCCACATCTTCTCGACCAAGGGTGACGGCCTGCTGGCGGTCTTCGGGCATCCGATCGCCCACGAGAACGACGTGCAGCGCGCGGTGCAGGCCGGCCTGGAGATCAACCACGCCGTGGCCACCCTGAACGATCGCGCCCGGCGCCGGTTCGGTGTCGGTGTCCAGGCCCGCGTCGGCGTGCACCGCGGGCTGGTGTATCTCGACACGGCCGAGGACGACGTCTACGGCCTGGCCGCCAACCTGGTGGCGCGGCTGTCCGGGCTCGCCGAGCCGGGCACCCTGGTGGTGTCCGACGCCATCGAACGCATCATCCGCGACACCTTCGAGGTGGAACGCCTCGGGGCCAGATCCGTCAAGGGCATCAGTGGGGACGTCGAGCACTTCCGGGTGCTCGGCGAACGTGAGGCGCCGGTGGTCTCGTCCGGTCCGTTCGTCGGACGCCGCACCGAGTTCGCCGACCTCACCGCCGCCTGGGCCGGCGTCCGGAATGCCGGCGGCTCAGCGGTTTTCGCCATCCGCGGCGAGGCGGGCATCGGGAAGACGCGCCTCGCGACGGCGGTCGTGGAGGAGGCGCGGGACGCCGGGGCTACGGTGGTGGAGATGACCGGGTCGCCGTTCCACTCCGACGTCGGCCTGCGCCCGGTACGCCGGCTCATCGAGCGCCGCAGCGGCATCACCCGCACGTTGTATCCGGCCGAACGGCTGCGCCTGCTGCAGGGCGAGCTCACCTCCGTCGGGCTCGACCCGCGCGAGTTCGTACCCCTGCTGGCACCGGTGCTCGGCATCGGCCCGCAGAGCGGCTACCGGCCGGTCCCGGTCGACGGGCGAAAGCTCTTCGAGCAGATCGTCGGTGCGGTCGACCGGTACCTGTCCGCGCTGATCCGCACCGGGCCCACGCTGTTGTTGTTCGAGGATCTGCACTGGATCGACGAGGACACCTTCGAGGTGCTGGAGAAGGTGGTCACCAGGGCCGACCCTGGCCTGATGGTCCTGATGACCGGTCGGGACGAATCGACCATCCCGGGTGGCCCGGCGACCACCGTGGTGGACCTCAAACCGCTGACCGAGGCCGAGGCCGACGCACTCATCGACGCCCTGCACCCCGAGATGCCGCAGGACAACCGGCATGCGGTCCGACGGCGCTGCGACGGGGTCCCGCTGTACATCGAGGAGGTCGTGGCGAAACTCAAAGAGGTGCCCGGTGATTCGAGTGAATCGGCGGCACTGGTGCCCGACACCCTCTACGAGGCACTGTTCGCCCGCCTGCGATCCACCCGGAACGCGGTCCGCGTCGTCGAGGCGGCCGCGACCATCGGCACCGTCATCGACCGCCCGCTGCTGCTGTCGGTGGTCGATCTGCCCGAGGACGAGGTCGATGCGATCCTGACCGACCTGACCGAGGGGCGTGTGCTGCGCAGGCTGGACGACGAGACCTGGCGGTTCCGCCACGAACTGCTGCGCGAGGTCGCCGCCGAGCTGTCGACACCGAGCCTGCGGCGAAAACTCAACGGACGCATCGGGGATGCCCTGGTGGCAGCCGCGCCACCGACCGGAAGCCCGGACTGGCGGCTGGTCGCCAGCCGCTACGAGAACGCGTCGCGGCACGCCGAGTCGGCGCACGCCTATCAGCAGGCCGCCGCGGATGCGCGGCACCGCGGGGCCCTCGGTGAATCCCGCAACTACCTCACCCACGCGATCAACCAGATCGACCATGCCCCAATGGGTCCCGACCGGGACAAGCAGGAAACGCAGCTGCGCCTGGAACGCGGCTTCCTGGCCTACGCCGCCGAGGGCGCGTCCAGCCCCAACGCCGCCGGCGATTTCGAGCGGTGCCTCGAGCTGAGCGGGACGGATCTGCGCAGCGACGAACTGTTCGCGACGCTGACCGCGTTGTACGGGTACTACGCCATGCGGGCGGATCTGCCGCGCGTGGCGACACTGCTGGAATCCGTGCGGGCGAATCTGACCGGCCGCGAGTTCTTCATCCCGTTCAACAACGCCGGGTTCGGGATGCTCGCCTGGTACCGGGGTGAATTCGACACCGCTCGAACACAATTGGAGGATGCCGCCGCGGCCCGCAGCGAGGAGGGGCTCGAAGCGCTGGAAGCGGTGTGGTTCATGCCCAACGAGGGAACGGCGTCGATCTACACCCACCTCGCCCTGGCGCGTTACATCCAGGGCGACCTGACCGGCGCCGAGGCGGAGGTGCGCCGCACCGCGGAACGCTGCGACGCCCTGGGCTTTCCGCAGGGTCCGTTCAGCCTGGCGTACGCACTGCAGATGGAGGTCCTGATCCGCATCGACGCCGGCCAGTTCGACCTCGCAGCGAGCGCCGCGGCCAGGCTGGCGTCGATCGGCGAACAGCACGGCTTCGATTCGTGGGCGCTGGCCGGCGCCGTCCAGCACGGCTTCGTCACGGCATTGCAGAACGACCAGGCGGACCAGATCGCAACGCTGACCGGGTATGTCGAGATGTGGCGAGCCCTCGGCGTCATCTCCCTGATCACGTCGTACGACGGCTTCCTGGCCCGGCTGCTGATCGCCGCGGGCGAGCCCGAGCGGGCGCGGGAGCGCATCGACGCGGCGCTCGAACTGGCCGCCGCCACCGAGATGCGCTACCACGACGCCGAGCTGCTGCGGATCCGGTCGCACACCTTCCCGCCCGAAGGGCGCGCCGACGACCTGCGCAGCGCGCACGCACTGGCCCGCACCCAGGCCGCACCGGTCTATGAATTGCGTTGCGCTGTAGAGCTTCTGGAGATGGATCCGGCTGCCCGTGAACTCGTGGCGGACGCCGTCGCACGCTTCCCGGAGAACAGCGGCTGGCCCGAGCTCGCGCGGGCCCGGGCCCTGCTGCGGTGACGGCGGGCCGCAAGCGGGTCGCCATCCTCGGCGGCGGGATGGCCGGCCTGGCCGCCGCCTGGCGCCTGAGCGAACCGGGCTGGCAGGATCGGCTCGGGTCGATCACCGTGTACCAGCGGGGCTGGCGGCTCGGCGGCAAGGGCGCCTCGAGCCGGGGCGAACACGGCCGGATCGAGGAGCACGGTCTGCACATCTGGCTCGGTTCGTACGAGAACGCGTTCGCCCTGCTGCGGCAATGCTATTCGGAACTCGACCGGGAGAACACCGACCCGGCGGCGCCCATCCGGCACTGGTTCGACGCGATGATCCCGGCCGACGACCTCGGCCTGGCCGACCGAACCGACGACGAATGGTTGACCTGGCTGGGCACCTTCGCCCGCAATGAGCTGCTACCCGGCGACCCGGACGGTGACGGCCGGGAGATGACCGTGGTCGGATTCCTGCGGCGTGCCCTGCAGTTGATCGCCGACTTCGCGAATTCCGTCCGCGAGGACGAGCCGGAGCTGGCCCTGTCACCCTCCCCGGACCCGGCCTCCACGACACCGCGCAACCGGCGGGCCGACGCGCTGCGGCGGGCCGCCGTCGCCGCCGTCCTCGCCGCCGCCGAACCCGGAAGTCCCAGGGGCGCAACGATCGAACTGGTCGACCACGCACTGGACGCCGTGCGTGCCGAGCTCGACGACCGGCATCGTCCCGCGGACCGGCGGACCTGGTTGTTGATCTCGATGGTGACCGCCGTGGTCCGCGGGATCCTGGCCGACAACCTCGTCACCGATCCGCGCGGCTTCCGGGCCATCAACGATCAGGACTTCGCCCAGTGGATCCTGGCCAACGGCGGACATCCCGACGTAGTGGACTTCCCGTTGATCCGCGGCGTCTACGACCTGGTGTTCGGCTACGCCGATGCCGATCCCGAGCAGCCGTCGTTCGCCGCCGGGGTGATGATCTTCCTGATCGGCATGGTGCTCTTCGAGTACAAGGGCGCCATCTTCTGGAAGATGACCGCCGGGATGGGCGACGTCATCATCGCGCCCATCTACCAGGCGTTGCGCCGGCGCGGCGTCGAGTTCGAGTTCTTCAACCGCGTCGACTCGCTGCATCTGGACGACCGGCGGCAGGCGGTCGACGCCATCACGCTGGGCGTGCAGGCCGAGCTCGCCGACGGCGTCGGGCACTACGAACCGCTGATCAGGTCCAAAGGGCTGCCGGTGTTCCCCGGTGCGCCGGTCCCCGGGCAACTGGCCGGTGAGCAATCCGGGCAGGACTGGCACCGGCTCGAGACGCACTTCGGTGCGCGCCGGGACGTCGGGACCCGGGTGTTGCGCCGCGGCACGGATTTCGACGACGTCATCCTGGCGGTGTCGCTGGGGCTGCTCCCGGACGTCGCCGCCGAACTCGTGGCCGATCGGCGCGAGTGGCAGGAGATGACGACGCATGTGCGGACCGTCGCCACCCAGGCCGTGCAGCTGTGGTTCCGGCCGGACGAGCCGGCGCTGGGCTGGGATCGTCCGGGCGTCACCGTGAGCGCATACCGGCGGCCGTTCGAGACGTGGGCGTCGATGCCGCAGACCCTGTGGGCCGAGGAATGGCCCGACGACGACCGGCCCGGCACGGTGGCGTACTTCTGCGGCAGCCTGGACGCGCCGTGGCCGACGTCCGAGCCGGCCGAGCGGTACACCCGCCGGCTCGACGAGCAGGTGCATGCCGCGGCGGCCGCCTACTTCGAGCGCAACCTGGGGCTCTACTTCCCGAATGCGTTCGGCCAGAACGGTTTCGACTGGTCGCTGCTGCACGGAGTGACCGACGAGCGGGGCGTGGCGGCACTGCGCACGCAACATGTCAGTGTGAACATCGATCCGTCCGACCGCTATGTGCAGTCCGTGCCCGGCTCCGACCGGTACCGGCTGCGCCCCGACGAGAGTGGCTACGACAATCTGTTCCTCGCCGGCGACTGGACCGATTGCGGCATGAACGCGGGCTGCATCGAGGCCGCCACGATGTCGGGACTGGAAGCCGCGAACTGCGTGCTGGGCCACGGCCGGTTCTATCGCGTGCGGGGCTACTGGCTGCCCTGAGCTCGAGGTCCGCCCGCGGCCTGCCGTTCCCGGTAGGCCGCGACGTGTTGGCGGTTGCCGCAGTTGCCGGTGTCGCAGAAGATCCGCGACCGGTTGCGGGACAGGTCGACGAGCACCGCCTCGCAGTCCGGCGCGGCGCAGATCTTCAGCCGCCGCAGTTCGCCGCCGCGGATCAGGTCGGCCAGGGCCATCGCCATCTCGGCCCCCATTCGCTGGGCCAGCGGATCGTGGATGGATGCCAGGTGCAGGTGCCAGTCGGGCATCTCGGGGTGGCGGGTCAGCCACGGCGCGGCGTGGGTGTCGCTCAGCAGCGCGTTGACCTGGGCGACGGTGCGCTCTTCATCCTCGGCGGCATCCCAGATGCGTCCGATGCGCCCCCGCAGCCGGTGCACCGCGGCCAGTTCGTCGGCGTCGCGGTCCCGGCGGCCGGTCCAGCCCCATTCCCGCAGGTATGCATCCAGGGCCCGCTGGTCGGCGAGGTCGTCGGCGTCGTGCACGCGGTTCGAGTTCACCAGGGCACCGGCGGCCCGCAGCGTGAGCTCGGTGTCATGACTGAAATTCATTTGACTCCTTACGGGCCCGCTCCCTAGGCTGGTCATGACCAAATTTGATTTTACTCATTACATTGGAGGTGTGCCGTGCTGATGGTGAAACCGGAGACCCCGGATACCCGGTTCTCCCGCGGGCTCGCCTTCGCACTCACCTCGGCACTGACCTTCGCACTCTCCGGACCCTTCGCCCGCGCTCTGATGGACGCCGGCTGGTCCCCCACCGCCGCCGTCATCGCCCGGCTGGCCGGCGGCGCGATCGCCCTGGCCGCCGTCACCACCGTCGTGCGCCCGCAGTGGATCACCGAGGCCCGCCGGCACGCCGGCACCGTCGTGCTCTACGGCGCCATCCCGATCGCGGGCGCCCAGCTGTGCTACTACAACGCCGTCGCCCACCTGTCGGTCGGCGTGGCCCTGCTGCTCGAGTACACCGCACCGGTCCTGGTGGTCGGTTGGATCTGGGCCACCACCCGCCGGCGTCCCGGCACCGCGACCCTGGCCGGGATGCTACTGGCGATCGCGGGAATCACGTTGGTGCTCAACATCTTCGGCGACGGACCGGCCCGCGTGAACACCGTCGGCGTGCTGTGGGCGACGGGGGCGGCCATCTGCGCGGCCTGCTACTTCATGATGAGTGCCTCCGCCACCAGCACCGTGACCCGCACCGGGGAGACCCTGCACCCGCTGACCCTGGCCACCGGCGGCCTGCTCGTCGGCGGCGCCGTGGTCACCGCGCTCGGCATCACCGGCATCCTGCCGCTGGCGTTCAGCACCGCCGACGTCACCGTCGCCGGGTTCACCGCACCGTGGTTCGTCGCGGTCCTGGTGCTCGGCCTGTTCAGCACCGCGATCGCCTACACCCTGGGCATCGCCGGGGTGGCGCGGCTGCGCCCCGGCTTCGCCTCGCTGGTCGGACTCTCCGAGGTGCTCTTCGCGGTGCTGTGGGCCCGGGTGCTGATCGGCGAGGCCATGACGGCCGTCCAGGCACTCGGCGCGGCGGTGGTGCTGGCGGGCCTGATCCTGGCCCGGCCTCGGTAGCATTTCCGGCGTGCGCACCCTGACTGCCCTGGCCGCCACCGGCCTGCTGGCCCCCGTGATCCTCCACACACCGGCACCGGCCGCCCACGCCGACGACTGCCCGGACATCGAGGTCGTATTCGCCCGCGGCACCACCGAGCCCCTCGGGCTGGGCCGGGTGGGCGCCGCCTTCGTCAATGACCTGCGGGCCCGCGTCGGCGACCGCACCGTCGGCACCTACGGCGTGAACTACCCGGCCACCTACGACTTCCGGACCGCGGCCGACGGCGCCAACGACATGAGCTCGCACGTGCAGTACATGATGGCCAACTGCCCCAACACGCGGCTGGTGCTCGGCGGTTTCTCCCAGGGTGCGGCGGTGGTCGACGTCATCGCCGAGCTGCCGGTCCCGGCGGCGGGCTTCACGCTCCCGTTGCCGGCCAGCGCCCCGGACCACGTCGCGGCCATCGCGCTCTTCGGCAACCCCAGCGCCAAGGCGGGCCTGCCGTTGACCATCAGCCCCACCTGGGGCGTCCGGTCCATCGACCTGTGCCTGCCCGACGACGCCGTCTGCGACACCCTGGGCACCAACGTCGCGGTGCACAGCACCTACCCCGAGTCGGGCCAGACCGCCATGGCCGCCGATTTCGTGGCAGCCCGGGTCTGAATTAGGTTGGCTAGATGATTGTCGCCCGCATGCTGGCCGCCGCGGCCGTCGCCGTGGCCGTCCCGGTCGTACCGCTCGCGGCCCCCGCCGACGCCGCACCGTGCCCCGACGTGGAACTGGTCTTCGCCCGCGGCACCAGTGAGGGCCCCGGCATCGGCCGGGTGGGCCAGGCCCTGGTCGACACCCTGCGCCCGCAGCTCGGAAACCGCACGCTCGGGGTCTATCCGGTCAACTACCCGGCCACCTACGACTTCCTGACGGCGGCCGACGGCGCCACCGACGCCACCAACCACATCGCCGCGATGGCGACCGACTGCCCGAACACCCGCATCGTCCTCGGCGGCTACTCGCAGGGCGCCGCGGTGGTCGACATGCTGGTCGGGGTGCCCCCGCTGGGCAACCGGATCGGCGAGGTCGGCTCCGCCCCGCCCCTGCCGGGCAGCCTCGCCGGCAATGTCGCGGCCGTCGCGGTGTTCGGCAACCCGGCCACCAAGTTCGGGAACCCGGTGACCGCAGGCAGTTTGGGCAGCCGGTCGATCGACATGTGTTCCGACGGTGACCCGATCTGTTCACGCGGCCGTAATCCGTTCGCCCACACCAGCTATGAGTCCGGGCCCATGCCCGGCCAGGCCGCCGGATTCATCGCGGGGCTCGTCTAGCCGGCCTTCGCTACTATGTCGGGCATGGGATCAGCCCGGTGGAAAACCCTTGCAGCAGGTCTTGTCGCCGCATTCCTTCTCCCCATCGTCCCGGCCCCCGTCGCGAGCGCGGCACCGTGCCCCGACGTCGAGTTGGTCTTCGCCCGGGGGCGGAACGAAGCGCCGGGCGCCGGCCAGATCGGCGAGGCACTCGTCCGCGCGCTACGCACCAAGACCGGGAAGAACATCGGGCTGTACGCGGTGAAGTACCCCGCCAACACCGAGGTCGACCTGGGTGCCAACGATATGAGCGCACACGTGCAGTACATGATGGACAACTGCCCCAACACCCGGCTCGTGCTCGGCGGCTACTCGCTGGGCGCGGCCGTCACCGATGTGGTTCTGGCCGTGCCGCTCTCGTTCTTCACCTTCAAGCGACCCCTGCCGGACGGGGCGGCGGACCACATCGCCGCGGTCGCGCTGTTCGGCAACGGGATCCAGTGGGTCGGACCCATCAGCTCGTTCAGCCCGGTCTACAAGGAACGCACCATCGAGCTGTGCCACGGTGACGACCCGATCTGCAACCCCACCGATCCGCAGAACTGGCAGGACTACTGGCCCGACCACCTGGCACCGGCCTACATCTCGGCCGGAATGGTCAACCAGGCGGCTGATTTCGTGGCCGGACGGATCTAGCACCACGCCGAAACGTACGTTTGGGCGTCAAAGTGCAAGTGGGTCGCGCCAGAACGTCGATCTCGGCACCCGCGGTTCAGCGCTTCCGGAGGTCCCGGGTGACCAGGATGCGCGCCGATAGCTCGTCATCCGGCGGATAGTCCACCCCGATCAGGGTCAGCCCCCGAGCGGGTGCCGCGGCGAAATCGCTGGACCGGTGATCGGCCCCGAGCAGCCCGGCGATCCAGGCCGGCTCCCGGCGCCCCTGCCCGACGACGAGCAGGGCACCGACCAGGGAGCGAACCATGTTCCAGCAGAACGCATCCGCCGTCACGTGCGCAGTCACCTGATCGCCGTCCCGCACCCACTCCAGCCGCTGCAGATCGCGGATCGTCGTGGCACCGGCACGGTGCCGGCAGAACGCGGCAAAATCGTTGAGCCCCAGCAGTTCCTCTGACGCCGCGGCCATCGCGGGCACATCCAGTGCGCGCGGCCAGGCCGTCACGAACCGCGCCTGCTGCGGATCCACTCCGTGTGGAGCCGTCGACAGCCGGTACTCGTAGTGCCGGCGCAGCGCCGAGAATCGGGCATCGAATCCCGCTGGGGCGCGGCCGATCTCCCGGACCCGGACATCGGGCGGCAGGAATCTCGCGAGCCGGCGGACCAATGGGACGAATTCAGGTTCACCGGCCGGACGCCGAGTGCGCGGGTAGGCGTGGACCAGCGCTTCGGCCGGGACGTCGACGTGTGCGACCTGTCCACTGGCGTGCACCCCGGCGTCGGTGCGCCCGGCCGCACGAACCAGCACCGGTACCCGAAAAACCGTGGATAGTGTCTCGTCCAGCGTCCCGGCCACCGTGCGCTGACCCGCCTGCGCCGCCCAGCCGGCGAATTCGGTTCCGTCGTAGGAGATGTCGAGCCGCAGGCGGACAGAAGCGACATGCCCGCCACCGGAATCGATGGCGGGCATGTCGGTCGAGCTGTCGTTGCTACTTATCGGCGCCGGCTTCGTCGGCTTCGGCCTCGGCGGTCTCGGCGACCGTCTCTTCGGCCGGGGCCTCGTCGACCGGAGCCTCTTCGACCGGCGCCGACGCGGCGGCGGCCTCGGTGGCCTTGGCGTGCTTGGCAGCGGCGCGGCGAGCACGGTCGGCCTCACTGGTCACGGTCTTCTCCCGGACCAGTTCGATGACCGCCATCGGGGCGTTGTCGCCCTTGCGGTTCTCGACCTTGATGATCCGGGTGTAGCCACCGTTGCGATCGGCGTAGAACGGCGCGATCTCGGCGAACAGCGCATGCACGACGTCCTTGTCGCGGATCTTCTTCATCACCTCGCGCCGATTGTGCAGCGCACCCTTCTTGGCGTGGGTGATGAGCTTCTCCGCGTACGGCCGCAACGCCCGCGCCTTCGGCTCGGTGGTGGTGATCCGGCCGTGCTCGAACAGCGACGTGGCCAGGTTGGCCAGCAACGCCTTCTGGTGCGAGGACGACCCGCCGAGGCGAGGACCCTTGGTGGGCTTGGGCATTGACTATCTCCTATCGGGGCCGGCCCCCGTATCAGGTAGGGCCGGGACGGACGTTTGTTTGCATGTGCCCGGTTCCTCAGCGGCCGCTGCACGGCCGCATCGTCGCCGGACGCTGTTAGAGCTGTTCGGTTTCGGCGTAGTCCTGGGTGTCGTCCAGGTCGTAGCCGCCGGCGTCGGCCGTCCAGGTGCCGGTGGCCACGTCGTAGCCGGCGACCTCGGACGGATCGAAGCTGGCCGGGCTGTCCTTGAGCGACAGACCCAGCTGGTGCAGCTTGATCTTCACCTCGTCGATGGACTTCTGGCCGAAGTTGCGGATGTCCAGCAGATCGGACTCCGTGCGGGCGACCAGCTCGCCCACGGTGTGCACACCCTCACGCTTGAGGCAGTTGTACGACCGCACCGTCAGATCGAGGTCGTCGATCGGCAGCGCGAATGCCGCGATGTGGTCGGCCTCGGCCGGCGACGGGCCGATCTCGATGCCTTCGGCCTGCTCGTTGAGTTCCCGTGCCAGACCGAACAATTCGACCAGGGTCTTGCCGGCCGACGCCAGGGCGTCGCGCGGGCTGATCGAGTTCTTGGTCTCGACGTCGAGGATCAGCTTGTCGAAGTCGGTGCGCTGCTCGACACGGGTGGCCTCCACCTTGTAGGTCACCTTGAGCACCGGCGAGTAGATGGAATCGACCGGGATACGGCCGATCTCGGCGCCGGAGGCCTTGTTCTGCACGGCCGGGACGTACCCGCGGCCGCGCTCGACGACGAGCTCGACCTCGAGCTTGCCCTTGTCGTTCAGCGTGGCGATGTGCATGTCGGGGTTGTGCACGGTGACACCGGCCGGCGGGACGATGTCACCCGCGGTGACCTCACCCGGGCCCTGCTTGCGCAGGTACATGGTGACCGGCTCGTCCTCCTCGGAGGAGACGACCAGACCCTTGAGGTTCAGGATCATGTCGGTGACGTCTTCCTTGACGCCCGGCACGGTGGTGAACTCGTGCAGCACACCGTCGATGCGGATGCTGGTGACCGCTGCGCCCGGGATGGACGACAGCAGCGTACGGCGCAGCGAATTGCCCAGCGTGTAACCGAATCCCGGCTCGAGCGGTTCGATGACGAACTGCGACCGGTTCGGAGCCAGGGACTCTTCACTCAGGGTGGGGCGCTGAGAGATCAGCATGGTGTTTTCATTTCTCCTTCTCGGCACCCGCTATTTGATGCCGGTTGGGGTTACTTCCTATTACTTGGAGTAGAGCTCGACGATCAGCTGCTCCTGCAGCGGCACCTGGATCTGTGCCCGCTCGGGCAACTGGTGCACGAGGATGCGCTGACGCTCGCCGACGACCTGCAGCCAGGACGGGATCGGCCGATCGCCGGCGGTCTCCCGGGCGATGATGAACGGATCGGTGTTGAGCGACTTGTCCTTGACGTCGACGATGTCGTACTGCGCCACCCGGTAGCTGGGGATGTTGACCTTCACGCCGTTGACGGTGAAGTGCCCGTGGCTGACCAGCTGACGGGCCATCCGGCGGGTGCGCGCCAGGCCGGCGCGGTACACCACGTTGTCCAGGCGGCTCTCCAGGATCTGCAGCAGGTTCTCGCCGGTCTTGCCGGGCTTGCGCACGGCCTCCTCGTAGTACTTGCGGAACTGCTTCTCCAGCACGCCGTAGGTGAAGCGGGCCTTCTGCTTCTCATGCAGCTGCTGGCGGTATTCGCTCTCCTTGATCCGCGCACGGCCGTGCTGGCCGGGCGGGTAGGGACGCTTCTCGAACGACTGATCGCCCCCGACGAGGTCGACGCCGAGACGACGCGACTTGCGCGTCATGGGTCCGGTATAACGAGCCATTTCTGTTTCTCCCTAGACCTAGACCCGGCGCCGCTTGGGCGGCCGGCAGCCGTTGTGCGGCTGCGGAGTGACATCGGAAATCGCGCCCACCTCGAGGCCGGCGGCCTGCAGCGAGCGGATGGCGGTCTCGCGGCCCGAACCCGGGCCCTTGACGAACACGTCGACCTTCTTGACGCCGTGCTCCTGCGCCTTGCGGGCGGCGTTCTCGGCGGCCAGCTGCGCGGCGAACGGGGTCGACTTGCGCGAACCCTTGAAGCCGACGTGACCCGACGACGCCCAGGCGATGACGTTGCCCTGGGGATCGGTGATCGAGACGATCGTGTTGTTGAACGTGCTCTTGATGTGGGCGGCGCCGTGCGGGACGTTCTTCTTTTCCCGGCGGCGGGTCTTGGCCGCGCCCTTCTTGGCGCCCGCGGCGCCCTTCTTACCTGGAGCCATATTCGGTTACCTGGCCTTCTTCTTGCCGGCGATGGTGCGCTTCGGCCCCTTGCGGGTGCGCGCGTTGGTCTTGGTCCGCTGGCCGCGCACCGGCAGACCGCGGCGGTGCCGCAGACCCTGGTAGCAGCCGATCTCGATCTTGCGGCGGATATCGGCCTGCACCTCGCGGCGCAGATCGCCCTCCACCTTGAGGTTGCCCTCGATGTAGTCGCGCAGCTGGGTCAGCTGATCGTCGGTCAGGTCCTTGGTGCGCAGATCCCGGTCGATGCCGGTGGCCGCCAGGATCTCCTGGGAGCGGGTACGGCCGATGCCGTAGATGTAGGTCAGGGCGATCTCCATGCGCTTGTCGCGCGGAAGGTCGACGCCCACTAGACGTGCCACAGTGGTGTGTTTCTTTCTCTATGCGGAGGTCTTTTCCCAGTCCGTTCCCCTCACGGGGTCCGGCCTCCGTGCCGGACGTGGTCAGGCGGCGTATCCGCCTGGTGGAACTGGGAGGTCTGCATTCAGTTGTGGGTGGTGCTGTGTCAGCCTTGCCGCTGCTTGTGGCGGGGATCGGAGCAGATCACCATGACCCGCCCGTGCCGGCGGATCACCCTGCACTTGTCGCAGATCGGCTTGACGCTCGGGTTCACCTTCACGGCTGGTCGATCCTGTTCTCGTAGTCGGTACTGGTCGGGCGGGTTACTTGTAGCGGTACACGATGCGGCCCCGGGAGAGGTCGTAGGGAGATAGCTCCACCACGACGCGGTCCTCGGGCAGGATGCGGATGTAGTGCTGCCGCATCTTGCCGCTGATGTGCGCGAGCACCTTGTGTCCGTTCTCCAGCTCAATGCGGAACATCGCATTGGGCAGGGGTTCGACCACGCGGCCCTCGACCTCGATGGCACCGTCTTTCTTGGCCATACTTCTCGGCGATCCTGTCGTTCGGTTTCGTGTCTTGTCTGTTGCGCCCGTCGCACGGCGCAACCCCGAATCCGACTACACAACGTGGGAAACCAGAACAGACATTCCAGGAAGCACACAAAGAAGCCGGCGCGGCGGCCGCACCGTTGGTCCATGTTACTCGCTGATCGGCGTACCCCAAAATCCGCGGTGACGGCCGACAACCCGCATAATCGAAGCGATGACTGGAGCCGATCACCAGCCGAGAAAACCCATCCTCCTGACCGTCGACGACGACCCCGCGGTGTCCCGCGCCGTCGCCCGCGACCTGCGTCGCCGCTACGGCAACGACTACCGGATCGTACGGGCCGAATCCGGCCCCGATGCGCTCGAGACCCTCAACGAGCTCGAGCTGCGCGGCGAGACCGTCGCGGTGTTCGTCGCCGACTACCGGATGCCGCAGATGAGTGGCATCGAGTTCCTCGAGGAGGCGATGGGCCTCTACCCCATGGCCCGGCGGGTGCTGCTGACCGCCTACGCCGACACGCACGCCGCGATCGACGCCATCAACGTCGTCGACCTGGACCACTACCTGCTCAAACCGTGGGACCCGCCCGAGGAGAAGCTCTACCCCGTCATCGACGGGCTGCTCGAGGCCTGGCGCGCCACCGGTGAGCGCGCCATCCCGCACACCAAGGTCATCGGACACCCGTGGAACGCCCGCTCGGCGCAGGTCCGGGAGTTCCTGTCGCGCAACCGGCTGCACTACACCTGGTTCCGCGCCGACGAGCCCAAGGGCGCGCGCCTGCTGGAGGCGGCGGGCCTGGACGGCCGGACCCTGCCGGTGGTGATCACCGAACAGGGCGAGACCCTGATCGACCCGCCCGACGCCGACCTGGCGGCCACCCTGGGCCTGACCACCACCCCGGCCGGCGACTTCTACGACCTGGTGGTGATCGGCGGCGGCCCGGCCGGTCTGGCGGCGGCGGTCTACGGCGCCTCCGAGGGCCTCGACACCGTGCTGATCGAACGCACCGCCACCGGTGGTCAGGCCGGTCAGAGTTCCCGGATCGAGAATTACCTGGGCTTTCCCGACGGGCTGTCGGGCGCCCAGCTGGCCGAGCGGGCCCGGCGACAGGCGGAGAAATTCTCCGCCGAGGTGATCACGGCCGCCGAAGTGGTGGGCCTGCGGGTCGACGGCAACGCGCGCACCGTGTTGCTGTCCGACGGGCGGTCGATCGCGGCGCGGGCCGTCATCCTGGCCATGGGGGTCGAGTACCGCGAGCTCGAGGCCGCCGGCTGCACCGATCTGACCGGAGCGGGTATCTACTACGGCGCCAGCACGTCGGTGGCGGCGGACTGCGATGGCGAATCCGTCTACGTCATCGGTGGTGCCAACTCGGCGGGCCAGGCCGCGATGAACCTGTCCCGGTACGCCAAGGAGGTCACCATCGTCAGCCGGCGGACGCTGGAGGACTCGATGTCGCACTACCTGATCCAGCAGATCAGGGCCACCGGCAACATCACCGAGCTGCCCCACACCGTCGTGCACGCGGCTACCGGCGACGGTCATCTCGAGGGCATCGGCCTGCAGAACGTCCGCACGGGCGAATGCGAGGAGGTCCCGTGCGGCCGGATGTTCATCTTCATCGGGGCCGAACCGCGCACCGACTGGCTGGACGGCGTCGTCGCGCGTGACGACCACGGGTTCGTCCTCGCGGGACCCGATCTGCGGGATGTCGTCGGGTGGACGCTGGATCGCGCGCCGCACCACCTGGAAACAAGTGTGCCGGGAGTGTTTGTTGCAGGGGACGTGCGTGCCGAATCCGCCAAACGGGTGGCGGCCGCCGTCGGCGAGGGATCGATGGCGGTGATGTTCGTGCACCGACATCTGGCCGAAGCGTAGAAGGGCCCGGCCGGGGCCGGGGAAGGACTGGGAAGGACCACATGGGCGAGACATGTCTGCCGTCGGAACTGCGGACCCTGTTCCTGTTCGAGGATCTGTCCGAGGAACAGCTGGACAAGCTGTGCGCCCACGGTCACATCGCGCAGTTCGAGCCGGGACCCATCGTCGCCGAGGGTGACCCGGCCACCTGTTTCTACGTGCTGATCGACGGCGAGGTGGTGATGTCCAAGCGTTCCGGCGGCGCGGACATCGAAACCACCCGGACCTCGCAGCGGGGCGTGTACTGCGGCGCGTGGAGCGCGTTCGTCGACGGCGTGCCGCAGCTCTACGAGTCCTCCGTACGGGTGACCGTGCCGTCGCGGTTCTTCGTGCTCGACGCCGCCGAGTTCGGCAAGTTCGTCCGCAGCGAGTTCCCGATGGCCGTCCACCTGCTCGACGGGCTCAAGGTCGGCGGCCTGCGGCAGCGCAGGATCATCGACCAGCGCGAGAAGCTGCTGGCGCTGGGCACCATCACCGCCGGGCTGACCCACCAGCTGAACAACCCGGCGGCGGCCAACGCGCGCGCGGTGGCCGATCTGCGCGAGGGCGTGGGCAAGATGCGGCACAAGCTGGCAATGCTGGCCGACGGCAAGTTCAGTCCCGAGGCGCTGCGCACGCTGGTCGGGATCCAGGAGGAGGTGGCCGAACAGGTCGCCAAGTCCCCGCAACCCGAACTGACGGCGCTGGAGGCCTCCGACCGGGAGGAGCAGATCGGCGAATGGCTCGAGGACCACGGCATCGTGGGCGCCTGGGACTACGCGCCGACGTTCGTCGAGGCCGGTTTGGACGTGGACTGGCTGGAACGGGTGGACTCATCGATCGACGGCCTCGAGGGCGATGCGTGCACGGCCTCGTTGCAGGGCGCCGTCGGCTGGCTGAAATACACCATCGACGCCGAGTTGATGATGAACCAGATCGCCGAAGCGAGCCAACGCATTTCGGCCCTGCTGGCCGGCACCAAGCAATACTCGCAGATGGACCGCGCGCCGTACCAGAGCGCGAACCTGCGCGACCTGCTCAAGAGCACCCTGATGATGTTCGGCGACCGGGTGGGCCCCGACAAGCCGATCAAGAAGGTCTGGGAGTACGACGCCAACATTCCCGAATTGCTCTGTTACCCAGGCGATCTCAATCAGGTGTGGACCAATATCATCGAGAACGCGGTCCAGGCCATCCAGTCCCGGGACGGTACCGGCACGCTCAGCATCCGGTCCAGCCTGCTGGGTGGACGCGACGACACGGACCAGTCGATGGTGTGCGTCGAGATCGGTGACGACGGGCCGGGTATCCCGCCGGACGTCGTCGACCGGATCTTCACCCCGTTCTTCACCACCAAACCGTTCGGGCAGGGCACCGGGCTCGGTCTGGACCTGGCGTGGCGCATCGTCGTCGAGAAGCACGGTGGTGAGCTGCGCGTCGAATCACGGCCCGGCGATACGCGTTTCACGATTCTGCTGCCGGTGCGGGCACCCGGGCCGCAAACCCCGACGGAGGAGATCAGGTGACCGACACCGAAGGTGAGCACTCAAGCCCGACCTGGGCCGGTTCGGCGTGTGGACCGGCGGCCCGGTTCCGCCGGAGCAGGCCAGCGCGATCGAAGGCCTGGGGTACGGCGCCCTCTGGGTCGGCGGTTCGCCGGCCGCCAGGCTCGAGTTCGCCGAGCCGATCCTGGCCGCGACCGAGCACCTGCAACTGGCCACCGGGATCGTCAACATCTGGACCGCGCCGGCCGGCGAGGTCGCCGAGTCCTACCATCGGATCGAAAAGGCTTATCCCGGAAGGTTTCTGCTGGGGATCGGTGTCGGCCACCCCGAACACACCGAGCAGTACACCAAGCCGTACGACGCCCTGGTCGCCTATCTGGATGCGCTCGACGCCGCCCTGGTCCCCACCAGCCGGCGGGTGATCGCGGCGCTGGGCCCACGGGTGCTGGAGCTCGCACGGGACCGCAGCGCCGGCGCGCATCCGTACCTGACCACCCCGGAGCACACGGCCCAGGCCCGCGAGCTCATCGGCAACACCGTGTTCCTGGCGCCCGAACACAAGGTGGTGCTCACCCGGGATGCGGCGCAGGCGCGCGAATCCGGCCGCAAGACGGTCGACTTCTATCTCGACCTGAGCAATTACGTGAACAACTGGCGGCGACTGGGTTTCACCGCCGATGACGTCGCGCGTCCCGGTAGCGACAAGCTGATCGACGCCCTGGTGGCACACGGCACGCCGGAGATGATCGCCGCCCGGCTCCATGAGCATCTCGATGCCGGCGCGGACCACGTCGCGATCCAGGTGCTGGGATCACGGCGCGATCTGGTGCCCACCCTGACAGAGCTGGCCGGACCGCTGGGGCTGACTCAGGGCCAGCCCGGCGTGGGCAACAGCACGTAGGTCACGTTGCCCTTGACCACCACGTCGTTGGCCGGATCGTTCAGGTTGAGATTCGTGTAATCGGTGTGCAGCCAGAACATCCCCCACTGGGAGGTGGAGATGTTATCGGGATGCCAGTCGCACCAGCCGTCCCATTTCCGGCAGGTGTCGACGACGCGGTACCGGGTGTCCGCGGGAATCCCCAACCCGTCCTGGACGCGGTAGTCGAACATCGCGCTGCGGCCCGAGTAGGCGTACGCGGAACTGCGGTTCTCGGGTGAGGCCAGCGTGATGAAACTCAGTTCGGCCGGACTGGGCGCGGTCGGATCGGACCCGTACTTGCGCAGCCACGACGTGATGATGACCGCGCCGAACGAGTGGCCCATCGCAATCTTCGGGCCGGGGGTGGCGCGGATCCAGGCGTCGAGTTTGGACACTCCGTCATCGATGCTCCACCGTCCGAACAGTGGACCCAGGAAGTCTCCGACCGCGAAGTAATAGATCGGGTCGCACTTGTTCGGCGAGGCGCAGACGCTGCCGTTCAGCTGTTTCATGACGGCGGTCGGTGACCCGAGCACCCCGGCGATGACGGCGACGCGCGCACCGGACCCCGCGCCGTAGTCGATCGTCGCGGCGGCGGTCGCAGTGTTTGTTGTTGCCGCCGGAGCGACCTCGACCGGGGCGGCGGGCTCGGCGACCTTGGGCGCCTCGACAAGGGTGGGCGCCTCGACATCCTTGGGTGCCTCGACCACCTTGGCGACGTCGGCGACCTTGACGATGTCGGCGACCTTGGCCGATCGGATGACCTTGACCTCGGGCGGGTCCACCGACTCGGGGACGTCGACCGAGTCGGAGACCTCCGTCGCCGGCACGGGCTCGTCCGCCACCTCTCGGGCGTTCTTGGGCACAGCCTCATCCTCGACAGCGGCAGTGCCGCGGGAATCCGCGGAGTCAGCGGCGTCTTCGGCGTTGTCGGATTCCGCGGTGGTGTCGGATTCCCGCGAAATCGACTGCCCCGAACCGGCACTCGGCGGCGCGGCCGCGGCCGCGGCGGGCGCACTCTGGCCCGCGCCGTCCGCTGCGGTATCGGACTCCGCCGCCGCGGTTGCGCAGCCGACGAGGGCGGCCGTACCGACGCCCGCGGCGACGATCCCGGCGCGAAACCACAGCTGATGGCGGTGGAGCCGGTCCCGGCCGGCGAATGAGTTCGTCACGATGATCCCCCCGGATCTCTCTGATCCCCCGACCAGATGACGCTCAAATCGTACGCGCGATCTGACCGCCGTATCGGGAAACGTGACATCTGCTGCCACAACTGACGGTTGCACTGGTATCCGCGAATTTACTAGGATGTCCAAGTAATTCGGATCACTGCACGCCGAGAGGCTCCCTCATGACCACACAAATCCCCCACTTCATCGACGGCCGCCGCAGCAACCTCGCGTCGACCCGCACCGCCGACGTTCTGAACCCCAGCACCGGAAACGTCCAGGCCCAGGTACTGCTCGCGTCGGCCGCCGACGTGGACACCGCGGTGGCCTCGGCGGTCGCGGCGCAGAAGGAATGGGCGGCATGGAATCCGCAGCGCCGGTCCCGGGTCCTGATGAAGTTCATCGAGCTGGTCAATGCCAACGCCGACGAACTGGCCGAGCTGCTCTCGCTGGAGCACGGCAAGACCGTCGCCGACTCCCTCGGCGACATCCAACGCGGCATCGAGGTCATCGAGTTCGCCGTCGGCGTCCCGCACCTGATGAAGGGTGAGTTCACCGAGGGCGCCGGCAGCGGCATCGACGTGTACTCGATCCGCCAGCCGCTGGGCGTGGTCGCCGGCATCACCCCCTTCAATTTCCCGGCGATGATCCCGCTGTGGAAGGCCGGCCCGGCGCTGGCATGCGGAAACGCGTTGATCCTCAAGCCCTCCGAGCGGGACCCCTCGGTGCCGCTGCGGCTGGCCGAGCTGTTCATCGAGGCCGGCCTGCCGCCGGGCGTGCTGCAGGTGGTGCAGGGCGACAAGGAAGCCGTCGACGCGATCCTGGAACACCCCGACATCAAGGCGGTCGGCTTCGTCGGCAGCTCCGACATCGCCCAGTACATCTACTCCGGCGCCGCGGCGCACGGTAAGCGCGCCCAGTGCTTCGGCGGCGCCAAGAACCACATGATCGTGATGCCCGACGCCGACCTCGAGCAGGCCGTCGATGCACTGATCGGCGCCGGCTACGGCAGCGCCGGCGAACGCTGCATGGCCATCAGCGTCGCGGTGCCGGTGGGCGAAGAAACGGCAAACCGGTTGCGCGCCAGGCTGGTCGAGCGGATCAGCCAACTGCGGGTGGGTCACAGCCTGGACCCGAAGGCCGACTACGGCCCGCTGGTCACCGGCGCCGCCCTGGCCCGGGTCAAGGACTACATCAACCAGGGCGTGGAGGCCGGCGCCGACCTCGTGGTCGACGGTCGCGAACGAGGTTCGGACGAGCTGAGCTTCGATGACGCGGATCTCTCCAAGGGCTTCTTCCTCGGCCCCACCCTGTTCGATCACGTCACCTCCGACATGAGCATCTACACCGACGAGATCTTCGGGCCGGTGCTGTGCATCGTGCGTGCCGCTGACTACGAAGAAGCACTGCGGCTGCCGTCCGAGCACGAGTACGGCAACGGCGTGGCGGTGTTCACCCGCGACGGCGACACCGCTCGCGACTTCGTGTCCCGGGTCCAGGTCGGCATGGTGGGCGTCAACGTGCCGATCCCGGTTCCGGTGTCCTACCACAGCTTCGGCGGCTGGAAGCGGTCCGGATTCGGCGACCTCAACCAGTACGGCACGGCGTCGATCCAGTTCTACACCAAGGTCAAGACCGTCACCGAGCGCTGGCCGTCGGGCATCAAGGATGGCGCCGAATTCGTCATCCCCACCATGAAGTGAGCTGAAACAGGCCATGTTCGAGATGGATGACGACGAGCGGGTGATCGCCGAGACGGCGGCCGCGTTCGCCGCCAAACGCCTTGCACCGCAGGCGCTCGAGTGGGATGAGGCCAAACACTTCCCCATCGACGTCCTGCGGGAGGCCGCCCAGCTGGGCATGGCGGCGATCTACTGCGACGAGGCCACCGGTGGCAGCGGCCTGCGCCGCCTGGACGCGGTGCGGATCTTCGAGCAGCTTGCGTACGCGGATCCGGCGGTCGCGTCGTTCATCTCGATCCACAACATGTGCGCGTGGATGATCGACAGCTACGGCACCCCCGCGCAGCGCGAACGCTGGGTGCCACAGCTGGCCGGAATGGACGCGATCGCCAGCTACTGCCTGACCGAACCGGGCGCCGGCTCGGACGCCGCGGCACTGCGCACCAGAGCGGTCCGCGACGGCTCCGACTACGTCCTGGACGGCGTCAAGCAGTTCATCTCCGGTGCGGGCGCCTCCGACCTGTACGTGGTGATGGCCCGCACCGGCGCCGAGGGCCCGAAGGGGATTTCGGCGTTCGTCGTCGAAAAGGACACTCCGGGAGTGAGTTTCGGCCCCAACGAGCTGAAGATGGGCTGGAACGCGCAGCCCACCGCGCAGGTGATCTTCGAGCAGGCGCGGGTGCCCGCCGATGCGCTGCTGGGCGGTCCGCAGGGCGAGGGCACGGGGTTCGGTATCGCGATGAACGGGCTCAACGGCGGCCGGATCAACATCGCCGCGTGTTCGCTGGGTGGAGCGCAGGCCGCCTACGACAAGGCGGCCGCCTATGTGCGTGACCGGGAGGCCTTCGGCGGCGCCCTGATCGACGAGCCCACCATCCGGTTCACGCTGGCCGACATGGCGACCGCGCTGGAGACATCGCGAATCATGTTGTGGCGGGCCGCGTGTGCGCTCGACGCCGGCGCACCCGACAAGGTCGAACTGTGCGCGATGGCCAAGCGTTACGTCACCGACGCGTGCTACGAGGTGGCCGATCAGGCGCTTCAGTTGCACGGCGGCTACGGCTATCTGAAGGAGTACGGGCTGGAGAAGATCGTCCGGGATCTGCGGGTGCACCGCATCCTGGAGGGCTCCAACGAAATCATGCGCGTGGTCATCGGCCGCGCGGAAGCCGCCCGCGCGCGGGCCTCGGCGTAACAGGAGAAGGGACATCATGACTTCCACGATTGCGTTCCTCGGACTGGGCAACATGGGCGGCCCGATGGCCGCCAACCTGGTGGCCGCCGGACACACCGTGCACGGATTCGATCCGGTGCCGGCCGCCGTCGCGGCCGCAATCGAAAAGGGTGCAACGGTTTTCGGCACCGGCGCGGAAGCCGTCGCCGATGCCGACACCGTTATCACCATGCTGCCCAATGGCGATCTGGTGAAGCGCTGCTACGCCGAGATCCTGCCCGCCGCCAAGCCGGGCACCTTGTTCATCGACAGCTCGACCATCTCGGTCGACGACGCGCGCGAGGTGAATCGACTGGCTGCCGACCACGGTTTCGCCCAGCTGGACGCGCCGGTCTCTGGCGGGGTCAAGGGCGCGGTCGCGGGCACGCTGGCGTTCATGGTGGGCGGCGACGAGGGCGATGTCGAGCGGGCCCGCGCGGTCCTGGAACCGATGGCCGGCAAGGTCGTGCACTGCGGCGCCGCCGGGGCCGGGCAGGCCGCCAAGCTCTGCAACAACATGGTGCTGGCCGTCCAGCAGATCGCCGTCGGGGAGGCGTTCGTGCTCGCCGAGAAGCTCGGCCTGCCGGCCCAGTCGTTGTTCGACGTGATCACCGGCGCCACCGGGAACTGCTGGGCGGTGCACACGAATTGTCCGGTGCCAGGCCCGGTTCCGACGTCACCGGCCAACAACGAGTTCAAACCGGGCTTCGCCACCGCCCTGATGAACAAGGACCTCGGCCTGGCGATGGCGGCGGTGGAGTCGACGGGATCGTCGGCCCCGCTGGGCACTCACGCCGCCGAGATCTACGCGGCGTTCGCATCCGACGACACCCACGCCGGGCTGGACTTCAGCGCGATCATCACCACGCTGCGGAAGTGAACGGGTCGACGGGACCGGTGTTCGGGCCCGTGGCGCTCACCGACTGCCGGGCATGGCGGCGATCGACGCGCACCGCGACCAGGATCGGCACCAGCAGCACCGTCAGCGCGAGCGCCGAACCGCAGCCGGCCACGCCGACCGCCAGCCACCGCCGGTCCGCCACCAATCGATCACACTCCGCGGCGTAATCGGTCAGCACGAACTGCTCGCCGACCAGCAGGTGCTGTTGCCGGTTGAGAACATCCTCGTGGCGCGCCACCGCCGGATCCCCGTGCCAGCCGGTACCGCAGGCGATGGGCTCGCCACGGCGGTCGGCCATGTGCAGGGCGAGCGGAATCGACAGTGCCACCAGCGCCCCAGGACGGCCGCCAGCCCCGCGAGTGCGGCGAACCAGCGCATCAGCAGCAAGGGCACCCCTCCCCTCATCCGGGAAGAGATGCTAATGGCCGGGAATTCGATATCGCGGGCAGTTCACCGCATCGGTATCAGGGTGTTATCTCAGAAGTCGCCGGCGCTCCGGCGCAGGGTTTCGATGGCGGCCACCAGCGCCCTGGACTCCGGTTCGGACATCCCGATCCGGGCGAACACCTTGTCGTTGAGCGTCACCGTGGCGTCCTCGACGGTCGAGCGTCCCAACTCGGTGATCTCCACCAGCGTGGTACGCCCATCGGTTGGATGGGGCAGCCGCCGCACCAGGCCACTGCCCTCCAACCGGCGGATGGCATGCGTCACGCTGGTGACGTGCACCTGGAGCCGGTCGGAGGCCGTGGTGATGGGCAGCGCACCGCTGCGGCTGAAGGCCAGCAACCGCAACAGCTCGAACCGCGAGAAACTCAGATCGTAGGGCCGCAACGCGGATTCGACACGGGCCAAAAGGATCTGGTGCGCCCGCATCACCGAGGTGACGGCCACCATTCCGTCGGCCACATCCCCCCAGCCGGCCCGCTCCCAGTTGGCGCGGGCCTGCCTGATCGGGTCTGGCTTATCGGTCGACCCTGCGCTCACGCCTCACAGATTACGTTGCAGCAGAACATCTCCGGTATCGGCCGCCACAACCTGGACCGCCGCGATCTCGTCGATCGGCATGGACGTGCTCCCGCTGGTCTGCGCCGTCTCGCCCGACCGCGCCTTCCACGTCCCCAGCTGGACGTGGCTGCCGTCGCGGCCGATGGCCACCATGGCCAGCCTGTCCGCATCCGAACCACCGTCCGAGTCGCTGTGGTCGCCCTCCGAATAGGTGCACGTCATGTCGATGTTGGTGCCCCAGTCGTGCCGGGTCATCGTGAACGACGCGGCGAACTCGGAATCGCCGACGGGATCCATGGCCATGGCCGTGACGGTGGTGCGCGGGACCAGGGTCGGGTCGAGGACACCCGGGCGGGTGGCCACGAACACCCCGATGGCCAGGACGACGGCGGCGACGGCCATGGCCGTGACCGCCATCCACCGGGTGCGCAGGCGGCGCTGGTTCACCTTCGCCAGCAGTTCGGCCAGCAGTCCCGGGCGCAGCGGGGGCACGTCCGAGACCGTGGCCCCGGCCTCGCTGCGGTCCTGCTCGAGCTCGTCGTCGACCAGCGCCAGCAGGGCCGGCACGCCACTGAGATCGGCGACCGCCGACCGGCAGCGGACACATTCGGCCAGATGGGTCTCGTATTCCCGGCGCTCGCTGCTCGACAGGGCGCCCAGGACGTAGGAGGCGTCCCACATCTCGTAGGCATCGATCGTCATCGGGTCACCCCCATCTCCTGCAGCATCAGGCGCAGCGCACGAACGGCGTAGTGCAGCCGCGACTTCACCGTCCCCTCCGCAATCCCCAGATCGTCGGCGATCTGCGCAGTTGACCATCCCAGATAGTAGGCGCGCCGGATCACGGCGTGATGATCCGCGGACAGCTGGGCCAGCGCGTCGCCGAGCAGCAGGCGATCCAGCGCCGTGTTGACCTCGTCGGTGCGGGTCTGGTCCGGTTCGTCGGGCAGCTCACTGCGCCCGAACTCCCGGCGGAACCGCGGGCTGCGCCGCTCGTCAATGATCATGTTGCGCGCCACGGTGAACAGCCACGCCCGAGCGGGCCGGTCGCCGTCGTTGGTGACCTCGGGGTGTTGCCAGGCGCGCACCAGGGTCTCCTGCACGACATCCTCGGCCCGGGCCCGGTCACCGGTCAGCCGGACGGCGTAGCGCCATAATGCGGCGGCATGTTCGTCGTAAAGCACCTGCATCAACGTGCTCTCGGCGTGGTTCGAATCCTGCATCTGGGCCTCCGCCGGGGATACGAGCCGGGTGGCCGATGGGTTCACACTGGCAGGGTCAGTATGCGCGGTCCGTCGTCGGTTGCGGCCACCGTGTGTTCCCAGTGTGCGGCACGGGAGCCGTCGGTGGTGACCACGGTCCATTCGTCGTCGAGAACCCGGGTCCGCACGGTGCCCAGTGTGAGCATCGGTTCGATCGCGAGCACCGAGCCGACGGCCAGCACCGGGCCGCGCCCGGGTGCGCCCTCATTGGCCAGGAAGGGCTCCATGTGCATCTCGCGGCCGATCCCGTGTCCGCCATAACCCTCGACGATGCCGAACTTGCGGCCGTGGCGCTGCTCGGCGGCGCGGGTGCCCAGTTCGATGGCGTGCGAGACGTCGGTGAGCCGGTTGCCGGGCACCATGGCGGCGATCCCGGCCTCCATTGACTCACGGGTTGCGCAGGACAGTATTTCGTCGGCGGGGATCAGGTCGCCGATCCCGAATGTGACGGCCGAATCGCCGTGCCAGCCGTCGACGATGGCGCCACAGTCGATGGAGACCAGGTCGCCGAACGCCAGGACCTCGTCGGCCGACGGGATGCCGTGCACCACGCGGTCGTTGACCGAGGAGCAGATCGAGGCCGGGTAGCCGTGATAGCCCAGGAAGGACGGGGTGCCACCGCCGTCGCGGATGACGGCCTCGGCGACCTCGTCGAGCTGCTGCGTAGAGACCCCGGGGGCGGCCGCGTCACGCACGGCCTGCAGGGCCCGCGCAACCAGCGCACCCGCGACGGCCATTGCGTCGAGTTCGCCCGGAGTGCGCTGGGCAACCACCTTGCGGTTGCGCCGACCGGGCAGCGACACCATGGGCCGGCTAGCGGCCGAGCGCGCGCAGGGCGCGCGCGAAGACCTCGTCGACGGACCCGACGGCTTCGACGGTCTGCAGCTGGTCGGCGTAGTAGTCCAGGAGCGGCGCGGTCTCGCCCTGATAGACCTTCATCCGGTTGCGGATGACGTCCTCGGTGTCGTCGGCGCGGCCGCGGCCCTTGAGGCGCTCGACGAGTTCATCCTCGGGGACGCGGAACTCGACCACAGCGTCCAGCTTCACGCCGCGCCGGGCCAGCATGTCGTCGAGCGCCTTGGCCTGCTCCACCGAGCGGGGGAACCCGTCGAGGATGAACCCCGCGGCCGCGTCCGGCTGGTCGAGCCGGTCGTCGACCAGGGCGTTGGTGAGCGTGGCGGGAACCAGATCGCCGGCGTCGAGGTATTTCTTGGCCTGCACGCCGAGCTCGGTACCGGTGCTGATGTTGTGCCGGAAGAGGTCCCCGGTCGAGATCTGCGGGACCCCGAGCTTCTCGGCCAACTGCACCGCCTGGGTGCCCTTGCCTGCGCCGGGCGGTCCGAGCAAAACGATTCTCACCTGAGGAACCCTTCGTAGTTGCGCTGCATCAGCTGGCTCTCGATCTGCTTCACGGTGTCCAGACCGACACCGATCATGATCAGCACGGCCGTGCCGCCGAAGGGCAGGTTCTGCACGCCCCCGCTGTTGCCCATCTCCAGGAACAGGTTCGGTAGCACCGCGATCACGCCGAGGTAGATCGACCCGGGCAGCGTAATACGGCTCAGGACGTAGCGCAGATAATCCGCGGTGGGCTTGCCCGGCCGGATGCCGGGGATGAACCCGCCGAACTTCTTCATCTCATCGGCACGCTCGTCGGGGTTGAACGTGATGGAGACGTAGAAGTAGGTGAAGAAGATGATCATCCCGAAGTAGATCGCGATGTACGTCGGATCGGCCGGGTTGGTCAGGTGCGCGGCGACGAACTTCTCCCACCAGCCGTTGCCGGGCTCGGTCTTGCCCATCTGGACCAACTGCGTGATCACGTGCGGGATGGTCAGCAGCGACAGCGCGAAAATGACCGGGATGACGCCGGCCTGGTTGACCTTCAGCGGCAGGTACGTGGAGGTGCCGCCGTACATCTTGCGGCCCACCATGCGCTTGGCGTACTGCACCGGGATGCGGCGCTGGCCCTGCTCGACGAACACCACGCCGATGATGATGAGCAGGGCGGCCAGCAGGACCAGGCTGAAGATCATGCCGCCGCGGCTGTCCAGGATGGACTTGCCCTCGGACGGGATGCGGGCGGCGATGCCGGCGAAGATCAGCAGCGACATACCGTTGCCGATGCCACGCTCGGTGATCAGCTCGCCCATCCACATCACCAGCGCCGCACCGGCCGTCATGACCAGGACGATCACGACCAGGGAGAAGATGCTGCTGTCCTGCAGGATGTCCAGGGAGCAGTTCTTGAGCAGCACACCGTTGGCGGCCATCGCGACGATGCCGGTGGCCTGCAGCATCGCCAGCGCGATCGACAGGTACCGGGTGTACTGCGTCATCTTGGCCTGGCCGGCCTGGCCTTCTTTGCGGAGCTGCTCGAAGCGCGGGATGACCACGCCGAGGAGCTGCACGATGATGCTGGCCGTGATGTAGGGCATGATGCCGACCGCGAACACGGCCAGCTGCAGCAGTGCGCCGCCGGAGAGCAGGTTGATCAGGCCGTAGAACTGGCCGGAGTCGCTGCCCATCACCTGCTGGATGCACTGGTTGACGTTGTGGTAGTTCACGCCCGGCGACGGCAGCGTGGCGCCCGCGCGGTAGAGGACGACGAGGCCCAGCGTGAAAAGGATCTTGCGCCTGAGATCGGGTGTCCGCAGCGATGAGATGAAAGCCGAGAGCACTCTTCCTCCTGCGCGACCGAACGCCGACCGCGACGTGTGTTTTGCGTGGTTGTCGCGCGCACACCGGACGGTGCCGACCGCGCGCCGAAATCAGTCTACGAGACTAACAGTTGAGCCCATCCTGGCCCGCATCCAGATTCCCGCGTATGATTAGATTAGCTCATTTAATAACTCCCCCGAGACTCTTTCTAGGAGACGCATGCCCCGCACCGAGAACGACACCTGGGATCTGGCCTCCAGCGTCGGGGCCACCGCCACGATGGTCGCCGCCGCGCGCGCCGTGGCGAGCCGGGCCACCAGCCCGGTGATCGACGACCCCTTCGCCGAACCCCTGGTCCGCGCGGTCGGCGTCGACTTCTTCACCCGGCTGGCCTCCGGCGACCTGGCGCTGACCGATCTGGACCCCGAGGCCACCGGCGGAGTGGGCAATATGAGCCGCTTCGCCGACGGCATGGCCGCCCGGACCCGGTACTTCGACGCCTTCTTCGAGGCGGCCAACACGGCGGGCATCCGGCAGGCCGTGATCCTGGCCTCCGGCCTCGACGCCCGCGCCTACCGGCTGGACTGGCCCGCCGACATGGTGGTCTTCGAGATCGACCAGCCGCAGGTGCTCGAGTTCAAGGCCGAGACGCTCGCCGAGATGGGCGCCACCGCCACGGCGGAGCGGCGCGCCGTCGCGGTGGACCTGCGCGACGACTGGGCGACCGCACTGACCACCGCGGGCTTCGACCCCGACCGTCCCGCCGCGTGGATCGCCGAGGGGCTGCTGGGCTACCTGCCCCCCGAGGCCCAGGACCGGCTGCTGGACACCATCACCGAACTGAGCGCGCCGGGCAGCCGGATCGCCGTCGAGGGCGTCGTGGCCCCCCGCGACGTCGACGACGAGGAGATCCGCGCGCAGATGCAGGCCGTCACCGACCACTGGCGCACCCACGGCTACGACCTGGATTTCGCCGAACTGGTCTACACCGGTGAGCGCGCCGAGGTGGCGCCCTATCTACGGACCCTGGGCTGGACCCCCACCGCAGTGTCCGGACATCAGCTACTGGTGGACCACGGTCTGCTGACGCAGGATGACTCGGCATCGAATTTCGCCGACGTGCACTACGTCAGCGCCGAGAAGCTCTGAGCGGCGGAGATTTTCATGGCACGGACCGACAGCGACAGCTGGGATCTGGCCTCCAGCGTCGGCGCCACCGCGACGATGGTCGCCGCCGCCCGGGCGCTGGCCTCCACCGAACCCGACCCGCTGATCACCGACCCCTACGCCGCGCCCCTGGTGCATGAGGTGGGCATCGATTTCTTCACCCGACTCGTCGACGGCGCGGCGCCGCCCGATGAGACGGCCGCCACCGGCATCAAGGTGATGGTCGACATGATGGCGGTGCGGACCCGGTTCTTCGACGACTTCTTCCGGGATGCGGCGGCGGCCGGGGTCCGGCAGGCCGTCATCCTGGCCTCCGGCCTGGACGCCCGCGCCTACCGGCTGGGCTGGCCCGCCGGCACCGTCGTCTTCGAGCTGGACCAACCCGCGGTGATCGCCGCCAAGACCGCCGCGATGGCCAAGATCGGCGCCGAGCCGACGGCCCGACTGTGCACGGTGGCCGTCGATCTGCGCGACGACTGGCCGAAAGCATTGTGCGACAGCGGTTTCGACCCCGCCCAGCCCACGGCGTGGATCGCCGAGGGCCTGCTGATGTACCTGCCTCCCGAGGCCCAGGACCGCCTGTTCGACAACATCACCGCGCTGTCGGCGCCGGAGAGCCGGATCGCCACCGAATTCCACGGCGGCGACTATGGCGCAGAACTCGCCGAACGTGCCCGGACCATCGCCGGCGCCTGGCAGGGCGAGGGTTTCGACATCGACTTCACCGAACTGTTCCACCACGGCGAACGCAATCACGTCGTGGACTATCTGGCCGAGCGGGGCTGGCAGGTGCACACGCGGGACCGCCGCGAGATGTTCACCGACTACGGCCGGATGTGGCCATTCCCACCCGGCGAACCCGGCGGCACCACCCCGACCCCGCTGCAGCAGTCGGTGGCCGTCACCGCGATCCGCACCAAGGAGGCAGAATGACCCGAACCGATGGCGACAGCTGGGATCTGGCGTCCAGCGTGGGCGCCACCGCGACGTCGGTGGCAGCGTCCCGGGCGCTGGCCACCCGCCAGCCCGACCCCTTGATCAGCGATCCGTACGCCGACGGCCTCGTCAAGGCGGTCGGCCTGGACTTCTGCAACCGGATCGCCGACGGCGAACTGGACTTCGGCGCCGACGAGTTGCTCGACCGACAGCAGATGTGCGAGCAGATCGCGGTCCGCACCCGATTCTTCGACGACTTCTTCAGGGACGCTGTCGGCGCCGCGGGTATCCGGCAGGCGGTGATCCTGGCGTCCGGGCTCGACACCCGCGCCTATCGCCTGTCCTGGCCGGCAGGGACCGTGGTCTTCGAGATCGACCAGCCGCAGGTGCTGGAATTCAAGGCCCGCACCCTGGCGCAACTGGGTGCCACCCCGGCCGCCGACCTGCGCACGATACCGGTGGACCTGCGTGAAGATTGGCCGAACGCACTGCGCGACAACGGCTTCAACCCGCCCGAACCCACCGCGTGGATCGCCGAGGGATTACTGATCTACCTCCCGCCGGAGGCCCAGGACCGCCTGCTGGACAACATCACCGCACTCTCGGCGCCCGGCAGCCGGCTCGCCACCGAGCACATGGACGCCAAGGCACTGACCGGAGACTGGGCCGACCGGCTGACCGAGCGGTCACGCCGTTCCGGCAGCACGATCGACCTGGCCGCGCTGTTCTATACCGGTGAACGAACCGGCGCCCGCGACCACCTGGTTGCGGCGGGATGGCAGACGGCTGTCCGCACGACCACGGAAGCCTTTGCCGTCAACGGCTTTGCGGCCCCGCCCGCCGAGCTGGTCTCGCTGTCGGGCGATTCCGGATACCTCACCGCGACCCTGGGGCGGGGGCCACGATGACCCGCACCGGGAACGACTCCTGGGATGTTCCGGCAATACGGGCTGCACGAGCCGCAGGGCATGGCGCCCGGCCCGCTCGGCGAGATCGTCTACGTCAGCGCCGCCCGTCCCCCAGCCAGAGCGCACTCGCCCCGGTGAACTGCCGCTGAGCCCCGTCCAGCACCCCGACGACGGAATCCGTCAGGACCGCCGCCACGGCCTGCGGCAGCGAGGCCGCCGCCGGTTGCGATGACGCCTTGGGCCGCAACCGGTCCCGCAACGACGAACCCGGATAGCCGATGATCCTGACCTTGGCCTCGGCGTCCAGTCCGGCGAGCACCTTCGCGCGCCGGACTGCCGTGCGCAGCCCGCCGAGTTCGTCGACCAGGCCGCGTTCGGCGGCGTCCGCTCCGGTCCAGACCCGTCCGCGCGCAATCGCGTCGACGGCCTCGACCGTCATTCCCCGACCGTCGGCGACGCGCTGCACGAAGTCCGTGTAGAACAGGTCCGCCTCCGCCTCGACCCGGGTGTGCTGCTCCGGGGTGAACGGCGCGTTGATCGACCAGGCGTCGGCGTTGGCGTTGGTGCGCACGGCGTCGGAGCCGACGCCCAGGCGCTCCTCGAGATCCCGCGCCACCAGCTTGCCGGTGACCACACCGATCGACCCGGTGATGGTGCCCGGATTCGCCACGATGGCGTCCGCGGCCATCGACACGTAGTAGCCGCCGGAGGCCGCCACCGCGCCCATGGAGGCCACCACCGGTTTGCCGGCCGCCCGGGCCCGCACCACTTCACGCCAGATGGTCTCCGACCCGGTCACCGCGCCGCCCGGGCTGTCCACGCGCAGCACGATCGCGGACACGTCGTCGTCGGTGGCGGCCGCGCGCAGCGCCGCGGCGATGGTGTCACCCCCCGCACTGGACCCGCCGATCGGCAGCACTCCGGGACCACCACGGCCGCTGACGATCTGGCCGTCGAGCGTCACCACCGCGATGGCGGGGCGGGCCTTCCGGCCCGGCACCTTGACCGACGGAAGCTCGGGACGGTGACTGCGGGCATACCGCGACAGGAAGAGCCGGTCGGGTGCATCATCCCCGTCGGGATCCGAAAGGTCTTGCGCACCAGTCAGTTCCATGATGCGCAGATACGCTTCGTCACGGTAGCCGATCCGGTCCACCAACCGGCCCGCCACGGCGTCGTCGCGCAGCAGCGGCGCCCGATCGGCCAACTCGTCCACTGCGGCGGGTTCGATGTCCCGGGATTCGGCGACCGCCGCCCGCACCTGGGCGTGCAGGCTCTCGACCAGGGCGGTATCGGCCTCGCGGTGCGCCTCGGTGTAGCTGTCCTGCGTGAAAAGGTTTGCCGCCGACTTGTATTCGCCCCGCGCGACGAACTGCGCCTCGATGCCGGCCTTGGCCAGGGCGTCGCGCAGGAACATCGCATTGGTGGCGAAGCCGACCAGGCCCACGGTGCCCGACGGCTGCATCCACACCTCGCCGAACGCCGACGCCAGGTAGTACGACATGGTGCCGGGATAGGTCTCGGCCCACGCCAACGACGGTTTGGCGGCGGTGAACTCGGCGATGGCGGCCCGCAGCTCCTGGATGGGTCCGGCGGGCGTGGCCGCGATCTGCACGCGGGCGATCAGACCGGCCACCCGGTCGTCCTCGGCGGCCCGATGGATGGCGGCAACCATCTCGCGCAGTGTCAGTGGTCTGGCCTGCCCGGCGATCAGGGCCATCGGGTCGAACCCGGCGGTCTCCGGCGGGGCGTGCTGCAGGTCCAGCTCGAGGATGCAGCCGTCGGGAATCCCGTTGTGGCGCGCGGTGTCGACGCGGCGGACCACACCACGGACGTCGTCAGGGCCCGGAAGGCCGGGCAGCTTCGGTAGCAGCGAGAACATGGACCGAGCCTACCGATCCCGGGCCGGGCGGTTACCGCACGTACCGGCCGTACTCCGGACAGTAGACGCCCGACGAGATGCGCATCAGCCCGATCGCCTGCGCGCGCGTGAGGCCGCGGTTCTGCAACTCGGTGACTACACCGCGGACCGATGGGATGGGGTTCACGTTGTTCTTGATCGCCGCCGTCAGCATGTCGCACACACCGTGCCCGACCGCCGGCACGTCGGTCCCCTCTTTCAGGGGTATCTGCAGCGCCGTCATGGCGTCGGTGAACCGCTGGTCGGGGGTCGCCGGCACCGTCGTGGTCGGGGCGGAGCCGTCGTCGGGCTCGGCGGCGGCCGGCCCGGGCGTCAACCCGGCGCCGACCCCGAGGCAGACGACCACCAGGATCGCGGCGGCGGGGCGAATCATCGTTGGCTCCTGAGGGTTTTGCGGTCGCAGTTCAATCGCTCCCGCGCTGCCGATCGTTACTGCCCATGAACGCAGGAACCCCCGCGGGTCAGCGCGGGGGTTCGAGCGTGCACAGCTCTACAGTTCGGTGGCGGTACCACCGGCGGCGGTGATCGCCTCGCGGGCGGCGCCGCTGAACTTGTTCGCGGTGACATCGACCTTGACGGCCAGCTTGCCGTCGCCGAGCACCTTGACCAGAACGTTCTTGCGGACCAGGCCGTTGGCGACCAGCTCGTCGACACCGATGGTGCCGCCCTTCGGGAACGCCTTGGCGATGTCGCCGACGTTCACGACGCCGTACTCGGTGCGGAACCGGTTGCGGAAGCCCTTCAGCTTGGGCAGCCGCATGTGGATCGGCATCTGCCCGCCCTCGAAGGTCACCGGCACGTTCTTGCGGGCCTTGGTGCCCTTGGTGCCGCGGCCGGCGGTCTTGCCCTTGGAGCCCTCACCGCGACCGACGCGAGTCTTCGCCTTCTTCGAGCCGGGAGCCGGCTTCAGGTCGTGCAGCTTGATGATCTCGCTCATTTCGCCACCTCTTCTACTTCCACGAGGTGGTGGACGGTCTTGATGAGGCCCCGCGTCTGCGGGTTGTCCTCACGCACCACCGACTGGCGGATCTTGCGCAGACCCAGGGTGCGCAGGCTCTCGCGCTGCTTCCAGCGGGCGCCGATGACGCCCCGCACCTGGGTGATCTTCAGATCGGACATTACTGGGCACTTCCTTCACGCGCGGCCGCAGCGGCCAGCGCCTCACTCTCGCGACGGGCCTTGAGCATGCCGGCCGGCGCGACGTCTTCGATCGGCAGACCGCGACGGGCCGCCACCTCTTCGGGACGCTGCAGCAGCTTGAGCGCGGCAACGGTGGCATGCACCACGTTGATCGCGTTGTCGCTGCCCAGCGACTTGGCCAACACGTCGTGCACGCCGGCGCATTCCAGCACCGCGCGGCACGCGCCACCGGCGATGACACCGGTACCCGGGCTGGCCGGACGCAGCATGACGACACCGGCAGCGGCCTCACCCTGCACCGGGTGGGTCACGGTGCCGCCGATCAGCGGGACGCGGAAGAAGTTCTTGCGGGCCTCTTCGACACCCTTGGCGATGGCGGCCGGAACTTCCTTGGCCTTGCCGTAGCCGACACCGACCATGCCCTTGCCGTCGCCGACGATCACCAGCGCGGTGAAGCTGAACCGGCGGCCACCCTTGACCACCTTGGAAACGCGGTTGATGGTGACGACGCGCTCGAGGTACTGGCTCTTCTCGCGATCGTCGCGACCACCCCGGCCGCGATCACCGCGGTCGTCGCGGCGGCCGCGGCCGCCCCGATCGTTGCTGCGCTGCTCATCGTTGCGGGTGCCAGCGGTGGGAGTGTCCGCAGCTGCGGCAGTCTGCTCCGCCATCATGCGGTCCTTCCGGTCTTTTTCAGGTTCGTGGTCATCTAGAAGCTCAATCCGTTCTCGCGGGCGGCATCGGCCAGGGCGGCGATCCGGCCGCCGTAGGTGTACCCACCGCGGTCGAAGACGACGGTGTCGATGCCGGCGGCCTTGGCGCGCTCGGCGATCAGCTGACCGACCCGAACGCTGTGCGCCTTCTTGTCACCCTCGACGGCGCGCACGTCGGACTCGATGGACGAGGCCGCGGCCAGCGTGGTGCCGGTCAGGTCGTCGACGAGCTGGACGTGGATGTGCCGCGAGGAGCGGTTGACCACCAGGCGGGGCCGCTGGGCGGTGCCGGAGACCTTCTTGCGCAACCGGGCGTGCCGGCGGATCCGCGCGACCCGGCGGGTCGCGGAGATGTTCTGGCCGACCGGCTGGTGCTTCTTTTCCTTCTGGGGGCTCTTGGTATCAGCCATGACTACTTACCTGTCTTTCCGACCTTGCGGCGGATCTGCTCACCCTCGTAGCGGATGCCCTTGCCCTTGTAGGGGTCGTTGCGCCGCAGACGACGGATGTTGGCGGCGATCTGGCCGACCTTCTGCTTGTCGATGCCGGAGATCGAGAACTTCGTCGGCGTCTCCACCGCGAAGGTCACGCCCTCGGGCGCGCTGATCAGCACCGGGTGGCTGTAGCCCAGGGCGAACTCGAGGTCGCTGCCCTTGGCCACGACGCGGTAGCCGACGCCGAAGATCTCCATCTTGGTGGTGTAGCCCTCGGTCACGCCGGTCACCAGGTTGGCGATCAGCGTGCGGGACAGCCCGTGCAGCGAGCGATTGCGCCGCTCGTCGTTGGGGCGGGTGACCACGATGGCGCCGTCGTCATCGCGCGAGACCTCGATGGGCTCGGCGACGTCGAGGACCAGGGTGCCCTTCGGGCCCTTGACGGACACGTTGCGTCCGTCGATCGTGACGTCGACCCCGGACGGAACCGGGACCGGCTGCTTTCCAATGCGAGACATGGTTTCCTAGCTCCTTATCCCGCTACCACACGTACGCGAGGACTTCGCCGCCCACGCCCTGTCGTGCTGCCTGCCGGTCGGTCAGCAGACCCGAGGACGTGGAGATGATCGCCACGCCCAGGCCGCCGAGCACCTTCGGCAGGTTGGTGGATTTCGCGTAGACCCGCAGGCCGGGCTTGGACACCCGGCGCAGGCCGGCGATGCTGCGCTCACGGCTGGGGCCGTACTTGAGCGTGACCACCAGCGACTTGCCCACGCGGGCATCCTCGGTGCGGTAGTCGTTGATGTAACCCTGCTCCTTGAGGATCTCGGCGATGTTGGCCTTGATCTTCGAATGGGGCAGAGTCACCTCGTCGTGGTACGCCGAGTTGGCGTTGCGCAGACGTGTCAAGAAGTCTGCGATCGGATCCGTCATGGTCATTTAGCGCTGCTCCTCTTCATCGCTGCGCTCTGCATCGTCGTCATCGCGGTCATGACAGGTGTGTCACCTTCCTCGCGGCGGTTCCCGGACCGGGCCTACCGCGCCCTTACTTGATCGGAGTTTGTGGGCTTACCAGCTGGACTTCTGCACACCGGGCAGTTCGCCGGCGTGGGCCATCTCGCGCAGGCAGATCCGGCACAGGCCGAACTTGCGGTAGACGGCGTGCGGGCGTCCGCACTTGTTGCACCGCGTGTACGCGCGAACCGCGAACTTTGGCTTCTTGTTGGCCTTGTTGACCAGAGCCTTCTTTGCCATCTACTCAGTTCTCCTTGAACGGGAAGCCGAGGGCCCGCAGCAGCGCGCGGCCTTCGTCGTCATTGGTCGCCGAGGTGACGACGGTGATGTCCATGCCACGCGGGCGATCGATGGAGTCCACGTCGATCTCGTGGAACATCGACTGCTCGTTGAGCCCGAAGGTGTAGTTGCCGGTGCCGTCGAACTGCTTGGGACTCAGGCCGCGGAAGTCGCGGATACGCGGCAGCGCGATCGAGATCAGCCGGTCCAGGAATTCCCACATCCGGTCGCCGCGCAGCGTGACGCGGGCGCCGATCGGCATGCCCTCGCGCAGCTTGAACTGAGCGATCGACTTGCGGGCCTTGCGGATCTCGGGCTTCTGGCCGGTGATCAGCGCCAGGTCGTTGACGGCGCCGTTGATCAGCTTGGCATCGCGGGCGGCGTCACCGACACCCATGTTCACGATTACCTTCACCACGCCCGGGATCTGCATGACGTTGGCGTAGTTGAACTCGTCGTTGAGCGCGCCCTTGATCTCCTCGCGGTAGCGCTGCTTCAGCCGGGGCTGAGCTTTGACCTCTGCCTCAGATGTGGTCATTTCAGATGTCCTTGCCGTTGGTCTTGGCGATGCGGACGCGCTTGCCGGACTCGTCGTCGGTGCGGTAGCCGACACGGGTCGGCTTGCCGTCGGAGTCGACGACCATCACGTTGGAGACGTGGATCGCGGCCTCCTGGGTGACGATGCCGCCCGAGGACGCGCCCCGTTCGTTGGCCGACTGCGCGGTGTGCTTCTTGATGCGGTTGACGCCCTCGACGAGCACCCGGTTGCGCTCCGGGAACGCCTGCAGGACCTTGCCCTTGGCGCCCTTGTCCTTACCGGCGATGACGAGGACGGTGTCGCCCTTGTGGACCTTCATCTACAAAACCTCCGGTGCCAGCGAGACGATCTTCATGAACTTCTTCTCGCGCAGCTCACGGCCGACCGGCCCGAAGATGCGGGTGCCACGCGGATCGTTGTCGGCCTTGATGATCACGGCCGCGTTCTCGTCGAACTTGATGTAGCTGCCGTCGGCGCGACGGCGTTCCTTGACGGTGCGGACGACGACGGCCTTGACGACGTCGCCGCGTTTGACGTTGCCGCCGGGGATGGCGTCCTTGACGGTCGCCACGATGACATCACCGATGCCGGCGTAGCGCCGCGACGAGCCGCCGAGCACGCGGATGCACAAGATCTCCTTGGCGCCCGTGTTGTCGGCGACCTTGAGCCGCGATTCCTGCTGAATCACTAGATCTCCTAGACCTGGTCGATACGTGTGCACGCCAATTTCACCTGGCGTGCGCGGTCTTGAACTGCTTGAGCTGTCGAAGGGCACGCAGGGTCTTCAGGTAGGCCCCGATGGCCATCCCAAGAACCGAGGTCTGCCCACGGCAACCCCGCAAGTTTAGGTGACGAGCCCGAATGCTCCAAATTGCCGGTCAGGCCGCGCAGCGGAAGCCGATGTGCGTGGTGGCGCTGTCCTGGGACTGCGGCGAACGGGCCGCGGGCCGGTAGCGATGACAGTATTCGGGCGCACACAGGTGCGAGCCGCCCTTGAGCGCCTGCATGACGGTCGGATCGGGCGGTGCGGCCCGACCCACAGTGCAGCAGCCCGAGGGGGCACCGGGCCGGTGCTGTGGCACATACCGCGTCGTGGTCCACTCCCAGACGTTGCCGATCATGTCGACCAGGCCGAAGCCGTTCGCCGGGAAGCTGCCCACCGGCGACGTGCCGGTCCAGCCCAGCGCTCCGTCGTTGCGGTACGGGAACCGACCCTGCCACGTGTTGGCCATCACCTGCCCGCCGGGCGCGGCGTCCGCACCCCACGAGTAGGTGGTGTCGGCGCCGCCACGGGCGGCGTACTCCCATTCGGCCTCGGTCGGCAGCCGCCGGCCGGCCCACTGCGCGTAGGCGTGGGCGTCGGGATAGGCGATCTGCACCACCGGGTGATCGAGGCGGTCCTCGACGCCGCTGGCGGGGCCGAAGGGGTGGCGCCAGCACGCGCCGGGCGCCCAGTCCCACCACTGCCGCCAGTCGTTCAGGTCCACGGGACCGGCGGTGGGCACGAAGACCAGTGCGCCGGGCACCAGGTCCGCGGCGGCGACGCCGGGATACAGGGCCGGGTCCAGAGGCCGCTCGGCGACCGTGACGTAGCCGGTGTCGGCGACGAATTCGGCGTACTGCGCGTTGGTCACGGGGTGGCGTTCGATCGCGAACGCAGCCACCGTGGCGGTGTGCACCGGCGCCTCGTCGGGATAGAAGTCGGCGGAGCCCATCCGGAAATCACCGCCGGGCAGTGCGATCAGCTCGGTGAGCATGTCCGCCAGGTTAGCCGGGCATGCGGATGCCGAAGTCGGCCAGCAGCACCGACTTCGCGGCATCCAGCGAGGTGCCCTTGGGGGCCTGCAGCCGGATCGCGATGAGGAAGTTGCCGTCGTTGGTCCACACGTGCACCACCCGGTCGGCGAATTCGATCCCCTGGCCGGGTTGGTCGGCGAGCATCCCCATCAGCTCCTGGCCGCTGTAACCGCACAGGTCACCCGGCAACACCGACAGACTGCTGATCTCGGAGCCCTTCGTGCGGTGGTCGCCGTAGGCCTGGAACGCAGCGGCCGCGTCCAGCGTGGTCGGCGTGATGGTCACGGTGCCGGTCATGCCGTCCGGCCCGGTCAGATTCAGCGCGATGTCACCCTGCGGATCGGCGGCCGGGGTGAACCCGTCGGGCAGCCCGAGCAGCACCGTCGGGCTGCCCGGTGCCGCGCTGTGCGCCTCGACCGTCTGGGCCGGCGGCGTGTCCGGCTTGCAGGTGGTCTCCCCCGCGCTCACCGGCCGCTTGCTGGTCTCCAGCACCCCGTAGTCCGGAAGGTCGTGCGGCGCTTCGAGATTCGAGGTGGTGGTAGTGCCCGGCGAGGTCGTCGGGTCCGTCGAGGTCGTCGACACCGTCGTCGAGGTGGGTTCGGAACCGGCCACCGGCGCGGGCGCGGTGCGGCTGCACGCGCTCAACGCGATGCCCGCCGCCACCACGCCGACAACGCGAATCCATTTGTGCGACATGCAATCTCCTCAGTCTCGGGCGAACGCGGCGGCCAGTTCCCGCTCGGCGTCCAGGTAGGGGGTTCCGGAAATGTCGACGACGACCTTGGCGACGGTGGCCCCGGTCAGCGCGAACGGCGCCCGGTAGTTCGCACTGATCGCCTGCCCGGCGTTGCGGCCCACGGCCACCCCGCCACCGGCCAGCCCGAAGGTGCCGGGATGGGTACGCACGTCGGCCCGGGTGGCCACCGCGGCGCCGTCGACGTAGAGGGTCACGACTCCCAGGGGCGTGTGACTGCCGGCCACGGTGCCGGTCCGGTCGTAGCGCACACCGAGGATGTGATCCCCCGGCGGGACCGGCGCCGGGGCCGACACCAGTTGCTCGTCCTCGCCCATGAAGTTGTAGACGTAGTGCAGATGGCCGTCGGCCAGGTACAGCACATGCCCGCCGTGGCCGGCGCCGTGCTTGTAGAGCACGCCGTGGGCGGCCGGCGATTCCACGTGGGTCTCGGCCAGCACCGAGAAGGACTGCCCACGCAGTTCGATCGCGGCGCCCAGGCCGACCTCGGCGGTGTCCGGGTAGTAGGTGGACGTCTGCCGGTCGGCCACCAGATAGGGCCGCCAGCGGCCCAGCGTCTCGAAGATGTTGAGATCCGCCAACGGCAGACCGTTGTACTTGGCGGCCTCGGCGAACCAGAGGTTGGTCAGCTCGGCCAATTTCTCGGGGTTCTCCGCGGCCAGGTCGTGGCACTGACTGCGGTCGGAGTCGATGTGGTAGAGCTCCCAGCGGTCCTTGTCGAAATTGCTCCAGCCCGCGGGGCTGGCGGCGTGCACCGTGTTGGCGAACCACCCGTCGTGCCAGATTCCCCGGGTGCCCAGCATGCTGTAGAACTGCGTGTGCTTGTCCGTCTGCGCCGCGGGATCATGAAGCGCCGCAGCGAAACTCACGCCCTCCAGCGGCTGCTGCGGGATCCCGCGGACGGTTTCCGGGGGCGTCAGGCCCAGGAGCTCGTACACCGTCGGGGTGATGTCGCAGACACTGACGTAGTTGTCCCGGACCTCGCCGCGCGCGTCGATTCCGTTGGGCCAGGAGATGATTGCGGTGTCGGCGATGCCGCCCTCGTGCGAGGCATAGCGCTTGTAGAGCTTGTAGGGCGTGTTGAACGCCATCGCCCAACCGATCGGATAGTGGTTGTAGGTCTGCGGGCCGCCCAGGTGGTCGTAGAACCTCAGGCTCTCCTCGGCGGTGTCGATGTATCCGTTGAAGAACTTGACCTCGTTGACCGATCCGTTGGGGCCGCCCTCACCGGATGCGCCGTTGTCGGAGATGACCACGATGATGGTGTTGTCCAGCTGGCCCGACTCCTCGAGGTGGTCGAGCACGCGGCCGATCTGATCGTCGGTGTAGGACAGGAACCCGGCGAACACCTCGGCCATCCGGGCGAACAGCCGCTTCTCCTCGTCCGACAGCGACTCCCAGGGCCGCACGGTGTCCTGCAACGGCCACGGCTGCCCGTCGGGACCCGTGACACCGGCGTACGGGTTCACCGGCGAGAGCTCGGTGTCCGGCGGGACGATCCCGAGCGCCTTCTGGTTGGCCAGCACGATCTCGCGGTACCGCTCGTAGCCCATGTCGAAGCGGCCGGTGTAGCGGTTGGCCCACTCGGCGAACACGTGGTGCGGCGCATGGCCGGCGCCGGGGCAGACGTAGGCGAACCACGGCTTGTCCGGGGCGATCACCTTGGCGTCGCGGATGAATTCCACGGTCCGGTCGGCGATGTCCTTCGACAGGTGGTAACCGTCCTCGGGAGTGCCCGGCGGCGCCACCGGATGGTTGTCGTACACCAGTTCCGGGTACCACTGGTCGGTCTCGCCGCCCATGAATCCGTAGAACCGCTCGAACCCCCGGCTCAGCGGCCAATGCCGTTTGGTGGCAGCCAGATTGGACTCCTCGAGCGGAGTCAGGTGCCACTTGCCGATGCAGTAGGTGTTCCAGCCCTGCTCGGCGAGCACCTCCGAGATGAGCGCCGTCTCGAGCGGGATGCGGCCACTGCAGTTCGGGAAGCCGTCGGTGAATTCCTCGATGGTCGCCATCCCGACGGTGGTGGCATTGCGTCCGGTCAGTAGCGCGGCGCGGGTCGGTGAGCACAGGGCCGTGGTGTGGAATTGCGACAGCCGCACCCCGCGTTCGGCGATGCGGCTCATGTTCGGCATCTCGACCAGCCCGCCGAAACAGTCCCACGTCGCGATGCCGGTGTCATCCCACACCAGATAGAGGACATTCGGCGCACCCTCGGGTGCGGTGGGGGCGGCGAACGGCGCCCAGTCGGCCTGCGAATCGCGGATGTCCAGTTCTACCCTGCCGGTGAATTCAGCTGCCACAGCCGAAATCTACTCGGTGCGAACTGCGGTGTCAGGCCGTTGGCTCGACCGGTTCGTCGACCCGGTAGAGGCGCCAATCCGGTTGGCTGTCGCCGTCATTGGGGATCTCGAGTTCCAGGGTGGCCACGTCGGCCCCGGTCTCGTACAGCGTCGGATAGCGCTGATTGAGTGCGTCGGACAGGCCGCGGCCGCTGCGAGGGACCACCAGCAGGTACCGCACCCCGTGCGCCGCCGGGTCGTTGAGAATACCGGTGAAGTCCGGGTCCGACGGCACCACGAACATCCTGGGCCGTCTGGACGCGGCCACCACCGAGAACCCGTACACGGTGTCGGTGATCACCGAACTGTCGGGCAGATCGAGACCGTCGAGGTACGCGGCGATCTCACGCTCGGTGGAGAAGGTGGCCGCGATCCGGCGTTCGACGGCCTTGCGCGGGCTGGTGTTGTCCGGATCCGGCCGCAGCACCGCGCCCAGGGCATACTCCTGCGGCGCAAAGGCCGGCAGGCTCATCCCCCAGGCCGTCACGGGGATCCCCACGGCGACCGCGAGAGCCACTGCGGGGTAGGCCATTCTGGACCGGTTCGTGGTGGCCACCGCGGCCGGCGGGGGCGCATACCGGCCGCGGCGCTTGGGCGTCACGAGGGCGCCCTCGGGCACCGCCAGCATTGCCGTCGTCGCCACGAACGGGATCGCGACGATGTAGAACCGCAGGAAGGGAAACGTCCCGCCGCGGGCGTAGGTGTAGGTCTGGAACGCCAGGACCGCGCCGTAGAGCAGCAGGGGCACGGTCAGCACGGCCCACTGGGGACGGCGCCACCTCGAGACGGCAGCCCACACCGCGACTGGTATCAGGGTGGGCGCCAGCAGCATGATGCACACTGCCGAGAACCTCAGGCCGGCCCCGAACGACGCCGCATTGGCCCCGCCGGACTGCTCCAGGATGGTCTTGTTCCCGTACTGGGAGGTGAACTGCGCGAAGGCATCACCGGTGATCAGCCAGCTGGCCACCGCCCAGCCGACGAACGCCGCGAAGCCGGGGCCGGCGACCAGCAGCAGATCGAGCAGCGCCCGGCGGACCCGTGGCGGAGTGCGCGCCCGCCGAAATGTCGTGGCGCCCACCAGGAGTCCGGCCGCCGCCACGGTGGCAACGGCGTCATACCGGGTCAGATAGGCCAGCGCCATGGCGATTCCGCCCGCGGCCACCAGGTGGTGAACGTCGTCGTCGACCATCCACAGCACCAGCCGGCGCACCGACCAGACCAGGAAGAACACGAACGGTGCCTCGCTCATGCCGTTGGAGCCGTAGAACACGATCATCGGATTGAGCGCGAACAGCACGGTGATGGCGACGACGTAGCCGCGGGGCAGTCCGCGGTCGGCGCCCGTGGCGAACATCTGCGCGACCGCACCGGCCATGAAGACGGCCGACATCAGGCTGCCGGCGTAGGCCCGCGCGGTCATGTCCGGCCACAGCTGCGCCATCAGGACCGCCGGCAGCTCCAGCATGGCCGTCAGCGGGGTGAAGATGAATCCGATTGCGGCCAGGTGCGGGTCCCGGCTGAACAGCACGCTCTCGGCGGCCTGCACCCGGGCCAGCGCGTCACCGAGAATGAAGCCGTGCCGGACCTGCAGCCAGTATCCCACCGCCGCATAGAGCAGGAAGCTCGTGACGAACGCGACCCGCTTGCAGCGTCGGTCCGTCATGCCTTCTTGTCCAGACCGTGGAAGGTCTTCTCCCAGTAGGACGGATTCCGGATCAACTGGTAGACCCCCTTGGCCGCCGCGATGCTCATCAGCAGCCAGTACGCCGGCACCGTCAGCGCCGCCGAGAACAGATCGGCACGGTCGTCCTCGCGTAATGCGATCATGTTCATGTACAGGGTGGCCGCATTACCCAGCACCAGCGCACTCAACGCGGGAAAGTAGATGTACCAAGGGAATACCGCCCCCACGGCGGCGGGCTGACCGAGGAACCACAGAACGGTGATCAACCAGAACACGAGGTTGAGCACCGCGACGATCGGGGTGCCGGCGAGTACCAGATTGAACCGCAGGAAGGCCCGCGGACCCAGCGTGCGGTACAGCTTCAGCGGTTCCCGGATGTGCACCAGCCAGGTATGCAGGTAGCCCTTGTACCACCGCGAGCGCTGCCGGACCCAGTTGATGGGATCACTGTTGGCCTCCTCGAGTGTCTGGGACTCGATGACGGCGGTGAAGTATCCCGACGCGGCGATGCGCAGGCCGAGGTCCGCGTCCTCGGTGACGTTGAACGGGTCCCACGCCCCGATCTTGTCCACGACGTCGCTGCGCAGATGATTCGACGTGCCACCGAGCGGGATCGGCGACGAGCTGCGCATCATCCCGGGCAGCAGGTAGCCGAACCACAGTCCGTACTCCGCGGTGAACCACGCCGTCAGCATGTTCTGCCGGCCGTTGTGGTAGACGAGTTTGGCCTGGACGCAGGCGATGTCGTCGGGCAGCTCGCGGAAGGCGACCGCGACGCGGCGCAGTTGCAGCGGCTCGGGTGAATCCTCGGCGTCGTAGATGGTGATGATGTCGCCCGTGGCGAAGTGCAGCCCGTAGTTGCACGCCTTGGGCTTGGTCCGCGGTTCGGCCGGCGGAACCAGGACGATGGTGATGACCTCGGAGTCGGCGAAGTCGCGGGCGGCGTCGATGGTGACCTGGTCGTCGGCCTCGAGCAGCAGGAGCACCTGGAGCTTGTCCGGCGGGTACTCGAGCGCCCGCATCGCGCCGATCAGCTGACCGACCACCTCGGGCTCGTTGTAGGCGGGCACCAGGATGGTGTACCTCGGCAGCTCGGAATCCGGTACGGCACGGGCCTTTTCGTCGGACACCACCAGTGCCCGACTGTCCAGACCCTGTTTGAAGATCAGCACCCGGTCGGCCATCGTCAGCACGTACCCCACCGTGCACACGCCGATGAGGATGATCGCGGTGCGCATCGGCTGCCAGGCGGCCATCCCGACGGTGAGCACCAGCAGCGCGATCAGCGCCGGCTTCTGCCAGCCCCAGACGGCGGTGGACGCCGACTTCATCGGATGGTCCTGGCGCAGACCGTTGATCGCCCGATCGAGCGCGAAATCCTGTTCCTCGGCGCTGGTGGTCACGGCGCGATCCCGAGCGGTTCGAGCTGGGCCCGCACCAGGTCGTGCGCGAACTCGGTCAGCAACGCATCGTCCTTGCGGTTCGGGTTGGTGTCCAGGGTCGAGCTGTTGCCGCGGAACAGCACGGTGAACATCGAGTTCAGCGTGGGACCCACCGCGCCGGTGGGGGCCGGGAAGGGCGCATCGTCCTCGTGGTTGTCCACCGCGATGACGAATACCCGTTGGGCCGCCTGCCCGTTGGTCCACGACCATTGAATCCCGTCCCAGGTGACCAGGAGCTTGTCGTCGATGGCCGAGAAGATGTCGGCCGCCACCCCGTAGCCCAGGTCCACCCGGCGGATGCCGCTGAGCCGGATGTTCTCGACGTGGTAGATCATCCGGGCCGGGAACACCTTCAGCGAGAACGGCCGGAAGGTGGTCACCGTGTCGACCATCAGGGTGCGCGGCCGCGCGAACTTGTCGTACTTGATGTCCCCGGTGTCGGCGACCACCTTCTGTCGCACCAGCGTTGCATCGCGGCCGTACATCGCCTTCACCCAGCTGTACACCTGGGTGTCGTGGATCTGCCAGCCCGCGGCCGGGAGCAGCGGGGCCGCCGGTTCGTCGATCCGCATGGCCGGGACGTACAGCGTGGGCGCGAACCCGACCGCCGGCAGCCGGACGAACGAAAGGCCAAGCGCGACAACGAGAACGACGGGCATTGCCGCCCACACCTGCTTGGCGGCCAACGGCTCCATCCGGCGGTCCAGCCAGCTCAGCTCGGCGCCCCGGCGGGCGTAGAGGTACATCGCCGACCCGCTGATGCAGATCGCGGTGACGCCGGGCACCAACTGGTAGGCCAGCAGCGGTGCGTCCGTGAACCAGACGGCCATGATCACGATGATCACGATGCCCACGGCCCAGCCCAGCGAGGACCCGATCATCCCGCGTCGGGTGTCCCGGTGCACGGAGATGCCCGCTGCGATCCCGGCGATGATCATCGTCCCCAGCGCGGCGGCCACCTTCGTCCCGCCGAGCGTGATGACGACGAGGTAGTAGGGCAGCGCGAAGACCATCGAGAGCAGCAACCACACCCAGCCGAACCGCAGCACCGGTCGCAGCCCGAACAACGCGATGCTGGCGCTGACCGCGAAGGTCCACATGGCCACCAGATCCAGGCGCAGCAGATAGAAGTACAGCGCATACCGTTGCAGCAGCACGGCATGCAGCAGCCCGGCCAGCACCAGCCCCATGATCCCGACGATCACGTCGGTCTGGCGGTCGTGGATCGGCAACTCGGTGCGGTTGCGGCGCGCCACTCCGATGGCCGCCAGACCGCCCGCGATCGGGACCACCCACACGTAGCCGCCGAGGCTGCCCGCCCGGGTCACCTCCACCACGCTGTGCAGCGAGGAGTGGAACGCCAGGAATGTGGTGGCCGCGATGAAGACCCAGCGAAAGGCCATCCGGTAGACCGGATGGACCGACTGCAGCCACGGTTCACGCACGACCGCCGGCGGTGGCGATTCGGGGGCTGCGGCGGTCATCGCCTAATCCCCCGGGCCACCAGCGGCCCTGCGGCGGGAGCGTGCGAGCAGCCAGACCGCCCCACCGGCCACCACGGCGGCCAGCGTCCCGCCGGCCCACCACCACCATTGTGGTGAATCACGATGCGCCGCAAGGGCATTCTGGCCCGTGCCGACGCCGCCCGGCACCGTCACCGGATCACGACTGGCGATCGAGACCACGCCGATCCCGTTGAGCGACGACCACCGGTCCGCACCACTGCCCAGCCAGCCCAGCAGCCGGTCGAGCTGATCCACCGCGCCGCCGTTGGAGGTGGCAACCAGTACCGACCGGTGCCCGTCGAACACCACCTGCAGCGAACCGAACCGGATCCGCGGCTCCAGCGTGAGGGTGGTCGAATTGCCGTCGTCGTCAACGACATTCAGTGTTGTCGGAACGGTGTCGGGAGCCGTCACCCGCAGCGGGAGCTCGGGATGATCCCAACCGTTCGGCGAGATCAGCAGTGCCGGGTTGGGTGACTTCAGCGCGTCGGCCAGCGGCACCACGGCGGTGTCGATCGGCAGCGCGGACAACCGCTGCAGCCCGGTCATGATCAACACGGCCCGCGTGGTGTTCCCGAAGTTGTCACCGTCCCCGAGCCCGACCTGCACCCGCGGCATCAGCGCCTGGGGCAGTGACTGGAAGCCGATCGGCACCGGCGGGGCGGCCGGGGTGCTCTGTACGACGGTCTCGCCGTCGATGGTCAGCGTGATGGGCTGGAACTCACCGCATCGACCGGTATTGCCCGAGATGCTCACCTGCACGTTGAGCGTCGTATTGCGCTGCAGCATCTCGTTGGGAATGTCCACCCAGCGATCCACCAGGCCACTGGGGTCCGCGGGCCAGCGCGCGATCGTCTGGGCGCCGACCGACGCCACCACCTGGCCGCCGATCTCGTTCGGCAGCGGCGTGTAGGACCCGATCAGATGCACCCGGACGTCGCGCACCGGTTGGCCCAGCCGGGTCTGGTCCAGGTTGATGCCGACCTGGGGGTTCAGCGCGGAGGCGTTGACACCTGGCTGACCGAGCCGACGGATGGTGGTCTCGTTGCCCGGCAATTGCGGGGTGGACCTCAGCGGTCCGGGAACCGCCTTGGAACCCAGCGCGTACCGGGCGATGGCACTGGTGATCAGCCGGGTCTGATTGGTCAGCTCGTTGGCGGGCCCGGTGATCAGCAGGGCCGGGATCGGGCCCGGGCCGTACAGCGAGACGCTGGCGTCGGGCCCCTCGGCGACCACGATCTGCCGCTCCAGTGGCTGCGCCAGCCCGGGCAGGGGCACCGACCGGTCGGCCAGGGGCAGGACGGCGATCTCCGGGCTCTGGCCGCCGTAGTGCGCCGCGATCGAGGTGGCGAGCTTGACCACCGCGTCGGCCTCGTTCAGCGTCGGCTTCGGCCCGACGTAGATGTCCAGCTTGCGCAGGATCGGCGGCAGGAAGTCCGCGACCACGGTCGGTGCGCGCTCGACGCCGGAGTAGGTGACCGCCGAATTCGCCAGGCGCAGTGGGTTCGTCGGATCCAGGCAGTAACCGTCCAGCGGGAGCAGATAACTGCGCAGCAGCAGGGTCACCGCGTTGCCCTCCACCCGGACCCCGGTGAGGGGAATCGCCAGCGGCCCACCCGCGGGCGGCAACTCGACCTGCGTGAGCAGCCGGTTGTCCTGGCTGATGGTGAGACTCGCGCTGCGCACATACACCGGAATTTGCACGGTCAGGTTCAGGGAGGCCGGCGTCATCCCGGCCGGAACCGGAATGGTCAGTACCACCGTGCCGATCTGCCCGTAGAACAGGAGGTCGGGCGCCGATCCCAGGTCCTCCAGGGCCAGCGTGGGCGACACCGCCACGGCCGGCGAGATGTCAGGTTCGGCGTTTGCCGGTGCGGTCGCTGGCAACAGTGCGAGAGCGACGGTGGCGATCATTCGGATGGCGGCCGAGCTGCGCTTTCTCATCAATGGACAAGCGTACGGTGATCATCGGGATTTAGCCGGTCAATCAAACCGTCGACAACGCGATTTTGCTGTCCACCAACGCAACAACCCCCCGCATCGGATGCGGGGGGTTGTTGTCCAGCAGTGCCTACTTGGCGCGCTCGAGAACCTCGACCAGACGCCAGCGCTTGGTGGCCGACGTCGGGCGGGTCTCCATCAGCGAGACACGGTCGCCGATGCCGGCGTCGCCGTTCTCATCGTGCGCCTTGACCTTCTTGGTGGTCCGGATGATCTTCCCGTACAGCGGGTGCATCTTGCGATCTTCCAGTTCGACCACGATGGTCTTCTGCATCTTGTCGCTCACGACGTAGCCGATGGCGGTCTTGCGGCGGCCGCGCGGCTTCTCGGTGCGGGGGGTGTGCTTGGCCCCGCCGTTGGTTCCAGTGTCTGCCATTACGATTCCTCACCTGCGGGCCCGGACGCCAGACCCAGTTCACGTTCGTTCAGCACGGTGTAGATCCGCGCAATCTCGTGCCGGACCGTCCGCAGCCGGCGGTTGTTGTCCAGCTGACCGGTGGCCATCTGGAAGCGCAGGTTGAACAGTTCTTCCTTCGACTCGCGCAGCTTGTCGGTCAACTCTTCGTTGGTGAGTTCACGCAGTTCGCCGGCGGAGGTGCCCACTGCCATCAGAACTGCTCCTCTCTGGTGACGATGCGTGCCTTGATCGGCAGCTTGTGGATTGCGCGGGTGAGTGCCTCGCGCGCGGTCTTCTCATCGGGGTAGCTCAGCTCGAACAGCACGCGGCCCGGCTTGACGTTGGCCACCCACCACTCCGGCGAACCCTTGCCGGAACCCATGCGGGTCTCGGCGGGCTTCTTGGTCAGCGGGCGGTCCGGGAAGATGTTGATCCACACCTTGCCGCCACGCTTGATGTGCCGGTTGATGGCGATACGCGCCGACTCGATCTGGCGGTTGGTGATGTAGGCGTGCTCCAGAGCCTGGATGCCGTAGTCACCGAAGCTCACATGGGTACCGCCGCTGGCAATACCACGCTGCCTCGGGTGGTGCTGCTTGCGGTGCTTGACCTTGCGGGGAATCAACATTGGCTAGCTCTCCGTGGTTTCCACCGCAGGCGCCTCGGCCGTAACCGGCGTGGCGGATTCTGCGGTCTCTGCTGCGCCCTCGCTGGCGGCCCGGCCGGCGTCCGTGCTGGTCGCGGTGGTGCCCGAAGCACCGCTGCGACGCGGACGGGTGCCCGACGGACGGTCGCGGCGCGGACGGTCGGCGGCCGGTGCGGCGGCGGCCAGCTCGCGCTTGCCACCGACGACGTCGCCCTTGTAGATCCACACCTTCACACCGATCCGGCCGAAGGTGGTCTTCGCCTCGTAGAGGCCGTAGTCGATGTCCGCACGCAGCGTGTGCAGCGGAACCCGACCTTCGCGGTAGAACTCCGAGCGGCTCATCTCGGCACCGCCGAGACGACCCGAGCACTGCACCCGGATGCCCTTGACGTTGGGCTGGCGCATGGCCGACTGGATGGCCTTGCGCATTGCGCGACGGAACGCGACGCGGTTGCTCAGCTGCTCGGCGACACCCTGGGCCACCAACTGCGCCTGGCTCTCGGGGTTCTTCACCTCGAGGATGTTCAGCTGGACCTGCTTCTTGGTCAGCTTCTCCAGGTCGGCGCGGATGCGATCGGCCTCGGTGCCACGGCGACCGATCACGATGCCCGGACGCGCGGTGTGGATGTCCACGCGGACGCGGTCACGGGTGCGCTCGATCTCGACGTCGGCGATACCGGCCCGCTCCAGGCCGGTGGCCAGCAGCTTGCGGATGGCGACGTCTTCCTTGACGTAGTCGGCGTACTGCTTGTCGGCGTACCACCGGGACTTCCAGTCGGTGGTGATACCGAGCCGGAAGCCGTGGGGGTTGATCTTCTGGCCCACTAGCGCGAGCCTCCCTTCGAATCGGCGGCCTTCTTGCTGCCCTGGGCGCGGCGGGAACGGGTAGCGGAGGCCGAAGCGGATGCCTTGGCGTCCTTCTTGCTCGGCCGACTCTCCACGATCACCGTGATGTGGCTGGTGCGCTTGCGGATCCGGTAGGCGCGGCCCTGCGCGCGCGGCCGGATGCGCTTGGCGGTCGGGCCCTCGTCGGCGTAGACCGTGGCCACCACGAGGGTCGACGGGTCCAGGCCGGCGTTGTTCTGGGCGTTGGCGGCCGCGCTGGCGATCACCTTGGCGACCGGCTCACTGGCCGACTGCGGGGCCCAGCGCAGGATGTCGAGCGCCTGCTCGACGGACTTCCCGCGGACCAGGTCGATCACGCGGCGCGCCTTGGTGGGCGAGACGCGCACGTAGCGCGCCACCGCCTGGGCGGACGGGTATTCGGTCTCAGTGCTCATTAGCAGTTTCCTCTGCTCTTCGCGCGAGCGCTCATCGCCGCTTCGCCTTGCGATCGTCTTTGATGTGACCCTTGAACGTGCGGGTGGGGGCGAACTCGCCCAGCTTGTGCCCGACCATCGCCTCGGTGACGAACACCGGGACATGCTTGCGACCGTCGTGGACGGCGAAGGTGTGTCCGATGAAGTCCGGGATGATGGTGGACCGGCGGGACCAGGTCTTGATGACCTGCTTGGTGTTCTTCTCGTTCTGGACGTCGACCTTCTTGAGCAGATGGTCGTCGACGAACGGGCCCTTCTTCAGGCTGCGTGGCATCAGTAGCTCCTACCTAGCGCTTCTTGCCGGTGCGCCGGCGGCGGACGATGAGCTTGTCGCTCGGCTTGTTCGGCTTGCGGGTGCGGCCCTCGGGCTTGCCCCACGGGCTGACCGGATGCCGGCCACCGGAGGTCTTGCCCTCGCCACCGCCGTGCGGGTGGTCGACCGGGTTCATCACGACACCGCGGACGGTGGGACGCTTGCCCTTCCAGCGCATCCGGCCGGCCTTGCCCCAGTTGATGTTCGCCTGCTCGGCGTTGCCGACCTCGCCGACGGTGGCGCGGCAGCGCACGTCGACGCGACGGATCTCACCCGACGGCATACGCAGGGTGGCGTAGGTGCCTTCCTTACCGAGCAGCTGGATGCTGACACCGGCACTGCGGGCCAGCTTGGCACCGCCGCCCGGGCGCAGCTCGACCGCGTGGATCACGGTACCGGCCGGGATGTTGCGCAGCGGCAGGTTGTTGCCGGGCTTGATGTCGGCGTTCGGGCCCGACTCGATCACATCGCCCTGCGAAAGTCCCTGCGGGGCAATGATGTAGCGCTTCTCGCCGTCCAGGAAGTGGAGCAGTGCGATGTTCGCGGTGCGGTTCGGGTCGTACTCGATGTGCGCGACCTTGGCGTTGACGCCGTCCTTGTCGTGGCGACGGAAGTCGATGACGCGGTAGGCGCGCTTGTGGCCACCGCCCTTGTGCCGGGTGGTGATGCGGCCGTGTGCGTTGCGTCCACCGGTGCCATGCAGCGGGCGAACCAGCGACTTCTCCGGATGATCGCGAGTGATCTCGGCGAAATCGGAGACGCTGGCACCGCGGCGACCGGGGGTCGTCGGCTTGTACTTGCGAATTCCCATGTCTCTAGGTCTCTTCCAGTCCTGTACCTGTTCCGGGCGCGGGGCCTAAGCAGGCGCTCCGAACAGATCGATCGGCTTGCTGCCGGCGGCCAGGGTCACGATGGCGCGCTTGGTGCTCTTGCGCTGGCCGTAGCCGGCCCGGGTGCGCTTGCGCTTGCCCTGCCGGTTGGCGGTGTTCACCGAATCGACCTTGACGTTGAAGATCTTCTCGATCGCGATCTTGATCTGCGTCTTGTTCGAATCCGGGTGCACCACGAACGTGTACACGTTGTCCTCGATGAGCCCGTACGACTTCTCCGAGATGACCGGAGCCAGGATGATGTCGCGGGGGTCGGTCACGGTTGCCATCAGGCCGACACTCCTTCTTTCTGGTCCGTCTTGCTCGCGCCCTCGATGTAGGCGTTCAGCGCCTCGACCGAGAACACCACGTCGTCGGCGTTGAGCACGTCGTAGGTGTTCAGCTGATCCGGCGAAATCACATGCACGCCGGGCAGGTTGCGGACGCTGCGGGCGCCCACCTCGTCGGTGCGGCCGATCACCAGCAGCAGCTTCTTGTTCTCGCTGACGCTGGCCAGGAACGACTTGGCGCTCTTGGTGGACGGCGTCTGGCCGCTGACGACCTCGGTGACCGCGTGGATCCGGTCGTTGCGGGCCCGGTCCGAGAGCGCGCTGCGCAGTGCGGCGGCGATCATCTTCTTCGGGGTCCGCTGGCTGTAGTCGCGCGGCTTGGGGCCGTGCACCACGCCACCGCCGGTGAACTGCGGAGCGCGGGTCGAACCCTGACGGGCGCGGCCGGTGCCCTTCTGGCGGTACGGCTTCTTGCCGCCGCCGGAAACCTCACCGCGGGTCTTGGTCGAGTGCGTGCCCTGGCGCTTGGCGGCCAGCTGCGCGATGACGACCTGGTGCATGAGCGCGATGTTCGGCTCGACGTCGAACAGGGCGGCCGGCAACTCGACCGCGCCGTCCTTCTTGCCGTCCGGCGTACGGACGTCAATCTTCTTGGTCATTACTTCTCACCCTTTTTGATCGCAGTGCGAACCATGACGAGCCCGCCGTTGCGGCCGGGGATGGCGCCCTTGATCAGCAGCACGCCGTTCTCGGCGTCCACCTTGTGCACCTTCAGGTTCTGCGTGGTGACCTTGTCGCTACCCATCCGGCCCGACATCCGGGTGCCCTTGAAGACACGGCCGGGGGTGGCGCAGCCACCGATGGAGCCGGGGCGGCGGTGGACGGCCTGGGCGCCGTGGCTGGCGCCCTGGCCGCGGAAGCCGTGCCGCTTCATGGTGCCGGCAAAGCCCTTGCCCTTGGAGGTGCCGGTGACGTCGACGTAGCTGCCGTCGGCGAAGATCTCGGCGGTCAGCTCCTGGCCGACCTCGTACTCCGCGGCCGCCGACTCATCGTCGAGGCGCAGTTCGGCCAGATGCCGGCGCGGGTTGACCCCGGCGGCGGCGTACTGCCCGGTGACCGGCTTGGTCACCTTGCGCGGGCTGATCTCGCCGTAGGCGAGCTGGACGGCGGCATAGCCGTCGCGCTCCGTGGTGCGGATGCGCGTCACAACATTGGGCCCGGCCTTGACGACCGTGACGGGAACAACCTTGTTGTTCTCGTCGAACACCTGGGTCATACCCAGCTTGGTGCCCAGAATTCCCTTGCGTGCCATGAGTTCTGGTTCTCCTACTGGATGTTCACGTCGACGCTGGCCGGCAGATCGATGCGCATCAGGGCGTCAACGGTCTTCGGGGTCGGGTCGAGAATGTCGATCAGACGCTTGTGCGTACGCATCTCGAAGTGCTCCCGCGAGTCCTTGTACTTGTGCGGGGACCGGATGACGCAATAGACGTTCTTCTCGGTCGGCAGCGGCACCGGGCCGACCACACTGGCGCCGGTTCGGGTGACCGTCTCGACGATCTTCCGGGCCGAGGCGTCGATCGCCTCGTGGTCGTAGGCCTTCAGCCTGATGCGGATCTTTTGTCCCGCCACGCTTCTCCTACCTCACTGTTACACCGAGCCCGTCTCCGGGCCCGGCTCTTACCGGCGCATTCGCGCTCGTATGCCGCCGCTGTTTACCTGTCTCAAGGTCACCGGCCCCCGCGGTCGGGTGTGTCGCACCCTCACGCAGTCCCCCGCGCGCCCCGAGAAGGGTCGCGATCGAAAGTGGGACCGGATGCGCCCGGTTGGGCGCGGTAGTGCCTCACCAGGCGAACCCGGCTCGAGGCAACCCGAACAGTATGCCTTAGATCAGCGCCCGCTCCAAATCCCCGCCAACCCCCGCCGAAACGTGCGTTCGGGTGGAAAAACGCGACCAGACGACGCCATTTTGCCGATCTCGGGACGGCCGGCGCGACCCGGTGAACTTACTCCGGAGTAAGGTCCGTGGGATGTCCGTGCATTCTGACTCCAGCCCCACCTACCGGATCTGGCAGCGGATCGGTCACCGCCCGGGCGGCAGCCGGTTGTTCTCGGCGGCGGCGATGGCCCGGGTGCCGTATTTCGCCTCGGTGCTGCCGCACATCGAGCGGATGGAACCCGGTTTCGCGCAGGTCTCGGTGCCGAACTGGTTCTTCGTGCACAACCACCTGCGCACGGTGCACGCGATCGCCTCGTGCAACGCGGCCGAGGTCGCGATGGGGATGTTGATGGAGGCGACCGTGCCGACGACCCACCGCTGGATCCCGAAGGCGATGACGGTGAACTATCTGGACAAGGCGACAACGTCACTGCGGGCCACGGCCCGGATCGACGTGCCTGATTTCGCGGCCATCACCGAGGGCGTCGAACTGGCCGTTCCGGTCAGCATCACCGACCGCAGCGGCAAGGAAGTCGTGCACGCCGACATCACCACCTGGGTGACGACGGCCTGACTCAGGGACCGGCCCAGAACGCGCACTGGTGATCCCGGGCGAAGGTCGTGCCCACCCGGGGCCCGTCGGCACCGAAGGACATCCGGGGGCCGTCGGCGCCGCGTAACGCCGGCCAGTCCGGCGCACCGGGGGCGTGCGGGGTGCCGGCGCTGACGAACGAGGTCCAATAGTCGATCATCTGGTCGCTCAACCGCTGCTGGGCCGGTGTCAGGGCTGGAGCGCCGCCGATGTCGAACAGGTAGCGCAGGTCGAGTCCGTGACTGGCGCCCAGCTCGAACGGCAGATGCTGCAGCGCGTCCGGCGTGGGCGGCCGCGGGTCGGCGAACTCGTAGGCGTAGACCGGTGCGACGGCCGCCTGGCCGACGGCCATCCGCTCGCCGACGCAGGAGAAGTAGGCATCGGTGACGGCCGCGGAATAGGCCGCGGCGACCGATCCGCCGAACCGGTCCAGCGGGTAGTGCGCGGCGACGGCGCCGGCCCGCGGTCCGAACGCCTCCGCCAGCAGGCCCGGATATTCGGCCGGCGCGGGTACCGTGCCGAGCCGCAGGTACCGCAGCGCCATGAAGAACGTGAACTCGTCGCGGGTGGACCCGACGAGCAGCGGCACCGGCCGGCCGTGCCCGGCCGAGATCGCGGCGACCGGTTCGACCGGCAGGACGGGCGTTCCGACCACGGGGCCGCTGAGCTGGTTCCCGCCGATGTGGACGAACCAGGGCGGTTCGGCCAGCTTCGCCGCCGGCAGGGCCCGCAGGCAGGCGGCGGCGGTGGCCGGGTCGGCGCAGCCACGTTCGGCGGCCCAAGCGCGACTGTCGGGTTCGGCGGTCGCCGGGGTGGCCTGCGCGGTGCACGGGCCACTGGCGATGATCGCCGCACGGAACAGGCCGGCCGATCCGGGGGCGACCAGGTGATCGCAGACCGATATCCCGCCCGCGGACTGTCCGGCGACGGTGACCTGGTCGGGATCGCCACCGAACGCGCCGATGTTGTCGCGCACCCAGCGCAGGGCGGCCTGCTGGTCGGCCAGGCCGTAGTTGCCGGGCGGTCCCAGTGCGGGGTGGGCCAGGAAGCCCGGCGCCCCGAGCCGGTAGTTCACGGTGACGACGACGATGTTGCCGCGGATCGCGAGGCGGCGGGCGTCGTAGATGTCGGCGCTGCCGTTGGCGAAGGCGCCGCCGTGGATCCACACCATCACCGGGCGCCCGCGCGCCCCCGTCGGCGACCACACGTCGAGGGACAGGCAGTCCTCACCGGCCGGTCGCCCGTAGTCGGGGTCCCGAGTGGTGTCCTGCACGCACCGGGTTGCGGGCGTGGTCGCGTCCCGCACACCCGGCCACGGCGCGACAGGTTGCGGCGGCTGCCAGCGCAGCGGCCCCACCGGCGGCGCGCCGTACGGAATCCCTTGGAAGAGAACATGATCCGCGGCCACGGTGCCACGCACCGCACCGGCGCGGCTGTGCACCACGCCGTCGGGCCCGGCGCCGTGGGTGCAACCGGCGAGCATCGGGACGGCGATCAGCGCGGCGCGGGCGGCCCGGGAAAGGATTGGCCGGATCGGTCCGGTGAGCACGCCCAACGAGATTACGGCACGGGATTCCCGGAATTCCGGGCCGAAAGCCACTTGGCATAAGTTCCGTTATGGAACACACTGAAACCTGACACCCGTCAAATTCGTCCTCCGACAGCCCCAGGAGTGCCATGACCGTCCCCACGGACCGCAGGACCAGCGACGCCGCCCTGGTGCTCGCCGACCCCAGCGCCTACGCCGACGACGAGAAACTGCACGGCGGCCTGACCTGGTTGCGGGCCAACGAGCCGGTGGCCTGGGTCGACGGCGTGGTTGACGGCAAGCGCGTCTACCTGCCGTTCTGGGCGATCACCAAGCACGCCGACATCATGGACATCGAGCGCGACAACGCGCTGTGGCTCAGCGCCCCGCGCCCGCTGCTGATGCCGGCCGACCTCGACGAAGCCCTGATGGCCGACCGCAAGGCCGGCACCGGCCTCGAGACCCTGATCCACATGGACGACCCGCATCACCGCGACGTCCGCAAGATCGGCGCCGACTGGTTCCGGCCCAAGGCCATGCGCGACCTGAAGGTCCGTGTCGACGAACTGGCCAAGCGGTATGTCGACCGGATGCGCGACATCGGCCCGGAGTGCGACTTCGTCGAGGAGATCGCCGTCAACTTCCCCCTCTACGTCATCCTGTCGCTGCTGGGCCTGCCCGAGGACGACTTCCCCCGGATGCTGAAGCTGACCCAGGAGATGTTCGGCGGCCAGGACGAGGAACACCAGCGCGGTGGCACCCCCGAGGACATGCTCGCGGTGCTGATGGACTTCTTCATGTACTTCGCGAAGCTGACCGCCGCCCGGCGCGAGCACCCGACCGACGACCTCGCCTCGGCGATCGCCAACGGCAAGATCGACGGTGAGCCGATGTCGGACATGGACACCGCGTCGTACTACGTGATCGTCGCCAGCGCCGGCCACGACACCACCAAGGACGCGATCTCCGGGGGCCTGCGCGCCTTGATCGAGAACCCCGATCAGCTGCAACGGCTGCGCGAGAACATGGAGCTGATGCCACTGGCGGTCGAGGAGATGATCCGCTGGGCCACCCCGGTCAAGGAGTTCATGCGAACCGCCGCCGAGGACACCGAGGTGCGCGGCGTCAAGATCGCCAAGGGTGAGAACGTCTACCTCGCCTACGTCTCCGGCAACCGGGACGAGGACGTGTTCGACGACCCGTTCGCGTTCGACATCGGCCGGGACCCCAACAAGCACGTGGCGTTCGGCTACGGCGTGCACTTCTGCCTGGGCGCGGCGCTGGCCCGGATGGAGATGAACAGCTTCTTCACCGAACTGGTTCCCCGGCTGAAATCCATCGAGTTGGCCGGCCCGCCCCAGCTGTCTGCGACGACGTTCGTGGGCGGTCTCAAGCACCTGCCGATCCGCTACGAGATCAGCTGACGCGCGCTCACTGCTTGCCGTACACGTGCAGGAAGCCCTCGACGGCGGCCCGCACACTCTCGCGGTAGTCGATATCGGGCAGGGTGCTCAGCCGCGCGGTGACCAGTGGGCCGAGCAGGAGCGTCATCGCGGTCGCGCGGTCGAAGTCGCCGAGTTCCGCGGCGGCCTGCGGACTGTCGAAGATCGCGTCGAACGGCGCCGCGTACTGCTGAGCGATCCGCTCGCGCAGGGTACGTACCTCGTTGGAGTCGGTGCGGTCGGGCAGCTGGTCCAGGTCACGGCCCAGTGCCAGCCAGTTCATGGCGCTCAGCAACGCCGGCGCGTCGGCGATGTGCTCCGCCCAGGCTTCCAGCAGGGCGGTCAGCCGGTCCCGTAGCGAACCGCGCTCCGGGGGCATCGGGGCGGGCGGGATGAGGCTCTGGAACGCCGCCGCCAGCAGGTCGTTGCCGCTGGGGAAATGCCGGTACAGCGTGGCCCGGGCGACGTTGGCCCCGCGGAGCACCGCATCCACGGTCACCGCGCTCGGGCCGCCCGATCGCAGCAGTGCGGTCGCCGATTCGAGCAGCCGGGCCCGGGAGCGCGCCGGCCGCGGGTCCGTTCGTGCCATCCCTGTCCCATCGCACACAAGACTGTTAGTCTCGAAACTTGCCGATACGGGAGGAGGCGCCCGCAATGCTCGATGCCCCCGCTCCGCTCGACCAGCGTACCGACCCGGTGGCCCGCCCCCTGTCGGAGCAAGCCCAGCAGTGGACACTCATCGTGGCCTGCCTGGCGCTGTCGCTGGTGATGGCGTCGCTGGTCGCACTCAACACGGCCCTGGCCGACATCGCGCGCGAGACCTCCGCCAGCCAGACCCAACTGACCTGGATCGTCGACAGCTACACCGTGGTGATGGCCTGCCTGCTGCTGCCCGCCGGCGCCATCGGCGACCGCTACGGCCGACGCGGCGCCCTGGTCCTGGGGCTCGCGATCTTCGCCGTCGCCTCCGTGATCCCCCTGCTGTGGTCGGACCCGGGCACGTTGATCGCCGGTCGGGCCGCCGCGGGCCTGGGTGCGGCGTTCATCATGCCGGCCACCCTGTCGCTCATCACCGCGGCCCATCCCCCGGAGCGGCGTACCCGGGCCGTCGGGATCTGGGCCGGCATCGCCGGCTGCGGCGGAATTCTCGGCATGCTGGGATCCGGTGTGCTGCTTCACTTCTGGTCCTGGAAGTCGATCTTCTGGGGATTCCTGGGCGCCGCGGTCGGGCTGGCCGCGGTCGGTCTCACCATCGCCACCAGCAAGGACCCCGAATCCAAACCGATCGATTGGCGGGGTGCGGCCGTCATCGCCGCGGCGGTCGCGGTGTTCGTGTTCGGCATCCTCGAGGCGCCGGCCCGCGGCTGGAGCGACCCGCTGGTCTACGGCTGCCTGATCACCGGAGTGCTGTTGGCCGGAGCGTTCGGAGTGGTCGAACTGCGCCGGCCCCACCCGCTGCTCGACGTCCGGCTGTTCGCCGACCCGACCTTCCGGACCGGCGCCGCCGCCATCGTGGTGTTCTTCGTCGCGATCTTCAGCTTCCTGTTCCTGGCCATGCAGTACATCCAGTTGGTGATGGGGTACGACGCCCTGCAGACCGCGTTCGCCCTGACCCCGCTGGCCCCGCCCATGCTGCTGCTGTCTGTGCTGGCGTTCTGGTACGTGCCGAGGATGGGGCTGCGCCTGGTGGTCCTCGTCGGACTGCTCGTGGTCGCCGTCGGCTTCACCTCCCTGCGCGTGCTCGACGTCGGTTCGGGCTATCTCGACCTGGCGTGGCCGCTGCTGATCCTGAGCGCCGGGATCGGACTGTGCACCACGCCGACCACCTCGGCGATCATGAGCTCCGTACCCGACGACAAACAGGGGGTGGCGTCGGCGGTCAACGACACCACGCGCGAAGTCGGCGCCGCTCTCGGTATAGCGCTGACGGGGTCGTTGCTCGCGTCGCGGTACACCGCCGTCATGCAGTCGCCCGTGGCCACCCTGCCGCCCGAGGTCCAGCGGGGCGCGCAACGCTCACTCGGTGAGGCACTCGGCATGGCGGATCATCTCGGGCCCGCCGGGCCACAGCTGGCCGACGCCGCCCGGGCCGCGTTCGTGTCGGCCATGCACGACACGGTCCTGACGCTGGGCGTCGTGGTGGCGGCGTGCGCCGTCCTCATCGCGCTGTGGGCACCCGGACGCGACGGGCGGCAGCTGGCCGTCGTGCGCGGGCTGCGGGACCGCCGGGCCAGGGCGGCCGCCTTCCTCGTCCGAGAGGGCTAGCGGACGAACTCGGCGGCCCGGTGCGCCAGCGCGATGGTGGTCGCGTGGGGACCCCGGCTCGGGATCGACGGCATGATCGAACCGTCGATCACCCACAGTCCGTCGACCCCGCGCACGCGGCACCCGGGGTCCAGCACCGCCGCCTCGTCACCGTCCCGCCCCATCGGTGCCGTGCCGCACAGATGCTGCGACGTCGACCACTCCGGCTCACCGATATGCGTTGCCGCCGAGGCCAGTTCGCGGGCGACCCGGGCGCCGTGGTCGAGCGCCGCCAGGTCCGCAGGCTCGGCGTCGTAGTGATGCGTGATCGCCGGGGGCACGGCGGGATCGGCCGACACCAGCCGCACGGCTCCGCGCGCCCGCGGATTCATCAGGGCTACTCCGATGTGCGGCCAGTCCGGATGCCCGGTGCTGCCGTCGCCGACCATCGCGATGAAACCGCCTGTGTAGGGCCGGATCTCGATGCCCTCGGCCAGGCTCAGAACCACCTCGAGCACGGGCCGCGACGGCGCCACCGGCCAGTCGGTCGCGAGCACCCACTCGGCGTGGTCCGCGGTGTGCAGCCCGACCGGGGCCGGTGTCACCACGGGCACTCCCGCAGCATGCAGCATGGCCTCGTCGCCGATGCCGGACAGCATCAACAGGTGGGCGCTGCCGATGGCGCCGGCGGACAGCACGATCCGGTCGGCGGTGAGCAGCGCGGCGCCGGACGGCCCGAGCACCCGGACCCCGACGGCGCGCACGCCGTCGAACACGATCTGCAGCGCCCGGGTCGCCGACAGCACGGTCAGATTCGGGCGGGCACCGGCCGGCACCAGGAACGCCGCTCCCGCGCCGGTGCGCACACCGTCGACGATGTTGCTGGGCACCAATCCGACGCCGGCCGGCAGGGTATCCGCGGCACCGTCGTTGACGTCGTCGACCCACGGATAACCCGCCTGCGCCGCCGATTCGATGAAACTCGCTGTGGCACCGACAATCTCGTGTGCCCGGCGGACCCGGATCGGGCCCCGGTCACCGTGCGCGGGCGCGCCGGGGAAATCGAGGTCGGTCTCGATTGCGCGGAAGTGCGGCAGCACGTCGGCCCAGGACCAGCCGGGCAATTCCCAGCCGTCGAGGTCGGCCGGCAGGGCACGGCAGAAGTATCCCCCGTTGACCGCCCCGGAACCGCCCACCGTCGCGCCGCGCACCAGGTTCATCGTGCGCGGCGGTCGGTCGGTGAGCTGGGTCGCGAACCTGGCCACCAGCGGGCTGGCCCCTCCGATCGGCAGCTGCAGGCCGTTGCCGGTCAGGGCGGCCACCCCCGGTACCTCGGGCCCCGGCCCCGCCTCGAGCACCGTGACCCGGCAGTCGGGGTTTGCCGAAAGTCGTTCGGCCACCACCGATCCGGCGCTACCGGCACCGACGATCAGGATGTCACTGTGAGTGTTCGGGGGCACCGCGGCGGTCAGGTCCGGATCTGCGGCTTCAGCGGTCCGATGGTGCGCTCCCGGACCACACCGGTCCACAGCCCGGCGCCGTACGCCAGATCATCGAGGCGCTTGAGGATCAGGTACGGCATCAGCCCGAGGGGCTTGCCATCGTCGACCATCGCATTGCGCCGGGCCAGCCAGTCGGCGACGCCGTCGAGCACGGCGGCGATCAGGATCGCCCGCCGGCACCGCCGCGACACCACCGCCGCCACCATCGCCACCGGCCAGTAGTGCCGGCAGGCGGCGGCGGCCAACTGCATCGCGGCGGCCCACAGGCCCTGACCCGTGACCCTGGCGACATCGCCGGGCTGGGTCTCCGGGGCCCGCATGGCGTTGGAGATCCGCCGCCCCGCGACCGCCATCGCGATGCCGGAGGCCACCAGACCCGGCCAGTTGCCCGACACCAGCATCACCCAGGCCGCCAGCATGGTTCCGGAGATCGCCAGCGGTGCGGTCTTGTCCGGATGCCGGGACGACAGCGGGGCCGCGGAGGTTCCGTAGAATGCCTTGCGCACCAACCAGTCCCGCAGCTTGGTCCGATGATCATGACCCACCAGCGCGATGGGTTCGTACCGCAGCCGGGCACCCGACTCGATCAACCGCCAGCACAGGTCGACGTCCTCACCGGAGGCCATGGCCTCGTCGAAGCCGCCGATGTCGCCCACGGTCGTGCGCCGGCAGATGATGGCGGCACTGGGCACGTAGGAGACCGTGCTGTAGGGCAGCACCGGCGCCTCCCGGTGCCCCAGGTCCAGCGACGAACGGATCATCTCGTAGCGGGCGACCGGGTTGTCCTGCGGGTCCAGGCCCACGATGCGCGGCGCCACCAGCGCCACCGCCGGATCAGAGAAATGTCCCAGTAGGGCTTCCAACCACCCGCGCCGCGGCACCACATCCGAGTCGAGGAACGCCACGAAGTCGCTGCCGGTCGCGGCCAGACCGGTGTTACGCGCTGCTGCGGGCCCCCGGCTGACGGGATGCCGGATCACCGTGACCTCGGCGGGGACGTCGGCGAAGTCACCGTCGGCCAGCGGCTCGGTGGAGCCGTCGTCCACCACTATCACCCGCAGACCGCGTAACACCGACGTCAAGCGCCGCACCCCGGAACGGTTGTCACGCACCGGGATAACCACCGTCACATCGCGGTGCGACGGACCACCCGACGGGCGGGGATGGGCGACGGTGGCGTCCAGCAGGGTCCGGGCGAACTGCGCGCTCTGCGCGTCACGGACCTCGACACGGCCGTCGCCGAGCAGGGTGCGCGCGGCCGGGGCCAGCCGCAGCAGGCGGGTGGGCGACCCGCCGAGCAGGGCGGCCCCGTGACCGAGCACCCGCACGCGGCGGTCGACCTGGACGGCGAACCCGTCCGGCAAACGGGGTTGGGTCATTGCAGCATCCCGTTGTGGTCCGGCTCCCAGCGCCGGACCCGGCCGAGTGCCCCGGCGACCATCTCGGCGAACAGCGCTGCCCCCGCGTCGGCGTTCGCTGTGGTCGGATCGCCCAGCACTCCCACCTCACTCACCGCAGCGACTCCCCCATGGACCATGCTCGGCATCAGGTCTACCAGCGGAGCGGTGTTCCCCGGGCGGGTTTCGCCGATCACGACATCCTCCGGCGAAAGATGTAGCAATACAGACGTTTCGGTGTGGCCCGCATGTGCGTCGCCGCCGCTGACCAGGCAGGGGCACCACGCCGCGTCACGGCCCTCGTACCGCAGCCGGGCCACCGCCGACCGCAGCGCCCCCACGTTGCCGCCGTGGCCGTTGACGAAGACCAGCCGGGACGCCCAGTTCAGCGCCGATCTGCCGAACTCCAGCAGGACGAGGCTCAGGGCCTCCGCGCCGATCGAGACGGTGCCGGGGAAACCCTCGTGTTCGCCGCTGGCGCCGTAGGACAGGGCCGGGGCGAGCAGGGCGTCAGCGGTATCGCCGGCGACGGCGGCGGCGACCGCCGTCGCGATCCGGGTGTCGGTGTCCAGCGGCAGGTGAGGCCCGTGCTGCTCGGTGGAACCCACGGGGATCACCACTACCGGAGAGGTGTCGTGGAGTTGCCTCGACGTCGAGTTCCCAAGAATCTTGGGGAAGACCACCTGCCGATGGTAGGACGAATTCACCTGTCGTGCACCGGTTGTTCGGATTGTTCGGACCCGGAATGCCCGGACGGTCACGCCCGTCCCGTCAGCCCCGTTGGCACCAACGGCGCCGTCAGGCCCCGAGGGTTCGGGTGAAGCCGTCCGGGATCAGGATGTCGTCGCGGGTGAGGTCGTGGATGGACTCCTTGGCCAGCCCTCGCAGCGCCGAGTCGATGCCGCCGTGCAGGATGTCCAGGACGTTCTCGACGCCGGCCTGGCCGTTGGCGGCCAGGCCCCACAGGTAGGCCCGGCCGATCATCACCGCGCGGGCGCCCAGTGCCACGGCCTTGACGACGTCGCTGCCGCGCCGGATGCCGCCGTCCAGCAACACCTCGACCTGATCACCCACGGCGTCGGCGATGGCGGGCAGGCACCGGATGGCCGCGGGTGTGCCGTCCAGGTTGTTGCCGCCGTGGTTGGACACCGTGATCGCCGAAACCCCGGCATCCACAGCACGTTTGGCATCGTCGACCCGCACCATGCCCTTGAGCAGGAACGGGCCGCCCCACTGCTCACGCAGCCAGGCGATGTCGTCCCAGGTCGGCGGCGGGGTGCCCATCCACTGGCCGTAGGCCTCGAAGAAGGTGGGTCCCGCCTCGCCCCGGCGGCCCTGATTGGGCACCCGCAGGTCGGGCGGGCGCAGGTGCTTGCCGAAGCTCCACAGCCACCGCGGTTTGGTGATGACCTCCGGCGACATCTTGATCATCGTCTTGAGGTCCATCTTCTCGGGGATCTTCGGGCTGCCCCAGTCGCGCCCGTGCGAGAAGCTCCAGTCGGTGGTGGCGATCATGCCGACGGCGCCAGCGTCCTTGGCGCGCTGCACCCGTTCGGCGATCTCGTCGCGGCTGCCCAGCCAGTAGATCTGGAAGAAGATCTTGTCGTTGACCGCCGTCACGTCCTCCATCGGCTTGCTGGCGAACGAGGACAGCCCCATCGCCGTCCCGCGGGCGGCGGCGGCGCGGGCGACGGCCACCTCGCCGTCGGGGTCGACGGCCTGCACCCCGGTGGGCGAGATGATGACGGGCATCGAGATGTCCTGGCCCATAACGGTTGTGGCCATATCGCGCTTCTCGGTGGCGCCCACGACATGCGGCGCGAAGCCGAGCTCGGCGAATGCCTCCACATTGTCGGATACGGACACACCTTTTTCGCTGGCGGAGATCAGCGAGGAGTAGGCCGACTTGGGCAGGCGCTTCTTCGCGCGCTGCTGGGCGATGGCGACGGTTTCGAACCAGGTATCACGAGCCATGATCTAGACGGGACTTTCGTTGCAGAATTTCTTCGGGGGGACGCCCAGGGTGAGCAGGACCGGCTCCTTGCGCTTGCCGGTGCGGGAGTGGTCGACGGCCGGCTTGGGCACCTCACGGGTGCCGGCGAGGGCCTGTTCGGAATAGCCCTGCACACATTCGGGATCGGGGCCGTCCAGCGGCAGGCCGGTGAAGAACTTGGCGGCCATGCAGCCGCCCCGGCAGGCGTCGTAGTGCCCACAGCTGCCACAGGCCCCGGCCGACTGCGGCTCGCGCAGCTCGCGGAACAGTGCCGAGTTCTGCCAGACGTTCTGGAACCCGTTCTCCGACAAGATATTTCCGGCCAGGAACTTGTCGTGGATGGCGAACGGGCAGGCGTAGACGTCACCCACCGGGTCGATCAGGCAGACCACCCGGCCGGCGCCGCACAGGTTCAGGCCGGCCAGCGCGCCCGGCTCGCCCAGTCCCGACAGATGGAAGAACGAGTCACCGGTGAGCACCCGCTCGCCATGGGCCACCAGCCAGTCGTAGAGCTGCACCTGCTGGGCCGGGGTGGGGTGCAGTTCGTCCCACACGTCGGCGCCGCGGCCCGACGGGCGCAGCCGGGTGATCCGCAGTGTGGCGGCGTACTGGTCGGCCAGGGCCTTGAAGTCGTCGAGCTGATCGACGTTGTGGCGGGTGACCACCACCGAGATCTTGGCGTCCTTGAAGCCGGCATCGGCCAGGTTCTGCAGCGCGCGCGTGGCCATGTCGAACGAGCCCTGGCCGCGCACCGCGTCGTTCACCTCGGCGGTGGCGCCGTCCAGCGAGATCTGGACGTCGACGTAGTCGCTGGCGGCCAGGCGGGCGGCCACCTCCTCGTTGATGCGCACCCCGTTGGTGGAGAACTTCACCCCCACGTGGTGCGCGGTGGCGTAGTCGACCAGCTCCCAGAAGTCGGGGCGCACGGTCGGTTCGCCGCCGCCGATGTTCACGTAGAACACCTGCATGCGCTCGAGTTCGTCGATGATCGCCTTGCACTGATCGGTGGACAGCTCGCGCGGGTCCCGCTTGCCCGACGAGGACAGGCAGTGCACGCACGCCAGGTTGCACGCGTAGGTCAGTTCCCACGTCAGGCAGATCGGGGCGTCCAGACCCAGCTCGAACTGGTCGACCAGGCGCGGGACGGGCGCGGGGGCACCCGGTGTGGGCGTGGTCAAGGTAGTGGTCACGATCACTCCTGTGGCACAAGCATTTTGGAGCTGACAAGGGTGGCAAGCGCACGCAGATATGGCTCCTGCGCATCGCCGTCGAGACCGGCGGCCCGGCAGGCCGACCGAACGTCGTCGTACTCGTCGAGCGACTCGATCAGCGCCAGGATGGTCCGGTTCTTCAAGAAGGACAGCTTGCGGGTCCCGAAGTGGTAGAGCAGCGCACCGAACGGCTCGGGCCGCACTGCCACCTGGGGGTGCAGACGCCAGCCGCGATCGGGGTCGAACCCGACCACGGCGGGCGCCTCGGCCACGGTCAGTAGACGCCGCACATGCCGTCGATGGACACCTCTTCGACGAGGGACTCTTCGACGAGTGCGGCGTCGGTGGTGAGGTCGTTGTTCTGATCCATGATGTTCCCTTTCGTCGTGTGAGCCTGGACACAGAGGGTCCGTGCGGGACAGAATATGGCATCCGGTGCCGAAACGCTACTGTCCGATCGGAGAGGAGGTCGCGGTGGGATCACCCGCACCAACAGCCAGGGTCGGGCGCCGCCGTTCCACCACCCGCGGCGACATCGCGGACGTGGCGATCGATCTGTTCAGCGCGCACGGTTTCGACGCCGTCAGCGTCGACGACGTCGCCGCGGCCGCCGGCATCGCGCGCCGCACCCTGTTCCGGTACTACACCTCGAAGAACGCGATCCTCTGGGGCGACTTCGACACGCACCTCGAGCACCTCGCGAACCTGCTCGACCAGGTCGACGACAACGTGCCGCTGCCCGAGGCGCTGCGATCGACCCTGCTGGCGTTCAACACCTTCGGCGAGGGCGAAGCGGTACAGCACCGTAACCGGATGCGCGTGATCCTGGAAACCGCTGAGCTGCAAGCCTATTCGATGACGATGTACGCCGGCTGGCGCGAGGTGATCGCGAGGTTCGTGGCCGCCCGCACGGGGTCCAAGACATCCGATGTCGGTCCTCGGACCACCGCCTGGGCGATGCTCTCGGTCGCGCTGTCGGCCTACGAGAGCTGGCTGGCCGACGAGTCGGTGACGCTGCACGATGCGCTCGGGGCCGCGTTCGACGTGGTGGCCCCGGGGCTGGGGCGTATCCCATGAACGGGCTCTCGGACTCGGTGCGCCGGCAGGGCCGGATCTGCGCCCGGCTGGGCTCGCCGATGTACGGCGAGCTGCTCGACCGGATCGCCGACGACATCGACGCCGGCGGCCCGTTCGCGGAGTTGCTGGCCGGGCACGAGGCGGATCCGATGGCCGACGCCACCCCGCTGCGGTTGCTGGGTGGGTTGCACCGCATGGTGCTGACCGGCGCCGCACCGCGGCTGGCCGCCTTCTACCCCAGCGCCGGTGGAACCTGGGACAGCAGCGCCTGGCCGGTGATCGTGGACTCGGCCCGCGAGCACGCGGACCGGCTGCGCGCCACGCTGGCGATGCCGCCGCAGACCAACGAAGTGGGCCGGGCGGCGGCACTCATCGGCGCGCTGCTGCGCCTGGTCGATCGATTCCCCTACCCCGTACGGCTTTTCGAGATCGGCACCAGCGGCGGACTGAACCTGCGGGCCGACCACTTCCGGTTCCGCTACGACGGCGACGAGTGGGGGCCGGCGTGGTCCCCGGTCGTCATCGAGAACGCCTGGCAGGGCCGCCGGCCGCCCGATGCGCCGTTGCGGATCGTCGAACGCCACGGCTTCGACATCACGCCCATAGATGTGACGGCCGCCGCCGGAGAATTGACCCTGCTGAGCTATGTGTGGCCGGACATGCCCGAACGGATGGCCCGGCTGCGCGCGGCCGTCAACATCGCCCGGCAGGTGCCCGCGGGCCTGGACCGGATGTCCGCCGCCCGCGCGGTGGCAGGGCTGCGACTGGTGCGCGGCACCATGACGGTGCTGTGGCACTCGATCACCTGGCAGTACCTCGACGACGCCGAGCGGGCGGGGGTCGCGGCGCGGGTTGCCGAGCTGGCCGGCCGGGCCGATGACGCCACGCCGTTCGTCTGGCTCAGCCTCGAGCCGATGCGCCGGGGACCCGGCGACCGCAACGAATTCGTCGTACGGGCCCGCTGCTGGCCGGCCGGCACCGACGAGATCCTCGGCGTCTGCTCCCCACACGGTCCCCCCGTCGTCTGGGAGTAGGGCCCTTCCGCCGAGTGTGCGTGTCAGTACGCAACACGCCGCGACCGAGCGAACTTCTGTGCACCTTCAGCACGGCAAAGCGACCGTTATCCACAGGGCGCAGTGACGGTGAGTGCACCGCACGCCGGCTTCGAGCCACCATGCCCCGGTGGACGACGACCTGAATCGGCTCCTCGACGCCCAGGGCGGCGTGGCAACCGCGGCGCAACTACTGGCGGTAATGAGCAGGCGCGAACTTGCCTTCAAATTGAAAACCGGCCAGCTGCAACGGATCTGGCACGGTGTGCACGGCCGGCCAGACCCTGACGACGCGACCCGACTGCGCGCACTGGACCTGCTGACCGGATCTCGGGTGGCCGTGTGCCTCGGCACCGCGGCAGCGATTCACGGTTTCGACACCGAGGACACGCGCGACCTGCACGTCTTCGACCCGCCTGGTCATCAACTACGAACCGCCCGCGGACTGGTGGTGCACCGGCGCTACGACTCGCCGTTGGTCTTGCGCGACGGGCGGTTGGTATCCGCACCGGCGTGGTGTGCGATCGAGGTGGCACGCGGCCTACGACGGCCCCGCGCACTGGCCACCCTGGACGCCGCCCTGCGTAGCGGCGCCTGCACGCCGACGACACTGCATCACGCCGCCGTCGCGCAGTTCGGCCGGCGCGGGATCGTGGCGGTCCGCGCCCTGTTGCCCCTGGCCGATCCGCTCGCGGAGTCTCCAATGGAGAGCGAGGCCAGGCTGGTCATGCTTGACGGCGGGCTGCCCGGTCCCGACCTTCAGCACGAGATCCTGGACCGCCACGGCCGGCTCTGGCGGGTGGATTTCGCCTGGCCGGAACTCCGCATCGCCGTCGAGTACGACAGCGACGAGTGGCACAGCGGTGCCGAAGCGCTGCACCGCGACCGCCGTGACGCGCTGCGCGACGCGGGCTGGCTGGTCATCGTCATCTTCGCCGACGACGTCCGCCGCTCGCCCAACGAACTGGTCCATCGACTACGTGCCGAGTTGCACTCGGCGGCCGCCCGGCTCGACACCCGGGCCTGCGCCGAGAGTGCATGAAAGTCCGCTCCCAGCGGCGTGTCGGCGTACCCACACGCACGCTCGCGGTAAATGCTGACAGGCGGAGGGGCTAGCCCAGGATGTCGGAAATCGGTGCGCCGGAAGCGATCTTGGCCCGGGCCTTCATCACCTTGCCCGGCATACCGCCGCCGACGACCCCCACCAGCACGCCGTCGCGCTCGTAGTAGGCCAGGAACTTGCGGCCGTCGTCCTCGACCACATGCACCACGTCGTCGGCCTCCGGCTCACCCAGGCACTGGATCTTGACGTCGTACTGATCGCTCCAGAAGTACGGCACCACAACGGATTCCGGTGCATCCTGGCCGAACATGGACGGCACCAGCACCCGGGCCTGCTCGGCCACGTTGCTCCAGTGCTCCACGCGTGCCTGATGACCGGTGGCGTCCCGCCAGGACGCGACGTCGCCCAGCGCCCAGACGTGCTCGGCGCTGGTGCGCCCGACGTTGTCGCAGACGATCCCGTTGTCGACGGCGATCCCGGAACCCTCGAGGAAGTCGAGGGCCGGGCGCGACCCGATGCCGACGATGACGAGATCGGCGTCCAGTTCGGTGCCGTCGGCGAGGACGACCTGCTGCACGCGGCTGTCCCCACGCACCTCGGCCACCCCGACGCCGGTGCGCACGTCGACACCCTCGGCGCGGTGCAGCCGGCTGACCAGTGCGCCGATCTGCTCGCCGAGGACCGAGGCCAGCGGCTGCGGCTGCGGCTCGACCAGCGCGACGTCGACGCCGAGATTGCGCAGGCTCGCGGCGACCTCACAGCCGATGAAACCCGCGCCGATCACCACCGCCTTGCGGGCCGAGCCGGCCTCGCTGCGCAGCGCCTGGCTCTCGTCGTAGGACCGCAGCACGTGGATGCCGCCGAGGTCCGGGAAGGACGGGATGCGCCGCGGCACCAGACCGGTGGCGATGACGAGCTCGTCGTAGTCCACGGTGCTGCCGTCGGCCAGGGTGACGCTGCGGGCGGCCGGATCCACCGCGGTGACGGCCGAACCGAGCCGCAGCGTGATGTTGTTCTCGTCGTAGAACTCCTGCGGCTTGAGCGTGACGTCACCGAAGTCGTGCTCGTCCTTGTGCAGCACGTCCTTGGACAGCGGCGGCCGGTCGTACGGCAGGTGCACCTCGTCGCTGACGATGACGATGTCGCCGGCGTACTCGGCGCGCCGCAACTGCTCGGCGGTCCGCGACGCGGCCAGCCCCCCACCCACGATCACGATTTTTTGGGTTACCACGGGGTCTTTTTTTACACGACGAGCGCGGCCGACGGTCTGGCACCCTTACCGTTCGGGCGGCGCACGGTCGATCAGATTCGACAGCACCACGATGCTCTCGCTGCGTTCGATGTCCGCACTGGACCGAATCCGCTCGAGTGCGGTCTCGAGGTGGCTCATGTCGCGGGCCAGCACGTGCAGGATCGCATCGGAGGTGCCGGTGACGGTGGCGGCCCCGATCACCTCGGGGATGTCGACCCAGGCGCGGCGCAGTTCGTCGGGGGCGATGGTGCCGTGGCAGTACACCTGGACGTAGGCCTCGGTGCCCCAGCCCAGCGCGCTGCGGTCGACCACCGTGGTGAATCCGCGGATGACGCCCGCGTCGAGCATCCGGTCGACGCGGCGCTTGACCGCCGGCGCGGACAGGTTCACCCGTTCGCCGATCTCGGCGAAGGTGGCGCGCGCGTGCTCGGCGAGCACCGTCAGGATGTGTTCGTCGGTGTCGTCCAGCCGATCCATGACGCCTCCCGCCATTGCGAAGCAACAAAACGTCGCAGTCCGTACTTCAGGACAACAGATACAGCCCCAGAACGCAAGATACGGCGATTGATTGCGTGACGCGCAAGAAATATCATTGATTCATATCAGTCTTGGATCCCCGGGGACTCACCCCTGGCTGCCGCGCATCAGTGGGCACGGATCCCGGAAAATCGGAACATTGGAGGCACCCCGTGACCATGCTGGACACCGTGACGACCGACGCCGCCGGCTCCACCGACGCCGCCATCGCGGTGGACGCGCGTTACACCGCACACAACTACTCCCCCCTACCCATTGTGGCGGCCTCCGCCGAGGGCTGCTGGGTCACCGACGTCGAGGGCAACCGCTACCTGGACTGCCTGGCGGCCTACTCCGCGGTGAACTTCGGCCACCGCCACCCGCAGATCACCGCCACCGCGCACGCCCAGCTCGACTCCGTCACGCTGGTCAGCCGCGCCTTCCACTCCGACAAGCTGGGCCCGTTCAGCCAGGCGCTGGCCGCACTGTGCGGCAAGGACATGGTGCTGCCGATGAACACCGGCGCCGAGGCCGTCGAGAGCGGCATCAAGGTGGCCCGCAAGTGGGGCACCGACGTCAAGGGCGTGGCGGAGGGCCGCGCCAACATCATCGTGATGGACGGCAACTTCCACGGCCGCACCACCACGATCATCAGCTTCTCCTCCGACGAGTCCGCCCGCCGCGGCTTCGGCCCGTTCACGCCCGGCTTCCGCTCCGTGCCCTACGGGGACGCCGACGCCGTCGCGGCCGCCATCGACGACGACACCGTCGCGGTGCTGTTCGAACCCATCCAGGGCGAGGCCGGCATCGTCGTGCCGCCCGCCGACTTCCTGCCGCGGGTGCGCCAGATCTGCACCGAGCGCAACGTGCTGATGATCGCCGACGAGATCCAGTCCGGGCTGGCCCGCACCGGCCACACCTTCGCCTGCCAGCACTGGGGCGTCGAACCGGACATGTACCTGCTCGGCAAGGCACTCGGCGGCGGCGTGGTACCCGTCTCCGCGGTGGTCGCCAACGCCGACATCCTGGGCGTCCTGCACCCCGGCGAACACGGCTCCACCTTCGGCGGCAACCCGATGGCCGCCGCGGTGGGAACCACCGTCGTGCAGATGCTGGCGACCGGCGAATACCAGCGTCGCGCAACCGAACTCGGCAAGCACCTGCACACCCGGCTCGAGGCGCTGATCGGCCACGGCGTGCTCGCCGTGCGCGGAATGGGCCTGTGGGCCGGCGTCGACATCGACCCGGAACTGGGCACCGGTAAGCACATCAGCATGCTGCTGGCGCAGCGCGGCGTCCTGGTCAAGGACACCCACGGCTCCACCCTGCGATTCGCACCCCCGCTGGTGATCACCGACGAAGAGATCGACTGGGCCATCGACCAATTCACCGCCGCGATGGACGAGGCGCGAGTAGAAAATATGAAACGAACCTCATAGGGACACAGGAGGCATCATGGGCTCATCTGCGCTCAGCCTGACCGAGCAGATGCTGCGCCGGCGACCGGCAGTCGGTGCGCCGGTCGCCCACGGAGCCTCCGATCACCTGAAGCGAAGTATCGGCACATTCCAGTTGACGATGTTCGGTGTCGGCGCCACCGTCGGCACCGGCATCTTCATCGTGTTGCAGCAGGCGGTGCCCAAGGCCGGGCCCGCGGTGCTGGTGTCCTTCATCCTGGCCGGCATCGCCGCCGGGCTGTCGGCCATCTGTTACGCCGAAATGGCCGCGGCGGTACCGGTTTCCGGCTCCACCTATTCCTACGCCTACACCACGATGGGCGAGGTGGTCGCGATGGGCGTCGCGGCCTGCCTGCTCCTCGAATACGGCGTCTCGATGTCGGCGACGTCCATCGGATGGAGTCAGTACCTCAACGAACTCCTGAACAACGTCTTCGGATTCCGGATACCCGAGGCACTCACATCGGCACCCTGGGGCACCGAGCATCCCGGCATCATGAATTTGCCCGCCACCATTCTGATCGCATTGTGCGCACTGCTGCTGATCCGCGGCGCCAGCGAATCCGCGACCGTCAACACCATCATGGTGATCATCAAACTGGCCGTGCTGGCCCTGTTCGTCGCGGTCGCGTTCACCGCGTTCAACAGCGACCACTTCCATGACTTCTGGGCCAAGGGATTTCACGGCATCACGGGCGCCGCGGCCACCATCTTCTTCACCTTCATCGGCCTGGACGCGGTGTCGACCGCCGGCGACGAGGTCAAGAACCCGCAGAAAACCATGCCGCGCGCGATCATCGCCGCTCTCCTGGTGGTCACCAGCATCTACATCCTGGTGGCGTTCGCCGGCCTCGGCACGCAGGACGCCGCGGAGTTCGGGTCCGACGAGCAGGCCGAAGCGGGGCTGTCGGTCATCCTGCGCAACGTGCTGCACGGCCAGACCTGGGCGTCGAACATCCTGGCGCTCGGTGCGGTGATCTCGATCTTCTCGGTCACCCTGGTGGTGATGTACGGCCAGACCCGCATCCTGTTCGCGATGGGCCGCGACGGTCTGCTGCCGTCGCGCTTCGCCAAGGTCAACCCGACCACCATGACGCCGGTGAACAACACCATCATCGTGGCGATCATCACCGGACTGCTGGCCGGCTTCGTGCCCATCGACTACCTGTGGGATCTGGTGTCCATCGGCACCCTGGTCGCGTTCATCGTGGTGTCGGTCGGCGTGATCATCCTGCGGGTACGCGAGCCCGACCTGCCCCGCTCGTTCAAGGTTCCGGGCTATCCGGTGACCCCGGTGCTGTCGGTGCTCGCCTGCCTGATCGTGCTGGCCGGCCTGCCACGCATCACCTGGGTGTGGTTCATCCTGTGGGTCGCCGTGGTGCTGGTGTTCTACTTCCTGTGGAGCCGGCACCACAGTGCCCTCAACGACGGCGGCGACGGGGTGATCCCGACGGTCGCACCGGGTGTCGGATCGTGACCGTCGTCGTCGGCTACGTCGTCGGCAAGAGCGGGCCCGCCCCGCTGAACCTTGCGGTCGAGGTGGCCGCCGCGCTGGGCACCTCGCTCGTGGTGGCCACCGTCGTACCGCAGCCGTGGAGTACCCCGTCGATGGCACGGGTGGACGCCGAATATGCCGCGTGGGCAAACACTTTGGCCGCTGAATCCCGGGCGGAGGCCGCCGCGCACCTGGCGGACACCACCGGCCTGGACATCTCCTACCGGCAGGTGTCGGCGGGCACGTCCGGCGACGGGCTGGTCGAGCTCACCGAGGAACTCGGCGCGGACGTGCTGGTGGTCGGCTCCTCCTCCGACGGCGCACTCGGTCAGGTCGTGCTCGGCACCACGACGGACTGGCTCCTGCACAGTTCGCCCGTGCCGGTGGCGATCAGCCCACGCGGCTACCGGGGCGCGCGCGGCGGCCGGATCACCCGGCTGACGTGTGCCTACTCCGGATCCCCCAACTCGGTTCGGGTGGTCGAGCTGGTGGCCGAGCTGACCGCCGGCCGACCGGTGGCGATGCGGGTGATCAGCTTCGCGATCCGCGGCCGCACCATGTTCCCGCCGGAGGTCGGCCTGCACGCCGAGGATTCGATCCTCGAGGTGTGGGCCGCGGACCTGCGCACCATGCTGGCCAAACTGCGGTCCGACGGCATCGTCACCGGCGACGTGGAATTGCAGGTGATCACCGGGAACGGCTGGGATCAGGCGCTGGACAACACCGAGTGGGACGACGGCGAGCTGCTGATGCTCGGCACCACCGGCCGGCGCGGCATCAAGGGCGTGTTCCTCGGCTCGCACGGCGCCAAGATCATCCGGTACAGCCCCGTGCCGGTGGTGGTGCTCCCCAAGTAACCCCATCCGCCCAAACGCACGTTTCGGCGCGAGTGAGAATGCCGGTGTCAGTACTTCATCGTGCCGCGGTCGACGGCGATCTGCGATCCCGAGATGGTGGCCGACGCATCACCGGCCAGCCAGGCCACCACATCGGCCACCTCCTCCGGACGCATGAACTCCTGCAGTCCGGCCTTGCCGGCGTGATTCTTCGGCTTGTACGGCATCGGCGCGAAGCTGTGCAGGAACTGCGGGTACTTTCCGAAGATCGCCATCATGGCCTCGGCCTCGACCATCGGGGTGTCGATCGAATACGGGTGGATGGAGTTGACCCGGATCCCGAACTCCCCCAACTCGATTGCCAATGCATTGGTCAGCGCCGTCAGGCCCGCCTTCGACGCGGAGTAGTGCCCGTTGCCCGGGGTGGCCTTCAGGCCGGCCGACGAGCTGACGATGACCACCGACCCGCCGTTGCCGGCCTCGATCATCGCCGGTGCGACGGCGCGGACCGTGCGCCACGTTCCGGACAGGTTGACGTCGATGACGTCGTCCCACTGCTCTTCGGTCATCTCGAAAAGCCGCCCCCACGAGAGGATTCCGGCGTTGGCCACCAGGATATCCAGGCGGCCGAACTGTTCGACGGCCTCGGCGACCAGCTGCTGCTGGGCGGCCAGGTCGCGGATGTCCACCTCCCGGACCAGCGCCGTGCGGCCGGTGGCCTCGACCAGCCGCGCGGTCTCGGCGAGATCGTCGGCCGTGGGCATCGGGTAGGTGACGTAGTCGGAGACCGGCTTGCAGACGTCCAGGGCCACGATGTCGGCGCCGTCGGCCGCCAGCCGAACGGCGTGCGCGCGGCCCTGCCCGCGCGCGGCCCCGGTGACGAACGCGACCCGGCCGTCGAGTGATCCCATGCCGTCAGGCTAGCAGCAGAACTAGAACATGTTCTAGAAGCCACCGGTTATCGGGTCAGCGCCGCCTGAACAGCATCCCGACCAACCAGCCGGCGGCGAACAGCGCCGTCAGCAGCAACCACATCGGGGAGGTCACCGTCAGCCAGAACAGGTGCACCGGCACGCGGTCCCGGTTCTGGGCGATGAACGCCACCGCGAGCACCGCCAGCACCAGGGCCAGCCAGTTGCGGAGCGCGAAACCCGTTACCGCGCCCCGGTTCTGCGAGTTCTCAGGAGCCATGGCCGTGTCCTCTGGGCTGTCTAGTAGTCGATCGGGGCACGGATGATCGGGCAGGTCATGCAGTGCCCGCCGCCGCGCCCACGACCGAGTTCGGCACCGACGATGGTGATGACCTCCACCCCGGCCTTGCGCAGCAACGCGTTGGTGTGCGTGTTGCGGTCATAGGCGAACACCACGCCGGGCGCGACGGCGACGAGGTTGTTCCCGCTGTCCCACTGCTGACGTTCGGAGTCGTAGTGGGTGCCGCCCGTCTCGACGACCCGCAGGGCGGGCAGACCGAGCGCGGCGGCGACGACGTCGACGAACGACCGGCTCTCCTCGGTGACTTCCACGCCGCCGTCGTCGCCGGGCCGCAGGGTGAACGGGGTGATGGTGTTGACGATCTCGGGGTAGATGGTGACCACGTCGCGGTCGGCGAAGGTGAACACCGTGTCCAGGTGCATCGCCGCGCGCAGCTTCGGCATGCCCGCCACGATCACCTGCTCGGCGGCTCCGGTGCGGAACAACTCGGCGGCCACCTGGGTGATGGCCTGGCGCGACGACCGTTCACTCATCCCGATGAGCACCACGCCGTTGCCCGGGACCAGTACGTCACCGCCCTCCAATGTCGCCAGGGCCCAAGACTTTTCGGGATCGCCCCACCACACGGTCGAACCCACGTAGTCCGGGTGGAACTCGTAGATGGCCTTCATCAGCAGGGTCTCGTCGTGCCGCGCCGGCCAGAACAACGGGTTCAGCGTGACCCCGCCGTAGATCCAGCACGTGGTGTCGCGGGTGTAGAGGGTGTTGGGCAGCGGCGGCATCAGGTATTCGGTGAGGCCGGCGTTCTCCCGGGCCAGCAGCCGGTAGCCGGAGGCCACCCCCGGCGGCAGGTCACGAATGGACATGCCGCCGATCAGCAATTCGGCCAGCCGGCTCGGTGCCTGCTCGTCGAGGAACGACCGGGTGTCGTCCACCAGACCCGGGCCGACCTCGTTGGCGATGATCTTGCGGTCCAGCAGCCAGGCCTTGGCCTCGGGAATCGCCATCGTCTGGGCCAGCAGCTCGTGCAACTCGACCACCTCGACGTCGCGAGCGCGCATCTTGTCGATGAAGTCGAAATGGTCGCGCCGCGCGTTCTGCACCCACAAGACGTCGTCGAACAACAGGTCGTCACAGTTCGACGGGGTCAGGCGTTCGTGGGCGAGCCCCGGCGAGCACACCAGAACCTTGTGCAGCACACCGACTTCCGAATGCACGCCATAGCCGGCGGATGGCTGGGTCATGCTGTCCCTTCTGTCTAGATCTGGATGGAGCCGTTGATCAACCCGTAGATGCCGGCGATGGCGCCGAGCACGATGACGCCGAACAGCACGGCTTCGGCGGGCGCGAACACCCGCAGGTTCCGTTCCCGCCGGGCGATGACGTAGAGGATGGCGCCCGGCGCGTAGAGGATGCAGGACAACAGCAGATGGTCCCAGCCGGCGGCCCAGACCAGGAACAGGGTGTAGATCGTGGCGATCGCGGCGATGATCGTGTCGGGCACCAACGAGCGCCTGTCCTCGTAGGTCTCCCGGGTCAGCGTCAGTTTCAGCGCGTAGGCGGCCGCCAGCAGGTACGGGATCAGCGCCAGCGCCGCCGTCAGGTCGAGCATGAAATCCAGTGCGTCCGAGGCGAACAGCAGCAGGACCAACAGCAACTGCACCAGTCCGCCGGCCATGATGAGGGCGGGAACCGGGGCACCGTGTCTGTTCTCCCGGGTGAGGAACTTCGGCATGTCCTGGGACTTCGCCGGGATGTAGAGCATCTCGGCCGCCATCAGCGTCCAGGCCAGGTAGGCGCCCAGCACCGACAGGACCGCACCGGCCTTGATGAACACCGAACCCCACGGCCCGACAATGGATTCCAGCACCGAGGCCACCGACGGCTGGCTGACGGCAGCCAGCTCCGATTGCGGCAGCACACCATAGGACGTCAGCGTGACCAGCATCAGCACGGCCAGCACCGAGAGGAATCCGATCACCGTCGCACGCCCGACGTCCTCGCGTTTGCGGGCGAACCGGGAGTACACGCTGGCACCCTCGATGCCGAGGAAGACGAACACCGTGATCAGCATGGTGCCCTTGGCCTGCTCGAAGAGCGAACTCCACGAGTAGTTTCCGTCGCCGCCCCAGAAGTTGTCGGTGAACACCCCACCCTTGAAGGCGACGATCGCAATCACCACGAACACGACGATCGGGATGATCTTCGCGAAGGTGACGATCCGGTTTATCGAGGCGGCCTCCTTGACCCCGCGCAGGATCAGGTAGAAGAACAGCCATACGCCCACCGAGGACAGGACGACCGCCAGCACGGTGTCCCCGGCGCCCAGTGCGGGGAACAGCGCGCCCAGCGTCGTCATGATCAGCACCCAGTACGACGTGTTGCCCGCGCACGCCGACGCCCAGAAGCCGAACGCGGAGTTGAAGCCCATGTAGTCGCCGAAACCGGCCTTGGCGTAGGTGAACAGGCCGGCATCGAGGTCCGGCTTGCGGGTGGCCAGCCGCTGGAACACGAAGGCCAGCATCAGCATGCCGGTACCGGCGATCGCCCAGGCGATCAGCGCACCGGCCACCCCGGTCTCGACGCCGAACCGACGGGGCAACAGGAAGACACCGGATCCGATCATCGACCCGATGACCATGGCCGTCAGCGTCGGGAGGCTGACCTTCTGGTCGCGGGTCACCGCTTCGGCATCGGTCATGTGGCCCCTTCGGTGTCGGATACGGGTTGCGTCTTGACGATCTTGAAGCCGGTGAAACCGTACAGCACGCTCAGCAGCGGGCTGATCCAGTTGAAGAACGCGAACACCGCGTACGACAGTGTCGGCACGCCCAGCACCGCCCCCATGAACGCCCCGCACGAATTCCACGGCACCAGCGGCGACGTCACGGTCGCACTGTCCGCGGCCAGCCGCGACAGGTTCTGCGGAGCCAAACCACGCGCGGCGAACTCGGCGCGGAACATCCGGCTCGGTAGCACCAGCGCGATGTACTGGTCCCCGGCCACCACATTGAGCCCGAAGCCGAACCCGAACACCGTCAGATAGAGCCGGCCCCGCGTCCTGGCCCGTTCGATCATCGGCGTGATCAGCCGGTCGATGAGACCCAGTTGCTCGAGCAGCGCCCCGAAGGTGACGGCGGCGATGATCAGCCAGATGGTGAGCAGCATGCTGTCCATCCCGCCGCGGGACAGCAGCCGGTCGATGTCGGCGATGCCGGAGTTCATCTGGAACCCGTTGGCCATCGTCTTCCAGACCGCCTGGATGGAACCCACGATCGGGTTGGCGTGGCCGCCGATCTCGTGGATGAACCCGTTGACCACGTCGCGCTGCAGGATCGTGGCCTGGATACCGGCGAAGATGGCCGAACCCAGCAGCGCCAGCGACGCCGGCGCCTTGCGGATCGACAGGAACGCCAGCAGCACCAACGGCAGCAGGTTCAGCGGCGTGATCCAGAAGATGGCGTCGAGCTTGGTCAGCTCGATGTCCTGATAGGCCGCGTCGTGGGTGGGCGCGGGCCCGACGAAACCGGCGACGGTGAACCCGACGGCGGCCAGCAGGAAGGCCGGCACGCTGGTCCAGATCTGCGAACGGATATGCGTGTACAGGTCGACCCCGACCATCTGCGAGGTGAGGATGGTCGTCTCCGACAGCGGCGAGGTCTTGTCCCCGAGATAGGCGCCCGAGATGACGGCGCCGGCCGTGATCGCCGGCGACACCCCCAGTACGGCCGCGATGCCGATCAGCCCGACACCGACCGTCGCCGCGGTGGTCCACGAGCTGCCGATGGACAGCGCGACCACACCGCAGATGACCGCCGTGGCGACGTAGAACACGGCCGGCGACAGCACGTGCATGCCGTAGTAGACCAGGGTCGGGATGGTGCCCGACAGGTTCCAGGTGCCGATCAGCGCGCCGACGGCCAGCAGGATGAAGATCGCGCTGGTGATGGACGTCAGGGCACCCTGCCCGGCTGCCTGGACCGCCGACCAGGGATGGCCGTTGCGCAGCCCGATCAGTGCCGCGATCGCACAGCACACCAGCAGGCCGACCTGGATCGGGCCGTCGAGGGCGTCGAGCCCGAACAGCGCCAGCGATACCGCGATCAGGGTGGTCAACGCGACCAGCGGGATCAGCGCATCGGCCATCGACGGGCGCCTGATGTCCGGTGCCGGTTCTTGCTCCTCGGTCATCGTCCGCCTTCCCCCGAGCCGCGCTCGAGGCCATTGTGCAAGCGGCCGGCCCGGCGCCGCGAGAGAATTCGGTCCCCGAACCCGGGGACGTTCGCCGGGCTCAGAGCTCGGAGATGATCTGCTGGCGCTTGGCGGTGTATTCCGCGTCGGTGATCGTGCCGCTGTCGCGCAGCGTGTCCAGTTCGGTCAGGCGGTCGGCCACTGACCGCGCCGGTTCGCTCGAGGGCTGTCCCGAGGCGGGCGCCGAAGTCCGGCCTGCCGCGCGGACGATCTGCATGACCTGCTGGCGCACCGCGGGATTGGACCGGATGTCGATGGTGCCCTGCACCGGAATGTTGTTGGCCTTCAGTATCCGCATGATGTCCATCAGCGGGGCGGCCTGGCCGGACAGATCGTAGGTCTTGCCGTCCTCGTCGAGCGTGAACTGTGCGGGTACCGCGCCGTTGACGAGAGCGCTTCTGTCCCAATCGATCTGGTACTTGTTGGTGGCGGGATCGACGAGCACGACAAGTTTGCGTCCGTTGAGGATCTGCATGCGCGCCGGGCTGGAGGTCATCGTCTGCTCGGAATCGAACCCGGCGCCGCCCGGCATTTCGACGTGGAATGCCACCTTGATCATCTGCTGATCGTTGACGAACACCGGGGTGTCGTTGATGCTGGTGATCCGCGCCAGGGCGAGCACGCCGGAACTCTCCAGGAACTGTGACGTCGCAGCGCTCCTGGCACCGTAGTTCGCCATTGCCAGTGCGATCAGCACATCGGCCCCGGTGACCAGTAGGCCCCACCAGAACATCCACTTCAACAGCGGATCCGCGCCCAGCGCGAAATACACCGCCAGGAAGATCGGCCCCACCAAGCCGCCGCACAGCAGCACGAACCCCTGGGCCTTGAGGTAGCGGAGCAGCACGGTGTCAGCGTAGATGCCGCACGCCGGACGAGCAGACGTAAAGGCCCCCATTTCCCGGAGGAAATGGGGGCCTTTACGTCTGCTCGCGCAGGAACTACTTGTGGATCTTGGTAACCCGGCCGGCGCCGACGGTACGGCCGCCCTCGCGGATCGCGAAGCGCAGGCCCTCGTCCATGGCGACGGGCTGGATCAGCTTGACGGAGATGTCGGTGTTGTCACCGGGCATCACCATCTCGGTGCCCTCGGGCAGGGTCACCACGCCGGTCACGTCCGTGGTCCGGAAGTAGAACTGCGGACGGTAGTTGTTGAAGAACGGCGTGTGGCGGCCGCCCTCGTCCTTGGACAGGATGTAGACGCTGCCGTCGAACTCGGTGTGCGGGGTGGTGGTGCCGGGCTTGACCACAACCTGGCCACGCTCGACGTCCTCACGCTTGATGCCACGAACCAGCAGACCGACGTTGTCGCCCGCCATGCCCTGATCGAGCAGCTTGCGGAACATCTCGACACCGGTGACGGTGGTCTTGGTGACGGTCGGGCGGATGCCGACGATCTCGACTTCCTCGTTCACGTTGATCACGCCACGCTCGACACGACCGGTGACCACGGTGCCGCGGCCGGTGATGGTGAAGACGTCCTCGACGGGCATCAGGAACGGCTTGTCGGTCTCGCGGACCGGGTCCGGGATCGACTCGTCGACCGCGTCCATCAGATCCTCGACGGACTTGACCCACTTCGCGTCACCCTCGAGGGCCTTCAGCGCCGACACCTTGATGACCGGGGCGTCCTCGTCGAAGTCCTGGGCGGCCAGCAGTTCGCGGACCTCCATCTCGACGAGCTCGATGAGCTCCTCGTCGTCCACCATGTCGGCCTTGTTCAGCGCAACCAGGATGTAGGGCACGCCGACCTGGCGGGCCAGCAGCACGTGCTCGCGGGTCTGCGGCATCGGGCCGTCGGTGGCGGCGACCACCAGGATCGCGCCGTCCATCTGGGCGGCACCGGTGATCATGTTCTTGATGTAGTCAGCGTGACCGGGGGCATCCACGTGGGCGTAGTGCCGCTTGTCGGTCTGGTACTCAACATGCGAGATGTTGATGGTGATACCGCGCTGACGCTCCTCGGGCGCATTGTCGATCTGGTCGAATGCGCGCGACTCGTTCAAATCGGGGTACTTGTCGTGCAGAACCTTGGTGATTGCTGCAGTCAGCGTGGTCTTGCCGTGGTCAACGTGACCGATGGTCCCGATGTTGACGTGCGGCTTCGTCCGCTCGAACTTCGCCTTCGCCACTTCTGTGTCCTCCTGGACTTGTTGGTGCTTTGGTTAAAGCAGGTGTTGTTTTTTTCAGTTGTGTTGCTGCACAAGGTAACCGGAGATTATTCCCCGGTGGCCTTCGCGATGATCTCCTTCGACACGTTCGCCGGAACCTCGGCGTACGAGTCGAACACCATGGAGTAGTTGGCCCGGCCCTGGGTCTTCGACCGGAGGTCGCCGACGTAGCCGAACATCTCCGACAGCGGCACCTGCGCCTTGACGACGCGCGCACCGCTGCGCTCCTCCATGGCCTGGATCTGACCACGGCGGGAGTTCAGGTCGCCGATCACGTCGCCCATGTAGTCCTCGGGCGTGGTGACCTCGACGGCCATGATCGGTTCGAGGATGACCGGCTGCGCCTGTCCGGCAGCCTTCTTCATGACCTGCGAACCGGCGATCTTGAAGGCCATTTCCGAGGAGTCGACGTCATGGTAGGCGCCGTCGAGCAGGGTGACCTTCACGTTCACCAGCGGGTAGCCGGCCAGTACGCCGTACTGCATGGCGTCCTGCGCACCGGCGTCCACCGACGGGATGTACTCGCGCGGGATACGGCCACCGGTGACCTTGTTCTCGAACTCGTAGGTGGCACCGTCCTCGCCGACGAACGGCTCGAGGTTGATGATCACCTTCGCGAACTGGCCCGAGCCACCGGTCTGCTTCTTGTGGGTGAACTCGACGTTCTTGACCTCGCGCTTGATGGTCTCCTTGTAGGCGACCTGCGGCTTGCCGACGTTGGCCTCGACCTTGAACTCGCGACGCATCCGGTCCACCAGGATGTCCAGGTGCAGCTCGCCCATGCCGCCGATGACGGTCTGGCCGGTCTCCTGGTCCAGGTGCACCTTGAAGGTCGGATCCTCCTCGGCGAGCTTCTGGATCGACAGGCTCAGCTTCTCCTGGTCACTCTTGGTCTTGGGCTCGATGGCCACCTCGATGACCGGGTCCGGGAAGGTCATCGACTCGAGGACGACCTGGTCGTTCGGGTCGCTCAGGGTGTCACCGGTGGTGGTGTCCTTCAGCCCGATCACGGCGTAGATGTGGCCGGCGCTGGCCGTCTCGACCGGATTCTCCTTGTTGGAGTGCATCTGGAAGAGCTTGCCCAGGCGCTCCTTCTTGCCCTTGGTCGCGTTGACGACCTGGGCACCGGAGTCGACCTTGCCGGAGTACACCCGCACGTAGGTCAGCTTGCCGAAGAACGGGTGCGTGGCGACCTTGAAGGCCAGGCCCGAGAACGGCTCGTCGACGGACGGCTTGCGGATGACCTCGACGTCCTCCTTGCCCGGCGCGTGGCCCACCGCGGGCGGCACGTCCAGCGGCGAGGGCAGGTAGTCGATGACGGCGTCGAGCATGGGCTGCACGCCCTTGTTCTTGAACGCCGAACCGCACAGCACCAGGTAGGCGGTCGAGCTGATGGTCAGCTTGCGCAGCGCGCCCTTGACCTCGTCGATCGAGAGTTCCTCGCCGCCGAAGTACTTCTCCAGCAGGGCCTCGTCGGTCTCGGCGACGGCCTCGAGCAGCTTGGTGCGATACTCGTCGGCCTTCTCCTGGTACTCGGAAGGAAGGCTCGAAAGGTCCAGGGTCTCGTAAGTCTCACCGAGCTTGGTCTCGCCGCGCCAGACCTTGGCCTTCATCTCGACCAGGTCGACGATGCCCTCGAAGTCACCCTCGGAGCCGATCGGGATCTGGATCGGGATGACGTTGGCACCGAGACGGTCCTCCATCGTCTTGACGGAGAAGTAGAAGTCGGCGCCGATCTTGTCCATCTTGTTGACGAAGCAGATGCGCGGCACGTCGTACTTGTCGGCCTGACGCCAGACCTGCTCGGACTGGGGCTCGACGCCCTCCTTGCCGTCGAAGACGGCAACGGCGCCATCGAGCACCCGCAGCGACCGCTCCACCTCGACGGTGAAGTCGACGTGGCCGGGGGTGTCGATGATGTTGATCTGGTTGCCGTTCCAGAAGCAGGTGGTAGCGGCCGAGGTGATGGTGATACCCCGCTCCTGCTCCTGCTCCATCCAGTCCATCGTGGCGGCACCGTCGTGCACCTCACCGATCTTGTAGCTGATGCCGGTGTAGTACAGGATGCGCTCGGTGGTGGTGGTCTTGCCGGCATCGATGTGCGCCATGATGCCGATGTTGCGGACCTTGGTCAGGTCGGTCAGCACGTCTTGTGCCACGGCTGTTATCCCACTCTTTCAGTTGCTTCAGTCGTTTGGTGGCGCCTGTCCCGCCGGGAATCCGGCGGGGGCGATCACCAGCGGTAGTGCGCGAAGGCCCGGTTCGCCTCGGCCATCTTGTGGGTGTCCTCACGTCGCTTGACGGAGGCGCCCAGGCCGTTGCTGGCGTCCAGGATCTCGTTGGCCAGGCGCTCGACCATCGTCTTCTCGCGGCGTGCCCGGGAGAAGCTGACCAGCCAGCGCAGTGCCAGCGTGGTGGACCGCTCGGCGCGGACCTCGACGGGCACCTGGTAGGTGGCGCCACCGACGCGGCGGCTGCGCACCTCGAGGGCGGGCTTGACGTTGTCGAGAGCGCGCTTGAGGGTGATCACCGGATCGGTGCCGGTCTTGTCGCGGGCCTGCTCGAGCGCACCGTAGACAATGCGCTCGGCCAGGGATTTCTTCCCGTCCAGCAGAACCTTGTTGACCAGCTGGGTGACCAGCTGCGACCCGTAGACGGGATCATTGACCAGAGGGCGCTTGGGCGCCGGCCCCTTGCGCGGCATCAGCTCTTCTCCTTCTTGGCGCCGTAACGGCTCCGTGCCTGCTTGCGGTTCTTGACACCCTGGGTGTCCAGCGAACCGCGGATGATCTTGTAGCGGACGCCCGGAAGGTCCTTCACCCGACCGCCACGCACGAGCACCATCGAGTGCTCCTGCAGGTTGTGGCCCTCACCGGGGATGTAGGCGGTGACCTCGACCCCGCTGGTCAGCTTCACGCGGGCGACCTTCCGAAGCGCCGAGTTCGGCTTCTTCGGGGTGGTGGTGTACACGCGGGTGCACACGCCGCGCCGCTGCGGGCTGCCCTTCAGCGCCGCCGTCTTGACCTTGGCGGTCTTATCGTGGCGACCCTTGCGGACCAGCTGGTTGATGGTTGGCATGTACCGGCTTCCTCTTTGCTTCCTTATTGCCCTGCTCGGGTTACTGCTTCAGGTCTGTGTACTGCTCGTTCGCCCCGCCGCGTTACCCCGCGGCCGGGCGTGTCGCACGCGCCCGAACTCATCGAACATGCTTCGATGCGTTTAGGTGCACATGCGAATTGGCCCGGCGTGCGCGCATGCTCACTGATGGTGCAGTCGCGTGCGCCCAACGAGGCCAGGCACGAGCTACCACAATACCAGTCCAGCCCACCCCGACAAAACGCGCCAAAACAGTGCTCGACGCCCGCCTTCGCGCAGGTCAGGCGACTACCGGCGCTCCAGCCCGGCCGCCAGCCGCAACACCATGTCGGCGTAGACCCCGTCGGTGTCGACGTCGTCCATCACGCCGGTCATCTCCAGCAGGACGAAACCGTGCATCGCCGACCAGAACTCCAGAGCGGCGTAGAACGCCTTCTCCCCCTCGAGGCCGTAGGACGCCAGTACGTCGATGACGGGCCCGGCGGCCGCCTTGGTGGCCAGGCTGTACTCGGGGTCGTCGTCGCCGAAGGGCATCCGGGTGAATGCCGAATACCGGCCCGGGTGGTGGTGGGCGTAACTGCGGTAGGCGCTGGCCATCACCAGCACCGCATCGTCACGGGTCCGGCCCTCGCAGACGGTGTTGAGCATGCCGATGATGTCGCCGATCACGCGCATCCGCACCGTCCGGCGCAGGTCGTCGAGGCTCTGCACGTGGTTGTACAGCGACGGGCCCTTGGTGCCCAAATGCGCGGCCAGCGCATTGATGGTCAGTGCGTCCCAGCCCTCGCGGTCCAGGAAGTTCAGCGCGGCGTTGACGATGATGTCGCGGCTGAGCTTGGCCGTCCGCGGGGAACGGCCGCGCGGGCGCGCCTCCGCCTCCGGCTCAGGCTCTGCTGACATCACCAACCCCTTTCGGACCGTTCCGGCCCCCCGACCGTATGCCCGAGGTTCAACTCCCCGACCATTAGACCAGCGAAGTGACCGGGGCAACTGCGCACCCCGGGCGGGCGGGGAAAGTTAGGCTTGCGCCGAACCCCACGAGGACCTGGAGGTCATGTGCTTCGGACTGCGGTTGCGGCCCTGGCGGTCATCGCCGTGACGGTGCCGCTCGGAACCCCGGTGGCGGCGGCCAAGAATGGCGACACGCACATCACGTCGGTCGGCCTGACGCAGACCGTCGACTGCAACGACGCGACGCTGTTCGTCAACGGGTCCGACAACATCATCACCGCGGTGGGCAACTGCTGGGCGGTCACCATCCAGGGCTCCGGCAACACGGTCGTCGCCGACAACGTGATCAACGACATCACCGTGTACGGCTTCAACCAGACCGCGCTGTACAAGAACGGCGAACCGGTGGTCGTCGACCGCGGCCGCGAACTGGGCATGACCAACGTCATCAACCGCATCCCGGCCTGATGCGCCACGCCGGCCTGATCGTGGCGGTCGGCATGGCCGTCACCGCAGCCGGCTGCGGATCCGACCGACCGGCAGGTTCATCGGTCCAGGTGGGCAACACCATCAACTACGGGTCCTACGGGACCACCGCACAGATCGACTGCGGCGACGGCAAGGCGCTCAACGTGGGCGGATCGAACAACACCCTGACCGTCCACGGCCGGTGCACATCGGTGAACGTCGGCGGCGCCGACAACAGGATCACCCTGGAGACCGTCGAGCAGGACCTGTCCGTGGTCGGACTCAACAACACCGTGATCTACCAGGCCGGCGACCCGACGGTCAGCAACCTGGGCACCGGCAACGACATCAAGAAGGGCTGAGCGGGTCGCTGGCGCCGTGCCGCCCGGCGCCGCCGGCGAACCGCTGGGCGCCCGCCATCGATTCGGCCGCCACCCGCTCGATGCTGGTGAACTCGGCCGCCATCGCCGACTCCTCCGGCATGCCCCACTGGTGCAGGGCCGAGAGCCGGTCAGCGCGCAGGCATTGCTGCGGCAGCTCCGCCAGTTCGGCCGCAAGTTCCTCGGCCCGCTCGCGGGCCGTGCCGGTCGGCACCACCCGGTTGGCCAGGCCGATGTCGAGTGCCTCGGCGGCGCCGACGGCCCGACCGGTCAGGATCAGGTCCAGCGCGCGGCTCTGCCCGATGAGCCGGGGAAGCCGCACGGTGCCGCCGTCGATCAGTGGCACGCCCCAGCGCCGGCAGAACACCCCGAACACGGCGTCCTCCTCGGCGACGCGCAGATCGCACCACAGGGCCAGCTCCAGGCCACCGGCCACGGCGTGGCCGCTGACGGCGGCGATCACCGGTTTGGACAGCGTCATCCGGGTCGGCCCCATCGGACCCGGGCCGTCGGGCTGGAGCTTGTTCATCTCGGGCGTGCCGAACGCCTTGAGATCGGCTCCGGCGCAGAATGTTCCGCCGTCACCCCAGAGAACGGCGACCGCCGCGCTGTCGTCGGCATCGAAGTCGGTGAACGCGTCGACCAGCTCGGCGGCGGCCGGGGCATTGACCGCGTTGCGGGCCTGCGGCCGGTTCATCACCACCGTGACCACCGCACCGCTGCGCTCGACCCGCACTCCGCCGCTCACGGTGTCGAGTGTGCCATCACTGCTGCGTGACGGCGGGCGGCTTCCAGGTTCCGTCGATGATCGATGGCGGCGTGCTGTTGGGCCAGTACAGCCGCAGCATCAGCACGAAGTCGTCCGTGGGTGCGGGCAGCCAGTTGGATTCCTTGTCGGGCCCGGGGTTCTCGGCCTGCAGGTACAGGTCGACCGAGCCGTCGGCGTTCTCCTTCAACTGGTTGCGCTGGCTCAGCGTGTACCGGTTGAGCGGGTTGTCCACGAAGAAGTAGTCCGCGTCGTACATGGTCAGCGACCAGAAGCCCTGCACCGGCGGGAGCTCACCCTTGTTGAAGTGCATGACGTACTTGTTCGCGCCGCTGTACTTCTGCCCCCGGGCGGGGCCCTCGGAGGTGGGGTACACCGCATCCTCGGGCAGGTTGGCGCCCAGCCCGATCCAGGTGATGTAGGCCCGCTGCAGGAAGTTGGTGCCGTAGTTGCCGGTCTTGGTGGTGAACAGCCAGCCGTTGATGAGGTTGATGTCGCCGGCCTTTACGCCGTCGACCGCCCAGGCCTGGATCTTGGCCTGCCCGGCCTTGGGCGCATCGGCGATCGCGTTGGCCGTCTGCAGATCGGACTTGCCGGGATCGAAGTCCTGGCCGGGCACGATGCCCAGCGCCGCCAGCTCCGCGACGACGGGTGCGTCCGCGGCGGCCGGCGGGTTGTCCTTCAGCAGCTTGGCCAGGTCGGTGAAGAACGCCGCGCCGTCGAGCGCGTTGACCTGTTCGCGCACCGCGGTTTTCGTGTCGAGCGCGGGATCAACGGTGCCCGGCGGCGGCGTGTACGGCTTGCCGTAACTCGACAGCGGCACCGCGGTGATCTTGTCCTGCAGCGCGTGCACGGCGGCGTAGTCCTCGGGCGTGCCGGTGCAGTAGATCCGGCCGAGCAGCCAGACCAGGGCCGTCGGGGACTTGTACTCCGTGACGCCTTCGGGCAACGTGCCCGTCCAGCCGGGACCGGTGATCGCGAACGTCTGCGCCTTGGTGCCGGTGGTGCGCTTGCCCGGCGAGGCGAACACGTTGGTCCAGGCGTCGAGCATGGGCAGCAGGAAGTACCGGTCACCCATATCGGGCACGCTGAGGATGTAGGGCTCCTTGGACACGTCGAACCACGCCTGGGTGTACAGGGTGTCGGCGTTCGGGGCGGTCACCGCCCGGAACTGCGCATTGGGGTATTCGCGCAGTCGGACGAACTGACCCATGGGTGCCTGGGTGCCCTGCGGCTCAACGGTGTTGGTGAACGCCCGGCGGGTGTACTCCATGGTCACCAGCGGATAGCCGTATGTGTATGCGTCGACGGCGGCGGTGGCCAGGTCGGCCTCGGAAGCTCCAGCGGCGGTCGAGGTATCCGACGTCCCCGACGAAGCGGCCGGGCCGGGCTTGTCGGAGCCGCAGGCCGCCAGGGCGCTGCTCAGCACCAGCACCAGCAGGGCCAGGACGGTTCGGGCTCTCGGTGTCATCGTGCTCCTCGTGTCGAAACGCAACCGGCCAGATATCGTCGCGCACCCGATGGGGCACCGTCTTGACACCGTAGGACAAAGCCTTGATTTTGGAGGACATGTCGCTGATCCGGGCCACCGCGTTGTCGCACTTCCCCGAGCTGGTGCGCGAACTCGGCGGCGATCCGGAGGAACTCCTCGCCGCGCACGGTATCCGGGCCGCGGATGCCGGCCGCAGCGACGTCTACGTCGGCCTGCGCGGTGGGATCGGCGCCATCGAGGCCGCCGCAACCGCCACCGGCACAATGGATTTCGGCCGTCGGCTCGGATTGCGTCAGGGCATCGAGATCCTCGGCCCGCTCGGCGTGGCGGCCCGGACCGCCGAGACCCTGGGCGCCGCGTTGCGGATCTTCGATCTGTTCATGGCCGCGTACAGTCCCGGGCTCTCGGTACGCCTGCACCCGCACGCGGACCCGGCGCTGATGTTCTTGGAGTATCGGGTCGAACTGGAGCCGGCGCCGCCGCAGGAGCAGACCGTGGAACTGTCACTCGGCATTACGCTGCGGGTGCTGCAGTTCCTGCTCGGCCCGGACTACCGGCCCGTGGCCGCGCACATTCCGCATCCCCCGGTAGGGCCCGCAGCGGATTACCGCCACTACTTCGGCTGCCCGGTCCGGTTCGGCGAACCGGCGGCCGGATTCAGCATCAGGGCGGCCGAACTGGATCGCCCGCTGCGCCGGGACCACCTGATGCACCAGACCGCGATGGACTACCTCGACAGCATCGTCGAGCAGCGCCCGCAGACGGCCGCCCGCGCGGTCTCCGACATCACCCGGCATCTGCTGCCCACCGGCACCGCCACCATCGACATCGTCGCCACACAGATGGGCCTGCATCCAAAGGCGCTGCAGCGCAAGCTTTCCACCGAGCAGACCACCTTCGCCGAGATCCTCGACCGAGTGCGCCGCGACACCGCCCAGCGCTGCCTGCGAAACCCCGACATCACGCTGGCACACCTGACGCGCCAACTCGGCTACGCCGAACAGAGTGTGCTCACGCGCGCCTGCCAGCGCTGGTTCGGCACCACCCCGACGCTCTACCGCGCAACGTTGCTGGCCGCCAGCGGCTGATCGCGGCGTTGCGCCAGCGCGTCGGCGAACCGTGCGTACTCGGCGCGCAATTGCCAACCCGGCCAATCCGGCAGCGTCAATTCCGGGGGCAGAACCGGATCCGTCCGCAGATGCCGGACCATCGCCGCCGCGATGGTGAATTCGGTCGCTGGATCCTGTGCCCGGGACATGGCCGCGATCAACTCGGTGGCCGCGGCCGACCAGCCGGCCAGATCCCAGAGCTGGGCCGCCAGTTCGGCCGGCGCATCGTCGGTGCTGCGCAGCAGCCGGACATGCCGGGCGATGCCGGGATCGAGTTCGGCCCGCAGGTTATCCGGCCGCAGCCACACCCCTTCGCGAAGCTCACCGAATCTGCTGTCCTGCAATAGCTTTCGCAGATCAGACCGTGTCCTGGCATCCTCGCCCACACTGGTCACCACCGCGGTCAGCCAGGAGCCGTCCCAGTCCCGCAGCGCCGGCCGCAACGCGTCGTCCTGGCGTCGCTGGCGCTCGAGCAATCGCTCCGAGAGCCGGTAGCCGTCGTCGGAGCGGATCAGGTCGCCGCCGGCCACCATGCGGGTGAGCGCGACCCGCAGCGTCGACTCCTTGATCTCGAAATCAGCGGTGAGCCTGATCAATTCGGCCGCGGTGGCCCAGGCCGGATGCGCCCCCAGCAACACCGACAACACCACCGACCGGGCCGTCATCCGGCCCGGGCCGGCCACCGCCGTCATCGCCTCAGACTCCGGAGGTGCGACGGCCGGCGTCGCCGAACGGCCCGTCGCGGTGTAGCACCGCTTCCCGGAAGCCGTGTTGTCCGGCGTCGGCCACGAACGCGTGACCCTCGGGCGTGTGACGTGCGATGCCGTCGAAGACCGTGCTGATCATCTGGCTGGTGGCCACCCCCGAGTTCGACAGCGCGGCATTGCACGCCAGCTTGGCCATGATCAGCTGATTGATCGGCATCGCGGCGATGCGCTCGACCAGTCGTTCGGTGCGCTCGTCGAGGTCGGCAGGTTCGGCCGCCTCGACCGCCAGGCCCCACTCGGCGGCCTGCGCGCCGCTGATGCAGTCGCCGGTGAACAGCAGCCGCTTGGCCCGCTGGTCACCCAGCCGATGCGCCCACAGTCCGGCGGCCGGCACACCCCAGACCCGCATCGGCGGGTAGCCGATCTTGGCGTCGGCGGCGACGATGATCTGATCGGCGTGCAACGCGATGTCGGTGCCGCCGGCCACGCAGTAGCCGTGGATCTTGACCACCGTGGGCTTGTCGGCGCGCATCAGGCTGGCGAACCCGTGCACGAACCGGCTCATCATCTGATAGTCGACCATGGGATCCCACGGCTGATCGGGAAGATGGTTGCGGGCCTGGGTCTTTCCGTCGAGCACCGTTCCGCGATAGCCGCCGGTGTCGCCCGGGGAGGACGTCCCGTCGGCGTAGGCCGACAGGTCGAATCCGGCGCAGAACCCCGCACCACGACCGGATACCAGGATGACGTGCACCGCGGGATCGAGGTCGGCCCGTTCGACCAGCGCCGACAGTTCCAGCGGGGTGTCGGCGACGATCGCGTTGCCCTTGTCCGGCCGGTTGAACGTGATCCGCGCTACCCGTCCGGTGACCTCGTACGTCATGGTCTTCAGGTTGTCGAGGTCGACCGGCCTGATCGCGTGCGTCATCGGTGCGACGCCAGGGCCCGGTCGAGGATGGGCGCGACGTCCAGCCCGGTCGGCAGCGTGCCATAGGCACCGCCCCAGCGGCCGTCGTAGCGAGTGGCCAGGAAGGCCTCGGCCACCGCCGGATCGCCGTGCTGGATCAGCAGTCCGCCCTGCAGCGCCAGGCTGATGTCCTCGGCGACCTTGCGGGCCCGGTACTCCAGCGTCTCCACGTCGCCGAGGGCCACCTTGAGCGCGTCCAGTCGTAGCGCCAGGCGCGGATCCTGCCCGGCCGGGGCGGCCAGTTCGTCGAACAACACGTCCACGCATTCGGGCCGGGTTGCGATGGCGCGCAACGTATCCAGTGCGCTGACGTTGCCGGAACCCTCCCAGATGCCCATCAGCGGGGCCTCCCGGAACAGCCGCGGCATTCCCGACTCCTCGGCGTACCCGTTGCCGCCGAAGCATTCCATGGCCTCGGCCGCGTGCGCGGTGGCCCGCTTGCACACCCAGTACTTGCCGGCGGCCAGGCCGATCCGGCGCAACAGTGCCTCCCGGTCGTCACCGCGCACCGCCCGGTCGGTGGCACCGGCCATCCGCATGGCGAGCATGGTGGCCGCCTCGGCCTCGACGGCCATGTCGGCCAGCACGTTTCGCATCAATGGTTGGTCGATCAGCTTGGCGCCGAACGCTTTTCGGTACTGCGTGTGATGCACCGCGCGGGACAGCCCGTTGCGCATGCTGGTGGCGCTGCCCAGGGTGCAGTCCAGCCGGGTCAGGTTGACCATCTCGATGATGGTCGGCACACCGCGGCCCTCCTCCCCCACCAGCCAGGCCACGGCGCCGTCGTACTCGACCTCGCTGGACGCGTTGGCGTGGTTGCCGAGCTTGTCCTTGAGTCGTTGGATGAACATCCGGTTGCGGGTGCCATCGGGCAGCACCCGCGGCAGCAGGAAGCAGCTCAATCCGCCCGGCGCCTGCGCGAGCACCAGGAAGATGTCGCTCATCGCGGCCGAGGTGAACCACTTGTGCCCGGTCAGCGAGTAGCTGCCGTCACCGTTGGGCACGGCCTGGGTGGTGCCGGCACGGACATCGGAGCCGCCCTGCTTCTCGGTCATCGACATGCCCGCCGTGATGCCCGCCTTGGTGGCCGGCACCGCGAGTTCGGGGTCGTACACCCGGCTGGTCAGCAGGGGTTCGTAGATCGCGGCGAGATCGGGATTGAACCGCAGCGCGGGCACCACGGCGTAGGTCATCGAGATCGGGCACAGGTGGCCCGGCTCGACGGTCCACACCGAATTCTTCGCCGCGCGCACCACGTGCGCACCGGGCCGGTCGTCGGCCCAGGGCGCCGCGTGCAGACCGTGTCCGACGGCGACGGTCATCAACTCGTGGTATGCGGGGTCGTACTCGATCTCGTCGACGCGGTGCCCGTAGCGGTCGTGGGTGTGCAGGATCGGGACGTTACGGTCGGCCAGCTCGCCCCAGCGCTGCGCCTGCGCGGTGCCCGAGAGCGCGCCGAGTTCGGTGACCTCGGGCAGGCCCCACTCACCGCCCTCGCGAATGAGGGCCTCGACCAGCACCGGCGCGGCCGCCGGGTTGTGACCGAGGAACGGGGGGGCCTGATTGGTGACGACGTGGGTGTCCGGCATGCCGTCCAGTGTTACATCTGATGGACGGTTGTTCAAGAAGTGTAATGAGTCTGGACCGTCACCGAGACCGGCTGCGCCGCAAGGCGCTCAACAACCACGTCACCGCCACCGCGAGCGTCCAGCCCAACAGGATGTCGATCACGTAGTGCTCGGCCGAGTACACCAGGGTGAACGCCATCGTCAGCACGTAGGCCACCAGCACCGGTCGCCAGCGACGGCCGATCCGGTTCCACAGGAACAGCGCGATCGCCAGGCTCAGCCCGGCGTGCAGCGACGGGATCGCCGCGACCAGGTTCACACTGGCCTGGCCCTCGTCGAGGAGCGCCCGCGCGGTGTCCAACCTCAACACCCCCCAGCCGCGGGTGGAGATCCGCTCGACCCAGTCGTGCGCGCCGGGCTGGGTGGCGGACATCGCCCCGAGGATGCCGCCGTCGGGTACCTCCCGGGCCGAACGGAACATGCAACTCGGCCCCGCCGGGCCAGTCACGACATCGGCCGCCGTACAGCGTGCCGCGGCCCACGGCGGCGCCGCCGGCACCAGCGCGTAGATCACCAGCGCGGTGAAGGACAGGATCACGAACAGCTGGGCGAACTTCCGCCACTCCTCGCGGTTGCGCAACCACAGCACGCCGGCGATCACGTACGGCACGATGAAGAACGACATGTAGGTGGTGCTGATGACCACCTCCCACCACGGCGGGTTCGGCTGCTTGAGGCGTTCCTGCAGCCAGACCGTCGGCATCACGCCGAAGAACATCCAGCGGTCGGCGTCGGCCTGCCAGTGCCACAGCGTCGGTCGGCCGATGAGGTCGGCGGCGCCACGGGACAGGTCGTACACCACCAGCACCAGCGCGAACGGAAGCCAGTCGCGGATGACGTACAGCACGCGTCGGCGGCCGATGCTGGCGGCCACCAGCCCGGTGCAGATGTAGAGCAGCAGCAGTTCGCGGTTGAACGCGATGCCGGTGGCGGCGATCCGGTAGCCGACGACGACCAACCACGTCGCCACGGCGATTCGGCGCAGGAGGATGAGTCGCCGGTCAGGCGACACCGACGCGTCGCCTTCGGATGCCGCGACGGGTCGTTCCTCGGTCGCGGTCACCCGGCCAGCGTAGTTAGTCATCGCAGCACGGGACGCAAACGGCGCTCCGAGATGGCCGCCGCCGTGGCGATGGCCATGGAGCCCGAAGTCCGGCGTGCCGATGACCCAAGGCACTAGTCGGCAGCACCCGGAGCGCGCAGTGTCGAGTCATCGGCCACGGGAAGGGTCAGCTCATGAAGGCGATGGTTTTTCACGGTCCCCATCGGCGCGCCTGGGAGGACGTCCCCGACGCCGCCCTCCACGATCCGACCGACGCCGTGGTGAGCGTCGACGCCGTCACCATCTGCGGCACCGACCTGCACATCCTCAACGGCGACGTCCCCGAGGTTCAACCGGGCCGGATCCTCGGGCACGAAGCGGTCGGGACGGTCACCGCCGTCGGGTCCGGCGTACGCCGGGTCGCGGTCGGCGACCGGGTCCTGGTGTCGTGCATCAGCGCCTGCGGCAGCTGTCGCTACTGCCGGGCGGGCAGCTACGGACAGTGCCTGGCCGGCGGCGGCTGGATCCTGGGCCACCTCATCGACGGGGTACAGGCCGAACAGGTGCGGGTGCCGTTCGCCGACACCTCCACCCACCCGATCCCGAACGGCGTCTCCGATGAGCAGATGTTGATGCTCGCCGACATCCTGCCGACCTCCTACGAGGTGGGCGTGCTCAACGGGACGGTACGACCGGGCGACGTCGTCGCGATCGTCGGCGCGGGGCCGATCGGCCTGGCCGCGATCCTGACCGCGCGCCTGTTCACGCCCAGCCACCTCGTCGCGATCGACCTGGCCGACGCCCGGCTGGATGCGGCGCGGGAGCTCGGTGCCGACGTGGTGCTCAATCCTCGTCGCGACGACGTCCGCGCGGCGATCGACGGGCTCACCGACGGTCTGGGCGCCGATGTGACGATGGAGGCGGTGGGCACCCCGCAGACCTTCGAACAGGCGGTCGCGCTGGTGCGTCCCGGCGGCCACGTCGCCAACATCGGCGTCCACGGCGCGCCGGCCGAGCTGCATCTCGAAGACATCTGGATCAAGAACCTGACCATCACCACCGGGCTCGTCGACACCTACTCGACGCCGACGTTGATCGAGTTGGTGGCCTCCCGTCAGCTGGACACCTCGTCGATGATCACCCATCGGTTCGCCCTCGACGAGTTCGACGAGGCCTACGACGTCTTCCAGCGGGCGGGTGAGACCGGGGCGCTGAAGGTGCTGCTTACCTCATAACCGCGAGCAGACGCAAAGGTCCCCATTTTCAGGCCCGAAAGTAGCCGTCTGCGTCTGCTCGCCGCAGGAACCGGCGAAGTTATCCACAGCGGCAGCACTGCCGAATACCGCCGAACGACCCTCTACCGCAACGTGTTCGCATGCACCTCGACACCGTGTTCACCCGTGACGGTTTGGCCACCCGGGCCGATTTGTTGGCAGTCATGAACCCCAAGACGCTCACCCGCCACGTCCACGCCGGACGGATCGTGCGCGTGTGGCAGGGCGTGTACGCCCCGGCCGAGCCCGACCTACGCACCCGGCTCACCGGGCTGGAACTGATGACGGGCCGTCGCATAGTGGGCTGCATGCACACCGCGGCCGAACTGTACGGCTTCGCGACAACGGACACCGAGCGCGTGCACATTCTCGATCCCGGCGTCAGAATGCGTCCATCGTCGAAACTCGTTGTACACCAACGATTCGGAGCACCCTTGCAGCCTTTCGAGGGTCAACTGCTGACGGCGCCGGCCTGGACCGCGGTCGAGGTGGCCCGCAATCAACGACGGGGTTGTGCGTTGGCGACCTTGGACGCCGTGCTGCGTACGGGCCGGGCCGATGACGCCGCACTGCAGTCCGCCGTGACCGAGCAGTGGGGCCGCCGCGGCATCGTGCAGGTACGCGAGCTGTTGTCGCTGGCAGACCCACGGGCTGAGTCGGCGATGGAAAGCCAAGCCCGATTGGTGATGATCGACGGCGGGCTGCCTGTGCCCGAACTGCAATACGAAATCATCGACCGGTACGGGAAGCTCTGGCGGGCGGACTTCGCCTGGCCGGAGTACAAAGTAATCGCCGAATACGAGAGCATCGCCTTCCATTCCGGCCCCGAGGAGATGCTGCGCGACAGACACCGGGTCGCGCGACTGCAGGAATGCGGTTGGATCGTCATCCCGATCGTGGTCGGCGACCTGTTCAGCGGTCGGCCAATGCTGTTGTCCCGTCTCAGATTCCACCTGTTCGGCAGCGCCCGGACGGGCTGATCTCCATGCGCGAGCAGACGTAAAGGCCCCCATTTCCCGAAGGAAATGGGGGCCTTTACGTCTGCTCGGCGTAGAAACGCTAGCGGTAGTCGCTGTAGCCGTAATCGTCCAGCGGCACCGCGGCGCCGGTGGCCTGGCCGAAGTCCGGGCTGTAGTACTGATCCTCGTACGACGGGATCGTGTACGCCGCAGCGCGGGCCTCCTCGGTGGGCTGCACCGCGATGTTGCGGTACCGGTTGATGCCCGTACCGGCCGGGATCAGCTTGCCGATGATCACGTTCTCCTTCAGACCCTGCAGCTTGTCGCTGCGGCAGTTGATCGCCGCATCGGTCAGCACACGGGTGGTCTCCTGGAACGACGCCGCCGACAACCACGAATCGGTGGCCAGCGAGGCCTTGGTGATACCCATCAGCACCGGCCGGCCGGCGGCGGGCTCGCCGCCCTCGGCCACCACCCGGCGGTTCTCGGTCTCGAACTCGGCGCGCTCGGTGAGCGAACCGGGCAGGAACTCCGTGGAACCCGAGTCGATGATGGTCACCCGGCGCAGCATCTGCCGGACGATCACCTCGATGTGCTTGTCGTGGATGGACACACCCTGGGCCCGGTAGACCTCCTGGACCTCGTTGACCAGGTGCACCTGCACCTCACGCGGGCCCATGACACGCAGCACCTCGTGCGGATCGGCCGAGCCCTCCATGAGCTGCTGCCCGACCTCGACGTGGTCGCCGTCGGCGAGCAGGCGCTCGCTGCCGTCGTCGTGCTTGAACACGCGCAGCCGCTGGCGCTTGGAGAGCTTGTCGTACACGACCTCTTCGCCGCCGTCATCCGGGACGATGGTGATCTTGTAGAACTTGTCGCTCTCCTCCAGCCGGACCCGGCCGGTGACGTCGGCGATGGGAGCCCGGTTGCGCGGGATACGCGCCTCGAACAGCTCCTGCACACGGGGCAGACCACCGACGATGTCGGCGCCTCCGGTCACACCGCCCTGGTGGAAGGTACGCATGGTCAGCTGCGTGCCGGGCTCACCGATGGACTGCGCGGCCACGATGCCGACCGCCTCACCGATGTCGACCAGCTTGCCGGTGGCCATCGAACGGCCGTAGCACTTGGCACACACGCCGTTGCCGCTGGTGCAGGTCAGCACCGAGCGGACCTTCACCGTGCTGACACCGGCGGCGAGCAGCGCGTCGATCGCCGGATCGCCCAGGTCGTGTCCGCGCTCGACGACAACGTTGCCGTTCTCGTCGACCGCGTCGGCGGCCAGGGTGCGGGCGAACGCCGAGGTCTCGACATGCGGATCGCGGATGAGCGAGCCATCGGCCTGCACCTCGGCCAGCGTGACGGTGACGCCGCGCTCGGTCTGGCAGTCGTCCTCGCGGACGATGACGTCCTGCGACACGTCCACCAGGCGACGGGTCAGGTAGCCCGAGTCAGCGGTACGCAGCGCGGTGTCGGCCAGACCCTTACGCGCGCCGTGGGTGTTGATGAAGTACTCCAGCACCGTCAGGCCCTCGCGGAACGAGGACTTGATCGGCCGCGGGATGAACTCACCCTTCGGGTTGGTCACCAGACCCTTCATGCCGGCCAGGGTGCGCGTCTGGGTGAAGTTACCCGTGGCGCCCGAGTCGACGATCGTGATGATCGGGTTGTCCTCGGGGTAGTGCGCCCGCAGCGCCTCGCCGACCTCTTCGGTGGCCTTCTGCCAGATCTTCACCAGGGCGTCGTTGCGTTCCTGGTGGTTCAGGCCGCCGCGCTGGTACTTCTTCTCGATGCCGTCGGCCTCGGCCTCGTAACGCTCGAGGATCTCCTGCTTCTCCGGCGGCACGATGACGTCGGCCATCGAAACGGTGACACCACTTCGGGTGGCCCAGTAGAACCCGGCGTCCTTGAGCTTGTCGACGGTCTGCGCCACCACGATCATCGGGAAGCGCTCGGCCAGATCGTTGATGATCCGGGCCTGGACCTTCTTGTGCATCTGCTCGTTGACGAACGGATAGCTCAGCGGCAGCAGCTCGTTGAAGAGCACCCGGCCCAGCGTGGTCTCGGCGATCCAGGCATCACCCGGGCGCCAGCCGTCGGCACCGAACAGCTCGGTCTCGAGTTCGGCCGGCGGGCGGAGCTGGGTCAGCCGCACCTTGATCTTGGCGCGGACCGACAGCGCACCACGGTCCTTGGCCATGATGGCCTCGGCCGGGCTGCTGTACACACCGGTCTCCGGGGTGTCCTTGCCCGCGGGGGCGTACTCGCCGGCGGCACCGGGAACCTCGGTGGTCAGGTAGTACAGGCCGGTCACCATGTCCAGACGCGGCATGGCCAACGGCTTGCCCGACGCCGGGGACAGGATGTTGTTCGAGGACAGCATCAGGATGCGCGCCTCGGCCTGCGCCTCGGCGGACAGCGGCAGGTGCACCGCCATCTGGTCGCCGTCGAAGTCGGCGTTGAACGCCTCGCAGACCAGCGGGTGCAGCTGGATCGCCTTGCCCTCCACCAGCATCGGCTCGAAGGCCTGGATACCGAGGCGGTGCAGCGTGGGCGCGCGGTTCAGCAGCACCGGGTGCTCGCCGATGACCTCTTCGAGGACATCCCACACCTGCGGGCGCTGACGCTCCACCATCCGCTTGGCGCTCTTGATGTTCTGCGCGTGGTTCAGGTCCACCAGGCGCTTCATCACGAACGGCTTGAACAGCTCGAGGGCCATCAGCTTGGGCAGGCCGCACTGGTGCAGCTTGAGCTGCGGGCCGACCACGATGACCGAACGGCCGGAGTAGTCGACGCGCTTGCCCAGCAGGTTCTGGCGGAACCGGCCCTGCTTGCCCTTGAGCAGATCGGACAGCGACTTCAGCGGACGGTTGCCCGGCCCGGTGACGGGCCGGCCACGGCGGCCGTTGTCGAACAGCGCGTCCACCGACTCCTGCAGCATCCGCTTCTCGTTGTTGACGATGATCTCGGGCGCGCCGAGATCGATCAGTCGCTTCAACCGGTTGTTGCGGTTGATCACGCGGCGGTACAGGTCGTTCAGGTCGGAGGTGGCGAAGCGGCCACCGTCGAGCTGGACCATGGGGCGCAGTTCCGGCGGGATCACCGGGACGGCGTCGAGCACCATGCCCATCGGCGAGTTGCCGGACTGCTGGAACGCGGCCACGACCTTGAGGCGCTTGAGCGCGCGCAGCTTCTTCTGGCCCTTGCCGTTCTTGATGACGTCGCGCAGCGACTCGGCTTCGGCGTCGATGTCGAAGTTCTGGATCAACTTCTGGATCGACTCGGCGCCCATGGCGCCCTCGAAGTACTCGCCGTAGCGGTCCACCAGCTCGCGGTAGAGGTTCTCGTCGACGATCAGCTGCTTGACCGCCAGCTTGGTGAAGGTGGTCCAGATCTCGTCGAGCCGGTCCAGCTCACGCTGGGCCCGGTCGCGCAGCTGACGCATCTCGCGCTCGCCGCCGTCGCGCACCTTGCGCTTGACGTCGGACTTGGCGCCCTCGTCCTCGAGCTCCTTCATGTCGGCCTCGAGCTTCTGGGCCCGGGCCTCCAGGTCGGCGTCGCGCTGATCCTCGACGGCCTTCTTCTCGACGACCATCTCGGCCTCGAGGGTGGACAGCTCGTTGTGCCGCATCTCGGTGTCGACGCTGGTGATCACGTAGGCGGCGAAGTAGATGATCTTCTCGAGATCCTTCGGGGCCAGGTCCAGCAGGTAGCCGAGCCGGCTCGGCACACCCTTGAAGTACCAGATGTGCGTGACGGGCGCGGCCAGCTCGATGTGGCCCATCCGCTCACGGCGCACCTTGGCGCGGGTCACCTCGACGCCGCAGCGCTCACAGATGATGCCCTTGAAGCGCACGCGCTTGTACTTGCCGCAGTAGCACTCCCAGTCGCGAGTCGGTCCGAAGATCTTCTCGCAGAACAGCCCATCCTTCTCGGGCTTGAGCGTGCGGTAGTTGATGGTCTCCGGCTTCTTGACCTCGCCGTAGGACCAGTTGCGGATGTCGTCCGCGGTGGCCAGGCCGATGCGGAGTTCATCGAAGAAGTTGACGTCTAGCACGTGTAACTCCCGTTCTCCCGCGGGGAACACAGCGGGATAGAAATTTTGGCTTCAGGCAGTGTTGGGCGGAGAACCTCAGGCAAGGTCTTCCACGGACGCGGACTCGTTGCGCGACAGGTTGATCCCCAGGTTCGCCGCAGCGCGCTCCAGGTCCTCGTCGTCGCCGTCGCGCATCTCGATCGCGGCACCGTCGCTGGACAGGACCTCGACGTTGAGGCACAGCGACTGCAGTTCCTTGAGAAGCACCTTGAACGACTCCGGGATGCCCGGCTCGGGGATGTTCTCGCCCTTGACGATGGCCTCGTAGACCTTCACGCGTCCGACGGTGTCGTCGGACTTGATGGTCAACAGCTCCTGCAGCGTGTAGGCGGCGCCGTAGGCCTGCATGGCCCAGCACTCCATCTCGCCGAACCGCTGGCCACCGAACTGCGCCTTACCGCCCAGCGGCTGCTGGGTGATCATCGAGTACGGGCCCGTCGAACGCGCGTGGATCTTGTCGTCGACCAGGTGGTGCAGCTTCAGGATGTACATGTAGCCGACCGTCACCGGGTACGGGAACGGTTCACCACTGCGGCCGTCGAACAGATTCGCCTTACCGTCGCCGTCGACCATGACCTCGCCGTCGCGGTTCGGCAGCGTCGAGCCCAGCAGGCCCTGCAGCTCCTCCTCGCGCGCACCGTCGAACACCGGGGTGCTCACGATGCTGTCCGGCTCCGCCGACTGCATGCCCTCGGGCAGGTTGGCCGCCCACTCGGGTGATCCCTCGATATTCCAGCCGGCCTTGGCCACCCACCCGAGGTGGGTCTCCAGGATCTGGCCGATGTTCATCCGACGGGGCACACCGTGGGTGTTCAGGATGATGTCGACCGGGGTGCCGTCCGGCAGGAACGGCATGTCCTCGACCGGCAGGATCTTGCCGATGACGCCCTTGTTGCCGTGGCGGCCGGCGAGCTTGTCACCGTCGGAGATCTTGCGCTTCTGGGCCACGTAGACGCGGACCAGCTCGTTGACGCCGGCGGGCAGCTCGTCGTCGTCCTCGCGGGAGAACACCCGGATGCCGATGACCTTGCCGGACTCGCCGTGCGGCACCTTCAGCGAGGTGTCGCGGACCTCGCGGGCCTTCTCGCCGAAGATGGCGCGCAGCAGGCGCTCTTCGGGCGTCAGCTCGGTCTCGCCCTTCGGGGTGACCTTGCCGACCAGGATGTCGCCGTCGCGGACCTCGGCGCCGATGCGGACGATGCCGCGTTCGTCGAGATCGGCCAGCACCTCATCGGAGACGTTCGGGATGTCCCGGGTGATCTCCTCGGCGCCCAGCTTGGTGTCGCGGGCGTCGATCTCGTGCTCCTCGATGTGGATGGACGTCAGGACGTCCTCCTCCACCAGGCGCTGCGAGAGGATGATGGCGTCCTCGTAGTTGTGGCCCTCCCACGGCATGACGGCCACGAGCAGGTTCTTGCCCAGCGCCATCTCGCCGTTCTCGGTGCACGGACCGTCGGCGACGACCTGGCCGGCCTCCACCCGCTGACCCGCGTTGACGATCGGGCGCTGGTTGGCGCACGTGCCGTGGTTGGAGCGGGCGAACTTGCGCATCCGGTACGTCTGGCGGGTGCCGTCGTCGGCCATCACCGTCAGGTAGTCGGCACTGACCTCTTCGATGACACCGGCCTTGTCGGCGACGACGACGTCACCGGCATCGATGGCAGCACGCAGCTCCATGCCGGTGCCGACCAGCGGGGCCTCACTGCGCACCAGCGGAACCGCCTGGCGCTGCATGTTGGCACCCATCAGGGCGCGGTTGGCGTCGTCGTGCTCGAGGAACGGGATCATGGCCGTGGCCACCGACACCATCTGGCGCGGCGAGACGTCCATGTAGTCCACCTCGGTGGAGGAGACGTACTCGACCTCGCCGCCCTTACGACGAACCAGCACGCGGTCCTCGGTGAAGTGGCCGGCGTCGTCCAGCGGCGAGTTGGCCTGCGCCACGACGTGGCGGTCCTCCTCGTCGGCGGTCAGGTAGTCGATCTGATCGGTGACGACACCGCCGGACACCTTCCGGTAGGGCGTCTCGATGAAGCCGAACGGGTTGACCCGCGCGTACACCGACAGCGATCCGATCAGGCCGATGTTCGGGCCTTCCGGGGTCTCGATCGGGCACATCCGGCCGTAGTGGCTCGAGTGCACGTCGCGGACCTCGAGGCCGGCGCGCTCACGGGACAGACCGCCGGGGCCCAGCGCCGACAGGCGACGCTTGTGGGTCAGGCCGGACAGCGGGTTGTTCTGGTCCATGAACTGCGACAGCTGGCTGGTGCCGAAGAACTCCTTGATGGCCGCCACGACGGGACGGATGTTGATCAGGGTCTGCGGCGTGATCGCCTCGACGTCCTGGGTGGTCATCCGCTCGCGGACGACGCGCTCCATGCGGGACAGGCCGACCCGGATCTGGTTCTGGATCAGCTCGCCGACGGTGCGCAGCCGACGGTTGCCGAAGTGGTCGATGTCGTCGACCTCGACGGGCACCTCGACGCCGCCGGGGGCGGTCATCGGGGTGGCCTGGCCGGTCTGCGAGTTGAGGTGCAGACGCACCAGGTACTCGATGGTGGCGGCGATGTCCTCCGGGGTCAGCGTGTTGGACCCGCTGCCGACCGGCTTGTCGGTGTTCAGGCCCAGCTTCTTGTTGACCTTGTAGCGGCCCACGCGGGCCAGGTCGTAGCGCTTGTCCTTGAAGAACAGGTTCTCCAGCAGGGTCTGCGCGGACTCCTTGGTCGGGGGCTCGCCCGGGCGCAGCTTGCGGTAGATGTCCAGCAGCGCCTCGTCCTGATTGGAGGTGCTGTCCTTCTCCAGGGTGCCCATCATGATCTCGGAGAAGCCGTACCGCTCGCGGATCTCTTCGCTGGTCCAGCCCAGCGCCTTGAGCAGCACGGTGACCGGCTGGCGGCGCTTGCGGTCGATGCGCACACCGACGGTGTCGCGCTTGTCGATGTCGAACTCCAGCCACGCGCCGCGGCCGGGGATCACCTTGACGCTGTGCAGCGTCTTCTCGGTGGACTTGTCGATGCTCTCGTCGAAATAGACACCCGGCGAGCGGACCAGCTGGCTCACCACGACACGCTCGGTGCCGTTGATGATGAAGGTGCCCTTCTCGGTCATCATCGGGAAGTCACCCATGAACACGGTCTGGCTCTTGATCTCGCCACTCTCGCTGTTCATGAACTCAGCGGTGACGAACAGCGGCGCCGCGTAGGTCTGGTCCTTGTCCTTGCACTCGTCGACGGGCATCTTGACCTCGTCGAAGCGCGGATCGGAGAAGGTCAGCGACAGGTTGCCGGCGAAGTCCTCGATGGGCGACAGCTCGTCGAGCACTTCTTCGAGACCGCCCTTGGGGTCGACCTCGCCGCGCTCGATCGCCCGCTCACGCCACGCCGGCGAGCCGATCAGCCACTCGAACGACTCGGTCTGGACGTCGAGCAGCCCCGGAACCTCGAGGGGTTCGCGGAGCTTGGCGAAGGAAATGCGATCGGGCGCCCCGGGAACGGAGCTCGTTCGAGAAGAAGTAGAAGCGGAACTTGTCTGGCGGGAGACTGCCAAGATGCGTCCTTCCAGCACCTCACGCGACCTTCGGCACCGGCGGTGAGCCGGGCGTGGAGCCGCTTAATCTGCGTCGGTTCGGCTGGATGGCAACCGGACCACGGCACGCAACGAGATGACTGAGCAGAACTCAGGCCAGTGCAGGTCGGAACGGTGAGTGGGCAGGAGGCAGCCAGCGCAACGTCCAACGATAGCGCACGGTCGGATATTTCACCAACCGGGCATTCCTCAAATGCCGTGCATACAGCATCCGGGTGGATCGAGCGACGGACGCGCTGGCTGGCTGGCCACCTCTACGCCACCGTTACTCCTGGACCACACGAACATGCTGCCCAACAGATTGACGGCTCCGGCGCGTTCCGTCAAGTGTTCACGCCGGTCCTGATGTCGTTGATCCGAGCTCCCCTCATACCGACGTCGCGACCGAGGATTCCGTGCCCAGTGCCAATTCCTGCGCAAGGCGGATAACGAAGAGGTAGGCGCTCTTCAGCAGCGCATCGAGGATCCAGAGCGATCCCGCCGAACCCGGCAGTGGCAACGCAGTGGCCGTTCCGTGCGCCGTGGAGATGGTGAACGTCTGACCGGGGGTGCCGTAGTCGGTGGCGCCGGTGAACATCTTGTTCACATATGTCGACGCCAGGGACTGGATGGCATCGACATTCTGCGGGAGCGAGAACTCCAGGAGCGACAGGACGAAGATGCCGACGAACGCGTTGCCGCTCTGCATGCTGTCCATGTGCCGGCCCCAGCTCAATTCGACGCCGTTGAACTGACCTGGCCTGGCCTGGGACAACGCCAGCGTGGTGTCGCCGTACAGGTTCCAGCCGTAGGACAGCCCGGCGATCTGCATGATCGGCAGGTCGGCCGGCAGCGACGAGATCAGTTCGGTGGCGGTCACGGTGCCCATCGCCACCCCGTCGAACATCAGGATCCCGGCCAGGTTGCTCATAGCGGCGGCATCCAGATGATTGGCCACGCCGAGAGCGAAACCACCGCCGGCGGAATGACCGGCGAGGACGAACTCGGTGGGTAGCACGACAGTGTGCCCGGCCGCGGCGGTGGCACTCCGCGTCAACTCGGTCCGGTTGCCCTCGAGCAGCTTGGCGAACGCACGCTGCAGCGCGTCACCGCCGATCCAGGCACCGTCGGCGTCCAGGAAGTTCGAACTCAGCGACAGGGTGACGACGATGCTGTGGGTGTTCTGCGCCAGGGTCGCGGCGGTGTAGCTGTACATCGGAGCACTGGCCAGGAAGCCGTGCTGAAGGACGATCAGTCGGTCGGGGTTGGCGTCGGCGGGGAAATACCAGTAGGCCGGGACCGTGGTTCCGCCGGCCACGTCGATCGTCAGCGACGACTGACGGACGTTGACGGTGCTGCCGGCGGGCAACGACGGGAATCCCTCGAACAGCCGCAGGACAGCGGTCCACATCCCGAACACCAGTGAACCGAGCAGACTGACCAGATTCGGGCTGCTGGCGACCGACGTCAGATCGCTGGTGGCCGCTGTCATCACCAGCGTCGCCGCGGCCGGAGCCGCCTCGGCGGCATCCGTGTCGGACTGCTCGGCCGTCGCGGCCAGCGCGGCAACCGTCTCGGCCACCAGCTCGGCCGTCGGGGCCGAGGTCTCGGTCTTCTCGTCTGCGCTGGTGTCGTCCGCGGCGGCGGCTTCGGGTTCCGCGCTGGCCGTCGGCGATGCCGCCACCTCGGCGGACTGCGTGGCCGATGGGTCGGTCCGCGCCTCGGGGGCGACGCCGGCTCCGGTCTCGACCACGACGCCGGTCTCGGCCTCGGCGGCCGCCTCGGTGGTCGGGCTGGCCGTCTCGGTGGCGGTCTCGGTCTCCGTCTCGGTGGCCGTTTCGGTGGGGGCGGCGGTTTCGGTGGCGCCGACGGTGGCGCTCGCGGCCGCTGCCTCCGACGCGGTGCCCCCGGTACTCGGCTCGGTCGCGCTGTCGGTGTCGTCGTCCTCACCGACACCGCCCGACGTGTCGTCGGTGTCGGCCGCCGTGTCGGTCTTGTCACCAGTTGAGGCCGTGGCAGCCCCGGCGGTACCCGTGGGAGCCCCGGCCGAACCCGTCGCATCGGCCTTGGTCCCGGCGGTAGCGCCACTGGACGTGTTCTGGTCGACCGCGGCGGTGCCTCCGCTGTCGCCTTCGGTCCCGGTGGTCGCCATCGCGATGGGCGCCACGGCAAGCACGAGGCCCACCCCTGCGCTGACGACGCCCACGGGGAGCCAGGATTTTTGCTGCTTGGTCACTGCCACGTCGAACTCCTGCTGATCTGAACTGCGCCAAGAGATGTGCGCGAACGCGCGAATGGGGAAAGGAAGACGGATTCAGGTGGGCCGCACCAACCGGCGGCAGCGCCGAAGCGCACACAGCAGGTGGTGGATTCCAGCTCCCGAGCGGAGGGGACTCGTCAACCGTCGCCCGGGAAAAATGGGCAATCAGGTTACGGCGCAGGGCGATTCGACACCCGGAGAACATCCGGTACCGACAAATGAACCACGATGGCGACCATCAACAGCCAAACCCGACATTTGGCACCCTTCTGCACTGACCCCCGCCGTGTTGAAGATAACTCAGCAAATTGCAAAAAGTACGCGGTTCGCTGAATTAGGCGAGGCTCTCACGCTTTGCTAGGATGCGCAACCCGTGGCAAAGATCCCACTTCCACAAATCACCGCGTATCGACGACGGGGACAGCAGAAGTAGCCGGCGCCACCGGCACCGGCAGAGAAGTGGCCGATCAGCCGTTGTCGCGGCTCGGCGAAGCGGTATCGGTGGCGAACTGGTGCACCGGGAACCTATGGGTGCCGTCGAGTTCGTCCCGGATGGCTTCCTGCGCGGCCGGGGGCAGGGTGTGCAGGATCTCGCGCACCCGCTGCTGACGACGGCCGACCGCCTGACGCTCGGGCATACCCGGCGTCGGCGTCAACTGCGGTGGCACGCCCTCGATCTCGTCGACGCCACCGTCATGATGACCGGCGTCGAGCATGGCCTGCTCCTCGGCCATCTGCGACTCGTCCTTCTCCTCGGACATGCCGATGGGGCCGATCCGGCGGCCGTTGAGGAACTGCTTGACGACGGGCTCCTCGCTGGTCAGCAGGACCTCACGCGGCCCGAACATCACCAGGTGCTTGCGGAACAGCATGCCCATGTTGTCCGGCACGGTGCGGGCGATGTTGATGTTGTGCGTCACGATCAGGACGGTCGCGTCGATCTGCGCGTTGATGTCGATCAGCAGCTGCGACAGGTAGGCGGTACGAACCGGGTCCAGACCGGAGTCCGGCTCGTCGCAGAGAATGATCTGCGGGTCCAGCACCAGCGAGCGCGCCAGCCCGGCGCGCTTCTTCATACCGCCGGAGATCTCACCGGGGAACTTGTTCTCGTCGCCGGCCAGACCCACCAGGTCCAGCTTTTCCATCACGACCTGGCGGATCTCGGATTCCTTCTTCTTCGTGTGCTCACGAAGCGGGAATGCGGTGTTGTCGTAGATGTTCATCGAGCCGAACAGCGCGCCGTCCTGGAACATCACGCCGAACAGCGTGCGGATCTCGTAGAGCTCCTTGGCCGAGCACTGGATGATGTCGGTGCCGTCGACGATGATCTTGCCGCGCTCCGGGCGCAGCAGACCGATCAGGGACTTCAGGAACACCGACTTACCGGTACCCGACGGCCCCAGGAGCACGCTGACCTCACCGGACGGAATATCCATCGTGACGTCTTCCCAGATTCGCTGGGACCCGAAGGACTTGGTCAGCCCCTCCACCTGGATGCCAATACCCACGCGAATTCCTTCCGATGATCAGCGACGATCGCCCAGCTCGACCTGTGGCTTGAGTCACTGTAGCGCACGGCGAAATCCGGCACTGAGTTTGTCACTACCTGGGACACCAGTTGCCGTGGAACCCCATCGGAATGCGCTGCGGCAGCTGCACCGTGGCACGGGTCTCCAGCGTCGGCGCATCGAGGATCAGCAGCTGGCCGCGGTCCGTCTCGCGGTCCAGCCCAAATCCGAGCAGGACTCCGTCGTCCTCGCCCCGGGGATCGGGGTCGGCGACGAAGACCATCTCGCCGACCCACAGCCGGTCCGGCAGCGCTGCACTCTGCGCCGCACCGGTGTTGTAGTCGTGCTTGTACACGGCGGTGCGCAGTTCCTTGCCGCCGCCGAACCCGCCGTCGAGGCCCACGGTGTAGCCGAACCGGTGCCGCGTGCCCGTGAGCGCCTCGTTGATCCGCGGGAATTCCTGACCCCGGTCGTCGCGTGTCTCGGTATGCACCGAGCCCGCGGTGAGGTCGATCTCCCAGCGGTCCAGCGTCGCGTTGCTCTCCCCCGGCCCGCGCCGATCCTGGTCGAACATCCGGTCGTGCCGGATCACGTCGAGGATCAGCATCTCGTGCCCGGCGCGGTCCTCGGTGTAGGCGTTGAGCGGGTGGAACACGTAGCACGGCTCGATCTGGAACCACCGGACCGGGGGTTGACCGCCGTCCTCGACGGCGCTGCGCGACATGACCCCGATCCGGGCCGGATACTTCTCGTTCCAGGAGAACGGCATCCGCGCCGGACGGCGGGTCTCGGCGTTCATCCGGGTGGTCAGCGCATCGGGCACCCGGACCCTGCCGACCAGTGCCTGCAGGGCCAGTCGGACGGGCGCCTGCAGCCATTTGGGGGCGACGCCGGGAGCCATCTCGGCAGCGTCGAAGGTGACCGGCAGGTCGTAGATGACGACGTAGTCGTCGGTCAGCGAGAAATCGTGCATCATCGGCGAGCCGGCCACCTCGACGTCGACCGTGCGGCGCGCGCGGCCGGTGGTGTCGATGATGGAGTACTGGACGGTGTGGCCACGCGCCGCCGAGTAGGAAACCGCGTGCAGCTCACCGGTTCTCGGGTCTCGGTGCGGGTGTGCGGTGTAGCCGCCGAACAGCGTGCCGCCGAAGTCGCAGGTGCCCAGCGTGTCGAGGTCCTCGGTCAGCCGGTACTGCGCGCCACCGCCCTCGACCAGCGCCAGCGTCTGCCCGGCGTGGGTCAGCACATTGGTGTTGGGTCCGACGCCCAACATGCCGGCCCGGGGATCCAGCCCGGGCACCGGTCGTTCGCCCAGCACCCGCGACACCGCCGGGGTGCGCACCAGCCGGTTGCGGTACCACTGCGCCTTGCCGTCGCGCAGTGCCAGGCCGTGCACCATGGCGTCGCCGAGGAACCAGTGCTGGATCGCGGGGTTCACCTTGCCCACCGGGTTGGAGCCGTTGCGCAGGTACCGGCCGTCGAGGTGGTCGGGGATGGAGCCGGTGACCTCGAGGTCGGCCGCCTCGACGGTGATCTCGGTGTCCACCGGCGCCAGGTAACCCTCCAGGTAGGGGTTTTCGACGACGTCGGGGCGGTTCTCGATCGTGGTCATGGGATCCCTTCATAACATTGTTATTCGGGTGCTCTCCAGACCGTACGCCCGGAGTGCGACCATGGCAACGACGGATTCAAGGACGGCGGTCGGACTCCAGGACGGCGATGGACTCGAGAACTGCAATGGCGGCGACGGGGCCGGACCCCCGCGCGGAAATGCTGCGCGCCGCCGTCGGCCTGCTCGACGACCACGGCCCGGACGCCCTGCAGGTCAGAAAGGTGGCCGCGGCGGCAGGGACCTCGACGATGATGGTCTACACGCACTTCGGCGGCATGCGGGGACTGATCGCCGAGGTCGCCGAAGAGGGCCGGCGCCAGTTCGACGCCGCGATCACCGTCGGCGAGACCGATGATCCGGTCGCCGACCTGATCACCTGCGGAACCGCCTACCGGCGGTTCGCGATCAGGCGGCCGCACCTGTACCGGCTGATGTTCGGCAGCACCAGCGCCCACGGGATCGACGCCCCGGCCCGCAACGTGCTGACCGCCTCGGCCGGGGACATCGAGGCGCACTACGCGGCATTCGCGAAGCTGACGGCGGTGGTGCACCGCTGCATGACGGCGGGACGGATCACCGCCGCGGCGGCCGACGATCACGCGGCGGTGGTGTCGACCTCGGCGCAGTTCTGGAGCACGATCCACGGTTACGTCATGCTCGAACTCGCCGGGTACTACGGCGACGCCGTCGATGGCGGCGCGCTGATCTCGGTGCTCGGCCGGCTCCTGGCGAATCTTCTGGTGGCCATGGGTGATTCACCGGAGCGGCTGGCCGCCTCGATGGTGGCGGCGGGCTGGGGCTGACCCGGAGAAACGAAGGAGCCCCCGGACGTCCGGGGGCTCCTTGCGGTAGAGCTGTGAACTACTTGACGGTGACCGTGGCGCCGGCGGCCTCGAGCTTGGCCTTGGCGTCCTCGGCGGCGTCCTTGTTGACCTTCTCGAGCAGCGGCTTGGGAGCGCCGTCGACGAGGTCCTTGGCCTCCTTGAGACCCAGGCCGGAGACGATCTCGCGGACGACCTTGATGACGCCGATCTTCTTGTCGCCGGCACCCTCGAGGATGACGTCGAACTCGGACTGCTCTTCGCCGGCCTCGGCGGGAGCGGCGCCACCGGCGGCCGGGGCCGCGGCAACGGCGACCGGGGCGGCCGCGGTGACCTCGAAGGTCTCCTCGAACTTCTTGACGAACTCGGAGAGCTCGAGCAGGGTCAGTTCCTTGAACGCGTCGAGCAGTTCATCGGTGGACAGCTTTGCCATGATGGGTCCTTTCTAGGGTTTTCGGTATTACCCGGTTGGTGCTGTTTGTTGTTGGTTTATTCGGTTGTCTCGGTGTCGGCTGCGGTCTCGGGGGCCTCGGGGGCCTCTGCAACCTCGGCCGGAGCCTCGTCGGCGGGAGCATCGGCGGCCGGCAGGGTTTCCCCGTCGGCGGCCCGCTTCTCCTGCAGCGCCAGGGCGAGCCGGGCGACCTGCGATGCCGGAGCGGCGAACAACCCGGCGGCCTTGGACAGGTTGGCCTTCATCGCGCCGGCCAGCTTGGCCAGGAGCACCTCGCGGCTCTCCAGGTCCGCGATCGCCTCGACCTGGGCCACGGACAGCGGTGCGCCGTCCATGTAGCCGCCCTTGATGACGAGCGCCTTGTTGTCCTTGGCGAACTTCTTCAGGGCCTTCGCGGATTCGACCGGCTCACCGCTGATGAACGCGATGGCGGTCGGGCCGGCGAACAGTTCGTCGAGGCCCTCGACCCCCGCCTCCGTCGCCGCACGCTTGACCAGCGTGTTCTTGGCGACGGTGTAGGTGGTTCCGGAGCCCAGCGAGCGCCGCAGTTCGGCCATGCTGGACACGCTCAGGCCGCGGTACTCGGTGACGACGGTCGCAGTCGAGGCCTTGAACTGCTCGGTGATCTCTGCAACGGCAGTGGCTTTGTCAGCCTTGGCCATGCATGCCTCCTCGGTTAGTAAAAGCTTCTGCGTAGCTATGTGTGTGTTCGCACCGAACGAGCGGTAACAACACGAACGCCCCGGCGCAGGATGCGGCCGGGGCGTGAAGATCCACTGGCTGTGGTGTCCAGCGGGTTGCTGCCTCGTCCTCCTGCGTGGGCCGCCGGGATGTTCCCGGACCTTCAACCGATTGCTCGGTGACCGACGGTCTTCGGTGGATCGCGGACAAGAATAGCGTGCACCCCGCCGATCAGCCAAAACGGATCAGGAGCCACGCAGCAGGGCGGCCGCCCCGACCAGGCCGGCATCGCCGCCGAGCTGCGCGGGCACCACCTGCAGGCCGGCGATGAAGTCCAGGCCCGCGTAGTGCGTGATCGCCTCCCGCAGGGGATCGAAGAGCACCGGGCCCGCCTTGGCCACCCCGCCGCCGATCACCGCCAGGTCCAGATCGCACACCGCACCGACCGACGCGATCATGGCCGCCACCGCCGTCGCGCCCCGCCGGAACGCCCGCACCGCCACCGGGTCGCCAGCGGCGGCCGCGGCGGCCAACTCCTTGGCGGTGGCCGCCGGCGTTGCATCCCAACCGTTTTCGCGCGCCCACTGCACCAGGTGCGGCCCGCTGGCGATGGCCTCGGCGCAGCCGCGGCCACCACAGGTGCACTGCGGCCCCGCGGTGTCGACGACGACGTGCCCGACATGGCCGGCATTGCCGGTGCGCCCGACGTACGGGGCACCGTCGAGAACGAGGCCGCCGCCGATTCCGGTGGACACCACCAGGCCGAGTACGAATGCCGCCCCCTGCCCCGCCCCACGCCAATGCTCGCCGAGCGCCATGCACACGCCGTCGCCGCCCAGCCGCACGGGCAGCCCCGGCAGCACGCCGGCCACCCGGTCGCGGATCGGGAATTCGCGCCACGCGGTCAGGTTGATCGGGCTGACGGTCCCGGTGGGCAGGTGCACGGGCCCGGCGCACGCAATGCCCGCACCGCCGACGTCGTGACCGGCCGTGGTCGCCGCGATCAGGTGTTCGGTGACCGTCCAGACCGCCTCGGGGTCATCACCGCGCGGGGTGGGCTCCTGGGTGGAGGTCAGCAGGGTTCCGTCGGCGTCGACGAGGCCGGCGGCAATCTTGGTGCCGCCGATATCGAGGGCCAGCGTCAGGTGCGACATCAGTGTCTGTGCACATTATCGGGCTGCCGGGGGTCGCCGGGATGCTCGTACCCGGGCGCCAGTTCGACCAGATCGGCGCGGCGCATGTCGAGCCAGTTCCGGAAGGTGCGTCGGCACGCCGCAGCCAGCAGATGGGCCGTGATCGCCGGACGAACCTGCTGCAGGGACGGCGGCGGCCCGGGGTTGCGCCAACCCCGGTCGGTACGGGTTCCCGCCGCGAAGCGCATCGGGTTGCGGGCGTGATACCCGGCGACGTCGTCGTCGGGCACGGTCACGTCGGCAACCACGTACGCGTACAGCGCCCGGGCCAGCGGGTCGGACAGGGCCGCGGCGGTCACACTGCCGATCTCGACCCGTGCGGTCGCGTCCGGCAGCACGCTGCGCAGGGTGGGTGCATCGTCGCTGCTGACGCCCAGCCGGTGTGCCTCGGCGGCGATCACCCGCTCGGTCACGATCAGCTGGGTCAGCCAGCGGCGCAGCTGACGGCCCTCGCTGGTGCCGGCCAGCGGCAGCGAGGCCGCCGGTGCGGTGGCACGCAGCCGCGCCTCGCGCGCATCGACGTCGGTCACCGTCACGGGCTGCCCGCACACCCGGGCCACGCCGTCCGGCGGGGTCATCGGACGGTCACCCGCACGGCCGGTGAGTAGAGCAATTCGCCGGCGGCGGCCGCCCGGACCAGCGCCCACCATTCGCCGGGTCCGGCCGATGCCGGCGGGGTCACGTCGAAGTCCAGCCGAACCTGCCCGGACGCCGGGAGCACGGCGCCCACCGCGGCCGGCCCGATCCACTCCCAGGTGCCCCACGGGCTGATGAGGTGAGCCTCGAGCGCGAGATCCGCCCGGCAGTCGGTACCGATCTCGATGGTGATCCGGCCGCGCTCGCCGGCGCGCAGGTCGACGTCCTCGGGGCCGGCGACCAGCCGCAGCACCGGACCGGCGGGGTCGCCGACGGTGATCAGGCAGACATCCTCGACGGTCTGCCGCCAGGGCGGCGGCAGGTCCGCGTCGCCGGTGAGCGTGAGCTGGGCGCGGACCGGATAGCACCCGGGGTCGGCGCCGGCGGGCAGCGCCACGGTGACGTCCGCCTCGCGATATGCGCCGGGTTCCAGCGCGACGGGCAGCGTCGCGGGTTCGGCGGTGCAGCCGGGCGGGCAGATCAGTTCGACGACTCCGGTCAGTGCCGCGTCGGTACAGTCACTGGCGACCGTCAGCCGGAGCGACACCGTCTGCCCGGCGGCTGCCGCGAGCCGGTGCGGATGCAGGTGTGCCACCGCCGGCAATCCGCCGAGCGGAGCCGGTCCGCGATTGTGCAGCCAGTAGCGGGCATAGAGGGGTTGCGCGGCTTCGGTGTCCGGCGCGAGCACGGCGGGTTCGCCGGCGCGGTCGACGTCACCGAATTCGGCTGTGACGGTGGCGATCTCGAATCCGTGCAGCTCGAGGTTCCCGACCGGACGGGACCCGTCCTCCAGCAGACCCGCCCTGGCGAGGCGGCGGATCGGGCCTGGCCCGGACTGCAGCCGGACCTCGGTCGGCTTGCCACGGGTCTCGACCAGGCGCAGCGCCGCCCGGCCCGGCGGCGGGGCCGCCCGGCCCTCCGGTGTGGGGTTGCCGCACAGTTTGAGCGCCTCCAGCCGCACGCCCTCGCCGACCGACAGCAGGGCCGTCCGTGCCGGCAGGTCCCCATCGGCCCCGTGATCCAGGACGGCCCGCAGCGGATGACTGAACTCGTTGCTGCGTAACGGCATTCGGATGTCGCGCCAGTCACCGTCCCCGGCGACCACTGCGTATTCGAAGGTGTGGGACCAGTGCTGGAGCTGGAAGTTCGAACCGTCCGGCGCCGCGCGGCGCTCGTGTGTGGTCCAGACGCCCGACGGCCAGCCGGTACAGGACCGCAGCAGCGAGGTGTGCAGGGTGCCGTCGGACTCCACCGCGAAGCTCGGCACGCCGCGGTTGAGCAGTGCGACGGTGCGGTCCTCGAACGCAGCGGCCCGGAACGCCGGGTGCTGCGTGACGGCGATCTCGGCGTCCGAGAGGTCGTCGGCCACCGCGGTCACCGCGTCGCGCAGCGCATCGTCGTCACCGCCGGCGATCACCAGCACGGGCAACGCCCGGATGCCCTGCAGGTCGGCGTCGGGAACCCATCCGGCGGCCAGCGGCGCCGCGGCCGGGACGAAGAGCCGCGCGTGCCCGGCCGCGTCGAGCTGCCTGCGCAACTCGTCGGTGTACTGCGGGCCCGCGTCGGCCAGCAGCGCGGCGGTGAACGCGTTGCGGTCCGGGCCGCCGAGGGCGATCCGGGTGTCCGGCAGGTTCGAGTCGACGGCGAGGTTCCCGTACCGCGGCTTGTCGGCGCCCGAACACGTCGCCGTGACGCCCGCACGCACCAGCGCCACCATCAGGCCCCGGGCCAGCGGGGCGGAGCCGGCCTCGGCCGGCGTGATCACCTCGGCCACCGAGATCGGATGAACAGCACTGTCGCCGAACGTGATTCGCGCTACGGACGACAGCCCGAACCAGCCGTTGGCGGGGTTCTCCAGCGTCCACGGGTGCACCGCGGTGTCCACCGAATGCTCCGAGCCGGGCTCGTGGATCAGCGCGAAGCCGCGGCCGATGACGGCGTCGCCGACCTCGCTGACGGGCATCGCCCCGGCGATGCGGGTCGGCCAGCGCAGCCGCAGCAGCTGGTCCTCGCCGACGAACTCGTCGACCGTGGTCGTGCAGTCCAGCCGGTCCATCCCGGCCCATAGGGTCAGGGTCTGCGTGTAGCGCAGGACGGCGCGGCCCCCGTCGACGATGCGGCCCGTGACCACCAGCCGTTCGCCCGCCGGGCTGCGATGGGCCCGCACCTCGGCGGGCGCCGCGCCGGAACCGACGACCGGGCCATTCGGCAGCAGGTGCCACGGACCCTCGCCGGCCTGCGGATGCGCGGAATACTCGGCGTACACCGCCAATTCGTTGCCGAGGCGTCCCGGCGTCAGCAGCTCGCGTTCGTGGTGGCGCAGCGAGTCGACCGCCCCGCCGCGGTCGGGATCCACCCGCACCTGGTAGTGCTCGTTGCCGATCTGGGCCCCGTCGACCGGCTCCCAGGACGACGCGGCACGGGCCGGTTCCAGGCGGTAGCACCGCCGGCCCAGCGCGGGCACGTCGGCGGCCACGAAACTGACGGTTCCTCGCTCATGATCGACCACCGCGGGAACCGGCGAGCCCGTGTCGTCGACGACCTGTACCGCGGCGTCGTGGGTGTCGATGGTCACCACATCGGTCCTGTTGTGCGCCAATGGGTTCCACACCATCAACGGCGCAGGGTCGAATTGCCGCCCCAGCACGGCCAGCGCGTTGTCGCGCGTGGCGCGCCCGATCTCCCATGCGTCGCGCCAGCCGGTCAGCAGGTCCAGGTAGACCTGGTCGGACTCCGAGCCGGTGATCGCGTCGTGGTGCGCGCCGTAGGCCAGCTGCACCCAGGCCTTGGCCAGCGCGGGTTCGGGATACCGCGCGCCGGTCAGCAGGTGCGCGAAGGTGGCGAACCGCTCCGCCTCGAGGACGGCGGTCTCGGCCGCCCGGTTGGCCTGTTTGGTGTCGATGAACGACACGTCCTTGCCGGTGTAGATCGGGTTCATGTCGCGGGTCTGCGGCGAGGGCTCGACACCGCGCCCGCCGAGTTCGGCGCGCACCGCGGCGAAGAACTCCTTGGGCAGCGCACACACGAACCGCGGCCAGGTGTAGCGCGTGTTCCAGTCGCGGTGGATCTCGGTCACCCACTTGTTGGGTGGCGTGTAATCGGTGCCGACGGGCAACAGCACGTTGCGGGTGGAGGTCACCTTCTTCAGGCCGTCGAACAGTTTGTAGGTCTCGGCCTCGGCGTCCGCGAGGGTGGCCGCGGAATCCATCCACCAGCCGGCCGAGTAGTGCGCCGGCATGTAGTGGGTCAGCAGGCCGGTGCCCGACGGGGAGATCCACTCGAACTCGCTGGCGAACTGCATGCGCTCGGGATCTCCGTCGCCCGCCATGGGACCCCACTGGTGGTGCGGTCCGCGGGCCCACGAGCTCGAGGTCAGTCCGGCCGCGGCGGCCATGACGGGAAACTGCGGGTCATGCCCGAAGACGTCGAGCTGCCAGGCGGTCGCGGGATCGGCGCCCATGACGTGCCGCTGGAATCCGATGCCGTGTACGAAGTTCCGGATCGCGGTCTCCGGACTGGTGAGGTTGGTGTTGGGTTCGTTGTAGGTACCGCCCATGATCTCGACCCGGCCGTCGGCGACGAACCGGCGCAGGTCGGCCCGATCCTCGGGGTGGGTGTCCCAATACGGTTTGAGGTAGTCGACCTCGGCCAGCACGAATTTGTAGTCCGGGTCGCGGCGGGCCATCTCGAGGTGGGCGGCCACCAGCTCGAAGCCGTTGGTCTGGCGGGCCCGTCCGGGCGGATCCTCGGTCCACTCGCTGGTGTAGGCGGCCTGGGTGTTCCACCACACCGGGTCGTAGTGGAAGTGGCTGATCATGAACATGGTCCAGCCCGGCTCGGCGTCGGTGAACGTGAACTCGGCACGCTCGGCGCCGGCGATCGCCGTGGCCGCCCGCTGTCGGCCCGGTTCCGCGTCGATGACGGTGACGGGAATCTCGACGACCCCGTTACCAGCGTCGCCGGGTGTCAGGTCGGCGGCTCCGGACAGCCCGTCGCCCTCGATCCGGACACCAGTCGCTGTCAGCCCGGCATAGGCGACCCGGACGATTTGCTGCGGGGTGTCCTCCGGTCCGACGAACAGTTCGGTCGAGTTTGCGGCGAGCACCCACCCATCTTTTGGCGCGAGCGTGCGCGTCGGTCCGCGACACGCCGGGCGGACGCGTACTTGTGCGCACGCTCGCGGATGGGCGCCACCGGTCAGCCCAGCGGCCCGACGGCTTCTTCCGCGGCCGCCACCATCGCCCCGCTGCCGGCCAGCTCCACCGCGGTCGCGATCTCCGGCGCCAGGTGGCGGTCCGGGCCGGGTCCTTCGACGTGTTCGCGCAGCAGCGCTCGCACCGCACCAGTCCCCGGCGCCGGGGCCAGCGGTGCCCGCAGATCGATGGCCCGTGCGGCGGTCAGTACCTCGATGGCCAGCACCCGGGTCAGCCCGTCGATCGCGCGCCGCAGCTTGCGGGCGGCCGACCACCCCATCGACACGTGGTCCTCCTGCATCGCCGAGGACGGGATCGAGTCGACGCTCGCCGGGGCCGCGAGCCGTTTGAGCTCCGAGACGATCCCCGCCTGCGTGTACTGCGCGATCATGTGTCCGCTGTCGACGCCCGGATCATGGGCCAGGAAAGCGGGCAGCCCGTGGTTGCGGGCGGTGTCCAGGAAGCGGTCGGTGCGGCGTTCGCTGATGCCGGCGACGTCGGCGACGACGACGGCCAGGAAGTCCAGCACATGGGCGACCGGCGCGCCGTGGAAGTTGCCGTTGGATTCCACCCGGCCGTCGAGGGTGACGACGGGGTTGTCGATGACGCTGGCCAGTTCGCGTTCGGCGACGGCGCGGGCGTGCGCCGCGGTGTCGCGCGCGGAGCCGGCGACCTGGGGTGAGCACCGCAGCGAGTAGGCGTCCTGCACCCGCGTGCAGTCCGGGGTGCGGTGGCTGGCGACGATCGGCGAATCCGCGAGCAGCCGACGGATGTTGGCCGCCGAGGCGATCTGGCCCGGGTGCGGGCGCAGCTCCTGCAGGTCGGCGGCGAACACCCGGTCGGTGCCGAGTTGAGCCTCGACGCTCATGGCCGCGGCGATATCGGCCAGCCGCAGCAGGTCGTCGAGGTCCGTCAGGGCGAGCACCAGCTGGCCGAGCATGCCGTCGGTGCCGTTGATCAGGGCCAGCCCTTCCTTCTCCGCGAAGGTGACGGGCGCCAGGCCGTGCGTGTGCAGGGCGCCGGCGGTGGGGATCAGCCGATCGGCGGCGTCGCGCACGTGCCCTTCGCCCATCACCGCCAGGGCGACGTGGGCCAGTGGAGCCAGATCCCCGGAGCAGCCCAAGCTGCCGTACTCGTGCACCACCGGCGTGAGTCCGGCCGACAGCAGGTCGGCGTAGGCCTGCGCCGTCTCCAGGCGGACCCCGGTGCGGCCGCTGGCCAGCGTGGAGAGCCGCAGCAGCATCATGGCGCGAACGACCTCGCGCTCGACCTCGGGCCCGGAGCCCGCAGCGTGCGAACGAATCAGGCTGCGTTGCAACTGCTTTCGCATTTCCTGCGGGATGTGGCGGGTGGCCAGCGCGCCGAACCCGGTCGAAACGCCGTACACCGGGCTGGGGTTGGCGGCCAGCGCCTCGATGTGGATCCGACTGGCCTCGATGGCCGCCACGGCGTCGTCGGCGAGTTCGACGGCGGCGCCCCCGCGGGCGACCGCGACGACATCGGCGAAGCTGACCGGTCCGGTCCCGACGATGACTGTCATGCCCGGAACGTTAGGACTCCTGCGCCACCGCACGAGCGTTCCCGCCGCGGATAGTGTCTCGTATCCCAGACACCGTTGCATTGCCCAAACGTACGAACGGTCGGAAAAACGCGGGTGGGATCCGCCCGAACGTCGATCTCGGCGTCAGTCCGTGAACCAGCCATCGGGTGCCCGCCCGGACAGCGCCCAGGTCAGCTGCTGCGCGGCCCGGCGCACCGCCCGAACCAACTCCGCCTTCGGCAGCCGGGCGTGGTCCTGACGCCACGTCACGCTCAGCGCCGCGGACGGCCGACCGGAGTGATCGAATGCGCAGGCCGCCACCGACTGCAGTCCGTCGGTCACCAGGCCCACCTCTTCCGACCACTTCTGTTTGCGCTCGGCGGCCAGCACACGCCGCAGTTCGGGCAGTGTCGACGGGCCGGCGCCGGTACGGTCGACGAATCCGCGGGCCGACGGGAACAGCGCGCGCACCTGGACCGCCGGGAGGTGCGCCAGGATCGACCGGCCGCTGGCGGTCAGTTGGGCGGGCAGTCGTACGCCGACGTCGGTCACCAGCGTCACCGGGATCCGCGTCACCGCCGGCTGCTCCTTGAGCAGGTAGAGGGTCTCGGCGCCGTGCAGCACGCCCAGGTGCGCCGTCTCCGCCACCTGCGCGACGAGGCGACCCAGGACCGGCCGGGCCAGCATCTCCAGTGGTTCGTGACGCAGGTACGCCGAGCCCACTTCGAAGGCTGCCACACCCAGTCCGTAGGTCCGCCGGTCCGGGAAGTGCACGACGAAACCCCGGGCGATCAGCACGTCGAGCAGGTGGTAGGTCGACGATCGCGGGATCCCCAGGTCCCGCGCGATCGCTGCCCCGGTCACCGGACCCGACTTACCCGCCAGGTACATCAACACATCCAATGCCCGGCCGACCGCGGGGGACGTGCTGGACATGACGGCCTCCTGATCGCGCCGAGATCGACGTTCCGGCGGAGTCCACTCGCACTCTTCCGCCCGTTCGTACGTTTGGGCGGTGGGGAGGTCTCGGATACGAGACGCTATCGGCCGATCAGGTGTTCAGCAAGGGCCTCGCGTCGGGTGTGCTTGCAGACATGGACGACACGATCACCTCCGAACCCACGCGCGTCGTACGCGCCGCGCGCGGTACCGAACTGTCCTGCAAGGGCTGGCAGCAGGAAGCCGCGCTACGCATGCTGATGAACAACCTCGACCCGGAGGTCGCCGAACATCCCGAGGATCTGGTCGTCTACGGCGGTACCGGCCGGGCTGCCCGCAGCTGGGCGGCGTTCGACGCCATCGTCGCGTCGCTGCGCGGGCTGGAGAACGACGAGACGCTACTGGTGCAGTCCGGCAAGCCGGTCGGCGTGTTCCGCACGCATGAGTGGTCGCCGCGGGTGCTGATCGCCAACTCGAATCTGGTTGGCGACTGGGCGAATTGGGAGAAGTTCCGTGAGCTCGAGGCCCTCGGCCTGACGATGTACGGGCAGATGACGGCCGGTTCGTGGATCTACATCGGGACCCAGGGCATCCTGCAGGGCACCTTCGAGACGTTCGGCGCGGTGGCCCGCAAGCTCGCGGCCTCCGGCCGCTATCCGCACAGCGGCGGCACCCTGGCCGGCACCATCACCCTGACCGCCGGGCTGGGCGGCATGGGCGGCGCGCAGCCGCTGGCCGTCACCATGAACGACGGCGTTGCGATCTGCGTGGACTGCGACCAGACCCGCATCACCCGCCGCATCGAACAGCGCTATCTCGACGTGCAGGCCGACGACATCGATGACGCGCTGGCCAGGGCCCTGCAGGCCCGGGATGCCAAGCGCCCGTTGTCGATCGGCCTGCTCGGCAACGCCGCCGAGGTCTTCCCCGAGCTGCTGTCCCGCAAGGCGCCCATCGACATCGTGACCGATCAGACCTCGGCACACGACCCGCTGAGCTACCTGCCCGTCGGTGTTGCGTTCGACGATATGAAGAAGCTGGCCGAGAAGGACCCGGCGTACTTCACCGAGCAGGCCGAAGCGTCGATGGCCCGGCACGTCGCCGCCATGGTCGGTTTCATGGACAACGGTGCCGAGGTTTTCGACTACGGCAACTCGATCCGCGACGAAGCCCTCAAAGGAGGCTTCGCCCGGGCCTTCGACTTCCCCGGATTCGTTCCCGCCTACATCCGCCCGCAGTTCGAGGAGGGCCTGGGGCCGTTCCGCTGGGCCGCGCTGTCCGGCGACCCCAAGGACATCGAAGCCACCGACCGCGCCGTGCTCGAACTCTTCCCCGACAACCATCACCTGCGCCGGTGGATCACCATGGCACAGGAGAAGGTGACCTATCAGGGTCTGCCCGCCCGGATCTGCTGGCTCGGCTACGGCGAGCGGCACCTGGCCGGTCTGCGGTTCAACGAGATGGTGGCCAACGGCGAGGTATCGGCGCCGATCGTGATCGGCCGCGACCACTTGGATTCCGGATCGGTCGCGTCGCCCTATCGCGAGACCGAGGCGATGGCCGACGGCTCCGATGCCATTGCCGACTGGCCGCTGCTCAATGCGTTGGTGAACACCGCCTCCGGCGCGTCCTGGGTCTCGATCCACCACGGCGGCGGGGTCGGGATGGGCCGCTCGATCCACGCGGGACAGGTGACGGTGGCCGACGGCACCGCCCTGGCCGCCGAGAAGCTCGAGCGGGTGCTGATCAACGACCCGGGCATGGGCGTGATCCGGCACGTCGACGCCGGGTACGAATACGCCGCGAGAGTGGCCGACGAGCGCGGGGTCCGCATTCCGATGAAGGACCGGCCGTGAACTTCGACTCGCTCTGGGTGTCGCTGCGCGACGTCGGACGGGACGCCCGCAGTGGCGGATATCGCCGGTTCGCCTGGACCGCAGTCGATCTCACGCTGCGCGAGTGGTTCACCGGGGAGGCTCAACGGCGGGGTATGAGCCTCGAGGAGGACCGCAACGGCAACCTGTGGGCGTGGTGGCTGCCACCCGGATACGTCGACGACCCGCGCGACGCGTTCGTCACGGGATCGCATCTGGACTCGGTGCCCGACGGCGGCCCCTTCGACGGACCGCTCGGCATCGTGTCGGCATTCAGCGCGATCGATCTGCTGCGCACCGACGGTGTCACACCGCGCGTCCCGGTGGGTGTCGTCGCCTTCTCCGACGAGGAGGGCGCCCGGTTCGGGGTCGCCTGCGTCGGCTCCCAATTGTCCACCGGGGCATTGCATCCCGAGCGCGCGCTGAATCTGCGCGACGGCGACGGCACGACACTGGCCGACGCGTTGCGAAAGGCGGGACGCCGCCCCGAACACCTGGGTGCCGACCCGGAGCTGGCCGAACGGGTGGGGGTCTACGTCGAACTGCACGTCGAGCAGGGTCGCGCGCTGGACCTCGTGGACCGGCCCGTCGCCGTCGCATCGGCCATCTGGCCGCACGGCCGCTGGCGGTTCACCTTCTGCGGTACGGCCAACCACGCCGGCACCACCCGACTCGAGGATCGCCGCGATCCGATGCTGACGTTCGCCACCGCCGTGCACGACGCCCGCGCCCGCGCGGCCGCGCACGGTGCGGTCGCGACGTTCGGCAAGATGCGGGTGACACCCAACGGCGCCAACGCGATTCCGTCCCGGGTCGAGGCCTGGCTCGATGCCCGCGCCGCCGACGAGGAGACCTTGGCCGGGTTGGTCGACACCATCACCGCCGATGCCGCCGCGCGGGCTCACCTCGACCGCACCTCGGTGGTCGCCGAGGCCGAATCCCTCTCGCCCGCAGTGCTCTTCCCGGATGGTCCGCGCCGGCGCATCCGGCAGGCACTGGGCGCGGAGTTCGGCGACGTCCCGGTGCTGCCGACCGCCGCCGGCCACGACGCCGGCGTACTCTCGACCGCCGTTCCGACCGCAATGCTGTTCGTCCGCAATCCGACCGGGGTGTCGCACTCCCCCGAGGAGTACGCCGAGATCGCCGACTGTCACCAGGGTGCGCGTGCCCTGGCGGCCGTCATGAAGGATTGGGTGGCGTGAGCGACTGGTGGTGCGAGCACGCCTGGCTCGGCGGGAATACGGTGGCCGACGCGGTCACGGTCAGCGTCGACGACGGGGCCATCGTGGCGGTGCGGCCCGACTCACCACCGACCGGAACCGTGTTGCACGGCTTGGTGATCCCCGGTCTGGCCAACGCCCACTCGCACGCCTTCCACCGCGCACTGCGCTCGCGCACCCAACGCGGCCACGGATCGTTCTGGACCTGGCGCACGCTGATGTACGCGGTGGCGCAGCGCCTCACGCCGGACACCTACCGCGCACTGGCCCGCGCGGTGTACGCCGAGATGGCACTGGCCGGCATCACCGCCGTCGGCGAGTTCCACTATCTGCACCACGACGCCGCTGGCCGGCGCTACGCCGACCCGAACGCCATGGGCCACGCCCTGATCGACGCCGCCACCGCTGCCGGATTGCGGTTGACCCTGCTGGACACCTGCTACCTGAGCTCCGGGATCGACGGCGCGCGGTTGCAGGACGGTCCGCAACGACGCTTCGGGGACGGCGACGCCGACCAGTGGGCCCAGCGGGTCGACGCGCTGCGCGCACCGGACTCGGTGACGATCGGCGCCGCGATCCATTCGGTGCGCGCGGTACCGGCCGATCAGATGGGGACCGTCGCCGACTGGGCAGCGCGCCGAAAAGCCCCGCTGCACATCCATTCCTCGGAGCAGACCGGTGAGGTGGAGCAGTGTCTGGCGGTGCACGGCTGCACCCCGACGGCCCTGATGCGCGACCATGGGGTGCTCGGGGCGCGAACCACCGCGGTGCACGCGACGCACCTGACCGAGCGCGACGTCGCCGACCTCACCGGCAGTGCCACCGGGGTGTGCTTCTGCCCGACCACCGAACGCGATCTCGGCGACGGGATCGGCCCGGCCGCGGCCCTGATCGAGGGTACGTTCAGTCTCGGGTCGGACAGCCACGCAATCATCGACCTCTTCGAGGAGGCGCGTGCGGTGGAACTCGACGAACGGCTCCACCGGCGGGAACGCGGGCTGTTCCCGGCCGCCCGGCTGCTGGAGTGTGCCACCGTCGACGGGCACCGCGCACTGGGGCGGCCCGGCTCCGGTGTGTTGCGGGTCGGCGCGCGCGCCGATCTGGTTGCCGTAGACCTGAATTCGGTGCGCACCGCGGGCGGTGGGCCGACCCCGGAGACCGCCGTCTTCGCCGCGGGCGCCGCCGACGTCACCGACGTGGTGATCGACGGTCGCCCGGTGGTGGTGGATCGCACCCACGTCGACGTCCCGGACACCGGGGCCGCACTGACGGCGGCGATACGCGCGGTACTCGAGGACCGATGAGCACCGTCTACACCAACATCGCCGAATTGGTCACCAACGACCCGACGGTCGGTGACGGCTCGCCGCTGGGACTGCTGACCGACGCGGCGCTGGTGGTCGACGACGGCATGGTCAGCTGGGTCGGTGCGCGTGGCCGGGCCCCCGCGGCCGACGACAGCGTGGATCTCCACGGCGCGGCGGTCATCCCGGGATTCGTGGACAGCCATGCACATCTGGTGTTCGCCGGCGACCGCGCCCACGAATTCGCGGCCCGGATGTCGGGTGTCCCGTACGACGGCGGCGGCATCGCCATCACCGTCGCGGCCACCCGCGCGGCCACCGATGCCCAGTTGAGCGCCAACCTCGCCCGGCTGTCGACCGAGCTGCGCCGCGCCGGCGTCACCACGTTCGAGACCAAGAGCGGGTATGGCCTGCGCACCGCCGACGAGGTCCGATCGCTGCGCATTGCCCGCGAATTCACCACGGAGACCACGTTTCTCGGGGGGCACGTGGTGCCCGCGGAGTACCGGGAGAACCGCGACGAATACGTACGATCGGTGGCCGGGGAGATGCTCCACCAATGCCGCCCGCACGCTCGCTGGATCGATGTGTTCTGCGAGCGCGGCGCATTCGACGTCGACGAGGCCCGCACGATCCTGGAAGCCGGTGCGGCCGTTGGGCTGACACCGCGACTGCACGCCGCCCAACTCGGCCCGGGCGAAGGCATCCGCCTCGGCGTCGAACTCGGGGCCGCGTCGGTGGACCACTGCACCTTTGCGACCGACGCCGACATCGAGGCCCTCGCGTCGGCGTCGGCCGCCACCGTGGCCACCCTGCTCCCCGGCGCCGAGTTCAGCACGCGCGCCGCCTATCCCGACGGCCGGCGCTTCCTCGACGCCGGGGCCACCGTCGCGCTGGCCACCGACTGCAATCCGGGCAGCTCCTACACGACGAGCATGACGTTCTGCATGGCGATCGCGGTGCGCGACATGGGCTTCACCCCCGCCGAGGCGCTGTGGTCGGCGACGGCCGGCGGCGCGGCGGCCCTGCGCCGCCGGGATGTGGGCGGACTGGCGGTCGGTCAGCGGGCAAACTTCGCGGTGCTCGACGCGCCGTCACACCTGCATCTGGCCTACCGTCCGGGCGTGCCGCTGATCGCCGACGTCATCGCCGGGTGATCGCCGGTCGATCACTGTTCGGGAACAGTTCACGTGTGAGCCCGCCCACGCCACGCGCCGATCGGGCATTCCTGTGCCACAGTGGAGTCACTGTGAGCGAGAACAAGACCGAGCCGGCATGGCGCGATCCGCTGTCGGTGGGCTGGCAGGCGCACCGGCGGTTGCTGATGCTGCGATTGCGCTGGCATGCCTCGTCGTCGCGGCGGCGCACGCCCATCCGGCACCGGCCCACCCGCTAGACGTCACCCCCTCGCGCCAGCCGCGCCGAGACCGCGCGGGCGGCGTCGATGACCTCCGGCGGCCCGAGTATTTCGAAGTCACACCCGACCATCGCCAGGTAGAGCACCAGCACCTGCGGATCGTCGGCGCCGGTGGTCACCACACAGGCGTCCGGGCCATCCTCGACCACGGTGACGGCGGACGGCGCGAACTGCTGTAGCACAACGTCTTTCGGGCAGAAGTAGCGAACGCGGGCAACGTGCCGGTAGGGCGAGCTGCTCAGCGCACGGCTGACGAACGCCGCGGCGTCGGGCGCGGTACGGGCGGTGAACGTGCTGCCCCGGGCCCGCACCTGCGACATCCGGTCCAGCCGCAGGGTGCGCCAGTCGTCGCGGTCCCGGTCGAAGGCGAGCAGGTACCAGCGCCGGCCTGTCGTCACCAACCGGTAGGGCTCGAGCCGACGCTGGCTGGTCACACCGGAGCGCGCGGTGTATCGCGCGTCGACGTGCTCATGGTCGCGGCACGCGCGGGCCAGGGTCATCAGGACCTCGGGGGCCACGGGCTCCGCGTCGGCAGCGGTCAACGTGACCGTGTTGTCGCGCACGGCGGCCACCTGCGAGCGCAACCGCGGTGGCATGACCTGGTCCAGTTTCGACAGCGCCCGCAGCGCAGATTCGGCGACCCCGGCGACATTGCTCCCGGCGGCCAGACGCAGGGCCACCGCCACGGCCACGGCCTCGTCCGCATCGAGCAGCAGCGGCGGCAGCACCGCACCGGCTCCCAGCTGGTACCCACCGCCGTGGCCCGGGCTGGCATGCACCGGGTAGCCGAGTTCACGCAGCCGCTCCACGTCACGACGCACGCTGCGGCTCGTGACACCCAGCCGTTCGCCCAGTTCGGTTCCCGACCAGACGCGCCGCGACTGCAGCAGACCGAGGAGCTGCAGTACGCGGTTGGTGGTCTGCGACATCCCACCAGTCTCGCGCACTTCTAGGACAGCTTCTGTCCTGAATTCCTGACACGCTGGTGTCATGGCCCTCACCGCACACCTCACCGATCAACTCGACTGGCACTGGCACAACGCGCTGCGCCCGCGCCTGGACGGTCTGACCGACGACGAGTATTTCTGGGAACCGGTACCCGATTGCTGGACCCTGCACCGCGACGGCACCATCGACTTCGCCCACCCCGCTCCCGCGCCCGCACCGTTCACCACCATCGCGTGGCGCCTCGCGCACGTCATCGTCGGCGTCCTGGCCATGCGCAACCACTCGCACTTCGGCGGCCCGCCCGCGGACTACCAGACCTGGGCGTACGCCACCGATGCGGCCACCGCACTCGCCCAGCTCGACGACGCCTACCGGAACTGGCACGACGGGGTGCGACGCCTCGGCGAACCGGATCTGGCCACCCCGGTGGGCCCGGCCGAGGGACCGTGGGCCGACCGTCCGATGCTGGACCTGATCCTGCACATCAACCGTGAGGTGATCCATCACGGTGCCGAAATCGCTTGTGTCCGTGATCTTTACGTCCATCAAAAAGGAGCATGACCATGCCTGCACTGGCCCCACCCGTCACCGGCGAACGCGACGCCCTGCGCCAGTTCCTGGCCTATCAGCAGGCGGCGTTCGTCGCGGTCGCCCACGGCCTGACCGACGACCAGGCCCGGTCTACCCCAACCGTCAGCGCGCTGTCGATCGGCGGTCTGCTCAGGCACGTCACCGGCATGCAGCGCAGCTGGATGCAACGCGTCGCCGCCGCACCGGAGGCACCGGCACCCGACGAGCGGCCCTTCGAGCAGCGCGCCGCCGAATACCAGAACGAATACGTGATGACCGCGGACGAGACACTGGCCGACCTACTGGGCCGCTACCGGGCCCAGAACGACGCGGCACTGCGGTTGGTCGACACCGCCGACCTCGACGCCGCCGTCCCCGTCCCCCGGGATGCGCCGTGGTTCCCGCGGGACGTCGACGCGTGGTCGGTGCGCTGGGTGTTCCTCCACGTCATCAGCGAGCTGGCCCGGCACGCCGGCCACGCCGACATCATCCGCGAGAGCATCGACGGCGCCACGATGTACGAGCTGATCGCGGCCGCCGAAGGCATGGAACCGACCCCGTGGCTGCAGCCATGGCGCGGCGACACGACGGACGCCTGACCGCCGGCGTCAGGCCGGCACGCCCATCCGCATCAGGAACAGCACCACGATGCCCACCAGGACCAGGCACATCCCGACAATCGACCAGGTAATCCGCCAAGACATCTCGAATCGCGGCGTGGATGGCGCGGCGCGATCGCCGGGAACGGACTCGTCGGGAAGGCCGTCAGCAATCGGAATAGGCACCGAGTCACCTTCTCTTTCGCAAAGTAAATTGTTACGCTCGGTAAGCATCTATCCACTCGGATATCCAACGCATCTACACATGTAGATTGCCTGCCAATGGTCAATTGTAAAAACTGGCGGACTGGGTGGTCGACCCTCTCGGGCAAATTCTCATCGAGTTGTCAGCAAGGTGATTTCAGCAAATAAAATCAGCGGAGTCCGGCGGCGCCGCGGCCGCACGCGGATTCGGAACGCTCGAGCGCGGTTTGGCACACTACGAGAATGAGTTCGACCAAACACCGTGAGGTCGCCAAACTCGACCGGGTTCCGCTGCCGTTCGAGGCGATCCGCTTCGGGACCACCGGCTGGCAGCTCACCCGCACCGGCGCCCGTGTGCTCACCAAGCTGCCCACCCGGGGACCGTGGCAGACCAAGGTCATCAAGGAGATCCCCCAGCTGTTCGCCGACCTGGGCCCCACCTACGTCAAGTTCGGCCAGATCATCGCGTCCAGCCCCGGCGCCTTCGGCGAGCCGCTCTCCCGGGAGTTCCGCACGTTGCTCGACGCCGTCCCCGCCGCGGACAGCGACGAGGTCCACAAACTCTTCACCGAGGAACTCGGCGACGAGCCGCAGAATCTGTTCGAGCACTGGGAGGAAACGCCGTTCGCGTCGGCGTCCATCGCCCAGGTGCACTACGCCACCCTGCACAGCGGCGAGGAGGTCGTGGTCAAGATCCAGCGGCCGGGCATTCGTCGCCGTGTGGCGGCGGACCTGCAGATCCTGAAGCGGTTCGCGCAGGTCGTCGAGGTCGCCAAGCTGGGCCGACGGCTGTCCGCCCAGGACGTCGTCGCCGACTTCGCCGACAACCTCGCCGAGGAACTCGACTTCCGCATCGAGGCGCAGTCGATGGAGGCCTGGGTGACGCACCTGCAGGCGTCCCCGTTGGGCAAGAACATCAAGGTGCCCGACGTGCACTGGGATTTCACCAGCGACCGCGTGCTGACCATGGAGCGGGTCGCGGGCACCCGCATCGACGACGTCGCCGCCATCCGCAAGCAGGGCTTCGACGGCGAGGAGCTGGTCAAGGCGCTGCTGTTCTCCACCTTCGAGGGCGGTCTGCGGCACGGCCTGTTCCATGGCGACCTGCATGCCGGCAACCTGCTGGTCGACGAACAGGGCCGGGTGGTGTTCCTCGACTTCGGCATCATGGGCCGGATCGACCCGCGCACCCGCTGGCTGCTGCGCGAGCTGGTGCACGCGCTGCTGGTCAAGAAGGACCACGCGGCAGCGGGCAAGATCGTCGTCCTGCTGGGCGCGGTGGGCACCACCAAACCGGAGGCGCAGGCCGCCAGGGACCTCGAGGCGTTCGCCCAACCGCTGACGATGAAGACCCTGGGCGACATGTCGTACGCCGACATCGGCAAGCAGCTCTCGACGCTGGCCGACGCCTACGACGTCAAGCTGCCGCGCGAGCTCGTCCTGATCGGCAAGCAGTTCCTCTACGTCGAGCGCTACATGAAGCTGCTCGCGCCCCGGTGGCAGATGATGAGCGATCCCCAGTTCTCCGGATACTTCGCCAACTTCATGGTGGAGGTCAGTCGAGAACACCGCACCGATCTCGACGACAAGAAGCCGGAGGCCTGAGTGCAGACGCGTACCGGCACGGCGAAGTCCGGCGACCTCGACATCTACTACGAGGACATGGGCGACCCCAACGACCCAGCGGTGCTGCTCATCATGGGGCTCGGCGCCCAGTTGCTGCTCTGGCGCGACGGCTTCTGCGAGAAGCTCGTGCAGCGGGGACTGCGGGTGATCCGCTATGACAACCGCGACGTCGGGCTGTCCAGCAAGCTCGACGGCCAGCGCGCCGGCGGCTCGCAGTACGCCGCGATGCTGCGCTCGTTCATCGGTCGGCCCAGTCCGGCGGTCTACACCGTCGAGCACCTGGCCGACGACGGTGCCGCACTCCTGGACCACCTCGGCATCGAGCGGGCGCATGTCGTCGGCGCCTCGATGGGCGGGATGATCGCCCAGGTTCTCGCCGCCCGGCACGCCCACCGCACCGCCTCGCTCGGCGTCATCTTCTCCAGCAACAACCAGCCCCTGCTGCCGCCGCCGGCGCCCAAGGCGCTGTTCTCCGTGATCAAGGGCCCTAAACCGGGTTCACCGCGCGACGTCGTCGTCGACAACTCGGTCCGGGTGTTGCGGATCATCGGCAGTCCGGCGTATCCGGCAGCCGAGGACCGGCTGCGCCGCGACGCCGAAGAGGCCTATGACCGCAGCTACTACCCGGTGGGCGTGGCGCGGCATTTCGGCGCGGTTCTCGGCAGCGGGAGCCTGCGCCACTACGACCGCCGGATCACCGCCCCCACCGTCGTCATCCACGGCAAGGCGGACCGGTTGATGCGCCCGTCCGGTGGCCGCGCGATCGCCCGGAACATCCCCGGCGCGCGGCTGGTGCTGTTCCCCGGAATGGGCCACGAATTGCCCGAACCCCTGTGGGAGCCGATCGTCGCGGAGTTGGCGGCCAACATCGCGGCCGGTGTAGCCTCGGCCGGGTAACCGCATCGGGGTGGAATAGAACGATGCGTTGCGGGGAACGCTGTGTCCTTGACCAGAGCAGGAAGGCGTTCCGCCGTGCCGAGAAAACTCACCCCGCATTTCGAAGACGTCCAGGCCCACTACGACCTGTCCGACGACTTCTTCGCGCTGTTCCTCGATCCATCGCGCACCTATAGCTGCGCCTACTTCGAGCGGGAGGACATGACGCTCGAAGAGGCCCAGACCGCCAAGATCGACCTCGCACTGGGCAAGCTCGGCCTCGAGCCGGGCATGACTCTGCTCGACGTCGGCTGCGGCTGGGGCGGCACGATGAAGCGGGCGATGGAACGCTACGACGTCAATGTCATCGGTCTGACATTATCGAAAAACCAAGCGGCACACGTGGAATCACTCTTCGCCGACGCACCGGGCGGCCGCACCGCGAAAGTTCTGCTGGAGGGTTGGGAGCAGTTCGACCAACAGGTGGACCGCATCGTGTCGATCGGCGCGTTCGAGCATTTCGGACACGATCGCTATTCGGATTTCTTCGAGATGGCGTACAAGGCGCTGCCCAGCGACGGCGTCATGCTGCTGCACACCATCGTCGCGTTCCGTCCCGCCGAAGCGCAGAGACTGGGCATCCCCGTCACCTTCGAGCTCGCGCGGTTCGTGAAGTTCATCATGACCGAAATCTTCCCCGGCGGACGGCTGCCGTCGTTCGAGATGGTGCGCGAACATGCGGCCGCGGGCGGCTTCACCTGCACCCGCGAACAGCCCCTGCAGCCGCACTACGCACGCACCCTGGACCTGTGGGCGGCAGCGCTGGAAGCCCACCGCGAGGACGCGATCCGAATCCAGTCCGAAGAGGTGTACGAGCGCTACATGAAGTACCTGACCGGATGCGCGAAGATGTTCCGGCAGGGCCAGATCGACGTGTGCCAGTTCACGCTGGAGAAGTAGCGCGGTTTGTGTCCGGTGTGTCGGGAACCGACGGTCGATGTCGTTTCGGTCTGGATGGATTCACAGGTATGGTGCGTTGCACAGCTGGTCGATCGGCTGTGCCCAGCATGGAAAGGCAGTGATCAGGGATGGCAGACACCGACGAGATGCGTCCGCACTTCGAAGACATCCAGGCGCATTACGACCTGTCCGATGACTTCTTCGGGGTTTTCCAGGATCCGACCCGCAAGTACAGCTGCGCCTTCTTCACCGGCCCGGATGTCACGCTGTCGGAGGCGCAGATCGCCAACGTCGATCAGAACCTCGACCGGTTGGATCTCCAGCCCGGGATGACACTCCTCGAGGTGGGCTGCGGGTGGGGACTGACCCTGCAGCGCGCCATGGAGAAGTACGACGTCAACGTCATCGGTCTGACGTTGAGCAAGAACCAGCAGGCCTACTGCACCCAGCTGTTGGGCAAGCTCGACTCCGAGCGCACGTTCGACGTGCGCCTGGAGGGCTGGGAGCAGTTCCATCAGCCGGTCGACCGGATCGTCTCGATCGAGGCCTTCGAGCACTTCGGCTTCGAACGCTACGACGAATTCTTCAAGAACTGTTTCGAGATCCTGCCCGAGGACGGCCGGATGACGATCCAGAGCAGCGTGGGCTATCACCCGTACGACCTGAGTGCCCGCGGCAAGAAGCTGACCTTCGAGCTGGCGCGGTTCATCAAGTTCATGATCACCGAGATCTTCCCGGGCGGCCGGATTCCGACCACCCAGATGATGATCGAGCACGGCGAGAAGGCCGGCTTCGTGGTGCCCGAGGCGCTGTCCCTGCGCAACCACTACATCAAGACCCTCGGCATCTGGGCCGACCGCCTCGAGCAGAACAAGGACGCCGCCATCGCGGCCACCGACGAGGAGAACTACCACCGCTACATGCGGTACCTGAAGGGCTGCCAGTATTACTTCATCGACGAGGCGATCGATGTGAGCCTGGTGACGTACCTGAAGCAGGGCGCAGCCGCCTGACGAGGATGCCGGCGCGGCGCGGCGGTTCAGGAGTCGGGAGTGTGACCAGGTGGCCGGCACGGTGCCGTCGCTCACCACGATCCGTGCCTCGAATTCATCGACCGCAGAGTGTCGGCGGCGCAGCCGAGAACCACCCAAACGACAAGAGCCCCCGAAGGGGCTCTTGGTCGTTCTGCTGAGGGGCTGGCGCGCCCCGGCCTTCTAGTCCTCCGTGAAATTACGGGTGACGGCCGGGTCGACCGGGATCCCGGGGCCGGTGGTGGTCGAGACGGTGACCTTCTTGAGATACCGGCCCTTCGACGACGACGGCTTGGCGCGCAGGATCTCGTCGAGCGCGGCGCCGTAGTTCTCGGCCAGCTGCTTCTCGTCGAAGGACGCCTTGCCGATCACGAAATGCAGGTTCGCCTGCTTGTCGACGCGGAAGTTGATCTTGCCGCCCTTGATGTCCGTGACGGCCTTGGCCACATCCGGGGTCACGGTACCGGTCTTGGGGTTCGGCATCAGGCCACGCGGGCCCAGCACGCGCGCGATCTTGCCGACCTTGGCCATCTGATCCGGGGTGGCGATCGCGGCGTCGAAGTCCAGCCAGCCGCCCTGGATCTTCTCGATCAGGTCGTCGCTGCCGACAGCGTCGGCGCCGGCAGCCTGCGCGGCCTCGGCCTTGTCACCGACCGCGAACACCACAACGCGGGCGGTCTTACCGGTGCCGTTCGGGAGGTTGACGGTGCCACGCACCATCTGATCGGCCTTGCGGGGATCCACGCCGAGACGGATCGCAACCTCGACGGTGGCGTCCTGCTTCTTCGACGACGTCTCCTTGGCCAGCTTGGCCGCCTCGAGCGGCGAGTAGAGCCGGGTCTTGTCGACCTTCTCGGCGGCTTCCTTGTAGGCCTTGCTGTTCTTGCTCATTGGTGTCTCCTTGTGTTCAGAGGTCGTGGTTCGCGGGCCGATGCCAGCCCTCCCACGGGGAAAACGGATACTCGACTTCTGCTGTCGCGCCGATCCGCTGCGCTACTCGACGGTGATGCCCATCGACCGGGCAGTCCCGGCGATGATCTTCGCGGCGGCGTCGATGTCGTTGGCGTTGAGATCTTCCTTCTTGGTCTCGGCGATCTCACGGACCTGATCCCAGGTCACCTTGGCGACCTTGGTCTTGTGCGGCTCGCCGGAACCCTTCTGCACGCCGGCGGCTTTGAGCAGCAGCTTGGCGGCGGGCGGGGTCTTCAGCGCGAACGTGAAGCTGCGATCCTCGTAGACGCTGATCTCGACGGGGATGACGTTGCCGCGCTGCGACTCGGTCGCCGCGTTGTACGCCTTGCAGAACTCCATGATGTTGACGCCGTGCTGGCCGAGCGCAGGGCCGACCGGCGGGGCGGGGTTGGCCTGCCCGGCCTGGATCTGCAGCTTGATCAGCCCGACGACCTTTTTCTTCGGGGCCATGGGTGTGGTGTTTCCTTTACTTCTTCTTCTGTGGGTTTGGGCTCGGGGCCCGACTTGCTAAATCTTGGCGACCTGGGTGAAGGTCAGTTCGACCGGTGTCTCGCGACCGAAGATCGACACGAGTACCTTGAGCTTCTGCTGCTCGGCGTTGACCTCGCTGATCGACGCCGGCAGGGTGGCGAACGGGCCGTCCATGACGGTGACCGATTCGCCGACCTCGTAATCGACCAGGATCTCGGGCCGCTCGAGGGTGGCCTCGGAGCTACCGGCCGCGGCGGCCGCAGCCGTGGTCTTGGCCGCCTTCTTCGCCGCGCCCTGCGGCAGCAGGAACTTCACCACATCGTCCAGCGACAGCGACGTGGGCCGCGAGGTGGCGCCGACGAAGCCGGTCACGCCGGGGGTGTTGCGCACGGCCGACCAGGAGTCGTCGGTCAGGTCCATCCGGACCAGGATGTAGCCCGGCAGCACCTTGCGGTTGACCTGCTTGCGCTGACCGTTCTTGATCTCGGTGACCTCTTCGGTGGGGACCTCCACCTGGAAGATGTAGTCGCCGACGTCGAGGTTCTGCACGCGGGTCTCGAGGTTGGCCTTCACCTTGTTCTCGTACCCGGCGTAGGAGTGGATGACGTACCAGTCGCCCGGCTTGCTGCGCAGTTCCTGCTTGAGCGCAACCGCGGGATCCACGTCGGCGTCGTCCTGCTCGGCGACCGCCTCCTCGGCGACCGCCTGATCGTCCACCACCTCGTCGAGCGGCTCGGCCACGGCAGGCTCGACGGCTTCCGCCGCTTCGGCGATCACGTCGACGGACTCACCCGTGGGCGTCTCGCCCTCGAAGCTGGTCACGTTGTCAGTCCTCTCTTGCGTCTCTCGAATGCCGGGGTGCTAGCCGAAGACCAGCAACACCAGCTTGGCCAGACCCAGGTCGGCCAGGCCGATCAGCGTCACCATGAACACCAGGAACGCCAGCACGACCGTCGTATAGCTGACCATCTGTTTCCGGTTGGGCCAGATGACCTTGCGGAGCTCTGCCACCACCTGCTGGAGGTAGGTGAAGACGAACGTGAACGGGTTGCGGGCTCGCGGCTTGTCGCCGGCCTTCTTGGCGGGCTTGACCTTGACCGCAACGGCTCCGCTGTCGCCGGTGTCGCTGTCGACCGCCTCGAGCGTGGCCTCGGAGCTCTGCTCAGCGGTGGTGGCCTCGAGAGCACGTCGCCGCGAACGCTTACCCGTGGGACGTTGGGGCGTCACCACGCCCGCGGCGTCAGCACTGTCGAGCTCGTCGCTCACCGCACGCTCCTTCGTCGCTTCTTCGGCTTGGCGGACACTCTCCAGTGTTCCACCTCTGCAATATTCAGTTGAGCAGGGGCGACAGGACTTGAACCTGCAACCTGCGGTTTTGGAGACCGCTGCTCTGCCAGTTGAGCTACGCCCCTCTGTTGTTCCGCGGCACTCCTCACCTTCGCACGCTCAGGCTCGTCATCGCCGCGGGTCGCGGTCCCCACATAACTCGCGCGCCCCCCGATCGGTCAATCGGAACCGGCCGGACAGCGCGCTTGTTCTGGGAGAACCCCAAGGTCCGAGTCTACATCGGGGAAACTGCGAACTGCTAATCCGCTACCCGGACGACCTGGCCGCTGTCCCGGTCGAATTTGATCTTGGTCGACTCGTCGCCCTGCTGGCCCATCATCGTGGTGAACGATTCCAGGACGACCTCGCCGTGCTGGTCGGTCAGGACGTTGCGGGTGGTCACGATATCGGCGCCGAACCGCTCCACCACCGAGTGGATCTCCATGACCGGATACACGGTGTCGCCGACCTTGATCGGCTTGTGGTAGATGAACTGCTGATCCACCTGCACCATCTGCATGGTCTCGAAGCCGGTGTCGACCTTGCGGAAGAAGTCCTGCTGCACCAGCAGCCCGATGGTGGCCACGAACGTGAGCGGCGCCAACAATCCGTCGTAGCCCAGTTCGGCAGCGGCGTCGTCCTCGTAGCTGGCGGGGTCCTCGGCCTTGACGGCCTTGGCGAACTCGCGCACCTTCTCCCGGCCGACGACGTAGCCGTCCTCGTACTTGTGGACCATGCCCCGGATGTCGGTCTTGAGGGCCATATTCGCTATACCGCCCTACGCCAGCTTGGCCTTGGCGATGGCCCGGCCGAAGATCTTCTTGCCTCCGGTCGTGGCGTTGATCGCGATGGTGACGGTCTTGTCCTCGGGATCGAGGGACTTGACCCGACCGTTGAACACCAGCTCGGCGCCCTTGCCGTCGTTGGGGACGGGGACCACGGCGGTGAACCGGACGTTGTACTCCGTGACCGCGCCCGGGTCGCCGACCCAGGCGCTGATGAAGCCGCCACCGAGACCCATCGTCAGCATGCCGTGTGCGATGGCGGTGTCCAGGCCGACCAGCTTCGCGATCTCGTCGTCCCAGTGGATGGGGTTGAGGTCGCCGGAAACGCCGGCGTAGTTGACCAGATCCTGACGGGTCAGCGGGATGATCCGCTCCGGCAACTCGTCGCCGACCTTGACCGAACTGAACTCACGCAGAGTCATCGTTGAAGCCACTCTCTTCGTTTCCTTCGCTACGACCCGCGAGCGTGGTGTAGCTCTCCTGCACAATGTCGCCCGCTTCGTTCGAGACAACGCTCTTGAGGACGATGATGTCGGTGCCGTGCGCCTGCCGGACGGATTCCCCGTAGACGTCGTAGTAGAGCTTGTCCCCGTCCTGGATGGGCTCGAGGAACCTCACCTCTTGGTCCACCTGGACGATCTGGGCGTCGTGGATACCGACGCCCACGCTCTCGAAGAACGCCACCTGGGCCTGATAACCGAACACCGACATGAACGTCAGGGGCGCCACCAGGCCGCGATAGCCCAACTCGGCGACCGCCTCGTGCTCGAAGTAGAACGGCGCATCATTCTTGACGGCGGCGGCGTACTCGCGGACCTTCTCGCGCTCGACCTCGTAATGGTCGGGGTGGCGGAAGTGCTTCCCGATGACCTTCTCCGACAGCGACACGGAACTCGACCTACCTGCCGGCGTCAGCGCGATTCGCGGTGTGCCTGGTGCTTGCCGCAGTTCGGGCAGAATTTCTTCAGCTCGAGCCGGTCGGGGTCGTTGCGCCGGTTCTTCTTGGTGATGTAGTTGCGGTGCTTGCACACCTCACACGCCAGGGTGATCTTCGGCCGTACATCGGTACTGGAGGCCACGGTTACTGCCCTCTTCTTTCACGCTGTCCTGATAGTCAGGCTCTTCAACAAATGGTCTGTAGCGGTGGGGAGGCTCGATCTCCCGACCTCACGATTATGAGTCGTGCGCTCTAACCAGCTGAGCTACACCGCCCCGATCGACAGGCAAGGCACTCCGGACCCGGAGTATCCCAGTGTCCACCGAGCCCCCTAACGGAATCGAACCGTTGACCTTTTCCTTACCATGGAAACGCTCTACCGACTGAGCTAAGGGGGCCTGACCCGCAAGGGCCTTAAAGAGGGTACAGCCTGGCGCTTTTCAACACCAAACCGCTGGTCAGCAACGAACTGGCAACGTTGTGAGCCCTGGTGTTGAATACGCCGTGACGGTACTGCGGGTTGGCGGTACCTTTACATGGTTCGACACAGGTCCAGGATTCTTCTTTTCTCGGCACGGAGGAGTGCATCGATGCGGCAACGCTTCACAGCGGCAGTGGGCGCGACATCCATGGCCGTCGGCTTGATGATCGGCATCGCCGCTCCGGCTTGGGCGGACGACGCCAGTCCGGTGTCCGCAGAAGGCACGTGGGAGATGCCGGGCCCATTCAAGGGTGGGACGCTGGCGGCGGCGGAGTCCTCGCTGCAGTCGCTGGTCGACGCCGGCGTCATCAAGATCAATGCATTCAACGCGAAGGGTCCGGCCCAGCAGATCCTGAACCCGACGAACTGGATCGTGTGCGGGCAGAGCCCGCGGGCGGGAACCGTCGTCAAGGTGAACCCGAAGAAGAAGCGGGTCGTCTCGATCAGCCTGCGCCGCCCCGAAACCAAGTGCTGACGCGCGCCTGACACCATCTGGGCATGGCTGACGACCGGCTCTACTTCAAACAGCTGCTCTCCGGGCACGACTTCGCCGCCGGCGACATGATCGCCACCCAGATGCGCAATTTCGCGTATCTGATCGGTGACCGCGAAACCGGTGACGCGGTGGTGGTCGATCCCGCGTATGCGGCCGGCGAACTGGTGGACACCCTGGAAGCCGACGGCATGCGACTGTCGGGCGTCCTGGTCACCCACCACCACCCCGACCACGTCGGCGGCACCATGATGGGGTTCACACTCGAGGGCCTGGCCGATCTCCTGGAGCGCGAGTCGGTTCCCGTGCACGTGAATATCCATGAGGCCAAATGGGTTTCGCGGGTCACCGACGTTGCGCTGTCGGATCTGACGCCGCACCGCCACGGCGACAAGGTGGCCGTCGGCGGCATGGAGATCGAGTTGCTGCACACCCCGGGCCACACGCCCGGCAGCCAGTGCTTCCTCCTCGACGGACGCCTGGTGGCCGGCGACACCCTGTTCCTCGACGGCTGCGGGCGCACCGACTTCCCGGGCGGGAACGTCGACGACATGTACCGCAGCCTGCAGCAGCTGGCCGCTCTGGCGGGCGATCCGACGGTGTTCCCCGGGCACTGGTATTCCGAGCAGCCCAGTGCTCCGCTGGCAGACGTCAAGCGCACCAACTACGTCTACCGGGCGTCGAACCTGGAGCAGTGGCACATGCTGATGGGCGGTTGACGTAGCGTCGACAACATGACCGCCCCGAGTAGCGAAAAAGTCACCTACCGCCGCGACGATTCGATCGCCGTCATCACCATGGACGACGGTAAGGCCAACGTGCTGGGCCCGGACATGCAGCAGGCCATCAACGGTGCGATCGACCAGGCCGACCGCGACGACGTCGGCGCGCTGGTGCTGGCCGGCAACGACAAGGTCTTCAGCGGTGGATTCGATCTGAAGGTGTTCCGCTCCGGTGACCTCGACGCGTCGATCGGGATGCTGCGTGGCGGGTTCGAGTTGTCGCACCGGCTGTTGTCCTACCCGAAGCCGGTGGTGATCGCCTGCACGGGTCACGCCATCGCGATGGGCTCGTTCCTGCTGTGCAGCGGTGATCACCGAATCACCGCGCCCAACTACAACATTCAGGCCAACGAGGTGGCGATCGGCATGGTGATGCCCTATGCCGCGCTCGAGGTGGTCAAGCTGCGGTTGACCCGCTCGGCCTACCAGCAGGCCGTCGGCCTGGCCAACGTCTTCTTCGGTGAGTCCGCCAAGGCGGCCGGTTGGGTCGACGAGGTGGTACCGGCGGAGAAGGTGCTCGAGCGCGCCGAGGAGGCCGCCCATGAGTTCGCCAAGCTGCACCGGGGCGCCCACGCGGCGAGCAAGTTGCGGGCCCGCGCCGAGGCCCTGGAGGCCATCCGGGCCGGGATCGAGAACATGCCGGCGGAATTCGGCGTCCCGAGCTGATTTTCGATGACGAGCATCGCAGTGCACCGGCTGTGGCGCTACCCGGTCAAGTCGATGGGTGGCACTCCGGTCGACGCGGTGCGCATCGACCGGCGCGGTGTTCATGCCGACCGGCTGTGGGCGGTCCGCGATCTGGACAACGACATCACCGCCACCGGCCGCCGGATTCCCGCGCTGCTGGGATGCACCGCCGAATACCGTGACGAACCCGCCCAGGCTGCCGGGCCGGGCAACGTTCCCGAGGTGCTGATCACCTTCCCGGACGGCACCCGGCGCAGCAGCGCCGACCCCGATATCGACGACCGCCTCTCCGAGGTGGCGGGCCGCCCGGTACGGCTGACGCCGCTGCCCGAGGAGTCCGACACCTCGGTGCACCGGCTGCGGCCCCGCCAGCTCCTGGACGCCTTCGCACCCAGCGAGGTGCGCAAGGACTTCGGGCTGACCGACGGTGACAGGCTCATCGACACGTCGATCTTCTCGCTGCGGGAGGTCGCCACCCTCGCCCGGTTCTCCACGCCGCCAGGCACATTCGTCGACCTGAGCCCGGTACACCTGTTGAGCACCACCAGTCTGGCGTCGTTGTCACCCGATGGCAGCGGGTTCGACGCCCGCCGGTTCCGGCCCAATATCGTGATCGACATCGACTTCGAGAACAACGAAGCCACAACGCAATTCCCGGAATCGGAGTGGACGGGCGCCCGGTTGGACATCGGCTCGGTAGCGCTGCGGGTGTCCGGCCGGACCATCCGCTGCGTGATTCCCACCCGCCCGCAGCCCGGCATCGAGGCCGACCGTTCGATCACCCGGCTGCTCTCCGAACGCACCGACCGCTTCCTGGGGGTGTACGCCGATGTGGCGCGGCCGGGCATGGTGCACGTCGGCGACCGCATCGAGGTGCACGTCGCCGACGCACCGGGTGTGTTGCGCCGCAACGCAGGTGCGCTGACCCGGCGAATCCAGCGCGGGGTCCAGAACGTCATCGAGGCCACCGTCCTGCGCGACCGTTGAAGTACCGAAAGGAAATCCCATGCCCAGACCAGATCGCGTCGCCGAAGCCGGCGCATGGCTGCTCGAGAACGGCCACCGCGCGATGCTCGCGCTGACCGGCGGCCGATACCCACGCACCGTCATGGGCATGCTCACCGTCGAATTGCAGACGGTCGGTCGCAAATCGGGACGGCCGTACGCGAACCTGCTCACCAGTCCCGTGCACGACGACAACCAGATCGTCCTGGTGGCCTCCAAGGGCGGACATTCCGACCATCCCGACTGGTACAAGAACGCCGTCGCCCACCCGGACGTCAACCTGGTGATCGACGGCCGGACCGTGCCGATGCACGCGCATGCCGCCACTGCCGAGGAGCGGGCCGTACTGTGGCCACAGGTGGTCGACGTACAAGGGTTACGCGGGCTATCAGCGCAATACCGATCGTGAGATCCCGCTGCTGATCTGCCGGCCACGAAACTGAGTCATGAGCAATCTGGAAGCCGAACCGGCCGAAATCGATTGCCTCCCTGAGACTTCCGCCGGTGTTGAGATCCTGGAGCCACGCCGGGTACCACTCGGCGGCCCGCGCGCGATCAACGTGCGGCGCACACTTCCGCAGCGCCGGCGATCCCTGGTCGGGGCGTGGTGCTTCGCCGACCACTACAACACCGGCGGCTCCGGGCCCGCGATGGATGTACCACCGCATCCGCACACCGGTCTGCAGACCGTCAGCTGGCTGTTCGCCGGCGAGATCGAGCATCGCGACAGTGCCGGTGTGCACGCGATGGTCCGCCCGGGCGAACTGAACCTGATGACTGCGGGCGCCGGCATCTGCCACTCCGAAGTGTCGACCGACGCAACACATTTCCTGCATGGCGTGCAGCTGTGGATCGCCCTGCCCGACCCGGCCCGGTACACCGCTCGCGCCTTCGATCACTACGCGCCGTCGCCGATCACCCGGTCCGGTGTGAGCCTGCGGGTGTTCCTGGGAGCACTGGCCGGCGTGCGTTCACCCGTGCTCACCCACACCCCACTGCTCGGGGCGCAGATCGACCTGCCCGCCGGCGCGTCGGTCGATCTGGAGGTCGATCCGGGATTCGAGCACGGGCTGCTGCTCGACCGCGGCGACGCCACGGTTGCGGGCGCGGCCGTGCGGCCGGGCGAGCTGGCCTACGTGGGCGCCGGGGCCGACGTGCTGACCGTGACCAACACCGGGACCGAGCCCGCCCGCGCGGTGCTGCTGGGCGGCACACCCTTCGGCGAGGAGCTGATGATGTGGTGGAACTTCGTCGGCCGCTCCCATGAGGAGATCGCGGAATTCCGGGCACAGTGGCAGGCGCAGTCGGCCCGGTTCGGCCGGGTGTCGGGTTACCGGGGTGCCACCGAATGGCTGCCGGCACCGCCCATGCCGACGACGCGGCTACGGCCGCGGCGCACGATGTGACGGTCGGTCAGCAGAGGACGCGGGAGAAGAAGGCCGCGGAGAAGATGCCGATGATGATTGCCAGGTTCGCCTGACCGCTGGACGCGGTGACGACGACGGCGACCACGGCCGCGACCGCGATCATGAGGAGCAGCACACCCATGAGCACGCGGGTGCCGCTGATCGATCCATGTGCCGCGCGCGGCGGAACCGGTTTCGCCTGCGGGAACAAACCACCAGCGGCCATTGAATGTCCCTTCGATGTGTCTGGGAACACATGGTACGGCAAAGTGTGATCCAGGCAACATCGAGTAGTTCGGCTAATTGCTATGTGGGCTAAGTGAATTGGCCCTGGTCGGACGGTCGATGCTCGGTCAGCCAACGCCGCTCGACCCGCTTGACCCGGTGGTGTTCGAGCGTGATCAGCAGGGCCCCCGCCGTCACGAGCGCCCCGGCGATCAGGCCGAGCACCACCGAGGCGTGCTGATTGCCGTACGCCGATGCGGCCACCGTGCCGGCGATCAGGGCAGTTCCGATACCGATCAGGAGCAGACCCGGCAGCCACAGCGTGTCGATGAAGGACTCACCCGCATGTGGCTGTGTCGTTCGGACGTGGTCGACAGGGTCGTGGTGCGCACCCTTCATCGCATCTCCCTCCGTTGCAGAGATGCTTCCACCGTACGCCGATTGTGAGCTGTGTCACACCCTCGGAGGTGCCGGTATCAGGGCAGCGCGCTGCCCTTGCGCCATTCGACCCAGGGCACCGTCCAGTCGCCGTTCTGCCAGACCTCGAGTGGCGCTCCCCCGGTGCCCCGGACCTCGACGACATCACCGGGCTGGGAGAAGTTGAAGAACCACTGCGCGTTGTCGCCGTTGAGGTTCAGGCAGCCGTGGCTGACGTTGGTATTGCCCTGGGCCCAGGTGGTGGCGTTGAGCTGGTGCACGTAGATGCCGTCCGTGCTGATCCGGGTGGCATACGGGATGGTGGTCTTGTAGCCCAGCCGCGAGTTGATCGGCAGCCCGTAGGTCGACGAATCCATGATCACGGGGTTCGCCTTGTCCATCACGGTGTAGACGCCGGGCGGGGTCCAGAACGAGAACGTCTGGCCGTTGATGGTCTCGGTGCCGCCCTTGCCCATCGAGGTCGGCATGGTGCGCACCAGCTTGCCGTTCTCGAAGACGCTGACCTGCTTGGTCTTGTCGTCGGCAACCGAGACGTGCGCATCGCCGATCTTGAAGGACACCGTCTCGTCGGACTGGCCGTAGAGCCCGTTGCCCATCGGCACGCCGAACATGTTGGCGTTCACGGTGACCGAAGTGCCTGGCGCCCAGTACTTCTCGGGCCGCCAATGGGCGTTGTAATCGTCGATCCAGTACCAGGAGCCCTGCACGATCGGGTCGGTGATCACCTTCAGATTGCGCTCGGCACTGGCCTTGTTGCTGATCGGTTCGTCGAAGTGGGCGACGATCACCATGCCGACGCCGTAGGTGGCGCCGTCGGCCAGCAGGTTGCCGCCGGTGGTGTTGAAGTACACATCCGTCTGGTTCTTCGGCGTCAACGTGGTGAAGCTCGACGTCTCCCGGGTCGGCATGCCGCTGGGCCCGCGTGCCGCGATGGTGATGGTGTAGGTGTGCCCGTAGCCGAGCTGCTCCGCCGGCTTCCACGCCTGATTGTCCGGCGTCATGATGCCCGGGATGGCCTTGCCGTTCTCGTTGACCATCGTGACGTCGCTCAGTCCGCCCGTCTGCGCGGTCACCAGGACCCGGCCCAGCGGATCGACATCCTGGGCGCCGGCCGCCGGTTTCACCGTCAGTTCGGCCGGACCCGTGGGGGTTGCTGCGGACGGCTGGACGCGAGCGGCCGCCACCCCACAGCTGAGGCAGTCACGGTCCGACTGGGTGGTCAGCACCACCCCGCCGAGCACGGCCAGTACCGCCATCACCGCAGCCAGCGACGCACCTCGGGCACGACGATCCAGGTTGAACAACACACTCCAATACACATGCCGGGTTGAAACAGGAGGAGCCGCAATCGCGGGGGCGAGCGGGATGGCTCCATCCTAAACGGCACCGGCGACATCGCGGCGACCGCGCGGCGTGTTGGCGGCGTTCCAGAGGTGTGTCGAAGGGCCCGTCCGTGAAGACGGGCCCTTCGATGAGGAGTTACTGCGGAACTGCGGCCCTACGTGCTCGCCTGGGCCGCGGCCACCCGAGTCGGATCGAGCAGGACCAGCGTGTCGCCGTCCAGGGTCGACTGGATCATCGAACCCGGGGTGGTCGCCGTGATGGTCCGGGTCAGCTTGTTGATGGTTGCATCACCGGTCAGGGACCCGGTGTGGGTTCCCGTCACCGTGATGTCGGCGATGTAGTGGATGGTGTTCTGAGCGGCGCTCTGGTCGGTCGACTCGGTGCCGTTCAGGATCATCCCGTCCACGTTCACGTAGTCGGTGTAGGTCACGCTGCGCACGATGTGACCGTTGGCCAGGGTGGTCTGGGTGACCACCGCGCTACCGCCCCCGGCACCCGAGTACGTCCCGGTTGGAAGGAGCTCCACCTGCTGGGGCGTATTGCTGGTCAGGGTGGGCAGGGCCGACGACAGGGCGGGCGTCGTCTTGTCGTCCGCGGTCCCGACGCTGGTGGTGTACTCCAGCTTGGCGACGACCAGCCGCGACTGTCCGGTGGCGTTGGCCTCCCAGAACGCCACCTCGGTGCCGTCCGCATTCCAGCTGGGCATGCTGCGCGCGGTCCAATTGTCGCCCTCGTCCGCGGGCGTGCCGGGGTCGTCGCTGACGAACAGTGGGATTCCGTCCTCGCCCTTCAGGTCGTCCTCCACGGCCACCAACCACGGCTGGTTCGACACGTTGGTGTAGTTCCCCGTGCCCGCATAGGTGGTATACACCGAGCCCTGGATCAGCAGCGTCACGAAAGCGGGGCGCACGATCCGCGACACCGGGGTCAGCGCGTCGAGCCCACGTGCACTGTCGATCGCGAGCCACTGATTGTTGGGGGACAGATCGACGTCCTCGTCGTAGTCGAGATTTCCGGTCAGCCGCGTCACCTGTCCGGTGGCGAGGTCCACCACGACGTCATCGACGTTGCCCGAGTCGTAGAGACCGCCCTGGATGATCACGCCCTTTCCGTCGTGGGTCCACTGCTTGCCCTCACCGACTGCGTAGACCACCCGGGCGTCGGTGATGGTGTAGACCTTGTTGCCGTTGGCATCGACGCTGGCGGTCAATGCCCCGACGATGGGGACGGCGGTGATGAAGCCCGGCGAGTCCCCAGCATTCGGAACCAGCTGGATCTGGCTGAACAGCACGTGGGTGCCGTCCGGTGAAATCCGCATCTCACGTTGCGCATCGGTGGCGATGACACCCGCCTTCCCGGCCGGGGTGAGGATGCGAACGAGGCGCGCTCCATCGGCGTCGCTCTCGTAGACCACGTTGGTGTAGGAGCCGTTGGCCGCCGACTGCATCAGGATCCGGCCGGAGCCGTCCTCGAACGGGACCGGCTTGAACAGATCCCTCGGTGTGGTGCTGCCGGCCGCCAGTGGAGTGGGATCCGCGAGGCCGCACGTCAGACAGGTGAGGCCGGTGCCGTCGACATTGACGTTGTAGATCTCGCGGCGAGCACCGGCCGCCGAGTCCGGGGGCGTGGCACTGAACAGGAGTGACTGTCCGTCGGCGGCGAAACGCGGAATCTGCGCGTTGGTGAAGCCGGCCGGCAGGGACACGATCACCCGCTCGACGGTGGGGTTGAGCACCGTCACGTCGACGGTCGCGGCGTCCCCGTGCGGCACCCCGAACAGACTCATCAGGTTGCCCTTGCCGTCGGTGACCGAGACGGTGAACGAATCCGTTTGCACCGCAGTGTAATTGATGTCGTCAGGGGCGTAGGTGAAGGCGCCCGTCGCCTGGTCGATGGTCAGACTGCCATGCTGCGGACCCTGCGTGACCGTGTAGGTCAGAGCGTCGCCCTCGGGGTCCGTCGCGCCGAAGTTACCCGTGATCGTCTGTCCGGTCTGGACCGTCGTCGCGGAGTCGTAGTTGATACTCGGGCCCTCGTTGAACACGTTGCGGCGCACCCACCCGAGGACCGCCCAGATGACTGGGGTCAGGAGGTCGGGTGACGCGGGCGCCGGCGCCAGGAATGGATCGAGGAGTGATGCGACGACGTGGTTGAGGAATCCGATGACGCCGACCACGGGATCGGTGGCCGCCGCGCTCACCGGTGCGACGAGTGCCGTCGCAACTGTCGCGGGAACGGCGGCGACGCTCGCGGCGACGTCGTCCGACGCAGGAGCGACACTCGACACGTTCGGGGCCCGATCCGTATCCGTGTCCTCCGCGGCGGCCGCGGTGACCACTTTCGCGGCCGGCGTGGGCTCCGCCGCGGCCTCCGAACGTGATTCGCTCACGGCCGGTGCCGTGGTCGTCTGCGTGGATTCGGCCGCCGGGGCCGCAGTTGGGGTCGCACTCGGCGCAGTCGTCTCTTCCGCTTCGGCCTCCTTGACCGGGGCGGCCGCGTCGCTCGGGGCGGACGGGGTGGCCGCTTGAGTCGACTCCACGCCGGCAGAATCGGCCGTCGTGGTGTCCGCTGAATCGGAGTCGGCAGCATCCTCCTCGTCGGCGTTGGTCGCCGCCGCGTCCACGTCGCCCTCTGTCTTCTGCGGCGTCTCGTCCTCCGTATCACTGCTTCCGGTGGCCGACGAGCCCTCCTCGGATGCCGGCTTGGTGCCGGCCTCCGAGCCACTGGCAGCGGAGTCGCTGCTGCTCGAACCCTCCGACGCGCCCGACTCGGACGACGAATCACTTGCCGAACTCGACGCCGAGGCACCCGCGGAATCGGCGTTCGCAATGCCCGGTGACGTTGCAACCATCACGCCGATGCCCAAGGCGGCGGCCAGAGCGCCGACCCGGCCGATATAGCGGGCATACGGCCCGACCTGCGTATTTTGTGTGCTCATTGGTACCCCAGCCAGATTCGATGTGGAGGCTCGGCAGCGTTGCGACTTACCGAGCGTCAAGTTTTGACTTACCGACCGTAAAGCTATCGCTTGCCGTGTGTCAAGCATCACATTGACCGATCGTAAAGTGATAGCTTGTCGACTGGCTAGGTGATTGCTTCACTTGTCATCAGGAGGTGAGGCATGTCGTCTGCGGAGAAGACCGATGCGGGCAATCCGATCGACACGCGACAGCGGCTGCTCAACGTCGGGATGACCCTGGTCAGCCAGCACGGCTTCGGCGGCACCTCGCTGCAGATGATCGCCGATGAGCTCGGCTTCACGAAAGCCGCGATCTACCACCACTTCCGCACCCGCGACCATCTCCTGATCGCGCTGATGGAGCCGATGCTGCACGACATTCGGCGGGTCGTGGAACTGGCGGAGAGCCAGCGCACGCCGCGTACCCAGGTGGACGCGATGGTGGCCGGTTTCGCGACGGTGGTCGCCAAAAACCGGTCGCTGGCGGCGGTGATGGTCTTCGACCCCGACGTCCACCGCATCCTGCAACTGCAGCCCGACTGGGGAGACCTGATCGTTCGGCAGCTGACATTGCTCACCCAGCTCGACGAGGGCGCCACCGCAATCATCAAGGCAACCGCGTTGATGACCGGCCTCGCGGGCGCCGCGACCGGCGCGCCCACCGACATCGACGAGCAGGCGCTCATCGCCGAGCTCACCGAGATCGGCCGCCGGACAATGGGATTGCGGCCGCCGCGCCGGCAGAGTGAAGCGCCCAGCGCCCCGCGGCCCGAGGCCGTCCTCGGACGATGGAAGGACTTCCTCGCCGAAACGTGATCAGGCCCCCCGAAAGGGGGCCTGATCAGCGCGGCAGATCGCGCATTCCTGTGCCAACGGATTTACCGTCCGCTCCTGATGAATCACGTGGTCCACGCCCTCCGCCCGATTCGTACCGAGAGGTCGGGAACAGCACGGAAGGGCGCCCATGTTCGGTGCTGATCACTGGGAGATCACCGCCACTTGCGATGCGTCGGACCTGGCCATTGCCGTTCAAGCCGTATCCGACGCTGCAATCCGTGCAGACGGTGACGAGAAAGACGCCGATCAGTTCGTGGCAGACACAGCAGCACTGGTGCCAGCTCGAGTAATCGGGAGCTGAGCGCTCACCCAGACGCGCCGGCCGGGTAGCACGCCACCGTAGAAGTGATGTAGATCACATAAATACCGTAGTATTGCGCAACAATTTTGCCGCTTTCCCATGACATGCCAAGTTCCTTTTCATGTGCCATCCGGCTCGCCAAGTGGTTCTGGACGCACCAGGAGCTGCAGGAACTCACGGTTTATGTAGAGACGGTCTCGCCCAACCTTTGCTGTTTGGAGCAGTCCGCTTTCGGCCAGTGCATTGAGCCAAGCGGACGCGGTTGGCCTTGAGACGTCGCACCTGTCCATCACGATAGCGATGCGACAGTACGGCTGTTCGAACAGAACGGACTGAAACTCGGAGTCAGCGCCCCTCTTGGACACCACTCGGGCACGTTGGGTGAAATCTGTCTGCAAGTCGCGGATAGCAGCAATCTTGCGCAGTGTGTACCTCGAAGTCAGCTCGATCCCTCGCAAGATGTAGAGAATCCACTCTTCCCATGCTCCGTCGGTGGTGACTGCCAGAAGCAGGCGGTAGTAGTCGTTTTTCGAATCGATGATGTACCTGGACAAGTACAGAACTGGCAACCTGAGCAGGCCGGCGTCGACGAGCATGAGGACGTTAGCGATGCGGCCCGTGCAACCATTTCCGTCCACGAACGGATGGATCGCCTCAAACTGGTAGTGGGCCGCCGCCATGCGTATCAACGTGTCAAGACCGTCATCCGCATGTATGAATCGCTCCCATTCAGCAAGCTTTGTCTCGATCAGCTCCTTGCCCTCGGGCGGACTGTAGATGATCTCACCAGTGGCAGGATTGGCGATCCGCGTACCCGGCAAGGCCCGAACACGCATGTCGCGAGCTTTGATCGTGCTACATACCGCCAGTGCTGTCGCTGTCGTGAGGCCTCGCTGGATCGTGAGGTCGAAGCCTGTGCGGAGCGCGGTTCGATACCTCAGTGTTTCTCGGGTTGCGGGGTCGGCTCCGGCCTCGTCAATCTGATGCCGAAATAGCTCATCAGTCGTCGTCACGATGTTCTCGATCTCGGAACTCGCCTGCGCTTCAAGGATCGGGATCGTGTTGATGAGCACGGTCGGGTTTGGTATTGACGCGACCGCCTGGTCGAGTTGAGCTAGCGCTGCATTTGCACCGATGGCAGCCTTCAACACCCTCCGAGTCTCGAGTTCGTCGACGCCAGGGGGCGGCGGCAGTTCGTTGTAGGGGATATCAGGTTGCCAGTTGGTCACCAGAGCAGAGTGCCCAGAAATCCGAGCAATATGGAAAGAAAATGACCAATTCTTTCCATATATCGCCGATACGTGAACTTCTTGCCCATGATCCGTCGTTCTAGACCTTCCGCAGCCCCGACCGGATGTTGGCCAGTTCCAACGGGTGACGAGTCGAATCCGTCGAGGCCTAGACGGTATGGGGAGGCTGGGGCCTCGCCACATGTGAACGTGGGTTGCCGTCAGGAGTGGGTCCTGGCCGGTAGAGCCACAGATGTGGATGGAGGCCCCAGTGATTGGTCATCGTACGAGTGTTGGTTTGGATGTGCATGCACGTTCGGTTGTCGGGTGTGCTCTTGATGGGGACACCGGCGAGGTGGTCGAACGTCGGTTGACCCCCGACTACCAGGACGTCCTGGAGTGGCTGCGGTCGTTGCCGGGTCGGGTGGCGGTGACCTATGAGGCCGGCCCGACCGGGTTCGGGTTGGCCCGGTTCCTGATCGCGGCCGGGATCGTGTGTCTGGTGGCTGCGCCCTCGAAGCTGCAGCGCCCCTCCGGGGATCGGGTCAAGACCGACGCCCGTGATGCCGCGCATCTGGCCCGGCTGCTGCATTTGGGGCAGATCGTGGATGTCACGGTCCCCAGCGCCGAGCAGGAAGCCGCCCGCGATCTGGTGCGGGCACGGGAGGATTGCCGCGGCGATTTGATGAGTTCTCGACATCGGGTATCCAAACTGCTTCTGCGGCAGGGGATCATCTACTCCGGCGGCCGGACCTGGACCGGCAAACATGAGACGTGGCCGCGGGGGCAGCGGTTCGATGCCGCGCCACTGCAGTTGGCTTATGACACCGCGGTGGACACCATGCTGGCCACTGTGGACCGCCGCAACCGCCTCGATGACGCGATCGCTGAACTGGCCGCCGACAGTGCCTACACGCCGGTGGTGACCCGGCTGGGCTGCCTGCGGGGAGTCTCGACGCTGACCGCGTTCGGGCTGGCTGCCGAGATCGGCGACTGGGAACGGCTGACCGGCCGCTCTATCGGCGCCTATCTGGGTCTTGTCCCGACCGAGTATTCCTCGGGTACCTCACGATCGCAGGGGCCGATCACCAAGACGGGCAACGGCCACGCTCGCCGGTTGCTGATCGAAGCGGCCTGGCATCACCGCCAGCCGTACCGTCCCGGGGTGGATCTGCGTCGACGCTGGGACGCCGCCAGTCCGGCCGCGCGGGCTCGGGGCCAGCAGGCCAACCGGCGTCTGCACACCCGCTGGTGCCGGTTCGATGCCCGCAAGAAGCGCCCCGTCGTCGCCAACACGGCGATCGCTCGGGAGCTGGCTGGCTGGTGCTGGTCATTGGCCGTCCTCGATACCTGAGTACCGGCCCATGATTGTCCGAACTGACCCCTGATGGCGGCAGCGCCTGGGAGCGACCCGCGAACGCCCTATGAGCAATCCTCTTGTCCTGCAACAGGATCACGCTCGACACTAGACACGCGATCCGCTCCAGCAGAACAGTCCGTCCTGCGGTAACCAACCCGCGAATATCAGACTTGACACCCGCGTCGACACAACATCGACACGCTCGCCGTCAGGCTCAGCTCGGTCAACGGAAACGGACGCCACGACGACGGCCATGGCGTCCGTTTCCCCCTGCCTCTTGACAAAATGACCTACATATCAGGGCGTCGACCACATGCCTATGGCGGATCTCCTTACCGGCGTGCATATCAACGGCCAATCAGCAGATCGCGGGCCAGCAGCGCAGGATCAGCGGCATCACCTAGCGGGTCGGGAGCAGTTCCTCAGCCGACGCCCTGAAAGCACTCAGGCCCCCTCGAAAGGGGGCCTGATCAGCGTGGCAGGTACAGGATTCGAACCTGTGTAGGCGTTAGCCGACGGATTTACAGTCCGCTCCCATTGGCCGCTCGGGCAACCTGCCTGGGTGCTGCGCGCCACGCCCGGACCGACCGTGTGGGATGGTTCGGGCTCCTCAGCGGGACTCGTACCTCGTCCCGCATCGTCACCCTCCCGGGTTTGGCGCGACTAGCAGGGTACAACGAGGATGTACCCAACACGAAAACGGCCACATGAGCAGAGGGGATGGCAATCCAATGGCGGATTCATCGTTCGACATCGTGAGCAAGGTCGACCGCCAAGAGGTCGACAACGCGCTCAACCAGGCGGCCAAGGAGCTCGCCACCCGCTTCGACTTCCGCGGCACCGACACCACGATCGCCTGGAAGGGCGAGGAGTCCATCGAACTGATCAGCTCCACCGAGGAGCGACTCAAGGCCGCCGTGGACGTCTTCAAGGAGAAGCTGGTCCGCCGCGACATCTCCATGAAGGCGTTCGACGCCGGCGAGCCCCAGGCCAGCGGCAAGACCTACCGGGTCAGCGGGAACCTCAAGCAGGGCATCGACACCGAGAACGCCAAGAAGATCAACAAGATCATCCGGGACGAGGGCCCCAAGGGCGTCAAGACCCAGGTCCAGGGCGACGAGATCCGGGTCAGCTCGAAGAAGCGTGACGACCTGCAGGCCATCATCGCCCTGCTGAAAGGCTCCGATCTGGACGTGGCGCTGCAGTTCGTGAACTATCGCTGAATCCGCGTCTCGCTCCTCCGCCGCCGCGTTCCGCGGCAGCATCGTCGACTCGACCAGTGACCGTTATCGTGGGTGACGAGCACCACACCCGCGAGCGAAGCGAGGCCGCCTGTGAGCACTGCGACGGACACCGTGGACGTCGACGTCGTCATCATCGGCGCGGGGATCTCGGGCCTGGGCGCCGCCCACCGGATCACCGAGGCGAATCCCGGGATCCGGTACGTGATCCTCGAACGCCGCGACCGGATCGGCGGCACCTGGGACCTGTTCCGGTATCCGGGTGTGCGCAGTGACAGCAGCGTCTTCACGTTGTGCTTCCCGTGGGAGCCGTGGACCCGCACGGAAGGTGTGGCCGACGGCGCGGACATCCGCGAGTACCTGGCCGACACCGCGCGCAAGTACGGGATCGACCGGCACATCCGGTTCGGCACCACCGTGCGCTGCGCCGACTGGGATTCGTCCACCGACACCTGGACGGTGGAGGCCGAACACGATGGCGCCGCGGTGCGGTACCGCGGCCGGTTCGTGTTCTTCGGCAGCGGCTACTACAACTACGAACAGGGCTACACGCCGGAGTTCCCGGGCCTGGAGAACTTCGCCGGCACCGTCGTCCATCCCCAGTTCTGGCCGGATGACCTCGATTACACCGGGAAGAAGGCCGTCGTCATCGGCAGTGGCGCGACGGCCATCACGCTGGTGCCCGGGATGGCCCGCCGCGCGGCCAAGGTGACCATGCTGCAACGCTCCCCCACCTACGTGGCCTCCGGCGGACGTGTCTCGCCCAGCACCGAGCTGGTGCGGAAAGTGCTGCCGCGCAAGGCCTCCCACGGTTTCGCCAAGTGGCGCAACGCGATCCAGGAGGGGCTGATCTGGTTCCTGGCCCGCCGGCGACCGAACCTGGTGCGGTCGATCATCCGACGCGACGCGGTCAAGAACCTGCCCGACGGCTATCCGGTGGACGTGCACTTCAAGCCGCGGTACAACCCGTGGGATCAGCGGCTGTGCCTGGACGCCGACGGTGACCTCTTCGCGGCCATCAGCTCCGGGCGCGTGGAGGTGGTGACCGACACCGTCGACCACGTCGACGCCACCGGGATCGCGCTGGCCTCCGGCGAGCACCTGGACGCCGACATCATCGTCACCGCGACCGGCCTGCAACTGCAGGCGCTCGGCGGGGTGCGGGTCAGCATGGACGGCGTCGAGATCACCCCGCAGGACCGCTTCGTCTACAAGGCGCACCTGCTCGAGGACGTGCCCAACCTGGCGTGGTGCGTGGGCTACACCAATGCATCCTGGACGCTGCGCGCCGACATGACCGCCCAGCAGGTGGGAAAGCTGTTGGCCTACATGCGTTCCCGCGGCTACACCCACGCCTACCCGCATCCGGTCGACGGCCCCATGCGGGAGAAGCCGGCCTGGGACATCGCCGCCGGTTACGTGCTGCGCGCGCCCCATGCCCTGCCCAAGTCCGGGGTGCGGCGGCCGTGGAACGTCCGGCAGAATTTCTTCGCCGACGCCATCGACCACCGGTTCGACCGGATCGACGAGGAAATGATCTTCGGCCGGGTCGCCGATCGCGCCCCCGCCGCGCTCAGTTCGCCAACTTCGCTGAATACGACGGTCGGCGGCAATACGCTCAGGGCATGACACCAGCGCTGCGCCAACCCAAGGTCGTCGTGCTCGGCGGTGGCTCGTGGGGCACCACCGTCGCGGCCATCAACGCCCGTCGGGGGCCGACCCTGCAATGGGTCCGCTCCCCCGAGACGGCCGAGGACATCAACACCAACCACCGCAACACCGAGTATCTGGGCAAGGACGTGGTGCTGCCCGAATCGCTGCGTGCCACCAACGACTTCTCGGAGGCGGCCAACTGCGCCGACGTCATCGTCATGGGGGTGCCCTCGCACGGGTTCCGCAGTGTCCTCGAAGAGCTGGCCAAGGAGCTGCGGCCGTGGGTGCCGGTGGTGTCCCTGGTCAAGGGCCTCGAGCAGGGGACCAATCAGCGGATGAGCGAGATCGTCGAGGAGGTGCTGCCCGGGCACCCGGCCGGCATCCTGGCCGGGCCCAACATCGCCAAGGAGGTGGCCGAGGGGTACGCCGCCGCGGCGGTGCTGGCCATGCCCGACCAGAGCCTGGCCGCGGATCTGGCCAAGCTGTTCCGCACCAAGCTCTTTCGCACCTACACCACCGACGACGTGGTGGGTGTCGAAATGGCGGGAGCGCTGAAGAACGTCTACGCGATCGCGGTCGGGATGGGTTACTCGCTGGGCATCGGGGAGAACACCCGGGCCATGGTGATGACCCGGGCGGTGCGGGAGATGTCCAAGCTGGGCGAGGCCATGGGCGGGCACCGCGACACGTTCGCCGGCCTGGCCGGGATGGGCGATCTGGTGGTCACCTGCACCAGCCAGCGCAGCCGCAACCGGCACGTCGGCGAGCAACTGGGGGCCGGGAAGTCCATCGACGAGATCATCGCCTCGATGAATCAGGTCGCCGAGGGCGTGAAAGCGTCCAGCGTGGTGATGGAGTTCGCCGACAAGTACGGCCTGAACATGCCGATCGCCCGGGAGGTGGACGCCGTCATCAACCACGGTTCCACCGTCGAGCAGGCCTACCGCGGACTGGCCGCCGACAAGCCCGGCCATGAGGTGCACGGCACCGGGTTCTGACCCACCGGCTCAGTTCATATACGGGTTGGTGCCCTTGGGCCGGTCCAGCATCGGGTTGACCCCGCCGAAGGTGTAGCTGCCGGTCGGCGCGATGACGAAGCCGGTCTGGTCGAAGCTGTTGCTGCAGATCGTGGAATCACCGATCACACCGCAGCTGACGGTGCTCGCCGACAGCCTGGACCCGGCGGCGAGCGGCTTCGCCGGCTTGTCGAATGCGTAGATCGGCCGGTCGGTGCTGGAGAAGCCGGGTTCGCCCGTCGCGCCGCCCGTCACGACATTGGCGCCGTTGGGCGCCCCCGGAAGTGCTCCGTTGCAGCCGTAGGTGCGTCCCGGGAGGTTCAGCAGACAGGTCACCCCGCCCGGGCCGGCGAAGGCCCAGACATTGGGCCCGACGGCGAAGTCCACCGGCGAAACCGGTGTCAGGGCATTGACGTTGGGTGGGGGCGGCGGCCCCGGCTCCGGATCCGGCGTCGGATCGGCCCAGGCCACGGCGCCCAGCAGCGTCTGGGTCGCGACGGCGATCCCCGCCGCCACGCCGATCAGGACTCCACGCAGCACGTTGCTCACACTAGAGCGTCGTCCCCGAAGGTGCAGATCGTTACCGGCCCAGCCCGCGACCCGCCATGTCCTCGAGCCGCTTGATGCGGTCCGGGATCGGCGGATGGGTGGAGAACAGCTTGCCCAGCTTCTCGCCGGCGCGGAACGGGCTCGCGATCATCAGGTGGGCCTGGTCGGCCAGCTGTGGCACCGGCGGCAGCGGCGCCTGCTCGACACCGCCGGAGATCTTGCGCAGCGCCGACGCCAGTGCCAGCGGATCCCCCGAGAGCTCGGCACCCGACTCGTCGGCCTGGTATTCGCGCGACCGCGAGACCGCCAGCCGCACCACCGACGCGGCGATCGGCCCGAGCAGCGACACCAGCAGCAGGGCCAGCGGGTTCGCGCCGCCGCGGCCGCGGCTGGACATGCTGGCGAACATCGCCATATTGGCCAGGCCGGTGATCACCGAGGCCATGGCGCCGGCCACACAGGAGATCAGGATGTCGCGGTTGTACACGTGCGACAGCTCATGACCCAGCACCGCGCGCAGCTCGCGCTCGTCAAGCAGATCGAGGATCCCGGTGGTGACGCATACCGCCGCGTTGCGCGGGTTGCGTCCGGTGGCGAAGGCGTTGGGGTTGGCGGTGTTGGAGATGTAGAGCCGCGGCATCGGCTGGTGCGCAGTGGTGGCGAGTTCCTTGACGATCCGGTAGATCTCCGGGGCCTGGACCTCGGTGATCGGCTGCGCCTGCATCGCCCGCAGTGCCAGCTTGTCGCTGTTGAAGTAGGAGTAGAAATTGGTGCCGACGGCCAGCAGCACGGAGATGTAGAGGTAGATCCGATTGCCGGTGGCGTTGGTGAACAGACCGCCGACGAACACGATCAACGCGGACATCCCCACCAGGAGGGCGAACGTCTTGAAGGTGTTGCGGGTCGGGTGCCAGGTCATCAGGGTCCTCCCGGGCATTCAGGGGCCAATTCGTGCGACCAGCTGATTAAACGTCAGACGGACCGGTTAGGTTCCGCGAACGCCGTCAGCCGTGCCGGTTCACCGTGTAGTCGACCAGCGATCCCATCGCGCGCCGGCCGGGGCAGTCCGGCAGCGCCGCGAGCTCGGCGCGGGCCTGCTCGGCGTAGCTGCGCACCATCGCCTTGGCCATCGGGATGCCATTGGACTCGCGCAACAGGTTCAGCGCCTCGGCCACCGACTCGTCGGTGATATCGGCGGCCAGCAGCTGACGCAGCCGGTCGGCGGCCGGCCCCGTCTCGCGCAACGCGTACAGGACCGGCAGCGTGTGCACGCCTTCGCGCAGGTCGGTGCCGGGCAGCTTGCCGGACTCCTCGGGCTCGCTCTCGATGTCGATGATGTCGTCGGAGATCTGGAAGGCCGTGCCCACCAGACCGCCCAGCCGCGACAACCGCTCCACCTGTTCGGGGTCCGCCCCGGAGAACGTGCCGCCGAACCGGCCGGACGCGGCGATCAGACAGGCGGTCTTCTCGTAGACGACCTTCAGGTAGTGCTCCACCTCGTCGACGCCGTCCGTGGCGCCCCGGGTCTCCCGCATCTGACCGGTGACCAGCTCGGCGAAGGTATCCGCGATGATCAGCACCGCGTCGGGACCCAGCCGCGACACCAGTCGCGACGCGGTGGCGAACAGGTAGTCGCCGGCCAGGATCGCGATGTTGTTGCTCCAGCGGGCGTTGGCACTCGGGGCGCCGCGGCGCACCTGGGCCTCATCCATCACGTCGTCGTGGTACAGCGTCGCCAGGTGAACCATCTCGATGACGGCGCCGGCCACGGTGACCTGCGCGGAATCCGGATCGGGGCCCAGCGACGCGCTCAGGACGGTGAACAGCGGCCGGAACCGCTTGCCGCCGGCGAGGAACAGATGGTGCACGGCCTCTGACATCAGCTCGTCGGCGCGGCCCAGTTCCTCCTTCATCAGCTCTTCGATGCGAATGACACCGGCGCGCACGCGCTGCGCGAAATCGGCATCGCCGAAGTCAACTCCCGCAACCACGCTCACCGGTGTTGGCATTGGTCCAACATACTGTGCGACATGCGCCCTCAGCAGACCAGCACAGTCGACCTCGCGGTCGTCGGCGCCGGACCGGCCGGTTCGGCGGCAGCCGCCTGGGCGGCCCGGCGCGGTCGGGATGTGCTCCTGATCGACAGCACCACGTTCCCGCGGGACAAGACCTGCGGTGACGGTCTGACACCGCGGGCGGTGGCCGAACTGCAACTGCTGGGACTGGGTCCGTGGCTCGACGAGCACATCCGGCACGATGGTCTGCGGATGAGCGGGTTCGGTGCCGACATCGAGGTCCGCTGGCCGGGTCCGTCCTTTCCCGCGGCCGGGTCGGCAGCGCCGCGCACCGAACTCGACGACCGGATCCGCCGGGTCGCCGAGGACGCCGGCGCCCGGATGTGTCTGGGATCCAAAGCGGTTGACACCGAACATGATTCGTCGGGACGGGTGACCGCCGTGGTGCTCGCCGACGGATCGGTGGTGCGGTGTCGGACCTTGATCGTCGCCGACGGCGCCCGCTCGACGCTGGGCCGCCGACTGGGCCGGCAGTGGCATCAGGAGACCGTGTACGGGGTGGCCGCCCGCGGGTATCTGGCCTCGCCGCGGGCGAGCGAACCGTGGATCTCCTCGGACCTGGAACTGCGGTCCGTCGACGGCGAGGTACTGCCGGGCTACGGCTGGATCTTCCCGCTGGGCAATGGCGAGGTGAACATCGGCGTCGGCGCGCTGGCCACCGCCAAGCGGCCCGCCGACGTCGCGCTCAAGCCCTTGATCAGGCACTACACCGACCTGAAACGCGACGCGTGGGGGTTCGAGGGCGCACCCCGCGCGGTGGCGTCGGCGCTGCTGCCGATGGGCGGCGCGGTGTCCGGAGTGGCGGGCCCGAATTGGATGCTGATCGGCGACGCCGCCGGTTGTGTCAACCCGCTCAACGGCGAGGGCATCGACTACGGGCTGGAGTCCGGCCGGCTGGCGGTCGAGTTGCTCGACCGCCGCGATCTGACGACCGTGTGGCCGACCGTCCTGCAGGATCACTACGGCCGATGTTTCTCGGTGGCACGCCGGCTCGCGCTGTTGCTGACGATCCCGCGGTTCCTGCCGATGGCGGGTCCGGTCGCGATGCGCTCCCCCCGGCTGATGAACATCGCCGTCCGGGTGATGGCCAACCTGGTGACCGACGACGACGCCGACTGGGTCGCGCGGGTGTGGCGCACGGCGGGGACGGGATCGCGAAAGCTGGACCGGCGCAAGCCGTTCAGCTGAGCGGTACCGCCGCGCGCTGACCCAGGACCGTGGCCTCCATCATGCGCCGCACGCAGGCACGCGATTCCTCGGTGTTGTCGTACTGGACGAGCCGGCCGATGTCGACCACCAGCGCCAGAGCGGCGTGCACCGCGAACCGGGCCTGCGTGACGCCCAGTTCCGGACGGGCAGCCACCAGCAGCCGGACCCAGGCCGCGACGGTGGACCGCTGGATGTTGCGCAGGATCGCCTGATCGGCCGTGGGCAGGTTGGCCCGTTCGGTGTAGTAGACGTAGGCCAGCGCCGGATCGTCGAACGATCGCGCCACGTACGCCGCGATCAGCCCGATGATCGCCTGCTCCGGATCCGGTTCTGCGGCAACGATTTCGGCGACATCGCCGGAGACCCGGTCGGCCGCGCGGTGGAAGGCCGCCGCCAGGATGTCGGCCTTGCCGCCGAAGTACCGGTAGATGCCCGAGGCGGGCATACCCACCACGGCGGCAATGTCCTCCATACCGGTCTCCCGGTAGCCGCGTTCGTTGAACAACGTCATGGACGCCCGCAGCAGCGCCTCGTATCGTCCCGCGTCGGGCAGGGGGTGGACGTCCTCCGCCGGCGCCGATGCCGTGACTCCGGCGGGCAGTTCGGCGGTCAGGATCGCAAATGCCAAGTCCCGCAACACCGAACGGATCTCGGAGGCGGACATTCGGGCCCGGTGGTCGGCGATGCTGCCGATGACCGACAGGGTGGCCGCGGACAGGGTCCAGCGGTCGCGGGAGGTCAGGCCCGGGCGGAGCTGCGTCAACGGTCGCTGCAGCCGGCGGTTGACGAGCTTGACCTGGGCCATCAGCGTGGCCTGGTCGTCGCCGTGCAGATACCGGCCCTCCCAGCGGTACAGACCACCGGATGTGCGGTTGGCCATCGCGGTGTCGATCAGCGCGTCCACGAGTTCGTCGAGCAGCGCAGCGGGGTCCGTATTGTCGGCATCGGCGCTATCGGCCAGCGCCGTGCAATCCACCAACTGCTGGCCCAGCGAGAGCACCGCATCGCGGAACAACTCGTACTTGCTCGACGAGTGCCGGTACAGCGCGGCCGCCGAGATGCCGACCGCGCGGGCGATGTCCTCCATGCTCACCGCGTGATAACCCATCGCGCTGAACGCGTTTGCCGACGCGCGGGCGATCTGCGCCTTGCGATCCTTCGGGCGACGCTTCACCGCACCCGCCGGCGAACGGTCATCCCGGGGCATATCCGACACCGTAACGCAACCGCCGGGTTCGGCGAGCGGTGTTGTTCCGCGAGCACGAGGCCCGGCGACAACTACCCCGCCGGGTTCGGCGAGCGGTGTTGTTCCGCGAGCACGAGGCCCGGCGACAACTACCCGGCCGGGTTCGGCGAGCGGTGTTGTTCCGCGAGCACGAGGCCCGGCGAACTGCGGCCCGCGTAATCGGCACGGGGCATCGGCGATCCCCGCCGGCCGACCGCGCGCCATCTGCTCCAAAATGAGAATCATTCATCACTGCTATGCCTTTGCGTGGTCTGGTCATCGACTCGTATCTGACTGAACAACAACATATTTCTCGAGTTTGCCGGGCACGGGACGGGTTGGCAATTCCGCGCCAACGATGAGAATGAGGATTAACTTAATGCTTGCGACGGAACGGCTCACTGTGACATGCTCCACACCGAGCCGGGGGCGACTGCAGCGTGGCACTGCCCCCGGCGCAGTCGACAGGAACGAAGACATGACGTACGAACTTCCGGCATCCCGAGGGCCGCTGCGCGATCTGATGGTCCAGGCCGGCTACATCCTGGGGTTCTCGGTCCAGGCCTTGGTCGGCACCGTCGTCGCGACGCTGACCCGGCGCCTGTCGCTCTACGAGGTCGTCACCCAGACGCTGTTCATCGGCCGGGTCTGCACCGGGCCGTCACTGCTGCTGATGATGCCCATCGGTGTGTTCATCGCGGTATCGGTGGGCGAGCTCGCGGGCCGCATCGGCGCCGGCGGCTATTCCGGCGCCGTCGTGGCGTTCATCATCGTCGGCCAGGCCGCCGCGCTCGTGTGCGCACTGATGATGGCCGGAGTCGCCGGCTCGGCGATCTGTACGGACCTGGGATCGCGCAAGATTCGCGAAGAGGTCGACGCCATGGAGGTGATGGGACTCGATCTGGTCGAACGCCTGGTGGCACCGCGTCTGGTGGCCGCCGTGGTCGTGTCGGTCGCGTTGTGCGCCATGGTCACCTTCGGCGGGGTCCTGGCCTGCTACCTGTACCACATCTCCGTGCAGCATCTGCCGGCCGGAACCTTCCTGGCCACCTTCAGTCAGTACGGCCGGGTTTCCGACTTCGTCATGGCACTGGTCAAGGCCGCCTTGTTCGGCCTGACCGCCACGCTGGTCGCCACCTTCAAGGGGCTGCACACCAAGGGCGGCCCACGCGGAGTCGCCGATTCGGTGAACGAAGCCGTGGTCCTGGCCTTTGCGCTGGTGTTCGTCCTCAACACGATCCTGTCGGCGCTCTACACGGTGGTGGTGCCCGCGGTGGGGAACTACCGATGACCGCCCTGGCCGCACGACCCAGCGCCCCGGCGCGCTTCCACCGGCTGGCCCGGCCGGCCATGACCGCCTACGACGGGCTGGCGACCGTGGGCCAGCACGTCAGCTTCTACGTCAAGGTGTTCGCCTCACTGCCGCACGCGCTGGTGCGCTACCGCCGACACACCGTCGGCCAGATCGGCGAGGTCACCTTCGGCACCAGCTCCCTGCTGTCCGGCGGCGGCACCATCGGGATCGTGTTCGCGATGTCACTGGCCGCGGCGATGATGCTCGGCGTCGAAACCCAGCGCGGGCTGGACCTGGTCGGCATGAACACCATGTCCGGCATGCTGGCGGCCATCGCCAACACCCGCGAGCTGGCGCCCGTCGTGGTGGCAATTGCGTTGGCCGCCAAGGTCGGAACGGGATTCACCGCCCAGATCGGCGCCATGCGCATCTCCGACGAGATCGACGCGCTGGACACGATGGGCATCCAGTCGGTGCCCTTCCTGGTCGGCACCCGGGTACTGGCGGCGCTGGTCTGCGTCGTCCCGATCTACATGATCGGGCTATTGGCCAGCTATCTGTCCACCCGCACCGTCGTGGTGTTCTTCAACGGCGCGTCGGCGGGCACCTATGACTTCTTCTTCCACCTCGCCCTCGGCCCGCGCGACCTGGCCTACTCGATGCTCAAGGCGGTGGTGTTCGCCGTCGTCGTCGCGCTGGTGCACTGTACCTACGGGTACTTCGCATCCGGCGGTCCGGCGGGCGTGGGGCAGGCGGCGGGCCGGGCGCTGCGAACCGCGATCCTGGCCGTGGGCGTCCTCGACGTCCTGCTGACCTTCGCGCTGTGGGGCCTGGTTCCCGAGATCCCCGGGATGGGTGTGTGATGGCGCGCCGCAGGCCGTTGCCTCCGGCCCGGCCGATATTGGCGCTACGGGGACTGGTCGCGGTCGGGGCAGCCGGCGTGGTCGCCGCGGGGCTCGTCGGCCGCGCCTCGGGCAACCTCGATCCGGTGGCCGACGTCTTCGTCGGTATCCCGGCGTCGGCCGGTCTGATCACCACCTCGGCGCCGGTGCGCTACCACGGGGTCAACATCGGCCGGATCGCCGATATCGAGTCGGGCACCAGAACGTCGATGGTGCGACTGGCCATCGACAAGCAGGACCTGGCCCTGATTCCGGAATCCGTTGTGGCACGGGTTGTTCCGCGCACCTTCTTCGGTGACGTCTACCTGCAGCTCAACGACGGGCAGGCCGGCCGCGACACCCGGGCGCTGGCACCGGGGGCCAAGATCTCGATCGACCAGAGCGCCGACGCCATGGCGCTCTACGACGTGTTCACCAAGGTCGTCGCCATCTTCTCGCAGATCAAGCCGGAGAAGATGCAGACCGCGCTGACGGCGCTGAGCCAGGCCCTGCTTGATCGTGGCCAGGACATCGGCGCCACCATCGACAACCTCAGCGACGTCGCGGACACGCTGACCCCGTCGGCGGCCGCGTTCCTGGATTCCACCCCGCAGTTCCGCGACGTGATGACCGCGTTGCACTCCGCGACCCCCGACATCATCAGCACCCTGTCGGCGGCCACCTCGGTGTCCGACCACATGCTCGCCGATCGCGCGGGGCTGTCCGGGATGCTCGACGAACTCGCCGCACTGGGCTCCGTCTTCACCGGGTTCTTCGCCGACCACCGCGAGCAGATGATCACCGTCGTCGACGCCGCGGGCAAGATCCTGGCCACCACCGCCACCAATCCCCAGGGCCTGGTCGACACCCTGTCCGGCGCGAAAGCGTTCGGCGACGCGGGATCCCGCAGTTTCTCCACCGGCAAGTTCAACATCACCGCGGTGGCGACGTTCGCCGGCCCGATGCCCTACAGCGCGGCCGACTGCCCGGTGTACGGCAGGACCTATGGCGCGCACTGCGCGGATTCCGATCCGACGCATCCGCTGCCCGCCTTCCCGCTGGACGTTCCCGTGCCCGCCGGGGTCGATCCGCTGGCGCCGCCGATCTTCGCGCCGTTCCCCGACGGTCAGCCGCGCGGCGCTGGTCCGGCCCCGGCCGACCCGGTGCCCGCGGGACCGACGGATCCGCAGTTCCCGGCCGAGGCCCACGGCGCCTCGGCGATCGTCGGTGGCGCCGACGAGGGCCACGCACTGGCCCTGCTGCAGAACGAGATCCTGCGTGGCGGGCCCGGCCCGCAGGACGCCGACCGCCCGGCCATCGCCACGGTCATGATGCTCGGACCGCTGGTGCGGGGCGCGCAGGTGCACGTCTCATGAAGCTCACCTGGCACGCCTGGGCCAAGGCCGGGATGTTCTGTGCCGTCGGCGTGATGTGCGCGCTGTTCGTGGTCAACACGCTGTCGGTCCCCGTCCGCGGCGCGACCACCGGTTACCTCGCGCAGTTCAGCAGCGTCGAGGGCCTCAACGTGGGCAACCCGGTGCTGATGGACGGCGTGCGCATCGGTCGCGTCTCGTCGATCCGCTTCGCCGACAACGGGAATGGCACCGCACGCGCCGACGTCGGCCTACAACTCACGTCGCGGCTGACCCTGTCCGCGGATGTCACCGCCGCGGTGCGCTACGGCGACATGCTCGGGGCGCGCTACGTCGCCCTGTCCGATCCGAGCGGGGGGATCATCACCGTGTCCACCGGCGACAAACCGAAGCGCCTGGCCTCCGGTGCGGTCATCCCGTTGGCCCGGACCGCCCCGGCGGTGGACCTGACCGCACTGTTCAACGGTTTCAAGCCGCTGTTCGACGCACTCGAGCCGGCCCAGGTGAACACCCTGACCCGCGGGTTCGTCGAAACGTTCAGTGGCCAAACCCAAACGGTGACAACACTATTGGCACAGATTGCGACGATGACCACCGCTATGGACCACAACCAGGGCATCTTCAACACCCTGGTGGACAACCTGTCGAAGATGATGCGTTCGGTCGACACCCGCCAGCCGCAACTGGACGAGATGCTGGCCGGCCTGCAGCGCCTGGCCGCCACCGTCAACGGTCCGGACGGGCAGCTGGACCTGCTCCTCGACCAGGGCAACGCCGCACTGGCGACGCTGGCGGCCACCGTCAGCCAGTCCGGCACGTCCTACGGCGACGCGATCACCGACCTGAAGTCGATGCTCGGCACCTGGCAGGGTGACAACGCCGAATTCCAGGCGCTGATCGACAAATTGCCCCCCTTCGCCGACGCCATCAACCGATCCACCAGCTACGGCGGATTCGTCAGCCTCTACCTGTGCAACTTCACCCTCAAGATCGCCAAGCACGAGGCCAACATCTTCGGCCACCGTCATTCGGAGGTGTGCCTGTGATGTTGATGCTCGTGGTCCGGTTCATCGACCGCATCGTTGGCGCGATCGTCACGCTCAGTTCACCCGCCGAAGAACGTGGTGCTGGCTCCCCTCTCGTCGTGATGCTGGTGCTGACCGGCGCCCTGTTCGCGGTGTGCGGGATGATTCTGCTGCTGGCCTGGGGGGCGATCCCGCGATGATCCTCATGTGGCTGGTGAAAGCGATCGACGTCGCCGTGAGTGCGGTGATGTTCCTGTTCTCCAAACAGCGCCGGCACAACCCGTCGGCGCCGATGGCGCTGGGCGTCGTCGGGTCGATCGCCCTGATCGCCGTTCTGCTGATCGCCGTCGGGGCACCGCGGGTCGCCTACCAGGCCCGCACCGGGGCGTACGTCGCCGAGATGGCCAATGCCAGCGGACTGACCCCGGGCGACCCGGTCTATGTGGCCGGCGTTCCGGCGGGCCAGATCGGAACCATCGACCTGGCCGGCGACCACGTCCGGATCGGCTTCCGGCTGGACAACGCCCAGCAGCTGGGTAACCGGACCACCGCCACGGTGCGGCTGCGCACGCTGCTGGGCAAGCGGTTCCTCGACGTCATGCCCGCCGGCGTTCCCGACTCCGGCACCGTTATCCCGTTGGCGCGCACCACCGTGCCCTACAGCCTGGACGAAGTGGGCCGCAAGGCCGAGAACGCCGCCGCGGGCGTCGACCAGCAGGCGCTGACCGCGGCCATGCGTACCGTCAATGAGGCCATTCCCGACGACAACACCGATCTGCGGACCGCGCTGGCCGGAATCAGCAGTGCCACGGGCGTATTCGCGCAGAACGGCGGAAAGATCGACGAGCTGCTGCGGATCTCCCGGTCGCTGACCGACATGCTGGTGCGCCAGAACGACACCTTGGCGGCCACCGCCGGCAATGCCGCCCACATCGTCTCCGCCCTGGCGGCCCGGCGGGCCGAACTCGGGCAGATCGTCACCAACCTGACCGCCGTGCTGCACCAGCTGGCCTCGGTCTACAGCGCCAAGGGCCAGGATTTCTCCGACGTCGTCACCCAACTGGGCGCGGTCACCGCCACCCTGAAGGCCAACGTCGACCGCATCGACCAGACCCTGACCAAGCTGCCGCCGGCGATCCGCGCGGTCACCAACGCCACGGGCAACGGCAACTGGGCCGACGTCAACTCGCCCAGCCTGGTCATGCCGGACAACCTGCTGTGCGTCCTGAACATTCAGCGGGAGTGCCGATGAGGGCCGGCAGCCGGGTTCGGCGCGCCGTGGTGATCTCGGCGGTCATGTTGCTGTTCATCGGCGCAACCGCGTGGTACGTGTTCGGCCGGACCGACCGGGCCACCACGTTCGCCGCCGACTTCAACTACGTCAACGGCATCTACCGCGGCAGCAAGGTCAGCATTCTCGGGGTGCCGGTGGGCCGCGTCACCGCCGTCGAAGCGCGGGGCACCACCGTGCGCATCAGCATGTCGGTCCCCGAAGGGATCCGGTTGCCCGTCGACGTCCAGGCCTACGTCATGAGCCCGGCGCTGATCAGCGACCGCAGTGTCGACCTGGGTCCGGCCTACTCCGGCGCCGGCCCGACACTGACCGGCGGACAGGTCATTCCGGCCGATCGGACCCACGCACCCATCACCTTCGACACCATGCTGGGCAGCCTCAACGCGCTCACCTCGTCGCTCGGTTCCGAACAGGGCGACCTGTCGGCGCTGCTGCGGCGCGGGGCCGACCAGTGGCGGGGCCAGGGTGCCCAGTTCAACGCCGCTGTGCGGAGTCTCAGCTCGGCCACCGGCGTGCTGGGCGCCCGGGCCGACGACATCGACGCCATCGTGGACAACCTGACGAAGATGATGGCGGCGTTCAACGAGCGCCAGGTGTCACTGACCCAGCTGGTCGACGACCTGGGCGCCCTCGGCGATTCCTGGGCCGATCAGAACCTGGACATCACCAGCTCCGTCAACGACCTGAAAACCGTTCTGGACCAGGTCAACTCGGTGGTTACCCAACACGGCGACAACCTCGGCGCCATCGCCGAGAACCTGAACGCCGTCGGCGACGTCCTGACCAGGCATCAACCGGACCTGGCCGAATTCATGGACCTGGTCCCGCTGATGATGCAGAACCTGGGCGCCACCATCGGCCCGGACCGCCGTGGCCGGATCAGGCTGAATGTGTCGTCCGCGCTGACGCAGTTCGCGGCGGCGGAGAACTTCTGTGAACGCACCGGCTGGCCGATCTGCTCCGGGATCGGCATCGTCAACCCCGTCTCGTACCCGCTGAGCCGTTCCGATCCGCTCGGTATCGTCAGCGCCGTCACCGGTGTCCTTCCCCCGCCGAATCCACACCACCCCAGGTGATCACGATGAAACTCCTTCCCTCTCGGACCGCGGCGGCGGTGCTCGGCGTGGTGGCCGCGACCGCGACCGGACTGTGGGCCGCATCCGACCTCGGTCTGCAGGATCTGCCGGTGGGCCGGTCCGCGCAGGGCCGGACCATGGCGGTCACCGTCATCCTGCCCACCGCCGAGGGCATCACCATCGGGGCCGATGTCCGGACCGGCCAGAAGGTGGTCGGGCGGGTCAGCGGGATGAAGCTCGCCTCCTACGGCGCCTCGATCAGGCTGTCGGTCCGCCAGGACAGCATGTTGCCCGCCGACACCAGAGCCAGCGTGGAACTGCCTTCGGCACTGGGTAATCCGTTCGTCCGGCTCTCCGCGCCCAACGAACCCGACGGCGCGGACCCGCGGGTGTTGCGCGACGGCGACGTCATCCCCCCGGACCGCACCGAACTCGGACCGCAGATCGAATCGGCCCTGGCGACCTTCGGCGCGCTGATGTCGCGCAGCGGCGTCGACCAACTGGCTACCATCGTGACCGAACTGGACAAGGCATTCGGCGGGCGCAGCGGGAAGATCCGCGGTCTGGTCGACGCGGTGTCGCTGCTCACCGGCAAGGCCCGGGATCACCAGAGCGAATTCGACGAGGCGCTGGCACAGGCCTCCGACATCAGCACACAGCTGGCCCGCGCACAGCACACCGTCGACGGATACCTCGACGCCCTGCCCCGGTTGGTCGCGATGCTCGACATCCAGCGGGCCAAGCTGCAGACCCTGCTGGCCTCCACCACCGCGCTCGCCGCGACCGCCAATTCCGTCTTCTCCGAGGCTGATTCGGCTGCCAACCCGGCCCAGCTGGTCCGGGACGCCGGCACGGTGATCCGGACCCTGGGCACCTACAACGACCGGTTGAAGGACACGTTGTCCACCATGTCCACCTTCCTGGGCCGTATCGACACCTCGATCCACGGCGACTACATGGTGTTCAACGGTGCGCTGGACATCCCCGGCACCCTCGACAAACTGGTCACCGGCGGCCTGCTGGTCAACGGCACCCCGATCAACGGCCAGGACGCACTCGACGGATTCCTCTCCGGAGGCCTGCGGTGAAGCGCCTCGTCGTCGTCCAGGTCCTGATGTTCCTGGTGATCGCCGCCGTGGTGATCCCGTTCGGGGTCCGGTTCGTCGCCGGTCCGGCGGGCCTGTCCACGCCGATGACGTTGCGCGCCAGCATGACCGACGCGTTCGGCCTCAACAAGGGCACCAGCGTGACGGTCCGCGGAGTGGAGGTCGGCGCCGTCGACACGGTTCGGCTGTCCCCCGACGGGCACGCCGTGATCACCCTGGCGATCCACCCCGGCACCCGCATCCCGCGCGACTCGATCATGACGGTCGGCATGGGCACCGCCGCCGGTATCCAGAGCGTCGACATCCTGCCCCAGTCCGACGGCGCGCCCTTCCTGGAATCCGGCGACGCCCTCGCAGCGCCGGCCGACCGCCAGCCCGTCCAGATGGACCGCGTCATGCTCGACGCCGCAAACCTGGTGCGCGGCATCGACTCCCGCGCGGTCGGCGAAGTCTCCGACGAACTGTCGGCGTCCTTCTCGGGCCTGGGACCCAGCCTGGCCACCCTGATCGACAACGGCTCCACCATCTCCCGCCGGATGCACGAGCGGCTCGGCCAACTGCAACCGTTGATCGACGGCACCACCGCGTTGGTCACCACGATGGCCGCGCAGCGCGACAGCTTCCAGCGCGGCATGAACGCCTCTGCCCGGTTCACCGAGCAACTCGACGCTTCCGCGCCGGTCTTCCTCTATCTGACCGACCACTCGCCGGCCACCCTGGCCTCGGTTCGCCGGGTGATGGACACCTACCGGGACACCTTCGGCGCGACCCTGGCCAACCTGGCGACGGTGGCCCCGATCATCGGCGACCGCACCGATTCACTGGACACCGGGCTGACCGCGATTCCCTACGGGCTCAACGCATTGGCCTCGATCGTCAAGAACGACCGGGCGGACTTCTCACTGGTCGCCACCCAGGGCCCGGTGTGCACCCACGACATCGACCGGCGGGCGATCGGCGACCTCACCCCGGTCGAGCCGAACCTGGTGCGGTACTGCCCGCCCGCGCCGGACATGCAGATGCGGGGCGCGGTCAACGCACCCCGGCCCAACGACCTGGGGATGCAGAACTCGAAGGACCCCGGCGGGGTCGTCGGTCCCCCGGTGGTCGCCGACCCGGTCAAGATCCCCACCCTGGCCGAAGTGATCTACAAGTGGCGAATGATCCTGAAAGGCAAAGATGTCCCTCGATGAACTGCTGACCCTGATCGAAACCGGCGAGGCGACCGAGGAGCCCGTCGCCGATCCTGCGGACCAGCCCGCGCCACACCGCGGCCGGCTGCGGCGGATCGTGACCGCCGCCCTGACGGCCGGCCTGCTGGCCATCGGCGTGGCCCTCGGGTACACGCTCTACCAGCAGAGCGAACTGCACCGCCTGCACGCGCAGGCGGTGGACACCACTCGCGACTACCTGGTCGCGATGGCGTCGTTCGACTACCGGAACCTGGAGGCCAACAAGGCCGACATCACCAAGGCGTCCACCCCGGAGTTCGCCAAGAAGTACGACGAGATGGTGGGCGCCCTGCGTGACATCGTCGTGACCGGCAAGGGAGTGGCGACCGCGACGGCCGACCACATCGCGGTGCAGCAGCTCGACGAGCACTCCGCGACCGTCATCGGCTACGTCGACCAGCAGGTCACCAATGTCACTGTCCCCAAGGGCAATCAACAGCGCTACCGAATGGTCGTGACGCTGGTTCGCACCGGCGACGACTGGTCGGTGGACAACGTCGAAACAGTCTGACCCGACACCCGAGAGGAAGCACGATCATGACCGCTCAGTACCTGGATGCCCACGACGTCGACTCGGAACCCCGGCTGACCGCCGAGCAGACCCGGATCACCATCAACCAGCGCACCCCCAGCTGGAGCAGCAAGTCGGTGGACGTGACCGACGCGCTGGACTTCTGGTCGGCGGCCGGTTCGGCCGCCAACGTGATCATGCAACTCAGCTGGCCCGAGGTCGGTTACGGCGTCGCGGAGAGCCGGGTGCACTCCGGTTCACTCGTCCACCATCCGTGGAAGCGGCTGCGCACCACCGCGCAGTACATGGCGGTGGCGATCCTGGGCACCGACGAGGAACGCGCCGCATACCGGGACGCGGTGAATGTCGCGCACCGGCAGGTTCGATCCACCGACGAGAGCCCGGTCAAGTACAACGCGTTCAACCGCGAACTCCAGCTGTGGGTGGCCGCCTGCCTGTTCATCTTCTACGAGGACACCTACCAGCTGCTGCACGGGAAGATGACCGAGGATCAGGCCGAGACGTTCTATCGCAGCGCCATGCCGCTGGGGACCACGCTGCAGGTGCTCGAGGAGCAGTGGCCGGCCACCCGCGCCGACTTCGAGGTGTACTGGAACACCGCCTGCGGACGGATCCAGATGGACGACCACATCCGCGAATTCCTGCTGTACATCGTGGATCTGAAGATGATCAACATCGTGCCGCGGATCATTCTGGCCCCGCTGCTGCGGTTCCTGACGATCGGATTCCTGGCACCGGTGTTCCGCGACAACCTCGGGCTCGAGTGGTCGGCGACCGACCAGCGCCGCTTCGAGCACCTGTTCCTGTTCGTGTCCTTCGTCAACCGGTTCCTGCCCAAGTTCGTCCGGACGCACAACTACACCGTGCTGATGACCGACCTGCGCTGGCGGCTGAAGCACAAGAAGCCACTGATCTGACCCCGGCATCCGACCCCGACGCGCAGGAGCTGCTGCGAAAGTTCCTCGGGGACAGACGTTTTCTGTTCATGCTGCCGCGGGCAGTGACGCTGCAGATGCTGCATCCGGGCATCGCCGCCGGCATCGACCAGCATGCGCTGCACCGGGACCGGATCTGGCTGCACAAGCAGCGGGCGGTGACCCAGGCGATCGAGATCGCCCACTCCGACCGGGACATGCGGCCCGCAATCCGGTTCTCCCACGAGCATGTCACCGGCGTGACGGAAGACGGGTCCAAATATCATGCGCTGCAACCCGACCTGTTCCACTTCGTGCACGCGACCTACGTCGAGACGCTGTTCGGCATGGTCGAGACGTTCATCGCGCCGCTGGACGACAACCGGCGCACCACCCTGTACCGGGGCTGCTGCGACTGGTACCGACGCTACGGGATCTCGGCGCGGCCCATGCCCGAGAGCTGGCCGGAGTTCACCGAATACTTCGACGACTGCTGTCGGACCGAGCTGCGGCCCGGTCCGCATTTCGAGCGGTATCGCGACGAGATCCTCGACCCGTCGGACTGGTGGCCGCGCGTGGTGCCGCGGCGCGCGATCCGGGCCATGCAACACCCCTACGCGCGGGAACTGGCCGGCATCGACGTGAGCCGGCGCGACACCCGATCGCTGCGGCTGTTCAGCTACACCTGTCGGGTGCTCACTCTTTGACCGCGGCGTGCAGAGCGACGATCCCACCGGTCAGATTGCGCCAACGCACCTGCGACCAACCGGCCCGGCCCATGAGTCCGGCCAGCGCGGCCTGATCCGGCCACGCCCGGATGGACTCGGCCAGGTACTCGTAGGATTCCGGATCGCTCGAGACCACGCGCGCCAGCGCCGGCAGCGCCCGCATCAGGTACTCCTTGTAGACCGTCGAGAACACCGGCACCGTCGGTGTGGAGAACTCGCAGACCACGAGCCGCCCGCCGGGCCGGGTGACCCGCGCCATCTCCTGCAGCCCGCCGACGGTGTCGACGACGTTGCGGAGCCCGAAGCTGATGGTCACGGCGTCGAACACGGCATCGCCGAACGGCAGCTTGGTCGCGTCGCCGGCCACCTTGGGAACCGGGCGGTGCGCACCGGCCCTCAGCATGCCGACCGAGAAGTCGCAGGCCACGCACCAGGCGCCCGACCTGGCCAGCTCGACCGTCGACACCGCGGTACCGGCCGCCAGATCCAGCACCTTGTCCCCCGGCCCGACCCCCAGGGCCGACCGGGTGGCCCGCCGCCAGTACCGGTCCTGTCCGGCCGAGAGCACCGTGTTGGTGATGTCGTAACGCTCGGCCACGGCGTCGAACATCGACGCCACCTCGTGCGGGTCCTTGTCCAGCGTCGCGCGGCTCACCGGGTTGACGCTACCCGAACGGGGTGGTCGCAGGGCCTTCAAAGAGCCCTGAGCTTCGTGCCCCGGCGCGGGCCGGTCACGGCTTCGTAGTGGCCCAGCAGTTCGTCGCAGATCGCCGGCCAGGTCCGGTCCAGCACACTGCGCCGGGCGGCCACCGAGTACCGGGCCCGCTCGGCGATCAGATGATCGACCGCGGTCGGCAGCCGGTCGGCGAACTCGTTGACCCCCAGCAGGATTCCGGTCTGCATCGGCGTCACCAGGTCGATCGGACCGCCGGCGGCGGGCGCCACCACCGGCAGCCCGGACGCCATCGCCTCCTGGACGGTCTGGCAGAACGTCTCGTGCTCACCGGGGTGGACGAAGACGTCCATGCTCGCGTACGCCGTGGCCAGCTCGGCACCGTACAGCGCACCGGTGAAAACCGCTGCGGGCATTGCGTTCCGGAGCTTGTCCCGGTCGACGCCGTCGCCGACCACGACCACCTGGAGGTCGCCGCGGGCGGACAGCGCCGTCAGCCGTTCGACGTGCTTCTCCGGGGCCAGCCGGCCGACGAACCCGACGATCGGGCGGCCATCCGGTGACCACTGCCGCCGCAGCGCCGCGCTCCGGGCCGACGGTGCGAACCCCGTGACATCCACCCCCCGGGCCCACCGGTGAACCCGCGGGATCCGATGTGCGACAAGGTCTTCGATGGACGCGCTGGACGGCGCCAGCGTGCGGTCGGCCAGCGAGTGCAGGTGGCGCAGCCAGGCCCACGAGGCACGGGCCGCGCCGCTGACCCCGTAACTGGCGGCGAACCCGGCGATGTCGGTCTGGAACACCGCCACCGACGGCACCCCGAGGTAGCGGGCGGCGCGCACGCCCCCGTAGCCCAGCAGCGCCGGGGACGCCAGGTGGACGACATCGGGACCGAAGCCACGCAGCACCCGCCCGATCCGCGGCCACGGGATCCCAAGTGGCAGCGAGGTCACCTTGGGAAACATCCGCGACGGCACCCGGTGCACCCGCACGCCCTCATGAACCCGTTCGGCCCGTGGCTGCCCCGGCGGGTTGTCCGGTGCGATGACCAGGGTCTCGTGGCCCGTCCGGCGCAGGTGCTCGAGGACCCGCACCACCGAATTGCTGACACCGTTGACGTTCGGCAGGAAACTTTCGGCGACGATCGCAACGCGCACACCCCAACAGTGGCAGCGGGGCGTGTCGGCAAGGTTGCGGCCAGTTGGACGCGACACGAAAACCCGGTGCCCCGGGTAGGTTTCCCCTATGCGCTACTGGGCGGTACTCGCGGTGCTGATGATGGCACTGACGGGCTGTGCGCGGGTGGTGGCGGGGACGGCCGAGCCGGATCAGCACCCGCCCGGCGTCGCGCTGGGCGTCGACGGGTTCGGCATCGTGGTCGGGTTCCCCGACGCCCCGGTCCAACTGGAGCTGTTCACCGAGCCGCAGTGCGATCACTGCGCGCACTTCCAGGCCACCTTCGGTGAGGACATCAGGTCCGGGATCCAGAGCGGCCGGCTCGCGGTGACCTACCGGCTGCTGACATTCTTCGACGACAGCGACACGGGCTATTCGCATACGGTGTCCAACGCCCTGTTCCTGGCCGCCGGCCCCACCACCACCGCGTCGGTATTCCAGAAGTTCGTCGAAAGCCTCTGGGCCAACCAGGATCTGGCTCACCAGCACTACACCGACGGCGACTTCGCCGACCAGGCCCGCCAGGCCGGCGTGACCGACGCGGTGGTCGCGCAGATCACCGCGGGCCGCGCCGCCGTGGACACCGTGGCGATGGACGAACACAACACCTACGCGCTGAGCGACACGGACTCCCCCGGCACCCCGACGGTCTACGACGTGCACGGCCGGGAGGTGGTCGACATCTCCGACCCGGACTGGCTCGACGCTCTGCTGCGCGGCGCCTGAAAGCGCCTCTAACGCACTCCCGAACGACGGGTGAGCCTGCGCTCCAGCAGACTCAGCCCGGACAGCGCCGCAGCGGCCACCGCCCAACTGACCACCGCCACCGACAGGGCGGGGATGATCGCCAGTCGAGCGCTACGGCCCTGCACGCGTACCAGGTCGGGATCGGACCGGTAGTACTCGACGTAGATGCGCATCCCGGTGTCCAGTTCCGACGGGTACAGCACACCGAGCTCGGGCCGGTAGGTCACCCGGTCCGGGGTGACGAACTCGATGGTGGACCGGCGCGGTCCGGCGCTGAGCACCTCGGCCGCGGCCACCCCCATGTTCGATTCGATGGCCAGATCGTTGCGCCACGCGCCGGCCACCAGCAGCACCGCTGCTGCCGTCATCACCGCGGCGAGCACCAGAACCACGATGCGGACGGCACGGATCACCTTGCCCGCCAACGATTTCGGAGCAAGCCCGCTGGGCCCGTGGATCAGCGTCCGCCACCACCGCGGCAGGGTGACCTGCACTACAGCGCCGCCTTGATGGCGGCATGCAACCGGCGCAGGGTGGATCGGTCGGCCTTGACCTCGACAACCCGCACCCCGGTGAACGGCTCGTCGAGCACCGCGGCGAGTTCGTCGGCCTCGGCCTGTCGGTACTCGATGTGATAGGCCCGGCACAACCCGCCGACGTCGATGTCGTGGGGCGTACCGAAGATTCGCGACGACACTTCGGAGAACCGTGGATCGCCCTGCTCGAGCAGTTCGAAGATCCCGCCGCCGTTGTCGTTGGACACCACGATGGTCAACTGCGCGGGCACCGGCTCGGTCGGGCCGATGAGCAGTCCCGACGCGTCGTGCACGAAGGTCAGGTCCCCGATCAGCGCCACTGTGCGACCGCCGGTGCGGTCGTGCGACAGCGCGGCGCCGATGGCCGTCGACACGGTTCCGTCGATCCCGGCGACGCCGCGGTTGGACCGCACCGTGACACCCGGTGTGGCGAATCCGGCCAGGGCCACGTCGCGCACCGGATTGGACGCCCCGAGGACCAGTTGGTCGCCGGGCCGGACCGCGGCGGCGACGGCGGCGGCCACGTGCAGCCCGGTGGTCAGCGGGTGCGCGGCCAGCTGATCGCGCACGGCGGCCAGCGCATGCCCGTTGACCTCCGCACAGCGGTGGAGCCAGGCCTCATCGGGTGCGCCTCGGGTCACGGCGCGGGTCCCGGTGGCCAGCGAATTGCCCGACACGTCGGGCCAGCGTGGTCCGGTGGTCAGCGCCAGGACCGGCACCGACGGGTCGGCCAGCAGCGCGGACACGGGGCGGTGCAGCGTCGGGCGCCCCAGCATGATCACCTGCTGCGGGTGCAGCAACGGCAGCGCCAGCGGATGCAGCGGGTTGGCGGGCACCGGGGCCGTCGGCTCCGCCACGGTGGGCAGGTCCGCCAGGTTCGGATGGGTGCCGGCGCCATGGCCGGCGATCACGACGGTGTCCGGGGTCAGGTCGAGGTCCAGCGGCTGGTCGAAGGTGACCGGCGGGGTGTAGGTCCACGGGGCGCCGTCCGGCCGACCCGGCGTGGCCGGCGCGTCGGTGCGGTCCGGCACGAGGGGCTCCCGCAGCGGGATGTCGAACTGCACCGGCCCCGCGTTGGCGGTCCGGGAGCCGGTGGCGGCCACCACCACCCGGCACGTCGCCGAGCGCCACTGCGCGTTGAGCGCCTCCATCGGGGCGCCCGGGTATTCGGGGGCCAGACCGAGACTGATGGTGGCGCGAACCTGGGTGCCGAAGTAGCCGAGTTGCTCCATCGTCTGGTTGGCACCGGTGCCCAGCATCTCGTAGGGGCGGTTGGCGCTCAGCACGATCAGCGGAACCCGGGCGTAGTTGGCCTCCACCACGGCCGGACCCAGGTTGGCCACCGCGGTGCCCGACGTCATCGCGATACACACCGGGTGGCCGCCGTCCCGTCCACCGATGGCGAGTCCGACGGCGAGATATCCGGCAGTGCGTTCGTCGATGCGAACGTGGAGCCGGATCCGGCCGGCGCGGTCGGCATCGGCCAGGGCGAACGCCAGCGGTGCGTTACGCGAGCCCGGGCACAGCACCACGTCGCGGACGCCGCCGCGGATCAGTTCGTCGACGACGATGCGCGCCTGCGCCGTCGATGGATTCACCCGTCCAGCCTGTCACACGCACTCGGATGCGAAGAATTGCAGGATCGCGTCGTTGACGGCATCGGGCTTCTCGATGAATCCGAGGTGACCGGTGTCCGGGACCTCCAGATACGTCGCGTACGGGATGGCCTGGGCCACCTCCGCGCCCAGATAGGCCGGCACCACCACGTCGTCGGCGAAGCCCATCACCATCGTCGGCTTGGTGATGCCTCGGTAGGCGTTCAGCCGATTCTCCGTGGGGGCGACGTTGGTCTGCGCGTGCAGGCCGGGGGTGGCCTTGATGGGCCACATCGTGAACATGTCGATCCAGTCGCCGACGAACTTGTCGTTGTTCAGCGAGCGCGGCGAAAAGCCTTCCAGCAAGCGGATTTTCGCGTCGTACTCGACCGGCGGCCGGACGCCTGATGCCGTCATCTTGTTCTCGGCGTCCAGGAAGAACGTCCGGGTGCGGTCGAGGCGGCCGCGGGTGGCCATCAACACGGCCTGGCTGACCAATTCGGGCCGCGCCAGCATCAGCTCCTGGGCGATGTACGACCCCATCGACACCGCGACCACACGAACCGGGCCGCCGACCACCTGCTCGATGATCGAGGCGGTGTCGCCGACCATGGTCGACAGCGTGAAGCCCTCGGCGTTCTCCGTCTTGCCGATACCGCGGTTGTCGAAGGTGATGCACCGGTAACCGGCCCGCTGGAACGCCGGGATCTGGAACAGGTGCCACGTCCGGCCGGCACCCCCGCGACCCGCGATGAACAGCACGGGATCGCCATCCCCGCGATCGTCGAATTCGAGGTTGATCACCCGCGAGACGGTACCGGACGGGGTAGATCAGCGGCGGGCGAGGCGGCGCCGGGCGGTGTCGATGGCGCTGGTCCACAGGAGCGCCGTGGCGGCCTTGAGCTGGGTCGGGGTGGCCATCTCCTTGCCCATCAGCGCCGTCGCCGAGGCCTTGGTGGCGGCCGACGCCTTGGACATGTGCCCGGAGTCGAACGGCGGTTGCGGGTCGTACTCCATGGACAGCTGGATCACCTTGGCCTTGTCCGGACCGGCGATCTGGCCGGCGAGCCACAGCCCGAGGTCGATCCCGGCCGAGACGCCGGCGGCGGTGACCACCTTGCCCTCGTGCACGATCCGCTCATCGCCGACGGGCGTCACGCCCATTGTCCTGAGCACGGGCAGGGCCGCCCAGTGCGAGGTGGCGCGCTTACCGGTGAGCAGACCTGCCGCACCCAGGATGATCGAGCCCGAGCACACCGATGTGGTCCAGACGGTGTGTTCGTCGGCCCGGCGCAGCCACTCGAGCAGCACCTCGTCGCGGGCGTGCTCGATCGTCGAGAAGCCACCGGGTACCAGAATCAGGTCGGGCGACGGTGTTTCGGTGAAGGTGTGGGTGGCTCCGATCAGCAGGATGCCGGAATCCGCTGCGATGGGCCCGGTTTCGTGCCACACCAGCCGGATCTCGGCGCCGGGCAGCCAGCGCAGCGACTCATAGGGGCCGATGAAGTCCAGGGCGGTGAATCCGGGGTAGAGCACGATGGCAATCTGCATGTCGGGTCCTTTCTAGGCGTGGGCGAAGGTTCGCCGGTACTGGTCGGGTGAGATCCCAATGCGCCGAACGAAGTTGCGCCGCATGGTTTCTGCGCTGCCGAACCCGCAACGCGCAGCGATGACGCTCACGGTGTCGGCGGATTCCTCGAGCTGACGGCGGGCCGCGTCGATGCGGATCCGCTCGACATAGGCGGCGGGCGGCTCACCGATCTGCTCGGTGAACACCCGCGTGAAGTGCCGGGGACTCATCGCGGCACGGCCGGCGAGTTCCGTCACCGTGTGACCGGCGCCGGGTTCGGCCTCGATGGCTTCCTGCACGTCCCGGATCGGGCGCCGCCGCGCCCGCGGCATCCACACCGGGGCGGCGAACTGGGTCTGCCCGCCCGGGCGCCGCAGGTACAGCACGAGCCAGCGGGCCACCGTCTGCGCCAGCTCGGTGCCGTGGTCCTCCTCGACCAGCGCGAGCGCCAGGTCGATGCCGGCCGTGACGCCCGCCGCGGTCCATACCTTCGCCGAGCTGCGCACGAAGATCGGCTCCGGGTCGACGTCGACCGCCGGGAATCGGCTGCCCAGTTCGCTGGCGAAGGCCCAGTGGGTGGTGGCGCGGCAGCCGTCGAGCAGCCCGATCCGCGCGGCCAGGAAGGCGCCCGTGCACACACTGACCACGCGTCGCGAGTTCTCCGCCACGGCGGTGACCCAATCGGTCAGGCGCTCGTCGGCCGCGGCCGTCTCGACGCTGAACCCGCCCGGCAGCACGACGGTGTCGGTCGGGGTCCGTGGATCGGGCAGCGACTGGGTGACGAATTCCAGGCCCGTACCGGCTCGCACGGGTGCGCCGTCGACCGAGACGAGGGTGATGTCGTATCCCTGGTCGGCGCCCAGGAGCTGGGACGCGCCGGCGAAGACGTCGAAGGGTCCGACGATGTCGAGGGACTGCACGCCCGGGTAGGCGAGCACCACGACCGACCGTCTCATGTCCTCATCGTGGACCGCGACGGCCGTGGCGTCTACGACACGCGTCCCACAAATCAGGACATCGGCGGTGTCATCATTTGTACGTCATGATCTGTTGACGCCAGACCGAGCACTAGTTCGACGGCCCCAGCAGCGGGAAGCAGTCGGCGATCCGGCGCAGCCACCAGTCCCGGCGCGGCCCGGCGGCCCGCAGGCCGGCGAGACGAGCCGGATCGGGCGTCACCGGCCCGACCGGCAGATAGCCGTCCTCGGCGGGCAACGGCTCGGCCACGTCCTCGACGAACAGGCTGCCGGTGCCCAGCCCGCAGGCATGCCGCAGCTCGGGCAGGGCGCCGGCGGCCATCAGGCCGACACCGATCCCCACCGCGGTGTCCAGCGCGCTCGACACCACCACCGGGACGTCGATCTGGCTCGCGATGGCCAGCAGCGCGGAGATACCGCCCAGCGGAGCGACCTTGAGCACCGCGACGTCGGCGGCACCGGCGCGCACCACCCGCAGCGGGTCGTCGGCCTTGCGGATGGATTCGTCGGCGGCCACCGGGGTGTCGACGCGGCGGCGCAGCTCGGCCAGCTCGTCGACCGTCGCGCACGGCTGCTCGAGGTACTCGAGCGGCCCGTCCGCGGTCAGGGCCCGCGCGGCGGCCATCGCTTCGGCCAGCGTCCATCCGCCGTTGGCGTCCACCCGCACGGTGGGAATCACCGCACGGACCGCGTTGACGCGGGCGACGTCGTCGGCCAGCGTCTGCCCGGGTTCGGCGACCTTCACCTTGGCGGTGCGCGCCCCGGGGAACCGGGCCAGCACCTCGGGCACCTGCCCGGCCGGCACAGCGGGAACGGTGGCGTTGATGTCGATCCGGTCGCGATGCGCCAATGGTGTTGTGCCGTAAGCCGATTCGATTGCCGATGCCAGCCAGTGCGACGCCTCGGCGGTGCCGTACTCGAGGAAGGCGCCGAACTCCCCCCAGCCCACGGGCCCGTCGATCAGCACCGCCTCGCGCTCGGTGACCCCGCGGAACCGGACCCGCATCGGCAGCGTCACCACGTGCGCCCGCCCCAGCAGATCCTCGAGTTCGGGCATGAGAGCCGATGGTAGGCGGATCGGCGGTGTACTAAAACTGGAACACGTTCTAGTGTGGCCCCTATGAGTGACGACCTGCTGCGCCACCCCGTCCATTCCGGCCACCTGCTCATCGGCGCGCTCAAACGGCACCGCGACAAGCCGGTGTTGCACCTGGGCGACACCACGCTGACCGGCGGTCAACTGGCCGAGCGCGTCAGCCAGTACATCCAGGCGTTCGACGCCCTGGGCGCGGGATCGGGCGCGGTCGCGGGTTTCCTGTCGCTGAATCGGCCCGAGGTGCTGATGATCACCAGCGCCGGCCAGACCCAGGGCTACCGCCGCCTGGCACTGCACCCGCTGGGCTCCCTGGACGACCACGCCTACGTGCTGGCCGATTCCGGCGCGACGTCGCTGATCATCGATCCCAACCCGATGTTCGCCGAACGCGCGATCGGCCTGGTGGGCAAGGTGGACGCGCTGCAGCAGGTCCTGACCATCGGGCCGGTTCCGGCCGAGTTGTCCGCTGCGGCGGAATCGGGCGGCTTCTCCGTGGTGGACCTGACCGCCGAGGCCGCCAAGTACGAGCCCAAGCCACTGACCGCCGCCAACCTGGCACCCGACTACGTCAACGGGCTGTCCTACACCGGCGGCACCACCGGGAAGCCCAAGGGCGTCATGATGACGACGCAGGCCACCACCACCATGACCACCATCCAGCTGGCCGAGTGGGAATGGCCGGAGAACCCCCGGTTCCTCATGCTCACCCCGCTCTCCCACGCGGGCGCCGCGTACTTCCTGCCGACGGTGATCAAGGGCGGCGAACTGCATGTGATGGCCAAGTTCGACCCGGCCGAGGCACTGCGGTACATCGAGGAACACCGGATCACCGCGACGTTCGTGGTGCCGGCGATGCTCTATGCCCTGATGGACCACCCGGATTCGCACACCCGCGACCTGTCGTCGCTGGAGACGGTGTACTACGGCGCCTCGGCGATCAACCCGGTCCGGCTGGCCGAGGCGATCGAACGCTTCGGGCCCATCTTCGCGCAGAACTACGGGCAGTCCGAGGCGCCGATGGCGATCTCGTACCTGGGCAAGAAGGACCACGACGCCAAGCGCCTCTCGTCGTGCGGACGGCCGACCCTGTTCGCCCGCTGCGCGCTGCTGGACGCCGACGACAACCCGGTGCCCCAGGGCGAGGTGGGCGAGGTGTGCGTGTCCGGCCCGCTGCTGTCCGGCGGGTATTGGAAGCTGCCGGAGGAGACCGCCAAGACCTACCGGAACGGCTGGCTGCGTACCGGCGACATGGCCCGCGAGGACGAGGACGGCTACTGGTTCATCGTGGACCGCGTCAAGGACGTCATCGTCACCGGCGGCTTCAACGTGTACCCCCGTGAGGTGGAAGACGTTGTGGCCGAGCATCCTTCGGTCGCCCAGGTGTGTGTCGTCGGCGCCCCGGACGAGAAGTGGGGCGAGACCGTCACGGCCGTGGTGGTGCTGCGACCGGATGCCGATGCCTCCGAGGCGGGCGTGGCCACCATGACCGAGCAGATCCAGGCCAGCGTCAAGGACCGCAAGGGTTCGGTGCAGGTGCCCAAGCAGGTGGTGGTGGTGGACGCGCTGCCGCTGACGGGACTGGGCAAGCCGGACAAGAAGGCGGTGCGGGCGCGGTTCTGGGAAGGCGCCGCGCGGGCCGTCGGCTGACGGCTGACCCCAACCGGATCTGTTCCGCGGTCAGTGCGGGGCCCACTCGCACAATGTCGCAGCCAGCGCGGAATAGATCGATCTCGGGCGAGGCTAACCCTGGTGCTGGGCCAGCAGCGTCGTCATGACCTGGATCTCCTGGGTCTGTTCGTCGATCATGATGCTCGCGGCCCGGCGCACGGCGTCGTTGGAACAGTGCCGAAAGGCATAGGCCGCCATGGTTATTCCGCCCTGGTGATGCCGGGTCATCAGCTCGAGGAAGAGCATCTGATTGGCCGGGCCGACGCTGCGTTGCAGTCGCTCGAGGTCGGCCGTCGACGCCATCCCGGGCATACCCATCGAATGGTCGTCGTGGCCGGGCATCATCCAGGCCATCGGGTGTGACGCCGCCGGCGGCGCCCCGGCCAGCTGCAGCCAGCCGGCCAGCTGTCCGATCTCGGTCAGCTGGGTGACGCGGATCTGGTCGGCGAGTGCCTTCACATCGCGCGTGGCGTCGGCGGCCAGCATGTCGGCCATCATGACCGCCTGCTGGTGATGGGCCGACATGTCCTGTGCGAAGCCGATTTCCAGCTCCGAGAGCACCGGCGCGGGCCGATGCTGCCGGTAGTAGAGCGCGCTGCCCGCGGCCCCCAGCACAATGGCCAGCAGCACGGCGACGGCGGAGAGCCGGTTCATCGCGGCGGATAGACGGCCGGGTCGATGCGCAGGGTCATCAAGCCGTTGTCGGAACAGGTGACGTACAGCAGGTTTCCGCGGAAGTCCGGTGGCGACATGCACCAGTCCGCGGACAGGTCCAGGCCGATGATCCGGCCGTCGCGCACGATGTCGTCGCCGTTGATCTGCCCGTTGAGGATCGCCTGGGCGATCGAGATGGCGCTACTGGCCGGCGGTACGACGATGCCGCCGAACCGCACATGCTGGGAGTTGGGCAGTTGGTCGTTCTTCCCGGTCTGAGCGGGCGGGTTGAAATAGGCGATCTCGCGGACGTGGTCGGGGTCGCGCACATCGAAGATGCGGATGCCGGACTGGGTCCAGCCGCACGCCATGGCTTGGGGATCCACGCGGCGGTCGACACTGCAGTAATGGGACTCGTACCCGAACGCCCCGCTGCTGGAAGCGCTCGCGGCCCACCGGTCCAGGTTCTGCGGCAGGTTGATGTCGAGCTTGATGGTGGTGCGCAGCCGGAGGTCGCCGAAGTCGGCGGCATCGAAGAGTTTGACACCGCCGGAACCGAATTCGTCGACGTTGAACAGGAATGGTCGCCCACCGTAGGTCACGTAGATGCTGTGCTGGCTGATCAGTCCGTCGTGCCAGTGCTTGTATCCACGGCTCGGCAGCAGCTGGTGCATCGTCATCCCGGGGGCGGCCCGGTCCTGCACGGCCGAGGTGTCGAGGATGTTCAACCCCGCCGCCGTCGACATGAACATCGTGTCGCCGTCCGGGGTGAATTCCATTCCGTGACTGGCGAATCCGGCTGGTGCACTCCACACGACGGCTGGATCGGCGGGGTCGGAGACGTCCACGGCGCTGGCCCAGATCTGCCCGGACGCCCAGTAGGTGTTCCCGTCGGGTGAGAAGTTGCCCTCATGGGTCAGCATCGGGATCCGGACCCCAGGCAGCGAGCCGCGGCCCTCGTTGAGCAGCCGTGGATGGGCGCAGTCGGTGGCGATGTCGTAGAGGGAGATGTATCCGAGGCCGAACACGAACGGCACACCGGTGGCGGCCAGAAGTCCGCGAGTTTCGTTGACCTTCAACGATTCCCAGGTCCCGTTGATCATCGCCGGCTCGCGCAGCACGTCGGTGGGCCTGGGGTGTGCGGGATCGGAGACGTCGACCACCTGCACCCCGTCGGTGTGCGGGAACGTCGACCCGATGTAGACGCAGTTCTGGTAGGCCGCACTGGTCCATCCGGCCCCGGGTCCCTGGTACTGCCCGATCAGGTCGATGTTGCAGGCATAGCCCTCGACGCTGCGGTGCGAATCACGATCGCCGACCGGGACCTCACCCTGCAGGCCCGTTTCCACCCGGTCCCCGGGCCGGCACGTTGCTGCCGGGACGGCCGTCGACCAGACGTCGTTGTTCTCATCGAAGCCGGGCGACACGGTGGCCCACGCCGAAGGCGTGGTCATGACCACCAGGACGAGCACCAGCAGGGCCGCCCATGCACGGCGTGAGATCCACCCCATCGGCGGAACATAACATCCTCTAAGGTGATAGAGGAAGTGTTCGCCGGCGGCCCACAAACAGCGGCGCTGGCGTTAAACTGCTGCCATCACCGCACGTCGCAAGTACAACGCAGCCCAGCGGCGCGCCGATCTGGCCGACGCCGCCATCGACCTGCTCGGCACCCAGGGCGCCCGCGGACTCACCCACCCCCGCCTCGACAAGCACGCGGGCGTCCCACCCGGCACCGCCTCGTACTACTTCCGCACCCGCAGGGCCCTGCTGGCGGCGCTGGCCGCGCGGCTGACCGAACTCGACACCGCCGACCTGTCGATGCTGGAGGAGATCGAGGGCCGGCCCAGCCCCACCTACTCCGGCACCCGCGGCCTGGCGGAGCTGGTCATGCTCTCCGGTACCGAGCCCTACCGGACCCGCAGTCGCGCCCGGTTCGAACTGATCCTGCACGCCTCGCAGGACCCTGACCTCAACGCCACGATGACCGCCTATGGCATCCGGTTCTACGAACTCGCCCGCGACGTGGTCGCGCGCTGGTACGACGGCCACGATCTGCTGGCGACCGCCATCGAGGAGCGCGCGGTCACGGTCCTGACCTTCATCAGCGGCGTCATCGTCAGTTTCGTCCAGGGCTACCCCGTCGTCTCCGACGCCGACCAGCTCGACGCCATGATCCGCCGGATCCTGGGTGACCCCTGACAGCGGCTGGCACCATGGCAGCGTGACGGTTCGCGCGGCACTCTTCGACTACTCCGGCACGCTGTTCCGGTTGGAGGAGGACGACAGCTGGTTCGACGGCCTGGTGGTCGACGACAAGTTGGTGGACGGCCATGTGCAGGTCGAGCTGATGCGGCGGCTGACCGCACCCACCGGCCGACCGGTCGACATGGGCCCCGAGGAGTACCACGCGTGGGTGAACCGCGATCTGCAACCGCACCTGCACCGGGAGGCCTACCTGCACGTGCTGCGGGAGTCCGGCCTGGCCGACGAACACGCGGAGTTGCTGTACCGGCGGGTGATCGACCCGGCGTCGTGGACGCCCTATCCCGACACCGCCGACGTCCTGCACCGGTTGTCCGATCGCGGGATCCACACCTGCGTGGTGTCCAACATTCCGTTCGACGTGCGCACGGCGTTCGCGACGGCAGGCACGGGCACCGATGACTATGTGCTGTCCTTCGAGGTCGGCGTGGTCAAGCCGAACCACGAGATCTTCGAGATCGCGCTGAACCGTCTCGGGGTGGACGCGTCCGACGCCGTGATGGTCGGCGACAGTGAGGAGGCCGACGGCGCGGCCCGGGAGCTGGGCTGCGGCTTCGTCCTGGTCGACCCGCTGCCGACGTGGGAGCGCCCCGACGGACTGCTGCGCGGCCTGCGCGAGTACGGACTGGACATCTGAGCCGCCCGACGAATTCGAGACGCTGCGCGGTGTTCCGCTTCGATCCGCTCGGCCGGGGCGACCAGCGGCGGGCTACCGTTGGCCGGTGAGTGAGAACCCGTTCGACCCTGCGGTGTGGCAGCCGGTCCAAGGCTTCGCCGACCTGACCGACATCACCTACCACCGCCAGGTGGTCGACGGCACGGCGTTGCCGACGGTGCGGGTCGCGTTCGATCGGCCCGAGGTGCGCAACGCGTTCCGGCCGCACACCGTCGACGAGTTGTACCGCGCGCTCGACCACGCCCGGATGTCCCCGGACGTCGGGGTGGTGCTGCTGACCGGCAACGGCCCCTCCCCCAAGGACGGCGGCTGGGCGTTCTGCTCGGGCGGGGATCAGCGCATCCGCGGCCGCAGCGGCTACCAGTACGCCGAGGGGGAAACCGCCGAGACGGTCGATCCGGCACGGGCCGGCCGGCTGCACATCCTCGAGGTCCAGCGGCTGATCCGGTTCATGCCCAAACCGGTGATCTGCCTGGTCAACGGCTGGGCGGCCGGCGGCGGACACAGCCTGCACGTCGTGTGCGACCTGACCCTGGCGTCCCGGGAACACGCCCGCTTCAAGCAGACCGACGCCGACGTGGGCAGCTTCGACGGCGGCTACGGGTCGGCGTACCTGGCCCGCCAGGTCGGGCAGAAGTTCGCCCGGGAGATCTTCTTCCTCGGCGAGGCGTACACCGCCGAGCAGATGCATCACATGGGCGCGGTCAACGCGGTTATCGACCATGCCGATCTGGAGAAGGTCGCACTGGAGTGGGCGGCCAAGATCAACGGCAAATCGCCTCAGGCGCAACGGATGTTGAAGTACGCGTTCAATCTGCTCGACGATGGCCTGGTGGGCCAGCAGCTGTTCGCCGGCGAGGCGACCCGGCTGGCGTACATGACCGACGAAGCCGTGGAGGGACGTGATGCGTTCCTGGAGAAGCGCGACCCCGACTGGAGCCCGTTCCCCCGCTACTTCTGAGCATTCCTAGACTCCCAGTCGTGAGCCTGCGCCGAAAGATCCTCCAGCCGTTCGTCATGGCCGGGATGCGGCCGCCCACCGGCCTGCCGAGGTTGCCCGGCGCGAAACGGATCGACCTGCGCGGCAAACGGGTCCTGCTGACCGGGGCGTCGTCGGGAATCGGGGAGGCCGCGGCCGAGAAGTTCGCCGACGCGGGGGCCACCGTGATCGCGGTGGCCCGGCGCCAGGAGCTGCTCGACGCATTGGCCGCGCGGATCACCGACCGCGGCGGCGACGCACAGGCCGTCAGCGCCGACCTGTCCGACCTGGACGCGATCGACGAGCTGGCGAAAACCGTTGGCCCCGTTGATATTCTGATCAACAACGCCGGGAGGTCCATCCGCCGGCCACTGGCCGAATCACTGGACCGCTGGCACGACGTCGAGCGCACCATGACGCTGAACTACCTCTCGCCGCTGCGGCTGATCCGCGGGTTCGCGCCGGCGATGATCGAACGCGGCGACGGCCACATCATCAACGTCGCCACCTGGGGCGTGATGAACGAGGCCGCGCAACTGTTCGCGGTGTACAACGCTTCCAAGGCCGCCCTGGCCGCCGTCAGCCGGGTGATCGAAACCGAGTGGGCGCCAAAGGGAGTGCACTCGACGACGCTGTACTACCCCCTGGTCGCCACCCCGATGATCGCGCCCACCCGCGCCTACGACGGGTTGCCGGCCCTGAGCTCCGACGAGGCCGCCGACTGGATGATCACCGCGGCCCGGGACCGGCCCATCCGGATCGCGCCGCGGGTCGCGGTGACCTCACGCGCCGTCGACGCGGTGGCCCCGGCCCTGGTCAACGGACTGATGAAACGGCAGCGCTTCCAACCGGGCTGACGGCCCCCGGCGTGTCGGCGAACCGACACCCGCGCCAGCGGGAAACACTGGAACCCATGGAGATCCTGGCCAGCCGGGTGCTGCTGCGGCCGGTGGACTACCAGCGTTCACTGCGCTTCTACCGGGACGGCCTGCGTCTGGCCATCGCCCGCGAATATCCGGGCGGCACCGTGTTCTATGCGGGCCAGTCACTGGTCGAACTCGCCGGGCACGGCGCACCGGCGGCGGGTTCACCGCCGTTCCCCGGGGCGTTGTGGCTGCAGGTCCGGGACATTCGCGCCACCCAGGCCGAACTGGAGGGTCACGGGGTGGCCATCGCGCGTGCCGCACAGCGCGAACCGTGGGGTCTCGACGAAATGCACGTCGCCGATCCCGACGGTGTCGCGCTGATCTTCGTGCAGGTCCCCGACGACCACCCGCTGCGCCGCGACGTCAGGTAGCGCGCGTCAGGCCCGCGCGGGGGCCACTTCGAGCGGGCCGGCCAACGGCCAGCCGACGGACGCCAACCGGGCGGCAACCTGCCGCATCTCCTCGTCGGTCGGCTCCTTCTCGGCAACCTGGCGAATGGCTTCCTGGATCTGTTCGACCGTCACCGGTTCCTCACCCTGCAGCAGCACCGTCCGCGCGGTCTGCACCACCTCGTCCTCGGACAGGGTCCGGGTCAGCAGGGCCAGCACCGGGTAGTAGTCCGTGGGCGGTACGCCCTGCGGATAGCCGGCGCGCAGCCAGTTGAGAACGTTCTCGAGCACCTTGGATGTCTCGGCCATGAGTCAGATCACTTCTTCGGCAGGAACGGGAAGGGGTCCACATTGAAGTGGTGGACGATGGTGCCCCGGGTGATCCACAGGATCGCGGCCAGGATGACCAGTGCGACGAACGCGAACAGCAGCAGGCCCACGAACCTGAGCGCCGGGTTCTGGCGGGGTACCGTGCCGTCGGCCTCGGGCACTCCAGAGCCCTCGGAGAAGGCCAGCAGGCCGGTCGCGAACAGCGCGGGCAGACCGGCGCCGAGAATCAGTCCCACCACCAGTACGTGGAAGATGCTTTCCAGGTATTGCATCGGTTCAGTCCTTACGTTCTGAAAGTTCGGTGGGCGGGTCAGGCGATCGTGGTTTTTTCGCCGGCGGGGGCCTGGGTGGCCGACCGAACCTCGGCGGGCACCACGGAGTTGGTCGAGGCGTCCCAATCGGCGTTGACGTTGGTGTGGTCGACCTTCTGCTGCTGGGCGCGCCACCAGATGAAGAACGACAGGCCGATCAGGATCGCGAAGATGAGCAGGCTGCCGATCAGATCCGTGGTGACGGCGGCGACCCCGTGCGCCAGCCAGAAGCTCAGCGCACCCATCAGCGCCGCGGCCGGCAGCGTCACGAGCCAGGCGACCGCCATCCGGCCGGCCACCGCCCAGCGCACCTCGGCGCCGGGCTTGCCGACACCGCTGCCCAGGATCGAACCGGTGGCGACGTGGGTGGTGGACAGCGCCATACCGGCGGCGCTGGACGACAGGATGATCGCGGCCGACGACGCCTCGGCGGCCAGGCCCTGGGGCGATTCGATCTCGACCAGACCCTTGCCCAGGGTCCGGATGACCCGCCAGCCACCCAGGTAGGTCCCCAGGCCGATGGCGAGAGCGCAGCTGGCGATGATCCACAGCGGCAGACCGTTGGCCTTGACGTCACCGGTGAGGTGTCCGGTGGTGATGAGCGCAAGGGCGATCACGCCCATGGTCTTCTGCGCGTCGTTGGTGCCGTGCGAGAGCGCCACCAGCGAGGCCGTCGCGATCTGGCCCCAGCGGAATCCGCTCTCTCGGTGTTTCTTCTCGACATTGCGGGTGATCCGGTACACCAGCCAGGTGCCGCAGGCGGCGACGATGCCGGCGATCAGCGGGGCGGCCAGCGCCGGGATCAGCACCTTCTGGGTGACACCCGTCCAGTTGACCCCGGCCAGTCCGATGGCGGCCAGGCCGGCACCGATCAGACCGCCGAACAGGGCGTGCGACGAGCTGGACGGGATGCCGAACAGCCAGGTCAGCAGGTTCCACAGAATGCCGCCGATCAAGCCGGCGAAGATGATCTCGAGGCCCAGCGTGGCGTCGATGCCCGGCAACAGGTGGCCGGTCTTGCTGTCCTGGACCTTCAGCACCGAGGTCGTGACGGTGACGGCGACCTCGACGGACAGGAACGCACCGACGAGGTTGAGGACACCTGCCAGCAGGACCGCCACCTTGGGCTTGAGAGCGCCGGTGGCGATCGATGTCGCCATGGCGTTTCCGGTGTCGTGAAACCCGTTCGTGAAGTCGAATGCCAGCGCTGTGGCAATCAACAGCACGAGGACGATCAGCTCTGCGCTCATGGCGCTAATTCTGGGGCCACGCGCTCGGATTTGCCTAACGTCATTGGTCACCAAGTACGGATGCCACCTGGCAGTTTTTCGACGAGCGCGACGTGTTCACCAATTGTTCACGTTCCGTCTCGCGCACGTTCGCCGACGCCGCCGATGTTGTGTCCAGCGCATGACTCCGGGGGGCGCACTAGCATTTCTGACAGACCGCGCAGTGATTGATCCGAGGAGCCAAGCTGTGAACCGATTCCTCAGCTCCATCGTGTCGTGGCTGCGCGCCGGCTATCCGGACGGCGTGCCGCAGAACGACTACCTGCCGCTGCTGGCGTTGTTGTCCCGCAAGCTCACCGCCGACGAGGTGCGGACGGTCGCGCTGGAACTCGCGGGTCGCCCCGTTTTCGACGATTTCGACATCGGCGCGGCCATCATGCGGATCACCGACGAACTCCCGTCGCCCGACGACGTCGAACGGGTCCGCGATCACCTCGATGATTTCGGTTGGCCGCTGGACGACCCCCGCGACGCGGAGGCGGGCGAATAGCCACTCTGCGCGCACTCGTCGTCCCCGCTGGTCCGTCGGCCCAGTCGATGTCGACGGTCGTCCAGGGCATGCTCGACGGTCTCGGCCCCCCGCTGGCCCCGATGCCCGGCGACGATCTGCGCCAGTGCGAGCTGTTGACCGAGTCATTGGGAGTCGGCCAGGAGATCGACGACGACGTCGCGGTGGTGGTGGCGACGTCGGGCACCACCGGCACGCCGAAGGGCGCGATGCTGTCGGCCCGCGCACTGGTCGCCAGTGCGTCGGCCACCCATGACCGACTCGGCGGCACCGGCACCTGGCTGCTGGCCCTGCCCACCTATCACATCGCCGGACTGCAGGTACTGATCCGCAGCGCGCTCGCGGGGACCGTTCCGGTCGAACTGGATGTCACGTACGGGTTCGACCCTGCCGGGCTGCCCGGCGCTGTGGCCGCCATGGGGTCGGGTCGGCGGTACGCCTCCCTGGTGGCCGCCCAGCTGGCCAAGTGTCTGCCCGACCGGGATGCCCTGGCCGCTCTGGCGGACCTGGATGCCGTCCTGCTCGGCGGCGGCCCGGCCCCGGCCCGGATCCTGGAAGAGGCTGCCGCAGCGGATATCTCGGTGGTGCGCACCTACGGCATGAGTGAGACGGCCGGCGGCTGCGTGTACGACGGCATCCCGCTCGACGGGGTCGACGTGCGGGTCGAGGACGACGGCCGGATCGTGCTGGGGGGCGCGACTCTGGCCGGCGGATACCGGAATCCACCGGATCCGGACCCGTTCGCCGAACCGGGCTGGTTCCGCACCGACGATGTTGGCGCCCTGGATGATTCGGGATCACTGCGGGTGCTCGGGCGGGCCGACGATGCGATCAGCACCGGCGGCCTGACGGTGCTGCCGCAACCCGTCGAGTCGGCGCTGGCCACCCACCCCGCGATCGCCGACTGCGCGGTGTTCGGCGTCGCCGACGACCGACTCGGCCAGCGGGTGGTGGCCGCCGTGGTGCTGCGACCCGGTGCCGCCGCACCCGGCCTCGACGAGCTGCGCACGCATGTCGAGGCCACGCTGCCGCGCACCGCCGCGCCACGCGAGCTCCATGTCCTCGACGAGGTGCCCCGCCGCGGTATCGGAAAGATCGACCGGCAGGCCCTGCTCACCCGATTCGGGCCCTAGCAATCCGCCAGCCGCGTCACGGCCACACGGACATCAGCACGACGTAGACCGCGGTGCCGGCCAGGATGCTCAGTAGCGGCCGGACCCGCCACAGGTGTAGACCGACGGTTGCGCCGACGGCAAGCAGCGACCAGAGTTGTTGGCGGCCAGCGGCATCCGGCACATCACGCAGCGTGTACAGCGCCAGGATCACCATCACCCCCACCGGCATGTGGACCGACAGATAGCGCACCACCGGACTGTGCCGCAGGGGCGTCAGCGCGGCGAACGGCAGCGCGCGCAGCGCCCAGGTGATGGCGGCGCCGACCGCGACGAGCAGTGCGATGTGACCGTTATCCGGCATCGGCCACGCCTTCTCGACGTACCGCGTAGCGCACCAGCAGCACCCCGGTGAACGCCGCGAACGCGCACACCAGCAACTGACCGGGCGCCAGCCACCACGCACCGAGCGCGCAGCCGGCCGCGGCGGTGGCGGTCACGCGGTCCGGGCGCTGACGGAACGCGTCGAGCGCCAGCACGATGAACAATGCCGTCAGGGCGAAATCGAGGCCATGGACCCGTTCGATCGGCAATGCCGCGCCCAGCAGGCCACCCGCGGCGCTGGATACCGTCCAGATCAGGTGAAAGACCAACTGCATCAACAGGATCTGACGTCCGGTCCAGCCCCGCGCCTCACTCGACACGGCCACCGCGTAGGCCTCGTCGGAGAGCGTGTACGTGCTGTACAACTTGGCGGCCGGCCGCACGCGGTGCAGCGGGAACGACAACGCATAGAACACGTGCCGCGCATTCACGACGAATGTGGTCAGCGCGACCGCCGCCACCGGCGCTGCGGTCGCCGCGAGGCCGACCATCAGGAACTCCAACGATCCGGCGTAGAGCACCGCGGCGAACACCGGGGCCCACCACCAGGCCAACCCGGCGTGCGTGATCAGCAGGCCCAGCGCGATACCGAGCGGGATGAAGGCCAGGCCCACCGGCGCGGCCAGTCGGAGCACCTCACGATTCCGGGGATCATGCACCCCGTAGTTCTACGCCATCAGTCCTCGAGCGAACCGGCGAGTCGTTCGGCCGCGCTGACGTAGTCCTCGATGAACTCGAGCACCACTTCACGGGCCGGCTTCACCTTGTTCATCAGGCCCACCCCCTGTCCGACGAAGTAGGTCGCCAGGGCCTGGGCGCCCTCGTGCCCGGTGCCCGCCAGCTTGTCGACCCGGCGCAGCACCGGCTCCACGAGCATCGACTGCAACGGCAGCGGCAACGGCTTCTGGCCGCCCTCGTTGGGCGCCCAGGCGTCGGTCCAGTCCGAAACCAGTTGGCGCGACGGCTTTCCGGTCCGGCCCGCCGATCGGATGGTGTCGCGGGAGCCGGCAGCGAGGAACTTCTGCACGGTGTACGGCGCGGTCTCGGCCTCTTCGGTGGTCAGCCACACCGAACCGGTCCAGGCGCCGGCGGCGCCCATCGCCACGCACGCGGCCATCTGCCGTCCCGTCACGATTCCGCCCGCGGCCAGCACCGGCACGTTGCTGCCGAGACCGGCCAGCGCGTCGAGCACTTCGGGCACCAGGCACAGCGTGGACACCTCACCGCAGTGTCCACCGGCCTCGGTGCCCTGGGCGACGATGACGTCGACGCCGGCCCGGACCTGCTTGACGGCATGCTCCTTGGCGCCCACCAGCGCACCGACCGGCACGCCGGAGCTGCGACCGGCCTCGATCATGTAGGCCGGGGGCACCCCGAGCGCGTTGACCATCAACTTGATCGGGTGGCGCAGCGCGACGTCCAGCAACGCTTCGCCGGTGTCGCCGGACAGACCGCTGCCGGCCAGGCGGGGCCGCTCCTCGGCCGGAATGCCATGGCTGGCCAGCAGTTCGGCGACATAAGACTTGTAGGAGTCCGGAATGCGCTCGGCCAACTGGGCGCCGGAGACGTTCTCGCCCTTGCCCTCGTACTTGGCCGGAACGATGATGTCGACGCCGTACGGCTTGCCCCGGACCTGTTCGTCGATCCAGGCGAGCTCGTGTTCCAGTTGCTCGGGGGTGAAGGCCGTACCGCCCAGCACGCCGAGGCCGCCGGCGTTGGTGACCGCGGCGACCACGTCGCGGCAGTGGCTGAAGGCGAACAGCGGAAACTCGATGTCGAACTGTTCACAGATCGGTGTCTTCATTCGGCCAGTATGACCTTGACAGGTGTCAACAACGTGCACCGGGTGGGGCGGACCTCGGCCGTGGGACGATCGGGGCATGGCGACCGTCGCACAGTGGATCGAAGGCGCCCGACCGCGCACCCTGCCCAATGCCGTAGCCCCCGTCATCGCGGGCACCGGGGCCGCGGCGTGGCTGGGTTCGGCGGTGTGGTGGAAGGCGCTGCTCGCATTGACGGTCGCACTGGCCCTGATCGTCGGCGTCAACTACGCCAACGACTACTCCGACGGTGTGCGCGGCACCGACGACGACCGCGTGGGGCCGCTGCGACTGGTCGGATCCCGGGTGGCCGCGCCGCGCGCGGTCCTGACCGCGGCCGTCACCGCCCTGCTGGTGGCCGCGGTGGCCGGCGTGGCGCTCGCGTGGGTGACCGATCCGTGGCTGATCGCCGTCGGCGCGGCCTGCATCGCCGGCGCGTGGCTGTACACCGGAGGTTCAAAACCCTACGGCTACTCCGGTTTCGGCGAGATCGCGGTGTTCGTCTTCTTCGGCCTGGTCGCGGTGCTCGGCACGCAGTACACACAGGCGCTGCGGGTGGACCGGGTCGGTCTGGCGTGCGCGGTGGCGATGGGTTGCCTGTCGTCGGCGGTGCTGGTCGCCAACAATCTGCGCGACATCCCCACGGATGCGCAATCCGGCAAGATCACGCTCGCGGTTCGCCTCGGCGATCGACGCACGCGGGCGCTGTATCTGGTTCTGCTGGCCGTCGCCGGCGTGCTGACCCTGGCACTCGCGGCGGCCACCCCGTGGTGTCTGGCCGGCCTGCTCGCCGCTCCCCTGGCGATCCGTGCGGCGCGTCCGGTGCGATCCGGTTCGCTGGGGCCGCAGCTGATTCCGGTGCTCCGCGACACCGGCCTGACCATGCTGGTCTGGGCCGTGGCGGTGGCCGCCGCCCTGGCGTTGGGCAGCTGAGCCGACGATGCCGCCCCGGACAGGGCGGAGGAGGAGCGAGGCCAACGGGCCGAGCCCTATGCCGCCCGATCCAGCAGAGCGGTCACCGCGTCGCGCAGACGCTCGGTGTCGACGTGCTCACCGATGAGCCCGATCGCGTATCGATCATTGCCGTCGAGAATGCCCAGCAGCAGATGCTCGCATTCGATCGCCCGGCCGCGACGCACACCGAGTTCGCGGTGGGCAAATTCGAGGACCTTCTTGCCGGGTCGATCGAGCGGGATCTGACCGCGTCGCCGCCGGCGCCGTCCGGACCGCCGCAGCGCGTCGTCGAAGGCGTCGGCGCCGAAGGTGTGAATCACCTTGTCGCGCACGGTGTTCAGATCGATACCGATGGACGCCAGAGCGGCGGCGTCGTCGTCGAAGGTAAACGCGTCGCGGCCACCGTCGAGTTTGGCCCGGATCGCCTCCACGGTCAGGCCGACCGCCGAACACAATGCGGCCAGATCACGTCCGGCGCTCTGCAGCACGCCGACCAGCACGTGCTCGGGTCCGATGGCGTTGTCACCGAGTTCACGAACCTCGGCCTCGGCCAGCACCATCGCGGCGCGGGCGTCACGGGCGAATCGCTCGGGCTGCATTCATCCCCCTCGGTGGTATTTCTGGTGCACGGCCTGCCTGCTGACCCCGAGGGCATCGGCGATGTCCTGCCAACTCCAGCCCTGCTCGCGGGCATTGGCCACATGGACGGCCTCGAGGCGCTCCTGCAGTCGTTGCAGTGCGCGGACCGCGCGCAGGCCCACCGCGGGATCGGCGGTGGCCACCTCATCGGAATCGGCCATTCCGTCAAGCTATCTTGACGACGAGTATGTGTCAAGAAATGTTGACGGCTACCCGGAGGATTCGTCGCCGCGCAGTCGTGCCTGCAGATCCGCGCGGTCGCGGCGACGCCGCTCGTCGACCGCGGCGATGCTGGCCGTGGCCCGCTGCCGCAGCGGGGTGAACAGCCAGATGCCCAGCGGCAGCGCGATGACGATCGCGAACAACAGGGCGATGACCAACGGGAACTCCGCAACGCCCAGCAGATGAGCGCCGTAGAAGATCGCCGCCGTCAGCGCGACGACCAGGATCAGTCGCGCGAACAGGTAGACGAGGACATCGAGCACCATCCGACCGCCCGGCCGTCCGGGGCCGTCGGTCGTTTCAGGGGTTTCTGGGGTCTCTGCAGGCATCGGCCGAAGACTACAGACCGGCGTATATTCGATCTCGAGGAGGTTGTCGTGACGTACCTGCTGGTCATCCTGGTACTGGCCGCATTGGGCTACGCCGCGTGGCGTGCCGTGCGCGCCCGGCCCCAGCATTCCGGCAAGCGTGTGATCGGTCCCGACGACGACCCCGAATTCCTCTGGCGCCTCAACCATCCCGACAACAATCCGCGCTGAGAGCCGCGCTAGCCGACCCCGGCGTAGGAGTGCAGGCCGACGGTCACCAGGTTGATGAAGAACAGGTTGAACACCATCGCCACGAACCCGACGACGTTGATCCAGGCCGCTTTCTTGTCGCGCCAACCGGCCGTCGAGCGGGCGTGCAGATAGGCCGCGTACACCACCCAGGCGATGAAGGACACCGTCTCCTTCGGGTCCCAGCCCCAGTACCGCCCCCAGGCCTCCTCGGCCCAGATCGCACCGAAAATCACCCCGAACCCGAACACCGGGAACGCGAAGATGGTGGTCCGGTAGGCGATCCGATCCAGCGTCTGGGCGTCCGGTAACCGCTGGACGATCCGGGCCACGGTCCCAGCCCGGTCCGGTGCGCCGAGCGGCGACATCTTCAGCAGGAACAGGATGCTGGCCACCCCGGCGACCAGGAACACCCCGGACCCCAGGCTGACCACCGACACGTGGATGGGCAGCCAGTAGCTCTGCAGGGCCGGCATCACGGGTGCGGCGTTGGTGTAGAGCCAGCGCCCGGAGATCGTCAGCAGGATCAGCACCGGCACCAGTACGAACACCCAGAGCGCGCGGTACTGCGGCTTGCGCAGCACGACGGCCGCGGCGACGAGCCCGGACAAACACGTCAGATTGATGAACTCGTACATGTTGCCCCACGGCACGCGCTCGGTGGCCAGCCCGCGCAGCACGATGCAGGCGAACAGAGCGGCGATCCCGAGGTGGACCAGGGCCAGCCCGGCGCGCCCCACCCGCTCGTCGAGGGTTCGTGCCGGTTCGTCGGCCACGACGCCGGGACGGTCGCTGTCGGCGGACACCGTGGCCCATCCCGAGCCCGACGCGACGAGCTCGCGGGCGGCCACGGCGCGGCTGCGGCTGTAGGCGAGCTCCACGGCCAGCAGTAGTAGCGCCACCACCAGGATCACCACCGCGGACGTGTACGCCCAGTCGGAGTAGCGGGCCAGCACGAGGTCCACGTGCTCGGTATTCATCGGCGCTGCTCCTCCTCATCGCTCGAGCCTCGCTCTGCATCGTCGTCAGCGCGGTTCATCGGCGCTGCTCCTCCTCATCGCTCGAGCCTCGCTCTGCATCGTCGCCAGCGCGGTTCATCGGCGCTGCTCCTCCTCATCGCTCGAGCCACGCTCAGCATCGTCGCCAGCGCGGTTCATCGGCGCTTCTCCTCGCCCGCCGGCGCCAACAATCGCTGCGTGAGCCGCTCGAACTCGTCGCCCCAACCGGAGTTGTCCGTGCGCGCCAAGCCGCCCATCTCGACGTTCACGGTACCGGTGCCACCGGCCGCCGGCGCCACGCGGACCCAGATCCGGCGGCGGCGGACCACCAGCGAGACCAGCAGGCCGGCCATCATCGTCATCGCGAAGAACAGCACCCACAACTGGCCCGGGTCGTGGGACACCTGCAGGTTGACGAACGGCGTGGCCCCGTCGAAACGCACCAGGGTCCCTTCCAGACCGGGTGCGTCGAGCCGCACCTGCTCACCGGCCCGCAGGTTCACCCGGTCGACCTTCTGCAACCGGCCCTGCTCGATCAGGCGCGGGTCGAGGCTGAACAGCGACTGCGGCCGGCCGGTATCCAGGCCCGTGTCCCCGCGATAGATGTCGACCGCGACCGCCGGATTGTTCAGCGCTGGATAGCCGCTGGAGAGCAGCTTGCCGTCGAGTTGCTCGGTCGGCGCGAACAATCCCTGGATCGCGATCTGATGCTTGCGCCGCTCGGCGGGGTCGGGGTGGCTGCCGGCCGGCGGATCGATCCGCACGACACCCGAGGACAGCAGGGTCTGCGGATTCTCGGGTCGCCACTGCACGGTCTGGCTGCGCTGCTGGCCATCGGGGAACGTCACGGTGAAGGTCGGCGCGTATCCGTGGCCCTGCAGGTAGACCCGGTCGCCACCGACCCGCAGCGGATGGTTGACCTCGAGCCGGTAGGGCCGCCAATCGCCGGACTGCAGATCGTCGCCCACCTGGTAGTCGATGTTCGCGACAAAGGTCTTGGCCTGCCCATTGGGCAGATAGTGGGCCTGGAAGTCGTTGACCCGCACGCACATCGGGTACAGCGAGGTGCCGTCGACGGAGTTGCCGGCCCGGAAGGTGTCGAACGCCGCCGGTGAGGCCGAGCAGAACCCCGGACCGCCGTCGGCGATCACGATGACGTTGCCCTCGTAGCCGAACAGCTTGCCGACGGCCACCGCGGCCAGCAGCCCGAGTAGGGAGAAATGGAAGACCAGGTTGCCGAACTCGCGCAGATAGCCCTTCTCCGCCGAAATCTCGGTCAGCTCACCGTTGCGGCGAATGTCCTTGCGCCAGCCGCGAAGTCGATGTGCCATCTGTTCGGTCAGGACCTGCGGATCGCCGTCGAGCTGTGCCTTGGCATGCTTGGGCAGCCGGCCCAGATTGCGGGGTGCGGGCACCGGGACGGCCCGCAGGCTGCGCGCATGTTCGATGATCCGCGGGGTCAGGCACCCCACCAGCGAGACGAACAGCAGGACGTAGATCGCGGTGAACCAGAAACTGGAGAACACCTCGAAGAACTGCAGCCGGTCCAGCCACGGCCCGATGACCGGATGCTGCAGCAGGTATTCGTCGACCTTGCCGGCGTTGAGAGCACGCTGGGGCAACAGCGCTCCCGGCACCGCAGCCAGCGCCAGCAGGAACAGCAGAACCAGTGCCGTGCCCATCGACGTCAACGCCCGCCACGTGTTCCGGATCACCGCGAGCAGACGCCGAGGCCCCTTCGCGGAACGGAATTCGGGGTCGTTTCCGTCCACTCGCGGAAGATCGACGGTTTTCAAATCGGCAGCCTCACGTCGTTGACGAACGCGTCGCGGACCCACGAGATGAAGTCGTTCCACAGCCCGGTCACCAGCGCCACGCCGACCAGGATCAGCAGCACACCACCGACCACCTGGATGGTCCGGGTGTGCCGGCGCAGCCAGCCCAACCCTTCGACCGCCCAGGTGGATCCGAAGGCCAGGAGTACGAACGGAATTCCCAGACCCAGGCAATAGGCGATCACCAGTGCGATTCCGCGCGCAACGCTGGCGCCGTCGGTGGCCGACGCCACGGTGATCACCCCGGTCAGCGTGGGCCCCAGGCACGGGGTCCAGCCCAGCGCGAACACCGCGCCGAGCAGCGGTGCGCCGGCGATGCCAGTGAGCAACCGCGGGGCGAACCGGGCCTGGCGCTGCAGGGCCGGTACGAACCCGACGAACACCAGGCCCATCACGATCGTCAACACGCCGCCAACACGTTGCAGCACAACCTGATTGGTGATCAACGAGGTGGTCATCCCGAGCACTGCGATGGTGCCGAGCAGGAAGACGGCCGTGAAGCCCGCGACGAACAGCAGCGCCGACCCCGCGACCCGCAGGCGGGCCTGCCGATGCACCTTCACCGCGCCGGGTTGTTCCTCCACGCCGACGACTCCGGCCAGGTACGACAGGTAACCCGGCACCAGGGGAACCACACACGGCGAGGCGAACGACACCAGCCCGGCGAGCAGGCACACGCCCAGCGCCAGCAGCAGTGGGCCGGTGGCGGCCAGCTCAGCCGTTCCGGTCACTGTCGTTGCCCCGGAGCGGGTTCGGCGGCCAGGCGTTCGACCAGTGGTTGTAGATCCTCGGCGAGCAGCTCACGCAGGAACACCGCGGCCACCCGGTGTTCCCGGTCGAGCACCACGGTCGACGGGATCACCGTGGTGGGGTACTTGCCGCCGAACGCGATCATGGTCCGCATCGCCGGGTCGTAGATCGATGGGAAGGTGATCCCGCGATCCTTGATGAAATCCACGGCGGCGTCGCGGTTGTTGTCGCGCACGTCGATGCCCAGGAAGGCGACCCTCTTCGCTCGGGTCGCCTCGTACACGTCCTGCAGCTGGCCGATCTCGGTGCGGCATGGGCCGCACCACTGACCCCAGACGTTGACGACGACGACCTTGCCGGCGAAGTCGTCGAGGGAGAGGGTCTTGGCGGGATCCATCAGGTCCGGTCCGCTGATCGGCCCGGGCCGGCCGCGGGTCTGCGGCGGATCGTAGAGGATGTCGGTCTTTCCGCCCGGTGCGATGAACTCGAACGTGCCGCCCTGCGCAACGGCGTCATGCCCCGTCGAACAACCCGTGAGCAGGACCGCGGCGGCCGTCACCACCGCGCACGCCAGGGCCCGAACGGTCACAGGTGAGCCGCCGGCTCACGGTAGTCGACGCCGACGAGTTGATCACCGTCGAAGGTCAGGGTGGTCAGCGATGCCAGATTGCATTGCCGCCGGCGCGGGTCGTGGGGCAGCCACTTGCCCTCCATCGAACGGCGCAGCGTCTCGACGGGCAGCTGGTGGCTGACGCACACCGCCTCGCGGCCGTCGGCCAGGTCACGCGCCCGGCGCACCGCCGCCGTCATGCGGGCGGCGATCTCCTTGTACGGCTCGCCCCAGGACGGGGTGAGCGGATTGCGAACCTGCCACCACACCTGCGGGTTCTTCCAGACCCCGTCGCCGGGCGACATCCGCTTGCCCTCGAAATAGTTCGCCGACTCGATCAGCTGGTCATCGGTGCCCAGCACCAGGCCGTGCGCCGCCGCGATGGGCGTGGCCGTCTCCTGCGCCCGCTGCAGCGGAGAGGCGATGACGGCGACGATGTCGTTGTGCGCCAACGCATCCGCAACCGCCTGGGCCTGCGACTGCCCACGTTCGGACAGCCGGTAGCCGGGCAGCCGGCCGTACAGGATGCCCTCCGGGTTGTGCACCTCGCCGTGGCGCATCACGTGGACCCGTGTCAGCGCCACGTCAGGCCTCCGGTTCCGTCGCGGCCGCCGCGGCCCGGGCGGCACCGGGCAATGCGGCGGCAATGTGGTCGAAGGCCTCCTCGGTCAGCGCCGCCGAGACGAACCACGCCTCGTAGGCGCTGCAGGGCGGGTAGACGCCGGCGTCGAGCAGGGCGTGGAAGAACGGCGGGAACCGCCAGGTCTGGCTGGCCCGCGCCGAGGCGAAATCGGTCACCGGATCGTCCCCGAAGAAGACGCTGAACATGTTGCCGGCCCGCTGGATCCGGTGTGCCACACCGGCTTCGGTGAGCGCCTTTTCGAGCAGCGCGGCCAGCCGGTCCGCGTTGGCGTCGAGGGTCGCGTACACGTCATCGTCGGCGGTGCGCAGGGTGGCCAGGCCGGCGGCCATCGCCACCGGGTTCCCCGACAGGGTGCCGGCCTGATACACCGGGCCCAGCGGCGCGAGCCTGCTCATCACGTCCGCGCGTCCGCCGAACGCGGCAGCGGGCAGCCCGCCACTCATCACCTTGCCGAAGGTGAACAGGTCCGCGTCAACGGGATCGATTCCGTACCAACCACTTCGGCTCACCCGGAAGCCGGTCATCACCTCATCGGAGATCAGCAGTGCGCCGTGTGCGGTGGTGATCCGGCGCAGCGCGGCGTTGTAGCCCGGCAGCGGCGGCACGCAGCCCATGTTGCCGGGACTGGCTTCGGTGATGACACAGGCGATCTGATCGCCGTGTTCGGCGAACGCCGCCGCGACGCTGTCGAGGTCGTTGTACGGCAGCACGATGGTGTCGGCGGCGGCCGCGCCCGTCACCCCCGGCGACGACGGCAGACCCAGCGTCGCGACGCCGGACCCGGCGTCGGCCAGCAGGGCATCGCTGTGGCCGTGGTAGCAGCCGGAGAACTTGACGATCTTGGGCCGGCCGGTGAAGCCGCGGGCCAACCGGATGGCACTCATGGTGGCCTCGGTGCCGGAGTTGACCAGGCGCAGCAGCTCGACCGGGGCCACCCGCGCGATGATCTCGGCGGCGAGCTCGGATTCGCACGGCGTCGGTGCCCCGAACGACAGCCCGCGGGCGGCGGCGTTGGCGACGGCGTCCACCACCGCCGGGTGCGCGTGGCCCAGGATCATCGGGCCCCATGAGCACACCAGGTCGACGTAGCGGTTGCCGTCGGCGTCGGTCAGCCAGCAGCCACTGCCGGAGGTGATGAATCGGGGTGTGCCGCCGACGGCGTTGAACGCACGCACCGGAGAGTTCACCCCGCCGGGAATCACCGCGCACGCGTCGGCGAACAGCTTTGCCGACTGTTCGGTGCTGCTCATGGTGACCAGTGTTCCAGCCAGGGTGCTCCGGCCTGAAATCCACCCGTACGGACAACGCTCGGGTTCGAGGTGCGTCCGGCGCCCGAGCCCGCGCGCGGACATTGGAGTACCGGTGCGAAACCCCGTGTTCGTCGAGTTCAGCGCATGGCCGGGGTGGGTGAACATGACCGCCGCGGCGGTCCTCATGGCGTTCTTTGGATGTGGGCACTGATCGCGCGGCTTCGTGGTGCTTCGCACCGGTTTCGTGGCCGCCGTCTGGTGAGCTGGGCCGCGGCCACGTCCACCGGCCCCCTAGGCTTGCCCGGTGCACGACGCGACTCTGGCCACTGCGACGGGAACGGCAGTGCTGACGCTGGGGCTCTCGGCCTACGCGGCGTTGATCCTCATCGGCATCGCCCTGGCGATCTATTACATCCGGCGGCACCGCCACGGCCCGGCGATCACCGCCGCCGCGCTGGTCGCACTGCTGACGGTCGGCGGCCTGGTCGCTGCGATCGTCAGCAGCGTGGCCTGAGCCGTCATTACTTCTCGGTGAGCGCGAACACCGGATGGTCGACGGCCTCCGGGAGGTCCCGGAAATAGCCCTCGACGGCCTTACCCGCCTTGGCCTGATAGGCGGTCAGGATCGCGGCGCGCGCCTCCACAGGCACCTCGGTGGCGTGGTACCGCACGGTTCCGGCGCGGGTGCCGATCACGACGTCGGGTGCCGCACGCACGTTCTTCACCCATTGCGATTCGCCCCGGGTGGATACCAGATAACGGGTGCCGTCCACCACCACGGTGAGCACCGGGATGCGCTGGGCCTGGCCGGTAGAGCGGCGGGTCAACGTCAGTGTCTCGCTACCGGCGAGACCGGTCGCCATCGCCAGCCGGTTGAACACCTTGCTCACGTACCACGGGGGTTTCAGATAGGCCATGCCCACAGTGTGCCCGCCGAGGCCGGCGTTTCGCCCGCAGTGGGTTCGGGCAACCGAACCGGAGTACCGACGAATGGAGGATTGCCATGCGCGCCGAAGAAGGCGACGAGTCGATCGAGGAACTGGCCAAGGACGCTGCCAAGGCCCAGGAAGAGGTCGAGCATGCCACCGATGAGCCCGCGCCCAAGGCCGGGCCGGCTCATCGGAACGACTGACGCGGACTGATGGCCCGCGGCGAGCATCCGCAGCGGACACCGTTCTACGGTGCCTGCCTGCTGGCGGCGGCCTTCCTGTCCTGCTGGCTGGCCGCTTCGGTCTCCGCGACCTGGCTGTCGGTCACGATCTACATCGCGGCGGCCGTGGTGGCTGGAATCGGATTCCTGATGACGTTCCGGGACTATTCGCCGAGCTCTCGACGGCCACGGCACCGCTGAGGTTGGATGAGGACGTGCAAATTCCACAACGAGTGGCCCGGATCAACAGGTACTTCACCAACCCGATCCAGAAACTCTGGGCGGGTTTCGCCCCGACGTTCGGGATCCTCGAGCACGTCGGCCGCAAGTCGGGAAAGACCTATCGAACTCCGCTGACGGTGTTCTCCACCGATGAGGGCCTGGCGATCATGCTCACCTACGGACCCGACCGGGACTGGCTCAAGAACATCACCGCGGCCGGCGGCGGCCGGATGAAGCGCTACGGGCGGACGTTCGCCGTCTCCGATCCGCGGGTGGTCTCCAAAGCCGAAGCGGCACAGCACGTCACCGGGCTGGCTCGGTGGATCTTCCCACGGTTGCCGTTCGACAACGGCGCGGTGCTGCTGCGTCGTGTCTGAACGTCACACCGGAAGGGCCCGCAGTGCCGCCGGCAGGCTGGGCAGGAAGTGCGTGGTCGCGAAGGTCCTGATGTCCTCGACGGTGTCCATTGGCTGCAAGCTCGGCAGGAGCAGCAGCACCATGGCGTAGCGCAGGATGCAGTCGGCCAGCCCCGACACCGCCGGCGCGCCGACCCTGTCGGCGAAGCCGGGCGGGAAGATGACGTACAGGGCGGCAACGATGCGCGTCACGGCCGCAGCGTAGTGCTGATGGGCGAGTTCGAGCGCCAGCGCGGGATCGTCAGTGATCAGCCTGGTGAGAACGCGGTGATCCCGAAAGGTGACGATGGCGGCGGTGAACGCCTCGACGTAGATGTTCGACTGCGGCCCAGCGGCTTTGATGCGCTCGGCGATCGTGACGAACAGGCGCTCGTTCTCCCGGTCGATGACCGCGGACACCAGCTCGTCGCGGCCGGCGAACTTCCGGTAGATCGTGGTGCGGCTGACCTTGGCCCGTCGCGCGACGTCGTCGAGAGCGACACGGCGGAAGCCGTGTCGCTCGAACTCCTGGACCGCTGCGTCGAGGATGACCCCGGTAACGGCGTCGGGCGCTGTCAGACTTATGGCGTGACACCTTCCCTCGCGTAGCCGGTGCGGGCGAACGCGTTGTAGCGCACCGACATCGGCAGCCGGTCCCACACTGCGTTGACGGGGCGCGAGCGCCAGAACGCGGCCAGTCGCCGGTACCGGCGCTCCTGGCGGTCGCTCCACGGCAGACCGAGCATGTCCCGCGCCCGCGGCGGCATTCCACCGGTGGTCAGAAATGCTGCGATCGGATTGAACACGGGCGCAACGAGTTTCCACGCAAGCGGGGATACGGCCTTGGGCTTGGGGAAGCCCTTGGTGACGTAGCCGATACCGTACTGCGCGGTCTTGTGCGGGATCACGACGGAATCCATCATGTGGTCCCAGTACGTCACGAAGTCGGCGTAGGTGTCGGGCACGATCCGGTCGCTGACACCGTAGCGGCGGTACCAGGTCTTGCCCTCCTGCCAGATCTGCTCCTTCTCCGCGTCGGTGAGACGTTTGACGAAGGTGTCGGCGAAGTAGAGCACCTGCTCGACAAAGGTGGCGTGCGCCCAGAAGTAGGTCTCCGGATTGAGCGCGTGGTACTGCGAGCCGTCCGGCATCGCGCCCTTGATGTTGACATGGAAGTCGCGGACCTGCAGGCCGTCGTTGGCGGCTTCCGAGCCGTAGACCGTTCGCATGATCGGCGGGATCGACCGCTTGATCCGGGCGGCGGTATCCGCGAAGAACACCGAGTGGTCCAGCACGCCCTGGCCGAGTTCGGCCAGCATGTTCTGCAGCACCGCGGGCCGCGGCCCGATCAGGTACATGCGGTTGTCGCCGAAGTACCGCCACACCAGTGAGTGCGCATCCAGTGGCGCGGCTTCAGACTTGGTCCCGGATTGGGCGAGCTCCGTCATGGACACAGTGTTACAGATTCTGAACTCTGTACCAAACGGCTGTGGCCGGGGACACTCGAGCGATGCCGAGATCGACGAAATGGAGGCATGAACTCGGGCCTTTTCGCCGATACGTCCGTTTCGGCGGGGTTGGGGCGTCAGTGGAACCCGCGCAGCCGGAGGCTGTTGAGCACCACCAGCACCGACGAGGCGGCCATGGCCGCGCCGGCGATCATCGGGTTCAGCAGGCCGAGGGCGGCCAGCGGGATGGCCGCCACGTTGTAGCCGAACGCCCAGAACAGGTTCTGCTTGATCACCCGCAACGTGCGTGCGGCCAGCCGCAGGGCGGTCGGCACCGCCCGCAGATCGCCTCGCACCAGCGTGACGTCGCCCGCCTCGATGGCGGCGTCGGTGCCGGTGCCCATGGCCATCCCGATATCCGCGGTCGCCAGCGCGACGGAGTCGTTGACCCCGTCGCCCACCATGGCGACCTTGCGGCCCTGCGCCTGAAGTCGTTGCACCACAGCGGCTTTCTCGGTCGGCAGGACACCGGCGATGACGTTGTCGGCGTCGATACCCACTGCGGCGGCGACGCTGTGTGCCACCGCTGCGGAATCGCCGGTCAGCAGCATCGGGGTCACCCCCATCGCGCGCAGTTCGGCCACGGCCGCGGGACTGGTGGCCTTCACGGCGTCCGCCAGACGAATGACACCCTGTGCGCGTCCGTCCCAGATCACCTCGACGGCGGTGCCCGGCAGGACGGCACCGGCGGTCGAGCCCGCCCGGGAGACCTTCACCCGGGTGCCGTCGACCAGGCCCGAGACGCCGACGCCCGGTTCGTTGACGAAATCGCCGACCGGCGCCACCGTGAGCCCGCGCTCGCGCGCCGCGGCAACGATGGCGGTCGCCACCGGATGTTCGGACGCGGACTCCACCGCCGCGGCCCGGGCCAGCAGGGTGTCGTCCGGATCGCCGGTGACGCTCATGGCGCCCGTGGTGACGGTGCCGGTCTTGTCCAGCACGACGGTGTCGATACCGGTGACCGTTTCGAGCACACTCGGGTTCTTGTACAGAATGCCCAGCTGCGCGCCGCGTCCCGTGCCCACCAGGATGGCCGTCGGCGTGGCCAGGCCCAGCGCGCAGGGGCAGGCGATGATCAGTACCGCGACGGCGGCGGTGAACGCGGCGGTCACCGACGGGCCGAACACCAGCCAGGCCACCAGCGTCACCGCGGCGATGCCGAGCACGACGGGCACGAAGACCGCCGACACCCGATCGGCCAACTGCTGGACGGCCGCCTTGCCGTTCTGCGCCTCGGTGACCATCCGGGCCATCCGGGCCAGCTGGGTGTCAGCACCAACGGTGTTGGCACGCAAGAGGATCCGGCCATAGGTGTTCAGCGACCCACCCAGCACGGCGTCGCCGGGGCCGACATCGCGCGGCTCGGACTCGCCCGTCAGCGCCGAGGTGTCCAGGGCGCTGGCCCCGTCGATCACGGTGCCGTCGGTGGCGACCCGTTCGCCGGGGCGCACCACCAGCACGTCGCCGACCACCAGCTCTCCGGCAGGTATCCGGGCCTCGGCCTCGCCGCGCAGCACCGTGGCGTCCTTGGCGGCCAGCGACACCAGGGCCGTCAGGGCCGCGCCGGCGGAACGCTTGGCGCGCGCCTCGGCGTAGCGCCCGGCCAGCAGGAACACCGTGACCGCCGCGGCCGTCTCGAAATAGACGTGCCCACCATGGTGGCCGCTACCGGTCAGCACCACCACGACCGACCACAGATATGCGGCCAGGGTGCCCAGCGACACCAGGGTGTCCATCGTCGACCGGCCGTGCCGGGCACTGCGCAACGCGGCGCGGTGGAACGGATAGCCACCCCAGAACACGATGGGGGTGGTCAACACCAGGGCCAGCCACTCCCAGCCGGGAAAGTGCCACGCCATCACCATCGAGATCGCGACGACCGGGATGCCCAGCGCGGCCGAGCCGACGAGCCGCGCCAACAGGCCGCTGCCCGAATCGTGGTCCATGTGATCGTGCCCGCCGCCCGCCGCGTCGTGTTCGGGGACGGCTTCGGCGTGGTATCCGCAGGATTCGACGGCGGCGACCAGATCGTCGGGGGCCACGTCGGGATCGTGTTCGACGTGCGCCGTCTCGACCGCGAAGTTCACGGTTGCATGCACGCCGGCGAGGTTGTTCAGGGCGTTCTCGATGTGCGCGGCGCAGGAAGCACAGCTCATGCCGCTCAGGCGCAGATCGGTGATGGTTCGGGTGTCGTTCACCCTGGCGACTATACCCCTACGGGGTATGTGTATGGGGTCGCTCCCGGCGGCGGTTGGCCACCCCCAGGACGGCCAGCACACCCGCGACCGTGGCCAGCACCAGCGCCAGGCTGATCAGTGCCGGGTCGTAGAGGATCGATGTGGTGGACGGCTGCCCGTCGGCCACCGGCGCCACCACGGCCTCCGACCGCGCCGCCACCCAGCTCCACACACAACCGGCGGCCGCGACGACCGCCAGGATCAACTGCAACCGCGCACGTACCCGCGCCGTCACGGCCTGGCCTCCACCAGCCTCGTCAGCGCCGCGCGCAGACCGCGGTGGTCCCGGGCCCAGGCCTGCGCGGTGCGCCCGCCCGTCAGCTTCAGGCCGATGCCGGTGCGGCCGCGCGGCACCCCGGTGAGTTCACCGATCGCCCGCGCCGACTGCCACTTCCGGGCCGCCTCCGCTGCTGCGTCGTCCTCGCCGTCGTCCTCCGGTTCCGCCGCGGCGGCCAGCTCCGCCTCGTCGAACCCGGCCCGCTTCATGGCGCGATTGGTCATCGCGTTGGGTTTCATCAGCCCGCGCTCGTAGGACCGCTTGGCCGGCGGCTCGGGGTACAGGGCGACGATCTCGTCGACCAGGATGGTCTCGGTGCCCTCCCGCAGGGCCTCGGGCGTCAACTCCACCGAGGTGTGAATGCGCGCCGCCTTGATCTGCAGCGCCAGGAACGACGACACGAGCAGGAAGAACGCCAGCGGAACCACCCACCGCACCCCGAGCCCGCTGTTGAGCTGGATCAGGAACATCGCCAGACCGGCGGCCGGCCCGGCCAGCAGCCACAGCCAACTGGCGCCGCTTTCGGCGAACAGGATCTCGGGAGTCGGCTCCGGCTCGGTCATCGGTCCACGAACCAATCGTGGGCGGCGGGACGCAGCAGCAGGATCGCCGCGACCATGAGCACCACCATGATGAGCAGCCACGCCAGCCCCCGGCTGAACAGGCTGAACAACGCCAGCAGGACCACCAGGGCGAGTGCCAGTCCGATGGTCGCGCTCCGGAACCGGGCATCGCCGCCACGGGTGCGGCCGGCGACGAACGCCAGCGCGGCGCCGGCCACGGCGAACAGGACGCCCGCGCCCCGGAAGAATGCCGGAAGCGGCGACGACGAGAACACGACCACCAGCCCGGTCGTGATCAATGCCAGTGCTGCAACGACCAGCAGCCAGAAGGCGACCTCGACGACACGCGGACGCGGCGGTGCGGGGGAATCCATGGTCGGGCCAGCCTATCCGGTCACCGGGTGAACCAGGCGTCGGCGTCCTTGCGGTGCAGCAGGAACACCCCGCCGGCGAGCAACACGGTGCCGACGATGCCGGTACCGGCGTAGATCAGCGCACCCGGCGTATCCCGCCGCACGGTCAGCAGCGCGTTGACGGTGTACACGATCGACGCCAGCGCCCCGGCCACCAGGACCGTGCGCGCCCACCGGTACCCGGCGCGCATCAGCACCAGGAACGTCACCACCACCGTCGCCAGCACCACGACGAACACGACGGTGAGCACCACCAGGAATCCCGGCCGCGGGCCCGACACCGCGTCACTGACATAGCCGGCGATCATCAGCGGCAACCCGACCGCCCACAGCCAGACGGCGGTGTCGACGTCCTCGGGACGCGTCGCCGGGCCAGGGGCTCCCGGCGCGCTCACGCCAGCCAGCCGGCGACCTCGGCAGCCCAGTAGGTCAGCACGATGTCCGCGCCGGCCCGCCGGATACAGGTCAGCGATTCCAATACGGCCGCGCGCCGGTCCACCCAGCCGTTGGCGGCCGCGGCACTGATCATCGCGTACTCGCCGGACACCTGATAGGCCGCAACGGGCACCGGGGACACGTCGGCCGCGGCGCGCACCACATCCAGGTAGGCCATTGCGGGCTTGACCATGATCACGTCGGCGCCCTCGGCGATGTCCAGCTCGATCTCGCGCAGCGCCTCCCGGCCGTTGCCGGCCTCCTGCTGGTATGTCCGGCGATCGCCCTCCAGGCTCGACGCGACCGCCTCCCGGAACGGCCCGTAGAACGCCGACGCGAATTTCGCCGCGTAGGCCAGAACGGCGACGTCGGAATACCCGGCGGCATCCAGGCCGTCGCGGATCGCCGCCACCTGACCGTCCATCATGCCGCTGGGCCCCACCAGCTGGGCACCCGACTCTGCTTGTGCCACAGCCAGTTTCACGTACTGAGCGTTGGTCGCGTCATTGTCGACCCGGCCCCGCGAATCGAGTACGCCGCAGTGGCCGTGATCGGTGAACTCGTCCAGACAGGTATCGGCCATCAGCACGCTGGCATCGCCGAGGTCCTTCGACAGATCACGCAGAGCGACGTTCAGGATGCCGTCGGGATCCACGCCCGCCGATCCGCAGGCGTCCTTGTCCTCGTCACGGGGCACCCCGAACAGCATCAGCCCGCCGACCCCAACGGCCACCGCATCGGCGGCGGCGCGGCGCAGCGAGTCCCGGGTGTGCTGGACCACCCCCGGCATCGACGAGATCGGCCGGGGTTGCGAGATGCCGTCGGCGACGAACATCGGCAGCACCAGATGCCTTGGCTCCAAGGATGTTTCGGCAACCAGCCGTCGCATCGCCGCCGTCGAGCGCAGCCTGCGCGGGCGCTGCCGCACGATTAGCGCCTGCGGCTCTTCTTGCGCGGCGGCGGCAGCGCACCCTCGGCGCGCAGCCGGGCGGCGTGCTCGGCCAGCGCCTCGACCAGCGGGCCCACGGCCGCAGTCTCCGGCTGCACATCCACCCGCAGGCCGAATTCCGCTGCGGTCTCGGCGGTCTTGGGGCCGATGCACGCCACGATGGTGCGCGCGTGCGGTTTGCCGGCGATGCCGACCAGGTTGCGCACCGTGGAACTCGAGGTGAAGCAGACGGCGTCGAACCCACCGGTCTTGATCATCTCGCGGGTCTGCGCCGGCGGCGGGGCGGCCCGCACCGTGCGGTAGGCGGTGACGTCCTCGATCTCCCAGCCGCGCTCACGCAGGCCCTCGGCCAGCGTCTCGGTGGCGATGTCGGCGCGGGGCAGCAGCACCCGGTTCACCGGATCGAAAATGTCGTCGTAGGGCGGGAATTCGTCGAGCAGGCCGAGCGAGGACTGCTCACCCGACGGCACCAGTTCCGGGCTGATGCCGAACGCGCGCACCCGATCGGCGGTGGCCTCGCCGACGCAGGCGATCCGGACGCCGGAGAACGCCCGCGCGTCCAGGCCGAACTCCATGAACTTCTCCCACACCGCGCGCACCGCGTTGGTGGACGTGAAGACCACCCACTGGTAGCGCCCGTCGACCAGACCCTTGACCGCCCGCTCCATCTGGGCCGGGCTGCGCGGCGGCTCGACGGCGATGGTGGGCACCTCGATGGGCAGCGCGCCGTGGCTGACCAGTCGGTCGCTCATCTCGCCCGCCTGATCCTTGGTGCGCGGCACCAGCACGGTCCAGCCGTACAGGGCCCGACTCTCCCACCAGTTGAGCTTCGCGCGGTGCGCGACGGTCTTGCCGATGGTGACCACGAGCGGTCCGGTCAGCGGGCCGGCCGGGTCATTGGCGCCGATGGCCGCGCGGTCGCAGAGCTCGGCCAGCGTGGCCTCCACGCTGCGCTGTGCACACGTGGTGCCCTGCGCGGTGACGACGCACGGGGTGGAGTCGTGCAGACCGTGCTCGATGAGGGTGCGCGCCGAGTCGGCCAGGTGCTGCGCGGTGGCGTGCAGGATCAGCGGGCCGGGTGCGGCGGCCAGGGCCGGCCAGTCCACGTCCGGTGAGCGGACGTCGGCCACGGTGTGCGACGAGCCCAACGGCAGGCCGGCGTAGGTCGGGACGGCGGTGGCCGCGGGCAGGCCCGGCAGGATCTCGAAGGCCAGCTGGGTCTTGGACACGGCGTTGACCTCGGCCAGGACCGAGTCGATCGACAGCGGGTCGCCGGCGACCAGCCGGACCACATCGTGGCCCTCCCGCGCCTCATGGGCCAGGATCTTGGCGACCTCGGCCGGGTCGCCGAGGGCGGGCCGGACGTCGGGTCCGAGCGTGACGATCGGCGCGGCGAGCTCTTCGACAGGCCCGGCGCCCGGAGACGCATCGTCGGGGGTGACGGACGCCGGTGCGGGGGCGGGTCCGGCGGCCGGCGGCAACTCGGTACCGACGATGCTCAGGACCTGTTCGGGCACATCGGGGTCGGTGAACACCAACGCGGCGTTGGCCAGCACCGCCCGCGCCCGCGTCGTCAGCAGGCCCGGATCTCCCGGCCCTGACCCGACGAACAGAATGCGCCCCGGCTTCGGCTTACGGCCTCGCATGCTCATCTGCTCACTCCCGCTCTTCCATGAGCTCGCGCGCACCCAACTCGAACAACTCCGCGGCCACCGAGAGCCCCAGCTCTCGAGCCCGACCGGGAGTTCCGATGCCGGACGCGCGGATCACGTCGGATCCGTCCAGCGCCGCCACGCAGCCGCGCAACGACAGTTCGTTGAAGACATGTGAGTCGTCCTCATCGATCGATTCGACCACCTCGGCGATCGCGCCGACCGGTGCGGAACAACCCGCCTCCAGCTCGGCGAGCAGGACACGCTCCGCGGTGACCGCCGATCTGGTGTCAGCGTCGTCGAGCGCCGCCAACAGTTCCACCAGCGCCGTATCACCGGCACGGCACTCGATCGCCAACGCACCCTGAGCCGGTGCCGGCAACATCTGTACCGGCTCCAGCGTCTCGGTGACGACGTCGAGGCGTCCGATGCGGGACAGTCCCGCCCGGGCCACCACGACGGCATCGAGATCACCGCTGCTTACCCTGTTCAACCTGGTGTCCAGGTTGCCTCTTAGGGGGCGGATTTCCAAACCGAGACCCAGTGCTCTAAGCTGTGCCGCCCGCCGCACGGACGATGTTCCGATCACCGAACCAGCCGGCAATTCACCCAGCACCAGGCCGTCGCGGGCAACCAGCGCGTCGCGGGAGTCGGCCCGCACCGGGATGGCCGCGATGGTGAACCGGTCGTCGGCGGCGGTCGGGAGGTCCTTGTAGGAGTGCACCGCAACGTCGGCCCGGCCGTCGGCCACCGCGTCGCGGATCGCGGTGGTGAACACGCCGACGCCGATGTCAGCGATGGGGGCCGACGACCGATCGCCCTCGGTCGAGATGATCACCAGCTCCGCATCGTGGCCCAGCGCCTGCAGGGCATCACGTACGGTGCCGGCCTGGGTGGTGGCCAACAGGCTGCCACGGGTGCCGATCCGGATCACGTTCGCGGGTCTGCCCTACTCTTGCGTCTCGCCGAGGACGTCCGACGGCGCGGCAGGGTCGAATTCCGTTGCCACCAGCGGCAACTCGCCCGCAGCAACGGCATCGACAGCCGTCGGATCCAGTTCGAAGAGCTCCCGCAGCGCCTCGGCGTAGCTGTCGCCGCCGGGTGCGCTGGCCAGTTGCTTGACCCGCACGGTGGGCGCGTGCAGCAATTTGTCGACCACCCGGCGCACGGTGCGCGCCACCTCGTCGCGGTGGACGTCGTCCAGACCGGGCAACCGGTTGTCCAAGCGCAGCAGCTCGGCCTCGACCACGTCGGCGGCGCGCTGACGCAACGCCGTGACCGTCGGGGTGACCTCCGCCATCCGCTGGCCGGTCAGATAGCTGGCCACCTCGGCCGCCACGATCTTGCGGGCCGCGTCGGCGTCGGACGCGGCCGCTCGTGCCGACGGTTCCCGCTGAATGCGGTCCATGTCGATGACGTCCACGCCCGGCAGCCCGGCGACCGCGGGATCCACGTCGCGCGGCATACCCAGATCGCACACCACCAGATCGTCCCGGTCGCGGCGGCGGGCCAGCGCATAGTGCGCATCGGCCAGCGAGACCACCGGGCGCACCGCGCCGGTGCTGCTGACCACGACGTCGGAGGCCGCCAGCGCGATCGCCAGGTGGTCCAGGACCAGCGCCCGGGCCTCGATGCCCTGCTCACGCAGATTGCCGGCGAGGCGCTCCGCGCGCGGCAGCGAGCGGTTGACCACCAGCACCGTGCTGATCCCGGCGCGCATCAGGTGGGCGGCCGAGAGGGCGCCCATCGCGCCGGCGCCGATGACGGCCGCCGTGCGACCGGTCAGGCCGGACAGCCGCTCCGACGCCATGTCGAGGGCCACCGAAACCACGGAGGCGCCGGCCGCGTCGATGCCGGTCTCCGAGTGCACCCGCTTGCCCACCGACAGTGCGCGCTGCGCCAGCTCGTGCAGGATGCGCCCGACGGTGTGATTGGCCTCGGCCGACGCGTAGGCCCGGCGCACCTGCCCGAGCACCTGCTGCTCGCCGACGACCGCGGAGTCCAGGCCCGACGCGACGGCGAACAGATGCTCGACGGCGGCCTCGGCGTAACGCACATAGGCGTACTTCGTCAGATCGCCCATCGGCATGCCGCAGTGTTCGGAGAGCACCTGCCCGATGGTCGAGAGCCCGCCGTGGAAGGCGTCCACGACGGCGTACACCTCGACGCGGTTGCAGGTGGACAGCACCATTGCCTCGGTGACCAGCGGCGATTGCAGCACCTTGGCGACGATCTTGGCCTGATCGGCCTCGTCGGTGGACAGTTGTTCGAGGACGGAAACCGGCGCGCTGCGGTGCGACACCCCGAAGAGCAGGACACTCACAGAGCAATCACCTAGCCGCTCCCTTGCCGCCGCGAAAACTGCCTACAAGGTAGTCGTTTGCCTAGGTGGTCTCCAAATTTTTCGGCGGGTTCGGCGAGCGGCGCAGTTCCGCGAGCACGAGGCCCGCCGACAACGGAATCGGCGGGTTCGGCGAGCGGCGCAGTTCCGCGAGCACGAGGCCCGCCGACGAACTAACCGGGACCCCTCAGATCGCGGCGCAACCGGGGCTCGTCGATCTCCCAGTAGCTGTGTTCGACACCGTCGAGGAGGACCACCGGCAACCGGTCGCCATATTCCGCGCGCAGGGCGGGCCGTCCGGCGGCGGCTTCGGCGTCGACGTCGGTGGTGCTCACGTCGAAGCCGAGCTCACCGGACAACTCGCCGAGGCGCGCGTGGACACGTTCGCAGATGCTGCAGCCCGCACGGGTGAGCACGGTGACGGTCGGTCGGGACACGGGTTTCAGTCTGCACTCAGTAGGGTTGTCAGGCGACAGCGCATGCGGAGAGGGGGTGTCCATCGATGACCGGTAGCGAGACAGAACCGGTGGCCGGGGAGGCCAGCGCCGAACGCGCCGTCGAGGACCTCGCCGAGCACGAAGCCGACCAGGAAGAGGCCGAACCCGCCGAACGGACGGCGCCCCCGGCCGACCTGACCGCCGCGGCGTTCTTCGACGTCGACAACACGATGGTGCACGGCTCGTCGCTGGTCCATTTCGCCCGCGGGCTGGCCGCCCGCAAGTACTTCACCTACCGCGACGTGATGGGGTTCGTCTACGCGCAGGCCAAGTTCCAGCTGACCGGCCGGGAGAACAGCGACGACGTGGCCGAGGGCAAGCAGAAGGCGCTGTCCTTCATCGAGGGTCGCCCGACCTCGGAACTGGAGGCGCTCGGCGAGGAGATCTACGACGAGTACATCGCCGACAAGATCTGGCCCGGCACGCGTGACCTGGCCCAGATGCATCTGGATGCCGGCCAGCAGGTCTGGCTGGTGACGGCGACGCCCTACGAGCTGGCGGCCACCATCGCCCGCCGGCTCGGCCTGACGGGCGCGCTGGGGACGGTCGCCGAATCGGTCGACGGGGTCTTCACCGGGCGACTGGTCGGCGAGATCCTGCACGGGGCGGGCAAGGCCCACGCCGTTCGGGCGCTGGCCATCCGGGAAGGGCTGAACCTGCGCCGCTGCACCGCCTACTCCGACTCGTACAACGATCTGCCGATGCTCACCCTGGTGGGCACCGCGGTGGCGATCAACCCCGACGCCGATCTGCGCGACGTGGCCCGCGAGCGCGGCTGGGAGATCCGGGATTTCCGGACCGTGCGCAAGGCCGCGCGGATCGGGGTGCCCTCGGCGCTGGCGCTGGGCGCCGCGGGCGGAGCGCTGGCCGCCGTCGCGTCCCGGCGGAAGTAGAACACCCGCGCCGTCGACTAGGCTGACAAGCGCTATGGCCATCGCTGAAGAGATCATCGGAACGCATTACCGCTACCACGACCGCTTCGTGGTCGGCCGGGAGAAGATCCGGGAGTTCGCCGCCGCGGTCAAGGACGACCACCCGGCCCACCGTGACGCGGCCGAGGCCAACGAACTCGGCTACGACAGTGTGCTGGCACCTCTGACGTTCATCGCCGTGGCCGGCCGGCGCGTGCAGCTGGAGATGTTCAAGCGCTTCGACGTGGGTATCAACATCGCCCGCGTCATCCACCGCGACCAGAAGCTCACCTTCCACCGTCCGCTGGTGGCCGGTGACGAGCTCTATTTCGACTCCTACCTCGATAGCGTCGTCGAGTCGCACGGCGCGGTGATCACCGAGATCCGCGCCGAGGTCACCGATGCCAACGGCGAGCCCGTCATCACCAGCGTGGTCACCATGTTCGGCGAGGCCTCCAGTGATGAGGAGACCAATGAGCAGATCGCGGCCATCGCGGCCCGGGCGATGGGCAACTGAGCCAACACCCCAACCACGCCGAGACGTCCGTTTCGGCGTGAAAGTGCGAGAGTCTCGCGCCTTTTCGTCGATCTCGGCGCAGAACGGTCAGTCGAAGAACATGTTGCGACGGCCGGCCAGCAGGCGGTAGAGCGTCTGCTGGATGGTCTCGCGCACCTGGTCGGTCAACTCGAAGGTGACCATCGGGTCATCGGCCGCCGCCGCGTCGTAGCCGGTGGTGTCGATGGGCGTCCCGAACTCGATGTGCCACTTCGACGGCAACGGCACCATGCCGAGCGGACCGGCCAGCGGGAAGAGCGGGGTGACCGGGAAGTACGGCAGGCCCATCAGCCTGGCCAGCAGCTTCACGTCGGCGATCATCGGGTAGATCTCCTCGGAGCCGACGATCGAGCACGGCACGATGGGAGCCTGGGTGCGCAGGGCCGCCGAGACGAATCCACCGCGGCCGAAGCGCTGCAGCTTGTAGCGGTCCCGGAAGTGCTTGCCGAGGCCCTTGTAGCCCTCGGGGAAGACGGCCGTCAGTTCGCCGTCGGCCAGCAGTCGGTGTGCGTCCTCGGTGCAGGCCATCGTGTGACCCGCCTTGCGGGCGGCCTGCCCGACCATCGGCATGTCGAACACCAGATCGGCGGCCAGTAGCCGCAGGTCGCGGTTGGTCGGATGATGGTCGTGCACGGCCACCGAGGTCATCAGGCCGTCGAACGGGAGCACGCCGGCGTGGTTGGCGACGATCAGCGCGGCCCCGTCGACGGGCAGGTTCTCGATCCCGCTGACCTCCACCCTGAACCAGTTGCGGAACAGGGTCCGCAGGATCGGCAGGAACACCGCGTTGTTGAGATCGGGATCGAAGCCGAACTCGTCGACGATGTAGTCGCCCGTGAGTCGTTTGCGCAGGAACTCCGAGATCGCGCTGACGCGCTGCGCCAGCTCGTTGGGTTCATCGTTCTCGGTGAACGGCGCGCCGCGGTGCTGGTCGAACTCGTGCACGACGGCGGAGACCTGCTCATCGGTGAGCGCGGTGTCGGCGTCGGTGAACAACGACGGATGTCGGCGCGCCGCCGCGGCGCGCTCCCCGGCACGCCGTGCCGCTGCGGACGAATTTCCGTGCAGCGGAATGACTTTCGCCTTGGACTCACCCGTCACGAGTTGTCACCCCCTCTCCCGAATCAGCCGTTGACCAGACCGTGATCGTTATCCCCATTGCTGCGCCAATGCTGTCGCGCGACGCTCCAGAGAGCGTACCCACCGTGGATCGATGATCGGCGTCAGACCACGGCCGCGCACGTAGTCGTCGAAGGCCTCCATGGTGGTCCATTTCGGCTCGAATCCCAACTCGGTGCGCATCCGCGTGGTGTCCATCACGCGGCCGAAGCTCATGTAGTCGAGGCTGTCGTTGCTCGCGTCGCGCCCCCGCCCGCCCAGCATCGAGTCCAGCGCCCGCACACCCACCCGGGGCAGCGGCAGGCTCACCCGGCCCGAACGGCGGATCGCCTGGGACATCATGATGACGCCGCGAGCACCGATGTTGAAGGTGCCCGGCCGGGCCGCCAGCGTCGCACGCTCCAGGGCGCTGAGGGCGTCCTGCTCGTGCAGCAGCTGCAGACGGGCGTCCCGGCCGAAGACCGTGGGCACCACGGGCCCGGCCAGATAGCGCGACAGCGCGGTGTCCATCGCCGGCCCGATCATGTTCGCCAGCCGCAGGATGGTCACGGTGATGTCCTGCCGGCGGCGGCCCAGTCCACGGACGTATCCCTCGATGTCGGTGCTGTCGCGGCCGAACCCGTCGCGCAGCGGCCGGCGCGCACCGCCGGCCTCGGTGAACATCACCGGATCGAACTGGTTGGAGCCGTACACCTCGGACGTCGACTTCAGCACCACCCGGCGCACCGTCGGAGCGTTCTGGCAGGCCGCGAAGAGCTGCATCGCGCCCATCACATTGAGTTCCTTGAGCGTGGCCCGCCCACCGGACTGCGGAGCGTACGACGCTGCCGCCGCATGCACCACGGTGTCGATGTCGTTGCCACGAATCACCTTGGCGATGAACGGGTTTCGGATATCGGCCCGGACAAACTCCGCCCGGCCCATCCGGCGCTTCAGGTCCTTGCTGGGCGTCACCGCGTCGACGGCGATCACCCGGTCGATCGACGTGTTCTGCGCCAGCCGGGCGGTCAGATACCCGCCGAGGAACCTGCACGCTCCGGTGACGAGGACCACTTTCGGCGGCGGGGTCTCGTCGCGGCCGAATTCCATCCCGTCAGGCTACCGGCCGGAACCCCGCGACGCGGTTCGGGCGCGAAACCAAAAGGAAACGCTCAGGTTCGGCGGCACGCGGTGCGGAATCGTGAGCGCAACCGCAGTTGGGCAACTGAAGCCGAGGAGATCGGGTTACTTACCGAGTTTTCTGCGTTGCACCCGAGTGCGGCGAAGCAGCTTGCGGTGCTTCTTCTTCGACATGCGCTTGCGCCGCTTCTTGATGACTGAACCCATGAACTCGCTGCCTACCTAGCACTGTGACGTCCGCGCGCGGGTGGGCGGACACGACTTGACCTGGTCACCTTACCGAAGGAGCGCGCCCAACCGAAAACCGCACCGCTCGCCGGACCCGGCGGGGTCAGCCGGCGTCGAAGTAGGACGACTCCAGCAGGTCGTGGACCGCCTTGGCGTGCACACGGAAGGAACGCCCGACCCGTACCGCGGGAAGCTCCCCGTTGTGGACGAGCCGGTAGACGGTCATCTTGCTGACCCGCATCAGGGCCGCGACCTCGGCGACGGTGAGGAACTGCGCCTTCGCGACCGGTTGGTCCGAACCTGTTCCACTGTCCTTCTTCGCGCCGGCCGAGTCCCGCGCCGAAGGCCCGTTCATAGACGTCATCGCAACCCAATCAATCGGGCACGGCCAGTTCCAGCGGCTTCCCCTCCGCTGGCACGAACGCGTGCTTACACGAGGAGAATAGCGTTGCGGATGGGGTTAATGCGACGGGTGTTGGGTAATCCGTTGAAACTTCCTGAATTACTCTGATGTGATTCCGAGCTGCTCAGAGCGGGTTTTCGCCGCCTCGACCGCGGCCGCCGCCGCCGCCCGCAAACCCCCACGCTCGAGTTCGCGAAGGCCAGCGGCGGTGGTGCCGCCCGGGGACGTCACGGTCGCCCGGAGCTGCGCGGGCGAGGTGTCCACACCCACCCCGGTAGCGGCGTCGGCGGCCCGCTTGCGGGTCTCCTCCATCCGCTCCAGCAACATCGCCGCCGAACCGGCCATTGTCTGCGCCACGAGTTCGGTGGCCACCGTGCGGGTCAGGCCGGCCGCCACCCCAGCGTCGACAAGTGCTTCAACCATCAAAAAAAAGTAAGCGGGTCCGGAGCCCGACACCGCGGTCACCGTGTCCATCTGCGCCTCGGTGACCGTGAGCACGCCGCCGACGGCGTTGAACAGCTCGGACACCGCCCGCAGCTGCTCGGCGCTGGCGAACCGGCCGGGCGCCAGCGCACTCACGCCGGCACCCACCAGCGCGGGCGCGTTCGGCATGACCCGGATCACCGGGGCGCCCGCGGGCAACTTGTTCTCGTAGAAGGCCGTCGTCACACCGGCGGCGATGGTCACGAACACCTGCTCGGCACTGCCCGACTCGGCCTTGGCCGCCGCTTCGGCGACGTCGCCGATCACCAGGTCGACATCGGTCGGCTTGACCGCCACGATCACGTACGTCGCGTGCTCGACCGCGTCGAGCACGGACGTGACCAGCACCGAGTACGTGTCCGCGAGGTATTTGCCGCGCTCCGGCTGCTTCTCGGCGACCACCAGGTCCTTGACCTGCCGGCCGGACCTCAACAGTCCCGCCAGGAGGGCCTCGCCCATGCTTCCGCCGCCGATGATCGCGATTCTGGCCATGTCGGGCAACCCTAGTGGTTCGCGCCGGCTACGGCGTCGGCACCATGGCGAGCTGACGGGTCTGCACCACCACGGCGCCCGCGCTGTCGACGACGGTGTGGTCGGCGTCGAACCAGGTCTGCCCGATCTGGGTGGTGGTGCAGATGACCCGCAGCCAGCCATCGACCGGCAACCCGCGCAGATACGCCGTCAGCTGCACCGTCGGGGCCCAGCCGGTGCGACCCACCGCGAACGTCACCGGCATCGAGATGTCGCCGGCCAGCAATGCGAACAGGGCATCCACCGGCTCGTCGCGGGGCCGCACCCACACGCGGGTCACCGGGGACCGGCCCGGTTCGTGGGTCCACACGCTGGCCAGATCCGGGCGGATGTCGCAGCCGGCCGCCAGATGGTTGATCTCGGCCATCGGGTGGCCGGGGCCGATCGCCCCGAGGCCCGGCGGCGGCTCCACGGGCATGACGTCCACCACGGGGTTGGCCAGCAGTAGGGGTTCTCCCGGGGACTCCGCCACTCCGACGGTCACCGCGGCCCGCACGGCGGTGCGGCCGGATTGGTTGAGTTCGACGTCGACCACGTTGATCCGCCGGCCGCGCTTGCGGACGGCGGTGACCAGCTGGACCTCACCGGGGTCGGGCGCGCCGAGGAAGTTGGCCGAGACCGCCAGCGGCTGCAGCGACGCGGACGGCGCCCCGCCGGCCGCGGCGGTGGCCGCCCGGGCGCACAGCGCCACCATGACGCCACCGTGGATCTTCGCGCCGATCGTCCAGTGCGGGTTGAGATCCGCGGCGAAAACGGGACCGTCCGGGCTGTCGGAGACCGGGCGCAGCGTCATCGCATGCGCGAACGAGGGCGTGGTCATGTTCGGTTGCACGAGTCACCGCATCAGATGGGTACGGGCGAACTCGAGCGACTCGATCAGCAGCTCCTCGCGTTCGGCTTCCGAGCGCGCCCCCGACGTGGTGACCTCCAGCACCACGTGGCCGGCGAAGTCACTGTTGGCCAGCATCTGGCAGACCTCGGCGGTGGGCTGGGTCCCGCGGCCCGGCACCAGGTGCTCGTCGGCGGATGCGCCGTTGCCGTCGCACAGGTGCAGGTGCACCAGCCCCGAGCCCATCCGGTTGGCCATCTCGACGGCGTCGGTGCCGGCCGTGGCGGTGTGCGACAGATCCAGCGTGTAGTGGGCGTGGTTGCCGTCCAGCGGGTCGTACGACGGCGCGAACGCCGAGATCCCCACCCCCGGGCTGCCACCGCGCCTGCGCATCCGCTCGATCGACGTCTGGCCGGTGCCGAAGAAGCGGTCGGCCCGGAACGGGAACATGTTCTCGACGGCGACCATGACCTGACTCGCGGCCTCCAACTGGGCGACCTGCGCGGAAAACCCCTCGGCGTACCGGCGCTGCCACCGGAACGGTGGGTGCACCACCACCGTCTGCGCGCCGAGCTGTTCGGCGGCGCGCACGCTGCGTTCGAGTTTCATGATCGGATTGGCGCCCCACACCCGCTGACTGATCAGCAGGCACGGCGCGTGGACCGACAGCACCGGCACGTCGTAGCGCTCGGAGAGCAGCTGCACGGCGTTGATGTCCTGGCTGACGGTCTCCGCCCACACCATCAGCTCGACGCCGTCATAGCCCAGCCGGGCGGCGTATTCGAAGGCGGCCTCGGTCCGCAGCGGGTACACCGAGGCCGTCGAGAGTCCGACCTTGATCGCGGGACGCACGGGACGCGCGTCAGTTGGTCGCGTGCATGAGGGCCAGCGGTCCGAAGGTGACCAGCAGACCCACCCCGACCGCGATCAACGTGCTCGCGATGTCCTCCGTCCGACGAACCACCCACACCCCCGCGACCAGGCCGAGGGTGGCCAGGATCGCCAACACCATGGCGATCAGGCTGTTCCACTGCCAGAGCTGCGCGAAAGCCAGGAACAAACCGGCGCCCAGCGCCACCGCCAGCACGGACTGCAGCGCAATGCCCAGGCCGCGCAGGATCGACTGACCACGGGTCGGCTCGTCGTAATAGTCGTAGACGGCCTCGTAATCCTCGTACTCGTCCTGGTCGGCCGGGCCGTATTCGTCGCCGAGATCCTCGTCGACATCGCCCACCAGGCTGTCCGACAGGTCCCCGGCGATGGGCTCGACGGTGTCGGCATCATCAATGGCCCCGCCGACGGCCCCTTCCGCGTCCTCGGGCGCTTCGGCGAGGTCGTTGGCCTCGCTGCTGAACAGCGCAACTCCGCTGAACAGTTCCGCGTCCGGTTCGTCGACCGCGCCGATGCCCAGCTCGTCATCGACGGCCGGGGCGCTCACCGCGGGCGCGTCGTCAGTGGGGTCGGGGGTCATGGCCTCGGGGTTCACCGGCTCATCTCCTGCTCCGCCCGGATCGACGGCGACCGGCGCCTTCGGACGCGGGTAGTGACTGAGCTCGGGTCTGATACCCGACCCGCGATGCGGCATGGGGTCCGGCGAGGGCTCGAGCCGGCTCGCGACGTAGTGATGATCGTCATGGGTGTCGGCATACCCGTCGGCCTCGTCCTCGATGCCGGGCTCTTCGATGTCACCGTCGTCATGGTGCTGGAGAAGCACCCCGTTGTCGTCCAGACGCACGATCGGGATCTCGCCGGTGAGCTCGGCGACGGTGACGGCATCGCTGTTGCCGCGGCGCTTGCGGCGACGACCCCCACCCACCGGCGGCGAGCCGATGGTGCCGTTCTTGGCCAGCAGTTCGGCGACCGAGATCGGTCGCGTGGCCGTCTGGCCGTCGTCTGGTTCCGTCATCGCCTGTTGCCTCTCGACCGATCACTCGCCTTGCCGCCGTTCCGCGCAGCCTGCGGTCGGTCCGCTCGGCTCCCAGCATCCCCCACCGGTGTCTCCACCAACGCGGTTCCGTCAGCTTCACTATCGAGCTTGCGCAGGATCAGGCCCTCGCGCAGCGCCCACGGACAGATGTCCACGGTGTCGATGCCCAGTGCACGCATACTCGCCTCAGCCACCAGGGCGCCCGCGACGATCTGCGGGGCGCGCTCGGCGCTGACTCCTTCCAGTTCCGCTCTGTCAGCCGCGGCCATCCTAGAGATGAAAGCTATGAGCTGTCTGAGGCCGTTGGCGGTGAGCGTGCGCTTCACCCGGGGCCCCGCGCCCGACGGCGCCGCGCCGGTGAGCCGCGCCAACGACCGGAACGTCTTGGACGTCGCGACGGCCAGGTCGGGATTGCCGGCCTCGAGCACCGCATCGGCCGACCCCGCCAGTTCGGTGTCCAGCCAGTCCCGCAGCATCGCGACCCGCCGGCGTCCGGGGGGATCCTCGGGCAGCCACTCCCGGGTCAGCCGGCCCGCACCCAGCGGCAGCGACAGCGCCACATCCGGCTCCTCGTCCACCCCGCTGGACAGCTCGAGGGACCCGCCGCCGATGTCGATGTTGATGATGCGCCCGGCGCTCCAGCCGTACCAGCGACGAACGGACAGGAACGTCAGCCGGGACTCGTCGACACCGGAGAGCACCTGCAGTTCCACCCCGGTCTCCGACCGGACCCGCGCCAGCACGTCCTCGGAGTTCTTGGCATCGCGGACCGCCGAGGTGGCGAAGGCCATCAGCTCCGCACAGCCGGAACTGGCGGCGATCTTGGCGAACTCGTCGATGGTCGACATCAGCTTGTCGGCGCCGCGCCGGGTGAGCTTGCCCGAGTCGTCGATCGATTCGGCCAGCCGCAGGGCCGCCTTCGTCGAACTCATCGGCGTGGGGTGCCCACCCCGACGAGCGTCCACCACCAGCAGGTGGACGGTGTTGCTGCCCACGTCGAGCACACCCAATCGCACGGGATACAACCTAGTGGCTGGATGCTGCCGAGGTTCCGCGGGCTCTTCGGCCGCCCGGCAAGAGCCGGCCGCGATTCTCGACTACCGTTGACCGGGTGAGCGTCCATCCCGGCGAGGTCGAACTCGATTTCCCCCGCGAATGGGTCGAGTTCTACGACCCGGACAATCCCGAACACCTGATCGCCGCGGACCTGACCTGGCTGCTGTCGCGCTGGACATGTGTGTTCGGCACCCCGGCGTGCAAGGGCACCGTCGAGGACCGGCCCGACGACGGCTGCTGCAGCCACGGTGCGTTCCTGTCCGACGACGACGACCGCGCCCACCTCGACGACGCGGTCAAGACGCTGACCGCCGAGGACTGGCAGTTCCGCGACAAGGGACTGGGCCGCAAGGGCTATCTGGAGATGGACGAGTACGACGGCAAGGCGAACCTGCGGACCCGTAAGTACAAGGGCGCCTGCATCTTCCTGAACCGGCCCGGGTTCGCTGGCGGAATCGGATGCGCGTTGCACAGCAAGGCAATCAAACTCGGCGTCGAGCCGTGGACGATGAAACCCGAAGTGTGCTGGCAACTTCCGGTCCGGCGGACCCAGGACTGGGTCACGCGGCCCGACGGTTCGGAGATCCTGAAGACCACCATCACCGAGTACGACCGCCGCGGCTGGGGCGAGGGCGGCCTGGACCTGCACTGGTACTGCACCGGCGATCCGGCCGCGCACGTCGGCAGCCGGCCCGTCTATCAGTCGTACGCCCCCGAGCTGACCGAACTGCTCGGCGAGAAGGCCTACGCCGAGTTGGCCGCAATGTGCAAGCGGCGCAGCGGATTAGGACTCATCGCCGTACATCCGGCCACCCGCGCCGCCGAGTAGTCCCCCTTCCGCGAGCGTCCGTGTTCGTACGGCGACACGCCGGTACTTGCGTACAAATGCGGACGCCCACGAAGGGGACGGGGATCAGCCCTCGAGCTTGTAGCCCAGCCCGCGAACGGTGACCAGGTGCACCGGGTTGGCCGGGTCGGACTCGATCTTCGAACGCAACCGCTTCACATGGACGTCGAGCGTCTTGGTGTCACCCACGTAGTCGGCGCCCCACACCCGGTCGATGAGCTGGCCCCGGGTGAGCACCCGGCCACTGTTGCGCATCAGGTACTCCAGCAGGTCGAACTCTTTGAGCGGCAACGTGATCGGCTCACCGTTGACACTGACCACGTGCCGCTCGACATCCATTCGCACCGGACCGGCCTCGAGCACACCGTCGTACAAACCGGCATCATCGGGCTCGCCGCCGCGGCGCAGCACCGCCCGGATCCGGGCGATCAGCTCACGCGCCGAATACGGCTTGGTGACGTAGTCGTCGGCCCCCAATTCCAGGCCCACCACCTTGTCGATCTCGCTGTCACGCGCGGTCACCATGATGACCGGCACGCTGGAACGGGCCCGCAGCTGCTTGCAGACGTCGGTACCCGACATGCCCGGCAGCATCAGGTCGAGCAGCACGATGTCGGCGCCCGCCCGGTCGAATTCGGCCAATGCGCTGGGGCCGTCGGCCACCACCGTGGCCTCGAATCCCTCCTTGCGCAACAGGAATGCCAGCGGGTCGGCCAGCGATTCCTCGTCCTCAACGATCAGCACACTGGTCATCGGCGCTGCTCCTCCTCATCGCTCGTACCTCGCTCTGCATCGTCATCAGCGCGGGTCATCGGCGCTGCTCCTCCTCATCGCTCGTACCTCGCTCTGCATCGTCATCAGCGCGGGTCATCGGCGCCGCTCCTCGGCTCGTGTCATCGGGTGACTTTTTCCTCTCCGTGGGGAATCTCCGGTTCGGCATCTTCAGCGTCGAAGTCCGAGTCGTAGGCAGATTCACAGTGCAGGTATGCCGGGATCGAGAGCGTGAAGGTCGAGCCCGTGCCCGGCTTGCTCCACAGTCGGATCGATCCGTTGTGATTGGCCGCCACGTGCTTGACGATCGCCAATCCCAGTCCGGTGCCGCCGGTCGCCCGCGACCGCGCCTGATCGACGCGGAAGAATCGCTCGAACACGCGCTCCTGATCCGTGCGGGCGATCCCGATCCCGCGGTCGGTGACCGCGATCTCGATGTTGTCCCCGGCGCGCCGGCGGCTGATCGACACCGTCGAACCGTGCGGCGAGTAGGCGATGCCGTTGGAGATCAGGTTGGCCAGGGCCGTCACCAGCAGCGTCTGGTCCCCCAGCACCCGGAAGCCGCTCGGCGTGTCGGTCGCGATGCTGATCTCGGCGTTGTCGGCCACCACCTTGTTGCGTGAAATCGCCTCCGCCACAACGGTATCCACGCTGACGGTGTCGAGGTCGGGCAGCGGTTCGGCACCCTGCAGCCGTGACAGTTCGATCAGCTCACCGACCATGTTCGCCAGCCGGTTGGACTCCGCGAGCACTTTCGTGCCGAACCGGCGGACGGTATCGGGGTCATCGGCCGATTCCAGCAGTGCTTCGGCGAGCACGCCCATGGCACCGACCGGCGTCTTGAGTTCGTGACTGACGTTGGCCACGAAATCACGTCGGGTGGCCTCCAATCGGGCGTACTCGGACTGATCGTCGGCGTAGAGCACGGCGAACCGGCGGTCCGCGCGGGTCAACAGGCTCACATGACCGCGCACCGACAGGGTGGCCCGCCCCGGGGCGCCGCTGCGGCGCTGGGACAGGTCGACGTCGCGGCTCTCACCGGTCATCAGGGTGCGCTGCGCGGCGGTCCACGCCCGTTCGTCGAGGCGGCGGTCGACCACCAGTCCGAGGTCCTCGGCGCGGGCATTCATGAAGACGACGTCACGGTGGGTGTCGACGACGGCGACGCCGATCGGAGCGCCGGCGATGATGTGCTCCAACATCTGCGAGACGGTCACGCCGGCCTGCTCGGCGGCCAGCCGGCGGTGGCGGTCAATCCAGCGGGGGGCCACCACAGCTCCGATCACGATCCCCGCGACGAGGAAGATCCCGGCGACGATCAGCGCCGACACCACACTCACACGAAAATCGTACGCACCCGATGAACGCCACCCCAGCAGCGTGCGGCCATTTCGGGACATCTCACACACGGAAATGCAGGTATTTGACTGTGGTTCACCCGCGTTAACCGGATGTTCGCCGAAATATCGCCGAAATCGCTACTTGGCGCCCTGACTGGCCACTGCCGCGGCTCCGGCGGCCGCGGCCTCCGGATCCAGGTAGGTGCCGCCGGGGATCTTCGGCTTGAGCGCGCCGTCGAGGTCGTAGCGCAACGGGATGCCGGTGGGAATGTTCAGACCGACAACCTCGTCGTCGCTCATTCCGTCGAGGTACTTGACCAGGGCACGCAGCGAATTGCCGTGCGCGGCGATCAGCACGGTCCGGCCGGCCTGCAGGTCGGGGACGATGGTGCTCTCGAAGTACGGCACGAAGCGGGCGACCACGTCGGCGAGGCATTCGGTGAGCGGTCCACCGTCGATGTCGGCGTAGCGCGGATCGGCGTCCTGGCTGTACTTGCTGCCCTTCTCGATCGGCGGCGGCGGCGTGTCATAGCTGCGCCGCCACGCCATGAACTGCTCCTCGCCGTACTTGGCCTTGGTCTCGGCCTTGTCCAGGCCCTGCAGCGCGCCGTAGTGCCGCTCGTTGAGCCGCCAGTTGCGGATCACCGGGATCCAGTGCCGGTCGCAGGCGTCGAGCGCCAGGTTCGCGGTGGTGATCGCGCGGCGCAGCAGCGAGGTGTAGAGCACGTCGGGCAGCAGCCCCTGCTGGGCCATCAGATGACCGCCGCGGATCGCCTCGGCCCGGCCCTTGTCGGTCAGGTCGACGTCGACCCAGCCGGTGAACAGGTTGAGCGCGTTCCATTCGCTCTCGCCGTGGCGGAGCAGGACAAGGGTGGAGTCAGCCATGGCTGGAATCTTGCCACGACGGGCGTTGCCGTGCCGCAGCGTTCATTCGCCGGCCTCGTCGTCGATCAGGTGCGCGAACGCCTCGAGGTTCTTCAGCGACTCGCCGCGCTCGACCCGCCACGCCCACTCCTTCTGGATGGACGACCGAAAACCCAACTCCAGCAACGTGTTGAAGTCGTTGTCGACGGCTTCGAGCACCTGTCCGAGAACACGGTCGATCTCGTCCGCCGTCACCGATTCCAGTGCCATCCGGCCCACCAGGTAGATATCGCCGACATTGTCGAGGGTGTAGGCCACCCCGTAGAGGCGACGGTTCCGTTTGAGCAGGAATTTGTAGACCGCCTCGAAGTTCTCATCGGGCTTGCGGCACACGAACGCCTCGACGCGCACCGAATGCTCGCCGATCGACAGCAACGTGTTGGTCTTGAGGCGCCGCTCCCCCGGCAGCACGACGACCAGGCCGGGCAGTCCGCCACGCACGCCCTCATGCCGGCTGTATTCGAGGCCGTGCTCGTCGAGGGTGGCGGTGATGATCTCGTCGACTCGGCTCACGCCAGATTGCCTCGCTCCTCCTCCGCCGCCTTCAGCGCCGGCATCGTCGACTCGGCTCACGCCCGCACCCCGCGGCGGCGGGTCCACCGGCGCGTGCCGCGGCGGGCCGACGGCGTTGCGACGGCCGGCCGGGGGTGACTGCGGGCGTAGTCGGCGATCGCCCGGTCATAGGCCGCCAGCAGCGCGTCGACGGTGTGCTCCCAGGAGAACGTCGACGCGTGTGCCACCGCCGCCGCACTCATGGCGGCCACGTCCGCAGCGTCGCGGGCGAGCAGGCCGGCGATGGCGTCCGCCCAGTCCGCCGGGTCGTGGCCGTCGACCAGGACGCCGCTGACACCGTCGCGCACGGCGGTGGGCAGTCCCCCGACGGCGGCCGCGACCACCGGCGTGCCGCAGGCCTGCGCCTCGACGGCGACCAACCCGAACGATTCGGAGTAACTGGGCACGGCGACGACGTCGGCGGCCCGGTACAGATCGGCGAGCCGTTCCCGGGACTGCGGCGGCAGGAAGGTGACCCGCTCGGTGATGCCGAGGTCCTCGGCCAGCCGGATCAGCCCATCCGGGGCCGACAACCCGCTGCCCGACGGGCCGCCCGCGATCACCACCCGCAGTCCGTCCACCCGCGCGGCCGCGCGCAGCAGCACGTCGGGCGCCTTCAACGGTTGGATACGTCCCACGAAGACCGCGACGGGCTGGTCGTCGGGCAGGCCCAGCGCGGCACGCGCGGCACGGCGATCGCCCGGGGTGAAGGTCTGCAGGTCGACGCCGGGGTGCACCACATCGATGCGGGACGGGTCGGCGTGATGTAGCGAAACCAATTGGCGCGCTTCATCTTCGGTGTTGGCGATCAAGCGGTCGGCTTCATCGACAACCTGCTGCTCGCCGACGGCGCGCATTGGCGGTTCGGGCGCGTCGCCCTCGGCCAGCGCGGCGTTCTTGACCGCGGCCAGGGTGTGGGCGGTGTGCACCAGGGGCACCGCCCAGCGGTCCCGCGCCAGCCAGCCCACCTGGCCGGACAGCCAGTAGTGCGAGTGCACGATGTCGTAGTGGCCGGGGTCGTAGTTGGCCTCGGCCCGCAGCACGCCCGCGGTGAAGGCGCACAGCTGCGTCGGCAGGTCGTACTTGTCGAGTCCCTCGAACGGCCCGGCGATGATGTTGCGCACTAGCACCCCCGGGGCCACCCGGACCACCGGCGGATCGGCCGACGAGGTCGCCCTGGTGAAGATCTCCACCTCGACCCCGCGGCGGGCCATGTGCAACGCGCTCTGCAGGACGTAGACGTTCATCCCGCCGGCGTCGCCGGTGCCGGGCTGGGCCAGCGGGGAGGTATGGACCGACAGGACGGCGACACGCACGCCTCCATACTTACACGCACCCGCGATCAGGAAACCGCGAGCGACCGCTGGGCCTTTCGCAGCGCCCCCAGCGGGTCCGCATAGAGGCCGCCCAGGGACACGGCGCCGGCGCCGGCTTCCTGCACCCGGTTGCCGAACGCGGTGACGCGTAATTCCCGGCGCGGCAGCGTGGAGCGCTCTGCGAAGGCCGCCTCGGCGGCCGCCAGGCCCTCGGGGTATTCGGTGAACGCCTGACCGCCGACCACCAGGTCGTCGGGGTTGAGCAGGTCGCGCAGCAGAGCGACGCTCTCGCCGAGGACCCGGCCGCGTTCGGCGAGCAGTTCCCGGGCCACGTCGTTGCCCTGGCGCGCGGCGCCGACCAGCGGCGCCATCCCGACCGCGGGGACGGTGGCGGGTAGTACCCCGTGCCGGCGCGCGGCCGCCAGCACCGCTTCGTCGCTGACCGTGGTTTCCAGCCGGCCGGTGCCGCCGAGCAGTTCGGAGTGCGCGGGCAGGTGCGCGATGGTGCCGGGGCCGGTGTCCGGCGTGTGCACCCGGCCATCGATCACCAGTGCGTAGCCCACCGTTTCGCGGGCATAGATGTAGAGGCTGCTGGCCGCCGGGGGCCGCACGCCGAGCAGCAGTTCGGCCCCGGCCATCGCATCGACGTGCGCCGACACCGACACCGGAAGTCCCAGCGACTCGGCCAGCACCGCCCCGACCGGGGCCTTCGTCCAGCCGAGCCGTTCGTGGTCGACGTGGCCGGCCCGCCCGTCGACGACCCCGCCGATCGCGACGCCGACCCACAGCGCGCGGCGCTTGTGCCAGCGGCTCAGGTAGCGGCGGGCGCTGCCGGCCAGGGTCGCCAGCGCGCTGGACTGCGGGCCGCCCGGCGTCGGCGTCTCGACGGCGTCGAGGGTCCGGCCGAGCAGATCGGTGGCCACGATGCTGGTGGTGCGCGCCCCGATGTGCACGCCGAGGGTCAGGTACGGCTCATGGTTCACCTCGACCGGGACACGCGGACGCCCGATCGCCCCGGCGACGGCCAGGTCGGCGCGTTCGCGCAGCAGCCCGGCCTCCAGCAGGGCGCTGACCTGGCGATTCACCGTCGCAATGGACAGCGAGGTCAGGGTGGCGATGGCGTCCCGGGCGATGGGTCCGCGCCGGCGGGCGGCGGCGAAAACGGCGGCCGCGGGCGCATCGCCGATGCGCAGTGCGGGGGCGACGACGTGGTGACGGCCGCGCAATGCGTGGCGGGAGATGGGGGTGACCGGTCGAGCAAGAGTCTGGGTGCGCACGTTGATGTCCTTGGGTTTCGATCCGACGGGGCTGGAATGCCGCGCCCGGAACCGAGGAGGACGGTCAGGCGCGACGAAGCACGGGACAACAACACATGCCGGCGTGCGCAGCCGCATGGATCCCGAAGGTGGTGCCCGTCATGGGTAGAGAAGCTAGCACGCTGGCTACAGTTGGGCCATGACCAACCCAGACGGACACAACCGCGTGGCCGTCGTCACCGGTGCCAGCTCGGGCATTGGTGCGGCGACTGCGAAAGTACTTGCCGCACAAGGCTTTCATGTTGCGGCAGTGGCCCGGCGGGCGGATCGCATCGAGGCGCTGGCCGCCGACATCGGCGGAACCGCGATTGTGGCCGACGTCACAGACGACGCCGCGGTGAACGCGCTGGCCGACCGGCTGCCGCGGGTGGACCTGCTGGTCAACAACGCCGGTGGCGCAAAGGGCCTCGAAACGGTGGCCGACGCCGACCTCGAGCACTGGCGCTGGATGTGGGAGACCAACGTGCTGGGCACACTGCGGGTGACCCGCGCGCTGCTGCCCAAGTTGATCGACTCGGGCAACGGTCTCGTCGTCACCGTGACCTCGATCGCGGCGTTCGAGACCTACGACGGCGGCTCGGGCTACACCGCCGCCAAGCACGCCCAGGGCGCGCTGCACCGCACCCTGCGCGGCGAGCTGCTCGGAAAACCCGTGCGGCTCACCGAGATTGCGCCGGGCGCGGTAGAGACGGAGTTCTCCCTGGTCCGGTTCGACGGTGACCAGCACCGCGCCGATTCGGTCTACGCGGGCATCACGCCGCTGACCGCCGAGGATGTCGCCGAGGTCATCGGGTTCGTCGCGTCGCGGCCGGCACACGTCGATCTCGACCAGATCATCCTCCGGCCGCGGGATCAGGCGCCGTGGGGCCGGTTCAGCCGCCGGGCTCCGCAGGAGAAGTAGACGTCGTACTGGTCGGCGACGATGTCGTCGTCGTGGTGGTGGTCGTCGTGGTGGTCGCCGTACCCGACAGGGTGGGCGCGTCGGTCGGCGTCACGGGAACCGTGCTCGGGATCGACGTCTGCGCCACCGGAGCGTTCTCGGGCGGCAGCGCCGACATCGACACCCAGGTGTCCCAGTCCACCGCCCAGTCCCAGATGTCGCCGTCGGAGTACGACAGGTCGATGGACGTGCCCGTCACCTCGACCGGATCGCCGTAGATCGCGGTGTAGTAATACTGCTCGGCGTCATCGGTGGACAGGTTGATGCAGCCGTTGGTCACGTTGGTATTGCCCTGCGCGCCGGCGCTGGCCGGGTTGGCATGGATGAACTCGCCGTTGTTGGAGATCCGCACCGCCCAGCGCTCGTGAATGTTGCTGTAGCCGGCCGCCGCGTTGGACATGTAGAAATCCGAGTACTTCTCGGTCACCACGTGGGTACCGCTGCGGGTGACGTTGCGCGGCAGATCAGCCTCGCCATAGCTGCACGGGAAGTCGAACAGCACTCCGCCGTCGGTGATCACCTGGATGCGGTGACTGCCGGCGTCGGCCTTCACCACCTGACGGCGGCCGATGCTGAAGTCCAGGGTCGAATCCCCGGCGCCATAGTTGTCGTCACCGAAGTCGACGCCATAGAGCTTGGCCTCGACGTGCACGGTGGTCCCGGCGGGGTAGTACTCGCGGCTGCGCCAGTGCACGCGCGAGCCTTCGGCCTCGTCCGGCAACCAGGCCCAGCTGCCTTCGACCGGCGGCGTGGTGGTCACGCTCAGGGCCTTCTGCACGGCGGCCTTGTCGGAGATCGGCGCGTCGAACTGCAGGATGATCGGCGCGGCCACACCCACGGTCTGCCCGTCCGACAGCTGGAACTGACCGTTGACCACGACGGTGGGCTTGATGGTGTTGAACTTCCCGGTCACCGAGCCGGCCTTGCCGTCGCGGCCGACCACCGAACCCGCCCAGGTGTACACCGCGCCGTAGCCCAGGGGCTCGGTGACGACGAACTCGGTGCGATCGCGGTTGAGGACACCGGCGACGGCCTTGCCCTCCGCGTTGGTCAGCGAGATCTTCTGGAACCAGCCGTCGGCGACGTTGGCCCGCACGGGCGCGGTGGGCAGCACATCGGTCGCCGATGCTTCGGGGCTGAAGGTCAACGTCGGACTCGCCGGCGGGGCGGCCGCCTCCTTCTTGGTGACGCCGCCAACACACGCGGCCAGCGCGCCCGGGGCCAGCGCCCCCAGTGCCAGCACGCCCAGCGCCCGGCGCCGGTTGACCGGCGGCAGGTCGGCGGAACGACGGGCGGCACTCACGGGAATCCAGGGTACGGACCGGGCTGACGGACGCTAAATCGTGAGGGTCACGTCACAGCCGGGTTCGGCGAGCGGTGCATTTCCGCGAGCACGAGGCCCGGCGGATCACACCACAGCCGGGTTCGGCGAGCGGTGCATTTCCGCGAGCACGAGGCCCGGCGGATCACACCACAGCCGGGTTCGGCGAGCGGTGCATTTCCGCGAGCACGAGGCCCGGCGGATCAGACCACAGCGCCCAGGATCACCGGCTCCGGCACCAGTTCGACACCGAAGGTGCTGGCCACGCCGTCGCGCACCCGGCGCGCCAACGCGATGACATCGGCACTGGTGGCGGTTCCGCGGTTGGTCAGGGCCAGCGCGTGCTTGGTCGATAACCGCGCCGGTGCATCGGGACCCGGGAAGCCCTTGGCGAATCCGGCATGTTCCACCAGCCAGCCGGCGGCCAGCTTCACCCCGGCGTCCGCCGGGAAGTGCGGCATGGCACCGTGGCGGGCGAGCAGCTGATCGAACCGATCGGCGCTGACGACGGGGTTGGTGAAGAACGACCCGACACTCCAGGTGTCGTGGTCGGACTCGTCGATCACCATGCCCTTGGCGCGGCGCAACGCCAGGACAGCGGCGCGGACGCGGGCCGGGTCGGTGCGCTGCCCCGGCTCCGCACCGAGTGCGGTGGTCAGCTCGCCGTAGCGCAGCGGCGCGCTGCGGTTCGAGGCATCCAGGGTGAACTCGACCTCGACGGCGATCGGCGCGCGCACCCCGGGGGCAGGGTGCTTCAGGACGCTGGTGCGGTAGCCGAATCCGAGTTCGGCCGGTGCCGCCCAGCGCAGTTCGCCGGTGTCCCGGTCGAGCAGGCGCACCCGGGTCAGGGTGTCGGCCACCTCCGCGCCGTAGGCGCCGACGTTCTGGACCGGCGTCGCTCCCGCGGAGCCCGGGATACCCGACAGGCACTCCAGCCCTCCCAGGCCGGCGTCGATCGAGGTGCGCACGACGGTATCCCAGTCGGCACCCGCTTCAGCTCGAACAATGTTGCCGTCCAACACTATTCGAGCATTCAATAAGCGCACGACCGTCAGGTTCGTCATGGTGTCAGCGAGGACCAGGTTCGAGCCACCACCCAGCACCAGTGGGTCGATGCCCTCGCCCCGCAGTGCGTTCAGAGCGGCCACCACCTGGTCGGTGGACGTGCAGGTGATGAGCCGCTGCGCCACCGGTCCCACCCGCAGGGTGGTCAGCGGGGCCAACGGCGCGTCGTGCTCGACGAGGGCGCCGGCGTATGGCGAACCGGTCACGGGCGGTAACGGTAGCCTGGCCAGCTATGCCGCGTTCATTCGACATGTCCGCCGAGTACGACGGCACCGTCGATCAGGTCCATCGCGCCTTTGCCGACGAGCGGTACTGGCAGGCGCGGCTGGCCGATTCGGGCGCCGACGACGCCACCCTGGACGCCCTGGAGGTCGGCCCGGGCGGCACCATCACCGTCGCCACCACGCAGATCCTGCGCCACGATCGGTTGCCCGGGATCGTGACGCAGTTCCACCGGGGGGACCTGCGGATCGGGCGCCGGGAGCAGTGGAGCCCGGTTACCGACCAGAAGGCCACCGCGCAGGTCAGCGGCGATATCCACGGGGCTCCCGTCAGGCTGGGCGGGGATGCCGCGCTGACCCGGAAAGGTGATCTGACCCGCCTCACCTTTCGTGGCTCCGTGGAGGTCCGCGTTCCGCTGGTGGGCGGCAAGATCGAGAGCTTCGTCAGCGCCCAGCTGGTGGACCTGCTCAACGCCGAACAGCGATTCACCACGAAGTGGCTCACCGAAAATTGCTGACGCGTCAGTAAAATCGCCGGCATGAGCCGTCGGATGGACTACACCATTACGTTCGACGCCCCGGCCGAGAAGGTCTACCAGGACTTCACCGATCGCCAGTACTGGGACGCGTTGATGGACGCCTACGGGTGGCTCACCCCACAATCCGAGATCACCGAGTTCCGCTGCGAGGAATCCGGCACTGACATCGTTTTCCGACAGAACCTGCCGCGCATGTACCTGCCGCCGGTGGCGCGCGCGGTGATGCCGGTGGACATGATCATCACGCGCGAACAGCATTTCGCCCCCTTCGATACCGAGACGAACAGCGCCACGGGCCGCTACCGGGCGTCGGTGCCACTGGGCCCGGGCCACTTCGGCGGCCGTTACATGCTGACCGACGAGGGCGGCACCAGCCGGCTGCGGTTGGCCAACGTGTGCAAGGTGAACATCCCTTTCGTGGGCGGAACGCTCGAGCAGCTGATCCTGTCCAACATCACGATGCTGTTCGACGCCGAGGAGGCGTTCACGGCGGACTGGATCTCCAAGCATCACTAGGGATCCCGCGCCCATCGGCCAACCCACCCGGGGCACCACCGGGTACAACCGGCTGCGCCGCAGCGACCGCTGGCTGGTGCATTCGCCGCGCGTCCGCACGGTTCTCGAGTCGGCGGCCGATCCCCTGGTGGTCGACCTCGGCTACGGCGCCCTGCCGGTCACGACGCTGGAGTTGTCCGACCGTCTGCGGGCGGTCCGCCCCGATGTGGAAGTGGTCGGGCTGGAGATCGACCCGCACCGGGTGGCCTCGGCGCAGTCCGCGGCCCGGCCCGGCGTCCGGTTCGCCGTCGGCGGTTTCGAGATGGCGGGACTGCATCCGGTGCTGGTGCGCGCGTTCAACGTGCTGCGGCAGTACCCCGTGGAGGAGGTGCCGGCCGCCTGGGCGACGCTGCGGGCCCGGCTGGCGCCGGGTGGATTGATCGTGGATGGTACGTGCGACGAACTCGGCCGGCGCTGCTGCTGGGTGTTGCTCGACGAGGACGGACCGGTGAGCCTGACTCTGGCATGCGATCCCGGGAACCTCGAACGGCCATCCGATCTGGCCGAGCGACTGCCGAAAGTCCTTATCCACCACAATGTTCCGGGTCAGCCGATCCACGCGCTGTTGGCCGCCGCGGATCGGGCGTGGGCCCACGCGTCCGGTCAGGGGGTGTTCGGCCCCAGGGTGCGCTGGCGCGAGATGGTGGCAATGCTGGCGCGCGACGGGGTGCCGGTCGAACCGCAGCGGCGCAGGCTGCGGGACGCGGTGCTGACGGTGCCGTGGAATGTGGTCGAGCCGGTCTGAAATCCCACGTCGAGTTCTGCCACAGGGTCGTTCCACGGGCGTCTCAGCGACCTTGGTGCAGAATTCGACGGTGACCACCTGGACCCTGACCAACGCCGACGGCGAGCTCACCATACGCACGGGCGTCGCCGGGCGCGCCGCCAAGATGGGCCATCGATTGACACTGCTGATGGAGTCGTGGCGCATCGACGTGACGTGGCGGGGCAAGACCCCGGTCGCCGCCGCCCTCGTCGTCGACGTCGACTCGCTGCAGGTGCTGCGCGGCGAAGGCGGTGTGACCCCGCTGTCCGGCCCGGAAAAGGCGGTCGCGCGCGGGAACGCGCTGAAAACCCTTGACGCCAAATCCTTCCCGACCATCGAATTCCACCCGGACAGCATCGAGCGCACCGGCGACGGCTACCGGCTGGCGGGACCGCTGAGCATCCACGGTGTCAGCCGGCCCACCACCGTCGACCTCACGATGACCCAGGATGGCGACACCTGGCATCTGACGTGTGCGGCCCAGGTGCGTCAGACCGAGTTCAAGATCAAGCCGTTCTCGATGATGATGGGCACCATGAAGGTCGACGACACGGTGACCGTGGCGCTGGACGCCCGGCGCATAGTCTGAACCCATGCGGATCGCGCTGGCCCAGATCAAGAGCGGCACCGACCCCGCCGCCAACCTGGCCACGGTGCGAGACTACGTCGGCCGGGCCGCGGCCGAGGGCGCGCAACTGGTGGTGTTCCCCGAAGCCACGATGTGCCGCTTCGGGGTCCCGCTACGCCCCGTCGCCCAACCGTTGGACGGGCCGTGGGCGGACGGCGTGCGGGCGGCCGCGGCGGAGCACGGCGTCACCGTGGTGGCGGGGATGTTCTGCCCGGCCGACGGCGAACGGGTCACCAACACGCTGATCGCCGCCGGGCCGGGGATCGACACGCACTACGACAAGATCCACCTCTACGACGCGTTCGGCTTCGCCGAGTCCAAGACCGTCGCACCCGGCCACGAACCGGTGTTGATCGACGTCGACGGGGTCGCCGTTGGCCTGACCACGTGCTACGACGTCCGCTTCCCCGAGCTCTATGTCGGCCTGGCCCAACGCGGCGCGCAGGTGTTCACCGTCAGCGCTTCCTGGGGCACCGGGCCCGGCAAGCTCGACCAGTGGACGCTGCTGGCCCGCGCCCGGGCACTGGACACCGCCGGCTTCGTCGCCGCGGTCGGGCAGGCGTATCCCGGCGACGAGATCGCCAAGATCGGGCCCACCGGGGTCGGCGGAAGCCTGGTCGCCTCACCGTACGGCGAGGTCATCGGCAGCGCCGGCGCCGACGAGCAACTGCTGGTCTGCGATGTCGACCCGGCCGTCGTCGCGTCGGCCCGGGACACGCTGGCCGTCCTGCGTAACCGCTCAGCGTCCGCTCAGACCGATAGGGCAGAATCGCGCGGGTGACGAATCCGCCACCGGGGCCGTGGGGCCGCCCACCGCAGGTGCCGCCCACCGAACGCATCCCTTCGCAGGTCCCGCCGCCGGAGGCCACGCAGCAAATCCCCCGGCAGGCCCGACCGGAGCCGCCGACCCAGCAGTTCCAGACGGCCAATGCGAGCCCCCCCATCGCTCCCGAAGAGCCTGGGCCGCCCACGCAGAACCCGCTGCGCCGGCTCGTCAGCGATCCGCTGTCGATCGTCCTGGTTCTGGTGACCGTCGTCGCGCTGGGACTGGCGGCCATCGTCGGCGGCGAGCTCTACGCGCGCCACCGGGCCAACTCGATCGTCTCGACCATCGTTTCGTGCGTGGTGCAGGACAAGGCCGACGCCTCGTTCGGGGTGGTCCCGCCGTTCCTGTGGCAGCACTTCAACGAGCACTACACCAACATCTCCGTGGAAACCGCCGGCAATCAGGTGCGCGAGGCCAAGGGGATGAAGGTGAACATCGACCTGAAGGACGTGCAGCTGAAGAACGCGGGCACCTCGGCCGGCACCATCGGCTCCCTGGTGGCGCGGTTCGACTGGTCCTCCGACGGCATCAAACGCACTGTGCAGGACGCGATCCCGCTGTTCGGCGGAATCGTGTCGGGGGTTACCACCGATGCGTCCGCCGGGACCATCGAGTTGCAGGGTCCGCTGGGAACGGTCACCGCCAAGCCCACCGTCACCAACGGCAGCATCGGCCTCGAGGTCCAGAACGTCACCGGTCTGGGGTTCACGCTGCCCAGCGAGTCGGTCCAGCCCGCGCTGGACGCCTTCACCCAGCAGATGATGAAGGACTATCCGATGGGCATCAAGGCCGACGCCATCCAGGTGACCGATGACGGTGTGAGCGGCCAGCTCTCGACGACGAACGCGACGATTCCGGCCGGCGGCAACGACGCCTGCTTCACCAGCCTGTAGGACGTCCAACAGGGCCGCTTGACCCCGCCTTGGGTCCTCGAGCACTATCTGTCACATGACCGCCGCCGCGGAGCACTCGACCACCGCCGCGGACAACCGCGTCCCACTCGCCCAGGCCGCGTCATCGTCATCCGGCCAACTGCTGGCCCAACTGGCCACCTCACCGCAGGGCCTGTCCACCGCTGAGGCCGCCAGCAGGCGAGAAGCCTACGGCCCCAACGCCTTCCCGACCCACAGGGTCAGCGCCTGGAAGATCCTCGAGCGACAGCTGAGCAATGCCGTGCTGCTGCTGCTCGCCGGCACCGCCATCGTTTCGGCCTTCCTGGGCGACACCACCCAATCGATTATCATCGGGATCATCCTGGTGATCAGCGTCGGCCTCGGTTTCATCAACGAGTACCGGGCCGAACGCGCGACCCAGGCCCTGCATTCACGGGTCCAGCACAGCGCGGTGGCGCGCCGGGACGGACAGTACGTCAAGCTCGACGTCACCGACCTGGTCCCCGGTGATGTCATCCGGCTGACCCTCGGCGAAGCGGTGCCCGCCGACGTCCGCCTGCTCGAGGCCCAGGGACTCGAGTGCAACGAAAGCCTGCTGACCGGCGAGTCGGCGGCCGCCGTCAAGTCCGTGGAACCGGTTCCCCCCGGCACGCCGTTGGCCGAGTGCTCCGACCTGGCGTTCATGGGCACCATCGTCAGCTCCGGTGAAGGCACCGCGGTGGTGTACGCAACCGGGTCCGGCGCCGAGTTCGGGAAGATCGCCGCCGGGCTGGGCACTACCCCGCCCGAGACAGATTTCCAGGCCGGCCTGCGCAAGTTCTCGTATCTGCTTCTCTACGTGGCGATCACGCTGACGGTCCTCATCCTGGTCACCAATCTGCTGCTGCGCCGGCCCATCATCGAATCGGTGCTCTTCGCGCTGGCCATCGCCGTCGGCATCACCCCGCAGCTGCTGCCCGCAGTCGTCAGCAGCAGTCTGGCGGCCGGGTCCCGACAACTGGCCAGACGCAAGGTCCTGGTGAAGCGGCTGGTCTGCATCGAGGACCTGGGCGACATCGATGTCCTGATCACCGACAAGACCGGCACTCTCACCGAGGGGCACATCAGCTTCGTCGACGCCGTGGACCCGGCTGGAACAGCATCGGCGGACGTCCTGCGGCTGGGACTGTTGGCCACCGACGTCGACCCGGCAACCGGCGGGGCCAGCGGCAACGACATGGATACGGCGCTGTGGGAATCGCATCCGGATGCCCGGAGGCTGACCGCCGGGGTGACCAAGGTCGCCGAGTTGCCGTTCGACCATACCCGCCGCGCCTCCTCGGTGCTGGTCAACGAAACTAGCGGAGGGACAAGAACTCTCGTCCTCAAGGGCGCACCCGAACAGGTCCTGGACGACTGCGTCGACGTCCCCGCGACCGCACGGCCGACGTTGGACGCGCTGTTCGCCGACGGCCGCCGCGTCGTGGCGGTGGCCACCCGGTCCGCGTCCGCCCTGACGGCCATCACCGCGGCCGACGAGCAGGGCCTGACCCTGGCGGGATTCCTGGTGTTCGCCGACAACCCGAAGGCCGCCGCCAAGGACTCGCTGGCCAAGCTCGCCGAACTCGAGATCGATGTCAAGGTCGCCACCGGCGACAACCCGCAGGTCGCCGAGAAGGTCTGCAAGGACCTCGGACTGACTTCCAAGGGAGTCGTCACCGGCACCGACATGGAGCGGCTCTCCGGCACCGACTTCGACGAAATGGTCTCCAACACAACGATCTTCGCCCGCGTGACACCGGAGCAGAAGGCGGCGATCATCCGGTCGGCGCGCAAACAGGGGCGGTCGGTCGGCTACCTGGGCGACGGCGTCAACGACGCACTCGCACTGCACTCGGCGGATGTCGGCATCTCGGTGGATTCGGCCACCGACGTTGCCAAGGATGCTGCCGACGTGGTGCTGCTGGAGAAAGACCTCGGCGTGCTGGCCGACGGCGTGGCCGAGGGCCGGCGCATTTTCGCCAACACCATCAAGTACGTCCTGATGGGCACGTCGAGCAACTTCGGCAACATGTTCAGCGCGGCGGCCGCGTCGGCGGTGTTGCCGTTCCTGCCGATGCTGCCGGGCCAGATCCTGCTGAACAACCTGCTCTACGACACCTCCCAATTGGCGATCCCCACCGACCACGCCGACCCCGAACAGTTGCACGCGCCGTCGCACTGGAACATCGCGTTCATCCGTCGGTTCATGCTGACCTTCGGTCCGATCAGCTCGCTGTTCGACTTCCTGACCTTCGGGCTGATGCTCGGGGTACTGCACGCCGGTGCACCCGAATTCCGCACCGGCTGGTTCCTGGAATCCCTGGCGACCCAGACGCTGATCATCTTCGCCATCCGCACCCGGCGGATCCCGTTCTTCCGCAGCCGACCCAGCGTGGCGCTGATCGCCTCGACGCTGACGGTGATCGCGGTCGGCGTGGCGCTGACACTGTCGCCCCTGGCGGGCCGGCTGGGTTTCACCACCCTGCCCTGGCAGTTCTTCGCCGCGCTGGCCGTGCTGACGCTGGCCTACCTGGTGCTGGTCGAGATCACCAAGAAGGTCTTCTACGCCGATCCCATGCACCTCGGCGATCCGCACGAACGTACCCGGGGCCGGTCGCACCGGGTACAGCGCCGGGCGGCCCGCTTCCGCGCCTAGGACGCGGGTTCCGGGCCGGGCCTATGTGAGCCCGTCGAGCACCGCGCGTGTACCGGAGAGCCCGAGCCGCGTGGCCCCGGCGTCCAGCAGCGCCAGGGCGTCTGCGGCCGTTCGAATTCCGCCGGATGCCTTTACCCCCAGGCGATCTCCGACCGTCGCGGCCATCGCGGCCACGGCGGCCACCGAGGCACCGCCGTAGGGGTGGAACCCGGTGGAGGTCTTGACGAAGTCCGCGCCCGCATCCTCGGCCGCGCGGCACACGTCGACCAGCAGCCTGTCCCCCGACAGCGACAGCAGCGCCGCCGACTCGACGATGACCTTGAGCACGGAATGCGGAATCGCCTTGCGCACCAACGCAATATCTCGGCCCACCGCGCCAAGCTCACCGGCAACCGCAGCGCCGACGTCGATCACCATGTCGATCTCCGTGGCACCCGCCGCAACGGCCAGCGCGGCCTCCCGGGCCTTGATCCCGCTGTCATGCTTGCCCGACGGGAATCCGGCGACGGCGGCCAGCTGCAGCTCATCCGGACACAGGTCGGCCGCGCCGGACACCATCGACGGCGACACGCACACCGCGCAGACCCCGAGCTCTACCGCCTCGGCGACCAGTACGGCGACGTCGGCCGCGGTGGCCTCGGGTTTGAGCAGCGTGTGATCGACCAGCGCCGCCACCTGCTGGCGCGTCCAGTCCCCCACTAGTCGGGCTCTTCCTCACCGCCGGGATTGCAGCCGGTGCTCAGCATCTTCACGTCGTCCACCACGGGCCGCCACGGCTCGATGTTCCAACTGACCTTGCCCGGTTCGGCGAACTCCGCCAGGCGCCAGTGGCACAGGAACTGTGCGCGCATCCCGGGCTGGTCGGCATCCGGGGCGTCGGCGAGGACCTCCTGCCACGCCTCGTCGGCCTGTGCGGTGGTCTGCAGCGTGCCGGCCGCGGCCCGGCCCTGCGGCGTCGGATACACGCGCAAGGTGTTGAGGTTGCCCCAGTACTGGTCCCACCTGGCGTGGTCGATGAACGGCGGGGTGAACACGTCGTTGTCGGCGTGCGCCGGCGCGGCGCCCAGCACCGCGGCGGCCACGGCCACCGCCGAGAGCAACCCCAGGCGCGCGCTCAGCGGGACTTCCCCTGGACTTCCAGCAGCTTCGGCCGGACGTCGGCCAGATATACGCCCGCCGCGCATGCCGCGATGGCCGACCCGAAACCGGGCCCCATCACGAACGCCAGCAGTAGCGCAGCGGCCAGGATCACCAGCCAGGCCGGCTTGGTGAGCTTGTCCACGGCGGTGTAGGCATCCGGGCGCTGCAGCGCAGCGTGGACCAGCGCATACAGCGTGGTAATCAGAACCGCGTAGTGCACGACAAGAAGAACGGCACCCGCCACACCTTGGAGCATCACGACTCCAAGGGTAGGCGGGTGCCGTTATTGCCGTCGACTGACGGTCTTACTTCTGGGTGACCTTCTTGGCCGGGGCCTTCTTGGCGGCCGGGGCCTTCTTGGCCGGGGCGGCCTTCTTGGCGGCCGGCGCCTTCTTGGCCGGCGCGGCCTTCTTGACGGCCTTCTTCACCGGCGCGGCGACGTCCTCGGCCTTGCCCGGCAGTTCGACACCGACCAGCTTGGCGGCACGCTCACCGACCGCGCGGGTCTGGGTGGCGACGGTGCCCAGCGCATCCTGGGTCAGCTCGACGGCCTGGTCGACGTACTCTTCGACGCGGTCCGCGGCACCCTCGATCGCCGGCTGGTTGCGCAGCCGCTCCAGGGCGGCCTCGCCACGCTCGACGAGCTTGTTGTAGGTGCTGGTGGCGGCCTCGGCGTACTCCTCGGCGACCTTGCGCAGCTCGTCGGCCGACAGCCGCTCGCGCAGATCGCCCAGTTCCTTGGGCAGGTCGCTCTGCAGCTTGGTCAGCCGGTCGCGGGCCTCGTCGACACGCGCGGTCAGCTTGGCGCGGCTCTCCTCGGCACGCTCGCTGGCGTCGGTGCGGGCTTCCTCGGCACGCTCACGAAGCGTGACGACGATCTCGTTGACGGTGGCCAGGGCCAGGTCCGCGGCACCCACGGCGGCGAGCAGCGGAGCCTTCAGGTCCTCAACGGTGGTGGTGTTCTCTGCCATTTTCTTCTTCCTTTCGGGGAGTGATCAATCGGTTTGTTCTGCAAGGCATTTCATGAGGTTTGATCAGATGGAAGCTCCTTCTGAAGCGCCTCGTTCTGCTGGAGGAAAGAGGTGTAGATGTCGAGCAGCACCTGCTTCTGCCGCTCGCTGATCGCCATGTCGGTCACGATGGCGTCGCGCACCGCGTTGCTCTCGCTGGGCTCGAGGATCCCGGCCTGCACGTAGAGCACCTCGGCGGACACCCGCAACGCCTTGGCGATCTGGTTGAGTACCTCGGCCGAGGGTTTGCGTAAACCCCGCTCGATCTGGCTGAGATAGGGGTTACTGACCCCGGCCTTCTCGGCCAGCTGCCGTACCGAAACCTGTGCGGCCTCGCGCTGCGCCCGGATGAAACTGCCAATATCCGATGCGGCATGGGAGGCGACAGTGCTCACCACGGCGGCAAGATTCTCATCCTGCGACATGGCTCACCCCTGATGTACTCGTCGGAATTGCTACATCCCACGGTACGCACAAGTGCTAGCTCTTGCAAGCAGTTGCAAGCGCAGGTCAGAATATGATTTGTGCCACTGCGTAAATAATCAGGCCCGCCAGGGCGCCCACCACGGTGCCGTTGATGCGGATGAATTGCAGGTCGCGGCCGACATGCAATTCGATGCGCCGGGACGCGTCCTCGGCGTCCCAACGCTCGATGGTCTCGGTGATGATCGAGGTGATCTCCACGCCGTACTGGCTCACCAGATGCTGGGCCCCGCGGACGATCCAGTTGTCCACCTTGTCGCGCAGTTCGGCGTCGTCGCGCAGCGACTCCCCGATGCGGACGACGGAATCCGCGACCCGCGCGCGCAGCGTGCTGGACGGATCGTCGACGCCTTCCAGCACCAGGCGCTTGAGGGTGCGCCACGCCGTCTCCGCCGCCCGGGTGACCTCGTCGCGGGCCATCAGTTGCTCCTTGACCGACTCGGCCTTGGCGATGGTCAGCGGATCGTTCTGGAGATCGTCGGCGAACTCGAAGAGGAAGCGCGTAGCCGATTGGCGCAGTTCATGATTCGGGTCGCGGCGCACCTTGTCGGTGAAATCCATCAGCTCACGGTGGATCCGGTCGCCGACCAACTGGTCGACGAACCGGGGCGACCAGCTCGGCGAATCGCGCATGATGACCCGGTCGATGGTGTCCCCGGCATTGAGCGCCCACTGGAACGCGCGGTCGGCCAGCAACTGGATCAGCGTCTCCTGCCGATTCTCGGCGAGCAGCGTGGAGAGCACCCGGCCCACCGGCGGCCCCCATTGCGGCTCGGCGATGCGCCGCACGATCATCCGGTCGATCACCTGCTGAATGTCATCGTCGTTGAGCAATTCGACACCCACCCGCATCACCGACGCCGCCTCCCCGGCGACGCGCTCGGCATGCTCGCGCTCGGACAACCATTTACCGACGCGGCCGGCGATGTCGGTGTCCCGCAGTTTGGTCTCGACGTTCTGCGGCGACAGGAAATTCTCGCGGACGAATGTGCCCAAGCTCTCACCGAGCTGGTCCTTCTTCTTCCGGATGATCGCGGTGTGCGGGATCGGCAGACCCAGCGGGTGCTTGAACAACGCCGTGACCGCGAACCAGTCGGCCAGCGCGCCGACCATGCCGGCCTCGGCCGCCGCCCGGACGTAGCCCACCCAGGCGGGCGCGTCGCCGCCCTTCTGCGCCCACGTGCACGCCAGGAAGATCACCGTCGCCCCGAGCAGGAACCCGAGGGCCACGAGCTTCATCCGGCGCAGGCCGCGGCGGCGCTGCTCGTCGGCGACCGGGTCCGCGTCGGCGAACGACTCCGCCAACGAACCCAGGGTCTGCGATATCCCCATGACGGTGTCACTCACCGCGGGAGTTGGACGGCCGAAACCATCGGCCGGCGAAGTCGGGAGTTCTGGGAGAGCTGCCACGTCTCCATCATCCGCTACTCCGGCGAGTTGCAGGGCGGGCCGCAGGGGTCCAGTTACTGTGACCGGCGCTCGGGGCGGGCCGCCGCGGTGTCAGGATCTGGCCGTAATATCAGCATCATCGACAGAACAGGAACTGCTGACGTGGCAACCGGGGCCAGGCCGCCTGCGAACAAGGTGGACGGGCGCAAGAGACGCTGGCACCAGCACAAGGTGGAACGGCGCAATGAGCTCGTCGACGGAACGCTGGAAGCCATCCGCACCCGTGGCCGCGACGTCAGCATGGACGAGATCGCCGCGGAGATCGGTGTTTCCAAGACCGTCCTGTACCGCTACTTCGTCGACAAGAACGACCTCACGACGGCCGTCATGATGCGATTCGCGCAGACCACCCTGATCCCGAACATGGCCGCGGCCCTGTCCACCAACCTCGACGGCTACGACCTGACCCGCGAAATCATCCGCGTCTACGTCGAGACCGTCGCCGCCGAGCCGGAGATCTACCCGTTCGTGTTCGCCAACAGTTCGGCCGGCAAGAGCAAGGTGATCGCCGACAGCGAACGGATCATCGCCGGGATGCTGGCCGTCATGTTCCGCCGCCGCATGCAAAAGGTCGGGATGGACACCAAGGGTGTCGAACCGTGGGCGTACATGATCGTCGGCGGCGTGCAGTTGGCCACACACTCATGGATGTCGCACCGCCGGATGAGTTCCGACGAGCTGATCGACTACCTGACCATGCTGTCCTGGAGCGCCCTGTGCGGCATCGTCGAGACCAACGGATCGCTGGCCGCGTTCAACAGCCAACCGCATCCGACGCCCGTCCTGCCGACGGCTGTCGACGAAGCACCCTGATTCGCGTCCCCCGGGCTTATAGGCTCACCGTCATGGCCGACGACCTGCCCTCGCAGTGGACCCATGAACCCGACAGGGTCCTGAAGTTCGAGCCCGGGAGCAAGGTCTCCGACATCGACACCGACTCCAGTCCGGGATTCAAGGGCGACAAGGCCGACGCGCCCAGGATCCAGGCGGAGCGCAACGCGGTGTTCGCCGATCTGCAGGAGAAGCTCTACGCCAACGGCCGCGCCGACGACAAGCGCTCCATCCTGCTGGTGCTGCAGGGCATGGACACCGCGGGCAAGGGCGGGATCGTCAACCACGTCGTCGCCGCCGGCAGCCCGATGGGCATCGACTACCACGGCTTCGGGGTGCCCACCGCGGAGGAACTCGAGCACCACTACCTGTGGCGGATCCGCAAGGCGTTGCCGGCCGCGGGACATATTGGGGTGTTCGACCGCTCGCACTACGAGGATGTCCTGGTGGTCCGGGTGCACAACCTGGTCCCGCCGGAGGTCTGGGGCGCGCGCTACGACGAGATCAACGCGTTCGAGAAGGAACTCGTCGACGGCGGGATGACGATCGTGAAGGTCGCGATGTTCGTGTCACTCGACGAGCAGAAGCGGCGCCTGGCGGCGCGCCTCGAGGACCCGACCAAGTACTGGAAGTACAACCCGGGCGACCTGAAGGAACGCGCCGTGTGGCCGGACTACAAGGAGGCCTATCAGGCGGTGCTGGACAAGACCTCGACGGACTACGCACCGTGGCACGTCGTGCCGTGCGACAAGAAGTGGTACAGCCGGCTGGCGGTCACCGAGTTGCTCATCGAGGCGCTCACCGCGATGGATCTGTCTTGGCCCGCAGCCGATTTCGACCTCGAGGCCGAGCGCAAGAAGGTCGCCGCGCTCTAGCGCAAGCTACTTCTGCAGCGTGAACTGACCGACGTTGGTGACGCCGCGGTGGAAGAAGTCCGCGCAGCCGGTCAGGTAGTGCATGTAGCGGTCGTAGACCTCCTGGCCCTGCATGGCCAGCGCCGCGTCCTTGTTCTTCTCCAGGTTCTCGGCCCACATGTCGAGCGTGCGCGCATAGTGCGGCTGCAGCAGGTGGACGCGCTCGAGCGTGAAACCCGAGTCGGCAGCCAGCTTTTCGATGTCCTCCACGGCCGGCAGACGGCCGCCGGGGAAGATCTCCTGCTCGATGAACTTCATGAACTTCAGATCGCTGATGGTGATCTTGATGCCGTTGTCGCGGAAGAAGGCCTGGTTGTGCGCCAGGATGGTGTGCAGCAACATGCGGCCGTCGTCGGGCAGCACGCTATAGGCCTTGGCGAAGAACGCGGGATACCGCTCGACCTTGAACGCCTCGAACGCGCCGATGGACACGATGCGGTCCACCTTGTCGTCGAACTCCTCCCAGCCCTGCATGCGGATCTCGACGGTCCGGTTGGTCGGGATGCCGGCGAGCATCTTGCGGCTGTAGGCGCTCTGGTTCTTGCTCAGCGTGATGCCGATGACGTTGACGTCGAACTTCTCGACCGCGCGACGCAGCGCACCGCCCCAGCCGCAGCCCACGTCGAGCAGCGTCATTCCGGGCTCGAGGTTGAGCTTGCCCAGCGCCAGGTCGAACTTGGCGTTCTGTGCCTCCTCGAGGGTCATGTCGTCACGCTCGAAGTACGCGCAGGTGTAGCCCATGGTCGGGTCGAGGAACAACGCGAAGAACTCGTCGGAGACGTCGTAGATGCCCTGGGACTCCTCGTAGTAGGGCTTCATTTCGTTCTCGACTTCAGGCATGCGGCTTCCTACCCCTTGCTCTGTGGATCAGTGGCGGCGATCGGGTCTTCGCCACCGCGAGCCAGGCTAGCCCACGGTTGAGCGTTCTGGCCAATACGCGCGAGCCCTGTGGGCTCAATAAATGTAGAAACCCCGGCCGGACTTTTTGCCCAGCTGGCCGGCCTCGACCATGCGCGACAACAGCGGAGGCGGCGCGTACAGCGGCTCCTTGTATTCCTCGAACATCGAGTCCGCGATCAGTTTCATCGTGTCCAGGCCGATGAGGTCGCACAGGCGTAGCGGCCCCATCGGATGTGAGAGCCCGGCGACCACGGCGGTGTCGATGTCCTCGACGGTGGCGACCCCTGCCTCGGCCATCCGGATGGCCGACAGCAGGTAGGGCACCAGGAGCGCGTTGACGATGAACCCCGACCGGTCGGTGCAGCGCACGACCTTCTTGCCCAGCGTCTGGCCGGCGAATTCGGCGACAGCGGCCACGGCTTTCTCGTCGGTCACCAGGGTGGCGACCAGTTCGACGAGCGGCAGCACCGGCACGGGATTGAAGAAGTGCAGGCCGAGCACCCGCTGCGGGTTCTTGGTCGCGGCGGCGATCTTCATGATCGGAATGCTCGAGGTGTTGGAGGCCAGCACCGCGCCGGGATCGGTGATGATCGCGTCGAGCTCGGCGAACAGCTTGGCCTTGACGCTCTCGTCCTCGACGATCGCCTCGATGACCAGTTGCCGGTCGGCGAGGTCCGTCAGGGCGGTGGTGAATGTCAGCCGGCCCAGCGCCGCGTCGCGGTCCTCGGCGGCCAGCTTGCCCTTCTCCACGGCCTTGTCCAGGGAGGCGGTGATCCGCTTCTTGCTACCGGCCGCGAATTCCTCGGTGGGCTCGTAGACGATGACGTCAACGCCGGCCTTGGCGCTCACCTCGGCGATCCCGCCGCCCATCTGTCCGCCGCCCACGACGCCCACACGTTCGATCTTGCTCATGGGTACTCCCTAACACAGCGAAGGCCCCGCCCCTCGTTCGGGGCGGGGCCTACGGGTTGATCTTTCAGCGCCGAGAATTGGGTTTCTGACGCGTTCTACCAGGACGGGCTGTCAGAAACCCAATTCTCGAGCGGAGACTGCTAGTGGAACTGGCCCTCTTCGGTGGAGCCGGCCAGCGCCGTGGTGGAGCTGGTCGGATCGACCGTGGTGGCGATCCGGTCGAAGTAGCCGGCGCCGACCTCGCGCTGGTGCTTGGTCGCGGTGTAACCACGCTCCTCGGCGGCGAACTCGCGCTCCTGCAGCTCGACGTAGGCGCTCATCTGGTTGCGGGCGTAGCCGTGGGCCAGATCGAACATCGAGTAGTTGAGGGCGTGGAAGCCGGCCAGCGTGATGAACTGGAACTTGAAGCCCATCGCGCCGAGCTCGTTCTGGAATTTCGCGATCGTCGCGTCGTCCAGGTGCTGCTTCCAGTTGAACGACGGTGAGCAGTTGTAGGCCAGCATCTGGTCCGGGAACTCGCTCTTGACGCCTTCGGCGAACTTCTTGGCCAGCTCGAGGTCCGGGGTGCCGGTCTCCATCCAGATCAGATCCGAGTACGGCGCGTAGGCCTTGGCACGGGCGATGCAGGGCTCGAGGCCGTTCTTCACGTGGTAGAAGCCCTCGGCGGTGCGCTCGCCGGTGACGAACGGCTTGTCGCGGTCGTCGACGTCGGAGGTGATCAGCGTGGCGGCCTCGGCGTCGGTCCGGGCGATGACGACGGTGGGCACGTCGGCCACGTCGGCAGCCAGGCGGGCCGAGGTCAGGGTGCGGATGTGCTGCTGGGTCGGGATCAGCACCTTGCCACCGAGGTGGCCGCACTTCTTCTCCGACGCGAGCTGGTCCTCCCAGTGCGAACCGGCGACACCGGCGGCGATCATGGCCTTCTGCAGCTCGTAGACGTTCAGCGCGCCACCGAAGCCGGCTTCGCCGTCGGCCACGATCGGGGCCAGCCAGTTCTCGACCGAACGGTCACCCTCGACCTTGGCGATCTGGTCGGCGCGCAGCAGCGCGTTGTTGATGCGACGGATGACCTGCGGGACCGAGTTGGCCGGGTAGAGGCTCTGGTCGGGGTAGGTGTGGCCGGACAGGTTGGCGTCACCGGCAACCTGCCAACCCGACAGGTAGATGGCCTTGAGGCCGGCGCGGACCTGCTGGACCGCCTGGTTGCCGGTCAGCGCACCCAGCGAGTTGACGTAGTCCATCTCGTGGAGCTGCTCCCACAGCACCTCGGAGCCGCGGCGAGCCAGCGTGCTCTCCTCGACGACGTGGCCCTGCAGGGCGACGACGTCCTGCGGCGTGTAAGTGCGGGTGATGCCCTTCCAGCGGGGGTTGTGATCCCAGTCGTGCTGGATCTGCTCGGGGGACTTCGGTGTTCCGACCGTGGACATTGCGTGCTCCTCTCGGCGAGTTCAGATCGCCGGTTTGTTAATGCCGAGGCAACTTCAGTGGCGTGCTGGAGCAAGGATGCCACCGGGAATATGCGCAGTTCAAGCCATATTGATTGCCAATTTCAGCTACGAGATCGTGTGAACTTGCAAATCTTGCAAAGTTCTGCCGAACTTGACCGCTTCAGCTGCTACCCGTCGGTAACATGAACGCCGCAGGTCAGCACCGAAAAACATCGGACAAACGTACTGTTAGAGCGGGAAGATCGCGGCGATCGCTTTGGTCTCGTCGCCGACCGCGTATGTGAGCGTTGTAACAGCGCGATCCACCAGTTCGGGACCGAACATGTCCGTCGAACCCGCCGGATGCACGTGCTCCAGGATCTCCAGCTTGTCCCCGAGCGCCACGGCGGCATCGTGCTCGATGGTGACCCGCAGCGGTCCGGCGAGCAGGTCGGGGTGAGCGTGCAGGTAGTCCTCGATCACGCTCCAGTAGACCGAGTTGTTCATGTGGTCGAACAGGTCGATGTCGGAGACCCGCACCGGATAGTCACGGATCTGGTTGGCGTCCTCGCGGGCACCGGGTTTCAGGTACGCCTTCCATCGCAGCCGGTCGACGACCGTCGTGCGTTGCAGACCCTCCAGGAAGTCATCGGAGATGCGCGCCGGGCCCTGGGTCTCGCGGTTGATGTTGATCCAGAACGCCTCGGACTCCATCAGACCCTGGCCGCGCTTTCCATCGATGCGCACGCGCATCTCGCACCACCGGTTCGACGTGCCCGAACACCAGCGGCGCATCCGTAGCATGTCCTGGAACTCAATGGGCCTGATCAGGTCGATCATCGTGCGCCGCACGATCCACAGCGGGTGGGTTTCCTCGTAGCCCATCTGGCGCAGCTGATCGGTGCCGACGTCCTGGATGTGCCGGCACGCGGCGTCGAACTTCAGTCGTCCGACGCGGTCGATGTCGGCGACCCGCAGCGGCCACTGCGTGTCGAAGACGTCGGGGTGCGGGTCGGGAACCGGCATCAGCGTCTTCGCCAAGCCCGTCGCCGGGGCGTTCGCCACATCCTCGATAGCCATCCCGGTCATCATGCCAAACGGTTGCGCGCGGGCCGAGCGTGCGTTTTCGTCGACGAACCGCTGGCTGCGCCCGCGCCGGCTGCGAAGTGTGCGAAGGCCAATTAGCAGCCGAGTAACCTGGTCGAATGTCCAAGACGTTCGTCGGCTCACGCGTGCGTCAGCTCCGCAACGAGCGCGGCCTCAGCCAGGCCGCGCTGGCACAGACGCTGCAGATCTCCCCCAGCTACCTCAACCAGATCGAGCACGACGTCCGGCCATTGACGGTGGCGGTGCTGCTGCGGATCACCGAGGTGTTCGGCGTCGACGCGACCTTCTTCGCCTCCCAGGACGACACCCGCCTGGTCGCCGAGCTGCGCGAGGTCAGCCTGGACCGCGACCTCGACATCGACCTGGATCCGGCCGAGATCGCCGAGGTGGTCGGTGCGCACCCGGCGGTCGCCCGGGCGATGGTCAACCTGCATCGGCGCTACCGGATCACCACCGCGCAGCTGACGGCGGTCGCCGAGGGCCGGTTCACTGACAGCAGCGGCAGCGCAGTGATCGCCATGCCGCACGAAGAGGTGCGCGACTATTTCTACGACCGCCAGAACTACCTCGACGAACTCGACACCGCCGCCGAGGACCTCACGGTGCGGATGGGTATGCACCGAGGCGATCTCGCCCGCGATCTGTCCCAGCGACTCAACCAGGTGCACGGTGTGCGCATCGTGCGGCAGGTCGACCTCGGCGACAGCGTGCTGCACCGCTACGACCCGCAGACCAGGACACTGCAGATCGGGAATCAGCTCTCGGGCGGACAGCAGGTGTTCCGGCTGGCCACTGAATTGGCCTACCTCGAGTTCGGCGATCTGATCGACGCGATGGTCGACGACGGCACATTCACCAGCCCCGAGTCCCGAACGCTGGCCAGACGCGGCCTGGCGAATTACTTCGCGGCCGCAACGGTCTTGCCCTACCGGCAATTTCACGCCGTCGCCGAGGAATTCCGCTACGACGTCGAACGCCTGTCGGCCCTCTACTCGGTCAGCTACGAGACCATCTGTCACCGGCTCTCGACGCTGCAACGACCGTCGATGCGCGGTGTGCCGTTCTCGTTCGTTCGCGTCGATCGAGCCGGGAACATGTCAAAACGTCAGTCCGCCACCGGCTTTCACTTCTCGTCGTCGGGAGGCACCTGTCCGTTGTGGAATGTCTACGAGACGTTCGCCAATCCGGGCAAGATCAGCGTCCAGGTCGCGCAGATGCCCGACGGGCGCAACTATCTGTGGGTGGCGCGCACCGTCGAGCGCCGCGCCTACCGGTATGGTCAGCCGGGAAAGACCTTTGCCATCGGCTTGGGTTGCGAACTGCGTCATGCACACCGGCTCGTCTACTCGGAGGGATTGGACCTGACCGCCGACCTCGTCGCCACCCCGATCGGCGCTGGCTGCCGGGTGTGCGAACGCGACAACTGCCCGCAGCGCGCCTTCCCGGCACTGGGTCGCGCGCTGGACATCGACGAGCACCGCAGCACGGTGTCGCCGTATCTGGTGCGGCCGGCATGAGTTCGGCCGAACCGGCTCGGATTCCGGTCACCCGCGGCGTCCGCGACGTCGGGTTGATCAACGCGGTCATCTGCGCGGTCGGTGCGCGCGGCATCCGGGCACCCGAGTTCCATCTGTTCAACGCCCTGGCTCGCAGCCGGTCCACGATGTGGACCTATCTGCCCTTCGCAGGTTCGCTGCTGTACTGGGGCCGATTGCCCAAGCGGGACACCGAATTGGTGATCCTGCGGGTGGGCCATCTGCGCCAATCCGAGTATGAGTTGCAGCAGCATCGCCGACTGGCGCGCAGCCGGGGACTCGACAACCAGACCCAGGCAAGGATTTTCGAAGGGCCCGATGCCGAAGGGCTGACCGACCGTCAGCGTGCGCTGATCCGGGCGACCGACGAATTCATCACGGATCGCACCGTTTCCGACGACACGTGGTCACAGCTCTCGGAGCATCTGAACAACCATCAGCTGATCGAGTTCTGTTTCCTGGCAGGGCATTACGACATGGTGGCGGCGACACTGAACACGCTGAGGGTTCCCCTGGACTTCCCGGACTAGCCACTCCCGGCCGTCAGCTACCACCGAAAGTAGTTGTCTCCGAAGCACTCACCTGAAACCCCTGCGGCGCACCACCGGCGGCCCCGAAGCACGCGACGCCGTCGTCGGTGGCCATGCAGGTGGCGCCGTAGGAATCGATCCGGTGCCCGATGGGTAGCTCCTTGACGACCCCCGGGTAGTCGGGGTTGGCCAGGCGTGGAGTCCCGGCCCGGCGGGTGCCGACGGGCCCCGGCAGCTGTGCGAACACCTCATCGTCCGAACCGTCGACACCGGGCAGCGCCGCCGGAGGCGTTGTGTCACAACCGATCACACCACCGCTGAACATCGCCATCTTGCACGTCAGCCCAGAACCGACGGTGAACACCGGGAACAGGTTCTTCGCTCCGGTGCCGACGATGTAGCTCTCGTCGCCGACGACGAAATCGTTGGGATCGGGAAAGCCGGCCGGCAGCCCGGGCGTCGGCGGACCCACACTGGCGCCGTCGGGGGTGATCGCCATCCACTGGGCCACCGGGGTGCCCTTGGTGCAGAACACCTTTGCGTCGCCCACCGCGCAGGCGAAATCGTCGAACACGATCTTGTGGCCCACCGGCAACACCGCGGCGGCGGCCCCGGTCGACTTCACGAACAACGGGCTGGCCGTGTTGTGCAGACCCCGGCGCACCTGGTCGGCCGACAGCACAACCTGATTGGCCCCGCTCGATCCTCGCGGCAACGGACCGTCACAGCCGGCCATGCCCTGCGCCGGCCGGATTCCGCACAACAGCCCGTCCGGAGTCTGGAAGTAGACCTCGCCGCCGTCGACGTACTGATCCGGTGCTGCCGCTGAATACCCGGACAGGTCAGGGGCTTCCGGCGCCGCTGCGGCGGGACCGGCGCCGACCACACCCGCCGCGGTCAGCAACAGGGCCGGGAGTGCAGCGCGCGCGAACATCAGAAGTTGATCATGTGACCGGCCAGGCCGTGGAAGCACTCCTGCAGTGCCTCCGACAGCGTCGGGTGGGTGTGCACGTTGCGCGCGCATTCGGTGGCGGTCAGGTCCCACTTCTGCGCCAGCGTCAGCTCGGGCAGCAGCTCGGACACGTCGGGCCCGATCAGGTGCCCGCCGATCAGCTCGAGGTGCTTCTTGTCGGCGATCAACTTGACGAAGCCGGTCGGGTCGGCCAGCCCGTGCGCCTTCCCGTTGGCGGTGAACGGGAACTTGGCGACGACAACGTCGTAGCCTTCGGCCTTGGCCTGCTCTTCAGTGAGCCCGAAGCTGGCCACCTGCGGCTGACAGAACGTGGCGCGCGGCATCATCCGGTAGTCGCCCAGCGTCATGGTCTCGGCACCGGCGATGGTCTCGGCGGCAACGACGCCCTGCGCCTCGGCCACGTGGGCGAGCTGCAACTTGCCGGTGACATCGCCGATGGCGTAGATGTGCGGCACGTTGGTGCGCATGTTGTCGTCGATGGCGATGGCCTTGCGGTCGGTCAGCGCAACCCCGGCGGCCTCCAGGCCGAAGCCCTCGACGTTGGGCCCAAAACCGATGGCCTGCAACACCTTGTCGGCCTTCAGTTCGTCGGTCTTGCCGTCCTTGGAAACGACCACCGTCACCGCGGAGCCCGAGTCCGTGATGGACTCGACCTTGGTGCCGGTCAGGATCTTCACACCGAGCTTCTTGTACTGCTTCTCGATCTCCTTGGAGACCTCGGCGTCCTCGTTGGGCAACGCACGCGGCAGGAACTCGACGATAGTGACGTCGACGCCGTAGTTCTTCAGGACGTAGGCGAACTCCATGCCGATCGCACCGGCGCCGGCGATGATGATGGACCCCGGCAGCTCCCGGGTCAGGATCTGCTTCTCGTAGGTGACGACGTTCTCGCTCAGCGAGGTGCCGGGCACCAGCCGGGTCGAGGATCCGGTCGCGATGATCGCGTTGTCGAACTCCACCTGCTCGGTGCCGCCGTCATTGAGTTCGACGGTCAACGAGCTGGGTCCGGTGAACTTCCCGTAGCCGCCCAGTTCGGTGATCTTGTTCTTCTTCATCAGGAAGTGCACGCCGGCCACCCGGCCGTCGGCGACCTTGCGGCTGCGGTCGAACGCCGCGCCGAAATCGAAGGTGACCTCACCGCTGATGCCGAAAGTCTTGGCCTCCTTGGTGAAGATGTGGGCCAGTTCGGCGTTGCGCAGCAGCGCCTTGGACGGGATACATCCGACGTTGAGGCACACCCCGCCCCAGTACTTGGGTTCCACGATGGCGGTGTTCAGTCCGAGCTGGGCCGCCCGGATCGCCGCCACGTATCCGCCGGGGCCGGCACCGAGCACGACGACGTCATAGTGAGTCACGGCTCCCCAGCCTAGTGGTGCGACCAAGCGCCTCGCATCCAGTAGCGCCGTCTGCGACAAACTCTCGCAGGACTTACTGAGTGGCGGTGATCAGGCGGTACGCGTACAGCCCGTAGAGTAGGCCCGCACCGCAGGCCGCCGCGCACGGCGTCGACATCACCGCCAGGGCGACCGCGGACAGGGTGGGCCGGTTGTCGACCATCGCGACCAGTAGCGCGGCCACCACACACACGATCACGAACACCAGGGCCGCGAATTCCACCCACGTCTTGTCCATCGCGTGGAACCACCAGAAGTACATGCCAGCGCCGGCGAGCGCTCCGACCAGCCACACGCCGGCCAGTACCAGCGCCAGCTTCCAGCGCTTGATGAAGGCGAACTGGCCCGGTACCGCGACGGGCGCTGCGGGCACCACGACGGGCTCCGACGAGATCGCCCCACTGAGGTCGATGTGCACCGGCTCCCGGCTGGCGCGCGCGTAGGGGTTGACCTCCACCGGCGGGGTGTAGTCAACCGCGTCGCCCCCGAAGTTCAGCGGTTCGGGATGCGGGCCGGTGTCGAAGATGGGTGCGTGGTGCGGTTCGGTCATCGGCATGGAGCCGGTATCCACAGCGCCGGTCTCTACTACGTCAACGCTGTCAGCCACCGCTCACCACCTGCGTGAGGACCAGCACGATGAACCAGCCGGGAGCGAACGCCAGACAGAACGCGCCCATGGCCGTCACGGTCCGGCTACCCGACACCATCAGCAACGCCGCACCCAGGGCCGTCGGCACCACGAGGACCAGACCGATCGCGACGTCGGGCCGGACCGAGACGGTGACGAGCAGCGTCGCCAGCACCGCCGCGATGACCCCGGCCGCCACACCCAGCAGCAGTGCGCCGGTCAGCCATCTCGCCCGCGGTAGGGGAACCACGAAGAAAACGCTACCGCGTGACCTGCGGTTAGCCGTGGACCTGCGCGGCGCGCCCCACCGGCAACGTGCACGCATCGGCTGCTTCGGCGACCACGGAGCCGCGCGGACCGGCCGGCCGTTGCCCCTGCTCATAGCCCGATCCGGTGACCGGGGTGGCGGCGCTGAGCTGGCAATTCTCGTCATCGGTGAAGGCGCGTCCGCGGGACAGGAACCGCACGCCCTCGGGTGCTTCGAGGCTGAATCCGCCGCCGCGACCCGGCACCAGGTCGATCACCAGCTGGGTGTGCTTCCAGGCATCGAACTGGGGCCCGGAGATCCACACCGGCACGCCGTCGGGCTGGCGGTCGCCCACCACGTCGAGCAGCCCCAGCAGCACGTCCCGGTCCCCCACGATGAAGTCGCCGACCGGATAGCACATCGGCGACGACCCGTCGCAGCAGCCGCCGGACTGATGGAACATCAGCGGGCCGTGCCGACCCTGCAGCGTCGCCAACAGGTCGGCGGCACTGCGCGTGATCAACACCCGGGCAGGGGCCACCATGCCGGCCACCCTACGCCGCGGGCAAGATTGGCGGCATGCCCGAACCGAGCAGCACCGACCCCTTCCTGTGGCTCGAGGATGTCACCGGAGACGCCGCCCTGGACTGGGTGCGGGACCACAACGCACCGACCGTCGCCGAGTTGTGCGACGACACGTTCGAGCACATGCGTGCCGAGGCGCTCGAGATTCTCGACACCGACAGCCGCATCCCCTACGTGCGCCGCCGGGGCGACCACCTGTACAACTTCTGGCGCGACGGCGCCAATCCGCGCGGGCTGTGGCGGCGCACCACGCTGGACAGCTACCGCACGGACGAACCCGAGTGGGACGTGCTGATCGATATAGACGCTCTGGCCGCGGTCGACGGCGAAAACTGGGTGTGGGCCGGCGCCGACGTCATCGAACCGGACCTTACGCTGGCATTGATCAGCCTGTCGCGCGGCGGTGCCGACGCCACCGTGGTACGCGAATTCGATCTTCGGACAAGGAAATTCGTTGAAGACGGGTTCAACCTGCCGGAAGCCAAGACGTCGATCACCTGGGAGGGCGCGGATTCGGTGCTGGTCGGCACCGACTTCGGGCCCGGCTCGCTGACCGATTCGGGCTATCCCCGCATCGTGAAGCGCTGGCGCCGTGGGCAGGCCCTGGCCGAGGCGGCGACGTTGTTCGAGGGCTCGGCGTCGGACGTCAGTGTGGGAGCCGGCTACGACCCGACCCCCGGCTACGAGCGGCTGTTCATCTCGCGGTCGACCGACTTCTTCAACCGGGAATACTACGAACTGCGCGGCGAGCAGCCGGTCCTCGTCGAGGTACCGACCGACGCCAGCATCTCGGCGCACCGGGAATGGCTGCTGATCCGCCCGCGCACCGACTGGCAGGTCGGGTCCACATTGCATCCAGCAGGCTCGCTCCTGGCCGCGAAATACGACGAATTCCTCACCGGTACAGCCGAACTGACCGTAGTATTCGAGCCCGACGCGCACACCAGCCTGGAGTCGTTCTCCTGGACCCGCGACCGGCTCATCCTGCTGACCCTGGCCGACGTCGCCAGCCGGCTGGAGATCACCACCCCCGGCAGCTGGCATCGCGAACCGGTGGCCGGCATCCCGCCGAACACCAACACCGTGATCGTCGACGTGGACGAGTACGGCGACGAGATCTTCGTGGACTGCAGTGGATTCACCGTCCCGTCGCGGCTGCTGTGGGGCCACGCGGGTGAGTCGCTGGTCGAGGTCAAGAGCGCACCGTCGTTCTTCGACGCCACCGACCTGGCGGTGTCCCAACACTTCGTGGCCTCGGCCGACGGCACCCGGATCCCGTATTTCGTTGTCGGGCATCGCGATCGTTCTGGTCCCGGCCCGACCCTGCTGGGCGGTTACGGCGGCTTCGAGAATTCCAACCTGCCCGGCTATGCCGGCGTGCTGGGCCGGCTGTGGCTGGCCCGCGGCGGCACCTACGTGCTGGCCAACATCCGCGGCGGCGGCGAATACGGCCCGCGCTGGCACACCCAGGCCATGCGCGAGAACCGGCATCTGGTTTACGAGGATTTCGCTGCGGTGGCAACGGATCTCGTCGACCGTGGCATCACCACCGTGCCGCAACTGGGCGCGCAGGGCGGCAGCAACGGTGGCCTGTTGATGGGTGTCATGCTGACCCGCTACCCGGAGCTGTTCGGCGCGCTGGTGTGCAGCGTGCCACTGCTGGACATGAAGCGATTCCACCTACTGCTGGCCGGCGCATCCTGGGTGGCCGAGTACGGCGACCCGGACAACCCCGCCGACTGGGCGTTCATGGAGGCATTCTCGCCGTACCAGAACATCTCGGCCACAGCCGATTACCCGGCGTTGCTGATGACGACGTCGACGCGCGATGACCGCGTGCATCCCGGCCACGCCCGTAAGATGACCGCGGCGCTCGAGGCCGCCGGGCACCGGGTGCGGTACTACGAGAACATCGAGGGCGGGCACGCCGGCGCGGCGGACAACGCGCAGACGGCGTTCAAGACGGCGTTGACGTACGAGTTCCTCTGGCGCACCATCGGAGCTACCTGACGGCGCGAGCGTGCACCAGTATGCAATTGCAGACACCTGATTTGCATAAGGGTGCACGCTCGCCGCTACGGCGTCAGGCGGGGCTCGCGCACCGAACGGTGCCCGATGCCGCCGAGCAGCGCGACGACGACACCCAGGACCACCAGGGCCCCGCCGCCGGCCAGCCCCAGGTTCAGCCACTGGTGCATGCTCGAAATAGACTGCTGCACCATGGATTCGGCGATCTGGCGCGGATTCCCGGAGACGGACCCCAGCGCGCCGTCGAGGTAGCTGCTGCCGATCTCCAGACCGACCCAACCCACCGCGCCCACCAGCAGCAGCGAAACACCCAGTGCGGCAATTGCTTTGCCACGCTTGCGCGCTGCCACGACGGTCAGCAGCGCACCCAATCCGGCCAGACCGGCTAGGCCGGCGCTGACCCACGGACCCCAGGTGGCCACGCGCTGCAATTGGCCGGGGCGCACCGCCGCCGGCACATTCTCCGTGAGCGGCACCGGCAGCGTCTGCGGAACCTGGATGCGATAACTGTTCAGCGTCTGTTGGAACGAACTGTCCGCCAGCATCGGCGCCAGGTCCACCACCCAGCGGCCCTGCGAATCCAGCTGGGACTGCACGGAGTTGGTGAACATCCACCGGTGCGCGAGGCGGTTCGCCTGCGCGAACTGTCCCGGGAATGACGACCCGCCGGTATAGCTCGACGCCAGCGCACCCACCACCGCCGTCGAAACATCAGCGGACGCGAGGTTCCCTATCTGGCTGGTCAATTCACCTGCGACGGCCTGCTGCAGTGCGGGGTCGGACGCGGCCCGCTGCGCCAACGCGGCGTAGCCGTCGGCATCGACGATGTTGTGCTGCAACCACATCACCGGCAGGGCCAACGCCAGCGCGGCCGTGGTGAGCAGCCACATCAGCGCCGCCAGCACGAACCGCACGCGGGCTCCTTGTCAGTCGGAGAGCGCGCGGCCCACGATCAGCGGATCGGGCTGCCCGACGATGTCGAAGTTCTTGTTGTCGTAGTCGAACTTACTCAACACGTAGCGCATGGCGTTGAGGCGGGCGCGCTTCTTGTCGTTGCTCTTCACCACGATCCACGGCGCGACGTCGGTGTCCGTCTTGGCGAACATGTCTTCCTTGGCGTAGGTGTAGTCGCCCCACTTGTCCAGCGACGCCAGGTCCGTCGGCGAGAGCTTCCACTGCCGCACCGGGTCGACCATGCGGATGGTGAACCGGGTGCGCTGCTCGGACTGCGACACCGAGAACCAGAACTTGATCAGGCTGATGCCGTCGTTGACCAGCATCTGCTCGAAGAGCGGCACCTGCGCAATGAACTCGTCGTACTGCCGGGGACTGCAGAAACTCATCACCCGTTCGACCCCAGCGCGGTTGTACCAGGAGCGGTCGAACATCACGATCTCGCCGGCGGCCGGGAAGTGCTCGACGTAGCGCTGGAAGTACCACTGCGTGGTCTCCCGCTCGGTGGGCTTCTCCAGCGCGACGACGCGGGCGCCGCGCGGATTGAGGTGTTCCATGAACCGCTTGATGGTGCCCCCCTTGCCGGCGGCGTCCCGGCCCTCGAACAGGATGACGTGCCGGCGACCGTTGGCCTGGCTCCACTTCTGCAGCTTGAGGAGTTCGATCTGCAGTTGCCGCTTCTCGTCCTCGTACAGGTCGCGCTTCATCCGCTCGTCGTACGGGTAGTTCTCCCGCCACGTGTCGACTTCGCGGTCACCCGGCTGCAGCAGCAGCACCGGGTCGTCGTCGTCATCGTCGCGGACGGTATAGGTAGTGGTGGGCACAGAAGATGGCGTCAGCACGTCCCGAAACTACCGCCATCGCGGTACTCGGCGGTAACCAACGGGTGAACAGCAGTCAGCCGAGGATGCCCTTGACGTAGGCCGCCTGCCCCAGATGCTGCGCACAATCGTCGATGACGCTGACCAGCCGCACACTGGCCGTGACGGGTGGATCCCAGCGGGTGTCGACAATCCGGCCGAGGGTGTCCGAATCGACGGTGACCACGTAGTCGAGCGTCATCGCGTGCACGGCCCGGTAGTAGCCGGCCAGCAGTTGAGCCGAAGCACGGACCTTCGCGACGTCCTGCGCGGAGTGCCCGTAACCGGTGTCATCCCGCGGCAGGTCCAGGCCGAACCGATCGACCCAGCCCTCGGACGTCCACACCTGGTCGACGCCGGCGATGTCGGCCACCTGCGCGTCCTGCACCCGGGCGCTGTGCCAGACCAGCCAGGCGATGCTGTTGGCCTGCGGCGTGGGCCGGAAGGTCGCATCCGGCTCGGACAGATCGTCGGTGACAGCCTCCACGTGCTCGATGAGCCGGGTGAACGCGTCGCGCAGCAGTTCCTGCACGGCCTCGGCATCAGTCATGCGGGCCTCCGCCGTGAAAGACCGCCTCGACGTTGTTGCCGTCCGGATCCCGGACGAAGGCACCGTAGTAGTGGTCGTGGTACTCCGGCCACAGCCGCGGCTCGTGCAGCGGTTCGGCGCCCAGCGCCAGGGCGGTGCGGAAGAACGCCTGCACCGCCTCCGGACTCTTGGCCGCAAAGGCGATGTGGACCTCCCGGTTCGGCCCCTGGGCCTCCCCGGCGGAGGCGTCGGCGATCCAGAAACTGGGGTGGTCGGTGCCGTAACCGATGGCCTGACCCATATCCAGCTGCCGGGTGGCGTCCAGAACGCCGAGCACCTTGTCGTAGAAGTCCTTGGACTTCTCCCAATCCGAACAGTTGATTCCGAAATGGTCGATCATGCCGCCACCGTACATTCGGGATATGACGTACGAGCTCATCATCCGTAACGGCACCATCGTCGACGGCCTGGGCGGCCCACCCTACGTCGGTGACGTCGCGGTGCGCGACGGCGTCATCGCCGCGGTGGGTGACGTCGACGGTGCGGGCGACCGCGAGATCGACGCGACCGGTTTGCTCGTCACGCCGGGCTTCGTGGACCTGCACACGCACTACGACGGTCAGGCGATCTGGAGCGAACGCATGACGCCGTCGTCGGCGCACGGTGTGACGACGGCGGTGATGGGCAACTGCGGTGTCGGGTTCGCCCCCTGCCGGCCGGAGGATCACGACGTGCTGGTCGACGTGATGGCCGGGGTCGAGGACATTCCCGGCGTGGTGATGGTCGACGGCCTGCCGTGGCAGTGGGAGACCTTCCCGGAGTTCCTGGACGCCGTCGACCGCGGTCGCCGCGACATTGACGTGGCGGCGTTCCTGCCGCACTCGCCGCTGCGGGTCTATGTGATGGGCGAGCGGGGGGTCAACCGGGAGCCGGCCACCGGCGAGGACCTGGCGCTGATGCGCAAGCTGGCCGCCGAAGCCGTGCGGGCGGGCGCCCTGGGCTTTGCCTCGTCCAGGCTGACCCTGCACAAAACGGCTGGCGGACAACCGATCCCGAGCTACGAAGCGGCATACTCCGAGATCGAGGCGATCGCTCGCGGCGTGGACGACGCGGGCGGCGGACTGCTCCAGTTCGTCCCAGATCTGATGGCCGGCGACTACGAGGGCGCGCTGGCCGCGGTGTTCGACGTCGCCACCGACGTCGGTCTGCCGGTCACGTTCACCCTGGCGATCGGCAACGCCGGGCCGCCGATCCACCTCGACGCGCTCGCCATGGTCGAGAAGGCGAACGCGAACGGGGGCGACGTCACGGGGCAGATCTTCCCGCGGCCCATCGGCCTGGTGCTGGGCCTGGACCTGTCGGGCAACCCGTTCGTGATGTATCCGAGCTACCGGGCGATCGCCGACCTGCCACTGGCCGAGCGCGTCGCCGAGATGCGCAAACCCGAAGTGCGCCAACGGATCCTGAACGACACCCCCGCCGCCGACGGGCATCCGCTGATGTTCGCCGCACAGGCCTTCCGCTACATGTATCCACTCGGCGATCCGCCGAACTACGAACCGTCACCGCAGGATTCGATCGAGGCCCGGGCGGCCGCACACGGCGTTTCCCCGCTCGAAGAGGCATACGACCGCCTGCTCGACGACGACGGGCACGCCATGCTGCTGGTCACCCTGGCCAACTTCCGCGACGGTTCCCTGGACACCGTGGCCGAACTGATCCAGCGCGACGACGTGGTGCTGGGCCTGGGCGACGGCGGTGCGCACTACGGGATGATCTGCGACGCGTCGTTCCCGACCTACCTGCTGACCCACTGGGTGCGCGACCGCGCGTCGGGACGGCTCGGCCTGCCCGAGGTGATCCGCGAGTTGACCTCGGTACCCGCTCGCATCGCGGGACTGGCCGACCGCGGCCGGATCGCGGTCGGCTACAAGGCGGACCTGAACGTGATCGACGCCGACGCGCTGCGACTGCACCGGCCCGTGGTGGTCAGCGACCTGCCCGCGGGCGGCCGGCGTCTGGACCAGACCGCCGACGGCTACGTGGCGACCGTCGTCGCCGGTGAGGTGATCGCCGAGAACGGGGTGCCCACCGCGGCGCGCCCCGGCCGGCTGATCCGCGGACGCCAGCCGGCACCGGTCGGCTGATTGCGTGTAACGCTTCGTCACCTGCCCTGCACTCCCGCTCAGTAAGCGTTCGGCGGATGGCCGCCGGACCGGACACTGGAGGGAATGCTCATGAGGGGACTCGTCACGACCCTGGGGGCCGCGGCCGCCGTGGGGATTACCGCACTGGGCCTGGCCACCCCGGCGTCCGCCGATCCGTCGCAGGGCCACCTGCCGACCGGCAGCCTCATCACCGTCCACGGCACCCTCGCGCTGGACGGCGGCAACGCGGCGGATCGTCGCGCCGACCGCTTCCACGAGTGCATGGCGCGGGCGCAGGCCTCCGGGATGCCCCTGACCGGGGCCACCATCGAGGGTTGCGTCGTGGTGATGAACATGGCGGACAACTGATCACCGATGCGTGACGGACGATCTCCCAGCCGGCTGCATGACATCATCGGACCATGCCGGCGATGCCAGATCCGGATGCCGGGCTCATCGCTTCGCTCAGAGCGGGTGACGAGTCCGTCTTCGGTGAGCTGATCGACCGCTACGGCCCGTCGATGCTCAGGGTCGCCCGCGGATACGTCCGCAGCACCGAGAGCGCCGAAGAAGTGGTGCAGGACACCTGGATCGCGCTACTGAAGGGCATCGGCGGCTTCGAGGGGCGCTCGTCGCTGCGAACCTGGCTGTTCACCGTGCTGATCAACATCGCGAAATCCCGGGGCGTCCGCGAACAGCGCACCGCCTCCGTCGAGCTGCTGGCGTTCGACGGCCCTTCCGTGGACCCGGACCGGTTCCGGCCGGACGGCGACGAATGGCCCGGACATTGGAAGGCCGACCGGACGCCGGCGCCGTTCCCCGACAGCCCCGAGGGGTCGCTGCTCGGCGCCGAATTGGTGGCCCTGGCCCAGCGCGAGCTGGACAAGCAGCCCGAACGACAGCGGGCCGTCGTGACGATGCGAGATATCCTCGGATTCGAGTCGGCGGAGGTGGTCGCGGTGCTCGGGATCAGCGTCGCGAACCAACGGGTGTTATTGCATCGCGGTCGTTCGGCGATCCGGCAGGCACTCGAGGACTATCTGAAGGAGGGACCGTCATGACGGCAACGGGTCCCGAGCCGATGGACTGCAACGAGCTCGTCGAACTGGTGACCGCGTATCTGGACCAGGCACTGGACCTCGAGACGCGGGCCCGGTTCGACATGCACCTGCTGGAATGCGACGGGTGCGAGAACTATCTGCAGCAATTGCGGACCACCATCGGCACCCTGAATCAGATCTCCGACGACCAGCTCGATCCCGTCTTCCGCAATCGTCTACTGTCGGCCTTCCGGGACTGGAAATGAGTTCCGTTGACTTCGCGCGACTGGCCGAGGCGCTGGCCGACTTCGACGTGGCCTATCTGATCACCGTCGGCGCGGAAGGCCGACCGCATACGGTGATGGTCGATACGGTTCTGCGGGACAACGTCTTTCACGTCGGCGAGATCGGATCCCACAGCACCGACAACATCGGCGCACATGACGTCGTCAGCCTGCTGTGGCCGCCACATGAACCGGGTGGCTACGCGCTGATGGTCGACGGCCGCGCCGAGGCGGGTGACCATCTGCGGGTGGTGCCGATCAAGGCGCTGCTGCACCGCCGGGCCGCGCCCGGCTCGCCGGCCGCCGAGTCCGGCTGCCTGCACGACTGCGTCGTCTTCAAGGCCTGACCGGACGTCAGTCCCTGGCCGGTCGAACCGCGCGGCGGCCAGCCCCAGGCAGCCGATCCACGAATCGGCCGAGCCGGACCACCGTGTTGTCCAGCGGGTCGACGATCTCGGTCAGCCGCTGCAGCGTCGGCAGGATCGCCACTAGTTCGTCGATCCCGGTGACGAGCTTCTGTGCATGCGTGTCGATGCCCTGGGCCGCGTCGCTGAGACCCGAGATCTCCTCGCCGATCTTGCCGGCGTTGCGGTCGATGCCCGCCGCGCTGGTGCCCAGATCGGACAGGGTCTCCGCGATGATCTCGGCCGACCGCCGCAGCTCGGCGATGTCGTCGAGCGTCGACCCGGCCCGGTCGATCAGCGACGCCAGCGCGATGACCCGGCGTGCCGTGGTCACCGTGGTGGCCATCGTCCAGTCCACCGCCTCCTGGAGCCCGGGCACCGCACGCAGGTCCATCGTTGGCGCTGAATAGCCAGCCATCTGCATGTCGTCGATTCTGCGTCATGCGGTAGCGATGCCGCGAACCGACTCGGCGACGACGATCTCGAGGCGCTGGAGTTGTAGTCGTCGAGCTTGAAGCGCCTGCTGGCGCGGACACCCGACTGAGGCGCCTGCATCACGCCGAGTGTGGGCCCTGCGTACGCAAATCGAATTCGGAAGGTCCAAAGGCCCCACGTTCGGCGAGCTTGGCGCGGACGCGGTCGACGATCACCGCAGGACGCCGCAGCATTGCGGCGCTGATCCGGATCACCACCCAGCCGGCGGCTTCCAGGAGTGCGAGCCGCTCGATGTCCCACGCTCGTTGCGCCGGATCATCCCAATGTTGAACACCGTCGTACTCGACGGCGACCCGCCATGCACGCCAGCCCATATCGAGGCGGATGCATCGGGCGCACAGGCCCCACACCTCGATCTGCGTCTCGGGTCTGGGCAGGCGCGCAGCCACCAACAGCATCCGCACCCGGGTGTCCATCGGTGATTCGGCGCCGCCGTCTGCCACCTCCAGCGCAGCGCGCAGCCGCCGGATGCCGCGTGCCCCGGGGTATCGATCCGCCACCGCGCGCACGTGCGCGGGCTCGATCCGGGTTGCATTGAGCAATGCGTCGAGGATCGGCAGCGCCCGCGCCACCGGCAGTCCGCACCCGATGTCGAATGCGGTACGGGCGGCCGTGGTCACGCGCATTCCCCGGACGATGCGGACCTCGTCGTCGGCCAGCCGGTAACTGTGCACGACCATCCCCGGCTGACCATGGCGGTCACGGCGCACGATCTCTGCGGGCGCTGCCGCGTCGAGCCATTTCGTGCCGAGCACGGCGGCCGCGGAATGGCCGGCCAGGATCGCACCCGTCGACAACCAGGCCGCACGGGCCCTGGTCGCTGCGGTCAGCTGCACGTTCCTGTCGACGTACACGTCGCGGAACACCGCGCGATACCGCGTGCGCAGCTGATTGCGGGTGACGGCACCGCGCGCGAGGGCCTGACTGCCCGAGAAGGGAATGGCGTCCATGGGCCCATGTTCTGCGGACCGGATGTCACCGAGCGCCCATGCTGATCACCGAACGTGGTTGCTGTGGACGAACATTCGACTGTGAACCGGCCGCACACCTCGCCGAGTGTGGGCCCTGCGTACGGAAATCCACCTCTGGACATCCATATGGCCCACGCTCGGCGAAGAAAGAAAAGCCCGGCGTGCAATGCACACCGGGCTCTTCCGTAGGCGACTTCTAGAAGTCCATGCCACCCATGCCACCGGTCGGGTCGCCGACGGGAGCGGCGGCCTTCTCCGGCTTGTCAGCGACAACGGCCTCGGTCGTCAGGAACAGCGCCGCGATGGACGCCGCGTTCTGCAGCGCCGAGCGGGTGACCTTGACCGGGTCGGCAACGCCGGCCTTGAGCAGGTCCTCGTACTCACCGGTGGCGGCGTTCAGGCCGGTCCCGGAAGCGGAGTTGGTGACCTTCTCGGCGACGACGCCGGGCTCGAGGCCCGCGTTGAAGGCGATCTGCTTCAGCGGAGCCGACAGCGCGACGCGCACGATGTTGGCACCGGTGGCCTCGTCACCCTCGAGCTTCAGCTCCTCGAGCGCCGGAGCCGACTGCAGCAGGGCTACGCCGCCACCGGCGACGATGCCCTCCTCGACGGCGGCCTTGGCGTTGCGCACGGCATCCTCGATGCGGTGCTTGCGCTCCTTGAGCTCCACCTCGGTGGCAGCACCGGCCTTGATCACCGCAACACCGCCGGCCAGCTTGGCCAGGCGCTCCTGCAGCTTCTCGCGGTCGTAGTCGGAGTCGCTGTTCTCGATCTCGCTGCGGATCTGGGCGACCCGGCCGGCGATGGCCTCCGAGTCACCGGCGCCCTCGACGATGGTGGTCTCGTCCTTGGTGACGACGACCTTGCGGGCCTGGCCCAGCAGGGAGACGTCGGCGGTCTCCAGGGAGAGGCCCACCTCCTCGCTGATGACCTGACCACCGGTGAGGATGGCCATGTCCTGCAGCATCGCCTTGCGACGGTCACCGAAGCCCGGGGCCTTGACGGCGACGGACTTGAAGGTGCCGCGGATCTTGTTGACCACCAGGGTCGACAGGGCCTCGCCCTCGACGTCCTCGGCGATGATCAGCAGCGGCTTGCCGGCCTGGATGACCTTCTCCAGCAGCGGCAGCAGATCCTTGACGGTCGAGATCTTCGAGCTGACCAGCAGGATGTAGGGATCCTCCAGGACGGCTTCCTGCCGCTCGGCGTCGGTCACGAAGTAGCCCGAGATGTAGCCCTTGTCGAACCGCATGCCCTCGGTGAGCTCGAGCTGCAGGCCGAAGGTGTTGGACTCCTCGACGGTGATGACACCCTCGTTGCCGACCTTGTCCATGGCCTCGGCGATCAGGTCACCGATGGTCTGGTCGCCCGCGGAGATACCGGCGGTGGCAGCGATCTGCTCCTTGGTCTCGACCTCCTTGGCGGATGCAAGGAGACTTCCCGTGATCGCTTCCACGGCCTTCTCGATGCCGCGCTTCAGGCCGAGCGGGTTGGCGCCGGCCGCGACGTTGCGCAGACCTTCGCGAACCAGGGCCTGAGCGAGGACGGTGGCGGTGGTGGTTCCGTCGCCGGCGACATCGTCGGTCTTCTTGGCAACTTCCTTGACCAGCTCGGCGCCGATCTTCTCGTAGGGATCCTCCAGCTCGATCTCCTTGGCGATGGACACACCATCGTTGGTGATCGTGGGGGCGCCCCACTTCTTCTCCAGGACGACGTTGCGACCCTTGGGGCCCAGCGTCACCTTGACCGCGTCGGCGAGGCTGTTCAGGCCCCGCTCGAGGCCGCGACGGGCCTCTTCGTCATACGCAATTGTCTTGGCCATTGCGAAGTGTTTCCTCCGGAATAGGTTTTGTGCACGTCAAGAGCGACCGCTAGATGAGTCGCTCCATCGAAGCTGTGGTCGGGTCAGTGCCCGCGACGGACGACCGGCCTGTGCTGCCCGGTCTCACCGCTCCGACCTAGCACTCACGAGTCGAGAGTGCCAACAGCATTTTTAGCACTCTGCCATGGCGAGTGCAAGGCTCGGCCGGGCCTTACGCTGACAGCGATGCCCCTTGGCGTGCTGTGGCCGAATCACCGGGTGCCGCCGGCGTGGGTGATGAGTCGCCGGTCGTCGCCGTGTTGTCAGGCGGGGCGCCCTGCTGGGTGATCGAAGCAGAACCGGTCTCATCGTGCGCCGGGTCCAGCGAGCTCTTCTCGGTCGCCACCGGCGACTCCACTGACTCTGACTCCGGCTCGACGGCTTCGGACTCACCCATTGCCGGATGGACGGCATCCTTGCGACCGTCCTGAACTGCGGCTTCGACCCCGTCCAACTGCGTCGCGTCGACCCCGGATGGCGGCGGCGCAGCGACAGCTGACGTGTCGACGCCATTCCGCGTCACAGCGGTTGGCTGGCCGTCGGATGTGGACACCGCAACGCTGGTCGGGACCGGTTCGGGGGCGACGGCGTCGGTCGGTGTTACCGCCTGCTGCTCCTGAGCGGGCCAGTGAAGCCGCCCGTCGGACAGGTACGGACGAGGGTCGCCCGGCGCGTCGTGACGGTGATATCCGGCATCGACGACCGGGCGAAGCACCCCGTCGAGGACGTCGACGAGTGGACCGGGCACGACCAGACGAAGCAGCTGCGTCAGCGGAAGATTCTTGGTCGGCACGAAGTAGGTGGTCACCAATGCACCCCGCGAATTCTTTGCAACGGTGATGTTCTCGGGGGGGACGTCGGCCGGATCGGCCAGCGACGTCTGGCCGTGCACGAAGAGCGCGGCGCCCAGCGCCGCGTTGAGCAGCGACACCAGATTCCACGGACGATCGGGGGGATCGGACCAGAAGTCGTACTCGCCGATCACGATGGTCGTGGGGTACGGGGACTCTGGAATGCGGCTGACCCGGTAGTTGAGGATCGGTATGTAGGTGCCCACTGTGAAGTACCTCGCGGCACCTGCTTCCGGCGGGGCCATCAAGATGACCCGGACGTCGTCGACCGACGGAGGATGAGAGCTGTCCGCCAGCTCCGCGGCAACTCTGGCGGCGACCATGCTCCCCATCGACTCGCCGATCACCACCACTTTTCCGTCGATCGCGCGAACAGCGGCGGTCGCCCGCTCGACCCCTTGACGAATGGCCCAGTTCGAGGCCAGCGGGTTCTGCGAATAGTCGATGACCTGCGCGTCGTCTTCGCCACGAAAATTGATGCCGATATTCGGATAGAGCCAGAGCTTGTTCGGCAGATAGAACGGGTTGATGTACTTGAAGGGCATTGCTCCGGGGATCAGCACCGCTTCCTCGTCGCTGACCGCGTGTGCAACCGTTCCGGTGCCCAGCAGCAAGCAGATCGCGATGATCGCTGGGATCAGTCGCCGGTACCAACCATTCATCCCACTGCCCTCCCCGAGCGCCCGCGGTGTCGCAGGAAACTCGACCCGGTGGGCGTGTGTCGAGCCTCGCACAGCCCTCGACACCTGGTCCGGACTTCGTCGGAATCGATGGCCTTTCGAGCCGCGCTCATTCCGTGCGGAGCGGAATATCCAGATCGAACGCCAGCACCAGAGCGACCGCCAGCTGTCGCTCCTGGGCGGTGGAAAGCTGACCAACGGTCTTACCGAGGTTGGCCGCCGGAATGGTGACGACGTTGTCCAGCGAGATCGCACCTGACGCATCGAGTCCGTTCTCGGGCCCGACGGGCACTTCGCTACTCAACCCCTTCACGGTCGACGTGATCGGTGCGACCGTGACCTTCGTCATCGCCGGACGCGCGAGTGCGCGGGTCAGGACCACGACGGGCCGGGTCTTGTCGAGCTTGGCAAGGCAGATGGGGCGCGGACTCATTCATCAACGCTGGCGTTGGCAGCGGTCCATCGGACCACGGCGTCGAGATCGTCCCCCGGGCCGACGCCACGCAGAGTCTCGGCGTCGGCCTCGGCCGCCAGTCGCCGCAGTTCCCGCTCGAGGGCGGCCTCGACGAGGGACGCCCGACTACGCGCACGACCGCAGGCGACCACCCGATCGAGCGCCACCACCAGAGAATCGGAGAGTCTGACGGCGATCTGCGTGCTCATATGTCGATCGTATCAGCGTGATCCCAGATTGGGATGCAATCAGTGCCGGGCCACAGCCCCGGGCGGGGGCGGGAGCACGAACTCCCAACCGCCGTCGAGCATGGCGGGGATCGCGGCACCGAGGCCCGCCGCGGTGCCCGAACGCGGGTGATTCAGGTGCGCGATCACCACCGATCCGGGCAGGGCCCGGCCGGTCGCGGATCGGACCGCGGCCGGCGGCGCCGTCGCCCCGTTGTCGGCGTTGACGGTGAAACCCAGCGGCGTCAGGCCGAGGCCGCGCACGATCTGCACCGCAACGTCGTCGTAGTGGGCGGTGGCGGCCCGGAACCAGACGGGCGCCCGCCCAGTCAGCCCGACAAGACGCTGCTGATTGGTCCAGACCTCGGCCACCACATCGGCCGCCGACCGCGTGCCCGTGATGCCGTAGGCGCGCCGCCCGGTCACCGACAACGGCACGTGGCGCGTCCCGTGGTTACCGATCTCGAGGAGCGGCGAGGCCGCCAGCCGTTCGACCCGGCCCGGGTTCGCGTCGATCCACTTCGAGCAGACGAACAGGACCGCGGGCACCCGGTAGCGCCGCAGCGTGGCCAGGAGGGCGTCGTCGCACGCGCCGTCACACGCGTCGAGGGTCAACGCGAGCTGGCGGCCATCGGCCGGGAACGTCGACACAACACCTGGCATCGACATGCCCCACCGAGTGGGCGCGCGTCCGGCGTAGCGCTGGGCGGCCTGGGCCGGGTCCACCAGCGGACCGGCGAACGCCCGAGGCGCCCCCAGAGCACTTGCGGCAGTGGCGCCGGCCAGGGCGGTGAGAAACATCCGGCGCGTCGCCACGGATGAAGATTAGCCGCGTTCGCTGGCCGCTTCCTGGGAGCCGGCCGCAACACGGAACCGGTCCACGCAAGACACGCCGCGACGAAATGCGTTCCCGGAATCCGTTCACGTAGAGTCCTTTCCGGCCACGCCGCGCAAAGACGGCCCGAGGCCGGGAGGAGTCACAGGGTGCGGGCTGACGCAGCGCCCAGCACCCAGGCTTTGCGGGGCTGGCAGCGGCGGGCGCTGGTGAAATACCTGGCCGCCAAGCCACGGGATTTCCTCGCGGTCGCCACTCCGGGATCCGGCAAGACCACCTTCGCCCTGCGCATCGCCGCCGAACTGCTGGCCGAGAACGCCGTCGAACAGGTCACCGTTGTGGTACCCACCGAGCACCTCAAGATTCAGTGGGCGCAGGCGGCCGCCCGGGCCGGCATCGCGCTGGACCCCAAGTTCTCCAACTCCAACGCCCAGACCTCCTCGGAATATCACGGCGTCGTCGTCACCTACGCCCAGGTGGCCAGCCACCCGACACGGCACCGGGTGCGCACCGAGAACCGCCGGACGCTGGTGATCTTCGACGAGATCCACCATGGCGGCGATGCCAAGAGCTGGGGCGAGGCGATCCGGGAGGCATTCGACGACGCCACCCGGCGCCTGGCGCTGACGGGGACGCCGTTCCGGTCCGACGACAGCCCGATCCCGTTCGTCACCTACGAAACCGACGCCGCCGGCTTCCAGCGATCACAGGCCGACCACACCTACGGCTACGCCGAGGCGCTGGCCGACGGCGTCGTGCGGCCCGTGGTGTTCATGGCGTACTCCGGCGAGGCCCGCTGGCGCGATAGCGCCGGCGAGGAACACGAAGCACGGCTGGGCGAACCGCTGAGCGCCGAGCAGACCGCTCGGGCCTGGCGCACCGTCTTGAATCCAGCCGGCGAGTGGATGCCCGCGGTGATCGCCGCGGCCGACACCCGCCTGCGGCAGTTGCGCGAGCACGTACCCGATGCCGGCGGCATGATCATCGCCTCCGATCAGACGGCGGCGCGGGCCTACGCCGAGTTGCTCCGGGAAATCGCCGGTGAGGCACCGACCGTGGTGCTGTCCGACGATCCCGGTTCCTCACAACGGATTTCGGAATTCTCGGTGGCGTCCTCGCGGTGGCTGGTCGCGGTGCGCATGGTCTCCGAGGGTGTCGACGTGCCGCGGCTGGCGGTCGGTGTGTACGCCACCAGCGCGTCCACCCCGCTGTTCTTCGCGCAGGCGATCGGCCGGTTCGTGCGGTCCCGCCGGCCCGGCGAGACGGCCAGCATCTTCCTGCCCTCGGTGCCCAACCTACTGCAGCTGGCCAGCGAGCTCGAGGAGCAGCGCAACCACGTGCTGGGCAAACCGCATCGGGTGTCCGAGGAGGACCCGCTCGACGAGGAACTGCGCGAGCAGCGCCGCGACGAACCCGGCGAGCTGGATAACGGCTTCGAATCACTCGGCGCACAGGCCGAACTGGATCAGGTGATCTTCGACGGCTCGTCGTTCGGCACCGCTGCCGCGGTCGGCAGCGACGAGGAGGCCGACTACCTGGGCATCCCGGGGCTGCTGGATGCCGGTCAGATGCGGGATCTGCTCTCACGCCGGCAGGACGAGCAGCTGCAGAGACGCACCGCCTCCGGCGAGGTGCCGCCGCCGTCGACGCATGGGCAGTTGCGCGAATTGCGCAGGGAGCTCAACGCTCTGGTGTCGGCGACACACCACAAGTCCGGAAAGCCGCACGGCTGGATCCACAACGAGCTGAGACGCCGCTGCGGCGGTCCGCCGGTGGCCGCGGCGACGCGGGACCAATTGGCCGAGCGCATCGAAGCGATCCGGCTGCTGCACCGCGAACTCTGAGTGATTTCGGTGCATTTCCCGTCGGTCAGCGACGGCTATTGCACCGAAATCGCGGTGGAACGGTCGGCGTTGACCAGCAGCGTGCGGACCCATCGCGGCCACCAGAACAGCTCCAGCAACGCCAGCACCAGGTAGATGACGGAGGCGACGGTGTTGTTGACGGAGCCGGATACGCTGTCCCACAACGCCGTTGCGAGCGCGACGATCAGCACCACCACCAGCAGCCAGCGGATCATTCGCGCGCTGTCGGCTGCGGCGTGCAACGCCCGACGGTACGTGGCGACCGCCGTCGCCAGCCGGGGGTCGCCGACGCGCTCGCCCCGGCGCGCCGCCCGCACGACGGCCACCCGGTCAGCGCCGCTGATGTTCGCCGCCTCCGGCCAGAGCCGATCCATCCGGCGCGCCGTCACGATGCCCATGAGGACCCCGAGGATCACCAGCACGCCTAGGCCCGAGAGCCAGAAACCGGAGTCCAGCCAGGACAGTGCTCCGAGGGCGACACCGACGGCCCCGCCCGTCAGCACCGCCCGGTAGAAAAAGCCCCCTCGCCAGACGAACGCGGGCACGGTCAGCATGCAGTGATCATCCACCCATCAGGCATCGACCGGCATCAACACCGGGTACAGATCGGGACTGTCCCGCACACCCTTGAGGTCGACCTCGCGGGCAGTTCCGAGCTCGATCCCGGGGACGTCCCGGACGGCCCGGCGCACCGGTTCGGTGATCAGGATCTCCCCGCCGGCGGCCTGGTCGGCGACGCGCGCGGCGATGGCGACGTTGCGGCCGAACAGGTCGTCGCCGCGGCGCACCGAGCTGCCCAGGTGCATGCCGATGCGCACCCGGATGGGCGGCCGCCGGCCGCCTCCGTCGTCGAGTCCTTGCTGAATTCCGATGCAGCACAACACCGCTCGGCCCGCGTCGGCGAACGCGATCATGAATCCGTCGCCCTGGTGCTTGACCACGTGCCCGCCGTGCGCGGTGACCAGATCGTCGACCAGCTTGGTGTGGCGCTCGAGAACCTTGACCCATTCCCGGTCGCCCAGTTCCTCGTTGAGCTGGGTGGAGCCCTCGATGTCGGAGAACGCGATCACCACGTCGCCGTCAGCGGTCAGCCGGGCCAGATCCGGCCGCTCCACCCGCGCCCAGCCGGCGAGGTCCTCGATCGAGTTGCGCACCGTGGCCCCGAAGCCCTTGTTCAGCAGCGAGTCGGCCGTCTGCCATACCGTCCGGATCGCCAGCGGCGCGACACCGAGCCGCCGGCGGCGCCGGCCCTGCTGCTCACGCAGCGATTCGAGCTCACCGCGGACGTCGCGCAGGTGCCGGCGGGCCACGATCAGCAACACGGCCAACGCAACGATGGCCGCCAGCAACAGAACGCCGACGACGACAAGCAGTGTCAGCTGTGTCGTCGTCATGGCCTGACCCTACAGGCCCAGCAACTCCGGGAGGTCGGCGATCGAGTCGATGACGTGATTGGGCTGCATCGCGAATTCGTCTGCGGCCCAACGATCCAACGTGTCCTGCCGGAACTTGCCGGTGCGCACCAACACGCCGGTCATCCCGACCACCTGGCCGGCGATGACATCGTTGTTGAGATCGTCGCCCACCATGTACATCTCGTCCGGTTCGACCCCCAGGCGCACCGCCGACGCCAGGAAACCGGCCGGGGCCGGCTTGCCGACGGCGGTGGCCTGCCGACCGGACACCGCCTCCATCCCCAGCAGGTACATCCCGGTGTCGATGCGCAGACCGTCGGTGGTGGTCCACGCCGTGCTGCGGTGCATGGCCACCACCGGCACCCCCTGGGCCATCCAGTCGTACACCCAGCTCAGGGTCACATGGTCGTACTCCGGGCCGGCGCCGCCGAGGATGACGACATCGGGGACGTCCGGGGTGGGCCCGCCGTGGGTGTCGACGGAGGAGACGATGTCGAGCCCGGGCATGTCGGCGGCGATGTCGCCGCTGTTGACCAGGAAACAGCGCGCATCCGGATACCGGTCCCGGACGAAGTCGGCGGTCAGGACGGCCGCGGTGATCACCTCGTCCGGCGCCACCGCCATGCCCGCGTCGGTCAGCAGCTGCGCGATCTGCCCCCGGGTGCGGGTGGTGGTGTTGGTCAGATACGACCGGGCGATCTGGTGCTCGGCCAACGTTCGCAACGTCGCGGCGGCGCCCTCGATCGGCATCCACGAGGTCACCAGTACCCCGTCGATGTCGAAGAGGACGCCACCTACCGCCATGGTGCGACAGTAAACGCAGTTGCGGTGCGTGCAACTCGAAGCGCGGGCTCAGGGCGTTGCGAAGACGGTGTTCCAATCGTTCTTCATGTCGACCACGGTCCAGCCCGCCGTCGGAGCTTCCTGCAGCGCCGTCACCAGCTGGCCCGATGCAGGTGGGTTGGCGTCGTAGGCGTATTCGCGCTCCGCGTCGGTGTGGTGGATCAGAACACCCAGGCTGGGGCGTGGGTTGGCGATCGTCGTGTACTCCAGCATCGCCTGGTCGCCGTCGCTGTTGCCGACCGCCAGGATCGGGCGCCGAGCGATGAACTCGTGGATGCCCGCGGGCTTTCCGGCCTTGTCGTCGACGAAAACGTAGTCGGCGGTCTTGATCAGGACCGGCTTGCCGTCGCGCATCTCGAAGCGCACCGTGGCCGTCGAGCCCACGACCTGCTCGGGCGGGATGCCGTACACCCGATCGGAGAACACCCGCATGAAGTCCGCACCTCCGCCGGACACGATGTATGTGCGAAACCCGTTGGCGCGCAAGTACTTCAATAGCTCCTGCTGCGGCTGGTAGGTCAGCTGGTCGTACGGCCGGCCGAACCTGGGGTGCTCGGCGGTCGCCAGCCAGTCACCGACCTGCTTGTCGAACTGGTCGGTGGTCATACCGGTGTGGGTCAGCCCGAGGACGTGCATCAGGCCGGCATCCCGGTCCCCGGCCAGCAGCTGGGCGAAGTCCCCGTTCGTCGCGGCCTGCACCATCGGATCGGCCGCCAGCTGTGGATCGGTCCGGGCCCGTTCCGTTACTTCATCGAGCGCGAATGCGACCTGGAATGGGACCGGCGCCTCGGGCCACAGGGTGCCGTCGTTGTCGAAAGCGGCGATTCGGTCGACGTCGGGAACGAAGTCCGGGCCGCCGGGCGTGGTCACCCGCTGTACGAAATCGACGATGCTGCGTCGGGCCGCCGTGTCGTTCCAGGACGGCAGCGGATCCTGCGGCGCGGCGTCGGTGTCGTGCCGGGTCGAGCAGCCCGGCAGCAGCAGCAGGACGGTCATCACGGCGGCGAGCAACTTGTGCATGGGGTCCAGGTTGCTACGCGCGCGGCCGCGACGCCGCGAAACCGGGCCACGTATGTTCGGAACCATGAGTAGATGGACCGAGGCCGACATCCCGGACCAGACCGGCCGCATCGCGATCGTCACCGGCGCCAATACCGGGCTGGGTTTCGAAACCGCCCGCGCCCTGGCCGAACACGGCGCGCACGTCGTCGTGGCCGTCCGGGACACCACCAAGGGCACGGCCGCGGCCGGCCGCATCACCAAGGCCGCGCCGAAGGCCAGCGTGCAGGTGCACGAACTGGATCTGGGCTCGCTGGACTCGGTGCGCACGGCGGCCGGCGAACTGGCCGCGCAGTACCCGCGGATCGATCTGCTGGTCAACAACGCCGGCGTGATGTACCCGCCCAAGAGCACCACGGCCGACGGGTTCGAGCTGCAGTTCGGCACCAATCACCTGGGCCACTTCGCGTTCACCGGACTGCTGCTGAACAACCTGCTGCCGGTCGAAGGCTCCCGCGTGGTGACCGTGGCCAGCATCGCGCACACCGCGGCCAAGCTCGACTTCGACGACCTGCAGTGGGAACACCGCCGCTACGACCGCTCCGGCTCCTACGGCGCGTCCAAGCTGTCCAATCTGCTGTTCAGCTACGAACTGCAACGCCGCCTGGCCGCCCAGGGCGAACCGACCATCGCCGTGGCCGCCCATCCCGGCGTCTCGAACACCGAGTTGATCCGCCACCTCCCCGGTTCCGGCCTGCCCGGCCTCGGCCTGGTGGCCGACCTGGTGGTGAACAGCGCGCAGAAGGGTGCCCTGGCGACGCTGCGCGCCGCGACCGATCCGGCGGTCACCGGCGGGCAGTACTACGGCCCGGACGGCTTCCGCGAAGTGCGCGGTTACCCGAAGCTGGTGCAGTCCAACGCCACGTCCCGCGACCGGGAGCTGCAGACCCGGCTGTGGACGGTGTCGGAGGAACTCACCGGCGTCACCTACCCGGTGTAGCTGTGCGCACCGTCGAGGAACATCAGCGCGTCGTCGCGGGCCTGATCACCGCGCGTCCGGCGATCACCGTGGCGTTGACGTCCGCCGAGGGACTGGTGCTGGCGGCCGACGTCATCGCCCCGCTCTCGTTGCCGGGTTTCGACAACTCGGCCATGGACGGCTACGCCGTGCTGGCCGCTGACGTTGCCGGCGCGGGTCCCGAAACACCGGTGAAACTTCCTGTCGCCGAAGATATTCCGGCCGGGCGCACCGATGCGCTGACACTCGCCCCGGGTACCGCGCACCGGATCATGACCGGTGCGATGCTGCCGGCGGGCGCCACTGCCGTCGTCCCGGTGGAACGCACCGATGGCGGCACCGAAACCGTGACCATCTCCGCGGACGCCCGGCCCGGCCAGCACATCCGGCGCGCCGGCGAGGACGTCACGGCCGGGACGACGGTGTTGCGCGCGGGCCAGGTCGTCACCCCGGCCGCACTGGGTCTGGTGGCCGCCCTGGGCATCGCCGAGTTGACGGTCCATCCGCGCCAGCGGGTGCTGGTGATGTCGACGGGCACCGAACTCGTCGCACCCGGCACGCCGCTACAGCCGGGCCAGATCTACGAATCCAATGCCGTGATGCTCGCCGCGGCGGTCCGCGACGCCGGCGGCGAGGTGGTGGCCGCCCCGATGTGTGGTGACGACGTCGCCGAGTTCCGCGCCGCCCTGGACCGTCACCGGGGGCAGGCGGATCTGATCATCACCACCGGCGGTGTGAGCGCCGGTGCCTACGAGGTGGTCAAAGATTCATTGGGCGGAGAGGTCGAATTCGTCAAGGTGGCGATGCAGCCCGGAATGCCGCAGGGTGCCGGCCGGGTCGACGGAACCCCCATCATCACCCTGCCCGGCAATCCCGTCAGCGCACTGGTGTCCTTCGAGGTGTTCCTGCGCGCACCGCTGCGCGCCGCCATGGGACTGCCGGTGCCGGACCGGCCGAGACGGCCTGCGACGCTCACTGAGCCGCTGACCTCACCGGCCGGAAAGCGCCAGTTCCGCCGTGGGGTGCTCGAGGACGATCACGTGGTCAGCTACGGGCCGCCGGCCTCCCACCACCTGCGCTGGCTGGCATCGGCCAACTGCCTGTTGGAGATCCCCGAGGACGTCACACAGATCGAGGCCGGAACGGCCGTACAGGTGTGGGACCTGTCTACATAGAATGGCGCGGTGGCCCGACGCCCCCGCACGTCCGACGCTCCACCCCTCGACGCCAGACACGTCGCCCAACTGGTCCGCTCCCAGATACCGCCGATGCACCCGGCGGGCCTGCCGTTCGTCGGCGGCAGCCTTGCCCTGGCCGCCCTGGGCCGCCGGCACCGCTGGGCCTGGACGGCCGGTCTGGCGGCGGCCGCCGTCAACGCCGGTTTCTTCCGGCATCCGCCGCGCGTCCCACCGACGCGGCCCGGTGTCGTCGTCGCCCCGGCCGACGGTCAGATCTGCCTCATCGAGAACGCCGCGCCGCCACCCGAGCTGGGCCTGGGTGCCACCCCGCGGCCCCGGGTCAGCATCTTCCTCTCCGTGCTGGACGCGCATGTGCAGCGGGCACCGGTCGGCGGCGAGGTGGTCGCCGCGGTGCACCAGCGCGGCCGGTTCCTCAGCGCCGACCTGCCGGAGGCCAGTTCCGCCAACGAGCGCAACAGTGTGGTCATCCGCACCCCGGAGGGCCACGACGTCGTCGCCGTCCAGATCGCCGGCCTCATCGCCCGGCGCATCGTCTGCGACGTCCGGGCCGGCGACAAGCTCGGCATCGGCGACACCTACGGCCTCATCCGCTTCGGCTCACGCCTGGACACCTACCTCCCGGAGGGTTCGCAGCTGCTGGTGTCGCTGGGACAGCGGGCGATCGCCGGCGAATCCGTCCTGGCCGAGCTGCCATGAGACGGGATGCTCCCGACGGACCGTTGCGGTTCGTCCCCAGCGCGATGACGGTGCTGGCGATCTGCCTGGGCCTGACGGCCATGAAGTACGCCCTCGAACACCGCCCGACCGAAGCGATGGCGCTGATCGCCGCGGCCGCCATTCTCGACGCGCTCGACGGTCGGGCCGCCCGGATGCTCAACGCGACGTCGAAGATGGGCGAGGAGATCGACTCGCTGGCCGACGCGATCAACTTCGGGGTGGCACCGGCGTTCATCATCTGGGCGCTGCTGCTGGAGGGCACCCGGGTTGGCTGGATCGTGGTGCTGCTCTACGCCGTGTGCATCGTGCTGCGGCTGGCGCGCTACAACGCCCTGCTCGACGAGGACCTGCCCGCCTACACCAAGCAGTACTTCGTCGGCATGCCCGCGCCGGCCGGCGCCATCGGCGCGATCGGCCCGCTGGCCGCGCGGATGCAGTGGGGCGACGGCTGGTGGACCTCATGGTGGTTCGTGTCGCTGTACCTGATCCTGTTGTCGCTGCTGGTCGTCAGCCGCATCCCGATGCGCAAGATCCACACGTTCGCGGTGCCGCCGCGACTGGTCGCCCCGCTGCTGGCCGCGGTGGCCATCGTGGCAGCCGGCGCGTTCGTGTTCCCGTACCTGACCATCCTGGTGATCATCGTCGCCTACGTCCTGCACATCCCGTTCGCGGTACGCAGCAAGGCGTGGCTGGCCGCGCATCCCGAGGTCTGGGAGGACCAGCCCAAGCAGCAACGGCAGGCTCGTCGCGCGATCCGGCGCGCGCAGCCGTCCCGGCGCGGGGCCGCCGCACGACGCTCGGCCCGGCTGCGGCTGCGCCGCCCGGGGGGCGACGGGTGAGCCAGCTGACGCTGACTGCCCGACTGAACACCTCGGCGCTCGACTCACGTCGCGGTGTGGTCCGGTTGCATCCGGAAGCCATTGCCGCCCTTGGTATCCGCGAATGGGACGCGGTATCGCTGACGGGATCGCGGACCACCGCCGCGGTGGTGGGCGTGGCGGGCCCGGACACGCCGGCGGGCACCGCCCTGCTCGACGACGTGACGCTGTCGAACGCCGGGCTGCGGGAGGACACCACGGTGATCGTGGCGCCCGTGACGGTGTACGGCGCCCGTTCGGTCAGCGTGACGGGATCGAACCTGGCGTCGCGCTCGGTGCCCCCGGTGACGCTGCGCCAGGCGCTGCTCGGCAAGGTGCTGACGGTCGGCGACACCGTGTCACTGCTGCCGCGCGACCTCGGCCCGGGCACGTCGACGTCGCAGGCCAGCTCCGCGCTGGCCACCGCGGTCGGCATCACCTGGACCTCGGAGCTGCTCACCGTCACCGCCGTCGACCCGGCCGGACCCGTGAGCGTGCAACCGAATTCGGCGGTCGGCTGGGCCAACGGCACGGACACGCCGGTGCCCGCGCCGGCACCGACGGTATCCCCGGCACAGCCCCGCGACGCTCCGGCCACCGCCGTGACCGAATCCGGTCAATCGACGATCACCTACGACGATCTCAAGGGCAGCCACGTGCAGGCCGGCAAGCTCACGGAGTGGCTCAAGCTGTCCCTCGACGAGCCGCAACTGCTGAAAACGCTTGGCGCGACGGCCAATCTGGGAGTCCTCATCACCGGCCCGCTCGGGGTCGGCAAGGCCACCATGGTCCGCGTGGTGTGCACCCACCGCCGACTGGTCGAACTCGACGGACCCGAGATCGGCGCCCTGGCCGCCGACGACCGGCTGCGCATCGTCAAGAGTGCGGTAGCCACCGTGTCCGACGGCGGCGGGGTTCTGTTGATCGCCGACATCGACGCGCTGCTGCCGGCCACCCCCGAACCGGTGGCCTCGCTGATCCTGGCCGAGCTGCGCACCGCCGTCGCCACCGCCGGGGTGGCGTTCATCGCGACGTCGGCGTTGCCCGATGCGCTGGACGCGCGGTTGCGCGCACCCGATCTGTGCGACCGCGAACTCGGGCTCACCCTGCCCGACGGCACCACCCGCAAGCAGTTGCTGGAGGTGCTGCTGCGCGGTGTGCCGTCGGACGGCCTGGAGCTGGACGAAATCGCCGGACGTACACCGGGATTCGTGGTGGCCGACCTGCAGGCGCTGGTCCGCGAGGCGGCGCTGCGGGCGGCGTCGCGCGCCAGCAGTGAGGGCGGCGACCCGAAACTCGGCCAGCAGGATCTCGTCGGCGCGCTGTCGGTGATCCGGCCGCTGTCCCGGTCGGCCACCGAGGAGGTCTCGGTGGGGTCGGTGACGCTGGACGACGTCGGCGACATGGTCGCCACCAGGCAGGCCCTGACCGAAGCCGTGCTGTGGCCGCTACAACATCCGGACACGTTCGAGCGCCTGGGCGTCGACCCGCCGCGCGGGGTGCTGCTGTACGGGCCGCCGGGCTGCGGGAAGACCTTCGTGGTGCGGGCACTGGCGTCCTCGGGTCGGCTCTCGGTGCACGCGGTCAAGGGCGCCGAGTTGATGGACAAGTGGGTCGGGTCGTCGGAAAAGGCTGTGCGCGAACTGTTTCGGCGGGCCCGCGATTCGGCTCCGTCGCTGGTCTTCCTGGACGAGATCGACGCGCTGGCGCCGCGGCGCGGCCAGAGTTTCGACTCCGGTGTCACCGACCGCGTGGTGGCCGCCCTGCTGACCGAACTCGACGGCATCGAGCCGCTGCGCGATGTGGTGGTGCTCGGCGCCACCAACCGGCCGGATCTCATCGACCCGGCCCTGTTGCGGCCCGGCCGACTGGAGAAGCTGGTGTTCGTCGAACCGCCCGATGCCGATGCGCGCCGGGACATCCTGCGCTCGGCGGCCAAGTCCGTGCCACTGGCTCCCGACGTCGACCTGGACAGTCTGGCAGGCGAATTGGACGGTTACAGCGCCGCCGACTGCGTCGCGCTGCTGCGCGAGGCCGCGCTGACGGCGATGCGCCGCTCCATCGACGCCGCCGATGTGACCGCCGCGGATGTGGCGGCCGCCCGCGAGACGGTGCGCCCGTCGCTCGATCCGGTGCAGGTGGAGGCGCTGCGGTCCTTCGCCGACAACCACGGCGGCTGAGTCACAGGGCGATCGGGGTCACGGCGTCTCGGCGATCGCGGCCAGCCGGTCCAGGGAACGGCCCAACGACTCCGACGTCGTCGCACGGGCCCGCTCCAACCGGTTGGGGTCGTCGAGCTCCGACCAGTCGTAGGTGTGCGTCACCAGGGTCCGCCCGTCGTCGCGCGGCGCGAGCTCCCAGCGCCACAGGTGCCCGGGAGGTTCACCGCCGGGCTCCGACGGCAGCCACGCGATCCGGCGGCCCTCCTCGAATTCGACGACGCGGTTGATCCGGTCGGCGCCGGTGGTGAGCGTCATGGTGAACACATCGCCGACGCGTCGCACCCGCTGCCCCGGCGCGGCCTCGGCCAGATTGTCGTTGCCGTCCCAGCGGGTCTGCTGCGCGGGATCGGCGATCAGTTCGAAGATCACCGCCGCGGGCGCCGCGATCTCGCGGCTCGCGCTGACGATCCGGGGTTCGGTCATGCGTCCAGCTAACCGCACTGCGGGTCACCGAGATCAACGAATTGGCGGGAGCCACTCGACGTTCTCCAGCGAGACGTACGTTTGGGCGTGTTGGGCCCGGGGTTCCGACCGGCGTCCTCCCCGTAGACTGCCAACCGATGCTCGCCGTCCTGATCGCCCACGCGATCGCCACCGCGGTGGCCCCGCTGCTGGTGCATCTGTGGGGGCGACGGGCGTTCTACCCCCTGGCACTGGTCCCCCTGGGATCGCTGTACTGGGTGGCCACCAATTGGCCGGCCGATCAATCCGATGCCCGCGTGTACCGGCTCGACTGGGTGCCGCAGCTGTCGATGGACATCGACCTGCGCTTCGACACCCTGGCCGCGATCATGAGCATCCTGGTTCTCGGCGTCGGCGCGCTGGTCCTGTTCTACTGCGCCGATTACTTCCACCACCACGACGGCCACACCGAGAAACGGCTGCCCAGCTTCGCCGCCGAAATGGTGGCGTTCTCCGGCGCCATGTTCGGCCTCGTCACCAGTGACAACATGCTGGTGCTCTACGTCTTCTGGGAACTGACGTCGGTGCTGTCCTTCCTGCTCGTCGGCCACTACGCCGAACGGGCCACCAGCCGCCGCGCCGCCACCCAGGCACTGATGGTCACCACGCTCGGCGGCCTGGCGATGCTGGTCGGCATCGTGATCCTGGGCCACTACAGCGGCACCTACCTGCTCTCCGAGCTGGTGGCGAAGGCCACCGAGCACGGAGTGGCGGGCACCGCGATCAACGTCGCACTGGTCCTCGTCCTCATCGGGGCGCTGTCCAAGTCGGCGATCGTGCCGATGCACTTCTGGCTGCCCGGCGCCATGGCGGCACCCACCCCCGTCAGCGCCTACCTGCACGCCGCCGCGATGGTCAAGGCCGGCGTGTACCTGGTGGCCCGGCTGACGCCGGGGTTCGCCGACGCGCCGCCGTGGCGGCCGATCGTCGTCGGGCTCGGGCTCCTGACCATGCTGCTGGCCGGCTGGCGCGCGGTCCGTGAGTACGACCTGAAGCTGATCCTGGCGTTCGGGACGGTCAGTCAGCTCGGCCTGATCACCGTGCTGGTCGGCTCGGGCGGCGGCGACCTGATGCTCGCGGGGCTGACCATGCTGTGCGCGCACGCGATGTTCAAGGCCGCCCTGTTCATGGTCGTCGGCATCGTCGACCACGCAACCGGCACCCGGGACATCCGCCGGCTGGCGTGGCTCGGCCACCGGATGCCGGCGCTGTTCGTGATCGCCGCCGGGGCAACCGCGAGCATGGCCGCCCTGCCGCCGTTCCTGGGCTTCGTGGCCAAGGAGGCCGATTTCGAGACACTGCTGCACAGCCCGTCGCTGGGGCCGTGGGCGCCATGGGTGCTCGCCGGGGTCGTGGCGGCGTCGGTGTTCACCACGATCTACAGCCTGCGATTCCTGTGGGGTGCCTTCGCGCGCAAGGGTTTACGTAGCCCGAGCGCACGCGTCGCGCAGCTGCACCGGCCGTCGATCAGCTTCCAGTTCGCCCCCGCGGTGCTGGCCGCGGCGGGCCTGTTCTTCGGCCTCGTGCCGAACCTGCTGGAGCGGCTGCTGGATCCGTACGCGGAGTCCCTGCCGGGCGGCGCGGATTACCACCTCGCGCTGTGGCACGGGCTCAACCTGCCGTTGTTCCTGTCGGCGGTCGTCCTGCTGGTCGGCACCGCGTCGTTCGTGGCCCGGGCCCGGCTACCGCGCGCGGGCGGCCGGTGGTTGCCGCTGGGTAACGCCGACCGGATCTACGACGCCACCCTGCGGGGCCTGGAGTTCGTCGCATTCAAGGTGACCGGTGTGACGCAGCGCGGTTCGCTGCCCGCCACGCAGTCGGCGATCCTGGTGACCCTGGTCGCATTGCCGGTGACGATGCTGGCGTTGGGAGCCAGGGACCGGCCCGAGCTGCGGCTGTGGGAGACCCCGCTGCAACCGGTGATCGCGCTGCTGATGGTCGGCGGGGCGCTGGGCGCCACCGTGATGCGTAACCGCCTGGCGGCGGTGCTGCTGGTGGGCGTCACCGGGTACGGCTGCGGGGCGATCTTCGCGCTGCACGGCGCGCCGGACCTGGCACTGACCCAGTTCCTGGTCGAGACACTGACATTGGTGTTCTTCGTGCTGGTGCTGCGGGTGCTGCCCGCCGAGGCCGACGCCGCGAACATGCGGCGGGCCCGGCTTCCCCGCGCCCTGCTGGCGGTCGCGGTGGGCATGAGCATCACCGGCCTGGCCGCGTTCGCGATGGCCGCCCGGAACACCACCCCGATCTCGAGCCTGCTGCCCGACGCGGCCTACCTGCGGGGTCATGGCGCCAACACCGTCAACGTCATCCTGGTGGACATCCGCGCCTGGGACACCCTCGGCGAGATCTCGGTACTGGTGGTGGCCGCCACCGGGGTGGCCTCCCTGGTGTTCCGGCACCGGCGCTTCGGTTCGGCGCCACGGATCCCGCAGGCCGGCAGACAACCGGAAACCACGTCGACCATGCCGTACAGCCCGGCCGTCGGTGACATCACCTGGCTGCGTGGCAGCGATTACCGCGATCCGCTCTACCGGTCCCTGGTGCTCGAGGTCGCCACCCGCGTCATCTTCCCGTTGATCATGGTGCTGTCCTTCTACTTCTTCTTCGCCGGACACAACACACCCGGCGGCGGTTTCGCGGGCGGGCTGACCGCCGGGCTGGCCCTGGTGTTGCGTTATCTCGCCGGCGGCCGTTACGAACTGGGCGAAACGCTGCCGCTGGACGCCGGCAAGATCCTGGGTGCGGGTCTGGGGCTGTCCGCGGCGACGGCGACCGCGTCGCTACTGCTCGGGGCGCCGGCGCTGTCGTCGGCGTTGATCGAGCTCGACGTGCCCGTCCTCGGGCACGTGAAGTTCGTGACGGCGCTGTTCTTCGACCTGGGCGTGTACCTCATCGTGGTCGGTCTGGTGCTCGACGTGCTGCGCAGCCTGGGCGCCCGCCTCGACGAAGAGATGATGGCGGGGCAGCGCTGATGACCGCCGACCTCACCGTGCCACTGGTTCCCCTGATCCTGATCGGGGCGCTGGTCAGTTGCGGGGTGTATCTGCTCCTGGAACGGAATCTGACCCGAATGTTGTTGGGCCTGTTGCTGATCGGCAACGGCATCAACCTGCTGATCCTCACCGTCGGCGGGCCGTCGGGCAATCCCCCGATCCGCGGGCGCACCGGCGTCGTCAACACCACCATCGCCGACCCGCTGGCCCAGGCGATGATCCTGACGGCGATCGTCATCACCATGGGCGTCGCCGCGTTCGTACTGGCGCTGACCTACCGCTCGTACCGGTTGAACACCGACGAGGAGGTCGACGACGACGTCGAGGACGCGCGGGTCGCCGAGGAGATTCCGGTGGAGGAACTCGACGCATCCGGGGACACGGGAACGCATCCCGACACCGACGAGCCCGACGAACTGGACGCCCTGCCCGGCCGGGAGGGGTCACGATGATGTCGGCGGTCGAACTCGGCCACGTGCTCACACCGCTGCCGGTGCTGGTGCCGCTGATCGGCGCCGCCCTGACGTTGATCGCGGGCCGCCGGCCGCGCCTGCAGCGATTCCTGACCCTGACCGCGCTGACCGCGGTGACCGTCGTGTGCGCGGTGCTGCTGTACCTGACCGACCGGCACGGCACGATCGCGCTCCAGGTCGGTGGCTGGGGACCCGACCGGCCCGGCTTCGGTCCGCTCGGCATAACCCTTGTGGTGGACCGCCTTTCGGCGCTGATGCTGGTGGTTTCCGCGGTGGTGCTGCTGGCGGTGGTGTTCTACGCCATCGGGCAGGGCATCCGCGACGGCGACGAACGCCAGCCGGTGTCGATCTTCCTGCCGACCTATCTGGTGCTGTCGGCCGGCGTGTGCAATGCGTTCCTGGCCGGCGATCTGTTCAATCTGTTCGTCGGCTTCGAGATCCTGTTGACGGCCAGCTTCGTGCTGCTGACGCTGGGCGCCAGCCAGGACCGGGTCCGGGCCGGCATCGCCTACGTCATGGTGTCGATGGTCTCGTCGCTGATCTTCCTGTTCGGCATCGCACTGGTCTACGCGACCACCGGATCGCTGAACATGGCCCAGATCGCGGTCCGGATCGACACCGTCAGCCCCGGCACCCGCACCGCGGTGTTCGCCGTCCTGCTGGTGGCGTTCGGTATCAAGGCCGCGGTGTTCCCGCTGTCGACGTGGCTGCCCGACTCCTATCCCACCGCGCCGGCGCCCGTCACCGCGGTGTTCGCCGGGCTTTTGACCAAGGTCGGCGTCTACGCGATTATCCGGGCCCATTCGCTGTTGTTCCCGGGCGGCGCGCTGGACAACGTGCTGATGGTCGCCGGGGTACTGACGATGATCATCGGCATCCTCGGCGCGATGGCCCAGAGCGACATCAAGCGACTGCTGTCGTTCACCCTGGTCAGCCATATCGGCTACATGGTGTTCGGGGTGGCGCTGTCGAGTCGGCTGGGAATGTCGGGCGCCATCTACTACGTCGCGCACCACATCATCGTGCAGACCACCCTGTTCCTGGTGGTCGGTCTCATCGAGCGGCAGGCCGGCGCATCGACGCTGCGCCGCCTCGGCGGCCTCGCGGGGGCCAGCCCGATCCTGGCGTTCGTCTTCGTGGTCCCGGCACTCAATCTCGGTGGCATTCCGCCGTTCTCGGGCTTCATCGGTAAGGTCGCCCTGCTCGAGGCCGGCGCGCAGAACGGCTCGGCGATGGCCTGGATCCTGGTCGCGGGATCGGTGATGACCAGCCTGCTGACGTTGTACGTCGTGACCCGGGTGTGGACCAAGGCGTTCTGGCGGGCCCGCGTCGACGCACCCGAGGGCGAGCTGTCCGCGGCGGCTCCGGTCGCGCTGCTCGAGGACGCCGGCGACATCGCCTTCGCCGACCGAGACGACGTCGGCCGGATGCCGGCGGGCATGCTCATCCCGACGTTCGGGCTGATCGCCGTCGGTCTTGCGCTGACGGTGGCCGCCGGGCCCATCTTCGCCTACAGCGAGCGGGCCGCCGCCGAAGTGCTCGACCGCGGCCAGTACATCGCCGCGGTGCTGGGCGGTGGTGCACCGTGACCCAACGGACGGGAACCCGCAACCGTCGCGCGTCCGCCCTGCGCATCTGGGTGCCGATCTGGCTCACCTTCGTGTGGATCCTGTTGTGGGGCAACATCTCCGCCGCGAATATTCTGAGCGGGTTGGCGGTCGCCCTGGTGATCACCTTCCTGTTGCCGTTGCCGCCGGTGCCGGTCGAGGGTCGCGTGCACCCGATTGCCCTGGCGCGCTTGGCAATCCTGGTGGGCTGGTATCTCCTGTGGTCCAGTTTCCAGGTGGCGTGGCTGGCCATCCGTCCCGGTCCGCCGCCGCTGACCGCGGTGCTGCGGACGCACCTGAACATCAAGTCCGATCTGGTGCTGGCGCTGGCGGTCAACATCATCAACCTGATCCCCGGGTCGATCGTGCTGGAGATCGACCAGGTGCGCCGGATGCTCTACGTGCACCAGCTCGATGTCGGCTCCGACCGCTCGGTCAAGCAGTTCTACCATCAGGTACACCAGGTCGAGCGGCGGCTGATCGCCGCGTTCGAGCGGGACGCCGACTGGCAACCGGCCGGAACGGAATCGGAACGGGGATGAGTACAACTCGGCGAGGGTGCACCCATATGCAATTCCATGGTCTGCAAATGCATATCGCTGCACACTCGCCCCAGATCAACGTGGCGAGTGGCCGTCCCGATGGCCGAAGGTGGCGACCATGAGCGGCGTCTGGATCGCGGCGAGCATCATGCTGGTCCTGGCCGCCGGCACCACGATGTTCCGGCTGCTGGCCGGCCCCAGCACCCTGGACCGCCTGGTGGCTCTCGACACCCTGATCGCAGTCACCATGTGCGGGGTGGGCACATGGGCGGCCTTCAGCCTGGACACCACCGTCACCTACAGCCTGGTGGCGCTCGCGCTGATCAGCTTCGTCGGATCGGTGAGCATCGCCCGATTCCGGGTCCGTGACATCGACCGGACCGGAGACGCGTGATGGAGTGGGCCGACATCGTCTGCGCCGTACTGATTCTCGGCGGCTCCGCGCTCGCGCTCACCGCGGCCATCGGCGTGGTCCGCTTTCCCGACACCCTGTCGCGCATGCACTCGGCGACCAAGCCACAGGTGCTCGGTCTGCTGTTGGTGCTCGCGGGCGCGGCCATCCGCCTGCGGGGACACCCCGACGTCGGAATGATCATCCTGACGGGCATGTTCACCATCATCACGGCGCCGGTGGTGGCCCAGCGGGTGGGCCAGCTGGCCTACCGCGAGCAGAACCTGCAGGATCAACTGGCCATCGACGAATTGCGCTCCCCGCCAACCGAATAGCACCACCTAGGCCAAGGCGACACCGAGCTCCTGGGCGAACACCTTGATCATGTGCTGGACCGCGATCTCGTTGCGCCCGATCAGCATGTGGTCGTGCTGGCCGCGGCGCACACCCTCGCCGCACTGGGGCAGCATCGCGAAGTCCTCGTCGCGCACGGCGGCGTGAACGCTGTCGAAGATCATCTGGTAGCCGGCCCGCATGTCGTCGTCGACGGCGGGCATCCGGGCCATCCAGCTGTGCCGGACCGTGCAGCGGGTCGGCTCCCCATCCGGGAGCATGTCGATGATCTCCACCCCCACCGGGCTGTTGGCCAGGATCAGGTTGGGATAGATCCAGTAGATGACGCCCATGTTGGCCAGCGGTTCCCGCGAGGCCGTCTCGTCGGTGGCGACGTTGGTGATCCAGTTGAACGGGAACCCGATGCGGTGATGCCGGCCGAACTCGTCATAGACCATCGTGTTGGCCAGGGTGTTCTGCCCGATCAGGCTCTCGCCGTGGACGAATGGGAAATGGTAGCCCTCGGCGAACGCCTCCAGGGCACCCTTCCAGGACACCTCCGAGCCGAATTCACGCTCACCGTGGTAGCCGTAGCTCTGGTAGTTCCACATGGCCAGTTCGGCACCGAAGTCGCCCAGGTGTGCGTCGAGGTCGATCGCCGCGCCGGCGGTCAGCACCGCCCAGATGAACCCGTGCCGTTCCTGCGACGGCAGTTCCACCAGGCCGTAGTCCCGGGTGTCCGTCGAATCGAACCCGGCCCGGCCGGGCATGGTCAACAGCTCACCGGTGTTCTTGTACGTCCACGCGTGGTACGGACACACGAAGCGGCTGGCGGTGCCGGATCCGCACGCCGGCATCGCGCCGCGGTGCCGGCAGTAGTTGAGGAACACGTGTGCAGCACCGCGACCGTCGCGGGTGATCAGCAGCGAGTCGCCGAGCACGGAGCGCACGACGTAGTCGTTCGTACCGGCCACCTGTGCCGACGGGAGGACCGCGAGGGGAACCCGGCGCAGGATCTGTGATTCCTCGATCTCGGTGATCTTCGGATCGCTGTAGTAGTGCAGCGGCACCTTCAGTTCACGCTCGGCCAGATCGGTCGTCCTGTCCAGCGCGTGGCGCAGGCCCCGCGCGGTCAGGGACTCGTCGTCACCGCGGACGGTCATGGTCGTCTCCTTCGTCGCCGCTACGCAGACCATACAATCAAAACGAACTGTATTGTCAAGATGGGATGCGGGGTTGTGCGACGATCGGCGCATGCGGCGCCATGGCTGGTCGGGTGACATCCCGGCCGACGACCAGGAAGCCGTCGCGCGGATCATCGCCGCGGCCCGCAGCGCCATCGACGCGCGGGGGACCGTCAGCGTCTCCGAGGTGGCGCAGGGCCTGGGCGTGACCCGGCAGACCGTCTACCGCTACTTCCCGACGCACGAAGCATTACTGGGCGCCACCGCCATGTCCGCGGTCGACGGCTTCCTCGATCGACTGGCCGCCCGACTCGGTCCGACCACCGAGCCCACCGAAGCGGTGGTCGAAGGCATCGCGTACACCTTCGAACAGCTCTCCCACGACCAATACCTGAGCCTGGTCCTGCAGCCGGGCAAGGCCAGCGCCTTCACCGCCGGCGTGACGTCCGACGACGCCATCGCATTCGGTCGATCGATCCTGCAGCGATTCGATGTCGACTGGGCCGCAGCGGGATTCGCCGGCGACACGCTCGACGAACTCGTCGAGATCATGCTGCGCATGCTGCAATCGCTGATCGTCGATCCCGGCCGGCCGGCCCGCAGCGGGGCCGCGCTGCGGCGGTTCCTACACGACTGGGTGGCGCCGGCGGTCGACGCGCACCGGGCTTCAGCCGTCGGACAACTGGAACCGCACCATGGCGGTGACGGTCTCGACCGCCTCACGTAACGCCGCCAGCCGTTGCGCCGGTCCGGGCGCCGCGAGCACCTCGTACTTGTCGGCCGGGCCGATCGGCACCCGGGCGGCCAACCCGTACAACCGGTCGCCGGCCTCGTCGGCCAGATCACCGAAGATCTCGTCGCGGGGACGCAACCGGATGTCGCGGGCCCCGGCGATCAGTTCGAGCAGCGCCCACGCGTCGTCCTCGAGTGCGCGGACGTCGGCCGCGGCGACGTCGCCGGGCTCATCGGGCCAGTCCAGCAGCAGGGCTCGCGGATACGGATCGTCCGGCAGCCACTCGATCACCCGAAAACGTTCCTGCACAATGCATTTCAGCTGGTATCGGCCAGCACCGTGACCGGCGAACTCCACGATGCGGGCCAGGGCGCCGACGTCGTGGCGCTGGTCGCCGCCTCCGACCTCACGACCGCGGGCGATCAGCACCACTCCGAACGCCGGATCCTCGGTGGCCAGACAGTCCTCGACCAGCGCTCCGTAGCGTGGTTCGAAGACCCGCAGGGGCAGCGCCTCACCGGGCAGGACAGCCGACTGCAGCGGGAACATCGGGGTGGGCGCGCTCATCACGGCCACGATAACGCACCAGGGTTCGCGAGCGGGGATTCCCCGACACGTGTGACCAGCACCAAGACCTGCGAAACCTATTCGCTGCGGTGGGTACCTCGTTGCCCCTAGGATGAGGTGGTTCTTGCGGGGTCGAACGTCGGGTCAGGGGTTGTTCATGGGTTCTGTCCGCATGCCGGAAACGTCGAAGTACGCCTGCTACATCGGCCGGATCGGCACGCTGGCCGCCGCGCTGGGCATCGGGTTCGCGGCGATCAGTGGTACCGCACCGGCGTCGGCCACCTCGGACACCGGCACCGCGTCCGCCGACAGCGCCGCGGACAAGGCCGACGCCAAGTCGGACCCTACGCAGTCGGACACCACCGAGTCGGACACCACCGAGACCGACCCCACGCCACCGAAGGCCGATCCGACCCAGTCGGAGGACCCGGCCGAGGACGCCGACGATCCGGATCCCACCGCCGACCCGGAACCGTCCGACCCGACCACGGCCGAGGACCCAAAGGAGCCGAGCGACGAGACCACCGGGTCCAGCCCGACCTCCGAGATACCCGAGCCGACAACGGAGGTGCCCGCACCGGCCCCCGTCACCCACACCCCGGAACCCGAACCTTCCACCACCGCGATTGCGGTGCACGACACCACCCCGCCGGCCGCGATGGCACCGGACCCCGAACCAGTGGTCCATCCCGCCGCCCGCATGCTGACGCTCAGCGCTACCGAGGATCCACCGGCCGCCGCACCGACGTCCGCGTCGAATGTGCCCACCGCCACGGTCGAGGTCACCACCGTGACGCCGGCGCAGGTCGTGACGCCGCCGTCGCCCATCCATACCTTCGTCGTCGCGGTCCTCGACTTCTTCGGCTACAACCCCGAGGCCACCCCCGATCCGGCCAACCCACCGAACCCGATCCTCGCGATGGTCTGGGCGGTGTACCGCCGCATCGAGTCGATGTTCGACAACGCCACTCCCACAGTCGGTTCCGCGACGGTGACGTCCACCAGCCTGACGGCCGACGGTCGCCTGATGGTGACCGGCGTCCTGGCCGCCGACGACGCCGACGGCGACGCCCTGCACTTCACCGCCGCGGGCGCCCAGCACGGCACCGTCACCGTGGCCGACGACGGCACCTTCACGTACGTCACGTCGCCCACCGGGTTCGCCGGCGCCGACTCGTTCACCATCTCGGTCGACGACGGCACCGCCCACCTGCACGGCCTGGCCGGCCTGTTCACCCCGGGCGGGCTGCACGCCCGGACCGCCACCATCAGCCTGTCCATCCCGAACACCGCCCCGCAGGTCACGCAAAGTTCGGGGCCACACAGCAACGCCGACGGCAGCGTGACCGGTTCGATGACCCTGGTCGACCCCGACGGCAATGCGCTGTCCTGGTCGGCCGACCCGAGCAGCCGGGGCACACTGACCGTCACCATCTCGTCCGTCGACGAGACCACCAGCCGGCTGGACTACAGCTATGTTCCCACCGCCGCGGCGCAGCACGACGCCGCCGGGACGGGCCCCACTACGGATTCGCTGACCATTGTCCTCACGGACGGACGTGGCGGCAGCATGTCCCTTCCCCTGACGGTCGATATCGCGCCGGCCAATGGAAACCCCAGCAGCACAGGCAATGTCGTCGTCGGCACGCCCGGCGTCGACGGGGTTGTCACCGGTGAACTCGGGATCTCCGATCCCGACAGCGACGCCCTGTCCGGCGAGAAGACCACCGGCAAGGGCACGTTGGTGGTGCATGCGGACGGCACCTTCACCTACACCCCGACCGCCGAAGCACGCGCGAACGCCGGCGAGCCGGGTGGGGATTCCGATGCCCTGACAGTGACGGTCACCGACGGCCACGGCGGCAGCATCGATGTCGTGGTGACGGTGCCCATCGCACCGCTCGCCGTCATCAATCACGCTCCGGTGATCGGAACCCCCGCCTACACCATCACCAGCGTCGACACCCTGACCGGCGCGGTGCACGGCCAGGTGCACGTGTCCGATGTGGATGCCTCGGATGGGTTGTCCTACAACGTTTCCGTGGGTGGCCATTACGGCAGTGTGGTGATGGGCGCCGACGGGTCGTTCATCTATCAGCCGTCGATGGCCTCGCGGTTGGCGCCCAATGCGGTCACCTCGGATTCGTTCACGATCGCGGTCTCCGATGGCATCAACCCGGCCGTGAGCGTGAATGTGGTCGCGGTCCCGGTCACCCACACCACCCTGACGATGGCCGGCACCTATGGCATTGTCGATGACAGCAACGGCCACGTGTTGGCGTTGAGTCCGGATGGCACAAGGCTTTTCGTCACCAATCCCAGCCACGGCTCGGTCAAGGTGATCAACGCCGATGCCGCCGACGCGGGACTGGGCACCATCATCGTCACCATCCCGATCGACAACTCGACCGCCCTGGTCGTTTCCCCGGACGGCAAGAAGCTCTACGTCGCCGGCCAGGGCAGCGCCACGGCCTACATCGCCACCGTCGACATCGACGAATCCAGCCCGACCGCCTACAGCGTCACGGCCACCACCGACGTCCCGCTACCCGGCTACCACGTCAGCGATCTGGCCATCGCCAACGACGGCACCCGCCTCTACGCCACCGCCTACACCATCACCGACTCGGTGGCCACCGGCCCCATCGCCACCGACGGCATCCTGCTCACCCTGCCCCTGACCGCCGGCTACATCCACGTCGCCTACCAGATCCCGGCCGGCACCATCGACGACCAATACGACGCCAGCTACTACGCCAGCCACCCCACCGCCGTGGCCGTCGGCCATGACGGCACCGTCTATGTCACCGACCCCAGCCGCGGCACCATCACTACCTACAACAGCCTGGGCATCCAACTGACCAGCATCAGCACCCAACTGCAACCGATCAGCGTGGCCATCGGCGCCGGCAGCGACGTCTGGGTCATCTCCAACACCAGCGGCCAACCCCTACTCGAACTGAACGCCACCAACACCGGCTACACCCAACTCGGGTACCTGGGCACCGGCGCCCGCGCCTCCGCGACCACCAGCGCCGACGGCACCCTGGCCCTCTTCAGCGACTACACGTGGGACGGCCTGGGCAACACCCCAATGTCGAACTACAACAACACCGTCCGCCTGGTCGACATCGACACCCCCAATGCCGGGGACCCCTACCGCAACGTCGGCGCCGCACTGCCCGTGATCACCCTGCCCACCACCGCCGATCAGCTCAACACCGCCATCCTCACCAGCACTTCCGGCACCATCTACCTGACCAGCAAGAACACCCTCACCATCCTCGTCCCGACACCGGTCACCATCCCCGCCGGACCGTACGCCCCGGCCCCCGGCTACACCTTGACCGGCACCGCGCCCACCACCGGCACCGTCACCGGACACCTCGACGTCACCGACCTGACCGGCGCCGAGGTCACCTACAACACCGCGTCCGGGCCCAGCACCGGCATCGTGACCCTGGATCCCAACAGCGGCGCATTCACCTACACGCCCACCGCCGAGGCCCGCACCGCCGCCGGCACCACCAACAATCCCGGCGGACCCACCAGCGACACGTTCACCATCACCGCCACCAGCGCCGGTGTCTCCGTCGACATCACTATCACCACCCCGATCTCTCCGACCGCGACCCCACCGGTCGTCGGCACCCCCGCCTACGGTCTCGGCACCGCCGACAGCACCACCGGAATCCAAACCGGCGCAGTACATGTCACCAGCGCCAGCCGCACGCTGACCTACGACATCAGCACCGCACCCCAATTCGGCGACCTCGCCATCAACCCCGACGGCACCTTCACCTACACGCCCCACCAGGACGCCCGCGACAACCTCGCCGCCGGCACCGGACCGGCCACCGACACCGTCACCCTCACCGTCAGCGACGGGCTCAACCCGCCGGTCACCATCACCGTCACCAACCTGACCATCACCCCGACCCCACCCACCGCGCCCAACCACGCCCCGGTGGTGGGCACACCGGCGTTCACGGTGTCGGGTGTCGACGCACTGACCGGTGCGATCCACGGTCAGCTCAACGTCACCGATGCCGACTCGGACACGTTGTCCTACAACGTGACTGCGGCACCCGGACGCGGCAGCGTCGTGGTCAACGCCGACGGCAGCTTCGTCTATACGCCGAGCATGGCGTCGCGACTGGTGGCCGCCGCCGGAACCTTGGACGGGTTCACCGTCAGTGTCAGCGACGGCACCGCGGCCCCGGTCACCGTCGCCGTCAACGGTCTGGTCATCACCAAGACCACCCTGGTGAACGCGGGCGATTTCGCCATCGTGAACGACACCGGGCACTGGCTCGCGGTCTCCGCCGACGGCAAGCGGCTCTACATCACCAACACCACCACCGGCTCGGTCAAGATCCTCAACGCCGATGTGACCGACCCCGGGCTCGGCACCATCATCGCCACGATCCCGATCCAGAATTCGACCGCGGTCACCGTGGCCCCCGACGGAAAGCACATCTACGTCGCGGCCACCAGCACCACCATGCCCGACTATCCCGGCCGAACCGCCACTTACATCGCCACCATCGACGTCGATGAGGGCAGCGGGACCTACGGCGCCATCGTCGGCACCCAGGTGTTCGCCATTGACTACATCATCACCTCGATGACCCAGAGTGCCGACGGGACAAGGCTTTATGCCGCCGGATACCGCCGGGTCGGCATCGCGAGTGTGTCGAACCAGAGCATCCCCACCACAGGACCCACCAACGGCGAGGTCTTCACCATCTCGGCCGCCAACACCGGCGCGGTCACTACCGCCACCCTGACCGCCAGCGGCTACGACACCCCCAGCTATCCCGCCTCGATCACCGTCGCCAACAACGGCACCGTCTGGGTCAGCGACCAGCTCACCCAGAAGGTCACCACCCTGAGCGTCAGCGGCGTGGTCATCGGCACCACCACCCTGCCCGGCAACGGCGGTGCCACTACCGTTCTGACCGGTCTGGACGACAACGTCTACGCGATCTCGCCCAGCATCAGCAACGGCATCTTCACACTGTCCACGCCCGGCGCCTACGTGCAGAGCGGCACCGCTGAATTCGTCGGCCGCTACGCCGCCAATCCCGTCGACCACACCCTGCTGTACGTCAAGTACCCCGACGGCCTGCACGTCATCGACCTCGACATCCACAACGGCAGCGACCCCGGCCGCATGCTCGGCGGCACCGTCGTCACCTTCGACATCGGGAACATGGGGCCCACCGTCGCCGCCCCCACCGGAGCCATCTACGTCATCACGGCCAACGACAAGCTGACCATCCTGGTGCCCGCGCTGATCGATGTCAGCGCCGGTCCGCATGCCGGATCGCCGGGATACACGCTGACCGGAACCGATACGGGCACCGGCAGGGTCACCGGCGGTGTCACCGCCTGGGATGCCACCGGCGCCACCGTCACCTACGAGCTGTCCGGCGACCCGTCCCACGGCTCGGTCACCCTGGACACCGCCACCGGTGCGTTCACCTACACCCCGAGCGCCGAGGCCCGCACGGCGGCCGGCACCACCAACACCACCACCGGACCCCAGAACGACACGTTCACGGTCACTGCCACCAGCGCCGGGATTGCCATCGACATCACCGTCACCGCGCCCATCTCCCCCACTGCGGCAGCACCGGTCATCGGCACCCCCGCCTTCAGTCTCGGCACCGCCGACACCACCACCGGAATCCAAACCGGCGCAGTACATGTCACCAGCGCCACCCGCACCCTGACCTACACCGTCACCACCAACCCCACCAACGGCGACCTCACCGTCAACCCCGACGGCACCTTCACCTACACCGCCCACCAGGACGCCCGCGACGCCCTGGCCGCCGGCACCGGAACCGCTGTCGACAACGCCGTCATCACCATCAGCGACGGACTGAACGCACCGGTGACCGTCACCGTCACCAACCTGACCATCACCCCCACCCCGCCAACCGCGCCCAACCACGCCCCCGTCGTCGGCTCGCCCGCTTACACCATCACCAACGTCGACGCACTGACCGGTGCGGTGCACGGCACCATCAATGTCACCGACCAGGACACCACAGATGTGCTGTCCTACAGCATCATTGGAAATCCATCGCGCGGCACTGTGGTCGTCGATACCGATGGCAGTTTCGTCTACACCCCCAGCGCGGCGTCCCGGCTGGTGCCGACCGCCGGCACCACCGACGCATTCACCGCCAGCGTGACCGACGGCACCAACCCCGCCGTCGAGGTCAACGTCACCGATATCAGCATCACCAAGACCACGCTCACCGACCTGGGCGACTTCGCGATCCCCACCGACACCGGCCATTGGCTCGCCGTATCACCGTATGGCACAAGGCTCTACGTCACGAACACGACGACAGGCTCGGTCAAGGTGATCAACGCCGACGTCACCGATCCCGGCCTGGGCACCATCATCGTCACCATCCCGGTCGACAACCCGACCGCCGTGGTGGTGGCTCCCGACGGTAAGCACATCTACGTGGCGGGCACATCCACCAATGTGCCCGGCTACAGCGGGATCAGCAACGCGTACATCGCGACCATCGATGTCGACGAATCCAGCGCGACCGCCTACGCCGTCGTGGGCATGAGCCCCGGCCTGGGCCCGAGCTACGAGATCGGCGCGCTGGCAATCAGTTCCGACGGCGCCTACGTGTACGCGGCGGCCGACAAGCGCACCGGTCCGAGCACCGCTACCGATGGCCGGTTTTACACCATCGCGACCGTCACCGGTTACATCTCCACCACGGCGCTGACGACATCCGGCGTATCCAGTCGGCCCACCTCGGTCACCGTCGCCGATGACGGCACGGTGTGGGTGACCGATCCGCTGACCCGCAAGGTCACCACCGTGTCGCGCAGCGGCGGTGCCATCGTGGCCACCACCACCTTCGGCACCAGCCCGATCTACGCCCTCACCGTGCTTCCGGCCACCGACAGTGGCGTGTGGGCGTTCTCCCCCAACACCGGGCAGAGCGTCATCCGCATCACCGCCGCGGGCACCTGGTACCAGCTCGGCTTGAACGACTTCTCATCCGGATACGCCACGGCCCCAGGCGATCACACCCTGCTCTACCTGTCCGACTCGGGCGAGCTGAAGATCATCGACGTCGACGTCCACAATGCCGGTGATCCGAACCGCAGCATCGGGACCGTGGTGGCGACGTACTCGTTGCCCGGCACCTTCACGCAGGCGGTCACCGCGCCGAACGGAGCGATCTACCTGCTCACCGGGAACAACCGCCTGACCATTTACGCGCCGCAGCCCGTGACGGTCTAGAGGACGAGCTCGCCCACCAGCGCGTCGACCACGGAACGCAGGTCGCCGTCGTGCTCCTCGGCCACCCGGCGCTGCCGTTGATATGACGCACCCAGGCGCGGGATGTCGGAGACCTGGGCCAGCTCGTCGAGGCAATTCAATGACCGCGCAACGGGTTCCATCCGGTTGAGCACATCGAGGAGATCGTCGGTGACCAGCCGCTCGTTGCTGTCGGCATCCAGGATGATCTCCGCATCCAGACCGTATCGCGCTGCGCGCCACTTGTTCTCCTGCACGTGCCAGGGTGGCATGGTGGGCAGCGACTCACCGGCTTCGAGTCGGCGGTCCAGGTCCACGATCAGGCAGTGGGTCAGCGCGACCAGAGCGGACAACTCCCGGATGTTCGAGACGCCGTCGAAGATGCGGACCTCGATGGTGCCCAGATGCGGAGAAGGCCTGATGTCCCAACGTACTTCGTTGATGTGGTCGATGATGCCGGTCTTCTTCTGGTCGTGCACGAAGCCCTCGAACTCCAACCAGGTCTGGAACTGGAACGGCAGTCCCGCGGTGGGCAGCTGCTGGAACATCATGGCTCGGTTGCTGGCGTACCCGGTGTCCTCACCCTCCCACCACGGCGACGACGCCGACAGCGCGAGCAGGTGCGGGTAGTAGTTCAGCATCGAGGTGATGATCGGCATCACCTTGTGCGCCGATGACACCCCGACGTGCACATGCACACCCCAGATCAGCATCTGGCGGCCCCACCACTGCGTGCGCTTGATCAGCTCGGCGTAACGGGGTGCGTCGGTCAGCTTGGCGGAGGACCACCTCGCGAACGGATGCGTGCCGGCGCAGAACAGTTCCATGCCGCGGTCCTCGACGACCTGCCGGACGGTCCGCAACGTGCCCGACAGGTCGTCCATCGCCTGCCCGCTGTTCTCACAGATCCCGGTGACGATCTCGATGGTGTTGCGCAGCAATTCCTTGTGCACGTGCGGATGTTCGCCCAGTTCGGCGATCACCGCGGGCGCCTCGTTGCTCAGGTCCCGGGTGACCGCGTCGACGAGAGCGAACTCCCATTCGACGCCGAGCGTCGACCGGTAGGAACCGGCGAAGTCGATATGGGCCGGGCTAGCCGCCGGTGATGACACCACACGCCACCCGCTTACCGGCGTCACCGGTGGCCATGGTGGTCTCGTCGGGACCCGGAGCGCCGTTGGCCTGCGTGTAACGGTCGCTCGGGATCTCCGCGAAGTTGTCGGCCTTCTCGTGGATGATGATCGCCGTCTTCTGGCCGGACGTCAGCTGATCCTCGGTGAAGGCATCGGTGGTGGTGACCATGGTGCCCGACCCGTCGGCCAGGACCTGCAGCGGCGGCAGCTGCCCGCTCATCTGGGCGCCGGTGCCGGTGTGTCCGGGAGCGTTGAAATGCGCACCGGCGGAGAGGAAGTCACCGGGGGCGCCACCGGAGGGAGCGACGGAGTTGGCCTCGCACTTGCCCACGGAGTGGATGTGCATGCCGTGGAAACCGGGCGTCAGCTTCCCCGGGCCCGCCGTCTTGACCGTGACGGTGGCGTAGGTGTCACTGAAGGCGAAGCTCGCCGTGGCGACCTCCTGGCCGGCCGCGTTGAGCATCGGGATCTCGAGCGCACCCTGCTCGGTCTCGACGGTGGCGTGTTCCTGCTCATGGCCCGTGGCGCCCGGTGTCGAGGGAGCCGGCGAACCGGTCCAGATCGGCGGATTGGTGCCCGGCGTCGTCGCGGGAACCTGTCCGGGCGGCGCGCACGCGCTGAGCAGCGCGACGGGCGCGGCGAACAGGACGGCGGCGGCAGTTTTCGCGAGCGGCGTGACCATGTCGAAAAGCCTAGAGGATGTCACGCGATCGGCTGTGGCCGACTATCCGATCCGCCGGGGACGATTCCGGCTCACCCGGTGACCAGGACGACGACGCCGGGCGGCTGCTCGGCGAGCTCGGGGATGCGCGGAGCCACCGGGGCGTTCAGCAGCTTGCCCACCGCGTCGGCGGACTGCTTCTCGCCCTCCGCCTCACCGAAGTACACCGTGGTGGCGGTGACGTCGGGCGGTGCGGCCAGGTTGCCGGTCTCGGCGACGGTCCAGCCGTCGTCCCGGAGCCGTCCGGCGGTGCGATCCGCGGCACCGGCCACTTCGGAGATGTTGAACACCCGGACCTCGGCGCGCGGCGCCGGCGCTTCGGAGGTGGTGGGCGCCGCACTGGTGGTCGCCGACGTGGTCGGCGAGCTGTCGGAACCGGCGTTGTCGTGGCCCACGGCCTGCAGGGCCACCAACAGGAAGACCACGCCGAGGAACAGCAGGACCATGACCATGGCGCGCAACGGCAGCCGGGAGGAGTGGGGAACACGATCGTTCATCGCGCTGAGCCTATCGGGCCGGGTCAGGTGACCTCAAAGCCGAGCCTGCGGGCGGCCTTGGCCTTCTGCCGGCTGGCGCGCTGCCGACGGAGCCGCTTGACCAGCATGGGGTCGGCGGCCAGGGCCTCCGGACGGTCGACGAGCGCGTTGAGCACCTGGTAGTAGCGGGTACCCGACATGCCGAAGAGCTCCTTGATGGCCTCTTCCTTGGCCCCGGCGTACTTCCACCACTGCCGCTCGAAGGCGAGGACGTCGTGCTCCCGCCGGGTCAACCCGTCGGCGCCCGCGGCGTCATCCTCCACCCGCTCGGCCCGTGCCATGGCGCCGTCCATATCTCTACTGGGCCCTTTCGCCGGCCTGTGCCAAACCAAATCGCTCGCGTCGTTCGGCGATATTCAACCACGTCGGCAACATCTGGGACGGCAGCCGAGTCCGCGCGTCGGCTCACTTAAACTTGCCGATCATGGCTGTCAGACCAATTGTGATCGTGGGAGATCCCGTCCTGCACGCGCCGACCGTGCCGGTGCCGGTCGGCGACGACGGTTCCCTGCCTGCCGACCTGGCCGAGTTGATCACCGACATGTACGAGACGATGGATGCCGCGCACGGTGTCGGCCTGGCGGCCAACCAGATCGGGGTTGCCTCGCGCGTGTTCGTCTACGACTGCGCGATGGAGCGCGGTTCCAGCGAGCGGCACCGCGGCGTGGTGGTCAACCCGGTGCTCGAGACCTCCGACGTCCCCGAGACGATGCCCGATCCCGACGACGACGACGAGGGCTGCCTGTCGGTGCCCGGCGAATCGTTCCCCACCGGCCGGGCCACCTGGGCGCGCGTCACCGGTCTGGACGCCGACGGCAATCCCGTCACCCTGGAGGGCACCGGCCTGTTCGCCCGGATGCTCCAGCACGAGACAGGGCACCTCGACGGTTTCCTCTATGTCGATCGGCTCATCGGCCGGCACGCTCGCGCCGCCAAGCGTGCGGTCAAGGCGAACGGCTGGGGCGTCCCCGGCCTGTCGTGGATGCCCGGCGACGTACCCGATCCGTTCGGGCACTGATGCCGCTGCGGAATTCAGCGCGAGCGTGCACCGATATGCAGAATCGGCGCACGCAAATGCATATGGCTGCACCTTCGCCGCCGAAGGAATCATTCCGGTGACCGCGCCGCTCGTCCTCGGCAGCCGCATCTCGCTGCGGTACCGCTCGGGCGCCGCCGAGCACACCGACGTCATCGGTCACCTCGAGGCCGTCGTTCCGTCGTGGCGGATCCGCACCAAGTCCGACGGCGTCGTCGACATCGACCCGGCGGACATCGTCAGCGCACGCGAGATCTCCTACAAGCCGGTGCGGACCTCCGAGATCCGCGCGTTGGAGCAGGCGGCCGCGCTGGCCTGGCCCGGGGTCGAACAGCAGTGGTTGGACGGCTGGCTGCTGCGGGCCGGCCACGGCGTCACCAGTCGCGCCAACTCGGCTGTGCCACTGGATGTTTCCGCCGACCTGCGTGCCCTGCCCGGGATCGTCGACTGGTACCGCGGCCGTGGGCTGGCGCCGTGGCTGGCGTTGCCGGAGCGACTGCTGGCCGTTCGCACGCCCGGGGTGAAACAGACCCGGGTGCTGGTGGCCGACGGATCGACCGGCGGCCCCGCCGGCGAGGTCACGCTCGCCGCGGTGCCCGACGCCGACTGGTTGGCGGTCCATCGACGTGACGTTCCGCCGGACGTGCTGTGCTCCGTCGTCGACGGCGACGTGGTCTTCGCCTCGGTGCGCGGTGTCGCGGTCGGCCGGGGCGCGGTCACCACCGCCCCGGACGGAACCCGCTGGCTGGGGATCGCCGCGGTGCGGGTCGCCCCGGAGTTCCGCCGGCAGGGGTATGCGCGCCGGGTGTGCGCCGCGCTGCGCGCCTGGGGTGCCGAACAGGGGGCGGCGCGGGTCTACGTGCAGGTGCTGTCCGACAACGACGGCGCGAACTCGCTCTACGCGTCGATGGGATTCCAGCTGCACCACCAGGGCCGGTACGTCGAAGCCGGTGAGTTGCTGCCGCATACGATCTAGGCCATGCGCCTGGCCACCTGGAACGTCAATTCGATTCGCACACGGGTGGACAGAGTCGTCGACTGGCTCGAGCGCGCCGACGTCGATGTCCTCGCGATGCAGGAGACCAAGTGCACCGACGACCAATTCCCGACGATGCCGTTCGCCGCGCTCGGCTACGAGGTCGCCCACGTCGGACTGAACCAGTGGAACGGCGTGGCGATCGCATCGCGGGTGGGGCTGGCCGACGTCGAGGTCGGGTTCGACGGACAGCCCACCTGGGCGGCCAAACCGGAGGACAAGGCCGCTGCGGAGGCCCGCGCGCTCGGTGCGACCTGCGGCGGGACGCGGGTGTGGAGCCTCTACATCCCCAACGGCCGCACCCTGGCCGATCCACACTATGCCTACAAGCTGGATTGGCTTGCCGCGCTGCGGGATACGGCCGCCGGCTGGCTGGCATCGGATCCGGATGCGCCCATTGCACTGGTGGGCGACTGGAACATCGCACCCGATGACGAGGATGTCTGGGACATGGCCAGCTTCGCCAACAGCACGCATGTGTCCGAGCCGGAGCGCGCCGCGTTCCGGGCGATCAACGACGCCGGGTTCGTCGACGTGGTGCGGTCTTTCACGCCCGGACCGGGTATCTACACGTACTGGGACTACACCCAGCTGGCGTTCCAGAAGCGGCGCGGCATGCGTATCGACTTCATCCTGGGGTCACCGGATCTGGCCGCGCGGGTGACCGGCGCCGAGATCGTCAAGGACGAGCGCCGGCCCAAGAAGGGCGCCACGGCTCCCAGCGATCACGCCCCGGTGCTGATCGAGTTGGGCTGAGCCCTCCCCCGCCGAGCGTGCGGGTCTGTACACGACACGCCGGTGCGGAACGTACAAATGCGGACGCTCGGCAACAGAGCAGCCCGCGTCAGGCGGCGTTGTCGGCGCCCGCTTCGGTCCCGTAGCGGCCCGGGTTGAACATCGAGGCCGCCGCACCGATCAGCATCATCACGGCCGCCGCACCGAACACCACCGTCAACCCCGAATGGAACGGGCCGGTGATGAGCTCGGGGAAGAACGTCTGACCCGTCAGCACGTCGGCGTTGACGCCGGGCTGATGCAGCGCCCCGGAGGGTTCGAGCAGCTGGGCGATCGGGTTGTAGCCCAGGAAGGCCGCGAACAGGCTGCCCACCGGCGGCAGGTTGGCCACGTCGTGCGCCACCGTGGGTGAAACACCTTGTGCCTGAAGGCCGTTGCTCATCGCCGTGGGCAAGGTGTTGGCCAGGCCGACGATCATCAACGAGAAGAAGATCCCGATCGAGAGCGAGTTCCCGCCGTTGAAGAACGTCGAGCGCACGCCGGAAGCCGCGCCCCGCTGATCGGCCGGGACGCTGGACATGATGGCCGCGGTGTTGGGCGCGGTGAAGATGCCGCCGCCCAGCCCGTTGAGGAACACCAGCACCGCGAACATCCAGTAGTCGAAGTTCACCGGAATCATCAGCAGCGCGACGAAGGTCACCGCCATCAGCAGCATCCCGCCGACGGTGAACGGCCGGGCCCCGTACTTGTCGGACAGTGAGCCCGCGATCGGACCGGCCACCAGGAAGCCGACCGTGGCGGGCAGCAGATAGATGCCGGCCCACAACGGGGTGGATTCGAAGCTGTACCCGTGCAGCGGCAACCAGATGCCCTGCAGCCAGATGATCAGCATGAACTGCAGGCCACCGCGGCCCATGGAAGACATGAGCCCGGCCAGGTTGCCCATCCCGAACGACTTCGACCTGAACAGCCGGATGTCGACCATCGGCTGCGCCACCCGCAGTTCGATCAAGCAGAACACCACCAGCAGCACCAGGCCCCCGGCGATCGCCCCGAGCACCGCGGGATTGGTCCATCCCGTGCTGTGGTCACCGTAGGGCTGGATGCCATAGGTGATTCCGACCAGCAGGGTCGTCAGGCCCAGACCGAAGGTCAGGGTGCCCGCCCAGTCCAGCCGGCCCGCGGTACGCACGCCGAGCTCGCGCAGCGAGCGGTAGCTCCAGATCGTCCCGAGGACACCGATCGGCACCCCGACCCAGAAGATGGCCTTCCAGTGCCATTCGGACAGCACGCCGCCGACGAGCAGGCCCAGGAACGATCCGGCGACGGCGGAAACCATGTTGGTGCCCAGCGCCATGCCGCGCTGGTTGGCGGGGAACGCGTCGGTCAGGATCGCCGAGGAGGACGCCATCAGCATGGCGCCGCCGATGCCCTGGATCACCCGCCAGGCAATCAGCCACACCGCCCCGCCGCCGAGGGCGAAGGGATCGAACGACAGCGCGATCGCGGCGACGGTGAAGACGATGAAGCCCAGGTTGTAGATGCGTACCCGGCCGAACATGTCGCCCAGGCGGCCGAACGGGACCACCAGAACCGCCGTGACCACGAGGTAGCCCATCAGCATCCACAGCAGGTAACCGACGTTGGCCGGCTCCAGCGGGTTCAGTCCGATCCCCCGGAAGATCGCCGGCAGCGAGATCAACACGATCGACGCGTTGATGCTGGCCATCAGGATGCCCAGGGTGGTGTTGGACAGAACCACCCACTTGTAGCGGGGGTGGTCGTGGTCCATCTTGACCCGGCGGCGGGCAGTGGCGGCTTCGGCGGCTTCGATCTCAGTCGTCATTCGTCATCCAGTCAGCATTCTCAGCAAGAAACTTATGTTAGCTATACAAATCAGCATCAGGCAATTCGTATTCCCCCTCGATCTGGTCAGCGCTCGGTGCGAGGTCCACTCGCACGATGCCGCACCAGACGCTGAACAGATCGGGTTCGTGGGCTAGGTTGGGACGCGTAAACCACGGGAGCGCGCACCGAGCGTGCTGAGAGGACGGCTGGGGCCGTCGACCGTATGAACCTGTCCGGGTAATGCCGGCGTAGGGAGTGATGGCAATGACTATTTCCGTGTCCGATGCAATGGGCCCGATCCGCGGCAGCACCAAGGTCTACCGCAACGGCGTGCCGTTTCGCCGGGTGCACCTGAGCAACGGCGAGCACCTCGACCTGTACGACACCTCCGGGCCCTACACCGACCCGGACGCCGGCATCGACCTGGCCATCGGGCTGCCCGGGCGCACCGTCACCCGCGACCGCGGCACCCAGCTGCAGCGGGCCCGGGCCGGCGAGATCACCGCCGAGATGACCTTCATCGCCGAACGTGAAGGTGTGCCAACGGAATTGGTGCGCGACGAGGTCGCCCGCGGCCGCGCCGTGATCCCGGCCAACCACAACCACCCCGAGGCAGAGCCGATGATCATCGGCAAGCGCTTCGCGGTGAAGGTCAATGCCAACATCGGCAACTCCGCGGTCAGCTCGTCGATCGAGGAGGAGGTGGACAAGATGGTGTGGGCCACCCGGTGGGGCGCCGACACGATCATGGACCTGTCGACCGGCCGCGACATCCACCGGACCCGGGAATGGATCCTGCGCAACTCACCGGTGCCGGTCGGGACGGTGCCGATGTACCAGGCGCTGGAGAAGGTCGGCGGCGAACCGACGGCGCTGACGTGGGAGTGCTACCGCGACACCGTGATCGAACAGTGCGAGCAGGGCGTCGACTACATGACCGTGCACGCCGGGGTGCTGCTGCGCCACATCCCACTGACCGTCGACCGGGTTACCGGCATCGTCTCGCGGGGCGGGTCGATCATGGCCGCCTGGTGCCTGGCGCACCACCGGGAATCCTTCCTGTACACCAACTTCGAGGAACTCTGCGAGATCCTGGCCCGCTATGACGTCACGTTCTCCCTCGGCGACGGCCTGCGCCCCGGCAGCATCGCCGACGCCAACGACGAGGCCCAGTTCGCCGAACTGCGGACGCTCGGGGAGCTGACGAAGGTCGCCAAGGGCCACGGTGTGCAGGTGATGATCGAGGGACCGGGACACGTGCCGATGCACAAGATCGTCGAGAACGTCCGCCTCGAGGAGGAGTGGTGCGACGAGGCCCCGTTCTACACGCTGGGCCCGCTGGCCACCGACATCGCACCGGCCTACGACCACATCACCTCGGCCATCGGCGCGGCGATCATCGCGCAGGCCGGCACGGCGATGCTGTGCTACGTGACGCCCAAGGAACACCTGGGCCTGCCCAACCGCAAGGACGTGAAGGACGGGATGATCGCGTACAAGATCGCCGCGCATGCCGCCGACCTGGCCAAGGGGCATCCGGGTGCCCAGCTGCGCGACGACGCCCTGTCGCGGGCCCGCTTCGAGTTCCGCTGGGAGGATCAGTTCAACCTCTCGCTGGACCCCGACACCGCCCGCGAGTTCCATGACGAGACGCTGCCCGCCGCGCCCGCCAAGACCGCGCACTTCTGCTCGATGTGCGGTCCGAAGTTCTGCTCCATGCGCATCACCGGCGACATCAGGGAGGCCATCCGGGCCGGGATGGCAGAGAAATCTGCCGAGTTCGCCGAACACGGCAACCGCGTCTATCTACCGTTGACGTCGTGACCGAGCCTCGTTACCTCCCCCTGGCCCAGCCGGGCCGGACCCCGCTGCGGGTGATGACCATCGCCGGGTCCGATTCCGGCGGCGGCGCCGGCATCCAGGCCGACATGCGGACCTTTGCGATGCTCGGCGTGCACGGATGCGTGGCGGTCACCGCGGTGACGGTGCAGAACTCGCTGGGCGTCAAGGGTTTCCACGAGATCCCGCCGGACGTCATCGCCGGGCAGATCATCGCGGTGACCGAGGACATCGGCATCCAGGCCGCCAAGACCGGCATGCTGGCGTCATCGGAGATCATCGCGACGGTCGCCGAGACGTGGCAGGCACACGGGTTGCACGGCACGGTGCCGCTGGTGGTCGACCCGGTGTGCGCATCCATGCACGGCGACCCGCTGCTGCACCCGTCGGCACTGAATGCCGTTCGTGCCGAGTTGTTTCCGCTGGCCACCCTGGTGACCCCGAACCTCGACGAGGTCCGCCTGCTGGTCGACGTCGACGTGGTGGACGCCGACACCCAGCGCGAGGCGGCGCGCAAACTGCATGCGCTGGGCCCGAGTTGGGCCCTGGTCAAGGGTGGACATCTGCGGACGTCGAAGGACAGCCCGGATCTGCTCTACAACGGCACCGACTTCTTCGAGTTCGACGCCCCGCGGGTCGACACCGGCCACGACCACGGCGCCGGCGACACCCTGGCCGCGGCCACCGCATGCGCTCTGGCGCACGGCTTTTCGGTCCCCGATGCGGTGGCCTTCGCCAAGTCGTGGGTCACCGAATGCATCCGCAACGCCTACCCGCTGGGGCACGGGCACGGCCCGGTGAATCCGTTGTTCAGGCTCGCCGATGGAGATTGAGGCCCTGGCGGGCATCGCTCACGAACCCGAGGGGACCCCGACCGGAATCGTCGTCGTGACCCACGGGGCCGGCGGCAGCCGGGAGTCCCCGATGCTGGTCCGCGTCTGCGACGAGTGGGCCCGCCGTGGCTGGCTGGCGGTCCGCTACAACCTGCCGTACCGACGGCGCCGCCCCAAGGGGCCGCCGTCGGGGTCCGCCAAGGCCGATCAGGCCGGGATCGTCGAGGCGATCGATTGGGCACACGCCCAGAACATCGGTCCGGTGATCGCCGGCGGACATTCGTACGGCGGACGAATGACGTCCGTCGTCGTCGCCGAAGGCACCCCGGTTGATGTGCTGACCCTGTTCTCCTATCCCCTGCACCCGCCAGGCAAGCCCGAGCGGGCCCGCACCGAGCACCTGCCGGACATCACCGTGCCCACGGTGTTCACCCACGGCAGCGCCGATCCATTCGGCAGCATCGAGGAACTGCGTGCCGCGGCCCGCTTGTTCGGCGGGCCGGTGGAGATCGTCGAGATCACCGGTGCCCGGCATGATCTGGGCTCCAGGACGCTGGATGTGCCGGCACTGGCCGTCGACGCGGCACTGCGGATGTTGGCCCGGGGGTAGCCCCCTCGGGCGACGCAGTGTCGTAAAAAAATCCGCCACCGCCGGTGGTGTCGGCGGGGCTTACACTATGCGCCGTGGGCACTGGTGTCACGTCAGCGCCGGACTGAGCTGGGCGTCGCAGCTTGTTGTGGCAGAAGAACTCTCGGGTAGCAGCGCACCCGTCACACGAGAGCACCCAGACGGATGGAGAGATTGGCAAGATGGCTCGAACCGGAATGGTCAGGCGCTGGCGCGAGAACATGGACGTCACCGACGACCACCAGTACGTCGAGATGCTCACCACACTGTCCGAGGGGTCGGTGCGACGCAACTTCAATACGTACACGGACATCGATTGGGAGTCACCGGAGTTCGCCGTCGTGCCCGATGATCCACGCTGGATCCTCCCGGGCACCGACCCCATCGGCGGCCATCCCTGGTACCAGGAGCAGCCGGTCGAGCGGCAGATCGCGATCGGCATGTGGCGTCAGGCCAATCTGGCCAAGGCTGGCCAGCACTTCGAGAACATCTTGATCCGCGGGCTGATCCAATATTCCTTCTGGGTGCCCAACGGCTCGCCGGAGTATCGCTACTGCCTGCACGAGGTGATCGAGGAGTCCTACCACAGCCTCACGTTCCAGGAGATGATCAACCGCCTCGGCAATGACGTACCGGGGGTGCCACGGCTACTGCAATGGCTGCAGCCACTGCTGCCGCTGGCGGCCGGCCCCACGCCGATACCGTTCTTCTTCAGCGTGCTGGCCGGGGAGGAGCCGATCGACCACGCTCAGAAGGCGATTCTGCGTGAGAATCTGACACTGCACCCGATGATGGAGCGGGTCATGGCCATTCACGTGGCCGAGGAGGCCCGTCACATCTCGTTCGCGCACGAATACCTGCGTAGGCGAGTGCCGAACCTGCGCCGCCGTCACCGCTGGCTGCTGTCCCTGTTCGTGCCATTCATCATGCGCAGCATGTGTTCGGCGTTCATCGTGCCGCCGCGCGCGTTCTGGAAGGAATTCGACATTCCCCGCAAGGTCCGCAAGGAGCTGTTCTTCAACGCACCCGAGTCCCGCAAGATCCTGCGCGATATGTTCGGCGACGTCCGGATGCTGTGCGAAGAAGTCGACCTGATGAACCCGGTCGCGAAGCTGGTCTGGAAGATCTGCAAGATCGACGGTGTGCCGAGCCGTTACCGCTGCGAACCGCCACGTGATCATCTGCCGTCCGTCGAGCCCACGGCCTGCTCCGCAACCGGATAGACCCTGCGCCGCGGTGGGTGAGGCGGCACCTGAGACGCCCAAATGCCCAATGGGTTCAGGGGGTTCATCGCCGTGGCCCCACCCCGGTTGATGTGAGCCCGTCCTGGTAGCAAACAGCACGCGCGCTACAGTGACGCCGTGGCAACCTCCATTGACTACACCGCCGAGTTCCCCGTGGATGTCGAGCGCCTACATGGCGCGCTCACCGACCGGGACTATTGGGCCGCCAGGGTCCTGGCCATCAGCGGCGAGGACGCAACCGTCGAATTCGGACCCGGCCCCGGGGAACACGTTGGGATGGACTGGTTCTCGGTACGCACGAGCCATCGCCTCACCACCGATGAACTGCCACCGGCGCTGGCCAAGTTCCGCTTCGCGGATCTCACGCTCTTTCGCAACGAGCATTGGGGTCCCGTCTTCAACGGCACCGCCACCGGTTGGTACAGCGTGAGCATCCCTGGGACACCACTGGATATGCGCGGCGATATGAAAATGGTCCCGATCGGTAGCGGTTCGGGGATCCGGTACACCGGCGAACTGAAGCTCAAGGTCCCGCTCCTCGCAACGAAACTCGAATCATTCTTCTCCGCCCAACTCATCGACCTCATCGGACGGGTCCGCACGTTCACCCTGACCTGGCTCACCAGCCACTGATCGACCGTCCCGACCTTCGCAACGCGACACCGGGCCCCGCGTCGTCATGAGCCGAGCCGAGTTGGCCTGCCGGGCAACAGCAGAGCACTCCCGCTGCGGTGGCGACGCCGAATTCTTCGACTCCGCGATACGCGACCAACGCCACATACCCGTGCGTACGGGACTCCCCGTCGTTCGGCGCCCAACCCACCGCCTCCGGTAAGGCCCGCAAATTTTCGGAATATAACCGTGGATGTCGGATATTCGGCATTTCGGGCCCGCTTCATGCAGGTTCGACCACGTGGACGGCATCGCAGGTACCCGGTTCCGGCCGCTGACCGCACTGGGTCGGCGCCAGCAGAATCCGATATGACCGAACTCACCGCTGCGGCTATCGCCGACCTGACCAACCCCGTCGCAGCGAAGGCCGTCGGCCAGAGTCGATCTCGCGAAAACTGCTCTGGAACAAGGATTTAGCTCGAAAAGCACACCTAAATAGCAATGCGGACCCGGCGAGCCGTCGGCGCTCCGGACGCGCGTCCGCAAAGCCCGCGACGCGTGGCATCGCATTTGCTATCGACCGAACCTTGCAGGGACTGCCGTTGTGCGAGGCGAGCCCAACACCTAGCATCGACCGCGTGTTCAGCCCCCCTGTGCAGATCGCCCAAAATGTGATTGCTGAGTGGTATTCCAGCAACATCATTTCGGTGTTGAAATTCGACCGCGGACACGCCGGTCGAAATGCTCTGGCCCGCAAGGCTTCCCACCCTGCCGGGTGGTTCGGTGCCTGGATCCGAATGAGCGACTGCGCACTCGGGGGGCCTGTCGCGCCCTCGGGGCAAAGAATTCACGCTGATCCATCCCGCCGCGGGAACCCAAGGGGCACTTCATGAAAACCGGCTGGGTGTACCTGGTGGTTCTCGCGGTCGTCGCTGCTGCGGGCGGCTTGATCTACTCCGTCCGGACCAGTCCGATTCCCGACGAGACAACCGGCTACGTGCTGGCCCTTCCCAAACTCGGCGATCCTGCCGCGCGGCAGATTTCCTACGAGGCCAGCGGGCCCGAAGGGACGTCGGTGACCGTTTCGTACCTGGGTGAGGACATTCGGTCCCGCGACCTCACCGCCGTTCTCCCGTGGACGCAGTCGTTGAAAACCTCAGCGGGGGCGTTCATGGCAGCGCTGATCGTGCAGTCTCCGACCAGCCGCATCGGCTGCAGGATCACCGTGGACGGCGTCGTCCGCGACGAGCAGGTCTCGAAGTCCGAGGCCGGCACGGTGAGCTGCAGGGTTCAGATCGCATGAGCGAGCGGCAGGACGGCAACGCGCCACAGTCGTTAGGCACAGTCGGCTCGGTCACCGAACGCGTCCGGGATCTGGTCCAGCGCGCGCGCAACGAAGTGTTCCTGCCCTGGCGCCGTAGCACGTACGCCCGGGCGGAGGGTCGACCGCTCTACGCCCGGTTGCTGTTCGGGCTCGCCATCCCGGTCTGCTTCCTGTGGGTTGCACTTGCCGCGGGGCTGAACATTTTCGTTCCTCAGCTCGAGCGTGTGGTCGAGCTGAACACGCTCTCGTTCCTGCCCGACGACGCGCCATCGGTCCAGGCACTGTCGAACATGAGCAAGCACTTCGGCCACGGCGGGTCCAACAACGCGGTCGCCGTGCTGCTCGAAGGTCAGAGCCCTCTCGGTGACGAAAGTCGCCGCTACTACCGGGATCTGGTGGCGAAGTTCGACGCGGACAAGAAACATGTCGTCGGCCTGATCGACGTGTGGCTGAACCCGCCACTGGCGCCGGCGGCGGAGAGCGCCGACAAGAAGGCGTCCTTCCTCTACCTCTACCTCAGCGGCAACATCGGCAGCGCCGAGGGGATGCAGTCCACCCGCGTCGTCCGCGACATCATCGCGTCCTCGCCGCCTCCCGCGGGCGTCAAGGTGTATCTCACCGGGCCGGCTGCGGTCGTCAACGACGAACTGGTCGCGATCAACCAGTCGACCATGCGCGTCATCCTCGCGTGCGCGCTGCTCGTCACCCTGATCATGTTCGTCACCTACCGCTCACCGATCACCGGCGGCGGTCCGCTGATCGTCGTCGTCATCGCCCTGCTGTCGGCCCGGCAGATCGTCGCGCTCCTCAGTGGCCACCAGATCATCGGTGTCTCCGGCTTCGCGTCCAGCCTGCTCGCGGGTGTGGTCCTCGGCGCGGGCACCAACTACGGGATCTTCCTGTTGGGGAGATACCAGGAAGCACGGCGGGCGGGTGAGGACCCGACCACGGCGTACTACACCGCGCTGACCGGTGTGCAACACGTCGTGGTGGCGTCCGGACTGACCGTCGCCAGCGCGACGGCATGTCTGGCGTTCACCCGGTTGGCCATCTTCTCCAGTTCCGGCCTGCCCTGCACGATCGGCGTCCTCACGACGCTCGCGGCGGCGTTGACCCTGGGTCCGGCGATGCTCGCGCTCGCGAGCAGGTTCGGTCTGTACGAACCGCGCGGGCAGTACTCGACGAGGCGTTGGCGCCGGATCGCCACGCGGGTGGTTCGGTGGCCGGGCCCGGTACTCGCCGCCAGCATCGCGGTACTGGCGGTCGCAACCCTGGCCCTGCCGGCCTACGTCGTCAGCTATGACGAGCGGGCGGCCCAACCGCGCAATACCGAGGCGAATCTGGGTCTGGTGGCCGCGGATCGCCATCTGCCGCCGGACATCCTGAACCCGAGCCTGTTGTTCGTCGAATCCGACCACGACATGCGCAACCCCGCCGACCTGATCGCGCTCGCGAAGTTGACGAATGCTGTCTTCTCGGTCGACGGCGTCCGAGCGGTGCAGGGCATCACCCGTCCGCTCATCGCCCCACTGCCCCAGGGCACGTTGACCTATCAGGCCGGATACATCGGCGAACGGATCATCCAGACCACGAAGGTCGCTTCCGCGCGGCTACAGCAGGTGGCCGCGCTGTCGGACCGGATCGGGCAGCTCTCCACCGTGGTCCAAGGTCTGCAGAGCGCCCTCGATACCGCCCAGGGAGGTTTCGACCGTTCCATCCACAGCGGCCAGGACCTCCAGAAGCAGCTCGTCGACGTCGTCACCAAGGCCCGGTCGATCCGCGACGATGCCCAGCCGCTGACCCAATCCGCGGACCAGCTCCTGAACACGATTCCCAACTGCAGCGCCATCCAGTACTGCAGTGCCGCGGCCACGGGCCTCTCGCTGCTCGACAACCTCAACCAGTTCGACGAGCACAAGTTCCAGGACCTGCTGGACGGGGTCCAGGTCGCCTCGTCGTCCCTGCCACAGCTCGGGGCCCAGATCCACACATTGGGCGCATTCCTCGACGACATGCAGCAGACGCTCGCGCCCCTGCGTGGCCTGCTCGAGGGATTGGGCCCCCAGGTGGCCGAAATCGCCGAGTTCTCCAAGGAAGTGGCGGACAGTTTCTCCAGCGGTGACCCGAGTGCGTCCTTCTTCATACCGAGTCAGGCTTTCAAGTCGCCATTGTTCAAATCCGCCCTGCCCTATTTCTTCTCCCCGGACGGGAAAATCACCCGAATCGTGGTGATGGGCGAGATGAATGCGTTCAGCCGAGAGAGCATGGACTACACGGCGCGCTGGTCGAGGTTGTCCACAGCTGAACCGGTCGTTGAACACCGGTTGACACCAACGACCCCGCTCGTCGCCAGAGCGGGGTCGTTGGTCCCCGGAACCGGGGCCGGTCGGGCCTCCGCGTCATCCGGTACCACCGGTATCGTGTAGCGCATGACTGCGGAGCAATTCGACGTCGTGATCGTGGGTGCCGGGTTCGGCGGCATCGGCGCGGCGATTCAACTGAAGCGTTTGGGCTACCAGAACTTCGTGATCCTGGACCGCGAGGACGACCTGGGTGGCACCTGGCACGTCAATCACTATCCCGGCCTGGCCGTCGACGTCCCCACCACCACGTACTCGTACTTCTTCGAGCCGAATCCGAACTGGTCGCGGATGTTCACCCCCGGCCCGGAGATCAAGAAGTACGCCGACGGCGTGGCCGACAAGTACGACGTGCGCCGGCACATGCGGTTCAACGTCTCCGTCGAGAGCGCCCGCTGGGACGAGGAGACCAAGCGCTGGCAGGTCAGCCTGGCCGACGGCAGCACCCTGAGCGCCCAGTACCTGATCACGGCCACCGGGTTCCTGTCCCAGCCACACACCCCCGACATCCCGGGTATCCACGACTTCGAGGGCAAGGTCATCCACACCACCGACTGGGATGACGACTTCGACCCGGCCGGGCATCGCATCGCCGTCATCGGCACCGGAGCCACCGCGGTTCAGCTGATCCCGGAGCTGGCCAAGAAGGCCGGCGACCTCACCGTCTACCAGCGCACCCCGATCTGGGTAGTGCCCAAGATCGACCTCCCCTTTCCCACGGGGGTGCGCCAGCTGTTCGCGCGGATACCGGCGTCGCAGCGCGCGTTCCGCGCCGTGACCGACGCGGTCTACGAGTTCATGGTCTACATCGGGGTCGTGCACTACAAGAAGTTCGGCGGCCGGGGCAACATCTCGGCGTCGGACCTGTCGAAGATGCACCGGTTCGTCTCGATCCGCGACAAGGAGTTGCGGGCCCGGCTCACCCCGGATTACGACTTCGGCTGCAAGCGGCCGACGTTCTCGAACAGTTACTACCGCACGTTCACCCGCCCGAATGTGCACCTGCAGACCGACGGCATCGACCACGTCACCGCCGACGGCATCGTCAACAAGGACGGCACCACCACCGCGATCGACACCCTGGTGCTGGCCACCGGTTTCGACCTGTGGGACGCCAATTTCCCGGCCATCGAGGTCATCGGACGCGAGGGCCGCAACCTCGGCAAGTGGTGGCGGGAGACCCGGTTCCAGGCGTATCAGGGCGTCAGCATGCCGGGGTTCCCGAACTTCCTGAGCCTGGCCAGCCCGTTCGCCTTCCTCGGCCTGAACTTCTTCAACACGATGGAGTATCAGATGCGGCACATGGACCGGCTGTTCGGCGAGGTACGCCGGCGCGGGGCCTCGACGTTCGAGATCACCGACGACGCCAACACCGCCTACCGGGACCGGATGACGGACCTGCTGGGCGACACGGTGTTCAACGCCGGTAACTGCGCCTCGGCCCGGTCGTACTATTTCAACCCGGCCGGCGAAGCCACGCTGCTGCGGCCGATGTCGCTGCGCGACGCGCTGGCCGAGGCTTCGGAATTCCCGCTGTCGGATTACCAGATCGACTGAGAGGCAACATCTTCCAATGTCCGCTGAGACAACCCGTGGATCCCGGCCGGCCCGGGTGGCCGCACTTGCCGTCGCCGTCACCGGGCTGACGCACCTGGTCAAGCCGCAGCTCTGGGAGCCGCTGACCAAGCCGGCGTTCCCGAACGACACCCGCCGCCACGTCTACACCAACGGCGGGATCGAGACTGCGCTCGGACTCGGTCTGCTCAGCCGCCGGACCCGCCGGGCTGCGCTGGGCGGCGTCCTGGCCTACGGGGCCTATCTGGGTGCCAACGCCGTCCGAAATGGCCGCTGAGTCGCAGAATCGCGATTAACATAGCTGGCATGCCGACCAAGGTTCGCCAGCTCCTGGCCTATGAGTTCACCATCGCCGAACTGATCGGTCTGGCCCTGATGCTGGCCGCTCCGTATCTGCTCGTCGGCGCCGTCTGGTCGTTCACCCACACCGATCATCTGCGCAACATGCACGGCCTGGACCTGGTGGTGTCCTTCCTCGGTTCCATCGTGTCGTGGCCGGTCCTGTTGTTCGCGAATGTGTGCATGACGTGAGCACCGGCGCGGGACCGCTCACCACCGCCGACACCCGGATCCAGATCGGCCGGCGCACCTCGCGCTGGGACCACCGGCCCGCGACCGTCGCCGACGCCATCGACTTCTGGTCGTTCGCCGCCGGGGCGGCCAACGTGGTGATGCAACTGGCGCTGCCACCCGTCGGGCACGGCGTGGCCGAAAGCACGGTGACCTCCGGCAGCCTGCTGCATCACCCGTGGAAGCGGGCGCGCACGACGTTCAGTTATCTGGCGGTGGCCATCCTGGGCACCGACGCGGACAAGGCCGCCTACCGGGCCGCCGTCGACGGTGCGCACCGGCAGGTCCGGTCGACACCGGCGAGCCCGGTCAAGTACAACGCCTTCGATCGCGATCTCCAGATGTGGGTCGCCGCTTGCCTGTTCGTGGGCCTCGAGGACACCTATCAACTCCTGCGCGGCGAACTCGCCCCCGAACATGCCGAGGAGTTCTACCGTTCGGGCTTCACCCTGGGTACCACGCTGCAGGTCACCGAGGACCAATGGCCGCCGACCCGCGCGGAGTTCGACAACTACTGGAACACCGCCTGTGCGCGGGTGTCGATGGATGACACCGTGCGTGGCTACCTCACCGACCTGATCAACCTGAAGATGATCACCCCGTTGCTGCGGCCGGGTCACCGGATGTTGCTGAAGTTCCTGACCGCGGGATTTCTCGCGCCGGTTTTCCGCGACGCGCTCGGACTGACGTGGTCACCGGCGCGGCAGCGCCTGTTCGAGTGGCTCTTCCTGTTCGTCGCGCTGGTGAATCGCTTTCTGCCGCAATTCATCCGGCAGGGCGGCAGTTACCTGCTGCTCTACGACATCCGCCGTCGGGTGCGGCGCGGCAAGGCGCTCATCTGAGCCGCAACTCCACGGCGAGCGTGCACCCTTGTGCACTCCGCGCCAACGAAAATACACAAGGGTGCACGGTCGGCCGGAGCAGTCCTATGCGGTCAAACCCGAGATGAGCCGATCGCACACCGTATACATGTCCTGGCGTGCGGTGTCCGGGTCGGCGGCCCGGGAGATGTAGAGCGCCGCCTCATCGAGTGAACTCAACAGGACGTGCGCGGTGGCGCGCAGCGGCTGCGCCGGGATCACTCCCTCCGCGACGGCCTGGGTGAGCATGCCCTCGATGATGCCGAGGCCGTAGCGGATGCCGACCTCGCGCCAGCGTTCCCAGCCGAGCACCGAGGGCGCGTCGATCAGTACGATCTGCGCGACGCCGGGCGCCGAGCAGTGATCCAGGAACAGCCGGGCCCCGGTCTGCATCGCCTCCAGCGTTCCGGCGGGATCCTCGGCGGCGATGGCGGTGACGACGTCGGCCGCCAACTCCTCCTCGACCTGCTCGTAGACCGCGGCGAACAGGTCCGCCTTGTCGGCGAACTGGTGGTAGAGCGCGCCGCGCGTCACGCCCGCCTCGGCCACGATCTGTTGCGTGGAGACCTCACTGAAGCCCTTGTCCGCGAACAACTTCCGGGCGGCCGACAGCAGCTGGGTGCGGGTCGCCCGGGTGCGTTCGGCCTGGGTGCGTCGAGCCGGAGGGTTGACTTTCATGCAGTGTGTACGTAACTTTCATACCGAGTGTTTGTAAGTGTCCTGCCGAGAGGATATCCGACATGCCGCAGATTGCGCTCCCAGGAGCGACCATCGAGTACCGCGAGTCCGGACCCGCCGATTCCGCCCACCCACCGGTGGTCTTCGTGCACGGCGCGCTCGTCGACTCCCGGCTGTGGTCGGGTGTCGCGGAGTCCCTCGCCGCCCAGGGATTCCGCTGCGTCCTGCCGAACCTGCCACTGGGCGCGCACCGTATCCCGGTCGACGACCGGGCCATTCTGTCCCCGCAGCGGGTGGCCGACCTGATCGACGAATTCCTCGCGGCACTGAACCTCGACAACGTCACGCTCGTCGGCAATGACACCGGCGGCGGCCTCTGCCAGTTCCTGATCGACGCCCGACCGGACCGGATCGGCCGGCTGGTGCTCACCAACTGCGACGCCTTCGACAAGTTCCCGCCCTTCCCGTTCAATGCCGTCTTCGCGCTGATGCGAACCGGCCCGGTGGTGCGCTTGCTGGGAAAGATGATGGCGCCCAGAGCTTTACGCCATTCGCCGGTGGGCTACGGTCTGTTGGCGAACAATCTGGACCCGGCCCTCACGGCGTCCTGGATCCAGCCGGCCAGTACCGATTCCCGCATCGCCGGCGACTTCGCCGCGCTGGCCCGCAGCATCGGCGGCACCGACCTCACCGACGTGGCGCCCCGACTGGGCCGATTCACCAAACCCGTTCGCCTGGCGTGGGGCACCGCGGACCGCTGCTTCACCCCGGCACTGGGCCGCCGCGTGGCCGACCTGTTCCCCGACGCCACCTTCACCGAAGTGTCCGGCGCGCGAACCTTCGTGGCACTGGACAATCCGCGGGCCGTCGTCGACGCGATCGTCGCGGTCAACGGAGTACCGGCGAACTAGACGCCTGATCAGCTGGCGAGCGTCCGGGTTGGTACGCACCGACACGGCGTGTTGCGTACAGACCCGGCCGCTCGCCGGTGAAAAGGGCACGGCCGTTGCGCGTGCGCGAGGGCCCGACATGGTGTGTAGTCGCAGACGTGATCCCACTGAACTGGACGCCGGTCGCGAACAACGCCGGCGCCGATACCGTCGTCGCTCCCCACGAACGGCTGAGCTGGCCCCGGACCGTCGGCCTGGGCGCCCAGCACGTGGTCGCGATGTTCGGGGCGACGTTCCTGGTGCCCGTGCTGACCGGGTTCCCGCCGGCCACCACGCTGTTGTTCTCCGGTGTCGGCACGCTGCTCTTCCTGGTCATCACCGGCAATCGGCTGCCCAGTTACCTGGGGTCCAGTTTCGCGGTGATCGCACCGGTGCTCGCGGCCAGCGCGTCGGCCGGCGCCGGTAGCGCGCTCGGCGGGCTGGTGGCCGTCGGCGTCGTCCTGATCCTCATCGGTGTCGTCGTACATCTGGTGGGCACCCACTGGATCGACCTCGTGCTGCCGCCGGTGGTGACGGGCGCCATCGTGGCCCTGATCGGTTTCAACCTGGCACCGGCGGCCAAGAACAACTTCGAGCAGGGCCCACTGGCCGGGTTCGTGACACTGCTGCTGTTGGTCGGCGCGCTGGCATTCTTCCGGGGGTTGCTCGGCCGGTTGGCGATCTTCCTGGCCGTGGTGCTGGGCTATCTGCTGGCACTGATCCTCGGTGAGGTCGACACCTCCGGGATCGCGTCGGCAGCCTGGGTCGGGCTGCCACACTTCCAGACCCCGACCTTCGACCTGGCCGTGCTGCCGATGTTCCTGCCGGCCGTGATCGCCCTGGTCGCCGAGAACATCGGGCACGTCAAGTCGGTGGGGCAGATGACCGGGACCGACACCGATCCGCTGACCGGCCGCGCGCTGGCGGCCGACGGGGTGGCCACCGTGCTGGCGGGACTGGGCGGCGGTTCGGCGACGACCACCTACGGCGAGAACATCGGTGTCATGGCCGCCACCCGGGTCTACTCGACGGCCGCGTACTGGGTGGCCGGCATCGTCGCGATCGCATTGTCGTTGTGCCCCAAGGTCGGAGCCGCGATCTCGGCCATCCCGCACGGCGTGCTCGGCGGTGCGACGATCGTGCTCTACGGCCTGGTCGGCATCCTGGGAGTACGGATCTGGATGACCAACAACGTCGACTTCGCCCTGCCGGTCAACCAGATGACCGCCGCCGTGGCGCTGATCATCGGGATCGCCGACTTCACTTGGCACATCGGCGATCTCACGTTCACCGGCATCGCTCTGGGGTCGATCGCGGCGCTCCTGGTGTACCACGGAATGCGCGCCCTCTCGGGGCTGCGCGGGGCTCCTGACTACGCGGCCGAGTAGGCTGCCAGGGTGCTCGTCACACCCATCTGCGAAGCCACGCCGGCCGCGACCGTCGGCAACGACAGTTCGACATCCGAGATGGTGATGACCCCGAAACTGGTCAGGTTCGCGTAGGCCGTCGCGGATCCGACCAGCTGCAGGGTCAGCGAATCGGTGGCGGACATCGTCTGGGCGATGGCCTCCAGCGACACCGTCGCGCGGTTCTGCTTGCCGTCCAGGGTGACCGGGACCGGCGTGACGAGATTGCCGACCACCAGTCCGGTGTTGTTGTCGATCAGCTGCGCGTAGATGTGGGTCGCGGTGCCCAGACCGGAGTAGCTGAACGTCAGGGTCGGTGAGCCGACGATCTGCGCGGCGACACCGGGCTCGATCGGGACGTTGACGGCGACGCTGGCCACTTCGCCGTCACCGATCGAGTACGGGAATTCCACGTGGGTGGACGGACCGGACCCGACCAGCGGGATGATCGGCAGCACACCGCCGCTGCCGCTCAGCGGAATCGAATCACCGTGGAAGGTCGTGTCGGTCGGCAGCACCTCCGACGACCAGTACTGGCCGTTCTGGTCGATCCACTCGAACTTCGGCCCGGTGTCCACGGTGGTCTTCTTCATGACCCACCGGTCCAGCCATTCCATCGTGGCGGCCAGAATGGCGGCGTTGTCGTCGTTCGGGGTCTCGCAGTCCCCGTGGCCGCCGCAGAACCACACCATCTTCACCGGAACATTCGCGGCCTCGAGCAGCTGGGCGTTGATCATGGCCTGCTGCAACGGGAACAGGACGTCGACGGTGCCCTGCAACAGCAGGGTGGGCGCCTTGATGTCCTTGACCAGATCGCCCGGCCCGCTGCTGGACAGGATGGCCTGCTGTTCGGCGGTCAGGGTGCCGGTCAGGGCGCCGCTGATGATCGCGGGATAGATCTCGGGGTCGACGCGTGCGCCGCTGGCCACCAGATCCAGCATCAGCAGGACCGCATAGCCCGTCCGGAACGCGTTGTCCCGGTACAGCGACTCGTTGAGGGTGTGCCAGGCGATGCCCGGGACGATCGCGTCGACGCGGTGATCCGTTGCGGCCGTGACCAATTGGATACCGCCGCCGTAGGAGAAGCCGACCATGCCCATCCGCGGATCGTTCCAACCGTCGAGCAGCGCCTCGGGGCGGTGGGACAGCCACGTGATGATCCCGGACATGTCCCGGGCCTCGTAGTCGGGGCTGTCGAGCTTCAGCACACCCCCGGAGGCGTGCTCACCGCGCGGATCCCAGGTGACCACGTTGTAGCCCGCGGCCCGGAACGTCGCGATGTCGTACGCCCGGTTGCCGTCGGTGCTGAACGGATCGGTGTCCCCGGCCTGTGACAGTCCCGGCCCGTCGAAGATGGTGGGCGCCTTCTGGCCCTTCGTGAGGCCCAGGGCCGGGAAGAAGTTCGTGCTGATGAGGGCGCCGTCGACCGGTGACTTCACCATGGTGGTGAACGCGACCGGGGTGTTCCAGGGCACCACGTGGCGGATGTTGACCGCGACGGGGACCACGATCTGCACACCGATGATCGGTGCCAGCAGCTGCCCGACAATGGGCACCCCACGCAGGAACACCACCGTCGGCTGGACCCAGTCGCCGACCACCGGCAGGGCCTGCAGAGCGGCGACGATCGGGGTCAGCTCGGACACCTTGACCTGGAAGGTCTCCGTCCCGCGCTGCTTGACCACCGACTCGTCGGGCAGGAACGTGAAGGTGCCCGTGATCGGGTCCAGGGCGACCTTGCCGCCGACGTCGGGATTGCCGACCACCTCATAGCTCAGCGTGTTCTGCGGGTTGACGTCCTTGGCGTTGACGGCGCCGGTGATCACCTGCTGGGTGAGGGTCACCGTCACATCGGTGGTGACCGGACCGGTCGACGGGTCGCCCACTTCGCGCCGCGCCGCGGCCGCTTCGGCCCACTGGGCCGGTGAGTCCGCCGGAGTGGCGGGGGTGCCGCCGGAGAACGGATCGGCCAGATCCTTGACGGTGTCGACGACGAGGTCGACGGCGGCGGTCCGGGGCGCGGCCCTCTCGACGGCCGGTGTGGCCGCGGCTCCGGCTTTCTGGATCTCGCTGGCCGGCTCATCGGTATCGGGCTCGTCGGCCGCCGTCACCCGGGACCACTTGTGGTCCGGCCTCGTGAGCGGCCCGCTCTCCTGGCCGCCACCCTCGGCCGGATCGTTATCCTCCTGCGCCGCTTGGGATTTCGACGTATCGACCGGATCGTCGGCAGCGGGTTCGGCCCCTGGGTCGTCGGCGGATTCGGACTGCTGCGACGCGGCCGGTGCGGCCTTGTCCGGCTGGGCCGTCGGCGCCCCCGCCGAGGACCCCGACGCCGACGCTGAGGTAGCTGCGCCATCCGGTGAGCCCTCGGAGGCCCAGGCGACGCCGGTGCCGGTGATCACCGCGCCACCGAGACCCAGGGCCACCGCCAGTGCGCCGACATGCCCGATGTATCGCGAACATCCTCTGTACCGGGAAGACACCATCGTCTCGCTCCTCCACCCCGAACCGCGGATCAGCTGCCCCGGGGCCGACCCTAACCCCGCGCGCAGCGTTGCCCGAGCGGATTCTGGGAAATCTTTTCGCGCGCCGGCTCAGGCCGGGCCGATGCGCTCCGAGTCGTACACGCGCAGCCGGCCGTCGGCCGGCACCACGCTGAGCCACCGGTCCTCGGTGTCCACGCGTCCGTCGTTCATCACATAGCGCAGGCGCACCGTGACGCTGTGGTCGTCGCGCGGCGTCACCGCCAGCACCGTGACCGACCGCACCGTCGACCAGAAGCCCAGGAAGTCCTGCAGACCGGCCCGGTTCTGATAGTTCGGATCGAAAATGTTCCAGGCCAGCATCGGGTCGCCGGGCAGGGCGCCGTACACCGCCAGCACCAGATCGCGCATCGCGTCGAAGTTCGCGGCCGGCACCGAGGTCGACGTCGTAGAGGTAGTAGTCGTCGTCGGGGCCGCCGAGGTGGTCACGGGTCCGGGGGCCGCGGAGTCGCCGGCATCCCAGGGACGCTGATACACCACGAACGCGATGAGGAACAGCAGCACCGCCAGGACGGCGGCCGAGATCAGCCAGCGCTTCGAGGTGGTCGGCTCGGCGCGCACGGGGCCGGGCACCGCCGGCGGCCCGGCGCTGGGCCGGGGCGGCTCCACGGGCATCGGTGCGGTCGGGTTCAACGGGGGCCGGGCGACCGGGCTCGCTATCGTGGGGTGCGAAACAGGTTGTAGGACAGCAGGATCGGCGAGCGCCCGGGCGAATTCCGCGCAGGTGCGGAACCGGTCGGCGGGATTCTTGGCGAGCGCCCGCGCCAGGACCGGGTCCAGGTCCGCCAGGTCGGGCCGCCGGGCGCTCAGCGGCGGCGGTGGCGAACTCAGATGCCGGCCGATCACCACGGCCGGGTTGGCGTCGGCGAACAACGCCGCGCCCGTGCGCAACTCATACGCCGTCGCGGCGAGCGCGTACTGGTCGGCCCGGCCGTCCAGCGGTTGCCCGGTGAGCTGCTCGGGTGCGGCATAGGTCACCGTCCCGAGCACCACGTTGGTCGCCGTCAGCCCGCTGGTCTCATTGATGGCGCGTGCAATACCGAAGTCCGCCAACAGGATTCGCCGGGTACCCGAGGACGGGTCGGTGAGCAGGATGTTGGCGGGCTTGATGTCACGATGCAGCAGGCCCTGCCGGTGCGCGTAGTCCAGCGCGTCCGACACTGCGGCGACGATCTCCACGACCTGCGCGCGAGGGATTCCCCCGGGGTACCGCTCCCGCATCAGCCGCCCGGAATCGGGTCCGTCGATGAAATCCATCGATATCCAGAGCTGACCGTCGGTGTCGCCGCGGTCATGCACCCCGATGATGTGCGGGTGATACAGCGCCGCGACCAGATCGGCCTCCCGGTTGAACCGGTCGCGGAACTCCCGGTTCGCCGACAGTTCCACGGGGAGCACCTTCAGGGCGTCCCGGCGGGGCAGTCGCGGGTGTTCGGCCAGATACACCTCACCCATGCCTCCGGCGCCCAGCAACCCGAGGATCCGGTACCCGGCGAATATCGCGCCGTTGGCTAGCGGCATTGCGCGATCCTACGGTCGTCCTGGAATGCCGGCGACGACGTCGGGCATCATTGGTCCATGTCGGGCACGGGCGGGGTGTCGTTGAAACGGTGGTGGCGTGACCCCGGTGAGTACGGCTGGCTGGTCTCGTTCATGGAAGCGCGTGGCCTGTCGGGCTCCATGAAGCGGATCGTGGCAGTGGTCGGCGCGTTCCTGGCGGCGCTGGCCGCCGCGATGTCCCTCGGGCCCCGCGTCCACTCGGACCCGGCGGCGCGGGTGCTGTTGGTCGTCGTCATCCTGCTCGCCGTGGCCTGGACCATCAGGTGGTGGTACTGGGATTGGCCGTCCGCGCGGGTGTCCATCCTGCTCGTGGCGGCCGGCGACCTCGGCATCGCCATGGGTGTCCTGCTCAACAGCGACCCGCTGGCCGGGCTCGCGGGTGCGCCCCTGTTCGCGATGATGGGCGCGTACATCGCGTTCTTCCACACGCCGAAGGTGCATGTCTGGCACATCCTGTTGGTGATCGCGACCATCACCGCGCTGTCGACGTGGCTGGCGATCCAGCAGGGCCACGACGGCGTCTGGTTCGCCGTGAGCAAGGGCGGCATCGCTCTGGTGGTGAGCATCGGACTGCTGCCGCTGCTGCACTACGGCTTCTGGATCATGCAGCGCAGCTTCGTCGATTCGCTGAGTGATCCGTTGACCGGGCTGACCAATCGGCGCGGGCTCGACGAGGTCGCGCGCCGGATGGTCGCCGACGGGGGTTCGACAGGTCCCCTCAGCGCCCTGTGGATCGACCTGGACGGGTTCAAGACGGTCAATGACACCCACGGCCATCTTGCCGGGGACGCCGTTCTGGTCTGCACCGCCCAGTGCATCCGGGACTGCGTGGCCACCGCGGCGGTGGTGGCCCGGCTCGGCGGTGAGGAGTTCCTCGTCGTGGATGTGCTGGCCCGGCCCGAGGCCAGCACGGTCGCCGAACGCATCCGCAACGCCATCGCGACCACCACCGAACCGTCCGTCACCGCCAGCGTCGGTGTCGCGACCGCCGAGTCGGGCACCGGCGGTCACCTCGACGGGCTGCTCGAGCGCGCCGACGACGCGATGTACGAGGCGAAACGACTGGGTGGCGATCAGGTGGTCGCGGCCATCTGAGACCCGCCGTGCGGCTCAGTCGTCGTGTGCCGCGAACCAATCCGCCAGGAGTTCGGCCAGCCGGTCCGGGCATTCGTCGGCGATCCAGTGCGTGACACCCCGCATGATCTCGAGCCGGTAGTCCCCGGTCACGTGACGGCCCGTGGTGCGGATGCCGTCCTCCTTGACGATGACGTCACCATCGCTCCAGATCATCAGGGTCGGGGCGGCGACCGGGCCCAGCTCCGGGCCGACGAAGGTGGCCGGCATGGCCCGGTACCAGTTGAGGGCGGGGGTCAGTGTTCCCGTGTCGATCATCGCGCGGACATCGCGCATGGCCCGTTCGCGGGTGTGGCCGCTGAGCGCACGTGCGAATCCCCGACCGCCGCGACGCGTCATCCACCATTCCGGCAGCCGCGCGAACTGGAAGAGATAGATGTAGTACGACGACAGCGCCTGCCGGCTGCTCAGCAGTGCCTTCTTGAACGACGCCGGATGCGGCACGGACAGCACCGACAGCGACTTCACCTTTTCCGGCGCCCGTGCCGCGACGTACCAGGCGACCGCCGCGCCCAGATCGTGTCCGACGAGATGCACTGGGCCACCGCCGATTTCGTCGATCAGCGCGACGGCGTCCTCGGCGAGGATGTCGAACGAGTAGTCCCGGCGGCGCGGCGGGCGGGCCCCCGGCGAATAGCCCCGCTGATTGGGCGCCAGGCAGCGGTAACCGTCCTCGGTGAGCCGATCCATCACCGGCTCCCACAGCGTGTTGAACTGCGGGAAGCCGTGCAGCAGAACCACCGGGTGGGCGGCCGGGTCGCCCGTGGGGGCCCGGTCGAGCACGTCGAACGTCAGATCTCCGCGGCGGTACGAATCCATGCTGCTCCTCACTTGGGTTCCACCACGTGCCGGGTCCGTTCATCACGCGGCGGCACACCCGTGCGGCCGGTGACGTCGGTGGCGTAGAAGCCGATGGCGTAGCCGACCCCGCCACCCTGGATGTCCAGCGCGGTGCGGTCGATGTGCTCGATGGTGTCGGTGGCCTTGTGGTAGTTCGGGTCGAACGGCTGGTCGGCCCGGCCGTTCCACAGCTTGGCCTGCTCCTGGTTCATGTTCTCCTCGGCGCCGGCGAACAGCCCACCGGCGGGGATGCCGGCCAGCGTGAACCCGTCGTAGTCGGAGCGGCCGTCGAACGAGGTGTCCTGCGCGGTCTTGCCGGCCGAGTCGAGATAGGCCACCAGCAGCCGCTCGATTGCGGGCGACCCCTCGGGCACCCGCGGCACCCGCTCGTCGCGGGGAACCTTGGTCGACTGATCGCCGTCGTACGTGAAGTATCCGGGGTTGGGCGAGGCGAGCATGTCGAAGTTGAGGTACAGCGCGATGTCGCGCAGTTGGTCGATGTTCAGCGATTCGATGTATTTCTCGGAGCCGACCAGGCCGCGTTCCTCGGCGCCCCAGAATGCGAATCGCACGGCGTTGTGCACCTGCGGCGAAGGCCCCAGCTGCAGTGCGGTTTCCAGCAGTGCGGCCGTCCCCGACCCGTTGTCGTTGATGCCCGGGCCCTCCTCCACGCTGTCCAGATGGGCCCCGGCCATCACCACATCGCCGGTGGAGCCCGTCTTCGTCTGCGCGATCACGCTGCGGACGGGGACCTCGTGGTCGTCGACCTGCAGCCGCACCGTCACCGGGCCGGTGCGGCCCCGCAGGGTGGCGCCGTCGGCCTTGGTGACACCGACGACCGGAATCTTGACCTCGGTGGTCTCCCCCAGATTCCCGTGGATCTCCTGTTGCTCGACGTTGTCGGCGACGACGAGCGCCGCAACGCCCAACCCCGAGGCCACCTTCAACTTCTCGGCGAATTCGCATTCGCCCCGGTCGACGAGCACCACCGCACCCCGCACCGGCAGCCCGTCGTAGTCCGACGCCGTGCAGCCCGGTGAGTCGTCCCGGGCCGGAGCGGCCACCAGTGGCCCGGTCACCCCGTCGGCCGGCGTGCCGATGCTGTACATCAGTCCGTTGGCCTTGAAGGTGTCGGCGCCGACGGTGACGGTCCCGGGTTTCGCATCGAAGATCCGAACCTTGAACTCCGGGGTCTGCACATCGAAGCCCTTGTCCCGCAAGGACTTCGACACATAGTCGACACTGGCCTGGTACCCGGGGGTGCCGATCGCGCGGGTGTTGTTGTTGGCGTTGGCGATGTCCTGGAGCTTCTGCAGGTGCGCCATCATGGCGTCGACGGTGAGCTGCTGCCGCAGGTGGGTGCCGAAGGCGTGCGCCTCCGGCGCGACGGCCTGTGCCGATTCGACATGGCGCGTGCAACCGCCGGCGACCAGAACCACCGCGAGCAGCGCCGCGCCGACGCGCTGGGCGGCCCGGCGCTGGATCAGTGACACACGAACACCGTAGTAGGTCCCCTGCGCGGTTGGGCAAACCCGAGCGCGGGCACACTGTGCCCATGGCAGCCAACCGCGTGGTGTTCATCCGGGCCGTCAACGTCGGCGGCGCAAAGCTGCCGATGGGCGAGCTGCGCACCCTGGCCGAGAACCTCGGCGCCACGGACGTGTCGACCTACATCGCGTCGGGCAATCTGCTCTGCACCCCGAAGGGCGCCCCGACCGCGTTCGACCGGGCGCTCGAGAAGGCGATCCAGGACAAGTACGGCTACCGCCGGGAAGTGATCAGCCGCACCCCGGCACAGCTGCAGGCCGCCCTGGACGCGCATCCGTTCGAGGTGGCCGAGGATCGGTTCTCCTACGTCTACTTCCTGACGGGCAAGCCAACGGCCAAGGCGGTCAAGGCTTTCGAGGACAAGGTCGCAGCCGCCGACTCCGGCGATGAGGTCAAGGTCATCGGCGCGGATCTGCATGTCCGCTACCACGCCGGCGCCGGGAAGTCCGACCTGGACGCCAAGTCCATCGCGAAGGCCCTCGGGGTGCAGGGCACCGGGCGGAACCTGAACACGGTGCGCAAGCTCATCGGCCTGGCCCATACCTGATCTGCTCAGCGCCCTCTGCGCACTCCACTCGCGTTCTGTCGCAGTGGCCGCTGAGCAGATGGAGTTTTGGGTGGTTCACCCGACGGTGGCGACGACGAGATCGGCCACCGCGGCCATCCCGGCGGCATTCGGGTGCAGCGGCGCGGGCCGGCGCGGCCAGGGCAGCCCGGGTCCGACGGTCCAGGGCACGGCCGACCAGGCGTGATGCTCCCGGCTGAGCGCCGCGGCGGGCACCAGCACACAGCCGGTCTCCTCGGCTGCCGCCGCCGTCTCGGCGGCCAGCCGGTCCGCGATATGCCGACCCAGGTCGGCGTGCCGATCGGACAGCGGCCGCGCGGACACACCCGGGGGCGGCAGCAGCGTCAGATAGTCGACGAAGCACACCGTCGCCTGCGGCGCCCGATCCCGTACCGCACGGCCGACGGCGCGCAGCCGGGCGCCGATCGTGGCCAGGGCCTGGTCCCGGGCACCCGGGTCCAGCAGGTCCCGGATCGGCCCGAGGCGCCGCAGCGGCCCGGGCAGGCCCGCCGCCATCAGCATCGGGACGTAGCCGACGTCGTTGCCCCCGATGGTGATCGTGACCAGCTCCACGGGCGCGCCCGACAGTGCCGCGAGCTGCGGCGGCGCCCCGTTCTGGGACTCGCTGAGGATGTGGTCGGTGGTGGCCCCGGAGTACGTGACGTCGGTCAGGTCGAGCCCCAGCGCGTCGGCCACCAGGGCGGGGTAGTTGCGCGCCGAACGGCCCGCGCGCCGCGGTGATCCGGACACCCGCGGCGTGATGCCCGGCCCGGCAGCCATCGAGCTGCCCAGCGCCACATAACGTGTCACAGTGCGGGGCTGGACGCCTGCGCCCAGAACCGTTTCGGGATCCGGCCGGCGTTGCGGGCCAGCCAGCCCGCGGTCACGGCCGAGGCCATCGCGGCGGCCATCGCCGGCGGATCGGCCGCCCGGGTCACGGCACTGGCCAGAAGCACTGCGGCGCAACCTAATTCCATCGCCAGCGCGGCGTCGCTGGCGGTTCCGATACCAGCGTCGAGGATCACCGGGACACCCGCCTCGGCGACGATCATCTCGATGTTGTGCGGATTGGCGATGCCCAGGCCCGTGCCGATGGGCGACCCCAGCGGCATCACCGCGGCGCAGCCGACGTCCTCGAGACGACGCGCCAACACCGGGTCGTCGGTGGTGTAGGGCAGCACCGTGAAACCATCGTCGACGAGTTGCTCTGCGGCACGGACCAATTCGATGGCATCCGGTAGCAGTGTGCGTTCGTCGGCGATCACCTCGAGCTTGACCCAGTCCGTCCCGAGCGCCTCCCGGGCCAGCTGCGCGGTGAGCACCGCCTCGGCGGCGCCGCGGCACCCGGCCGTATTGGGCAGCGGGGTGATGTTGAGCCGGGCCAGCAGATCGAGCACACCCGTGCCGCCGGCGGCGTCGACCCGGCGCATGGCCACCGTGGTCAGTTCGGTGCCGGAGGCGATCAGGGCCTCCTCGAGCACGGTCAGGTTGGCCGCACCGCCGGTCCCGAGGATCAGCCGGGAACCGAAGGTGCGCCCCGCGATGGTCAGCATCGACTCAGCCACCCTGCACCGCCGTCACAACCTCGACACGAGATCCGGCGTGCAGCAACGTGTCCCATTCCGATCGGGGTATCACCGCCCAATCGACGGCCACCGCGATGCCCTTCTCGGGGAAGCCCAGTCCGGCGACCAGGCCGGCCACGGTAACGTCATCGACCACCTCGATTTCTTCGTCGTTCACCAGGATCTTCATCAGCGCACTCCTCCCGCAGCCACGACACCGAGTTCGGCCGCGACCCGTCCCGCGGTCCACGGCGCCAACAGGAATCCGGACCGGCCGTGGCCGGTGGCCACCAACGTCCGTTCATCGAGCCGGCCCACGATCGGCAGGTTGTCCGGTGTGCCCGGCCGCAGGCCGGCAGCGCACTCGGCCAGCTCGTACTCCCCCAGCGACGGCAACACCGCGCAGGCGTCGTCGAGCAGTTCACGCACGCCACTGACCGCCGGAGCGGTGTCGCGGCCGTGCTCGTACTGGGTGGCGCCCACCACGACGCCGTCCGCGCGGGGCACCAGGTACACCTGCCGGCCATGGACCCGGGCGCGAATGACGCGCTGCGGCACCGGCATACAGCCGGTGCGCCAGCGCAGCCGCAACACCTCACCCTTGACGGGGCGGACCGGCAGGCCCGGCCACAGGGCCGGCGCGTCGATCCCGTTGGCGATCACCGTCACGTCGGCCGCGACCTCCGTCAGCTGCGCAACCGGACCCGCCCAGCTCACTCCCAGCTCGACGCACGCGTCGCCCAGCGCCTCGACGAGCAGCCGGTTGTCGACCGCGAGCTCGGTGACCGATCGGAAGCCGTGCCGAATCCCTTGCGCCAGAAGCGGTTCGATATCGCGGGCGGACGACGTCACCGCCACCGGGTGACCCTGCGCGGCCAGCCAGTCGGCCACCGTGCGCAGGTCCTGGGCGTCGCCGCGGTCGACGGCGACCACCAGCGATTCGCGCGCGGTCACGATGCCGTCCGGAAGACCGGCCAGGTACGTCCCGTGCCACAGCTCCAGCGATTCCAGCCCGATCCGCAGCAACTCCTCCTCGCCGGGCCAGCCCTCGCTGTGCGGAGCGATCATGCCGCCGGCCACCCAGGACGCGCCGCGCTCGCCGGTGTCGTGCACGCGCACCGACCAGCCGTCCTGCGCGGCGCGGCGCGCGACGGAGAGTCCGATGACGCCGCCGCCGATGACGGCCAACGTGCGGCTGAGTGCCACTGTTCGTAGCCTCCCTTCGCCGGCATGACCCGGATCAGGTGCGACGGTCAGGGCCCCCTGCGCCAGGCCCACTCTCAGCCCGGTTCGCCGGGCTCCCGTGATGTCCGGTCCAGCCTACGCAACCGGCTACTCTCGGCTCGTGCAACGCCCGGAAACGCTTCCACTGGATCGGCTGGCCACCGCCCGGCTCTACCTGTGCACCGACGCCCGCCGGGAGCGCGGTGACCTCGCCGAGTTCGCCGACGCCGCGCTGGCCGGCGGCGTGGACATCATCCAGCTCCGCGACAAGGGCTCGCCCGGCGAGCAGCGCTTCGGCCCGCTGGAAGCCCGCCCGGAAATCGCCGCACTGGAGGTCCTTGCCGACGCGGCCCGCCGCCATGGCGCGTTGTTCGCGGTGAACGACCGGGCCGACATCGCGCGCGCGGTCACCGCCGACGTCCTGCACCTGGGACAGGACGACCTGCCGCTGAACATCGCGCGTGACATCGTCGGTGCGCATCCGGTGCTGGGCCGGTCCACCCACGATGCCGCCCAGATGCGCGACGCGGCGGCCGAGGCGGTCGACTATTTCTGTGTCGGCCCGTGCTGGCCGACCCCCACCAAGCCGGGCCGTTCGGCGCCCGGCCTGGACCTGGTTCGCGCGACCGCGCAGCTGCGGCCCGACAAACCGTGGTTCGCCATCGGCGGGATCGACGAGGACCGGTTGGCGCAGGTGCTCGATGCGGGTGCGACGCGCGTGGTGGTGGTCCGCGCGATCACCGGCGCCGAGGATCCGGGGGCTAGTGCTGCCCGGCTGGCGGCGGCACTGCGTCGGGCAGCACCGGCATAGTCGCCGTCACCGCGCGGAGGTGTTGCCAGCTGGCCGCGAACCCGGGGTGCAACGGCAGGTCGGCCACCTCGTCCTCGGCCACCCAGCGCAATTCGGAGCTCTCCCGGTTGGGGACGGTCTCCAGCAGACCCGGGGCGTCGGCGATGACGGTCGTATAGGACCAGTACGGCCCGCCGTCGGCCGAACCCACCTCCGCGGTCACCACGGTGGTGCGGACGCGGACGTGCTCGGCGGGCAGCCCCGCCTCCTCGTGCGCCTCGCGCACCGCCGCCTGCTCGGCGGTCTCATGACTGTCGCGGGCCCCGCCGGGCAAGGCCCAGGTACCGCCCTGATGACTCCACGGCGCGCGGTGCTGCAGCAGGACGGCGGCCCGGCCGTCCGGGCGAAGCGCCCGCAGTAACAGACCGGCGGCGCCGTGCCGGCCCCAGTAGTGGGCACCGGATTCGGCGATCACCCAGCCGTCTCCGTCGCCATGCACGGGTTCAGGATAAGGCGCAGGGTGGTAACCGGGTGAAGTCCCGCACTGATTGGCCACATGCGTCACACGAATGCTCTTAGACTTCACTTATCAATTGATCTCGAAGCCCATTTCCGATGAAGGCGGTCCGCAGAGGTGACGGTTGAGCTGACGCACCCGTCGACCGAGCCGCTGGCGTCCCGGTCACCGGCCGGTGTCACGCAGCCCCGGTGGGCTTTCCTGTGGACCACCCCGGGCCGCATCCTCACCATCGGGGTCATCCTGGCCGCACTCGGCGTGATCAGTGCCGTGGCCACCTCGACGACCGTCAACGAACGCCAGCAGGCCCTGACCACTGTGCTCGACCACACCGAGCCGCTGTCGTTCGCGGCCGGGCAGCTGTACACCAAGTTGTCGGTCGCCGACGCGGCCGCGGCCACCGCCTTCATCGCCGGCGCCGAACCCCGCCCGGTCCGCCAGCGCTACGAACAGTCGATCACCGACGCCGCACTGGCCCTCACCCGCGCCTCCGGCGGGCTGACCGACCAGCCGATGCAGGAGCTGCTCGGCCGGATCAACGCCAACCTGGCGGTCTACACCGGACTGATCGAGACCGCCCGGACGAACAACCGCGCGGGCAACCCGGTGGGTTCGTCGTACCTGGCCGAAGCGTCGGCGCTGATGCAGGAGACCATCCTGCCCGACGCGCAGCTGCTCTATCAGCAGACCTCTGCGCGCGTCGAGTCGGAAACCACGGCGTCGACCAGGATGCCGGCGCCGGTCATCCTGGTACTGGCCAGCACCGTCGTGTTCGGGTTGTTCGCACACCGCTGGCTGGCCCGCCGGACCCGGCGGCGCGTGAACGTCGGGCTGGTGGCCGGCGGCCTGGCGATCATGGTGATGGTGGTCTGGGTGGGCACGGTGCTGGCGGTGTCCACCGGAACCAGCCGCAAGGCGCAGGACACCTCCGCGGACTCGCTCAAGACCATCACCAACCTGGCGATCACCGCCCAGCAGGCCCGGGCCGACGAGACACTGTCACTGATCCGTCGGGGCGACGAGACCGTTCGCAAGCAGTCCTACTACCAGCGCATCGACACCATGCAGCAACAACTTTCATCGTTCCTGGACAGCAACCGATCCGCCGAGCGTGCCGCGCTGGGCGACGCCGAGACCTTGCTGTCGAAGTGGCGCGCGGCCGATGAACGGATCAACGCCTACATCTCCGTGGGTAACTACCAAGCGGCCACCCAGGTGGCGCTGGGGACGGGCGAGGACGACTCCACCCCCGCGTTCGACAAACTCGAGCAGGCACTGAACGAGGGCATCCGGGTCAGCCGCGAGCAACTGCGCTCCGACATCGTCAACGCCCGCCGGGTGTTGTCGGGCGCCACCGTGGGTGGCGTGGTGCTCTCCCTGAGCGCCGCGCTGGCCGTCGCGCTGGGCCTGTGGCCGCGGATGAGCGAGTACCGATGAGGCACAGCATTTTTCATGCGTCGCGACTCTGCGGCGCGCTGGCTGCGGTCGCGGTGTTGCTGGCCGGCTGCGGGCAGACCGCGCCGCCGTCGACGCCACCCGGACTGACGCTGCCGCCGCCCACCCCGGCGGGGATGACAGAGGTGCAGCCCCAGCGGACGTCCCAGCAGGACCCCGACGACGACTGCGACCGCACCGCCAGCCTGCGCCCGTTCCCCGACCCCGCGCAGGCCACCAAGGCGGTGGAGAACATCCGCAACCGCGGACGGCTCATCGTCGGTCTGGACATCGGCAGCAACCTGTTCTCGTTCCGGGATCCGATCACCGGCCAGATCGCCGGGTTCGACGTCGACATCGCCGGCGAGGTCGCCCGCGACATCTTCGGCAACCCCACCCAGGTGGAGTACCGCATCCTGTCCTCCGCCGACCGCATCAGTGCCCTGCAGAACAACCAGGTGGACATCGTCGCGAAGACCATGACCATCACCTGCGAACGGCGCGAGCTGGTCAATTTCTCGACGGTGTATCTGACTGCCTACCAACGTATTCTGGCGCCCCGGGATTCGCCGATCACCTCCGCATCGGACCTGTCCGGGCGGCGGGTCTGCGTGGTACCGGGCACTACCTCGCTCGATCGGGTGCTGCGGATCAACCCGGCCCCGATCATCATCTCGGTGGTCACCTGGGCCGACTGCCTGGTCGCGATCCAGCAGCGTCAGGTCGACGCGGTTTCCACCGATGACACGATCCTGGCCGGGCTGGTGTCCCAGGATCCGTACCTGCACATCGTGGGTCCGACCATGAGCCAGGAGCCGTACGGGATCGGCGTCAACCTCACCAACACCGGCCTGGTCCGGTTCGTCAACGGCACGCTGGCCCGCATCCGCGCCGACGGAACCTGGGCGGGGTTGTACCGCAAGTGGTTATCCGTCCTGGGGCCGGTGCCGGCGCCCCCGATCGCACGGTATTCGGACCGGCTATGACCGAACCCACGCGACCAGAGCACCCCGTCGAGGACGGCGATCCCGGCACCCAGCCCGCCGAGGTCGAGTTCGACACGGCGTCCACGATGCGGCCGATGGCCACCCAGGCGGTGTACCGGCCGTCGTTCGACGATGACGACGGGATTTCACTGCCCAGCCTGGGCACCGAGCCGGAGGACCGCGCCACCGCGGTCACCCGGGCCGTCTCGCCGGCCCGACGGCTCGGCGGCGGACTGGTCGAGATCCCCCGGGTGCCCGAGATCGACCCGCTCGCCGCCCTGATGACCAATCCCGTTGTGGCCGAATCGAAGAGGTTCTGCTGGAACTGCGGGAAGCCCGTGGGCCGCTCGAGCACCGACGGCGGCGCGCTGTCGGAAGGCTGGTGCCCCTACTGCGGCAGCGCCTACTCGTTCCTGCCGCAGCTGGGCCCCGGTGACATGGTGGCCGACCAGTACGAGATCAAGGGCTGCATCGCGCACGGCGGCCTGGGCTGGATCTACCTGGCGGTCGACCACAACGTCAACGAGCGGCCGGTGGTGCTCAAGGGTCTGGTGCATTCCGGCGACGCCGAGGCGCAGGCCATCGCGATGGCAGAGCGTCAGTTCCTCGCCGAGGTCGCCCACCCGTCGATCGTCAAGATCTTCAACTTCGTCGAGCACCCGGACTCCCACGGCGAGCCGGTCGGCTACATCGTGATGGAGTACGTCGGTGGTACATCGCTCAAACAGGCCGGCAATCAACGTCTTCCGGTGGCGCAGGCGATCGCCTACATGCTCGAGATCCTGCCGGCGCTGGGCTACCTGCATTCCATCGGCCTGTGCTACAACGACCTCAAACCCGACAACATCATGCTCACCGAGGAGCAGCTCAAGCTCATCGACCTCGGTGCGGTGTCCCGGATCAACTCGTTCGGATATCTCTACGGCACACCGGGTTACCAGGCGCCGGAGATCGTCCGCACCGGCCCCACCGTGGCCACCGACATCTATACGGTCGGTCGCACGCTCGCCGCGCTGACCCTGAAACTGCGCACCCACAAGGGGCGCTACGTCGACGGCCTGCCCGACGACGATCCGGTGCTGCGCCAGTACGACAGTTTCGGGCGGCTGGTGCGGCGCGCGATCGACCCCGATCCGCGCCGGCGGTTCCGCACGGCCGATGAGATGTCGGGTCAGTTGCTCGGTGTGCTCCGCGAGGTGGTGTCGCAGGACACCGACACCCCGCGGCCGGGCCTGTCCACCGTGTTCAGCAGGTCGCGTTCGATATTCGGCGTCGATCTGCTGGTCGCGCACACCGACGTCTACCTCGACGGCCGGCCGCACTCGGAGAAGCTGACCGCGGCCGAGATCGTCAGCGCGCTCCCGGTGCCGCTGGTCGACCCCAACGACGTGGGCGCGAACGTGTTGAGCGCCACCGTACTGTCCCAGCCGATCCAGACGCTGGACTCGTTGCGCGCCGCCCGGCACGGGACCCTGGACTCCGAGGGCGAGGATCTCAGCGAGTCGGTCGAGCTGCCGCTGATGGAGGTCCGCGCGCTGCTGGACCTCGGCGACGTCGCCAAGGCGACTCGTAAGCTCGACGACCTGGCCGAACGGGTCGGCTGGCGTTGGCGGCTGATCTGGTTCCGTGCGGTCTCCGACCTACTGACCGCCGATTTCGACTCGGCCACAAAGCATTTCACCGAGGTACTCGACCATCTGCCCGGCGAGCTGGCGCCCAAGCTGGCTCTGGCGGCCACCGCCGAACTGGCCAGCAGCACCGCCGAGGAGCCGTTCTACCGCACGGTGTGGCACACCGACAACGGTGTCGTCTCGGCCGCGTTCGGGTTGGCGCGCGCGCAGTCCGCGCTCGGCGAGCGGGAGGATGCGGTGCGCACCCTGGACGAAGTGCCGGCGTCCTCACGGCATTTCACCACCGCCCGGCTGACCAGCGCGGTGACCCTGCTGTCCGGCCGGTCGATCAGCGAGGTGACCGAGCAGCAATTACGCGAGGCGGCTCGCCGGGTGGAGGCACTGCCCAGCAACGAGCCGCGGGTACTGCAGCTGCGCGCCCTGGTGCTGGGCACCGCGCTGGACTGGATCGCCGATCACGAGGCGTCGGGCAACCACATCCTGGGATTCCCGTTCACCCAGCACGGATTACAACTCGGGGTCGAGGCGTCACTGCGGGCCCTCGCCCGGGTCGCACCCACGCAGGCGCACCGGTACGCGTTGGTCGACATGGCCAACACGGTCCGCCCGATGAGCACCTTCTGACCGCCCCCTTTCCCGCGAGCGCCCGTGTTGGTACGCAACACGCCGCGGGGAAATGTACAAATGTGGACGCTCGCGGGGGCAGGGCGACCGCACACTCAGGCGAGCACGTCCACGCACGCCCGGGCGATCGCCAGCTCCTCGTTCGTCGGCATCACCAGCACGGTGATCGGCGAATTCTCCGCGGAGATCACCCGCGGCCCCTTGCCGGGGCTCTCGTTGAGGTGCTCGTCGAGCTCGATCCCCAGCGGTGCCAGTCCCGTGAGCGCATCCCGGCGCACCGTCGCGTCGTTCTCGCCCACCCCGGCGGTGAACGAGATGACATCGGTATTGCCCAGTACCGCCAGGTACGCGCCGATGTACTTGCGTAGCCGGTGGATGTACACGTCATAGGCCAATCGGGCTGCCGCGTCACCGCTCTCGATGAGCTTGTGCAACTCGCGGAAGTCGTTGTGGCCGGCCAGGCCGTACACTCCGGAGCGCCGGTTCAGCATGTTCTCGATGTCCTCGGTGGCCATTGCGGCCGTGCGCGCCAGGTAGAAGATGATGCCGGGGTCGACGTCCCCGCTGCGCGTCCCCATCACCAGCCCCTCCATCGGCGTCATGCCCATGGAGGTGTCGACAGGACGCCCGCCGACGATGGCCGATGCCGATGCGCCGTTGCCCAGGTGCAGCACGATCTGGCTGATGCCGGCGGGATCGGCGCCCAGGAATTCGGCGGCCCGCTCGCTGACGTACTGATGTGACGTGCCGTGGAAGCCGTACCGGCGCACGCCCCACGCTTCGGCGGTTTCGCGGTCGATCGCATAGGTGGCCGCCGCTGCCGGCAGATCATGGAAGAACGCCGTGTCGAACACCGCGATGTGCGGCAGATCCGGCAGGATTCGGCGGGCCACCTCGATCCCGAGTACACCGGGCGGATTATGCAGGGGCGCAAGGGGAGCCAGTTCATTCAGCCGCGCGATCAGGGCATCATCGATGACCGTCGGACGGTAGAACTCACGGCCGCCGTGCACCACGCGGTGCCCGACCGCCACCAGCCCCAGCGTCTCGAGGTGGCCGCCCGCCTCGGCGAACATCTCGAAGGTCAGTCGCAGCGCATCGTCGTGGTCGGCGATCCGCCGCTCCCGGCCGATCTTCAGCCCGCCGAACTCCAGCGTTGCCAGCGCATGATCGCTGCCGATCTTCTCGACGATCCCATGCGCCACCGAGATCCCCGGATCCGGTTGCACCATACTGTATTTCAGTGACGACGAACCCGAGTTGAGCACCAGGACGGTACGTTGCACTGCTCAGTCCTCCTGGGCCTGGATCGCCGTGATGGCCACCGTATTGACGATATCGGCCACCAGCGCTCCCCGGGACAGGTCGTTCACCGGTTTGTTCAGGCCCTGGAGCACCGGACCGATCGCGACCGCCCCGGCGCTGCGCTGCACCGCCTTGTAGGTGTTGTTGCCGGTGTTGAGGTCGGGGAAGATCAGCACGGTGGCACGGCCGGCCACCGGCGAGTCGGGCATCTTGGTGATCGCGACGGACGGCTCGACCGCGGCGTCGTACTGGATCGGGCCCTCCACCAACAGCTCGGGGGCCCGCTGGCGGACCAGATCGGTTGCGGCACGGACCTTGTCGACGTCGGCGCCGGTACCCGAACTGCCCGTCGAATAAGACAGCATCGCCACCCGCGGTTCGATGCCGAACTGCGCGGCCGTACGTGCCGAACTGATCGCGATGTCGGCCAACTGCTCGGAGGTGGGATCCGGGACGATCGCGCAGTCGCCGTAGGCCAGTACGCGATCGGCCAGGCACATCAGGAAGATGCTGGACACCGTCGACACGTCGGGCCGGGTGCGAATGATCTCGAACGCCGGGCGCACCGTGTGCGCGGTGGTGTGCGCCGCACCCGACACCATGCCGTCGACGATGTCGTTGTGCACCAGCATCGTGCCGAAATACGAGACGTCATGGATGATCTCGCGGGCCTGCTCGTGAGTGACGCCCTTCTTCTTGCGCATCTCGGCGTACTGCTCGGCGAACCGGTCGCACAGATCGGAGGTGCGCGGGTTGAGCACGGTGGCCGCGGCCAGGTCGACGCCCAGTTCGGCGGCACGGGCCCGGATGGCGGCCTCGTCGCCCAGGATGGTCAGGTCCGCCACCTCGCGGCGCAGGAGCCGCCCGGCCGCCTCGAGAATGCGGTCGTCGTCTCCCTCGGGCAACACGATCCGTTTGCGGTCGGCCCGGGCCCGCTCCAACAGCTGGAACTCGAACATCTGCGGGGTGGTGACGGTCGGGATCGGAATGGCAAGCTGGGCAAGGAGATCCGCAGTGTCGACGTGCCGGTCCATCAGCGCCAGCGCGGTGTCGATCTTGCGCCGGGAAGTCACGGTCACCCGCCCGCGGGCGGTGGCCGCCGCACTGGCCGTGTCGAAGGTCCCCAGGTCGGTGGCGATGATCGGCAGCCGCAGACCCAGGCCGTCGACCAGGGCCGCGATGGACGGATGCAGCGGCAGCCCACCGTTGAGGATCACCGTGGACAACGACGGGAAGTTCTCCGCCGCATGGGCGCTCATCACAGCGAGCACCACATCGGAACGGTCGCCCGGGGTGATCACCGCCATGCCCTCCCGCAGCCGCTCGAGCACGTGCTCGGCCGTCATCCCGGCGACCAGCACACCGATCGCTTCGCGGCCGAGCAGCGCTTCGTCACCCTTGATCAGCGTTCCCGCGACGGCCCGCTGCAGATCACCGACCGACGGCGCGACGAGGAACGGTTCTTCGGGCAGCACATAGGATTTCGGGGTCAGCCGGGACAGCTCGGCGGCCACCGCCGACATCTGCTCCGGGGCGCAGCGGTTGGCGACGATCGCGGCGGTGTAGGCATGCTGGGCGCTGATCTCGGCCAGGCACAGCTCGGCCACCTGGGCTACCTCCGCGTGCGTGCGGCCGCCGGCCCGCACCGCCAGCACGACGGGTGCCCCGAGGTTGGCGGCGATGCGGGCATTGACCGACAGCTCGCTGGGGGTGGCGACGTCGGTGTAGTCGCTGCCGACGACGAGCACCGCATCGCATTGCGCAGCCATCCGGTGGAACCGCGCGACGATATCGGCGATGGCCCCGTCGGGGTCCTCGTGCAGCCGCTGGTAGTCGACGCCCACGCACTCCTCGTAGGCCAACCCGGCGGTCGAATGCGCCAGCAACAGCTCGAGAATGTAGTCGCGGCGTTCGCCGAGCCGGGTGATCGGCCGGAACACCCCGACGCGAGCCACCATGGCGGTGAGCCGGTGCAGGATGCCGAGGGCGATGGTCGATTTCCCGGTGTCTCCCTCGGGGGAGGCGATGTAGATGGTCGTGGCGAGATGTCCGTCGTCGTCCGGCACCGCTACAGCTTATGGCGGCGGGAGCCGATCCGGGCCCGTGCTGAGCGACCGAACCGGTGGCACCGCCAACTCGTACCGACAAGAGGCGTTGCACGCCGCCCAGAACGGGTACAGGTATGCGACACTCCAGGAACGAGATCGAGCGTGGTGATGGAACAAACTCCGGCCGACATCGGCAAAGACAACTGGTTCGCCCCCGACGAACTGGCATTGCATCCGCGCAATGTGCAGTTCGATCTGGACGGTGCGCCCCTGCACTGGATCCCCGGCGACCCGTACGGATCGCATGCGGTGACCGCGTTGAACCTGTTCCTGCCGGCCGCCGAGCGGTGGTTCAGCAAGCTGCTGTCCGACGCGCTGGAATACGTGCGCGACGACCACCTCCGCGAGGAGATGATCGGATTCATCGGCCAGGAATCCGTGCACGCCCGGACCCACGACCGGGTCCTGGTGGATTACCTGCGCCAGCACGGGATCGACTCGGAGCCGTTCCAGCGGCAGCTCGACTGGGTCGCCGGTCAGTACGACCAGCGGATCGCGAAGGTCGAGCCGCGCAACCGGCGCAAGGCGCTGGCCTCGGGCACCCATGCGCTGTGCGCCGCGGAGCATTTCACGGGTGTGCTCGGAAACTGGGTGCTCAACAATTCCTGGGACGAGATGTCCGTGGATCCCACGCTGGCCGATCTCTACCGCTGGCACGGGGCCGAGGAGGTGGAGCACCGCCACGTCTCGTACAACGTCGCCAAGTACTTCGACATGGACTACCTGGCGCAGGTCTTCGCGACCGTCGCGGTGAGCGTCGCGCTGGTGGGCATCGTGCTGCGCGGGACGAAGTTCCTGGTCAACGCGGACCCGACGCTGCCGAAGACGGGGTACCTCCGGCTGCTGTGGAAGCTGCACACCTCGGGCGAGCGCGGGTCCATCCCGACCGGCGGCATGATCCTGCGCGCCGCGGCGCGCATGTTCCGGCGCGATTACAACCCGGCCACCGAGGGAGACACCGCGCAGGCGGTGGCATACCTGGCCACCTCGCCCGCGGCGCGCGCGGCCCATGCCTGACCCGCGACGCCGCGCACGGGAGTTACTCAGGCCCTACACCGGTGAACCGCCCCCCGGGCTGTACCGGTCCGGCCGGCCCGACCTGTTGATCCGGCTCGCCGGAACGGCGGTGTCGCACTTCGTCTCGGTGGTGACCCGGCTGGGCGGCGACGCCGAGCCGCCCGCCCGCCCGCACATCGCCAACCGCACGGCGGTGACCGTCACGCAGCGACGGTTGGTGGCGGTCGACAACGACGTCGTTGCGCTCACGCTCGCCGCGGCCGACGGTGCGCCGCTGCCCCGGTGGCATCCGGGCGCGCACATCGACGTCGAGCTCCGATCCGGACGAACCCGGCAGTACTCGCTGTGCGGGGACCCGCGAGGCGACCGGGAGTACCGGATCGCGGTCCGGTTGATCCCGGGCGACGGGGCGTCGGCCGAGGTACATGAGCTGGCCGCGGGCGACCAGATCCTGATCAGCGCCCCGCGTAACGGCTTCATGATGCCGGTGCCCGGATCCGGGTCGAGGGCACGGGCAGTGCACTTCGTCGCGGGCGGCATCGGTATCACCGCGATCCTGCCGATGGTTCACCTCGCCGACCGGCTGGGTGTCCCGTGGTCGCTGTGCTACACCGGCCGGCACCGGCAGAGCCTGCCGTTCGTGGACGAGTTGCTCGAACTCGGCGACCGGGTGACCGTACGCACCGACGACGAGCACGGCCTACCGTCGGGACCCGACCTGCTGCGCGGCGTCGACGAGCACACCGCGGTATACGTGTGCGGCCCACCACCCATGATCGAGACCATCCGCCGGCATGTCGGCCCAGCAACCGAGTTCCATGCCGAACGGTTCTCGCCGCCCCCGGTCGCAGGCGGACTGCCGTTCGAGCTGGAACTGGCCAGCACCGCAACGGTCGTGCCCGTCGCCGCCGATCAGAGTGCGCTCGCCGCCCTGCGCGCCGTCCGGCCCGACGTGGGCTATTCCTGCCAGCAGGGCTTCTGCGGCACGTGCGTGCAGCAGGTGATCGACGGCGACGTGGAGCACCGCGACCACACCCTGACCGAGGACCAACGCGCGCTCGGCCAGATGCTGGTGTGCGTCTCCCGGGCCAGATCCGTGGGCGGCAGGCTGGTGCTGGACCTCTGAGTCGGGCTCAGCCCAACTTCCGCAACCGCGGCTCCAGATCCCGCTGGAAGAGCTCCAGGAACCGGCGCTGGTCGTGGCCGGGAGCGTGGAACACCAAGTGGTTCAAGCCATATCCGACGTATTCGCCGACCTTCTCGACGGCCTCGTCGGGGTCCGAGGCCACGATCCAGCGTTTGGCCACCTGCTCGATGGGCAGCGCGTCGGCGGCCTTCTCCATCTCGATCGGGTCGTCGATGGAATGCTTCTGCTCGGCGGTCAGCGACAGCGGCGCCCAGAACCGCGTATTCTCCAGTGCCCGTTCGGGATCGGTGTCATAGGAGATCTTGATCTCGATCATCTTGTCGATGTCGTCGACACTGCGCTCGGCGGCCGCGGCGCCCTCGCGAACGGCCGGCATGAGCTTGTCCTTGTACAGCTCCTCACCCTTGCCCGAGGTGCAGATGAACCCGTCGCCGGCCCGGCCGGCGTACTTGGCCACCGCCGGACCGCCGGCGGCGATGTAGATCGGCACCCCGCCCTCGGGGACGTCGTAGATCGAGGCACCCTTCAGCCGGTAGTAGTCGCCGTCGAAGTCGACCCGATCGCCGCGCCACAGTTCCCGCATCAGCCGCACCGACTCCCGCAGTCGCGCGAAGCGCTCCTTGAACTCCGGCCATTCGCCGGTGTAGCCCGTGGCGATCTCGTTGAGGGCCTCGCCGGTGCCCACACCGAGGAACACCCGGTCGGGATACAGGCAGGCCATGGTCGCGAACGCCTGCGCCACCACCGCGGGGTTGTACCGGAAGGTCGGGGTCAGCACCGAGGTGCCCAGGATCAGGCGCTCGGTGCGTTCGCCGACCGCGGTCATCCACGCCAGCGAGAACGGCGCATGCCCGCCCTCGTGCCGCCACGGCTGGAAGTGGTCGCTGACGGTCGCACTGTCCATGCCGTGCGCCTCGGCCGCGACAGCCAGTTCGACCAGTTCCCGCGGGGCGAACTGCTCCGCCGACGCCTTGTATCCCAGTTTCAGTCCAGGTTTGAGTTCAGCCACGCTTCCTTTTGTACTCTCCCGACCTAGACTCACGGGATGGCGGCTGCCGGGGGTGAGCTGGTCCAGGTCACCGACGTGGTGCACATCGCCAGGACCGACCTGGTGAACTGGACCGTGGTGATCGACGGGGACGGGGTCCTGTTGATCGACGCCGGCTTTCCCGGCCAGCGCGCCGAGGTGCTGGCCACGCTCGCGCAACTCGGTGTCGGGGCCGGCGACGTGCACTCAATTCTGTTGACGCACGCCCACATCGACCATTTCGGCGCCGCCATCTGGTTCGCCGCCGAACACCACACGCCGGTGTACTGCCACGCCGATGAGGTCGGACATGCCCAACGCACCTATCTCGAACAGGCCTCCCCACTGGCCGTGGCCGCACACGCCTGGCAGCCACGCTGGGTGCGGTGGTCGGCCGAGATAGCGCGCAAGGGTGCCTTCGTGAAGGCCGGCATTCCCACCGCGCAGCCGCTGACCGCCGACGTCGCCGCGACGCTGCCGGGCAACCCGATCGCCATCCCCACTCCCGGGCACACCGGCGGGCACTGCTCATATCTCGTGGACGGCGTGCTGATCAGCGGCGACGCCCTGGTCACCGGCCATCCCACGTCGCCGCGGCGCGGACCGCAGCTGTTGCACCGGGTGTTCAACCACGACGAGGAGCGTTGCGTGCGCAGCCTGGGCGCGCTGGCGATGCTCGAGACGACGGTCCTGGTGCCCGGTCACGGCGACGTGTGGCGAGGTCCGATCCGCGAGCTGACCGATCAGGCGATCGCCGCGCACGCACGCTGATTTGACAGGTGTAAAGTCCGCCGGCATGGACAGGATCACGGGCAAGGTCGTCGTCATCACCGGGGCGGCCCGCGGAATCGGCCGGGCCACCGCCGAAGCACTGCTGGCCCGCGGCGCGCGGGTGGTCATCGGCGACCGTGACGTCCATGCACTCGACGCCTGCGTCACCGAACTGAACCGGGCCGGCCAGATCAGCGGCTACCCGCTGGACGTGACCGATGCCGAATCGTTCGCGGTGTTCCTCGACAATGCCCGCGGCGACGGGGGTGGCCGCATCGACGTCCTGATCAACAACGCCGGGGTGATGCCGGTCGGGCCGTTCCTGGACCACTCCGAGCAGGCCATCCGCTCCGCGATCGAGGTCAACTTCTACGGTGTGCTCAACGGCTGTCGACTGATACTGCCGGAGATGACGAAACGACGCTCGGGCCACATCGTGAACATCGCATCGGTGGCCGGGGTGCTGGCGGTCCCGGGCCAAGCCCTCTATGCGGGAACGAAATTCGCCGTCGTCGGCCTCTCCACCGCACTGTCGGACGAATTCGCACCACACGGCGTCGACGTCAGCGTGGTGATGCCGACGTTCACCAACACCGAGCTGATCTCCGGAACCGACGCCACCGGAGCGCGAAAGCCTCTGCAGCCCAACGAGATCGCCGCGGCCGTCGTCAAGATGCTGGACAAGCCAACCACTGCGGTGTCGGTGCCGGGCCCGCTGCGCCCCATCAGCATCCTCTCGCAGTTGCTACCCCCGCGCGGCCGCCGCTGGCTCTCGCACAAACTGGGCAACGACACCGTGTTCCTCAGCGTCGACACCTCGGCGCGGGCGGCCTACGAGAAGCGCGCCCAGTCCTCCACCGGCGTCCAGGACGATTAGCCCGCTGTGTCCGGCACCCCCTCTGGATCTGTTTGGCAAACCCTGCGAGAAAGTGCGAGTGAAACTCGCAGCCGCCGCTGAGCAGAACGAGGGTTGGCTCCGGATCCTGCCCGGTCAGCCGGCCCCGGCGGCGCCGGCCCGCATGATCGCCGCCAGGTCCTCCCGCGACGACGCGCCCACCCGCTGACAGGCCCGGTACAGGTGGCCCTCGACGGTGCGCACCGAGGTGACCAGCCGGTCCGCGATCTGCTTGTTGGACAGCCCGGCGGCCACCAGCTCGGCCACCTCCCGCTGCCGCCCGGTCAGCGGCGTCGGCGACACCGGACTGCGGGTGGCCGGTGTGCACAGCCCACCGCACTCGGCGGCCAACTGCGCCGCGATCGACGCGGCGTACAGACCGCGGCTGCGCGACTGCGCGGCGGTCAGCGCCACCGCCGCCTGCGCCGCGGCGTCGGCCGCCGTGCAGCGGTCACCACTGTGTCGATAGGCCTCGACGACCTCGAGGAGCGCTTCGCCGTCGCCGCGACTCAGCGCATCCGCATACGCGGCAACCGTTGCGGCCAGCGGGATGTCGACCTCCCCGGCGAGCTCGCGGGCCCGCGTGGCCACCTCGGCGATCCGTTCACCGCAGTCCCACTGCGTGGCGGCCTGCAGGCACGCCAGCTCATGGGTGGGCTGGCCGCGCTCACGGGCCACCGCCGCTTCGGCCAGCACCGTGTCCACGGCATCGGTCAGCTGTCCCGCGGCGGCCTGCGCCCAACCGGTGGCCAGCGCGAAGGCCGTCTGCATGAACAGGTACTCGGCCGGCACCACGGCGCGCGCGTTCGCCAGCATCTCGGCCGCGGCATCGGCCTCGCCGAGTTTGGCGTGCACCTCCGTCAGGGCGAAGTAACAGGCCGGTCGCAGGGTCGCGGCGCCGTGCCGTTCGGCCGCGGCCAGTGCCTCGCGCAGCAGTCGCGCGGCCTGCCGCAGCTCACCGCGCAGCAGCGCGGCATGCCCCCGCAGGAAGATCAGGTTCGCGTACGGACGGCCGGGCGCGTCCCGGGCCAACTCCGAGAGCACCTCGGTGGCCCGCTGACACTCGTCGAGCAGGCCGTTGAGCCGGCACGCCCGCAGATAGACCCCGCCGAACCAGAACCGCATCGGGGCGGTCTCATAGGACCCGGCGGCCCGCTCGATCGCCTCGTAGGCCACCGGAACCACGTCGGCGGCATGCCCGAGCGCGCCCGCGGACATCACCAGCGCCAACGCCGCCATGAACGCGTTGAGATCCGAGAGTTCACCGGAATCTATTGCCGCCCTTGACTTTTCCTCCGCAATGGCGCAGCGCGCGTTGACGGCGTCCACACATGCCTCGACGGCCAGCCGAGCCGCGCGCTCGGCGTCGGTCTCGTCGTCCGCCCCGCCCTGATCGGCCAGCTGCGCGAGGATCGCCGCCGCCTCGGCCGGGCGGGCGAGCACCCAGATCATGTTGACCGCCCGCATCAGCGCCCAGACCCGGCGCTCGGCGTCGTCGGCGGGCCGCAGGTTGGCCAGGAACTGGTCGGCCTCCTCGCCACCGCGCGTGGCCAGGATGCAGTGCGCCTGCAGCTGGGCGGCCGCGGCCGGGTCGGCAGAGGCGGCGGCCTCGGCGAAGCGTTCGGCCAGATCCACGTCGAGCATCCGCATCGCGTGCTCACCGGCGTCGAGGAACAGCTGGGGGTCCGGCGGCAGGTCCGAATCGAGCGCCAACTGCGCCCGCACCACGGTCCGCTGGGGGTCGGCGTCACCGGGCGGGGCGTGCTTGGCCAGCAGCCCGGACAACTGCCCGCGCAGCTTCGAGCGGTACATCTCCCCGGCCGCCGAGCGGCGCAGTTCACCGAAGAGCGGGTGGGCGAACCGCGCCAGCAGCCGGCGCCCGGTGCGCTCGACGCGCACCAGGTTCAACCGCTCGGCGGCCTCGAGGTCCTCGCGCGACACGAGTTCGAGCAGCACGTCGAGGTCCAGCGGCTCGCACAGGGTCAGGGCGTCCAGCATCAACGCCTGTTCGGGCGGCAGCTGGTCGAGCCGGTTGCCCACCAGGTCGCTCATGCTCTGCGACACCGCGACGTCACCGTCCCACAGCCACACCCCGGCGACGCGGCGGATCCGGCCGGCGGCCACCTGATCCTTGACGAGCTGCTGGATGAACAGAGCGTTGCCGCGGGTCAACCGCCAGAACCGCTGGGCGCTCTGGGCATCGACCGGGCCCTCCAGGATCTGCTCGACAACCTCGCGGGTGGCCGCCGCCGACAACGGCTCGAGGTCCAGCCGATAGAGCAGCTTGTCCTTCCACAACGCGGTGACGGCGTCGGGTTCGCCGGCTCCGGTGCGAACCGTCACCACCAGTCGGGCCTCCCGGGTCTGGGCCAGTTGGTGCACGACGTGCGCCGAGAAGCCGTCGAGCAGATGCGCGTCGTCCACGCCGATCACGATCCGGCCCTGACGTTGTTGCGCCACAAGCACATTGATGACGCGCCGGACACTGGGGGCTGGCTCGGCGGCGGCATCGCCGAGGGTTATCGAGAACGCGCCCAACGGAATTGGCCGCGCCGATGCGGTCCCACTGATCCAGTTGGTACGCGTACCGTTGCCCGCGGCCGTGCCCACCAGCTCCCGCGCGAGGCGCGTCTTGCCCACGCCCGCCGGGCCCGCGATCACCACCCCGGCATAGTTGCCCGCACCACCCAGCGCACGCCGCAGCGCAGCCAGTTCGTCGTCCCGCCCCCTCAGCGCGTCACCGCTGGTCACGCCGCGACTATAACGCGAAGACCCGTCGATCCAACGGTTAATCCGTCGCCGGGTCTCTTGCTCGCGGTACTACACCGCTCGCCGAACCCGGCGGTTAATTCACCAGGGCCTGGTCCAGATCGGCGATCAGGTCGTCGGTGCCCTCGAGCCCGACCGAGATGCGGACGACGCCGTCGCCCAGACCGATCGCGGCCCGGCCCTCGGGGCCCATCGCGCGGTGCGTCGTGGTCGCCGGGTGGGTGATCAGGCTCTTGGCGTCGCCGAGGTTGTTGGAGATGTCGATGATCCGCAGCTTGTCCAGCAACTCGAACGCCCGCTGCTTGCCCTGCCCCTCCGGCGCGTCCAGTTCCAGTGTGACGACGGTGCCACCGCCGGACATCTGGCGACGGGCCAGCTCGTACTGCGGATGGGAGGGCAGGTACGGGTAACGCACCCACCGCACCGCCGGATGGGCCTCCAGGAACTCCGCGACCCGCAGGGCCGACCGAGAGCTGTAGTCAACCCGAATCGCAAGTGTCTCTAGGCCTTTGAGCATCACCCAGGCATTGAACGCGCTGATGGCCGGACCGGTGTGTCGCATCAGCGTCTGCACCGGGCCGTCGATGTACTCCCGGTCTCCCAGGATGGCGCCGCCGAGCACCCGGCCCTGGCCGTCGATGTGCTTGGTGCCGGAGTACACCACGACGTCGGCGCCCAGCTCCATGCCCCGCTGCATCAGCGGTGTGGCAAACACGTTGTCCAGGACGACCTTTGCCCCGGCGGCGTGCGCGAGTCCGCTGACCGCCGCGACGTCCACGAGCGTCTGCATCGGGTTGGACGGCGTCTCGAAGAACACCGCCTGGGTCGGGACCGACAGTGCCTCCTCCCACTGCTGCAGGTCGTCGCCGTCGACGAACACGGTCTCGACGCCCCAGCGGGGCAGGATCTCGTTGCACACCACGAAGCACGACCCGAACAGGCTGCGCGCGGCGACCAACCGGTCGCCGGCCCCGAGCAGCGCGCCCAGTGAGGTGAACACCGCGGCCATCCCGGTGGCGGTGGCGAAGCACGCCGGCGCGCCCTCGATCAGCCGCAACCGTTCCTCGAACATCGAGATGGTCGGATTGCCGTAGCGGGAGTAGACGTAGCGGTCGATCTCGCCGGTGAACGCCTGTTCGGCCGCTGCCGCCGACTCGTAGACGTAGCCGGACGTCAGGTACATCGCCTCGGCGGTCTCCTCGAAACCCGAGCGCAGCAGGCCGCCGCGAACACCGATGGTGGCCGGGCTCACGCCGTCGGGCAGCGGCGCCGGAATACGAACGGACGGTACCGACGAGGACGGCTCGCTCATGACTGCACCCACGGGAGTCCGACGGCCTTCCAGCCGGTGCCGCCGCGGTGCCTGCGGTCGTCGAGGTTGCCCTCGAACCCGTCCAGCACGTTGTAGGACGGTGCGATGCCGGCGGCCGTCGCCGCCTCGGCGGCCCCGATGGAGCGATTGCCGGACCGGCACAGGAAGATGACCGGGCGATCCCCGGGGGTCACGCCGCCGGCAATGAGATCGTCGACGAAACCGTCGTTGTGGGTACCGTCGCCGCGGTTCCATTCGACGTACACGACGTCGCGCCCGAGTGCGGAGATGTCCGCGGTGCCGACAAAACGCCATTCGGCGTCGGTGCGGCAGTCGACGAGGACCGCGTCGGAGTGCTCCTCGAGCATCGTCCACGCCTGCTCGGGCGTGATGTCACCGGCATAGCTCACGGCTTCGAGTTTTCCACACCGGCCGGGACCAGCCGGGATCAGCCGGGTCCGGCCGTGCAGACCCGCCATGCGCCGTCCTCCCGGACGATGGCGGTCCGAACGTCGGTCTTGTCATCCCGGTTGTGTTCGAAGTAGTACGTGACGACGGCGCTGGCCGTCTCGCCACTGATCGACACGTCGGTCACGTTGCCGACGTAGCGCGCGCCCTTGGCCGCCACCGAATTGCGTTGCCGGTCGAGCACATCGGCTTCCCTGCCCGCGTCCCGCGCGCAGGTGTTGGCGCGGAAGTCGGCATAGTCGAGGCGTTGCAGGGCGTCGTTCTGGCCCAGCACGGCGCGCACCACCCGGTCGGTCTCGGTGTCCCGGTCGCGGTGCGCCAGCGTCAACGCACCCACGCCCAGCAACGCCACGAGGACCAGCGCCAGCGCGCCGATGAACGGCCACGGGGTGGCGCCGTCGTCGTCAGCGGTCACGGCTGCAGTTCGGTGTCGACGTAGCACCAGCGCCACCGCTCACCCGGCTCGACCGACCGCATCACCGGATGCCCGGTGGCCTCGAAGTGCCCGGTGGCGTGCCGGCGCGGACTCGAGTCACAGCAGCCGACGCGGCCGCAGCTCAGGCACATTCGCAGGTGCGCCCAGTTGTTCTCACCCTGTTCGGCGCAGTCCTGACACTCGGCGCTCTGCGGCGACGGCTCGGGAGCATCGGCCGCCGCGGACAAATGTTCACAACCCACGGACGCGGCGGGCGTGATCGGATCGTCCCGACGCCGGCGGCTCGAGCGTCTCACCGTGCGGACCCGTGATGCAGCATGGTGTCCAAGGATAGGAGGTACGTCGACGTGTCTGCCGAATTGCTGGCGGTGCTGGTGGTCGCGGTGCTGGTGTCCGCCGTCGCCCGGCACTACAACCTGTCGTCGCCGCTGGTGCTGGTGCTCACCGGACTGGCGTTCGGGCTCATCCCCGGCCTGCCGCATTTCACGCTCGACCCCGACCTGGTGCTGTTCGTCATCCTGCCGCCCCTGCTGTGGTCGGCGGGTCTGGAGAGTTCCTATGTCGCACTGCGCCAGAACATCAAGCCGATCGGGCTGCTCGCCGTCGGGTTACCGCTGGCGACCACGTTGGCCGTCGGCCTGGTCGCCTACCACGTGGTGCCGGACCTGACCCTGCCCGCGGCACTGGTCCTCGGTGCGATCGTCGCTCCCCCCGATGCGGTGTCCGCGACGGCCATCGGGCGCCGACTCGGGCTGCCGCGGCGGATGATGACGCTGCTCGGCGGCGAGAGTCTGCTCAACGACGCGACGGCGCTCACCGCCTACAAGGTGGCGCTGGCCGCGGCGATCGGGGCGGCGCAGAGCTGGGGGCATGCGGCCGGCGTGTTCGCGCTGGCCGTCGTCGGCGGCGTCGCGGTGGGCGCGGCGATCGGGTGGGCCATCGTCGCCGTCCGTGCCTGGCTCGACGACGACCTGTCCGAGAGCGCCATCGGGCTGGTGGCCCCGTTCGTCATCTACCTGCTGGCCGAGGAGGTGCACGGGTCGGGGGTGCTGGCCGTGGTGGTGGCGGCGTTGATCTCGGGCCGGCGATCCACCGAGGCGGGCTACGCGACCCGGCTGCAGGACTACGCGGTGTGGCGCAGCGTCCAGCTGTTGCTGGAGTCGTTCGCCTTCCTGCTCATCGGACTGCAGCTGCCGCAGGTCCTGCGCGAACTCAGCGGGGTACCGCCGCGGGTGGTGCTGCTGTCGTCGGCCGCGGTGTTCGTCACGGTGCTGGCGGTGCGGGTCGTCTGGATGTTCGCGTCGTCGGCACTGCTGCGTATCCCGGGCCGTGGCGACGCACCGCCCCGAAGACCGCCCGCCACCCAGACATTCGTCGTCTCGTGGGCGGGCATGCGCGGGGTGGTCTCGTTGGCCGCGGCATTCGGCGTGCCCCTGACCACGATGTCCGGTGCGCCGTTCCCAGGCCGGCCGTACGTGGTGTTCCTGACCTTCGTCGTGGTGGTGGGCACGCTGCTGCTGCACGGCCTGACCCTGCCGTGGTTGATCCGCCGGCTCGGGGTCGGCGGCAGCGACACCCAGGCCGACGCGCTGGCCATCGTGGGCGCCCGCACCCGCGCGGCGGATGCGGCGGAGACCAAGCTCGACGAGGTGATGTCCAAGAAGCACACGGCGCAAACGGAATCCGGACTGCCGATCGCCGTCTACGAACGCGCCGCCGCCGTGCTGCGGCACACCAACGACCGCCGCCGCAACAGCGCATGGGAGCAGGAACTGGGCCGCGGGGCCGACGAACTGGGCGCCAGCCCCAGCGACGCGTTCCGCAAGTTGCGGCTGGCGATGTTGTCGGCCGAACGCAGGGCGATGATCGACGAGCGCGACGCCGGCCGGATCGACGACGAGGTGCTCAGGGACCTGCTCCACGAGTTGGACCTGGAGGAAGCGGCCTTCAACCGCGGGTGATTGCGCCCGTGGTGGGTACCTTGTTCGCGTGACGTGGGACCGATTCGCCGCCGCCGTGACCTCCCGCCGCTCCTGGGTGTGGCTGCTGCTGGTGGTGGCCGCCGCCGGCGCGTTGATGGGCCTGGCCGGGGCAAGTGACACGGCCTCGCAGTCGCCGGTGTCGCTGCCCGCTTCCGCCGAATCGGCGCGGGCAGCGCAGTTGGCGGCCGGGTTCCCGGGTGGCGACCGGGCCCCGGTGATCCTCGTCGTCACCCGCGCCGACGGCGGCGTGCTGACCCCCGAGGATCAGGCGGCCGGTGAGGCGGCCCGGGGCCGGGTGGGAGCCGCCCCACTGGTGGTGTCCGAGGACGGCAAGGCCGCCCTGGCCGCGGCGCCGCTGGATTCCGGGTTGTCCGGCTTCGCGCTCAACGATGCCGTGCAGTCGCTGCGGGCCAGGGCGACCGACGGACTGCCCGCCGGGCTGACCGCGCAGATCACCGGCGGCCCCGCGTTCGGGGCCGACATCGCGAACGCGTTCTCCGGGGCCAACGTCACCCTGCTGGCCGTCACCGCGTCGGTGGTGGCGATCCTGCTGATCCTGACCTACCGCTCCCCGGTGCTGTGGCTGGTGCCGCTGCTGGTGATCGCCTTCGCCGACCGGGTGGGCGCCGTCGCCGGCGAGCGGGTGACCTCGGCCGCCGGCCTGATCGCCGATGGTTCGACCGCCGGCATCACCAGCGTCCTGGTGTTCGGCGCGGGCACCAATTACGCACTGCTGCTGATCTCGCGATACCGGGAGGAGCTTGCCCGACCTGCCGCCGAGCCCGACGTCAGCGCCGACGGGCATCGGGGCGCCCTCCGCACGGCCGTCCGCACCGCCGGCCCGGCGATCCTGGCCAGCAACGCCACCGTCGTGCTGGCCCTGCTGACGCTGCTCTTCGCGTCCGCCCCGAGCACCCGCAGCCTGGGCCTGCAGGCCGCCACCGGCCTGGTCGTCGCGGCGGTGTTCGCCCTGGTGGTGTTGCCGCCGCTGCTCGCGTTGTGCGGGGTCCGGCTGTTCTGGCCGTTCATCCCGAAACCGGCCGACGGCCCTACCGGGGATCCGGTCGCCACCGGCGTATGGCACCGCATCGCGACGGCCGTGGCCGCCCGGCCGGTGTGGGTGGCCAGCACCTCCATCGGGCTGCTGGCGGTGCTGGCCACGGGCCTGCTGGCCACCCCGACCGGCCTGTCGCAGACCGAGCAGTTCCGGGTGCGGGCCGAGTCCGTCAGCGGCTACGACGCGGTGGCCGCGCACTTTCCCGGTGGCCTGACCGATCCCACCCGGGTGATCGGCGGCACCGAGCGGGCCGCGGCCCTGCAGCAGGCGATCGCCGGCACCCCGGGAGTGGTGTCCGTGACCGAGGCCGGTCGCACCGACGCCGGCCTGGTGCAGCTCACCGTCGTCACCGACGCCGCACCGGCCACCGATGAAGCTTTCGAAACCGTTGCCGCCCTGCGTGATTCAGCGCACGCCGCCGACCCGACCGCCGTCGTCGGGGGCAGCGACGCGCAGGCCCTGGACATCCGCGACGCCGCGGTCCGCGATCGCCTGGTGCTGATTCCCGCCATCCTCGCGGTGGTCCTGGCGGTGCTGTTCGTGCTGCTGCGCGCCGTCGTCGCGCCGCTGATCCTGGTGGCCGTCACGGTGCTCTCGGCGCTGGCAGCGCTCGGCCTGGGCGGCTGGGTCAGCGTGCATGTGGTCGGGTTCCCGGCGCTGGACAACAGCACACCGCTGTTCGCGTTCCTGTTCCTGGTCGCGCTCGGCGTCGACTACACCATCTTCCTGGTGACGCGCGCCCGGGAGGAGACCCGTGTCCACGGCACCCGCGCCGGCATCGTGCGGGCGGTGTCGGCGACCGGCGCCGTCATCACCAGCGCGGGCGTCGTCCTGGCCGCGGTGTTCTGCGTGCTCGGTGTGCTGCCGTTGATCGTGTTGACCCAACTGGGCATCATCGTCGGACTCGGCATCCTGCTGGACACCTTCCTGGTGCGCACCGTGGTGATCCCGGCGCTGTTCACCATCATCGGGCCGACGGTGTGGTGGCCCGGCAGCATCGACCCTCGAGCGCCCGCGGCGGCGACGTACGGCCGGCACGCTCGCCGTTAGCGCGGCGGATCGTCGTGGCGCAGGTCGATCACACCGGACCGGACCAGTGCCAGCACGCTGACGAGCAGCACCCACGCCGGGAACACCAGCGCGATCCACATCGACAGGTCACTGCTCAGCAGCAGTCCGATCGCCGAGCCGTATGTGGTGAATACCAGCCAGCGCTGCATCAGGCCGGTCTTGAGCCAGATGGTGGCCAGCGAGATCATGAACACCGCCGCCATCCGGATCGCATAGGTCTTGGTCAGCGCCAGCAGTGCCATCTGACCGAAGGCGGCGACGTCGTTGGTGGCACCGGTCACGTCGATCAGGTGGCCGCTGGCGGCCAGACCCGCCCCGATCGCCGACGCATTGAAGATCATCGCCAGGAACAGCAGGCCACTGCCGAAGAAGACGGTGGCGAAGAATCTGTCCTCGTAGTGGCCCAGCCCGTCGCGCACCACGCCGATGAACCACAGGAAGCAGATCCCGGCGAACGGCATCAGGATCGAGGCCGTCTTCAACCGCAGACTGCCCGCATCCAGCCACTGCGATCCGGGCGCGGCGCCTTCCGGGAGCGCGCCGTGGATCAGGATGAGGCTGGTGCCGAACAGCACCGCGAACAGCACACCGGCCACGCCGGCAGCCCGCGGGGTGGAAAGACGATGCGGTGAGGACATTCCGATATTGAATCAGGGCACACCGGCGGCGAGGACCGTCTGACCGCCGCCGGAATTCTTCGCCGCGTACATCGCCGCGTCGGCGCGCTCGATGAGACCGCGGATACCGTCGTCGGCCCATCCCGAGATCGCCAGCCCGATGCTGACCGTCGGCACCACGGCCGTGTCGATGCGGGCCACCGCGTCGTGCAGCAGGTCGGCCAACCGACTGGCGGTGAACGGCTCGGCGCAGACGATGACGACGAACTCCTCGCCCCCGGTGCGGGCGATCACCGCCGCCACGTCCAGCGCCGCCACCGTGTCGCGCGTGGCATTGGCCACCGCGACGATGACGCGGTCACCGGTGTCGTGGCCGTGGCCGTCGTTGATCGCCTTGAACTTGTCGATGTCGATCGCGAGCACACCGACCGGCGACGACGCCTCCAGGGCGAGTTCGACGAGTTCGGCGTCGAGTCCGCGCCGGTTGTGCAGCCGCGTCAGGGGGTCCACCAACGCGTCGGCGGCGGCCACCCGCAGCGTCAGCAGATAGGACTGCACCAGTACCGGCAGGGCTACCACGGTGGGGAACAGCACCAGCACCCGAATGACGATGAGCGTCAGCGGGGCCTCGGCCTGGTGCAGGGTCATCACCGTCACCCAGCCGAACGCCACGATGGTGAGCAACAGATGCAACAACAACGCCCGGGGGCCGTGCAGCAGAACCACATAGATCCCGTTCGCCGCCAGCAGTGCGAGCCCCGGCATGGCGGTGAACGAACTATGGAAGCACGCGATCACCACGGCCACCGCCACGTCGGCATAGACCGCGAAAGCGATGGACTGGCCCTCGGTCGGCCAGGGACCGAAGGTCCACAACAAGCTCAGCACGATCGAACTGACGCACACCGCCGCCACCACGACCTGCGCACCGACGACCCCGTCGTCGGTGTAGCCGCAGACCACCGCGAGAAGTGCGGTCAGACCGTAGATCCCCGCGAAGAACCCGATAGCCACCTGATGGAGTCGCAATACACCGTTGGCGCGAAAATGCCTTGCGGTCCAATCGAAATCAAAAGGCTGTTGCCACCAGCTACGGACATACTGTCGCAACCCCTGGTCCATCGGGTGTCCGCGGCCTCAGGGTTGCCCCGGCAGCAACCGGATCATCAGGCCGTTGGCCTCGGCCAGCAGATTGCCGGCCGGGTCGTACAGCTCGGACTCGACGAATGCCTTGCGGCCCTCAGCATCCCGGATCCGACCACGGGCGACCAGATCGGTGTCGATCGGGGTGACGCGGCGGTAGTCGACGTGCAGGAAGGCCGTCCTGCTGATCGGCCGGCCCGCCGCGTGGATGACCATCCCGAACACCGAGTCGAACAGCAGCGGCAGCACACCACCGTGCACCGCGCTGTTACCGCCGACGTGAAATCGGCTGAACCGCACGCGCAGTTCGACACCGTCGGGTTCGAATTTGTCGACGAACCACGGTGGCATCAACAGGCTTCCGGCTCCCGGCAGGGTCGGCACCCGTTGCGCGGGTCCGACACCCTCGGGCGCCTGGTACGGGTCCAGCAGGTCCACCAGGGCCTCGACCCGGTCGGCCGCGTCGATCCAGGTGGCCGGGTCGGGATCGACCGACACGGCCAGGTCCTGCAGGCGCCGCATGGCCGCCAGGAATCGGCCGAAGCCGGGGCCGGGGTCGGCGGCCTCGAACACCGGGAATCCGCCGTGGCGGTCATAGTCGGGATCGACCCGGCGGGGGTCCAGCCCGTAGTCCGACATCAGCGGGCGGCCAGGATGTCGCGCCGCACGATCGTCTGCTCACGCCCGGGACCGACGCCGATGCACGAAACATGGGCTCCGGCAAGCTCTTCGAGCCGGAGCACGTAATCCCGCGCGCGCACCGGCAGTTCGTCGAACTCGCGCGCGGCGGAGATGTCCTCCCACCAGCCGGGCATCTCCTCGTAGACCGGCACGGCCTTGGCGATGTCGCTCTGGGTCATCGGCATCTCGTCGGTGCGCTTGCCGGCGACGGTGTAGCCCACGCAGATCGGCACCGTCTCCAGCGACGACAGCACGTCCAGCTTGGTCAGGAAGTAGTCGGTGATGCCGTTGACCCGGGTCGCGTAGCGGGCGATGACGGCGTCGAACCAGCCGCACCGGCGGGCGCGGCCCGTGGTCACCCCGACCTCGCCGCCGGTCTTGGACAGGTAGGCGCCGTGCTCGTCGAACAGTTCGGTGGGGAACGGTCCGGAGCCGACCCGGGTGGTGTAGGCCTTCAGGATGCCCAGGACGGTGGTGATCCGGGTGGGGCCGATACCCGATCCGACCGCCGCGCCGCCGGCCGTCGGATTCGACGACGTGACAAAGGGATACGTGCCGTGGTCGACGTCGAGCAGGGTGCCCTGCGAACCCTCCAGCAGCACGGTCTGACCGGCCTCGAGCGCGTTGTTGAGCAGCAGCCGCGTGTCGGCGATCCGGTGCTTGAACCCGGCGGCCTGGTCGAGCAGGTCGGCCACCACCTCGTCGGCGTCCAGGGCCTTGCGGTTGTAGATCTTGACCAGCACCTGGTTCTTGAATTCCAGTGCGGCGCCGACCTTTTCGGCCAACAGATGCTCGTCGAGCACATCGGCCACCCGGATGCCGATGCGCGCGATCTTGTCCTGGTAGCACGGACCGATACCGCGGCCGGTGGTGCCGATCTTCTTGTTGCCCATATAGCGCTCGGTGACCTTGTCGATCGCCACGTGGTACGGCATCAGCAGGTGCGCGTCGGCGGAGATCAGCAGGCGCGTTGTGTCCACGTCGCGGTCTTCGAGGCCCGAGAGCTCGGTCAGCAGCACGCCGGGGTCGACGACGACGCCGTTGCCGATCACGTTGGTGACGCCCGGGGTGAGGATGCCCGACGGGATGAGGTGCAACGCGAAGTTCTCCCCCGTCGGCAGGACGACCGTGTGCCCGGCGTTGTTGCCGCCTTGATAGCGCACGACCCACTGCACGCGGCCCCCGAGGAGGTCGGTGGCCTTTCCCTTGCCCTCGTCACCCCACTGGGCGCCGATCAGGACGATTGCCGGCATGGCAGAATCTCCCGCCTAAATTGTGTTCACGCCGGTGAGACACCCTATCCGAATCGAGGACCATTCCTGAACACGCCGCATGCGCAGAGCGACATCCGGGTGGTGCGGTTCGGCGGTCACGCGATCCCCGCGGTGCTCGCCGACCTGCCTCTCGTCGAGCTTTCGGAGTTGCTCCAGGACGCGCCGGCGCTGCGCCGGGTCATCGTCGTGGGCGGCTCGCCGACCGCGGACGCCGATCTGGCCGCGGTGCTGACGGCGCTGCTGCGCGCCGGCCGGCTCGACGTCGAGGTCGCTGCACTGCACATGGTCGGGGCGCGGCGTGCCCGCACCGGAGCCACGCGGCGGCTGCCGTTGATCCGCGATGAAACGGGCCAGGTGATCGTCGGTTCGGCGCACTGGTTGCCCGCGGCCGGGGCGCTCACCCTGCACGGCGAGGCCGTGGTGGACGACGCCGTCCTGTTCGATGGCGACGTGGCCGAGGTCCGGATCGAACCGACCCGGGACCTGCCCGGTCTGCGCGCCAGGGTGCCGGCCGGCCGGCTGCGCCGCGGCCGGTGGGTCAACGGCCGGGCCGTGCAGCTGGGCACCGTGGGAGCACGGGTGATCCGCGACGGCATCGAGGCGCCCCGCGAGGTACGGCGCTCGACGTTCTACCGCAACACCGAGGGCTGGCTGGCGGTCACCGGGTAGCTTCTGGGACGTGAACGTTCGCCCGCTCGGAAGCCGGTCGGCGGTCCGGCCCAGTCCGGTCTTCCTGCTGTTGCTGGCGGTGACCGCAGCCGGCGGGGTCCTGGCCTGGCTGGCCGGCGAAGCCAGGATGGACAACGGGCCGATCGCCTATGCCGGGGTGTTCATCCTGGTGATCGCGGGCTGGGTGGTCTCGCTGTGTCTGCACGAGTTCGGGCACGCGTTCACCGCGTGGCGATTCGGCGACCACGACGCGGCGACGCGCGGATACCTGTCGCTGAACCCGCTCGAGTACACCAGCCCGGTGTTCTCCATCGTGTTGCCGCTGCTGTTCATCGCGATGGGCGGAATCGGCCTGCCCGGCGGGGCGGTGTGGGTACGCACCGGCGCGATGACCAAGTCGCAGCGCACCCTGGTCAGCCTGGCGGGGCCGCTGGTCAACCTGGTGCTGGCCGTCGTGCTGCTCGGCGCGGTCCAGCTGTTCTACCGGCACGACCATTCGGTGTTCTGGTCCGGCGTGGCGTTCCTGGCGCTGCTGCAGGTCATGGCCGTGGTCCTGAACATCCTGCCGATCCCGCCGCTGGACGGCTACAACGCGCTGGAACCGCACCTGAGCCCCGGCCTGCAGCGCTCACTGGCGCCGGTCAAGCAGTACGGCTTCTTCATCCTGCTGTTCATCCTGATCGCGCCGCCGCTGAACCAGTGGTTCTTCACGTTCGTGTTCAAGGTCTACGCGTTGCTGGGCGGCATCGACCAGCTGGCCGCGATCGGGTACGGGCTGACCCTGTTCTGGCACCGCTGACGGCGCCCCTTTCGATCTGTTCAGCAACCACGGACACGTTGTGCGAGTGGATGTCGCAGCAGCCGCTGAACAGATCCCGGGGACCGCGGACCCCTTGCCCCGTATGCAGAGATACGCATAGATTCTCGATCCATGGGCGCGGGACACGATCACCACCACGGCGGCGAGACCCGCGTCAGTCGCATGTTGATCGCCGCGGCGATCCTGACCGCATTCTTCGCCGCCGAACTGGGCACCGCACTGTGGATCAACTCCATCGCGCTGCTGGCCGACGCGGGACACATGCTGACCGACCTGGTGGCCATGTTCATGGGGCTGTCCGCGGTGCTGCTGGCCCGGCACGGTCCGGCGTCGGCCGCACGCACCTACGGGTGGCACCGCGCCGAGGTGTTCACCGCGGTGGCCAACGCCGCGCTGCTGATGGGCGTTGCGGCGTTCATCCTCTTCGAGGCGTACGAACGGCTCGGTGACGCACCGGAGATCCCGGGTGTCCCGATGATCGTCGTCGCACTGACCGGTCTGCTGGCCAACCTGGCGGTCGTGCTGCTGCTGCGCGCCGACTCCGAGAAGAGCCTGGCGGTCAAGGGCGCCTACATGGAGGTCGTCGCCGACACCGTCGGCAGCATCGGCGTTCTGATCGCCGGCATCGTCACGGTCACCACGCGATGGCCGTACGCCGACGTAGTGGTGGCGGTGCTGGTGGCGCTGTGGGTGCTGCCACGGGCCATCTCACTGGCGCGGCAGGCGCTGCGGATCCTGTCCGAGTCGTCGCCGAGCCATATCGACGTCGAGGAACTCCGGACCGCGCTCGAACAGGTCGAGGGCGTGACGGGCGTCCACGATCTGCACGTGTGGACCCTGGTGCCGGGCAAGGACATGGCCACCGCACACCTGACGAGCTGCGCCGACTCGGCCCGCGTGCTCGACGAGGCGCGGGCCGTGCTGGCCGCCCGCGGGCTCGAGCACGCGACCGTGCAGGTCGAGCCGCCCGAGGCCGGGGACTGCGAGCAGCGCACCGACTGGTAACTATCCCAGGGCGAGTTCGCGACGAGCGCTCGGATCGCAGTCGTCGAGCAGGTCGAGGCACCGCTGGTACTCGTCGGTCTCGCCGATCGCGTCGGCGGCCCGCGCCAGCGCTGCGACACACCGCAGGAAGCCCTGGTTGGGTTCGTGCGCGAACGGCACGGGCCCGAATCCCTTCCACCCGTTGCGCCGCAACTGGTCCAGGCCGCGGTGATAGCCGGTCCGCGCGTAGGCGTAGGCCGTGATGACCTTGTCGTCCTCGAGGGCATGCTCGGCGAGCGTCGCCCAGGCCACCGAGGCCGTCGGATGCGCGGCGGCGACGACCGCGGCCTTCTCCCCCGCCAGCAACTGCGCCTCGGCCTGTTCGTCGGCCGGCAGCCGCACCGGATCCGGTCCCAGCAGATCACCCATCCGTGTCATGACGACCATTGTGCCTCTACGCTCGACGGTGGATGCCAGCGAGAGAGCGGAACGGCGCAAACGGGAGGAAGCCAACACCGATGTCGAACCCTGATGGGCCCGGCCCGGATCCCCAACCCCTCGGTGCCGAACCCGACACCCTGGCCGCCGAGCAGTACGCCGCCGACTTCGAGACCGAGGTCATCAGCACCCCCGCCACCGACTCCGAGTCCGCGCAGCCGGTGATCACGCCGGGCGAACGCCGGTTCACCGCGCCGTCGGGCATGGACGCGGGCTCCACGCAGGTGATCGGGCGAGCCCCAGATCCGGCCACCGAGATCATCGACATGGGCGCGGCCGGCGTTGCCGCCGGCACCGGAGCCCATCCCCGTACCGCCGTCCCCCGGGAGATTCCGCCGCGCCGCAGGCCGAAGATGCCGATCCGGTCCGGCAAGTGGGGCTGGGTGCTGGCCGTTCTGCTCGTGATCGCCGCGCTGGCGGCCGTGGCCATCCTGGGCACTCTGCTGCTCGGTCGCGCGCACGACCCCAAGGCGTCCCACGAGGATCGCGTCCGCGCCACCATCAACGCGTTCGACGCCGCCATCCAGAACGGGGATCTGGCCGCGCTGCGGGGTATCACCTGCGGCTCGACCGCCGACGGCTACAACACCTACGACGACCGGCAGTGGGCCGACACCCACGCCCGGGTGATCGCCGCCCGGCAGTACCCCGTGGTCGCCGGCATCGACGATGTCGTCGTCAACGGCGACCACGCCGAGGCGAACGTGACGTCGTACATGGCGTTCGATCCGCAGACCCGGTCCACCCGCAGCTTCGACCTCGAGTTCCGCGACGACCAGTGGAAGATCTGCCAGGCACCCGGCTAGCGCGGCGAATCACCGCGCCACACAAAGCTGTTCACGTACTTCGCCATGTCCAGGGCGAGCTGCAGATTCGCACCCGACGGGTGACCGTTGCCGAAGCTGGGGCTGAATTCGTGATAGGGGCCAACGGCCGAGGCCACCAGCGCGTAGTCGTTCTTCACCGCGGCCAGCACCAGGATCCGCAACCGCATGTAGGTGCCGCTGCCGTCCTGCGGATAGTCGTCGGCCGCCACGCCGTAGCCCGGTTGATAACCGACGGAGGCGTTCGGGATCTCGTAGGCGACCGCGGCGTCGGGGTATCTGCGCCGGAGTAGGTCGGTGATCACCTGCTGGGGGCTCCGCCCCCCGGCCGGTTCGCCGTGCAGTTCCAGCGTGCCGGTGTCACCCCCGGTGAAGTCGAGCACCACTCCGCTGCCGGTGAAGGTGGAGCGGTACGCCGTGCCCCGGCCGGGGTAGGAGACCGTGAAATCGCCGTCGGTGGAGGTGAATTGGGGGTTGGTCTCGACCGGCGTCCCGATCGGCGGTGCGCCGCAGTCGGGCGGGCAGACGTAGCGGGCCGGCCGGGCCGTCATCATCGTCGAGACAGCGAACGCCACGACGGCAAGCACACCCACGCCCGCGCCGACGGCCAGTGCCAGCCGGCGGCGGGTTGCCGGCACGCTGCGACCGGTCCCGCCGGCGCTGCGCGCCGTCCGCGAGAACGCGTGCAGCGCCACACCGCAATCGGCACAGAACCGGGCGCCCGGTTCGGCGGGCCCGCAGTCCGGGCAGGCCGCGTGCTCGGTGGGATCCAGCGCTTCCTTCAGCAGGGCCCAACGGACCCCGAATCGGTTGACCGACAACGTGATCACCGCGATCCCGAGGTGCATGACCAGGTGGATCCATTCGCGGACCGGCAGGATCTCCAGTACCCGCTGCACCCCGGACAGTACGACGATCACCAGCACTGCGGCCGCGACGGCCCGCACCTCCACGCCGCCGCCCGATGCGCGGCGGAACCACAGCGCCAGGCCGAACAGTCCGCCGAGCGCGGCCGCCGTCAACGGCACGGCGAAACCGTGGATGCCCGCCCCCACCAGCAGGTCCATGGTGGAACGCCGCACGGTTGTCGGGCCCGCCGCCAGCTGCGGTGTCAACCGCACGACGGTCGAGGCCACCGTGAAGAAGGTGGCACCCGATGCGCCGATCACATAGCCGTCCAACGACTCCCGTTGCCCGGCGCCCCTGGCCCAGACCGCAGCGACGACGACCGTGGGCAGCAGCATCACCAGCGCGCCGGCGGCGGTCAGTGCCATGCCCTGCGCGAAGATGTTGGCGCTGTCCGGTCCGGATCCCAGTGGCACGTCGTAACCGCGCGCCACCATCTTGCCGCTGAACGCACCCCACACCGCGCCGATCACAACGCCCAGGATCGCGGTGCTCGCGAGTATCTGCCGCGGAAAGTCATGGAACACATCGGATTCCGCGAGGTACATGGTGAACAGCAGAGCGAACCCGAACGTCGCGACCACCACCACCGGGGCCTGCCACCGCAGCACGGCGAACGCCACGAGCGCGCCGAGTACCGCAACCAGTGCGATCCGGAAGGGGCCGCGCGCATGGGGTGTCAGTCGCGGGAACAGCGAGGTGACCACCGACGGCAGGAACACGCGCTCGCCGGGAGCGACCGGGTGGCCGCGCCGGCCCCGGTACCCGAACCGGGAACCGCACGAGGTGCAGTAGGAGCCGGGCGGGCCGCTCGTTCCGCAGGCCGTGCACGTCGGCTCGGGAACCGGGTCGCCGTTCCCGGTCATCGGGGAATCGCCTCCCGCTGCGCGTCCAGCAGCACGCGGGCGAGGTTGTCGGCGTTGGGGCTGCCCAGTCCGGTCACCGTGTCATAGCCGGGTGCGGCGTGGTCGACGGCGTTGCCGCCGACGCTCATGTCGCGGAATCCGGGCAGCGCCGATCCCGCGGCAACGCGGTAGAGCAACGGGTTGAGGTCGCCCAGCGGACGCCCGCCGTGAGCGGCCAGATATTGGTTCATCAGAACGGTCAGCGCCGCCCAGATCGGGGCCGCCTGCGAGGTTCCCGCCCCGATGTGCGGGCGGCCGTTGTACACGATCCGCACCCCGGTGAACGGATCGGCGACCGCGGCGACGTCGGGCGCCAGGCGGTGCGTGCCGTCGCGGTCCGTCGACACGTTGCGCTGATGATCCGGCCGGTCGTACAGCCGCGAGACCCCGCCGCTGCTGCCCTGTGACAGCGGTCCGTCGCTCCAGGCCTGTTCGGCCAACCACCGGCCGTCGGCGTCGGTGGACAGCGTGGTGCCGCCGACCGACGTCATCTCGGGGATCGAGGCCACCGCGTCCAGGCCGATGTCGCCGGGGCCCGGCGGTGCCGACCAGTTGTCCCCGCCCTTGCATTCCAGACCACCGTTGTCGCCGGAGGCGTCGAACGCCGTTGTCCCATGGGACTGTGCGAGCGTCAGGGCACTGCGGATCGGCGCGAGGTCCGTCGCCGTCGGGAATGCGTCGCAGGACCACCCGATCGACAGACTCCACACCGCCCCCGGATGGTCGCGGTCGGCCGCCCGGAACATCTCGCCGACCTTCTCGTACGCGCCGCTGCCCTCGACCGTCGGCCGCGCGTTGACCACCACCAGGCGGGCATCGGGCGCAATCGCGTGGGCCACCTCGAGATCCATCACCGTTTCGCCGTGCGGCGGCCCCGGATCGCCGCCGACCAGGACCGGGGTGAACGGCGGGAGGTCCGAGGAGTCGGCGAAATCATCGAGATCACTCTGCGCGAAGCCGTCGAACTCGAAGAACACGATGGTTGCACCCTTGCCCGTATATCCCTGTTCGACAAGGGGTTTCGCGTTGTAGACGGTCAGCAGTTGGTCGGGGGCCAGGCCCTGCATCGGTACGTCCAGCGGGAAGATGCTCGGCCGCGCCATGTGGTGCGGGGTGTAACCGAGGATCCGCCCGACGTCGACGACCCCGCCGGACAACGCCTGCGGCACCGCGGGTTGGCGGCCCGAGGCGTAGAACACCTGGCCCTTGCGGCCGCGGTAATCGTGGATCGGTACGTCAAATGCACGCGCGACGTCGTCGGCCCGGCCTTCGACGATCGCCCAGCTCTCGCCCGGGCGCCAGCGAACGGACAGCCGGCGAGCGGTCGCCCAGTCGAACAACACCGCGGGCCGCGCCGCATCGCGCAGTCCGACCGTCACGCTGGTATCGGCGGCGTCGGACGAGCCGAGATCCTCCGAATCGGCGAGCAACGATGCGTACGCACCGGTGATCACCGCGCGGTCCGGCTCCGGCCGAGGCGACCAGCCGCACGACGAAACCAGCACCACGACCCCGGTCACCATGGCCGACCACCGGTGCGCCCTCATCGCGATCGACCCGCTAGGGCCGAGTTTCGTCAGTGGTCGCCGTGATGCCTGTTCTGCGTGTGGGTCGGTGGCGTCGGTGAGAACGGATCGTCCTGGACCGGACCGCCCTTCTCCGTCGGAGCCGGGGCCGGCGCCGACGTCGTCGCCGGGGCGGTGGTCGTCGTGGTGGTGGTCGTGGTGGTCGTCGTGGTGGTCGGAGCCTCTTTGTTGGTCTCACCGCAGCCCGCGGTGATGACGCCCATACCGATCAGCGCCGCACCGCCGACCGTGACGACGATCCGCTTACGCCAGAGATTTTCAGCCATTACCAGTCCCATCTGTATGTTCCGTGCAGTCTGACACTCCAAGCCGGATCCGGCGCGCCGTTATTCCCCACGCGGGACGGCCCCACTAGCCCGCCGACACACTCCGGCCGGTGCTGTGCAGGTCGTTGCACGCCTCCACGACGCGCTCGCTCATCGAGGCCTCGGCCTTCTTCAGATAGCTGCGCGGGTCGTAGACCTTCTTGTTGCCGACCTCGCCGTCGATCTTGAGCACCCCGTCGTAGTTGGTGAACATGTGCGCGGCCAGCGGGCGGGTGAACGCGTACTGGGTGTCGGTGTCGACGTTCATCTTCACCACGCCGTACTTCAGGGAGTCCTCGATCTCGGACTTCAACGAGCCCGACCCGCCGTGGAAGACGAAGTCGAACGGCTTCGCGTCGGCGGCCAGACCCAGCTTGGCGGCGGCCACCCGCTGGCCCTCGGCCAGCACCTCGGGCTTGAGCTTCACATTGCCCGGCTTGTACACGCCGTGCACGTTGCCGAACGTGGCGGCCAGCAGATACTTGCCGTGCTCGCCGGCACCGAGCGCCTCGATGGTCTTCTCGAAGTCCTCGGCGCTGGTGTACAGCTTGTCGTTGATCTCGGCCTCGACGCCGTCCTCCTCGCCGCCCACGACGCCGATCTCGACCTCGAGGATGATCTTGGCGGCGGACGCGGCCTTCAGCAGTTCCTGCGCGATGGACAGGTTCTCGTCGATCGGGACCGCCGAGCCGTCCCACATGTGCGATTGGAACAGGGGCGGCAGACCCTTGGCGACGCGCTCGGCGGAGATGGCCAGCAGCGGGCGCACATAGGTGTCCAGCTTGTCCTTGGGGCAGTGGTCGGTGTGCAGCGCGACGGTGATCGGGTACTTGGCGGCGACCACGTGCGCGAACTCGGCCAATGCCACCGCGCCCGTCACCATGTCCTTGACGCCGAGTCCGGACGCGAATTCCGCACCGCCGGTGGAGAACTGGATGATGCCGTCGCTGCCGGCGTCGGCAAAGCCCTTGATGGCGGCGTTGACGGATTCCGAGCCCACGCAGTTGATGGCGGGGAATGCGAAGGAGTGCTCCTTTGCCCGGCCCAGCATCTCGGCGTAGACCTCGGGCGTTGCGATGGGCATGTGACTTTCTCCTTCGGCGTTCCAACGAGGCAGACTGCTTCCCGGGCAGTATCTCAGGAACCGTCTGACGGCGACACCGGTAGGGCGCGATTGGGCCTCAGTGCCAGAATCCGGCGTGGCTCCGGGCGGCCTCGTCCTCGAGCAGCGGCCCCACCACGGAGACCGGACGGCTGCCGTGCGTCAGGATGTCGCGGCACAGCAGCGCGAACGACGTGCGTCCCGGCTGGTCCCCGGTGAACTCGAACAGCCGATGATTCGACATCCCGTAGACCACCCGGCCGATGCCGGTCCAGTACGCCGCGCCGGCGCACATCGAGCACGGCTCGGTGCTGGCGTAGAGGGTGGCCTGGTTCATGCCCGCGTAGTCCAGGGTCCGCCAGGCGGCGGCCGACGCCACCAGCTCGGCGTGCTGCGTGGGATCACCGCCGGTGTTGCCGTGTTCGGCCACCACGTTCCCGGCCGCGTCGGCCACCAGGGCACCGTAGGGCGCGCCGCCGGCCCGGCGGGCGTCGTCGGCCAGCACGAAGGTCCGCCGCAGCAGGGCCAGGTCGACGTCCGGTCCGGGCACGGGGTCACTGTGGGCCGACGGGGGTGAGCGCAGCGCGGATCCGGCGATACCGGCCAGGACGCCGGCGCCCATGAGCACCGTCCGGCGATTCAGATCCGACATGGCGCCGGTGCGCGAACTACCGGTCGCCGCGGGTGCAGTTCGGGTCGGCCGGCTTCGTGGGCCAGGTGCACACGTCCACGAACGTCTTGGTGTCGTAGCCACCGCCGTCGAAGACACCGTAGGCGTCGCCGTTGGTACCGGTGTACGTCGCTCCACCACCACCGCCGGCGCCGCCGCCGGAGGTGACGATGGTGGTCACGTCCCACCCCTTGCTCTTCAGGTCGGCCTTGAACGCGTCCATCACCGCGGCCGGTGCGCCGTTGACCTGAAAGTGAAGGTGCACACCGTCATTCGGAATGGCGTCGGGCCCGTTGGTGACGGCGGTGTTCGCGGGCGTGGGCACCAGCGACTTCAGATCGGTGGACGCCGCCGCGTGCGTGGTGGTCGCGGGCGCCTTCTCCGCCGACGCCTCGGTGGTGGCCGTCGCGGTGCTGGCCGCTTCCTTGGTCGGTGAACATCCCGAGGCGACGATCCCGACCGTCACCAGGGCCACCGCGGCCGCCGTCATCGTGCTGAAGTTTCGAACGCGCGCCATCCAGGAACTCCCTCGGTCTGATACGCGGCACGCTAGCAGGTACACCCGCTCCCAGCAGGGATAAACGGCGCCAACCCGGGCGCGCCCCCACCGCCGGTACCCTCGAGGCTTGTGAACACCCTCGCGCTCATGCCGGACTTCCTGGACCCGGTGAAACTCATCGGATACTTCGGCCCCTGGGCCCTGGTCGGCCTGCTGGTGGTCGTATTCATCGAATCCGGCGTGCTGTTCCCGGTGCTGCCCGGCGACACACTGCTGTTCGTGGCCGGCATGCTGGCGGCCGGCACCGCGGCGGCCGCGCACGACAACGCCAACTTCCAGCTCTGGCAATTGCTGGTGTTCATCCCGATCGCCGCCATCCTCGGTGGCCAGGTCGGCTACTTCATCGGCCGGTTCATCGGCGTGGAGATGTTCAAGCCCGACGCCCGATTCCTCAAGCAGAAATACCTCGACGAGGCGCACGCATTCTTCGAGCAGCGCGGCCCGTTCGCGATCGTGCTGGCGCGGTTCGTCCCGATCGTGCGCACCCTGGCGCCCATCACCGCCGGTGCGGCGAAGATGACCTACGGCGTGTTCACGTTGTTCAATGTGATCGGCGCCGTGGTGTGGAGCACGCTGCTGGTCCTGCTGGGATATTTCCTGGGGCAGTTCGCCATCATCCAGAAGCTCATCGAGCCGATCTTCATCCTCATCGCCGTGCTCTCGGTGCTGCCGATGTTCTTGGAGTGGCGCAAACGCCGCCGCGCCGAGAACGCCGAAACGGACGTTTCGCAGGAGAACACCGAGTAACTCCCGCCATTTCGTCAGGTTCGGCGGGCGATGTACTGCCGCGAGCAAGAGGCCCGACGACGATCGACACGTCGGGTTCGGCGAGCGGTTCGGGTTCGGCCTATCCGGACAGCCCGAGTTCGGTCGCCAGCTCCCGCAGCGCCGGCCGCGGATCGTCGGTCGGGGTGTCCCCCAACGCCTGGATGACGACGTGGTCGGCACCGGCATCCAGATGGGCCTGCACCGCGGCGGCCGCCGACTCGACGGTGCCCATTCCGGCCAGCGCGCGGGCCAGCCGGTCGGATCCGCCGCGCACCAGATCGGAATCGTCGAAGCCCTGGCGCAGCCACGAGTTCCGGTAGTTCGGCAACCCGCTGTACACCTCGAGGTGGGCGTGCACGCGGCGCAGTTGATCGGAGTCGTCGCCACCGATGGCCACGGGCACCTCGGAGACCACCCACTTGTCCGGGCCGAGCAGTTCGCGGGTCACCTTCGTGTGCTCGGGCGTGACGAGGTAGGGGTGCGCGCCGTCGGTCAGCTCGCCGGACAGCTGGATCATCTTGGGCCCCAACGCCGCGAGCAGTCGCGGCGGCCGCCCGACGCCCGGCTCGATCTGCGGCGGCACCGCGGCCATCTTTTCCAGATACGACCGCATGGTCGCCAGCGGCTTCTCGTAAACGCCGCCCATGCCGTACTGGACCAGCGGCGCGTGGCTGACACCGAGGCCGAGCACGAACCGGCCCGGGTACAACGCCGTCAGCGTGCGCGCGCCGGCCTCGGCGGCCGACGGGATCCGCACGTGGATGTTGGCGATCCCGGTGCCGATCACCAAGCGTTCGGTGGCCGACAGATATGCCCCCGACTGCGTCAGCGCCTCCTTGCCGACCACCTCGGGCAGGAAGAGCGAGCCGTAGCCCATCGCCTCGACATCGCGGGCAACCTGCTGCGCGTCGGGCATGGCCCAGGTGTCACCCGCCCACCAGACGCCGATACGGGACGGGAAGTCGATGCGCGCGCGTTCGGTCACGAACGCGATGGTAGCGAGCGACGCCGATTCGCTTCGGTCCTCCACCGCCGCGCCCGCGGCGAGATCGTCGACTCAGCCGCGGTCCCGGTCGACCTTGCTGCCCAGGATGAACCGGCCCGCGGTGAACACGGCCGCGGCGGTGGTGAAGCCCGCCGCGATCAACCATCGATATTTCTTCCGGACGTCGGGGGGCGGGACGTCTGCGAGTTCGGCCATGGGCACAGCTCATCGCATGAGCGGACGACGGTCAAGCATCCTGAACATACGCCAAAGCGGTATAGTGTATGGTCTGAAACGAGACCCCGATCACACCGCCGGAGATGGCCGCGATGACCAGTACGCTCGACCGCCCGTTCGACTTCGTCGACCCCGACATGATGCAGCGCGGCCTACCGCTGGCCGAGTTCGCGGAGCTGCGCCGCACCGCACCGGTCTGGTGGAACGCCCAGGAGCCCGGCACCGGCGGCTTCACCGACGGCGGCTTCTGGGTGATCAGCCGGCATGCCGACATCAAGACCATTTCCCGCGACAACGACAACTGGTCGGCCAACGAGAACGGCGTCGTGGTCAGCTTCTTCGACGGGATGGAACCGGCGGTCGTCGAATCCACCAAACCCCTTCTGATCAACCATGATCCGCCGGAGCACACCCGCCTGCGGCGCATCGTCTCCAAGCTGTTCACCCCGCGCGGGGTCGCCGGACTCGAGGACAAGCTGCGCGGCGCGGCGTATTCGATCGTCGAGGAAGCGCGCACGAAGGGCAGCGGCAACTTCATCGACGACGTCGCGGCCAAGCTGCCGGTGCTCGCGATCGCCGATCTGATCGGCGTGCCCGAACCCGACCGGCAGGACTTCTTCGACTGGGCCAACTCGTGTATCAACTACACCGATCCCGAGGCCCAGACCATGGATCCGGCGCTGGCCAGCGTGCAACTGCTCGGCTACGCCTACAGCATGGCCGAAGACCGGCGGAAGAACCCCAAGGACGACATCGTCACCATGCTGGTGCAGGCCGACTTCGATGGTGACTGGATGACCGAGGAGGAGTTCGGATTCTTCGTCATGCTGCTCGGGGTCGCTGGTAACGAGACCACCCGCAATGCGATCGCCCACGGCATGAACGCCTTCCTGGACCATCCCGGGCAGTGGGACCTGTTCAAGCGCGAACGGCCCAAGAACGCGGCCGACGAGATGGTGCGCTGGGCGACGCCGGTGACCTGCTTCCAGCGCACCGCCCGCAACGACGTCGAGATCGGCGGCGCGACGATCCGCAAGGGCCAGCGCGCCGGCCTGTTCTACGCCTCCGGCAACTACGACGAGGACGTGTTCGATGAACCGAACAAGTTCAACATTCTACGAAATCCGAACCCGCACTTGGGGTTCGGTGGAAACGGCACGCATCATTGCATCGGGGCGAATCTGGCGCGGATGGAGATCGCGTTGATGTTCGACGCCATCGCCGACGTGATTCCCGATATCGCCAAGATCTCGGATCCGACCCGGGTCCGCTCGCCGTGGCTCAACGGGCTCAAGACGTTCGAGGTCGACTACCGCTGACGGCAGCCCCCACCCAACGGCTCAGGTAACGCCTGAGTTCGGCGCCGCGGGACGGCGGATCGCCCGGGTCGACGATGAACGACTGGAGCGTGCGTAGGACGTACTCGGTCAGATCGTCGAGTTCGGCGTCGCCGTACCCGGCTGCACCCCAGTCGACGTCGAACCTGTCCAGCATCGAGCGGCCGATTGTCCGGGCCTGCCCGGAGGTGACGGCTACGGAAAACCTGTTGGGCCGCAACGGGGAGAGCAACAGACCGATGTGCGGCGGCAACGTCTCAAGGACATGGGCCAGCCCCTCGGTGACGGCCGCGGCAGGATCGGTGATCCCCGCGAGGTGCGTTTCGATGCGGTCCAGGAACGCACCGACGGACGCGACGGCCGCGGCCTCCATCAGCGCTTCGGTGTTCGGGAAGTACCGGTAGACGGTCTGGCGGATGACGCCGAGCGACCGGGCGACGTCGGCGATGCTGATCTCGGCCTGGGTCTCGTCGATCAGCGCGACGGCCGCGTCGACGATGCGCGCGACCGCGTCCTCATCGGTTGCGGGCGGGGACCCGCCCCAGCCGTGCCGGCGCGCCACGGCTCAACCTTGCTCGCGAGCGTGCGTGTCGGTCCGCCGACACGCCGCGCGGCGCGGGATTTCGCGCACGCTCGCCGACGGTCAGTCGAGCTTGAACCGTCCGGCGAAGCCACGCAGCGGAAGGTCCGCACTGGTGATCAGCCCGGGCGCTGCCGCCACCACCGCCTTGATCGCGTTGAGCGCCGGCAGACCCGTCACCGTCATGCCGATCGATGCGAAGTTGTCCGGCTCCGACAGGTCCACACCGGGTTTCGGGAAGATCATGTGTTTGTTGTAGACACACGGATCGCCCTTGATCTGGGTGATGTAGCAGCCCTTGATGTCCCAGTTCGGCTCGGTGTGCGGGGTCATCTGCCATTCCAGGTGGGTCTCGACCCGCGAGACCCCGTCGACCATGCCCTGGTACTTGATGTAGTTCCCGCCCAGGGAACCCTTGGGCAGGGTGTACCACCCGAGGTCGACGTCCTTGGTGCACGCACCGAGCTCGTAACTGAACCTGACCTCGTCCAGTTCCAGCCCGAAGCAGTCGGCCATCATCCGGACGCTGTCGGCGAACACCTCGGTGTACTTCTTGAGTTTGGCCGGGATCGACGGATCGTCCACGGGCAGGCCGTATCCGACCTCGATCCAGGTGTCCTTGGAGTGATGGCACGACACATCGACGGACTCGATCGTGGTGACGTTCTCGATCTCGGCGACATCGGCCGAGCACACCACGCCCAGTATCTGATTCAGGCCCGGGTTCATCCCGGTGCCGTAGAACGTCGAGCCGCCCTTCTCGCAGGCCTCGGCGAGCAACTGGGTCACCGGCTTGCCCGACGGGTGAGGGTGGTTGGTGTCGCGGTGCCAGCCGGTGATCCAGTCGGCGGTGGTGACGATGTTGATGCCGGCCTCGAGGATCGGCACGTAGAGATCCTCGTCGGGAAAGACGCCGTGAAAGGTCAGCACATCGGGTGCGGCCGCGATGACTTCGTCGATGCTGCCGGTGGCGGTCACGCCGATCGGGCCGATGCCCACCAGCTCACCGACGTCGCGGCCGACCTTCTCCGGCGAATAGCAATGCACCCCAATGAGTTCCAGGTCGTCGCGCTCCTGATAACGCCTGACCATCTCGGAGCCGACATTGCCGGTGGCGACCTGGAAGACGCGAATCGGTGCGGTCATCAGGTTTCAGCCTTTCTGTGCTGCATACACATCGGCGGCGCTGCCACCGATACCGTCGGGATAGAACTGCTTGGCCCAGTTGCGAATTGCGGTGAAGCCCTGGTACTCCGAGTTCGACAGGGCCGGCGGGTCGGAGTAACGCTGGTGCGACCAGATGTGGATGTCCTGGCTGAACTGGCGGATCACCTCGGTGCCGAATTCCTCGGCCCTGATCCGGGCCCGCTCCGAATCCTTGGCGGGATTGCGGCCGATGTAGACGTTGAAGCGAACGTCGGAGGTGAACTCGTCGACCGGGGTGATGCAGGAGATGGTGCGGTTGTCGACCATGCCCCAGCTCTTGGTCACCGCGATGCCCAGCCCGCCGTTGATGGCTTCCACCCCGCTGTTGACGTCCTCGATCCGCTGGCCGTCATCGCCCTCGAAGGTGATGGTGAAATCCACGTAGGACACCGGCGCGTCGAAGTCGTGCCGGGTGAAGATCGGGTTGATCGGGACGCCGTGGACGTACTTGAAGTGCTCGACGTCGACGCCGTTCTCGAGCACGTACTGCGGGTGCATCTCCAGGCCGGGCTGGTAGAGCCGTTGCTGTGGGTAGTAGTCATCGGCGCTGCTGCCGTCATCGAAGCCGGCGAAGACGTCGGGCGCCTCGAAATACGGTTCGCGGCCGAGTTCGTCGTGCCAGATGTAGACGGACGCATTGCGTTCGGCGACGGGGTAGGTCTTGATGCGGCGTCCACGGTTGGGCCGATCCTCGTACGGGATGCACACGTTGCGTCCCTCCTGGCTCCACTGCCAACCGTGGAACGGGCACTGCAACACCTCGCCCATGACGGTGCCACCGAAGCCCAGGTGCGCGCCGAGGTGTTCGCAGTAGGCGTTCATCACCGTCAGCTGCCCGGATTCGGCGCGCCAGGCGATCATCTCCTGACCGAAGTACTTCATGGTGTGGACGTCGCCGACGCCGATCTCGTCGGACCAGGCGATCTGGAACCACCCCGTGGGCTTCATCGACAGTGGCGGCTTGGCCATGCCGCCAAGAATCACAGATGGTTCTATGAAAGTCAACAGCCGGCGGCTACCATCACGGGGTGACCGAAGCGACGAAGGCCGGACGCCGCCCCAACAAGCGCGGTCACGCCACGCGCGAGGCCATGCTGGATGCCGCGCTGCGCTCACTGGCCGAGGGTGGGCCAAATGCCGCCTCCGCCAACCGGATTGCCAAGGACATCGGCGTCACCTGGGGCGCCGTCAAGTACCAGTTCGGCGACATCGACGGTCTGTGGGCGGCGGTCCTGCGACGCACCGCCGAACGTCGGTCCGACCTGCCCGCGCTGGCCGACCCGACCGCGCCCCTGCACGAGCGGGTGGCCACCATCATCGACATCCTCTACGACGGGCTGACCGCGCCGGACTCGCGCGCGATCGAGACCCTGAGAATGTCGCTGCCCCGCGACATGGCCGAACTGGACCGGCTCTATCCCAAGACCGCCGCCGAGCTCTCGTCGTGGGGTGCCAGCTGGATCGAGATCTGCCAGAAGGCATTTGCCGACGTCGACGTGGACCCCGAACGCATCAGCGAGGTGGCCGCCTTCATCCCCGGCGCCATGCGGGGCATCACCTCGGAACGCCAACTCGGCGGCTACTACGACCTGGACAAGGCGCGGCGCGGTCTGACCAACGCGATCGTGCACTACCTCCAGCATTCCCGGCAGTGACCGCCATCGGACCGACGATTACTCCGCGTGAATCGGGCCATCTGTCTGCGCCAGCGGGCGCCCACCCCCACCCCAGCGCGCCGCGATGATCTCGGCGGCCACCGACACCGCCGTCTCCTCGGGAGTGCGGCCACCGAGATCCAGGCCGATCGGGCTGTGCAGCCGGTCCACTTCGGCCTCGGTCAGTCCGGCCGCCCGCAACCGGTCGAGCCGGTCGGCGTGGGTGCGCCGCGAACCCATGGCCCCCACGTAGGCGAGTTCCGGTAAACGCAAAGCGATTTCGAGCACGGGGATGTCGAACTTGGGGTCATGGGTCAACACGCAGATGACGGTCTGCGCATCGATCGTGCCGGCAGCCACCTGCCCGGCCAGGTACCGGTGCGGCCAGTCGACCACCACCTCGTCGACGCCGGGGAAGCGGGCGGCGGTCGCGAACACCGGACGGGCGTCGCAGACCGTCACCCGGTAGCCCAGGAAGGCGCCCTGCCGCGCGACGGCGGCGGCGAAGTCGATGGCGCCGAATACCAGCATCCGCGGGCGTGGTGCGTGCGCGGCGACGAACACCTCCATACCCTCGCCGCGACGCTGACCGTCCGGGCCGTAGGTCAGGACCGCGCTGCGACCCGCCGCCAGCAGCCCGCGCGCATCGTCGGCGACGGCGGCGTCGGCCCGGGCCGAGCCCAGCGTTCCGGCGGCCCCGTGCGGGCGTACGACGAGGCGTCGCCCGATCCAGGCCGGCTCGGGGTGCGCGATGACGGTGGCGACGGCCACCGGCCGGTGCTCCTCGATGTCGGCGGCGACGGCCGCCAACTCACCGAAGGTGGCCGGGGAAACCGGCTCGACAAAGATGTCCAGGACGCCGCCGCAGGTCAGGCCGACCTCGAAGGCGTCGTCGTCGCTGATCCCGTAGCGCTGCAGCACCGGTCTGCCGGTGGCGGCCACCTCGACGGCCAATTCGTAGAGCGCGCCCTCGACACAGCCGCCCGACACCGAGCCGCTGACCGTGCCGTCGGGCGCGACCACCATCACCGCACCCGCCAGTCGCGGGGCCGAGGCGGAGGTGCGGACCACGGTGCCCACGCCGGCGATACCCCCGGCCCGCCACACCGCTAAGAGGTCGCTCAGCACGTCTCGCACGTGACAAGACTATGTCCCGATTGTCTCGCTCCTCCTCCGCCGCGTTCCGCAGCAGCATCCGTCGACTCGACGGGCGGATATCAGGCCTGCAACCTGCCGGACAGCACATGCGCCTGCTCCAGCAGCATCCTGCCCAGTTCGTGGCGGCGCTCGGCCTTGAATCGGGTCTCGACCCCCGTCAGGCTCAACGCCCAGCCGGGCCGCCCGTCATGATCGAACACCGCAGCCCCCATGCCCCAGCTGCCCTCGACGATCAATGCGGGGTTCACCGCGTACCCGGCCTTTCGGGTGAGCGCGATCCGCGTCCGGATCGCGTCCTCGCTGTGCGCGGGCCCCCACTCCGAATCCGGCCGGACGCGGCCGAAGTATTCGTCGACGTCCGCCGCCGGCAGGTGACTCAGAATGGCCAGCCCCGCGCTCGCAACTCCGAGGGGGAACCGGATCCCCACGTGCAGAACGTGCGAGCGCACCGGAAAGCTGCCTTCTTCGCTGAGGACGCAGACGGTTTCGTCACCGCGGCGCACGGACAGGAACGCGCTCTCCCCCGTCTCGCGGGCCAACCGCGCGACCACCTCACGCGCGCGGTCGGTGACGTCATACCGTTCCGCGGCGCCCACGCCGAGCAGGTACAGTTCGGGCCCCAACGACCACCGGCCGGTCCGGGTGTCACGGCTGACGAGTCCCTCGTCGGCCAGTGACACCAGCAGACGATGTGCCGTCGGGCGCGCCAGCCCGGCCCGCAGGCCGAGCTCGGTGGTCGACGCCCCCGCGGGTTCCACCGCGGCGACCGCCCGCAACACCGCGCCCACCCTGCCGACCACATTCACCGGTGGAGCATCGGTTGGCATGAACTCCGATCCTAGTCGTTCACTCAGTGAACACAATCTGAAAGCACGGTCATCAGACGAACAGTTTCGTCGAGCCGTCCACCGAATACTTGCCAGCGTGGAGCATTCATTGTTGATTTGATCCGAGCGTTTGCGGAATGGACGCGAGAAAGCGGAACAAGGGACAACCATGACATCGAAGGTCTACGAATCCGCCGCCGCGGCGGTCGCCGACATCGCCGACGGAGCCACCGTCGCCGTCGGCGGCTTCGGCCTGTGCGGCATCCCCGACCAGTTGATCGACGCCATCGCCGCCACGAGTGCCACCGACCTCGAGGTGTTCTCCAACAACTGCGGGGTCGACGGGATCGGCCTGGGAGTGCTGCTCGGGCAGGGCCGCATCCGCCGGGTGACCGCGTCGTACGTCGGCGAGAACAAGGAGTTCGCCCGCCAGTATCTGGCCGGGGAACTCGAGGTCGAACTGACCCCGCAGGGCACCCTGGCCGAGCGCCTGCGCGCCGGCGGCGCGGGCATCCCGGCGTTCTACACACCCGCCGGCGTGGGCACCCCGGTGTCCGACGGCGGCCTGCCGTGGCGGTACGCACCCGACGGATCGGTGGCAATTGCCTCACCGCCCAAGGAGATTCGCGTCTTCAACGGAAAGCGCTACGTCCTCGAAGAGGGCATCAACGCCGACTTCGCCCTGGTTCACGCCAAACGGGGCGACACCGCGGGCAACCTGGTGTTCAACAAGACCGCGATGAATTTCAACCCGTTGGCCGCAATGGCCGGCCGGATCACCATCGTGCAGGTCGAGGAACTCGTGGAACCCGGCGAAATCGACCCGGCCGCAGTGCATCTCGCCGGTGTGTTCGTGCAACGCATCGTGCACACCGGACCGCAGGACAAGAAGATCGAGAAACGGACCATCAGCGACGGGAACGAGGCGAACAAATGAGTTGGTCCCGCAACGAGATGGCCGCCCGGGCGGCCCAGGAGATGACCGACGGCCAGTACGTCAACCTGGGTATCGGGCTGCCAACCCTGATTCCCGGGTATCTCGGCGACGACGTGCACGTCACCCTGCACTCCGAGAACGGCATCCTGGGCACCGGCCCCTACCCCACCGACGACGCGGTCGACCCCGACCTGATCAACGCGGGCAAGGAGACCGTGACCGTGAATCCCGGTGCGGCGTACTTCGATTCGTCGTTGTCGTTCGGGATGATCCGCGGCGGCCACATCGACACCGCGGTGCTCGGCGGGATGGAGGTCTCCAGTCACGGCGACCTGGCCAACTGGATGGTGCCCGGCAAGATGGTCAAGGGCATGGGCGGCGCGATGGACCTGGTGCACGGCGCGGCGCGGGTGATCGTCCTGATGGAACACACCGACCGGGCCGGCAATCCGAAGATCGTCCAGACCTGCACCCTGCCGCTGACCGGTCAGGGCGTCGTCGACCGCATCATCACCGACCTGTGCGTCATCGACGTGCCCCACAAGGGCTCAGCCGGCTCGCTGATCCTGCGCGAACTGGCGCCCGGCGTCTCAGTCGACGACGTCGTCGCCGCTACCGGCGCCGCGGTCACCGTCGACCTGGACTGATCCCGCCGTGACCGAGTGCGCTGCTTCCATGAGCATCCAGCCGGCGAGCTGAACCGATAGATCGCGCTCACTGATCCCGCCCGCGGGCACGAGTTGCGGCTGCTCCGCAGGCTCGGGCGCCTGATCGGACTCCGATTCGGGTCCGACGGCGCCGAGGGCCTCGACGTCGGCGGCCGGAGGCCGGGCCGCACCCGCACCGTCGGGCAGTTCGGCGGCGACGTCCCAGAACGCACCGAACAGCGGCAGCCCGTCCACGGTCTGCCGGTTGTCCCACGCCGCCCGAGCCGACGCCACGACGATGTCGGTCGCGGTCCGGCGGGCCTGCGCGGATTCGTCGTCGTCGCCGGGCAGTGACGTTGCGGCCAGCGCCAGATAACGCGCGGTGATCCCGGCGAATAGTCCCCCGTCGCCGCCACCGGCGCCGGCCAGGACGCCCGCCGGCGCCATCTCCCGATCGATCGCGGCGATCAGCCGGCGGACCCGTTCCCCGTGCCTCTCCTCGCCGGTCCGCACCGCCAACTCGGTCTCGAGGCCGACGACCACCCCCTGGCAGTACGTGTACTGAGCGCGGACGAGTGACCCGGCCTTGATGCCGTCGAAGATCAGGTGCGTATCGGGGTCGAGCAGGGTCGCGTCGATCCAGTCGCCCATCTGCTGCGCCCGCCGGATCCGGTCGCCGTAGCGGGCCAGGAAGATGCCGGCCGGCCCGTTGGCCGGCGCGTTGAAGAACTGATCGGTCTTGCGCCAAGGGATTCCGCCGCCGTCCTCCGGAACCCAGGCGTTGATGAATTGCTCCGACAGCTTGCGCAGCGGCGACGGCTTCTCGACGCCGACCAGCCGGCCGGCCCGTTCGATCGCCAGTGCCAGCCACGCCATGTCGTCGTAGTAGTTGTTGGTCCAGGTCATGTTGTTGCGCAACCAGTGTGCGCGGATCTGCCGGGTGATCGATTCCACCCGTTCCGGTTTCGGATCACGGACCTGCGCGTCCACCAGGCAGTCGAGCAGGTGTGCCTGCCACCAGTAGTGCCATGTCTTGAAGCGCCGGTCGTGGGATGTGGCCGGCCACGCGACCACCCCGAGTTGCGTTCCCGGCAGCCCCCACAGCTTCTTGAGATGCCGTGCCGCGATCGCGGCCTCGGCCGACTCCGCACGATTGGCCCATACCTGATCCATGCCTAGGCATCCTGCCTTACCAGGCGCGGGTGAGGTCACCCCATTGCCTGATCCACGCATGCATGGCGATCCCGGCGGCAACCGAGGCGTTGATGCTCCGGGTCGATCCGAACTGCGCGATGGACACCGTCAGGGCCGCACCCTGGCGCGCCTCGGCGCTGATCCCCGGGCCCTCCTGGCCGAACACCAGCAGGCAGTCCCGCGGCAGCGCGGTCTGCTCCAACCGCACCGAACCGGGCACGTTGTCGACGGCGACGACGGTGAGCCCGGCCGCCGCGGCAAACTCCATGAGCTCGGCGCTGGTGTCGTGATGGCGCAGCCGCTGATACCTGTCGGTCACCATGGCGCCGCGGCGATTCCAGCGCCGGCGCCCGACGATGTGCACGGTGTCGACCGCGAACGCGTTCGCGGTGCGCACCACCCCGCCGATGTTCGCGTCGTTGCCGAAATTCTCGATCGCGATGTGCAGCCGGTGCCGCCGGGCGTCGATGTCGGCGACGATCGCTTCCCGGCTCCAGTACCGGTAGGCGTCCACCACGTTGCGGCGGTCACCGTCGGCGATCAGGCCCGGATCGAAACGAGGATCGGCCGGCACTACCCCGGGGTGCTCGTCGCGCCAGGGTCCGACGCCGTTGAGGGCGTCACCACCGGTCCATTCCGTCGGGCCCGGCCGGTCGGGATCCGGCCCTGTCACGGCCGGTCGGTCCTGGTCCAGACCGCCGCGTGGGTGCCGGCCACGGAGACGGTCGCATACAGCAGGGCGGCGTTGATCTCGCCCTGCGTGCACAACGAGGCATCGACCTGCACGGCCTGCAGGGAAGCGTCGGGCAGGACGAGAACGGAGCCGCCGTAGGCCGAACACGCCGGGCTGAGCCCCGGCGGTGGCAGGGTGGGCGCGGCCAACAGCATCATCGGTCCCCCGCGGGCGGCGGACCGATCGCGGTACTCGTCGGCGACCGCACCGGCGCGCAGGCCGAGCAACATGAAGCCCTTACCGGTGAAGGCTCGCGGGTCGCCCAGGGCGGCCGGCGTCAGCTCGGTCCCGTCGGCGCGCCAGGCCTCCACACTCTGGGTGCTGACGGTCAGGCCGGTATCAGCGGGACTGGTCGGCGGCAGCCCGACCGGGAAGGCCGCCGGGTAGGCGACCGTACTGTTGCGGATCCGGTCCCGCGGCGAATACAGGTAGACGCCGCGCACCTGCGCCTGATCGGAAATCGGCCCCAGACAGACGGTTCCGGCGATCCGGGCCGGACCGCCGTCCGCGGACTGCACGGCCAGCGGAGTCGGGACCGGACCGGCCGGTTGCGCGCAACTGTCCATGCCGTACGCCTCGATCGGATGGGCCAGTGAACCGTAGAGACCGAACCGCAGATCGGCGGGCGCGGCGCGCGGTCCGGGCTGGTCCGCGGGTGTTGCATCGACATCGACGAGGAGATGCTCCGCCTCGAATCGCAGGCCGGTCACCGAGACGTGCCAGCCCAGGATGTCAACGGCGTCACCGACATCGGCCGCTGCGGCCCCATAGGGCGCGGCGGGTGCTGCGGGCTTCCCGCACGCGACGGACACCCACGCGGCGACCACAGCAACGCCGAGCGCGAGGGCCCGGCGGCCATGGTGGGTAACGGTGCGCACTTCAGCTCCCGGCGTCGACGAGGCAGCGGGGTCGAGCCTCGATGCACTGTAGTCCGGCCGCGCCCGCGGCCCTGCGGTCATACCCGCGGCAGAAGCCGGACGAGTTCGCCAGAATTGCACAAGGCCGACGGGTTGTGGAATTCCTGAAAAGCCTGTGAATAACCCAGTTACGACAGCTACAGCAAATATTTGTCAGGAATACTCACATTCGCGGGAGATGGAACCCGCGCAATCGTCGTCACGATCTGCCACATGTCGACGAGCTCGGTTGGTACCGGCGCAATCGCCCGCCCACCGGTCGTTCGCCCGCCGCTGGCCCCGCAGCGGCGCGTCCGCCGGGGCGAGTTAGCCATACCCCCCTCCACCTGCGAATTCCGCAAACACAGGTAAGACATGCGAGTATTTTCGTCGACGCCGATAACCCCTGCCTGCGACAGTCCCCGCAGATCAGAGTTCGATAGTCGGCGCGCACCACCGCAGCCGTCTAGCAGCGCGGACCTTTGCCACGCGCCCTGAACAGCATGAATGTCTCTGGATCGGCTGAGCTACAGGGGATAATTGAACAGCCACATCAGCTCGCTGCCGGGTGCGCAAACATTTCCGGGGTACGAGTGGGTACCCCGGACGTGCCGATCTACTGAATGGATTGCCGTGAACCTTCAACTAGTCGATTCGACCGACCACGTCCTCGACACGCGCACCAGCGCGAGTTGGTGGGACGACGACGCCGAATGCACCGTCGTGGTCGCCCGGCCCGTCGACGAGCCCGCGCTGTGGTCCGACTACCTGGACGGGGCCGTTCGCAGCTACCGCAAACATGGCGTGGAATGCGCACTCGACATGGACGCCCTCAGATCCGGCTCGGATACCATTCTTTTCTTTGCCGCCGTCGATGAAAAAGGGCAGATCCTTGCGGGCTCCCGGGCCAAGGGACCGCTGCGCGACGCCGACGACTCGCACGCGGTGATCGAGTGGGCGGGCCGGCCCGGTCTGGCGGCGGTGCGCAAGATGATCAACGACCGCGCGCCGTTCGGCATTCTCGAGATGAAGTCGGCGTGGGTCATCGACGATCGGGAACGCAACCGCTCACTCACCGAGGTGCTGGCCCGTTCGGGTTCACACTCGATGGCCCTCCTGGACATCCAGTTCTGCATGGCCACCGCGGGCGATTACGTGCTGAACCGCTGGAAGTCCTCCGGCGGCCTGGTGGCCAACCACATCCCCCCGACGCCCTACCCCGACGAGCGGTACCAGACCAAGATGATGTGGTGGGATCGCCACACGTTCATGAAACACTCTGAGCCGCAACAGATCATCAAGATGCGAAAGGAGAGTATGGCGCTGATGGACATGTTCGGGCGCGATGAGGCCGCCCTCCGCTACGGCAGCACGTCGTGACTGGCCTGCCAGTCGCCGATCATCTCTATCACCCCCAGATTCTCGACACCCGTGCCCCCGAGGGGCGCGACGCCTTCGAAGCGCTGTGCAGCGCGGCCGGTATCCAGGTCGTCGACAGCCTCGCCGCCCAGCGGGAGAGCCTCGCCCGGCTGGTTCCCGCACCCGACCACGACCTGCTGAGCGAGTCGTCCCGCTGGATCTATTACCCGTGGCGACGTTCGGTGGTGCATCTCCTGGGCCCCCGGGCGTTCCGCCGGCTCCGGCTCGACCGCAACCACAACATGATCACCGCCGCCGAGCAGGACCGTCTCGGTCGTCTGCGGGTCGGCGTCGTCGGACTCAGCGTGGGTCACGTCATCGCCCATACGCTGGCCGCCGAGGGCTTGGCCGGCAGCCTGGTTCTCGCCGATTTCGACGAGCTCGAAGTGTCGAACCTCAATCGGGTGCCCGCGACGGTTCTCGACCTCGGCGAGAACAAGGCCGTCATCGCGGCCCGGCGTATCGCCGAATTGGATCCCTACCTCGAGGTCCGCGTTCTGACCGGCGGCCTGACCGCCGACTCGACAGCCGAATTCCTCTCGGGGCTCGACGTGGTCATCGAGGAGTGCGACGCGCTGGACATCAAGGCCCTGGTCCGATTATCGGCCCGCGCGGCGGGTATTCCGGTTGTCATGGCCACCAGCGACCGCGGAATGGTCGACGTCGAAAGGTTCGATCTGGAACCGGACCGGCCGATCCTGCACGGTCTGATCGGCGACTCCGGCATCGAAGCACTGGCCGGGCTGACGGCTCGCGACAAGATCCCCCACGTGCTCCGCCTCGTGGATGCCGCGCACGGGTCGGCACGTGGAGCCGCGTCGATGCTGGAGGTCGGACGGACCATCTCGACCTGGCCGCAACTGGCCTCCGATGTCATCGTGGGTGCGGCCGCCGCCGCCGAAGCGGTGCGACGGATCGGTCTGGGCGAAGAACTTCCCTCCGGCCGGGCCCGCATCGACGTCGGCGACGTCCTGGGCGGACTGACCGGACCGGGCCCGACCGGGCCGGCGGCAACCGAGCCCGAGGTCGCCGGCGACCCGGCGCGGCACGGCACCCCCGCGCAGACGGTGGCCGAGGCGGCCGCCCGCGCGCCGTCGGGTGGCAACGCCCAGCCATGGCGGATCGACTTCGACGATCACGCGCTGACACTGTCGCTCGACCCCACGCGCAGCGTCACGATGGACGTCGAATACCGCGGCAGCGCAGTCGCGGTGGGGGCCGCCATGTTCAATGCCCGGGTGGCCGCCGCGGCCGCCGGGATCCTCGGTCCGGTCGAGTGGTTCGCCGCCACCCCGGACACCCCGCTCCGGGGCGTTCTCCATTTCAGCGACGACGACGCGCTCCAGGATCCCACCCTGGCCGCGCTCTACGGGCCGATGCACGCCCGGGAGACCAACCGGCGCATCGGCACTCCCGAACCACTCGACGACGACACGATCCAGGCGCTGACGGTCGCTGCCCGATCCGAGGGCGCCGACCTGACCCTGCTGACCGCGCCCGCGGACCTCGATCGGGCCGCCCGCATCCTGGACGCGTGTGATCGCATCCGATTCCTGACGCCGGCGGTGCACCGCGAGATGCGCGACGAGATGCGCTGGCCCGGTGACCCGGACCAGGACACCGGGATCGACGTTCGCAGCCTCGAACTCGACCCGGCCGACCTGGCCGCCCTGGACATCCTGCGGCGTCCGGACGTCATGGACCTGCTGGCCAGCTGGGACACCGGCGCGGCCCTCGGCGAATCCACCCGCAACCGGGTGCTGGCCAGTTCCGCGCTGGGTGTCATCACCACCACCGGGGCGACCCTGCGCGACCACGCCCGCGGTGGATCCGCGCTCGAAGCGGTATGGATCGCCGCCAACCGGCTCGGCCTCGCCGTCCATCCCTGCTCGCCGCTGTTCGTACATGCACAATCCGGCAACGATCGTCGCGCTCTGTCACCGGAATTCGCCGATACGGTGGATACTCTGGCCCATGAGTTCAATGATCTCGTCGCGACCCACCCGGGTCATTCGATGATCATCGTGCTGCGATTCAGCCGGGCCGCACCCCCGACGGTACGCAGCCGCAGACGACCGGTGCGGGACCGCGATGCCCGATAGCCTCGACGTCGTTGTGACCGCCGTTGCCACCAAGCTGATGGCGGCCACGTCGACCAACACGGTAGAGGTGCTCGAGTCGGTGCTCGCCGACCTCGTCGCGGCGTTCTCCGTGGATGTGGCATTCCTGCGGTACAACGACCACACCATCCGCGCCTCCCGGCTGATTGCGGAATGGCCACCCCGGCAGAACATCCCGGATCCCGATCCCCTCGGCCTGGTGTACTTCGCCGACGACCCGGTGTTCGCGATCGCCGAGCACGCCAAGCGGCCGATGGTGAATCGCCCGGATCCCTCGACCCAGGAATACCAGCAGTTGCTGGAGGAGTCCGGCGGGTACGTCAGTACGTTTGCCGCCGCCCCGCTGCTGAACGGCGACGTCACCACCGGCAGCCTGGGGTTCGTCAAATCCGGTGACCGCGAGTGGCTTCCGACCGAACTCACCGCCGTGGAGGCAATCGCGTCGCTGCTCGCCCAGGTGCAGGCCCGGATCGCCGCCGAGGAGCAACTGCGGTTCCTGGCCGACCACGACGACCTGACCGGCGTCTACAACCGCCGCGCGCTGCTGGCCCACCTCGATGACCGCCTCAGGCCCAGGCGCCGCGGCCCGGTGGCCGTGCTCTACCTCGATCTCGACCGCCTCAAGGCGGTCAACGACTATCTGGGCCACAACGCCGGGGACTGGTTCATCCGGGTGTTCGCCAACCGTTTGCTGGACACGGTCGGAGAGGACTGCCTGATCGCCCGGCTGGGGGGCGACGAGTTCATCGTGGTCCCCGAACACGCGACCACGGCCGAGGACGCCATGGTGCTGGCCGGCAAGATCCAGGCGACGCTCAACGAACGTGTCCCCATCGACGGCGAAATGCTGACGCGCACCGTGAGTATCGGCGTCGCGATCGGCGCTCCGGGTCACGACTCCGCATCCGACCTGCTGCGCAAGGCCCATCAGGCCGTGCTCGACGCGAAGAACGACGGGGGCAACGTGGTCGCCGTCTTTTCGGAGGATCTGGCGCTCAAGAGCGCGCTGCACAACGACATCGAGCTGCACCTGCAGGGCGTCATCGAATCGGGCGCCCTGATGCTGCACTACCTCCCCGAGGTGGACATGCGCACGGGGCAGGTGCTCGCCACCGAGGCGCTGGTTCGCTGGCAACATCCGACCCGGGGGCTGCTGCTACCGGATTCCTTCATCGGCGTCGCCGAATCCATCAACCTCGCCGGGGAACTCGGACGCTGGGTGATGCGGAGGGCGTGCGCTGAGTTCAGCGGCTGGCGCTCGCGGGGCATCGGCACCGACGCGACCCTGCGCCTCAACGTTTCCCCGGTCCAGCTGGTGTCGGAGGGTTTCGCCGACGTGGTGGCCGAGACGCTGGCGGACTTCGGCCTGGCCGGCGAATCGGTCTGCCTGGAGATCACCGAGAGCCTGGTGGTGCAGGACATCGAGACCGCCCGCATCACGCTGGCCGCGCTCAAGGAAGTCGGCGTCCAGATCGCGATCGACGACTTCGGCACCGGTTACAGCGTGCTGACCCATCTCAAGTCGTTGCCGGTCGACACGCTCAAGATCGACCGTGGCTTCGTGCAGGACCTCGGCAACAACGCCGGCGACCTCGCGATCGTGCGGGCCGTCATCGCACTGGCCGATGCCTTCGGCCTCGCCGTGGTGGCCGAGGGCGTGGAGACCGCTGCCGCGGCCGAGATCCTGCTGCGGCACGGTTGCTACCGGGCCCAGGGCTTCCTGCTGTCGCGCCCGCTGAGCAGCTCGGCGATGTCGAAGTTGTTCGCCCGCAAGTACATCGAACTTCCATTCGCCCCCGCCCAGCGCAAGGTGCGCTGACCTCAGGGAGCCAGCAGTTGCAGCCGGGCGAATCGGCTGAACGGGCGCGGCTGGATGACCAGCTCGGTGACGTCCGCATCGGTCACCGGGTTCGTGCCTGCCGGCACGGCGGCGCTCGTGGAGAAGACCACGCCGGCCACGGCGCGCACGACGGTCCGAGCGCTCGGCGAGCCCTCGACGCCCATCACCGCCCCGACGACGCGGCCACCGGCCAGCACCAGATCACGCAGGATGTCGTCGTCACTCGCCAGCCCGTGCTCACGGGCGAGCTCGGGCAGCCAGGCGTCGAGGTCGACGGACCCGCCGCTCGGGACCGGAGCCACCGGAATCGGTTCCGCGTCGATCCCGGCCACCTCGGTGCTCAGCAGGCCGTACGGCGAGGACAAGCAGCTACCGGCCCAATTGCGAAGTGCCGCACCGGAAAACGTGACACCCGGCCGCAGCTGGGGCCCCGATTCGCCGGCCCGGCGAATCCACGGTTGCGGCCCCGGTTCCGCGGGGTCGACCATGTCGTCGGACACCTCGTGCAGGAACGCCGTCGCGTCGGCGGCCAGGTTGGGTCCGTGCGGGAGGCTCGTGGCGGTACCGGTGTCGGCGGTCAGCAGGACATCCAGGCCGGCCCGATCGGCCGCGATCGCGACGGCGAGCACCGCGACGCCGGTGCCCACGCAGATGAGGTCGACCACCTCATCTGCGGCCCAGTCGCGGCCGTCGAGGTCGGTGAGGATCACGCCTCAGCCATCGCCGAGTCCGAGGTCGGCGAGTTGCAGCGCGCTGCGGTAGAGCACACCTTCGGCCTCGATCACCTCGGCCGCCCCCGTCGCCCGGTCCACCACCGTCGCCACGCCGACCACTTCCCCCCCGGCCTCTCGCACCGCGCGGACCGCGGTCAACGGTGACGCGCCCGTGGTGCTGGTGTCCTCCACCACGAGCACCCGCTGGCCCGCGACGTCGGAACCTTCGATGAGTCGTTGCATGCCATGGGTTTTGGCGGACTTACGCACGACGAACGCGTCGATGGGGCGCCCGGGTGCATGCATGATGGCCGTGGCAACCGGATCGGCGCCCAGGGTCAGTCCGCCCACCGCCGCGTAGTCCCAGTCGCTGGTGAGCTCCCGCATCAGCGAGCCGATCAACCGGGCGGCGCGATGGTGCAACGTGGCCCGCCGCAGGTCGACGTAGTAGTCGGATTCCCGGCCCGAGGACAACGTCACCCGGCCCCGCACCACGGAGAGCTGTCGTACCAGTTCGGCGAGTTCGTCACGGTCCGCGGGCGTCAGATCAGGCACGCGGTCAGCTTAGCTATCGCTGATAGTTGGGCGCCTGGTGGCCATTGCGCGGGGATCCAGGCGGTACGGCGCCACGTTGCCGCACAGTGGCCGGGTCCGGTGTCGCCGACGGGCGCCCGGGCATGGCTCCCAACGGTCCACGCTGCCGCGGCGGCGCCGCGATGGCTGCCTGAGCGGTGGGCGGCAGCACCCGCAGCAGGTCGTTGAACTGGCGCACGGTGCGCAGCCCCTCGTCCCATTGGGTGCGGGTGCTCGCGATCGGCATGGACAGCAGCGTCCAGTTCTCCTCGTTCCACATGATCTCGGCGCAGTCCGGGGCGGTGTGGGCGAACGTCACCATCCGGCGGTCGCAGGCACGCCGCGCGGCGTCGAGGTTGGTGGAGTAGACCATCCGGGGACCGATGGCCCCCAGCAGCCAGATGTCGTCCTCCCGGGGTTCCTTGACACCCTTGAGCCGCAGGTCGATGACGACGTTGGTGCCCACCTTGCGGTGCAGCGCGATCACGGTGGCCACGTCGTCGAGGTCGAAGACGTACACCGCCTCGCCGCGGATCTGGCCGAGGACGACGTTGCGCGCGGTGACGTCGCCGACGGTGGACATCACGCCCCGTTTCCACCGGCTCAGGATCTCGGTCGACTCGGGCTCGTAGTCGAATCCGTGCGACCGCGCCCACGACTTGCGGCGACGTCCGAGACCCCGCCGACGGTCGATGTCGACGTACAACAGTGCCGCCGCACCCACGAAACAGAGTGCGGACAGCGTGAACCAGAGCGGGACCATCGCGGACAGCCTATCTGGTATGGGCCCGGATGCGAGAACGACTGCAGGTCACAAGCGCGTTACGGCGTTCCGCGGAAGGTCTCCCCGGCCAGTTGCAGGATCTCCGCGCGATCGGCCGCGCACAGGAACCCGGCCGCAATGGTCCGGTCCAGCGACTCGGTGAACCGGCGCAGGTACTCGTCGGCACCGCCGGGGTAGAGCTCCGCCAGCGTCGCCGGGTCGAACGGCTCGCCGGTCCCGAACAGCAACGCCAGCATCTGGTCGCCGGCGGCGGTCCCGGTGGTCACGGCGGTCGGCACGTCGACCCACGGCGTGCGGACGCCGCCGACGGCCACACCGCGCTCGTCACGCCGGATCTCGGCCGGGTCGGAGTCGGTGAGCTGGATCGGCGGCGCCGACGACGGGGCCCGACCGGTGCGCACCCACTCGCGGAGCGCCGGGATGGCCGCTTGCAGGACGTAGTGATGTTGCGGCGCGAAGTTGATGAAGTACGGCAGTTGCTCACCCATCAGCACATCGGTGGGCGCATAGGCAGCGGCCAGCTCACTCGGCGTCAGGGAACCGTTGTCGATGAATCCCACCCGGATCGTGTAGATGTCGGCGTGCGCCGAGCCGGGGATCTCCCAGACCCGCAGCCGGGGTGTCTCGGGCTGGCGCGCCAGCCGGTAGCCGGGCAGCATCGCGCCCAGTACGTCGGTCTCGGTGATCACCGTCAGGACCGGGACACGCAGGTCGGCCCGGTACGGCGCGGGCGGCCCGGACGGCGAACCGTGCTCGTCCAGGATGCTGACGCCGTCCAGCGGCGCCGCCGACCCGAATCGGGAATGCACCAGGAAGCCATCGAACACCTCGCAGACCTCACCGTCGCCGGACCGCCCGTCCACCTCGTTGATGTAGGTGGTCAGGAACATCGCCGACTGCGATTCCCCGGCCGCCAGCACGGTCCGCGCGTCGACGCCCTCGATCGCCCCGTCGCGCACCAGCCGACCGATCTGGCTGAACATGTCGTAGCAGTAAGCGTCGCCCGGATGACTCAGGTCTGAATACCGTTGTGGGTCAAGTTCTTTCAGCGACATTCCGGGCGCAATACTGACCCCGCCACCTTCCACCCCCACCCGCTGCGCCGACACGGCCACATGGACATGGCCCGCGCGGGCGATCTCGCGGTGCGCCATGAGCCAGAACGCGGGCGCGTCGATGCCCCCGCTGACGTTGAGCCATTCGACGATCGCGGTGTCGGCGCCGGCGGCCGGCTCGAGTGGACGCAGTACGACGATGCGGGTGGTGTAGTCCGCCGGCGGTCCGGCCGCGGGGCCGAACGACCTCGCGGAGCCCGAGACGAAGTACTCCTGCGCCTGGTAGCCCAGGCTGGCCAGCTCGAAGGCGCCCAGCAGCAGGTTCGGCCGCCCGGGTACGAGAGTAAGAGTCACCCCTCTTCAATAGCAGGCGCCTCGCCTCCTGGCGAGCAGACGCAAGTGGCCCCCTTCTCGCTCGGAGAAGGGGGCCACTGCGTCTGCTGGGCGTGGAAACTCAGCCCAGCACCAGGCCGTCACCGTCGGCGCTGATGTCCACCGACACGGTGTCGCCGTCATGCACCTCACCGGCCAGCAGCATCTTGGCCAACTGGTCGCCGATCGACTGCTGCACCAACCGGCGCAGCGGACGGGCGCCGTAGAGCGGGTCGAAGCCCCGTTCGGCCAGCCAGGTCTTGGCCGGAGCCGACACCTCGAGCGTCAGCCGCCGCTGGGCCAGCCGCTTCTGCAACTGGGCCAGCTGGATGTCGACGATCTGGACCAATTCCTCCGGGTTCAGCGCGTCGAAGATCAGCACGTCGTCGAGGCGGTTGATGAACTCCGGCTTGAACGCCGCGCGGACGGCCGCCATCACCTGCTCCTCGGTGCCACCGGACCCCAGGTTCGAGGTCAGGATGAGGATGGTGTTGCGGAAGTCGACCGTGCGGCCCTGACCGTCGGTCAGCCGGCCCTCGTCGAGCACCTGCAGCAGGACGTCGAACACGTCCGGGTGGGCCTTCTCGACCTCGTCGAACAGCACCACCGTGTAGGGCCGGCGGCGCACCGCCTCGGTCAGCTGACCGCCCTGGTCGTAGCCGATGTACCCGGGGGGCGCACCGACCAGACGCGCGACGGAGTGCTTCTCGCCGTACTCGCTCATGTCGATCCGGATCATGGCGCGCTCGTCGTCGAACAGGAAGTCCGCCAACGCTTTTGCCAACTCCGTCTTGCCGACACCGGTCGGTCCGAGGAACAGGAACGAGCCCGTCGGGCGGTTCGGGTCGGCAACCCCGGCCCGGCTGCGGCGCACCGCGTCGGACACCGCCTGCACGGCAGCCTTCTGCCCGATGACCCGCTTGCCCAGCTCCTCCTCCATCCGGAGCAGCTTGGCGGTCTCGCCCTCCATCATCCGGCCGGCCGGAATGCCGGTCCACGCCGACACCACATCGGCGATGTCGTCGGGGCCGACCTCCTCCTTGAGCATCACATCCTCGCGGGCCTCGGCCTGGGGGATGGCGGCGTCGAGGTTCTTCTCGACCTCCGGGATGCGCCCGTACCGCAGCTCGGCGGCCTTGGCCAGGTCGCCGTCGCGTTCGGCCCGGTCGGCCTCCCCGCGCAGCACCTCGAGCTGTTCCTTGAGTTCACGCACGACGTCGATGGCGTTCTTCTCGTTCTGCCACCTCGTAGTCAGCTCCGCCAGCTTCTCCTTGTAATCGGCCAGCTCGGAGCGCAGCTTCTCCAGCCGCTCCTTGGACGCATCGTCCTCCTCCTTGGCGAGTGCCATCTCCTCGATCTCGAGGCGACGGACCACGCGCTCGACCTCGTCGATCTCGACGGGCCGGGAGTCGATCTCCATCCGCAGCCGCGACGCAGCCTCGTCGACCAGGTCGATGGCCTTGTCCGGCAGGAAGCGCGATGTGATGTACCGGTCACTGAGGGTGGCCGCGGCGACCAGCGCGGAGTCCGTGATGCGCACGCCGTGGTGCACTTCGTAGCGGTCCTTGAGGCCGCGCAGGATGCCGACGGTGTCCTCGACCGAGGGCTCACCGACCAGCACCTGCTGGAACCGGCGTTCCAGGGCCGCGTCCTTCTCGATGTACTTGCGGTACTCGTCGAGCGTGGTTGCGCCGACCAGCCGCAGTTCGCCGCGGGCCAGCATCGGCTTGATCATGTTGCCGGCGTCCATCGCGCCCTCGCCGGTGGCGCCGGCGCCGACGATGGTGTGCAGCTCGTCGATGAACGTGATGACCTGACCGGCGGAGTCCTTGATGTCGTCGAGGACAGCCTTGAGGCGTTCCTCGAATTCACCGCGGTACTTGGCGCCGGCCACCATCGATCCGAGGTCCAGGGAGATCACGGTCTTGTCGCGCAGACTCTCCGGGACGTCGCCGGCGACGATGCGCTGGGCCAGGCCCTCGACGATGGCGGTCTTCCCGACGCCGGGCTCACCGATGAGCACCGGGTTGTTCTTGGTCCGGCGCGAGAGCACCTGGATGACACGCCGGATCTCGGTGTCGCGGCCGATGACCGGATCCAGCTTGCCCTCGCGGGCGCGCGCGGTCAGGTCGGTGGAGTACTTCTCCAGCGCCTGATAGCTGCCCTCGGGATCCGGGTTGGTGACGCGCGCGCTGCCGCGGACCTTGACGAACGCCTCACGCAGGGCCTCCGGCGATGCGCCGTGCCCGGCAAGCAGCTTGGCGACGTCGGAGTCACCCGAGGCCAGGCCGTAGAGCAGGTGCTCGGTGGAGACGTATTCGTCGTCCATCTCGGTGGCCAGGTTCTGCGCGACGGTGACGGCCGCGATCGATTCCCGGCTCAACTGCGGTGTCGAGTTGGCGCCGCTGGCGCTGGGCAGCCGGTCGATGAGGCGCTGGGCCTCGGTCCGGATGGTCGCGGGATCAACTCCGACCGCTTCGAGCAGCGGTGCGGCGATGCCGTCGTTCTGCGTCAGCAACGCCATCAACAGATGGGCGGGGGTGATCTGCGGGTTGCCTGCGGTGGTTGCCGCCTGCAACGCCGACGTCAGCGCCGCCTGGGTCTTCGTGGTCGGGTTGAACGAGTCCACGACACCTCCATTTCAGTGAGAAGGGGCCAGCCTCTGGCCCCACAAATGCTTGTCGTGTTGTTCAGCGTCGTCAAGGTTGAGTCTATTCCGCTCAACTCTGAAAATCTGGGACCCGTCTCGCGCTTAGCTCGTCAAGCCGATTTAATCGAACATATGATCGAAGGATGGCGGCGATGCAGCCCATCGGCTGGGGTGGACAACCCGCGCGCGACGCGTTCCGCGCCGTCCGCCCGCCCGTCGCGGTCCTGGTCGATCTCACCGTGCTGTTCCCCCGCCGCCCACACCGTGACGGGCGGTACCACCCGAACGGCCTGCAGCTGCACAAGGTGGTCGAGGGCCGACTGAGCTGCTGGGGCGTCTGCGAGCAGGGCGACTGGTGGGGCCTGGTCACCTACGACATCGCCTACGGATCGCGACACCGAGCGGTGACCCACTGGGTGCCCGCGTTCGTCCTGCGCCCCCGGGCCGGACGCAGCCGGTAGGTTTCCCGACATGGAGTCCAGCACCCATCTCGAACTCACCGAGATCATCCCGCTGGCCCTGGTGGTCGCGCTCTCGCCGCTGTCGATCATCCCCGCGGTCCTGATCCTGCAGTCCCCCCGGCCGCGGCCCGGCGGGCTGGCGTTCCTGGCCGGCTGGGCGCTGGGCCTGGCCGCGCTGACGGGGGTGTTCATCGGCGCCTCGAACTTGCTCGCGCAACGCTCGGACGGCCCGCCGGTCTGGACCCACTGGGCCCGCATCGCCGTCGGCGCCGCACTGATCATCTGGGGTGTCTACCGCTGGTTCACCCGGCACAGCAAACCCCACGAGATGCCCGGTACCCGGCACCTGACCGAGGCCGGGCCGGGCAAGGCCCTGGTTGTCGGGGCCGCGCTGACGGTCATCAACCCGAAGGTGCTCTTCATCTGCCTGGCCGCCGGGTTGGCCATCGGCACTTCGACCGAAGGATCCGGAAGATACTGGGCGGCAATCGTTTTCGTTGTCGTCTCGGCATCCACGGTGGCACTGCCGATCCTGGCGTACGCGGTGACCGGTGAACGATCGGATCCCACCCTGGCCCGCGTCAAGGAATGGATGGAGACCCACAGCGCCGCCCTGATGGCCGCAATCCTGCTGATCATCGGGCTCCTGGTCCTCTACAAGGGCGTTCACGGCCTGTAATCGTCGGCCACGACGGGCGACACCCTAAGATTTGCTGCGTGGGGTTAGAGGACCGCGAAGCACTGGAGGTGATCCGCTCTGCCCTGCGCGGGCCGACCGGCAGCACGATCGTCGCCCACTTCTACACCTGCTGGTTCGCCATCGACCCGACGGTGCGGGACCTGTTCCCGGCGTCGATGAACGAGCAGCGGGCGGTCTTCCTCGAGGTTCTCGACTGGGTCATCGGCGAGTTCGTCGCGCAGCGGTCGGACGAACCGGTGGAGTTCCTGACGCAGCTCGGGCGCGATCATCGCAAGTACGGCGTCACCGCCGAGCAGTACACCAGTGTGGCCACCGCCCTCTACGCGACGCTCCAGGCCGAACTCGGGCAGAAGTGGACGCCGCGCGTGGACGCCGCGGGCAGGCAGGCCATCAACTTCATGACGGCGGTGATGCGCGGTGCCGCCGAGGCCGAACGCGGGCCGGCCCACTGGGGCGGGACCGTGATCGAACACGACCGCGTGTCGCGGGATCTCGCCGTGGTGCGGATGAAACTGGACCGCGCGCTGCCCTACCTGCCGGGGCAGTACGTGAACGTGCAGATCCCGCAGTGCCCCCGCCGATGGCGGTTCCTGTCGCCGGCCATTCCCGCGCAGGACGACGGCGGCATCGAATTCCACATCCGTGCCGTGCCCGGCGGACTGGTCAGCAGTGCCATCGTCAACGAGACGACGGTGGGTGACCGGTGGCGACTGTCCAGCCCACACGGCGCGATGGAGATCGACCGCGAGGGCGGCGATGTATTGATGGTGGCGGGCAGTACCGGCCTGGCCCCGCTGCGCGCGATCATCATGGACATGGCCCGGTTCGGGTCCAACCCACGCGTGCACATGTTCGTCGGGGCGCGCTACGCCTGTGAACTCTACGACCTGCGCACCCTGTGGCAGATCGCCGCGCACAATCCGTGGCTGTCGGTCACGCCGGTGGCGGAGTTCCCCGACCCCGCCTGGGCCGCCGACTATCCGGACGTATGGCCGCCCCGCGGTCTGCACGTGCTGCAGCGCGGGCGGCTACCCGAAGTGGTGTCCAGCTACGGCGGGTGGGGGGATCGGCAGATCCTGATCTGCGGCAGTACCCCGATGGTGGAAGCGACCCGATCGGCGTTGATCGCCAAAGGTGCTCCGCCCCAACGGATTCAGCACGACCCACTGAAGTAGCGGGTCAGCGGCGGTGCTGGCGCGGCTGCCAGACCACCAGCGCCGTGCTGGTCGAGGGCGCCTCGCGGCGCTGCGCCCGCAGCCGATCCACCTCCGCGGAGAGCTCGGCCACCCGCGACTGCAACGCCTCGACCTGATTGGTCAGTTCGATGACGCGCTTGATCCCGGCCAGGTTGACGCCCTCGTCCTGGGACAGCCGCTGCACCTCGCGCAGCAGGTCGACGTCGCGCTCCGAATACCGCCGTCCCCCACCGGAACTGCGGGTGGGCGACACCAGGCCGAGCCGGTCGTAGGTGCGCAACGTCTGCGCGTGCATACCGGCGAGTTCGGCGGCCACCGAGATCAGGAACGTGCGGGTGACCTCAGAACGCGATGAATCGGACTTGCTCATGACGCATCACACTCGATTCCCGCCCCAGCCGGCACGCGGATCGAATCCACTGGCCCGCTCGGCGGCGGCGTAGGCCTCCAGGGCCTCCAGCGCCTCGCCCTCGAGTTCCGAGGGCACCGAAACCTTCACCGTGACCAACAGGTCACCGTGCCCGCCGCTGCGCTTGGGCACCCCGCGGCCGCGGACCCGCAGAATCCGGCCGTCGGCCGTGCCCTTGGGCACTCGAACGCCGACCTTGCCGTCCAGAGTGGGCACCGAAAGCGTTGTCCCCAAAGCCAGTTCGGTGAAGCTCACCGGGACGGTGACCGTCAGGTCGTCGCCGTCGCGGCCGAACACCTTGTCCGGACGCACATGCACGGTGACGTAGAGATCGCCGGACGGCGCACCGCGCAGCCCGGCCTCACCCTGACCGGCCAGCCGGATCCGCTGACCGTCCTCGACCCCGGGTGGGATCCGGACGTTGATGGTGCGGGTGCGCGTGGTCACGCCGGTGCCGTGGCACTCGTCGCACGGATGCTCGATGATCGAGCCGCTGCCCCGGCAGTCGGGGCACGGTTCGGAGAACCCGAACGAACCCTGGTTGCGGTTGACCACGCCGGCGCCGTTGCAGTTCGCGCAGACCTTCGGGCTGGTCCCCGGGCGTGCGCCGCTGCCGTGGCAGTTGGTGCACGGGGCCGGACTGGTGAGCCGCAACGGCATCGCCACACCCTTGGTGGCCTCCATGAAGTCGAGTTCGGTCTCGGTCTCCAGGTCGTTGCCGCGGCGCGGCCGACTCGGCCGGGGCTGTTGCGCTCCACGGCCGAAGAGCCCACCGAACAGGTCGCCGATGTTGGCGCCACCGGTCTGACCCGCGGCGTCGAACAGGTCGCCGAGGTTGAATTCGGCACCGTCGCCGCCGAATCCGCCGAAACCGCCGCCGCCGTTGTTGAAGCGACGTCCGAAACCGCCGCCGGCGAACAGCCGGCGGGTCTCGTCGTACTCCTTGCGCTTGGCCGGATCCGTCAGCACCTCTTTGGCTTCCGACGCCGCCTTGTACTTCTCCTCGGCCGCGGTGTTGCCGGGGTTGCGGTCCGGATGGTTGTCGGCGAGGATCTTGCGGGCGGCTCGCTTGATCTCTTTCTCGTCGGCATCGGAGGAGACGCCGAGCTCCTTGTAGAAATCCTTCTCAACCCACTCACGTTGGGCCATTACCGCGTCACCTCCTCAGCTGTGTTCGTGTCGATGTCGTTCTCGCTATTCCGATTGTGGGACCTGCTCGGCCGAAGCGGCGGCACTGCCGGCCGTGTCGGGCGATTCGGCCGCGGGCACTTCGTCCACGACTCCGACCATCGCGTGCCGCAGCACCTGATCGCCGAGTTTGAATCCCTGTCGCATGACGGTGCCCAGCACCGGATTCGAGCCGTCTCCCTCGTGCTGCACGGCTTCGTGCAACTCGGGGTCGAACGCGTCCCCCTCGGCGCCGAAGGACGACAGGCCGAGCGCCTCGAGGACGGTCACGAGTTTGTCGGCGACGGACTTGAGCGGGCCCGATTCCAGATCCCCGTGCGCGCGGGCCCGGTCCAGATCGTCGAGCACCGGCAGGAGTTGGGTGACGACGTGGGCCTTGGCCCGCTCGGTGGCCACCTGCTGATCACGCAACGACCGCTTCCGGTAATTGGCGAAGTCGGCCTGCACCCGTTGCAGATCGGCGATCAGTTCGGCCGCTTGATCCTGGGACGCATCGGAGATCACCTCCGGCTCCGGCCCACTGGGGGCCGGAGCGGAGGCGGTCTCACGTATCTCGCCGGTCTGCGGATCGATGCGCCGTTTGTCGGTGACGGTCACCGGCTCGTGCGAATCGTTCTCGCTCACTTGTTCTCCTGGTCGTCCTCGACAACTTCGGCGTCGACGACGTTGTCGTCAACGGGACCGTCAGCACTGCCAGCGCCGCCGCCACCGGCGGCCTGCTCGGCCTGGGTGGCCTCGTAGATCGCCTGGCCCAGGGCCTGGCTCTCGGTGCCCAGCTTCTCCATCGCGGACTTGATGGCCGCGATATCGGTGCCCTCGAGCGCCGACTTGGCTTCGGCGATCGCGCCGTCGACCTTGGCCAGCGTGTCCTCGGGGACGGTGGATCCACCCTCGCCCTCGCGCTGATCCTTGACGAACTTCTCCGTCTGGTAGACCAGCGATTCGGCCTGGTTGCGGACATCGGCCTCTTCGCGACGCTTGCGGTCCTCGTCGGCGTGCGCCTCGGCGTCCTTGATCATCCGGTCGATCTCCTCCTTGGAGAGGCCGGAGCCCTCCTGGATCTTGATCGTGTTCTCCTTGCCGGTGCCCTTGTCCTTGGCGGTGACGTGCACGATGCCGTTGGCGTCGATGTCGAAGGTCACCTCGATCTGGGGCACGCCGCGCGGAGCCGGCGGGATGTCGGTCAGCTGGAACGAACCCAGCAGCTTGTTGTGCGCCGCGATCTCGCGCTCACCCTGGTAGACCTTGATCTCCACCGACGGCTGGCTGTCGTCGGCCGTGGTGAACGTCTCCGAGCGCTTGGTCGGGATGGTGGTGTTGCGTTCGATGAGCTTGGTCATCACGCCACCCTTGGTCTCGATACCGAGACTCAGCGGCGTAACGTCCAGCAGCAGAACGTCTTTCACCTCACCCTTGAGCACACCGGCCTGCAGCGCGGCACCCACGGCAACAACCTCGTCGGGGTTGACGCCCTTGTTGGGCTCCTTGCCACCGGTCAGTTCCTTGACCAGATCGGTGACCGCGGGCATCCGGGTGGAACCGCCGACCAGCACGACGTGGTCGATGTCGCCGACCGCGATGCCGGCGTCCTTGATGACCGACTGGAACGGCTGGCGCGTGCGGTCCAGCAGATCCTGGGTGATCTTCTGGAACTCCGAGCGGGTCAGCTGCTCGTCGAGGAACAGCGGGTTCTTGTCGGCGTCGACGGTGATGTAGGGCAGGTTGATCGACGTGCTCTGCGAGCTGGACAGTTCGATCTTGGCCTTCTCGGCCGCTTCACGCAGCCGCTGCATGGCCATCTTGTCCTTGGTCAGGTCGATGCCCGCGGTGGCCTTGAACTTGTCGACCAGCCATTCGACGATCCGGTCGTCCCAGTCGTCGCCGCCGAGGTGGTTGTCGCCGGAGGTGGCGCGGACCTCGACCACACCGTCGCCGATCTCGAGCAGCGAGACGTCGAACGTGCCGCCGCCGAGGTCGAAGACCAGGATGGTCTGTTCCTTGCTGCCCTTGTCCAGGCCGTACGCCAGCGCGGCCGCGGTGGGCTCGTTGACGATACGAAGCACGTTCAGGCCGGCGATCTGGCCGGCTTCCTTGGTGGCCTGACGCTGGGCGTCGTTGAAGTACGCGGGGACCGTGATGACCGCGTCGGTGATGTCCTCACCGAGGTAGCTCTCGGCATCGCGCTTGAGCTTCTGCAGCACGCGCGCGCTGATCTCCTGAGCGGTGTAGTCCTTGCCGTCGATCTCGATGGACCAGTCGGTGCCCATGTGCCGCTTGACCGAACGGATGGTCCGGTCGACGTTGGTCACTGCCTGGTTCTTGGCGGGCTGGCCGACCAGCACCTCACCGTTGCGCGCGAACGCGACGACCGATGGGGTGGTCCGGGAACCCTCGGAGTTGGCGACGACGACGGGATCGCCACCTTCCAGGACCGCGACGCATGAGTTGGTGGTCCCGAGGTCGATACCGACCGCACGAGCCATAGTTACTGCCTCCTGATTAGCCTGATTGTTAGGTCTGAGTGAACCTCGCTCAAGATTGCCCCGTCAGCCGGTGGGCTGTCAAGCCATAGTTGAGTCTAGTCCGCTCAATTTGTCGAAGGTGTCAACGGCGGGGTCGCGGATTTCATTCCCGCCGCCACCAGAATTGTCGTACGGCCACAGTAAGATCGAAAGTATGTTCGAATCAATAGATTCCCGGGCCCTCCTCGGCGAGATCGAGGAAACCCACGAACAACGCCGGATCAACGACGGACGGCGTCAGCGGATCGATCTCCTCCAGTGGCGCAACGAGATGCGGGCCAAGCTCCTCGTCCTCGGGGGCGGCCATCCCAGCACCGGTCCCTGGTGCACATGGGTGAATGATCCGCCCGAAGAAGCACAGATCAGCGCCGGCTGGGTGCCGCCCCCTCCGCCGGCGGCGTCCGATCACGACGATCCGCCACCGTTCTGATGAAAATCCTTGTCGCGACCAGGCTTACGCAGGGTGCCTACGCGAACGACTACCACTATTGCGTCGAGGGCGAACTGGTGTGGATCCAGGAACCCTGCGACCGGGGTGCCGACGATCCCGACGGCAGTTGTGGTTGCGGCCGCGGATTCGCCGGAGCGGCGTCGCACCGCGCCACAACGACGGCCACCGTCGTGGAGTCACCGATGAGCCGCGCCGATCTGGTGCTGGCCTTCCGCACCAGCCTGGCCGACGGTGGCTGGCCGATCGACTGGGCCGACGCCGTCGCCGACGAGAACCTCGCCATCGCAATGGACCTTCCCGAGGGCGCCGTCATCGGTCGCCGGCTCGACGGATTCCTTCTGCGCGCGGTCAGGCTCAACGGATGAGCAGCCCGTGGCACGAACAACGACTACCCCATTCGCTCGATCTCTTCGGCGAGCACCGCGGCCTCACTGATCCGGAAGTCCTTGGTAGCCGTCAACAGCGTGAGCATCGTCGACGTGCGGGCCAGTTCGCGCAGGTGCGTCAGAGCTTCCGACCGCTCGGCCTGGGCGAGTTCGGCCTGATAGCGCGTGGTGAATTCGGCGAATTTCGCCGGGTCGTGGGCATACCACCTGCGCAGCTCGGTGGACGGCGCGATCTGTTTGCACCACTCGTCGAGCGCGGCGCGTTCCTTGGAAATACCGCGCGGCCAGAGCCGGTCCACCAGGACCCGCGTGCCGTCGGCGCCGTCGGGCGCCTCGTAGATCCGTTTGACCTGTACATGAGGCTGCGCGGTTCCCATTGCGACCCTTTCCTCACATCGCCCGTCGATTCGATTATCCGCCGCGGGTCATTCCGGGAGTCCCTTGCGCAACCCGCTCGCGCTGCTCGACAACCGATAGGGTGACCGACGTGGCGATCCCGCCGGACACCAAGGACTGGACATGGGTGATGACGCAGCCCTGCCCGGAGTGCGGATTCAATCCGTCGGCCGTCCGCCACGCCGACGTCGCCGACCGGATCGCGCGTTCGGCCGCTGGCTGGGCCGACACGCTCGCCCGCCCCGACGTCCGGGTGCGGCCCGACGACCACACCTGGTCGGTCCTCGAGTACGGCTGCCACGTGCGCGACGTGCTCCGGATCATGCGCACCCGTCTCGGGTTGATGCTGGCCTACGACCAGGCCAGCGCCGACGGTGCGACGTTCGAGAACTGGGATCAGGACGCCACTGCCGTCGATGACCGGTACAGCGAACAGGATCCGGCCGTGGTGGCCGACGAAATAGGCACCGCTGCAGCGGAATTCGCGCTCGCCTACGGTGCGGTGCGGGGCGACCAGTGGAACCGTCGCGGACTGCGCAGCAACGGCTCGGCGTTCACCGTGGAATCGTTCGCCGCCTACGCCCTGCACGACCTCGAACATCACCGCGTCGATGTCGGCCTCGACCCGTCGACGGCGTGATCCGGGCCCGCGCGCTGTTCCTCGTCGCGGTCGCGGTGACGTCCTGCGGCCATGCGACCCAGGAGCCGGTCGGCACCAGCACGTCGGTGGCCACCACCACCACGACACCGCCGCCGCCGCCGGCGCTACCCCCGCCGCCCCCGATCACCCCGGGCGAGTTCGCACCCATCGCCAACCTGGTCGACGCCGACATCGCCGACCATCGCCTGCCCGGAGCGGTGGTCCTGGTCGGCCACGACGGTCAGGTCGTGTACCGCCAGGCCTTCGGAGATCGCAAGCTGCCCGGTGAGCCGGGGCTGGACGGCAAGCCCGCCCCCGCGGAGCCGATGACCACCGACACGATCTTCGACCTGGCGTCGATGACGAAGGCCCTGGCGACCACGACGGCCATCATGCAGTTGCACGAACAGGGCAGGATCGAGTTCGACGAGCCCGTGCAGAACTACCTGCCGGGATTCAACCCGACCGACGATCCGCGCCGCGCTCAGGTCACCATCCGGATGCTGCTCACCCACACCTCCGGGATCGGCGGCGATCTGAGCATGCAGGGCCCGTGGGGTTTGAACCCGGCCGACAAGGCCGCGGGTATCCACCTGGCGGAGGTGTCGTCGTTGGAGTTCGGCCCCGGCGAGGGATTCCACTACAACGACATCAACTTCATCCTGCTGGGCCAGATCCTCGAACAGATCACCGGCCAGCCGGAGGACGAGTACGTGGCCGAGCACGTGTTCGGGCCGCTGGGCATGACCGAAACTCGCTACCTGCCACCGTCGAAAGCCTGTGGACCACAACGCATCCGGGGTGCCGCGCTAGCCCTCGACCAGGAGCTGCCGCGGCCGGCCGACTGCCCGCCGGGCTCCTGGAGCACCGACCTGCTCGCCCGGATCGCGCCGACGGCGCTCGATGAGGACAACCAGGCCGACCCGGCACTGAACCCCGACTTCGGCCGACCGCTGCGCGGCACGGTGCACGACCCGACGGCCCGCCGACTGGGCGGGGTGTCCGGCAATGCCGGGGTGTTCTCGACGGCCGACGACGTCGGGCGGTTCGCGCAGGCACTGCTCGATCGCCGCGCCGGCCGCGCCAGTCCGTTCCCGCTGACCCAGTCGTCGGTGCTCACGATGACCACCCCCCAGCAACCCGGGAATATCTCGGATCAACGTGGCTTCGGCTGGGACATCGACACCCCACTGTCCGGACCGCGCGGCCAGATCTTCCCCGTCGGCAGCTTCGGCCACACCGGATTCACCGGGGTGTCGCTGTGGGTGGATCCGGCCTCGGACACCTACGTCGTGGTGCTCGCCAACGTGATTCACCAGCGCGGCGGTCCGCCGATCACGAAGCTGGCCGGTCAGGTGGCCACCGCGGCGGGCCGAGCGCTGAATCTGGGTTAGTACCAGGCGGCGTTCTCCCGCACGACGTGCCAGCGCTCGCCGTCCTGGTGCGGCCAGGTCTTCCCGCCGTCGGGCGAGAACCGGTGCGTCAGGCGCAGCGAATGGTCGATGGCCGCAATGTGAATGGTCTTGCCGTCCGGCGAGCAGGCCAGCGCGGGCGCCGAGACGTGCCAGTCGTCGTGGGCCTTGTCCAGCTCCCGCCAGAAGTCCGTGCTGCCCTTGGTCACCTCGGGCTCGAGGATGCGCATGACGCCGTCCTCACCGAGGCCCGCGAAGTGCACCCGCTTGCCATCGTCCGAACAGGCCACCGCCGGTGCCGATTTGAACCTCAGGCTGTCGAGCGGCAGGGAGATCTTCGGGTGCACCTTGCCGTCGGTCACGTCGACGATGGTCTGCCAGATCTTGCGGTCGGCACCCAGGGTGGCGATGAACAACGTGCGCCCGTCGGCGCTGCAGGCCAGTGCGGGCGAGGCGACGCTGGTGACGCCGATCGAGGTGAAGTCGCCCTGGAATCCCTTGCCGCCGTTGGTGCTAGTGCTGACGTACACCTTGCCGTCCGTACCGGTACCGGCGACGAAGACCTGCTGGCCGTCCGACGAGCAGGCGATGCCACCGCCCGTCGCGAAGGTCCGACTGAACAGCTGTGGCCAGGTGTCCCCGGACTCGGGGTGCTTGAAATGCAGCCTGTTGTCGACGCCGCGCGCCACCGCGTACATCCGGGCACCGTCGGCGCTGGCGGCCATCGTCACCCCGGAGGTCATCACACCGTTGCCAAAGGGCTTGTCGCCCTTCCATTCTCCGGCGGCGGTGCGCTCGTGCAGGAACACCCGCTTGCCGATGCTGCGGCCGCACAGCCGCAGCCGGTTGTCGCCGAGCAGGACCAGGCCGACCGTCGGCGGCTCCTGGATATCGGTACGCGTGACGCCGCCGGTCACCCAGTACACCGGCCGGTCCTCGTCCGGCTTTCCGCGGCGCAGCCGGGCCTTGATGGGGAAGCCGTCGATCGAATTGGCCAGCACCCGAGGGAAAGTGAGCACGGTGTCCACGTTGTGACCCACGAATACATCTTGATTCAACAAATTCACCGGCGCACCGATCAGGCCGTGCCCGAAATCGTCGATGATGTCCTCGAGGGTCTCCTCGTCGATCTGCGCCTCCAGGCGCTTGCGCACCTCGGATGCAGTGGGAATGTCGCCGGCGAGTACTTCCGCGACGATCTCGCGCAGCTCGGTCTCCAGCCGCCGCTTCGACTCGGTAATGACGACGTCATGCAGATCGACGATGTCGCCGACCCTGCTGTCGTCGTGCTCGAGCGCGGCGATCGCGACCACCAGGGTGGCGAACTGCGTGAGCGTCAGCACGCCGCCGGTGGTGCCGCGCAGGGTGGTGTCGATCCGTCCGACCGACTTGGGAATCGCGATCGTCCTTCCCGCTTCCACACCCTGGCTGGCCGGTCCGAGGTTGCCCGGTGCCGCCGACGTGCTCAGCACCGCGACGGTGGCGGTGCCCGGTGAATTCTCGAAGATCGTTGTGCCGTCGACCTTGGCGGCGATCAACCACAGATACGGTTCGTCGGCCGACCCCGCCAGAAAGCCGTCGTCCACCCGACTGACCTTCAGCTTGTCGAGCTGTACCCGAACGCCTACCTCCATGAACTCCATGAACTTTCTCCCTGTGAGAGTGCGGACAATTTGCTGTGCCCGAAGGTAGGTCTGCCTGCTGCGTGCGGGCACGCGTAGCCCGCTACTCACTTCCTCACAGCTTCATAAACATCGACTGTCACTTGTTTCACTTGGACAACAGGCTGGGTATCGTGGGGCCACGGCTCGAGGAGTTTCTGTGCGCGCACCCATCACCACCCGCCTGGCGCTGATCGGTGTCACCGCCATCGCGGTGTCCGGCCTGGTCAGCTGCAGTAGCACCGTCACCGGGCGGGGAGTCTGCCCGGGCTGCGGGACCGCCTCCGAACCGAGCTTCGGCACGCCGGCTCCGTCGGTGTCGACACCCAGCACCCCGACCACCCCGGGGACGCCGACCGCCGGGCCGACCGCCACCGCCGCCCCGGGGCCGGGTGGCGAGCAGACGTTGCCCACCGACGAATCGGGCCTGGTCTACGTCGAGACCAAATCGGGCAAGACCCGATGCCAACTCAGCAGCGACGCCGTCGGGTGTGAGTCCGAGTTCGAGAACTCACCGGAGATCGACGGCGAACCCGCCAACGGCGTCAAGGTGACCGCCGGCGGGGACCTCACCTGGGTCGTCGGCAACCTCGGGGCCATCCCCGCGGTGACGCTGGACTACCAGACCTACGAGGCCGCGGGCTGGACCATCGCGGCCGACCCGAGCGGTACCCGGTTCACCAACGACGCCACCGGCCACGGCATGTTCGTCGCCACCGGGGGTGTCGACGCGTTCTGAGCCAACCAGCGCTGGTGAGAATCGCCAGTTCACAGTCGACAAACGACAACTACGGCGACCCCCTTCACCCGCGTGAATTTCGCCGTCGCGCAGACACCGGTAACTTGCCACCCGTGACGATGTCGTTGGCCGACCTGGGCAGGTGGGATCCGGGGTCGATCCGCGCCGTCGCTTCGGCAGCGACCACCCGCGCCTCCCACTTTCGCGATGTTGCGCACGACCAGCGCGCAATCGTCGCGAAGCTGGTGTGGCAGGGCGAATCCCAGGAAGCCGCTACCGCACGCGCTCAGGCCATCAGCACCAGCCTGCTCGGGCACGCCGACGAATGCGATCAGGCCGCACGTGACGTCTCCTCGGCCGCGTCCGAAGTGGAGTCCATCAAGGCCGAATGGGGCCGCATTCAGCGGATGGCCGACCGCTGGGGCATCACGATCGACGTTGCCACCGACTCGCTACACTGCTCGGGCTCGTCGGATCCCGCGCAGGAGGCCGAGAACCAGCACCACCTCCAGATCGTCCACGACGCAATCGTCGACCTACTGCGCCGCGCTGACGCGACCGATCGGCACCTGGCCGCGGCGGTTTCCGCTGCGACCTCCGAAATGGCGGCCGGTTCTGCCGACGAAACACCGCAGGCTCCGGACTCCGTTCGGCGTCGCAACCAGATCGAGGCATTCCGGAAGGCTTTCGGCCGCGACCCGGTCAGCGACAGTGACTGGACGACGGCCGCCGCCCTGGACCCGCACAGCTACAACCCGAAGAACAAGGGATGGCCGCCGAACATCGTCGTCGCCCGCATCAAGCCCGTACCCGGCCAGGGCGTCGTGCGGACGAACATGTTCATTCCCAGCAAGGATGTATGGGCTCCCGCCCTCGAGATTCCGGACATGGGCAACGGCCAGCTGCTGCCCTACGACAACAACCTCGGCGACAACCGGGGCTTCGACCCCTACGCCGGACCCGAGGACTCGCGCGTTTCGATCTACACCGATTTCGACAACGGGATCATCGTCGCCCGTCAGAACCCCTCGGTGAACGCCGACACCGGACAGGTAAAGACCGGCACACCCGACATATCGGCGGTCCAGCAGGCGAACGGCGCGGTGCTGCTGCACTACAACGCGGCGGACCCGTTTTCCCCAGGCGGCCAGGGATTGGCCAAAGCCATCCCGTTCAGCGTCAACGGATCGCTGGGCATCGCCCCTGGAGCCGGCGGTCCGCGGGTCGGCGGCGAGGTCACGTCTTTCCCTGCCCTCGAGGTCTACAGCGACCGCAACGGCGGAGTCACCCCGCTGCTGCAGTCGTGGCCCAGCTTCACCGACGACGCATCGGGGCCGATGATCGGCCTGCTGCCTCACAAGGATGTCGGCGATTCCGGCGTTGTCCCGAGTTTCAACAGCGTCGTCCCGCAGCTCGAGGCGCCCCTCAGACCCACCCATGGCCCCCAGCCCATCCAGATCATGCCGCCGATGTCGATCGTGCCGCCGGGCAACTTCACCCCGTTCGGGCCGCCGACCGTGGCTGACGCCCCGGTGGTACGCAGTTACCAGCCCCTGCAGGGCAACGAGTTCCTGCCGGCGCACTGACCTGGCCACCCCGCACTGCTCAGCGTTGACATGTACCGAGGAGGTTCTGCCGATGATGGCAAGTTCTACGGAGACCGACGTTTCAGGCCCGCTCATGGACTGGCACAGGGCCACCCTGATCGGTGCGCTGGCCGGTGGCGTCTTCTGGGGTCTGGCCGCCGGGGTGATCTACGCCGCGAAGGCTTCGACCGCCGCCGTCATTGCGATCGTTATCGCCGCGGCCGCCCTGCTGATCGTGGGCACGTTGCTGTTTCGGCGCGGTGGTCGTCCGCCGACTCTGGCCGTCGGCGTTGGTCTGATTCTTGCGCCCTTGACCGGTGTGGCACCGGTTCTCGCTGTATGGGTCCTCGGTGTGTTGTCCAAAGCGATCTCGTGGAGAGGGTGACGACGATGAGTGCACCGACTGCCGAACAACGCCCGGTTGCATTGCTGGCCGGGCTGTTCGCCGGCTTCGCATCGATCATCTTGACGCTCGGATACCTGTGGCCGGTGGCCCCATTGTTCCCCGCGATGCTCGCGGCGATCGCCTTCGTGCTGCCCTTCAAGAACCATCGGCTGGTCGCTCGCGGCGCCGCCTACGCATGCCTGGGCATCCTGGTGTTCGAGGTGGTCTTCGTGCCGTTTCTCTTACTGAGCTGACGGCGCCCGGAGCTGCTCGAGTTCGGCGGCGCTGTGCTCGTCCGACGATTGGAACCGCTGGGCGGCCTTCGCGATATGACCGGCCTGCCGGGTCAGCGCAGCGTGGTGCCCGTCGGCCACCTGCTGCCAGGCGTCAGCCATCTGCACCAGGGCGTCGGCAGACGAACCCACCCATCCGGTTTCGGCGTCGCTCAGGCCGATCATGGACTGCCGATGCGACGCCGACAGGGCGGTCGCCTGCTCACCGATGTCGGAACTGCCGCGGGTCAAGCCGTCGACATCGACGTTCAACTCCTCAGCCATGGCACCCCCTCACAACGACAACCCTCACAACGACGGACCGTGGAATTTTAGGCGGTCCGGTGTGCGGGCGGTAGTCACGCGCACCCGCGGCGGGAGGGACCATCGCGGCCGACCCGAGCGGTACCCGGTTCACCAACGACGCCACCGGCCACGGCACGCGTTCTCAGTAGGCTGGGCCCATGGATTTCCGGGTGTTCGTCGAACCGCAGCAGGGTGCCTCCTACGCCGATCAACTCGCCGTCGCCAGAGCGGCCGAAGCGCTGGGCTACTCGGCGTTCTTCCGGTCCGACCACTACGTGGCCATGAGCGGTGCCGGCCTGCCGGGGCCGACGGACTCCTGGGTGACCCTCGGTGCGCTGGCTCGCGAGACCGAGACCATCCGGCTGGGCACCATGGTCACCTCGGCGACCTTCCGGCACCCCGGTCCGCTGGCCATCTCGGTGGCCCAGGTCGACGAAATGAGCGGTGGCCGAGTCGATTTCGGTATCGGCGCGGGCTGGTTCGAACAGGAGCACGCGGCCTACGCCATCCCGTTCCCGCCCCTGGGCGAGCGGTTCGACCGGCTCACCGAACAACTCGAGATCCTGACCGGACTGTGGACCACGCCGGCCGGGCAGACCTACGACTTCGCCGGCTCGCACTACACCGTCACCGCGTCGCCCGCACTGCCCAAACCCGCGCAGGATCCGCATCCGCCGATCATCATCGGCGGCCAGGGCGCCAAGCGGACCCCGGCGCTGGCGGCGAAGTACGCGGCCGAGTTCAACGTTCCGTTCTCGCCGCTGGACACGGTCACCACGCAGTACCAGCGGGTGCGCGACGCCGTCGCTGCGGCCGGCCGCCCCGCCGACTCGATGACCTACTCGGCCTGTTTCGTGGTGTGCGCCGGACGCGACGAGAACGAGATCGTCCGCCGGGCCGCCGCCATCGGCCGCGAGGTCGACGAGCTGCGGTCCAACAGCCCGCTGGTGGGGACGCCCGGCGAGATCGTCGACAAGCTCGCACCGTTCGCCGAGGCCGGCGTCACGCGGGTCTATCTGCAGCTGCTGGACCTGGCCGACCTGGATCATCTGGACCTGTTCGCCGGCGACGTCGTCCGTCAGCTCTCATAGAGACCCGCGTTAGGATCGGGACCCGTGCCGCGCAACGGAAACCCCGACGACGACTTCTACGGCGAGCCGACGCAGTACGCCGGCTACGGCGAACCCACCCAGTCCGCCGACTACAGCTCCGGCCGCGCCTACAGCGAATATCCCGACCACTCCCCCGCCACCGGCCAAACGCCGTACCCGACCGGCCCGACGCCCTACCCCGACCAGCCCCCGGCCGACCCGTGGTACCGCAAACCGGCCGGCCTGATGGCGCTCGGGGCTCTGGCGGTGGTGATCGCGGCACTGGTGATCTACGCGCTGGTCAGTCTGTTCGGACGTTCCAGCCCGACCACACCGGCCGGAACCACGTCGGTGACCACCACCACCGCCCCCGCGGAAAGCACCGAAACCACGACGACCACCGAGGCCCCGACCGAGACGCCGCTGGTTCCGCCGCCCGGCCCCACGGAGACGGTGACGGTGACACCGACCACCACCGAAACCACCACCGAACCGACCACAACGGAACCGACCACCACCACACCGACCACCACCACACCGTCGGTGAGCACCAGCACGAGCACCGTCACCGAGACCGTCACGCAGACCCGCCCGACGTGGACGCTCCCGACGCTGCCGCGCATGCCACGCGACGGGCAGTGAGCGGAAGCCGCTACCTGCCGCGCGCCGCGAACTCGGCGACCATCGCCTCGGCACTACGCACCGCCGCCCGGCACGCGCGCGTGGTGAATGGGTCGTTGAGGGGATGTTCGGCGCGGCGCCGCCACCGCTGGGCCGCCGCGAACGCCGCCCGCGGACCGTCGTAGGGCGCCTCGGGCGTGAGACCGAGCCGGCTGGCCGCGTCCGTTCCCGAGCCGCCGATGATCCGGCGCAGCGACGCCATCTCCTCCTCGTTCAAAGTTGTTGGGCGAGAAGGTAACTGGGACAGCATCCGGAGTTCCTCGAACGCGTGGGTATCGGCCAGCAGCGGGTCGATGTCGGCGATGATCCGCGGCGTCGCGGCAATCGGGTTCACCTCCACCAGATGGCGCAGCGACAACAGCGCAGTGTGGGCCTTGAGCAACTCGGACCGCTGGGCGAACTGCTGGTCGATCACGTCCCGCAGCGCCACCAGCCCGCTGCGGTCCAGCAGTTCGTCGGCCAACCCGTCGGCGTCGGACACCCCCGAACGCAGCACCGCCACGGACATCCGGATCCCGAACATCCCGAATCGGTCCAGCAGCCTGGCCCGGACCTCGGGAGCGACGGGCAGTGTGACATCAGCGCTGACAACGGGCCGGACGAAGCGGTCCGCGCTCAGCATCGCCTTGCTCAGCTCGGCCGCGTCGACGGCGGACAGTCTCTGCAGTGCGACGAACTCGTCCTGGCGCAGGGTGCGCGCCGTCAGCGCGAGCAGTCCCGCGACGGGCACCACGGCCTGACAGATCCCGGTCTTGTTCATCTCCGCGGTGAACCGTGCGGCGACGTCGTTGGCCGAGAGCATTGCGTCGATCCGCCCGGCGCCGATCTCGTCGGCGCGGGAGGCCACCCCGATCACGCCCAGCGCGCCCGCCGACCCGCCGACCAGTTCGCCGATCTGTTTGAGCAGGCCGATGTCGGCGGCGTTGAGGGTGCGCAGCAGGAAGACCACCGCGTCGACGCGCGGCACCCCGTCGTCGGGCACCAGCAACCGCAGCGTGCGCGCCGAGACGTCCCGCGACAGCGACGATGTGCCGGGCGTGTCGACGATGGTCGCGTCGGCGAGTTCGGCGGCCGGCCAACGGACTTCGAGGTCGGCGATGTCGGCGGGGTTGATCTCGGCCAGGTCGAAGCCCAGTGCGCCGCCGGGGTCCCGGGTGATCGGCACGTTGCTGCGGGCGCCGCCGTAGTGGACGGCGGTCACGGCCGGCGTCGGCCCGTGCGAGAACCACGTGACGATGCGGGTGGCCTCCGTGGCGTCGGTGGGAGCGATCGACTCCCCCACCAGCGCATTGACCAAGGTCGACTTGCCCGCCTTGAGCGAGCCGGCCAGCGCGATACGAATCGGCTCGGCCAACCGCGCGTTGATCCGATCGAGTTCGGCGAAGACGTCGCCACGCCGCTGATACGCCGGATCGTCCTGGTAGGCGCGCAGGGTGCCGCCCAGGATGGCGCGCACCTGATCGCTCGTGCTCATCGGTCGTCGAGTGTACGGACGCAGATGCCCCGGCTAGGATCGGCGCCCGTGGCGCGACATGGCGAACAGGGCGATCAACCCTGGTACCGGACCACCGCCGCCACCGTCGCCGCGGGCGGTCTGGGCGCGGTGCTGCTGGCCGCACTGGTGTACGCCATCGTGCAGTTCTCCGACGACTGGACCAACCCGGCGCCCACCATGCTGACCACGGTGGGCACTCCCCCGCCCGCCCCGAGCACCGAGAGCGGCCGGGCGCCGTTCGTCATCACGCCCTCGGGGACCTCGACCACGTTCACCACCAGCGTCCCCGTGTCCACCACCGAGATCGCCGGACCCACCGACCTGACCACCACCACGACGACCTCGGACACCAGCGGGACGAGCGCGACCACGACGACCACGACCACCACCGCAACGACGGCGACCACATCGGCGGCACCGGCGACCCCCGGCGACGAGCAGACCACCACCCGAAAACGGCCGCGGCTCAATCAGACCCGGACGTTCAGCCCCTGAGCTTGGCCGCGTTGAGCTTCACGACGTTATCGCGCACCTGCGTCAGGATGTCGAGCTGACGTTCGAGTTCTCGCACGCGCGTGTTGCGTTCGGTCTCCTCGAGACGCGCCGCGGCGACGGCGGCCTGCAGCGACTCGTTGAGCGAACGCGTGGTCTGGTCGGCGATCTCGCGGTAGTGGTCCCGCAGCTTGCGCTGGATGGCCTTGAGCCGGTCCCGGGATTCCTTGCCCACCACGAACAACGTGTCGTCGACGAACTTGCGCAGATTCGTCTTGGCCTCGTTGCGCACCCGAAGCATCCGGTTCTCCATGTCCTCGCGGTAGGACTTGCGGCCCAGCAACAGCCCGGCACCCAGTGAGATCGGGTTGAACATGCCCAGCCCGGCCACCGACGTCAGCATGCCGAACATCAGCACCCCGCCGTAGGACCCCCGCATGCTGGTGATCGCCTTGTGGCCCAGGCCGCTGGGTTTGGACTCCAGGCGGGCCAGCGATCTGAGACCGCCGAATGCGGCCCCCATCTCGCGGGCGCTGACGTCCGGCATCTTGACCGCATCCAGACCGGCGTCGACGAACGTGGTGGCCACCTCGCGGGCCAGCGCATCGGCCCGCCGGTAGGCCCAGACGAAGTTGTCGCCGACCGCGGTGGCCACGGCGTCCTCCACCTCGGCGCCGATCTCGGCCCAGTGCATCGTCGGATCGCACCCGTCGATCACCGTCTCGTTGTGTTGCACGATCGCCCGGAACCGGGCGCGCAGATCGTGGTCGACGTCGGCGGTCAGGTCGGCGATGCCGTCGTTGAGCACCTGCTGCCACAGCGCGGTCTGCTGCAGGGCATCGGAGGCCTCCTGCTTCCGGCGCTCCAGGTCCTCGGTGAGCCTGCGGATGTCGTCGGGGTCATTGATGGCCGCCAGCTCGGACTGCACCATCAACGTCAGATGCTCTGCGGCGGCACCGATCTCGTCGACAACCTGATCACGGATCCGGTCATTCTCCCGGCCGAGCACCTTCTCGGACAGAAAGGACACAATGGCCGGGAAGTTGGATTCGGCGTTGAGTTCCTTGTCCTCGGCGGCAACCGCGGCCGACCGCAACAGCGACGAGGCGGGAATCACCGGCAGTTCCACCCGGGCCCGCCGCAGGTGCGCGGAGTTCGCCTCGACGATCTGCCGCCAGTGCGGATACAGGTCGGTCTTGGTGGCGATCACCGCGCCCACCGGGCACAGTTCGACGGCCTGCTGGATGAACCGCAGTTCGGGCTCGGTGAACTCCTGACTGGTGTCGGAGATCATCAGGATCGCGTCGGCGTCGGGCAGCAGGCCCAGCGTCGCCGACAGGTGCGGTTGACCGTGCCCACCCACCCCGGGGGTGTCGACGAACGCCAGCCCACCCTGCAGCATCGGGCTGGGTGCCGCGACCTCCACCCGCAGCACCTGGCGGCCCCGCGCCTGCGGGGCATTGCGCAGATCGCGAGCGACGTCCTCGATCGGGATCTCGATCGACTCGGTCTGCCCGTCCCCCGCGTTCACGACGATGCGCGCCGACGGGGTGGGCCCGTACCCGACGATGGTCACCACGGCAGTGGTCTCGTCGTCGCCCACCCGGGCGACCGGCATGTTGAGCAGTGAGTTGAGCAGCTGGCTCTTGCCCTGTTTGAGCTGTCCGGCGATCACCACCCGAATCTGCGGGTCGGTGATGCGCGTCCGGGCGATGTCGAGTCGGGTCCGCAGATCGCCGCGCTCGTTGAGGTCGGCGATCCGGGCGGTGTGGTCGATCAACTCGACGATCACCGTGACCCGCCGGGGGTCGTCGGGCTGCGTCACTGGTCGTCCTATCTGTCTGGTTCACGGTAGGCCGAAGGCGGCGGGGACCCGTGTTGGAGTCCCCGCCGCCGCGGTGCGTGTCGCTCAGAAACCGAGCAAATGGTTTCCGGAGACAGCCATGTCATGGCTGGCGTCGACGGTGCTGTTCACCAAGGAGGTGTCGTGGCCGCCGTCGAACAGCGACGCGCTGTGCTGGGTGGAGTTGTCGACCACCGTCGAGGAGGAGTGATCCGAGAAGTCGGTCACCGCGGTGGTGTGCGAATCGACGCTGGTGTGCGTGTCGGTGGTGTTGTTCGACGCAATGTTGGACGTGTTGCTCGACGTGTTCGCCGACGTGCTGGAGTGGGTGATCACCGAGCTCGACGTGTTGCCGCTGTCGTTGGTGCTGTTGCCACCGACGTGGGTCGAGTTGCTGGTCTCCTTGCTGACCACGACGATCCCGCCACCGCCGGCGTTGCCGGCGTGCGCGTTGCCGCTGCCGAGGCCGAGCAGGCTGTCGCCACCACTGGCGCTGCCGCCGGACCCGCCGCTGGCGTCGACGTCCTGGAACACCGGGCCGCCGTTGTCCTTGATCACCGAACCGCTGCCGGTGTTGGTGGTGCCCTGATCGTGAATGGCACTGTGCCCGACGGCGACGTTCGATCCGGTGCCGGCCGAGATGTGGCCGTTGTTGACGTCGTTGCCGTTGCCCAGAACCGCGCCGTCGCCGCTGACGATGTCGCCGTGCGCCTGTCCGCTGACCACGACCGAACCGTCACTGGCGGTGGTCTTGCTGCCGAACAGGGTGACGTCGCCGAAGCCGAGGTTGAACGCACCCTGCTGGGCGTTGGCACCGGAGGTCTGCTCGGGGCTGAGCATCGAGGTGGCGTTGTGGCTCAGCAGGTCGGTCTGGTTGTGGCTGGCCAGATCGGTCTGCGGCGCGAAGGTGGGTGACGGCGCATAGGTGGGCGACAGCAGGTTCGGCGCCCAGTCGTTGTTCGAGGCCCATTCGGTGGCCGGCGCGAAACCGTAGTGGTTGGACACGGCGCGCTGCAGGCCGACCACGGGGTCGCCGCCGCCCAGCATCATGCCGGGAACCGCGGTGGCCGCGACCGAGGAGAGCTGTGCGGGGCTCACGCCGCCGAGGCCGGCGTCCCGCAGGGTCTGCTCGGGGGCGGCGACGAACGCCCGGGCGGCGTCCTCGTGCCGGAAGAGGTTCAGGATCCAGTCGATGAGGTTGATCACGGGAGTGCCTTTCGGGTTGCGCCGGCTCATCCGGCGTCGGTGAAACCCACGCTATGGGCGCCGGGAGTTTGCTGAAACGGGGTTCCCGCCCCTCGTCGACGGCCATCCCTAGGGGCATTGCGGCGATGTGCATTAGGGGATTAGGGGATTGCTGGGGGCAGAGCTATGCCATGGGGGAAATGGCGAATTCAGGCAGCTCGGAGGCTATGCGAAGTGGTCGAAACCGGGGTGGGCAGCGTGGTGCGTACCCGGCCAATCGGCCGCCTGGGCACCATCGTGCTCCCAGGCCTCCCAGCCGCCGTCCGCCGGATGGCCGGCGTCCGGGCCGTCGGCGGGGGGCTGGTAGGAATCGCTGTCGAACCCGGCCGGCACCGCCGCGACGTCGCTGAACGGTGCGGCGTGGTCGTGGCCGACAGGAAGTTCGGCGGGCTGCACACCCGGGTCCACGACCGCCGATACCGCGACGATGTCGTGGCCGGCAGGAACCAGCGGGGTGAACGCGTCGAACGCGGCCGTGGCCGCGCCGCTTGTCCACACGCTCGCGTCGCCGTGACCGGACAGCCCCGGGGTCGGGGTCGTGGAGGTGAGGGACTCCGACACCATCGGCAGCAGATTGTTGACGTCCGCGCTGGTCACACCGTTGAGATGGGCATCGGCGATGGCTTGGGCGGGGTCGGCGTGGTAACGGGCAGCGGCATCGGGGTCGCGTACCAGCGACATCACGAAGTCCAGCAACTCGTTGGCCATGGCACGAATGCTAGCGATCATCGTCGCCCGAGGGATCGGTGCGAAACCCATCCCCGTCGACATCGCGTTAGGGGATTGCCCGTTAGGGGGTGTCGCCACATAGGGGGATGAAGGTCCGGGTTCCCATGGGTACGGCCCGCGGCCGGTTATCGTGGCGTGTCGGGACATGACGTTAGGGGCAATCGCAGCATGAGCGACACACTCGGGTTGTCGATCGGCAGCACCAACCTGGCCGCGGCCCGCGCCGGGCGCGCGCCGATCCGCCGGCGGTCCGTTCTGACCCTCTTCGATCACCGGCCCCCCGAGGTCGGCCTGCCCAGCGAGAACCCGGGTCTGACCGAACACGGACGCGTCATGTGGGGGTTCGTCGAGCGAGTCGGCGACCCCATCCCCCTCGTCGCGCAGGACGGCAGCTCGTATCGCGGTGACGCACTGGCCGCCGACGCCCTGGCCGCGATGGGGACCTACGTCGGCGCCGGCGCCCCCCCGGAACCGGACCGGATCACGGTCGCGGTGCCCGCGCACTGGGGTCCGGCCACCGTGGGTGCACTGCGCGGCGCGCTGCGCACCCGGCGGGCGTTGGTGGTCAACGGTGCCGACCCGGTGCTGGTCCCCGATTCCGCCGCCGCGCTGGCGGCCCTGCAGGCGGGCCCGGGCCTGCCCGGCAACGGGGTCGTCGTGCTGTGCGACTTCGGGGGCAGCGGCACCACCATCGCGCTGGCCGACGCGGGTGCGCAGCTGCAGCCCATCGGGGAGATCGTCCGGTACGGCGACCTCTCCGGTGAGCAGATCGACCAGGCCATCCTGAGTTACGTCCTCGAGGGCACCGCCGAGGCCACGGACGCCGACCCGGCCAGCACCGCCGCGGTGGGCTCGCTGACCCGGTTGCGTGGCGAGTGCCGGGCCGCCAAAGAGCGTCTGTCCGCGGAGACCGCTACCGTCATCCCGGTCGAATTACCGGGCGTGACAACGGATTTCCGGATGACCCGGCCCGAGCTGGAAGCCCTGCTCGAACAACCGCTGGCCGGTTTCCTCGATGCGCTCGCAGATGCCTTGGAGCGCAACCGAATTCCGGCCGCCAGCCTCTCTGCGGTGGCGACGGTCGGCGGCGGTGCCGCGATCCCGTTGATCACCCAGCGGCTGTCCGAGGAACTGCGCGCGCCGGTGGTGACCCTGCCCGACCCCGGCCTGGCTGCCGCACTGGGCGCCGCGGCGATGGCCGACCCCGCCGTCTCGCCGGACGCGCCGACGGGGCTCGCGCAGGCCGCGGACATGCCGACCGGACTGTCCAGTGCGGCATGGGCCGCGGGCACGGCCGGCGCCGCCGCCTCACAGTCCTCGAGCGACGGTTCGCCGTCCGCGACGTTCCGCGCCCTGGCGTGGTCCCAGGATGACGAACCCGGCAGCCCGCCGGTACCGCCCTACCCGGGCGAATTCGATGATTTTCAGGGCCCTGAACCAGATTTCGATTACGAAGCAGCCACCGGGACCGCGGCCGCCCGCCCGCCCATGGAGTTCGAGCAGGAGACCGAGAAGTACGCCACCGGCACCGACTCGCTCGCCTGGTACCGCAAGCCCGCGCTGTTGTTCGGCGCCGCGGCTGCGGCCGCACTGCTGGCGGGCGGCGGCCTCGCCGTGACACTCACCTCCGGCAGCAGTGGAATCTCGGGTCCGGTCACCACCACCATCACGCTGCCCAACGGCGAGGTGTTGACCACCGTCTTCGATTCCGCGACCAGCGCCACCATGACGTACACCGGGACCAACGGCGAGGTCACCTCGTCGGTCGTACCGCCGCCGACCACGACCACCACCGTGCCGACCACGACGCAGCCGACCACCACGACAACCACCACGCCGACGACGACAACGACCACCACGACGACCACCACAACCACGACGACGACAACGACGACCACCCCGACCACGACAACGACCACGACCGTGCCCACCACGACGCCACCGACCACCACCCAGCCGCCGACCACGACGCAACCGCCGACCACCACGCAGGCCCCGCCGACGACGACGCAGGCGCCCCCGACCACCACGCAGCCGGTCACCACACAGGCACCCGTCACCACGCAAGCGCCGGTCACCACGCAGGCGCAGGTGACCACGCAGGCACCGGTGACCACCCAGGCGCCCGTCACGACGATCTCGATGCCGAAACCCGAGCTGACGGTTCCTGCCGCCCCCACCGTCCAAGCCCCGCAGATCGTGACGACCTTGCCCGGGGTCGAGTTACCGGCGTGACCGAGTTGCCGCCGGCCGCGCAGGCACTGCTCGGCGCGCTCACGGCAGATCCCGCCGCTCCGGTCAAGCTCCTGATCACCGGCGGGGTCGGCACCGGCAAGTCCACGGTCGTCGCCGCTGTGCGGGAAGCGCTGCGAGCCGCCGGGCGGACCGTGCGCACTCACCCGGGCGACGCCGCCGCGGCGACCGTGATCGACGATGCGCAGCTGCTCACCGCCGCCCAGCTGCGCGACCTCGAGGAGTCGGTGGAGGATCCCGCGGCAACCGTGATCGTCGCGAGCGAACCCCGGGAGCAGCACCCCGAACTGCGGGCGCTGATGTCGGCCATCGAACGCGAGCAGCCCCGAATCCCCCTGGTCCCGTGGCCGCGCCCCGAGGTCGCCCGCCGCCTGGCGACCACCGACCCCGAGGCGATGGACGACGTCATGGCGCTGACGGCGGGCCTGCCGTTCCTGGTGACGGCCGCCGCGGCCGGCTGGACATCCGACGGGCCGGCCCGCGTGGTGGAGACCGCACTCACCGAGCGGCTGCGGCGACTCGATGCCGATGCGCTCTCGGCGCTGGTGATCCTGTCGCTGACATCCGGCCTGGGCGCGGCGGACGTGGCTGCGGCGCTGGAGCTGCCGGCCGACACGGCGGCCGATGTGGTGGACCGCTGCCACGCGACGGGCCTGCTCGATCCGCTGCACGGAGCCCGGTTCGCGGCGATGGTGCACCGCTGCGCGACACTGGTGTGTGGCGCCACCAGACACCGGGCGATCGAGTCGGAACTCCTGCGGACTCAGATCGAAAAGCATTCTCTCTCAACGGATCTGGCGCTCGCGCTGGCCGAGCACGGACTGCGCGACCCCCACCTGGTACAGACCCTGCAGGACCGCGCCCGGCAGACCACCCGGCCCGCCGCGACCGCTCGGTTGCTGCGGGCCGCCGTGCGGGCCGGGGCCGACGGGCCGGACCTGGAAGTCCGCCTGGCGGATGCCCTGGCCCGCAGCGGCGACTGCACCGCTGCGGCCGTCCTGGCCGACGGCCTGCTCGCCGCCGAGGGTGCGCATCGGGGCGCGGCGGTCCGGATCGCCGCCAGCGTCGCGGCCCACGACGGCAACACCGGCCACGCCGCCGACCTGTTCGACTGGCTGGCCGCCAACGGCGGCGCGCCCGGCCCGGAGACCAGCGCCGCGGGCGTCGTCGTCCTGGTCGGCGCGGGCCAGCCCGGCCCGGCCCGGGAACTCGCCGCCGGCACGGGCTCCGGACCGCCGACATCGACGGCGCGGGCCGTCCGCAGCCTGGCCGACGGTCTGCTGATGACCCTCGACCAGCCGTACTCGACCGCGGCGGCCCGGCTGGGACAGGCGCTGGGGCCCGCGGCGGCAGCGGACCTGGCAATGCCCGACAGTGCCGCCGCGCTGACCACTCTGGCCGCGCTGCATGCCGGTGACGCCGTGCGGGCCCGGGCGGTGATCGGCCGGGCGGTGGAGCTCAGCGATGACGATCCGGTGTTCGGGCCGCGGCATCGGCTGTTGCGGGCCTGGATGCGGATGCAGGACGGCCAACTGGGCGCCGCGGCGCTCGACGTCGAGGCAGCCGAAGCCGGCACCGCCACGCTGCATCGGCGCGAGGCCCTGTGGTTGTCGACATTGCGGGCCGCCCTGGCGAGGCGCACCGGTGACACGGGCGCGCTGCCGCAGCACTGGTTCAGCGCCATGGAGCAGCTGGCCGACTATTCCGTCGACCTGTACTGCCTGCTGCCCCTGGGCGAATTGTGGATCTGCGCCGAGCGGCTGCAGCACAGCGATCGGATCCACTACGCAGTGGATCAGGCGTTCGCGGTGCTGCACGCGCTGGGCGACCCGCCGGCGTGGTCGTTGCCGCTGCACTGGGCGGGCGTGCACGCGGCGATCCTGGCGGGCTCGCCCGGCGCGATGGCACCGCACGGGCAGGCGCTGGCGGGCGCCGCCACGGACAGCGGATTCGCGACGGTCCTGGCGACGGCCGGTCGCGCCTGGTTGCGCGTGCTGGCCCGCCAGGTCGACCCCGACGCCGTCGGCGCCGCCGCCAAGGGCCTGGCGGCCCATGGCCTGACCTGGGACGCGACCCGGTTGGCGGGAGAGGCCGCGCTGCAGGCCGACGACGCCCGCACGTCCGGGTCGATGTTGCAGATCGCGCGGGACATGAAGCTGGCGGCCGATCTGCCCGAGGAGCCCGGCCGTCCGGCCGGCCCGAGTGCCCACCGGCCGGCGCCGCCGGGACAGTCGCCGTTGTCGGAGCGCGAGCGCGAGGTGGCCGAGTTGCTGTTGCTCGGCATGCCGTATCGCGACATCGGCGCCCAGCTGTTCATCTCGGCCAAGACCGTCGAGCATCACGTCGCCCGGATCCGGCGCCGGCTCGGCGCCGAGTCACGGTCCGAGATGTTGTCGATGTTGCGGGCGATCCTGGCCCCCGTGGGTGTGACGCAATCCTGAGACGGCCACCACATTCGGCCCTAACTTAGGTAAGCCTCGGTAGCGCCCCGATATTCACAAATGTCACTATGAGCTGACAGAAGCCAAGTTACTCGCGAGTAACCATGCTTAAGTTACCCACGGGTAACCAGCGATATGGAGGCGTTCGGTGGAGAGTCTCGAGAATCTCGAACACACCCTGGGGCTGTGGCGAATGATCCTCGCCCTGGCCGCGACGGTGATCGTGCTCGCGTTCGCCGCCAAGCGCGTCCTCTGGCTGACCACGTTGATCAGCTCCGGACAGCCCGTCAAGGACGAGAAGGGCCGCAAGAACGAATTCGTCAAGCGGATGATCAACCAGAACAAGGAGGTCTTCGCGCAGACGAAGCTCCTGAAATGGTCGATCCCCGGCATCGCGCACTTCTTCACGATGTGGGGCTTCTTCATCCTGGGCTCGGTGTACCTCGAGGCCTACGGGGTGCTGTTCAACCCCACGTTCCACATCCCGTTCGTCGGCAGGTGGGCGGCGCTGGGCTTCCTCCAGGACTTCTTCGCCGTCGCTGTGCTGGCCGGCATCATCGTGTTCGCGACCATTCGGATCCGCAAGAATCCCGAGGAACTCGGTCGGCAGTCGCGATTCTATGGCTCGCACAACGGTGGCGCCTGGACCATCCTGATCATGATCTTCCTGGTCATCGCCACCTATGCGGTGTTCCGCGGTGCCGCGGTGAACGTGCTGGGCAACGACTTCCCCTACCAGTCGGGGGCGTTCTTCTCCGACGGGATGGCAAAGCTGCTGCACCCCCTGGGTGAGACCGCCAACGTGTGGCTGGAATCCGGCGCCCTGATGGCGCACCTGGGCGTCATGCTGGCCTTCCTGCTGATCGTGCTGCACTCCAAGCACCTGCACATCGGCCTGGCGCCCATCAACGTCACCTTCAAGCGCCTGCCCAACGGTCTCGGCCCCCTGCTGCCACTGGAGTACCACGGCGAACTGCTGGACCTCGACGATCCCCCGGAGGACGCCATCCTCGGCAAGGGCAAGATCGAGGACTTCACCTGGAAGGGCAACCTCGACATGGCGACCTGCACCGAGTGCGGTCGCTGCCAATCCCAGTGTCCGGCCTGGAACACCGGGAAACCGTTGTCGCCCAAGCTCGTCATCATGGACCTGCGCGACCACCTGTTCGCCAAGGCGCCGTACATCATCGGCGGTAAGACCCATGAACTCGAGGGTCTGGACATGGAGACGGTCAAGGAAGAGGGTCACCACGTCCCCGAATCCGGCTTCGGCCGCGTTCCCGGCTCGGGTCCCGAGCAGGCCGTCCGCCCGCTGGTCGGCACCGCCGAACAGGGCGGTGTGATCGACCCCGACGTGCTGTGGTCCTGCACCACCTGCGGCGCCTGCGTCGAGCAGTGCCCGGTCGACATCGAGCACATCGACCACATCGTGGACATGCGCCGTTACCAGGTGCTGATGGAGTCGGAGTTCCCCTCCGAGCTCGGTGTGCTGTTCAAGAACCTGGAGAACAAGGGCAACCCCTGGGGTCAGAACGCCAAGGAGCGGCTCAACTGGATCGACGAGGTCGAATTCGACGTCCCCGTCCACGGCAAGGACGTCGAGAGCTTCGACGGCTTCGAGTACCTGTTCTGGGTCGGCTGCGCCGGCGCCTACGAGGATCGCGCCAAGAAGACCACCAAGGCCGTGGCCGAGCTGCTCTCGGTGGCCGGGGTCAAGTTCCTGGTGCTCGGCGACGGCGAGACCTGCACCGGCGACTCCGCGCGCCGCGCCGGCAACGAGTTCCTGTTCCAGCAGCTGGCCGCCCAGAACATCGAGACCATCAACGACCTGTTCGAGGGTGTCGAGACGGTGGACCGCAAGATCGTGGTCACCTGCCCGCACTGCTTCAACACGATGGGCCGCGAGTACAAGCAGATCGGCGCCAACTACACCGTTCTGCACCACACCCAGTTGCTCAACCGGCTGGTCCGCGACAAGAAGCTGGTCCCGGTCAACTCGCTGGAACAGAACGTCACCTACCACGATCCCTGCTACCTGGGCCGGCACAACAAGGTGTACGACGCACCGCGTGAGCTGATCGGCGATGCCGGTGCCACGCTCACCGAGATGCCCCGGCACGCCGACCGCGGCTTCTGCTGCGGCGCCGGCGGTGCCCGGATGTGGATGGAAGAACACCTCGGCAAGCGCGTCAACACCGAGCGCACCGAAGAGGCGATCGACACCGGTGCGGCGAAGATCGCGACCGGCTGCCCGTTCTGCCGCGTGATGATGACCGACGGCGTCGACGAAGTGGCCGCCGCTCGGGATACCGAGAAGGTCGAGGTTCTGGACGTGGCTCAGCTGCTGCTGGGTTCGCTGGATCTGACGTCGATCACGTTGCCCGCCAAGGGAACCGCTGCGGCAGCTGCGGCCGCGCGGGCCGCCGAGGTCGAGGCCGCCGCGCCGGTGGTCACCGAGACGATCACCGAGCCGGTCGCCGAGAAGGCCGCAGCCGCGCCCGCCGCAGCGACGAAGGCGGTGACCGGCCTGGGCATGGCCGGTGCGGCCAAGCGTCCCGGCGCCAAGAAGCCGGCCGCTCCAGCCGCTGAGGCCGCGGCACCGGCCGCCGAGGCGGCACCCGCGGTCGGTCTGGGCATGGCCGGTGGAGCCAAACGACCGGGCGCCAAGAAGGCGGCCGCGGCTCCCACTGCTGAAGCCTCAGCGCCCGCCGCGGAATCGGCACCGGCGGCGCCCGCCGTCGGACTGGGTATGGCGACCGGCGCCAAGCGTCCCGGTGCGAAGAAGAGCGCATCAGCAGCCGCCGCGCCGACTGCCGCTGCTCCGGCCGCCGCACCGGCTGCGGCCGCGGAACCCGCTGCGCCGGCCGAGCCCGCGGCGCCCGTCGTCGGACTCGGCATGGCCAGCGGCGCCAAGCGACCCGGCGCCAAGAAGGCCGCACCTGCTGCTGCGGCGCCCGCACCGGCCGCCGATCCCGCCCCGGCGGCTGAGCCGGAGCCCGCAGCGGAGGCACCAGCAGCCGAGCCTGCGGTGGTCGCCGACGAGGCGCCGGTGGTCGGGCTCGGTATCGCCCCCGGCACCCGCCGGCCCGGCAAGCGCTAGCACTTCGTCGACATCGAGTCAGCCGTCCCTGCGACAACGTGCGAGTAGATCCCGCAGAGGACGCTGACTGGAACTACAGCGATGCGGTCAGGCGACCTTGCGGAGCTGGAACGGCACCCGGTTGATCACGCCGCCCGGGCACTGGCCGTTGGAGTCGGCCGTGCCGATACCCGCCAACGACACCGCATCGACCTCGTAGGAGATCAGTACCGGCGCAGAACTGCCGTCGGCGCACACGAACCCGTCGGGCTTGGTGACGGTGAAGGCGAGCCGGCCGTTGGTGTAGGTCCCGACGCTGGTCCAGCCGCGATTGCTGGCGACGTTGGCGGTGCAGCCGTTGCCGCCGCACGCGGAGGCCACGGTCCAGCCGAAGGTGGCCTCGTCGCCTCCGACGACGGTGTACTGGCCGTTGAGCACCGCGTCCGCCTGGGCGATCGCAGGCGAACCGACGGCGGCCAGACAAGCCGCGCCCAGCGTTGCGACGAGCATTCGAGATACGTTCACCGTGGGTCCCCTGCGACTCATGTGGCTATTGTTAGCTGAAATTAGCAGGCCATTTCCGCTGCAAAAGCCGTCGAGCAAACGAAACGCCGCGTTGTATCCCGGACGTCGCCGAATCGAAACCGGGCAGCGACCAACGGCGGCAAGTGTGGAAAAACCACTTGGCCCACCATGGGAGAATCGATCGCGTGACCACACACCAGCTGCCGTGGCAAAACACCGGCCACACCAACCGTCAGCGGGTCTTCACGCAGTCCACCAAGCTGCAGGACGTCCTCTACGAGATCCGCGGGCCGGTGCACGCCCAGGCCGCCCGCCTCGAGGCCGAAGGTCACCGCATCCTCAAGCTCAACATCGGCAACCCCGCCCCGTTCGGCTTCGAGGCGCCCGACGTGATCATGCGCGACATGATCCAGGCCCTGCCCAATGCGCAGGGTTACTCCGATTCCCAGGGCATCGTCAGCGCCCGCCGGGCCGTGTTCACCCGCTACGAACTGGTCGAGGGCTTCCCCCGGTTCGACATCGACGACGTCTACCTGGGTAACGGCGTCTCCGAACTCATCACCATGACGCTGCAGGCCCTGCTCGACAACGGCGACCAGGTACTCATTCCCGCACCCGACTATCCGCTGTGGACGGCGTCGACCTCGCTGGCCGGCGGAACACCGGTGCACTACCTGTGCGACGAGACCCAGGGCTGGCAGCCCGACATCGCCGACCTTGAATCCAAGATCACCGAACGCACCAAGGCGCTGGTGGTGATCAACCCGAACAACCCGACCGGCGCGGTGTACAGCCGCGAGGTTCTCGAGCAGATCGCGGAGCTGGCCCGCAAGCACCAGCTGCTGATCCTGGCCGACGAGATCTACGACAAGATCCTCTACGACGACGCCAAGCATGTCTGCATGGCGTCGGTCGCCCCGGACCTGCTCACCCTGACGTTCAACGGATTGTCGAAGGCGTACCGGGTGGCCGGATACCGGTCCGGCTGGCTGGTCATCACCGGCCCGAAGGAGCACGCCAGCAGCTTCATCGAGGGCATCAACCTGCTGTCCAACATGCGCCTGTGCCCCAATGTGCCTGCGCAGCATGCCATTCAGGTGGCCCTGGGTGGCCATCAGAGCATCGACGACCTGGTGCTGCCCGGTGGACGGCTGCTCGAGCAGCGCGACGTCGCATGGACCAAGCTCAACGAGATCCCGGGGGTGTCCTGCGTCAAGCCCGAAGGCGCGCTGTACGCGTTCCCGCGGCTGGACCCCGAGGTCCACGACATCCACGACGACGAGCAGCTCGTGCTGGATCTGCTGCTGCAGGAGAAGATCCTGGTGGTTCAGGGCACCGGCTTCAACTGGCCCAATCCGGATCACCTGCGCGTCGTGACCCTGCCGTGGTCGCGCGATCTGGCCAAGGCGATCGAGCGGCTCGGCAACTTCCTGGCTTCCTACCACCAATAACACCGACCGCCAGTAGCGTGGCCCACTCGCACTCGCATTCCCACGACGGCCCAATTCCGTTGGGGCCGTTGGCCGCCAAGGTAGTCGTCGGTCTGCTGGTCGCCATCGGGTTCGTCGTCGTCGCCGGTGCCGCCCTGCTGTGGCCCAGTCAGCAGAAGGTCGACATCCCGCTGCCGTTCCAGAACGCGTCGGGCGGTGCGGTCACCACCGAGGCGGGCCACGTCATCTCCAGCACACTCGGCGATTGCGGCAGCCCGTCCACCGGCCAGGTGCTCACCGCTGCGCCCGCACCCGGCATCCCGGGCAGCGGTCAGTGCGTGTTCAACCAGATTGGGATCGATTCCGGCCCGAATCGCGGCGCCACCACCCAGCTCGAATTCACCCCGGGACCGGGCCAGCCGAATCTGGTTGCCGGTGAACATGTTCGGATCATCCGCCAGGTCGACGGTCAGGGCACCACTAGTTACGGGTTCTACGACTACGAGCGCACCTGGCCGTTGATCGCACTGGCGCTGACCTTCGCGATCGTCATCGTGGCGGTGGCGCGGTGGCGCGGCCTGCGTGCGCTGATCGGCATCGTCGTCGCCTTCGGCGTCCTGGTCGTGTTCCTGTTGCCGGCCCTGCGCGACGGCGCACCGGCCGTGCCGGTCGCGCTGGTGGCCTCGGCCGCTATCCTCTACGCGGTCATCTACCTGGCCCACGGCGTCAGCCTGCGCACCAGCGCGGCCCTGCTGGGCACGCTGACCGCGCTGCTATTGGCGGCCGGATTATCCTGGGGTGCAATCGAACTGGCGCATCTGACGGGCCTGTCGGAAGACCAGAACAACGAGGTGGCCGCCTATCTGGGCCACGTGTCGATCACCGGGCTGCTGCTGGCCGGCTTCATCATCGGCTCGCTGGGTGTCCTCAACGACGTCACCGTGACGCAGGCCTCGGCGGTGTTCGAACTCGCCGCGATGGGTGAGAATGTCTCGCGCCGAACGGTATTCACGGGCGCCATGCGCGTGGGGCGCGACCACATTGCCAGCACGGTGTACACCCTGGTGCTGGCCTACGCCGGCAGTTCCCTGCCACTGCTGCTGCTGTTCAGCGTCGCGAACCGGTCCCTGGGTGATGTGCTGACCAGCGAGAGTGTGGCCATCGAGATCGCCCGCTCGGCGGTCGGCGGGATCGCCCTGGCGCTGTCGGTACCGCTGACCACGGCCATCGCCGCCGCCCTGGCTACTCCTGGTCGTCCTCGGTCAGATCGGTAGCAGCCAGCGCCGCCTCGAGATCGTCGTGCCGGAATACCGCCGTCACCTGGTCGTGCACCACCCGGAAAGCCGATGCGACGGTGCTGCCGTCACCCAGAGTCTGCTCGGCCACCACGGTGCCGTCGTGCACGAACACCCGGCCCACCGTGATGGTCGAGGGAAACGTCCGCGCCCACTCCTGCAGCGCATCCAGCCCCTGGGCCGCGCCGCCCGAGTCGCCGATCTCGATATCGTCGCTGGACAGATCGACCAGCGTGCCCAGGTTCTTCTCGCTCAATGCGTCGTTCCACGCCAGCACGGTGGCCATCTCGGATGTGCTCATGACTGGTCAGAATGCCATCCCGGCCAGCCAGCTGTGTAGCAGGGCGGCATCGCCGAACACCTCGACCCTCGTGTCGTCGACCTGGCGGCGCCGCGTGGTCACCAGCAGCAGGTCGGTGGCCGGGCCGCGCAGGGCCACGTCGGCCTTGCCGTGCTGCTGGGTCAGCGCCCCGTTCGCGATGGTCCATTCGCCTGCCTGCCCCAGGCCGTCGTCGTTGGCGTGCAGGTGGATCGACTTCCCACCGAGGTCGGGCATCCGCGTGATCACCAGGTCCAGCCATTCGCTGAGCGCATCGGCCGCCAGCGCCGGATACGGATCGAAGGGCGCACCGATGGCGATGGCCGCATCCGCGCAGTGCACCACCACCTCGTGCAGTCGGCGCCGGACCCACCAGCGGGCCGGCTGTGGGCCTGTGAACGTCCACACCTGGATGTCTGGATCTGCCGCGGCGGCGGCGACCAGGATGCGTGCACCCGCGTCCAGCCAGTCGATGGCCGCCCTGGGGTCGGCCGGCGCGCGGGCATCACGCACAGCGTCGAACGCCAGCGCCTCCTGCATCCGATCACTGACAATCTGCCCGGCCCAGCGGTTACCCCCGCCGACGTGGCGGAACAGCTGTTTGAGTGTCCAGCCCGGGCACGTCGGCACCGGGGTGGCCGGATCGCCGGCGGCAATCAGTTCACTGAACAATCGGTTCTGGTCGAGGAACTCGGCTGCGAAGTCCACTCTGTAGAGGCTAGACGCTTTCCAGCCGCCGACCCAGACAATGCACCTGCCAGCCGGCCGACTGCCAGCGCGCCACGTCCAGACAGTTCCGTCCGTCGACGATCACCCGGGCCGACACCACGTCGGCGAGTTCGGTGGGGTCCAGGTCGACGAACTCGCGCCATTCGGTCAGGACCAGCACGGCATCGGCCCGATCGCAGGCCTCGGCCACCGACGTGGAGTAGTTCAGTGTGGGGAACACCCGTCGTGAATTCTCCAGCGCCTGAGGGTCATACACGTTGACGGCGGCGCCGTTGAGTTGCAGCATGCCTGCCACATTGAGTGCCGGCGAGTCGCGCACATCGTCGGACTCGGGCTTGAATGCCGCCCCCAGCACCGCGATGTTAGCGCCCAGCACCGAACCGCCGCAGGCAGCCGCGGTCAGCTCGACCATCCGGGTGCGCCGGCGCATGTTGATGCTGTCGACCTCGCGTAGGAACGCCAGCGCGTTGCCAGCCCCGAGTTCACCGGCGCGCGCCATGAAGGCGCGGATGTCCTTGGGTAGGCAGCCGCCCCCAAAACCCAGTCCTGCGTTGAGAAAACGCCGGCCGATGCGCGGATCGAAACCCAGCGCATCGGCCAGCAGTGTCACGTCTGCGTCGGCGATCTCACACACTTCGGAGATCGCATTGATGAACGAGATCTTGGTCGCCAGGAAGGCGTTGGCGGACACTTTGACCAGTTCGGCGGTCTGCAGGTCGGTTCGCAGGAACGGCACACCGTCGGCCAGGATGGTGGCGTACAGTTCGCGCACCGCCGCTTCCGACCGGATCGAATCCCGTTGCACACCAAGCACAATCCGGTCCGGGTGCAAGGTGTCCTGAACGGCGTACCCTTCGCGCAGGAACTCCGGGTTCCACGCAACTTCCACGTCCACGCCGTGGGCGGCCAGTGCCCGCGCCCGCTGAGCCAGGTCGGACGCGGTGCCCACCGGCACCGTCGACTTCCCCACGATCACCGACGACCGGGTGAGCCGCGGCACCAGTTCGTCGATCACGGCGTTCACATGGCGCAGGTCGGCGCCGTATTCGCCCTTCTTCTGCGGCGTCCCGACGCCCAGGAAGTGCAAGTCGGCATGCTCGGCAGCCAGGTCGTAGTCGGTGGTGAAGCGCAGCCGGCCGGCAGCGATGTTGTCGCCCAGTAACTTTCGCAGACCCGGTTCGAAGAACGGCACTTCACCGCTGGCCAGCTTGGCGACCTTGCCGGCGTCGATGTCGACACCGAGCACATCATGACCGAGTTCGGCCATCCCGGCTGCATGGGTGGCCCCCAGGTAGCCCGTACCGAAGACGGTGCAACGCATGGCTCCTGTATAGGCGCGCCGGGTGAGCTGATCGCGTCGGGACACTGATCACCAGGCTAACGCCAGGTGACCAGCCGGTTAGCGTCCCCAGTTCCAGGGCCACAACGGGCTGTCGCTGCCCGAACCTCCACCCTTGGGCCCGCTTCCGCCGCCGGAACCGTGGCTACCTGAGCTGGAGCCTGGCCACTGTTGGCTGGGCGATTGCTGTTGGGGCGGATCCCATTGCGGCGCAGTCTGCTTCGGCGTGCTCTGCTGCACAGGCCACTGCTGCGACGGCGACGAGCCTTGCTGACCCGGCCATTCCTGCGACGGCGACGAGCCTTGTTGACCCGGCCATTCCTGCGACGGCGGACTCTGCTGACCCGGCCCCTGCTGCCCCGGCCACTGCTGCGACGGCGGGGTCTGCTGTCCGGGCCATTGCTGCGACGGCGGGCTCTGCTGTCCCGGCCACTGCTGTTTCGGCGGCGTGGTCTGCTGCTGTTCCCACGGCCACCGGAAGCTCGGCAATCGGGGCATGTACACCGGCGCCGGGATGACGGGAGCGATGACCGGCACGGGCGCGATCACCGGGGCGGGCGCGGCCGGGGCTGGAGCCGGAACTGCGGCGGGCGCCGGGGCGGGCGCTTCGGGAGCGGGTGCGGGAGCTGGCGCGGCGGGCGCGGGTGCGGCCTGCACAGGTGCTTCGACGAACACCGTGCGTGGCGGCGCCTGCGGTTCGGGTGCCTCCTGCACGACGGGCACGGGCGCCGGGATGGTCTCGGGGGGCACCGACGGCGCGACGGGCGCGGCCGGCACCGCGGCGACGGGCGCCGGGATGTGCGGTGCGACGACGGCGGACTCGGCCGGGTTGGGCCGCTGGTCCACCGTCGGGCGGATGCTCACGGCCAGCGAGATCACCAACGCCGCGACGCCCACCACGAACAGGGCCGTCATCGCGCTGCCCACCAGCAGGAACGGTTTGCGTACCGGCGGAGCGAGCGTCTCCAGGGCCATGGGTTCGACGGCAATCGGCTCGTCGGCCAGCGCGAGATCATCCGGGTCGGGACCCATATCGCTGTAGGCCAGTGCCACCGCGCCGGCGGTGGTGCCGTCGTCGTCGGGTGAATGTCCGGCGGCGATGGTCGCGGCCTCGAACTTGGGCGCTCGCGCGCTGGCCAGAGCGGCACCGCGGGCCAATGCCACCCCGGCTTCATCGGGGGCACTGACCGGCAGGGATGTGGCGGATTCCAGCTGCAGCTTCAGCGCGCTGACGCTGAGCCCGGATCCGACGACGAACACGCCCTCCGGCGGTTGATCGAGGTTCTCCAGCGCACTGACCATCGATGTCAGCCGTGCCACCGCGTTCTCGGTGTGCAGGTCCTGCCGCTCGACCCGGGTGATCGAGCCGTCGGCGGTATCCACCACTGCGACGGTGGCGGTGTCACCGTCCAGGAGCATCAGCGCGGTGCGCTGGTAGCCGACGGCGCGACCCGCGACCTCGGCCAGCGCACCGGCGGCATGGAGTTCGGAGACCAGCAGGACGTCGTCGATGTGCTGGGCGGCCAGGGCCTCGCGAAGCCGGGCCGCGTCGTCGTGATCACGCCACGCAACGCCGGTGGCGGCCAGCCGATGCCCGCCCTCCGCGGCGCTCTCGCGGGTGCCCTGGATGGCGGCGACAACTTGCTCAGGAGCGGTTGCCGACGACCCCTCGGCGTTGATGTCGAAGACATCATGATCAACCGTCACGCCGTCGGCGTTTTCCCCTTCAACCAGCGCTATGCGGACCGTCGTGGGCGTCATCGACACACCGAGTGCGATGTCCACTGTCCCTCCATCCGTGTTTGCTGCATGATCTGCTTCGGACGTTGCGGGCACACGGCCCCTTGAACCTATATCGACGCCGCCACCTGCAGCGTTACAGCAGCATCGGCTATGAATCCGCTATGTTTCCCGCGTCCACCGGGACCCCCGAAGTCCGGTAGCTACAACCGTACCCGTGCAATGCTGGACGGGTGGATTTCCATTTCGATCCCATGTGCCCGTTCGCGTACCAGACCTCGTTGTGGATCCGCGATGTCCGGGCTCAGCTGGGCATCGCGGTCGACTGGCGATTCTTCAGCCTCGAAGAGGTCAACCGGGTCGAGGGCAAGAAGCACCCGTGGGAGCGTGATTGGTCGTACGGCTGGTCACTGATGCGGATCGGCGCGCTGTTGCGGCGGATCGATCCGGAGCTGCTGGACCGGTGGTACGCGGCGATCGGCCACGAGCTGCACACGCTGGGCGGTAAACCGCACGATCCCGAGGTCGCGCGGCGGCTCCTCGCGGAGATCGGCGCTGCCGACGACGTCTTCGACGCGGCCCTGGCCGATCCGACCACCCACGATGAGGTGCGGGCCGACCATCAGCGCGTGATCGACGCCGGCGGGTTCGGCGTGCCCACGCTGTTCTTCGGCGATCAGTGCCTGTTCGGTCCCGTCCTGGTGGATCCGCCGACCGGACCGGCAGCCCTGCGACTGTGGGAGGTCGTCTCCGGGATGGCCGAGCTGCCGCACGTCTACGAGTTGCAGCGGCCCAAGACGGCCGCCGATGCCGCGCTGATCGGGCGCAGCCTGAAGCCCTACATCGACGGCCGGGACTGGGTCAGCATCAATCGTGGCGAAGTGATCGACCTGACCAAACTCACTGATCCAGCTTGATGAAGTTCTGGTAGGACTTCGACGGCGTCGGGCCACGCTGGTTCTGGTATTTGGAGCCGACTTTCGCACTGCCGTAGGGATGTTCGGCCGGACTGGTCAACCGCAGCAGGCACAGTTGGCCGATCTTCATCCCGGGCCACAGCGTGATCGGCAGGTTCGCGACGTTCGACAGTTCGAGCGTGATGTGCCCGGAGAAGCCGGGGTCGATGAACCCGGCCGTCGAATGGGTGAGGAGCCCCAGACGCCCCAGCGACGACTTGCCCTCCAGCCGGCCGGCGAGATCGTCGGGCAGGGTGCAGCGCTCCAGCGTCGCCCCGAGCACGAACTCCCCCGGATGCAGGACGAACGGTTCGCCCTCCTTGGGTTCGACCAGCGTCGTCAGGTCGTCCTGCCGCTGCGCGGGGTCGATGTGGGTGTAGCGGGTGTTGTTGAACACCCGGAACAGGTTGTCCAGGCGGACGTCGACGCTCGACGGCTGGATCAGACTGTCGTCGAACGGGTCGATGCCCAGGCGCCCGGCGGCCAGTTCGGCGCGGATGTCGCGATCGGAGAGCAGCACCCGGTGAGCGTATCGGCTGCCCACTCGAACATCCGGATTCGGCCACCAGGGCCCGCGTGGCCGCGGACAATACGTACACAGCGTCGATTCGGGGGACGTCATGGATGACGTGGACTATTGCGTGGTGGGCGCCGGCTTCGCCGGTCTGACCGCCGCACTGAGACTTCAGCAGGGCGGCCACACGGTGGCGCTCCTGGAAGCCCGCGACCGGGTGGGCGGTCGCACCTTCACGGTGACGCGTGACGACGGGACGTGGATCGACCGCGGCGGCGCGTGGATCGGGCCCGGCCAGGACCGCATCTACGCGCTGATGAACGAGTTCGGGGTGCCCAGCTACAAGCAGTACGTCGACGGCAAGGCGATGATGTACGTCGACGGCAAGTCCTACCGCTACAAGGGCACCATCCCGTTGTCCATGAGTCCGTTCGCCGTCGCCAACATCGGTGCGGTCTTCCTGGAACTCACGCAGATGTGCAGATCGATCCCGCTCGACGCGCCGTGGGAGGCGCCCAAGGCCCGCAAGTGGGATCAGCTGACATGGTCGAAGTGGTTGGACGGCAACACATTATCGACGCCGGCGCGGCAATTGCTGGAGTCGGCCGTGTCCGGCCTGTACACCTCGGCGGCCTCGGAAGTGTCGTTGCTCTTCGTTCTGCACCAGATGGCGTCGGCCGGCGGCCCCAGCTTCGTGCTGGGCGTCAAGGACGCCGCCGAGGACGCGCGGCCGGTGGGCGGCATGGGTGCGATCCACCGCAAGATGGCCGCCGTGCTCGGTGACACCGTCCACCTGTCGCAGCCGGTGCACACGATCAGCCAGGACGCCGCCGGTGCCACCGTGCGCTCCGAGAGGATGGAGGTACGCGCACGCCGCGTCATCGTCGCCGTGCCCGTCTCCATCGCCGCGCAGATCCGGTACGAACCGATGCTGTCGGTGGATCGGTCCTTCCTGCATCAGCGGATGCCCAGCGGTGCGGTCTTCAAGATCGCCCTGGTCTACGACGAGCCGTTCTGGCGGGCCGACGGGCTCTCGGGCCAGTCGTTCTCGCCGGGCTCGCCGGCCAACCTGACCATCGATTCCTGCACCGACGTCGGCCGTCCGGGGGTTCTCACCGTCATCACCGAGGGCCCCGAAGCGCGGCACCTGTGCACCCTGTCCGACGCCGAACGCCGCCGGGCGGTCCTGGCGGCGGTCGCGGAGCGCTTCGGCCAGAAGGCGATGTCGCCGATCGACTACGTCGAACACAACTGGACGGTGGAGCGCTACTCGGGCGGTGGGATGATCGCCCACGCACCGCCCGGCGTGCTCACCGAGTTCGGGCCGGCGCTGCGGCAGCCGTGCGGCCGAATCCATTGGGCCGGAACGGAATCCTCGCCCGTCATGTACGGGTTCATCGACGGCGCGGTGCGCTCCGGTGAGCGGGCGGCGGCCGAAGTGGTCGAGCATGAGCTGCGGTTGGCCGGATAGCTTCACGTCTGGCGCTCCCCCGCCCGGACCCGCGCGTTGCAGCGGGTGTACCGCGGGTTGCTATCCTTCCTCAGCAGTGCCGATGTAGTTCAATGGCAGAACATCAGCTTCCCAAGCTGCCTTGACGCGTCCGATGACGTATCCCTGCGTACGTTCAAAGTCGTTGCCTTGCTGCCCATTTCACGTGTTTTGCGTTCAGTGTCGTTCGATGTCGTTTCGCACAGTCTGGTGACGTCGGTTGCAACATCGAATGTGACAACCTCGCAGGTCACAAGTCCTATTTTGGACTCGCTCCCGAAGTCTCTTAGCGTTGCTTAGTAAGCACATCTAACTAAGGAGCGCACAATGACCACACCCGCCGACAACTCGTTGACCACCAAGGCCGTCGCCGAACGCCTGGGCACCGACCCGAAGACGCTGCGTGTGTTCCTGCGCGCCACAGCGCAAGGTGTGGGATCGGGGTCGCGCTACTCGTTCGCCACCAAGGACGTCACGCAGCTGAAGGCCAAGTTCACGAAGTGGGCCGCTGAGCGCGAGGCCGCGAAGATCACTCGGGCGGCCCGGCCGTGATTCCGGGGTGTGTATAACCCACCGGGCGGTCACTTAATTGTCGGCACCGATCTTGACGATTGGATCATGAGAGAGTCCGACCACTCGACGAGCGACTTGCTCGCGTGGATCACGGCGGATGCTTCGTACCGTCCCTCTAAGCTTGAGGGTATGGCGAGGTTGTTCGGCAAGAACAGACTGCGCGAAAGGGCGGAGAAGATTCCGACCGATCAGGTGCAGTGGGCGATCGACCTTGTCCGGACCTGGTACGACGACTATCACCACGGCTCGTTGAAAACCGACAAGGAGACGAGCCGCGAGCAGGCATATAACAGGGACTTCTTCATCAAGATCCTCGGCTACAAGGAGAAGCCGGCCAACCCGTACACGTTCGAGCCGAAGGACACGTCGGCCACTGGCGACTTCCCCGACGCGGTAATCCGCCACACCGACACCCCAGCGGGCGTCGACAACATCTTCGCGGTCGTCGAGCTGAAAGGCGCGTCGGTGAACCTCGACCGGCCGCAGCAAGGCAAGCGCAACCAGAGTCCGGTCCAGCAGGGGTTCAACTACAAGACGCAGTACCGCTCCTGTCCCTTCGTCGTCGTCAGCAACTTCTACGAGTTCCGCCTGTACAACGACAACCAGCTCGACCGCGAGGTCTGGACGCTGGCGGATCTGATCGACCCGGCGGACGACTACCTGAAGTTCAAGACCTGGTACGTCTTGATGCACGCCGACAACTTCACCGCGGCGCACGGCAAGTCGAACACCGAGCTGTTGCTGAGCGACATCCGCCAGGAGCAGGAAGACATCGGCAAGCGGTTCTATGCCGACTACCGCGACCTTCGCCTCGACCTGTTGCGCGACATCTGGCGCAACAACCCCGATATGCACTCGCACTTCGACGACGCCATCCAGTACGCGCAGACAATCATCGACCGGTTCATGTTCATCTGCTTCGCAGAAGATGGGGGCCTGCTCCCCGACGACACCCTCACGCGGGTCGTGCAGTGGGCGGAGGATTCGCCCCACAGCAGTGGCGACATGTGGGAAGAATTCAAGCTCTTCTTCAGCCGCATCGACAAGGGCAGCAAGCGGCTGGGCATCCCTGACGGTTACAACGGCGGCCTGTTCAAAGAGAACGCGGCGCTCGACCAGCTGGTGATTTCGGACGGCCCGCTGCGCCACCTCGCCGGGCTCGGCAACTACAACTATGCCGACGATTTGCCGGTCAATATCCTTGGCCACGTTTTCGAGCAGTCGATTACCGATCTCGAGGAACTCCGGCGCCTGATATGGAACAACGACCACCCGTTCGACATACAGCTACCGGAAACCGAGCCCCTTGGCAGGCGCAGGCGAGACGGTATCTATTACACGCCCGACCCGATCGTCCGATACATGGTCCGCAGCACCGTGGGTGCATACCTTCGAGAGGCGGAGAACAGGCTCCGCGACGAGTACCGGCTCCACAGCGGGTTGACCGAGAAAAACTACGCGAACCGCGAGCGGACAGCCTATTTGGCCTATCAGGACATTTTGCAGAACATCAAGGTGTTGGATCTGGCCTGCGGCAGCGGCGCGTTCCTCGTGGCCGTCTTCGATTACCTGCTCGCGGAAAATCAACGTGTTGACCTGATCCTCGGCGGCAACTTCGCCAGCCTCGATGAGTACGTCCGAGACATCCTGAGCAAGAACCTGTTCGGCGTCGACGTGAACGAGGAATCCGTCGAGATCACAAAGCTTAGCCTGTGGCTGAAGACCGCTCAAAAGAACAAGCCGCTGACGTTCCTCGACGACAACATCAAGGCGGGCAACAGCCTGATCGACGCTCCACGGATCGTGGGGGACAAGGCATTCGACTGGGAAACTGCCTTTCCGAACGTTCCGTACTTCGACGTGGTGCTCGGAAATCCGCCCTACGTGGACTCCGAGACGATGGTCCTCAACATCCCGACCGAGCGGCAGTGGATCGCGAACCACTACGACACAGCCTCCGGCAACTGGGACCTGTTCGTACCATTTGTCGAGAAGGCGTTGTCCATGCTGAAGGATGAGCCGAACGCCCGGTTCAGCTACATCATCCCGAACAAGGTATTGGGAGCTGACTACGCCAAAACCCTTCGTTCGCATATTGATTCGAGTTTTCAGCTCGAGGAGATCGTTGATGTATCGCGCGAGAAGGTATTCGCGGACGCCGACGTGTACCCGGTCATCTTGGTGGTGCGGAAAGGTGGCGACATCGGCGCCGACGACCGGCGCGTCACCGTGACCCGGAGCCTGGATCCACTGGTCCAAGAGCCCGGCAAATTCATGCCGACCTACACCGTCAACTGGACCGAATATCTGGCGAAGGACCGGAAACTGTTGGCAGCACTGTCGAAATTCGACCGGCTGGGCCAGAGCCTTGAGGTCCATTCCGCGGCAACGGTCAATGAGGCTTATTTGGTGGCGGATAGGCTGGTCGATTCGCGTCATCCCACAGCCAAGCAGTTGAAATTCATCAACACTGGCACCATCGATCGGTACACGACGACGTGGGGCAAGTACCGTACGCAGTACATCAAGAAGTCCTATGACGCCCCGGTGATCACCGAAGCCACCGCGCCACAGAAGCCGTGGCTCCACCATCCGCGGATCATCATCGCGGGCATGGCGACCGTGATTGAGGCATTCCCCGACCCGCACAAGGCGTATTACGCGGGCAAGTCGACGGTGCTCGTCACGACCGACGATATTGACGAATTGTTCTATGCAACAGCGTTGCTGAACAGCCCGGTGATGACGGCATATTTCAAGGAGATGTACAACAGCGAGGCGATGGCGGGCGGGTACATCAATGTCAAGCCAGGCGGTATCCGCGACTTGCCCTATGTTACATACGATTCCTCGCGACCAGCTCACAAGAAGATCGTCGCGGCGGCGCGCGATCTGACCGATGCCTATGCCGCGCTATCATCCTTCGCGGACACGTCGAACAGCTTCCTGCGCGATGAATACGGCGTCATACCCAGCCGGACAGGCGATCTCGTTGGTGCGGGATTCACGAAGGTTCGGAAGAGGATTAAAGGCCTAAGCGTCCATGGTGCTGCCGAGCTGCATGAGTGGTTCACCTCGAAGGAGTTGGAGCACCGCAAGCTCACCGACGTGATCGGCGAAAAGGAACAACTCGTTGCCGATCTGGTGGCGACTCTGTTCGGTGTAGGCAAACTGATGAGGTCCTACTAACGGGCAGCACCACCGCATCGCACAGCTCCTGCAGACTTGTGATCTTGGGTACCTGAGGGCAACGTGTGCGCCCGCACACGTGCGCAATGACGCGCCACACGCGGCGCAATGCGCGGAGCACGCACAGGCGCTCTGAGCGCGCCCACACGCGTATACCGCGATTAATTCGAGGGTGCAATAGCGAGTTTGAGAGCGAATACGGCGAGGTAGTAGCCGAAATCGCATATATACGAAGCCTTTTCAATTAAACTTTCGTAACCCGTACACAGTGCGAGCGTCAAAGACCCTGCGGCGCCCGCCAGTGCCGTACGAGGGGGTGGGTGCCAGGGTCGTTGGCCTAGCGCGCATACCAGAACGCCCACACGCACGCGTGAGGCGCGGGTGCAGGCGGTCGGGTGGTGTGTGGTCAGTCGCGGTACGCGACACCGAGCACGACCCCATCGGCGCGTACGACGTTGTAGACGTTCGTGCCCATGTCGTCATCGTGAAACAGAAAGTCAAGGGACACATCACCAAAGGCCTTGATCATGCCTTCATGGTCGCCTTCGTAGATGGGGTCAGGGTCGGATTCGTCGGCATCGTTGATCGAATAGATTTCGAGGGGGCTGGTCGTGTTCGTCATGCATCAATCGTAAGAGACATGACATCACAACCCAACAGCACAGAACGTCAATCTTACTGCACTGCAACAGGTCACACCATACGCGTGCAGCGCATGTGCGAGGTACTACTGCTACATCTCATGTTGGGTCACCCACCAAGAAAGGCGATGCCAGTAGGTTGGGGAGCATCGCCCTTCGAGGTCGGCGCACCACCGCCTGGTGCAGCACGAGGGTGGAGCTATTCAATTGTTACGGCGTCTCGTCGACCGGACCAACGTCGAGCAGCAAGCCCGCGCCCACTTCGGTGAATCCAGCCCCGAATCGCAGCGTGGCGCGCAGTGCCCACGAATCGGAGTTGAAGTAGGCGTGCTCACTTCGTGCGACCTGGATCGACCCATAAGCGGACAGGGTCTTGGTCTTGTCGACCGCGAGGATCTGCCCTGAGGTCATCGCACTGGTGACGTTGACCGGAATGCTGAGCAGCGTTCGTTGTGCCGATTCCGTGCCCGCACCGATGAGCGACTGGTTTGATCCCGTAGCCGTCTTCAGCTTGACCAGCTTGGCCCATGCGTCCGGTGCCGCGATGATGTTGGTGCACGACCCGCCCAGACCTTCGATGAATGCGACGGCATCGACCACCGCATCCAGGTTGTCCTGGACCACACCCGCGTACACCGCGTGAGAGATCAGGCCTGCGGGCGGGAACGTGGACGGTGCAGTCGGAGCGGGCTGTTGCAGCAATGCCCAGTCGACCTTCTTGAGCACCGACCGTCGAATCTCATTGCTGACGACCTCCGAAGCAGCGGGCTGTACCAACTGCTCACGCGAAATCCGCACCAGGACAGCGATCTTGCCCGTGGCGATGACCAATTCCGACAGGTCGGGGTCAGCCTCGGGAATGTCGTTGCCCTCGGGCACGAAGCCGGTGTCGGCATCCAGGTTGATCATCGGCACGCGTACGAAGACGTCGTCACCTTCTACCTCGCCGGCCTTAGTCGTCGCCTGAATCAGAATCGACTGTGGAATCGTCTGCTCGGGAGCGACGCCGAGTACATCTAGCGCCCATGCCTCGGGGCTAGTAGGGGTAATGACCTTAGTCATGATGTTGTGTTCCTTTGGGAGAGAGCACGCTTCAGCGCACTCGATGAATGATTGGTGTTTCCCATCGCCTCGCGCTGCCGGTTCGTCAGCGGGTCATAGCGCAGTGCACGCGTGCGCTCATGGGAGAGTTTCTATTGGAGATATCCGTACAAGGCCCGTCGGCACATTCCTTGTTTAACGTCCTGTCGGACGACCGCTTGCCGCGCGGTGGGCGTAACGACCAATGTAATCGCTCGAAATTCGAGGTTCAATAGCGACGTGTACGCTACGGTCGCCTGAAATTCCCGTGCGACTATTCACTCGTCGCGCAATTAAACGGAGCGCACAAACGCACTGAGGGCGCTCTAATCGTCCTTCGGTGGGCGCCGTTGTGCGTTGCGCCAAAAGTCGACTGTTTCCTGTCCCACCTCGGGAAGTTCTAGCGACACGTCGTAGACCTCGGGCTCGTCGAGTGGGTTGAATGGTTTCAGGGGGATCTTCGTATCGTTGCCCACACCGCACGGGACGCCGTCTACGTCAAGCACAATTCCGTCTTGCAGGTTGATGTGATCGGCTCGCAGAAGTCGGGCGTCGTACGTCATCGGTACTTCCGACCTGGCGCAACCTCGCCTGTGCCATCGCGGACGTAGCGGCAAGTGGCATCGTGATAGACGTGGCCAATGTACGGATGGTCAGGCTCGTCGTCCTCGACCCATACGACTGGGGTAGTGCAATCAGGACATAGCGCATCGTGTGGAAACTCGATCTGAACCCTGCCATAGGAATACACCGAGCTGTCCTCACTCAATATCGACCCGGAAAATGCGTATTGGTAATTGTTCGATGCCATTGACGAACAACCTCCTTTCGCATCAATAATACAATTCGCGCGCTCAAGGGGTATTTCACGTTCTCGCATGTTGACCCCCTTCAACGCACTCGGAACACTCGGATCAGTCGGAGCACTCGGATCAAGAATGGCGCTCCGAGCTGTCCGAGTGCACCGAGTGCTCCGAGTCATACCCCCCGGTCGATGCCCAGTCGCGTCCATGCAAGTTGAAACTGCGCACGCTTGAACCCGCGTGGTCCGTTGCGTCGCTCGCGAACACTATGGATCTTGGCGGCCTGATTGAGCATTCGACCTAGCCGTTGGGCGTTGATGGCACGCCCGTAACCACTTCCTGCGTCCCAGAAGTCGGGAT